>CAWACP010000016.1:0-226606 GCA_963780655.1 uncultured Acidobacteriota bacterium | reverse complement strand
AGGGAGTACGAGCTAGTCGAGCTAGTACCCGGATGGGCCTCAGAGCACGATCCGGCGTCCCTCTGTGGCGATTTCAGTGTGTGCGAAATGACCGCGGGCGTGCGTGAGGATCGCTTCCATGCAGCGATCGGAATGGCCGGGATCATGATGAAACAGGATCAGCCGGCCCACCCCGGCGTCCATGGCGACGCGAGTCGCTTCCAGCCAGGTACTGTGGCCCCAGCCACGCTTGCCGGCGTATTCCTCGGGCGTGTACTGCGCATCGTAAATCAGAACGTCGGCGCCCTCGGCTGCTTTTCGCAGAACACCGTCCAGGATTGGGTCGCCGTGTTCATGATCCGTGGCGAACACGACAGAGGCTCCATGAGCGTCCACGCGGTAGCCGTAGGCGCCCTGCGGATGGTTCAGGGGGAAGGCATGCACCATCGCGTCCCCGACGCGACGGTCCTCCTCGGCCAGACATACGAAGTTCTTTTGAGCGGCCATGAACTCGAAGCTCACCGGGAAATACGGCGGCGCCATCTGGGCGGCCAGAAGGTTGCACAAGTCGACGGCCGGGGGAAAGGAACAAAACGTCACGTCGGTGCGCGGGTCGAAGAGAGGTTCGAAAAACGGGATTCCCTGGATGTGATCCCAATGAAAATGAGTCAGGAACAGATGCAGGGACAGCGGCTCGCCTGCCGCCTCCTGCTGCAGCCTGTCCCCCAGCGCCCTTACGCCGGAGCCGCCATCGAAAACCATTACCGCGCCGCCGGGCAGGCGCACCTCAAGGCAGGAAGTATTGCCGCCAAAGGCCTTTTGCTCAGAGTCGAGCACGGGGATGCCGCCGCGCACACCCCAGCACTGCAGTTCCATTCGATCCTGCTCGCTCATCTGAAGAATCAGTGTAAACGGTTTCGCGGATATCCAGTCGCTTAGACATTGGTGACGGAATTCGCCTCTGTGTTTCACGAGAGACGCAGGTAAGCAAAATGCCCTGATCGTTTGCAGGCGCCCTCGCTCGCCCGGAGAACCTGCCTGCGCCTGCGGCAGCGGGACGAGGGCGTCCCGTGAGGTCCGGGGGACCGCCCTGGGGACCGCCCCACCCAGCCCCTGCCTTAAGTGAACAGTATTGGCCTAGCCCATGAACTCTCTGGCGGCTCGGGCGACGCCCCGGAACAGGGCGGCAGCGCGCGGGTCGTGGCCATCCAGCAACTCGGAGAGGCGCTTCACGCGGTCGGGGTCCAACTCTTCGACATAGCCGCTCCAGCCTTTGCCGCGCGCCTTCATCCAGGAGCGCACGGCTCTTTCGACGGATTTCTCAAGCACGCGGTCGGCCATATCGCGCGGCAGGTCGGCCGACCGCAGCGCGGCGTCGGCCGCGGAGAGCAGGGCAAACACAGACCCGCCGGAAAGCGCCAGAGCGGCATCGAACGGCGCTTTCGAGCCCGGCGGGATCAGCGTCAGCCGCGCACCGCAGGCATGGAGCAAAGGGCGGATTTCACCCGCGGCCGCGCGTTCGCCTTCGAGAAGGAACGAGCGTTCGCCGATTCCCGGGAGGGCCGCGACGACGCCGATGGCCGCTCCGCGCTCAGCGAGCGAGCGCAACGGCCCGGCGGATTCGCCTTCCACCATCAGAACCGCGCGGCGGACCCAGTCGACTTGCGATTGCTCGAGCCACTTGACGCCGCCGGGTTCCTCGCCCGGCAAATGCACCAGGATGAGGCGGCAGCCCTCGAATGCAGCTGGATCATCCACCGCCGTGCCCGCTCCCAACGCGTTGGCGATGCGGCTGGCAACCCGCAGCGACGTAGAGGCGACGGGGCCCAGGGCTCCCGACGCGCTGAGCAGCCGCAGCAGCGGGTTCGCCGCGGCGTTACCCGACGCCAGCAGACCCGCCGGCCGCCGTTTCCTCATAGATTCCCCGGGCCTTCAGCGCCTTCACGCGATCGCGGTATTGCGCGGCCTTTTCGAACTCGAACTTCACGGCCGCTTCGCGCATGGACGCTTCGAGCTCCTGGATGAGCTTATCGCGCTGCTGCGCCGTCATCTCGGCCGCGGGTTCATCGGTGTCCAGCGGCACCGTCACGTAATCGGCCTCGGCGATGGCGATGAGGCTCATGTCGATGGGCTTGATGATGGATTGCGGCGTGATGCCGTTTTCCTCGTTGTACGCTTTCTGAATGGCGCGCCGCCGGTTGGTTTCGTCGATGGCTCGCCGCATGCTGTCGGTCATCACATCGGCATAAAGAATCGCCCGGCCGTTCAGGTTTCGGGCGGCGCGGCCCATGGTCTGGATCAGCGATCCGCTGGAACGGAGAAAGCCTTCCTTGTCGGCATCGAGCACGGCTACCAGAGACACCTCCGGCAGATCGAGCCCCTCGCGCAGCAGGTTCACGCCGATGAGCGCGTCGTAGTCGCCTCGGCGGAGATCGCGCAGTATTTTGATGCGGTCGAGCGTGCTGACCTCCGAGTGGAGGTACGCGCATTTCACGCCAACCTCGGTGTAATACTCGGCCAGATCCTCGGACATACGCTTGGTGAGCGTGGTGACGAGCACGCGCTCGTTCTTTTCCGTCCGAATCCGGATTTCGTTCAGCAGATGATCCACCTGCCCACGGATGGGGCGAATGTCGATCTCCGGATCCACCAGGCCGGTGGGCCGTATGATCTGCTCCACCACCACGCCGCCTGACTTGGTCAGCTCGTACGGTCCGGGCGTTGCCGATACGTAGACCACCTGATTGACGCGGTTCTCGAACTCTTCGAAGGTCAGGGGACGGTTATCGCGTGCGCTGGGCAGACGAAAACCGTAGTCCACCAGAATGTTCTTGCGCGAGCGATCGCCGTGGTACATCCCCCGCAACTGCGGGACGGTCTGATGGCTCTCGTCAATGAAGATCAGCGAATCGTGCGGCAGATAATCGAGCAGCGTGGGCGGGGCTTCGCCGGGCAGCCGTCCGGAGAAATGGCGGGAATAATTCTCGATTCCGTGACAATATCCGATCTGGCGGATCATTTCCAGATCGAACATGGTGCGCTGATAGAGCCGCTGCGCTTCGATCAGCTTGCCGGATTTGGTCAGCTCGCCGTGCCACCACGTCAGCTCTTCTTCGATGCTGTGGAGCGCCCGCTCGCGCGATTCCGGCGTCATCACATAGTGCGTTTTCGGATAGATGGGCAGGCGAAGGTAGGTTTGCTTGACCTGGCCGAGCAACGGGTCGATCTGGCTGAGGCTCTCCACTTCGTCGCCCCACAGCTCGATGCGGTACGCGTTGTCGTCGTAGGTGGGGTACACTTCGATGACATCGCCGCGCACGCGAAACGCGCCGCGCCGGAAATCGCTGTCGTTGCGGTCGTAGAGAATCTCCACCAGGCGCGACACGATCTGCTGGCGCGAGATCTTCTGCCCCTTCTCGAGCATCAGCAGCATGCCATAGTAGGCTTCCGGCGACCCGAGTCCGTAAATGCAGCTCACGCTGGCGATGATTATGCAGTCGCGCCGCTCGAAAAGGGACCGGGTTGCCGACAGCCGCAGCTTGTCGAGCTCGTCGTTGATAGTGGCTTCCTTTTCGATGTAAACGTCGCCTGAGGGAATGTACGCCTCGGGTTGATAGTAATCGTAGTAGCTGACAAAATACTCCACGGCATTCCGCGGAAAGTAGCTCCGAAACTCGTGATAGAGCTGGGCGGCGAGCGTCTTGTTGTGGGCGAGGACGAGGGCCGGCCGGTTCGATTTCTCGATGACCTTCGCCATGGTGAACGTCTTGCCGGAACCGGTGACGCCGAGCAGCACCTGATCGCGCTCACCATCCTGAATGCCGCGCATAAGCTGGTCGATCGCCGCGCCCTGGTCGCCCCGCGGGCGATAGTCGACGACGAGATGAAAAGGCATTTCTTTCAGGATACCGTGGGGCCCCGGTGTTCCAGCGCTGAATGCCTGCCCGAGGGTGCGCAGCAGAGCGCAACCAAACCGCTCCCTCACGTTTTCAGGGGAGCCCGCGAAGCTTTGGCTCCGTGGGGCAGACGATCGGTTTATGTCGTCTGCCTGTTCGAGTGCCCGGGCAGACGACAAAACCCGATCGTCTGCCCCACGGGGAGGTGAAGCTGCATTTTCGAGGGTTCCGAATATTCAGCGATCATCTGGCACGCGGCGCTATACTGTGCCTTCCATGCCCTCACTTATCCGCCCCGCCGTGCTCACGCTGTTCATCGCCGCCTCTTTTGCCGCTAGTCCGGACGCCACGCCAGACGAGCGCCAGTGGGAGGAAAAGTTCCGCGCCCTGCCGCAGCCGGATAACATGCGCGAGTACATGCGCCGCCTCTCGGCTTTCCCGCATCATGTCGGCTCGCCGTATGACAAGGACAACGCCGAGTGGATTCTGGCGAAGTTCCGCGAGTGGGGACTCGATGCGCACATCGAGACATTCACGGTTCTCTTCCCCACGCCGAAGCTGCGCGTTCTGGAACTGGTGGCGCCCACGCACTACACCGCGAAGCTGGAAGAACCGCCGGTGGCGGTCGATCCGACGTCGATGCAGACCGCCGAGCAGTTGCCTGTGTTCAACGCCTATTCCATTGACGGCAACGTGACGGGCCCGCTTGTGTATGTGAACTACGGCGTTCCGGCCGACTACGAGGAACTCGATCGCCATGGCATTTCGGTGAAGGGGGCCATCGTGATAGCGCGCTATGGCGGCTCCTGGCGCGGCATCAAGCCGAAAGTGGCGGCCGAGCACGGGGCCATCGGCTGCATCATCTATTCCGACCCGAAGGACGACGGCTATGGACAGGGGGACGTCTTTCCCGCGGGCGCGTGGCGTCCTCCGTACGGCGCGCAGCGTGGCAGCGTCATGGACATGCCGGTGTATCCCGGGGATCCGCTCACGCCGGGCATCGGCGCCACAGAAAATGCGAAGCGACTGCCCATCCGAGAGGCGGCAACGCTGACGAAGATCCCGGTGCTGCCCATCTCGTACGCGGATGCGCAGCCGCTGCTGGAGCACATGGAGGGTCCGGTTGCGCCGGAGGCCTGGCGCGGCAGCCTGCCCATCACCTATCATCTCGGCCCGGGGGCCTCGAAGGTCCATCTGGAGCTGTCCTTCAACTGGGACATGAAACCGGTGCGTGACGTGATCGCCACCATACCCGGCGGCGAATACAAAGATGAGTGGATCGTGCGCGGCAATCACCACGATGCGTGGGTGAACGGCGCGGAAGATCCGATATCGGGCCAGATGTCGCTGCTGGAAGAGGCGCGGGCGCTGGGCGAGTTGCACAAAAAGGGCTGGACGCCGAAGCGGACTATCATTTACTGCGCGTGGGACGGCGAGGAGCCGGGTCTGCTGGGCTCCACCGAATGGGCCGAAGAGCACGCTGCCGATCTCAAGGCGCATGCCGCCGCGTACATCAACACCGACGGCAATGGGCGCGGGACGCTGGGCATGGAAGGCTCGCACACGCTGGAGCATTTCATGAACGGCATCGCCGCCGACGTGCAGGACCCCGAGACCGGCATGACCGTCGAGCGCCGTCTGCAGCTATCGGAGATCTCCGGCGCGAAACCGGAGGACCGGAAAGAGCTGCGGTCACGGCCCGATTTGCGCATGGGAGCGCTGGGTTCCGGGAGCGACTACACCGTGTTCATCGATCATCTGGGAATTGCCTCGCTGAACCTCGGCTATGGCGGCGAGGATGGAGGCGGAATCTATCACTCGGTCTACGACGATTTCTACTGGTACACGCATTTCGCGGACACGAAGTTCGTTTACGGGCGCGCTCTGGCGCAGACGGTGGGGAGCGCGGTGATGCGCCTGGCCGATGCGGACGTGCTTCCCTTCCAGTTCACGGATTTTGCCGACACCATACACAAGTACGTGGATGAGGTGAAGACTTTGTGGAAGGACAAGCACGACGAACTGGAGGAGCTCAATCGCGAGCTGGACGAGGGCGTGTTCACGGCCATCAGAGATCCGACGAAGACGCTGGTTCCGCCGAAGCGCGAGACCGTGCCGCCGCATCTGAATTTCGCGCCGCTCGAGACCGCCTCCGACCGGCTGACACGCAGCGCCGATGCATACGAGAAAGCGCTGAAAGACGCGAAGCAGCCGCCCGCGCGCGAGCTCAACGCGAAGCTGATTCAAAGTGAGCGCCGGCTCACCGATGACGCGGGTCTGCCGCGCCGGCCGTGGTTCCGGCATCAGATCTACGCGCCCGGTTTCTATACCGGCTATGGCGTGAAGACGCTTCCCGGGGTTCGCGAGGCGATCGAGGAAAAGATGTGGCCGGACGCGGATCGGGAGATCGCGCGCGCAGCCGCGGCGTTGAATCGCGAATCGGATCTGCTGGATGAAATGACGAAGCTCCTCGCGCCGTGACCGACGTTCACACTCCCGAGCAGCGCAGCCGCAATATGTCGGCCATCCGCGGCGCCGACACGAAGCCGGAGATGATTGTGCGCGCGCTGGCGCATCGGCTCGGGTATCGCTTCCGTTTGCATCGCCGGGATCTTCCGGGCAAGCCCGATCTGGTATTCCCGGGGCGCCGGAAAGTCATTCTGGTTCACGGCTGTTTCTGGCACCTGCACGATTGCCCGTATGGACGGGTCAAGCCCGCCACGCGCGCCGATTTCTGGTCGCGGAAGCGAGGCGAGAACGCGGAGCGCGATGCCCGGAATGCCGCGGCTCTGGGGGCCGAGGGCTGGGAGGCGCTGGTGATCTGGGAGTGCGAGACGCGCGATCCGGCGAAGGTGGAACGCGCTCTCAAGCGGTTCCTCCGGTAGAAGTGGGGCAGGCTTTCAGCCGGTTTTCAGCCTGCGGCGCCTTTGTAAGCCGCCTGGCCGATTGCAAATCGGCCGCAGGATAAAATCCTGCCCCACGCAACGCAACGCAATCGATCATTCACTGGCAGGAGTTTGCCGGACCTGCATAACGTAGGCATCCTCCGCCAGCCCGGTTTGGCGCGCCGCGCGCTCCAGCCGTTCGGCATCCCGGCGGCTAACCACCGAACGGATCATTACCGAATGGAGTGAGCCGTTATTGACAACGGCGACCGTGGCCCGCGGCCAACGCTTCTTGATTCGGCGGGCGTGATTGCGGGCAGCCGCGTAACTCGAGTACGATCCAACCACAACTGCCCAGGAGGGTCCGCTGGGGATTACCGAGCGTACGCGCTCATCCGTACCTTCCTGAGCAACGGGCGCCAGGGCCACAACCGGTTTGGGCTCGGGCAAGAGCGGAGTGGCGGCTCGTTCCGCCACTTCGGGCGGCCGGCGTTGCGGGGCTTCAGCCGCAGCGACAGCCCTGGCCGTAACAATTTGGGCCGGTTTAACCGGTTGGTTCGGTTCAGCCGGCGCACGCTGAGTCATCAGGCTCGACTGGATCAGCAGGACCAGAATTGAGACTGCGGTAGCCATGGACATGCGCGCCCAATCCAGTTGGGGGAATCGCGCCGGGGCGGTTTGAGAAGGTGGAGGCGCATTCGTTGCCGGCTGCGCTTCAAGGGGCGGCACGAACCCGGCATACAGGCTTTCCAGCAGTGCGTCTGCTGTCCAGTTTTGCGCCGAGGAACGCGTCAGGCAGGCCATCACGACATCCCGGCTCAACGGGTGGAGGCGAGCGTAAGCCTCCGAATCAGGAGTGAATGGCGCGTCGGCATCTCCCGTAACGGCGTGAACGATGGTGCGTCCAAGCTGCCGAATATCGGTGTCCTGAGCTTCCCTTGACGCAGGAGTAAGGGTACCGATAGCCAGCTTGTACGTGTCCTCGGCGATCACCGCGTTACTGAGACAAACGGCGCCATGAGCCACGCCGTTGCTATGCAGGCGCTGCACCGCGCCCGCAAGAGCCAGCAGCAGCGTTGCCGCGTCATCCGCTGTGAACGGCCCGCCGGCGAGGATGGCGGCAACATCCTGATCCGGCAGCTCCGTGACGAGGTAGACCACATCGGCGCGCTCGTCGATAGTAGCCTCGCCGCACTCGCGAATCCGGAGCAGGTTATCGTGAGGCAGCTTTTTCGCCACCCGCCATCGGGACAGCACCGAACCGGCGCCCGCGGCCTCCGCCGGCAGCATCAGCACTTGAGACGACTTCAGCCCAATACCGTTGTGCCCGCGAAACCAGGGCGTTCCCGCCCGCTCGCCACCAAACGATTCGAGCAGCCATCCCTGAACGAACAGACCTTCGTATAATCTCCAGTTGCTCACGGAACGACCTCCGCAACTTCTGCGCCGCGCGCTTCTGGAGATTATAGCCCAATACAGTTCTTATGGTTAGCGTTTTAATAAGATCGTTGCGTAAACATCTGGGGCAACGCCTTCACTCACCGCCTGCTGGCGGAGCCCGACCGCGCCGTCTTTGCTCTGCTTGGCGCCAAGAACCACGAAGTACAGATTGCCCTCGCCGTCTTCCGGGAAGACACTGGGATGCAGATCGGGCCAGCGCTTCCGCATGGCCTCCGACCGCTTCGCGGCGGCAGTGTACGCGGCGTAAGTGGCGGCGACAACGGACCACCTGCGCCGATCAGGCGGAAGCTCCACAGATCGATCGGCTGTATCTGTTTCCGCCAGGGACGCGCGCGTCACGCCGGCAGGACTGACCTTTTGAAACGGGTCTGCTCTGGGCGTCCGCGGAGCGGCGACGGCGGCGGCCCTGACCGGCCGCGTTTCGCGTGAATGCCGGGTTGATCGTGCTAACAGGATTGTAAACAGCAGGAGCACGGCGACGCCGCAAGCGGCTGCAATGAACCAGCGTTTGTGACCCGTGATGGATGGCGGTTCGATTCTGCCTTCGGGCATCCGGGTCATGCCGGCCAGACCGCGCATGTCGTCTTCTACTCGTTCAGGAGAAGCCTGCGTGAGCGTATCGACGCTCAATTTATAGGCGCCGTCGACAATGAACATGTTCGACGGCTCGACGGCGCCGTGCGCGATGCCGTTCGCGTGAAGATCCTGAAGCGCTCCGGCTATGGCTTCATTTACCGAGCGGATCTCGGCATCGGTCAGAACGCGGCGGTCTGACAGTTCTCCGACATCGTCATCCGGCAACTCCATTGCTGCGTAATACAAAGGAACACCTTCGGCTAGTTCTGTTTCGCCCGTTTCATAAAGCCGAACGAGGCCCTCATATGAGAGCGCTGCTGCACGGCGCCAGCTATGGCGCGCGGCTTCAGCTCCAACGTCGCCTATAGGAATTATCTGGATCAGCGCGGCGCTGCCGTTATCGTGCCGGGCGACATAGAAACCCCTCGCGCCACGTGAGCCAAGGAAGGATTGCAGGTTCCATCCGCACACGGACAGGCCTTCGTACTCACTCCAGTTCTGCTCCATAAGACGATAGTAAGAATCGACACAACATCAGGTAAGTCTTTTCCACAGATAAATCATTTGGGATCGGAATAGTCTGATGCTGCCGCGCTACTTCGGGTCGCCGTACAGCGTACCGCAGCCGTGGGTGCCGACGTACACGCGCCCATATTGCTTTGGATCGCCGGTGATTTGCAGGATCAGGCCCCACTGGTGCTGGTCATCGTTAATGCGCGTCCAGCTTCGCGCGGTGTCGTCGGACCGGTAGACGCCGCGCACGCCATCGACGACGCCAACCAGATAGAGCGCGCCTTTGCCAAAGCCGAATGCGTGGATCTCCAATACTTGAGCGAGCCGGTTCCAGGACGCGCCGGTATCCATGGAATGGTAGAGCCCGTTGAAAGCGGGCAGCCAGAGATCGCCTTCATGGCCCGGCGTCGCATAGATGCGATCCTGCCCGCCGCGGTCGTCGCCTCTGTTGCCCCCTTTCGGCGGGATGCCATCGGGCAGTTTCAGCGGCCGCTCCGTGAAGTTCGCGGCGCCATCCGAGCTGACGTACAGCTTGCCATCGAACAGGGCGAGTGCATAGAACTTTCGCGGATTCACGCGATCGGCAATCACCTGGACGTTCGCGGGAATGCCCTGCGACTGCTCCCACGTTGCGCCACGATCAAGCGTGTAGCTGACGGCCTTCCGATCCGGCGTCCACACCCATGTGGCGCCGTCGGCCGAAACCGCCACGTGTCCCAGCATGCTGCCCGTCTGGGGCGTCGAAGCCGTGGGCTGCCACGATTTGCCGCCGTCAAGCGAGTAGCCGATGTTGCCTCCTCGGCCATCGCCGCTCGCGTGCCCGACGCGCACAATGATGTCCGGCGCGTTCTCGGCGCAGGCGAGGCTGTTGGTGTTGCCGAAGTGCGGGTGATCGTAGTTGCCCTCCGGCGCGGGTTTGTCGAGATCCCAGTGGACGAACCCGCCGTAGTCGCCGATTGCGGTGAGCAGAGGCGCGCCGCGCGGTGGACTCAACAGATCGAGGGCAACCGTTTCCTCAATGCCGGTGGTCATGACGCTCCACCGGGTCGGCTTGCCCGCGTCGGCGTCGCGCAGATCGAACGTCTCGTAGCCGCCGTAGCCGGTGGTGAAGAGCGCGTGATCCGGATTCGCCGGGTCAATCTCGATATCGAAGAGCCAGTGAATGGGAGTGTGCGCCACGTAAGGCGCGAGAGAGAAATCGTACGTGCCGCCGCCGTCGTGGAAGATGGGCCGCCAGTGGGCGCCACCGTCGGTGCTGCGAAACAGTTCCTCGCCGCCGGGCCGATAGAACGAGCTGGCGATCAGCGCCTGAGGATTCCGGTGGTCCACTGCAACGGCCGCGTAACCGAACTTTCTGGAGGCATCCGGTTTGTCCGGAGTAACGTCGGTCCACCGATCGTTCGCGGTATTCAGCTTCCACACTCCGCCGTCGGTATTGGGCATGGGTCCGGGATCGGTTCCATAGGCAATGTAAAGGAAGCCGTCGGAGGCGAGCGCGGCGCGGTGCGGTCGATATTGGGTCGGCTGGGCTGGCACGGCATGCCAGCTCTTGCCCGCGTCGGTGCTGCGAAACAGATTGTCGCGGTTCATGAGCGACGCGCCAACGTAGATGGCGGATTTCGGGCCAAACACGACGAATATGATGCCCGCGTTCGGATCGCGCCAGGCCGGGCCCGATTGCTTCACGGCAATATCCGGGAAGCTCTCGACCCGCTTCCACGTGAGGCCGCGGTCCGTACTTCGCCACAGGCCGTCATGGCGAGTGCCCAGATAAATGATGCGCCCGTTATGCGGATCGACGGCCATGCGCTCGCCATTACCGCGCCCGTTCTCGTTCCCGCCCATTTTGAATGGCACGTTCACGCGCTGGAAGGTGCGTCCGCGATCGGGCGATAGCAGCACGGCGCCATTCGGCGACGACGCATTCGTGTACATGCCGCAGGCAAGGTAGACGCGATTCGCGTCGGACGGATCGAGCGCGATACTCTCGACGCCCATGAGGTTCGTGTCCTCGTAAGGCAGCCAGTCGAGGAGCGGCTCCCAGCGGTTCGTTGCGTCATTCCAGCGATACGCGCCGCCGATATCGGTGCGGGCGTAGCGAACGCCTTTTGCGGTCGGATGAAAGACGATGCCATCGACGAATCCGCCGCCCACCATCTGGACGCTCTTCCAGACGTAGGGCTGGGTATGCTGTGCCTCGGCCGCAAACGCCAGTGCCGCGAAGCAAAGTAGAGCAGGCCTTCGGCCTGCAGGACGCACGTTAATGCGTGACAGGGCGCTCATATTGTGTTGTCCCGCGTACCGCGATCGTGCCATCGCTGGTTACTCTCCTCAGCACGTTATTTGACGGCAGACATACCAGACCTGTGGCATGTCCGACCAGGGTTCTGAACGGAACCAGTTCAATAGCCGGCCAGTCGATTTCGGAGGTCGATTGCGCCAGCTTCGCAGTCGGAATGAGCGATCCGTCGCGAACCAGCATCACCACCGGAATCTCGCCTGCTTCGATTCTGTGCCAGCCACCCGTGTAGGTTTTCCGCGTCTGATAATCGATCCACGAGGCCGGCGGCAGGTAGACATCGCGGCCCGTGCTGCCCGATTCGAACAGCGGCGCGACCAGGATCTGCGAGCCGAACAGGTATTCATCCTCCACGTCCCACGACCCGGGATCGTCGGGGAACTCCACGAACAGCGCGCGCACCATGGGCAGGCCGCGCTCGCTCGAGTCCTTCGCCTGCGCGTAGACGTAGGGCATCAGGCGGTACTTCATTTCGTCGGCGCGGCGGAAGTCGTCCATGAACGCCGTGCCGATCAGCCAGGGCTCCTTCGGCGGAATACCGTGGCAGCGGCTGTGCGACGTGAGCATGCCGAAGGGCATCCAGCGGCGATAGAGTTCGGGCGGCGACGGCGCGGCGAATCCGCCGATATCGTGGCTCCAGAACGAGAACCCGCTGAGCCCGATGGAGAGTCCACCACGGAGCGTCGCCGCCATGCCGATGTCGGTGGCCGCGGCATCGCCGCCCCAGTGCACCGGATAGCGCTGGCTTCCCGCCCATGCGCTGCGGGCCCACATGATGTGCTCGCCCGAGGTCCGGTACGTGATGTCGCCGACGGCCTTGTTATAGCGGAGCGGGTAGAGGTTGTGCTCGTAGAAGCCGCTGCGGCCGTTGGCGTAGAGGCCGGTCAGCGGCGCGCCCTCGCCGAAGTCGACCTTGATGGCGCCCACGCCCATCTTCAGCAGGCCGGCCAGGTTGTCCTGATACCACGCGACCGTCGCCGGGTTCGAGAAATCGAGGACGGCGTCTTCGAACGGCAGGTTGCCCTTGCCGTCCTTGACGTAAAGGCCTTTCTCGATAATCTCCGGAAACAGCCGGTTCTGCGGGACGAAGTAAGGAAGCTGCCACAAGGAGATGTGGAAGCCCTGATGTTTCAGGTCGGCGATCATCTTCGCGGGATCGCGGAAGCGCGTGCTGGAGAAACGGTAATCGCAGCGCCAGTCGTGCTCGAACCAGCCGGTGTCGATGTGGATCACATCGCTGGGCAGCCGGTTCTCGCGGAGCTTCGTCGCGACGCCGCGCACCTCGTCTTCGGAGAAGTAGCTGATGCGGCTCATCCACAGGCCGAACGACCACAGCGGCGGCATCGGCGCCTTGCCGGTGAGGGTCGTGTATTCGTCGAGTATGTCTCTCGGCGACCCGAGGAACACGAACAGATCGAGCTCGTCATCGCCCAGCATCAGCGTGTTCGTGCCGCTGTAGCGCTGGCCGAAATCGAACGTCGCGGGCGCGGAAGTGTGCACGAACATCCCGTAGCCGCGGTTGCTCATAAAGAACGGAACCGGCTTGTACTCTTCGGGCGCTTCCGGACCCTGCCCGTCGTGCACCCAGAGCACAACCTTCTGGCCACGCTTGTTGAGCTGGGTGAACGACTCGCCGCAGCCGAACAGCTTCTCGCCCGGCGAGAGCGAGAACACCGGCGCGATGCTGCGCGAGTAATCGGACGCGCGCCGGATGAAGGAGAACGGAAGCACCGGGACCTGCGTGGAGTGGTTGTCCGATTCGTGGTTGGTGCGCGTGAGCAGCCGTCCCGCGGCATCACGGAATTCGACGCGCCACGGCTTCTCCATGATGGTGACCGATCCGGCCACGCTGGAGTATCGCCAGCCGCCTTCGATCTTCGTCATCCGCCAGGAGTTGTCGTGCGGCGGTTCCCCGGCCAGCATCAATTCCTCGCCCTGCGGCTTCGCAACCATGGACGTACGCATGCGGATGCGCACCGCGCGCGGCGAGACGAACTGGATGGAGAACGGGAGCGCGGGGTTCACCGGGTATTCGACGTCGGGGAAAATGAGGTCGGTGAAGGGCCGCAACACCGAGATCATGGTGTTGAAAGCGACGCGCGGATAACGGTGATTGCGCTGCCACGTGACGGTACCGGCGCCGGTGGTCGGGTCGAAGCCGGCGAGCGAATCGGCAAGGAAGTAACTATTGGATAAGTCCTGAAAGTCGGGACTGACGTCGACAAGGTCGTTCAGCAGTTGCGGCGGCTGGTTGGCGGAGGCGGCGCGCAGCGCAGGTAAGGCGAACAGTGCGAGCATGCCGGCGGCGCACACAGCCGGCCGCCACGCACAATTGCGGTGGGGCATTGGTAATGTCTCCTGAACGGAACTGACATTACTATATCGCCTGATGAGACTCCGGGCATGCAGGCTGAAAGCCTGCTCTACTGTCGGTTGACGGGTTCCGAAACGGTGTTCGCAGGCGGAGGCGGGGCCGTTTGATCGCGCAGCGTGCGAATGCGGTCATGCGAGTCCTGGATGGAGGAGAATTGCCGTTCCAAAACGCTGCGCAGCTCCGGTTGGAGAACCATGGCCATCGCCTCGCGGTAGGTCTTCAGGGATTCATCTTCGCCGCGCTCGGTCTCTTCCAGTACGACGTGATCCTTGTTCGCCATCACCGAACCCTTCAGCGATATCCAGACGCCATGGAGCGTGCCGGCGGTCCCCAGCGGATTGGGCGGCTCGAACCCGATTTTGCGCACGGCCTCCTGGATCTCCGATGCAAATCCCGCACGCTGGCCGGACAGATCGACGAACATGCGCTTCAGAGCGGCGTCGGCCGCGGCATCGGCGGCTGCCCGGAAGCCCTGCTCGGCATCGCGGTTGATGGATATCAGGCGCTCGACAGCCGTGGAAAAATCACGAAGCATCTGGGCCATTCTTTTACTCCCGATATAGGACACGTCAGGGAGGAATCTGTTTCGGTTTACGATGCGGAGGAAAGCTGCTATTTCTTCGGTTTGTAATCGACGAACAGTTCCGGAAACTGCTTTCGCAGCGCGTCGATCTTCGGACGATCGCAAACCTGGATGTAGGGGTTGCCCGGATTGTAGTATGCGTAGTCCTGATGATAATCCTCAGCCCGATAGAAGCCTTTGAGAGGAGTGACTTCGGTGACGATCGGCTTCGGGAAGACTTTCTGCCCATCCAGTTGTGCGATGTAAGCCTGAGCCAGGCGCTTCTGCTCTTCGTTCGCGTAAAAGATGGCCGAGCGATACGACGTTCCCACATCGGGCCCCTGCCGGTTCAACTGCGTCGGATCATGCGCGACGGAAAAGAAGATCCGCAACAATTGGCCATAGGTGATGCGTGACGGGTCGTAGACCACCTGCACCGATTCAGCGTGGCCGGTGGTCTCCGTGCCCACCTGCCGATAGGTTGCGGTCTTCTCGGACCCGCCGGAATACCCGGCTGTGGTGGACAGCACGCCCCTGACGCGCTCGAACACGGATTGCACGCCCCAGAAGCAGCCTCCGGCGAAGACGGCGGTCTCTCTCCCGGGCTGGCCGGCAAGCGGGACATCGGTTGCGAGTGGCGGAATGGGAGGATTCGCAGCAGCGAAGATCGTGGAAACAGCGAGGACAAATCCCGCGGCAACGGTGCGCAGAGCAAGCGCGGCGGCCATAAGTGTTCTCCCTCTCCTTTCATGATAGGCTCAAGCCACGGTATGTCACCTGGACGTAACGCGGCGGCTCCGGAGCCGCTCAGGACCAGCGAATCGCCAGTAACCGTGCTGGTTGTCGACGATCATCAGAGCGGGCTGTACACGAAGGTTCACGTTCTTTCCCGCGCTGGATTCCAGGCGCTCGAAGCATCCACCGGCCGCGATGCGCTTCGCCTGGTCGCGGAGCAGCGTCCCGCGCTGGTTGTGCTGGACGTCAGGCTGCCGGACATCGATGGCATTGAAGTATGCCGCGCCATCAAGGCCGACCCCGCCACGTCGAATACGATGGTGTTGCAGGTTTCGGCTTACTACACCAGCCCGGAAGACCACGTCCAGGGGCTCGACAGCGGCGCGGATTTCTACATCTCCGGCGAGATCGATCCAGCCGTGCTGTTGTCTGCCGTGAACGCTCTGCTCCGGACCCGCCGGGCCGAAGAAGCTCTGCGCGACCGCGATGAGCGGCTGAAACTGACGCAGGCGCTCGACCGCACTGAGAAAGAATTGCGCGCACTCACTGCGACGCTGTTTACGGCGCAGGAGGACGAGCAGCGGCGCATAGCCCGCGAGTTGCACGATGACTTCTCACAGCGTCTGGGCCTGCTGGAAATGGAGCTGACCGAGTTGCGGCAGCACCCGCAGCAGGCCGGAGAGCGTCTGGACAGGATCGTCGAACGCGTTTCCGCGTTGTCGAACGACCTGCATCAGTTTAGCCGCACGCTGCACCCTTCCACGCTGGAACACCTCGGCCTGCAGGCTGCCCTGCTGGGGCTGTGCGAGGAATTCGAAAGAAGCTCGGGCATTGCGATGAATTACACGAGCGCCATCGGCGATCGCAAGGTTCCGCCGAAGACCGCGACCATGCTGTACCGGGTGGCTCAGGAGGGGCTGCGCAACGTGGCGAAACATGCCGGCGACGCGCGCGTGACGGTGACTCTATCCGCAAATGACGGCGAGCTGTGTCTGACCATTCAGGACGATGGCTGCGGCTTCGATCCGGAGGCCGCCAGGCAAAGCCCGGCGCTTGGACTGATCAGCATGCGCGAACGAGCGAGGCTGCTGGGAGGGCGCATCGACGTGCGCTCCGCGCCGGGAGAAGGAACCACCATCACGGTGTGGGCGCCGTGGCCTGAGTAGCGGCAGGTCGGGTAATGAACGGATTTGTCACCGGACCGTGCCATATGACAGGCGAAAACGCCTGTCCCACAGATACCACTCGATGGTTTACTGCCAATGTGGAACAGGCCTTTGGCCTGGTGTGTCGAGTAGTGATGTGCATTCAGGGGGTGCAAGTCCCCTATGGACCGTGATTGACCGGAACCATCCGTCTAAGCAAGGGTGCTCGCCGCGAGGCGGGATCTGAAGAAAGCCGATGACGAAATCCCGGAGGCGACGTACAGGAAGCGGATGTGAGGCCATCGCAGCGTGGGTAACCCAGCCAGGGATGGGGATGCCCGAATGTCATTCGGAACGCTGTGGGGTAGATCCGACGCCTCCGGGAGAAGAAGGCATGTCTTACCTCGAGAGATCTCCGTTCTGGTCCGCACACACGGACTACCGCACGGGCAACCGGACGGGACAGGAGCGGAGAAGTCAGCAGAAGCCATAGTAATCCAACCGGATGAAGGGCCGAATCTTTAATGCAAGGAGCAGATGGAAGACTTCGATGGACGCAGGGCAGCAGAAAGACAAGGAGCGCCAGGGCGCAGGCGAGGTCGGCGGAACCGACCCTGCCACGCCGGGGCAGCAGCAAACGTTCACGGCATTCGACCAACAACGAGCCTTGACGAGCAGTTTGATGGAGCAGATTTGCGACCCGAAGAACGTGGTTCGTGCGTATCGGCGGGTTCGTTCCAATAAGGGTAAGCCGGGCGTGGACGGTATGACCGTTCACGAACTGGCCGACTGGCTTCGGAACAATCAAAGGGCGCTGACGGCTTCCCTGCTGGACGGGACCTACCGGCCGCAACCAGTACGGGGAGTGCAGATACCGAAGCCGGACGGAGGCCAGCGCCAGTTAGGAATCCCAGCCGCTGTGGATCGTCTGGTACAACAGATGATCCTGCAGGTGCTGAATCCGATTTTCGATCCCACCTTTTCCAACTCCAGCTACGGATTCCGTCCGCACCGGAGCCCGCATATGGCTCTGGAACAGGCGCGGAAATACGTAGCGCAGGAGGGGCGCGAGTTTGTCGTCGATCTTGATCTGGAGAAGTTCTTCGACCGGGTCAATCACGATATTCTCATGTCCCGAATCGCGCGCAGGATCGGCGACAAACACCTGCTCCTCATCCTCCGGCGCTTCCTACAGGCCGGTCTGATGCAGGATGGGGTGTGCGTAGCCCGCGAGGAGGGAACGCCACAAGGGGGACCGCTCTCCCCACTATTGGCCAACATCCTGCTGGATGATCTCGACCAGTTACTGGACAGCCGGGGACATCGCTTCTGCCGCTACGCCGACGACTGCAATATCTACGTGCGATCGCTGGCCGCGGGGCAGCGGGTGATGGAATCGGTCGTCGGGTTTCTGGAAGGGAAACTCAAACTCCGGGTGAACCGTGACAAGAGCGCCGTCGCTCCGGTCGGGGAACGCAAGTTCCTTGGCCATCGGCTGCTGTTGAACGGAAGACTCGGCATCTCTCCCAAGAGCGTGAAACGCGCGAAGGAGAGAATCCGGCAGATCACCCGTCGCAATCGGGGCGTCAGTTTTGCGCAAGTGATCGTCGAACTCAACCGCTTCACCACTGGCTGGATCAACTACTACCGCTACGCGGCTTGTCGGTTCGAACTTCAGTGCATGGACGAGTGGATTCGGCGCAAGCTGCGCTGCTATCGCCTCAAACAACGCAAACGCGGCCGGTCCATCGGAGCTTTCCTCCGTAAACTGGGGCTGTCCGCGTCCTCGGCCGCTCGTATCGCCGGTTCAGGGAAAGGGCCGTGGCGTTTGGCCTGCTCCCCGCCGGTTCATCGGGCCATGTCGACGGACTGGTTCTCATCTCAGGGACTCGTCTCCCTGCTCTCGCGATATGCGTCGTTACAACATTAAACGAAACCGCCGTATACGCCAAGTACGTACGGTGGTGTGGGAGGACGGGGCCGTGAGGCTCCTCCTACCCGATTGAGTCAGATCAGTACGTTCATGGCAATGAGAACGGCCCTGAGCGTAGAGCTCCTCTCTTTTCCATCCTCGGGTCACCGACTGGCGTGCTTTCGGCACCGCTGGACGTCCGCGATGGCGTTTGGTGGCCTGGTCGAAGAAACGGAGCCTCGACTCACTATCGTCGGGGAGGGTCTGGGCGCCTGTGGGGACGCCCGCCGCCACCCAGTCAAATTCGTCTTCGGGGCTCATGCCGTCGATGTCGCTGAAAAAGCAAGTCAACGTCCGGGGATGCAGGCGAAAACGCCTGCTCCACCACCATTGCATCAACAGTCTACCGCAACAGCAGTAGAGCCGGCCCTCGGTGTTATAGAGTTAGGGCATGCGAAGGATGCTGCCGGCGGTGGTCGTGTGTCTGGCCTCGGCGGCGCTGGCGTCGGGCCAGACGTTCGCGTGGAAGAGCGTGAACATCCAGGGCATGGGCTACGTCACTGGCCTGGTGATTCATCCTCTCGCGCCCTTCGACATTTATATACGCACCGATGTGGGCGGCGCGTACCGGTTCGACCGTTCGACCGGGCGCTGGCTGCCCTTGCTCGATCAGTTCGGACGCGATCACAGCGAGAGCTATGGCGTTGAGAGCATCGCGGTAGATCCGAACGACGCGAACACGGTTTACATTGCGGCCCCGTATGGGCAGCGCATCATCAACGCCGACGGCAGCGTAACCGTTCCCGGCGACGTGCTGGTCTCGCACAATCGCGGCGCAACCTGGGCCAGCACCGGACTCAATGCCGCCGGCATTTACATGGGCCCGAACGACGCGGCTCGCGGGACCACCGGCGAGCGGCTGATGGCCGATCCGAACGAGACCTCGATCCTGTATTTCGCATCGCGGCAGGACGGCCTGTGGCGCCGCGATCCATCGGGAGCATGGGCGAAGGTGGCGGGTGGCTTGCCGGCGAGCGCCCCTCAGCCGGGTTTCACGTTTGTGGTGTTCGGTCCTGCGAAGACCGTTTACACGGGCGTGTACGGCAGTGGCGTATGGGCGAGCAACGACGGCGGCGCGACGTGGCGGAACATCCTGGGCACTCCGAACAACACTTGCCGTGCGGCCGTGACAACCGATGGCGCGCTGTTCGTCACCTTCGGCGGCGATGAGGGCGCCACCTCGGGAAGCGTTTGGCGTTTCAGCAACGGCGCGTGGACGGATGTGACGCCGCTGGGAGCATACGACGCCTATGCGGGCGTTACGACCGATCCGGTAGGTGCGGGCACGGTAGCAACAGCGGCCAACGGAAACCGGAAGGTGTATCGATCTGAAGATCATGGCGCGACCTGGACGCCTGTTCCGGCGGGAACCATTCAGAACGCGCCCGGCTACTACCAGCACACGCCGCCGGGCCTGAGCATCGATGACGCAGCCTGGGGAGACGCGGCTCTCGTCATCGATCCGGCGAACCGGCAACGTATGTGGCAGACGAACGGCTACGGCGTCGTCGCTGTCGACAATGCGGGATCGGCGAGTCCGGTGTGGCAGTGGACCATGGACAATCTCGAAGAGCTGGTTGTGCAGAAGGTAAAGGTTCCGCCCGTACCGGGCGGAGCGGACCTGCTGAGCATGGCCGCGGACATGGTGGGTTTCCGTCATGCGAGCCGCGATGTTCCACCAGAAACCACGATCGTGAAATTCAACTACGTGGCGCAGGGAACGAGTCTGGCGTACTCGACGACGCAACCGCGGTATGTCGCCTTCGTCGGCTGGGACGAGACCTTGCCGCTCACCGACCCGGCGGCCTCGCTCACCGGCTTTTCAGCGGACAACGGGGTCACCTGGACGCCTTTTTCCAATACGACGCCAGGCGCGGGCGGAAGAATCGCGATGTCGGCAACCGACCCGCTGAACATGGTGTGGTCGCCGGCCCGAAGCGCGACGCCGCAGTACACCACCGACGGCGGCCGGACCTGGCATCCATGCCGGTATGGCGCTGGAACGCTGGCGGGATCGTGGCAGATGACCAACGAGTGGTGGCCGGGCGACGTCCTGATTTCCGACGGCGTCAGCGGTGGGACGTTTTACTATTACGACAACGGCAGCGTGTACTTCAGCACTGACCAGGGGGCTACCTGGCAGCTCGGCAACGCCACGTGGCCGGCGTACACGCTTTACACGGTTGCTGTGAGCATGACCGCGAATCCCGCGAAAGCAGGCGACATCTGGCTCACGCTGGCCAATAACGCGAACCAGCCAACCGGCTTTCCTCTGTTTCATTCCGCCGATGGGGGCAGGACGTTCATCGCCGCGCCGGGGGTCGAAGCGGCGAATTATGTGGCGTTCGGCAAAGGCCGTTCGGCCGACACGCCCGCCATGTATCTGCATGGGCGCACAACAGGGGCGACCGGGGATGCGATCTACCAGTCGCTGGATGGCGGCTCGATGTGGACCGCCGTAAGCGACCCGCAGCTCCAGCAATTCGGCGAGATAACGTCCCTCGAAGGCGACATGCGCACGCGCGACCTTGTGTATGTGGGTCTGGGTGGGCGCGGCATTGTCTATGGCCGGCAACTGTCCGAACGGCGGATTCAGCCTCCGTCAACTCCCCGCGAGCCGCCCCGGCGGTAGGGTCCTGATTTGCAGGCTCCGGACATTGGCCAGCCCGCGAAGAGTTCAGCACCGTGCTACCGCTCCCTCACGGTCGCGGCTCAGAAACGTTGGCTGAGCCGCGACCGCGAGGGAGCGGTTTGGTTGCGGCTGCGCTGCTCTACAGTTTCTTCGCTTCCTCTCGGCTCCATTCGCGAATAGAGCGTGCTTCCTCGGCGGGAATGTGCAGGAACTCCAGGAACTCCTGGTGCTCCTCGGGCGCCGATTTTTCGAACTCGGCATGGAAGCGATGCATGTCCTCCTCGGTTAGGCCGGCGGCCCGCATCACAGAAACAAGCTTTTCCTTTGTCACCATTTTCGTTCTCCTGAACTGTCCCGATTGCTGCAGCAGCGCCGTGATGGCCCATTGTTGCCGGCGCAGTTTGCCGATTTCATCGCCCAGTGCTTCCAGGCGCCGCTTCAACACGTCTGAAACATCGCCGCCGGGCTGCTGGAGCAGCGCGCGAATATCATCGAGCGTCAGTCCCCAGTCGCGCCACCGGCGAATGCTCCGCAGCCGTTCGGCGTCGCGCTCGCCGTAGATACGGTAGTTGCCGGCGCTCCGGCGAGCGGGCTTCAATAAGCCGATCGATTCGTAGTACAGAACCGCGCTGCGGCTCAGGCCGCACTGCGCGGCCAATCGCGTCACTGTCAGCATCGTCTTTCTCCACTGTCAGCCCTGAAGCTATAGACAGGTCAAGCGCTCATCGTGAATTTCTGATACATAAGGAAGGTTATGTCGAAATCCTGCCTTGCCGCTATTCTCTTTATCTCCTCGCTGCCGCTGCTGGCGCTCGACAATGGTCTGGCCCGTACGCCGCCCATGGGCTGGAACAGTTGGAACAAGTTCGGCTGCAATGTCAGCGAGCAACTGATCCGCGAAACCGCCGACGCCATTGTCCGAACCGGCATGAAAGACGCCGGCTATCAGTACGTCGTGATCGACGATTGCTGGCAGGTGTCACGCGATGAGAACGGAAACATCATTGCGGATGCCACCCACTTTCCTTCGGGCATAAAGGCGCTCGCCGATTACGTGCACGGCAAGGGGCTGAAGTTCGGAATGTATTCCGATGCGGGCACGGCCACCTGCCAGAAGCGTCCCGGCGGCCGCGGTTATGAGTTTCAGGACGCGCGCCAGTATGCCGCCTGGGGCGTCGATTATCTGAAGTACGATTGGTGCGATCACGGCACGCAGGATTCGAACGCGTCCTATTCCCTGATGCGCGACGCACTGGCGAAGAGCGGCCGGCCTATTGTGTTCAGCCTGTGCGAATGGGGTTCCACGAAGCCGTGGCTCTGGGCAACGGACGTCGGGAATCTGTGGCGCGCCACCGGCGACATCGTCAACAAATGGGATGGGAAGGAGAAGTGGGGCGGCAACGGCGTGGTGCAGATCGTCGACCTGATGGACGGCATCGAGCAGTACTCCGGTCCGGGCCACTGGAACGATCCCGACATGCTGGAGGTGGGGAACGGACGTCTCAACCCCACGGAAGCGCGCGCGCACTTCAGCATGTGGGCGATGTTCGCGGCGCCGCTCATCGCCGGCAACGACATTCGGAGCATGGATGACGACACGCACGCAATCCTGACCAACAAGGAAGTGATCGCCGTCGATCAGGACACGCTGGGCCATGCCGCCAGCCGGGTGCGCCGGGATGGGGACACCGAGATCTGGTCGCGGCCTCTGGCCGACGGCGGCCGCGCGGTGGCGCTTCTGAATCGGGGGCCGGCCGAGACGAAGGTGACGGTGGCGTGGCCGGAGATCGGGTATCCGGAGCGCCTGGGCGCGTCGGTTCGCGACCTGTGGGCGCACAAGGACCTTGGGGAATCGAAGGGCGCGTTCTCAGCCACGGTGCCGAGTCACGGCGTAGTGATCGTGCGGATCGAGCCGTAGGGATTGTAAATGCGCAGGCTGAAGCTTACTCTACTGCTGCAGCAGCGAGGACGTGTTGCCGACGTGCCGGACGAAGGCCTCGGCCAGCTTGCAGCCGCTCTCGATGCCTCGGAAGCGCATCACTTCCGATTGCAGCGCGTAGTAACGGTCGGGCGTCTGTGACGCGTGCGCATAGCACGCTGAGCGCTTGCGCGATTCGACGGCCGTGACATCCACATACTCCATCGGAGGGAACATCACGGTATCTTCTCCGGTGGAAACCTCGTAATAAAAGAGCGCAAACTTACGCTCCATCCGCCGCCAGGCATCGTAGACCAGCGTGGACATGGCGCGATGATCGCGATGCCCGTCAATGGGCCAGTGAGTGAAGACGATGTCCGGCTGCTCCGCTTCCAGAATGAGCCTGAACGCGTCGTAGTGGGCGCCGTCCACCATGGCCTCGCCGTCAATCTGGCCGGCGAAGACCGCGCGAGAGTTCAGGATCCCGCAGGCCCTGCGCGCCTCCGCGGTTCGCAGCGCGCCGCACTCGCCCGCAGCGGTTCCCGCGCAGCCCTTCTCTCCGCGATTGAGATACAGCAGCGTGACCTTGTGGCCGAGGTCGGCATAGCGCGCCACCGTTCCGCCACATCCGTATTCCGGATCGCCGGGATGGCCGCCCGCAACAACGATGCGGCGCGGCGCGGGCCCATTCAGCGCTCCGGCAAGCGGCAGGCCCGCGGCCGATGCCATCAGCGTACGACGCGAGATTCCCTTATCTGAAGACGTTTCTGTATTGTACAGGCGCCCGGAGCAAGTGCATGAAGATAGCTCGAATGAGCCCGAAAGTTATCGTGACGGGTTCGTGCGGGCTGACCGGTTCGGAGGTGGCGGAATATTTCTCGCTGCTGGGTTTCAGCGTGGCGGAAAGAACAACTCCTGTTCCATTCTGGAAGCACTCAAAACCGTCGAAAGCCTGACCCGCAAGCCGCAGCGGTGATCATACGTCGACCAGAACCGCGCGGGAGATCACATCTGCTATTACAGCGACCTCTCGAAAATGAAGGCGCACTATCCCGCATGGGACATCACGCGCTCTCTCGATATCATCTTTGAGGAAATCGCGGCGAGCTGGTCGAAGCGGCTGGTTACGACCCAGACCGCGGGCTGAGGTCGGGGCTACCCGCGGTTGAGGAAAGGCGCCAGATACTCCTCAATCTGAGGCTGCAGCGAAGTACCTGCCGCAATGAGGCCGGAAATCTTCGGACGCGCGCTGTTGAACACCAGCTCCGTACCGTCAATGGACTCGGCGAATCCCCCGGCCGAACGAACCAGAGCCACGCCGCCGGCGACATCCCATTCGCTCTTGTTGATGAGCGTCCAGGTGGCATCGGCCAGCCCCGCCGCAACTCGGGCGAGTTTGTAGGCCACCGATCCCATCGGCTGCACGCTGAACGGAGCATCGCGGAATTGTTCCCACTGTCCGCGCTTCACCTCCGTCCGGCTCGCCAGCACCGCGGCGCCGCGTAGCTCCGACCTCGCTGTACAGTGCGCCGGAGCCCCGTTATAAAAGAGCCCGCTCGCGAGCGACCCGACGAAGACCTCGCCCGTTGCCGGATTGCAGATTCCGCCGGCGATCGGATTCCCGTTCTCCACCAGGCCAATGGAAACGCACCATTCCAGAATGCCCTCGACGAATTCACGCGTGCCGTCGATCGGGTCGACTACCCACACTCGTTTCTCCCGCAGCCGATCGGGATCGTCCACGGATTCCTCGGAAAGCCACCCGCCGCCGTCTGCCTGCAGGATGCCGCGAAGGGTCGCATCCACCAGCCGATCCGCCTCGGTGACCGGGCCAGCACTGCCCTTCTCGGAGAACGCAACCTCTCCCGATTTGAAGCGCGCCAGGACGCCGGAGGCGGCCTCCAGGGCGTGCATGATGCGGTCCACATCCGAATGTACGCTCATCTCCGCCTTTCAATGGTCAAGTGTTATTATCACGAACGTCAGACAAATGATCCAGTCGCCACGGAACGCCCCGATCGAGCGCACGCCCGCATGAATTTCCCCCTCATCCTGATGAGCTTCTGCGTGGGTCTGCTGATCGGGCTCACCAGTATGGGCGGGGCCGCGCTCATGGCGCCGTTTCTGATCCTGGTTGTGGGCGTCAGACCTGTGACCGCGGTGGGAACCGATCTGGTGTACGGCGCCATCACCAAGATCATCGGCGGGTGGGTGCACTTTCGCCAGGGTACCGTGGACCTACCGGTGGTGCGGAAACTGGCAACCGGAAGCATCCCCGGAGGCCTGCTCGGCGCAGGGCTGGTGATTCTTCTGCCCCGCATCACCCATAACGCCGAGCGTTACGTGCAGAAGTCCATCGGCGTGCTGCTGGTGATGGTAGCCATTATTCTGCTGGTGCGGCTGCTCTCGCGGTTCCCCGAAGCGACCATTTCCAGCGAGAGGATGAAATTCCTCCGCGACCGCGGAACCGTGATCTGGGGAGCGTTCGTGGGCTTCTGCGTGGGCGCCACTTCGGTGGGCAGCGGATCGCTTCTGGCGCCGTTCCTCATGCTGCTGTATCCGTCGAAGACTGCCAGGGTGGTGGGAACCGACGTGTTCCACGCGGCGTTGCTGGTGAGCGCCACCGGATTCGTCCACGCCACTTCCGGCGGGGTGGAGTGGAAACTGGTGCCGCTTCTGCTGGCCGGTTCCATCCCGGGAGTTTTGATTGGCAGCCGCATCGCCGTGTTCATACCCGCCCGGCCGTTGCGGGCCGGTCTGGCGCTCCTGCTGCTGATCACCGGATACCGGATGTTCTGAAGGCAATCAAAAACATCTCCTCGACAGTTACAGTTTTCGCACGCGTTTTCCGCCCTCATTCAGTGAAGGCATGAGAAAGCTGTGGAAGGAGATTCAACAAGTGACCAAACAGATCGTTCGATTCGCGACCATCGCCGCGTTCGCGGCCCTGAGCACTGCCACCCGGAGCTTCGCACAAAGTGTTCCGATGACCCATTACACGATCAAAACGTCCAAGGGGACGTATTCAGGGGTTCTCGTGGGGGGCAACCCCTTCCTGGTGAACCCCAGTCCCGTAACAATCGACGCGGTTTTGGTGCCGCTCATCATTCAGATCTTTAAACCGGACGGAACCATAGTGACATTCGATCCGCTGAACGCGGACAGCAGTTGTGGAGACAGCGACTCCGCCGAATATCTCTTCCGTCATTCGCCGCTCGTGGTCGCCAGTGATCTGACCTTTAACGGCGTGAGCGTCGGAAAGGTCCAGTACATCGACGGTTTCATGCGGGCAGAGTTCTGGGATGTGCCGGCGCCCGGCAGCCCCAACCGCACGGCTTATTTCAACCCTCTTAAGTGGTCGTTTGCTTCCCCATTGATTCTTCCGCCTGTGCCCCCTTCGGAAGGGGTTGTCCACACCGTCAGCGGAACCACGTGTGAAACGGGTGTCGTGGCCAAGACTTTTTTCAACTCGCTCATCAAGACCAACGCTATTCCAATCCTGCAGCGCGCCGGCGTAATTTCGACGACGAAGTTTGTTCTTTTCCTCACAAAGAACGTCTCAGCCGCCTCAAACTTCACGCCGACTGCGCAGTCCGGCTACCTGGGGGGTGAGCATTTCGCGACCGGTAGCCCGGCGCAAACCTGGGCGTGGGCGCAGTTCAAACATACCAGCGAAGATAACACCGATATTGAGGCTGCCTCCCACGAAATCGGCGAGTGGATGAATGATCCCCTGCTCAACAACCCGACGCCGCCCTGGGGGCATATCGGCGAAGTCGCAAATTGCTCGGCGAGACTTGAAGTAGGAGACCCGTTGAACAAAATCGCCGAGCCCCTCACGCTGGACGGTCATGTCTATCACCCCCAGCAGCTGGCCTTCTTCAGTTGGTTCTTCAATCCGAATGGAATGCCCTCCTATGGAGCAGGAGGAAAGTTCTCGAGCAACGGCAAGTTCACGACGCCTTCGGTTCCCTGCACGTAAAGCGGCGGGGCGTTGCTCACGCACCCGGCCGGAGCGGGCGGCGTGCGGCGCCCCATTGCTATCCTGAAACTTAATGGTTCGTGTCCGCTTCGCCCCGTCGCCAACGGGGTTTCTCCACATCGGCAGTGCGCGTACGTTCATTTTCAACTGGCTCTACGCGCGCCATAACGCCGGCACGATGGTGCTGCGCATCGACGACACTGACGTCGAGCGCAATACCCAGGCCTCGCTCGATTCCATCTTTGACGGGCTGAAGTGGCTGGATCTCTGCTGGGACGAGCTGTACCACCAGTCGGAGCGGCTCGACCTGCACCGGCAGGCCGCCGAGGCGATCTTCGACAAGGGCCTGGCTTACCGCGATTTCACGCCCGCCTCGGCGCTCGAGTCAGAGCTCCGAACCGAGGCCTGGCTTTGCAATGCCGGCATGCGCGACATGGACTCCGACGAGAGCGACCGCCTTGCCGAATCGGGCGAGCACTTCGTGCTGCGCTTCCGCGTGCCGAGGGGGCAGGGCCGCACGATGGAGTTCACCGACGCGGTGTATGGGCCGCAGTCGAAGGCCTGCGACGATATCGAGGATTTCGCCCTGCTGCGCAGCAACGGCATGCCGACGTATCATATGGCCTCCTGCGCCGACGATGCCGATCTGAAGATCAGCCACATCATCCGCGGCCAGGATCACCTCACCAACACCTTCAAGCACCTGCTCATCTTCGAGGCGCTCGGCGCGGCGCCGCCAGAGTTCGCGCACCTGCCGCTGCTCATCGCGCCCGACGGCTCGAAGTTGTCGAAGCGAAAGCACGGTCCGGTGGTAAGCGTCACTACGTACCGCGATGCCGGCTTTCTGCCGCACTCCTTCGTGAACTTTCTGTGCCTGCTCGGCTGGTCGCCCAAGGACGACCGCGAGCGCATGACGCGCGAGGAGCTGACCGCCGCGTTCTCATTCGAGGGCATCAACCGCAGCAATGCCGTCGTGAACTTCACCGACGAGGACCCCTTCGATCCGAAGGCCGTCTGGCTGAACGCGGAGCATCTCCGCGCCATGCCGGTGGCCGAGTTGTCGGCCCAACTGCTTCCGATCGTGCGGGCGGCCGGCTTCGATGTCACGCCCGAAAAGATGCTGGCCATCACGCCGCTGGTGCAGGAGCGCATCAAGCTGCTGCGCGACGTGATTCTCGTGGCCGATTTCTTTTTCGTGGAAGACCTGGCGCCTTACGATCCGGCGGAGCTGATCCCGCAGAAGGGCGACGCCTCCATGGCCCTCGCGGTACTCGAAGAGGCGCGCGAGACGTTGGCGGGCGCCGAGTTTACGCACGACGCGCTCGAGGCGGCCTTGCGCGGCGCCGCGCAACAGATGAACATCAAGGCAGGGCAAATGTTCCAGCCTGTCCGCGTCGCCGTCTGCGGCCGGAAGAACGCGCCGCCATTATTCGAGACGCTCGCGGTGCTGGGCCGCGACACGTGCCTGAAACGAATCGACCAGGCAATTGCCATGCTCCGTCCCGAGCCACGACCGTGAGAAGCTTGTGATAGCATCGCGCCGCATTGCTTTCTGCAGGCGAAAACGCCTGCTCTACTGCGACGTGGCCCAGTAGAGCAGGCCTTCGGCCTGCATCAGGAAAGAGAATATGAGTACGTCCAAATCCGGGATCAACGCCGAAGCTGCAGCCGCGCCTGACATCGCCTCGAGCCCTTCGAATTTCATCCGCGAGACCATCATCCACGACATCGAGACAGACAAATACGGCGGCCGTGTCCATACCCGCTTTCCGCCGGAGCCGAACGGGTATCTGCATATCGGTCACGCCAAGTCCATCAACCTGAACTTCGGGCTGGCGGCCGAATTCCACGGCAAATGCAATTTGCGCTTCGACGACACCAATCCGAGCAAGGAAGAGACCGAGTACGTCGATTCGATCATCGAAGACGTGCACTGGCTCGGCGGCGACTGGGACAACCGACTATTCTACGCCTCCGACTATTTCGACCAGCTTTATGACTGGGCCGTGGACCTGATCAGGAAGGGCAAGGCCTACGTTTGCGATCTGTCGGCAGATGAGGTGAGGCAGCAGCGCGGCACCCTGACCGAGCCCGGCCAGGAAAGCCCTTATCGCAACCGGCCGGTGGAGGAGAACCTCGATCTGTTCGCGCGGATGAAAGCGGGCGAGTTTTCCGACGGGGCGCGCACGCTGCGAGCGAAGATCGACATGGCCGCGGCGAACCTGAACCTGCGCGACCCCATCATGTACCGGATCCTGCACGCCACCCATCACCGGACCGGCGACAAGTGGTGCATCTATCCGATGTACGATTTCGCGCACGGCCAGTGCGATTCCATCGAGCGCATCACGCACTCCATCTGCACGCTGGAGTTCGAGGACCATCGCCCGCTCTACGACTGGTACGTCGATGCGCTGGGCATCTACCATCCGCAGCAGATCGAGTTCGACCGCCTCAGCCTCACCTACACGCTGCTCAGCAAGCGCAAGCTGCTGCAACTGGTCCGCGAAGGATACGTCAGCGGCTGGGACGATCCGCGCATGCCCACCATCTCCGGCGTGCGCCGCCGCGGCTATACGCCCGAAGCCATCCGCGCATTCTGCGGGCGCATCGGCGTTTCGAAGACGCAGGGCATCACCGAGATCGGTGTGCTGGAACACGCCGTGCGCGAGGACCTGAACAAGCGCGCGCCGCGCGTCATGGCCGTGCTGCGTCCGCTGAAGCTCATCATCGACAACTATCCCGAGGGCCAGGTGGAAGAAATGACGGCGGTGAACAATCCCGAGGACCCGCGGGCTGGTTCGCGCACGGTTCCGTTCAGCCGCGTGCTCTACATCGAGCAGGAAGATTTTCGCGAGAACCCGCCGAAGCAGTATTTTCGGCTCACGCCCGGGCGCGAGGTGCGCCTGCGCTATGGGTACTTCGTCACCGCCACCGGCGTGGACAAGGACGAGAGCGGCAACGTAGTCGCGGTGCACTGCACCTACGATCCGGCAACCCGCGGTGGCGATGCGCCGGACGGCCGCAAGGTGAAATCGACCATCCACTGGGTCTCCGCGCAACACGCCATCGACGCGGAGGCGCGGCTGTACGAGAACCTGTTCACGAAGGAAGATCCGGGCCAGGTGGAGGAGGGCCAGGACTTCACGGCGAACCTGAACCCGAACTCGCTGGAGGTTGTGACTGATGTGAAGCTGGAGCCGTCGCTTACAGGCGTCGCGCCCGGCAGCCGCTATCAATTCGAGCGGCTGGGATATTTCTGCGCCGACCCGGACACCACCCCGAACAAGCCGGTTTTCAACCGTACCGTTGCCCTGCGCGATACCTGGGCGAAGATCGAAAAGAAATCGAAATGACGATTCTCGGACTTGGCGGCATCTCCAGGGACGCCGCATGCGCACTGCTGCAGGACGGGCGAATTGCCGCCGCCATCGAGGAAAACAAAATATCGCGGCATGCGATGCCCGGGTCGCTGCCGTCGGCCGCCATCGCGGAGTGCCTGCGGCTGGGCTCGGCGGAACCCGCCGGAGTCGATTACGTCGCACTGGCCAGACCGGTTGCCGCCGGTCCGCAGATTCACGCGCAATTGCGCGCGCTGTTTCCGAACGCCAGGCTCATCGTGGTGGAACACCAGACGGCGCATGCTGCGTCGGCCTATTACGTTTCGGGGTTCGAATCCGCTACGGTAGTGACGCTCGATCGCACCGGGGACTTCCGCTGCGGCGCTCGCTATCGCGGCGAGGGCAACCAGCTTCAGCTCGAAGCGGAGCTGTACTACCCGGATTCCATCGGCGATCTTTACAGCCGGGTCACCGAGCTGCTCGGGTTCAGGCCGGGGGCCGACGAGCACAAAGTGCAGTGGCTCTCCACCGCCGGCTCGGGGCGCTTCGACGACTTATTCCAGGAGATGATCGGCGAGGGCGCCCGGCTCGACCCGACATTCTTCGATGCCAACCGCGCGGGCAGCGGCGGCTTCAGCGCGAAATTCTATGCGCGCCTCGGACTCGGCGAGCATTGTCCCGTGCCGGACAAGGTGAAGGCGGACATCGCGCACGCGGTGCAGGCAGCCTCGGAGAAGGCCGTGGTCCGGTTCGCCGGGCCGGGTGAGAACCTGTGCGTCGCCGGCGGCCTGTTCTTCAATGCCCTGCTGATCGCTTCGCTCGAGCGAGACCGCAATGTATTCGCGCAGGCGGCGGCGGGCAACTCCGGGACGGCGCTGGGAGCGGCTCTGTACGCCTGGCACTCGGTGCTCGGCAATACGACGCGCGTGCCGCTGGACGATCTCTGCCTCGGTCCCGGCTACACGCAGGAACAGATCAAGCAGGTGCTGGAAAACTGCAAGCTGCGGTTCCGCTACCTGCAGACCACCGAAGAGCTGATCGACACGGCGGTGCGGCAGCTCAACGATCAGAAGATCATCGCGTGGATGCAGGGCCGCATGGAGTTTGGCCCCCGCGCCCTGGGCAACCGCAGCATCCTGGCTTCTCCCCAGAATCCGTACTCCACCGAAAACCTGAACATCTTTATCAAGCACCGCGAGCCATTCCGGAAGTTCGCGGCGTCCGTGCCGGCCGAACTGGCGAGCACATATTTCGAAGCCGGACCCAACGCGCGCTATCTGGCCACAGTGGGACGCGTGCGGCCCGAGTATCGGAAGCAGTTCGAGAGCGCCATCCTCGGCAGTGACCTGGTTCGCGTGCACACCGTGCAGCGCGAAGACAATCCGCTCTATCACCGGCTGCTGCACGCGGCCGGCAAGGCCACGGGGCTGCCGGTGCTCTATAACACCAGCTTCAATCTGTTCGGCGATCCGCTGGTGTGCACGCCGCGAGATGCGGTGCGCAGCTTCTACTCGTCGGGCATCGACGCGCTGTTCGCGGGGAATTTTCTGCTGGAAAAGTAGAGCAGGCTTTTAGCCTGCAGTTTCTTCTTGCCCTTCACAGCGTTTCGAACGAAACTGAAAGCTGAATCGTCTGACAGGTATCCGGAGGTCGTAAGCAAATTGAAACTTTCTGAACCCGCAGTGTGGGAGCCGACCGAGCGCTGGACCACCACGCATGCCGCTGAACTCTACGACGTCGCCAGTTGGGGGAAAGGCTATTTCTCCGTTGGCGCGAACGGACACCTCTGGGTACATCCGGGCAAGGACCCGCAGCGCAGTATCGATCTCATGGAGCTGGTGGAGAAGCTGGAGATGCGCGGCATCTCCCTGCCTATCCTGATCCGTTTCGGCCAGATCCTCGAGCACCGGCTTTCCGAGCTGCATGAAGCGTTCCAGCGCGCCTTCGCCGAGCACGGGTACAAGGGCAATTACTGCTGCGTGTATCCCATCAAGGTGAATCAGCAGCGGCAGGTGGTGGAAGAAGTCCTGAAGTATGGCAAGCCGTACCGGTTCGGGCTGGAGGCCGGATCGAAGCCGGAACTGCTGGCGGTGCTGGCCATCTCCGGCAACGACACGCCCATCATCTGCAACGGGTTCAAGGACGACGAGTACATCGAAATGGTGATGTTGGCGCGCAAGATCGGCCGCCAGATCATTCCGGTTGTGGAGAAGTACACCGAGCTCGATCTCATCCTGAAACACTCCGCGCGCGTCGGCGTGCGCCCGGTGATAGGCCTGCGCGTTAAGCTGGCCAGCCGCGGCGCGGGCCGCTGGAAATCCTCTGGCGGGTATCGTTCCAAGTTCGGCCTGACCGTGACCGAGGCGCTGCAGGCGCTCGCGCAGTTGAAGGCGCTGGGCATGGAAGACTGCCTCGAACTACTGCATTTCCACCTGGGCAGCCAAATCACGAACATCCGCCACATCAAGGCCGCCGTGATTGAGGCTGCGCGCATTTATGTGGAACTGAAGCGGGCCGGCTGCGGCCTGCAGTACATGGATGTGGGCGGCGGACTGGGCATCGACTACGACGGCTCACAGACCGACTTCGAATCGAGCGTTAACTACACGCTGCAGGAGTACGCCAACGACGTCGTCTACCACGTGCAGAATGTCTGCGACGAGGCCGAGGTGCCGCATCCGACCATCGTGACGGAGAGCGGGCGCGCGATTGCCGCCTATCACAGCGCGCTGGTTTTCAACGTCCTCGGGGTCACCGGGTTCGGGGAGGCCGACGTGGAGAACATCCCCGAGGATGCCGAGCAGCCGCTTATCGATCTGCAGGAGACCTTTCGCGGGCTCACCCAGCGCAATCTTCTGGAGAGCTTTCACGACGCGCAGCAGGCGCTGGATTCCGCGCTCAATCTGTTCAGCCTGGGCTATCTGCCACTGGCGCAGCGCAGCCTGGCCGAGAACCTCTATTGGTCCATCTGCCGCAAGATTTACAAAATGACGAAGGAGCTGGAGTACACGCCCGAGGAGTTGGAGATCCTGGACAGCCTTTTGGCGGACACCTATTTCTGCAACTTCTCGCTGTTCCAGAGCATGCCCGACAGTTGGGCGGTGAAGCAGCTCTTCCCCATCATGCCCATTCATCGTCTGAATGAGCAGCCCGCGCGATACGGCACTCTGGGCGATATTTCCTGCGATTCCGACGGCAAGGTGGATCAGTTCATCGACCGGCGCGACATCAAGCGCACTCTTCCGCTGCACAGCTTCAACGGGTCGCCGTATATCCTCGGCGCCTTTCTGGTGGGCGCTTACCAGGAGATCCTCGGCGATCTGCACAACCTGTTCGGTGACACCAACGCCGTCCACGTCAGCGTGAGCGATACCGGCGAGGTGATTCTGAACACGGTGGTGGCGGGCGACACGGTGCGCGAGGTGCTCGACTACGTGCAGTACAGCTCGCGGATGCTGGTGGAGCAGTTCCGCGCCGACGTGGAATCGGCGCTGCGCGAGGGCCGCATCGGCTACGAGGAATCGGGAAGGCTGCTGCGGTTCTATGAAGAGGGCCTCAACGGCTACACCTACCTCGAGCAGTGAGGCTTCCGCGGACAATCTGCGCGTCGTCCTGGTGTCGCCGCGCAACCCTCTGAATATCGGCGCCGCCGCGCGCGCCATGAGCAACTTCGGATTCCTGCGGCTGCGGGTGGTGAACCCGTACGAGGTCGCCTTTCGGGAAGCGCGGTCGGCCGTGGGCGCGGGCGCCGTGGTGCGGAGCGCTGAGGAGTTCCAGACCGTAGGTGAAGCCGTTGCGGACTGTTCCGTAGTGGTGGGGACCACGTCCATCGGCCACCGGCAATTGCAGCATCCGTTGAGGCGGCTCGAATATGGCGCGCGGCTGATACGGCGGGCGCTCGCGGGCGAACGCGTTGCTTTGCTGTTCGGCTCCGAAAAATTCGGACTGTCGAACGACGACCTGAGCTGGTGCCACTGGCTGATGCGCATCCCCACGCGGCAGGAGCACGAGTCCATGAACCTCGGCCAGGCCGTTGCCGTGTGCCTGTATGAGTTGGTGCGGCGGACTGGCGTTAAGACGCCCGAGAAGCGGAAGGCGGTCCCATCGGAGGACGTCGAGCGCATCACCGGGTACCTGCTGGAAGCGCTCGATCTCTCCGGCTATGCCGCAACGCAGTCCACGCCGCCTCGGGTCAGGCGGATGGTTCGCGAGTTGCAGGTGACTTCTCACTCTGCCGAGGCGCTGATGGGCATGCTGCGGCAGATCGTCTGGAAGCTGAAGCAATAACCGGAATTTTCCTGGTATGAATTCGGGCCGGACAGGAGAATAATTCATGGTGAGTGGCGCTCAAATCAGAGCGCCTTACCCCGTAGCCATAGCCGGCGCGGAGCGGGGCAACGCGTTATGCCCGCGAAGACCAGCACGATCGCAAAGAGACGTGCCGCCGGCCATGATCTCCAAAAGGTAGTCTGCTGCTATGCACGAGATGCGGATTGCGACAGCCATCGTTGACAGTGTGAGCGGGTTCAGCCGCGAGCCCGGAGAGCGCGTAATCAGAATCGGCCTTACGATCGGAGACCTGGCCGGCGCGGACCCGGCTTCCCTGCGGTTCTGTTTTGACGAAATCGCCGCAGCGCGTGGCTTCGAGGGCGTGGAGCTTTCGTTCAACCGGGCGCCGCGGCGGAACCACTGCCCAGCATGCGACATCACCTTTCCGGCGTCTGGCTTCGAGTTCGGTTGCCCGTCCTGCTGTTCGACGCTTACGGAACCGGTCGGCGGCGACGAGATTATCGTGAGTTGGGTGGACCTCCTCGCCGAGGAGGACGAAGAACGCGCCCAGGCCGCGGCTGCCGGGTGATGGGTCCGGGCCGCCGAGCGATGTTGTCCTGAACTCCGAGGTACACGGGTTCTGTTGAATTACCCCTGGTGTAACGCGCCTCTGTCCCGCGGCTACTCAATCACACGAAAACTGAAGATTTTCGAACGGCACGATGTCGCGCGTGGCGTGGCCGACTAAAGAACTCAGGTATGGCCTACGTGCCTCAGCGGCGACGAAGTTGGCTCGAGACAGTTCTGGCTCAGTTCAACCGCACGATGCAGGAGCCTCTCGGCGGCAGCACGGCCAGGACCAGCCTCCGGCCCTGGGAGATCGACCATTCCGCTGGACATCGAGGAGTGGCAGATCTGCGAGGCCACGAAACTGGACGCTGCGCCGACACCAGAGGGCCGTCCAGCTGCAGATGGTCGGCCGTCGGAGCGGGCGCGGTGGTACTACTGGCTGATGCGCCTCCCCACGCGGCAAGAGCAAGCGTCCATAAACCTCGGCTGGCGTTAAGACGCCCGAGAAAGCGAGGGGCGGCCCGATCGGAAGAAGTCGAGCGCATCACCGCTTACCTGCCGGAGCCGCTCGATCTCTCCGGCTGTGCGGCAATGCAGTCCACGCCGCCCCGCGTCAGGCGGATGGTACGCGAGTTAAGTGACTCTCACCCAGTCGAGGCGCTGATGGGCATGCCGCGCCAGATCGTCTGGAAGCGGAAGTGCTGGATGATTGCCGAGCCGCTCTGGTCTGTCCTCCGGGGGGCGCCGCTGCCGACGTCGACAGGCAAAGCTGGCAGACGCGCAGCGTTTCGGTATCCCATCCGCCACCAGTTCACGGTGTGAGCCGCATATCAACCTTCGATTGGAGCCACCCGCCGGGATCGAACCGGCGACCTGCTGATTACGAAACCATACGCGTCAAGTCCCATCTGTGATTATGTTTCTCGTTTTGGGGCTATTTTGATCACTCTTGATGACTCTGCGAGGTTGCTGAGAATTGTGGAAACGCATAAGACTGGATCCTCCTGCTGACAAAACTGCTGACAAAATTCGCTGGGTGGGATGTGCCATCCAGCTCTCCGAGTTCGTGACGAGCTCAAAGGTGAACGACAATTATAGAGAACGCCATGGAGTCGCTCCCGCTCGACAGCTACAGCCAGTTTCTCGGGGAGCTGAAGAGCCGGATTCAGGCGGCCCAACGTCGCGCATCTCTCGCTGTCAACCGGGAACTGGTCATTCTCAATTCCCGGCGCGCCTGTTCATCGCTGGTCAACTCGACCCACTCAAACGGTCCATCACTGCGTTGAAGGAAATCGCGGATGACGTATGCCATGCCGGATCCTTTCGTTCCGAGGATCCTGACGCGCGGGGCCCTGGGAGTGTCCGGTTGGTCGCTCGTGTGGCCCTGACTGGTTGCATGTTCCTTGCCACCGGGTTCGGTACGAGCGGGTGACCCGAACTTCCGTGCGGTCGATACGTCGACGAAGCGCTTCGATAGATCGACAGCTGGAATCCACGACAAAACGCGCATCAGGCGCACTGCCGCGCACAAACCAAAGGTGTAATAGTCAGTTACAAACATTCACCGTGCTGGTCCGGCATCTGCACTGACCGCTGCGCCGGGTAGGGCGACCGGCCGAGGAAAGGAGCATGGGAATGTCACTCAGGCGATTTGGACGTTCGGTTGGTGTAATTGATGCACGCAGGTGCGGGGCAGCGACCGCCCTGTTACTCGCCGGCTTCATGGCGTTTCCGGCCAGCGTATGCGCGAAGGATAACGAGAAACACAGTGATCTGTTCCTCAGCGGCGACGCGAATGAGAACCGCATCGCCCGGGAGGTGCGGCACCAACTGCTGATGCTGCCGTATTACGGCGTCTTCGACGACCTCGAATTCCGAGTCGAGGGTGATACCGTCGATTTGTACGGTTATGTTACTCGGCCGACGGTGAAATCTGACGCCGAGCGCGTCGTGAAGCACATCGAAGGTGTCGAGAACGTAGTCAACAACATCGAGGTGCTGCCTCCTTCGCCGATGGACGATCAGATCCGGCTGGCTGAATACAAGGCCATCTACGGTGATCCGGAGCTGTCCACACGCTATGGATATCGCTCCCTGCCTTCCATTCACATCATTGTGAACAACGGGCATGTGATTCTGAAGGGCGTGGTTGCGAACGCGGCCGACAAAAACCTCATCAATATCAAGGCCAACGGCGTACCGGGTGTGTTCTCGGTAGAGAACGACCTTCAGGTGGAAGGAAGCTGACGATCGGTGGCGGATACCACCCGCAGCAGCGACGGCAGGCAGAGTTCGCAGGTTTTCTGGCTGGTCTGTGCGACGTGTACTGTAATCAACGTTCGGCCACGCGCAGCGGGTCCGCGCATCGACCCTTTGCGCTGCAGAGCTGGCGCGTAAAGGCGGCGCCCAGCCTCGGTTTGCCAGCAGAATTCTCAGCCGCGCCCTCGCATTCGACAACCGGCTCGGCCTTCCTGGTCATCCTCGGAGGAGCGCTTGCCACAGGCAGGCTGCTCCTGTTGGAGGCCATCGCCCCGGGCGCTGATGTCCTGCTGGTCGGTGGCGAAGTCTGTCTCGCCTTCATCCCGGCGGAGGGCAGGACGACCGGTTTCGTAGCATGGAGCTGGCGATGCAGCAGCGCGAGAAAGGCGATACGACCACCCAGCCGGTAACGCCTCGACACATCAGGACAGGAAGCTGATGGCGGATGCTGGCCAGGATCCCGTTTCCCACCGGCTGACGCCTCTCGGCAGCCCGCGCTAACGGAGCTGCTTCGTGGTCCTGGGTGAGGGACGGCCCTGAGTTCAGGGCGAAGAAGAAATGCGCTCGGCCGCCGATCACTATGTGGCCAGGTTCGCCGGACCGCCGGTGCGATCACATGACTATTACTCCCATCGGATCGCTTCCAGCTTCGAATCGCGCCGAGAGGTAAGCCGATCGCTTTGCACATAGCAATATGGAAACGTCGCGAGATCAGCCACCAATACTCGACGGACTTCCCCCGCATATTGCCCTGCTTGATCGTGAAGGTGTCATCGTGGCGTTGAACGCTGCCTGGGAACGGTTCGCTGTGGCGAATGGGCTGGCTAATTCGCAATTCGGCCCGGGGCGGAATTATTTGGAATTGTGCGAGCGGGCAGGTGGGGAAGGCTCCGGCCACGCCCGGAATGCCGCTGCCGGAATTCGCCGCGTCCTCTGCGATCAGGCGCCGGAGTTTGTTCTCGAGTATGCCTGCCATGTGCCGAATGAACAGCGCTGGTTTCAGTTAACCGCAACGCCCCTGTCTGCGAATTCCCTGGCGGCCGCAGTAGTCATGCACAGCAACATCACCGATCGAAAGCTGGCCGAAGATCAATTGAGCCGTCAGCAGGGCATGCTGTCCAGCGCGGTGCGGATCGCTTGCGTGGGCGGCTGGGATTACGACATCGTTAACGATCACCTGGAATGGGCCGACGTAACGATCCGGATCTTTGGCACATCCCGGGGAGCTTTTGGGAACAGAGTAGCGGATTTCCTTGCGTTCGTGCACCCCGACGACCGCGAGGCTCTTCGGGAAATGGAAGCGAAGGCGGCGCCTGGAAACAGTACGGTTGAAATGGAATACCGCATCATCCGCCCGGACGGCCGGGTGCGCCTGCTTCATGACCGGGGCGAGGCGATGTTCGATGAGCACGGAAGGCCGCTGCGTTCGACCGGGGTCGTGATGGACATCACCGAGCGCCGACGGGCTGAAGAATCCATTCGCCTTCAGGCGCACATCCTGGACAGCATTGGCCAGGGCGTGATTGGGCGCGACCGAGAGGGGCGCATCACTTACGCGAATCGCTTCGCGGGGACGCTCTATGGATTCCGGCCCGACGAGATGTCCGGACGCGACGCCCGCGAGGTGGCGAATCCGGAGATCGGCGAAGAACAGATACAAGCCATTGAGCGACGACTGCGGAACGGAGAGAGCTGGAGTGGGGAAATCGTGGTTCGCACCCGGGACGGACGGGTGTTTCCGGTATCGATAACCGAGACGCCGCTGCTGGACCAGGGCGGAGAATGGATTGGCAGCATCGACATCTCCGCTGACATCAGCGAGCGGAGGCGCAGCGAGCGGGCGCTGCGTGAGAGCGAGGCCAAATTTCGAACGCTGGCAGAAGCCATGCCCCAGATTGTGTGGATGGCTCAGCCGGATGGCTCGAAGACATATTTTAATCAGCGCTGGCTGGACTACACTGGCCTGAGCCTGGAACAGAGTCTCGGGCCTGGATGGCTGAAGGCGATTCATCCGGATGACCGGCAGCGCACGCTGGAAGCGTGGAACCTGGCGGTGGACACCAGCCGCGTTCTGGAGAGGGAAACTCGTCTTCGCAAGGCTGACGGCAGTTTTCACTGGATGCTGGTGCGCGGTCTGCCGCTTTACGATTCCGCCGGCAATATCGTTAGCTGGCTCGGGACCTGTACTGATATAGAGGTCCTCAAACAGGCCGAGACGGACTTGCAGCGAGCCCGAGTAGCCGCCGAGGCAGCCAGCCAGGCGAAAAGCGACTTCCTCGCGAATATCAGCCATGAGCTGCGCACGCCATGAATGGAATCATCGGATTCAGCGAACTGGCGCTCGGCACCGAGCTTACCGGGGAGCAGCGCGAATATCTGGGACTCGTGAAGAGCTCATCGGATCATCTGCTTTCGCTACTGAGCGAGATCCTGGATTTTTCAAAGACCGAGGCGATCGAACTGCGCCTCGAAACACTCCCGTTCAGATTGCGCGAGACGATTGACCAGGCTCTTCGGCCCTTTGCCCTCGAAGCCGGCCGAAAGAAATTGAACTTCACCTGGGAGGCGATGCCCGATGTGCCGGATGAACTCACCGGAGATCCCACGCGCCTGCGGCAAATCCTGGTCAATCTGGTCGGCAATGCGATCAAGTTCACGGAACGAGGTGAAGTGTCATTGCGCATCGAGGTTCTGCACAAACGCGAGCCAGACGTAGTGCTTCATTTTTCCGTCCGCGATACAGGCATCGGCGTTCCGGCGGAAAAGCAAGGAATCATCTTCGAGCCCCTCACCCAGGCAGACACGTCAACCACCCGGAAGTACGGGGGAACGGGACTCGGGCTTACTATTGCCGCGCGCCTGGTGAATATGATGGGAGGCCGTCTCCGTATCGAGAGCACGGAAGGCGCGGGGAGCGAGTTTGACTTCAACCTGGGTTTCACCCGCCAACCGGCCGCGCCGGCTTTGCCGGAACGCACGTGCGCCGACAGCCCCGGCCCGGGCGCGGCGGGTCAACGCACCGGGAGAATTCTGGTTGCGGAAGACAAGATCGTCAACCAGAGAGTAGTGGCCAGACTGCTGGAGAAACAGGGATATGCCGTGGCATTAGCGTCAACGGGAAGAGAGGCGCTGGAACTTCTCAGCCAGCAGGTGTTCGATCTCGTGCCGATGGACATCCAAATGCCGGAGATTGATGGTTTCCAGGCCACTGCGGCGATTCGAGAAGGCGAAAGGGCAAGCGGGAAACACATCCCCATCCTGGCTCTCACGGCGCACGCCATGGCCGGGGACCGCGAGCGTTGTCTCCGGGCCGGAATGGATGACTACATTTCCAAGCCGATCCAGCCAGGCGAGTTGTAGGCCGCGATCAAAAGCCTGCTGGCCCACTTCGGCGACAGCTCGAGCGAGAGTTAAGGCTCCACTTAAATCCCGCAGGTCGGGAGGCAGAACCTCCAGCTCCAGGATCCCCTCGTAACAGCACAGCTTGCGGATGGCCCGGCTCAGGCGCATCCGCAGCCCGGCGCTCGTGAGCAGCGCGAGTGACAGCGCCACCTCGGCAACGATGAGGCCATTGCGCAGCCCCGCATGCCGAACCGCCGGACACGCCCTTTCCGGTGTCTCGCAGCACCTCGTTCAGATCGCGAGGTTGGCATCATCGATGGTTCGTCTGGCTGTCGACTTCCGAACCGCTGCCATTGTCGGCGGATAGATGGCCTCTGACGGACCGAGTCTGCAGAAAGTTCACAAAACGCCTTGCTATCAGCGGAACGCGCCTCGGCCCGCCTGGTACGACATCTGCACTACCACGACCGGAGTCGTGGGTGACGATAGCAGTCAACGCGTCACCGCGAAGGAGGTGTGCAATGAAGAAGCTCGCTATGACGCTGGCATTCGCGCTGATGCCGGGAATGTGGAATGCGTTCGCGGTGAATGTCACAACGGACTATTCCAAAACCGCCGATTTCAGCCAATACCACACTTACTCGTGGCTTCAGGTGAAGGCCGACCCGCTGTGGGTGGATCGTATTACCGCTGCGGTTGACCAGGAGCTTGCGGCAAAGGGGTGGACCAAAGTGGCAACCGGCGGCGATGCCGCGGTATCCGCATTCGGTTCGACGAAAGAAATGCCAACGATGCAGACGTTTTACGACAGCTTTGGCGGCGGCTGGTTCTGGCACGGCTTCGACGATGGCATCGCCACCACCACAGTCAGCGAGACGCCCATCGGAACGCTCGTCGTGGACATCTTCGACGCGCACACGGAGAAGCTGCTCTGGCGAGGCGTAGCTACCGACGCCCTTTCGAAGAAGCCCGAAAAGAACGAGAAAAAGCTGGAAAAGGCGGTGGAAGACATGTTCAAACACTTCCCTCCGCCCCCTCGCGGTTAACGCGGGCAGGTAATCTTCGATGCAATATGTACGGCTGATCAAGTTCGTCTTCGCGGCGGCGCTGCTCGCGTCACTTCCTGTGAAGGGTGAGATCGGCGATCCGCCTGGGCGGGTTGCCAGGCTCAGTTACGCACGCGGCAACGTGTCGCTCCAACCCGCGGGCGAGACCGACTGGACTGCGGCGTCCACTAACTACGTGGTAACCACGGGCGACCGGCTCTATACCGACGCGAACAGCCGCGCCGAACTCGAGATCGGCCCGTATGCCGTGCGCCTGCCGCAGACCACGGATCTGACCGTCGTCAATCTCAACGATCATCTGGTTCAGCTCGGTCTCGATCAGGGTTCGCTGCGGCTCACCGTGTTCGAAATGCTGCCCCAGGATGCCGTGGAGGTGGATACGCCGAACGGGACGGCGACCGTTCTGCGGGCGGGCTTCTACCGGATCGATACCGATCCGAGTACCGGCTCCACGCTGGTGAGCGTGAACAGCGGCAGTGTGCAGATCACCGGCACGGGCGTTTCACGGACGGTCAACGGAGGAGAGGCGGTGCAACTCACCGGCACGAACCCAGTTCAGGTTTCGGAAGTGCAGTTACCGGCGAACGACGACTTCGACCGCTGGTGCGAGCAGCGCGATCGGCGAATTCAGTCTTTCGCCGCAAGGCAGTATGTGAACCAGTGGATTCCCGGCGTGGAGGATCTCGACGCATACGGTTCCTGGCAGGTCACTGCGGACTACGGACCAGTGTGGTTCCCCGCGACCGTCGCGGCCGGGTGGGCGCCTTACCGCTTCGGCCACTGGGTCTGGGTGGAGCCGTGGGGCTGGACGTGGATCGAGGACGAACCCTGGGGCTTCTGTCAGTTTCACTTTGGGCGATGGGCGCTGGTGGGCTCTGTGTGGGGCTGGGTTCCCGGGCCGCTCGTCGTCACGCCGGTCTATGCTCCGGCGTTCGTCGCTTTTCTGGATGGCGGCGGCTTCTCGCTCGGCGTGGGAATTGGCGTGGAGGCCTGGTTTCCGCTCGGTCCGCGGGACCCGTTCTTCCCGTGGTATCATCACGGGCCCACTTACCTGCGCCAGGTGAATATCACTAACATTCGGAACGTAACGAACATCGAAAACATTATCAACGTCAGAAACATCAACAACGTTCACTACGCCTACAAGGAAATAGCGACCACTGCGGTTCCCGCGGATGTCTTCCGAAGTGGCCAACACGTTGCCGAAAGAGTGGTTCACTTACCGCCTCAGCAGCTTGCCAGGGCAACGGTGGCGCCTCACCCGAATGTGGCGCCGGCTCGAACTGCCGCACTCGGTGGCAGACCTCGAGTGAGACCGCCGCCGGTTACTCCACGGCCCATGGTTCGGACCGGTCCGCCACCGCAAGTCGCCGGCCGCATACGGCCGCTGGCGCCGAACGAGGCTGAACGCCGCGTGATTCCCGGTGGCACGCCGGCTCCACAGGCGCGCGCACTGCCTCCTCAGGCGCGAGCGATGCCTCCTCGTCTGATCGCACGAACGCCGCCGCCCCCCGTCGCCATGCCGTTCACCGCCAGGCAACCGGCGCTCGAGGCCCATCCCGGACGGCCACTGGAGCCGTTGCAGATAACGAATCTGCGCGCCGGCCGGCCAGCAGGCCCCATGCGCGATGTGGAATTCCCACCGCATCCGCCGGCATGGCGTCCTCCACCACCGCCCCAGCCGGTCGTTCGTCCGATGCCGCCGCGCCGGCTGTAGCTGTGACGCAACTCGCTGACAAGTCTCAGTCGCCTGTCGCCGTGGTCGATCGCGATACTGTGCGGTCAGATGCTCATCCGGCGCCCATCCTTGCGTTCGACGGCAACACTGTGCGATTCGATCGGAAAACGGCGCTGGATGACGTTTCCTTCACGGTCAAACCTGGCGACACGGTGGTCATCTACGGCGCCGCGGGAAGCGGAAAGACGATTCTGCTCAAGACCGCCATAGGCTTGATCTGTCCGGATGCGGGCCGCGTTCTTCTCTTCGGTCAGAGCATCGGCGGTCTGCGCGAAGAGCAACTCTTTCCGTTGCGCCGCAGAGTCGGCATGCTCTTTCAGGAAGGCGGACTGTTCGACTCGCTGACGGTGGCGGAGAATGTCTCCTTCCCACTGGTGGAGCAACGCGCCATCCGGCCGAGCCCCGCTGAAATAGAGCAGCGGGTGAAGGAAGCGCTCTCGTTCGTCGATCTGGGCCAGACCATGGACAAGTACCCCGCCGAGTTGTCCGGCGGCATGCGCCGGCGCGTTGCGATTGCGCGCGCCAGCGTGACTCGTCCGCCGCTGATTCTCTACGATTCGCCTACCGCCGGGCTCGACCCGATCACCGCGGCCCGCATCATGGAACTGGCGATACGGCAGCGCGATGCGGCCGGGACCACCACGCTGCTGGTCACGCACAGGCATCAGGATGGGAAGATGATGTCGAATTACCGGTACGACTGCGAACGCCACAGGCTGGTGCGCTCGGAGGAAGCGCACTGTGGAACCCGGTTCATCGTGCTGCGGGAAGGCAGGTTGGTTTTTGAGGGCAGGGAGGAGGAGCTGCTTTCGTCAAAGGACGCTTACGTGATGAGGTTTGCGGGGGCTGTGTGAAAGAATCCAGCATGCAGGCCGAAGGCCCATAAGCGCTAAGATAATAGCGTTGACTGGAATTCATTCTTCGCGTACTCTGTTGGCATGACGCCTTTGCGCGAGGATTGGCAGGTTCTGGTGGAGCTGTTTCCTAATGACTGGCAGTTGCTGGCCCGTAACACTTTCGCCGTGGCCCGTTTGCGCGGCTTCACTTCGGTGGAGAGTCTGTTTCGCGTCCTGCTGCTGCACGTGGGCTGCGGCTGGTCGTTGCGGGAAACGGCGGTGCACGCCAAACTGGCCGGCGTTGCTCAGGTTTCCGACGTAACCTTACTCAATCGCCTGCGCCAGTCCGAGAGCTGGCTGCGGCAGTTATGCGAGCAGTTGTTCCGGGAGAACGGCGTCTGCCTGGAGCCGCTGCTGAAAGGTCGGCCGATCCGCGTGGTGGATGGGACTCTGGTCAAGGAACCGGGTCAGACCGGCAGTCAGTGGCGGCTGCACTACAGTCTGCGACTGCCCACGCTGGAGTGCGACGAGTTGGAGGTGACGCCGGCGCGCGGGCAGAACACGGGGGAGAGACTGGGGCGCTTCCGGGCGCGGGCCGGCGAGTTGCTTCTCGCCGACGCGGGCTACAGCCATCCGCCGGGCATCACGAGCGTGGTGAAACAGGGAGCCGACGTCTGCGTGCGCCTCAATCCGGTCACGCTGCCTTTGCTGGATGAGCAGGGCGGGCGGTTGGCGCTGCTGGAGCGGCTGAAGACGTTGCGCCGCGCCGGGCAGGTGGGTGACTGGCCGGTGCAGGTGCGATGCGGAGAGCAGATGATCCACGGGCGCATCTGCGCGCTGCGGAAGAGCAAACAGGCGATCGAACGCGCGCAGCGGCGCATCCGGCGGAAGCAGCAACAGCACAAGCGCGGGGTGGGGAAAGACGCCCGGAAATACGCCCGTTACGTGCTGGTGTTCACGACCCTGCCGGCGGCGGCGGCCAATGGCCGGGCGGTGCTGGAATGTTACCGCCTGCGCTGGCAGATCGAGTTGACCTTCAAGCGGCTGAAGTCGATCGTGCGCCTCGGGCACCTTCCCAAACAGAACGACCAGAGCAGCCGCGCCTGGTTGTACGGCAAGCTCTTCGTGGCTCTGCTCAGCCAGAAGCTGGCCCGCATTGGCAGCGCTATTTCCCCCTGGGGCTATTACCTGCCGCGAGCGACCGATTCATAGCTGCTGGCGTGAGTTTCAGTTTGCCTTCCATCGGGTGGTGGACGCGATCCAGCCACGGATCGCGTTGCCGGCGGTGATGGCGCAGTGGAACCAGATCGCCGCTGAACTCGGCGAGAGCAATCGCCGGCGCTGTCCGCAGTTGTCGCAGGCGAGGTGAACATGCCGCCCATCTCCATCCGCTCCAGTGCGCTGGCGGGCATCGCATACGATGCTGTCGCCGAGCGGCTCGAAATCCAGTTCCACGACGGACGCACATATGAATACGAGGAGATCCCGCCCGATGTGCACGCGGCGCTAGTGGCCGCGGAATCGAAGGGGCGGTACTTCAATGCCGCCATCCGCCATCGTTTCCCCGGCCGCCCCGGCAAGGCGCGCAATCTCGCACCGTAAGGCCAAATACTACGTTATCTTAGCGCTTATGGGCCGAAGGCCTGCTCTACTGGGCTGCAGGTGGCTGATGCGTCGTAGTAGAGCAGGCGTTTTCGCCTGCAGTGCTAATGCGGCGCGTTTTTTTCACACCTTAAAAAAGCGTACGATCTGGCGCCGGCGGCCAGGGGTGAAATGGCGCCAGATCGTACGCGGGGGGAGCAACGCTACGGGTTGATGGTGATGTGATTCTCGACTTTCGTGACGCCGGGCGCCGACCATGCCGCCCGTTCGGCTTCTTCGCGCTCGGCCCAGGCGCGCACGCTGCCGTACAGCCTGATGGCGCTGCCATCCACCTCCACGGTGATGCGCCGTGCATCCAGATCGGCGCTGCGGCGCAACGCCTCTTCGATCTTCCTCTTCACGTCGGTGGGCGAAAGCTGCGGCTTCACGCTGATGTTGTTGGTCACTCCGATCACGCCTTTCAGCTTCTTCACCGCGGATTCGGCCAGCGCCTTCTGGAATTGCCAGTCGACAGTGCCTTCCAGCGTTACCCAACCGTTCTTCACGGTGACCTTGATCCGGTCACTCGGGATGCCGACGTGGCTGTCCAGTTCGTGAACGGCATCGCGGGCGATCTCCGGATCGGTGCGCGTGGAAGTCAGCTTCACTTCGAGATCATTGGCCACGGCCCTCACGCCGTAGACACGTTTTGCGGCCTTTTCGGCTGCGTCCTTTTCCCAATAACTCGAGACGTACCCGGAAAGCGTGACCACGCCATCCTTCACTGCGACGGCAACGTCGTTTGAAGTAATCTTCGGATCCCACTTCAGTTCAAACCGGACATCATCGCCGATGTACTTATCATCCCGTATCGGCGTTTTGGGCAGAGCTGCCATGATTCCTTCCTTTCTGGAACGCTCAGTAAGCGATTCGCTGCAACGGGTACTGCATTTCCGGGACCAGCGCGTTGCCCGCGCACTCGGTTCCATTTCGTTGCCGCTGAACGCTTCGCATGCAGGCCATCCCACGAAGCTCCGTGCGGAGCGTCGAATGCCTGGCGGCGGCACGTCTATCGATAGACTCGCGTTGCCGGCCCGTTTATCCGATCCGCAGTACGATCTTGCCGAGCACGCGACCCTGCGCCAGACGCTGGTGAGACTTCGCCGCCTGCGGAAGCGGAAATGTCGCGGCAATCGGTACGCGCAAATGGATCGCCTCGGCGGCCATGTTGAGGCGCTGGAATTCGCGAATGCCCGCCACCGCATCGTACGGAGTCATGGCAATGTCTCCGCGCTTTCCTGGCTCGGGCTCGACCCCGTTCGGATACGCCAGACGCCCGCCGGAATGGAGGGCCTCCACGCAACGGTCCAGCGCGTCACCGCCCGCAAGACCGAGTACGGCATCCACCCCATCCGGAGCAAAAGAACGTAAGGCGGCGCGGAGGTCGTCAGTGTGCCCGTCAACCGCAACGTGGGCCCCCAGGCGGCGAACCAGAGCGACGCTGTCGCTGCCCGAGGCTGTCGCGAGGACGCGCACCCCGCGAAGCCTGGCAAACTGAATGGCCAGCGTCCCTACGCCGCCGGAAGCGCCGTGAATAATTACCCTTTCATCGGTTTTCAGACGAAGCGCATCGTCGATTCCCTGGATGGCGGTGAGACCGGTGGTAGCGATCGCTCCTGCTTTTCGCAGATCGAGGCCCTCCGGCGTGGGGGCGACCTTCGTCGCGTCCACCGCGACGTACTCGGCATAGAAGCCGCCCTTCGGGTTGTCGAAGCTGTACGAATACACTTCCTGGCCCAGCCTGAAGCGACGAATGTGCGATCCGACAGCGACCACCCTGCCTGATCCGTCGGTCCCCGGTATCAGGGGGAAGTTCGCCTGCGTGCTCTGAATCAGCCCCTCACGGACCTCTGCGTCCCAGACCCCCACGCCCGCGGTGTGCATCTGAATGAGCACCTCGCCCGCGTCGATCGACGGCGTCGGGAGATGATGCAGCGTCAGGGCCTCCGGCCCACCGTAGTGGTCGATGCCTGCTGCACGCATGACCTCGGGAATGGTCACCTTGTTCTTATGACGCGTTCCTGGCCGGTCCATGGTGATGACTGTCATTGTGCTCTCCCGCGAACGGATATGCACTCCCGATGCCAGAGGAGATGTTCGGATGGTCAGCGGGAGTTTTGCGCTGTTTTCTGCTGCGGCATGTAAGTCGCCGTTGCAATCGAAGCGCCGATTCCTGTTGCGTCGCCAATGCCGGCTAGTTTCACTTGAACGGTGCGTGGAACATCGGACCGGGCAGGCGCCGGCACGCGATACGTGATGACGTAGCGAACCTTCAGGCTGTCTACCATGTCGTCGTAAATAGCCGCTGAATCGATTACGTTATCCGGGAAATACTGGCGGCCGCCGGATGCCTGGGCAATTTTCTCGAGACGCTCCTCGGCGGCTTTCCAATCGATAGCCAGATGAGATATTGCGCGCAGGATCGCCAGATCCCGCACCACGGACGTGAGGTTGACGATATAGATCGGAGTACCGGATTGCCGCGCCGCATTGACGACGTCGTCGGGGGTGGCCTTGCTGAAGGTGTCGATTCCGCTGGAAATCAGAACAATCGCTTTGCGGCCCCTCACAGACCCCATTCGCCGTTCCGCGTCGATCAGTGCGTCATACAAATTCGTCTCCGATACTTCGGGTGGCTGCAGACGCATGAGAACCGGATCCAGAGTTTGCGGGTTCTGCGTGAAGGCGGCCAGCTGCTGCACCGTGTCCGCGTATGTCCAGACAGCGGCGGTGTCTTCGTGTCCCAGCGTCTCCACTAATTGATGCGAAGCCTCGGCGATTTTGTCCGTCAGGTCCCGGCTCAGCGCGGGATGCCGGCCGCCGTGCTCCAGAAGGAGACCCACGGTGGCCGGGGCATGCTCCACCGCGACGGTGACGTTGTTGAGCTGGGCGCCGTTTTCGTACACCACGAAATTCTGGCGGTGGAGATCCGATATGACGTTCCCTTTCGAATCGCGGACCAGCAGCTCGAGCGTCACCGTTCCCGAGGACGGGTCGTAGTGAATGTCAGTGCTCTCCCGCTGCTGCCCGGCTCGGAAGGGCGCATCGGGCGTTCGTTCCGCGGCCCCCGGCAACACGGTTGACGCCCCGGTGAGCAGAACGGCAACAAGAGTGAAAACTGGCAGGCGCATCACGGCGACTCGTGCACCCCTGATGCCACGGCATCCGCGCCTTTCGCGTCAATCCCGCAGCGGCGGCCGGCTGCATCCGTATGGCCAGGGAACGTCCGGCGTTAGACATTGACCATCTACTGCTGGAACGCCGGCGCGCCTTCCATAGCGCGTTCACAGGCTTTTTCGTATGGCATCAGGCATGCTTTTCTTAAATGCGCCTGAAACAAGGCTGTGTCTTGCCGCTGAGAGGACCTGGAATGATATGAACGCCCAATGTTCTCACCTGAATCGAATCAGGGTAACGGAGACGGACAAGAACTATTGCGAGGATTGCGTGAAGACCGGCGACGGCTGGGTGCACCTTCGGATGTGTCTGACCTGCGGACACGTGGGATGCTGCGATTCATCGAAGAACAAGCACGCGCGGCAGCACTTCAGGTCTTTTGGCCATCCGCTGGTGCGATCCATCGAGCCGGGTGAGCGCTGGATCTGGTGCTACGCGGATCAGGTGTATGCGGGCGAAGTGGCGCCGCAGCCCGTTATCGGCGACGTGATATTCGAGACGTAGCGGCTGCCATGACAGCCCTCGTATTCCCGGAATGCGCAAGGCTCCCGCAGGCTCTTGCCGAGTCGCTGCCCGTGATGGTCTGGACCTCGACTTCGCCCCGATCACGCGCTTACTTCAACCGCGCGTGGCTGGAGTATCGCGGCCGCACACTCGAACAGGAAACGGGAAGCGGCTGGCTGCAGGGAGTGCATCGGGATGATCTCGGAACATTTCTGGAAGCGCATGAGTCGGGTTTCGAACAACAACAGCCCTTTCAGCTGCAATACCGGCTGACGCGCCATGACGGCGTGAATCGCTGGATACTGGAGCACGCAGCGCCGTGGATCTCGTCCACCGGCGATTGTCTCGGTTTCGCCGGGTCGTCCGTGGACATACACGATCGCAAGCTCGAGGAAACCGCGTTGCGAACCGCGAATGAAGCGCTGCATGGTCACAATGACGAGCTGAAGCAGTTTGCCTATGGCGCCAGTCACGACCTGCAGGAGCCTCTCCGAACCATCGCCAGCTACACGCAGCTCCTGGCCAGCCGTCATCAGGGCGAAAACGACCTGTCCGTACAGTTCGTTCTCGGCGCGGTACGGCGGATGCAAACGCTGGTGAGCGATCTCCTTAATTATTCGTGGGTGCACAATGCCGAACTGAAGACAGCGACGCTCGATGCAAACGCGGTGTTTCGGCAGGCGTTGTGCTCCTGCCAGGCGGCAATCCAGAAGACCGGCGCTGTTGTAACCAGCGACCCGCTGCCGTCGGTGCGCGCCGATGAGAAGCAGTTCGTGCAGGTGCTCCAGAACCTCTTCAGCAATGCCGTTAAGTACCGGCGTTCCGACGTGTGCCCGCGGGTGCATGTCACGGCAACTCCCGCCGAGAGCGAGTGGGTGTTTCAGGTGTCCGACAACGGTATCGGATTCGAGCCGCAGTATGCGGAGCGAATCTTTGGGCTATTCAAACGGCTGCATGGGCATGACAAGTATGAGGGCGCGGGTCTGGGATTGTCCATCTGCCGCAGAATCGTGGAGCGGCATGGCGGCCGGATGTGGGCGGAGTCCGAGCCGGGCCGCGGAGCGCAGTTCTTTTTTACCCTGCCGCGGTAATTGACCGTTTGCCGAGGGAGTGGTGCTGTAGTGTACCGCTCCTTCACAGTCGCGGCTCAGTAACGACGTCCCAGGGTTTGCAGCATGTTACCGAGCGGTCAGCATGCAGAATATTTCACACGTTCTGAGGGAGTGGTTGCATGAAGCCCTGGGGCGGCGTTTCGGGCCGGGATGGCTTGTCACGTCAGCCTTTCCGACATCCGTACAAGGTCCGCCAGCGAAGCGGCGCCCATCTTCTGCATCACCCGGCCGCGCTGCAGTTTCACCGTCACCTCGCTGGTCCCGAGCTCCGCGGCGACCTGCTTGTTCAGCATGCCCGAAACTACTCGCTGCATCACCTGGCGTTCGCGCGTTGTCAGCGCCTCGAAACGCGCGCGCAGGTTGTCCAGATCCGCGCGATTCCTGCGAGCTTCGCGATCGCGGTCCAACGCGTTCCAGACCGCGTCCAGCAGATCCTGATCGCGGAATGGCTTGGTGAGAAATTCCACCGCGCCCGCTTTCATGGCCCGAACGGTCATGGGAATATCGGCATGGCCGGTGATGAAAACGATAGGGATCTGAATGCCCCGGCTGGACAGCTCGCGCTGCAGGTCCAGACCGCTCAGCCCCGGCAGCCGCACATCGAGCATCATGCATGCCGGCGCATCCTGCAGCGGAGCGTCAAGGAACTCACGAGCAGAGCCGAACGCATGCACTGACAAGTGAACCGATCGGAAAAGGCTGCTTAACGACTCACGAAAGCCCGGATCGTCGTCGACGACGTACACAATTGGGGAAGTATCGCTCATTGTTAAATCGGGGCGCACTTTGGGAGCGCGAACCGGAACGTCGCTCCGGCGATCTCGTTCGGAGCCGCCCAGAGCTGCCCGCCGTGCGCTTCGATGATCGAGCGGCTGATCGAAAGCCCCATGCCCATGCCGCTGGTTCTGGTTGTGTAGAACGGCTTGAACAGTTGCTCCATCTGAGCGGGCGTGAGGCCCACGCCCGAGTCGCGCACCTCAATGCCGGCTTGATCCGCGGTCGATGTCGAAGATGACAGAACAACCTCACGCTCGCGATCGTGCTGTTCGGCGGTAGACTCGATCGCGTTCACCAGAAGGTTCAGCACAACCTGCTGGAGTTGCACGGCATCTCCGGTAATCGAAGGGAGCTCGGCCGAGAGCTCGGATCGAAGTGAGACGGCCTGCCGCACGGCCTGTGGCCGAACAAGGTCCAGCACCTGCCGGGCAACGTCGTTCAGATCCACGACCTCCATTCGGGGAGGCCCCTTCTTCATGATCGTCCGGATTCTTCCCAGCACCTCGCTGGCGCGCCTGCCTTCGGCGGCGATGCGGTGAGCCGCGGCGCGGGCCTCACCGAGGTCCGGATGATCACCGGCCAGCCAACGCACGCAGGCGTCGGCGTTGGTGACCACGGCGGCGAGGGGCTGGTTGACTTCATGGGCAATTGCCGCGGCGAGCTCGCCCATAGTGGTGACGCGCGCCATGTGCGCCAGCTGAGCCTGAGTCGCTTCCAGCTTCTCCTGCGCTTGTTTACGTTCGGAAAGGTCGCGGCTAACGGTTCCCAGCGCGATTCGACTCCCGTCCTCGGCCGCGATGAACGAGATGTGCGACCACATCGGGACAGCGGCGCCGGTTTGAAAGTTCCGGAAGAGCATCTCACCTTCCCAGCGGCCATCGCGCCACAATTGGTCCAGAACTTTGTTGAGCAATCTTTCCCGCTCGGATTCCTCGACAAAGTCGGCGATGGTGTTCCCGGCGACGTCTTCATCCGGGCGGAGGCCTGTCATTCTGCGTCCCGCCGGATTGACGAACAGCACCCGCCCCTCGAGAGAGGACATGCCGATGAAGTCGGTACTGTTCTCAACCAGAGAGGCCAGCTTTCTTTCTTCCTCCTCGGCCTGCTTGCGCGCAGTGATGTCCGCGAGAATGCCCACGAACAGGCGGGGCGAGAAATTCGAGCCGGGAATCGCCGAGACTCGGGTGTGGACCCAGCCGGAGCTGCCGTCGCGCCGCCGGTAGCGCTGCTCTCTTCCGTAATCCTTTCGCGATCCTTCCCGCAACGCCGCGAGGCCCGCCACCGCGGCCTGACGGTCTTCTTCGAGCGAAATGTCGGGCAGCGAAGTGCGAGCTAACTCATCGCGTGCGTATCCGGTCATAGATTCCAGACCCGGGTTCGCTTCGACAAAGCGGCCGTGGACGTCCAGAAGTCCGATGCCCACGGCGGAATTATCGAAGACCGCGCGCCAGAGCATTGCAGATTCCTTCTGCGCTTCGAGGCTGCGATGCAGCGCCTGACGGCTCTCCTGAAGCTGCCGAGTCAGTTCCATCAGGTCGGTACTCTTACTCTCCACCTCCGCCTGCAAAACATCGCGCATGCGTTTCAGCATCACCTGATTGCGGACACGGGCCACGAGTTCCTGAGCGGAAAACGGTTTCACCACGTAATCCTGAACCGATTCGCTCAACAGCCTGATGCGCAGCTCTTCGTCTGCCTTCGCCGACAGAACGATCACCGGGACATCGCGCAGCGACTCGCGCCGGCGCATCTCGGCCACCATCGCGTCACCGCCCATGCGCGGCATCATGAGATCGGTAACCACAAGGTCGGGAGGGTTGGCGGTTGCCGTGTCCAGCGCGTCCGCGCCGTTTGCGGCGGCCACCACCGAATACCCGTTCCCCAGTACTCTGACAATGAACCGCCGCATGTCGGGGTTATCCTCGACGACGAGCACGCGCGGCCGGTCGTCGCTCGGGGCGGGTTCAGGCAGCTCCACTTCCCGGTCCGGCGTCTCGAAAAGGGCCGGCGCGGCAGCGGGGCGGCTCACCGCGGCGTCGCGCACATACGAACTTCTGGGCGCGCAGCGGGGCATCTCTACCTGAAACAGCGCACCGCCTCCGGGAGCCTCCATTACCGTGATGGACCCGCCATGAAGGTCGGTGAAATCCTTCGCAATTGCCAATCCGAGGCCGGTTCCGCCGAATTCCCGCGTCGTTCCCTGCTGGGCCTGGCGGAAGCGTTCAAAGATAGCGGATCGCATGTCCGGCGCCACGCCCGGCCCGCTGTCCTGCACGGTCAGCAGCAGTTTGTCGGGCGGTACGGCTTCGAGAGCGCAGCGGATTCGCCCGCCCGGAGGCGTGAACCTGAACGCGTTCGAGAGGAGGTTGAGAAGGATGCTGTCGAATTTGTCGGGGTCAACCTCAGCCGGAAAAGTGTCGGGCGTCGTCACCACCCAGGACAGCGAGCGCTGCGGAGCCAGGGCATCGAAATGGGCGGCGCCGGTGCGCACCTGTTGTGCAAGATCGATACGGGCGTAATCTACCGTCTGGCGGCCCGCGTCCAGTTTGGACAGATCGAGCAGATCGTTCACGTGTCTCAGCAGCGTTCCGGCATTGCGGTGAATCACCGTGAGATCGCGGCGCTGCAGGTCGGTCAGATTATTCCCAGCCGCGAGAATGGCCTCGGCCGGCCCGAGGATCAGGGCGAGCGGCGTACGCAGCTCATGGCTGACGTTTGCAAAGAAGTCGCTCTTCAACCGGTCCAGCCTGCGCACCTTATCGAGTAACTGTTGCAATTCGTCGTTTTTCCGCGCGATTTCGGCCTCCGCGCGCTTTTTCTCGGTAATGTTGCGCCCTTCGGGAAGAAGGAAGACAATACGTCCCTCCCGGTCCCGCACAGGCTCCATCGAAAAGTCGATGATAATAGTCTCTTCACCCGCGGCCGTACCGAAGATCTCGATATCGCGCCGCACGAATTCTCCATTGCGCGCCTGCTCCACCAACTGGCGTTGCAGGTTCTTCGTCTCCTCGGAAACGGCCCACCAGCGCGCTTCCCAGAACGGCTTCCCTTGTATTTCGTCCAGCCGGATCCCGGCCCCTTCCAGAGCCGCGCGATTGATTTCGAGAGTCATGCCGTCGGCATCCAGCAGACCCACAAACTGGTACATTTCGTCGAGCACGATACGCGCAAGCTTCTCCCGGTGCGTCTGCAGGCCGTCGCTTTCCAGTAACGTAACGTCACGCACATGCAGGGTGGGGGAGCCCGAGAACAAGCGCTCATTAATGACAGGCACAGCAGTAGTACTCCTCCCCAGGCGCATCCATCCTAACCAGGAGAAGCCCTGAACCGGTAGCTCGAAAAACTACGTGCTGTGATTTGCATCCGAGGGACGATTCAGGAATTGGATCAAGCCGTTTCGAATCGCGTATTGGACTATTTCGGCAATTGTATGCAGGCCAAGCGACTCCATGGCGTGATATCGATGAAATTCTACTGTGCGGGGAGAAATGTGGAGCGCTTCGGCTATCTCTTTCGTCCTTCTGCCCTCTGCGATCATCCGGACCACCTGTAGCCGCCTCGGCGATAAGCTCCCGCCCGCTTTTTCAGCGGAACCGGCGCCGCTCTGCACGACCCGGTGATCGATGGCGGGAGTGACGAACGTCCCGCCCTCGAGAACCTCGCGGACCGCCGCCAGGATCTCAAAGCCCGCGGAACTCTTCAGCACGTACGCGGAACCGCCTGCCGCCAGAGCCTCCGACACGTACACCGCATCCGTATGCATGCTGAGGAAAACGATCTTCGTGTCCGGATTGGCCGCCCGAATCCGGCGCGCAGCGTCAATGCCGTTCAGCCGAGGCATGCAAACGTCGACGATGACGATGTCGGGCCGGAGTTCCTTCGCCGATGTGACGAGCGTCATGCCGTCCACCGCTGTGCCAACTACGTCGAAATGAGCTTCCAGTATGTGGCGCAGACCTTCGATAATTACGGCGTGATCGTCCGCCAGAAGCAGGGTGGCGCGGGTCATTTCAGCTCGACTGCGCTGGACAAACAATCTGGAGTGACAGTCACGCGTCCTCAAACGACAACATCGCTGGCATTTGCGCGAAAACCTCTCATCTACACGACACGCGCCCACGACAGAGTGTACTCACTATGTGTCTGCGAGATATCTGTGAACAAAGGTAACCGCCATGGCTCCTTCGCCCACGGCGGACGCACAGCGCTTCACGGCGCCATGGCGGACGTCACCCGCCGCGAACAGGCCGGGGACGTTGGTTTCGAGGTAATAAGGGTGGCGGTCCAGAGGCCAGTTTTGCGGCGTCCTTTGATCCTGCATGAGATCGGGACCGGTCACCAGATATCCGCCTTCGTCGCGAATCAATCCTGCCTCTTTGGCCCATTCCGTATGAGGGTCGCCGCCGATACAAACAAACAGCCAGTGGGTCGGGTCGTCGCGCTGTTCGCCGCTGGGTCTGGTGGTCAGGGTGATGGATTCCAGGACTTCTGACCCGTGCAGCGCGCTGACTTCGGTATTCGTGAGCACGCGGATATTCGGCGCCGCATCGATGCGGTCGATCAGATAGTGCGAGAGCGTACTCTTGAGTGAGGCATCCCTGACCACCATGGTGACTCGTCTCGCAAAGCGCGAGAAATGCATCGCCGCCTGTCCCGCCGAGTTGCCGCCGCCCACGATGTATACGTCCTCGCTCGCGCAGAGCGAAGCCTCGCTCGATCCGGCCCCGTAGTATACGCCGGCCCCGAAGAACCTCTGTTCGTTCGGGAGACCCAGACGCCTGTACGAAATGCCAGTGGCACAGATAGACGCGCGGGCCACGATCCTGGTTCCATCCTCGAGATAGCCGATGCCCTTACCCGGCTGGAACTCGCCGCGGACGCCGGCGCGGCCAACGAGGATCTCCGCGCCGAAGCGGCAGGCCTGTTCGCGGGCGCGTTCCGCCAGGTCGGCGCCGCTGATGCCCTTCGGAAAGCCGAGGTAGTTTTCTATGGCGGAGCTCGAAGCGGCCTGACCGCCAACTGCGTACCGTTCCAGCACGATGGTGCGCAGGCCTTCGCTGGCGGCGTACACGGCGGCGCTCAGTCCCGCCGGTCCCGCGCCGTAGATTGCGACGTCGTATTCCGTTCGCGACGGGTCGTGAAGCCAGCCAAGCTTTTCGGTTATCTGGCGGATGGTGGGGCACTCCAGACGGGCGCCGTCCGGGAATATGCAGACCGGCAGACGGCTGTCGTGAACGCCCGAGACTCCGGCTTCCCTGACCGCTTCCTCGTCGCTATGGACCTGGCGCCACTCGAACGGGACGTCGCTGCGCTGCAGGAAATCGCGTATGACGTACGCGCGCGCCGATTCTCGTTTGCCGACGACCTTAATGCGAGGCGTTTCAGATTGTGGGGTCTGGCTCACGAAGAGCGCCTCCTTACGCCGCCGCACAACAGCGCGCCATATCATTTATCGCATGCGCGACAGCATCGCGAGCCTGTCCCCATGACCACGAACCGGAGCTTCCTCGCGCTCGGTCCGCATTCCCCCATCGCACTCCTCCTGACGCGACGTGCTGCCGCCCGGCAGATAGTCGTTCCGCTTGAGATACCAGAACAGGAAAACGGTGACGGCAATGGTAATTCCGGTAAGCAGCCATAGGGCCCAGGGCGCGTGCGTCCACGCCGGATACTGAACATTCATTCCGAACAGGCCGGTAATCACCAGCGCCGGAACGGCAATAGTGCCCATGAGAGTGAGCGTTCGCGTCGCCTCGGTGGTGCGGTTCGCGACGCTCGACAGGTATGCGTCGAGAACGCCATTCAGCCTCTCACGCTGCCCGGCGATCGTATCCAGATCGATTGCCAGGTCGTCGTTCACATCCCGCAGGAAGGGATGCAGCTCGCGGCTGATGAGCGCGCTCGCAATGTGGCGAAGCCGCAGCGCCGCACGCCGCGTATCGCCCAGTACGCGCCGCAGGTGCATCAATGTATCTCTGACGCGGCCGATCGAGTCGAGTACGTCGGGACGTGGCTGGCCCACCACCACATCCTGCAACTGCTCGATGACGTCTTCCAGGGTGTCTATGAGCGGCAGGTACGAGTCGACGACGCGGTCCGTTATCCGATAGAGAACCTCATCGGCGCGGAGGCGCCCTTCGGACTGGCGCAATGGCTCGAGCACGGGGACGGGCTGGTTGTGAACGGTGATCAGAAAATCCGCTCCCAGAAATAATCCGAGGTCCGCCACCCTCAGCGAGTGATTCTCCTCCAGAAACGGAATCTTTATCGCGCAGAACAGATAACTGCCGCCGTTCTCCACTTTTGTGCGCTGGGCGCTCTGCCGCACATCTTCCACGTGCAGAGTATGCAATGAGTAACGCGCAGCCAGCTCACCCATTTGCGCGCTGGACGGATCGGAGACATCGTGCCAGCTCATTACACGCCCGCCCTGAGTTGTGTTTTCCGTGAGCGATTGCGACGAGGACGTCCTTTCCATCGCGCAGTTACTCCGCGTGCCCGTTCACCGTTGGCCAGGACCGCTCATCCGTTTTTTCGGCACGCCTGCTCTGACTGTGCCCAATCCCCAGCCTCTGCATTTTGTAGAACAACGTCGATCGCGGGACGCCCAGACGAACGGACGCCGCAGCGATGACACCGTTTACTTCGCGTAGCACGCGCTGGATGTGGGCCCGCTCGGCATCCCGAAGCGTGACCGGGACGGGTTCCGCGCTCAAGGGCTCAATTTCCGACAACGGCGCTTCGAGCGTCGTTCCGCGGGAGAGAATGACCGCCCGCTCGATGAAATTCTGCAGCTCCCGCACATTCCCGGTCCACGAGCGCCGCGCCAGAGCCTCGACGATGTTTGTCGGAATGTGATCTATTCTACGGCCCAGTTGATGCGCGAACTTCCGCGCAAAATGCCAGACCAGCAGCGGAACATCGTCGCGCCGTTCACGCAACGGAGGCAGTGTAATGGGGAAAACGTTGAGTCGATAATAGAGGTCCACCCGGAACTTGCCCTCGTCCACCATGTGGGTAAGGTTGCGATGGGTGGCCGCGATGAGCCGCACGTTGGTCCGCATTGTGCGGGTGCTGCCCAGCCGCTCGAACTGATGCTCCTGGAGCACGCGCAAAAGCTTTGGCTGCAACTCCGATGGAATATCTCCGATCTCGTCCAGAAACAGCGTGCCCTTGTCGGCAGCTTCGAAGCGGCCGATCCGCTGGGCGATGGCTCCGGTGAAGGCGCCGCGCTCGTGCCCGAACAGCTCGCTTTCGAGCAGGCCGAGCGGGATGGCGGCGCAGTTCACTTCCACGAACGCGTGTCCGGCGCGCGCGCTCATACCGTGAATTCGTCGCGCAATCAGTTCTTTGCCCGTGCCTGATTCGCCCAGGATAATAACGGTGGCGTCCGTTTGCCCGACGATTTCGACAAGCTCGAGTGCGCGCCGCAGCCCGGCGCTGTTTCCGATAATCTCTTCCTGCTGCATTGACCAGCGTGGCACGTCCTGGCGTATGCAATTCGCAACGGTTGCCATGAGAGAAACACCTCCAGACTTTGGAACCTGAATCGCAGGAGCAAGCCAGGTTGACGACGCCGGAACACCGCAAACTTCCGGCTGAATCGACAATCCGCGGTTCTTCCACCGCACCCGGTCCGTCAGCGTACTGGCAGGATCCGGTCTCCTCTACTCCGACCTTATGACGTTTCCTGGTGGTGCACTATCACGCTTTGGTATAGTGCGCCTGGCGCCAAAGGGCCGCATAATCGTTTAAGATCCTGCGCCTGCATGGACCTGCGGACGCTCTGGAAATTAAGATGCTATCGATATAACCGTGACTTCCGCCTCCGCCGGGTCCTCAGATCCTCGCCGCTTTCGGGCTTATCGGAGTTATACGAAAGTATGATGGAAGCGTTTTCCCCGGCTGTGATAGACGATACTTGTGGGCGGATTCTGGACCCTTTGCGGGTGCGATATGGCAGCTCCGGTAATCGGCATTGTCGATGACGATCAGTCCGTTCGCGAATCCATCAGCAGCCTGATCCGATCTGCTGGATACGGCGCCATGTTGTACGAATCGGCTGAGGCGCTTCTGAATTCCGGACGCCTGCACGAAGCCGAATGTCTGATTCTCGATGTCGGCATGCCCGGAATGGATGGGCTGGAATTGCAGCGGCGGCTCTCGAGACTCAACGGAGGGATCCCGGTGATTTTCGTGAGTGCGCATGCTGAAGACGACATCCGCACGACGGCGGTGAAGCAGGGTGCGATCGCCTTCCTGCCCAAACCATTCAGCGGCACAGCGTTGCTGGATGCTCTGAAATTTGCTCTGCGGGGCTGAGCGTCCGGTCGACCTATAGACATCCCCGCTCTGCCCGTCGGCGCCCCGCCTGGCGATCCGCTGTGTCGCGGCTGCGGCGCCGGTGGAAGCACGAGTGCTAGTGCACCTCGGGGCATTACATGCAACCGAACGAGGCCGGCATAGTTTCCGAACCCGACGAGAGCCAGAAGCTGGCGGAGTACCAGCGCGCGGAGCACGATCGTTATCTACGGCTGATGGCCGATTTCGATAACTATCGGCGGCGGGTGCAGAATGAACGGGACAGTGCGGCCCAGAGCTGGAAGCGCAGGCATCTGCTGTTCCTCATCGAAATTCTGGACGATTTCGAACGCGCCCTCCAGCATGCCTCCGGGATGCCTTCGTCCGTTCTGGAGGGCCTGCGCGCGATTGAGCGCAAAGTTGAGGCCCGCCTGGCAGCCGATGGCGTAACCCGTTTCAACAGCCTCGGCGAACCGTTCAACCCGGAACTGCATGAGGCGCTCGGTACGGTGGACACCGACAGGTGCGCGCCTGGCATCGTAGCTGAGGAAGAGCAGCCCGGGTATCGCTGGGGCGGCGACGTCCTGCGGCCCGCCCGCGTTCGCATCTCACGGTGAATGTGCCGAAAAAGTAAGCGCACAGGCCGAAGGCCTGTTCTACTGTTCGCGGTCGGAAGTGGAACAGGCGTTTTCGCCTGTCCCGTCAGCCCGCAGTCAACCGATAGACGCCTCCGTTCCAACGCATCGACCCTGCCCGGCCGCATCCGCTTCCGGGCTAATGAAAACAAAAGCGTGCACATTCGGCGGCATGTGGTCCAACGCCTGCACTACTATCAGCGCCGGCCCAGACGCCGGACGGATTCGGTTCGCATACAGCGCGAGGAAGGAAACGAAATGGCAAGAAACGATACCAGAACCAACGAGCAGCAGAACCAACAGGCACAAGGACGTGCCCAACAAAACGCGGTTGACGCGGGCAACCCGCAGCAGCGCGGCGTAGCGCGCAGGTCGTTCGATCCGCTGGCGACGCCGTTCGGTCTGTTGGGGTTGAACCCCTTCGCCCTGATGGGTCGCCTGTTTGATCAACTCGACTACGCTCCGCGGCGGGGCGAGAGCGGCGAATCAGTGGCCTGGGCCCCCGCTATTGAAGTTGCGGAACGGGACGGCAACCTTGTAGTGCGAGTAGATCTTCCCGGTCTGAAGCCGGACGAAGTGCGCGTGGCCGTGCTGGATGACGCTCTGGTCGTCGACGGCGAAAGCACTTTCGAGCGCGAAGACGACAGGGGCGGCATTCACCGGACCGAGCGCCGCTACGGACGGTTCATGCGGACGATTCCTCTGCCTGCCGGCGCGAAGACGGATCAGGCAACGGCTCGACTCGAGAACGGCGTACTCGAAATTATTGTTCCGGTGCAGCAGCAGCAGAGCGACCGGAAACAAATTCCCGTGCAGGGGTCTTCGACGTCCCCGGGCGGCAGCTCCGGCACGGGTGGCGCTTCCGGCACGAGTTCGGGACAGACTTCCGGCGCGAGCTCCGAACAGAGTTCCACCAGGAACACCTGAAGAAAGGAAGGGAGAAACGCATGAGAAATTCACTTGCGAAGAGTTGGTGGTCTTTGGTGATTCGCGGCGTCGTGGCGATCCTGCTCGGCCTCGTGACATTCCTCTGGCCCGGTATTACCCTCGGCGCCCTTGTGCTTCTCTTTGGCGCGTACGCTCTGATCGACGGCATCGTCGCTATTGCCGGCGCCTGGAGGGCCGCCTCAGCGCACGAGCGCTGGTTTCCGCTTATTTTCGAGGGAATCTTCGGAATCGTTGCGGCCGTAATCGCTGTCGTATGGCCTGCAATCACCCTGCTGGCGCTGGTCCTGATCATCGCCGCATGGTCGCTGGCGACGGGGGGGTTCGAGATCGTGGCCGCGGTGCGGTTGCGCAGATATCTCAACCACGAATGGCTGCTGGCGCTCAGCGGCGCGGCCTCGCTGCTGTTCGGCGTGATGCTGATCATATTTCCGCTGGCTGGCGCGCTCGTACTGGCCATCTGGTTCGGCGCCTACTGTCTGGTTTTTGGAGCCCTGCTGGTGGCGCTGGGAATTCGGCTTCGCGGCGTATCGCGGACGCTGGGGTTCGAGTCGCCGATCTCGGCTCCGAGTCATTGATGTCGGTGGACCGGCGAGAGAGGGTCTCAGAAGATGCGCAGAATTGCTTACGTGATGCATTTCAGAGGTCGGATCTCGCCGGTCGCGAGCGAGTTGTCATCGTTGCGGGCCACGGCCAGTGCGACCAGTTGCACTGTCACAACCACCGTCAACTCCAGTGGGCTCGAGGCGGACGTGAAGTCCTGCCATGGCGGGCTCGCCTTTCTCGATTCGGAGTTGCATGTCTCAGGCGCGGATCTGTTTCACGAGGATGGAACCATTTCGTTCGGCGACGACACGGAACACGTACTGCGTTTCTCGACCATTGGCCACGGGCGGCTGGCCTCGACGCTTGCGCCTGGGACCATGGCGGGTACATCGAGCAGCAGCATCCAGGGCGGTGAAGGCCAGTTCGCCGCGGCAAGCGGTTTCATCACGTCCATGTTCACGCTCACCGACGCCGGCGAGCTGGAAGAGTTCCACAACGGGCTGATTTTTCTGCCCGAGCCGAGAGTAGCAGTAAGAGTAAACGGCCAGCTGCATTGAACCGCGGCGGCCTTCAGGAGGAGCAAATGGCACAATCGATCGCAGTCAACGAGGGGAGGACAGAGGACGTTGCGCGTGACCGCTGGATTCCATTTCTGGCCGAGTTCACGCGCGAGAATCGCGGCGCGCACGCCGAACTGGAAGTGCTTGGCGTCGATATCGGCCGTTTCGTCGAAGTGGAGGACCGGCCGTTCGATGGTATCGCCGCGGACGTCAAGGACGGCGAGGATACCGTCTGGATCCACTTCGGAGCCGACCCGGACGACCGTATCACGCACGGAATCGACAAAGTGACGGCCATACGGGCCCGTGCGGCTTCGGGCAGCTTCGGGGCTGCTCTGGAGATCGAATCCGCGGACAACATCCGCACGCTGCTGGAATTGTCCCTGCCGGAGGAGTACGCGCTTCCTCCGGGTCAGGGCCGGTAAGGCGGCTTTCGCTGCGCGAACTGGCGCCCGGCTTCGGATCCCTGCATGAATTTCGAACACATCCTGTTTCCGGTAGATTTCTCGGACGAGAGCCGGCGTGTGGCAACGTTCGTCCGCGCCGTCGCGCAGCATTTTCGGTCGGACCTGCTGATGCTGCACGTTATGCAGATGCTGCCCACGTGGTACGACCCGGTGACCATGGACATGCTGATCAGCCTCACCGACGTGGACGAGTACCGCCGTCAGCGGCGCGCCCAGCTCGAGGCTTTCGCCAACGACGAGTTCGCCGGCATGGCCGTCACACGCGCCCTGGTGCAGGGAGATCCGGCGGGTCAGATCATCATTCATGCAGGAACACAGCAGATAGATCTGATCATGATGGCCACGCACGGGTCCGGCCGCTTCCGGGCGCTCCTGCCCGGATCGGTCACCTCCCAGGTGCTGCACGATGCAGAGTGCCCGGTGTGGACGGCGGCGCATGCGGATAACCCGGCGTTGCGTCCGGCGGAGCGATGGCGCCGCATTCTCTGCGCCGTGGATGCCACCGACGCCGACCTCGGCATCGCGAGATGGGCGGCCGAGCTCGCCGGAAAGGAAGTGGCGGACCTGTGTATCGTGCACGCCATCCAGGGCTTCGGCGACGCGTCCGACCTGCCGGACCATCTGCGCCAGGAAATACTCGACAACCTGCGCGGAAAGCTCGCGCGATTCGACGGCCATGGCCGGGTGTCGATCCAGTTTGGCGCGCCGGAGCGAGTTGTTCGCAATGTCGCGACCGATTGGGAGGCCGATCTGGTGGTAATCGGCAGAGGCGTGATCACGAAACCGCTCGGCAGACTGCGGAGCCGTGCGCTGGCGATTATTCGCGAGTCGCCATGTCCGGTGATCAGCCTTTAAGGCCAGAGTGTTCGTGTGAGTTCAGAAGCGAGGTGGAAACATGATTCGAATTCGTCGCATTTTGTTTTTCATGACTTTTGCGTGCGCGGTGGCGCTCGCTCAACAGACGCTTGTTCTCAACAGCGGCGTGCAACTCCATGGCAGGTTCGACGGAGGCAACGCCGATAAGATCTACTTCATCGACGAACATGGCAACCGCCACAATTTTGATATCACGGAGATCACGAGCCTGGTTTTCAACGGTCCCGAAGCGGCCGAGACCGGCGTGTCGGAGAGGTACGCTCCCCCGGCCGAATTTGCTGAACGCGGATTTGCCGATACCGACGTTGAGCCCGAAGCCGGCTGGACCCGATCCGCGGTGATTCCCGCCGGTGCGGTAATTGCGGTCCGCACCATCGATCCCATCCACGTACGCAGGCCGGATCCCCGCCAGCACTTCCTGGCAACGGTGGAGCAGGACGTGCTGGACGCGGATGGCAGGGTGGCGATACCGCGCGGCGCCATGGCGCACCTGATTGTCCACGAGGTCAGCGACGGCGATGTCGCCGTTGATTTGCGATCGGTGGGCGTCGGCGGGCGGCGCTACGTTCTCAACAGCGAGAACATCATCAACGCCCGTGTGAGCGAGGGGCCTGGAGCCAACAGGCGAACTGCGAAATTTGTGGGTGGTTCAGCCCTTCTGGGAACAATAATCGGCGCGCTCGGAGGCGGAGGCAAGGGCGCTGCTGTTGGAGCGCTTGCGGGAGGAGCGGCAGGCGCCGGGGCACAGGTACTCACGCGCGGCCACGGTGTGGATATCCCACCCGAAACCGTCCTCAGTTTTCGGCTCGATCAGCCCGTCTCTCTTTACTATTAGCCGGCCTGGAAGGAGAATGAAATGAAAGTTAAGCAGATCTTCGCTGTTGGCGGGATGCTGGCGATTTCTTATCTGCCATTGAACGCTCGTGTTGGCTTTGGCATCGTGGTGGGAACGCCTCCACCCCCTCCGCTGGTGGTTGCCGGACCTGTGGGACAGCCTCCCGGACCGGGATACATCTGGGTGGATGGGTATTGGGACTGGTTCGATGGCCGTTGGGTCTGGACTCCGGGACGGTGGGTATTGCCGCCGCATCCCCGCGCTGTCTGGGTAGTCCCGGCCTTTCACCCCTACCACGGCCACTATCACTTCTATCGCGGTCACTGGAGGTGAGGTCCCTCGCCGTGGGGCAGGCCATCAGTCGCTTTCGTAGTCTTTCGGATTCAACGTAAGTCACTGTTCTGAGCGCCTGCTCTACAAGGGTGCCGCATTATAGAGCAGGCCGCGGTAACACCGCTGTGTGGCCTGGGAACGGTGAGGGTAGACGAGCCGCCGGGGGGCCCGCGCGGGCCGCCGTCAGCACGCGATCGCGCATTTCATTTATCGCGGTTTTATCTGACGCGGCAGCATTCGCCGCCATATATGCATCGGTACGTCTCTTTAGTTCCTCGATCGCGTACTGACGGCCGAGATCGCGGACCGCCCCATCAGCGTGGTATCGCTCTGTATCCAGAGAATACGCATCCACCAGCGCCGAGAAGACGAACCGCGTCCAGAGCCCGATTGCCCCCGGGGGAGGACGATGCAGCCAGCTACTCCGGAGAGGGAGGCGCCGCATCTCCTCCAGCCAACGCGGCAGCCCGTCTCGGCCCGCTTTATCGAGCAGACACTCTCGCTCTCGCAGAAGGTTGAGCAAGGCCTTTTGTCCTTCATTCCGTCGTGATGACCCGCAATCGCAAAGGCGAGAGGAAAACGTTTCATCATCGACGCCGGCGCCGCACCTACCGATTTGTGTTGAAACTTCTTCTGGCACTTGCCTGCGTCGTGCCACAGCCCGGCCAGACGCCCCGAGCCGCGGGCGAAAGCCGCCGCGAAGTTCTCGGCCAGCTCAGCCGTGTTCTTCAACTGCGTGTCGAGTGGCTGCCACTGATGGAGGTCGCTCCCGGCGCGGCTGTGGGCGTAGGGCATCGTGTGCGCTTACGCCTTACCGCCAAGGGCCGGATTTCTCCAGACCGTATTCACTCTCACTACGAACTGAGGGAACGGCCATACGTTTGCGCATGATTTCGCGGAGTGAGCATGATTCAGGAAGATCCCATCGTATATGTCGTAGACGATGATCCAGCCGTGCGGGGAGCTATCGACAGTCTGCTCCGATCGGCCGGATGGCGCGTTCAAACATTCGTTTCAGCGCGCGACTTTCTGGATGCAGATCCTCCGGCGAGGCATGCCTGCCTGGTTCTGGATGTACGCTTGCCGGGTGTGAGCGGCCTGGATCTTCAAAGCGAACTGATCGAGAAGCATGTCGAGGTTCCGGTCATCTTCCTCACGGGTCACGCCGACATCCCGTTGTCCGTGCGCGCCATGAAGGCAGGCGCAATTGAGTTTCTAACCAAGCCGTTCGACGATGAAGAACTACTCGGGGCGATCCGGCAAGCGTTCGAGGAAGATCACGCTTCCAGCCAGCGGCGAAGCGACCAGCAAAACGAACTCGCGGCCGCGGCACGCATACAGCAAGGCCTCATGTCGGTGACTGTCCCGCAACTCCCGTTTGCCGTTGCCATGGTAAAAAATCGGCCCTGTAAGGAAGTCGGTGGCGACTTCTTCAGCATCGTCACACAGGGCGACTCATTGGTGGCGGCGATTGCGGACGTTTCGGGCAAAGGCATCGCGGCGGCCGTCATGGCGTCCTTGCTGCAAGGCATGATCCATGAAGGCCTGCTATCCAAAGTGCCGCTGGCCGAGATAGCGCACAGCGCCAACGAATTCTTTTGTCTACGCGATCTGGGCTCCAGGTACGCGACGTTCGTGATCGTCTGTTTGCGGCCGGACGGCCAGGGCGAGTATATCAACTGCGGGCATATTCCACCCTTGATCGCGAAACGGTCGGGAGAAGTGCAGCGCCTCCGCGAGTCCAATCTTCCGGCCGGCATGCTGCTAAATACGGAGTATCAATGCGCTCGCTTCCAGTTGGAGCCCGGGAACCGGCTGATTCTGGTGACCGATGGCGTCACCGAGGCAGAGAGCCCAGAAGGCGATTTTTTCGGCGATCAGCGGATGGAACAACTTGCTTCGTTGGGAATGACTCCGGATCAGATCTTTGCGTCGGTGAACCTGTTTCAGAATGGCCGCCCCTGGGGCGACGATTGCACTCTGGTTGAACTAGATTATTTCGTGGTTGGATTCCCGCGGCGCTGGAATGGTTCCTGAAGCCTATGCGTAGACGGTGCGCTTCAATCCCTGGACGCAGGCCACCTACGTCGGTGTTGATCTGCGGACCAGAACGCATTGGCGTCAGAGCACCACGAGGATGCTTACCAGAGGAGGCGCCATGAAAACACATGGCAAATCTAATACTGATCCTGACCCTGCTGGGCGCACTGGTCGCGTTCGCCAGGGAAGTTCTCACGGATTACGATCGCTCGACCGATTTCAGTCTGTGTAGGACATATTCGTGGATTCACGTCAAAGCCCCCGCGTTCTGGGAGGACCGCATCACTCGGGCGCCGGACACCTGGGTCTGGACTCCGGGACGGTGGGTATTGCCGCCGCGTCCTCACGCTGTTTGGGTAGTCCCAGCCTTTCACCCCTACCACGGCCGCTATCACTTCTGTCGCGGTCACTGGAGGTGAGGTCTGGCGTCCGCGAACCCGGCGCATTCAGAACATTGCGTACGCCGCTGTAATGGACGGTCTCAGCACCGAGCTTTCCCGCGGTGCCAAGCGCGAATCCGCGCATGAGCCGAGAATCGCCACTCGCCTGATTTGGGCAATTTGCGACGGCAGGGGATGCGCAAAACGGCGCCAGTCAGCGGCATGCACCACAACGTCCTCGGCGGATTCCTCCACCTGCGCCCCGCCATCTTCGCCCGGCTCAGGCAGCGCCAGTTTCCGCAGTTTCCGCCACTGGCCTGAAGCAAAGGCGCTCGCATAACGGAGCCGTCACGTTTTGCTCCCCACCGGAACTGGAGTGCTCCCCAAAATCGGGACAGCCGGATTCATGGTGTAACCGTCGCGGCCCGTGTAAGTTCTTGATTTAGTGAGGGCATCTCGACCTGCTGATTCCGGAAACACCGTGAAAATGGGCTGTCTGCTGACAAAAACGCGGGACGGATGAGACAATTGAGACAACTAATGGCTGTAAGTCATTGAAAAAATGGAGCCACCCGCCGGGATCGAACCGGCGACCTGCTGATTACGAATCCGGTTTTTGGCTTTTCCGCTGATGTCCGCTGAGATGCCATCCGCTTATCAACCATTCTCTGAATCAATAGGTTGCCGACATTCGTACGATGACTGAAGGCGGTCGAAGAACGCCGACTTTTGCGGAGCTGGCACACATTTGGCACACACGCTTGAGGTGACCCCTCCGTTGAGACAAACGGCTATTGGCACACCCGCCGTTCGTTCCCGGTCGTCCGAGATGAGTTGACATACACCGTGTGCAAAACGATGTCGGCGTCCGTTTGACGAGATTCCCAGAACCGCGTACAAGTTTCGCATGAATCCCGGCCGATCATCAGCCTTACGTGAGGTCGGCGCTCTGTCCGACCTCGATAATGTAACCGTCAGGATCGCGGCTGTAGCAGCGAGTCTCGCCGCACTTTTCCTTCGGCTCCGTGATGAACTCGGCTCCTCGACTTTTCCATAGCTCATAGCACGCCTGAATATCCGCAACGCGGATATTCAAGAAGCTGCTGACCTTATCCGGGTCGGCGGGGACGCTGAGCGTCGACACTTGTCCGGGGTGGGCCTGCCCCCGGACGTTGACAATCAGCCAAGTATTCGCGATCTGAATGTGCCCAGACCCACCCTTGCTGTCGCCTCTGCTCAGGATGCGGCCGCCGAAGACCCTTTCATAAAAAGCAGCCGATCGGTCGATGTCGGCGACGGTGATGAAATGTGTGACGGTGAACCCGTCGCGCGGGGGCATCTCATAGCTCTTTTGTTCGATTTGTACGCTGCTCATTGACGACTCCGATTCCGATCATACGCGAGCGAGCGTTCACATCAGCCGCTTGGGAATCCGAACATCAACCACGACTGATTGGCTACCCAATGCGGGTACAGCTCCGTCATCTGATCGAACAGCTCCTGGTCGGATGTCGCGGTTTTCTGCACCCGATCGAAGTCCTGCAGGTAACGCTTGGTGTCCTGGATCGTCGAGGGAGAGTCGGGCGCGCCAGGCTTCTTGTGACCGGCGACAACGATCGCCGGGTTCAGCGCCGCCAACCGGTCCAGCGCCGCGATCCAATTCTTTCGGCTCTCGGGGGTGGTGTCGCCGACGTAAATGCGGCATTGGTTGTACACAACGTCGCCAGCGACGATCAGGCCGATCGATGGAACGTATAGAGACGTCGAATCGGGACTATCGGTGCGGCCCTGCTCGATGATGCGCAATTCGTGGCCCTCGAGAGTGAACGTGTCGTGCTCATAGGGCTCAGGTGGAACCAACTTGGTGGCCACTTGCCCGGGAAACATCCGGCGGGCCAACCGCTCCACTGGGGGAGTGAAAGACATCTGCATGGCGCTCACCGTCTTGGGCGTTGCTATCGCCCGAGCGCCCGGGAAACGGTCGAGCAGAATGCTCAGACCGTAGAAGTGGTCGAAATGGGCGTGCGTTATGTAGATGGTCTCCAAGTTGCGGTTGTGCAGAGCGACCCAATCCGCGAGAGCCTCGGCCTCAGCCACTGTCCCCATTGCGTCTACCAGCACCGCGTCGTACTCGCCGAAGATTAAAGTCGACGTGATAGGGTCAAAGCCGAGGGCTTCGCCGAAAGGCTTTGGCCGCTCACCGACCATAGTTTTTCCGGGGGCCGTAAAAACATTCACACTAAGCGAGCTCGACGCGACGGGCGCGGCCACGCCCGTGCTCCCTTTCAGTCCATTTATGCTGTCCATTTGATAGTCCTTTTGATGTCAGAGGCATCAGTGGTTGATGTAGGTTATGGCCGCGTTAGGAGCGAAGGCTCGATCTAACGGAGGATGCGCCAGCCCCCTCACTTCTTCTCCCGTCGAGTGCCGGTAGAAGAAGTTTCAGAAGCCCTTCGTCCGAGAACGGGTTCTGACCTGAGATCAACTCGCGATCTTGAAGGACATAGCTCTTCCATGGGGCGACCACACTTACGTCCCCGCCCGCCGTACGCAAGGCGAAGTCCGGGTAGAAGAGAACCTTACCACCAATCTCAAGCGGCTCCCGCTGCTGCTCTTCCGCCGTCGAAAAGATGGTCATCTTATATCCAGAATAAATCCATCCTTGAGCCTTTGCCCGCGCTCCGGCGGCATCGCCCGCTGCCAGCGCTCCGACCACCTCCGTCGAATTCGGAAGAGCTGAGAGAAGTGAAATCGGGCCATGGCAGAGCACCGCCGTAGGCTTGGATGTTTCATGAAAGTGTCTCATCACCGTGCCAGCGTCAGGATCATCGAGAAGATCCATCATCGGGCCATGGCCGCCGGGGACGAAAACAGCGTCATATTGACCCAGGCCCGACGCGATGACATCCGAGATGCGAGTTGGATTTTTGAGCCCTGTCAGGCTGTCGCGGAATTCTAGATAGTCCTGAAGCCTAGCCTCGTCCCCGCCGAAGAAATCGGCGACAGCCGAATGGACATCCATTTGCGGCGTGTTGCCTTTGGGGTTGGCGAAAGTGATTTCGTAGCCCTCCTTCATCAAGGCGCGAACCGGAACCGTCAGTTCGTTGAGATAGTAGCCAGCGCCGGCATAAACCTTGCCATCTTTCAAGGGCAAGCCATGACCGCTCGAGACTAGCACCAACACTTTTCCTTTTGTTGTCATTTTGTTCTCCTCTCTGAAATTCTGAAATCGAACCTGTTTCCCGAGATCTCAGCTTGTGCAGAGCAACCCAATTTGCAAGAGCCTCGGCCTCAGCCACTGTCCCCATCGCGTCCACCAGCACCGCGCCGTACTTGCCGAAGATTAAAGTCGACGTGATAGGGTCAGAGCCGAGCGCTCCGCCGAAGGGCTTTTGCCGCTCGCCGACCATAGTCTTTCCCGGGGCCTTAAAAACGTTCACACTAAACATGTATCCGAATCCCGTCCGGCCAAGCGCTAACCGTACTTGAGCTCGGTACTCTGTCCGACCTCGATAATATAACCGTCAGGATCGCGGATGTAGCAGCGAATCTCGCCGTACTTGGGTATCGGCTCCGTGATGAACTCGGCTCCTCGACTTTTCCACAATTCATAGCACGCTTGGATATCCGCAACGCGTATATTCATAAAGCCGTTGATCTTATCCGGGTCGGGGACGCTAAGCGTTACCGTCGGCTTGTCGGGGGTCGGCCCGCCCCCGGGGTTGACAAGGAGCCATGTATTCGCGATCTGAATGTACGCAGGCGCGCCGTCGCTGTCGCCTTTGCTCAGGATGCGACCGCCGAAGACCTTTTCGTAGAAGCGAGCCGATCGGTCGACGTCGGCGACGGTGAGAAAATGTGCGACGCTGATTCCGTCCCGCGGGGGCATCTCATAGCTCTTGTGCTCGATTTGTACGCTGCTCATTGACGAGTCCGATTCCGATACAGCCATGAGTTTTAGAAGCGCCTGAGCTGCCGATGTCGATGACGCTGGATTCTGGCCAGTAATAAGATGGCCGTCAGTGACGGAAAAAGGCTGCCAGTTCGCCATCTTCTCGTATATGGCGCCGAGCCGTAGCAGTTCATCTTCGACCAGGAACGGCACAACCTTCGTGAGCTGCACCTCCTCTTCCTCGCCGTTCGTGAAACCGGCGACGTGTTTTCCTTTCACCAGCGGAGCGCCCTGGTAGGTAACGTGGCGAAGCACCCCGGGTGAATGGCACACCAATGCGATTGGTTTGCCGGAATTGTAGAAGGCCTCCAGAAGTGCGATCGACGTAGGGCTCTCGGCGAGATCCCACATCGGGCCGTGCCCACCGGGATAGAAAACGGTGTCGAAGTCTTCCGCCTTCACGTCCGCAAGTTTGACCGTGTTGGCGAGAGCCTTTTGCGCCGCCGCGTCCTTCTTGAACCGCGCCATCGCCGGCGTTTGATTTTCAGGCAGATCGCTTTTCGGATCGAGCGGAGGCTGCCCGCCTTTCGGAGAGGCGAGCGTCAGCTCAACGCCGGCATCCCTGAATACGAAATAGGGGGCCGCGAATTCCTCAAGCCAGAAACCAGTTGGGCGCCCCGTGTTCCCCAGTTGGTTGTGCGATGTCAGGACCATCAGTATTTTCATATTGTTCTCCTATATTCTTCGCAACGCGCGACCCGATTAAATCGGCTCTGCCGACTCGTCAAGTCGCGCTATCCACCCCTCCTACGAGTTGCTGTTTTCGCGGATCGTCTTTCGCGCTGAGGTATTCCAGTCCAAGCGGCCCTATCGCGGTTACCTGCGAGACGTACTCGCCGGATTTTGCCCAGTGGAAATGGGGCGTGTTCCCAGGCAGAATGATCACGGCGCCGGGCGGATAGGCTTCCAACTTACTCGCGTCAAATTCATCACCCAGTCCGATATAAAAGACGCCGGAAATCACGGTATAGACTCGATCCTCTGGGTGCTTATGAGGCATCAGCTTCTCGCCGTGGGGCACTTTAACCCTGATTGTGTACGGGCCGGGATCCGAGGGCTGACCCACGACGACGGCCAGCCGGACGGAAGGTGGGAACGCCGGGAACGGTTTCCAATCTACATCTTCGGACAAGATGATTTTGAAAACCTCCTGCCCGAGTTGGTGAGGCTGGCCTCCGCTTTGCTGAGCTCGCGTTACGCCTCTGGCTTTCTGAGACATACAAACCTCCTCCGTGCACATATGCAAAACATCCCCACAGACTTTCGAAACATGTCCGCCGAGATCGGCTTCGAACGCCTCCCATCCTCAGTGTTCCGGAGTTGAGAATAGCGTCGGGAGCGCCTTAGCGCGCGATTTGGCCCAGGTAGTATCCGAGCCGATTTTCGACATCCCCCGGCTTGTGGAAGCCGCGCGCCATAAGCGCCTTGATCCCCTCCTGAGCGGCAGGTCGCCCGAGCGAAGCAATGCACGCATCCCACCCGGCGCCGAGCTCGACGTCCGGCGGTAGGCTGGTGTTGACGAGGCGCTTAGTGTTGGCGATCGCCCATTTGTCGAACTTGGCGATCCGGGTCGCGAGCGCCTCTACGAAAGCGTCTAGCTCGGCGTCGGGGAGGGCGCGATTAATGTAGCCGTAGGCCTCGGCCTGGTCTGCTCTGATGTCTTCCGAGCTCAAGAGCACCTCGAGGGCGCGGTTACGGCCGATGAGTCTCGGAAGCCGAGCCATGGGGCCGCCGCCGGCGACCATCCCCACGCCCACCTCCCATTGCGAGATGATGGCCTTTTCGCGGCTGGCGAAACTCATGTCGCAGGCGAGCGTGAGCTCGCTGCCGTTGCCCGTCGCCCGGCCGCGGATGAGGGCGATGGAGGCGACTGGCGCGCGGGTCAGACGCGCGAGAAAGTCCGGCCAGGGCGGCAGGCCTGTGGGACCGGCCGGCATTGAGGTCAGGTCCTCGAGCTTGGCCAGGAAATCGGAGTGATTCAGGAAGTAGTCGTCGACCGCGCTGTCGAACACCACGACCCTGACATGCTCGTCGGCCTCGAGAGCGTCGATGATTTCCTGGAACTGCCGGACCGTTTCCGGGCCCATGACGTTGATCGGCGGGTTGTCGATCGTGACACGCCAATAGGCGGGCGACCGCCGGGCCAGGCGAATCTGTTTCGTTGGTGCATTCACAGCTGTCATGATTTCTCCTTTGTAGCTGGTTCAATAAACGTTTCGGATGAATTCATTATTGCCGCACCTGCTTTGCTGACCACCTCATCTTGCGAATCGGTCCTCCCGAACAACCGATTGCGCCGATAATCTTGCCCTGCTCGATCAGTGGAATGCCGCGCCGAGACGCAATGACTCCATCGGAACGCGAGCAGATAGTTGAGATGCATGAGGTTGATACCGTCCTCGAAGACCTTTCTCCTACCGCACGAAAGCGCGGACTAATGCTGCGATTTCGTCAGCGGCGGTGTCCAATGCGAAGTGACCGGCATCCAGTACGTGCACTTCGGCTTTCGGCACGTCGCGGCGATAAGCTTCAGGTTCGGATGGATCAAACGAAAGATCGTACTTGCCCCAGAGCACCAGAAGCCGTGGTTGGTGCTCCCGCATCCATGCCTGCCATTTCGGGTAAGACTCCACATTGGTGCGGTAGTCGTAAAACAATTCCGTTTGAATGTCGATCTGACCAGGCTGGTTGAGGAAGGCGAACTCGTCGGTCCATAAGTCGGGATCATAACGCTCGACATTGGGATCGTTACCTACGTGGCGGGTACGCGTGGTGGGAAGCGAGAGGAGGTTGGTGCGAAGCGCACTCTCGTTGGCCTTTCGATCCGCCCAAAACGCTCGCCGGGTTTTCCAATTCGCTCCAAGCCCTTCGTTGTGCGCCACGGCATCCTGAACGATAAGCGCCTGGACACGTTCCGGGTGCGTCAACGCCATGCGAAACCCCACGGGTCCGCCGTAGTCCTGCATGTACAGCGTGTAGCGCGGTATCGCGAGCGCCTCAGTGAACCGGGTCATGATCTCGGCATAGCGGTCGAACGTGTACGCGAATTCCTTCGGATTGGGCCAGTCGCTGTGGCCGAATCCCGGGTAGTCGGGCGCTACGAGGTGGTAACGATCGGCAAGGCGATCGAACAGCGGCTCGAACATGCGCGAAGATGATGGCAGGCCGTGAAGCAACAGAATGGTGGGGCCGTCTTTCGGGCCGGCTTCACGATAGAAAATCGAGAGGCCATCGATCGTAACGGTTCGATAGTAGGTTGGGTATTTTACCGGCTGCCCGTTCGCAGCAGGCGCTCCCAATGATGTGGTGATAAGTGTTGCCATAATAATCGCTCCTATCTTCTTCATTCCTGCACCTCAAATATGAGTTCCACCTCGACAGGGGTTCCAAGTGGAAGACTCGCGACTCCATACACCAGGCGCGTGGGATTTTTGTCTGGGCCAAACACCTCCTGGAGGAAGTCAGACGCTCCGTCCGCGACCTTCGGCTGGTCGCGAACGTTTCCTTCCGTCGCCACGCTGACGCCGAGGCGAACGATTCGTTTCACGCGATCCAGCGAGCCGAGATGCTGGCGAGCGATCGCGACGGCGTTCATCGCGGCGAGCCGCGCTGCTTCTGCGCCGCCGCAGTGTCGAGCTCTGCTCCCACCCGCCCGACGAACTTGGCCGTACGCCCTTCGGTCGGCAACGTTCCGCTCAGAAAGAGAAGGGAGCCGACCTGCACCGCTTCCGTATACGTTCCGAACGGCTCAGGCGGAACCGGAAGGTGAATGGCTAGCTCCTGCAATCTCCGTTCAGCGGAGATCGCCTGCGAAGCGTGTTCAATTGTCGTTTCCATAAGTGTGCACTCATCGATTCCGACAGGGCATCGTTGCAGACCTCACTCTTATAGAAGTGCAACTTCAGGACCGAGGCTAAAACGATGAAATTGTGCAGGTAGCTGACAGACATCGTGGCCAGTGTCAGTGGGCGGTGTCCGGATATCGACGCCACACCGATCCTTTGAGGGCAAACCTGCGGAGTCAACGGGTCGAGTTCCGGGCAAGAAAACGAAAAGCCAGCCTTCCCCAAGCACGGTGACTGCCTTGAATGGTGTCCTGGGCTGGTGCGAGGATGGCAGAACGTGCGATGGTACTGGGCTTATGTCTCCGCCAAAGCCCCAGCGCGCCTGCCGCCTGCACACAAGCATTCCACGTCTTGACATCGAATCAGATCGACCGAGTTCGTCCGCCCGGCCATAATATCCGGATCGTCCAAAGCTGTGAAACGCTTGTGAACCTATCTCTTTTGACGAGGCCGAGGATGAGCAACAGCGAGCTAATCGTGTTCCGATGCGTAACGGTATTTGAAGCACTTTTGGACTCGTTGACAAAGGCCAAGGCGTGATGCTTCCATGGCGAGAACATCTGTCCGCCAGTAACGATTAAACGGGCAGGAGTCAAAGTGGCCAAACCAATATTGCTAAGTGTGGATGACGATTCCGATGTTTTGCGGGCGATCGACCCGGATCTTCGTTTGCAGTACGGCGCTGAATACCGGGTCATGGGAAGCGATTCGCCCGAGGACGCACTTGATCCCCTGAACCAGTTGAAGGTGCGTAATGAGAGCGTGGCCGTCGCCGCTGGTCGATCAGCGGATGCCGCGCATGGACGGAGTGGAATTCCTGCACCAGGCGATGGGCATATCTTCCCCAGCGCGAAGAGGGCGTTGCTTACTGCATACGCCGACGCGAGATACCGAGTCTCCCGGCTGGGCAGGCAGGATCCAGTTCGAAGATCGAGAACTATCTGGGGCTCGCCACGGCGTATCCGGGATGGAATTGGCCACGCGAACGACCACCCAGGCGCAGAGATTCGGCGCGAACATGATGATCGCGCGGAGTGTAACGCGGCTCCACGGCGAAAACCGCCCTTATCAGGTAGTGCTCGACACTGGAGAGCTTCTTGCAACCAGGGCGATCATCATCGCAACCGGGGCACAGTACAACGGGCCCAAAGTGGAGAATCTCGCGAAGTTTGAGGGTAACGGAATTTACTATGCTGCGACGTCCATCTCGAATCGCAGTGGTGTGAAGGCCAGGAGATAGCGGTGGTCGGGGGAGGAAATTGGCGGGCAGGCTGCTGTGTTCCTGTCGCAAACTGCCCGCGACGTAGACCTGTTGGTGCGGGCAGGGGAATTGTCGAACACGATGTCGCGATACCTGATCCAGCGCCTGACGGAATCCCAACGTTGAGCTGCATTTCAATACTGAGATTGTTTCTCTCGAAGGCGAATTTCTTTGGAGCGTATTGCGTGGTGGGAATATCCTCGGGGGAAATCTCCGCCCGCGATCTTGAGCATCTTTTCTTAATGACGGTCGGCGCCCCCCGCACGGGGTGGCTGCGGGGATGTGAGCCCTGGATGACAAGGGGTTCATACTTACGGGGCGCGATTGATACCGCCGGTCCACAAGGTAGCAGCCCGTGGCCGCTTACACGTGCTCCCCAGATGTTGGAAACCAGTTTGCCGGGTGTGTTTGCCGTGGGAGACGCTCGTTCGGGCAATGTTAAGCGCGTGGCTTCGGCCGTCGGTGTGGGCGCCATCAGCGTTCACATGGTTCATCAGGCTCTGGTCGAGCTCTAAAAGCGGAAGAGATCCGGGCCGCATTTCGATCGCTCTGCTAATCATGGCCAATCTGAACACTAATTCGATTTTGAAGGAGAAACTTTATGAAACAGATCACTTTCTTGCTGGTTGCAGTTGCAGCACTGGCCGGCGTCGTCGCCATCACAGTGCCCGCATCTCTACACGCCGATGAAGCGGCCACTCCGATCTTCGTAACAAAATTCCCCCCGGATACCGAGACTGGAGGTTAATCTCCGTCGCCCACGAAGAAGGCAACCTCAACAGTATCGCTGCTGTTTTGGGCAACGATGTAGCGATCAAAGCCTACCGCGAGGGGAAGCTTCCATTTCCGGACGGCGCAATCATTGCCGCTTTGCACTACGGTCACGTCCCGTCGGAGGAAAACAACAAAGTCTTTGGCCGATCCCAATCTTTCGTCGCGGGCCCCCCCACGAACATTCAGTTTATGGTCAAGGACTCAAAAAAGTACGCCGCGACGGGCGGCTGGGGGTTCGCTCACTTCAAAGACGGCAAACCCGGCGACGAGGCGTCAATGAAAACCTGCTTCCCTTGCCACAATCAAATCAAAGCTCGCGACCTTGTCTTCACCCGTTACGCACCGTGATATCGAGAATCACAAGCGATCGGAGTTTTGTTATGAAGAATCTTCCTTATTGGATTGGCGCCACGGCTCTCATCTGGGGCGTCGCCGTGATTGCATCAGGAGCGGGAGACGAAGGACGAATGCCTGATTTGGATGGCGCGGTGGCCTGGCTCAACTCCCCTCCTTTGAGCACAAGGCGCTGCGCGGGAAGGTCGTGCTGGTTAACTTCTGGACTTACTCGTGCATCAACAGCCTGCGAGAGCTGCCGTACATGAAAGCCTGGGCTGCAAAATACAAGGATGCCGGCCTGGTTGTCATCGGCGTCCATGCGCCGGAGTTTGGTTTCGAGAAAGATCCGGCGAACGTGAAGAATGCCGTGTCTGACTTGAAGGTCGCGTACCCCATCCCGATCGACAGCAACCATTCGATCTGGCCGGCATTCCGCAACGAATACTGGCCCGCAGACTACTTCGTCGATGCCAAGGGACGAATTCGTTACCACCACTTCGGCGAAGGCGAATATGAGAAGTCCGAGCGCGTCATCCAGGCACTTCTTAAGGAAAATGGAGCCACTGGTCTGGACGAGAGCACGGTACGTATAACGGCTGACGGGGCCGAGGCGCCACCGAGCGAAGATGTGCGATCGCCCGAAACCTACGCCGGCTACGCTCGGGCGGAGAACTTCGCGTCGCCGGAGCGGATGGCGCAAGACTCACGAAAGACCTACAGCCCACCGGCGAGGCCCGCATTAAATCAGTGGGGACTCGGCGGATCGTGGAACGCCGGTGCCGAGAGTGGCACGCTCGAATCGGCGCCCGGCAAGATTGTGTTCCGGTTCCACAGCCGCGACCTCCATATGGTCTTGGGCCCGTCGAAGAATGGGACGCCCGTTCGCTTCAAGGTAAAGCTGAATGGCGCCGCGCCCGGCGACGATCATGGATCCGATTCCGGCGCCGATGGCACGGGCGAGGTTCGACAGCCGCGGATGTATCAGCTGATCCGGCAGAAGGGGCCGGTCAAAGACGTGACCTTTGAGATTGAATTCCTTGATCCCGGCGTCGAGGTCTTTTCGTTCACGTTTGGCTAGGACATCCCTGGGGCCACTTCGCCCTCACTACTGCTGCGGATGAGATCGTCGAACTAGTTCGGAAGTATGGAGTGGTCAGTTCAGAAAAAGGAGGCAGGAGGCAGACATGAGCGCCAACGAAGTCCTTAGCAAGAACGCGACCAGAGACGCGAGCGTCGCGAGAGTCGACATGAAGCTCGAGGCGGTCGTCATCCCCGTCGCGGATGTCGACCGCGCGAAGAAGTTCTACGGGAACCTCGGGTGGAGGCTCGACGCCGACTTCCCCTTCGATAACGGCTTCCGGGTCGTCCAGTTCACGCCGCCCGGCTCGGGGTGCTCGGTCCAATTCGGCACGAACATCACGTCTGCCGCGCCCGGCTCGGCCCAGGGCCTCTACCTGATCGTCTCCGGCATCGAGGCTGCGCGCGACGAGCTCGTCGCCCGCGGTGTCGAGGTCAGCGAGGTGTTCCACGCCGGGACGCCGGGCGCCCAGTTCCAGCCCGACGGCACGAGCGGCCGCGTCGGCGGGCCCGCGCCGATCACGCCAGCTACGGCTCCTTCGCCACGTTCAGCGACCCGGACGGCAACGGCTGGCTGCTGCAGGAGGTCACTACCCGGCTGCCCGGGCGCATCGACCTCGCCGAGACGGCGTTCGCCTCGGCGAACGATCTGGCGAGCGCGCTTAGGCGTGCGGAGGCCGCCCACGGCCAGCACGAGAAGCGCACCGGCCAGCGCGACGCGAACTGGCCCGACTGGTACGCCGAGTATATGGTGGCGGAGCAGGCCGGCAAGGAACTGCCGCGATGAAACGAGTATGACGTGATGATTTACGCCGTGAAGAGGGGGTAATGGTATTCGTTGTAGTATCCTCTACCCTGGTGGCGCTGGCCTTCGCGGCGCAGGACGAGCACACATGAGCGTGCCAAATGGACTCGCTTTCTCTGACTTCAGGGGATACGAGAATTGGCAGGTTGTGTCCGTCAGCCAGACTGAAGACTTGCTGAAGGTGATGGTCGCCAATCCCACGATGATCGACGCCTATCGCGCCGGCGTTCCCGGCAACGGGAAGAGTTTCTCCGACGGCTCCAAGACTGCAAAAATCGAGTGGAAGCCGAAAAAGAACACGGAAGCCCCTTTTTCAGTGAACTCTAAACGACAGCAAGAATACGCGTGCACAACAAGCCCGGCTTAGCGCCGACGTCCTGAACCTGGAGGCGGTGCATCAGTGAATCAGATGGGTTTGTCGACATCCCGCCTCCGGGCTGGTTTCGTTGGTGTGTTCACATTTGTCATGATTTCTCCTATGATGTTCCGTCTACTCCAAGCTTATCCTGGGTTCGGGCGGCGCATTACGCGAGCAGGCACTAAGCGCCGCTCCCTCCGTTCACCTCTTACCGTACGCCGTGAAAATGTAATCCTTGGCCGCCACTCTCGAATGGCACGCGAAGCCACAACTGACGACGCCCGTCTTATCGGGCTTGAACGTGTCCGACGCGGGATCATAGTCAAACGCGGCGTACGCCCATCCCTTTGTGTCCGGGAATTTCTTGGTGTCCTTCTCGATGAGGAAAACGTCTTGTAGGACGTCCGGCACCCTCACTGAAAAAGGGGCTTCTGTGTTCTTTTTCGGTTTCCACTCGATCTTTGCAATCTTGGAGCCGTCGGGGAAAGGCTTGCCGTTGCCGGGAACGCCGGACCGGTAGGCGTCGATCATCGTGGGATTAGCGACCATCACCTTCAGCAGATCTTCAGTCTGACTGACGGCGACCACCTGCCAGTTCTCGTAGCCCCTGAAGTCAGAGAATGCGAGCCCATCTGGCACGCGCAGTGTGTACTTGTCCTGCGTGGAAAAGGCCTTGGCGCCCAGGACCGCTAACGCTATGCCAAGTGCGGCTGCTGAAACTACTCGTAAACCGCGTGAGGGCAAAAACATTTTGTCGAACATGAATTCCTCCTACTCGATGTGCTTTGCGCAGCGGGCGCATTTCGCAACTCTGTAAGTGCACGCTTCGGCCCAGGTTTTGCCGCTCGGGTGCGAAATGCTGGAAATTGCCGCCATTTTGAGCGGCTTAGCGTGAACGCTTGTGGGGTCGGGCGGCGTTGTCCAGATGTCCGGTGTCGGGCGACTGATGGCGGGCCGACACTCCCATCGGCTGTTTGTCAGTTGCATCAGAGCCGCTAGAGGGGCATCACGCACTTAGGGCCGCCGCTGTCCCTCCACTCTCAGGGCGCAGCACCGAGCGCTATTGCTGGGGGTGTCCGATCTCGAGGACGATCTTGCCGGGCTGGTGGGGTGCGCCCGCAAGCATGCCCTGCGCCTGGCGCGCCTCCGAAAGCGGCAGGATTGAACCCACACGCGTTGTGATTCTGCCCGTGTCAAACAATGGCGTGAGCGTCTGCAGGCGCGCGGTGGTCACCTCGGCGTAGAAGAAGATGGCCCCGGCCGGCTGCGGCTGCGTGGAGACAGAGGTGACGAGTTTGCCTCCGGGTTTCAACGCAGCGACGCAGCGCTGAAACGTGCTGCCTCCAACCGTGTCGAGGATGGCATCCACCCGCGGGAGGTCCTGCTCAAACGCGGGCTTGCTGGAGTCGATGATGGTTTTCACGCCCAGGGAGCGGAGCAGGTTTTCGTCGGCGAGGTGGGCGATGGCAACGACGTGGATCCCGGCATCTACGGCCAATTGTACGGCGTAGGCCCCCACGTTCCCGGCGGCTCCGACGACCATTGCCGTTTGTCCCCGCACCGCCTGGGCATACTCGAAGAGCATTTGCCAAGCGGTCACGGCGATCACAGGCGCCGACGCGGCTTGGACGTGACCGAGCGAACGAGGCTTGGGGCTAACATCCCGGCCGTGGCCACGGCGAACTCGGCTTGGGCGCCACAGAACTGCGGGTTGGTGACGCCATAGACTTCGTCGGCCGGCGCGAAGTCTATAACGCCGGAGCCTACCTTTTCGACGACCCCGGAGAGGTCAGAACCGAGGGTGAGGGGAGGTTGCGGGCTGACCTTGCTCTTGCCCTCACGGATGATGGCGTCCCACGGAGCGACTCCGGCGGCCATCACGCGCACCAGAACTTGGCCGGGGCCCGGCGACGGCATCGGCACATCCTCGACTACTACGACGTCGGGCGGCCCGAAGCTATGGATTCTGGCTGCTTTCACGCCTGACTCCTCCTCACCATCGTTCAACTGCTGGTGATCTAGAAAAACGGGCAGTTAGTTCAGGAGCGATTCCCAATTGGCTGGCACTCTCCCAGCGGGTCCAGGTACGGGCTGACCTCTTGGATGCGCGTGCGGCGGAAGCAATTCCACACCCTTGATCATCCCCTGCTTCTCGTAATCGAAGAACCAGTCCTCACCCGGCTCAAAGCTGGTTATGATCGGATGCCCTGTCGCCGCCGCATGCTTGGATGCATGCTGACTCGGAGAACTGTCACAGCATCCGATGTGCCCACACTCCGCACACCGACGGAGATGAAACCACCAGCCTGTCGGCGACGCCAGGCATTCCACGCACCCGTCGCTGCTTGGTTTCGAAGCGATATTAACTCCCCGATGATCTTTCTTCATTTTCGATTTTTCCTCTGGACATTGAATGTCCGGCTAGAGTTCAGGCACCAGCAAGATCTTCCCGCTACCACCTTTTTCCGCCTCTGCTTGAGCCTCAGCCGCTTCACTGAGTGGCAGGGTCTGGCTAATCGGGATTACCAGCTTGCCATCTCGCACCCCTTCGGCCATGAACACGATCGTTTTCCTGTCGAATTTCGAGAATACTGGCACCACCTTCACAGATGGGTACTCCGCGGCGTTCTGCGACGCCCCTACAACCGAAGCAAACACTCCTCCCGGCTTGACCTTGGCGATCAGCTTCCCGGCGGTTCTTCCGCCGACCGTATCCCCAACCGCATCGAGCGGCGGAAGATTCGCAATCGCGGCGTCGTTGTCGGTTGCAACCGCCTGATCCGCGCCGACCGTCTTCGCCTCATCCATCTGCCTCTTCAAAACCCCCGCGATCACAGCCGCCCCGCGTTCCTTCGCGGTGAACACTGCCGAACGCCCGACACTTCCTACCGCACCAACGACCATGACCGTCTGGCCCGCTTTGATTCCCGTAGCTGAAAGGAGTTGGTTGCCGGTCGTCGTCACCAGCGGCAGCGCCGCCGCCTGGATCAAATCGAGCCCTGTGGGGATCTTCGCCAACACCGCTGCATTCACGACACAAAGTTCGGCGTAAGTATTGTCCGCCATAGCGAACACCTGGTCGCCGACGGAAAAGCCTTCCACTCCCGGCCCAATCTTGAGCACAGTTCCCGCCATATCGACTCCTATGAGCCCCGGGAAATGCATGGGATAAAAATCCTTCGTTAACCCGGCGCGTCGTTTGTAATCGATCGGATTCACGCTCGCGGCGGCGACCCGCACCAGCACCTCGCCCGGACCGGCACCGGATCAGGATAGTCCTCAAACTTCAGTACTTCCGGACCGCCATATTGGTGCACAACAATTGCTTTCATATTTCATCTCCTATTCTGTCTCCTCTCCAGTGCCTTTCGTGGCGGCCTGTCTTCTGCTCTTTTGAGGATGAACGCCGAGGTCGTGCCATGACGTTTCCGCGAGGTTACGCCGTGGTACTCGCAGCTTTCTCGATGTTCGCGAACGCCAAAACACGGTCGGCATCGGAGACGTCAATGACTTGATCGAACCGTGCGACCGCGTTACGCACATGTTGTGCGTCGGTCAGTGGTTCTTTGCGCTGCTTCGGAAACGCGTAGACACTGTCTGGCAGGTCACTCTGCATCGTTAGCCGTCCGTGTTTCTCGTGAGGTTTCCAAGTCGCTTCCGGCATGTTTTTGCTATCCTTTCTTCACTACTTGGCGGAGGGTCGGACACGTCGTTCCGGCGCTGCTTGCACTTGGAAAGCGGCAACGGAGTGGCCATCGCCAAACCGCTGAAAACCTGTAGTCCCGCGCGACGGTGGATGTTCACATGTCCGCTATGTGAGTCGACAGTTCGACGCGACCGCTGCCTACGTTATCCTGTACGGCGGCCTCTGCGGGAAGATCCTAATCGACGAATTTCATTTCAGTGGTACTGTTGCAGGGCGCTAGCGCTCGACGCCGAAGAGGCCGACTCTCCACGCGATGAGGCCATCGACGCTGTATCGACCCGGCCAGAGAAGATCAGCCAAACGAGGATCAAAATGTATAACACCTCGGGGAGGTATAAGAAGTCGTCAAGCCAAGCGAGGAAACCGCTCGCCTGGATAGTGTGGATCGAAGTGGTGGCGACGGCGACGATCATGTCTCCCGTGAGCATGGCGGCGCATACTGGCGTGAGGAGCCCTAGCGCCAGGCCCGCCCCGCACGCGAATTCGACCGTGGCGACGAAGAGCGCAGTTGCGTACGGGAACGGGACGTGTATTTGGACCATGGTCTTCTCAAGCGCGCCGAACTGGGCTCGTACAAATAGCTTGGTTCCGCCGGAAATACAGAAAAAGATGCCGATCAGGACGCGGGCCGCAGTCACGGGCATCCATTCCGCGGCGCGGAGCGTCGTCAGTACGCTCTGAATTACGTGTGTCATTTTTCATTTTTTTTTTTTTTTTTTTTTTTTTTTTTTTTTTTTTTTTTTTTTTTTTTTTTTTTTTTTTTTTTTTTTTTTTTTTTTTTTTTTTTTTTTTTTTTTTTTTTTTTTTTTTTTTTTTTTTTTTTTTTTTTTTTTTTTTTTTTTTTTTTTTTTTTTTTTTTTTTTTTTTTTTTTTTTTTTTTTTTTTTTTTTTTTTTTTTTTTTTTTTTTTTTTTTTTTTTTTTTTTTTTTTTTTTTTTTTTTTTTTTTTTTTTTTTTTTTTTTTTTTTTTTTTTTTTTTTTTTTTTTTTTTTTTTTTTTTTTTTTTTTTTAAAATTTAACAGCATCCCCTAAATTGCTTTCCTAAGGTTTCATGTCTACCTCTCCTGTCCCGATTTTTTATTACGTTTTTTTTGGCTGCATCTATCCGTGTGATCGATTTCCGCTCGCCCGAACGAAGGGAGGTACCAGGCCGAAGTTCAACTCGAAATCGCTCCGAACGCCGTAGCCGATGCTACGGAGCTTGCCCCAGCGCGCCTGCGCATCAGACCACGCCAGCATTGGGAAGATCATATCGTTGCTCGACTGAAGCTCGGTAGCTGTCGGCATCCCGAAGCGATTGATCTGGGTCTTCGCCGCGGCGAGCGTTTTACGGTCGAATGAAGCAAGACGCCGAACGAGGGTATCGACGAACGGGTTGAGGTCGGCGTCGTCCAGCGTGCGGTTCACCCAGCCATTTTTTTTTTTTAAAAAAAAAAAAAAAAAAAAAAAAAAAAAAAAAAAAAAAAAAAAAAAAAAAAAAAAAAAAAAAAAAAAAAAAAAAAAAAAAAAAAAAAAAAAAAAAAAAAAAAAAAAAAAAAAAAAAAAAAAAAAAAAAAAAAAAAAAAAAAAAAAAAAAAAAAAAAAAAAAAAAAAAAAAAAAAAAAAAAAAAAAAAAAAAAAAAAAAAAAAAAAAAAAAAAAAAAAAAAAAAAAAAAAAAAAAAAAAAAAAAAAAAAAAAAAAATCCCACAGCCACTCCGCCACTGGCCTTTGGGATGGTTTTTTTGCGAACGATAAAAGCGATGCAGAAACCTTTATGCTCGCCGTCGATGGTCAGCACTATGAACATCGTAGATGTTTAGGCAATGAGGAATGTCAACTTCGCTTTACCCCCCTCCACGAATCGGTTAAGATTTCAGACCTGTAGACCAGCTTGGGAGATTGAAAGTTGATCTCCCAATTTTTTTTTATATTATATTTTTTTTTTTTTTTTTTTTTTTTTTTTTTTTTTTTTTTTTTTTTTTTTTTTTTTTTTTTTTAAAAAAAAAAAAAAAAAAAAATATTAACAGCCTCCCTAAATAGCTTTGTCTAATCCCATATTTCAATTTTGCCACTCCGCTGCCAGCCTTTCGTTAGGGATCTGTTAATTTTTATAAAAAAAAAAAAAAAAAAAAAAAAAAAAAAAAAAAAAAATTTTTTTTAAAAAAAAAAAAAAAAAAAAAAAAAAAAAAAAAAAAAAAAAAAAAAAAAAAAAAAAAAAAAAAAAAAAAAAAAAAAAAAAAAAAAAAAAAAAAAAAAAAAAAAAAAAAAAAAAAAAAAAAAAAAAAAAAAAAAAAAAAAAAAAAAAAAAAAAAAAAAAAAAAAAAAAAAAAAAAAAAAAAAAAAAAAAAAAAAAAAAAAAAAAAAAAAAAAAAAAAAAAAAAAAAAAAAAAAAAAAAAAAAAAAAAAAAAAAAAAAAAAAAAAAAAAAAAAAAAAAAAAAAAAAAAAAAAAAAAAAAAAAAAAAAAAAAAAAAAAAAAAAAAAAAAAAAAAAAAAAAAAAAAAAAAAAAAAAAAAAAAAAAAAAAAAAAAAAAAACTTCTCAATTTCAGGCTGAACCGCGCCAGGCATGTTGATGTGAATGCCGAGCAGTTCGGCAGGCGCTTGCACGCCCATCAGCCTAGTGATCATCGCTATCCAACCACCGCCCGGCGTGATGAATTTGGTGTATCCCAGGCGTTTCATCAGCACGACCCAAGCACGCGCGATATGGCGGTATGGATTTGACGTGTCGGCTGCCGGAAAAACCGTAGCCGCGCATCGATGGAATCACGACATCGAACGCGTCGGATGCTTTCCCGCCGTGCGCGGTTGGATTACAGCGGATCGATTCATCTTCATCTCTTTTCGATAATCGAGCCAGGCCAACCTCTGTGCCACGATCAATGGCAAAGGCATCTTCCTGTTGCGAATGGAGGTGGCTGCAATCAATGTCGTAGCCCTATCAATCTCGTCGATGAAGTGCGTAGGGTGTTCAGTTTCGCTTCCATCTTGCGCCAGTCGTATTCCGTCGCTGAATAGCGCGCGAGCGCCTGAATCGTCGCGAGTTTGAGATCTCCTGGTGTGGCATCCGGACGGTTTTCCCGCGTTCAGGCCATTTCGTGGCGAGGATGCGCCTTCTCATTCAGTGAGGTCCACTTCCGGAACGTTCACGCTGAAACGGGCGGGAAACCTGCGGCGTTCTTGTCAGGGGCCTGCTGCTTAACCTCCGTTGTGTGGCCGTGCTCGGCGCTTGATCGCGTCTCTTCTCCTTCGTTTTGGTATCGCGGTCGACTCAGCGTGCAAGGGGTTCTGTTCCGGCCGTTACTGAGCTATTGGCAAGCATGTCGCGCACCACAGCGAAGGTATAGAAACGAAAGATAGAAGTAGAGACCGTCGCACACTATTGTTCGCGGACCGACTCAGCGGGTCGACACGATCCGACTTTGCAATTTCAGGTCCCCGGGGAACTCTGGCGGAGTCTTCGGTCAACGCCCCGACACCGACTGCCGTCACCTCCCACTTATGTCCGTGTATCTTTGAGATAATACACGCGGAACGCGTGGAATCAGATCTGCCAACCAATAGTGATACTTAATCTCGAAGGATGGAACGCCCAGGCGACACGCAGTCTCCACAGAATACGAGCGGCTCGCTGTTCCGCTGCATATATTTCAAGGAAGGCATCTGATGGCACAGCTTCTATCAATCAATGTCGGGCTTCCTCGTGACGTGGCATGGAGGGGCGAGAAAGTCCACACCGCGATTTGGAAGCAGCCGGTTCACGGCAGGATCGCAGTCCGTCGCCTGAATGTGGAGGGCGATGGACAGGGGGATCTCGCTGGGCATGGAGGCGAGCACCGCGCGGTGATGGTGTATCAAATGGACGCTTATCGCTACTGGGAGGCTCAGCTCGGCCGCAAAGACTTTACGTTTGGACAGTTTGGTGAAAACTTCACAGTAGATGGCTTACCCGATGATGAGGTTTGCATCGGCGATCGGTATCGCATTGGGAGCGCGCTCTTCGAGGTCACTCAGCCGCGCGTCACATGCTATCGCGTGGGTATCAGAATGGAAGAGCCGGCAATGGCTGCTTTGCTCGTGTCACATCACCGGCCTGGCTTCTACTTTCGCGTGCTGGAGGAGGGTGAAGCCGGCGCTGGCGACGAAATCGTGAAGGTCACGGACGGGCCCGAACGCATCACTGTGGCAGACATTGATGCGCTCCTGTATTTGCCAAACCCCTCGCACGAACAGCTTGAACGCTCGCTGCGAATTCCAGCGCTCAGCCAGGGATGGAAAACGTCTTTAAAGGCAATTGCAGAGCAGAAGACTTCGGAGGGAGGGAATCCCGGGCTCAAGGCCTCAGCGGCCCGCCACCAGCTTGGCCAGGTTTTCGGCCATTACGCGTCGCCAGAGTAGATCGAGAAGCTGCCAATGTGGTCTCATTGTCCATCGAACAAACGGACGGGGCGCCTCTGCCTGCAGCTCTACCCGGACAGTTTCTCGTTCTGCGGTTGCGCACAACACCCAACGGCCCGATGCTGCTCCGGAATTACTCGATGTCAGGCATGCCCGGCGCCAGGACTTATCGGGTCAGCGTCAAACGAGAGACGAACGGGGTTGTCAGCTCGTATCTTTACGATCACGTACATGCGGGCGATATTTTGGAGGTGAGCGCGCCTCGGGGCGGTTTTATTCTGAGATCCGGCGATGCTCCAGTCGTCTTGCTCAGTGCCGGCATCGGGGCAACCCCTGTACTCGCCATGTTGCACTCGCTGTCCTCCGCGGCGTCACGTCGTGAGGTCTGGTGGATCTACGGAGCGCGTAACCGAGCAGAGCACCCGTTTGCAAAAGAGTCGCGTGGCCTCTTGCAAACCCTCGTGAACAGCCGAAGCCACATTGTCTACAGCAAGCCCGATTCAGGGGATGAACCAGGTGTCGATTACGACTCGGTTGGGCATGTGGACATGCCGCTGCTTGAACGGCTGGGTGTGGCTCGCGATGCGGATTTCTACCTGTGCGGTCCACCATCATTCCTTAAACAACTGACCGAGGGCTTGAAGACATGGGGCGCCGATTCCACACGAATTCACGAGGAGGTGTTTGGGCCGGAAGCGCCGATCACACCAGGAATTGCGCGATCCTCCCGTCCGCCGGTTCACGCTCCCGCGGGAAAACCCGGCATCGGACCACAGATTTCATTTACACGAAGCGGGCTCACGGTTCCGTGGGATTCACGGTTTTCCAGTTTGCTGGAACTCGCAGAAGCTTGCGACGTTCCCGCACAGTGGTCGTGCCGCACAGGTGTGTGCCATACCTGCGAGTGCGCATTGATCGGAGGAACTGTCCACTATGACCCTGATCCACTGGAGCCACCAGCCGCCGGGAATGTGTTGATCTGTTGTTCGACGCCGTCTGGCGATGTCGAAGTTGATCTGTGATTGTAAAGCAAACTGGCGACATTTCTTTCGCCGGGTCGAAGTCTAACGCAGGGCACGCACCGTTTTGACGGCGAAGAAGTGATTCTTAGCCGTCTCTCTACTGATCGCGAAAACGGTGGGCGCTGCCGGGCGTTCGTCCATGTCCGGCGTCATCACTACTTTCAATACTCAGCGGCTCCATCATTACCGACGAAGACTCGTGACGGCGAATCTGAGCGCTGTATGAATTCCTGCTCAGCGCGGAACCAGTCGTCGTCGAGCGTTCCCAAAGGCCGGCCCCGCTCCTCCCATAGCTGATATGCCAGCTTCTCAATCTGTTCGCGCTCTGCATCTGAAAGTTGGGGCATCGATAGAACTCCTTTATTTTCCTGAGCGCAAGCATTCCAAGCGCCTTCGTGTCTGAAGCACGTCATAAAAGCAGGCAGCAGCAGCGTTACTAGTTCCCTGCACAACACAGTACGCTTGCACGGTGGTGAATCGCCAAAATGTCCTGGCCATGCCACGTAATGACCCCGCAAGACCAACAATCGCAGACGGAAGCCGAGCCATTATATTTCTCCAGCGCATCGCTGCACTACTCGCGTAACCTCTTTGGACCACTCACGTACGGATTGCCTCGCTCGTAGAAGCGCAGTTTGCGATCCACGTTGCGCGTCAAACCGATGCGTACACTTTTGCCGATGGCGCCCGTTTTTCGCCGGCTCGTCGCGAGCCAGAGCGGACCGGCGGCGCACAGATCCAGACCATCTTGCCTGAAATCAATCTGCATCGCCTGGGCTAGCCGGCCTGGCCCCCGGGCTAAATCGAGCAGGCCTGCCCCGCCGCGGAAGCGTTGCATCCGATCGATTCCCTCGAGTGGTTCGAGGGCACGCAAGAGGACTCCTGCCCCGACTCCGACCGCCTCGCTCGTCACGTTCAGCATGAACGACGAACCGTAGGTGAAATATACGTAAGCGTGTCCTGGCCCAAGAAATAATGAGGCATTGCGCCGCGTCTCTCCGCGAAATGCGTGCCCTGCGGAATCACCGACCGGATAAGCCTCCGTCTCGACGATGCGCCCGCTGAGCCTGCCATCATCGGTATCATGGACCGCTACTTTGCCAATCAGGTAGCGCGCCAATTCCACAGTATCCACCGGGAGCTCCGTTCGACGGAGACGCCGAAGACGACAAAGGGGAATTGTCTTGCCCACGCGTTTCATCATAAGGAACCCTCTGACGCATAGCGGAAGATCGCGCAAATAGGGCCCCCGGAAGGCATGCTGGTCTCCAGTAGGGCTTGAACGTCGCCGCCGTGGCGAAGCGTTTGCACGGCGGCTGTGTCCAGGAGGTCGGCCCCGCCGTCGACCGCGCCCGGAACGGCCCCGTTCTCAAGCAGGAATAGATGTTCGACTCTGCCTGTGGAAGCGGCACGCACAATCTCCTGTACATCTGCCGAAGCGTGGCCTGTTCCGATCTGCTTGTCGAACCTCTCCAGGGCGCGACGCGCAGGCCCGGTGGTCACCGACCGAACCAGTTCCAAGGATTGCTGATACATTTCGTTCCGGCCAAGATGTCCGGGTAATCCGCGTATTCCCGGTTCCACGCACGCAGGATAGGTCGTCAAACGATGGAAGAGCGCGACTTCATGTTCGACGCCTACAACAACCAGGGGTGGATGTTCATCCTTCAGGAGAGCGTTTACGTCGCGATCAATCTCACGATAAAAACGGCCAAGGTGGTTTTCAGGGTGATCGCGATCATGCACTGGCTCCGCGCGAAGCGAGGATTGGGATGCGCCAGGAACGAAGCCGGCGGCCTCGGTGCCCGCGTTTTTCGGAAATCTCGCGGCCTCACAGAATTGATCCGTGCATTTGAAGATGCGCGTATCATTCAGCTTTAAGGCGAGAATGTAGAACTCGAGATGTTTGCTGGCAAGCGCCAGCAGCGGGCGAAGCTGGAAGCACTCACCAACGTCGGCGACGGGTTGGCCGACGAGATATCGCGTGCGGAATGACTCGCACACGCCCGGCGAGCGCAGAAAAACGAACGTCGCCGGCTCCTTCGAGGAATCGATCACATTCGTAGCCGCAAGCTCCAGGGGATCGAGAAGGGAGGCGATGTCATGCTTGGATTCGCTGGCTGCCAGCTTGGCGCGAACCTGAGCAAGCGCGTCTTTGAAGGCGATTCGCGCATCGCGAGCCTCGCGTTCAAGAAGAACGATCGAGATACATGGTGGAGCAGCCGACGCAAGACCGCGTAGGTTCTCCAGGGAAAGCCTTTCCGGTTCGGTTATCGCCATAAGTAAACTCCAGTAATCCGAGCGGGCTCTGTCCAGGAACGCCCGTTGCATCCACCGCGCGCAATTCGTCTTCCTTGCTTTGTCACATGAGCACGCCACCCGCCATCGCCGGTTTCAAGAGCACCGGGCGCGGTGGCGGCTGACGAATCTCCGACCCGGCTTTTCACCGTCTGTCGATCTGCAGGCCTTCATCTCGAAGTTCGGTGGGCAGTTGCCTCCCCTGAATGCACCAGCGGTTCCCGCGACTGCACTCGTTGCTTCACGGTCAGATTACGGCCGCGAGCACATCGGGCGCGGTCCATCTCTGTCGACAGTCGGCTGTCGGTGTCAAGCCGATGACCTTCCCGGCGTTCCGCGCGATGGGTCAGCCCTTCAACGGCGCCAAACGCTTCGATTTCGAGACCGTTGCCTTTTCTGCGGACGATGAGTGCCTGCTGGTTCTTGAAATGCATTCCACCACGTTGTGACTTCGCAAACCACATTGCTCCATCGAGCGTTGACATCGGACGCTGCGGACTCGAAAGGAGCAAATTGCTTTCTTGGCATCAGATATAGGCTGTTGGTCGGTGACCCGCTCGCTCGCAGCGCGAACCTCCGCCGAGGATCAGATGGTGCAATCCTGCTCGGAGGCTAGTCCGATGAAGTGGCATCAGGCGCATATACGGTTGGCCTGTCTGAGGAGTCTCAAACATGAATTCCACGATCGATTTTCAGACATTCGAAGCGAAAAGCCTCGCCCCCCTGGACACACGCGAGGCGCTGATAGATGAGGTTTGGAGCGGCCTCCTCAAACGTCCTCGATCGCTGGTTCCGTGGATGCTCTACGATTCCGAGGGCTCACGTCTTTTCGAGTGCATCACAACCCTGCCGGAATACTATCCCACGCGAACGGAGCGCGACCTTTTGGCGAACTATGCCGAAGCGATTATCCGCGCGACTGGTTTTGGCTACTCTCGGCCCTTGCGCCTGCTGGAGCTGGGAGCTGGGACAGCCGCCAAGACCGGTATTCTGCTGGAAGCGGCAACGCGCTTACGAAACGAAGTAATTTACTTTCCCATTGACGTCTCGTCGGATGCGCTCGATGCGGCGTGCGACAGCATTGGCTGCCTGTTGCCGGATGTGCAGCTACAGCCGATGGTGGCGAACTACGTCACTCACCCGCCGAGCTGAGACGGTTCAAGGGGACCACGCTCGCGATGTACATCGGTTCGAGCATCGGATCTCGCCGGAGGAGGCTCGCACCGTTCTTCGGAAGCTGAGGTCTGAGCTCAGAGCGGGCGATGCGCTGCTGTTGGGTACGGATATGGTAAAAGACGAGGCGACTCTGGTCCGGGCGTATGACGACAAGGCTGGCGTCACCGCGGCGTTCAATTTGAACGTTCTGCATCGCCTCAATCGAGAACTCGGCGCGAACTTCGATACCGGCTGCTTCCGGCATCGGGCGCGCTGGAATCGCGTGGAGTCACGCATCGAGATGCACCTGGAGAGCACGCGAGATCAGTGCGTAGATATCCCGGCCGCGCAACTTAGCGTTGAATTTGCGGCCTTTGAAACCATCCATACCGAGAGCAGCTACAAATTCACCCGGAAAACGCTCGGCGCCTTGCTGGATGATGCGGGCTTTCCGATCGAGCAGACATGGACGGATCCGCGCGGGTGGTATACGCTTACGCTCGCGAGCCTTCAGTAATTGCACTCACCCGAAATCGGATACGTAACCTGACTGATCCGCCTTTGCGCGCTTGTTCCATCCATGGAAGGCCGACAATTCGCCCGCGTTCCAAGCCTCGCGGAGTCCGGGAGTCCTCAGATCCCAGTCGGGGCGGATCTCGCGCGTCACGGCGCGAAGGTCGTGCCAGAGGTCGACGACAGAAGGCCGGCCCCAGAACCAATAGCCGTTATAGATGCTGTGGATGATCAGCCCCGGCTTGAGCACGAGCGTGTGCGGAATCATCGGATTATGCTCCGGGTCGGTATACTCCGCGATGTCGAGGTCCTTCTGAACGGTTCTTTCGGGGTCGGAGAGGAAGGTCCACTGGGCGCCCACCGACGCGCGGAACTCCTGGAGAGTGTGGTGGTCATCGGTGGAGATCGTGGCAATCTGGGTGTATGCCACAGCGATCTTCGGATAAAACGCGGCAAGATCCAGATGCTGCTGGTGTTCTTTGGGCAGTAGTGGCCGCGCGAAAGCGTCAGGATCAGTGGATCATCGCCCTGGAGTTCGCTGAGCCTCCGCGGTGTACCCGTGTGATCGGGCAACTGATAGTCAGGAAAAACGTTTCCGGGTACGAGGTCATGGCGCATGATCAATTCCTTTCACAAGCAAAGCACGGTCGACCGGAATCATCTACCTTGTGGAATGAAACCCGGGCTGCCGGTCTTCACCACTTCATTTAACCTTTGTCTAGTTTGTATTCGATTGATTTCATCAAGTGCGTCTTCCGGAAGAGCGGAGATGTTGAAGTTCCCGCGCGCGGGCCGCAGTCCTGGGCGTTGTAAGCAGAGCCGTGCCACGCTGCACCGCCCAGGCCAACAGCACCTGTCCGGCGTCGTTCCAACTCGTGCGGCAATTGCCGAAATAACTGCATCTTCGAGCGGCCCCGGCTTGATTCCGTGACCCAATGGCGCAAAAGCCAGGAACACGATGTCCTTCTCCTTGCAGAATTCCAGAAGCTCCGTCTCAGGCAGATACGGATGTGCTTCGACCTGGACCACAGCCGGCTTGATTCTCGCAGATTCGCAAATAGGCAACAGTTCGCTCAAGCTGATGTCAGACAGTCCGATGGCCCGGCATTTTGCGATGGTCCACGAGATTCTCCATCGCCCGCCAGGTCTCGAGCAAAGTCACGCCGCGGTCGTAAAGGATATCGCCGTTTTGGTCCCGCGGATCCTGCTCGTCCCCCGGCTGAAAGGCAAAGGGAGTGTGAATGAGATAGAGATCCAGATAGTTGATCCCGAGTCTCGCCAGACTCGCCTGGAAAGCCGGTTCGACGCGCTCGGGTCGATGATTAGAGTTCCACAACTTTGTGGTGACAAAGATGTCTTCACGCTCCAAAGCTTCCCCCACCTCACGCTCGTTCCGGTATCGTTCCGCACAATCGAAGTGTCGAAATCCAGCTTCCAGCGCGTCTCTGGTCGCACTTATCGTCGCGCTGCATCGGGAATCAGGGTGACAAAGCCGAGTACGGGCCTATAGCCGGCGCCGTGGCTAAGCGGCATTCTCTTCGTCCGAAGCTCAGAAGAGTCGATCATGATGACACCTCGTTAGTAGCTCGTATCAGCAACACGCCCGGATACGCGGCGTCTCCTCAACAGTTCGCGGCGGCATGGCACTGTTCATCCGCCAACTGCCGAATGGGGCGCGCCCTCGGGGATCGGCGTATTTCAATTCCAAGCTTTCGCATCTTATAAATCAGCGTAGTACGCGGCAATCCAAGCCGATTGGCCGCTCCGTCCTGCCCTCCGATCAGCCAGTCGGTTTGCTTCAATGTTTCCAGGATATGCTCCCGATCGGCGTCGGCAAGCGTGCGTGAAGCGCTCTCCGAGCTCTGCTTCACCGTCTGCTTCAAGTCCAGCGGCAGACGCAGCACCGACCCGGGCGAAAAGAGCACCGCGCGCTCGATGAAATTCTGTAGTTCGCGAATATTGCCTGGCCAGTCGTGCGCTTTGAGGACCGCCACCACTTCATCGGGAATCAAATCGATGGGCTTGTTGAGGCGGGCAGCAAATTTTGCTACGAAGAACTCGGTCAGCGGCAGGATGTCCTGAACGCGTTCACGCAACGGAGGCAGGCAGATTGGAATTACGTTCAACCGGTAGAACAGGTCTACACGAAACAGCTTCTTGCTCACGAGTTGCTCGAGATCCTGGTTTGTCGCCGCCACCACCCGCACGTTGACCCGGACGGTCTGGGCGCTACCCAAACGCTCGAACTCCCGCTCTTGCAGGACGCGTAAGAGCTTGGGCTGAAGTTCCAACGGCATGTCGCCAATCTCGTCCAGAAAGAGCGTGCCCCCATCCGCCATCTGAAATCGTCCCTTGGTTTGTGTCCACGCGCCCGTGAACGCGCCTCTTTCGTGGCCGAACAGTTCGCTCTCCAACAATGCGCTCGGAATCGCTGCGCAGTTAAGGGCCACAAAACGGTGGTTACGGCGAGGGCTAGCCTCATGAATGGCTCTCGCAATCACTTCTTTTCCGGTGCCCGTTTCGCCCTGGATCAACACAGCGCAGTCCACTGGTGCAACCCTCTCCATCTGGTTGAGCACTGCCCGGAATTTCGGACTGGACCCGATCAAATCTAAAGTAGTCATACCGTTACTCCTTTATGAATGTGAGATCTCTTCTCCGTTTTCCTCTGATCAAAGCTCCGCCTTGGATTCGACTGACGAATCACGATTTGCTTGCTATTAAGTCGTTTTGTTCAAGGCGCCGTCAAGTGTGGCGCCGGCAAAATAGGTCGGCCCGGCAACGTGGGAGGCCGCAGATTGGGCGCTGGGCGCGATTTAATGCTCGATCGCCTCTCCTACAATCTTCAACAGGTCTTCCCGCCGGAAGGGCTTGGAGAGAAAACCAGATGCACCCCGTCTCATCGCTTTGTCTCGATTCGCCTGAGTTCCTTGCGCGGTGACGAATACAATCGGCACACGATTATCGGCTCGATCAGTTTGTCCTGAAGTTCCAGGCCGTTAATGCCTGGCAGCTGTACATCGAGAATCAAGCAGGCGGCGTTCTGCGCGGATGCAGAGGCCAAAAACTCCTCGGCCGAACCGAAGCTCTCAACCGCATATCCTGCTGATTCCATGCAGTCTCCTAGCGCTTGCCGCACCAATACGTCATCGTCGATGATCACGATGTTGCCCTTCAATTCTTTCTTCACTCGTCGAGCCGGCTTGCTTTCCCCGCTGAGGGATTGAACCCTCTCGCTATTGGGATACTACCAGCGTTGCCGATGGAGGTCTATTCTACTTTGGTAGAACGCCCGGCTCAGCCGAGATTTTAAGCTTCTCGGCCATCCGGACCAGATCGGCCAGTGAGCCGGCACCCATTTTGCTCATTACGCGGCCGCGGTGCACTTTGATCGTCTCCTCGGTGGTCCCAAGCTCGCCTGCGATCTGTTTGTTTAAGAGGCCAGTAACAACGAGCGCCAGGACTTGATGCTCGCGTGGAGTGAGGGTTCGAAGCCGCTTTTTGAGCTCCGAGGTCTCGGATCTTTGCAGGCGACCCTCGCTATCGCGCCGCAGAGCCTCCTGGACAGCGTCGAGCAGCTCCTGTTTGCGGAATGGCTTCGTCAAAAACTCCACGGCGCCCCGCTTCATTGCCCGCACACTCATTGGGATATCCCCGTGTCCGGTGAGAAAGATGATGGGCATCTCGACGCCTGAGTTCGCCAGCTCGGCCTGCAGGTCGAGGCCGCTCAGACCGGGCAATTCGACGTCGAGAATCAAGCAAGCCGAAAGATCCGGACGTTTGCTCTGGACGAACTCCGTTGCCGATCCAAACGTTCGCACTGCGAAACCGGCCGAGTCCAGCAGATCCGCAACCGAATCGCGAACCAATGGATCGTCGTCGACCATGAACACGATGCAGTTTGGATCGCTCATTCACTTGGCGCTGTGACAGGCAAGGCGAAATGGAACACGGCGCCACGGGGCTCGTTCTTCGCGGCCCACAGCCGGCCGCCGTGCGCCTCTATTATTGATCGACAGATCGGCAATCCCATGCCGATCCCCTGTGGTTTGGTGGTGAAAAAAGGAGCAAACAGCCGATCCGCATGTTCTGCTTCGATTCCCAGCCCGGTATCTTCAACGGATACGAGAAGTTCACCTGGATTCGAAAGTGTGGATCGAATCATGAGCCGCTTGGGTTCATCTTCGAGACCAGCAATGGACTCAATGCCATTCATCGCTAAGTTCAGAATGACTTGCTGCAATTGAACGCGGTCACCGCTCACGGAAGGAACGCCGGGGTCAAGTTCGGTACGCAAGAAAATCTTGTTCCGTTCCGTCTCATGGTGGACTAGAGAAATCGTGTCTTCGATTACGGCATTCATGTCTACCGACGCAGTCATGGAAGTCGTCTTCTTGAATAGGGCACGAAGACGTTGCACGATCTCGCTAGCTTGTGTAGCGGCTTGAATTATCCGGCTTGCAGCGGCGCGAGCCTTGTCCAGGTTCGGCGGATCATTCGACAACCATGCCGAACAACTGTCACCACTGGCGATGATCGCGGAGAGAGGCTGGTTCACTTCGTGAGCGATCGATGCGGTCAGCTCGCCCATCGTCATCACCCGAGCCATGTGCGCCAGTTCAGCCTGCGTGTTGCGAAGGTTGAGTTCGCTCTCACGCAGTTTCTGCTCGGCGCGTTTGCGCTCGGAAATGTCGCGGACAAAAGAGCTAAAAGTCCAGGAATCACCGGATTTTAACGGCGTGATTGTCAGCTCGACCGGAAATTCACTGCCGTCGCGACGAAGAGCAGTAATTTCGATTCGCCTGTTCAGAACTGGGCCTTCACCGGTCCTGAAAAAGTGCTGCAGCCCCCTTTCATGCGACAGCACGATATTGCAGCGGAATGATTGTCTCCGACATCCGCCGGCCCAGGGCTTCCGACCGCGTCCACCCGAAAATTTCCTCCGCCTGCTTGTTCCAGTCCTTGATGATGCCATCTGCATCCATGGCGACGACAGCGTCCAGGGCTGAATCGACAATCGCCCGGGCCTGCTCCTCAACTCTGCGGAAGGCCTCTTCGGCGCGTTTTTGTTCGCTTAAATCGAGCGCGAAGGCGACACCGTCGTTCCCACCCTCTTCGAACAGCGCCGCACCGACCAGCACCGGCACGCGACTGCCGTCTTTGCGGAAATATTCCTTCTGGTACGGTTGCATGGTCCCAGTCGCCTTGAGGTCCGCCATCGCCAGTTCGTCGCGGGCGCGCCATTCCGCGGGTGTCAGATCCGTCCAACGCATACCGGCCGAGGCGAGGTCTTCGCGGCCCCATTGCACCATCTTGAGAAGTGTTTCATTGGCCTCGACAATCCGGCCTTCAAGATTCCAGGTGAAGATCCCCATGAGGTTTGCGTCGATCAGGCGCCGGACCTTGGCTTCGAGCCCCGTGGCCCGTTCCCGCAACTCTGTTTCCGCCTTTTCGCGCGCGGCGATCTGGACCTTGAGGTTGTCGATAGATGCCACAGTTCGATACGCCACGGAAGCGAACTGCCCTAGTGAGCTCATGATCCGCTCATCTTCCGAATCGAACTGGCGGCGATCACTGTGCATGATCCCCCATATGGTTCCGACGGCTTTGCCGTCGACGTAAAACGGAACCAGCAGACACTCTTCCGCCGCAGGGATAACCGGCATCAAATACGGATAACGCCGTTCAAAGTGCCGGAACAGCATCGTGCAGTTACGATCCAGCACGTCTCCGCAGGGACCGAAATTACGCGGCGTCCCGCCCCCGACGTGCGGCGCCCACATGCCGGCGATGGCCGGCCAATAAAACCTTTTCCCGCCATCTGGCGTGAGAAGACTCAACCCCGAGGAATCGCACTGGGTGACGTCCAGGATCGTCTCGGCCAAGGTTTGAAAAATAGTGGACGCCGAGTCGCTCAGGGCGGTGACCAGCGCCACAAGCGCGCGATTCTCCTTTTCGAAGTCGGGTGGACGCGAAGGACGGCGATGCAGCTCCTCTGTGCAGACGATCGATTCGAGAGGGGCCGCGCCCTCTGGCATCGAAGCCTCTAGTGAGAAGTCATTTTGCGGTTCGGCGGACTCGGGCACCTTTTCAACTCCACCTCATGGGCTGCCTAAAACGTGAGAACGAATGGCGACCAGTCCGGTACACCCGGGGCCCCAATAAGCCGCTGCTCCTCCGACCCGGCTCGGAGGACACATCTGCTTGTATTTTACCTCAGTTGCGGAAACTTCGAAATGTAAAGATCGTGAAAGACGCGGCGTCTTCTCAACAGCTCGCGGCGGCACGGCACTGTTCATACGGCCGAATGGCACGCGCCCTCGGGGATCGGCGTATTTCAATTCCAGGCAATCCAAGCCGATTGGCCGCTCCGTCCTGTCCTACGATCAGCCAGTCAGGTTTCCAGGATATGCTCCCGATCGGCGTCGGCAAGCGTGCGTAAAGCGCTCTCTGAGTTCTGCTTCAAGTCCAGCGGCAGACAGCACCGACCCGGGCGAAAAGCGCGCGCTCGATGAAATTCTGTAGTTCGCGAATATTGCCTGGCCAGTCGTGCGCTTTGAGGATCGCCACCACTTCATCGGGAATCAAATCGATGGACTTGTCGAAGCGGGCAACAAATTCTGCTACGAAGAACTCGGTCAGGGGCAGGATGTCCTGAACGCGTTCACGCAAGGGAGGCAGGCAGAGTGGAATGACGTTGAGCCGGCAGAACAGGTCTACCCGAAACAGCTTCTTGCTCACGGGTCGATCCATCACCGAAACCCTGTCCAAGCGGCCCGATGGTGACCTCGACGCCAGGCGTTAGACCGCGTTCGGCGTGTCCTGGGGTCCTGCTGCCCCATTTTCTGAAACGTTTGATCTCATCGAGCGGAAGGTCGTAACCGGTCAAATGCAGCAAGCTGTACACAGCATTGATCCGTGTCCCGCGGATAGAACGAACGATCGCGGCACACCATTGCGGAATTTCTCGGAGTTTGAGGAACTGGTCCAAAGAGTGAAGGCCATGGCGGCCGCGCCCATCGGCATGCCGGGGTGCCCGGAATTCGCGTTCTGGACCGCATCCGCAGATAGGATGCGGATGTTGTTGATGCACCGATCCTCCAGCTCTCGATTCCTCTTCGGTCTCATCACTCCTCCACTGGTCCTGCGGCGTGAGTGCAATCACAAGACTACTTCGACGGAGTAATTCGAAAGGCACTTCTGTCCGATCCAGTGACGAAAAGTCAATTAGCCGACAGGCCATCGAGTGCAGTCACGAATGTGGAAGTGCGGCTCCAATTGGCATTCGACATGCAAAGACAAACAACTTGGGAAGGCCAGGATAAAAACATTGCAGCAGATGGTAGGAAAAGCGGAGGAGAGTTAAGCGGCATGCGGAGCGGCGACGAAAAAGTCCGCGTCGTCTTGACGATGTAAAGTCTTCTTCCAGGTGTCCTCAATGAGAATCCTGATTTGTCTGATGCTCGCCTCGTTTCCGCTTCTGGCCCAAGCCCAGGGAAAGGAACGCTTCATGGAACACCCGACTTTTTATCGCACCATCCAGATAGACGGTCTTTCCATCTTTTACAGAGAGGCCGGGCCGAAAGATGCGCCAGTGCTTCTGCTGCTGCACGGACTGCCCTCCTCATCCCGAATGTTCGAGCCGCTCTTCGCCCGCCTTTCCGATCACTATCACCTGGTCGCGCCCGATTACCCGGGCTTTGGACATAGCGACTGGCCCGACCCGAAGAAATTCGCGTACACGTTCGATCACCTCGCCGAGATCATGAACCACTTTGCCGAAGCGCTAGGACTCTCGCGCTACACGCTCTATATGCAGGATTACGGCGGCCCGGTGGGTTTCCGCATGGTCCTGGCGCGTCCGGAACGGATCGAAGCTCTCATCGTTCAAGATGCCGTGGCGCACAACGAAGGCCTGGGAGCGAATTGGAAGGCACGGCGGGCTTTTTGGGCCGACCGAACGGCCAACGAGAGCGCACTTCGCGTAAATCTCCTGTCGCTCGCGACTACGCGGACGCGCCATGTCGGGAGCGATCCCAACGTGGAACGCTATGACCCGGATCTCTGGACCGACGAGTTTGCGTTTCTCAGCCAGCCCGGCCAGGCCGAAATTCAAAGCGACTTGTTCTACGATTACCGGACCAACGTCGACGACTACCCCAAATGGCAAGCATGGATGCGGGAGGAGCAACCTCGCCTATTGGTGCTGTGGGGAAAATACGAGTCCTCGTTCGACCCCTCGGAGCCGGAAGCATATCGACGGGACGTGCCGAGCGCCCAAGTTCACATTCTCGACGGCGGTCATTTCGCATTGGACACGGCTGCCGACGAGATCGCTGCACTGGTCCGAGGCTTTGCCGGTTCCTCAAGTCGCGGGGCCGGACGTCCATGAGCCTCGTGTGCCTTCCTCGGAAAACCGAAAATGGAACGTCGGTTGCAAGGTGAGTAGTGGCTCAAGCTACAGGAACTCGCCGACGTTGAGGTTACTTCGGAATCGGATGGTTACCCGGTTGAATCTGCTTTCAGTTTCGGAGCAGGACCCGGCTGGCGCGCTGCGTCACCGGGCAAACAACGGATTCGACTAGTCTTCGATCAGCCGCAATCGGTCAAACACGTACGTCTCCGGTTCAATGAACCCGAAGTCGCACGAACTCAGGAATTCAGCGTGCAATGGTCCGGCGGCGCGGGGGACTCCTTAAAGGAAGTCATAAGGCAGCAGCCAGAGCGATTTTCCGCTTCGCAATGAGCTTACCCGAAGGAAACGCAACCAAGGTGGCGGATTCCACCATACGTTCCAACCAGTGTGGCGCGATCACGATACGGTTCGATCCGACGAAAGCGAAACTGGGGGTGTCGAAAGAAGCTTCATCCCGGAATCTCCTCAGGCCCCCGCGTAGCCGGACCGTCGTGTTTCGGCCGATGTGCCATGCAAAACCGGAGCTATCGCGGACAACCGGGACAGCGATGAAAAACCTCCCGTCGGGAGAAAACGCCACTCTTGCCAGGCCTAACTCCCCGCTATAGGTTGCGCCGATGCCGTCGTCGACGCCTCCGCCTGCCATGCCACCGCTTCTCCAGCCGCCACTCAGCGATGCTGTTCCAAGCTTCTTCTTCCAGACCACGCACTTACTGGACGCCGTGTCTGCGAGCGTTACCGTGCCGACCGAATCGACGCAGACGACAGATGACCCGTCCGGCAGCCTTTCAGTTCTGCAGATTCCAAGGGCAGGTTTCAAGACGGCGATGGACTTCCTTTCGGCGATACTCCAGCGTTGTACACTACCGGTGTTATCGATAAATGAGGTCGCGCGAGTCCGGCGTGAACTCCGCGGAGCGCGTATCTGCTGCCGGAACCCGGAAGAGAATCGCGAGGGGTTTCTCGCTGAGGACGGTAACCCCGGACGCGCTCCGGGCGAATATGTGTGCGCCGTCCGGGCTGAAACGCAGTCGTTCAGGTACCAGCGGCAGCGTTGGCGAGATATACTGCAACGTTTCGGCCAGTGCCTGTCGCCGACGGAAAAACGATACTGTCGATACCCTCCGAAATCCAAATTGCCGCCAATTTCCTGCGAGACAGAATGCTCCTCCCACGTAGACACAGCCGAACGACGTGTGCCTGTAGACAACCAGGTCGCCGCCCTGAGGTGCTCTGCCAATACCGCTCCACAGATTGCGATGTATGTACACGATCTGGTTCCCCCGTTCGATCCTGCCGTACTCACCCCGAAACAGCCGATACCAGTAACCCACTGTCCCCTCTTATATTGGTAGTTTCATGGTTCGCAATCGTGCCGCAGTTTTGGCGGCGCTCCGTCGACCACCTGCCGGGAAGCGTAGCCGGTAGCGGTTCGTTTCTGACCGCTCCCCGAGGTCCGAATCGCAAGTTTGACAAGCTCACCATGAATCCGAGAAAGAACCGCGGGTAAATCTCGGTGCTCGGCCATCCCGTCACGCGAACGGCGGCATCGATCTTCCACCTGCCCGGACTCGTATCGCGTCGGCCGGAATAAAGAAGTACGTCTGAAACGCAATCAGAGACGTGGATGACGTACTGACTGCTGCTCACCCACTCGACCTCTCGCCACGTGATCGGAGTTGCTTTGAAGCTGGCGCATTTGGCGCTTTCAAGCAGGTTAGCAGCGTTGGCTCCGGTTAGGGCCCAAATCCTGTGTGCCGATTTGTGTGCCAACTCCAGGCAACTCAGCCGCGCAGCTGCCAAGGGCATGTGCCCATAATCGACTGATTATAGGGCACATAGATGGAGCCACCCGCCGGGATCGAACCGGCGACCTGCTGATTACGAATCAGCCGCTCTACCAGCTGAGCTAGGGTGGCTCACGTAATTTAGCGGCATCAGCGCCCTGGCGTGTCGAGGCTGTGTGCTGGAAATGTGCTGGACAGCCCCGGACTATGCCCGCTCCCGCGCGCTTTCAGGGTCGCGCCGACCGGGCATCCGCTGATGCAGCTTTGCGTCATGCAGTCTCCATCGTAGCATTCACCGATCATCCGCACGCTTCATGCCGCCAACCGCAGCGAATGGTGACTGAGTGGCGGTCAGAACGCATCCCGCACAGCCACCGCCATCAGCTCACACCCGATACGCCTGCGCATCGCGCTGTTCTTCTACAGAACTTATGCCCGTCTGCTGCGCCCCAAACTCGCCAGATCGCCCAGTGATCCCGGACGTAAGCGTCTGGTGAACCTGGTGAACGCTCGTGAAGCGCTCTTCCGCGGTATCTGAGGTTCCGGCGCCCCGTCGGCCATCGGTAGTCGACGTTTCCTGTCAATAATTGCAGGCCATAATGGAGCGAGCCGATGCCCGATGTTCTTTTTGTCCATGGAATTGGCGTGCGTGGTGAAGCATGGAACCGGTTGTTTGAGCTTGTTTCGCGCAAAGCCGAGCGCTACCTCCCGGGTTTTACGGTTCATGCGTGTGCGTGGGGCGATGCCTTCGGGGCGCCACTGAATCGCGGCGGGGCGACGATTCCCGACTACACCAGAACCGGCGATGCGTTCAGTGGTCAGGACCAGGCAAGTCGCGCGCGATGGTTTCTGCTTTCAGACGATCCGCTTCTGGAGCTGCGGGTCCTGCCGGAGGAGGCATTGGCGAGATTCCCGGGGATCAGGATCTTCGGCCTGATCCCGCCACTGGCAACAAACCCACAAATCACAGGCCTGCTGAGGGAGTGGTCGGCAGGGGATCTGTGACCGGACTTCATTATGGAAATTGGCGCTGGTCCGGAATGGGGATTCGTGATTGAATCGATCACTGCCAGCCCTGCGGCTGTGTCGGAAAAGGTGTCGCGCGCGATCACGGCGGCATACCAGTGCCGCCCTCGGGAACAAGCGTATCCGAACCTGGCAGGCCCGCAGCGCGACCGCCTCAAAGACGCGCTGGTCGAGCCGCTTGGAGGACCTCCATTAGGTATTCGCAACTGGCTGCTGGAACGTATGACGCACTTCGGCAGCCGCCGGCGTGGCGGACTTTCCGACCTCACCACGCCCGCGATTGGCGATATCGTTAGCTATCAATCGCGTGGCGCGGAGATCCGCAACTTCATCGCGGATCGAGTGAGGAAGACTTCCGCGACGATCATTCTGGCGCACAGTCTGGGAGGAATCGCGGCGGTGGACTGGCTGGCCTCGAAGTAAGACGCCGAAGAGTACCCGAGCGCGGGACCGGTACAGCGGCTAATTACAGCCGGATCGCAATCGCCATACTTCTACGAAATTGACACGCTCGTGTCGCGCGTCTTCGGCGAAGGTCTTCCGGACACGCTCCCGAAGAGCTGGCTTACTGTCTACGATCGCTCCGATTTCCTGAGCTATAAGGCCGAACCTGCATTTCCCGGACGCGTTACCGACGTGCAGGTGGACAATGGCCAGCCATTTCCGGAGTCGCACAGCGCATACTGGCATAACGACGAACAGGTATGGAAAGCGACCGCGCGCCTCGCCGGGAGCAATTGATGTCGGTTGCCTGGATCGTCGCGATTGAGGCCTATTCCGGCCCGGAGCTGAATGTTGGCCCGGTCGGATCATGGGCGCTGCAGATCGCCAGGACGATGCTTGACAAGGGCGTGCAGAAGATCGTTCTCAGCACGTCGTTCGTGGATGCGCGCTCCTAGTTAGGGGGAACAGCTGGATGGTCTTGACGAACGTGTGACGCGGACTGGAGCAAGCCGGGACGACAGACTCATTCGGGCCGCTGATACGCACGCCCGGCCTGCGCCTGCCGGAGCAGGGCCGGGGTTCCTCGCGTTTGCACGGGTGTTCTGCGCAACGCGCAGCGGGACCTGGTGGGGCAGGTCCGCGCCAAACTCCCTGCCGCGCTGATTCCTGAAACCGTCACCGACGTCTGCGCAGGTAAAACAGGTAAAACTACGAGTCTTGAACTAAGACCGCCATCGTGCTAATGTATATGTGACGTGGATTGATTTAGGCTCCTGTCTCGGAGTCAGCTAATTGCAACCACGATAAAAAGTGCTAAAGGTGAATCGGTCTTCGCGAATTTCAGACCCTCGGCCCTCATAGCGCCGAGGGTTTTTTCTTTGGCCGAATCGCCCGCAGAAGGAGTGCTTGTGAGCGATTCATCCGCCTCTCTGGCCATTAGCGGCCGCGAAGGCTCGCTGGTTTCCATCCGTATCTCCACCGATCATCGGCATGTGGAAGATCTGCTGGAGGCGCTCGCGCTGGCCAGCTTTCCCGTAAACCCGCAGTTGTATCATCGTCCCGCTCACGTCATCGTGGAATTCCCGGCCTGGTCGCGGCAGATCGACGAGATCCGCCGGCTGCTCGCGGCGCATCATTTCGACCCTGTGGCTGTGCGCGTTCGCGGGCCTTTGGAGCCGGTGGCCGCCGAGTGAAAGGCCGCGGGCGGTCCTGAACCGCTCCCCGCGCCAGTTGCATCTGAAGCTCAGGAGCATCATGGCCTTAGAAAAGTTCAATTTCGATCCGGTGCACTCGCATGTCGCATTCTCTGTGAGGCACCTTATGATTTCGAAGGTTAACGGCTACTTCAAAGTGTGGTCGGGTACGCTACTGGTGGATGAAGCCAATCATTCTGCATCCAGCGTTGAGGTAGAAATCGAAGCAGCCAGCATCGACACGCGTGAACCGCAGCGCGACGATCACCTCCGATCTCCCGATTTTCTGGATGTTGCGAACTATCCGAAGATCACTTTCAAAAGCACGAGAGTGGAGAAGATCGATGATGAGCGCTTCAAGGTGACCGGCGATTTCACCGTTCACGGCGTCGCGAAGCCGGTTGTGCTCGATGTCGAGTACCTGGGCCGCACCAAAGACCCCTGGGGTGGCGAGCGCATCGGCTTCAGCGCGAAAACCTCAATCAATCGAAAGGATTGGGGCTTGAACTTTAACATTCCACTTGAGGGTGGCGGCGTGGTGGTTGGCGAGAAAGTCGACATTACGCTGGACATCGAGGCGGTGAAGGACACCGGGGCGGCGGCCTGACAGATCAAGGCAGGATGGGCGCGAGGCGCTATGACGCAACTTCGGTAACGGCGGGTAACCACCAGATCAGGTGATACTTCAGGTCGAAGACCGCGCGGGCGCAAATGACCAACTCCAGGCGCATGCGGTGGCGCTGCATGCGAGTTGCACGAATGCGCCGGCGTGCGGCCGAACATCGGCCTGCCAGTAACAATCCATGGTACCGGCGCCCCGTTCCGCCTGACGCAAGGCCACGCCGACCCCGCGACAGGGACAGCACTGGCCACGGCACTATCGCTTTTCGGGACGTTATTGGCGGTCCCTTCGTCGCAGGCCGCCCACAAAGGGACTGCTACATGACGCAGTTGCAGCACTTCGCGAAGAAGGGACCCTTCAGAAAGGACGACGAACAGAAAGCATATGAGTCTGGCTACCAGAAGGGCCACGGCAATTCACGCGACCATCGGGCGCGTATCTCTGGATCCACGGCCAGCCCTCACGCTCCGCACCGCCGGACCGGCAAGCGCTTTTCGGTTTACTGGACGGTGAGCCGCGCGGCGGTAATCCGGTGGTCAGAACATCAGCTTCAGCGCGAGCTGCGCCTGGCGCGATGTCCCGGTCCCGACCAGGCTGCTGATGGTTGAACCGCTGCGGCCGAAATTCGGATTGGGCGTGCATACCGGTCCTGCTGTTGCGGTCGGCAGGGAGATGGCGCTGCACAATCCGGTATCCGGGTTGCCGAAATTCGGGTGATTCAGGATGTTGAACAAGTCCGCGCGGAACTGCAGCCTGACCCGCTCGGACAGCGGGAAGTACTTCATCGCGGAGAAATCCCACTGATAAAACGCGGGCCCGCGAGCCGTGTTCCGTCCGAGTGTTCCAACCGTCAGGGTCTGGTTGTAATCCGCCGGTACGGCATACACCGCGGGATTCAGACTGGAATCGGGCCAGTGCGCATTGGACAGGTAGTTCGACCCTCCGCCGATGTAGTCCGGCCGGAAGGGCGGCGCAAAAAAGCCGCTCTCCAGAGTGACGTTCAGCGGAAGTCCTGACCGCGCCTGGAAAATGCTGCTGGCCTGCCACTCGCCAAAGACCGCATGCACCCAGCCATGCGAGCCCTTCAAATCGGGAAGGCTGTACACCGCGTCGGCGGAAAGATTGTTGCGGACATCGATATCGCCGCTGGCGTGATCGGCATTGTAGTTGTAGGGGTCCTCGAACGTCTCGAAAACGTTGAGCGTGTTGTCGATCTCGTGCGACCACGTATAGTTTGCATCGAAGTTGAGCCGTCCCGCGCGGTGCCGTAACTGCACCTGCATGGCGTTATAGTTCGATTGCAGGAAGTTGCCGAGCACGCGCTCGTCGCCGAAGTTTGGATACGGGCGGGTTCCGGTGAGAGGATTCAGCGGATTCACCTCGAGGCCCGCAAACGCCGCGCCCGCCGGCAGGTTCATGTTCTTGCTTCCGGTGTAATTCACTTCGAGAATCGTCCGCGGCAGCACCTCCTGCTGCACGCCGAAGAGCCACTGCTGGCTATAGCTGTCGCGCGAGTTCCTGAGAAACGCCTGCGTGTTCTGAGCGCCCGCGATCACCGGCGGGTTCGGCTCCGGATATGCGAGCGCCACCTGAAACGCATTGAGGCTCTCGCCGGCGTATGCCGGAATGTTGGACGACAGCGAATTTAGTGCGCCCACCAGCATCGGCAGATAGAAGATTCCACCAAAGCCGTGTATGACGGTCTTGCCCTTGTTGAACGGGTCCCAGGAGAATCCCAGCCGGGGAGCAAAGTTATTGCGATCCGGCATATACGCGCCTTCGCTCGACGGGATAAAGGACTGAGTGGCGACGTCGAAATTGGAAAGGCGCCCGTGCCCTTCGCTGATCACCGTGTTGTATTCATAGCGCAGGCCGAAGTTGATGGTCAGCCCCGGTTTCACTCGCCAGTCGTCCTGAGCATAGAAGTCCCAGTTGGAATTGTTCAGGCCGAGCATCGGGTAGCCCAGCGTGGAGAGCGTGAAGGGCCGGTCGTTCGCCAGGTCGGAGAAGCTGCCGAATGAGTAGGTCTGGTTCGCGTTCAACTGGGTGTTCGAGCGGACGACGCGAATGTCGGCGCCGAACTTCAACGTGTGCCGTCCCGCCGTTTTGGTCAATGCTTCCAGAACCTGGTATGAGGTGTTGGCGTTGAGCTGGTTAAACAGCTCGGTGCCCGGAAGGGAACCGAGATTCACGAAGAATCCCTGAATGATGGGCAGCTTCGTTTCCGTGCCGGTCACTGAATGGAAGCGGTCCACCGCAAGACCGAATTCATTCAGCAGGCTCGGGCCGAATGTGTGCGTCTCGTCGATACGGCCGAACTGTGTCCGCAGAGGCAGGGTCTCCACCTGGCCCTGGTTGATGCCGTAGGTGATGTCGCTCTCGGAATCGTTGATGTTGTAGCGCATGGCCAGACGGTCGTTCGAGGTGATGTTGTAGTCCACCTTTACCGATCCGGTGTTTTCGCTGAGAATATTCGGAAACACCGCGCTGTAGAAATCCAGATTGCCGCCGCTGCCCGGTACCGCGACGGGATTCGCCGGGAGTTCGGGCAGGTCGTTCAATATCGGCTGCATGGGCGCCACGAACTGCGCCCGAAGTTGCGCGCTCGGTGTTTCGTTGAAATCGGAGAATGTGGTGATGTGCTGCCGCACCCCCTCATAGTTCGCGAAGAAGAACAGCTTGTCCTTCACCAGTGGGCCGGAGGCGTTTCCGCCGAACTGGTTCAACTTGAACGGCTGCTTCCCTTCTCCTGGCGCATGTTCGAAGAAGTTCCTCGCGTTCAGGTCCTCGTTGCGGAAGAAATCGAACAGCTCTCCGTGGAGTTCGTTGCTGCCCGATTTCGTGATCAGGTTGACCACCGGCCCCAGCGAGCGTCCGTACTCGGCGTTGTAACCGGTGTTCAGTACGTTGATCTCCTGAATGCTGTCGACGCTGGCGCGCGTGATCCGGCTTTCCTCGTTGCCCTCGTTGTTGGGCGTGCCGTTGATGTCGATGCGCGTCGCGTCCGCGCCATCCAGCAGAACGTTGACGCCCGTGAATACCGATTCCATTCCGTTCACACTGTTCTGGAATCCGGCGCCGGCCGTAGCCACCGCGCCTGGGGTCACTTCCAGAAAGTCCATTACGTCGCGTCCATTCACCGGGAGGTTCTCCACCTGAGTGGTGTTGAGATTCACTCCGGTGGTGGTGCTGCTGGTATCCACCGTGGATGCAGTACCGGTAACCGCGACGCTCTCAGTGGTTGCGGCCACCGCGAGATTCAGGTTCACATGGACGGTGCCGCCGACGTTGAGGGCGATCACCGGACTCGTAGCCGTTGCGAACCCGGTTGCTGTCGCCGAGACGATATAGTTTCCAAACGGCAGAGCCGAGGCCACGAAGTTACCCGAATCGCTGGTCTGAAGGCTGGTCTGCGCTGACGTTCCCTGATTCGTCACCGTGACGGTGGCGTGGGGAACAACCGCGCCCGTTGGATCGGTGATGGTTCCGGCAATGGTTCCAGTGTCGAATTGCGCTGAGATCGGCAGAACGGTAAGAGCGATGCACACGAGCGCCAGCACCGCCGCCCGACCCGGAACTTGTAAACGCGTTTTGCTGTTCATAAGGGTGATCGATTCCTCTTCATGGAAGGTTCGCCCGCCGTATTGCACAGACCCCTGCCTTGGCATCGAACATACTGCCTATTTGTCCGTCTGTCAAGAGCAAAATGCTCGTGTGGCTATCAAACGAGCACGTTCGTGCCTGAGCCGATCATATTGGTGCCGTACTTGTGATCGTTTCACTTGAATTCTGGACAAGCGTCGTGTATGCTCGGGGCACAGGCTACCGGAAGTGTTATCGCCCATCACCATTGACTGGACCACGGGGACTCTTTCCGGCGAGCAGGTGGGATGTGCCATCACGCGGCTCTCGCGAATCGGAGATCTGTTTCTTGACCGCGCCGGCGCCGCCGCGGCAGACCCCGATACGATTCTGTATCGGGTGGAGTACTGGACGCCCGTGGCTGAAGGCCTGCCGGGAGGCCTGTTCTGGGGAACAACGGTGATTCAACCAGGCAAGGTGGGTGACGAGTACTTCATGACGCATGGCCATCTCCACGCGTCGCGCGATCGCGCCGAGTTTTACGCGACCATTCGAGGTGAGGGCGGCCTGATCCTGATGGACGAATCGGGGGCCTGCCGGTTTGAGGCGATGCGTCCAGGAACGGTCCACTACATCCCCGGCTACACCGCGCATCGGGTGGCGAACACCGGCGTGACAGAGCTAGCGTTTATTGCCTGCTGGCCGAGCGACGCCGGACACGATTACGACATCGTTCGAAGCCGCGGGTTCAGTGCCCGGCTGCGCGAGGTGGACGGCAGGCCGGTCCTGGTTCCGGAGATGAGATGAAATCATGGTGGAGCAGGACTTTGGCCTGCCTGGCGCTGATCTGCGGCGCGCTGCATGCGGCGACCTCAATCCGCACTGTCTACATCGTCCCGTCCAGCCACTATGATCGCGGCTTTGTCGTCCCGCCTTCACAGATTCCGGCGATGGCCGCGCGCCACATCAACGAGGTAATCGACCAGGCTGAGAAGGACCCGGATTTCCGCTGGACCATCGAGAGCGTCTGGCAGGTGCTGGCGTTCATCGACCAGGAGCGCGGCCTTGGCGATATCCTTCCCGGCCGCCCGGATCGAATCCAGTTGCTGATGAAGCTGATTCGCTCGGGGCGCATCGATCTCTCCGCGGCCTGGGGCAGCATGCACACGGAGTTCCTGGGCGCCGAGGAGCTCAACCGGCTCATGTACGATTACGCCGCGCTCCACCGAACCTACGGAATCGAGTCACACCTCGCCGTGCTCAACGACGTGCCGGGACAGCCGTGGAGTCTCGCGTCCGCTCTTGCCGGCAGCGGAGTGCGATATCTGCTGGTGGGCGCGAATCAGTTCGTGGGCGGCGGGACGTCGCTCAGTCCGGGCAATGTGCCGTTCTACTGGCAGGGGCCGGACGGCAAGCGCGTGCTGACATGGGTCAGCCAGAGCCCGCGCGGTGGATACACCGAAGGCATCACCGATTATTTTCTCGACCCTTTCACCAAAGATCCTTATACGCAGACCAGCGGATGGAAGATCTTCAATCCGAAGACGCCCGAGAAAAGCCCGCTCGATTCGATGCAGGCGGGCATGGACATCCTGCTGAAGCGCCTGGCTGACGCGGGCTACCGTTATGAAGCCGTGCTGGTGATGCATGTGCACGATTTCCTTCATCCCTCCACGGTCGAGAGCCTGGAGCAGGCCGTGCGGCTGTGGAATGGCGCTCACAAAACGCCCGAGCTGCGCATCGCCACGGCTTCGGAATTCTTCCGCTACATGGAGGAGAAATACGGCTCGACGATTCCCACAGCGAGCGGCGAATGGGCGGGCCTCTGGTCTGAAGCGAAGACCAGCTCTCCGCAGATCAGCGCGCTGGCGCGCCGCGCACATGATGAAGTTCCCGCGGCGGAGACGTTGTGGAGTGCGCTGGCTCTGGAACAGGGGGTGCCTTTTCCGGCGGGCGATCTGTACGAGCTCTATCATCTTCTGTTCAACTACGACGAGCACAGCGGCGCGGGAAACGTTGGCTGGCCGGGCCTCAATTCCCGCGACACGCTGGAGCAGCAGAACGTCGATTACGCGGCCTTCATGCAGCAGGCTTCGAACAACGCCGATTACCTGCTGCGTACGGGCGTCGGCGTGTTGACCACCAATGAGGCAGGCGAGGCCCGCGTGGCATCCGACAACGTCATGACGTGGCCGCTCGTGGTGTGGAATTCACTTTCCTGGCAGCGCACGGACGTAGTCACCGCGCCGGCGCCCGAGACAGGCTGGCACATCATCGCTGTCCGCGACCGCAGGAACGGCCGGCCCGTGCCGTTCGACGTCGATGCGGACGGGAAGGCATTATTCATTGCGCACGACGTGCCGTCGGTCGGCTATGCCGTTTATGACGTGGATGAATCGCCAGGTCCGGCAACGTCGACGCTGGCACCTGTGAGCGCGGCCGCTGCCGCAACAGAAAACGACCGCTACCGCGTCACGCTCACGCCCAACGGCGACATATCGAGCATTCTCGACCGCCGCGATGATCGCGAGCTCGTGAACGCGCACCCGGTGGTTCGGTTCAATCATTTCTTCAGAAGCGAAGGCGACCAGCCGGCACCGGCGCCGATGCCGTTTGCCCCGGCAATCGCCACTCGCCGCGGGCAAGTGGTTTCTGAAGTTGAGGTGCGCCGCGCCGGATCGGCATTTCCCGTGACCCGCATCCGGCTCTACGGCGGACTCGATCGGGTGGAGATCCACAACGAGGTCGATTCGACGCGCCTGCCGTTCGCCTCCATGCGCACGAGCTTCGATTCGTACTATTTCGCGTTTCCGTTCGCGCTCGACCCCGGCAGCCTCACCGTGCATCCCGAAGAGCAGTTCGGCTTTCTCTCTTTGCCGCGGGATTATCTCGCGGGCGCGAGGCGCGATTCCGTCACGTCGCAGCACGCCGTGGCTTTGGCCGATTCGCATGCCACCATGCTTCTGGCGCACCGCCAGGCATTCTATTTCTTGTTTCCAGGCTACCTGAGGACCGAGCGAACGAAAGAGCGCCCTGCGTTTCCAGCCATGTTTACGGGCAAATGGCCGCTTCCCGAAGCCACGCTCTATTCGCGCGCGTTCCGCCACAGCAATCAGGGCGACATGCGGTTGCGTGGCGTTACGACGTTTCCGACGGTGGAACCGGGCCTCGGAGACCGTTACAATTTCGATTACGCGATCGGTTACGCCGCCGCGCCGTTCGACGCGGTAGCGGCCATGCATTTCGGCGCGGCCTTTGATGTACCACTTCGCGCCGTCTACGTACCATTCGCCGCAGCCTCCTCGGGCAGCTTTTTCGCGGTTAACCAGCCGAACGTGCGCATCGACACCGTGAAACAGGCGGAGAGCCTGCAGCCGGAAGCAATCACGCCCACGAATCTGGAAGACGCAAAACAGTCCCGTCAATTCGTGATCCGCCTCCAGGAGGTTGCGGGACGCGATACGCCGCACGCGTCCATCGCGCTGCCGGGGCCGGTGGTGAACGCAGAGGTGGTCGATCTCACGGAGGACAAAGTGATTCGTTCCCTGCCCGCGTCCTCGCCGCTCGAGGTTGCGTTGAAGCCGTACCAGACGCTCACAATCCGATTCGAGATGAAACATGAGTAGCCGACGAGCTTTTATGGCCCAGGCGACAGCCGGGCTCGCGGCTGTTCCGCAACTCGCCGCGGCCGCGCCGACATCGCCGGACCCGGTCGATTTCCGTTACGCGCCCCTGGACGGGCAAGCGGCATTCTGCTTCCCTGACGACCCCTACAAGAGCCTGGTGGGCAGCAGCGGCGAGTTGCGCTACGGCCATCCGGGCACGAACGTCGCCATCGACGCATTCTCCTCCATCGTTCGTTTTTCGGTAAGCGGAATGGAGCCGGATCGGGTGGTTCGGCAGGAACTGGAAGCGCCCGGCGTTCCCATCGTGCATACCTGGATCGAGCGGCCTGCGGTCCAACTGGAGCTCATCGCGTTTGCGACCAATCGGCCGGACGAGGGCCGGGTGGACAACGTCATTCTGCAGATTCGCAACCGCGGCAGTGAAGAAGTGCATGTTGCGCCGCTGGTGCGAGTGGCGACGCGCGGTCGTCTGGAGGCGGTTCCGTTGCCGGGTAACGGAACGGCGCGCGTGATCGGCGAGGAGGGCGAGTGCTTCCTTTTATCCGACCACCCGCTGATCGCCTTCCCGGCGTTCGAAGGCTATGTCCTCGCCGCGCCGGCGCTGCCGTGCCGCCCCGACGCGCCGGCGCGCCTGCTGTTCCGGTTTCCGCAGGAGCGCCAGGCCGCCGACCGTGTGCTGAAAGGACTCGGCGAGCCCGATGCCCTGCTGGCCGAGGCGCGCACATACTGGTCCGCGTGGAAGCCCTGCGGCGGTGAAGTGCGGTGGAAACTGCCGGGCCGGTATCAGGAGTTCCTCACGGCCTGTGCGCGGAACATACTGCAGGCGCGCGAGGTGAAGAACGGCCGCAAGACGTTCCAGGTTGGACCCACCTGCTATCGCGGGTTGTGGATTGTGGACGGGAACTTCATTCTGGAGGCCGCGCGGTACCTCGGCTACGACGCCGAGGCGCAACAAGGACTGGAAGCGACCTGGTCGCATCAGCTTCCCGATGGGGGCGTGTTCGCGGCAGCGCCCGGCGAGCACTGGAAGGACACCGCAATCGCCATGTTCACCATGGTGCGGCAGGCGGAACTGAGTGGGGACTGGACTTACTTTCGATCCATGGTTGCGAATGTGCTGCGCGCGGCCGACTTCCTCCGTGGCGTGCGCGATCGCGGACGCACCGAGAACAGCGCCAATGGCCGATATGGCCTGCTCGCCCGCGGTTTCGGCGACGGCGGCTTGAGCGGTCTGCGTTCCGAATTCACCAACACGGTGTGGACACTGGCCGGTCTGCGCGCCGTTCTCAGTGCGGCGGAGCGGCTCGGCCTGAACCAGCAGTTCGCGAGCGTGCGGCAGTTCCACGATGAATTGCGAACCGCCTTCTTCGCGGCAGCGCCAAAGGAGATGCGTCGTCATCCGAACGGCTTTGATTATCTGCCGATGCTCATGAAAGAGGATGCTCGGTGGAACGCCGCCGACCCGTGGAACCGGCCGCGTCCGCAGGTGGCGCAGTGGGCGCTCTCGCATGCGATTTATCCGGGCCTGGTGTTCGACCGCAACGACCCGGTGGTTCGCGGGCACATCGCGCTGATGCAGGCATGCACGCGCGAAAACGTACCGGCGGAAACGGGCTGGCTGCCGCATGACAGCCTGTGGACTTACAATGCACCCTTCGTCTCGCATGTGTATCTCTGGGCCGGCGTGAACGACTGGGCGGCGCGCACGTTCGCCGGGTTCCTCAACCACGCTTCGCCGTTGTACTGCTGGCGCGAAGAGCAGCCCCTGCGCGGCGGCCTGGTATCGGGCTACTGGGGCGACATGCCGCACGACTGGGCCAGCGCGGAGTGCATCCTCTATCTGCGGCACATGTACGCGCTGGAGGACGGCCCTCGGCTGCGGCTATTGGCGGGCGTGACCGCTCCCGATCAGGCGGAGTTTCGGCAGACGCCCACGCGATTCGGCCGGCTGAATCTGCGGCTGAGCCCGCGTGGCGCGGGCGGTTGGCGTCTGGAGTTCGAGCGCGCGGGGGGAACTGCTCCGGCTGCAATAGAACTGCCCGCATCGCTCGGCGGAGCCGGGTCATTCGCGGGAATCGATGGCGCGAAGTTCGAGCAGCGCGGTGGAGCAATAGCGATCGATCCAGCGGCGAAGGCGTTTGCGGCCGACTGGAAGACGTGAAATGCAGACTGCAGGACGGTGGGCTGAGACGCCTGCTCCACTACTGCTCCACGAATCGCGTCACCTCCAGCCCTTTCCCGATCGGCAGCGTGATCGACTCGACGCCGGGCCAGGAACGTACGTGCCCGACATAATTCGCCAGCCCGTGCGACACGATGTTGTCGGCCACCACCACGGCTCCAGCGCTCATCCGAAGCATGTCAAAGAATCGGATGTAGTCTTCCTTTTCGCAATCGATCAGCGCGAAATCGAACGGACCAGCCGACGGCAGCACCGACGCCGCATCGGCAAGTACAAAATCCACGTACCCATCGAGCGCGAGTGCGGCGAGCGTCCGTCGAGCCTCGGTCTGCCGACGCGGCTCGATCTCCACCGACGTCAGCCGGCCGCCTGTGCTGCGCGCCGCGGAGGCAAGCGCGATGGTGGATATGCCGCTGGATCCTCCGATCTCGATCAGGCTTCGCGCTCCGATGCCCGCGGCAAGTGAATAGATGAACTCGGCGCTGGGCGGCTCCAGATTGCGATGCCGCTCCGACTGAGCAAGGCCCGCCGCGTCCTGAGCGAGCTTTCTTTGCCACAACCGCTCGACCTCGGCCTTGGCGATGGCATCCACATGGGAGAGAATACCTCTATGAGACTGACCTCCGCGATACTCGCGTTTGTCCTTTTGTCCGCGACCGCCCAGGCGATACCGCTGCCCAAAACTCCAAAGAGCGCCATGCTCGAACAATGGAACGAGATTGGCCGCAAGCTGGACGCCATGGCCGCCGAGATGCCGGAGGACAAGTACGATTACCAGCCCAACCCGCAGGTGCGGACATTCGCCCAGGTCCTCCTGCACGTTTCCTTCTGGAACCAGTACGTCGCCAAATCGGCGAAAGGCCTGAACCCTGACGGCAAGCTGAACGAGCTGCCGCGCGCGAAGTATCCGAAGAAGGCGGATGTCATCGCCGTACTGCAGTCATCGTTTCAGGACGCGATCCGAGCGCTGATGGGGGAGACAGACGAACAGTTCCTCAAACATCTCGGACTCTGGTCGTCGTTTCTCGAGCACAACGGCGAGCACTACGGACAACTGGTGGTTTATTACCGCCTCAATGGATTGGTGCCGCCGGAGTCGCGGAAACAGTAGCGTTGCTGTCCGCCGGCTCCGTGCCGACCTCGGTAATCTTTGAGTCGGTGTGGAATTTGTGGTAGTCGCGATAGTCTGACTCCACTTCCATATCGTAATGTTTGAACGTGAACCGGCCGTTCACTCGCGCCACCACTTTAGCCGGCAGCCACAGCTCGTTGTTCACGCGGCGCTGTTCGAAATACAGGCTCGACCCGGGGGCCAGCGTAGCGATGAAGAAGCCCCACTTCAGCGGCTTGATCACCTGCGCTTCCACCTTCACCCATTGCAGCTCGTTTTTATCGATCCAGATTTTTCCGTGGAGACCCTCGAGCCACGCGCCCTCGCGGGTCTGCGGCCGATAACCGGGCCGCGGCTCGGCTGAGATGACATACACATCCTGTCCGTCCACCTGCTCCTCCGCGAGGAGCCGGAACGTGTACGCGTTCACCACTTCCTTTATGATCTTCAGCCGCTGCTCGCGCTCCTTGTCGTAATCCGTTTTGCCGCCCTCCTCGGTCTGCCTGCGGCGCTTCTCCACTTCCTTGTCGAAACGGTCCTGTTCCTTTTTCCGCTCCTTCTCGTCAAGCGGCTTGTCGTTTTTCGCAATCAGCTTCTGGAACGGCTGGCCGTACAGGATCACGGTTTCGTACGTCTTCGTGTCTTTTGCCGAGTAGTTGCCCTTGCCATCGCCCCTGCGCTCCACCACGCGTTCACTGAACGTGTAATCGTGGGCGCGTTGAAGGTTCACCTCATCGTGTCCGAGCGATCTGCGCACGATCTCGAGCGCGTCGTCCTCGCCGCCGGCCATGGCGAGCCGGCCGCCTGCAATGCACATCAGGGCGAGAAGCCCGAACCGGGCGCCTTGTATCCGGAGTGAAATCATCCTGGCTGATATTCCTCGACGGACGGCAGACGCCTCACGTTCCGAAAGGTGATATTCAGGAGCGGCGGAGCAACGATCGTGGTGGCGATGGACATGAACACGACAATCGCATAGACAGCCGGCGGGATCACCCCCATACGCAACCCCAGCTGCGCTACCACCATGCCCACTTCACCTCGCGGAACCATACCGACGCCAATGCGCGCCGCATCGCCCCAGCCATAGCGCAGAGCGCCCAGGCCGCACCCGACCACTTTCGAGATCACGGCAGCGACAAAAATCACTGCCGCAAGAATCAGGACGGATCGCTGGGTGAACGCGGCAACGTTGAACTGAAGACCGACTCCGGCCAGGAAGAACGGCACGAGAAACTCGGTGACGCCCTGAGTGAGGTCGTGCACTCGCTCTCCGACGCTCTCGCTCACTGCCATGCCCGCCAGAAACGCGCCGATGATGGCGGCGATGCCCGCCCAGGTTGCCAGCAGCGAAAGTCCGAACAGCAGAAACAACGCCAGATGAAATTGTCCCTCGCCGGCCTGCAGCTTTTCCGTTACGCGCGGCAGAAGGCGGCCCACGGCGCGCCTTCCCACAGTGGCCACCAGCAGAGTGAAACCGATCGCGACGATCGCGGTTAACAGCAACTCCGGTATGTTCAACTTGCCTTTCGAAGTGCTGCTGACAATGGCGAGGACAAGCAGGCCCAGCACGTCGTCGATCACGGCCGCGGCGAGAATCACCTGACTGGCTCTGTGCCACAGGACTCCCTTCTCCGCCAGAACATGGGCCGTGATACCGACGCTGGTGGCCACCATCGCCGCGCCCACGAAGATGCACTCCACATGCGGCGCCCGCCAGAGGGCCATGATGCCCCAGCCGAGAAAGAATGGCAGAATAACGCCGAGCGTGGCCACGATCAGGGCCGTTCCGCCGACGCGAAAGAGCTCCGAGGTCTTCACCTCCATGCCGACGCGAAACAGCAGGAACATCACGCCCAGTTCCGCCAGCGCGGTCAACACCTGATTTGGAGCGATCCAGCCCAGCACTCCCGGCCCGATCAGGATTCCGGCGAGAATCTCGCCGACGATGGCCGGCTGGCCGAGGCGCCCGCAAACTTCCCCCAGCAGCTTCGCCGACCCAAACACGATCAGCAGCGCGAGCGGGATGTTTATGGCCGCGGCGTTATGCACTCTTACAGTTTCTGGAATATCCAGAGCTGGTACAACTCGGTGTGGCGCAGACGATCGTCTTTTGTCGTCTGCGATTGCTGACCAGACGCAGGCAGGCCACAAACACCGATGGCCTGCCCCACGCGCGCTACCGGTTCAGCAGACACCCGTTGCCCGCCTGCCGCACGGCTGGGTGCAACACGCGCAGAATCTCGCGGCCAACCGCTTCCACCACCTTCGGCACCACTGCGTTGCCGAACTGCCGATAGGCCTGCGTGTCCGACACCGCGATCCGGCGTTCCGAGCGCTCGTCATCGAAGCCCATCAGGCGTGCGCATTCGCGGGGTGTCAGCCGCCGTGGATTACCACCGTTCTGCGCAATCAGAATCTCCGAGCCGTCCTTGTGATAGCGCGCGCTCAGCGTGCGCGTGACGCCGTCGGGATCGCCCAGCCCGAATCCGAAGCCGTTGCCCTTCGCCTTGTGCTTGTCGGCGTAGTCGCGCAGATACTGCCAGAGCTGGTCGGAGAGCGTGTATCTGGGGTCCACCTCGGGTTCCAGCACATCGCGCAGCTTCGGCCGCTCGGCCGGCGGTTCGGGAAACCGAAAATCGGGACGCGCGCGGAAGTACTTCGCCTTCTCGAAGCACACAATGTAAATGCGTTCGCGGTGCTGCGGCACCCATCCTGCGGCATCGATGACCTCCGCGAACACGTGGTAGTGCTCCTCGAGAGTCCCGCTGATCACTCCCCACGTGCGGCCCCCATCGTGCGATTTCAGGTTCTTCACATTCTCCAGCAGCAGTACAGGCGGCCGCTTCGCCTCAATCAACGCCGCCAGAATGAAGAACAGGTTGCCCTGGTCGGCGCATTTGAAACCGTGGGGACGGCCGAGGCTCTTCTTCTTGGAGACGCCGGCAATCGAGAACGGCTGGCACGGGAAACCGGCGGCGAGGATATCGTGCGGCGGCAAATCGGCAGGCTTCAACTGCCGTATATCGCCCTCGGGCGTTTCGCCGAACCAGGCCTGATAGGTCTTCTGGCTGTACTTGTCCCACTCGCAGGAGAACACGCATTCGCCGCCCAGCCGCTCGAGCGCGATGCGAAACCCGCCTATGCCCGCGAACAGGTCGATGAAGCGGAATGGCAGGCTTTCGGGCGACGTGGCGCGCACGGCGGGTTCAGCAAAAAACAGCGGCAGTTGATCCTGTTGCTGGCGCAGCTCGGCTTCGCGCAGGGCGCAGGCCACGAACTCGGTCTGGGTCATGTTCAGACGCTCGCGTTCGCGGTTGACCCAGGCGTACAACTCATCCGGGACGTTCCTGAGCAGCATGTCTCGCGCCATGGGAAAAACCGATATCGGTTGGACCGATGATATCAGAGATTCCCAGCGCCGTTAACCGCCGCGCCTCAATGCGTCCAGAACGGCTTGCCGGCGTCATCGCGCAGATAGACGGTGGTATCGCCCCGCCGGACCTCCTTCGCCAAAACGACCGTTTCATCGTTGCACTTCACTTTGGAGCCGTTCACCTGCACCTGATCGCCCTTCGCGAACTCCACGTCGAACAGTTTCAGGAAAGAAACAGGCGCGAGGTAGACGTCGAACGTCTCCTGATCCTCTTTGACGCTCAGATGGATTCCGGGAAGCGCGGCGCCTGCGTCGTCTTCACGAACGCCTACCACCACCCCGGTGAAGTCCTTTACGGTCTGCGTATCGTAGCGAGGCGCCGAACTGGGCTGCACGCTGTTAGCGGCAAACGGCGCGGCAGGAAGAATCAAAAACGCGGCAAGGCAAAGCCATTTCATCATGGCCTCCTTTCTCGGATGCCGCCCGACAGCCTGCGCGGCCTTCGAGTGCGCCGTGCAGGCAACACTAACAAAGATGTCTGTCTACGGGTATTGTATGGCGATTCTCGCCCGAAAGATATGGGGTAACCGACCTAAACGCGGCAGATCTCCACCGCTTCGCGCAGGGACGTGAGCGGGTCGCGCGTGGGAAGGAATTCATGGGCGATGAAGCCCTTGAAATTCAGGTCGGCGATCGCGGTCGCCACGGCGCGCCAGTTCAGCTCCTGCGTTCCGTCCAGTTCGTGCCTGCCCGGGACGCCGCCGGTGTGGAAGTGGGCGATGTACCCGATGTTCTCGCGGACGGTCCGGATAATGTCGCCTTCCATGATCTGCATGTGGTAGATGTCGTACAGCAGTTTCACCCGAGGCGAGTCCACGCGCCGCATTACCTCAGCGCCCCACGCGGTGTGGTCGCACTGATAATCCTTGTGGTCCACCTTGCTGTTGAGCAGTTCCAGACACAGCGTCACGCCGTGATCTTCGGCAATCTTCTTCACACGGTTCAATCCGGTTACGCAGTTGTCAATGCCCTCGTCGTCGGACAACCCTCGGCGATATCCCGAGAAAGTGATGATGTTCGGCGCGCCCAGGGCGGCCACTACGGGCGCCAACTCGCGCATCTGCTTCTCCAGCCGATCGTGATTCTCGCGGCGGTTGAACCCATTCGGGATCTCGCCGACGCCGGGCAGGATCATCGACGGAACGAGCCCGTACTTTTTGACGACGCGGGCTTCATCCGGGGTCACCAGATCGATTCCGGAAAGGCCCATCTCAGCGCCGGCGCGGCACAGGTCCTCCAGAGGAATCTTCTGCCATGCCCAGCGCGCCACCGACTGCCTGAGCCGTCCCGCGGGCGCCGCCTGCTGGGCGAAAGGCGCCGGAGCGGCGAGGAGCGCTGCGAGGATACTGCGGCGAGTCATGCTGCCACAATACCGCAACCGCTCCCCTGAAAATGTAGCTTCGCCTCCCCGTGGGGCAGACGATCGGTCTATGTCGTCTGCCTGTTGAGTGCCCGGGCATGGCAGACGACAAAACCCGATCGTCTGCCCCACGGACCTCTACTCACCAATCACGTGCAGTACGACGCTCCTCCGGTGCGGTGCGCGGCGGTGCTCGAACAACCAGATGCCCTGCCACGTGCCCAGCGCCAGTTTCCCTTCCTGAATCGGGATGCTGAGCTGCGCGTTGGTAAGAGCCGTACGGATGTGCGAGGTCATGTCGTCCGGGCCTTCAGCAGTGTGCCGGTAATGACGCGTGTCCTCCGGCGCCAGCCGCTCGAAGTAGTCGGCCAGGTCGGCCACCACATCGGGATCCGCGTTCTCCTGAATCACCAGCGACGCGGAGGTGTGCTGGCAGAAAACGGTCAGTAAGCCGGTATGGATCTTCTGCGCGGCCAGCCAGCGCTCCACCTCGCGCGTGAACTCGTACAACCCCTTGCCGTTGGTCGAGACGGTGAGCCGGTGCGTCGCCTGCCGCACCGCTATTCGACCGTGACGCTCTTGGCCAGGTTGCGCGGCTGGTCGACGTCGCAGCCGCGGCGCACGGCGATGTGATATGCGATCAACTGCAGCGGAACGATCTCGAGGATCGGGGCCAGCAACTCGCACGTACAGGGGATGTGGACCATAAAATCGGCCAGCTTGCCGACCTCTTCTTCATCGCCCTCGGAGACGATCGCGATCACGATGCCCGAACGCGCCTTCACTTCCTGAATGTTCGACAGCGTCTTCTCGTAGCGAATGCGGCTCTGCTCCTCATCGGGATCGCGCGTCGCCAGCACCACCACCGGCAGCTTCTCATCGATCAGCGCGTTGGGACCGTGCTTCATCTCGCCGGCCGGGTACCCCTCAGCGTGAATGTACGAGATCTCTTTCAGCTTGAGCGCGCCCTCGAGCGCGATGGGGAAATGGATGCCGCGGCCGAGATACAGAAAATCGGTGGAGCGGAACAGGGCCTTTTCGAGTTCCTGGTAGACGGATTCGTGGCTGAGGATAGCTTCCAGCTTGCCGGGGATTCGGACCAGCTCCTGTACCAGCCTCTGCGATTCCTCGCTCGAAATGGCGTCGCGCACCTGGGCCAGATAGAGCGCGAGGATGAACAGCGCGGTGAGCTGCGAAGTGAACGCTTTGGTGGACGCCACGCCGATCTCCGGCCCGGCATGGGTGAGGATGGTGCCGGCCGACGCCCGAGTGATCATCGACCCGACAACGTTGCAGATGGCGAGAGTCTTCGAGCCCTTCTGAATCGCCTCCCGCTGCGCGGCCAGGGTATCGGCGGTTTCGCCCGATTGCGAAATAACCACCGTAAGCATGCGGTTGGAAATGATCGGATCGCGGTAGCGGAACTCACTGCCGTAGTCCACCTCCACCGGAACACGCGCCAGCCGCTCGATCATGAACTTGCCCGCCAGCGCCGCGTGCCAGCTGGTGCCGCACGCGATGATCTTCACCGACTCGAATTCGCGGAACTCTTTCGGGCTGATGTCCATCTCGTCCAGAAACACGCGGCCCGATTCCTGGCCGACGCGTCCCAGCATGGTGTCCCGAACGGCGCGCGGCTGCTCAAAGATTTCCTTGAGCATGAAATGCTTGTAGCCGCCCTTTTCGGCCATGATGGGATCCCACAGGATATGGGAGACCTGCCGCTTCACGGCGCGTCCGTTGAAGTCGGTCAGGTGCACGCCCTCGGGCGTGAGCACCGCGACGTCGCCGTCGTCGAGAAAGAACATGTCGCGCGTGTGGCTCAGTATGGCGGGCACATCGGAGGCAACGAAATACTCGCCTTCGCCGAGGCCGACAACCACCGGCGGCCCGGAACGCACGGCTACGATTTTGTTCGGATCGGAACTGGCGATAATGGCCAGCGCGAACACGCCGTTGATCTGCTTCACCGCTTTGCGGACGGCGTCTTCGAGCGAACCGTCGTAGTGTTTCTCGATGAGGTGCGCGATCACTTCCGTGTCCGTCTCGGTCAGGAAGCGGTGCCCTTCAAGCTGCAACTGGTGCTTGAGGGCAAGGTAATTCTCGACGATGCCGTTGTGCACCACCACGATGTCGCCGGTGCAATCGCGGTGCGGATGCGCGTTCTCTTCGGTGGGCCGGCCGTGGGTTGCCCAGCGGGTATGGCCGATGCCGTACGGACCATCGAGCGGATTTATGCGGATGGTCTCCTCGAGATTTCTCAGCTTGCCCGACGCGCGGCGCACTGACAAATGGTTGTCGCCATTCATCACCGCCAGACCGGCTGAATCGTATCCCCGGTATTCCAGACGGCGAAGCCCGTCCAGAATGATCGGCACCGCTTTGCGATTGCCGATATAGCCAACAATCCCGCACATATAAGACTCAGGATAGCGGAAGGGCCCGGCGAGCGTCGTTAACATTTTTTTATGCACGCGATCAGCGCGGGCGGCAGCAGGACTTGACGGGGCGGCGGAGAGCGATCAGGCTGGGTATTTACGATATGAACGACTACAGACCGCAGGTATCGACGTGGGACAAGCTGACCGGAAGCACCGATCTGACGGCGCAACAGTCGGCGGTCATCAGACAGACTTACGTCCTGTTCGGCGTGAGCGTGTTCAGCGCCATCGCCGGCGGGTACATCGGCGCAACCTCGGAAACGACGGTGCGATTCTTCTCCACGTGGATGGGCTGGATTGTCGCTATCCTCATCCTGAATATCGTGCCGCGCATCGCAGTGTCGGTGCGCCACAACCCCGTGCTGGGCGTGAGTGCGCTGGTGCTGGACGGCTTTCTGGCGGGCATCGCCATTTCGCCCCTGCTGTTTGTGGCCGCGATGGTGGCTCCATCGCTGATTGTGGCAGCGCTCATGATCACCGCATTCGTGTTCATCGGCGTCACTGGCTACGTCATGATCGCGCGGCGGACGTTCTCGGCTCCGCGGGGCCTGATGACCGGATTGTTCTTCGCGATTATTGGCGCAGTGGTGCTGAACAGCTTCATGAATATCGGCGTGCTGGGGATTCTGGTGAGCGTCGCCATCGGCGCCTTCGGCGTGTGCGTGCTCGTGTTTTCCACCAGCAACGTTCTGCACACGCCCGATGCGGACAGCCCGATTCCCGGCGCGCTCATGCTTTTCGCCGGCGTCTTCAACGTGTTCGTGGCCACGCTGAATATTTTGCTGCGGGTTCTGAACAGCGGCCGGCGATAGATCCGCGTGGGGCAGGCGCCTCGCCTGCGGCGGGCGCCCCGCCCGCCTGGCCTGGCGGAACACGCATTCAGAGACTACCGAGCAGGCCGACGAGGCGTCGGCCGCAGGCGGGCGCCCGCCCCACAACATGCACTACTGGCTTATCGTGATGGTCATCGGCGGACTACACACCGGCGCGGCCGACGATCCCGCCGCTACCTCGCAGATCTGAACCTGCGACGAGCCCGATTTCGCGTCGGCCGGAACACGCAGATTCACCTGCTGGACTCCCGGCAGCCCTGGAGCTGGGCCCGCGTAGTAAGCATGGCCGATCGTCTCGCCGCCAATGACCCCCGTAACGGTTCCTCCGGTCGAAACGCCGGTCCCGAAAATCTGGATCACGCTGCCGGGCGCGGCAGGATGCGCCGAGCCGTTCGCTTTCGAATCCTGATTCAGAATGGCGCCTGGGAAAATGGCCGGCGCGAATGGGGCTATCGCCACGGTCACCGGCCCCACCTTCGTGCTGTCGAGCATCAGAGTCATACGAGTCGTCCCGGTCGCCGTCAGCCCCGCGGGAACCAGCAGATTGATCTGCTGCGTGTCGCGGAACAGAATCGTGGCGGGCTGGTTGTCAAACTCGACGCTCACGTTGGACGCGCTGAAGTTTGTCCCCATGATGGTGGCGAGCGAACCCGCGGTGATGGGACCGCCCCAGAAGTTCGCCGAGCTGGTAACGCTGGTGATCGTCGGCGCCGAACCGGCCGCGGGAGCGGTAACCGTCAGCGTGACTGGTACGGTGAATATTCCCGCGGGACCTGCGTTGATCTGCACCGTGCCGTGATACGTGCCGGGCGTAAGCTGCCGCGCGTCCGCGGCCACGAAGATGTTTTCACTATTCGTTCCTCTGGACGGGTACACGTTGAGCCAGCCTGACCCGTCCTGGTAGGTCGCGGAAGCAGTCCAGTTCATTGTGCCCGAGCCGTTATTGGAGACCTGCAGGGGTGACGTGGAAATGCTTCCGGCGACCACCGTATAAGTGAGCGATGCCTGATCCGTGGACACGTGCGGAAAGTAATCCGCGCTGCAGTCGTTGAGCACGGCGCAGTCGGACGTGGCCGCGGTCGCGAGGAAGCGAGGAACGGGAGCGCTCGCGCTGGCCGTCATGACGGTGGAAACCGGAGCGAGCATGACCGTCTCATCGGTTTGATAGACCTGGCCCGTGAAGATTTTCGGAATGTCGACGAAGGTGGGGAACTGCGCGGTTTCCGGACTGAAGTCGCTCGAGTCCATCACCTCGTACACGGCAGAGGCCGATCCATCGGCGGCCACAGGAACCTGCTGCAGAGTATCGAATGTCACGGCCGGCGAGCCTGGGGCGGGCGGTGTGTACAGCGGCGTGCCGCCCGCTCCGTTCGCATCCGCGCCGGTGACCAGCGATAGCAGCATTGTGCCGCTTCCGGGCGTGTACTTGCCGCCCGACGCCGGAGGTCCGAAGCCGCCGCCGGCGGTCGGCTGCAATGCGTCGGAGCCGGCAACCGCCACCGGCAGATAAAGCTGGGCGCCCGTCGGGAACCCTGTATATTGCACCAGGATTCGATGGCCTGTGTCGGCGTCGAAGTTCTGCTGATCGCTCTTCGGCGCCAGAGCCGCCGCAAAGCCCTCGGTCACGCGGGTCGTGAAAAAGATGGCGCCGGCGGAGATGAAGGACGCGAAACTCGAGTTGCCCGGAACCGCGGCGCCAGTCTGGTTGCAGACCTGCGTCGAGGAATGATTCGTATACAGCCCCGGCGTCGTGGTGGCCACCGATAGCGCTGCGTTATTCACCGAGAATCCGCCCGTACCGCTGACCGACAGCGAGGCGAAGATCTGGCCGCCCGGCGACGGACTGATCTGCGTGGCGTTACCACGAATATTCGCGATCCGCACAATGAGGGTTCCCTGCTCTGACAGCTTGAACTGAGCGCCGTTCCATGTCACCGTGGTGGGCGAAACCAGAACTCCCGGCACGTTCACAGGCTGCAATCCGGAACCTGAATCCGCGTCGAGAATCATGTCGGTGACGTTATGCGCATCGATGCGGTTGGTGATGTTGACATTCAGGCTGACGGTCACGTTCTCGGTGAACTGCGCTCCGGCCGTGCCGCCGGAACACGAGATCACGACATCTCCGGTGCGCTCGGTGATTCCCTCTGCCCGAATCAGCAAGGGAGTCGCCGTCGTAGCGCAGGTGAACGCGGGTATCTGAGCCTGCGCGGCGGTGAAGGAGGAAGGAATCAGCGCGAACAAGCCGGTTGCGGCGAGGATAAATCTGGACATGAATATACCTCTGAAACTCCGGACGCAGGCGGGGTGCGTTAACTGCATTACAGTATAGCAAAGGATCGCAAGTTAAAACCACAAATCGCGACGGTCTGGGCACCGCGCTAAGATAGCGACTGGATGCCGGCTCCTCTTATCGATACTTTCGGCCGGTTGCACGACAACCTTCGCATCAGCGTCACCGACCGCTGCAATATCCGTTGCTTCTACTGTATGCCCGAGCATGCGGTGGAGTTCATGCCGCGGCGAGAGATTCTCTCCTTCGAAGAGATCGAGCGGGTGGCGCGCGTGGCCGCCGGCCTTGGCGTGCGCAAACTGCGCATTACCGGAGGCGAGCCGCTGGTTCGGCGCGATCTTCCGCTGCTGGTGCGCAGCCTGGCGCGGTTGGACGGCATCGAGGACCTGGCGCTGACCACCAACGGCGTGCTGCTGGCCGATCAGGCGAAGGCTCTGTACGACGCCGGTTTGCGCCGGTTAAACGTTCACCTCGACACGCTCGATCGCGACCGGTTTCGCGCTATCACGCGGCGGGACGATCTGCCGCGCGTACTCGAAGGCCTCGATGCGGCGCGCGCAATTGGCTTCGCTCCCATCAAAATCAACGCGGTCGCGGTGAAAGGCCTGGTGGAGCCGGACATCGTTCCGCTGGCGCGGTTCGGGCGCGAAAATGGTTACGAGATCCGTTACATCGAGTTCATGCCGCTCGACGCGCAGGGCTTGTGGGATCGCGGGCGGGTGCTGATGGCTGACGACATCATCGCAATGCTGTCGCGGGAAATCGCGCCGCTCACGCCCATTCCGCCGAAGGACCGCCGAGCTCCGGCGACTGAATACGCTTTCGCCGATGGGATTGGGCAGGTGGGTTTCATCGCCTCCGTAAGCCGGCCGTTCTGTCTGGACTGCAACCGCATCCGCCTCACCAGCGACGGCAAGCTGCGTTATTGCCTGTTTGCGCGCGAGGAGACTGACGTGAAGACGCTGCTGCGTAGTGGTTCGAGCGACGCGGACATCGCCGACGCGATACGAGCTAACGTGCGCGAGAAGTGGATTGGCCACGAGATCAACGCCCCGCAATTCGTTCCGCCGCCGCGGCCGATGTATTCGATCGGCGGCTAGGTTTGCCGGTGTGAAGGATTCGGCAACCGCTCCCTCAGGACGTGTGAAACATTCGGCAACCGCTTACGGTCACGGCTGCGGTTACAAGCTTGCAGTACGTTTCCGAGCCGTGACCGTGAGGGAGCGGCACCGAATGATTCAGACCTTCCGAACGAGCGGTACGCAGCGTTACCGCTCCCTCACGGTCGCGGCTCTGTTACGATGTCCCTCCTCCGCGCATTCCTATTAAATATCGGTAATTGGCGTAGCATCCCCGCGCGGCCGTGCGTTTAACGAATCAGGAGGAATGCACATGCCACGTTTCTTTCACACAGCCCTGCTGGCCGCCGCGATGGCGAGCTCCGCCACAGTGGCGCTCGCGCAGTACGGACCGCAGAATCGTTATGAGCCGCGCTCGGTGGAGGGGGCCATCAATCGCGTACACGCCGATCTGAACCGCGCCTACGAAGGCGGATGGCGCATAAACGGGGGCGACCGCAAGCGGCTGGATCACGCCGAACATGAGCTGCGCGAGTTCGCAAACAAGTGGAACCGAGGGCGCTTCGATAAGGGCGAGCTGGATGATGCGATTAGTGCGATCCACCATGTGGCGGACCACAATCGCATGGGGGAAGGCAGGCGCGACGAGTTGTTCCGGGATCTCGATATGTTGCGCGACATGCGTGAGGCGTACAATCGCCACGAGCTCGGGCCCCGGTGACACAATTCCGCGCGCCATTTTTCACGGGGCTGCATTCACTTACGCGCAGGGCTGAGCGGCCTGCTCCGCTCAGCCGCATACCCTTGGGTTGTCATGCCCGCGGACCCTGTGGTTCCGCTCCCGGCAGCGACGCACTTAAACCCGAGGAGACTCCCCTTGACTCAGACAAGTACGCCGGTGGTTCCGGTCAGCTCACTCGAGCTGTTTGCCGCTTACTCGCGCGCTTCGTATAAAGCGCAGTTCGGCTCGGACGCGCCCCCGTTCGACGCGACACGGCCCCTGCAGCGCTGGTTCGACCCGGCGCAGAAGCAGAACACGCCAACCAACATTGTGAGCTATGACTATTTCGACCAGAGCAGCGGAACGCTGAAGACGTTCACGACTACGGCCGGCTGCGCTGCCTCGCCGAACATCAGCGACGCCTGGACGCTGGGCGGTGTTCCAGGCCAGGACAACCAACTTGTCTACTGGGATGCCAGCACTCCACCGAAAGCGGCGCCGAATCCTCCCGTCCCCATGCCTGTTCGGGCTCTGAATGCCGGCGAATCCATCGAACAGGCGCCGAGCGGCTTTCCCGGCATGAAGATGTGGGCGGTGGTAACGGCGGGGGCGGCGGCAACAGACGGTCCGGCGACGGCCGATGGTTTTACCGCCGCCGATCGGGCCACGCTGGCGACGCTCACCGAGCAGATCGGCGACATTCACGCGGCGGTGGGACAGATTCTCGCCGGGACGGGGAACTGAACGATGGCCGCAACCGTGCTTCCGTTGATCGCTTCTCTGGCGCCGGATATCATCGGCCTCATTACCTCGCTGGTGCACAAGAGCGCGCCGCAGGCCGAGCAGCAGCTCGGTGCCGGAACCGGACCGGTAAAGTTCGCGCAGGTGTTCGGCGATGTGATGACCGCGCTGCAGCAGGCCGCCGCCGCCGGGTCCATTGACAAGACTCTGCCGAGCGACGATGAGGTGAAGCTGGTGATCCAGAGCGTGGTGGCATCGATGAAGGGCCTCGGGCTGCTGGACAGCGCAATGGCGGCGTCAATACTGCAGCCCGCCGCGCCAACAGGTTCAGCAACGAAAACGGTGACACTGCACTCAGGCGACACGCTAACCATAGCTGTCAGCTGATCGACCGGCAGGCGGAAACGCCTGCCCCACCTCGCCTTGCGGTTTGTTGAGCAGCCCTGGCGGCGCAGGCGGTTTCGCCTGCATGCCCCAATTCCCTGACCTCTGCGATGGGCCGATAATCATTTCGCCCCTTCGGGACTGCTTTGGCCGGTGGCTGGATCGAAACCGCAGCGCCCGCGCATGCCCTGCCGGAATCGTTCCAACTCTTCCGGCGTCATGGCCGACCTGCGCTCGGCCATACGCCGGCGAAAACCGGAGCGATTGTGACCGTGTCCTCCCCATCCGCCGAAGAGGATGCGGCAAAGCGCAAGCATTCCGATCGCCTGCCAAAACGTAATCTGGCGCCAGCCAAACAGCGACGGCAGCAGCCAGTTCCACAGTTGCTTCACCACTTCGCCGCCAAGGGCGATGAACAGCGATATCGCCACAATCGCCACCGGCGGCAGCCAAACCCATTTCCATTTGCTTTTCATGTTCGGTTCCTCATCTCTTCATAAATTCGTCGTAAATACTTTGCAGCCGCTCGCGCAGACGAAGCACTGCATACCGTTTGCGCGAAAGCAGCGTATTCACGCTCACGCCGGTCTCAGCGGCCATTTCCCTGAAGCTGCGCCCTTCCAGCTCATGCGCCACAAACACCTCGCGCTGTTCTTTCGGCAGTTCGGCAACGGCCAGTTCCAGTTCTTCCAGAAGCACACGTCGCGCATACAGCGCCTCCGGTCCGGCGTCGGGCGAAGGCAGCAGGTCTTCCAGCCGCAGAAGTTCGTCGTCACCCGCGATGGCGGCGTCGCTGAACGTCTCGGTCTTCTTCCGGCGGAAGAGATCGGTTATGCGATTGCGCGCCACTTGAAACAGCCACCCGGTGATGTGCTGCACAGGCATCAACAGGCGGTTCGCTTCCACCAGTTCGCAGAAGACGTCCTGCAGAAGGTCCTCGGCGTCCCGCGGATCGGGCACGCGCCGGCGAATGAAGTTACGCAGCCTGGACTGCTCACTCCTGACCGCCTCGAAGATCTGCCGGTCCTGTTCGAGTGCCATCTGCTCCAGGCTCGCCGTCTCGGTCACCTGTGGTTGTAGACGAATGAGGGCTGCGGATATTGTATGGCTCGCGCCATAACTACAGGGGGGGTTGCGGTGTCAGATCACCAGCGAGGGTTTGCTGGCCATCGTCTCCGAGATCACCTGGGCGAGTTGTTCCGATGAAACGGCTTCGACAGATAGTTGTCCATTCCCGCATCGAGGGAGCGCCGCCGATCGGATTCGAACGCATGAGCCGTTAACGCGATAATCGGCAGGCGTCCGCCGGCTTCCTGCTCGGATCTGCGGATTTGTCGCGCGGCTTCGAGGCCGTCCATCACCGGCATTTGCACGTCCATCAGAACCACATCAAAGGCACTGCGTTCTCGCCGCAGCGCCTCGAGGACCTCGAGGCCATTCGCCGCAACCACGACGCTGCAGCCCTGTCTTTCCAGCATCAGCAACGCCACCCTCTGGTTGACAAGGTTATTGCGGGAACTTAGAGGTGGCTGCAAGCAATGAGTCAACCCGGTTCCCGGGCGCGACGACGTCGGGCTTCACCACGTGATCGATGAGCGTCGGACCCTTCGAGCTGTAGCTCGCTATCAGGTCATCGGTTCGTTGCGGCGTGCCCATCGTCTTCATGGCCCCAACCGTGATCACGTAAGGATCGTTGCCCGGGCCGTGATCGTTCCGTAGCCATTCGTCCCCCAGGAGTTGTCGCGGCCATCGTTACCCGCCGCAACCACCACGACAATGCCCGCGTTCCACGCGGCTTCCACGGCCTGGCACAGCGGGTCCACCTTGTAGCTTTCGTATACGGGACGGCCGAGCGAAAGATTGATGACGCGGATGTTGTACTTCGCCCGGAGAGCGATAGACTGCTCGATTGCCGCAATTACGGCGCTCTCCGTTCCACTGCCATTCTGGTCGAGCACCCGCAGGTCAATCAGGTTCGCCGCGGGAGTAATTCCTCGAACAGACGCGTGCATTTCGGGCATGCCCTGGACTGGCCGCTGCCGGCGACAATGCCCGCAACATGTTCACCGTGTCCATACGCGTCGCCTGCCCCTGCGCCCACAAAATCCTGCCGGTAGACGACACGCGAATCCGGGTCCGGGTGGCCGGAAATGCCGCTGTCGTGACGGTCGATCGGGAATCGAGAGCTTTCAACTCGCCTGCTATCTTCGACTGGCCGCTCAGCAGTCCGACGGAAGCGAATGTCAGGATGAGGGCTTTGGAGCAAGTGGATAGAACGGGGAACTCCCGAGTATTATCGTCGGAGGCGGTACCCATGGGACATTTATGCGTGTTCTGCGCGTATGCGTCCATGGCCGATTCGTACTCGGCGCCAGGTACCAGCGTCGGGATACGCGCTGATTCGATGGGCGGCCGTCACAGACTCATCGTTCGATTCCATCACACAACTGCTGGGCGCTTACACTCTCCGTCTAAAACCGCTTGTGCTGAACGAGCACGCACCACCGGGACCAGACAAATTACATGTTAACGACGTCCCGATATTTCCTGATATTTCCTGTTGACAACGACGCAGGTCCGGCTTATTCTCTTGCAAGCGATTACATAGTGGAATTGTACTAGGTCGCGGGGTTGGGCGCGGGGAAGCATGCTGAACGGCCTTGTAGTCCGTGGTTCATTTCTCCATATCGCAGTTTGCGTATCGGGACTTACCTTAGCCATCGGACAACAATCAGACTTCGAGCAGACCTTCCGTCGAGGCACGCAGGCTCTCCAAAACCGCCAATTCGATGAAGCTGAAGCGGATTTCGCCCGATGTACCGTTCTTCAGCCGAGGTTTGCAGAGGCTTGGTTCAATCTGGGTCTGGCGCGGTTCCAGCACAACAAACTGGACGATGCGATCGCCGCCTTCGAGCAGAGCATTCATCTCAAACCCTCGCTTCGCGGCGCGAATCTCTTCATTGGAATTGCACAGTATCGCGAGAACGAGTACGGCAAAGCTGTAACAGCTCTGGTTCGCGAGTCACAACTGGATCCATCGAACGCGGACGCGCTGATGTGGCTGGGCGTCGTACAAACGGCTCTCGGTTCCACTCGGGATGCGGTGTCCGCGCTCGAGAAGGCGGCGAAGCTGCGGCCGGACAACGTGGATATCCTCTATCACCTTGGCCGCGCCTACATGCTTCGCTCCAAGGAAGTGTACGAGCGCATGTACGTTGCGGATCCGAAGTCCTGGCGTGTGCACCAGGTGTTGGCGCAGTCCTTCGCGGATGCAAACCGTCTGGAAGATGCCGTGAAGGAATGCCAGGAAGCGATCAGCCTGCGGCCAAACGAGCCGGGGCTGCACCAGCAGCTTGCGGATATCTTCGACCAGCAGAACAACCTTGAAATGGCGGCAGAGGAATATCGCCGGGAGCTGGAGAACGATCCGCGCAACGCATCGGCAATGTATCGCCTGGCCGTAGTCGATATCCAACGCTCGAAGCCTGGCGACGCCGCCGAACTGTTGACCGAAATCCTTCACGGCACGCCCGACTCGATCGAAGCGCATTATCAACTCGGACGGGCCAGGGCGCAACTGGGCGACAACGAAGCGGCTGCTCGAAATTTCGCTTCGGTGATTGCGGCGCCGCCGGAGCGGGTAGATCCAGAGATGCTGCAGCAGTCCTGGTATCAACTGGCGCAGTTGTACCGGCGCTTGCATCGGCTGGACGAATCGCGCGCCGCGCTCGATTCTTTTGTTCGTTTGAAACAGCAGTCTGACGCGGAAAAGGGCCACAAGTTAGAAGACAAGCTCAGGAAGTCCGTGCGGGAAGAACAAAGTCCATGAGGAACAGACGATGATGCGTAAATGCAAACGCTTCAAAGACGGGCGCCGGCGGTACGTTCGCGGTCAGGGGAGTCTCACGGTATTGGCAATCCTGCTCGCGACCCTCCTCGCAGGCAGCCTGCTCGCGCAATCCAGCCTGGGTTCCCTCTCAGGCTCAATTACCGACACTTCGGGCGCAGTCGTGCCCGGCGTGAAGATCACCGCAAAGGAAACCTCCAGCGGAACCGTGTATAACACCGTTTCGAATGGTGACGGCCAGTACACCATACCCAATGTTCGCATTGGCTCGTACGAGATAACGGCCGAGTTTTCAGGCTTCAAGACATTCCAGTCGACTGGCGTGGCGGTTCAGATCAACGCCACCACCACGCTCAACATTGTTCTCCAGCCGGGCCAGATCAGCGAGACGGTTACTGTCGAAGGCAGCGCGCCAACGATACAAACCGACACCTCCGACGTTGGCTCCGAGGTGACCACCAAACAAATGCTCGACCTGCCTCTGCCTCTCGGCAGCGTGGTCCAGTCGATGCGTTCGCCGGAGGCGTTTGTCTTTCTGATACCCGGCGCGATCGGTCCCGGGACGGCCGGCTCCGGAAGTCAGAACGGCACCAACGGCGGTACGTTCGAGTCCAAGATCAGCGGAGGCCAGGCCTACGGCACCGAAGTCCTCCTCGACGGGGCGAGCACAACCCGGTCGGAGAATGGTTCGTCGTTCGATGAGACCGCCCCTTCGGTGGACGCCCTCAGTGGGTTTCGCGAGATCACCTCGATACCCACGGCGGAATTCGGGCGCACCACAGGAGGCATCACCAGCTTCGCCCTCAAATCGGGCACAAACGCCTACCATGGCAGCGCCTACGAGTTCTTCCGCAACGAAGACCTCGACGCGAACACCTGGTTCGATAACCAGCACGACATCGCCCGCAGCGTCGGCGCCCGCGACAGGCAGAACGATTACGGCCTGACCTTTGGCGGCCCGGTGCGAATTCCAAAACTCTACAACGGCAAGGACAAGACGTTCTTCTTCTTCTCCTGGGAGCAGTACCGGCAGAGCATAGGCGGCGTTACGCCAAGCACTGTTCCGACCACCGCGGAGAAGGGTGGCGACTTCTCCGCGGATCTCACGAGCACCGTACTGGGCGTGAATCCGTGCGACGGCTCCAATATTTACGCCGGCCAGATCTTCGACCCCGGCACCACCAGGACCGTGAACGGCCAGCAGTGCCGAACGGCCTTCGCCGGCAACGTCATTCCATCGAACCAGCTTTCACAGATCGGGCAGAAAATTCTTTCTTACTATCCCGACCCAACGAACAGCGCGAAAACGAATAACTATTCGCTCCCCTTTAATCTGCCGCTTCTGGATACGTCAATGAGCATCCGCGGCGACCAGAACCTGAGCGAACGGCAAAGACTGTTCTTCAGTTACGCCTCTCGGGACAACGTGCGAACGTCGGTGAATCCATACTTTGCCAACCAGGTAGGTACCGGTCGAAGCCAGGATTTCTTCACCCACTACTTCAGGAGCGGGTACGACTTCGTGTTTTCGCCGACCCTGATCAATCACCTGCTGGTGGCTTACGATCGCACCAACAGCGCAAATCAGGTGAAAAACGCGTTTGAGGGTAAGAACTGGGATAGTATCCTTGGCATCACGGGCACGCCGGGCGGCCCCATGTTTCCCCAGATTGGTCCCGGAGAAGGGGCAACCGCCCAAATCGGCGACAACGTCTTCGGCGACACCATCGACAACCACTATGGCCTGACCGACACGATGGACTGGATCAGGGGAAAGCACAGCATGAAGTTCGGCTACGAGCAGCGCTACACGAGGTACGATCCGATAGACGAGTCGAATTCATCGGGTACGTTCAACTTCGCTCGCGCTCAAACGGCGGGCACGCCTTTGACCAATGGCCAGAGTGGCAACGGTATTGCCAGTCTTCTGCTCGGCCTGGTGGACAATTCAAGCGTAACCCAGAAGGCCGGCCAGCCGGAGTGGCTAACCAACTACATCGCGGTTTTCTACCAGGACACTTACAAGGTCACCAAGAGCCTGACACTGAACCTTGGACTGCGCTGGGATGTCGATGTGCCGCGGCGTGAACGATACGACCAGACATCGAATATCAGTCTGACCGCGCCCAATCCCGGCGCCAACGGGCGCCCGGGCGCTCTGGTTTTCGCCGGCACGGGCCCGGGCCGGAACGGCGTCTCCGGCGAACGCTGGGCGGAGACCTGGATGAAGGACTTCGGCCCGCGCGTGGGGTTTGCGTGGTCGCCCGACTTTCTCCATGGAAATACGGTGGTCCGCGGGGGATATGCCATTTACTACGGGCCGCTCCAGTACGCGGACTTTGGCGGATACAACCGGCAGGGCTTTCAGGCCAATCCCGGTTTCTCCAGCCCGGACGGCTTCACCCCGGCGTTCAATATCGCCTCGGGATTCCCGCCGTACGCGCCGCCGCCAAACCTGGATCCTTCGCAGTGGAACTACAGCGGCGTTCAGTATCTGGCTCCTTCCTACGGACGGCCGCCCATGATACAGAACTGGACCATTGAAATCCAGCGCGAACTGGCCAAAGACCTGATCCTTGACGTCGCCTATGTGGGGACTCATGGCACCCATCTTCACAGTAACTACGACGCGGTGAATTCCCTTAACCCGACTTATTTTTCACTGGGAAAGACGCTGAGCGAGCAGGCCGGAACCGCCGGAGTTACGCTTCCCTATGCCAGCTTCCCGACGAACCTGATTGTTGCGCAGGCTCTGGTACCGTTTCCGCAATATTTTGGCTTCAACACCGACGGCCAACTGGAGAATTTGGGGCAATCCACCTTTAACGCACTCGAAGCCTCCCTGACGCGACGGTTCCACGACGGCCTCAACCTGATGGCCTCGTACACGTGGTCAAAGACTCTCACCGACGCCGACGATTCCCTGCCGTTTTTCGCCACGCTCCATGGCGGCGGCAGCGCTCAGAATCCATTCAACCTGAATGGGGAAAAGACTTATAGCAACCAGGACGTACCGCAGATGTTCGTCCTCAGCTACGTTTATGAGCTGCCCTTCGGCAAGGGGCATAAGCTCCTGAACAAAGGCGGAGTCACGAACATGGTGGTCGGCGGATGGGAGTTCAGCGGAATACATCGCTATCAGAGCGGCCAGCCGCTTTCGTTCTGCTGCGCGACGGGCGTTCCCGCCTTCTCAGGGGCTATTCGTTTCGATACGGTGCTCGGGCAGCCGTTCTTCAGCCAGGCGTGGATGAATAATGCATCGTGCCTGACTGCTATCGTCAATCCGTGCTCCGTTTTCAACCCCGGTGCGTTTCTCGATCCGAACTCCCCGGCGCGCATCAATGCCGGCGGCGCTTATCAATTCGGCACCATGGCGAGGACTCTCGGAAACGTTCGCATGAAGAACTTCGACAACGAAGACTTCAACCTGCTCAAACGCTTTCCAATTACCGAATCGGTGAATCTGGAGTTCAAAGCGACCGCCGCAAACGCCTTCAACCGGCATGTTTTCGACCGTCCTGGAGATACCAACGCCAATGACGCGACGAACAACACGTTCGGCATCATCAACACCAACGCAACCCTCCAGCCCCCGCGGCGGCTGCAACTGGAGTTGAAACTGAATTTCTGATGTAGTCGGGCCGCTCTCATCAGCGGGCGGTTCTCTTACTAACAAGCGGCCCGGGTGCGGCTGTCCGCCCCGCCCGGGCCATCCTTTCGTGCGCGCTATACTACTTTTCAGATTCTTCGACTTCCTCCGCTCATGAGGTATCGGGCGCTAACCACGTTTGCTCTTCTGTGCCTTTCAGCGCGCGCGGGCCATGGCCAGGAAGAGGAATTCGAACGGGGCTCTTTGGCTTTGCGCCAGCAGAAATACGCCGAAGCCGCTGACGCGCTGCTCGATGCCGACAGGCGGTCGCCGGGCTTCCGGGACGCTCTGGAGTTGCGCGCGAAAGCGCTCATCCATCTGGGACAGTACGGGGCCGCGGAATCGTCACTGCGTGCGTATCTCTCTTCTCATCCTGATTCGGCGAATGCTAAGTTCCTGCTCGGCTATGTCTTGTTCCGCGAGAATCAGCCCGAACAGTCCCTGGCCATCTACACGGCCGCCGCCGCTCTCCAAAGGCCGGTGGCCGACGACTTCAAGATCGTCGGCCTCGATTACGCGCTGCTCAACGACTATCCCGACTCGATTCGCTGGCTGGAACAAGCCGTCAGTGAGAAACCTCAGGACGCCGAGGCGGTTTACTATCTCGGCCGGGCCTATTATTCGCAGAACTGGTTCGACAAAGCGATCGACGCCTTTCAGCGAGCGCTGCAGCTTAACCCGAGCTACGCCAAAGCGGAAAATAACCTGGGCCTGGCGCTGTGCGCGCAGAACAAGCTGGAACCTGCGGAGCAGGCGTATCGTCAGGCCATCCGGCTGGGTGAAGAGAGCGGCCCAAAGAGCGACCAGCCCTACATCAACCTCGCGGATTTGCTGATCGATCACAACCGGGTTCCGGAGGCGTTGACTCTGCTCGAAACCGCGAGACAGATCGATCCGAAGTCGGACCGGATCGAGCAGCTGCGTGGGCGCGGATTTCTGGCAGAGAATCGCCTGGTGGATGCCGAGGAGGCGTTTCGCGCCGCCATTGCGGCAAAGCCTGACAGCGGCGTCCTGCACTACCAGCTCGGCCGCGTCCTGAAGCGGCTGGGCAAATCCGACGAGGCCAGGCAGGAGTTCGAACGCAGCAAAGCGCTGCTCGGGGCGCACTCGGCCCTGCCGTATTGACAGATGACTGTACACTCACACTCGCGGCTTTTCCTCATTCTTGCCATGGCTGTGCCTCTGTTCTGTGGGCCTGCGGAGCCGGACGGGAATCGTGTCGCGACGCTCCGCCAGGCGGCAAAACTGATTGCCGATCGCGATCTGGCCGGAGCCGACGCCGTGCTGCAGGGATTGCTGGCGCAATCGCCGAGTGATGCCATTGCACTCAATCTCCTGGGATTCGTGCGCATGCAGCAGCACAACACGGCGGATGCCGAACAACTGTTCCGGAGCGCGACTGAAAGCAATCCCCGGCTGACGGGTCCGCACCTGAATCTCGCGTTGCTCTACGGAAAAGATCGCCCCGCGGAAGCAATTACGGAGTTGAGCAGGGCGCTCGAAATCGACCCGGATGACGGACAGGCGCAACAGGCCCTGCGCGACATCGCGGGTACATCGGCTTCCGCGTCGGCTCTGGCCGGCGATAAGGACAAGGCGCTCGCCCTCATGCTGCGCGCTCACCAGATCATGCCTCACGACCCCGCGCTGCTCGTCAACACGGCTTTGGCCGCGATGGACAAGGGACTCTACCCGGATGGCGAGAAATACCTGGTGGAGGCGCTTGGGCTCCAACCCGACTTCCCACGGGCCCGGTACGCATTGGCGCGCGCTTACCTCGCGGAGAACAAGTACGCGCCCGCGGAGGAACAGATGCGCGCGTACCTGACCATCAAACCGGACGACGCCACCGCGCAATACGGCCTCGGCTTCATACTCGTTACTGAGCAGAAGCCAGAGGAGGCGCGCGCAGCATTTCAGCGTTCACTCGCGCTGCAGCCGCGCCAGACCGAATCTCTGTTCCAGCTTGGCGAGATCTCCCTCCAGCAGGGCAAGCCCGATCAGGCCGCCCGTGAGTTCACCGAGGTGCTGGAGCGCGACCCCCGGCACGCGGGCGCGCTGACCGAGATGGGCATTATGGCATTCCGCTCCGGCGGCCTCAACGAGGCGCAAAGCAAGCTGGAAAAAGCGGCCGCGCTTGCTCCCGATTACTACAAGGCGCATTATTATTACGCACTTACTCTGAAGAAGCTCGGCAAAACCGATGAGGCTGAGCGGGAGTTTCACATTGCCACGGACCTGCAGAAGCGCGATAAGCCGATAGCCAGAATTGCTCAAGGCGATCAGTAAGTGCCACGCCAACGAATGAGCCGGATTCCTGGCAACGTCGCGGTCACACCTATCATTCTGATTGCCGCACTGGCATTGTTCGGCGCCGCTTCCGATCAACGGAAAGACGATGCCGGCCCTCCCGGAAAGTTTGTCGATATCACGAACGCGCTGGGGATTCAGTTCCGTCACCGCGCCGATCCTACTTCCAGAAAGTACCTGCTGGAGACCATGGGTTCGGGCGCCGCGCTTTTCGACTACGACAACGACGGCCGGCTCGATATCTACCTGGTCAACGGCGCGCACCTGACCGATCCCACGCCGCCCGGCACAATACCGAAGAAAGATGGTCCCCAGTACTGGAATCGCCTCTACCACCAGAAGAAGGACGGGACGTTCGAGGATGTTACCGAGCGCGCCGGGGTGAAAGGCGTGGGCTACGGCATGGGCGTCGCCGTGGGCGATTACGACAATGACGGCTTCGACGATCTCTATGTGACGGCCTACGGGCGGAACACCCTCTACCACAACAACGGCGACGGCACGTTTACCGATGTGACCGATGAAGCGGGAGTGGCCGGCGGCGGTTGGTCGACCAGCGCGGCGTGGGTGGATTACGACAACGACGGCAAGCTCGATCTGGTTGTCGCTCGCTATATGAAGTGGGACTTCTCGGACCTGTGGTGCGGCGAACATCTGCAGGGCCATCGCGCCTACTGCCACCCTGACATCTTCCAGCCGGAGACGGTGCTGCTCTACCACAATGAGGATGGGCGCCATTTCAGGGAAGTCTCGAGGCAGGCGGGCCTGACTCTGCCCGGTAAGGGCCTTGGCGTCGCCATTACCGATTACGATCGCGACGGCTGGCCGGACATTTTCATCGCCAACGACGCGATGCAGGAGTTTCTCTTCCATAACAAGCGCAATGGGACGTTCGAGGAAGTCGCGCTGGAGAGTGAGATCGCCGTCGACGGCGATGGCGGCACTTACTCCGGAATGGGCGTGGATTTTGCCGACTTCAATAACGACGGCTGGCCCGACGCCATCATCGGCACTCTGGCAAACCAGAAGTACGCTCTGTACACTAACTCAAAAGACGGCACGTTTGCTTATGACAGTTATTCCCGAGGCATCGCCAGCATGACCATGTTTCACTCCGGCTGGGGCTTACGGTTCTTCGATTACGACAACGACGGCTGGAAAGACCTGTTTGTTGCGCAATCGCACGTTCTCGATACCATCGAAGCCACGAGTCCGGGCCTGAAATACAAGGAAGGTCCGCTGCTTGCCCGCAATACCGGACACGGATTCGTGGACGTCTCGAAAGAATCCGGCAGCGTCTTCAGCGAGCGCTGGGCTGCTCGCGGTCTGGCCGCAGGCGATATCGATAACGACGGCAGAGTGGATTTGCTGGTTACAACCGAGGGCGGCCCCGTGCACGTGCTTCACAACGAGACCGAGACTAAGAATCACTGGCTGATTCTGAAGCTGGAAGGACACAAAAGTAACCGCGGCGGCATAGGAGCGGTGATCAGAATCGACACGTCGCGCGGCTCGCAATGGCAGACCGTCACCACGGCCAGCAGTTACTGCTCATCCAGCGATCGTCGCGTCCATTTCGGGCTGGGGGCCGACTCAGTGGTCAGGAACGTCGAGATACGGTGGCCCTCCGGCGCGGTGCAGAAGTTATCCAATGTCGCCGGGGATAGGATCGTCACGGTGGACGAACCGTCCCCAGCGGCGCCGTAGTGCGAGGGATTCTTAGCGGGCGATCCTGTCGTAAACGCTCGGCGCGATCCCCTTACCCTCTTCGACGGCGAAGAATCGGTCTACGCCGGGCAACCTGACGTGCTCCACCACGCCGCTGGGCCAGCGCACTTCCACGTCGTCAACCACGGTGTTCTTTCCCAGACCGAAGTGCACGCGCTGATCGTTGGACGACGCATAGCTTCCGCCGCTGAGCACGTCTCCCCGCTGCCGCATCCCGCCTGCTTTCAGATACACCGTGGCGCCGACGGCATCTCTCGGACTTCGTGGGCCGCCGATCAGTCTCAGGCCAACCCAGTGATTTCCATCCGCGCTCACGTTGCGCAGAAGGACCCCCGGCCGGTCAACCTGGTTGATGACGACGTCGATCTTCCCGTCGTTAAAGAGGTCCCCGAAGGCGGCGCCGCGAGCGACATACAGGCTGGCCAGGGCGGCGCCCTTTACAGCCGGCATCAGCTCGAGTTTCCTGCCCTCCAGGTTGTGAAACAACAGCGGCCGCTGTGCGTAACTGCTGCCCCAGTCGCTCTTGTCCACGAAGGTGTACACATGGCCGTTGGCGACAAAGAGGTCTTTCCACCCATCATTGTCGAAATCCAGAAAACCGTCCCCCCAGCCGAGAAACGGAATCGTGACCTCCGCGATTCCCATCTGATAACTGACTTCGCTGAAGTTCGCATCGCCCTCGTTGCGGTACAACGGATTGTAGTCATCCATGAACGCCGTCACATAAATGCTGAGATTTCCGTCGTTGCGATAGTCCCCGATCGCCAGCCCCATATTTGCCTTTTCGTGGCCATTTTCGTCAAAGGCGAATCCGGACGCATAGCTGGCGTCTTCGAACTTACCATTACCTTTGTTCAGGTACAGGTAATTCGAAGTCGAGTCATTGGTGACGATCAGATCGGGCTTGCCGTCATTATTGACATCGGCGAAAAGGCTGGTGATACCGTAATGTCCCTCCTTGTCGGCAACGCCTGCCTTCTCACTTACATCGGTAAACGTTCCGTCGCCGTTGTTGTGGAACAAATGGTCGGGCTCACCCTTCAGCCCACGGGGTCCGCACATGATATTGACGCCGCGGAAAACGCAGTATCTGCCTCCGGTCACCTCGCTGCCTCCCAGCGGCGGGTGGGCAAGATCATAGTGGATATAACCGGGGACGAACAGATCAAGCCGGCCGTCGCCGTCGTAGTCGCCCCAGGTCGGCCCATCGGACCAGTTGCCCAGCGTCACTCCCGCCTTTTCCGCAACGTCTGTGAAGGTACCGTCATGGTTATTGTGGTAGAGGCGGTTCTTCCCGAAGTTACTCACGAAGAGGTCAGGCCAGCCATCGTTATCGAAATCGCCCACCGCCACTCCATAGCCCCAACGTTCGTTAGTCACCCCGGCCTTGTCGGCGACATCCGTGAACGTTCCGTCGTGGTTATTGTGAAACAGCGCGGCATGCGGCGGCGCGGCCTGACCCTTCATGGCGTCGTAAGTCGAGCCGTTGACCATATAGATATCCAGCCAGCCGTCGTTATCGTAGTCGATCAAGCCGACGCCCGACCCATTCTCCTCGATGATGAAGACCTTGTCCGCCGTGCCTCCCATCGTGTGCCGCCATTTGGATAGCCCGGCCTGGTCTGAGACATCCCGGAATACGATCGGGCCAGTATCGACGAAGCCTCCGGCTGTGATGGGGCGGTTCTCTGAATCGAGCACGGCGGCGTGCGCGTGGCCGGACGCCATACCGCCAGTGCTGTCGGCATGCGGTGTCTGAACCGTATGCGCATCGCTCCCCTGTTGCGCGGCGCCTGCCTTCGTCCGCGGAAGCAGCCACAGTGCAAACAGCAGCAGCAGTGCGGGAATGCCGAGTCTCCGGTACCTCATCCTATGCAATGTCCCATTCTATCGGCAGGACACGTTTTCGCCGCAAACATGAGGCCAGCCTCGGGCATCCCAGGTCAATCGATTGATTCCGAGTGCGGGAGCGCCATTCGCATTGCCGTCGTAGTAGTGGTATACCAGATAATCCGCATCGCCATCGCGCAGAACCATCTGGCCGCCCGGACCGATGTATCGTCCATGGGAGCCCAGCAGAATGGTTCCGCCGCCCTGAGACATGTCGACGCCGCATTCATCGCGATAAGGGCCGGTCACATTCGCCGACCGGCCGACGACGATGTGGTAAGTGCTGTTGATGCCCCGACAGCACTGGTCGAACGATACAAAGAGATAGTAGCTCCCGACGTGACGGTAAATGTACGCTGCTTCCACAGCCGGACTGACCGGGCGTCGCGCCAGTTCATACCTCGGGTTGTTTTCGCCGGACGGTTTTCCCGTCAATGGGTCGATCTGAATCAGATTGATGCCATTCCAGAACGAGCCGAACGAGAGCCACCACCCGCCGGCCGAATCCGTGACCAGACCTGGATCGATAGCATTGTACGCACTGCCGGCCTGTGACTTGATCACAGGACCCTGATCGTCCCAACTGCCCGGCGCCGCATCGGTGCTGATCGCAACGCCAATAGCCGAGAGCTGCGTCCCAGACCGGGAGCACGCGTAGTAGAGCCAGTATTTCCCGTCGTGTCGCGAAACATCAGGCGCCCAGAGATCGCGGTTCGGCGTGTACGTGGTGACCCAGGCCGGAATCGCCTTGAATGCCTCACCTGCCCTGGTAAAATGAATTCGGTCTGGCGAGGAACTGACGGTTATCGCGCGATGAGTCCCGAAAAGATAGTAAGTGCCTTCGAGTGTCCTGATCAGAGAGGGATCATGCACTCTCGTGTCGCCGGTTACTGCAATTGGATCAGGATAGGCGGGACCTGCCGGAATTAGTTTCCATCGCACTCGTGCGCTTCCATCATCGGCCATCAGCACAGCCGCCCCCGACGATGCCGTGCCGAGCAGGAGGTTGTTGTTCACGTTCGTCAGCGTGATGGAACCGCCACCCCCGTCGGCCGGTTGCCAGATGCGGTCAGCCGCTCCCGTGTCCGCACACTCGACCGCGGCGGCGCCAACGGCATTCGACGTCTGCGCTACGCCCAGCAACCCTCCGGTTGCCAGATTGACGATCTTGTAGCGATTGTAGCCGGCCGGCATGAAATGCCAAAGCTGGCTGCCGCCATGAGCATCTTTCTGCAACTGCGCGGCGGTTCCGGCGTTCGTCTCGCCGGTCTGAAGCCCGAGAACGAGGCGGGTCGCCTGACTCTCCAGCTTCCAGGCGATGCTCGCGTCCGGCGCCTGCGCTCTCATCGCCGCCATGCAAAGAAATACAAGCGGGAAATCTCTGCGAAGCCTTACCTTCCGCGCCACACGGGAAATTGTATACTACGCTGCCTGGGGAGCCAGAGTCGCCCGTTCCTCCTACTGTCAATCCATGGCTGCGAGGCCTGCCACCCGCGGCTCGCGAAGCCGGCGAGAACGGAGTCTCTTTCGCAGGGGCGGGCTCGATGGGGCATCGGCTGAGGCGGTTCTCCATTGCTCTGCAATGCATCGCAGTTGGATAGTCAGCCGCGAAGAATCGTACTGGAGCGCTCAGGACGCTTCACTTCGCAGCGAATCCAGTCCTTCAGCAGCACCATCCGGAACATTCGCGATTATCTCAGTCCCGGAGATATCGCGCGGCTTATGGGCGTGTCGTGGCCGGATTTCCGGACTTCACCGGCGCTGTCCTTGAAGCGACCTGCCGGACGCTAAGCTTCGATTTTGCCTCGATGACCTCCGGAATGTCCTTGTCCGCATCTTTCCAGATCCCGAGGAATGCCTTCCAGGCGGCTCGAGCCCGGACCGGATCGTGCTTCAGCTCCCAGGCTTTTGCCAAATGATACTCGGCCAGCGGGTAGGAGGGATTCCAGCGAAGGATGCGCTCATATTCCTGGACGGCAGCATCCGCGTTTCCGGATTTGAGGTACGCATTCGCCAGACAATCGTCGTATTTGTCGAGGCCCGAGCTGGGCGGCAGGTGTTTCAAAGCCTGTTGAAACCAGGATATCGCCTCGCTCGAGCGGCCGGCCTGCAGCGCCAGCATGCCGCGAAAATAATCGAAACTGCGCTGCTCGTGCCGGGCGCCGCGAACCGGATACGGAAAGTCGCCAAACAGCTTTTGCCGGAAGGCGGCGGCGGAACCAGCATCGCCGCGATTCAGGGCGTAAAGCAACGAGTTCCAGACGGCGTCCTTCTGGCAGCGCATCTCATTGCGCGCCGCCTTTTCGCCGCGGGCCATCTCCTTCTTTCTCCAGCACAGCTGGGCAATACTGCCCCATGCCACCGCCTTCGCCGCGTCCGAGTGGGTCACCTGGATGTAGCGCAGATACTCGCGGATCGCCTCGCGGTAGCGGCCCTGGTCGGAGTAAACGTCGCCCAGATGAATAATGGACGGCTCGAACTTCGGATTCAGAGAAACCGCGGTGTTGAACTCCCCCAGGGCCTCATCGTAAAGCCCCGCGCGCTCCAGCGACATACCGAGGCTGTCGTGCGCGTTCGGTTCCCTGGGCACTAACTGAACGTACCGCTGGTGCGCGGCGATCGCCTCGGCGCCGCGGTTGGCGCCGCTCAGGCACATCCCCAGAGCGTTATACAGCTCTTTGTTGTCGGGATCCACCAGCAGACCCTGACGCAGCACGGTAATGGCTTCGTCCACGCGCTCCTCGCCGATCAGCAGCAGCCCAAGGCTGTCGAACGCCTCGGTCTCCAGCGGATACTCGTTCACAATGAGGCGAAACGTACGAATGGCTTCGGGATAATCTTCACGGGAAATCGCGTACCAGCCCTGCGTGTACAGTCGATCTTTCTCAGTGAGCCGCTCGGAAAGGTGAAAAGCAGTCTCCAGATAGGGGCGTCCTTCGGCCGGCAGAAAATCTGTGACTGAGTACGCGTAGCCGATCCGCGCCCAGGCCATTGCGAACTTCGGATCGAGCTGAATGGCTTTCCTGAGCAGCGCGATCGCCTCCGCATTCTCGAAACTCTGCGCTTTGCTGACGCCGAGAGAATAGTAGCGATACGCCTCCAGATTGCTGGTCATGGCGTCGCCAAGACTGGGCTTGCCCCCGGCGGCGGAGTTCGCGCTGCCGATTCGAGCCACGAGGTTGATGGACACTCGGTCGATCTGGCCAATGATTTCCTCGGGCTTTCCAGCGACTATGCGGTCCGCGGCAAGAAGTTGTCCGTTGGCGTCGTAAAGCTGTACATTCACCACGATGCTGGAGCCCAGGGCCATGAAGCTGCCCTGCACCACCGAGTCCGCGCGGCTGCGGCGAGCGATTTCCAGAGCGCCAGTGAGAGGGATCTCTGCGTTGGGATCGTGACCAATGCGTCCCAGCAGCGAGCGAAGCTGCTGTCGACTCAGCACGGTCATGCGCCCGGAGCGAGCGAGATCGCTGATGAACATGTCAGCCAGACCTTCGCGCAGCCAGTCCAGATCGGCGCGCCGGCTCTGATTTTCAAAGTACATCACGGCGATGCCTTTGTGGCCAGGCAACGGGCGCAGCGCCACGTCGGAGTGCACAGGCAACCAATGCAGGGCGGCGATGGCGCCCGCGACAATCGCCGCAATCGACAGGGCAACCGTAACGGGTCTGCCCAGCTTCCGGAACCGAGGCGGGTGCTGAATATGATCGCCCGGAACACTCGCAGCATGAGGAAGGGCGGATTCCGTAGCCACCGCCACAAAGCGATAGCCGGCCCGCGGAATGGTTCGTACGAATCGCGGCTGACGCCGGTCGTCCCCAAGCGCCTTCCGAATCTCCGCAATGCACTGGACCAGGGCGTTGTCGGTAACCGCTGTGTCCTGCCAGATGGCGTTCGTCAGTTCCTGCCTGGTGACCAGGCGGTCCCGGTGCTCGAGGAGGTACAAGAGGACGTGAAACGTCTGCTGGCGAAGGCTCTGCTCCCCTCCATCCCGGCGAACGCAGCCAAGCGCGGCAATAATCTCTATATTTTCAAATCGATATACAAGACTGGAGCGGGCGAATGAAACGCTTGCTGGAGGACTGTCACCGGCAGCTGGTCTCGTTGCATTAGCGGCCATCTCGGACCACACACGGTCGCGCGCGGCTGGCGGCGGACCGGACCATTTCGGTCCGATTATAGCACCGGGTTCAAAGGACTCTGGGCATAACGCGCGTAACGCTGTGTGTAACCGCCCGGCGAGACTCGGAAATGTCGCTAACAAAGTCACTTCACGACAATTTCAGATATTTCTCATGACAGTCCGGGACGCAAACTGATTCCTACTTCGCAAGGGGTCCGGGTCAGAGTACGGGCAAAGGCCCGATCTCGGCAATCCGGGGCGATCCAAAAGGAGTCAACGTGGAAACCAGCAAGTTGGTGGTAACTCGCATTCTGACTGGTGCGCTCATCGCATCCGCCATAGTCTGGGGCCAGGAGTTTCGCGGCTCGCTGAGCGGGCGCGTAACTGATCCGTCGGGCGCGGTAGTGCCCAACGCAACCGTCCAGGCCGTTAACGACGCGACGAAACAAAGCTACACGGCAACAACCACGAACACGGGCGACTATCTGTTTCCCTACATCCTTCCCGGCACGTACACAGTGACGGCAAACGTGCCAGGATTCAAGGAAGCCGTGGAGGGCAACATTGTCCTGCAGGGCGGCACGGCGCCGGTGCTGAACATCAGACTTCAGGTGGGCGCCGCATCAGAAAAAGTCGAGGTGACCTCCACCGCGCCGCTGCTCGACGCCGAGAATGCCGTCCAGAACAATGTGCTGACCACGCGCGAGCTGGCGAACGAGCCCATGCAGGGGCGACAGATCTATAACCTCCTCAATACGATTCCGGGGTCGCAGTTTCTGCAGACGCAGTTCGGCGCCTCGGGGTACTCCGGCTCCCGCGGCTGGGATGTGAACAACAACTACACCATCGGCGGCGGCGTGCAGGGGTATCAGCAGTTCACGTTGAATGGCTCCAACATCACGCAGCAGAATAACGGGACGGGCACGTGGTTCATTGCGCCGAACCTGGACGCCATTCAGGAAGTGAACGTGCAAACCACCAACTACGACGCCCGCTGGGGCCGCTCGAGCGGTGGTTTCGTAAACACCACTATGAAGAGCGGTACCAACCAGATTCACGGCGACCTGTACGACTACCTGCAGAACGGCGATCTGAACGCCAACAACTTCGAGAACAACCTGAACGGCATCCCGACACAGAAAGTGCAGGAGAACCAGTTCGGCGGCACCATAGGCGGTCCGCTGAAGAAGGACAAAGTCTTCTACTTCGGCGCCTTTGAAGGGTACGTGGAGAATATCCCGTTTACTACGCTGACCAGCGTTCCTCCAGCCTATCTGCGGCCGCAAAGCGGCAATGGCGTGAATTTCACGCAATCGGGCTATACGATTTACCAGCCGAACTCGACCTTCTGTACTTCCGGCGGCCCGATCTCCAGTTGCCCCAGCAACAACCTGATGCGTACGCCGTTTCCGGGCGACACGATTCCAGCCAATCAGATCAACCCCATCGGAGCTGCCATTCTGAACCTCTTCCCGGCCGCCAACGCGGGCAGCGGCTTCAACAACAATTACATCGCGAATGTTCCCGATAAATACCGCTATTGGCAGCCCATGGCGCGAGTGGATTACGACACCAGCGACAACACCCGCTGGTACAGTTTGTTCGCCTATCAGCACGGCACTGAGTTCCGCAACGTGAGCGGCTTCCCGCCGCCGGCCGAGAACGGAAACATCAATACCATGCGGCAGTTTCTGCTGGCCAGCGAGGATTACACGCACACCTTCTCACCCACCCTCCTGCTGGATGTGAAGGTCAGTTTCTCCCGCTTCCAGGACCATTTCCCGAATGGCGATCTTTCGTCGAGCATTACCCCTCAATCCATCGGGCTGAACATGCCGCAGATCCCTACCACCACTCTGAAACTCCTGCCGGAAATCACTTTTTCCGAAATTTATCCGCAGGTGGTGGGCAACAACGTCGGTAATGACGTCTATAACACCACCGTCCTCGATCCGGATGTCACCAAGGTCTGGGGCGCGCACACGTTCCACTTCGGGGGCGAGGTTGGCTACTATCAGTGGGGCACCCCGCGTTCCGTAGGCAGACCGAACGGATACTTCAGCTTTGGAACGCAATACACGCAGGCGAACCCGTACCAGCGGAATACGATTTCCGGCGTAACAGACGGCTCGGCGATCGCCGATCTTCTGCTTGGTTACCCGGACAATGGCGGCGTCGATTACAACGCCTCGCAGTGGACCACGTTCCCGGCAGTCGCTGGGTACGTGCAGGATAGCTGGCACGTAACGCGGCGGCTCACCCTGAACATCGGTGTTCGTTACGATATTCAGTTCGGGCTTCAGGGACTCAATCTGAATCGAGGGTTGTGCCTGTCCTGCGTCAATCCGATCACCAACGATCCCACGTATCAGGCCAATCTGGCCGCGGACCTTCCCGTCTACCAGTCGCTGGGGCTGAATCCGAATCTATCGACGGTGTACGGAGGCGTCCTGTTCGCCGGAAAGAATGGACAGCCCAACGACGCCTACAATACCGACTACACGAATATCGGACCGCGTTTCGGCTTCGCTTATCAGCTGACTCCCAAAACGGTAATCAGGGGCGGGTACGGGATCATGTACGCAGTGGGACTGGAAGGCGGCTCAACGGTAGGCGCGAGCCAGTCCACCCCGTACGTAGCCAGCCAGAACAACAATCTTACGCCGGACAACAATTTTGCCAGCGGAAATCCCTTCCCGAACGGGTTTATCACGCCGCTCGGCTCCTCCGGTGGCTTGCTGACCGGCGTCGGGAACGGCGCTTCGTTCGACTTCCCCGGACGCCGAATTCCCCGGTCGCAGCAGTTCTCGTTCGGAATCCAGCGCGAGCTTCCTGCCAGCATGGTGCTGGATGTGCGCTATGCCGGGAACTTCAGCGACCGCCTGCGCACCACGGCATGGAACGGCGGACAAGGCACCGTCTGGCTCAACGGCGTGTGGACTCAGGCACAGCTACAGCAGGCCATTGCCAATCCGAACATGTACAACCAGAGCGTCCCGAACCCGTTCTATGGCGTTCCGAGCGTTCCCGCCTCCAGTTACCTTGGCTCGTCGCCAACTGTTCCGTATCTGTACCTGAGTCTGCCGTGGCCGGAATTTCCCGGTCCTCTCGGCAGCTATGACGATCCGCTGGGCAAGAGCCGGTACAACGCGCTTGAAGTCCAGCTCAACAAACGCTTCTCTCACAGCATGAGCTTCCGCGCCTCGTATACATATTCGAAGACGATGATCGCCGGAGGCTATCTGAACGGCTGGCCCTATCAGGATCCGAAGCTGTTATACCAAATCGGTCCGGCCGATCGTACGCATGTCTTTTCGTTTACGGGCGAGTACGATCTGCCCATGGTTCACGGCGATTCCGGCGCGATGAAAGCGCTCGGGGCAGTGGTGAATCACTGGCGGGTTGACGGCGTGCTGCTGGCTGAAACCGGGTTCCCGGTCAGCCTTCCGGGAGGCCTCTATCTTTCCGGTCATTCGTATGTTCCCGATGGGGGCCCGACCCACGAGCAGTGGCTCTACAACTGCAACGGCGATCCCACGGCGTGCTATGAGACCTCGCTGCCGCCCTTTGTACTATCGCAGCAGCCAGGGCAGACCAGCTCGCTGCGCCAGCCGCAGAACGTAAACCTCGACATGAACCTGATCCGGCAGTTCCCCATTACCGAGCGCTGGAAACTGGAATTGCGTGGCGAAGCGCTCAACCTGCTCAACAGCGTCCTGTTCCCCGGACCCGACAACAACCCCAACGACGGGCCGCCGGTGAAGCAGGCCAACGGCTCCTGGTCCGGTTTCGGCACCATTCCGCCATTTCAGAATAATTTTCCGAGGATTATCAAGATCGCGCTGAAGTTGTATTTCTGAAAGTCAGTGGCTGGGCGGGCATCGCGCCCGCCCGCTCTCGGCATTGCAGGTTCGTGGAGTTCCAATGTTGCGAACAGGCAGCACTGCACTGGCGGTCTTCATGGGCTTTTCGTCGCTCGGCGCTCAGCCCCGCGAGAAGCCCGATCTGACGCGGACGCCAACGCTGTATGTGGTTGGCTACGCCCATCTCGATACGGAATGGCGCTGGGAATATCCTCAGGTCATCGACGAATATATTCGGAAGACGATGGAGGAGAATTTCCGCCTGCTCGATAAATATCCTCACTATGTCTTTAATTTTAGCGGCGCCAATCGCTATCGCTTCATGAAGGAGTATTTTCCGGCCGACTTCGCAAAGGTGAAGTCCTGGGTGGATGCGGGGCGCTGGTTCCCGGCCGGCTCCTCGATGGAGGAAGGCGATGTGAACGCGCCCAGCGCCGAGGCGATCATTCGCCAGATCCTGTACGGCAATAACTGGTTTCGCAAAGAGCTGGGCAAAGCGAGCGCGGAATATATGCTGCCGGACTGCTTTGGGTTTCCCGCCTCGCTGCCCACGATTCTGGCCCACGCGGGGGTGAAGGGCTTCTCGACGCAGAAGCTGGTGTGGGGCTCATCGGCCGATGGCGGAGGAGTGGAATCGCTGGAGAAAACGCCCGCAGGAACGCCGTTCAACGTTGGCGTGTGGGTGGGGCCGGATGGTGAAACGGTGCTTGCGGGTATCAATCCGGGCGATTACAGCGGCGGCATCTACACAGACCTGAGCGCGCCGCTGCCGGCCGTGCCGCCCGACCCCGCCCTGGCGCAGATCGACGGCGAAATGCAGAGCCTGCGCCAGAAGCTGGAACAGCAACAGCGCAATCATGAGACGCTCGATCCGGCGGATATCCGTAACTTCCGGGCCCTGGCGGAGGAGCGGACTGCGCTAAACCGGTTTCAGCCGATCGAGGCGCTGAACCGCTATCAGCACGACTGGGCCGCGCGTGTGGAGAACAACGGCAAGCTGACCGGCGTTTATACCGACTATCACTACTACGGAACCGGCGACATCGGGGGAGCGCCGGATGAGAACTCGATCAAGCTGCTGGAAGCGATCGTTACGCACGGCACGGCCAGGCTACCCGAACCGGAAGGACTCGGCGGGAGCGCTGATGGCCAGATTCCACCGGGACCGCTGGTGAAGGTAGGGCAAGGGCCGGTACGGGTAATCTCCTCGAATGCCGAGCAGATGTTTCTCGATATCACGCCATCGGAGCAAGCCGGACTGCCCCGCTACACGGGAGAAATGGAACTGACGAACCACTCCGCAGGCTCCCTGACCTCGCAGGCGTATCAAAAGCGCTGGATCAGGAAAGAAGAGTTGCTGGCCGATGCGGCGGAGAAGGCATCGGCTGCCGCGGAGTGGCTGGGAGCGCGGCAGTATCCGCTGGAGCGGCTGAACGATGCCTGGACGCTGGTGATGGGCGGCCATTTCCACGACCTCGCTGCCGGCACTGCGACCCCGAGAGCTTACGAGTTCGCCTGGAACGACGACGTCATCGCGATGAATCAGTTCGCGGGGGTGCTCACCGACGCCGCATCCGCCGTTGCCGCGGGACTGAACACGAAAGTCACGGGCGTGCCAGTGGTGGTCTATAACCCATTGAACATCGCGCGCGAGGATGTGGTCGAGGCGAGCGTCGATTTCCCTGGCGGAAGCCCACGCGCGGTGCGGGTCACGGATCCCGATGGGCGTGAAACGCCGGCTCAGATCTCCGCCGGCAAAGTGCTGTTTCTGGCGAAAGTGCCCTCGGTCGGCTATGCCGTTTACGATGTTCAGCCCAGGCCAGCGAGCGTGAACGCCGAGGCTACAGGCGCTAAGGCCGGCGGCCGGTCTCTGGAGAACCAATATTACAGCATCCGCCTAAACACCGACGGCGATATTGAAAGCATTTTCGATAAGTCCATCGGCAGGGAACTTCTGGGCGCACCGGCGAGGATTGCAATCTCTTACGATAATCCGCGCCAATGGCCGGCATGGAACATGGACTGGGATCAGGAACAGGCGCCGCCAAAGGCCTGGGTCAGCGGGCCGGCAAAGATCCACATCGTGGAAAGCGGACCCGTCCGCGCAGCGATCGAGATTTCACGAGAGACAGCGGGATCCGTATTCGTGCAGACCATCCGGCTGTCGGCGGGCGATGCCGGGGGGCGGGTGGAAATTGCAAACCGGATCGACTGGAACACGCGGCAATCGAATCTGAAGGCGGTTTTTCCGCTCACAGCGTCCAACCGGATGGCCACTTACAACTGGGATATCGGAACCATTCAGCGGCCCACTGCCGAGCCGAAGAAATTCGAGGTCCCCTCGCATCAGTGGATCGATCTGACCGACGCCAGCGGCGAATATGGCGCTACCGTTCTCACGGACTGCAAGAATGGGTCGGACAAGCCTGACGATCACACCATCCGCCTGACCCTGATCCGAACTCCCGGAACCCGCGGTGGCTACCCCGATCAGGCAACGCAGGACCTCGGCCATCATGAGTTCGTGTACGGCCTCGCCGGACATGCGGCAGACTGGCGCGGCGCAGGCACGGACTGGCAGGCCGAGCGCCTCAACCAGCCGCTCATCGCCTTTCAGACCGCCGCGCACGAAGGGTCGCTGGGACGCGAACTCTCCATTCTCAGGGTCAGCAGCCCGCGGATCCGTGTAATGGCGCTCAAGAAGGCTGATCTCAGCGACGAGCTGATCGTTCGTCTGGTGGAAATGGACGGCCGCCCGCAGCGGGATGTCCGGATATCGTTCGCGGCGCCCGTTATCGCCGCCCGGGAAGTGAACGGTCAGGAGCAACCGGTCGGTCCGGCAACGGTCAGCGAGGGCGTGCTGCTGACATCCTTCGGCGCGTACCAGCCCCGCACATTCGCTTTGAAATTGCGCGGTTCGACGGCTACGGCATCGGGCGTTCACTCGATGCCCGTATCACTCGATTACGATCTGGCCGTGGCAACCACCGATGGAGCAAGGTCGACGTCTGGATTCGATTCCAAAGGCGATGCGCTGCCGGCGGAGATGCTTCCGCAGCGGATATCGTTCGATGGCGTTGAGTTCCGGCTTGCGCCCGCGAAAACCGGCGTACCTGACGCGGTGGTCGCAAAAGGGCAGACCGTCTCTCTGCCGCCCGGTTCGTGGAACCGTGTGTATTTGCTCGCGGCTTCCACCGGAGGCGACCAGAAAGCGATCTTCGAAGCGGGTGACAGAAAACAGGAATTCAATGTCGAAGACTGGGGCGGCTTCATCGGACAGTGGGACGACCGCGAGTGGGAGAACGGCGGCCCGACGCCGGCCGGTTCCGACCATTACGGCGAGATGATCGGTCTCAAGCCAGGCTACATCAAACGCGCTGATATCGCCTGGTATTGCTCCCATCATCACGATGCCGAAGGAAGGAATGTTCCGTATTCGTACTCGTACCTGTTCGCTTATTCGCTGGAGTTGCCAAACGGGGCGCGAACCGTTCGTCTGCCGGATAACGCGAAGATTCGCGTGCTGGCCATGTCCGTGGCGGAGCAGAATCCGGGAGCGCGGCCGGTCCAGCCTCTCTACGATGTGCTCCCTTCCCCGGCGGCTGTTCCGGACTTCAGCATCTCTCCGTCCACGGCCGAGATCTCCGTCTGGCAGGGCAGAGACGCCACTACAGGGATTAACGTAGTTCGCAGAAACGGGTTTAGCGGCGGCATTCAACTGGCGGCGTCCGGTCTGCCCGCCGGAGTGACGGCGTCGTTCAGCCCCGATACGAACGTCCTGACGGTGGCTGCTGCGCCCTCGGCGGGTGAGGCGACGTCCACGCTGACCATCACAGGCGCGTCAGGCGATCTGTCGCACTCGGCGACGCTTCTGCTGCGGGTTCGGATGCTTACGACCGGCGCCGTGCCAGTGGATCTGGCGACGAGCTTCAACGTGACGGGGATTCGCACCGGCGGTTCAGGCTTCGCGCCCGCGGCGAGCCTGGATGGAGGCGGCTTCGCGTTTCCCGAGCAACCGCTGGGCGCCACGCAGTTCTGGGACGGCGTTTCGTTTCGCCTCGGGCCGGCAAACGCGCCCGATGGAGCGGGCGGCGGCACAGTTCCACTTCCGACAGGCAGGTTCGGCGAGTTGAAGGTCCTCGCCACCGGCGTCGAGGGCAGCCAGGAATCGCAGGTGTTTGTCATCCACTACGCCGATGGGACCTCGGAATCTTCCTTGCAGAACATCAGCGACTGGGACAGTCCTGCCGGCTTTTCGGGGGAATCAGTCGCGGTTACTGTGCCATACCGGCTGGTCGCTGACGGGGCCAGGGATCAGCGCCCATTTCATATCTACGGCTATTCGTTCCGACTCGACGACAGCCGCGCAGTTCGCAGCATCACTCTGCCGGAGAACCGCAATGTCATCGTTTTCGCGATGACCCTGCTTCCGGCCGGGAAGTCACCCGTACCCTGAGTTGATACACGATTCTGCCCGCGACCCGTTGCGGCCTGGTTCCCTGCAATACTGGCAGTGACCCTCACGTGACCCGGCCTCTTCCTCTTTGGCCACGCCGACATCGCCCGTGCGGACGCCTGTGGCGGAGCCTGATGGCTTCGGCGCTGCAGCACAATGCCGATTCGGCCTCACCGAATGCATCTGCAGCTCGCATGCGTCAGAATGGGGCGCTCCATTCGAGTTGCCGCCGGCAGGCCGCGTCGATCAGTTGGCGCAGCGAGTCCCTCTTTGCTGCAGGTCATCCTGGCCGAGGCGGACACGGTAGCCGCCCTCGCGTTTGTCGAAGTCGACCAGTTCCAGCCCGCTCTCCTCCAGGCGGGACTGCATCTGGGCGGATTGCGGCAGACGGACGGTCAGCATGAGAGTGTTCCGGCGCGCCTACTCACATTTCTATTCCCGACTGCGAATTCACAATCAATGGAGCGAACGTTAACTGCAGCGTCGATGACTACGGCATAGCGTCTGCCAGCTACTCGTGGGTCGCTTCTCAGCCGCTGGTATATTCGTTTACGGTTGAAGTTGTGCTGCGCATACCCGTCCTCCGATACAGGCAGCAGAACGGCGGTCCCCATCTGAAATCCCTTGATCAAAAACCCTCTTCGTGAATTCGATGTTGTCTCGACTTTCTTGATGCAGCGTGCAGATCCGGTCTGCGACTCAGGATTCGTGACCGGTCACGCTATCGAAGACGCGCAGGAAGTTCCCGCCGCCGACCTTTCCGATGTCATCCGGAGTGAAGCCGGTTCTTAACATCGCATCGACAACGACATAGTAGAAGCCGGCGGTTTGATCGTGCCATGCCTGATTGGTGCGTTCCCCAATGCGCGGGCCCTGTTGACCGAGGCGCGGACCGCGAGGAGGTGGTCCACCGGGGCCAGCGCCAGAGGGAGGGCCGCCGGGAGGGGCACCCATTGGGCGAGGGCTGGGCTGAGTGAGCTTGGTATCGGTGCCGATGCACACATGGTCGACCCCGATGACATCCACCAGCGCCCGGACATTTCGCGCATAGTCCAACGGCGTATCGGCCAGATGCGTCCAGACACCGACCAGGCCCCCGGCATTGGCGACTATTCTGGCCTGCTCTTTGCTTATGAGTCGTGGCCGCATCATCCGCGCCATGCGCGGATCGCCGCCCAGTTGCGTATCAAGGCCGGTATGGGAAATGATGACCGGCCAGGTCGTCATCCTGAGCGCGGCTTCCGTAGTGTGCATACCGGCATGGGCAAGATCGATGAGGATGCCCAGCCGATTGCATTCCCTGATGACGGCTGCCCAAAAGGGGTCACGCCGCCGTAGCGCGGCGGGTTGGTGTAAACGTCGCCGAGCGGCACCGAAGCGTCGCTGTCGTGAAGCAGCCCAAAATGCCGCAAACCCCGCCCGTAGGCTTCTTCCACCCGCTCAGGATGGCCTTGAAGAAAATGGCCGCCTTCGATCGCCTGGATGACCGTTGGCTGGCTATTCTTGTGGGCGGTGCGGACGTCATCCGGAGTAAGGGAACGCTTCATGCCGTTGCGCTCCAACTGCCGATCCATGGATGCCAGCCCTTTCACAAAGCGGTCGTAGGCATCGGTGGGTCGGTAGTCAGTGGCAAAGCTCATGCAGATGGCTGAGAGGCCCGACCGCTTCATCTCGCCGGCCAGGTCTATATTTGGTCCGGGCATTTCGGCGGCAGTGAGAGGAACGTCGATATGGTTATGAGTGTCGATCCCGATAGTCCTGGCTACGATGTCGGCCACTCGCGCATCGGTCAGCCCCCACGCTCTGTCAGCTATGGCCACGGCGCCAGGTCCTGCCAGGCCCAGCTCGAAAAACTCTCTTCTCTTCATATTGAGCCTCCTGGTTAATTAAGCTGCTGTTTCAAGCAGCCCGTCGAAATTGATGTTGTCTTCGGGCCACTGTCCGGGACCGTTCAGCACGATGGTTTCCTGAAACTCGTGCGGCCCCGGGCCTGCTTTGTCTTCCGGACGGCTTCCGGCGGTGTGCGAACTCCACAGTACCTGCCTGCGCACCGCAACGCCGTCGGGACAGTTCGGCTTGTCGTACGCTTCGACAAATTCATCCGTGTACCACTTACCGTTTTCCGTCACCCAGGTCGGGATGTAGTTATTGCCCTGCCAGAAGATCAGGCGGCCGGGCCAATGATCGAAGCGCACCACGATATCGGCGTCGGGGCCGATGCGCCGCATCCGGTCCCACGTCCGAGAAGCTGAGTGAAGCGTAGAAAGCTCCGACCGCCCCGGTCCTGCGGGGCCTGCCGGCAGCACCGCCCACGGCGAAGAAAGCCCTTGTGGCGCCCGGATCGACGCGAATTCAGCCGCGATTTCCGGCGCGCTGAGCGCGCGATTGTGGATCGAGAGTTCATCGAGCTCATGAGTGCCGTTTTCTGGGGTCACATCACGTCAGCCGCGCGAGCCGTCGTGTCGACTCCGGGAAATCCACGCCCATCGCACACATCGATATCAGGCCGAATATCGCGGCGAGCCAGACGGATTCGAACGATGCAACCGGTAACGGTGCACGACCGCTTGTCGCGACTGCCGTTATCGCCGCACCGAGAACAACCGTGCCCACCGCAATCCATTGGTAGAGCCGCAGATTGGCGAACACGGGCGTCTGCGGCTCCCCGCGATAGCCTTCTTCAACGAAGCGGCCAAGCCCGGTGAGGATGGCGAAGATGCCGGCGATGATATGGAGCGGTGCGCCCGCGATCCACAACCGCGCCATCGCCAAAAACACGAAGCCGTTCCACAGGATCGAGTACAGGGGCGTCGGATGCACCGGTACTCCTCCGAGCTGCGCAATGCGCACCACGCGCGATTCCACCCGCGTGTAGCGAATGCCGATGCCATCGGGAGCGGGCCGGCCATGGCAACAACCCTGCACAAGACACCGAAGCCGTCCGATCGACTGCATGACGGGAGACGCAGTGCAGTAAGCGGCGATCAACAACCAGGCATCCCAGCCAGCAAGACGTCCTGCCCACGCCGCGATTGTGACCCCGAACATCCCTCCATAGAATCCGAACGGCCGTAACAATCGAGGTGACCCTTCAACCCACTGCGCCCATACTGCCGCGCCGATGATTGCGGATGCCGCAGTGGCGACGATGGAAATCGTGTGTCCCGGCCCAATCAGGAACTCTACGATCAGGACTGCAGCCCCTCCCGCGACGCCGCCGTACAGACCGTGGCTGATAATCCGGACAGATCCGATTCGCCACTCTTTCCACGAATTCGCGATCCGCTCGGTGGACTGGCGCAGCCACTGCCAGACTCGCGCCGAATCGATGCAGATCCAGCCGAGGACGGCGCCGGCAAGAACGTCGGCAACGGAGTGCATGCCGGTGGTGACGCAGCTTACGGCGACCGCAGACGCCCACACCCGAGCCATCCACAGCGCCAGCCGCCCCCGGTCAACGAACACCTCGGCCACCAGAATCGCCCAGACCACGTGAAATGAGGGAAACGCAACGGCTGCAGGATACGATCCTCTTTCGAATTCGAGCAATCGCCCCAATGCGGTTACGGGAGTGAACGCCGGCCGCGGCGCTGCCACGGGCAAGGCGAGATAGAGCGGAAACGCGATGGCCATGGCGAGCCAGGCCCGGATCATGAGTGATCGCAACGTGCGTCGCGAACGCACGATGACGCAAGCCAGCGGAACAAGCAGATATGTGCTCGCATACACGGACTCCGTCCACGCGATGACCGGCAATCGGTGCTCAAACGGCAGCCGGATATCCACGGCATCTGGTGCTACTCCCAACGCAGCAACGATTGCGTAAAGCGCGAGCCAGGGCACGATCGTGAGGGCGACGAATCTGAGCCGATCAAGCGCCGTTGCCTCCGCGTCCGTATCGCCCGGCAACCAGGTGCACGTCCGTGCGTCGCCGAATCTGCGGCGGAGATCTTCGGCCTCATACCCGAGCACGATGCCTGCGCACCCGAACGCCACCGCCGGCGTGACAAGCCACAGCCCACTCCCCGATCGCGCGACCATGCTCATGCCGAGGCACATCAGCGTGAAACCCGCATAAATCGGGTGCGGGATAAACTGATACAGGCCCGTGGCCACGTACCGAGTGGGAGGGAATGCGTTCATCGGAAGGCCTCGGCCCCGAAAGAGCAGAAGCGCCATTCCGGAGATGACCATCGCCGCGCCGGCGATCAGAATGGCGACCCCAAGCTCGCGCGTGCCGTAGACGGGCAGGGCCACCCACTTCTCGGCTGCTGCCGCCCACGTCGCAAGTAGCGCGGGCGCCACGCAGCAAAACAATACGCCGTAAGACAACCGCTGAACATAATCTCGTGAACTCATGGCCACCGCACTGCCTCATGAATCGCCCACCCACGACAGTCGTTCGCGCCGTGGCGCGAAAAGACACCCTCACTCAGCCACTTCGTCTCATGTGCCGCCAGCATCTTCGTAGCGGCGAATCGTTCAATGCCGGGCAGTGAGCGGAGCACGTTCGACCCGAGTTCGCCGGCACGTAGCGTGCGGCGTTGGTCGAGTATCAATCTGGCTCCATCCTCAAGCCGGAGTTCCCGGTCGTCGAGAGAATCAAAGCGCACCGGTTTCCCGTTGCGGAAGCCGATGCGTTTGGGAACACTGCCATCCCAGTCGATCCAGACGATTGCTTCTTCTCCTGCCAGGAAGCGACCCCACCGAAGCTCCTGAATCGGCAATCGCCAGGGAGGAAGAGACATGCTGAGGTGTTCGGCATAGCCGAGGCCGGTCATCGTGTGACCCTCTTCGGTGCGGAGGGAGACCGTGGCCGACGGAATATGGCACGACCAGATAATTTCACCGTCGTCAGTGGACAGCAGATTGTCAATGACGGGTTCGCACAGCGGTATCCACGTCCCCGAAAACTTCAGTCGCGCGCTATTCCATTGCAGGATGCCCGATGCAGCGTCGACCACAGGCGGCCGGCCTCTGCGGAATGACGTGCGCGAGTTCGGGACGCTGAAACCGTCGCACTCCAACGCGCTCTCGTACGAAACCGACACGGGTGGCCATCGCAGTTGTGCGCTGTAACCCATGAAGACGTCGCCGTCGGCCGATACGACATCGGCATACCATTTCGTGAGATTAAACGTTTCTCGTGCGGACGCCATAGAGTACGCCCCTGGGGTCACGGCACTGGTGCGGTCGCACACTCGTCGCGATTCCGACGGCGCGGAACATGCCAACCAGCTAACGCCACGTTTTCAGACTATCGTAGGCGCCGGGCCGTTCGTACTTGAGCGGTGCATCGATGCGTGCCGGCCGGCATGGGATTCCGGACTAATGCGCGCCAGTAGTGCTTCTCCGCGATTTTTCCATGTGAGTGCGGCCCAGTGTATGGGCGCCGGTGCGCGCCTGCTCAGAAGCGCCAAGCCGGCGAGACGCAATGACCTTCCGCCGGTATTCTATCGCCGTTCCGCGCGGATGCCGGCGATTGTCGGCGCAACCTCAACATCAGGAATGAGCCCGATGGCGCTGCTGCTCCTGCCATCGGCCCAGCGCACATCGTCACCGGTAAAGTTGATCTGGATGTTGCCGGGCGCAAAAAACCACGTCACATCGCCATCGGCCCCGTCCGTGGGGGTTCCGACGAAGCGCGTGCCGTTAGCGGTCCGGAACATCATCCCGCTGTATTCGGCCTGGCTGATTGCTCGTTCGTCGATCAGCATGTCCGTCTTGCCGTGGTAAATCCACTCGTTTGTCGCCGGAATGCTCTGAGTGAACGAATCCGAAGTGATGAAGTTCCAGCTATCCAGCGCGCCGCTTACCACGTTCACGTGGAAGAGGGAATAGATGGGAGTCTGGCCGCAGAGCCGCGGAGCAATGCTCCACGCCGTCCCGTTTGGATATCCGCGCATGTCCATGATGAACCCGGCGGTGTTTCGGAACAGGTTAAACATAGCGTCGACCTGATCGTTCGTCAGCCGCGCCAGATCGACGTAGCCGGTCTGCGCATCAATCAAGTAATATACTGGCCCGGTTCGATACGGAAAGTGAGCGTTCTGCGTCGTCATCCGCGTCAACTGAATCTGTTGTGCCGAGCCATCGACCATCTTCAGAGTTACTCTCAGGGTTGAACTCGACGGACCCGCGAGGAGCACCTGCATGATTGGCAGAATGAGGGTCTGAGGCGTCGACGCGATATACGGCGACAGCGCATCGATACGGCTCTGGACCGGCTGCCCATCGATCGCGGTCACAATATCGCCGGGGTGCACTTCGTTCGCAAGCGTGTTGTCGAGCAGGCGAGTAACCACCGGCTGGTTCTCGATCCAGCGCACCTCCACGGGTGGTATCGCCACGCCGAAGTAGTTATTTAACGCATCGCTGAACATGAAACAGTGCGAATCGTGAACGTGCGTCACCATCGATGTCACCCCGAGGTTGTAATCCTGCTCGTTCGCCGCCGCGGCCATCTTCGGAAGGTAATCGGCCAGCACCTGATCCCAGTTCTCGCCGTAAAGGTAATCGTATGGATGCCGTGCTGAACGCCGATGGCGACCAGGCGCTCGAGGCCGCCTGTCGGATGGCGCTCTCCGGAAAGTGGTCGCAGCCGCCGCAGCGTCCTGCCCTGGCTGCTCTGCCTTCGGCCGGCTTTGCGGAGAACATGTATGCGAGCATGCCGTACCCGCCGATCGAGTACCGTCTGCCTGCGGCCGCACGCATATGGGGCGCGTTTCCAGCGCAGCTTGCGATTCGTGGTTCGAGCGCCGGACATTATAAATCGCCAGTTCCTGGCGGCGGTGGCTCCTGGGCGATCTCAGGAACTGCACCGCGCCTCGTCGCGGGTGCGCGACAAGCCGATTACACTGTGACCATGGCATCGCACGCAACCAGGCGGCAGGCAGCCCCTTGCGTCTGGCTTTACGATTTAGATGAACTGCTCCGCACTTCGGCTGGCCTCGAGGGGCTGAGGAATGCGGTGGGAGCCGTTAATCCCCGGCTTCCAGGCTGGCACAATCACCTGATCCAGCTTGTGAAGAAGGCGCTTGCTCGCTTGTTGGCCTGGTATACGCGTCCACTGCGCGATTTCAATGCTTCCGTGAGCCGATCACTTGAACAAATCGTGTGCGCACTTGACCACCTTTCGATGAATGTCCTGGCGCTTGACCGCCTTCGCGTCGCCCAGTCCGAGAACAGGAGCGCTGGCCAGGCGGAGTCCATACGCGAGCAGCTCGAGCTCCTTCACCAGCGGATAACGGCCTTGCAGCAACAGAAAATCCCGAATCCCGAAGACGCCGCGGGCGCGGTCGTGGCAAGCTGGCGCGAGCGAGCCCATGAGAATTCCGGGATCTGCGAGGAGACGGACTTCGCGACCGACCGAACAGCCTATATAATGGGATTATTCGGTACCGGACGCCTGTATCTTAATGAACTAATAAGGCAGAATATTGGGGAACGAGCGAGATATTTCAGGGATACGATCCGCTTGCATCCGGGTCCGACGCCCATGATCTACAGCGGTCATGCCACAATCAGGCATGTTTCTCGCGAACAGGCATCGCCAGCCGTAACGAGCTGCATACTGGAAGCCGTCAGGTCGAGATTTGCCGATTCGATTTTTATATATCGTCATCCCCTCGATTCGTTACTGACCAACTGGATCTGGTGGCGGACATACATTCGCGAGAACATCAGGATTCCGGGCATCTCGGCTGTTTACAAAAACAGCGATGACTTGTGCGCCGATCTGGATTCGAAGTTTTTCGAGTTCAAGGCCTTTGCTCAGGGAGATCCGGATTTCTTCGCAACTTGCCCAGGTCCGCGGTTTCTGTCCTTTCCGGAGTTTGTCGAGGAAACGGAGCTTCATGTTCAGGCCGCCTCGCTGGCGTTGCGACTGGAGGACTTCATGGTCGATCCATCCCGGGAATTCTGCAGAATCGCCGACGTCATGTCAGTGGATCTGGATTTGAACCGCTTGTCATTAAGTCTCCCGAAAACCAGAGCGTATGGCTATCTGGCCGTGAAAGAGAGGGTCCCCCGATTCGAAAGGTTTATCCACGGGCTGGACGCGGCAACAAGAAGACGGATTGAGAAACTCGGGTTCGACGATGGCGGTCTGAGTTGAATCGCGTACCAAAAGTGAGTGTGGGTTGCGGGAAAATCTACTCTCGACGAATCGCGCTTACCCTCGGATAAACTGGCCACGAAACACGCAGATCGCCGTGCACAATTGGGAGGGCCGGCCTGGATTTCAAAGCCTCCGTTACAATGCCCCGACCGGAGCCGCTCTGACGGTGGTTGCAATCGCCGGAAAGCAGAACCGGGTCCGAGCCTCGAACTGTTCGAACTCCGCGATCGCTTAGACACGCCATAATCTCCGGCCTGGGCAAGTATTCTTCCGGCTCTTTCAGCGTCGCTACTCAGAAGCGTGTGGGGGCCATTCCGCTGACATGACAATCGGCTGGCGCTGGTGGACCTCGACGACAAAAAACTGCTGGGCGCAGCGCCGGCGGGAATCGCGCCATTCGGGGCTGCGATCGACGGCGCGGGTACGATCCGCCTGGGTGAGCAATTGGGGCGGCAGAGCAGCCAGAACCGGCGATCTAACCGCACCGCTGGCGGTTCGACGCGTCCCGAGAACCGCCTGGTAATCGATGCTCGTGGCATTGCCGCCACTGGAACGGCGTCGCGCATCGACCTGACCACGGGGAAGGCGACGGCGGAGATTCCGGTAGGCCTGCATCCCACCGCCCGCTCTGGAACGAGCCGCGAAATCGCCTCTACGTCGCGAACTCCAACGGCGATTCGATTTCCGTAATCGATACCGGCCGCGGCCAGGGCCGTCCGGACGATTGCCCTCCAACCGTTCGCACAACGCGTGAACGGCATTGCGCCGGCCGCTCTTGCTCTGACCGCGGACGGCAGGACGCTTTTCCTGTGGCGGATCAACGCCGTCACCGAGATCAACACCGCCACGGGAGCTGTCGATGGTCTCATTCCGACGGCATGGTATCCCTCGAGTCTTGCGCTCAGTCCGGGCGGAAACTATCTGGCGATCGGCACGCTCTTTGGAGTTGGCGCAGGAGAGAACAGGCCCGGTAAACGAAGCGTCTTCGCGGAGCGCGGCTCCGCTCATATCCTCGAGCTGCCGGACACCGCACAACTCGCGAATTACACAACGGCGGTTTCCGCGAACAATCGTTTGCCGTTGAGGGGAGCCGTTGTCCCGGCATCCCCGGCGGCGGTAACTCCTGTTCCAGTCCCGTCCCGATCGGGAGAACCCTCGCGCATCCAGCACGCAATTCTGATCGTCAAGGAGAACCGTACATACGACCAGGCGCCCGGAGATATGAAGAAGGGAAACGGCGATCCATCGCTCGTCATGTACGGCGAAGAAGTGACTCCGAACCAGCATCGGCTTGCCGATCAGTACGTCCTCCTCGATAACTTTTACGCCACTGGCGCCGTCAGCGCCGACGGCCACCAATGGCTGACCCAGGCGAACGCAACCGCCTATGTAATGTGGTCTTGATACGAAGGGCGAAGTTATCCATTTGATGGAACCGACCCGATTGCCTGGTCCCGGGCAGGGTTCCTTTGGGATTCAGCGATCGCCCACAGGAAGACCGTCCGCGTTTACGGGGAGTTCACGCCGGCGATGGGCATCCCGCTGGACCGCCGCCGTGAATATCTGGTTCGCTGGCATCGGGGGGACTTTGCATCTGAGTTCAACCACCACTCGCTCATTCCTCCGCTCGATCGCATAATGGCGCGCAACTACCCCGGCTATGCGACGGCACTGCCGGACCAGATTCGCGCGCAGATCTTCCTGAATGACCTGAGGAAGTGGGAGGAGCATGGCTCGATGCCGAACCTGATGCTGATTCAGTTGCCTGCTGACCGCACCGTTGGGACTGTTGCTCTCGCGGTCAGTCCCGGGACACGTCTTGGCGCGATCGATTCGACGTTCTACGCCCACCAGAGCATTCTGAAAACGATCGAATCGATGCTGGGTCTGCCACCGCTCTCGCTTTTCGATCTTATAGCGACCGACATGCGCAACGCTTTTCAGAACACGCCGGATTCGCCTCCTTACCGCGCCGTCGAACCGAAGCAATCGCTGCTCGATGAGAATCCGCCAGCGGCGGCATTGCGTGGAGCCGAGCGAAGGCCGCCCTGGCCTCGACTCCCATGCACTTCGAGATCCCCGACGCAGCACCGGCGGCCACGCTCAACGAGATTCTGTGGCATAACGCGCGTGGTTGGACCGCGCCGTATCCGCCGTGCAGGACCGCCGTCTTCGTTCCGATGGTCGTGGATTCCGACCATCCTGAGAATGACCGAAAGTAACCCTAACCACTCCACTCCCCGGCGAACGTCCCTTTGACTATGCGCGACGGGCAGCCCAGGCGCGCGTGACATACGTTGTCTCGATTGCGGTCAGACCTGCGATGCGCTTCTCCGCAAAATCCAGAAACCTGCCGAAAAGCTCCGTACCTAACTGCACCTGCACATCGTTTACCGAGCGCCAGGCGCCGATATACTGCTCCGGCGACTGGCTCAGCGAATGTCTGCCTTCGAGGTACAGCACGTCGCAGAATTGAGGCCTGGCGCTCAGCATATCGGTCAGGCGTTCCGTGATGCCCGAGCGCCCCGAGGATACGCGCCGGATGCCGGGCTTGAGCTGCGCGATCCGCGCTTCGATTTCGACCAGGAGTGGGTTGGCCTCGAGCAGGCGTGGATTCCACAGGGCGACGAGGGCGCCGCCCGGCCGCAGGATGCGGCGGCATTCGTCGCACGCTTTGTCGAAATCGGCCCAGTGAAGCGAGGAAGCCATGGTGACAAGATCGGCTGAGCAGTCCGGCAATCCACTCGCCTCGGCGGAGCCTTTGCGCCAGATAATGTCCGCTCTGCCGCGCGACGCCTCGATTCCCTGCGCGCGCATGTCGTCGTTGGGTTCGACAGCGACGACGGAATGCAGGCCCCTGTCCGCGAGCGTGCGCGTCCAGATGCCGGTGCCGGCGCCGATGTCCACGGCATCGATGGCGGCCGCATCGCGTGCCACATAGCTAACGATTGCAGTCGCGACCTGCGGCGCATACCCCGGCCGGAACTTTGCGAAGTCGCCAGCCAGTCCCGTAAAATCGCCGTGTCTCATGGCGTGTCCGGCTCGCCGGCCGAAAGCGCATTCTCCAGCAGTAGTTCCCCCGCTCTCACCATGCTCCGGTATAGCTCCAGATCCTCCGGATTGTCGATTTCTCCCCATTGGCCAGCGGTTCCGAAAGTACCGATGGGAAGTTCCTGGCCCACCAGCAGCCGGCGCAGCAATCCTGTCATATCGAGCCGATCGCGGGTGGCTGCATCGATGGTTCCGAGCAGATTCTCGACAGCGCTCCAGGCCGGCGGCGTGAATTTCAGGAGGCCCATATACTGGCCCTGAATGTCTTCGATCTGTGTGGTCCTGCCGCCGATCTCGAGCAGTCTGCCCGCGGCATCGATCCGGAAGGTTTCGGCGTCCGCCAAAGGATCGGCGAAACGTCTGCTCCACAGCTGTCTCCAGGCCCGGTCGTATGCGATTGTCAGCAGGCCCGGAGCGCCGGCCAGGCCGCGCACTAACTCGGCGCGGTAGAAGATGTCGGCATAGCTGACGATAACCGGCCCCGACTGCAGCCAGGGAGCGGCCGCCGCGAGCGACATCACCATGTTGGTTTCGGCCCACCGTTCATTTTCGAACCAGGAAAGGCCGGGAAAATCGATCGTCCCGGCGCGATAGCCGCGCACCACCCCGATTTCGTCCACACCGCCGCGCCGGAGAGCCGCGATCTGGCGTTCGATCAGCGGCTTGCCTGCGAGTTCGACAAGGCATTTCGGATGATCGTCGACGAGGCGCCCCATACGGCTGCCGCGGCCAGCGGCGAGAATCACCGCGCGCATTGTTCGACTCCAAAAACCTGGCGGAACAGCGCAACGTCGGCCGGCGAGAACGGGTCGCAGCGCTCAGGATGCCACATAATGCCGGTCATCGGCCCGGCTGAATGGCGGATAGCTTTGACCACGCCGTCGTCAGCGACCGCCCAGACCTCGAGCGGCGGCCGGGATTCGAAGGCGCCAAAACGATGATAGCTGTTGACGTTTTGTAGCTCGCCCGCGATTCGGATGACCTGACGATGCGCTACATGGCCTTCGACGCGCCGTAACGGAACACCAAAGCGCTGCTGAATCATCTGCATTCCGCGGCAAACTCCCAGGACCGGCAGCCCGCGCCGCTCGGCCATATCGAGCAGCGCCTTCTCCACCTCGTCGCGTTCCGGGGCATCACCGCCCAACGTTGCGACGTCGTTGCCGCCGGTCAGCACCAACCCTCCAATGCCGGCCCATGCGCATAAGGCAAGAGCGGCCTCAGTGACGTTGGGGAGTAACACGGGAAGCAGACCGCAGACAGCCAGGAACTTAGTCCACCCCTGATCCAGGCAATCGCGGCGCTCTCGATAAGCCGAAACGATCGAGACCCGCTGGGTGACGGCGACCGATTTCATGCAATTATCGTGACTTTCTGATTGGTGCAGTCGAGGCACAGTTTGCGCGCTTTCTGCCATCTTTCGAACATAGCTTCTCCAACCCCGATTACCGCCGGCATTTCCATTTCGCTGGCGCGGATGGCCATGTGCGAATTGGCGCCGCCGAATTGAGTGACGAACCCGCTGATGCCGCGCGTGAAGATCCAGTCGAAGCCGGGGTCCGCCGTTGGCACGAAAAGAATCCGTCCGGCGAAACTCTCCGGCGGGTCGGCCACCGAGGCGACGGGCGCGGTGACGCTTTTTCGGGTGATGAAATTAGGTTGACTGGGGGGAAGATGAAATGCGAACACCTCGCCGGGTGAAGCGATCGTCGTCGGGAGCGCCAGTTTGCGGGTGAGCGCGTAAAACTCTCTTCCACGCGCTGCGCTCCCGAGCAACGCCTCACGAACCGAACCGCTTTCGCTGTAGAGCATGCGGATAACGTCATAGTCCAGAAACGCGCAATCGTCAAGGGAAAGGCCATGATCCTCGCCCAGTTTCCCGATCAGGGACAGCGCCTGGCTCAGGCTTCGCGTGAACACGAACTTCGAGTATTCGCGGCCCTCAATGCCGGCCGCGATGAACTCCATCAAAGTCGGGACCTCAATATCGAGACCGTGTTCGCTGAGCAACTTGCGGATTAGGCGCGATTGCCCGGCCGAGAGCGTGAAGCGTGGTGGCGACGGCGCTGGCGGCCCCTCGCTCGACCAGTCGAAATACAGGTCGGGCGCCTCATCGTAGCGCGGCGACAGGATGTCGTAGGTCCCCGGCCGGAGGTGGCCGTAGCGTGCGAGGAACTGCGGCCTCGGAAGTTGCGCGAAATCCCGCGTCATGCGCGAGGCGACCGTGTCGACGCTCGCCATGAACCTCGCGCGCTCTTCCACGCTGAACACGCCCGTCTCGACCAGGGACTGGAGCATCTGAACCGCGATGAAGCCCGCCCGCGCGAGACCGGCGAACGGCAGCGTTCCGTACCGCTTGCAGTCCTCGATCAACCAGTAAATACGGGCGATCTTGTCGAGTTCCGCGTTGCAGATTGCCGGAAAGCGCTGCGCCAGTACATCGATCTTTGCGCGATCGCGCCGCCACAGCGCGGTTTCGCCATGCGTAATGCGAGTGGTGAGGCGCCGCAACGCGCTCGCCAGCTCAGCCAGGTCCTCGGTTGAAAATCCGTGCTCGGTGAGGCCCTGCATCCGGGCCGGCAGGTCGAGCGTGTAGCAGGAGAAGACGATCGCGAATTCGACCTTGTCATGGAGATGAGGCTCGGCGAGAAGGCGATCGATGTAGTAATTTACGAGCCGCCCGGCCAGCTCGCCGGGTACATCGCGCGGCACGAAGGAATTGAAGCTGACGCGCACGTCGATGTAAGGCAGGCCGTGAAAGCTGACCATCAGAGGAAAGCTGCGCAGATTCTGGTACCCATAATTGTCCCGCTGATAAGCCCAGATCGCGTCCGTAATGAGTTCCCGATAGAGCGACAACGCCAGGGGCCCGGGCCGCACGCCGATAATTTCGGCCGGGTTCCAGTCGGGCATCACGCCGAAGATGGCGCGGCCGCCATGCAACCAGGGATGCGGGCGGCTGAGCAACTCTACCTTGCGCGCGACATCGGTCAGCGCAGCGTCGACCTTTATGTCCACTGCCCGCTCAGACCGCTCGACGGCGAGCGGGCGGACTTGGAGAAGGTAGAGCTGTCCGTCGCCGCCGATGGCGAATTCCGCGTCAATCGCATCGCACCCGAGAAGAGTTTCAAGCTCCCTGACAAGTGCAATGACGGGTTCCAGCGAGGTCGGGCGCCCATCGAGTCGCGACCTGAGGCAAACAAAAGTCCTGAGATTGTCACCCGTTCCGGCGGTGACGCGGTGGGTCAGGCCGGAGCCGTCATCATAATTGATAATGAAATACGGGCCGCCGCCGGGACTGCGAGAGAAGACCACCCCCGCCATCGCCACGCGGTCGAGCATGGGCTGAACGAAGATCTGGTCCTCGTCGCTCTCCTCATTGCCGAAAGAGTCAATCACCCGCTCAATTGCCTGCGTCACCTCTGCGCGGCCGCTGACGCCGAGCACGGAAGCGTACCGCCCGGCTTGTGAACTCGCTGCGCCATCCTCGCGACGTGCACTGCTGCGCACGATGAGCCGGCCGGAACCCCAGGGCGCGGCGGCAACGGCGGCGAGCACGGCAGCCGCATCGGAGCGCCAGGCCCCAACCAAGAATCGGACCTGCGGCAGGACGCGCCCGCTGCGCAGGAGGGGCGCCAGAGCTTCCAGCGTTTCCGCCTTTGTTTTGAAAGCCACCGAGCACGCCTGTTGCACCGCATCCCGATCGACCTCCCTGTCGCATACCGACAGAATGCGGTCGACAGCCGTTCGGACGTCCAGCGCCCCATAATTATCGAGCACAAGGTCCGGCGCCTCTGGAATCTCCGCCGCCACGTCAAGGCCGACGACGTTGCGCGTCTGGCCGCGTCGGGCAGCCGAGTAGATGCCTTTGCCGTCCCGGCGGCTCAGCTCGTCCATTGGGACGCGAAGGTAGATCTCCCGGTAATTGGGGATGTTCTCGCGGTTCCAGCGCTGCACTCCGTGAAACAGCGAGATGGTTGCACAGACGACATCGGCGCCCTGCTCAGCTACCAAACGGCACAACCGCGCATTGCGCATCGCCGACCGTCGCCGATTCTCTGCGCTATGGTCGAGATCCTCGGCAATCACTGCGCGGAGCGCGTCGCCATCGAGCAAAATGACCGGACGCCCGGACGCACGCAGCCGGTTCGCCAATTCACGCCCCAGGGTTGTCTTGCCAGAGCCGGATAACCCGGTAATCCAGAAGACGCGCCCCGCTGTAACTCCGGGTTCGTTCTCGCACCTCGCTCTTGTTACCCCCAGCTGCATTTAACATCCCTCGCGCCCATCATGATCTTACCGGAACTTCCGATGATCCCTCCGGCTTCGTATTCCGCATTCGCCGCGATAAATCGGCGACAGAAGTCCTGTCGCAACAGGTCACGTGTCGTCGCGAAGACGAATGACAATCAGCCTGTGAATGGCCTGCTGTCTGAGTTCCGAGACTGTCGTTGTCGATCCGCAGCCGCCGTGAGTCTTCGCCGCGGTAGTCCACGTTGTAGGGCGGATCGGTGAACGCCATGTTGGTGAAAAGTCGGATTACGGCTGTTCGGTTTCGCCAGCCCTGTCCTTGATGTGCGCAATCAGTTCTTTCATCGTGGCCGGCAGATTCGGATAGGCCGCCAGTCTCTCGGTTAATTCATTATAGGCGTCCATGACGGCACGCATGACCGCGCGCTGCTCCAGGCGTTCTTTGTTACCGATGCTGGGTACCGTACCGCCGAACTACTCAACCAACAATAGTCCGTGAGAACAGGGGTGGGTCTATAGTAACAGCCACCGGTCCGGAATCGCGCAAAGCCATCTCCCAGGAGCGTCTCGCTTCATCGATGGTTTGTTGCCACGTGCCCTAACCAGGAGTGACAGTAGCGCCTGCGGTGGCTCCGTTCACGCAGCTTTGCCGGAAACTCACAAACAGTCTATGCTGAAACATGTATTTTTTTCGCGCGTCCGATACATCCATATCCACAATATGAAACGACTGGCTTGGAGCTCCCTGGTCCTGTTCATGGTGGCCGCCCGGCCCGCCGCCGCGCAAGGCTGGGATACCAGCGGAAATAGATTGCTGCATGGCGCCTACTACTTCCGCCAGGTCATGTGGCTCGGCGGGTATAATTCTGACAATGACCTTCATGAAGCCATAGCGGTTTACGGCAACATCGTTTTTGGTGGTAATGGAACCTATACTCTCACCGCAAAGGCGGCCGCTGCGGCCGAAAATATGGTCACATCGATTAGCGGCAGTGGGGCCTACGCCATCGCCGCCAGCGGCTACGGTAATATGTCCACGCCGCTCCAGTTCGTTCACTCCCAATTCAAGGGCGACGAGATCAATTTGCTGGTGTCTCCATCCGGGGTCGTGGCAGGGAGCACAACCGATAACAAGAGCGGTTACAATGACCTGTTCCTTGCAGCGCCGGCGCCCACATCGACGCCTTCGTTGCAGGGTACATTTTCCGTTATCGGCGTAAGTATTCCTGCGCTGACCCTTGACTTGATCCACACGCGCGCTTACTCGTTCAGCATGACCGGCAGCAGCAGCACCGTCACCACCACGGCCCTCACCGGGGCCCTCGGGTTGAACGCCACAGCGATGACGCAGCCGGCTTTCTCCGAGGTGAAGTATTCTGTCAGCGCCGGCGCTGCGGCGGTGACATTCGGCGACGAGTTGACGGCCACTAATCTCGATAGTAACCTGATGTCCGGCGCCAAATACTTCTATTTCTCGCCCGATGGTAATTTCTTTTTCGGTGGCGATCCCGAGGATACCGACTTCATCGTCGGCGTGCGCCGGGGCTCCGGCGGTTCCTTCGCTACGCAAATTCCATACTACACAGGCGGTTTCTTTCAGGACGTTTCTCAGGTCAGCAATTGCGAGTGTGCCTGGCTCAACAGCACCTACGGCGGATTTAACGTCCTCACAGACGCGACCGACAGGGAGGTTTTGGCGCATCAGCGGGACAACGTGGTGGGCCCGCCACGCGGCAGCTTCCTCGAGGATTACACTTACTCCGAACAGCTAAACGTATCGGGCAGCGCCTACACCGATTTCTACAGCGAATACTTCCTCGGACCGGGCGGCAAATTCGCGATCGGCTTTGCGAATCAGAGCGCCGGATTCCTGGGGATCGAGGTCCTGATGGAGGGGCCCAACTACACGTCGGCTCCTACCTCCGCGCCCTACATCTATCCAACAGGCATCGTGAACGCAGGCTCTTTCGCCCCCTTCACTGCGGAGTTCGTGCCGGGAGAATTCATCTCGATTTTCGGGACCAACCTGGCGACCACAACTGCGACAGACCCCGCTCTCCCCACCGGCCTGGGCGGCGTGCAAGTGCTGGTGAACGGAGCCCCGACGGCGGTCCGTTACGTCAGCAGAGGCCAAGTCAACGCGGTGATCCCGCTGGGCATCGACTCACGCATCGCCTCGATTCAGGTGGTCAACAGTTTGGGAACATCGAACACAGTCAGTAACTACGTGGGGGAGCTCCAACCCGGCATATTCAACAGTGCAACTTCCGCACCTGCCGTTTTCCACGGCAACAATACGATCGTCAGCGCGTCGAACCCAGCCGCGGTCGGTGAGGAGTTGGCGGTTTATCTGACCGGCCTTGGCACGCTGGACTCCTCGGGCAACGCCGCCGACCTCACCTACATGTTCGTCGATTTCTCCGGCGTGACAGGCGCCATTGACTACGCCGGCATTGAGCCAGGAACTCCAATCGCGGTCGGGGGCGGATACCAGATGAACGTAACCGTGCCGAGCGGAACGCGTTCCGGGCTGACTTATCTGGATATCGGGGGACTGTCCAGTTACAACGGCGAAGCGCTCATTTGCGTTACGAGTTGTACTGACTCATCGCCTCAAAGCAGAGTCCGCAGCCGGATAGCTAAAACTACCCGATCCGCCGTACGGCCACGCTTCCCCGATTCGCCCAGGGTCGTCTTCCCGCGGCGCGCACGTAACCTGGGCCTGGCGGCGCAAAACTGAGCTCCCAGGCCGCGAATGCGTGCTCGTCGGTGCAGGACACCGAAACAGGATAAACACATTTTGTTCCGGGTTCGAGGAAGTCCGGTACTCCTTGCGGGACGGTACCGCAGCGACGGCCGTATTCGGGAGGAGCCGCGCGCCAAAGGCGCTCGGCGCGCCCGCGAACAGCGCCTGGAATTGAATAGTGAGAGGGGTAGTGTAAGCCGGAAGGCCCGGATCGACAGCACTGCCTACTCGGAAGTTATTGAATACATTATAGATGCAGCCGCTCGGAGAGCGTTGCAGCAGTCGTACTGCTCCATCCGGGTCCCGGGACGGCGAGGGAAAACTGAAGCCGTTTGGTTTCGCTGTAGCGCTGTCTGGTTTCACTGCAGCATGCGCGGTAGGCGAATTCGAGTTGCACGCACGCGGCTGCATCAGTGAATATCGGCATGCATGAAAAACACCGACGAGACCTGCGGGGGTCGCTGCAGAGCCAGTGGGCCTGAGAAAATGCGCGACCGGCCGCGCGGAGGTGCGATGCCGATGAAAGAACTCAGCAAGGCCGCGCGCAGCGTTGTCGATTTGCTGGTGCGCGGCCGCCGGAACGAGGACCTCGCCTTCGCACTCGGTCTGCGCGAGGGCACGGTGAAGTGCCATCTGGTGAGAGTGCGTCGCAAGATGCGGGCGCGCAATTGCGTGGAGGTCGCGCGGCTCGCGCTGGTGGAACGTACGGCGCGTGCGATAGAAGGCATCGGGGAACTGCGGCAATAAGCGGGCATTCCTGTGCGAGGCATTCGGCTCGTGTTCTGGCTGCCGGCGCCTCATCTTTGTTTTCGGACGTCGAGATCGACAACGATTGATTCGAGGGCTGCCATGCCCCTCTGTTTATCGGGGTGTCACCTGAAACTCGCCGCTCGGCGCCAGCGTGAGCGCAAAGAGAAGCGCCAGAATTGTGCGCCTGATCACGTGTTGATTGTTTGGAATCGCCGACCGGCCGGACGCAAATCCGGGCTACAGGACTTGCACCCGTCTGAGTCGGGACTCCGGGCAAACGCAAATGCCGATGAGTGATTTCTCAGGTCCAGGCATCTGCCGACTACAGAGTCCCGACGCCTCGGGGCGCTGTGGGAGGTCCTGTCGTATCAAACGCGGAAGCCGAACCAGTGCTCCGCGAATCGCTGAGCGGTCTGGAGAAGAGGAATCCCGATGGATGGCCTCGCTTTGCGAGTCAGAACATGCTCGGGCAGCGTTGTCAGGCCAGGGCAAATATCCGGAAGCTGAACGGTTGTTGCGCGCCGGCTATGAAGGTCTGCTGGAGAGGCGCGCCGCGCCCTGCTATGCTGGCCAGGCACGGAGTGAGATCCAATGTCCATTCCTTACGACGCGATTGTCATCGGCGCAGGTCAGGCCGGGCCTCCCCTGGCAGCACGAATGGCCAAAGCGGGAATGAAGGTGGCCATCGTCGAACGCAAGCTGTTCGGCGGTACCTGCGTCAACACCGGTTGCATTCCCACCAAGACCATGGTGGCAAGCGCCTACGCCGCGCATATCGCCCGGTGCGCGGCTGATTTCGGCGTGAATACGGGGGAAGTTACCGTCGACATGGCGCGCGTCAAAGCGCGCAAAGACGCGATCTCCGGAAAGTCGCGGACGGCCGTGGAAGGCTGGATGAGAAATACGGAGAACTGCACCGTCTACCAGGGCCACGCCCGGTTCGAGTCGCCGCACGAGCTGAGCGTCGGCGCAGATCGTCTGACCTCTCCGAAGATCTTCCTCGACGTCGGCGGCCGCGCGTCGGTTCCGAATATGCCTGGACTGCAGGACATCAGGTATCTCACCAACAGTTCCATGATGGACATCGACTGTCTGCCGAAACACCTGATTATTGTGGGCGGCAGTTACGTCGGTCTGGAGTTCGCTCAGATGTACCGGCGTTTCGGCAGCCAGGTCACGGTGATCGAAATGGCGGATCGGCTGGTGCACAAAGAAGACCAGGATGTGGCGCAGACCATCGGCGAGATTCTCGAAGGGGAAGGAATCGATGTTCGCCTGAACGCGAAGTGCATCGGCTTTTCGAAACGCGGAGACGAGACGGTCACGCATTCGGACTGCGCCGACCGCACGCTCGACATCGCCGGTTCCCATGTCCTGCTGGCGGTGGGACGGCGCCCGAACACGGACGATCTCGGCCTGGAGAAAGCCGGCGTATCGGTGGACGATCGTGGATACATCACCGTGGACGATCAGTTGCGAACCAGCGCGCCGGGCATCTGGGCGATGGGCGATTGCAACGGCCGCGGTGGGTTCACGCACACGTCGTACAACGACTACGAGATTGTCGCGGCGAACCTGCTGGACAACGCCCCCCGAAAGGTGAGCGACAGGATAACTGCTTATGCGCTGTACATCGATCCTCCGTTGGGACGCGCCGGCATGACTGAGGCGGAGGTTCGCAAAACGGGCCGCGCCGTGCTGGTGGGCGAACGTCCCATGACCAAAGTCGGGCGCGCGGTGGAGAAGGGCGAAACGCACGGCTTCATGAAGATCTTTGTCGACGCGCAGTCCAGCGAGATCCTCGGCGCCTCCATTCTGGGCGTGGGCGGTGACGAGGCAATTCACTGCGTGCTGGACGTCATGTATGCGAAGGCGCCCTGGACGACCATTCAGCGGGCGGTTCATATTCACCCCACCGTCTGCGAACTGATACCCACCATGCTGGGCGAACTGCAACCTCTCGCCGGCTGAACTGGAGGACATCAATGTCGGTTTATGTTCTGGCGCTGCTAATAGGCGTAATCGCCGGACTGCGTTCGTTAACGGCTCCGGCCGCGGTCAGTTGGGCCGCTCGCCTCGGATGGTTAAACCTCGGCAATACATGGCTGGCGTTCCTTGGTTATGCAGCCACGCCCTGGATTATCAGCGTGCTGGCCCTTGCGGAGTTGATAACCGACAAGCTTCCCAAAACGCCGAGCCGTAAGGCGCCCCCGGGGTTCATCGCGCGCATCGTAACCGGAGCCTTGTGCGGCGCGGCGCTAGGCGCGGCGAGCGATGCGATGGTGGGCGGCGCACTCGCCGGCGTGATTGGCGCGATAGCAGGAACGCTGGGCGGTTACGAGGCCCGGACCCGCCTGGTCCGGGCGACCGGCGGGAACGATCTGCCGGTTGCGCTGGCCGAGGACGCCATCGCGATCATCGGCGCATACCTGATCGTCAGGTAACGGTTTGATGTGGCGCACCATGGGCTCTTTCGACGTCGAGGCGAGCGTCGTCAGCCGCCTCAGCTTCACGATATAGTCGAACGGCCGGACCGGAATTCGACATATCGTCCAGGAGATTGTGCCAAGGTGGGTCTTTGTGCAGAAACCAGACGGATGCCAGTTTCCGGTGAATAGTCCCCTTGAAAGCACTGGCCGTCTCGGAAGTTGCGCGTTGTCCGTGACCGCGCGATGCGAACTTGAGTCGCTTTGGCTCGCAAGTTTCGCACGCGCTGATCCGGCTTGCGCCTGCGACTCCGCAGAGCGTGCATGGTCGGACGCCCCGAGCACCGCTCAGCATTTCAGAATTGCCGAGGGCCGCGGGGCGGTGCGGGCGTCCGATTAAACATCAGCTCGCGCGCGGGCGCGTGATCCGGCCACAGTGGCGCGCCGGTGACGCGGTCGAATACCCACACACAGCCCTGCCTGGTAACCTGAGCGATCACGTCCACGGATTTGCCGTCATATGCGCCTAAACCAGAACGTGCCCCAATTAAACCAAAGAGGTTCAGTTTCTGTTTCCCACCTGGGGACCCGGACGCAGCAGCATGGCTGCTGCAGGCTCTAGCAGCAGTCTGCATCTCCGATGCAATCAATAACTTGCGGAACGCCGATGACGTCTGCCATGTTCGATTCCGAGAAACTGCCACCCGTCTGGTTTCGTCGCAGAAGCCGCGTGTGAGATTTCGTCATACGTCCCGCAGGGCCCTGATCGGGTCGATCAGGGACGCACGCCGCGCCGGGGTATAAGATGCTGCCATCGTAATCAGCAACAGTGCGGCTGGTACGACGAGAGATTCGCATCGATTTGCAGCGGCACGCCGGACGCGGTGTGCCGCTGGTGGTGGCTTGACAGCGGGATGCGGTGGCGAAGAGATCCGGAAATAGCGGCGAGTTTGCTGGGACTCCGCCTGGTTCAGTCCCTCGCCGAACAATTGGGAGCCACGATGGAAGTGCGAGCCACGGAGGGCACGGAAGTCCGGTTAACGTTTGCCGCGGCATAAGCGCCGGAAAATTGTGAAGCCGCACGTCTCCGAGAACAATTCTCAATTCGCGATTACAGGGTCCGGCGCCATTCGACGCAAACGCGCGCGGCATCGGTTGCCGGTGCGGTCCGCACGCATTTCCGCTGGAGAGAATCATGCTGCCAACGTTTTTGTTAAGGAGCGCGTAGTCCACTCAGACGGTTCCGGGCCCGTTTTAGAACTGGGCGGCGCCGCTGGGAAACTAACTAATTGTCCTGACGCTCGGTATCGCCTTGCAAGACTGGTCGCCTCAAGGGATGCGCCTGACTCGTCCAGCGGCCTTCCTCAGAAGAACGGATGTAGGAGTTTGAGCGCTGGTGGATGACGGATCGCCACCACCCTGTGCCTTGTCGCGCGCCGTCGCCAGCGTCCCGTCCACGCCGGGCGTGTAAACCCATGGCGATGCGCGCTCGCTTCTCCGGCGGAAGGAAGTAGAAGCTGTCGGTCATCCCCAGCGGACCGAGAATACGGCTCTGCGGAAAACCCTGATACGGATCGCCTGACAGCGCCGCAACAATGCGGCCTGGCGGTAGCGATGCCCATGTTGTGGACCGCGAGCGTCGCCCCGGCATTGGTAGGCCAGGAGGCACCCTGCAGTGTGACGGCGCCAGGGCGCAACTGATCGCAGGGATGCGTTCGCACCTACCCACTACCTCGTCGATGCCCCGGTAGAACAGATCGCAGATGCGCTCCTCGAAGCACACCTGGAAGGGATCGAGCAGGGCCGCAGTGTGCTTCTGCAAGGCACGTCAGTCGATCAGGCGTTTAACGAACTGGATCGGCGCCGGAACTTCGTGCGGAAGCAGATCACAGTGAAGTGAGGCACACGTCGCCACAGTGATGCCAGCGTTACGGAGGTGGCTGCCAGCCCACGGCGCGGCGCGATCGCGGGGCCTTCGCCGCCGGCCGGAACATCACGCTGCGCCTGTACTTTCAATGATCGGCGGGATGCGCTGCGGGCGTGCGACAGTGTGCGAGGGCCATCACGGCGGCCGATTTCACAGCACGGCGGACGTCCTGGCTCAGCCCCGATCCGGGAGCGAAGCTCGCGGCTTCTATGCCCAATACCATCAGGACAGGCGGCAGCGTTCCAAGTGCTTCACCCAGTGCGATCGCCTCGCGAACGCCGAAACCATGGGTGGATGCAGCGCCGCTCCCCAGTGACGGAGGCAGACTCCTCGCGTCGAAGAGATGAACGGTCCCAGGCGGAGCGCCGGTGCGGACCGCATCCACCAGAATCACCTTCGCGAACTCGCGCCAGCGGTCCACGAGCATCAGCGGATCGTTGCCGATTTCCAGAATGGCCACATCCTCGGGCACGCGGCCGCGCAGTGAATCGAGAACGGCCGGACCGGCGGCATCGTCGCCGCGATCACGATTGCCGATGCCGATCACCGCGGCGCCGCGCATGAATCACTCCCGCTCGATGCGTACGTCCAGAAAGTGCGTTGCGCAGGAGATGCACGGGTCGTAGTTGCGGATGGCCTGTTCGCAGCGCTGGGTCAGTTCAGCATTCGGCAACGACGCGAACATCCCCGCCAGGTCGAAGAGGTCTTCTTCGATGCGCTTCTGATTCTGAGCAGTCGGCGGCACGATGCGCGCGCGCCGCACCGCGCCGCTGTCGTCCAGCTCATAAGCGTGGTAAAGCAGACCGCGCGGCGCTTCCGTGCAGGCGTGACCGGCGCCGGCACGCGGCGAAACCCTCACGCGGGGCTCATCGGGGCGTTTCCACGCATCTATCAGCCGAATTGCTTCCTCGATGGCCCAGAGCATCTCCAGAGCGCGTACGATAATGCCGCGGAACGGGTTCCGGCAGGGAGGCGTAATGCCGGCCTCGGCCGCCAGCGCGCGCACGGGTTCGGGAAAGCGTTCGCAGTTGAGGTTGAAACGCGCCAGAGGTCCCACCAGAAACGAGCCGCGTCCGCGAATCACCGAATGGAGAGCGTGCGAGTGCGCTACCTGCCGTTCGATGAAATGATCGGTAAACTCCGCAGCCGAAATATCCAGGCCCCGGTTGGATATGACGCGCCCGTCGTCGACGGCGTACTCGGACGCATGCGACAGGGCCACGAATTCGTAGTCCTCCTCGAAATCGGGGAACTTCAGCCCGGCCGTGAATCGCACCGTCTCCACGGCCAGCTTGCGAGCCGTTTCCAGATGGTCGCGAACGCGCCGGAATTCGTCGGTAGAAGGCGCCCGGTAGCACCCTCCCACGCACAAGGACACCGGGTGAATGTCGCGGCCTCCCAGCAGCGCGACCAACTCATTCCCGGTGCTCTTCAGCGCGAGGCCGGACTCCACCACCTCACGATGTTGGCGAGCGACCTCCATCACATCCCGGCAGCCCAGAAAATCGGGAGCCTGCAGCAGATAGATGTGCAGCGCGTGACTGGAAATCCATTCGCCGAGGTACGCCAGCCGCCGCAGCGCGCGCACGCCCGGATCGACTTCGATGCCGAATGCGGATTCCACCGCGATGATTGCGGTGAGTTGGTGCGCGATGGGGCAGATCCCGCAGATTCGCGCCACGATATCCGGCAGCTCCTCGTAGCTGCGGCCCTCGAGTATGCCCTCGAACAGCCGCGGCGGCTCGAAGATGTTCAGTTTTACGTCGGCCACGCGCGAACCGGAGAGGCGCAGCAGCAGTGAGCCCTCGCCCTCCACCCGGGTCAGATGATCGAGCTTGATGGTTCGCGTGCCGCTCATGATTCGCTCCGTGATGCCTGCCGTTCCGCCTTTTCGCTCACCTCGCGAAACGCCCACGTCCAGGCATTGAAGCGCCGGAAGGTACGCGCGATCTCGGCATCGGTCTGGCCGAGGCCGGCAAGCCGGTCGCGCAACACCTTCGTGTTCGGCGCATCCACCGGGCCGAAGCAGCCATAGCAGCCGCGGCCATATGCGGGACAGATCGCGCCGCAGCCTGCCTGCGTTGCCGGCCCGATGCAGGGAATGCCGGCGCTCACCATCAGACACGTGTTGCCGCGCCGCTTGCACTCCATGCACACCGAGTGCCCCGGCATATTCGGCTGGCGACCGTTGAGAATGGCGCTGAGCAGCTCGAGCAGTTGTCCTTTGGAGATTGGACAGCCGCGCAGCTCAAAATCCACCGGCACGTGGTCGGCAATCGGCGTGGACATCTTCAGCGCGCTGATGGAAGCGGGCGTCGCGTACACGCGCCGCAGCGTGGATCCGAGTTCCTGCCAGTTGCGCAATGCCTGAATGCCCCCGGAAGTGGCGCACGCGCCCGCCGCGATCAACACCCGGCTGTTCCGCCGAATGTGGTGGATGAATTCGGCGTCATGGTGCGTGGTGATGCTGCCTTCCACGATGCCGATGTCCCACGGCGGTTTCAGCTCGCTCGGCGTCGCTTCCGGGAACCACGCGATGTCGACGGCGTCGAGGATCTCCAGCAGCTCGCTTTCGGCGTTCAGGAGCGTGAGCTGGCAGCCGCTGCAGGACGCCATCTTGAAGATGGCCAGGCGAGGCTTCCGTTTGGACGGTTCAGATTTCATGACGATTGATCCACGGCTCAATTGCGGTCCACGGGAAAACAGGACCGTCGCGGCAGACGAGGTACGGCCCGAACTGACAATGCCCGCAATGTCCCACCGCGCACTTCATATTGCGCTCCATGGAGAGGTAGATGGAGTCGCGGGGAATGCCGCGGGCTTCCAGTTGCGGCGCGGCGTAGCGCATCATGATCTCCGGCCCGCAGAGCATGGCGATGGTCCGCGGCGGGTCGAGCCGCAGCCGGTTGAAAAGCGTCGTGACCACGCCGACGTTGCCGCGCCACTGGAGGCCGCCGTAATCCACGGTCACCAGCGCCTGCGTGCGTGGCTGTTTCTTCCACTGGGCCAGCTCGCCGCGGTAGATAAGGTCCTGCGGCCCGCGCGCGCCGTAGGTCAGAATGACGCGGCCGAAATCGGGCCGGTAGCGGAACATGTGGTAGAGCACAGGCCGCAGTGGCGCCAGACCGATGCCGCCGGCAACCAGGAGCACGTCTTTGCCCCGCGCTTTCTCCAGCGGCCATCCGCCGCCGAACGGTCCACGAACGCCGATCCAGTCGCCGGTGGAGCTGGTTACCAGCTTGTGCGTCGCCTTGCCCACGGAGCGCACGGTGTAGGTGACGGAAAAGCGCGCCTCAGGATCGCCGCTGATGGAGATGGGCAGCTCACCGGCTCCCGGTACGTAGAGCATGTCGAACTGACCGGGCTGAAACGACGGCAGCGCGGCCGGCGCCGCGATGTGCAGGGTGAAGGTATCGTGGTTCTCGCGCTCGACCTTCTGGATCTGCGCGGGGATGGGGGCCATTGGGTCGGCTGCGGTCATCGAGACGGGACTCCGTATACGTCGATCAGCTGCATGCAAGCCGCGTCCAGTCGCTGTTCCACCAGCGTCGAAAACCGTTTGAGCAACTGGTAGCCAAGCTCGTGGTCACGCTCGCACTTCTGCCGCAGGCAGAGGCCGTCGAGCACGATGGCCCGCACGGGCTCGATGGCCAAAGCATCGAAGTGCCACTGGTGCGGGGGAACCAGCCACGACCAGCCGAGGATCTCGCCGGGTCCGGCAGTGTTCATGCGGATGCCGCCGCACGTCGGGCTGTGAATCTGCAGCGCAACCGTGCCTGAGCGGAGCAGATAAAATGACTCGGCCTCGGCGCCCTCGCGGGCCAGATAGTGGCCTTGCTCGAATCTTTGGTTGCTCGCGCAGGAAATCAGCGTGTGGATGTGCTCGCGGCTCAGGTCCGCGAGAAATGGATGACGTTGCAGGACGATTTCGAGCGACTGGGTCAACATTCCTTACCTCGCCTGAATGCTGGCGCGAAGCGCCTCCGCTTCGCGTGGAAAGTCAATGCCCGCGGGGCACCAGGTGGAGCAGCGGCCGCAACCAGTGCATCCCGAACTATTGAACTGGCCGCGCCACCAGACCAGCTTGTGCATGATTCGTTGCCGGAAACGGGCGGCGAGCGAACAGCGCACCGCTCCGCCGTGTATGTAGGAAAAGCTCGTGTTGAAGCAGGAATCCTGTTTGCGCCAGCGCTCGGCGACGCGCCCGGAGACATCGCTCGAATCCTCGAACGTGCTGCAGAAGCACGTTGGGCAGACCATGGTACAGTTTCCGCAGCCCAGGCACGCGGCAGCCGATACGCCCCAGGCGCTGTGCTCCGTGCCCTGGCTGAGCGCCTCGGCCAGACCAGTGGTTTCCAGGCGGACTCGTATCGCGGCGGCGGCGCTGTCCCATACGGAACGAGCCGCGGCCTGATCGGACGCGTCGGCGCGGCGGCGCTTGACGGCCGACATCACCTCGGCGCCGGCCTTCGTTCCAGCCTGGACGTGGAAGCGGTGATCGCCGTCGAGAATTTCGGTGAGCGCCAGATCGAAGCCGCGCTCCGCCTTCGGTCCCGATCCCATGGACGAGCAGAAACACGTGTCCGCGGGGCGGCCGCACTGCACGGCAATGATGAAACAGCCACGCCGCCGGGAGGCGTAATCCGGCTCGGGATAAGCGCCATCCATCAACACCCGGTCGAGAGAGGAGAGTGCCGCCAGATCGCACGGCCGGATCCCCAGCAATGCGTACTTTGGCGGACTATCGTCAGGACGCGCCGGCTGCACGAACCCGTTTCCATCTCGCTCCAGCCGGTAGAGACGCGAAACCGGAGGGAGCAGGAACCGTTTCCACGAGCTGGGGCCAACGGTGTGCGCGAAGACGGCGACATCGCCGGTTCGGCTCAGGCGGTAGCGTCCGGGCGACTGCTCTTCCGCCACTCCGGCCGGAAGTTCCGCGGCTGATTCGATAGGGGCAACCGCCACCGCGCCGTCGCGAACCGATGGTCCGAGGACAGTAAAGCCTTTCGAGCGCAGGACCTGGATGAGCTGATCGAGATCCTCGCGCAACATGACCCACTGCGATGGTGAGTTCACACCACCACAGGGAGCAACGGATGCGCCACCTCCTTCCGGCACACACAGGAAGGTGTGTCATCGTGGCGAGGCTCTGGCAGAATGCCGGAAGCGCCTGTCGAAATTCGCCATTGCGATTTTCGGCGCCCTGATTGGGTCGCCTTGCGCAGTCCGCAACCAGCCTGGTTGCGTTTAGTGGCGCTCCGATTACCGCTTGCTGACGCGCGCGGCTCGGTAACGATATCCCTGATTTGCAGCATCTAACCGAGCCGCGACCGTTAGGGAGGGGTTGTCATCGCCGACACCTGGACGTCATGATCAGGAGGCCGCCATGCCCCACCGATACCGGTAATACGCGGCGCAGGCGCCCTCGCCGGAAACCATGGGGGCTCCCAGCGGACTCTCCGGTGTGCAGCGCGTGCCCAGAGCGGCGCAATCCACCGGCTTCTTCCGGCCCTGCAGCACCAGTGCGCTGATGCATTCCGCCGGCTCCGGAACCTCGCCTGGGGATAACCGAAACACCTTCTCGGCGTTCCACTCGTCGAATTCCCGTTTCAGTTGCCACCCGCTCTGCGGGATGTTACCTAGGCCGCGCCATTTGCGATCCACCGTCTCAAACACCCGAGCCACCATTCGCTGCGCCGGCAGATTGCCCTCGCGGCTCACCGCGCGCACGTACTGGTTCTCGACCGAGGCGCGGCCTTCCTCCAGTTGGGCCACCAGCATGGAAATCGCCTCCAGAAGGTCGATCGGCTCGAACCCCGCTACCACGACGGGCACGTGATATCGGTCCGCGAGATCCTCATACTCGCGGTAGCCCATAATCGTGCACACGTGCCCAGGAGCAATCAGGCCCTGCACGCGATTACCGGGCGATTCCAGAAGCAGACGGATGGCGGGCGGGACCAGCACCTGGGAAACCAGCATGGAGAAGTTTCGCAGCCTTTCCTCCCGGGCCTGCCAGACGGTCATGGCGTTGGCGGGCGCGGTGGTTTCGAAGCCGATGGCGAAGAAAACCACGCTGCGATCCGGATTGGCGTGCGCTATCCGGAGCGCCTCCATGGGCGTGTAAGCGATGCGCACGTCGGCGCCCCGCGCTTTGATCCCCGCCAGAGAAGCAGAGGACCCCGGAACGCGCAGCATGTCGCCATAACTGACAAAGATCACGTCGGGCCGGGACGCGATCTCAATGGCCTTATCGATCATTTCAAGCGGAGTCACGCAGACCGGACAGCCCGGCCCATGAACCAGCTCAATCTGTCGGGGAATGAGTTCGTCGATGCCATAACGCATCAGCGCGTGAGTCTGGCCGCCGCAGATCTCCATGAGCACCCAGGGCCGTGTGACCCGGCGCGCCAGGTTCTTCAACAGTGCCTGAGCGACATTTGGATCGCGGTACTCATCGATATACTTCACGGGCCGCCCTCATCGCTCGTCGCGAGGCCCTCTTCCCGGAGCTGATCCATCTGCCGCAGAAGGTCCCAGGTGCGCCGGGCTTCCTCGGCGTCCACGCGGCTGATAGCGAAGCCCACGTGCACAATCACGTAGTCGCCCACGTTCGCCTCGGGCACGAAATCGAGATAAGCCCTGCGCGTGACTCCGCCGAACTGGATCGTGCCCAGGCGGTTGTCAGCCTGTTGCTCGACCTCCAGAATTCTACCGGGAACGGCCAGACACATCGCAATTCTCCTTCATGGCGTCCGCCAGGCGGCGCACCGCTCGCCATAAGTGAGGCAATTCGAATGCCTAGGGCTACGGTGTTCGGCTGATGGTAGCTGCCGGCGGCTCGCCCCACTGCGCGTCGGTCAGATTCCACCCGCCGCCAAGCGCCTGATACAGCTCGACGATGACTAGCCTGCGCTCGAGTTCCGTGAGCGCGAGGGCATTCTCGGCTGGGAATAACTCCTGCTGCGCCTCCAGAACCTCGAAGTAGCCGGACTTGCCGGCCGTGTAGCGCTGCTGCGATACCTCCACCGCCTCCTGATACGCCTTCACCGCGTCCATCTGCCGGGCGCGGACAGCCTCCAGCTTCTCGCGCGAGATGAGTGCGTTCGAAACATCGCGAAACGCGTTCAGCGCGGCCTGTTCGTACGCGCTGCGAGCCTCGTCCCACGCCGCCACGGCCTGGCGCTTCTGGGCACGGAGAGCCCCGCCCTCCCAGATGGGACCACCCGCGCCCGCCGCAACGCTCCACAGCGATGCCCGCCCGGCGAGGAAGTCTTCGAGTGGGCTGCTCATCCTGCCAAAGACTGTGGTGAGCCCGATTCTGGGGAACAGCGCAGCCGTCGCGATGCCGATGCGTGCGTTGGCCGCACGAACCGCCAGTTCCGCCTCGAGCACGTCGGGCCTGCGTTCCAGCAGCGTCGATGGTACGCCCGCCGGCACGTCGGGTGGCACGGTCTGTTCCAGCAGAGTTCCTTTGCGGGCGACAGGCGTGGGCAGCGATCCGAGCAGCACTCCGATTTCATTCTCCTGCAGGGCGATCTGCCGCTCCAGGTCGGGGATGTTGGCCGCAGTCTGCTCCAGCGCGGCTCTGGCCCGCGATGTCTCCAGACGCGATGCCGTACCGCCATCAAGACGCTGCTGGAAGATACTCAGAGTTCCCTGGAACGAATCGACGCTGCGCCGCGCGATGTCCATCCGGAGGTCCAGCTCGAGTAACTCGAAATAGGCCTGAGCCACGCTGCTCACCAGCGAAAGCAGCACTCCGCGGCGCCCCTGCTCGGTTCCCAGATAATTCGCGAGAGCCGCCTCGTTCGAGCGGCGAATCCGGCCCCACACGTCGGCTTCCCAGGTCGCCTGCAGCAGCACCGCGACCGTGCCCTGCTGCGCTCCGTTGCCGGCGAAGACGCTGCCCAACGATTCGTTACGGCCGCCGCTGATGCCGCCCTGATAGATCACCGCCGGATAGTTCTCCGCGTGGGCCTGCACAGCAAGCTGGCGGGCCTGTTCCACGCGCGCAACGGCCACGCGCAGATCGCGATTGTTCGCGATGGCCGTACGAATGAACCCCTGCAGCGTTTCGTCCCGGAAGACCCTCCACCAGGGCAAATCGGCGATGGAGGCGGTTTCGGCGGCCGCCTGTCCGCGGAACGCCGGCGGCGCGCTCACAGCGGGCCTGCGGTAATTCGGTCCGACGATGCAGCCGGTCAGCGCCGCCAGCGCGCCGAGGAGGATGAGGAAGCGGCAGGCGCGCATCAATCGGCCGCCTTTGCGCCTGCGCGGACGCGGCGACGCCCTCCGCCCAGCCGCTCCATCAGGTAGTAAGTCACCGGGATGAGCAACACGGCAATGCACGTGGCGGCCGTCATGCCGCCGATTACGCAACTTCCGATCGCGCGCCGCGCGATCGCCCCGGCTCCCTGCGCCGCCCAGAGCGGCGTGCAACCAAGAATGAAGGCGAACGAAGTCATCAGGATGGGCCGCAGCCGGAGTCTCGCGGCCTCCAGCGCAGCATCGGCAAGCGGCATTCCGCCTTCATATCGCACCTTCGCAAACTGCACGATCAGAATCGCGTTCTTCGCGGCCAGACCGATGAGCATCACCAGCCCGATCTGCGCGTAAACGTCGTTCGTCATGTCGCGGATGGCCAGCGTGGAAAGCGCGCCGGCAACGGCGATGGGCGTTCCCAGCAGCACGCTCACCGGCAGCGTCCAGCTTTCATACAGCGCGGCCAGGATCAGAAACACGAAGACCAGCGACATGCCGAACACCACCAGCGGCGAGAGGCCCTTGCGCGCCACCTGCTCCTGAAAGGACATGCCGGAGTAATCGAAGCCCATCTCGCGCGGCATGGTTCGCGCAAACACGTCTTCCAGCGCGTCCATGGCCTGTCCGGAGCTGTAGCCCGGGGCGGCGCTGCCGAACACCTGCGCGCAGCGAAACAGGTTGTAGCGCTGCGTGAATTCCGGACCCGTGATGCGCCTCAGCGTGGTAAGCGCGGCCAGCGGGACCATGTCGCCGTTCCGGTTGCGCACGTAGAACTGCCCCACTTCCTCGGGCCGTGAACGGTGCTCGCCCTCGGCTTCGAGCAGGACGCGCCATTGCCGGCCGAAGCGGTTGAAGTAGTTGATGAACGAACCGCCCATGAAGGTCTGCAGTGTGTTGTACACGTCGGAGACGGCGACGCCCTGGGAGATGGTCTTATCGCGATCCACATCGGCGAATACCTGCGGAATGGTGGGCAGGAACGTGGTGGTGACGCTCGCCAGCTCCGGCCGCCGGCGCGCCTCCTGCAGGAACTGCTTCAGGTTCCGATCGAGGAAACCGATGTCCTGCCCCGAGCGGTCCTCCAGCACGAAGGTGAAGCCGCCGGAGGAACCGACGCCGGGAATGGCTGGCGGGGTAATGGAGAAAGCGATGCCCTGCGGCAGCGAGGACAGCCGGCGATTCAGGAACGCAACCACGCCCGCTGCCTGGTCGGCTTTCGCCTTCCGCTCATCCCACGGCTTCAGTTTGATAAAGAAGAATGCCGAGTAGGTGTTCTGCACCCCAGCCAGAAAGTTGACGCCGACTACGCTGGCGTAGGTCTCGACAGCGGGGACCTTCGCGATGACCTGCTCCACCACGCGGACAGCATCGTCGGTGCGCTGCAGGGAGGCGGCGTTGGGGAGTTGAACGGAGAGCAGCACATAACCCTGATCCTCTTCCGGCAGGAATCCGGTGGGCAGGCGCGTGCCAAACCAGCCGGAGAGGAACGCGCACCCGGCCAGCAGAACGAGCGCGATGGCCGATTTCCGGATGAGCGCGCCGCAGGCGTTCACATAGCTATTGCGCACGCGCCCGAAAACGCGGTTGAACATCCTGAAGAAAGCGCCCAGTGGTCCGCGCGCTGGTTTCCGCGGCCGCAGCAGCATGGCCGAAAGCGCCGGGCTGAGGGTGAGCGCATTGAACGCCGAGATAATTACCGAGATGGCAATGGTGACCGCGAACTGCTGATACAGACGGCCGGTGATGCCGGGCACAAAGACCGTCGGAACAAAGACGGCAACCAGTATGATGGCGATGCCGATCACCGGCGCCGAGACCTCTTCCATCGCTTTGAAGGCAGCCTCTTTCGGAGGCACGCCCTCCTCGATGTGCCGCTGCACCGCCTCGACGACGACAATGGCGTCATCCACCACCAGACCTATGGCCAGCACCAGGCCGAACAGGGAAAGCGTGTTCAGGGAAAAGCCGAAGAGCGGGAACAGCATGAACGTGCCGATGAGCGATACCGGCACGGCCAGCAGCGGTATGAGCGTGGAGCGCCAGTCCTGCAGGAACACATAGACCACCAGCCCCACCAGCAGCAGCGCCTCCACCAGGGTGACAGCGATCTCGAACATCCCCTCCCTTACCGGCAATGTGGTGTCGAGGGAGATACGGTAGTCGATATCGTCCGGGAAGCGCGCTTTCAGCTCCTCGAGGCGCTTCTTCACACGGTCGGCAGCATCGAGGGCGTTCGAGCCCGGGAGTTGGTACACCGGGACAATAGCCGCGGGCATACCGTTCACGCGCCCGCGGACATTGTAGGTCTCGGCGCCCAGCTCGATTCTCGAGACATCGCTGAGTCGCAGCACCGAGCCGTCGCGGTTCGCCCTGAGTACAATCCTGCCGAAGTCCTCGGGAGTGATGAGCCGGCCCTGAGCGCGCATGGTGTAGGTGAACTCCTGGCCTTCCGGCGCGGGTTCGCCGCCAACCTGTCCGGCGGGATTCACGGTATTCTGCTGCGCCAGCGCCGTGGCGATTTCGGACACGGTGATCCGCAGCTTCGCGAGCTGGTCCGGTTTCACCCAGATGCGCATGGCATAGCGGCCGCCGTACACCAGCACATCGCCAATGCCGCGTACGCGCGCGAGATCGTCCACCAGGTTGATATAGGCGTAGTTCGCCAGGAAGTTCCGATCACGCGTGCCGTGTGGCGAGTACAGCGCAATCATCATCAAGGGCGAACTCATGGCCTTCCGCACGGTGACTCCGTAATTGTTCACGTCGGCAGGGAGTTGCGTCGAGGCCAGCGACTGGCGCATCTGCGTCAGGATCAGATCGATGTTCGGCTGCGTCTTTACATCGAAGTTTACGCGCAGTCCCATGCTGCCGTTGTTGGCGTTGGTGGACAGCATGTAATTCATGTTGTCCACGCCGCTCATCTGCTGCTCGATGGGCGCGGCCACGGACTGCTCGATGGTCTGGGCGTCGGCGCCCAGATAGTTCGCGCTGATGGTGACTTCGGGAGGAACGATCTCCGGGAACTGCGCCACAGGCAGCGAGACGAGCGTGATCACCCCGAGAAGCACGGTGAGGATGGCGATGACGATGGCTACGATGGGACGCTGGATGAAGAACTTCGACACCTGCTACTTCGCCCCCATGGCGACCACCGCCGGCCGGGGGTTCACAGTAGCGCCGCTGCGGACCTTGAGCAGACCCTCCACCACCACACGCTCGCCGCCCTGCACCCCACGCTCGACGATCCATGACGAGCCGATGCGCTCTCCGAGGTCAACGTTGCGCAACGCCACTTTGTTCGCGTCGTTCACGACGGCCACCTGATAGCCGCCCTGCAACTCGTTCACGGACCGCTGCGGAATCAGAACCGCGGCTTTGCGAACACCGATCACCGCGCGAACGCGCCCGTACTGGCCGGGCCGCAGGACGTTGCCGGGGTTGGGGAACAACGCTGCCAGGCGGAGCGCGCCGGTGCCCACATCCACCTGCCGGTCGGCCATGAAAAACGAGCCCTTGCGCGGGTAAACGGTACCGTCCGCCAGCACCAACTCGAAACCCTTCGCCCACCCGCCTGCGCCGCCCGACTCGAGTTCCTGGTGGCGTTGCATGTACTCCTGCTCGCTGACGGTGAAGTAAGCCTTGATGGGATCCACGGTGGAGACCGTCGTAAGCGGGGGGCCGGAAGGACTGACCAGATCGCCAACCTGAATAGTCGCCATGCCGGCGATGCCATCGATTGGCGACAGGATGTGTGTGAACCCGAGTTTCAGTTCCGCGTCATCCACCGAAGCCTTCGCCGCGGCAATCGTCGCTTGCGCCGCCTGGATGGCTGCCTGGGCCGAAGCTACGCCTGCGCGCGTTTCCAGCTCGCTTTGCGTGGCGTTGTCCATTTCCTCCTGGCTGAGGGCTTTGGTCCTGACCAGCGGCGCATAACGCTTCACATCGAGCTGCGCTTTCCCCAGGCGCGCCTCCGACTGCGCCAGGTTCCCCTTCGCCTGCTGCAGGTTCCCTTCGGCCTGAGCAAGCATGCCCCGCGCCTGATTCAGAGCGGCTTCAAACGGCCGCGGATCGATCTCGAAGAGCAACTGGCCACGGCGCACCAAGGAGCCCTCCCCGTACGCCTGGCGGAGCAGATAGCCGGAGACCTGGCCCCGAATCTCGGCGTTGACGCGGCCGTCCAGGGTGGCGATCCACTCGCGGACAATCGGCACATCCCGCACCTCGACCTGCGCAACCTCAACGTCCGGCGGGGTGAAATGACCCACGGGCGCCTGCTTGCCGCAGGCCGCAAGAATGATAGCGGAGGCCGTGAGCAGCAATGCCGGCCAGCGGCTGGGGGCTTTGGAAGCCGGACGCGCGCGCCCTCGTTGTGTGAAGTGGAGAAGCATTGATTCGATCGGTGTTATCGCCGGCCCTCATGGCAGCGGTGGGGACTAATCCTGAGAGCTTTTCCGCTCCCGACGCCCAGTGATGGCGGGTCAGATGACACTCTGAGCTGTTTGTAAGCCACCGTAAGTGCACGCAGCGGGCCAACATAATTGCCGCGATCGCTGTGGGCGCCAGAGTTGCAATGAGTGTTAGTCGGGAAGGAGTGTGCAATGGCTCTGACAAGGCGCCTGCAGACCTCCGAACCGCCCGTTCGCGATTCGGCGACCGAGACTATCCTGTGGATCATGATCGGGATTTTTCTCGCGATGACCTGCTTAGCCGCTGTGATCCTGTGGCATAAGGTTGGAGGGTAGGTTCAGCGACCTGTTGAGGGCTTCCCGCAGGCTGCCGACAGGTGTATATTTGATGCGGTCCGGCTGCGGCGCCGTGGCCGGCCGGGGAGGCTTCTTTGCCCCAGCAAAGCAGTTCATCGTCCTTCTTCGAGGACCTGCTCAGGTACACGTTCGTCTATTTCCCGACCACCAACTGGCAACGCGCCTTCAGCCCGTCGGTCTACTTCGGCTGTAATGTCGAAGATGCCGGAGTGGAGCAGCACGTAGTGGATAAGGTGGGCAGCTACGGCAGCCAGATCAACCGCATCCTCGACGTTCTCTCCGTGCTGGTCTCCCGCATGGACCGCGCATCGCTTACGCCGGATCAGCAGGACTTCGTTCGCCGGTTCGAGCTCCTCGCTGCGCAGGCGGATCAGGCTTCCGCCGAGTATCAGGGCAAGCAGCGCCACGCGGTCACGGAAACCGAGGTGGACCAGTTGATGGATCGCATCCGTGAACTCAAGGTCGCCGACCTCGCGCGGTACGAGACGCTCCTGAATCGCGTTCGCGCCGCTTTGGCGGTTCCCGCGTAACGCTGCGCCCGCGTGCGAGGCAGCGCAGGGAGAGTAGACCATGGTCTGTCACGATCGCGGCCGGGGTCAGCCGTTGCTGCTGATCCACGGCATGGTTGACGGTGGGCACGGTCGCCTGACCCGCCGATCGAGGCGATCAGCCCGTTGTCAGCTCGGGAAGCAACCTTCCCCTAGGAATCAGCATTCGCCTTCACGGAATCGTCCTTGACGGAGGTCTCTCTGTTCTTCATCAATTCGTGCTGTGCCCGGAGCTGCAATAGCTCACCGATGATACGTCGGGTCGTCTTGCTCGCGCGCGGTTCGGTGACCACGCGAGGTCATAATGGGTACAGGAATGAGCATGGATCAGGGCGACGAAGCTGACCTCGACGTTCTCATCCGCACCGGGCTCGCCGATCCTGTCGCGATTGGCCTGGCCAGGAGTCTGCTCATGGAAGCCGGGATACGTTTCTTCGCCATGGACCAGAATGCAGCGGCTCGCCAGGAGAGCGGCAACATGGTCGGCTGGTGGAATGTGCGCGTGGCGAAGCATCGGGAAACAGAGGCGCGCGAGATTCTGCGCGCGGTCGAAGACACAAAGTGATGATCGTGAACAAATCTTGCTCAGACGTCGTGCCAAAAATTGAAATGAGTCCTCTCCTCATGATCGTCAGCATCGCCGCCGCTGCGTCAGCAGCGAAACCAAACGGTGCTTCAGCGAAACCAAACGGAATCAGTTTTGCGTTCCCGACCGGGGACCCGGATGGCGCCGCATGCCAACTGCAGCACTCTCGCGGCCGCTGCATCTCTGATTACGCGCAGGCCTGAGTGGCCGCGCTCTTGAATTCTGCAGGATGTCTTCGCTGACGGCGCCCATCATGTCCCCTGGATCTCTGCAACTCGCTGAGCCGCGCGTTTGGTTAATTCCTCAGGACCGGCGTTGTGTTCGTTGAACCGGACCATCTCGAAGAGCGTGCGGTCCCACTGGTTCTGCGGCCCACCGAACCCGCCACGGGTGTCGTTGCAGAAACGTAAACAAAGTGTGAGAGTGGGCGTGCTGGCACGGGAACAGCTGATGCTCAATCCCGTCTCCGCGCCAGAGATCCGCCGGGCATATTCTCGTGCGCTATATCACCAGGAGGCCCGCAGCCGGGGTGAAGTTCGGGTTAACTCCTTCGTGTGGGAACTACCCTCGAGGCCCGAGTACGCTACAGCAAGACTGCGTCCGCTGGGGTCGAGTGCGGACGAGAGAGGTCGGCCCGCGAGCAGGCGCCGGCGTTGCGGAGAAGCGTCAGCAGAGTGTGAGCGTTGGTCTGGCGAAGCAGTGCCGGCCGGCCAATCAGGAGGCGTTCCCGGGTCACGCGAGCGTCACTGACAGTATTGCAGGGAACCAGGCCGCAACAGTCGCCGGAGAAAGTCGGCTTGCGGCCGGCAGGCCGCGTCCATGCGGGCCGAGGCGGACACGCATACCGCCCCGAAATATTGAAGAACGTGAGGTCGGCGCGTATACTTTGTGTGGACCAGCCAGCCCGGTGAAGGCATTCCTCATTTGTTTATTTGCGATCGGCGGGGCAGTGTTGCTCGGCGTGGACGCCGGCGCTCCGGCCATCGTGTTCGAGAACGCTGCGGCAAAATCCGGCCTGAGTTTCGTGCTGAACAACAGCGCCACGCCGGAGAAGCACCAGCCGGAGACCATGATCGCGGGGGTGGCCGTCTTTGATTACAACAATGACGGCTTCCCGGACCTCTACTTCGTGAACGGCGCGAAATTACCTGAGATGGACAAGAGCGATCCGCGCTACTGGAACCGGCTCTACCGGAACAATGGCGACGGCACCTTCACCGATGTCACGGAGAAAGCCGGCGTCAAAGGCATTGGGTTTGGGATGGGAGTGGCGGCGGGCGATTACGACAACGACGGCTGGGCGGATCTGTACGTGGCCGGCGTGACCGGCGTCGATCCGAAACTGGGCAAGATCTTTTCCATCAGCGCCGGATGGTTCGATTACGACAATGACGGGCGGCACGATTTGTTTGTCACCAACTACATTCGCTGGGATGCCGGCAGGGAGCCCCGTGCATGAGCGGCGATGTGCGGGCACTACTGTAATCCCAACGTGTTTCAGGGTGAGCCGAACATGCTGTTTCACAACAATGGCGACGGCACGTTCACGAACGTCTCGGAGAAGTCCGGGATCGAAAAGTGACCGGCAAGGGCATGGGCGTCGCCTTCGCCGACTACGACAACGACGGCTATACGGATGTTTTCGTGTCGAACGATACGTGGCGCAATTCCCTGTTCCACAACAATGGGGATGGGACGTTCAGCGAGGTAGGAGTGACGGCGGGCGTCGCGTACAACGATTCCGGGAAATCGATTGCAGGCATGGGCGCGGATTTTCGCGACGTCGACAATGATGGCAGGCCGGAAGGCGCCGGAATTTACGATTTCGACAACGATGGGCTCAAGGATCTGTTCGCGGCCGGAGGGTCGATTCTGGACGACGACGAACTTGTGGACCGGCTGCCGACGAAGATCCCGAACATGGTTCTGCGAAACCTGAACGGGAGCAGGTTCCAGGACGTCAGCGAGGGGGCGGGACTGCGGAACTCGGCCGAGCAGCATCGCGGCGCGGCCTTCGGCGACTTCAATAATGATGGCCGGGTCGACGTGGTGGTGACCTGTCTGAATGCTCCGGCAGAGCTGTGGATGAACCGGTCCGCCGGCGGCAATCACTGGCTGATGTTGAAGCTGCGGGGGAGACAGAGCAACCGGGAGGGTCTTGGGGCGAAGGTGCGCGTCGTGCCGGAGAGCGGGCCCGTACAGTGGAACCACGCAACCACGAGCGTGGGGTTCAGTTCATCGAGCGATGACCGCGTGCATGTCGGTCTGGGTGCGGCGAGGGCGGCAAAGACGGTGGAGATCACGTGGCCGAGCGGACTGAAGCAGGTGCTTCGGGATGTTGCGGCAGATCGAATCGTGACCGTGACCGAGGGCGAACCGGCCGCGGCGAAGCACTGAGTGCGTTACCTCGTCGCCGTTTGAGTCGCTTCATCGTCGATTTCAATGAAATTGACCATCGCATTGTTGCGAGACGAGGTAAATGTAAGGCGCAGCTTGTCGGCGGCATCAGGATGGACGTTGTGAAACGTCCTGATCAAAGCCCTGTCCGACCCGCCCGCCTCCTTGTATACATTCAGGTTCTTTACCAGCAACGCGCCGTTACAGGAGACATCGAACAGGCGGCTTTCGGCGCCGCCGCCGGCGGGAAGGCTCGGTCCGAACCATGTTTCGGCAAAGCCCAGCGTTATGGCGTAAGAGCCGCCGTGCGCGACGGGGATAAGGTAATCGAAGTTGCCGTACCGCTCGGAACTGAACAGATCCGGGTCCCGGGTCCCGGTTACTTCATCACGGCGCTCGGCCGATTGGCCGCCGCGGTAGTATCGGTCGGGCGGCCAGATGTTCCCATGACTGTCGGTGTAGAAGGAATCGGCGGCGGTCAGCCGGATTGGCAGCAGGCGGCCATGAACGCCGGGCAGGATCTCTATCGCATTCACGAACGCGTACTGGCTTCCTCCATTAGAGAAATGAAGGTGCAGGACCCCGTCGGCAGCGGGCGCGACGTCCCGGAAGACACGGATATCCGGAACAGAGTTCGTTGCGCCGTCGGAAGCGAAATTCAGGAACACCGTCGTGGCGACCCCGTTGATTTCGATGTTGATGGGATAGCTCCGCATCGATTCTTCCATGAGTGTCCACGGACGAACGCTGGGCCCGAAATAGAGGTGTAACTCGTAAGTTCCCGGTTTCAGAGGGATGTCGTAGGTGAAATTTCCTCGGCGGCAGTGCCGGTAGATGGTGCGGTCGGGCGTGCGCGCCAGAAATTGGCGGGGGCAGGTGACCGCCTCCCCGCCGTGGAACCAGTTGTCGCCGCCCCACACCTGAGCAAGTCGATCCAGATGAACGGCTCGATCATAGCCGGCGAGAATGCGGACGGCAGGGCCGGACGTTAGCCCCGTGGCCTGATTGAGCGGCAACGGCGAGCCCGGCTCGGGAGACGATTCGTAAGCGGCTCGGGAGCGTCGTTGCAGGACCGCTGTGACGAATGCCACCCCAATCGTGACCACGATCAGGAGGAGGGCTACCCAGCGCCACCACGCGCGTGCCGGCAGCGGTGCGGCTGGCTCCGGACTAATCCGATCTTCGAAAACGATCTCCGGGATGGTCTCCGTCGCGCATTCCTCGGCTTCAATAAAACGGACGGCATATTGGCCTGGCTCCATGGAGATCCGGAGCCGGTGGGCGCTGCCCTCGGTCTGATAGTAGCGCTGCAACCTCCGTCGAAGCCTGAACGCCTCGACGCGAACGATCGAGTCTTCCCTCTCGTCGAAGCTCTCGTTGCGTCCCAGCGCCTCGATTGCGATCTGATGTTCCTTGGGCTGCTCTACCTGACGCTCGAAACAACGCTCACACAAATAACGAAGAAACCTCGCCTGGTTGGGAGCTTTCCGGAAAAGGGCAGAATTCAGGACCGCATCCAGCTCAGCGCGTTCCGCCGCCGCCGCCGTCAGATCCACGCGTCCCCCTCAAACCTGTCAGACAGGGTATCACCAACCAATTCCCGGCACAAACGGCAAAGCCCTTGAGACGAATCACGTTACACCGTTACTCGTAACGGCGCGAGGATGTCGTAAACGAAGACGTAGCTTAACGGGAGAGATCTCCGGGGTCGCATGTCCTTATACTTGCTGCCACGAGAATGATACTGCCACGGCGGGGAAGCGTGGCAGCTGCGGCGCCGGCGCTCGAACAGGCTCCTTGTCGCTGGCCGTGTGCAAACGAGTCTCAAAAGGGGAAAGCTTATGAAATTATTCGCACGCATGGCGGCGATTTCCACCATGTTGTTGGCTGGGTTGTTGGCTCAGTCGATCGTGGGCACGCTCACCGGAACCGTCGCAGACAGTAGCGGGGCTGTCGTTCCGCAGGCTCAGGTGACCATCCGGAATGACGCGTCCGGAGACGTGCGGCGCACGGTAACGAACGCCGATGGCTTCTTTAACTTTTCCGCGCTTCCCGCCGCCGCTTATTCGCTCGAAGTAGAATTTGGGGGCTTCTCGAAGTGGCAGGAGAGCGGAATCGTGCTGCACAGCGGCGACAGCAGGACCATCAACGTCAACCTGCACGTCGCCACAAGCACGGAGCAGGTCCAGGTGATCGCCGCGGGAACTACGCTGGCGACCGTCGATTCCGGAGAAAAGTCTTCGCTGATCAATGCGCGGGAACTCCAGAACCTGGCCATGGTGGGCCGTGACGCGGCCGAACTCATCAAGATCCTCCCGGGCGCCTCCATGGTGGCCAATGGGGGGAAGAACGGACAGGCTTATACAGGTGAAGTCTACGGTATTAATGGAGCCGGAATCGGCGGCAACCAGGGTGGTCTTGGAGGCAACCAGATCAATGGCCAGGCCGTAGACATTACCATGGACGGCGGCCACACCTACGACCCCGGCGCCGTGGGCGCCGCAACGCCCGTAAACCCGAACGTGGAGATGATCCAGGAAATCAAGGTTCTGAGCTCCAACTTCTCCGCCGAGAATGCCAAAGGTCCGGTGGTGATGAACACGGTGTCGAAGGCCGGCGGAACGGCGTTCCACGGCGAAGGATATTTCACCGCACGCAATTCGGCGCTGAACTCGGCCGACTGGCAGAACAACTACAGCGGCGTTCCGAAGCCCGGCAGCAACTACTATTTCCCCGGCGGCAACATCGGCGGACCGGTGCTGATCCCCGGTACGGGCTTCAACAAGAATCGCGATAAGCTGTTCTTCTTCGAAGGGTTTGAATACTACGATCAGCTCATTGACGGCGGAGTGGACCGCGCGTATGTTCCGACGGTAGCGGAGCGCAGCGGCGATTTCAGCCAGGCCAACACATATGGCCCTCTGATGGGCAATCTCGGAGTTGTCCCAACGGGAGCGGGCATCGTCGGCGGGGTGATCCCTCCCAATTTTATCGATCCAGGGGCGAAGATTCTGATGAACCTGTACCCGGTGCCCAACGCAAACCCACTGGGCAACAACGGTTTCAACTACAAGACTGCGCTGCTGACCTCACAAAACTCCTGGCAATCCCTGAGCCGCGTCGATTACAGCATCAGCGACAATACCAAGGCGTTCGTTCGCTACAACGCGCAGCGCGAGGTTCAGAACTCGCCCAACGGCTTGTGGCAGGGTTCCGGCGCCGACAACTACGTTCCCAATCCGAGCAACATCGAGAGCGACAACGCGTCGGATTCGTGGGCGGCCAGCCTGACCCACGTGTTCTCTCCGACCATGACGAGCGAGACCACTTTCTCCTACACTTACATCAACTTTCCCAACAAGCCGCAGGATCCCTCCAAACTGCAGCGCGCGGAAACGGGCTTCCCATACAAGGGAATCTATGGAACTGCGCAGACCGATCCGGCGCTGCTGAGCTGGTCGGGGTCCTTTCCGAGTCTTGGCGTCGCGGGCTACAACTTCCACCCGACGATGATCGCCGAGAAGGGTATCGTTACGGCGGGCGAGAACTTAGCCAAGGTATTCGGAACCCACACCACAAAGTACGGCTTCTACTATGAACAGGTTTATAACAATCAGGACAACTGGTCGGAGAGCGAGGGGCTTTTCACATACGATTCGTGGGCTACCATTTCCGGCAACCTGTATGCCGACATGCTGATGGGGCAGGGCTTTTCCGGGTATTCCGAGACAGCGCTGACGCCGCCAGGCAACGTTGGCGAGCGCATTGTCGATTTCTACGCGCAGGACAGCTGGAAGGTCTCGCGAAAGCTGACGCTCGAGTACGGCATGCGCTTCGAGCATCTGCCGCAGGCATGGGATGTTGGCGGCATCGGCCTGGCGGTATTCAACCCAGCGCTTTATAACAACGACCCGTCGCAGTTAGCGGCCCATCCCGGCCTCGAGTGGCACGGAAAGAACAGCAACATTCCGCTTTCCGGCGTGAAGAGTCCGTTCATGTTCTACTCTCCTCGATTCGGTCTGGCGTACGATGTCTTCGGCACCGGCCGGACGGTTCTTCGCGGCGGATGGGGCATGTTCCGCACCCCGCCCAGCCCGCAGACTTATGCGAACGAATGGGGCACGGCCGCCGGAGCCGTGAGTTACAGCTGCGGCTTCAAGCAGACCGGATGCCTGACCTGGGCTTCCATCGATGGGCTGAAGCAATCGTCGACCATTCCGCAGGGTCCCGGTTCCGGCTATACCAGCATCACCGCGATGGCAAAAGCGCCCAACGGGAATCAGCAGCCGCTGACCACCAGCTACAGCTTCAGCATCGATCAGATGCTGCCGAGGAGATTCCTGCTGGAAACATCCTATGTCGGCAACCAGGGCAAGTACCTTCCGGAGACTCCGGACACGAACGCCGTCCCTATCTTTACGCCGGGCGTGGCGAACTCCAGTAACACCGACAGCTTCAGGCCAAAGGTTAACTTCCAGTCAATCAACGAGCTTCTCTACATCGGGAAGTCCGAATACGATGCGCTGCAGGTTTCTCTTCTCCGGAACACTGGTTGGCTGAATGTGCAGGCGAACTATACGTTCTCGAAGTCAATGGGCACGCAGAACGTGAACGGCGCTTTGCCGAATTACGGGCTGAACTATTACTGGGGCGTCAACAACGGCAACAGGCCCCAGGTGTTCAGCCTGGCATACACCATCAACGTTCCGAGCTTCGTGCATGGAAACCGTTTGGTGGAAGGGATCGGAAACGGCTGGCAGATCTCCGGAATCTCTCAGATAGAGAGCGGACCGGATCTCACTGCGCAGAACGCGAATTTTAACTTCAGCGCGTTTCTGCCCGGAACGACGACAGGCATGAGCGCACAAAACACCGTCGACTCGCCACAGGCGCCGCTGAACCCGATTCTGAAGTGTAATCCCACTTCGAACCTGGCAGCGGGCCAGTTCGTCAATGGCGCGTGTTTCGCCCCGCCTCCGGTCGGCGCCCTCGGAGCCGGCGTATTTCCGTACATCGCGGGTCCGGCGTACTTTGGCAACGATCTCGGCGTGTATAAGAACTTCTTCATAACCGAGCGTCAGAAAGTGCAGTTCCGCTTCACGGCGTTCAATTTTCTGAATCATCCGCTGACCACGTTCCGCTCCGGCGACCCCAACCTGTACCTGACATACAATTCCGCCGGGGCATTACAGACCACTAACTTCGGCATCGCCGATTACAAGACCGGTCACCGCGTGATCGAACTCGCGGTGAAATACTTCTTCTAACCAACGGGCAGGCCGAAGGCCTACTCTACTGCGCTCGCGTTGAGCAGTAGAACAGGCGTTTTCGCCTGCAGGGGCGGCCTTTATGTGGGGCCGCCCCTCTTCTTCTGAAGTAGAGTAATGGTTGTGCTGATTGCCGCACTGTGCCTCCTGTTATCCATCGAGGCTCCGGTCGCCTCGGTCGATTTCAACCAGATCTCGAAGCAGGCGCGTGAAGCCAAAGCTGCCGGCCGGCTGGAGGACGCAGTTCAGCTTTTCAGCAAAGGCGTTAAGCTTCGTCCAGCCTGGCGCGAAGGCTGGTGGGATCTCGGAACTCTGCTCTACGAGCAGGACCGGTTCCCGGAGGCTGAGGCTGCACTCAAACGCTTCGTCGCGCTCGCCCCGGATCCCGTGCCGGCGTACGCTGTACTGGGCCTGTGCGAGTACGAAACCCATCACTTCGATGACGCCGAGAGGCATTTCGCGTCCTGGGCTGCGAAGAAACCTCCTGCGTCGCGAGAGCTGATGGCGAGCGCCTTCTTCCACTGGGCGCTGCTGATGACGCGCAACGGGCGCTTCGAGCAGGCACTCGTTCTCCTGACATCTCAGGCAAAACTGGGCAACACCGGGCCGGCGCTCACCGAAGCGACGGGCCTTGCCGCGCTGCGAATTCCGAATCTGCCGGAAGACTACCCGCCAGCCGAGAGAGAGCCGGTATGGATAGCCGGCCGGGCCATGCTGCAGTCGGGTTTCCGGCATTTCGAACGGGCCGACGCCGAAGCGAAGCAGCTTCTGTTGCACTACGGGAAGCATCCGAACGTGCACTACTTCCTCGGCGTCCTGCGCCTCACGGCCAATGACCCCGCCGGCGCGGCGAGCGAGTTTCAGCGGGAACTCGAGATCTCGCCCCGCAATGTACCCGCGCTGCTGCAAATGGCGTTTTACAGCCTGGAACGCGACGAACCGGCGGCCGCGCTGCCATGGGCGCAACGTGCGGTGGCCACCGGCCCCGGCGATTTCGTGGCGCACGCAGCGCTGGGCAAGGCATTGCTGGCCTGCGGCCGTTTTGAAGAAAGCGCCCGTGAACTCGAGAAGGCTCGGGAAATCGCTCCGGACAGCCCCGACGTTCGCTGGACTCTGAGCAGAGCTTACGACGCGCTTGGCCGGCACGACGAAGCGCAGCGCGAGCGCGCGGTCTTTACGCGGCTCAAACCGCGAACCGCGCAGGAGGAGTCGCGACCGTGACGCTGGCCTTCCTGATGGCGCTCGCTTTCGCTGGAACAACTTCTCAGGGCCCCGGCTTCGAGCAAGTATCGCGGCAGGCCGCTTCGGCTCGTGACGCGAATCGCGATGACGACGCAATCCGTCTCTACCGGCAGGCGCTCGACATCCGACCGTCCTGGGAGGAGGGCCGGTGGTACCTGAGCACGCTGCTGTACGAGAACGAGCACTTCGCCGAGGCGGCCGAAACGCTGCGCCGTTTTGTTGCAGAGGATGCCGAAGCAGCCCCGGGGTGGGTGCTGCTGGGAATGAGCGAGTTTCAGACGCGCGAATACGAGCGCTCCCTCGCTCATCTGCAACGCGGGCTGGCGCTGGGACTGCGCGATCGCACCGCCATGAAGCGATCCGCATGGTACTTCGTAGCCGTTCTTCTGACCCGAGTCGAGCGCTTCGATGAAAGCCTGGATGTATTGTTTGACGTCCAGCGCACCGGGCCACCGACGGATCAGATGATCGATGCGGCGGGCCTGGCGGCGCTGCGGCTGCCGCTGACGCCTGGTGAGATCGCTCCCGAACGGCGACCAGTGATCGAACTGGCCGGCAAAGCCGCGTGGACTCTCTATGGCGCGCGCAAGGCGGCCGAGGCTGAGGCCCTGCTGAAGCAGCTCGTCACCGAGTACCCGTCCGAGCCCGGCGTGCACTTCCTCTACGGAGCGTACCTGATGGATTCACGGCCCGCGGACGCGATTCGCGAGATGAACCGGGAGCTGGAAATCTCGCCAGAACACCTTGCCGCGCGCGTTCGGCTGGTTGATGAGTATCTGGAAGAGAGCAGGCCTGATGCCGCGCTTCCTCTGGCCAGGCAGTCCGTAGAGCTTCATCCCGAGGCATCTGCCGCGCATCTGGCGCTGGGGCTGGTGCTGTCAGCTCAGGGGCGCCCGCAGCAGGCGATCCCTGAGCTGGAAATGGCGAGCCGGCAGTCGCCGGACATTTTGCGGATCCGCTGGACCCTCTTTCGAGCGTATTCCGCGGCGGGGCGAACCGCCGATGCCGCGCGCGAGGCGGCCGAAGTGCAGAGACTGAAGCAAAACGAAGGGAAATAGCGCGCTGAACCGTTTAACCGCTGTTCTGCTTCTGGCTGCCGCCGGGATGTCGGTTCTGATTCTGTCAGGCGCGGGCAGCGCGTCCCGGCGGCCGATCCACTTTTCCTGCCGCCCCCTTCCCTTCACGCTGGATAGCTGCGAGACCGCACGCAGGCACGCGCCGGAAACCATGGCCGGCGGAGTCGCCGTGCTCGATTACGATCGCGACGGCCACCCCGACATCTTCTTCACCAATGGCGGCGATATCGAGACACTGCGCAAATCGTCGCCGCGCTATCGAAATCGCCTGTTTCATAACAACGGCGACGGAACCTTCACCGACGTGACGGAAAAGGCCGGCCTGGCCGGCGCCGGTTACGATACCGGCGTGGCGGTGGGGGATTATGACAACGATGGCTACCCCGATATTTTCGTCGCAGGCGTCCATCGCAACACGCTTTACCACAACAAGGGCGACGGCACGTTCGAAGACGTCACCGCCAAAGCCGGATTGAACGGAGGCGACCGCGATTACGGGCCGTTGTGGTCGGTGGGCGCTGCATGGGTGGACGTCAATAACGACGGGCGGCTCGACCTGTTCGTGGTGAACTACCTGAGTTGGGATTACAACAAAGAACCGCTGTGTGAGTTCGAGAACAAGCCGGAGTATTGCCACCCAAAGTTCTATAAAGAGTTACCCAATCAGTTATTCCTGAACAAGGGCGATGGAACGTTCGAAGATATCTCCCGGGAATCGGGTATTCGCGCTTATCCGGGAAAGGGCATGTCGGCGGCGGTAGCCGACTACGATGGCGACGGCCTGATGGACATCTTCGTTCCCAATGACAAGCTTTTTAACTTTCTGTTCCATAACAAAGGCGGCGGCCGCTTCGAGGAGGTTGCCTTCGATGCGGGCGTGGCGCTGGCCGAACATGGCGATCTGATATCGGGTATGGGCGCGGACTTCCGCGACATCGACAACGACGGGAGTCCGGATTTGGTGACCGTTGCACTCAACCGCGAGACGTTCCCTTTGTGGCGGAATCTGGGTAACGGGCGCTTTGCCGATATAACGGCGGCGAGCGGATTCGCGGCGCTGAGCCAGCCGATGGCGGGCTATAGCCCGAACATCTTCGACTTCGACAACGATGGCTGGAAGGACGTGTTCGTGAGCCGCGGCGGCGTACAGTCGCCTGCGATGATCGGCACGTTGCCGATTGAGGAGCACAATACCGTCTTCCGCAACCCGGGCGCCGGCAGGTGGACGGCTCTCACCGAAGAGGCCGGGTTCGCAGCACAGCCCGCGCGGCGTCACCGGGGATCGGCGGTGGGCGATTTCAACGGCGACGGCAAGCTGGACGTTGTGGTGACGGCGCTCGGCGCGCCCGCCGAGATCTGGATGAATGACAGCCCTGATGGAAGTCACTGGATCGAGCTGGCGCTCGAGGGCGTCCGGAGTAACCGGGATGGCATCGGGGCGCGGATTCAGGTTGTCACGCAAACGGGATCGCAGTTCAACCACATGACAACCGCGTCGGGATACGCATCATCAAGCGCGGGTCCCGTGCACTTCGGGCTGGGCGGCGAGCGCATCGCGAAGCGCATAGAGATCCGCTGGCCATCGGGGAAGGCACAGGAACTCAGGAACGTCGAGGGCGACCGCGTTGTGCACGTGCGAGAGCCGGATTAGTCAGCGCTGCCGAGTCTTTTCGTTGAGTCTCAAAACAATGGCCCGCTCGCGTTCGCCGTCGGCCTTCCGGCCGAGTCGATAGTAGAGAGCAGCCAGTTGCACATGCACGTCCTGGAAGTCCGGTGAATCGCGTGCCACCGTCTCCAGGTCCCGCTGCGCTTCGTCCAGATTGCCCAGGGAGAGCATAACCGCTCCGGCCTGAAAGCGCGCCGCAAGCGATCCGGGGCGCAACCGCAGCGCGCGGTTGAGACAGGCGGCGGCGCCATCGAGATCATTGTCCCTGCGCAGCAGCGCGCCAAGGTCGAGGTTCGCTTCAAAGTCCGTCGAATCGGCCTGGAGCGCTTTCCGGAACGAAGATTTCGCGGCTTCGTTGTCGTTCAGTTCCATCTGCGCCCGACCGTAAAGAGTATAGGCCCCGGGCAGCGACGGGTTTCGCTCGATGGCTCTGCGAATGGCGGCCAGCGCCTGATCGTCCTGGCGTGCGGCGAGCGCCGCCTCGCCCATCAGGAGATTGGCTTCCGCGGTGTCCCCTTCGCGCAGAATCCGATCGATAATTTGCTGCCCCTTCTCGATGTCGCCGTCGCGCAGCAGCGCGGCGCCAAGCAGGTACCATATCGCGTGATCCTGCGTACCGGCGGCATCGAGCGGAGTGAGCAGCGCGACGACGTCCTTGTTTTTGCCAAGGCGCAGGTAGCAATCGGCCAGAAGATACAGCGCCTGCCGGTTATCGGGATGGGCCGAATAGACGGTCCGGGCTTCGGCGGCGGCGCGATCGAATTCGAACTGCTTGTACCAGGCAAGAGCCAGATCCAGGCGCGTCACCGAATTCTCGCGATCACGAGCGAGAGCAGCCTCGTAACTGGAGATCGCTTCGGGATAGCGGCCCATGTGAGCGAGCGCCACACCCAGATTGGTGTGAGCTTCCACCGAGTCGGGGACTGCCTTCAGGAGTAGATCATACCTTGCGATGGCCTCTTCCACCTTACCTTGTTGATACAACGTTACTGCTTCCCTGTATAACTGCTCCGGCGAAGTGCTCTGCGCGAGAATAAGAACCGAGGCCATCAGGGGGAGCCAGCGGAGCCGCATCAGTCTCAGCTTACTGCGTGGCAGCAGGCGGATGCGCAGCACCGCGATAATACACGCGAACAACCGGTCCGTATTTCACATGTTCCACGCGCATCTGCGCTGGCGCGTTTCACTGCGTTTGCGCGCAGCATCGCGCGCAGAGTAACGATGCCGTATGCCGGCAGCTCTACGTCGAAGCTCTCGCCCGACGTCGCGATCTCGAGATGGTCGCTTTCCAGAGCGTCGGTCTCCCAGAGCCGCTCGATCTGATACAAACCCGCCGCGTAATCGAATAATGTGCGGCCCGCCTGACGTCTCCAGCAATCGCAGGACATTGCCGCGGCCGTCCTCGGCCGGCTTGACCGTCTCCAGTTCCACGCCTTCGCCGTCGATGACGAGGAACGACGCGTCGCGCACGGGTAGCGAGCCGCGCATGCCGACTTTGCCGGAAGACGTCAACTGGCCGACTTCAAGCGGCGTCAGCGCTTCCCGGCCGAGCCGGCTCAGCACGGCCGAACTCAGTTCCGTTGCGCTGGTGAGCAGATAACGGACTGTGAAGTCGCCGCTCTGTACGCGCGGGAAGTTCGTATGCCAGTAGTTGTTCATCGCATACGCGAAGGTGGTCCCTCAAAGGGGGTCGAACTTCTCCGGCCGGCGGCCGCGATTGATGTCACTGAAGGTGGCCAACGGCCCGTCGAGCGGGAGAATGGCCGCCGTGACTCCGCCACCGCTGACCGGCGCCCAGTGCCCAATGGTGAACCATTCGCGATTGCCGCCGGCCAGGGTATCGCGCGCCGGATCTACGGCGGCGGTCTGGCCCTCGTACTCAAAGCGGCGATTCGGCGCAGCGAAGGGGAACGCAAAATAGATGGCCTTCCTTGTCGTTGCACGCATCTTTGGAAACGCGGTTCACGGACTCGACCCGTTAGCCGATCTGCTCCGCCAGCTCGATGATGATTCCCTCCGGGCCGCGGACGTAGCAGAGCCGGTAGCTGTCCTCGTAGCGCTCCAGCTCGCCGACGAATTCAGCGCCGCGGGCTCCCAGGCCGGCAACGACGGCGTCAATGTCCTCGACGGCGAATGCGATGTGGCGGATACCCGGCGTGTTCGCCGGCGCGTGCCGGTTGTCGCCCAGGATTGACGGCGAGTGGAACCTGGTCAGCTCGAGTCGTCCGATGCCGTCCGGAGTTTGCATGATCGCAATGTCCGCCCGTACGCCCTCGAGCCCCACGACGCGGTCCACCCAACGACCTTCGACGGTCCCCTCGCCCTGCAGCACGAGTCCGAGCTCGACGAAGAACTCAGTCGCGGCTGCGAGGTCGTCAACCACGATGCCGACGTGCTCCATCCGTTGGATAGTCATGTGTTCGATGGTAAGGTAACAGGCCCCGGCCGTTTCGGCTCTGACCAGCGTTGGCCGAGGTCGGCCACCCGGTGCTCGACAAACTTCACGACCAATCCGTCAGTACTGGACTTTGTACAGACGCACCTCGAGCTTCACCGGGTCTTTCTCCGCAGAGCTGCAGCGGACTCGGACAGGCCTGTTTGCCGAGGGCGGTTTCACCTCGCCAACACCCCATGAGAGGCCGCTCCAGATCACCTTGCCGTAATTGATCTTCACCGGCAAAGCGCGACCATCCTGGAAAGCTTCGATCTTCAGAACGTTGGCCATGTTCTCACCCTTCGGAGGGCCGCCGGCCCAGGTTCGCCGAATAAAGCCATCCGGAGTCCGCTGTTGCAGGACAATGCGGAGCACGGCCGTCGAGGACGGCGTTACGGTCGCTTCAACATCGCGCGACGCGGCTGGCGCGAACGATGCCGGCACGGGCTCGATCGATTGCGGAATGACCACATCGTTCTCCACGCCAAGGTCGAAGACCGCCGTTCCATAGGCGCCAAAGCCGACCACCGCCATCTGCTCCGGACCGAGCGTTATGGCGCGAGCGGACAGGATTGGACGGAAGCCGGCATCGGTGAAGAGCACCCGGCCGGCGTTTTGAGGTTTGTCTTCCTGGGACAGCCGAGGCAGTTCGACGGTATTCACGGCCTGCGCCGGATTGATCACGGTGTACACGGAACCGGATGCGCTGAGGGAAGCGAAGCCGTACGGCTGCGCGTCGCCCGGAACGCCGCCGAAGATTTTCGTGCGGCCCAGTGCCTCGAGCGGCAGGAACAGTCGGAACGCATGCGCCATCCAGTCCGCTCCGCCGTCGTCGATCAGCTCCATGTTGCCGTGGATGGTGTCGATCCAGCCGCCTCGGGAAAGGGTCAGCAGCAGCCCACTTTTCCAGGCGCTGATTTTCCGGTTGTAGATGGTGCCGGTAGCGCCGTACATGGCGCTGGTCGGATCGATACGCTCGAGCGGTACGCCGCTGTCCTGATATCGGCGCACCATGTGATCGCTGTACAGATCCTGCGACCGCCAGAAATTCATCATCGGCACGTCCGATGGGCGTGGATCGCCGCAGTAGAGGGTGTCGAATACGGAGAGCCAGTTCAGATCGATCGGGTCTTTGAACGGAAACGGACCGCTGGTCATTTCAAGGTCGCCTCCGAATCCGTTAAAGGCCACCAGCACGATGCCCGGGTTCTTACGGCGAAACTCCTTCAGCGCATCGCGGAAGGCGATCTGGTTCCGGGAAACGATCTCCTGCTTCGGCATGGACGCTTCCACATCCGGCGGGGCGGCTGTGAAGTCCGCGAAGTCGAACTCGAACATCCGGACGCCGCGGTTGTACCACATCTGCAGAGTGTCTATGAAGTGCGGCAGGAAGCCGCCCCTGAACATGCACATGGCTGAGCCGTTCTTGTTCAGCGAGTCCTTCCACTCAGGCGCCGCGTCCAGTTGCACCAGCACATTCGTGCCGAACCACATGCCCGGGCGCAGGCTATTCTCGTGGCACTTCTTCAGCCAGTTATCCGGACCGTTGGGCCACGTCTCTTTGCGCCAGGTGCGGTACGCGCCGTCCTTCGCAAACCAGAAGGCATCCATCATGTAGTAATCGAAGCGCGCCCCGTGACCGCGCAACCGCAGGACGTTGGCGAGTTCGTTCAGGGCGAGCTGTTCGGTGAGCGGGACATTATCCGATAGCTCGTCATATGACGACCAGTCGTTGTAGACGACTATGGGGTCCTGCAGCGTACGATATCCGGCGTCGGTGGCGGCCGTCGCGCAGGCGCATGCGGCGATGGTCAGCAGGAGGGCCCTGATCATTCGCGGTCCAGTTGTGCGTAGTCAGGCTCGCCGAAGAACGAACGCACAGCGAGACCGAGATCGCCGGGCGTGACCTCTCCGTCATGATGCCACAGTACCTTGCCACCCGCATCGGTCAGGGTGAAGGCGAGCCGCAGCGGTCGTTCATCAATGGTCACCGGCAGGTCGCCGGGATTCCAGTCATACGCGCGCGCTGTAATGCGCAGGGAGAGCGCCGGGAACTGCCTGTGGAGACTGATCAGGAGAGTCATCTGCTCGCGGGATACGCCGTTCACAGTGAGCAACGCCGCCGTTCGCGGGCAGGTGTGATCCGGCGTGATGCGCACCAGCCGGCTGTGCGCGTCCTGTCCCGATTCCTGCCGGTAATTGTCGAAGCCGCGGTATGAGTCCCAGATTGTCTCACCGGTCCCCGCGTATTCGTAGGTGTTGTGGTCGAATGCGAGCCCGGCGTTGCTGCGCACGAAAAATGGAGACGTCGATCGGATGATCTGCTCGTAGATGGCGCCTCTGCCTGCGAACTCGGCCGTATTGACCACCGCGGGAGCGGCGATGGGCGGATCCCAGTAGATACGGTTGCCGGAGATCAGGAGACCGCGAATCTTTCCCTTATCCCAGGTGGAGAGAAAGACAGCGCCCTGCCGCTCGGCCAGGCGCGGACTGCGTCCGTTACCGGAGCACACATTATTGCGCACGACACTGTTCGTGGTCACTGACCCGGCCGCAAAGACGGCAACGCAGTAGCCCTGCGTATCGTGGCCGTAGTTCTCTTCCACGGTGTTGTTCGCATTGCCGTAGTCGATGTCGAAGGCGCCGCCGTCGACGCCGGGGCTGTCGGCGAGGAACGCTTCGTTACGGCGAACCGTGCAGTCGCGGCACATCCACGTCCAGATGGCGTTCGGGGTGCCGATGGTCTGGCTCTCCTGCATGCCGGTGTGCCAGGCGATGCTGTTTTCAATCCGGCCGCGGTTCACCTGAAACAGAATAATGCCGTCGCCCGCCACATCGTGAACGATGGAGTTGCGCACCACCACGTCGGAGTTGCGCGCGGCCTCCCGCAGGAATCCATGAGCAACGCCGCCCACCATGATGCCTGCCCATTGGGATGTGCGGTACGCAGTGACGCCGTCCACCAGCACGTCCTCGAAGCGTTGCGTATCGCTGCCGGCCGCGATCACCAGCAGACCGGTTTCCTTGTCCTTCGGCTGTCCGGTCACATCGTGTACGACGCAATCCCGGATATGGATTCCGTGCAGGACGCCGTGAGTGCCGGTGATGTAGACGCCGCGTGGCTGGCCGCCCGAGAACTCCAGGTGCTGGATGGTCCAGTATTCCTGATCGCTCAGTTTCAGAGCCGCTTCCCACCCGTAAGAGGCATGGATGCGCGGGAGAGGACCTGTGCCCCAGGCGTCGAGGAGAATCGGCGAGCCGGCCGTCCCCGAGCCTTTTGGAGCCAGCATGCCCTCGCAGGACGCACCGCGGCGAAACAGGATAGCATCGCCCGGCTGAAACGCATGCGAGGACACGGCGGCCGTGGTGCGCCATGCCGAGGCCGGAGAGAGCCCGTCGGCGGCATCGCTTCCTGACGCGCAGTCGACATACCAGGCGTGGCCTGCGTGCCCGGCGGTCGTGGCGCCTCGCCCGGCGGTGAGGCACAACGATAGAGCCAGGCAGGCCAAAGGCCTGCTCCACTGAAGAGCGGTATCCATTCCAGCGCTCAGAACTCGAAGCGCGCTCCGAACTGGCCGTTGCGCGGCGTGGAACTCACGCTCGTGACATAGCCGAAGGTCGGACTGTTCAGGTTTGTATCCGGATTGTTGAACGAATGCCGGTTGAAGATGTTATAGAACTCCAGCCGGAGCTGCAGCCTGAACCTGCCCTCGGGTCCGAAGGCGGTGTTCTTCATCAGGCCGACATTCTCATCGGCGATCCCGAAACCGCGAATCGCGCTGATGCGCGCGGGACCAGTCCCGAACTGTCCATATGCCGGATTGGTGGCGGCAGTGCTCGGGAAATACTGGTCTGCCGCCGGCGGATGACTGCTGTCGGTAATCACCTGGAAGTTATCGCCATTAAACTTACTGCCGCCGTATCCGGCAAGGTTGTAATTCACATAAGTAGCCGCCCATAGCGGATACCAGTAATAGTTGGTCGAATAGAACCCGAGTGGCGCGCCCGTGGCATAGTTCATCAGCCCGGACACTCGCCAACCGCCGATAATGCTGTTCGCGACCTTGCCGGCCCCTGTAAACAGCTTTCCACCTCTGCCAAACGGCAATTCGTATGTAACTGCCGCCTTCACCGTGTGCGTCTGGTCGTAAGGAGACAGGGTGTGGGCCGCCTCGCCCAGGTTACCGTAGTCCTGAATACCGGCTACTCCGTAGTTCTCGCCGAAGGCGCTGAAAGTATCTCCTTCCTGGCGGGACAGCGTGTAGTTCGCAATCACCGAAAGTCCGGAACTGAGGCGTTTGGTGAACTGCAACACCATGGAATCGTAATATGACTGCCCAGCGGGCACGCCAAACCTGTACAGCGTCGGGTAATAGATATTGGCGTTGATCTGGGCAATTTGCGGATACGGAGCAACCGCGGCGAGTGCCGGCGCACAGAAGCCCGGGAACGGGTACGGAACTCCGGCGGCCGCAGCGTCCGATGGGCTGCAAACGTAGTTTAGCGCCGTTCCCTGCTTGTTGAGCGCCAGAAACTGGGCCGCCGACGGTTGGTCGTTATACAAGGAGTCGTCCTGCAGATGGTGTCCGCGGTTTCCGATGTAGCTGGCTTCCACCATCATGTTGTGGCCAAGCTCATACTGAACGCCGAGATTCCAGTTGTCGGTGTAGCCGGCCAGAAGCGCGTTGGGGTCGATGCTGACCACCGGGAACAGGTATGGTGACGGCGTTGGAGACTTCGTGCCGGGCGTGAAGACGCCAGGATAGCCGTTGTCCCAGTTGAACGCCGTACCTACGGTGTTGGTCCCGCGGAAACCGGGGGCAAAACCATAGGGTATGCCTTCCCAGAACTGAATGCCGATGGGTATATAAGTGATGGCGAACGAACCGCGGAATACGACGTGGTTCCATGGATTCCAGGCGAGCCCGATCTGCGGGCCGAAGTTGTGCCAGTCCTCATTTGTCTCGAAGCTGGAACTGCCGTTCTGCGCATACACGATGGCGCCCTTGATTCCGAGATTCGGATCGGTCGCATTCAGGTCGAAATTGGCCCAGTTGCCGTACTTCTCATGCAGACGGAAGGTGGCGTCCCAGCGGAGACCCAGGTTGAGGGTCAGCTTTGGCGTCAGCTTCCAGCTGTCCTGAGCAAACAGGCCCATCGCTTTGCGGCGACCATACAAATCGAATGGGGTTGTCGCATTAGCGGAAGTGACATCGCCCAGCAGGAAACTGGCGAAGCCGTATCCAACCTGATTCGCGTACGACGCGCTCGGGGCGCCAGTGGCGTTGTTGTTGAAGCTGAACGACAGCGCGCCGGAGCCGCCGTGACTGTTCATCTGCATGGCGCGGAACTCACCGCCAAAAATGAAGCTGTGCTTGCCTTTTGTCCATGACAAGCTGTCGCCGTAGAGGAACGTGTTGGCCACGTAAAAACCCTGCCAGGTGCTGCCGATGGCCGTTTCACCGAAGCCGTTGACATTGCCGCCGAAACTGATGGCTGGAAAATTGTCAGCGCCCGTGTTCCCGAACCCGAGCTGCTGGGGCCAGTTCGTCGAGCCGGAGGCGGGAATCGAGCCATTCCAGTACCGGTTGTAAGTAGCGGTGAATATGTTCACAAGGTTGGGCGTGAGGGTCCAGGAGTCGCTCGCCCGGAACTCGTTGCCGATGACGGTCTGATAGCGCGTATCAGCGAGCGGGCCTCCCGTAGTGCTACCCTGCTGCCACACGCCTCCGCTGTCCGCGAGCAAGCGCGGGCGATGATTGTAAACCCACGAACCCGACAGACGATTCCGATCGCTCAGGTTGTGATCGAGCTTCACCACGGCCTGGTTGGGAGTCTGGGTAGGGCTGTTCGACAACGGGAAGGCGTTGTTTCCGAGGAGAGAAGTGCCCTGCGGCGCATAGTTGCTTTGATAGAGCGAAATTATTTTCTTTGAGACCGCGCTGAACATGCCGGGCGAAATGATGTTGCCGGGGAATACGTTACCCGTCGCCGGATTGAAAATCGCGCCGGCGTAGATGGGATTCCCGGCGTTGTCGACGCCCAGTTTCTGGCTGGTATTCAGGAGCGCGCTGAAATCGCCATTCAGGAATGCGGCGGTGGGAACCGTGGAGGCGCCACTGTTGGCGCCAAGGGTGCCCAGCGCGAAATCGTTCTGCTGGTAACGCTCGAAGGCGCCGAAAAAGAACGTTTTGTTTCTGATGATCGGTCCTCCAATGCTGCCGCCGTAATCCCAGAACCGGTTTTCAGGCTTGTCCGGATTGCCCCACACGCGCGCGTCGAGAGCTTCGTTGTGGCCGTAGTCGAACGCGCTTCCGTGGAATGCGTTCGTCCCGGATTTCAGGTTCAGCATGATCACGCCGCCGGCGGTGATGCTGTTCTGCGCATCGAGGCCGCTGGTCTGCGATTCCACTTCCTGGACGGCTTCCATGCTCGGCCCGACCTCCATGGAATCTCCGGCAATCTGCGCGGTGGCCGACGTGCCGTCCACGGTGAAGTCCTTGGTGAAGCCCTGCGTCCCGTTAATCACCGCCTCGTAAGGCGAACTGAACAGCGAGTATCCCGGCGTCAGAGCCAGAGCGAACGTCTCAATCTGCCTGCCGCCGTAGATATTGAGCGGCAGATCCGTCACCACCTGCCCAGTGAGGTGCGTGCCCTCCGTTGCGGTTTCGGCATCGAGAACAGGGGCCTGGGCGGTGACCGTCACCGCTTCGCTGACGGTTCCGATCGCCAGCGTCTGGTCGATCTTGGCGACTTGCGTCGATTGCAGCGTGATGTCAGGCAGATCCACCGGCTTGAACCCTTCTTTGGTGAAGGAAACCGAGTAAGTGCCGGGAACCAGGTTGACAATCGAGTAAATACCGTCGCCGTTAGTCGCCACCTTCGCCGTTTGTTTGGTAGCGAGATTGGTGGCCGTGATTTGGACCTCCGGCACGATGGCGCCGCTGGAATCCGTTACCGTGCCGGTAATGGACGCACGATTGAGCTGCGCATGAAGCATGCCCGCGCAGAGCAAGGTCAGGAACGCATATTTCCAGGAACTTACGAGACGCATCATGATACCCCTTTCGGGATGAGCCCCCGCTCACCCACAGTTCTGCTTTGTCGACCAAGACGGTTAGAGAGACCGTTTTCTTTACACGGCAGGATGAATTATTCCGCCTTCTGTTCGTTTGTGGATCATGTTATATTGCCACCAGCCGGTTGTTTATGTCTTCAGTTCCTACCCCCTTCGTCGTGGGTACGCGGCGAGAAGCCGCCCCCGCTCAGGCGAGCACAGCAGCGCGGGCGGAGGCGGCGGTGACAGCTTTGTATGGAGAACGGGTGCCCGAGTTTCTCAACTACGCGCACTCACTGGGGAGAAACGAGGAACTGGCGCGCGATGCCGTTCAGGAAGCTTTCCTGCGTTATTTCGTGGCCCTGTGCCAGGGGGAAGAGATCGTTTCTCCGCGGTCCTGGGTGTATCGCGTGTTGCATAACTACGTTCTGGATCGCGTGGAAGAACGGCGCAGGGATGAGAACCAGCGCATCGGCGACATCGCGGGCCACGATGCCGATCCCGAGCGCCAGTGCCTGCGGCGTGAAATCGCCGGCATTATTCGCCACTCGCTGACGGCGCGCGAGTACGACTGCATCCGTCTGCGGACCGAGGGTCTGCGGTATGAGGAGATTGCCACTACGCTGAGCGTGTCCAATGGAACCGTGGGGGCTCTGATCTCGCGCGCCATGCGAAAGCTTGGCGGTGCGGCTGGCCGACGGTCAGGAGCAGTGAAATGATCCGGGTTCGCCGATGGGCCTGGCGACGGCTGCGCTGGATCCATCCTGGTCTCGAAACGCTGGTACGCGCCGCGGACGGCCTTGGTCCGGATGGCGTCGATGCGCACCTGGCCCGCTGCACGCGCTGCCACGAGCAGGTGGCGCGGATACGTGAAGCGATCGGCCGCGCGCATCCCGGCGACCCCGTGCTCGACGAGGTCTTTGAGGGGCTGCAATTGCGGATACGGGCGTGGTGTTCCCTGGGTGGGATAGCGGACCCGAACGGCTTGAGGATTGCGCCGCAGAAGAACCGCGAACTGTCCCGTGCTCTTGCCGTTTACTTTGGCGATGAGGCCGCGCGCCGCATTCAGCGTTGCGAACGCCGGGATGTATCCGGCCGCGCTCTGGCGCCGGTGGCGACGCCGCTGTTCACATCATTCCTGGGGCGAAAGGCCGCGGAAGCGCTCGCCAGCCGGATTGCAGGCGCTGTTGTCTGACCATGTTCTCCGTGCGCAGCGTTGAGGAGGTTCGCCTGGGGCGACTGCCGCGGGCGCTCTGCCTGAGCACCGCCATTCTGCTCATCGCGGGCGCCGTGGCATCTCTGGTCTGGTGGCGCACCGGCGACCAGAGATGGCTGCGCTCCTTCTTCGATTATCCGGGCGCTCTGTTCTTTGTCGGGTGCAGCCTGGTGCAGGCGTGGCTCAGCTTCCGCTGCTGGCAGGAGTTTTCGCCAGGCGATCTACTGCGGCCAGCGTGGCTTCTGATCGCGCTTTCGGCGACGTCGCAATTGACCGGAAGCATCGTGAGCTGGATTCTCGGTGTCGAGTCGGCGCAGGCGTTGACCGGCGCAGCTTCGGAAACAAGAGATCTGTTTCCGCCTTTGTCGATGGCGTTGCTGGCGTGTGGACTGTGGCGCGTTCTGCAGGCCTGCCGCAGAAACGGAATTCTGGGAGCGCTGAAACCGAGCGATCTGTTCCTGCTCGGACTGGTGGTGGTCTACACGGCGTACTTTCTGGGCACCGTGGTCTTCGTTCCGGACCACGGCGCCAGGCCGATGAACGCTGGAACCTTCATCAGCTGGACCAGCGATCCGCTGCTTTGCGTTCTGCTTTCCGAGGCCATTCTCATCCGGCGCTCGACTGCGAACATGGGCTTCGGACTGATCTCACGGTGCTGGCTGGCGTTCACCGTCGCCATCTTTCTTACCTCGCTCGGCGATGTCGGCATCTGGGCGCAATCACGAGGATACCTGCCGTACCCGCTTGTCGTTACGTCCTGGTATATCTGGTTTCTGCCCAGCGCAGCTTACGCGATCGGCCCAGCGTACCAGCTCCTGGCGATGCTGCGGGCCAAGCGCGGGGACATTGGGCTTGCGGTGAACCGGTCCCTCACCGCCGCGACACCGTGACTGCCGGTTAGGTCGAGCGCAGCGTGGGTTCGATGTTGCGCCGGTCTTCATTAAGCTCAGCGCGAGCGCCGCCGCTGCCGGCCACCGCCGGCAAGGCGTTCACGACCCCGCTGAGGGCCGGGCATCATGCGAGGAGGCGGGACGTCTCGTCGAGGGCCGTGAGGCTTCGGTAGCCGACAGGTTTCGAGGAAGGCTGTGGTTCGGGCGGGAGCGGAAGAAAGAGACGGCACGAGGTGCGGCGGGCCGAGTTTTTCCGCAAAGGCGGGCGGATGCGCGGGTTGGTGAAAGGGAAGCGCTGGCTGTTGCTGAGCCGCTGGGTCAACCTCGAGAGCGGCAAACGCCAGCAGCTCACTGAGCTGTTCTCGCTGAACCGGAAGCTGCTGAAAGCCTACCTGCTGAAGGAAAGTCTGGATCGGCTGTGGATGTACCGCTACGAAGGAGCGATGCTGCGCTATCTGAAGTAGTGGATGAACCAGCTTCGCTGGCAACGACTCAAGCCCTTCCAAAAGCTGGCACGTTTGTTGGTCCGGGCTGCAGCGTAAATGCACTCTGAGCCCGCTTGATCTGGTGTTCTCGCTGGTCGGCAACGGGCCCGTGAGGGGTTGCATCTCTCAGCAGGAAGCGTCGGCCGACGCCGACGCACTGGTTGGGTTGGAACGGACTAATCTCATCAAACGGCGATCGCGGAATGTGCCCCCGAGACGCCCCAGGTTCAGCCGGGGGGTGAATCACGCGCCATCGGGCAGAGTGCGTTTGGCAACTTGACGAGAAACGCGCATGCTGGCATGTGCAGGTCCAGCGATCGATCTGCGGTAGTGACACAACCGCCTGGAGGTGCATCATCCAGCGAAAGTCGTCAGTTCTGTGGTTGTGGGTCTCCTCAATTCGGGTTCCGACGGTCAATTTTTTTCACGCGCTTTGCCAGCCTCATCGGATCTCCGTGAGGGCGAGGTTGTTGCTTCGCGCGCACCATCACGCCGATCAGGACGAGCCATGGACGCACGCCAGGCAGTGGCCCCTCTCGAGGCCGAAGGGCCGTTGATAGAATGCCCGATAGGTCATGCGCTTTCTCGCTCTGCTGGCCGTCGCCGTCTCCTCCCGCGGCGCAACCTGGTACGTCAGCGGGTCGGGAGACGATTCGAATAGCGGCGTGACCGAGCGCGACGCATTCCGAACCCTTCAGACTGCTGCGAACAAGACGCAGCGCGGCGACGTCGTCTATGCGATGAACGGCGTGTACAGCACCTGCAACGGATGCGTCGTTCTCGACATCACGCGCAGCGGTACTGCAAACGCGTGGATTGTCTACCGTGCCTACCCCGGCCACCAGCCCAAAATCTACGCCGGAACAGCCTGGAACGCCGTCGAGGTGCATGGTGGAGCATCTTATATCGAAATATCGGGGTTCCGTCTTCAGGGAAACCGTCAGAATGTTACGCTCGCCCAATGTACGGCCCAGGCTCGGCAGACCACACCGGATCCCGCCTGCAACGGGAACGGAATCAGCATCGACGGGCGCGAGGATGGTGCGAACAAGCCTCATCACATTCTGGTCGCTCGCAACGAAGTTTATGATTTTCCGGGCGGCGGTATCGGCACGGCCGAGGCCGACTACGTGACCATCGAAGACAACTTCATTCACGAGACGGCCTGGTATTCCCGCTATGGTAACAGCGGCATTTCGGTCTTCCAATCGTGGAACTACGATAACGGGCCGGCGCCGCGCACGATCGTCCGTCGCAATCGAGTGTTCGACAACCGCTCGCTGGTCCCCTGGATGGGCACGGGGCAGCTCACCGATGGCGACGGGATCATCATCGACACCTCGCGTAACAACCAGCCCGGTTCGGACAACATTGGGCCCTACGGGGGAGGGTTCCTTGTGGAAAACAATCTCTCCGTGAACAATGGCGGGGCCGGCCTCCTCGCCTACCAGAGCGATAACATCACGTTTCGGAACAATACAGTGTTCGGGAATGGGCTTGTGGTGAAGTACGCGGACGTCTTCATCAACCAGTCTGGCTCCGTGAACGTATGGAATAACGTAATAGAGACCGCCGCCACCGGAACCGCTGTGGAGAATTACGGGAGCGCCAGCGTGCAGTGCGATTACAACGTGTACTGGAACGGTCCCGTTAATGCCACCTCCGGAGCGGACGACCTCAACGCGGATCCACAGTTCAACATACGAGACACAGATCCTTTCACTTCCGATTTCCATTTGCTCAGCGGTAGCCCCGCGGCGCGTTCCGGCAGCCTCGCGCTGGCTTCGCCGGACGATCTGGAAGGCCTCCCGCGCCCGCAACAACCGGGAGCCGTGAACCGGGGCGCCTACGATTCGGTGATCAGCGCCAGCGTCGGGTTTCCGGTCGCGGGAGTGGTAAACGCCGCCAGCTACGTAGGGGGGGCATTTCGCCCGGCGAACTCGTGACCATCTTCGGAACCGGCTTCGGGCCAACCCCGATCGCGAAGGCCAGCTACGGGACGGACGGGTATCTGCCCGTGGAGGTGGGCGCCACGCGTGTGTACTTCGATAGCATAGCCGCGCCCATGATCTATTCGTACCACCAGCAGGTCAGCGCCGTGGCTCCGTATGGAATATCCGGAACGACCAGGGTGCAAGTGCAATATGCCGGTCTGAGGAGCCAGCCGCTGGCGATACCGGTAAGGAGCGCGGCGCCGGGCATTTACTGCTATTCGGGCGGAACGGGGCAGGCGGTGGCCATCAATTCGTATGCCGATGGAACCGTGGCCTACAACAAGGACCGGGGCGCGGCGCGCGGGAGCTATCTCACGTTTTTCATTACTGGTGAGGGACAGACGACCGCGCCGTGGGACGACGGCCGTTTGCCGATTGCGCCACTGTTCCCGACACCCGCTGCACCGGTGAGTGTGCAAATGGGCGGAGTTTCGAGCGGATGTTCCGAAAACTGGGCAGGACTGATCTTTGCCGGCGTGACGCAGGTGAATGCCTGTGTCCCGGCGAGCGCGCCCAGTGGCGATGCCGTTCCGCTGGAGGTCAGCGTGGGAGGTGTCTCCGCGCAGACTGGCGTGACCGTCCGCATTGAGAACTGACCTCCTTCCGCGCAAAGCGAGAGCAGAATTTTGCAGCCGAGCGAAAGAAAGCCTCGCCACAATCCGATAATCAGGGGCTATAAACCTCGCGCCGCAATGTTGAATCAGCGGCCGGCTTCACGTCCACGGCGTTGCACGCAACGGGCGCCGCTTTCACAACGCCGTGTGGCGTTGTGACGTGTTATCGGTAGCCAACGCTCGGCCCTGCGATGGCCGTGAACCTATTTCACCTGCGCGGCGGCAAGATCGTCGACCGGCGACAAGGCCTTCCCGTCGATTTCATCGCGCCCATCTCCGAGTGGCGTGTGATTCGGCCGGAAAGTGATACGATGCGTGAAATCCATCAAGATGACTCCACAGCAGTCCATCGCGCACTACCGGATTACCACCAGCCTCGGTGAGGGCGGCATGGGCGAGGTGTGGCGCGCTACCGACACCAGGCTCAACCGGGACGTGGCCATCAAAATCCTGTCGGACGCGTTCGCACACGACGCGGAACGCATGGCGCGCTTCACGCGCGAAGCGCAGGTACTGGCGTCGCTGAATCATCCGAACATCGCGGCGATTTACGGCATCGAGGATCGGGCGCTCATCATGGAGCTGGTCGAAGGCGAGACCCTGAAAGGTCCGCTGCCGCTCGAAACGGCGCTCGATTACGCCCGCCAGATCGCTGATGCGCTGGAAGCGGCCCACGAGAAGGGCATCGTCCATCGGGATTTGAAGCCGGGCAACATCATGGTGACTCACGCCGGCGTGGTCAAGGTGCTGGACTTTGGATTGGCTAAGGCGCAGGAGTCAGTGTCGGCGGGCGGCGTCGGGGATTCCGCCACTCTGACGGCCTCGCCCACGCGTGCGGGAGTGATTCTCGGCACTGCGGGATACATGGCGCCGGAACAGGCACGCTGCCGCGTGGTGGACAAGCGCGCCGATATCTGGGCGTTCGGCGTGGTGTTGTACGAGATGCTGACGGGTCGGCGTCTTTTCAAGGGCGAGACGGTTTCGGACACGCTGGCGGCGGTGCTCAGGGAGGAGCCGGACCTTACGAGAGTGCCCCTGAAGGTGCGGCGGCTGGTCCACCGTTGTCTGGAGAAAGATCCGCGGAAGCGGCTGCGGGACATCAGCGATGCCTGGGATTTGCTGGAGGATACGGGGCAGACCGCTCCTTCACGGTCGCGTGTCAGTATGGCGGTGATCGTGGCGCTGGCGATCATCGCCGCCGGCGCCTCGTGGATCGCGTGGCGCGCCACGCGGCCGGTCGAGTCTCTCTTGACACGATTGAACGTCGACCTGGGGCCGGACGCTGTGACGGGTCTCAATCTCACCGTCGCCATCTCGCCCGACGGCCGCCGGCTTGTCTACCCGGCGCGAGGTCAGGATGGCAAACCGCAGCTTGCCACCCGGCTGCTGGACCAGCCGGAAGCGACGCTGCTGCCCGGCACGGAAGACGGTCATGATCCGTTCTTCTCTCCCGACAGCCAATGGGTCGGTTTCTTCGCGGATGGAAAGCTCAAAAAGATCTCTGTCCTGGGCGGCGCGCCGGTGGCTCTGTGCGCTGTCCCATTCGGTCTTGGGGCCACCTGGGGAGAAGACGGAACAATAATCGTGACGCTGAACCAGCAATCTGGTCTGTTCCGGGTCCCTGCCGCCGGGGGAAACCCACAGCTGTTTACGAAGCTGGGCAAAAGCCACTCAACCCACCGCTGGCCCCAGATGCTGCCGGGAGGCCAGGCAGTTCTCTTCACCGCCTCTTCCGTTGTACTCGGAATGGAGAATGCCAGCATCGGAGCAGCGCCGTTAAAGAGCGGCGTGACCAAAACGCTGATCGCCGACGGATATTTCGGCCGGTACCTGCCTGCGAACGGAAACCGCGGCTATCTGGTGTACCTGCATCAGGGCGTGCTGTTCGGCGTACGTTTCGACCCCGGCCGGCTGGAGGTGCAAGGCACACCCGTACCGCTCCTGGAGGATGTGGCCGCAAGCCCGATCATGGGCGGCGGCCAGTTCGACTTGTCCGCGGCGCCCGACGGACACGGAACCCTGGTGTACCTGGCAGGCAAAGGGGCGGCTCAAACCTGGCCGGTGGCGTGGCTCGACAGTTCCGGAAACACGCCGCCTCTGATACCCACCCCAAATGCATACAGCAACCCGCGGTTTTCGCCGGACGGGCGCCGGCTGGCGGTGGGGCTGACTACAAGCAGCGGCACCGATATCTACGTGTATGAGATGGAGCGGGAGACGATGACGCGTCTCACCTTTGGGGGGCAGGCGTCGATACCGGTCTGGACCCCCGATGGGAAGCACATCGCCTCGCTGTCGAAAGGCGGCGGTTACGGGATCTGGTGGGACCGCAGCGACGGCTCCGGCGAACCACAGCAGATCCTCGTGGCTCAACTGGCTCAAAACAACGCCGTTCCGTGGTCTTTCTCTCCCGACGGCCGGCGCCTCGCCTACTTCCGCCTCAGCGATCCAGACACCGGTAACGACATCTGGACGCTGCCTCTGGACACGAGCGATCCCGACCACGTCAAGGCCGGCAAGCCAGAGCCATTTCTGGTAACACCGGCCAATGAGTATTTGCCGATGTTTTCACCCGACGGACGATGGATCGCTTACCGGTCCGACGAATCGGGAACGTTCGAGATCTACGTGCGTCCCTTCCCAGCCGGGCGCGGCGGCAAATGGCAGATTTCGACAGGAGGCGGGCTGTACGGACTCTGGTCCAACAACGGCCGGGAACTATTCTACGAGACGGCGGCCAACCGCATCATGGTGGTGGATTACACCGTAAATGGCGATTCGTTCGTGCCCGGCAAGCCGCGCGTTTGGTCCGACAAGCAGCTCTTTTTTACCGGTACGTCGAACCTGACCCTGCATCCGGACGGGAAGCGCTTCGCGGTGTTCCCCATGCCCGAAACCACGGGTCCTGACAAGGGAACGGTACACGTGACCTTCCTGCAGAACTTCCTTGATGAGCTGAAGCGAAGGATTCCGTGAGCCCGCAGCAGAGGATCGAGATTACTGGATTGTTCGACGCTCAGCGAGGGCGGCATGGACGCCTTACCATGCGGCCGACACACCAGGCTGAATCGCGGAAGTCGCGATCGAGGTCCTGCCGAATTCCAACGCAGGATACCGAGCGCATGGCCACTTCTCGCCTGAAGGGTCAGTGCTCGCGTCGCGCACGAGCCGGTCCGGCACGTGTTCCCGTGCTGCCCCCCTTGCGGAAGGCGCCCGTGGTCATCGGCTCCGGTCGCATGAAGAAGGCGGAGGCTCTCGGTCTCGATCTCGATCTTTCTTTGGCGTCGGAAACCGACGACGGATTCGATTCCTGCGTCACCCCGTCATTTGCGCGATCACGCGATCGCGGCTCCATTGAAGCTTGTCAGCCCAGGTTGGGCAGTACGGTGGCACGATTTCCGCGATGGTGATCGCGGCCCCATTGAAGCAATTCTTCAGCGCACGATTCCGTTCGTGATGCCCATGTTTCCGGCGCAGAATGTTCGACGTCTCCTCGCCCGGTGAATCAATGCGCCCGCAGCCACAACCAACCCGACCAGCACGCCGGTGCCGGGCTCAACGCATGGGCGGTTCGAACGCGTGTACCCTGATCGCGCCTGCAGAGCCATGGTTTTGCTCGTTGAGCCGTTTCTTCCGCAGATTCCCGAATGATCTCCGCAGCCGAGCCGGTGGACACCTCATTGGCCGGTTTTGGTTCGGATCGTCCCCAACCGCCGGATGGCCGAAGGGGAATCCCGGCTGCACGCAGGTAACTGGCGGCAGTCTCGCGCCGGACCCCCGTAGCTGCCTCGATGCGCCGCAGGCTCCAGCCCAGCCGCCCCAGCGCGATGACTTGTTGTTTCTTCTCTTCGTTCAAGACATTGCTCACCTGACCGAGCCTAACCGCCCGGTCCGCAACAATGTCCCGACTGCTATTTCCGTTGGCCGGTTTTCAGGTGTCCATCAATGGCCGGTTTTGAGTGTCCACCGAGGGGTGGCCTGGCGGGACGGCTCCCTCGCGTTCGTCCGGCCCTTGTTGCTCGCATGCGGGACACGCGGAGATGAGAGCAGGACGTTTCGGTTTGATGGCGTGTGGGTTTGGTTGGGGTGACGGGGGAGGAGGAGGAGGGAGTGGATGCGGATGTCGTCGATGTCGATGTGATCGTTGTCGTCATCGTAGTTGTGCTTGTCGCCGTCGTGGTGATCGTGGTGGTTGCGGCGGAGGTGATGGTGGTTGCTATCGTTCCGCCGTTGTTGCCGGACCGCGCAGCAATATCGGATGCGCTGAGGCATTCCCGGGGCTCTGTCCGCACAGGGAAGCGAGCCTCTAAGGCCCGATTACGGCCCAAGGCGTTTTTTATAAGCAATTGATAGAATTGATGTATCTACATTACCGACAGCATCCGCTTATATTGATGCAGCATCATCCGCTTGTCTAGATGCAGCACTAGTTGCTTGTATATGTGCGACATGATCTGCTTGTAGACGTACGGCAATAAAGGCTTGGATTCGTACGTCGAAGGCAAGGCGCTATGGCAACTCCCCATGAAAAACTTGCGGCATCGCTCACCGTCCTTCGCGACCTGCAGAGGAACGGACGGCGGGTGTTCCAGTCCCAGGACTTCAGCCGCCTCCACCGCGAGCGCCTGCTTCAGAATGGGTTTCTCCAGGAGGTTAGCAAGGGATGGCTGATCTCCACCAGCCCTGGCACGCGCGACGGCGACAGCACGTCGTGGTTCGCCTCCTTCTGGGAATTCTGCGCGCGCTACTGCAACGAGCGCTTCGGCTACGACTGGCACCTCTCGCCCGAGCAGTCCCTCCTGCTCCATGCCGAGAAAACCGTCATCCCCACACAGGTCATCATTCACAGCCCGAAGGCGACCAACCACAAAATCCCGTTGCTCTTCGGCACGTCCCTCTATGACCTGAAAATCCCGCGGATGCCGCCGCCCGCCGATCTGGCGGTGCGGGACGTGCTGCACCTGTTCACGACCGCTGCCGCGTTGGTCCGCGTGCCCGAGGCGTTCCTTGCCGCCAATGCCATCGAGGCGCGTGTCGTGCTCGCCAGCCTGCGCGATGCCTTGGAGTTGCTCCGCCGCCTGCTCGACGGCGGCCACACCGTGGTGGCGGGCAGGTTGGCCGGAGCCTTGCGCGGATTGGGGCGGGGCGATGCCGCCGACGAGATCGTCACCACCATGAAGGCCGCGGGCTACGACGTGCGCGAGAGCGATCCCTTCGCGGGCCGCGCGCCGGAACCCGCGCCCGCGGCGGCGGCGCCGCCCATCGTCGGACGCATCCAGGCGATGTGGGCGTCAATGCGCGCGCGCGTACTCGATGTCTTTCCGCCGCCGCCGGGGCTGCCGCCCGACACCGACGGCTACATGCGCTTCGTCGAGGACATCTATCAGAGCGACGCCTACCACTCGCTCTCCATCGAAGGCTGCAGAGTCTGCGCCGAATTGATCGAGCGCGTCCGCGTTGGAAACTGGGACCCCGACCATCATGATGCCGACCGGCAGAGCCGCGACGCGCTCGCGGCGCGCGGCTACTGGCAGGCTTTCCAGGTCGTGAAGGCGAATGTCGGCGAGATCATTGGTGGAGCCAATCCGGGACAGCTTGTCCGCAACACGCACCGCGACTGGTACCGCGAATTGTTCCAGCCCTGCGTGACGGCGGGTATTCTTCCGCCGCGCACACTCGCTGGCTACCGCGACGACGCCGTCTACTTGCGCACGTCGCGATACGTGCCGCCGCGCTGGGAGGCCGTGCGCGACGCCATCCCCGCGTTCCTCGACCTGCTGGAACAGGAACGGGAGCCGGGCGTGCGCGCGGTTCTCGGGCACTGGCTCTTCGGCTACATCCATCCGTATCCCGACGGCAACGGACGCATGGCGCGGTTCCTGATGAATGCGATGCTTGCCTCCGGCGGCTATCCCTGGACGGTCGTGCGCGTCGAGGACCGCAACGCATATCTTGCGGCGCTCGACCGTGCGAGCATCGACGGCGACATCGAGCCTTTCGCAGGCTTTATCGCCGAACGCGTGCGCTGGTCGATGGTGCAGAAAGGCGAACGCAACGCCGAATCGTAGTTTACGTGCCGTACTGCTGTTTCGTCAGATCGTGCCGATTTGACGAATTGATCGGCGATCTCGATGGGTTAGCCATGCCGATTAACGTGCGATATGCCTCGATCGCCTGGATTTCCGGTTGGAAGTGGCTGAACTGCAACGGTCGCCTACCGCCTCGCTCGAGTATGGCGAATTCTAGCTGCCTGGGGCCGATCCTGGTAGGACCATGGCCTCCGCATTGTTAGTTCCTTGATGAGGCGAACGAGGGTCTCGGGTCGCTTCGGCCTTCGCGGCCGTTTGCTCGACGGCAAACACGCGCTGATTACTGGCTGCACAGTCGGATCGGATTGGAAACATCCAGGCAAATCCTGGCAGAGGGGAGGAAGGTCACGATTATGGTCGTTCGCTGGAAGCATCGGGGAATTCGCGTAAGCGGCATCAGACCGGGACCGATTGTCACCAAGCGCCTGGACCCGAGGTCGAGGCGGCGAGAAATTTAGAACCAGGTTCTGATGAGACGCAAGAACTCCCGGAGCTTCGGGCCTGTGGCGAGCTATTCGGCAGGAATTGGAAATGGAATCACGCCCCGCCCCGGTCTTTTGGGGACTGCCTGCAGGGCCAACCTTGTACACCAATTTCGCAAGTAGATGATTTTAAAAGAGTTGGTAGCGCTAACGGGAATCGAACC
>CAWACP010000015.1:0-36459 GCA_963780655.1 uncultured Acidobacteriota bacterium | reverse complement strand
AGAGCAGAACCGATTTCCTGCGGCGCAGCCGGTACCTGCGCACGGTTTCGGGATGGTAGAAATGCAACTCGATGGAGCGCTTCAGCTCTTCGATCTCGCCGTCCAGGCCGCCGATGTCGGCGAACGTCTCGCTGGGCGTCTCTTCGAGGAAATATCCTCGCCATGCGCCTTGTCCATCTTTTCGTACGCAACGCCGTTAGTCCGGTCGACGCGAAGCAGGTCGCCGCCCCTGAGCGGCGTGTCGCGCAACGGGGCCGCCGCCAGCACCACGTTCTCTTCATCTCTCGACCTGATCACCAGCCGGCCGCCGCCGGCGTTGCGCGCGAACGACGCGGTATCGCCACAGGTGAGCGCCATGAATTCAGTCCTGCGCAATATCACGTTGCGCTCCTTCGCCAGCAACACCTCATCGCCGGGCCGGAACTCATCGGTTTCGTTCTCGCCGAAGCCGACCGCGCGCAGTTCCCGCCGATCCGCACGAGGGCTTCCAGGCCGTCGCCGGTTCGCCCGACGAAGACCGCTGGATAGTGCGGCGGCGCGGTGAGCTCTTCGATGGTTTGCCGAATTTCTTCCTGAGCGGCCCGAGCCGCGTCGAGCCCGGCCCGCAGGCGCCCAAACTCCTCCAGGAACATGCGGTCCACCTGAGGACCGGCCTTCGAACACGCCGCACGAAGCTGCTGCAGCAGCCCGACGTTTGCGTCGAGCTCCTCTGGCCCGCATCCCGAAGCCAGCAGAGACCGTAAGAGGTTCAACGCCGCGCTAGCGCCGGGCGCCTGATTCGACATGGGTTTCCTCCAGAACATAGAATCCGCGGGCGTGAATGCGGCCCTCCCGCCAGCCGAAGAGGCTGAAGCTGACATCCGCAAACGCAGTATCGTTCGCCACCAGGCCCAGGCTGTGCGCGCGCGGGAAGGCGGCGCGCATCACTGCTCGATCGTCTTCGCTGAAAAAGTCCTTCGCCAGATGACAGGTCTTCTGCTTCTCCAGCGTGCACTCCCGGGCGCGACACCACATTTTCACAGGATGAGAGTGCATATACCCCAGGTAGATTTCCGCGCGGTTGCGCAGGCTGATGGCAGCGCTTGCGGCGCTCCAGGTTTCCGCCGTGAAGGTGAGTTTGACCGCGCTGCCCCGCGTGTGTTCGGCAGGAATGAGCGCCGTCACTTCCGCGAATATCTCCGGCAGCGCGGGATCGTGGTGCAGGCGGCCGATCAGAATGCCTCCCGTCTCCGTCCCCTCGTCGCGCCGCGTCAGCGCCGCTGCATCGTCCAATACCCGCCGCGGGATAAAGACGGGCATATCGTCCGAGTCCACCACTCCTATGGGCGATGAACGGCGGAGGTAATCGCCGAGGCCCGATTCGATGAAATCGATCGACGGCGACTCCTCCACAACCTCCAGTTGCAGGCCCGCAGCGGGCGCGGCGGCATACCCGTTCTTCGCAAAGGCCACCGCCTGGAACAGGTACGTATCTCCCGCTGCGAGCTTCCCCCGCCTGACTAGATCCGCGGAGGCTTCAGCCGCGGCTTCTTTGAAATAGCTCGAGGGAAAATCGGACGCGACCTTTTGCCCACCGCTGAGTACGCGACGCGAAAGCCGCGCAGGCATGGAGCGCCCTCAGCCCTGTCCCAGAGCGGCTCGATCGAGGCGGCTCCTTGCCAGCAGAGCGGCACGCCGCCGCGGCGCGCATGGTAGAACCGGGTCCATTGGCAGCCGGTTCCCAATCCACTGCCGCGGACGCAGAGCCCAGGACGGACCCGTCCTCCCTGAAGAGCAGCATGCCGTATCGATACTCGGTAACCACCATCCCAATTCCCCTCGCCGGTTCACCCGGCGTCGATGTTCGGCTGCAGCATCAGCTCGTCGCCGGCGGCGAGCGCATCGCCGACCCTCTCTGCCGCGTTCAGATGCCGGCCCTCGCGCTCCAGCCGCGCCTGATACGCGAGCGGTTGGCCATTGGGATCATTGGAGGGCAGATTCATCTGCGACAGCAGGCTCTGCACCAGTTCACCCACCGTCGCTTCGGCGGGAGCCCGGGGCACGCGAAATACCTTCTGTCGGGATACGTCGCTCACTGTCAGGCTGATGCCTTCCAGCGTTTCTGTTTGTGTCATCGGCTTAAGCTCCTTTGCTTTGGTGATTCAACGCCGGCCGCGCCGCCCGGTAAATGCCGGCTAGCGCGCCGTCCTTCAGGACTCCCATTTCGCGGGCGCACTGCCGGCCGGCTACTGAAAGCGCCGCCAGCGCGTGGGCCGTTTCGTCCGCCGAAGGTTCGGTCTCTACGCGCACCTCGAAACCGGCCTCCGTCCTCTCGCCATCCCTACGCACAAAGGCGCGGACATAGCGCAACGCGGCGTTCGCCTCCAGCAGGTACAGATACAACGCCTGCGGCATGTTGCCACCGGCATCGTCATGGCGATACAGCGTCAGGCCGAACCGCGCACCCGCCCCGCAATGGCTAACCTCGGCCTGCAGGAACTGGCTCCCGGTCTCGAGATCCACGAGCAAAGCGCCGCCCGGCCTTTCGTGGAACGCCCAGCCGGCCTCGCTGAGCAACGCAGTCAGGCGGCCGGGGATGGCCTGCCCGTCGCCTTTCAGCTCCGAATAAGCCGCCCCATCCTCAGCGCCCTCGCGGGAGAGCCATTCACGGAGCCGGTAAAGTGCGCCCCGCATTCCTTCGAGATGTATACGAATCGTTTCCGCGGCGGCATCGCTCTCTTCCCGTAGCGGGAACTCCGCGCGCAGGCGGAACTCGGACCAGTGGCGGCGCATTGCGAACTTCACCGCCGCGGGAATCTCGCGCGAGCGCCCCACGAGCGCGCCCAGCCGCCCCGCCGCCGGGAGCACGCCGGCTTCGGCATCCAGCAGCAGAAAGCCGTCGTCGCGCCGCACCGCCACCGTGAACGCATGGCCCTTACTCAGCGCCAGGCGCCAGCGGTCCGCATCGATTCGGTGGCATTCCTGCGAGAGGCGCGCCAGGTGTTTCTCGAGCATCATACGCGCTCGACCTCGAGCCGGAGCGGTCTCCGTTTGAGAGGCCGGCGGTCGGCAGGAAATAGCGCCTGGTTGTCGCGCGCCCAGCGGCACGCCTCCTTGTTCAAAGCCTGGTCTTCGCGCGCCGTCAGCCTTTGCCATGAAAAGATCTCGTAGACCTGGTACAGCAGATCGACGATCGCCATACCAGGCGCGATTTTGCCAACGCAGATCAGCGGCGCCCCGTACGCCACGTTGGGATGGTAGACATCCAACGGGCTCAGCAGCGTCAGCGTCTCGAATGGGCGGGCCGTGCGGAGATAATCGGCGCCGAAGAACAAACCCGCCTGAAAGAACTCGCCTTCGCGCACCACCCCGTCGCGCCCCCTCACGAACCCGCGGCAGTTGTACGACGCAATGAAGTGCTGGCCCGTCGGCAGGCACTCCAGTTCGAGAATGTCGCTGGCCCGAGCGAGCGCCCGGCCCTCTTCGGCCTGCCGCTCGAGAAACGCGCGAAAGACAGGATCAGGTATGCTCATCGCAGCAGCCACTGATGCAGGTTACTCGAACCAGCGCCCCTTTCGATCTCGCAATCCTGCATCTCAGGCGAAACTGTATGAGTTCGTTTCATTTCGCGCGCGCCATCACAGCATTCGTCTGGCGATCTCAAAATAGCGATCGCCTGCCTGCACGACATCGCCACAGCGCAGACCCACTTCGTCCAGCGTCCGGCTCATGACAGCCTCCGGCAGACTGCGGTCGAGGCTCTCGACAACGTCGAAGCCCGTCGCGATCATCGGTTGCCGGCACACGGCGCACCAGCGGCGATTCGCCTCGAGCGAGCCGGCGAGATGGAACAGCCGCTTCTCGCGCCCGCACGCGGAGCAGAGCAGCCGCCGGATGAAGCGCTGTCCCGGAACACGCACGATCTCGGCCATGGCGAGCAGATCCGCGATTCGCATTCGGCGCGTCATGCAGTGCAGCGGTTCTACGCGCCAGGTTGCGTGATCGAACCGGCAGCGCGGATTGCGGCGGAACGACGTCACCGAACAGCTGTGCCAGCGCGCATTGAACGTGACCTGCCGCCCAATCGCCGCGCAATCAGTTTCGCCGGTGAGCATCTTCCGGCATTCCAACGCCAGCATGGAAGCCGCGAGCGCGCCCAGCTCGGAGGGGGCTCCGTTCGGCGCAGGCTCGTTGGCCGGGCCGCCGCATGGGTATAGCTGCTCGAGCTGACGATAATCCTCTTCGGACCACGCGCATTCGAGGCACGGCGCTTCGCTCGCGGGCACGTAGACGTTCACGCGCGCCAGCCACTCGAACCCAAGCACTCCTGAGTCCGCGAATGGAACTCCCAACCGCCAGGCGCATTCATTTACTCGTTGCCGCGCGACCCGCGAATCGAGGCACGCCAGAATGAGGTCCGCGCGCCAGGCGCCCAGGGGCACGTCCTCCAGCGGCGCGTGAATCGCTTCGATCCCGAGGCTCGGACGAATCTCCGCCAGCCGCCGCGCCTGCACAAGGACTTTGGGCTTCCCCATGTCGGACGGCACGATGTCCTGGTTGAGCAGATTGCGCGGGGCGTTGTAAACATCGCGGTCAATCAGAACCACGCGCCCCACCTCAGCCATACGCGCAACGCTTTCCATCAGGTGCGAACCGATATTCCCCCCGGCCCCGGCCACCACGACGGATTTGCTGCCCATGACGTCATACCTCCGGAGTCCACGTGAAGCCGGCATCGAGCGTTGTGGATTGGGGGCAGAAGGCGCACGTGGCCGCGTATGTCCAGCAGGGAAGCTGTTCGCCCTGGTGATACCAGATTCCACAGTTGGGGCAGCGCACAGCCAGACCTCCGTCCTGAATCGGTTGGCGGCAGCGCCCGCAGAAGATGGCGCGCTCCGTTGCGGCGAACGCTTCCACGTGCGCCGGCGTCTCTGTGGAAAAGAAGAGCGCGTCGGACGGGAATGCCCGGATCTCATCCCGATCCTGCAGCACGCGCACACCGGCAACGGGAGCGAAGCCGTTGATGCGGACGTCGCTGTCCGCCGCGGCCAGAAGAACCCAGACCGGAGAATCTCCGGCGACGGCGCGCATGATGACAGCCGGCCGGTCCTCGCCGAGTTCGAATTCCGCCGCCAGGACACGTGGCGGTTGCACTGAGATATCGACTGCTCGCCCATCCAGTGGTATAACAGCCCATAAGCTTTCGTCGCCGCGAAACCAGAGATGCGCCATGGAGCATTGCCTCCTTCCGGAATCAGGACTTGTGAACAGCGCCAGCGCGCACGATGCGGAGTCTAACTCCCAGCCCGGTACGGGTTTCGACAAGGCCCGCTTCGGGTCCGAGCGCGTTGCGCAGGCGCCACACCAGCTGCGTAACGCGCTGACGGTCGAAGTTCCGGCCAAGCAGGTCCTGCAGCAGCTTGCCGAGCTTGTCGAGGCTCTTCCAGGCGACGATGGCGTCCGGCGACGGCCCGTCGTCGGCCGCGAGAAGCATGAGCAATTCTTTGAGCGTCCGCGACAGTTGTGCCCGCACGGCGCCATCGAAAGCGACGGTGAACTTCTGCCGCCCCGCTTTGTCCGCCTGAACGGCGCGCACGGTTGGCGCGGGCCCGCTCTCAGCCGTTCTCGCGCCGCGCCGCGGACGCGTCACCGGGACGCCGAACAAAGCCCGCAGCGCCTTCTCGAGCGCGAGGAGCTTGAACATCGCCTCCTCGGCAAGCGCGACGTCTCTCTCGAGTTTTTTCTGGACGCGCCCTACAAGCCCGATCGCTTCGCTGAGCAGACGGGCGACATCGCTGCCCGGAGCCGGGTTAAGCAGGGCAGGCGCAGAGGACCCGCTCATAAACGCCATCCCCGCAGTTTGCGATCTCACGTGGATCATCACTGCCCCCATCCGTTGCCGCCGCGGACAACGGGGAAAACTCAGAACTGGAACGGAATGATAAGCGATTTCCCCGGCCATGGCAAGCAGTATTTCCACCAGGCATAGAATATGCATTCGAGCAGACGGTTTCGGATAACCACGTCATGCATAGCGTATGCGATGCTCAATGGGACATAGATTAAATATGCCGACCTCACCGAAAGTCTCCGTCGACGCGCTCGCCGCCGCCGCCCTCGCCGCCGAGGGTAAAACGCAAATACAGATCGCCGCGACGCTCAAACTGAGCCAGTCCGCGGTCTCACGCCTGCTTCGGCAGTCACAGGGATTTGTGGAGGTGAAGCGGAACTTCCGCTGGAACGATCTCCCCGCAAAGACTGCGCAACTGGTCAGGCGAAGAATGTCGCACCGTCAGATCGGCGATCGGGTCGCCCACCTCGCGGCGGAACACAATCAGCCAGCGCCCACGATTCACGTTGTATCCATGGGAGAGGCCAAAGAGATCGGAGAAAAATTCGACGCATTCGCGCCGCCTGCTGCAACGGAACTGCGCGACCTGCTCGAGGATGTCGGCGGGCGGGTCGGCGTCGCCTGGGGAAGCACCCTCTGGCACACCACACAGGCGCTGCGAGCGGTCCTGCCCCAGCGTCCTTTCCGCCAGCGAATGCCGATCGAATTCGTTCCGCTCTGCGGCGACCCTCTGATCGATTCGCAGGAGAGATATGCCGACCGGACCTCGTCGCGGATTGTGACCGAGTTGAGCAGGGCGGCCAACGGCGATGAACCACGTCCCGCCTGGTTGGGGCTGGTTCCCGCTTTCATTCCCCGCACTTTCCTCAAGCCGAGCGAAATCAAAGTGATCGATCGTCTCATCGATCTTGTGCCCCAGTACCCTCGAATCTTTGGTCCTCGGATCACGCCTTCCACGCGGATGGCTGCGCCCATCGCCGGCGATCTCCACATGATCATCACCGCTGCCGGTCCGGCAAAACGCCCCCTCGGGTTTGGACGAAATCCGCTCCTCGGTCTCAGCGATAAAGAGTCCGAAACGCTGGCTGAGAACATTTACGGAGACATCGGCGGCGTCCTGCTCCCGCGGCTCAATGCGCCGCCCGGGAAGAACGGTCAGGACCCGTCGCCTCATCACCTGGTTCAGGAGTGCACCAGTCGGTGGACCGGCCTCAAGATCGAACATCTGAAAGCCTGCGCGGAACGCGCTTTTGCCGAGCAAAGCAGATCTCGCCCCGGCGTGACGCTGCTTAGCTTTGGCGCCTCCCATCTGGAGGTCGTGCTGGAGGTTGTCCGGCGGGGGCTGGCGAATCATCTCATTGTCGGGTCGGACCTGGAAGAAGCGATGGTGGAAGCCCTCCCGCCCGGGAAAGCCGAGACCGCTGAGCCAGGCCGCGGGAAGGACGGCGCCAGGCGTCTGATCGGCATCAGATCATGACGACCGCGACACGGGCTTGGCAGGCCATCCAGGACCTCGATCTCGGGTTCCCGCCCGTAGAGTCCCTTCGGATCGGGTTAGTGGTAGCTGAGTTATGAGTTACACGATCGCTGAAGGGTGGCATCCGCATCGGTTCGGTGAGGTTTAACTGTGGCGTTATTGATGATCGGTCTGGCCCAGAACCCCACCGTGAGGACACATCCGAACGTGAGATAGAGAAACATCATGCCGGCACGTAGCCCAAACGCATCGCCAAGCCGGCCGATGATCAGTGGGGCCACAGCGCCGCCCATGATTCCGGTACAGAGAATGCCTGCCATGGACCCGTGAAACTCCGAAACGGAGTTGAGGCCCAGAGAGACAAGTGTCGGCCACATGATGGACGCGAAGAGGCCTATAGCCGGGAATGCGAGCACGGAGATGGACGCTGGAGCGAAAAGGGCCGCTGTGAGGCAGGCAAGGGCGCCAACGGAGAACGCGATCAGGACTCGGCGGCTGTCGAAGACTCTGAACAGAAGCATGCCGATGAAACAGCCGGCGGTGAGCAGGCCCCAGAACCAGGAAATGACACTGGCGCCAACGGTGTGCGGATCGAGGCCGTGATACTGCGCGAGGAATCGCGAAGCCCAGTCGGCCGTGCCCTGCTCTGAGCCGACGTAGGCGAATACGCAGCCGAAATAGAGCCAGACCATGGGGCGCCGCAGCAGAGTGCGGTACATCTTCAGACTGCCGGCCTGCTCTTCGCCGGTCCGTTCCACGTGCGGCAGCCGAACCAGGGAAAGCAGGATCAGCATCGCCGCGGCGACGGCTGCAAACAGCCAGTACACGGAGACCCAGGGCAGGCGCGCAGGCGTGACGGATGCCAGAAGCGCGGTGACGCCGCCGCGGGAAGCGAGCGGGTTCGACAGTGCCTGAACGAAGTGGGAATAGATCCGCGGGCTAATAAACGACGCCAGACCGAAGACGAGCTGCGCGAACGCGGAGTTGAAGGCGAAGTGTTCTTCTCCGCCGGCCACGCGCAGCAGCGGATTCACGGCCACCTGTAACGTAGCCATGCCCGCGCCCATGATGAACAGCGAAACGATCGACACGCGGTATGAGGGAAAGGCTGCGAAGCTGAGCGCGCCGGTCAGTCCCGCCGCAAAAGACGCAACCATCACGCGCTTTTCGCCAAAGCGTTCCACAAGGAAGCCTCCGGGTATGGAGAACACAGCGTAGGCGATAAAGAATGCGAACGGCAGAAGAGCGGCGGCGGCGAGGCTGACATGGAAGCTGCCGATGATGTCGGGGACGATGGGGCCGAGTATGTTCGTCAGCAGCGACATGACGAAGAAGACGAGCAGGATCAGCGCGACAAGGGACGGCCTCCTGCGGTTGGGCATGTTACTCGACGGTGGTCACCTTCGAAGCGCGCTCGAAGCGTCCGGCCTCACGATTCGCCAGAGCGGCCAGAGCGAGCGTCATCATTTGCACAGGCAGGATCTCGAGAATCGGGCGCAGGCGTGGGGGGACGTCCGGCAGACGGAAAGCGGGATCGATGGCGTCCTCGGAGATCATGGCACAGCCGGCGTTCTGGGCCTTTATGTCCTTCATCAGCGCGTCGTTCAGCGACCTGGTTCTCCGATCGCCGCCAAACACCAGCGCAAAGCTCTCGCGGTCGAGCATCTCGAACGGTCCATGACGGAACGCGGCGCTGCTCATGCCCTCCGCATGGAAATGATCGGACTCCTTGATGATGAGCGCTCCCGTGCCGACGGCCGCGAGCGAGCTGCCGCGCCCGATCAGAAAGAGCCGGCGCGTGTTGCGGAGGCTTTCGGCGAAGCTGTCGACCTTGTCCGGCCATCCGTCAAGATATGAGGCGACCGCCGCGGGAGCGCACTGCAGCTCGCCACGGACGGCTTCCGAATCGCGCTCGCAAAGGAACGCGTCCAGCCAGGCGAGGGCCAGGAGCGTGGCCACATACGTCTTGCAGGAAACCGAGAACTCCTCACCGGCCCGCGTCACAACGGCGGCGTCTGAATCCCGGGCCAGCGGACTGTGTTCCGTGTTGGTGACCCCCAGGATGGCGGCACGGCGGCGATTGACCTCTGTCAGCCTGACGATCTCCGCGCTGCGCCCCGACTGCGACACTGCGATGACCAGAGTTCGGGGGACGAGGAAATGCGCGTGATAGTGGAGCAGTTCGGACGTTTCGAGCATGAGCGGCGTCCAGCCCGCGACGCCGAGCGCGAGGTGCAACGGATGAAGCGCGTGGAATGAGGACCCCATGCCGGTGAGTACGATGCGGTCGAAATCGCCGCTCTGCAGACGGGTGCGGAGTCCTTCCGCCGCGGGCGAAGAAGCGAGCCCGTCCAGCGTGTCCCGCAGGGCGCGAGGTTGATCGAGAATGTCGCGAAGATAGGGCCCTTCTATGATTGGGATCCGAGGCACGTTGACTCTCCGGAAGCGAAGCGATGATGCCAGACCTGTGCGGCGCCGATGAGTGGGGCATCCGCGCCGAGCGATGCGAGACACAATGCCGTTTGTTCGAAGGGCACGAGTCCGCAGTTGCGCCGAATTGTCGCCCGTATTTCGGCGAGGAAAAGGGGAGCGCTGTTCATGACGCTGCCGCCGAGAATGACCATCTCGGGGCTGAAGATGGTAATCAGGTTGGCTATGCCGATGCCCAGCCAGCCCGCCTCGCGCGCGACGGCGCGTGCAGCAACCTCATCGCCCACCCGGGCCAGTTCGCAGACGCGCTCAGCAGTGATTCCATCGAGATCGGGATGACCAGCGGGCGCGTTCGCGCGGAACCATTCCGCGATGGCGGGCCCGCGAGCGAGCACTTCCCAGCAGCCACGGGCCCCGCAGAAACACTGCGGGCCTGACGGATCGATAACGTGGTGACCGATTTCAGGGTGCGAATCGCCGACCCCGCGGTAGAGCCGGCCATTCAGGATGATGCCGCCGCCGATTCCGGTGCCCACGGTCACAAAGATGACGTGTCGGCGTCCGCGGCCCGCGCCATGAAAGGCCTCACCGAGCGCGACCGCATCGGCGTCGTTCTCCATCGCGACGGGCACGCCGAAGATGTTCGACAGGTCGCCGGCGATGTTCGCGCCTTGCCAGCCCGGGAGGAAATCGACGTTCCCGATCTTGCCGGTCGCGGGGTAAACAGGCCCGGTACAACCGATGCCGATGCCTTCAATGCCGACGTCGGCGGCATCAGCAGCGGCGCGAAGCAGGGCGACGATTCGATTGAGCGCGTCCTCGTACCCGGATTCCGCTCTGGTCGGGCATTCGCCGCGCGAAAGCAGACGGCCCTGCGCATCCACAACTCCGGCGGCGATTTTCGTGCCGCCGATGTCGACAGCCCCGATCGCGCTCAAGCTACTTCCACTCCACCACCGCGCCCGAGTACGGCTGCACTGTGAGCTTCCATGTGGAACCGTCGAGTTCGAGAGGGTGCGAACCATCAGGCTCGATTTGCGCCAGCGAGTGAACCTTCAGCGTCGTGGTTACGGTGGTGTTCCGTGGCTCAGGCGAATGGTTCACCAGGACCGCGTAGCCGTGAGTCCCCGCAGTGAGCGTCCCGACTTCCACGCTGGTGCTGTCGGTTCGGAAGGGTGGATTCAGACAGGCCCATTGCCGCAGAGACTCATAGATGAGGTGCGTGTTTTCGGACTTGTCGAACACCGCACTCACGGGCGCCAGGTACTGCTCCAGTGGATACGCGCTCAGCAGTACTTTGCCTTTGCCCAGCTCATGAGCGACGAGCGCCGGCCGGCCTTCCTGATCCACGGCGATAATTCTCCCGGTGCTGACGTGAAGCAGGGCGCCCCAGTATCTGGGGACCGGAGCCTGGCACGGTGTAATGAAACGTGTCGCCCGGTTTCAGCGCGCCGAACGGCTGCACCACTTTGAGCGTCAACTCCGATGCCGGCGCCGTATCCTCGAGCCGCGCGCCGAATAGCTCTTCCATATGGGGAATAGCAGCATCCGCGGACACGGAGGCATACAGCACGCCGCCATTCGAGACATACTGCTTCGCTTTCTCCCAGAAATCGGTATGGACGTGCACCATGTAATTGGTGGTGCTGGTGAGCGGAGATGGCAGCAAAATCATGGGCCGGTTCTGCCACTCGGCATATTCCCGTGGGAAATCCACTCTGAACCCAGCGCGGCGCGCCAGCAGGAACGAGGTGAGCCAGGAGGACTGGAGCCATTTGTTATCGGCCGAGTTGTCCTGCTTCGGGCCGGCTATCGCATCGGCGTCGTCCGTGGAAACGTAGGGAATCATCTCCGGGCCGGTGAGGCCCGAGTGCGAGAAGTCGCCGTGGGGCTTGGACCATTCATCGGTAACCACGATGCCCGCGTCGGCGGGGGCGGGCTCCATCCCCGAGAGGTCCATCCGCGCGACGACTTGCGCGAAGCGGCGGAACTCAACCGCCTGCGGGCGGTCACGCCGATCCCATGTGGTGATGCCGAACTGGGTTTCGTGCGCGGATCGAAGATACGGGTATTTGTGGGCCTGCGCGGGAGCGGCATCGGTGTAACACCACAGCAGGAAGCCGTTGGTTCCAGCGGCCAGACCCGAGTAAAGGTTGACGCGCTCATAAGCCGCGATGCGCTCCGGCGTGTACTGTGCGGATGACGCCCCCATTTCCTGCACCATCACGGGATGGCCCGCGCTACCGGAAAGCGCAGTCTCGTAAGCCGCGCCATAAGTGCCGCGCTCCGAAAGCATGGGGTCGGGGAACAGGTCGGTAGCGTAGATGCTGTACGGATGGACGCTGAAGAAGTCCACTTCCCCGGCGATGGTGTCGGGGCGGAACGGGCCGTGGCCGACGTCTTCCATGGAGACTCCGGCGACCACAGGATGCAGCTTGTCGTAGCGGCGAATTGCGCCGGTGATGAGGCGCGTCCAGTTGATGGCCATCGCGTCGGTGGTGCTGGCGGCCACAATCCAGAAGGGCGGCTCGTCGGTCAGGTCCCACGCGAGGATGGCGGTCTCGTTGGCATACCGGCGGGCGAACTGCGCGCCGAGGTCAGTCTCGAGGCGCAGCATTTCCGGGTCGGATTGCGGATTGCGGCCGTGCCGCCACGGAACGTCCCAGTACGCCTCGCCCACTTCGCCACCCACAAAAAGCGAAGGGTGCAAATAGATGTGATAGCGGTGCGCGAGCGAGATCAGGTAATCCAGTTGACGAAAGGCTTCCTCGTTGTAATCGCCGGGGCGAGGTTCGAACCAGGCCCACAGGAGATCGAAGCGGACGGTGTTGAACCCGAGCTCGTGCATCTTCACGAAGTCGGCTTCAATATCTTGTGGGTCCCACTGCGTGGGCCACTGCATCCCCGCCTTCGCCGGCACCCAGTGCGCTCCCACGGGTATGAAGCGGCGGCCGTTGGCGGAGAAGTAATGGCCATCGAGTTTTACCGCCGGAAGACGGTCGGCGCCGCCCAGGAGAACCGGCCAGCAGCATAACAGCAGGCCGACCAGCCGCAGGGTTTTCCGATCTCTCATCGCGCTCGCCTGTCGAGCATATACGAATTCACACGGATGAACCATCCTGCTTCGGCACAATACCACGTCCACGGAAATCCGGTATCCACGTATTTCTCCTCGATGGTGTTGAGAATCCACTCGAGCTTTATCCTGCATCAACGCGGCGGTGTAAGAAACGAGCACCCAGGGGAAACCGTCCGGCGAAGACGCGGAGGTCCACGACGGCCACTTTGCGTTGAAGGTTGCGTACAGGGCGGTGGCGCGTGGTGAGGCAGGATCGATGACTCCCTGCAGAATGGGAAACAATTGCGCCGTTGCATCCGGATACCAGACAGTCCAGTCGGTTGCGGGCGCTCCCAGGTAAGTGAAATAGTCGTCGTGGGAAGGATCCCAGAGCAGGTTCTGAATCCCATCAAGCGTGCGATCGGCGGCCGCGCGGAAGCGATCGCTCGCCACGCCGTCCCCGAACGCGGCCGCGAAAAGCTGTTGCGCGTCCCGGAGCCCGCGGTAGACTTCGGTATTGTCCATCAGATAGGCGATCTGATAATCCGGTTTCGCCCAGGTCAAACCATTGCTTTGCTGGGTTCGTGTAATGACGCTTCCGATGCAAAGTAACTGTGGCTCTATTGTTCGGATCCAGGCGCGTGCTTCGTGATCGCCAGTTTGCCAGTAAGACCAGCCAAGAGAGAGGAACGTTGCCGCGTATGAGTCGGTTGAATCGGCGTCATTGGTCGGCGTTTCCTGACCTCCGTCCACAGCGTAGTCATAGATGGTGCAGGACAAGCCCCACTTGTCCGTCCGGTTGAGATGGCCCAGATACCAATCCATCCATTTTCTGACGCGCGAATAATTGCGCGCGTCTTTCGTGAGCCCGATGGCTGCGAGATTGCCGTAGTAGGGAGTGATCTGAGACGGCGTGAACAGAATGGCGCCGTCCGGCAGGCTCGTTGCCGGGGACGCAAGCCAGGCAGAGGTAACGCGGATGTTCTCGGCGTATTGTGGCGAACGGGCCTGCCCCGGCGCGACTGTCGAGATTGCGAGCAGAAGAGCCACGCTCCTGAGAGGAAACACAGTAGCCTTTCGTGTTGCAGTAAGCTTCGGGAGCCTCACAGGGCAGGTGGCCGGCCGGGTGGCCGGCCTGCCCCATGAGGCCCTGCGAAATCAGAAATCGAAGCGAGCGCCCACCTGACCCTGCCGGGGGCTGTATCCGGCCATGCTGGTGATGTGCCCAAAGTAGGGGCTGGTGATATCGGTATTCGGCGATCCGAAATAGTGCCGGTTGAACAGGTTGAAGAACTCGGCGCGCAACGTTAGCCGGTAACGGCCCTCCGGACCGAAGCCGAAGTGCTTGAGCAGGCTGGCGTCCTCATCCGCGTAGCCCCAGGTACGCCAATTGTTGTAGAGGCGCGGCTGGTTCCCGAAGTCGCCGAAAGCGGGGTTGGAGAAACTCGCCGGATTGAAGAACATCCCGTTGGGGTCCGTACCGGGCGCCCCGTTCCATGCCAGATTGACATTCCTGAAGGTGTTGGCCAGGCTCGCGCCGGGATTCAGGTTCGCGTACACGGCGGGCCACCCTGGATAACTGAAACCGGCGTTGATGGCGCCCATGGGCTGGCCGGTGTTGTAGCGCAGCGATGCGCCCACTGTCCATCCACCCACCAGATAATTGAGCGCTTTGGCGCCGGAAAGGAAGGGCCGACCCTTCCCAAACGGGAGGTCGTAGAGAAGATATCCCTTGACGATATGAGTCTCATCGAAAGGAGCGACGACCTTGGCCTCCTGGTTGTAAGCATAGGGATTCTGGAAGTTCTGGTAGGCTCCGTTCTCGTCCCATGCAAAGTCAGGCATGTTGGTGGTGGCCTTTGAGTATGTATAACTCATGTCCATCGTCAGGCCGATCCCGGCGCGCTTCTTGACTTCCACTGCCAGGCCGTTGTAATCGAAGCGGCCATGGTTAGAGCCGACGACATTAATGAACTGGCCCTGTGAGATAGCCTGCGGATACGGGAAGATAGTTTGATAGGCGTAACCGGTGAAGCCGGCATAAGGATAAGGAACGCCCGCGGCCGCGGCGTCCTGTGCGTTGTTCACGGGATCGTTGATATGCCCTGATTTGAGCAGCGCCTGATAGGCCGCCTGACTCGGGAAGTTGAGCGGATCGAGACTGCTTTCGTGGAAGTTTCGGCCATGATTGGCCAGCCAGGAGACCGAGACGTACATATCCTTTGCCACCTGCCGTTCGACGCCAATACTCCAGTTATTGGTATGGCCCAAACTCAGGTAGTTCGGATCGTTGTAGGCCAGCGTAGTGCCGAGATAAGTGGAATTGGGATCCGGCGTGCTTTGCACTGTTTTTCCGGGATATCCGTTGTCCCAGTTAAAGGCCGTGGCATTTTCCACGTAATTGTTCACCGCGTTGATCCCCGTGAAACCGTAGTCCGAACCATACGGCAAGGCGACCCACTGGTTCTGTCCAGGCGGCGCGTAATAGCGGCCGAACGCGCCCCGGATGACGGTCTTGTCATCCACCTTGAACGCTGCCCCCACATGCGGCGCAAACTGATGGAAGTTGTTTTGGGTCTGGAAGGTGGTGCCTGGATTCGAGGCGTATTGCCACGCGCCCTTGTACGGCGCCCACGCCGGATTCTGACCATTGATGTTGAACTGCGTCCAGTGGCCGTTGCTCGAGTAAGTCGGCAGGTTCACCTCCCACCGTACGCCCAGATTGATGGTGAGCCTCGGCGTCATCTTGATGCTGTCTTCGACGAATGAGAAGAAACCCTGGCGGTGGCTGCCGATGGGATTGCCCACTGTCATGCCCGCGCTCTGGACGTCGCCCAGCAGGAAGTTGGCAAACCCGAAGCCCAGGCCCGAATCGATGGCGGGATTCAGAAACTGGGTGGGAATCCCGGTGAGATTCGAAAAGTTGTAGGACTGAATATCGCCATATCTGTTGCTCGCCGTGGCGTAATGCTGGTATTCGCCGCCGAACTTGAACGTTTGCCGCCCCTTCGTCCAGTCGAGCGTGTCCTTCAGGACCCAGGTGGTGAACTGGTAATAATCGTTGATCTGGCTGCCGATGGTTGTCTCTCCGATGCCGTTCACGCTGTTGCCGAAATTAATCGCCGGAAAGTTCTCCTTACTGCCCACGTCGCCGGTGAAGCCGGTGAAACCTATGCTGGAGGGATTGAATGTATTGTTCGGGAGCTCACCGACATGGTATTTGTTGAACGCCCAGGACGCCGTATTGACCATGGCCGGGGTGATTACATAAGTGTCGGAAGCCCGGTTGCTGTAAGTAATGAAGTCCTGCGTGAAGCCCGCTGGTCCGCCTCCGCTGAGCGGCCCTCCAGTGGTGGTACCGGGTTGCCACAAGCCGCCCGCGCTCATGATCGGCTGGTCGTACCAGTTATAGGCGTAGAAGGCGTGGTTACGGTCGGAGAAATTATGATCGAGACGTGCATCCCAGCGGTTCACATCCCAGGATGGCTGACCGATGAGACCTGGATAGTTATTGACCAGATTGCCTGCAATAGTGGGAGCGTAGTTCTTCTGGTAGAGCCCAAGGATCTTTTGGGACTGGCTGCTGATGAGGTTACCGGGGATCACGTTGTTGGGGAAAACGTTGCCCGTCGCAGGATTGAAGATGGCTCCCTTGTACACCGTGTTGCCGGCGCTGTCAGTGCCATAAGATACGGTCTTGTCCAACAGGGCGCTGAAGTCCCCGTTCAGGAATGCGGTGGTGGGCGTCGTAGCGGCGCCGTTGGCCATGGCGAGGTTCTTCGAAACGAAGGTTTCATAATCGACGAAGCCGAATGTGTGGTTCTTCCAGAACGGGCCACCGCCGCTGAAACCATAGTCGTGGAAGCTGTCCACGGGACGCTTATAGGCGGAGGCCTGAGAAGGATTCTGAGCCGCGAACCAGTTGTTACTCCATGAGTTCGCATCGAGGACCGCGTTCTTCAGGAAGCCGTAGGCGCTGCCGTGGATCTGGTTTGTGCCGGATTTGGTCTCATACATGAGGACGCCGCTGCCAGTGCCCGCGGCTTCCGCGTCGATTCCGTTTGTCTGCAGGCTCACAGCCTGTAGCGACTCTGCCCCGGGCGCGTTGACAAAACCCTGCGGACCGGCGTTCATCTCAATGCCGTCGATCAGCACCTCCTTGCTCATGCCGGGCGAGCCCTCTATGTGCGAATCCCAGTTGTTTCCGTCGGCGCCCGGTGCGGTATTGAAAGCGAACTGTTCCGCGTCGCGCCCGCCGTAAAACGTCAGCGGCAGATCCTGCACCGCCTTGACATCCACGTTGGAGCCCTGGGTCCCGTTCTCGGTATCCAGCAGGACTGCGTTTGCTGCTACAGTTACGCTCTCCGCTGTGTTTCCGACCTGCAGAACGATATCAATGCGCGCCACCTTACCGGTTTCTATGTCCAGGCCGGTTCGGTCGACGGGCCGGAAGCCCTGCTGGCTGAAGTGAACGTCATAACGGCCAACCGGCAGGTTGGGAATCGAATAGACTCCGGCCGTATCGGTTATGCCCGTATACCGGGCGCCCGTGGCCGTGTTCCGGACAAACACGGTGGTCTGGGGTATAACGGCGCCGCTCGAATCGGAAACCGTGCCGGTGATAGTTCCACGATCCACCTGGGCCCACGCGACGGTGGCAGCCGACAGGCAGACAAGAGTGAGCAACCTCTGAAGCGATCTCATACAACTCCTTGCATTAATGACTAACCCTGAAATTTGGGACCGGCCGGTGCGAAGCCGTCCGGCAGGCATCGGTAGATTTCTCCACCGCGTGTTTTGCGATTGCCGCCGCGCCGAAGACGCCAGCGTGATAACCCAGCGTTGAGGCGACAACGCGCAGGTCGCGTTGCTTCCACTGCGGGACTGTTCGGGACAGCTGTTCGGCAAGACCGGTGATCAGGCGGGAATTGTTCTGCACCAACCCGCCGGACAAAACGAGCAGTTCGGGATCCAGTAACTGGACCAGCGTGTGACATCCGCGGGCAAGATAACGAACCAGCGTGTCGACGGCTGCCTCCGCTTTCCGATCGCCGGAATGCGCCGCCTGAATCACTTCCTGCGCGGAGCGAAACTCACCGCCCGCATAGCGCAGCAGCGCCGCGGCATTCGCATAGGCTTCGAGACAGCCGCGCTGGCCGCAGGTGCATTCCAAACCCCCCGGCTCAATGATGATGTGGCCCAGCGCGTTGGCGAACCAATGGCTGCCTCGGTTCAATTCGCCGCGCGTGCAGCAGCCGCCGCCAACTCCCGTACCCAGCGTGATGGCCACGAAATCCGTTGCGTACTGCGCCGAGCCGAACTCTTTTTCCGCCAAAGCCGCGGCGTTCGCATCGTTTTCCACTGCTACCGGCAGTTCAACTTTCTTTCGCAACGAGCCGGCGATATCCGTTCCCGTCCAACCGGGGAGGTTCTCCGTTGCATACGCAACCACGCCCGTGTCCGCGTTCACCCAGCCGGCCGTGGCAATCCCGATGGCCCCTGGCTCGTAACCGGCTTCACGCGCGGAAGCGACGCCCCTGAGCGCAACCCACCCCAGGTGATCCAGCAGCCGGTCTCGCCCGGCTTTGGCAGGCGTTTCCACGGTACTTTCCGACAACAATTCGCCCGAGTTCGAAACCAGGCCCGATTTCGTGCTGGTACCGCCGAGATCGATTCCGAGGAAGTACGACTTCGAATCGCGGAGTTCCGCCTCACGCTCGATTGCGCACGCGAAACTGCGCGAGATCTCATGTGGCCGCGTGATGGCGCTGCCGATGACCACCGCGAAAGCTCCTGCGCGAATCGCGCTGCGCGCGTCTTCACGGCTCCGGATACGACCCTCGGCGATCACCGGAACCGAAACCCTCTTCGACAACTCCGCGATGAACGAAGGCTCGAAGCGCTTGATCCCACTGGTGGCGTCCGTGTATCCGCGGAGCGTGGATATTACAAAATCAGCGCCGGCGCGCGCCGCTGCGAGGGCCTCCTCCACGGTGGCGATATCGGCCAGGACAGGCACGTCCAGTTCCGAACGGATCCGCCGAAGGCGATCGAGGGCGCCATGCTGCTGTCCACGAGTGGTGCAATCCAGCGCGATCATGTCCGCCCCCGCGCGCACCAGCTCGCGGGCCGCGTCGAAAGTGGGCGTGATCATCAGACGGCCATCTGCGAGCATCACTTTTTCGATCCCGATGATGGGCGCCTGAACGGCTTTGCGGATGGCCTGCACATCCTCGACGCCGTTGGCGCGGATGCCCGCCGCGCCGCCCGCCAAAGCCGCCTGCGCGAATCGCGCCATGAGTTGGGGATCGCGAAAGGCGTCCCCGGCATTCGCCTGGCAGGACACAATCAGTTTGTGCCGGAGCGTGAGAGTAACGTCGCTGAGAGTATTGCTGAGCATTAGAGTCTCGTCGATGCGGCGCAAAGCGCGATTGCAGCGATTAAAATACAGATTCCCGCGGCCATGAGCCGTACCGCGCCGCGCATGACGTATCGCCATTCGCCCAGCGCGATGCCCATGAGATTCGCTACTACCAGGCCCACGGCCAGGCTGAGCGGCCAGCCTACCGACGGACCGATGTCGCCCAGTAACGGGGTGGCTGCGCCGTAAAGGAAGATACTGCCGCCCCACAGCAAACCCATGGCTACGCTGAGCCCCAGAGATCGGCCTCCCGCCTCACGAAACAGCGGCCCGCTTGCGTTCCTGCGCATGAGGTAGAGACAGTAGCAAAGATTCGGAATCGCCCCGGCGGCGAGCATCAGGACCCAGATGCAATTCGTGCCCGCAAAGCGCGTGTAGCCCAGTCTCACGCCGGTGTCGGCAATCGGCAGCGCCAGGCTGTAGCCAATGTTGAAGATGGCGGACATGATTCCCGCGCCAACCGCAAAGAGGTATCCGCTGGGCAGCGCCCGGCCACTCTTCTTTGACAAGGTCTTGTCGCGCATGCGCCCAGCCGCGCCGCACAGCCCCACGCCGACGAGAAATGCCGCAATGCTCGCAAACAGAACCAGCTCGCGGCGGCCGAGGTTGAAAGAGGAAGACAGCAGCAGGGGAACCACGGATCCCAGAGCGGAACTGAGCCCGATGACGAGAGTGTTCGCAATGGACACTCCGAGACGATCGACGCTGAGACCGAAGCAGATGGCGCCGAAACCCCACAGGAAGCCGAAGACTACCGCGGCGATTTTGGCGCTTGTCGGTGCGGCAGCAAGCAGCCCGATCCAGCCGGGTGCGGTCATGGCGGCGATGCATACCGGCATCACCAGGCAGGACACCACGATGAACACGAACCAGATGTTTTCCCACTTCCAGCGGGTGATGACCTTCATAGGTGTGGTAAACAGCCCGTTGCAGATTCCCGAGAGGGCAGCGAGCGCGACGCCGGTAGTCAACATGTAATGAGGCAAGATTACTGGATCTATGATGTGAATGTCTATACCTGTGGTCTAGACCACTAACGGTTATTTTGTAACTTCCAGCCGCCGTAGGCCTTCGAGGGCGAGCGGATGCCCCGGGCTCAATGAGAGCAACTCATCCAGTTCGCGTCGCGCTTCTTCAGGTTTCCCCTGTGCAATGAGCAGCTTTGCCTTATCGAGGTACGCCAGATCCAGCCCTGGCTGGGCCTGCTGCGCCTGGTTCCACAACGCCATGGCCTCCGCGGTACGGCCTTCGTCGGCATAAATGGCGCCCAGATTAACCGCAGTCTGCGCCTGACTCGGATCGATCTTCAGTGACGCCTCATACAGGTCGCGGGCCTTCTGCTCGTCCCCCGCGCTCGCATAGAGAACGCCGAGAACCGTCAGCGCCTCTGCGTCTGCTCCGAGCGATGGCTCGAGGGGCCGCAGGATTTCGAGCGCCTCGCTGAGGAGCGCAGGATCGTGCCGCTCGAATCCAATCTGCGCCTTCGCCAGCGCAATTTCGCGCGGGCCTGCGCCGGCGCCGAAGGGCACTATCTCATTTCCGGTCGCGACTGGATTCATAGTCGGCCGCTTCCGAATACGATGGTCCGTGTAGGCGGCGTGCTGCACGTTAGCTACGGAGGTGGGCGGCATGTGGCAAGCGACGCAATTGTCTTTTCGGGCAGTGCGCGCCGGTGCTTTCTCACCGCAATCGTCGATGGCGTGGCAAGTGAGGCACCGTGCCCGGTACCAGGGGTCTTTTTCCCGCGGCAGAGAGGGCGAATGGATACTGTGGCACGTGCCGCACCACATACGGCCTTTGCTGCCCAGAAAACAGCGGCTCGCTGAAAGACCCTCGAAATGTCCGGTTGCGCGCGGCTGCTCGGTCGCCGTGTTCTTATCGACGAACACGATGACGTACGCCGAAAGATCTTCGCCCGCACGAAACTCGCTGATCGTCCTTTTCAGCTTGTTGATCCGCACCGCTCCGGTCAGATGGCATTGTGCGCAAACGTCTCCGCGGCGCTCCGCCGTCAGCCTGGACGGATTCACAATGCGGACCTTCGGGTCGTCTCCACGCGCCGCGGCCTGAACATGCAACAGACCAGGTCCATGGCAGCGCTCACAGCCCACTCCGGCCTCGCGGAACGGACGATTCTCGAACTTGTTCACGGTGCCTGTGATGTGCCTGGGCCCGGTGGAATGGCACTCCCAGCATGTCTCGGTGACAGGTCGCGTCAGGTACAACGTCTTGTTGTGCTCGTACCCAGGCGAAACATCCCACGCGCCCCTCTGGGCGTACCAGGAGATCGGGCTCATGAACAGCCAACCATCGCGTGAGAAGACGAAGCTGCGCCCCACGTGCCCGGAGCCGATGAACCACACCGGCTGAATACTGCCGCTCGCGCCACCCGATTCCTTCCGGAAAGAGATAACGAGGGGGCTCCCCTGAATCGTGAACTGAAAACCGGACGTGGGGTTGAAAAACGAGAACGCGCCGGGAAGGCCGGCGATCGCCGAGACGGGCCCTGAAGTGTTCGCCATAGGCGTCCGGCGGAATGCTGCGGCAATTTTCGGGTGACAGGCGGCGCAGACGTTGCTTCCCAGCCACTCACTTTGCGAAGCCGCCGAACAGGCAACGCTCAGGCTCAACGCTGCAGCCAGTATTCGGAGCATGCTCACCGTACTGCGCTGGTTTCCGGCTGTCGCGCCGAACGCGCAAGGTCCGCATACTTCCGCGCGAGATCCTTCTCACCGAGCCGCTCATAAATCGTCGCGAGCAGATAATCGAGTTGCACGTCCAAGGTGTAACGCCGGGCCTCGGGCAATGCCAGCACGCGTTCGGCATCGGCGCGAGCTTCGGCATACCTGTGCATCCGCACGAACAGGCGAGCGCGCTGGTAGAAGACCGCCCCGTTATCGGGCAGCAGCCCCGCGGCCTCGTCGAGGTATTTTTCGGATTCGGCGAGGCGATTCCGATTCAGCAGCAGCTTGCCGTAGTTGTATGGAAGAAACGGATCGACCCGCGGTTCCCGGTTCACGGCCAGACCGTGCTGGTACGCTGCTTCCGCCTGGTCCGGCTGTCCGAGTTGCTCGAGGTTGAGGGCCAGATACTGCCACGCGGTCGGGTTGCCGGCGTCGCGGGCAACCACCTTGCGGAAGTTCACGACCGCGTCCGCGCGGCGTCCTCGGCTGTCAAGAAAAACTCCGAGGCGAAAATACGGGGCGGGGCTGTCAGGGGCCAGGGCGCACGTCTGCTCGAACGCCCGCTCGGCTTCCGCATCGCGCTCGCGGCCTTCGCGTCCCAGAATGTCGCCCTCCAGCATGAGCACATTGACGTCTTTCGGATCGAGCGCCAGCGCTTTCCGGATGGCCTGCTCCGCTGCGGAGTAGTCTCGCTCTTTGGTGGCGAGGAAGCCGGCAAGCGCCTCGAACCCCTGAGGGTCGCCAGGCTCCGCCTCGGTATATTGCCTGAGCGACCGTAATGCCGCTTCGGGCTGATTGCGCTCGGCCTGTATGCGAGCGAGCGACAGCAGCAGACGCGAGCAATTGGGCAGGTCCGCCCGCGCGCGCGTGACAATGGCTTCGGCCTTGTCCGTATCGTGGTTGCGGAGCGCTTCCTCCGCAGCCGCCGCGGCGCTGTCGCACTGTGCCCACAACGGCGACAGCGACGCAGCAACGAAGAATGCCGGCAGCCGTCTCATGGCTCCCGCACCGTAAGCACCCGGTCGGCCGCCACATCTCGCAGTACCTGCACCTTGCCGGTGGGCCAGCGCAATTCGATTTCGGCGATACGCGCATCGCGGCCCAGTCCAAAGTGCACGCGAGGATCCGACGAGCTCGCATAACCCACCGAGGTGGTCACGTGATTGTACTGCGTCAGCCCGGACGCCCCCACTACTTTGATGCGCGTGCCGATCCCATCGCGGTTGCTCGCCACGCCAACCGTACGGATGAGAATCCAGTGGTTCCCGCCGGCGCTGGTATTGAACAGAATCTCGGCAGGCGAGCCGATCGCAGATACCACCACGTCAACTTTGCCATCGTTGTTCAAATCTCCGAAAGCGCTGCCGCGGTGAGCGGCCGCACTGGTCAGCCCGGCGTCGCCGCACTCCCTGAATTGACCGTTTCCCGTGTTGCGGAACACTGCGTTTCTTTGCCGGTATTCTTCGGGACCGTACAGGTGCACGTTTTCGCTGACGTGCGAATTCGCGGCGAAGAGGTCCTTGTAACCGTCGTTGTCGAAGTCGTACGCGCCTGTACTCCAACCGCTCATCCGCTGCGACGGATAACCAATGCCGGCCTGGTAGGAGCTTTCCGTGAAGAAGCCGCGGCCGCTGTTCAGGAAGAGAGGAAACGTCTCGCCCTGCAGTGCGGCGATGGCGACATCCGGCCAGCCGTCGTTGTTGACGTCGCGGAAATCCACGCCCATGCTCGAAACGGACATCCCGTCCTGCGTCAGTGCCGCTCCGGATTCAACGCCCGCCTCGACGAACTTGCGGCCGCCCAGATTGTGGAACAGGAAGTTGGGTTCGCGGTCGTTCGTCACCAGGATATCCATGAAGCCGTCACCGTCGTAATCGGCGATTCCCGCGCTCATTCCTTTGCCCACATAGCGCGCGATTCCGGTCTGCTCGCTGACGTCGGTGAACGTTCCATCGCCGTTGTTGTGGTAGAGGATGTTCGGCTCGCCGGAGTAGATGGCCGGAGTACAGGAGACGCGCCGTCCCGGATCGCCGCAAATCTGATTCTTCGCTGGCGACCAGTCAAGATAATTAACAACGAACAGATCGAGCAGCCCATCGTTGTCGTAGTCCAGCCATGCGGCGCTCACCGCCCACGGCTTCTTGCCGGACGCGAGCCTGCCGCCAACGCCTGCCTTTTCCGTAACGTCGGTGAACGTGCCATCACCGTTGTTGTGATAAAGGATGTTGCGGTTGACGCCGGTAACGTATAGATCCGTGCGGCCGTCGTTGTCGTAGTCCGCCGCCGCCGCGCCTATGCTGTAGCCCACGCCCTTCAGCCCGGCCTGCTCGGTAACGTCAGTGAACGTGCCATCGCGATTGTTGTGGAAGAGCCGGTTGTAGAATTCGGGCGCGTTCTTCTCGAGACTCGGGATCTGGGCGCCATTGGTAAAGAAGATGTCCAGATAGCCGTCGCCGTCGTAATCCAGCAGCGCGACGCCGCCGAGAGTCGAATCGATGACCGGCTTGTCCACTGTTGTGCCGTTGTGCAGGATGAAACCCCGGCCGCGCCCCAGCCCGCGGTTCTCGAATCGGATGGGCCCCTCGGCGGCACCCGCCGCCAGGAGAGCCGCCAGCGCGCAACCCGCAACGATCTTCATTCCGGCTCCCGAATCAATAACAGCCGATCCGCGGCGACATCGTGCAGCGTCTGTCTGATCCCCGACGGCCAGCGGATTTCGAGAGTGGAAACCCGGTTCTCCGCGCCGAGGCCAAAGTGAACAATGCGCTCGCTCGATCCCGCGTACCCAACCGCGGTTGTGACGCGATTCCATTGCTCGCCCGCGCCAGTCACGATGTGTACCAGTGCACCGAGGGCGTCGCGGTTCGAGCGGCGCCCTTCCAGCCGTAGTTCGACCCAGTGCCCCGCGTTCGGAGTCACGTTGCGCAGCACCACCGGCGCTTCGTTCAGGCGGGTGACCACGACATCCATGCGCCCATCCCGGTTGAAGTCGCCGAAAGCGGCGCCGCGGTGGAACGCATCGCCCGGAAGCGTCTGCAAATCGAACGTGCCATCGCCACGGTTCAGGAAGACGAGATTCGGCTGCCGCGACCGACGGCTGGTGGTCAGCTCCGCATTGTCCATGGCATGCCCGGCCGCAACAAACATGTCGCGGAATCCGTCGTTGTTCAGGTCGAACATGCCGGTGCTCCAGCCGCTCCATGGCAGGCTGGCAGCGCTGATCCGTGCCGGACCGGTGGTATTCGCAAATCCTCCGCCGATGTTGCGAAACAGCGAGAATCGCTCGTTGCTAAGCGTAGTGACAAACAGGTCCTCGCGCCCGTCGTTGTCATAGTCCCGGAAGTCCACGCCCATGGAAGACGTCGCGTTGCCGTCTTCCGCATACGCGACGCCGGCGTCCACTCCAACCTCCGAGAATTTGCCGTGTCCGTCATTATGGAACAGGAAATTCGGAACGGTGTCGTTGGCCACGAACACGTCCATCAGACCGTCGCCGTCGTAGTCGCCGAAGGCAACGCCCATGCCCTTTCCCGGATGAGCGGCGATTCCGGATTCTTTCGAAACGTCGCGAAAATGTCCGTTGCCCTCGTTGTGGTAGAGAGCATTGGCGAGCGGCGCATAGAACTTCGGATGGCAGTAGGTGCGGTATTCCGGCCGCTTCTCTCCACACCAGGGCTCGTTCTCCGGCGACCATTTCACGTATCGCACCACAAACAGATCGAGCAGGCCGTCGTTATCGTAATCGAACCAGCCCGCTCCCACGGCCCACAAACCATCGCGAGCAATACCCGCGCGCTCGGTTACATCTTCGAACGTGCCGTCGCCGCGGTTGCGATACAGAGTGCTTGAGTGAACGCCGGTGACGAACAGATCGGTCCATCCATCGTTGTCGAAATCCGCAGCTGCAACACCCATCGAGTAACCGGCGCCGGCGAGGCCCGCGCGTTCCGTCACGTCGGTGAAGGTGCCATCGTGATTGTTGTGAAACAGCCGGTTGCTCCAGGACGCGTCCGATTTGACCAGGTCGGGCAGGTGCGCTCCGTTGGCGACGAAAATGTCCGGCCATCCATCGTTGTCATAGTCGAATACCGCGACGCCCGCGAGCATCGTTTCCACCTGATGTTTCTCGCCGGCGGCGCCGTTGCGAACCACCATAGGCAATTCCGTTGCGTCGAAGCGCACGGGCGTGGGCTTGAACGCGGAGGCGGGCCGCGTCGACGCCGCGCTGAGAGATCGCGTTACCAGATCGAGTTCTGTTTTCGCGCCGGCTCTTCGGAGCGGCTCGACGGCCTGGACGGCGCGCCCCTGATGGAACAGAAACATACCGTAGGCGGTGAGCGCGCGCGCGTTGTCGCCGGACGCTGCATCGCGATACGCGCGCTCGGCGGCGGCCGCCCTGCCCAGCGCCTCCTGAGCTTCGGCGATGGCCAGCAAGGTCAGCGTCCTGTCGGCCGTGCCATCGCGCAACACAGTCTCGAGCGTCGCCAGAGAATCTTCAAACCGGTTGGCATAGTAATATGCCCGCCCAAGGAAATAGCAGGCGTTCTTTTCAGCGGCATCCAGCCGGCATGCGCGCTGAAAACTATCGCGGGCCGCGTCGTCTTCCTTCGTGAGCGAGTATGCCTCGCCAAGGAGCTTCCAGGCGTGTGCGTTCTCCGGTTTCGCCCGAACCACCGGCATCAGGATCGCGATGGCAGCGCTCCCGTCGTGGCGCTTCAATGCCTCCTCGGCGCGGTCCTCCATGGAATCGTGCGCCAGCAGCGCCGCGGCCAACAGATAAACGAGCAGAACACCCAAGGCTGCTTGACAGCATAATCCATCGCTGATATAAATGTCTATACCGTTGGTCTAGACCTTTTATGTCGGCCTCACAGCAAGCTCCCGTTCCAAATGTCTTCTCGTCCCTGCATGTCGACAAGAGCAGCCCCACGCCTGTCTACATCCAGATCGCTCAGGCTTTGAGTGGCCTGATTGCGAGCGGAAGGCTCGCGCCCGGCACTCCCCTTCCGCCTGAGCGCGCGCTCGCGGAAGCTGTCGGGGTGAGTCGCATGACGCTGCGCGAAGCTGCCAGTCTGCTGGAACAGAAAGGGCTCATCGAGTGCCATCGCGGGCGGGGCACTTTCGTTGCCGGCAACCGGCTGAAGAAACAGCAGCAGGAGATGCGCGGCTTTACCGAGGAGATTCAGGCGCGCGGTGGCGTCCCGTCTTCACGCCTTATCTCATTCGAACTGGTGGAAGCCTCGGACGAAGCGCGCCAGTTCTTTGGCCTCGAAGCAGGGCAGAAGCTCTATGAGATCTGCCGCGTCCGTTTCTGCGATGGAAAGCCGCTGACGCTGGAGACGGTTCATTTGTCCCAGGTAATGTGCCCGGGCCTGGAACGTTTCGATCTGGCACGAAACTCGTTATACGGCATTCTCGAGGAGACCTACGGCCTGCGGATGGAGGGCTGCGTCGAGGAGATCTCCGCCGAGGTCCCCAATCACACGCACACGAAACTTCTGGCGCTCCCCCGAAACACGGCCGTACTGGTGGTGGATCGCAGAAGCTTTGCCGATTCCGGACAGCCTCTGGAAATGACGCGGTCGGTTTACCGCGGGGATGTTTACCGCGCCATGGTCCACTCGGTACGGAAGCACAAGGAGTCGTTCTGAGATGGCTCCGTCTCGTTGTCTAGCCGGCCTCCTGTTCGCCGGACTCTCGTTCGCGTCGGCCCCGGCGCAGAAGGGAAAAACCCGCCTCGAACTGATCCCGCCCTCACCGGTGACAGACAAGATCGTGATCGATATCCGCGGGGCGATCGAGAACCGAAGCGGCCGGAGTCAGGTGTACACGGCTGCCATTTACCTGGATCGGGAAGCGCCCGCGAATCTCCTGCACACTGAAAAGCTGCAGATCGCGGACGGCGCGAATGCCGGCATTTACTATCGCCGGACCACCGCAAACTGGGCAGGACAGCACCGCATCATCTTTGTGGCCAGGGCTGCCAGCGGCCAGTATCGCGCCGAGCGCGAACTCGTGGTGCTGCCGTCCGACATCCGTTCCACGCGCACCATCGATGGCGCCTGGGCCGGCCTTGTGCACTGGAGCGATGACGAAGGGCGCTACTGGAACGCGGACATCCGGAAGCTTACCGAAGACGACTGGCGCCAGCAGATTCTCGGGATGCACGGCATCGGCATGGACACCGTGGTAATTCAGGAAGTCTTCCGCAACCGGGAATACTATGGCCGCAACTCCATCGAGAAGACCGGCTACAAGGGGCTGCCGTATTATCCCTCGGCGCTGTATCCGGGGCACGTGCCCATGGCGTCCCACGATGCGCTCGAGGCGATCCTTTCCGAAGCGGATCGCCTGAACATGAACGTCTTTCTCGGCGTGGGCATGTATGCATGGTTCGATTTCAGCGCGGCCTCGCTCGAATGGCACAAGAAGGTGGCCGAGGAGTTGTGGCGTCGCTACGGCCATCACCCGTCGTTTTACGGCTGGTACGTATCTGAGGAAACCTACGGAAGCCTGATCCCCGACCAGGGTGAGACAGCGAAGGATCGCTATCGCCAGGAGATCATTGCATTCTTCCGCGAGTTTCAGAAGTTCTGCCGTGCGCTGGCGCCGGAGAAACCGGTTATGCTCGCGCCCAATGCCCACGGCATGCGCCTGTCCCAGGATGCGTGGCCGCTGGTGCTCGAGCATCTTGACGTCGTCTGCCCCTTCGCCTTCCACCGGATGCCGGAGGGCGACCTCACCGGCGAACAATCGGCCGCGATCTGGCAGCGTATGTGCGACCGGGCCGGCTCGCACCTTTGGATGGACATGGAGGCTTTTGTCTTTGCTGATGGGAATGCGCTGGTACCGCGCCCGATCAATGGACTGATCAGCGATCTGACGCGATTTCCGAACTTCGAGAAGATCCTGTGCTATCAGTACCCGGGGCTGTTCAATTCACCAGATTCGCGCATCAAGCCCGGAGGTCCTCCGACGGTCGTGCTGTATCGCGATTATCGGCAGTATCTGCGGGATCTGAAACACGAGCCGGTTGCGCATCCAACGGAAGCTGCTCGATCAGCTCATGATTCAGCGAATGGCCAGGACAGGTGAGGGGCGAAGCGTAGCCGAGAGTTTGTAGCGCCCAGGGCGTGACTCACTCCGCAACGACGCCCCGCGAATCGGTCCTCGCGGTTCTCCTCGTCGGCACATCAGCGGCGTCCCACGCGATAAGTCCGATTCCATCCAGCGGTCGCACCATACAGCAGCTCCCGGATCGAGCCATGGCCGCATCCGATCCTTCTTTCCGGCCGGCGCGAGCCGCGTAATGATGAGGTGCACAACCCACAACGTCGCTGGATGAGCTTTCCTCTGCCAGGCGAACTCAAGACACCGACTGAAATTGATTCGTCGAGGACGGGTGCTGACAACGCTCAGCAGTGAGGGTTGGTGGCAGAATGACGAGAACCCATTGATCCGATGCTTGCAGCATTACACCTGATTACACCCAGCCCCAGCAAGCGCAAAGATCGGGATGGATATGGACGGGGTGCATGATTGGTTTTACACGACCCTAACGCCGGCCCGTCACGGCACGCTCGATTCAGATGTTCGTCAGTCTCGCGAACTGCTCGGTGTGTTTGATTGCGAACTCGATCGGTGAGGGGCTGGATCTCACGTCGGCTTCGATGATCTCGAGGAATCGGTTCATGATCTCGCTACTCATAACTGCAGCGTCCTCTGCCGCAGTACCGTTTGTAAGCGAATACCGCGCTTTCTACAAAACCGGCGTGAGCGTTGGCGAGATCCAGGCGGCGCCCTGAAACTGTGGTCATGGCGGCGGCGGAGCTCGCGCGGCAATTATCTGATGAACTCGTAAGTCGGCGTTCGGCGGACACAGGGGGCTGGGGGTACACGAGTTCGCAGGTTGCGACTGATCCCACCGTCTTCGCGCTACTTGCCCTCTCGACTGCGGACTACGGCGATATCGTCGAAGAGGGTATCCAGAACCTGAGGAATCTCCAGCTTGCTGAGGGGCAGTGGCCGACGATACGTTGCGGCGCGGAAGATAGTCCGTGGGCAACAGCGCTGGGCCGCCACTGCCCTGCTGCCCCCGCGCCGCCTGATAAGGGCACTCGACCGAGCGCTGGTCGGCCTGGTTCGAAGCGAGCCACAGGAGGCATACTGGCTGTGGCGCCTGAAATTCCGGATGCAGGATAAACACGTGCGAATCTGGCCGAGTACATTCCGGGCGCCGAGGTAAACATGAACCCGTTGCTTGTGGGTCCGGTCAACCAAATGACCCGGCCATGTCCCAGGACGAAGCCGACGCACATGCGCGCGGTGAGGTACGAATCGGTGTGTTGCCAGATCCCCACCTGACAGATGCCGGCGGTTCGCTTGCGCTTTGCGGCAACGGCTTTAATGAGGAAGGAGTCGCTTGCCACACCACGTGCGTACCGTCGTTCTTAGCGCGGGGATAGAGGCGGCCGAGTTGACTGCGGCAACTCCGGAACACGGCACGGCGCCGGTCATCCCCATCCGGTAATCCGGAGAACGGTATGCATGCGTTTCAGAGTAGCTCAACAATACTGGCGTTGCCGCTTCCTGCATAGACTTGCCACGCTTCCAGTGGTCCCCGGGATTCACATGTTGACCGGTGCGAGGTTCGGGTCTCTGGGCAGTAGTCTCTCGACGATGGGCCGTAACTTCCGGCGCGCGCGATGGCGGTGCAGCTTTATGAGTTGGGGAGGCAAGCTCAGTCTGGCTGCGACCTCGTGAAGGGGCAAGAGTTGCAGATCGTACAGCTCAATCACGGCCCTGTATCTGTCCGGAAGACGCGCCACGGCGTCCCGTACCGCCGCTGCGCGTTCTCTTGCCGCATAATCGCTCTCTGGATTGGCGCCAGTTGCGCCGACAGTGTCCAGGGTGGAAAGAACCTCTGTGCGCCTGGAGGATCGATACATCTGGCGAGCTTCGTTCACCGCTATCGTAAACAACCAGCTCTTAAGCGCCGATTCGAAGCGGAACTGTCGGCAGTGGGTCAGCGCTTTGAGCAAGGTTTGCTGAACCACGTCTTCAGACATGGCGTCTCCGCGGGTTAGCCGGTAGGCCAACCGTCGCAAGTAAGGAAGATGGGCGGCGATGTTGCTCACGAAGGTCTCTTTATCGATCACGGGCTGTTCAGTCACTGGTTCTCCGCTGTTGTAAAGTCGTTTGCACACGCCATTCCAACCATGCGGTGCGGTTGTGAATAGAAACAAGGTATCTGTCCACGAGCCGCGAAGCTGCACGTCTCGCTCGCCACTCCACGCGCTCAAAACAAATCCCCTGCCACAATCGCCGAAGTTACGGCGAATGGCGAGGGGCGATTGACGATGTCGGCAGGGATGAGGAGGCTTTTATGGCCGTTGCTCGTGTGGTCCTGACCTTGCTGGTGCGAGTGGTGTGGAAACAGAGTCGACATCCGGAAGGACTGAAACAACAGATCAGCAGCTCGTCCCGGCCTGGGCAAGCCCGGCCATGCAGCGGTTCTGGGCGGAGTTCCGGAGAAAGGCTGCCGCCGTGTCCACACCGCCACGTCCTGCTCCTCCGGAGCCCAGGGCGTCGATGTGCGCCCGTTTGGCATGCGATCCGACCGAATGTTGACGCCCAAAGCAATGTACGTGTTGGTGGAGGATGGCGCCGCAGCCTGCTCCCTACCTCCTTGCGCGCACGGTGAGACGGCTCTTGACAACCACAAGCCTGTGCACGCTCGATGATGGCTTCACCGGGCGAGGTTCCATGGAACGCGGGATTGCCTGATAGAGTAAGAGCGAACAGGCGCCCCAGAGACCTGGGCTTCGGGCCCGACTACGAATCTTACTTTCTGCGCGGGTCGCCTCGGAAATCGCGGTCTCCATCGACTGACACCTGAGGCTCCGGATGTCAATGGGGAATCGCCGTTCCGGCGACCAGACCGGACGGCGGGTCTGCCTGGGCGCGCGCGCTCCTGATGAGGTAATCGTAATATTCGATGCCCACTTCTGTCGTACCGAACACCCTCGCTTCCGCGCTGGATTGATTTGTCACTGGCAGCCAGAAGTTTCCAATGTGCTGGTACCGGTGGGTTATGTGAACGCTGCGAATCCAGAACGAGGGATTTCTGGCGGGGCTGCCCTCGAGCCTGGTAATCGCGTAGTCCTCGGCGTCAACCCAAATCCGGCCGCGAACCAGAAACTGGTTCTTCGTTTTCGGGCTGATTTCTAATACGTATTTGGATCGCCCATCCATTACTTCCGTATCGAGCAGCCGGAAGTCGTAGTTCCGGGGTATGATCCGCGTTTCCTCGCGCTGTCCCTTTGCACTTGCTTCCTGTTCCGCGTCGACCATCCTGCGCAGGATGTGGCTTCGAATGAACCCTGAGCCGCTCTCCGCTACCACTTCGAACGTCCTCGCGCCGGTCCCGTCGCATACAACGCGCACAGTCATGTCGGCGCTCTTGTTGAACTTCTTGTTTGCGAAATGATACCGCCGCATTCCCGTGTATCCTGAGAACTCGGCCATCCTCCTGTTATCTGCTTGCACCATACGCTCGACAATTTCGGTCACGGTAACTGACTGCGCGGCGGGCGCCACGGCGCCCTGTACCAAGGCAAGCAGCAAGAGAGTCATATTTCGCGGACCTCCGTTCCGGCCCAATGAACAATGCATTTGACTCGCCATCGCTTTCGCGCCCCAGGGCTCTGAAACACGTTGCCCCCGCCGGACGTTTCCTCTCAAATCAGTCCGAGGCTGCCGATTCTCGTCAGTTGCTTCGGCATACGCCGGCATGTCGCGTCACGAGAACCATTCCAGGGTCTCACCCGCATGAAGACCGTCCATAGGGGCCCACGGGTTGTGGAACAGAGTGCATGGCGCCTGAGCGGGAAGTGATCCTACTGATTCGAGTGATGAAAAAAGAGGAACGGTCGGGCACGGTCGTCACGATTGATGGGCAACTCTCCGCAGACTGCATCGCGGGGAACCGTCCACCTGCACTTGCGTGATATTACCGCGGTCGACGAAACCGGCAGGGACCTTCTCCGTCGGTTGCTCGCCAATGGCGTCCGTCTTGTCGCCAGTGGTGTTTACATGTCCTACCTCGTGCAATCTCTCAGCGCGGGCTGACGCGGCGCGCCGATCGGACGCCGCCCCACCTCTGATGACAGCCGGAATCCCGTCAATTGCTGTGGCAGATGCCGGGTTCGGCGGATCTCCACACACCGCCGTGCCGTCGCATGCGCGAGTGCGTCCTCCGCAACCGCCACTCTATCGAAAGGTAGCCAGCATGCTTTTGGGATAAGTGATGATGTTCAGAGTTGTGACCGTGACGCGAGAATACGGAAGCGGCGGCAGCGCTATTGCGAACAACGTCGCGGCGCGATTGCGATGGAAGGTGCTCGACCAGACCCTGATATCGGCTGTCAGCAGGGCTGCTCAGGTCGATCCGAGAACGGTCGGACAGTACGACGAGCATGTTGACTCGTGGTGGCACAGGTTCAATCGAGGCGGTCTGCAGGCGGCAGCCATTGAAGCCGGCGTCGCACGTTCCGACGCGCAGTTCTTCGATGCAGAAGCAGTAGCTGAGTTTACGCAGCAGGAAATCCTCAGAGCGGCGGACAAAGGGAACTGCGTGATCGTCGGCCGCGGCGCACAATGCGTGCTGCAGGACCGCGAAGATGTGTTTCACGCGTTCATCTATGGCCCATTAAGGGAGAGAATCTCGCGTGTCCAGCATCGCGTAGACTCGACCGATGACATTGAGCACCTGATTTGGCTGACTGACCACGAACGCGGCAGATATATCCGGACTTATTTCGGACACGACTGGAAAGACCCGCACCTGTATAACATCATGATCAGCTCGCAAATGGGCATAGAAAGCGCTGCCGCAATGATCGTCGACGCCGTTGAGCGGGACCAGCGGCTCCCACAACGCTTGTCAGCATAAACAGCGCCATAGCCCGGCGGACGCAGGGGAAACCGCCTGCGCCACCTCTGTGCTTCATGCATTTGCGGACGGAGGTGGGGCCGGCATTCAGCCCTTTGGGAAAGCGCCGACGTCATCTGTCGAGGTGGTTCGGCGCTGACATGGGACTAACGACCCGATTTTGGGCTGTTCGCTCTGCGACCAGGTTAACGGGATTCCGCCAATGCTGCCTGCGGCGTATCGAAGTCTGGTGCGCAGCCCTCGCCGCCGGTCATCGATTCGCGCCGAACAACTTCTGGACGTTGGGCTTATCAGCCCGCTTTGCCCTCACCCGTGAAATGCCATACCCCACGAGTACAAGTCCGCCAAGTAGTGATAACGGAAAAAACATGCTGCGTCTCCTTCGGAAATCGGTCATAGCCGGATTGGATTCCGCTTTTGTTCTCTGCACTCGCGGTTCCGAATCGTGACGCCATTCCAGCAACGCGCCCTTCGACATGGATTGCCGAGAGGCGCCAATCGCCGTGGCAAGAGACGATGTTCCGGCTCGTGGCCGCAAGTGTTCAGTCGCGCAGGAGCAGTGATGGTTAAGGCACTCGAAGTGCATTCCCAGTTACGGTATGTCCAAACGCCAGGAGCAGAATAATCCTGGAGCTCCTCAACAACGATCCACAGGGAAGAGATAGAGCGCCTCGCCCATCAGTACTGGCTGGAACGTGACTCTCCGATCGGAACTCCCGAAGAGGAGGGGCTGACCGGCCACGAGCCTCGCGTGCTATCGCGTCACGGTGAAGCGAACGAGATCCGCCGCGAATTCCCTGCGTTTCTGCCAGGGGCTGCCAGGTTGGTCTAGCTCCAATACTGTTCACTTAACGATCCTGACCTTCTTGACAAAATCGATACGATGGGTGCGCAGGCGCTTGCGTGGGCGAAGAGGGTAGTTACTCATCTTGCGCTTCACGCCGCGCGGATTGATCCGACCGCGACTTGAAACAACCCGCTCCTCAAGAATTTCGTCGAGGATCGCTTCATGGAATGCTTTTCTCTGCCGAGGGGGGAATAGCGCCGTAACGCGCCATCCGCCGCTGGACAACGTGCACGGAGTGGACGAAGGACAGCCGATCGGGGTCTTCATCGACCTTCAGGGCGGCTTCGTGCATCAGGCCGCGGATGGCAAAATGCGCCATCAGCAGACCGAAGAACTCCTGCTGGACCAGTTCTGGCGTCTTGCTGCGCAATATGATCTGAGCGCCGCGCAGATGGGTCTTCAATTCGTCCAGGGTGGTTTCGATCTCCCAACGCTCGTGATACAGGGCGGCCAATTCCTTGGCCGGCGCCTGCTCGTGATCCAGGATGGTGGTGATCAGCCGGTACATCGGCTCACAGTCGGCGACGTTTTTCAAGCGGTAATCGATGACACGGACCACAATCCCGTTGCGCTTCTTCCGCCGGTCCTTAGTGGAGGCATAGATGCGGCTGAGATAGGAGCCGTCGGGCAGGCGTTTTTCCACGTCGAGGCGTGCATTTTGGCGCGTGCGCCACAGCAGATCCGCTCCCGTGTTTGCGGCTGCCCGCCAGAGTTTGTAACCGGGGAAGAACCGGTCGGCCATACACAGCATTCCTTTGCGGAGCAAAGGAATCACTTTCTCAGCCAGCGTGAGTTCATCGGTGGCGTATCGATCCATCTGCGCGCCCCACAGCACGTGTGTCCCATTCTCCAGCAGTGCTACAAACCGTATCTTGGGGAAAGCACTGGACCCTCGACTGGATCCCGGCCGCCCGAAGGCCTTGTCGTTCTCCGCAGTATCGGCGACGTCCAGCGTGCTGCCATCCAAGCTGACCAGTCGCCATTGCCGGTACCAAGCGCCTTTGGTGCGCTTCTCCGCAATGGGAGCCACCACCGCACCATAGAGTCTCTTCAGCGGCTCTGCGCCCAGCCGGCTGCGCGCCTGGGAAATGCCGGATTTACCGGCGACCTTCACCTTGGCGGAAGGATCCAGCAGCCACTGCACGCCTTCCAGCAGACAGCGCAGAACTTCACGGTAGGAGGACCGCATGTACAGCGCCAGCGCGATGACGTAATAGACCACCACATGCGCCGGCAAGTCGCGCTCGCGGACACTGGCGCGCTTGGTCTGTTCCAGAACCTCATGGATTTTCTCGGCGGGGAAGAACTTGGCTATCACGCCGAGGCTAATGTAGTCAGTGATCCGGCTGCCAGCCGGCAACTCCGCCAAGGTGCGCGCCATTGGGTTCTCCTCAACGATCGCACCTGGCAGGTATTTCTGCGCCCCGCGGAGCGGCTTCGAAATCTGGGATCAGACGGTAGGGGAAGCGTCCGCGAATCGCCTGATTGAAATAGCGCCCCTTGGATGGCGCAGCCAGTAACGACTGATGCACCGCCGCAGGCACGCCGAAGTATTGGTAGACCGCCCGGCTACAGAACTCCAGTTGCAACAGCTCTCGGGCTTCGTCGTAGGAAACCGTCAGCAGCGTAGTTGATTCTACGGTGGCAACGCGCATAGGACAACCTCCTTCTGGAGGCATTAGCCCCAAAACAGAATATCATTAAAATGTTCGTTAAGTGAACAGTATTGGGGCTAGCTCTTATCCGCGACCGGCGGATA
>CAWACP010000014.1:0-49864 GCA_963780655.1 uncultured Acidobacteriota bacterium | reverse complement strand
CGCGCGGTAAACTTACCAACCAGCCTGCCGGACGGTGTGCATCAGATCGGCGAGATCGCGCTTCATCAGAGCCACCCGTGCGCGCACACCGCCCAGCATCGCCTCGCGATCGGACAGTTCGCTCAGGTTGAGTCTGGTTTTGCTCGAAATGCCGGACGTGAGGAACTCGATTTTGTTCCGATCCGTCACCGACCCATCGCCGCGGATCATGCCCGCGCGCACCCACTCCTCCATCAACTGCTCCCTTCGCGTGCCCTGCCTGACTTCGGCGGCCGGCTCCACATTCAGATATGCCCAGACATCCTCGGGGTATCGGCTGTGCAGCCCTGGCCTCTCACCGAAGAACGCGGCGAGCATATTTGGCGTGGCGCCGAGTTGCATCCTGCCGCCGCGCTGGATGCGTATCGCCGCGATAGTAAGCGCTGTCGCAGCGCTCCCGGCCACGACGCCGACCACATCACCGGCAATCGCGGTTTTCGAGCTGAACTGCATGGCCGTGCCCGCTACGCCCACGCCGCTGCCCACCAGCGCGGCGCCAAAATTGGCAAGGTTCACCGCCTTGTCCCGGCGCGAAGACAAGTAGTTCTCCACGCTTTGAAGCTGGCCTTCCTCCATCTGAATGTCGGCGATGACGCTGTCGGCGTCGAGCGACGCCTCGATCACCGCCTCGGTCAGTTGCTGGCGCAGCTTCAGCCGGTGAATGTCGTCGGATGGAGCTGCGTTCAGGAGCTCGCGGAGAGTGCCGTCGATCCCGAGGATTCCGCCCAATACGCGCGCATCCGGCGAAATCTTCGGGAAATCCTGTGTAAAGGCGAGTGCGCCGCACAGGCCGAGCAGAAATGTCCTGCGCCACATGGACTGTGGACGCATTGCTGAGCCAGGGCGTTCACCCTTTGTTGCCCCGTAGGAGCGCCGTCGCGGCCGGCCGAGCGCTGCCGCCTTGGGTTGTCGAGCGCCCCCCTATACTCCAGGAGTGAGTATACTAGACTCTTCATATGAGCAAGCGCCTGCAGGTCCTGCTTCCCGATCACGAAATGTCCGACATCCAGCGTCTCGCGAAGCGAGAGCGTCTGACCGTCGGTGAGTGGGTGCGACGCGCTCTCCGTGAGGCGCGTTCGGGCCGTTCCATGATCGAACCGGAAACGAAGCTGAAGTCCGTTCGGCGGGCCGCGCAGTATTCCTTTCCCACGGCTGACATCGACCGGATGCTGAGCGAAATCGAACGAGGATACGACGCTTGATCTTTGTCGATTCCAACATTCCGATGTACCTGGTCGGCGCCGCTCACCCGCATAAGACCGAGGCTCAGCTAATTCTGGAGCGCCTTATCGCCGCCGGAGAGCGGCTCATCACCGATGCTGAAGTACTGCAGGAGATTCTCCACCGATACACGGCGATCGACAAGCGAGAAGCGATCGGCCCCGCGCTCAAAGTGACGCTGGACATTGTTGATGACGTAATGGCCGTAGGGAAAGCAGAAGTTCTCCGCGCCGGGGAGATTGTCCAGACCCGGGATTCGCTCTCAGCCCGCGATGCCGTTCATATCGCCGTCATGGAACGCCACGGCATTCGCTCGATTCTGAGCTTCGATGCCGATTTCGATCGCTGGCCGGGTTTGCAGAGGCTTCACCGGGTTTAAGGCGCCTTCGCGGTCACCGAGCTGTCGCGGCTCGGGCGCGCCTCCGGCAAGTCGTCGCGCCCGTTCACCCCACTGTCTCCCTGCTCCCGTAATTCGCGCTGAGCCAATTGCGGTATTCGCCCGATTTGACGCGCTCCACCCAGCCCTCGTTCTCCCGATACCAGGCAATGGTCTGAGCCAGGCCCGCCTCGAACTCCACCTGAGGCTGCCACCCTGTCTCCCGCTGTAGTTTCGCGCTCGAAAGTGCGTAGCGCCGGTCATGGCCGGGGCGGTCTGTCACGTGCTTGATCAGATCTGCCGACCGCCCCGTCGCCGCGAGAATCTGCCCGACAACGTCACGATTGGCCAGCGAGCGATTCCCTGCAATGTTGTAGATCTCCCCCGGCCGGCCCTTCTCGATAAGCGCGAGGATGGCGCGGCAGTGATCCTCGACAAACAACCAGTCCCGAATCTGCATGCCGTCACCGTACACCGGCAGCGGCTTATTTTCGAGCGCATTCAGGATCATCAGCGGGATCAGTTTTTCGGGGAACTGATACGGCCCGTAGTTGTTCGATGCGCGCGTCACAATCACCGGCAGCCCCCAGGTGCGGCGCCAGGCCAGCGCCAGCAGATCGGAGCCGGCTTTAGAAGCGGAGTATGGGCTGCTCGGCTTCAGGGGATAGTTCTCGTCTGCCTCATGGGGAGCGGCGACATCGCCGTACACCTCGTCGGTGGAGACGTGAATGAACCGCTCCACATTGTGACGCCGAGCGGCCTCCAGCAAATTCGCGGTACCCCTGACATTTGTATTGATGACCGGATCGGGCGAGATCAGGCTGCGATCCACATGCGACTCGGCGGCAAAATGGATCACGGCCACGGGCTTCTCCACCGCGAAGAGTTCTTCAACCGCGGACGCATCGGCGATATCGATCTGAACGAATCGATAGCGGGAGTCGGACTCGACGGAGCGGACGTTTTCGGGATTGCCGGCGTACGTCAGCTTATCCAGATTGACAATTCGAGAAACCTGTTTCAATTCGGAACACAGGCGCACGAAGCAGGAACCGATGAATCCGGCCCCGCCGGTGATAAGTAACCTAAGGTCTTGCACCATTTTGCAATCGAGTTTTCCATGGTAACGCACCAGGGCCGTGGGCCTGGCACGCTGCGTGCTTTTCAGCCGGTGGATGTATCAGATCGGCGCCAGGCGCAACGGGAAAACACAAACGGGCAGGGGCATCGATCACCAGGCGCGGCTGCATCTCAGCGCCCGGGGCATCACGAGAAGGAGACCATTGTGGCATTCAGCATAAACACGAACGTTGCGTCTCTGGAGGCGCAGAACTACCTCCGCATCAACAGCCAGTTTCAGAACAAGACGATCAACGAAGTCACCTCGGGTCTGCGCATCGTGCAGAGCGGCGACGATGCGGCCGGGCTGGCCATTGCCAACGGTTACCGCTCCGACGAGGCGGTGCTGACGCAGGGCATTCAGAACGCCAACGACGGGCTGAGCCAGTTGCAAATCATCGACGGCGGCATGAGCAACATCTCGCAACTGCTCGACCGCGCGCGCACGCTGGCGACGCAATCCGCCTCGGGCACGTTCACCGGCGATCGCAATGTCCTGAACGGCGAGTTCCAGAGCGTCATTGCCGAGATCAATCGGCAGTCGCAATCCATCGGCCTGAACACCGGAGGCACATTCGCGAAGGCGCTGTCGGTGTTTGTCGGAGGGGGCCAGGGCACCACCGGCCAGGCGGCCATTCAGAATGGCTCCATCGCGCTCGACCTGAGCCAGTCCACCATTGACGCGAAAAGCCTCGGCCTCGAGGGCGTGCAGGCGAGCGGCGCCGCCGGGACCGATATCGGCGCCGGTTCGGCCAACACCAGCGTTGCCGATATTCTGGCGAACGCCGCCAACCAGCAGCAGCCCGGAGGGTACACGGATTTCATCATCAATGGCCCCGGGTTCAGCGGCGCGAATGCGATGACGCTCCACGTAAACCTGTCCGGCGTTACCAACTCGGACACGCTCGCCACCGCGATTAACACGGCCATCCAGAACGCCGGCAACGGGGTCAGTCAGGCATCCACCGCTTTCAAGAACGCGAATGTCACCGCATCGATCAATACCGATTCGAGCGGGCGCCAGCAGCTCACATTCAACTCCAGCAACACGGCGTTCCAGGTGGCCGCGGGTGACCAGACGGCCAATGCGCTGCTGGGCAATTTCGGCGCGAAGGCGGCGATGACGGGGACCGATGCGTCCAACAGCTACACCACCACGGGGGCCACGGACGACTTTCTCACGTTATCGTTCAACGGCGGCCCGGCGATGAATTTTCACATAGGCGTGGTGAGCGGGGTCACCGCCGGAACCGTGGCGGGCAATCTGAACGCTAACGCGGCGTTCGCTGCCAACGCGGTGGCGTCGACGGACTCCAATCACCACCTGGTGATCACTTCGCTCAATGACAACTCGGCGTCGAGCATCGCCGTTACGACAACAACTCTTTCCCAGAACCTCGGCCTGAGCGGCACGGCGAATGCGAACGCTTCCACCGGAAAATCCGTAAGTGAAACGCTCAGCGTCCCGGCGGGAGCTACCGGAACCACAAGTCTGGCCGGTGCTATTGTCCAGTTTCAGGGCGGCGGGCTGACCGCTCCCGTCAGCATTACTCTCAGCGCGGCCGCCACGGATTACGCCAACGCCCAAACCGATCTGGTCAATCAGGCTGCCTCCAATGCAGCTCTCCAGGACGCCGGGATCACGGTTACCGCCGGCGCGGGCGGTCTCACCTTCAGCAGCAACCGAGGCCAGAACTTCTCGGTGTCTGCGTCGGGCGATGTGACCAATGAGCTCGGGCTGGGCAACTATCTGTTGTCCGGCGGCAGCTTCGACTACACCAGCATCACGGGCACGGCAATCGCGACCGGCGCGCAGACCGACAAGCTGGAGATTTCCATCGCGGGCGGGCCCGCTCAGGCGATTCAGGTCACCGGCGCCGCGGGAGCTACCGCGGGAACTCTCGCCGCCCTGGTGAACGCGCAGATCGCGACCAATACCGCGTTGTCGGCTGCCGGGCTCCAGGCGAGCGCCGCCACTGCGAGCACGATTACGCTTACGTCGAACAACGGTACCTATTTCCGGGTCGCCGAAGGAACCGGCACGGCCGCCAACCAGATCCTCGGCTTTGGTTCGGGCGCCGTCACCAACACGCTGACCGCCAGCGGCGATGCCGGCCAACAAACGTCACAGGCGAGCAGCGCCACCGATAATCCCTACTTCAACGCCGGCGGATCGTCAGCCTCGAGTGTCTTTCCATTCAATGCACTGCGCAACGGTCAGGACACCCAGACGGTCGGTATTTCCGCCAACGACCCGTCCGGCAACGCCCATTCCCTCGCCGTGGTCCTGCAGAATAACGCGACCTCGCGCAGCGGCGCGTCACTGGACCAGAGCATAGACGCGATTAACCAGGCGCTGCAGCAGAGCGACGATTCCACCCTGCAGAAGATCGTGGCCGTGAAGGACGCCATCGTTCCCTCCAACGGCGGTACGCCCACCGAGGGCATCCGGCTGATCAGCACGCTCGGTTCGTTTTCCATGAGCCTGGGCACGGCTGGGACGAACGGAACAGCGGGAATTGGCGCGCCCGCGGATCAGGGCGCCGTGCACAATTCCACCGATCTCCCCGGCGGCGGCACGGCCGATGTATCGAATCAGAGCAGCGCAGATGCCGCGGTGACAGCTCTGGCGACCGCCGTCACCAAGCTCGGGACCGCGCAGGCCGTCATTGGAAAAGGCGAGAATCAATTCAGTTACGCGGTGAATCTGGCGCAGTCGCAGGTCACCAATCTGGCCGCGGCGGAATCGAGCATCCGCGATGCGGATCTGGCCGCCGAATCCGCTAACCTCACCAAAGCCCAGATCCTGATTCAGGCCGGCGTCGCTGCGCTCGCCCAGGCTAACTCGGCGCCGCAGCAGGTGCTGCAGCTTCTCAAGTAAGACATGTCCAGGCCGGAGCCGTGGATGAGAACGGGAATGCAAATCGACACCAAATACTTTGGCCGGGTCAGCAGCGATGCCGGTCTCGTTCTCAACTTCCCGGCCGGTCTTCCGGCATTCGAGACGGAGCGCGCGTTTCTGGCCATCGAACATCCCCGCATGTCGCCGTTGATTTTTCTCCAGAGCATGACCAGTCCGGGCCTTTGTTTCCTTGCGCTGCCGGTGCTCTCCATCGATCCGTCGTATGTCCTGCAGATGTCCGCCGACGAACTGACGGCGATCGGAATTAACGAACGTCCCGCTCCGGTTATCGGCCAGGACCTCGCCGCTCTGGCTCTTATTACGGTCGCCGAGGACGGGCGCGCCAGCGCTAATCTCATGTCGCCCGTGGTGGTCAGCCTGCCCGCTCTTCGTGCGATTCAGGCGATGCGCTCCGACCGGGCCTACTCGTACAACCACCCGCTCGGGAACCTGCTGCCTGCCCTGGCCCGCGAAGCGGAGCAGACATGCTCGTAATTCGGCGGCGCGCCGGTGAGTCGGCGTTTATCGGCGATCAGATTCAGGTCGAGGTACTGGAGGTGGCCGGTACTCAGGTAAAACTCGGCATAACGGCGCCGAAGGATGTACTTATTCTGCGCAATGAAGTAAGAGTAACAGCCGACCAGAATCGTCTGGCTTCGCGCGGTCTTCCCTTCGAATCTCTCTCCACCATCCTCGAAAAGCTCAAAATTTCTCCTCAAGCTCCTGTCGCCCGCAGCGATAAGGGCAAGTGAAGAAACTCGCAAGGCGCAACGCGCCAGGGCGGGAACGGACTCCCGGCCTGAGTTTCTCTCCAAGGAGAAAACTGTGTCTTTTGATATCAACACCAACATTGCGTCCCTTCAGGCGCAAAACTACCTCCGTACCAACAGCAATTTTCAGAGCAAGACAATCAGCCAGGTAACCTCAGGTCTGCGCATTGTTCAGGCCGGTGACGATGCAGCGGGCCTCGCTGTCGCCAACGGCATGCGCTCGGATGAAGCGGTTTTAACACAGGGCATCGCCAACGCGAACAACGGCCTCAGCCAGTTGCAGATCATCGATGGCGGTATGAGCAACATTTCGCAGTTGCTGGATCGCGCTCGAACGCTGGCCACCGAATCGGCATCCAGCGCGTTCACGGGCGACCGCGGCGTGCTGAATACCGAATTCCAGAACGTAATCGGTGAAATCGATCGCCAGTCCCAGGCCATCGGCATGAACACCGGCGGCCAGTTCGCGAAGAGCCTGTCGATATTCGTCGGCGGCGGCAGCGGCGCGACAGGCGCGGCGGCCGTGCAGAACGGCTCTGTTTCTCTCGACCTCAGCCAGGCGACCGTGGACGCGAAGAGCCTCGGGCTGCAGGGCGTGCAGGCGGCCGGCGTCGCCGGCACGGACATCGGATCCGGCTCCTCCACTACCAATGTTGCGAAGATACTGGCCAATACCAACAATCAGCAGTCCGCCACCGGTTACACCGACTTCATGATCACGGGTCCCGGTTTCAGCGGAGCTCAGGGGATCACCCTGAAGGTCAATCTCTCCGGCGTAACCGACGCGACCTCGCTCGCGACAGCCGTCAACGCGGCCATCCAGACCGCCGGAAGCGCTGCCACGCCGCAGGCGACGGCGTTCAAAAACGCCAACATCACTGCGGCGATTAACACCGACTCCAGCGGCCACCAGCAGCTCACCTTCGGTTCCAGCAGCACCACGTTCCAGGTAGCCGCGGGCGACCAGATGGCCAACGCTCTCATGGGGAACTTCGGATCGCAGGCTGTAATGGCGGGAACCGCGGGAATCGGCAACTCCTTCAGCACCACCGGCTCCTCGGACGATTACCTCACCATGTCGTTCAACGGCGGACAGGCCATGAACTTCCACATTGGCACCGTCACCACCATCAGCGGCTCAACAATGGCCAACGATCTGAACGCAATTTCAGCGTTCAACGCCAATGCCACAGCTTCCTTTAACACTACGACGCAGCAGATGAGCATCACCGCGAAATACGACACGCCGGGTTCCACAATGACGGTCAGCAACTCGACCCTGGCTACGGCCCTGGGCCTGAGCGGCACGGCAACGGCGACAGCCACCACCGGCAAGTCGTTGGGCGAATCCCTGACAGTCAACGCGGGCGCCACCGGCACCACCAACCTCGCAGGCGCTATCGTGCAATTCTCGGGAGGCGGCCTGGCCAGCCCGGTGAACATCACGCTCAGCTCGGCTGCTTCCAATTATGCGAATGCACAGGCCGACCTCATCAATCAAGTGAATGCCAATTCGGCTCTGCAGGCGGCGGGCATCAGCGTCACCTCCACCAGCACCAGCCTCGCATTCACCAGCAACAGCGGCCAGAGCTTCTCTGTTTCCTCCTCAGGAGACGTCTCGAACTCGCTGGGCCTCGGCAACTATAAACAGGGCGCCAACAACGCGTATCAGTACACTACCATCACCGGCGGCGCGATCACTACCGGCGTCGCCACCGACAAGCTCGAGTTTTCCATTGCCGGGGGTCCGGCGCAGGAAATCTCGGTGACGGGTACCGCGGCCGACACGGCCACCCTGGCTGGCCTGATCAACCAACAGATCGCCGGCAACGCTACGCTCATGGCGGCGGGGATTCAGGCGTCCGGCACAACCGGCACCATCACGCTGGCCTCCAGCAACGGAACGTTCTTCCGCGTGGCGGAAGGCGACGGCACGGCGGCCAACCAGATCCTCGGGTTCGGCTCGGGCGCGGAGACCAATACGCTGACGGCAAGCGGCAACGCAGGCGTGAAAACGACGGCGGCAACCAGCCAAACGAACAACTTCACCTTCAACGCCGGCGGATCGTCAGCCACAAGCGTATTCCAGTTCAACAATATCCAGAACGCCCAGGATGCGCAGACGGTGAGCATCTCGGCCAACGACGCATCCGGCAACGCCCACGCCCTGGCAGTGGTCCTTCAGAACACGGCGACGGCTCAGAGCGGCGCCTCACTCGACCAGAGCATCGCGGCCATCAACTCCGCGCTGCAGAGTAGCAACGATTCCACTCTGCAGTCGATTGTGGCCGTGAAGAGCCAGGTCATGAACAGCGACGGTACGGTTGCCGGAGCGGGCATCCAGTTCCTGAGCTCCCTCTCGGGCTTCAGCGTGAGCATGAGCGCTGCCGGCACCGGCGGAACGGTGGGCATCGGAAAGGCCACCCAGCAGGGCGTCGTTCAGAACGCCTCCACCCTGGCAGGGGGCGGCAACTCGGATATTTCCAACCTGAGCACGGCGCAGAATGCCGTGACCGCCCTCGCCGACGCAACGCAGGCCCTCGGCAGCGCTCAGGCCTCCGTTGGCCGCGGTGAGAACCTGTTCGGCTACGCCACCAGCCTGGCGCAGTCGCAACTGACCAACCTGGCCGCCGCCGAGGCGCAGATCCGCGACGCAGATCTCGCTTCCGAATCGGCCAATCTGACCAAGGCGCAGATCCTGGTCCAGGCCGGCGTAGCCGCCCTGGCGCAGGCCAACTCCGCGCCGCAGCAAGTGCTGACTCTCCTTCGGGGCTAATCGCTCTGACCAACCCGTAACCTGACCGGCGGGCCCTGGCTGAACTGAGCTGGCGGCCCGCCTTTTTTATTGAGTCTTCACAGCCGTCAAACGCAGGCGAACGTAATCGATATACCAGCCGCCATCCCGGAACAGCTTCGGCCGCAGTATCTCCGCCAGCGCATCGAACTGCAAGCCGGTGAGCGGGAACATGCTGCCGAACATATCCATCCACTCGCGCAGGCCGCCTTCGCCCTCGAACCGGGTCGGCCGCTTGAACAGCGCCGCCGTGCGCACCAGAATCCCCTGCCGCTCGAGCAGGCTCGCGTACTCGCCGATGCTCGGGAAGTACCACGGGTTCAGTTCGGCCACTCGCCCGGCTCCAAGCACCGCCCCCATTCCATCCACCACCGCCGCAATGTTTCCGTACCCGCCCATCTCCGCCACGAAGCGGCCACCCGGGCGCAGCGCACGGCCGATGCGGTCCACCACCGGCTCGGGAGGCTTCATCCAGTGCAGAGCCGCGTTCGAGAATACAGCGTCGAAAGGCTCGGCGCTCTCGAAGTCGGCCGCGCCCATGTGGTCGAAGCGCAGGGCCGGATAATTCGCGCCGGCCCGCGCGATCATGTCCGCGGACGCATCGATGCCGGTTATATCCGCCCCGCGCGCCGCGATGGAGACGGTCAGATGCCCGGTGCCGCAGCCGACATCGAGTATGCGCTCGCCCGGCTGAGGATCGAGCAGATCCACGAGGCCGGAACCGAGTTTCCAGATCGCCTGAAATGACTCGTCGTAGGCTGAAGCGTTCCATTCCTTCGACATGGCATTCATGCGTTATCGATACAGCATCAGGTAGACGATCACGCCCGTCACGCTAACGTACAGCCAGATCGGGAGAGTCCACCGCGCAATGCGCCGGTGGCGATTGTAATCGCGCCGCAACCCTCGGCGCAGGGTGATGACGGCCAGCACCGGTACAGTAAAGGCGAGCAGAGTGTGGGTGGTGAGGATGCTCAGGTAGGTCACGCGCATGGCCCCGGTCCCGCGATAGTAGACCACGCCCGCGCGGGCGTGATGCACGAGGTAGGAAATCAGAAACACCACCGAGACCGAGAACGCTGCGATCATGACCCGGCGGTGAGCGGAAATGCGCTTGCGGCGAATGAGCAGCCAGCCGATGGTCAGCAGAACAGCCGCCGTTCCGTTCAGGATCGCGTTCAGCGCCGGAAGATCGTCCAGACTGAACATGTCACGACGTCTGCCGTGCGAGCGCGTGGATATCGGCGATCAGGTGTGGAATGCTGTCGAGCTCGGACGTATCGTAATAACCGCGGATATGCGATGACCGGTCCACCAGCACGAAACGGGTGCTGTGGGTGAGGTTGCCGTCGACGTCGCCCAGCTTGAATGCGTCCTTGTCCAGCGTTTGCAGCACGGACTCGCGTCCGGTAAGCAGGAACCAGCGTTCCGGCGACACGTGATGCTCTTTCGCGTACGCGGCCAGCACCGCCGGCGTATCGCGCTCAGGATCGACGGTGAACGACACCAGCCTTACTTCGGGCATGCGGTAGACAGCCTGCTGGATCTGGTGCATCTGCGAAGTCATGCGCGGGCAGACGCTGCCGCAGTTGGTGAAGAAAAAATCGGCCACCCAGATGTTGCCGGCCAGACGGCTGCTTTCGAAGGTCGTGCCGTCCTGCGCGACAAGTTGAAACGGAGGAACCACGCCGTAATCGGGGAAGGCCTTTCCGACGCGCAGGCACGCCGCGCCCAGGCCCATCAGCAGCACCGGAATCAACAGCCGTTTCATGCCGCCCGATCGATGACCATCAGCGCGTAGAGCAGCGGCAGATAGATAACCGAGGCGAGCAGCACATGTCTGGCGCGCTGCCGGGTGCGGTCGCGCGTGATCTTCGCGGCTGCGTACAGGAAATACAGGCCAAGCGCAACGGCGCCGAACAAATACCAGTTGCCGGTCATGCCCGTCCAGCGTGGGATGAGACTCAGGCCGAGCAGGGCGCCGGCATAGAGGAGCATCTGGCGCGCGGTGGATTCGCCATCGGGTTCCACCACCGGCAGCATGCGGATGCCCGCTCGCTCATAGTCTTCTCGGTACATCCACGCGATTGCGTAGAAGTGCGGGAACTGCCAGAGAAAGAGAATGCCGAAGAGCAGCCACGCTTCCACCGTAAGGCTGCCGTGCGCGGCCGCAAAACCGATAAGCGGCGGCATGGCGCCGGGAATCGCGCCCACGGTGGTGGAATGCGGCGAGCGCTGCTTCAGCGGAGTGTACACGAACAGATAGGTAAGCAGCGTGAAAACGCCGAGCAGTCCGGTCAGAAGGTTGGCGCCGAGCCAGAGATCGAAAAAGCCGAGCACGGAGATCAGCACCCCGAACCAGAACGCCCGCGCGGGGCTGAGGCGCCCGGCGGGCAGCGGTCTCGCCTGGGTACGGCGCATGCGCGCGTCGGCCTCCCGCTCGTACCACTGGTTCAGCGCGGCAGTTCCGGAGGCCAGCAGGCCCGTGCCGACGATGGTGTGCAGCAACACCAGTAAACGCCATCCGTGTTCGGCCCCGAAATAGTAGCCGATGGCGGTGCTCATCAGGATGAGCCACGTGATACGCGGTTTTGTGAGCGCGAGATAGTCTTTCAAAGGATTCCGCAGCTTAGCATTCTAACCCGCCGCGGAACCGAAGTCTCCGCGGCCTCCGCCAGATCCTCCAGGACCGGCTCGGTCTTTGGATCACGGGGGAAGGCCCCCGGTTACACCTATTTCTGAATTTTTGCATTTTCGCAGGCAAAAGTCGAGTGCCGCCGCGTATCCATGGACGCAGCTTAATCCGAACGTTACGAGACGGTACGTTCGTTCCCACCGGTGCGCAATCCAATCAGCCGTAGAGATTGGAGGATAAGATGAAAAACAGAATCGGTTGGGCAACGCTGGCGCTTGCGGTGGTAACGATCGTCACGCCGATTACAGCTTCAGCCAGAGTTATGGGCAGCTTCCGCAACGTGAACACTGAACGCGTGGACACGGATCGGTATAACCAGGACCGCGCACGTTTCGATCGCGACGATCAGCAACGCGGCCGCATGCAACGCGGTCATGAGTATAACGACGGACGGCGATTCGACGATCGCGACGACCGCCGGTAGTCTGAGGAAAAAGCCTGCTCCATGGACACGGCGACGCGCCGATGGGGCAGGCACATGCGGCGCTACAATTGACGTGCATGGCAACCCGGCCGCCCGCGGCTTCAGCCGTTCCACCCGCCGCCACGAACTTTGAAACGCTCGGCGGCATTCCTCTGAAAGAAATCTACAGTCCCGCCGACGCGCCTTCACCAGCGCCGCCTCCCGGCGACTTCCCCTGGACGCGCGGCATTCACCGCGACATGTACCGCGGCAAGCTGTGGACCATGCGCCAGTTCTCCGGCTTCGCCTCGCCGGAGGAGACGAACCGCCGGTATCTGTATCTCCTTTCCCAGGGACAGAGCGGCCTATCGGTGGCGTTCGATCTGCCGACCCTGATGGGCTATGACGCGGACCACGCGAACTCCCTCGGCGAAGTGGGCAAGTGCGGCGTCGCGGTCAGCTCGCTCGCCGACATGGAGACGGTGTTCCGCGGCATCCCCCTCGGCGACGTAACGGTCTCGATGACCATCAACTCGCCAGCGCCCGTGATCTGGGCCATGTATCTGGCCGTCGCCGAGAAGCAGGGCGTCGAGTGGGACCGGCTCTCGGGAACCCTGCAGAACGACATTCTGAAGGAATACATCGCGCAGAAGGAGTTCATCTACCCTCCGCGCCCGTCCATGCGGCTGGCCACGGACGTTATCGAGTTCGCGACGCGGCATGTGCCGCGCTTCAACCCGATCTCCATCAGCGGATATCACATCCGCGAGGCCGGCTCGACCGCGGTGCAGGAGCTGGCGTTCACGCTGCGCGACGGCATTGAGTACGTGGAATGGGCGATCGCGCGCGGCCTGCCCATAGAGAGCTTCGCCCCGCGCCTCAGCTTCTTCTTCAACGCGCATAACGACTTCTTCGAGGAAATCGCCAAATATCGCGCGGCGCGGCGGATGTGGGCGTACATCATGCGCGACCGGTTCCACGCGACGGACGAGCGAAGCATGAAGCTGCGGTTCCACACGCAGACGGCGGGCTGCTCGCTGACCTGGCAGCAGCCGTATAACAATGTGGTGCGGACGACGCTCCAGGCGCTCGCCGGGGTGCTCGGCGGAACGCAGTCGCTGCACACGAATTCGCTCGATGAGGCCTACGCGCTCCCGAGCGAGAAGGCCGTGACGCTGGCGTTGCGCACGCAGCAGATCATCGCGTACGAAACCGGCGTTCCCGCGGTGGCCGACCCGCTGGGGGGGAGCTGGTTCGTCGAGAACCTGACCGATCAGGTGGAGAAAGCGGCCAACGAATATATCCGCCGCATCGACGATATGGGCGGCATGATCCCGGCCATCGAGAGGGGGTTCCCGCAGGCCGAGATTTCGAACGCCAGCTACGCGTACCAGCATGCGGTGGAGAGCCGCGAGCGGATCATCGTCGGCGTGAACACATTCCAGGCGGAGCAGGAAGAAGAGATCGAGCTGCTGCAGATCGACGAGACGGCCGAGGAAGGACAGCGCGCGAAACTGAAGAAGCTGCGCGACGATCGCGACAACGCCGCCGTGCGCCGTTCGCTCGATGCGCTTCGCCGCGCGGCCGAGGGGAACGAGAACTCGATGCCGTATCTGCTCGACTGCGTCCGCGCGTACGCCACGCTCGGCGAGATCTGCGATTCATGGCGCGACGTATTCGGGCTGTGGCAGGAAAGCACCGCGGTGTAGAAGATGTCCTGGCTGCTCCCTGTCCGCGTGGCCCTGATGGCCACAGACGGGGATGAAAGCCGTATCGGCCGTTCAGCGGGAGCCCCCGCGCGGACGCAGGCGGGACATGGATGAGACCCGGGCATGCAGGCTGAAGGCCTGCTCTCGCTGTCGCTTCACGATCCGTAGTAGAGCAGGCTTTCAGCCTGCCCTCGCACAGGCATTCGCGCCTGTGGAAGCTCGCGATACGTTCTCGCTTCCCTTCACAGCGTATAATCCAAAGTGGGTATGGACGCCCGCATCCGGGTGCTGGTGGCGAAAGCCGGGCTCGACGGTCACGACCGCGGCGTCCGGGTAATCGCCCGCGCCCTTCGCGACGCGGGCATGGAAGTAATCTACACCGGCCTGCGGCAGACGCCGGAGATGATCGTGAATGCGGCTCTCCAGGAAGATGTGCAGGTGATCGGGTTGTCCATTCTGTCCGGAGCGCACCGTGCGATTGTTCCGCGCGTCATGGATCTGCTTCGGGAAAAGCACATGGAAGACGTTCTGGTGGTGGTGGGCGGCACCATTCCGGACGAGGATGCGGAACAATTGAAGAAATGCGGCGTGGCCGCGGTGTTCCAGCCGGGCGCTTCACTGGACGAGATTGCGGCATTCATCCGCGGCTCGGTGAAGCAGACCGTCTGACGCCGAGGCTGGCCGCGCGGGCGCGAGCCCGGAACGATACGCCGAGGCGTATCAGTGGAGAAACGATTGGAAGAAAAACTGAATATTGCGGTCTTTGTCGATTACGACAATATAGAGATCGGTCTGAAATCGACGCTGCAGCGCGATTTCGATGTATCACTCGCGCTGGATGCGCTGAAGGAACGCGGCGATATCGTCGCGAAGTTCGCTTACGCGAACTGGAGCCGGCAGGAGCAGGCTACGCGCCGCATGGCGGAGAACGCGGTGCAGATGGTGCAGCGCATTCCTTCCCCGCGCGGCGATAAGAACGGCGCCGACATCAACCTGGCGCTGGATGCGCTGGAAATGGCTTTCACCCACGAGCACGTGAACGCATTCGCGGTGGTGAGCGGCGACAGCGATTTTATCCCGCTGGTGAACAAGCTGAAGGAATACGGCAAGACCGTGTTCGTGCTTGGTGGCAAGGCGTTCACCAGCACCATCCTGCAGCAGAACTGTCATGAGTTCATCAGCTATGAATCGCTGCTGAGCGATGGCGGCGGCGCTCAGGCTCCGCAGGCGGCCCAACAACTCACGCTGGCGCCTCCGCACGCCGCGCCGGAGGGCGGACGACGGCGGCACGAACGTGAGCCGAGAGAAGGCCGCGAGCGCGGCCGCGCTCCCCGGGCAGCGCCGCTCGATCTGGCTCAGGCGATGCCCCTGGTAGAGCGCGCTCTGCAGGTTCTGGAACGCCGCGCGGTGCAGCCGCAACTGGGGCTGCTGAAGTCCACCATGCTGCAGCTCGATCCGGCGTTCAGCGAGAAGGCCTATGGCGCCGGCAGCTTTTCGGAATTCGTCGAAAAGCTGAAGAAGGCGGATTTCGTGGACGTGAGCGGCACCGGCGGCCGCTACATCATCGAGCGCAAGCACAGCACACAGCAGCCCGAGCGAGCGGCGGTGCTCAAACCGGAGGAAACGCTGCCGCAGTTGCGCGATATCCTCGAGACGCACCGGCTCGATGTGGAGAACGGCGTCACGGCCGACCAGCTCGCGCAGTGGATGCACGAAGAGCATCCCGATTTCGATGTCGCCAAATACGGCTTCCAGGAATTTTCGGAGTATCTTAACTACGCTCAGGACAAGCTGGTGGTCCGGATTGAGCCCGACGAAGAACGCGGGTTGATGGTGTATCTGGGCGCGGAGTTTTATCCGCCGGCATTACCGGAACGCGAGCCGGAGCCGATGCACGAGCAAGAGGAAGAAGAGGAGAAGCAGCCCATCGTACCGGGCCAGCCCTCCATGTTCGAACCGAATCCTCCTCCGCCGCCCGAGCCGGCGGTACGGAAACGCGCTCCGCGAGTTCCACGCGCGCCACGCGCGCGGAAAGCGGCCGGCGGCGGGAACGAGCAGCGGCCGCGTCGGTCGCCACGCAAGAAAAAGCCGGAATAAACCGCTCGGTAACTGAGCCGCGCGCGTCAGCAAGCGGTGACTACTGCGGCTGTTCGCCACCGCTCCCTCACGGTCGCGGCTCCGCCAGGAGCAGGCGGTCCAGCACTGGCAGCGGGACCGCGCTCTGCTCCAGCGCGCGCTGATGAAAGTCGGCCAGGTTGAACGAGGTGCCCTTCGCCTTCTCGTAGCCGGCACGCACCTGCAGCCAGCCCTTCCAACCCACAAAGTACGTCGGCAACTGCACTGACGACAGCTTCGCCCGCTGAAGCTTCGCGACGGCTTCTTCCTTCTCCTGGAAGGTCTGGTTGAGCATGAAATCCATCGCCTGGTCGTCGGTCATTCCCATGGTCTGCAGCCGGATGTCGAGAATCGTATTGCCGATGCCCCGCAGAATCTGCTTGTACAGCGTCATGCGCAGGCCCGGATCGTTGTTCATATAGCCTTCGTCGGTCATAAGCTGCTGCGTGTAAAACGCCCAACCTTCCACGTACGGACCATTGCCGTAGATGTTGCGCAGCAGGCGGCGCGACTGTGGCTGCACGCGATTCGCATATTCGAACTGAACGTAATGGCCCGGCATCGCCTCGTGAATCACCAGTTGCTGCATGCCGTAGCGGTTGTATTCGCGCAGCTTCGATTCCACGCGCTCCTTAGGCCAGTCCTTCGGTATCGGCGTGATCCAGAAGAATGCTCCCAGTTGCGGCTCCAGCGCCGGCGCCGGATTGAACCCGCCCACGCCGTAGATGCCTCGCATAAATTCCGGCGTCGGAATCACCTGCAGGTTCTTCGCGTCGAACAGCGGAACCAGGTTCTTCTTCCGCACGAACTCCGTTGCCTCGGCCAGATCCTTGCGCGCCTCGTCAAAATAGTTCTCGGGCGTGGTGTGCTGCCGGGCGATGCGGTCGAGCGCCGCGCGTATGGACAGTGGCGCGGCCAGCTTCGCCATCTTGTCCTGCGTGATTTTCAGCTCCGCCTCGGCTTCGGCGAGCACCTGGGCCGGAGTCTTGCCGGTCTCGAGGGCGTACCTGAACTTCTCCGCGTAGTTGGCGCTGCCCAGGCGCCAGTCACTTTGCCGCTTCGACAGATCGGTCTTCAGCCACTCGTTGAATGCCCGCAGCGCGTCCACGGCGGCCTTCGCGGCGTTGTCGTAGTTGGACGCGAGACTTGCCGGAACACCGGACTTCACTGTGTTGCTGATGAGGTCGATATTGCCGTCGTTCTCCTGCTGCGCCACCGTGTTCCAGATGGGCGGCGCGCTGTCCAGGTTCTGCTTCGCCTGCTCCATCAGGTTCGGGATTTTTCGCAGGCGCGCGATGATCTGCCGGTAGCGCGTCTCCTTCGGCGCATATTCCAGCACGTACGGCGCAAAAATCGCCGCGCCGGTCAGCTCGACGTATTCGGTGGGATTATGCCGCCAGTTCTGGATAGTATCGAGTTCCAGGAGCGCGAGCGAGACCTGATCGCGGATCATGTCGAAATCGGCCCGGTCTTCCGCGCTGAGCGATTGCGGATCGATTTTCGAAATGCGGTCGCGAAAGCGCGTCCAGAACATGTGCTGGCCGCGCATGCCCGCGGGACTAAAGTCGTCCAGCATCTCGTCGAGGGCAACGCCATTATGGACGTGATATCCCTGCTGCGTCGCGCTCACCGGCGACAGCGCGAGGCTGCCGAATACGAAATCGCTGCGGACCTGTTCGAAATCCAATGATTGCGTCCTCCCGCAGGGGAGCGTCAGGAGAGCTCCCGCAATGGTCAGAACATATGTCTGTTTCAGCACACCGCCTCCAGTTTGTCCATGTCCTCCGCCTCTCCCGCCTTCACGCTCTGAATGCCCGGCTCGATACCGCGCAGCAGACCCGAAAGCACGCTGCCCGCGCCCACTTCGCACGATCTCGTAACCCCCGCGCAGGCGAGCCAGCGCACCGTTTCGGTCCAGCGAACCGGATTGGGGATCTGCTCCAGCAAGCCCCGGCGAGCTTCCGCGCCGGTGGTGACCGGCTCCGCCTGCCAGTTATTGATGAGTGGCACGGACAGATCGCTGAACTCGGTCGCTTCGAGTTCCGCAGCCATCATCTCCTGCGCCGGCTTCATGAGCGCACAGTGAAAGGGAGCGCTGACTGGAAGCAGCACGGCGCGGCGCGCTCCGGCGGCCTTCGCCAGATCCACGGCCCGGTTGACCGCCGCCGCATGACCCGCGATCACCACCTGGTCCGGCGAGTTCAGATTCGCTGCACTGACCACTTCGCCCTGAGCGGCCTCGGCCAGCACGCTGTCCAGCTTGCCGGCCGGGAGCTTCAGCAGGGCGGCCATCGCGCCCATCCCTTTCGGCACCGCCTGCTGCATGTACTGGCCGCGCTTGCGGACCAGGCGCACCGCATCCGCAAACTGCAGGGATCCGGCCGCCACCAGCGCCGAATATTCGCCGAGGCTGTGGCCGGCGACAAAGTCCGGCCTGATCCCGGCGCAGGAGAGGACGCGAAACGCCGCGGTGGAGACGCAAACGAGCGCGGGCTGCTGGTTCTCCGTGAGCTTCAGGTCCTCTTCGGGGCCCTCGAAACAGAGCTTCGAGATGGAAAACCCGAGCGCATCCTCCGCCTCTTCGAACACGGCGCGGGCGGCAGGGTATCGCTCCGCGAGACTCTTCCCCATTCCGACATACTGGGAACCCTGGCCGGGGAACAGAAACGCAATTTTCATTTGTCGACCGGAACTCTGCTGGAACAGCAATGTGAGCCGAAAACACCAGTGTAGCTTTAACGAGGCTGTCACAGTGTGCAGGCCAAAGGCCTACTCTACTGTTGCCGAGCAAGCGTTTTCGCCTGCAGCGCCCGGGTATGATCGAAGGTTATGCTCGATGACGCGCTGCTGGATGGCGCTACGAACGCTATCGTTGTCGCGGGTCATTCGGTGCTGGTGGATGAATCCCGCATGGAAGAAGACGCCGGCTGGGCGCTGCTCGATTTTCAGCGTGGCGAGCCACGACTGTACATCGGCCATGTCCGCCGGGCGGTGGAACTGGCCTGCGCCGAACCAGCGGCGCTGTTGATCTTCAGCGGCGGCCAGAGCCGTGCCGCCGCCGGTCCGCGCAGCGAGGCGCAGAGTTACTGGCACGTGGCCGACCGTTTCGGCTGGTTCGGCTGTGGTGCAGTAGCGGGGCGCGCGCTTACCGAGGAATTCTCGCGCGACAGCTTCGAGAACCTGCTGTTCGGCATCTGCCGCTTTCACGAGTGCACGGGACGCTGGCCGGAGCACGTGACGCTGGTGAGCTGGGGCTTCAAGGAGCGGCGCTTCGGAATGCATCGGGAAGCGATCCGGTGGCCCGCGGAGCGTTTCCGCTACGACGGCCCGAACAACCCGGAGGAACTGGGGCAGGCGCTGGCATCGGAAGCAAAGGCCGTCGAGCGATACGCGGCCGATCCGTACAGCTCCGGTCCGTTCTTCCAGGCGAAACGGCGCGAACGGAACCCGTACCGGCGGCAGCACGGGTACGCGATCAGTTGCCCGGAGGTTGGGCCGTTGTTGAAGCACCGCGGACCGGGGCTGTACATCGGCGAACTGCCGTGGTGAAACACCGCTGGCGTTTTGTGGGGCGGGCGCCTCGCCTGCGGCCGACGCCTCGTCGGCCTGCTCCGCACTTTCTGAATCGGACCAGGCGGGCGGGGCACCCGCCGCAGGCGAGGCGCCTGCCCCACACAAACACTCAATGTCCGAGCGTGCGATCGAGAGCGGACGCAAGCACCAGAACCGGATCGCCGGTACGCTCGAATCCATCGAGGACGTCCCGGCTCGCAGTCGGACTGTAGCGAGTTCGCTGCTCGGCCGCGCTCAAATCGTAAAACCATTCTTCGGGCTCACTGGTCTCGAGATCCGATTGGCCCGCGAACTGGAGCATCTGGTCCACAATGGCGGACCGCGCATCTCCGGAAGTGACGTCGAGCAGCCCCATATACAGGAACATCTTCTGGTGATAAAACACGGCCGCGGATGTGTCGGACGGCTGCGTCCAGCCGCCCAGCTCGGTCAGAAAATCCTGCAATCGCTGCTGCCATGCCGCAGTGCTGCGCTCGGCCGCGGTGACCATCTGGCCACTGGTGAACATCAGGTTCATTTCATCCCGCGACATGCGTTGGAAGTCCGGCGGCGCGTCGGCGGAGGGCTGCCCGCCGCCGGCAATCGTAGCGGTCACGGATGGCTGCGCGCTCGCGGGACAGCGTTGCGCCGACGCGTGAGCGGCTATGAAACGCTGGAACGACGGCATCATGTCCGACGACAGCAGAGGAGTAAGAGCCGCGGTGACGCCGGCGAAGGAGCGATCGTCGGGTTGCACGGTCTCCATGGCGGCGGCGAACTTCGCCCCGAGGAGCTGCCGCTCGGCGGCGCTGACGTTCACGCTTCGGATCAGATCGGCCACCGGCGCAAGCTGCAGGGGCGAACTGACGGTGGCCACGTAATTGAGCAGAAAGTTGATGTGATCCTCACGGCGCTGCTCGGCGGGCGTGAACGTTTCCGAAGCCACGATCCCGAGCGTTTTGTAGAAATCGCTGAGATCGGCGCCGAGCGTGTCGTCGCAGGTGAGCGGCGCGATGGCGGGCCTGGGGATCTCGAGAAACAGCTCGCGAGCCGCCTTCTTGTCGAGAGCAAGCATCTGCCGCACTGCCCGCGTCTGCAGCGACACGCGATCGAGCTGCAGGCTGTACGCATTGGCGCGAATGGCGCTGCGATAGTCCTGGATGACTCCGGAGAGCGCGGCCTTTCGGTACGGCTCGTGCGCGGAAGCCGCGAGCCGGAATGCACGCTCGATCAGCTCCGTGCGGGTCGGCTTGTCCTCCACCTTTCCGGCTTCGACGATGCGGAGCAGAGCGTTGGCGGCAAACTCCGGCGGGGCCGCGAAAGCCGTGTTCACCAGTGGACGCAGGTTCGGTGGGACTTTGAGGTCGGCCCCCGGAAACGACTGACCGACCGCAAGCAAGGCGATGAACGCGGGCCAAAGGCCTGTTCCAGAAGAAACACGCAACATCAGAAATTGACGATAGCAGCGAATCCGTCCGGTTTCAGACTGGCGCCGCCGACAAGTACGCCGTCGATCTCTTCCTGCCCCATCAGTTCCTTCGCATTCTCCGGCTTCACGCTGCCGCCATACAGAATGCGAACACTCTGCGCCGCCGCTGAGCCGAACTTCGCGGAAACCTGCTGACGGATGGAGGCATGCGCCTCGGAGGCGATCTGCGGAGTAGCGGTTTTGCCCGTGCCGATGGCCCACACCGGTTCGTAGGCAATCGCTACTTTGGCGAACTGTTCCGGCGTGAGAGGCGCCAGGCCGCCTTCGAATTGCGCCCTGAGCACGTCGTTCGTTTTCCCGGCTTCGCGGTCAGCCAGCAATTCGCCGACGCAGACGATGGGCTTCAACCCGGCGTTCAGCGCCGCAACCGTCCTTTTGAGCACTGTCTCATCGGTCTCGCCGAAGTACTGCCGGCGCTCGCTGTGACCGATAATCACCCATTGCGTTCCGAGGGACGCCAGCATTACAGCCGACACCTCGCCGGTAAACGCGCCTTCTTTTTCCCAGAAGACATTCTGAGCGCCGATTTCGACGTTCGAGCCTTTGGTTGCGGCCAGCGCGGCCGGAAGATCGACGTACGGCGCGCCGATCACGATTTCGCGGTTCTGCGCCGCGGCTACAAGGGGTAGGAAACTCCCGAAAAATGCAGTGGTCTCGACGGGCGTTTTGTACATCTTCCAGTTGCCCGCCATTACAGGCGTTCTCATTGTACGAGGCTGCTTAAGAAGCTTGTTCCTTTCGCAATATGAACAGCAAAGTTTTCTGCGACGGTCTGGCCGATATCGGAGAGCGATGCACGCGTGCCCAGATTGACGCCCAGCGGGCCGCGTCCGCTGACGGCGAGCAGCGGCACGTATTCGCGGCTGTGGTCAGTGGAGGGCGTGGTGGGATCGCAACCGTGATCCGCCGTAATTACCAGCAGATCGTCAGGCCGCAGCGCGTCCAGCAACGCGGGAATCCACGCGTCCGCTTCCTCGAGCGCGCGCCCATAACCTTCCACGTCGTTCCTGTGACCGTAGAGCATATCGAAGTCCACAAGATTGGTGAAGATCAGGCCGGTAGTAATCTCACTCAGGGCGGACTGAGTTTTGGCCATGCCGTCGGCATTGCTCGTCGTCTTCTCGTATTCGCGAATGCCGCGGCCGACAAAAATATCGAAGATCTTGCCCACGGTGAGGACGAACACGCCGGTTTCAGTGAGCCGGTCGAGCAGCATGCCCGCGGGGGGCGGCACGGCGTAGTCTTTCCGATTCGTGGTGCGCGTGAACGCGCCCGATTCTCCGAGGAACGGACGAGCGATGACGCGCCCCACTTCGTGCGGACCTCGCAGGATATCGCGCGCGGCTTCGCAGATTCGATAGAGCTCCCACAGAGGAATCACCTCTTCGTGCGCGGCCACCTGGAAAACGCTGTCGGCCGAGGTGTACACGATGGGCGAGCCCGTGCGCATGTGCTCCTCGCCCAGCTCTGCGATGATCTCCGTGCCGGATGCCGGCCGGTTGCCCAGCGTGGAGCGGCCGATGCGCCGCTCGAACTCGTTCATGATTTCCGGCGGGAAGCCGTGCGGGTAGAGCGGCAGCGGCTTGTCGAGATGAATGCCCACCATTTCCCAGTGGCCCGTGGTGGTGTCCTTGCCGGGAGAAGCGAGCGCGCAGCGGCCGTAAGCCGCCATGGGGTGCGCGGCGGGCGGAATGCCGGCCAGTGGGCGGATGTTGCCAAGGCCGAGCCGAGCGAGGTTAGGAAGCCGCAGCCCGCGCCGCCGCGCGATATTGCCCAGAGTATCGCTGCCCGCGTCGCCGTAATCGGCCGCATCGGGCATCTCACCGATGCCCACGCTGTCGAGCACGATCCAGATGACGCGCGGGAAGAGAATGGTCATCTGAGGGCACTCAGGAAGTGCAGGCCGAAGGCCTGCTCTACTGTTGCTTCGACGGTCCGAAGTAGAGCAGGCCTTCGGCCTGCATTGTCGCGCGTGAAACCAGGCAAGCTATGGCCGCTCCCTCACCGCCGCGGTGACTTTCTTCTTCAGGGCGTCGTCGATGCGCTCGCTCAGCATACGCTCGAAACGGTCCGGGTCGAATCCGGTCATGCGGCTGGCCAGTTCTCCCCGCGGATCGAACACGAGCGTGGTGGGGATGGAACTGACGCGCAGAAGAGCGCTCAACCCGTCCTCGTAGTACACCTTCCCGGTCCATTTGTTCGAAGCAAGAAAGCCTGACACGCCGGAGTGATCTTCATCGGTATCGACGAACAGAAACACCACGTCATCGCGGCCGCGATATTTCTCCTCCACCTTTTCGTAAAGCGGGTGCTGAATGCGGCAGGGCCCGCACCAGGTAGCCCAGAAATCCATCACGATGACCTTTCCGCGCAGCGAGGCAAGCTTCAGCCTGGTTCCATCGGCGCCGCTGAGGGTGAACTCCATCGGGTCGGTCACCTGCATGTTCGGATCGAATTGCTTCAGGGCGAGGCGCCGTTGCGCGACCACATCGCGATTGCGATCCCATTCGGCCAGCACGAGTTCGCCGAGACCACTCTGCGAACCCTTCCATTTCCGCCAAATGTCGCCGAGGCGGTCGCGATCGGCGTTGCGCTCGTTCTCGCTCACTCGCGGATCGGCGACAGTGAAGGCGTCGGCCATCCAGCGCGCGGCGTTCGCATAATCGTGAAGCTCCTCGAAGCGGGCCGCCGCTTCACGCGCCGCTTCCGCGCTCGGCATCACTCCATAGCTCTGAATCGCCAGATCCTCGGCTTTTCGCGGATCCCCCAGGGTGGCCTGCGCGCGCGCCTCGAGCGTGAGGGCGCGGGAGAGCCGGTAATCCGACTGCACCTTTTGGCGCGCGCCGTCTCTTCCGGCAGGAGGATTCTTCGCGAACTGCGCCGCGGCATCTCTGGCCACTTGTTCCAGACGCTGCGCGTGGCCCAGGGCCTTTCGGGCATCGTCCGCATCATGCGTTTTCAACTCCGCCACGGCCACGTCCTCGAGCATTTCGGCATCGCTCTGGTCGCGCGCAAGCACACGCTCACCGTACAGCGCTACCCGGCGCTCGTCCTTGGCCTCAATACCGCCCTTCGCCAGCGCGCGTTCGAGGTCGGCGCGCTGTGGGCTGTCCGGGTATTTCGCCAGGTGATTCTCAATGGCGCGCACGAAATCGATCGGGCTGGGCCCGGCCTCTTCGAGAGCCTTCTGCAAATCGGCCGATTCGGTCTGCGAGGGCTGAGGCTTCGCAGGAGGCGGGGGCGCTGGCGGCGGAGTCTGTGTGACCGAGTGCGACAAAGGAATCTGGCCCGAGGCCAGCAGAGTGAAAACAGCGAATGCAACTGCGAACAACTTCATTGGTTTGATTTCGTCTCTTCTTCAGGAGGGCTTCCGTGGCGGAACTCTTCGGCGAGGCTGGCTGCCCGCGCGCGGTCCACATGCATCAGCGATTCGTTGTTGCTGATGCGCGCCAGCAGCGTCAGAAACTGCTCCGGGGCAACCAGGCGGTGATGGTCCCAGAGCATGCGCACCTGCAGGATGGCCTGATCGATGCCCAGCCTGTCGAAGTGAATGGCGTGTTCGAGGTCGAGGTAACGTTCCTCCGTCTCGGTAATGCGCTCGAACAGGTCGGCCAACTGACGCGCGTCGGGATCCTCGCTGTAATTGAACGAGACCTCGTGAGTGGTGGCGCCGTCCTCGTAGCGGAACGTCTTGCGTCCCATGTTGGCCACTTTGGCCTTCGACGATTCGAGCGGGCGCGCGAAGTTATCGAGCCGGCCGGCATACGTGAACAGCACGCCGACATCGGCCGGGATGAGGCGAAATTCCAGCGGCTGGGAATCGGCCGGTCCCTCGCGATACGTCACCTGGCCGTCGCGCTCCACCGTGATGGTGACCGATTCCGGCGTGGAGCCCTTGAACGTTTTCGAATAGACGATGCGCGGGCCGGCCAGAGCGGCGGACATGGCCAGGGCGGTAACGAGGACAATGCGGAAGGTCACCGGGAAGCTCCCATTCGTTTGAGTGTGCTGGCGTGGGTGGCGTGACAGATGGCCACGGCCAAAGCATCGCTCGCGTCTTCGGAAGCGATGGGGCTTTCGAGCGCGAGCAGAGATTGCACCATCATCTGAACCTGCGACTTCTCCGCGCGCCCGTACCCTACGACGCTGGTCTTGATTTCGAGCGGTGAATATTCGCCCACGGCGAGCCCGGCCTCGGAGGCGGTCATGAGTGCAACGCCGCGAACGTGCGACAGCTTGAGCGCCGTTCGAACGTTCTGCGCATAAAACACCTCTTCCACGGCGACCGCTTCGGGCGAGTGCAGGCGGATGACGTCTCGCAGGCCGGCTGCAATCGCGAACAGTCTCACCGAGAGCGGCTGCTTCGGGTTGGTGGCGATCACGCCCGCTCCGATCAGCCGGTGCGCGCGGCCGTCGCTTTCCACCAGCCCGTAGCCGGTTCGTTCGACGCCGCAGTCGATTCCCAGAACACGCATGATCAGAATAACGATGGCCGGCCTGCAGGCTGAAAGCCTGCTCTACTACCGATGAAACGACAGTAGAGCAGGCTCTTAGCCTGCATTTCCGGCTGCTTTACGCCAGAGCCTCCAGCTCTTTCTCGTCCACGTCGAAGTTCGAGTAGACGTTCTGCACGTCGTCATGCTCTTCAAGCGCTTCGCTCAACCGGAGCATCGACTGCGCCGATTTACCCTCGAGCTTCATCAGGTTCTTCGGAACCATGGCGATCTCCGCCTCTTCCGTCCCGATTCCGGCCTTCTGGATCGCGTGCAGCACTGCGTCGTGCGCCTCGGGCGCGGAGAGCACGGTCCACTGGTCGCCATCGTCGCGCAGGTCGTCCGCCCCGGCTTCGAGGGCGATGTCCATGATTCGGTCCTCGGAAGCCTTTTCCTTGTCGATAACGATCTGGCTCTTGCGCTCGAACATCCAGGCGACGCTGCCCTGCTCGCCGAGGTTGCCTCCGTTTTTCGAAAACACGTGGCGAATCTCGCTGACCGTCCGGTTGCGGTTATCGGTGGCCACCATCACCAGCACGGCCGCGCCGCCGGGTCCGTAGCCTTCGAACATGATTTCATCGATCTGGCCGCCTTCCAGCTCGCCGGTTCCGCGCATGATGGCGCGCTTGATGTTATCGGCGGGCATGCTGACGGCTTTGGCGGCCGTAATTGCTGTGCGCAGGCGTGGATTCATATCCGGATCTCCGCCGGAACGGGCGGCAATCATGATTTCCTTGATGAGCCGCGTGAATGATTTGCCGCGCTTGGCGTCGAGAGCGGCTTTCTTGTGCTTGATGGTCGCCCACTTGGAATGGCCTGACATGTAAACCTCGCTCGGGTGTGTGAGCTGTCCGGAAGACGCAGAATTATTATCTAAATGACAGGATAGCAGAGGTGGCCCGAACCGATGCGGAATCAGAGCTTCTGAACGCCATCGATCCTGCCGAGGGCGCGATCGAACGTGCCGAGGGGAAGGTGTCCGGCCTTACGGGCCAGGCTCACCATCAGGCAGTCGGAGAAACCCAGTACCGGACGCAACCGGAACAGGTCGAGCGCTGCCGAGACGGCATCCGCATCCTGGATCGTCACGCTGCTTTGGTTCAGGAGCAATTTGATCGCCTCATGAAGATCGGATGGGGCGCGACCGTAAATCCGGCTCAGCTTGCAGATCGTGTCGGCCAGGGTCAAAGTAGAAACCCACACGCCGCCTCCAACGAACGCCACGGCGGCGGCGGTCTGCTGCTCATCGTCGCGCACGAGCAGGCGCAGGAGAACATTAGTATCAGCGGCGCGCATGCTTCTCGCGCATGTGCTTCCGGATGCCCTCTTTCAACTCCGCGAGCGTTCTCGGCTTTGGGGGACCTTCAGGGAACAGCGCCTTGTGAATGTCCTCGAACGAAGACTCTCCCGAGCGCCGGACGACAATCTTGTCCCCGTCCTCATCCCATTCGATGGTTGATCCGGGGCCGACTCCGAGCTTGCGGCGAACATCGGCGGGAACAGAGATCTGACCCTGTGCCGTGATCCGGGATCGAGCGAGCGCCATACGTTTACATTACCAGGGTAATGAATCGCGCATGCAGGCTAAAAGCCTGCTCTACTGACGACCAGGAACAGTAGAGCAGGCTTTCAGCCAGGCTTTCAGCCTGCAGAACTCAGTGATGCCAGAGCGAACGCCACCAGTCGCTGAAGTGCCAGTGCTTACCCGGGCATTCCGCCCACGGCGAGAAGCCGATGTCGCCAGTGTCCTTATTCACGAACAGGGCGACGGGCGCGGCTGCCGGATACTTCACCTGGATGAGGGCGCCGTTCCCACAACTCTGCACCGTTCCGATCGCAGCGGCTCCCTGGGCCTTTGCGTTCGGGCTCTGCGGGCCCCAGTCCTCCATGAATTTCGGGAAGGCGTAATCGCGGCAGGGCGTGGCTTCGGTGCAGCCCCACATGCGGTAAGCATCCGGGTACTCGCCGTTCCGCAGATGCGCGAGGAAGGTCTGGACGATGCTTTCCTCGCGGTAGTTCTTGCAACTCTGATACACGATGAAAGTGGCGACGAGCGCCACGAAGGCAATCGTGATGCCGATCTTCCACCTGCGCACGGTATGGGCTCGATGCGCTTCGTTCGCTCCGTATGCCTCGAGATAACTGCCCATGTGGATACTACTTCGCCAGATAGATCTTGTCGTAGGCAGCGACCGCGTCGTTGGTGATATCGAGCGTTGGTTTGAAGGTGATGGTACTCCCGGAGTCGATAACGACGTCAAGGCCCTTCTCCTGCGCCAGAGTTTTGATCACCTCGGCCATGCGCTGCCCGGCGCGGGTGAGAACCTCATTCCGCTCCCGGTCGACGTCCTCGCGCAGGTCCTGATCCATGCGCTGCAGCTCGCGCTGCTTCTGGGTCCCCTGCGCGCGCGCCTGCTGCTCGCCCGCGGCGTTCAGCTTTCCCGTCTGCAGTTGTTGCTGGATTGCCAGAATCTCGCTGTTCAACTGTTCGATCTGCTGCTGCCGCGGCTTGAACTTCGCGGTCAGATCGGTCTGCGCCTTTTTGATTTCCGCCGTTTGCAGCAGCGCCTGCTGCATGTTGCAAACGCCGATCTTCACCTGGGCGGATGCGCAACCGGCCGCAGCCGCGGCAAGGGCGAAGCATACAGCGAGTCTGTTCATTTCTCGACTACTCCAAGAATCTCGTCTTCGCGCAGGATCAGATACTCCTCACCGTCAATCTTCGTCTCGGCGCCGGAGTACTTGCTGAACAGAATGCGTTCGCCCGCTTTGACGTCGGGCTTGCTGCGCTCGCCGTTGTCAAGAAGCTTGCCATCGCCAACAGCGATTACTTCCGCCTGCTGAGGCTTTTCCTTAGCCGAATCGGGGATGATCAGGCCGCCTCGAACAGTCTCCTGTTCCTCGATTCGCCTGACCAGCACGCGGTCATGCAGCGGACGAAGATTCATGGACTGGTTCTCCCTTTATTTTGAAGATGAAAGCCGGAGTGCGGGCCGCGCCGGGCAGGCGCGCCCTTCCCGAAGTCAATATAGCATAGCAGCGCGGACGTGCTTATCCTGTGGACACCCGATGTGGGCGCGCCGCAGACGTCTGCCCCACCGCGCCGGATAATGGAAGGTTGAGCATGCACTCTCCGGCCGTGCCCTTCTCCGTCCCCGACATCACCGACGCCGAGATCCGGGCGGTCACCGAAGTTCTCCGGTCCGGCTGGCTCACCACCGGTCTTCGCGCGGCGGAGTTCGAGGAGGCGTTTCGCGGCTTTACCGGCGCGCGCCACGCGCTGGCCCTCAATTCCTGCAGCGCGGCCCTGCACCTGGCGCTGGCGGCCCTCGACATCGGACCGGGCGACGAGGTAATTACGTCCCCGCTCACCTTCTGCGCAACCGTGAATGCCATTCTCGCTGTCGGTGCGAAGCCGGTGCTGGCGGATATCGGAGCCGATCTGAATCTCGAGCCCGATGCCGTTCGCGCCGCGATCACGCCCGCAACCCGGGCCATTCTCCCCGTACATCTTGCCGGCCTGCCCTGCCACATGGACCGCATCGGGCAGATCGCCGAACAACACCGCCTGCGCGTGATCGAAGATGCCGCGCATGCCGCCGGGGCCATGTACCGCGGCGTTCCCATCGGCAGCGGCAAGAGCGATGCCGTCGCGTTCAGTTTCTATGCGAACAAGAACCTCACTACGGGCGAGGGCGGCATGGCGGTCACGCCGTCCGGGGAGTTAGATGCCCGCATGCGCGTACTATCGCTGCAGGGCATCGCCCGTGATGCATGGCGCCGCTCGGGCGACTGGCATTACGAGGTGGTGGAGCGCGGCTTCAAGTACAACATGAGCGACATTATGGCGGCCATCGGGATCGAGCAGTTACGGCGCCTCGGCGGCATGAACGCGCGCCGCGCAGAGATCGCCGCCGAGTACAACCGCGCATTTTCCGGATTCGATGAAATCGAGACGCCGCCGGACCGGCCCGAATGCCGGCACGCATGGCACCTCTACGCGCTGCGGTTAAATCCGGACCGGCTCACCATCGGCCGTGATGAGTTCATCGCGGCGCTTGCCGAGCGCGGTATCGCGGCCAGCGTGCACTTCATACCGATCCCGCTGCAGCCTTATTACAAGTCCATCCTGAAGCCTCCGCCGGATTGCCCGCGGGCGATGTCCGAATATCCGCGGCTCGTTTCGCTGCCACTGTTTTCGCGAATGTCCGACGAGCAGGCCGCATCGGTAATCGAGGCTGTTCTCGCCATCGTCGCCGGCGCGCGAAAAAGGCTCGTCGCCCCGGCCTCATGCGCCTGAAGCGCGTCTTCGATATTGCCGGGAGCGCCGTGGCGCTGATCGCACTGTCGCCGGTTCTGCTCGGCCTCTCCCTTGCCGTTCTGATCGGATCAGGACGCCCTATCTTCTTTTCACAGGTGCGCGTCGGCCGCTGTTTCCGGCCGTTCCGCCTTTGGAAGTTCCGCTCCATGCGCGCCAGCGTGGCCGGTCCGGCTATCACCATCTCCGGCGACCGCCGAATCACGCGTGTTGGTGCGTTCCTGCGTGCGACGAAACTCGATGAACTGCCGCAGCTCTGGAACGTGCTGAGAGGCGACATGAGTCTGGTGGGACCGCGCCCCGAGCTTCCCGAGTATGTGGACATGTTTCGCGACCGCTACAGGAATATACTCGCCCTTCGTCCCGGCATGACCGACCTTGCGTCGCTTTCCTACCGGGACGAAGAAGCGCTGCTCGCGCGCGCGGCCGATCCATTGCGCGAATACGTCCGCGTGATTCTGCCGCGCAAGCTCGATCTGGCTGAAGAATATGTCGCCGCTCGTTCGCTGGCCCTCGACCTTCGCGTGCTGATTCAGACTGTAGTCACGATCGTGCGCGCTCGAAGGTAAGGGGCAGGTCGGACCGCTCCCTCACGGTCGCGGCTCTGTAACCGCTTTTCTGAGCCGTGACCGTAAGGGAGCGGTTACCCGGCCGCCGTGGCTGCAGCGTCCGGCCGGATGTTCTGGTTCACCCGGAAGAAATTGTCCGGGTCGTACTTCGCCTTGATACGGGCCAGCCGCTCGTAGTTATCGCGGTACGTCCCGCGAATGCGGTCTTCGCCTTCGTTCTCCATCATGAAGTTCACGTAGGCTCCCCCGGCGCCGTACGGATGCAGTGCCTCCCAGTAGTTTCTGGCCCACGCGGTAATGCGATCCTTGTTCGCCGGATCCGGATCCACACCCACGATCACCTCGCTCCAGGTGACATCGCGATAACTCCATGCCGTGTCGGTGCTGCTCGCCTTATGCACGGCCCCGTTGATGGGGTACAGATGCATGGTGGAGAGCATCGTCGGCAGTTCCGACCCGTGCTTCACGTGGAGAGCGATGGCCTCGTCGGTCAGCTCTTTCACGAAGTCCGCTTTCCAGTACCACTGCAATCCGGGCGTGAACAGCCCGTCGAACAAGCTGTTCAGCACGGGAAACGGCACGGGACCGAAGTGTTCGAAAGCCGGTTGGCGGAAGTTCCGCAGCGGCTGCAGAATCTCGTTCGCCTGTTCCAGCGGTCCGTTGTAGCACCAGACGATGCCACACATGTTCCGGAGGTGGAGCGCTTCGGGGAAGGGCGGTCCCGGCGGGACTACAAGAAACGCGAAGAAGCCGGTGATCTGCTCAGGCGCCTGGACGATGAACTCGCGGTACCACTTCATGATGTCGGCGGCCTGATCCAGTTCCCACAGCATGGGGCCGGCGCACACCATGCGAACAGGATGCGCCTGAAACAGAAACGACGTCACCACGCCGAAGTTTCCGCCGCCTCCGCGGATGGCCCAGAACAGATCGCTGTTCTCGTCCGCGCTCGCCACGACGAAGCTTCCATCGGCCAGCACGACATCCGCGGACAGCAGATTGTCGATGGTCAGACCAAAGCTTCGCGTCAGGTGTCCCATACCGCCGCCGAGGGTCAAGCCTCCGACGCCGGTGGTGGAGATAATTCCGGATGGCACAGCCAGTCCGAAGGGGTGCGTGGCATGGTCGACGTCGCCCCAGGTGCTGCCTCCGCCCACTCGCACGGTTCTCGCCGCCGGGTCGACGTGAACGTAGCGGATCGGGGAGAGATCGATCACCAGGCCGTCGTCGCAGACCCCGAGGCCTCCGGCATTATGGCCCCCGCCGCGAATGGAAACCTTCAGTTCCTGTTCATGGCCGAACATCACTGCGGTGATTACGTCCGCCGCATCAGCACAATAGACTATCAGGCGCGGTTTGCGGTGAATCATGGCGTTGTAGACCTTGCACGCCTCTTCGTAGCGCGCATCGGTGGGTTCGATCAGCTCGCCTCTGAGCTGACCCTTGAATTGGCTTACGGCTTCCTGTTGCATGGTTTCCTCCGATATGGAATCTTCACGGACTTGATCACCACCTTGCCATGCGAGCCGTTCCGAAAGCGTTCCGGGATGTGCAGGTCTACCGTTCCGCGACGTTCCGGAGACGTCCTGAGCGTGCGCGCAGGGCATCCAGGCGGGCAGCGGCCCGAAGCTCAAAGGAACGCGCCCCAATGCGCCTGGCCGATTCAAGTGCGTGCCGATAGCTGACCTCAGCCTGGGCGGCGTCTCCGGCCTTTAAGAGCACGTCGCCATGGATCCGATGCAGCTCGGGCGCAGGCCAGGCTTCTCCGTTCTTGTTGTGGAACGCAAATCCGTTGGCTATGTGCGCCAATGCTTCGCCTGTCCGGCCGAGAAGGCTGAATACTTCCGCAAGCAGCCCATAGTAAAAAGGCAGACGCAGCTCCGCTTCGGCAGCCCGGAAAATATCCAGCCCGGAACGAAGCTGTGCCAGCCCGCCGGCCGCGTCGCCTTGCATCGCAGTGGCCCAGCCCGCTAATACGTCCGCCATGGCCGCGTAATAAGCGAATCCGTGTTTCCGGCAGACGGTGGATGCTTCCCTGGAGCGGCAGAGGGCGGCCTCGCTCTCCTGGCGGAAAACATTCAGCATCGCGGCGTAATCCAGCGCGATTGCGAGACCGAACGGATGCGCAACCTCGCGAGCCAGAGCGATGGATTCGTCGCTTCGCACGACCGCCTCCTCGACAGCGCCTGAATGCCAGAGCAGATGAGACAGGTAAGCTCGGCAAAAGACGCCGACATCGGGTCCCGCGAAGAGGGCCAATGCGGGATGGGATGGTGCGCCGTACGCCGCCGCTTGTTCTATGTGGTCGCTTGACTCGGCGAAACGGCCCAAATGGAACAGTGTGGCGCCCAGCAGAAAGTGGCCGGCCATCTCCAGCGCCGGAACGTTCTCGCGGCAGGCGTTATCGACGCAATCCTGCGCCAGCTGTCTCGCTTCTTCGAGTCGCCCGCGGACCGCTTGGAAAACCCAGGCGCCGCTCAGCACCCAGAATACGTGCCGGCGCTCGCCGGATCGCCGCGAAAGGAGCAGCCCGCGTTCGTAGGTGTCGCCGACTTCCTGCGAGCTGTAGCCCTGAGTGGTTACCAGCGATGGGCCGAGCGTTACGAGCAACTCGAGTTCCTGCTGGTCTCGTCTGGGGCTCTCCGGAAGATCGCGGCAAAGCCGGAGAGCCCGCCGAATCAGGTCCGCCGCTTCCGCGTCCGCGAGCCGCCGCCTGGCAACCGCGGCGGCCGCGAGATAACAGCGCATGGCCTGCTCCGGCATACCGGCGGCATCGTAGTGCGCGGCCAGCCGTCCACTGACGCTTTCGGGATCGGACGCATGCAGTTCCTCCAGTGCCCGCGCGACGCGCCGGTGCAGGGATCGTCGGCGGACGGGATTCAGCTCGGCGTACGCAACCTCTCGCAAGACATCGTGCGTGTAATCGTAGGCGTCGGCGGTCCGGCTGTCGATGATGCGGCGCTGCCAGAGTTCTTCCAGAGCGCGCGACACGCTGCCCTCGTCCCAGTCGGTGGCTTTGGCAAGCAGATCGAATGAGAACGGCCGGCCAATGGTGGCCGCCAGTCCCGCGAGTTCATAGGCCGGCGCCGACAATTGCGCAAGGCGGCCCGCGATAACGGCCTGCACGCGCGGCGGCGGAGAGCTGTTCGGCAACTGGTCTTCGGCTGTTCGGTTCTCAATCGTCGCGCGCACGCTCTCCACAACGAACAGAGGATTTCCTTTCGTCGATTGATAGATGCCGCTCAGAAATGCCGCATCGCATTCCCGCGTGGCAACCTGGGAAGCCAGAGCCGCGGTTTCTTCCGCGCTCAGCGGCGCAATCGGGAACTCCGACAATTGTCCGGATTTACGCAGCTCGCGTAGCAGCCCGGCCAGGGGATGATCGCGGCCTATCTCTTCCGGCCGCGCCGTGCCAAGGGTCAGAATGCGTTCGTCGGCGATCTCGCGAAACAGAGAGTGCAGCCATTCGAAGGAATCCTGATCGCACCACTGCAGGTCGTCGATCAGCAGTAACAGAGGTTTGGGCGCTTTGCGGAACGCTGCGTTCAGAGCTTCGTGAAGATGGCGGCGCTGCCAGCTCTGCGTCAGAGGTTGCGGAGCCGCGATGTCCGGATGATCGACAAGGATTTCCGGCAGGACCCGCGCCAGCTCGGCCAGTTGCGGCTTTGGTAACTGGTTTCGCGCTGACCGCAGGGGCTCCGCCCGAAGCCATTCCGCCGCGGGAGCGTAGGCGAGCTGGCCCTGTGCGAAGTAACAGCGGGCGCGCGCGGCCGCGCCACCCGGAGCGCCTGGGCAGAGTTGGAAAAGCTCCTCGGCCAGGCGTGTCTTGCCGATCCCCGGCTCGCCGAGGATCAGCGCGAAATGTGTCCCGCCCTCCGTCACCTGGCGCCAGCATGCAAGCAGGCGCTGCCACTCCGGGTTTCTCCCTACCAGCGGAAGCGGTTTTACCAGAGCGTGCGCAGGCGCCTCCGCCGGAGATGTGGAAAGATCCTCAGCCTTTAATGTCTGGACGAACAAGTCCTGTGTCGTCTTGCTCGGGCTTACGCCGAGTTCGCGCTGCAGGTTGCGCATGCACTGGTGATACACGCGCAGGGCGCTCGACCGATCGCCGTTCCGGGTGTGCAGCCGCATGAGGGCCTGATAATATGCCTCGCACAGCGGATCGAGCGCCACCAGACGCGTTGCATGGCCGACGGCTTTCGGGTAATCGGCGGCCCTGTCCAGCAGCGCGGTCAGACGGCTGAGGACTTCCGCGAAACGCTGACGCAGTTGTTCGCGCCGGGGCTGCAGCCAGTCGTCGTACAAGTCCGGCAGCAGGTCATCCTGGTACAACCGCGCGGCTTCTTCGAGCGCCTCGCGAGCCGCACCGAGGTCGCCTTCTTTCTCGGCTTTCGTCCCCCGAGCCGCTGCCGCCTCGAATTCGACTACGTCAATGGCGCAGGAGCCGTCGGGACGCCAGCGCACGGTTTGGTTGTCAGTTACGAGAAGCGAACACTCCACCGGAAGAGCGCGGCGCAAGTGGTGAAGCAACTGGCGCAGGTTCGTCCGGGCCTGGGACTCGACGGATTCGGGCCACAGCAGAGCAGCGAGGTGTTCGCGCGACTGCGGGCCATCGTGGAGTATGAGAAACGCCAGCAGCGATTGCAGGCGATTCGTGTTGAGCGACGTCAGCAGTTGCTGCCCGAAAGTGAAGCGGAGGTTGCCGAGCAGCTCAACACGAATCGGCGTCACCTATGAATAGTAGCGCCGTGGAATCGCGCTGGGATGCCGTTATTTCTGACCCCGCGGCTCAGTGCGAACCCACGCCGGTTTCCACCAGCTCCCGTGCCTGCGTTGATTTGGCCCACTCGCCGGCTACCTGCCGTGTCGGCACGTTCAGCCGGTTCCATACGTTCACCGCGGCAATGGCGATGAGCAGCGCCGACAGACCCCGTTCGTCGTAATGACGGGCAGCCTCATTCCAGATTTCATCGGGTACCGGGTCCGGCCGATCGCTCAGCCGCGTGACGGCTTCAGCAAGCGCCAGAGCCGCGCGTTCGGCGTCGGTAAAATAAGGCGCATCGCGCCAGGCAGCCACTGTCAGGAGGCGTTCGTCTGTTTCTCCGTGCCTGAGAAAACGGTGATGCAGGTCCACGCAGACGCTGCAGCCGTTGATCTGGCTTGCCCGCAGGTGGACCAGGGCGAGCGTCTTTGGCGGGACGCCCTGATTTTCCGCCAGTTTGCCCAGCGCCTGCAGCGTCTGCATCGCCTCAGGAATGACCGCTGCCGGGTTCTTCATTCTTGCTTGCATGATTTGGTTCTCCTTGTCACAAACGATGGTTATCGTTCGTCACTCCTGTGACGGATCGCGAAGCGCAAATGTGACCAATGGACGAGCAAAAATGGCTGGCGGAACGATTTGAGGAGAACCGAGGCCGGCTTCGGGGGGTGGCCTACAGGATGCTGGGGTCGCTCAGCGAGGCCGACGACGCAGTGCAGGAAGGATGGCTGCGGCTCAGCCGATCTGACGCGAGCGACATCGAGAATCTGGGGGGCTGGCTGACAACCGTGGTCGCGCGCGTGTGCCTGGACATGTTGCGCTCGCGTTCGGCAAAACGGGATTAGTCCCTGAGCGCGCATGCACCGGAGCCGATTGCGAGCGAGACAGGAACGAATCCGGAGCAGGAGCTTGCGCTAGCGGACTCAGTCGGCCTCGCGCTCCTGGTGGTGCTCGAGAGGCTGACTCCCGCCGAGCGCCTCGCGTTCGTATTGCACGACATGTTCGGGACGCCCTTCGAGGAAATCGCTCCGATCGTGGGGCGCTCGCCTGAGGCAGCGAGGCAACTGGCGAGCCGCGCCCGGCGGCGCGTGCAGGGGCCGCCTGAGATTCCCGAAGCCGATCTCTCCGGGCAGAGAAGGCTGGTGGATGCCTTGCTGGCTGCCGTCAGCACTGGCGATCTGGATGGTCTTCTCGCGTTGCTCGATCCTGAGTTCGTAGTCCGAACCGACGCGGCCGCAGTTTCCGCCGGAGCCGCGCCTGAGGTGCGCGGCGCGGAGGCGTGGGCGAAGCAGGCGATCAGGTTTGGTCGCGGCGTCAGATTCGCGCAAATGGCACTGGTGAACGGTGCAGCCGGCGTGGTGGTGGCCCCGCGAGGACGCCTGTCGCGAGCACTCACCTTCACAATCAGGGACGGAAAGATTGTTCAGATGGACGTGATTACGAATCCCGTGCGATTGCGCGAACTCGACCTGGCGGTCCTCGGCGATTGAGTTGTCGTGGCACACGCTTCAGCGTGCTGGTGCGAGCTTCAGCTCGCGCTGCCCGGACCGTGGGCTGAAGCCACAGCGGCACGCTGAAGCGTGCGCCACAACCGGCTTACTTCTGCTCCACCGTGCGCAGCTCGCTGCGATTGATGCTGTACAGGAAGTAAATCACCAGCCCGATGGCCAGCCACACGAAGAAGCGAATCCACGTTTCCAGCGGCAGGCCCGCCATCAGCACGAGGCAGCAGACAATCGAGATGACAGGAACCGCGGGGACCAGCGGCACGCGGAAAGTCCTGCGGCGATCGGGGTTAGTGCGGCGCAGAACGATGACGCCTGCCGCAACCAGGATGAACGCGAACAGCGTACCAATGTTCGAAAGCTCGGCGAACGTGTCGATGTCCCAGATGCCGGCCGGAATCCCCACTACCAGGCCGGCGATCCACGTGCTGATGTACGGCGTCCGGTAGCGCGGGTGCACGGCTGAGAACATGCCCGGAAGCAGACGGTCGCGGGACATCGCAAACCAAATGCGCGCCTGCCCGTATTGATACACCAGCAGAGAGCTGAGCATGCCCATCAGCGCTCCGGCCGTCACCCACAGCCGCAGATTGTTGAAGCCGAGATTCTTCAGAGCATTGGCCACCGGCGCGTCGTTGCCGAGCGTGGTCCAGTTGGCGATGCCCGTCAGCACCAGCGAAACCGAGGCGTACAGAATGGTGCAGATCACCAGCGTCGCAATGATGCCCACGGGAAGATCGCGCTGCGGCTTCCGGCACTCCTCGGCGGCGGTGGATACGGAATCGAATCCGATGTAGGTGAAGAACACGATGGACGCGCCGGTCAGCACGCCCGACATTCCGTGCGGCATGAACGGATGCCAGTTCGCGGTGTTGATGGCGCGCGCCGCCCCGAGGCAGAAGATCGCGATGGCCGTTATCTTGATGAGCACCATGCCGGTGTTCGCGCCCGCGCTTTCTTTGACGCCGCGCACCAGGAGCCAGGTCACGAGCATGGTGATCACCAGCGCCGGGATGTTGAAGATGCCCGCCGGTTGGCCCGGCGCGGGGACGGGAGGGTAGGCCAGCGCGTCGGGCAAATGGATGTGGAAAAGGTTATCGCCGAGGTCCTGCAGGTATGCGGAGAACCCGACAGCCACTGACATGTTCGACACCGCGTATTCGAGGATGAGATCCCAGCCGATGATCCAGGCAAAGATCTCGCCGAGGGTCGCATACGCATAGGTGTACGCGCTGCCGGCGATGGGAATCATGGACGCCAGCTCGGCGTAGCACAGCGCCGCGAAGCTGCAGGCAATGCCCACCAGCACGAACGACAGCGTAATTGCCGGACCCGCGCCGGGCCGCCCAATGCCATGCGACCCGCGGAATAGCAGGTCCAGTACCGGAACTTTGAGAATACCCTCGACAGTCTTGCCGGCGGCGGCGGTTCCCACCACTGTGAAAATGCCGGAGCCAATCACGGCGCCGATGCCCAGCGCGGTCAGGCTCCATGGCCCCAGAGTCTTGCGCAGCCGTCTGGCTGGATCCTCCGAGGCCCGGATGAGATCGTCGATGCTCTTCCTGCGTAAGAGCTGCGAGGACACGAGGGTTTAGCGCTTGCGCTGGCCCTTGGTCATGTGCGTGACTTTCTTCTTCTGGGAACCGCGCGCCACGCCTGCCGCGCGCGGCTGCTTCGGCGCTGCCTTCTTCCTTGCGGTCCGTTTCACCTTCTTGCGTTCCGCTTTGTCCTCAATATGTTTTGTGTTCATTCGTCGATTGTGATCCCTGCGTACTTTTGAACCAGCTTCTTCAATCCGTAGCCCGGAAAGGATACCGTTAGTTTAGCGTCCTCGCCATCCCCTTCGCGGCGCAGCACCGTGCCGCGGCCGTACTTGGGATGCCGGATGGTGGATCCGGCGCCGAGCGGCTTTTTGCGTGCGGCCGGTTGTGGAGCGGCCGTTTTCACCTGCGGCTGTTGTGGAGCAGGCGTTTTCGCCTGCGGCGCCGGAGGGCGTGGCGCGGCAATCCCGCGCTCGGCGAAGAACTGCGAAATGTTCTCCAGCGAGTTGTACGTCTTGCCGGTGTACATGTTGCGCTTCGCCGTTTCGCGCACTTCGTGGCGTTCGCTGAACAGATCCACGTGCCGGCCGCCGGCGTCCTGCCGGAGTTTTTCGATGAGCTCCGCGGGCACTTCCTTCAGAAAACGCGAGGCGATGCACGGCTCCGGCTGGCCTCCCCCAAAGCGGCGCCGCTGTCTGGCCCAGCTCAGAATCAGTCGCTTCTGCGCGCGCGTCATGCCGACGTAGCAGAGGCGGCGCTCCTCTTCCATGGCTGAATTGGAATTCAGCGAGCGGCTGTGCGGAAACAGGCCTTCCTCCAGCCCAGCGATGAACACCACCGGCCATTCCAGCCCCTTCGCGTTGTGCATGGTCAGCAGAGAGATGCCGGCCTGCTCGTCCAGATCGTCGCTGTCGGCTACCAGCGCGGCATGATCGAGAAAATCAGACAGCGTCTCACCGCGTTCCGCCGCGTCCGCGGCCGCGTTGATCATTTCGTTCAGGTTGCCGAGCCGCGATTCCGATTCCGGATCGTTCTCGCCTTCGAGCATCTTTCCGTAACCGGTACGCTGGACGGTCTGCCGGATGATCTCGTCGATGGGCTCGCGGTTCAGCAGATCGGTCAGGTCAACGATGCTGCGGCGAAACGCGCTCAGAGCGGCCTCCGCCCGCGACGGGAAGGCGTGTTCGTCCAGCATTCGGCCGATCGCGGACCAGATGCTCAGGCTGTTGGCGATGGCGAACTGCTCCACCTGTTCCACCGTGGTGGAACCGATTCCGCGCGCCGGCCGGTTGACGATGCGCAGCAAATTGACCGAATCGTGCGGCGCAACCAGCACCTTGAGATACGCAAGGATGTCCTTGATTTCGGCGCGTTGATAGAAGCTGAATCCGCCTACCACCACGTACTTGCGCCCATAACGGCGCAACGCTTCTTCGATCTGGCGCGACTGGAAGTTGGTTCGATAGAGGACGGCGATGCGCTCCCGCGGATTCTGCGCGAGCGTCCGCTCGATAGCATCGGCGATGAACAGCGCCTCGTTCTCGCCATCGATGGCCTCATACAGGCCCACCTTCTGGCCCGCGCCCGATTCGGTCCACAACCACTTACCCTTGCGCTCGGTGTTGTGCGCCACCACCGCGCTCGCGCCCTCCAGGATATTCTTCGTCGAGCGGTAGTTTTGCTCCAGGCGAATCACGCGCGCATTCGGGTAATCGCGCTCGAAGTCGAGAATATTGCGGATGTCCGCGCCGCGCCAGCCGTAGATCGACTGATCCTCATCTCCCACCACGCAAACATTCTTATGTTCGTCGGAGAGCAGATGCATCAGCTCGTACTGGCTGCGGTTGGTGTCCTGATACTCGTCGATCATCAGGAACTCGTGCCGGCGGTTGTACGTGCGGCGGAGTTCGTCGTCATGGCGGAGCAGGCGGACGGCTTCGAGCAGCAGGTCGTCGAAATCGAGCGCATTGGCCTGCCGCAGGCGGGCTTCGTACTGCTCGTAGACCACCGCGAGCCGCGAAGCCTTCTGGTCCTTCGCGGCATTATAGACATCCTGCGGCGATTCTTTATGGCTCTTGCAGTGGGAAATCCACGAGGTCATGCCGCGATATTGCATGAATTTCTCGTCGAGTCCCACGTGGCGGAAAATCTGTTTGATCAGCGCCACCTGATCGTCGTCGTCATAAATAGTAAATTGCCGGGTAAATCCGGAACGAATATCGGCGAGCCGGCCGCCATCGCGGCGCAGCAGGTGCACACAGAAGGAATGGAACGTGGAGACCAGCGGCGACGATCGCTTGTCCGGATTACCCAGCAACTTCACCACGCGTTCGCGCATTTCGTCGGCCGCCTTGTTGGTGAACGTAACCGCGAGGATGGCAGGGCCGGGGATACGATGAGCTTCCACCAGATGCGCGATCCGGTGAGTGATCACCCTGGTTTTGCCGCTGCCCGCGCCGGCCAGAAGGAGGAGCGGTCCTTCGACGTGCGCGACGGCAGTCTGCTGAGGAGGGTTCAACCCTGCAAGGAAGTCCATGAAAAGGGGGGCATTTCGTATTTTACCATGCAAGCGCCGTCAGCCCCGACTTATCGCTGTATCAGTTGAGCGGAGTGGCGTTGCTCTCGTCGAGCGTCAACGTGTTCGCGCCCGGCCTGAGCTGCACCGCCTGTCCCCATACGAGGATCCGGTTGTTGTAACGGGCGGAGATCATCAGGTAGTACGTGCCGGGTCCCACGCCGGGAAGAGTGCCGCTGCCGTTGGCGTCGCCACGGACGGCTGACGCCGCATCGGCCTTGATGGCGTCCATGATCCTCTGGCAATCAGGCGTTCGGGCCGTGCAAACAGCGCCCACGAATTTGTAAGGCGACATTCCTGGCGGGACCGAGACGCCGCCTTTGGCCAGCGCATCGGCGTAGCTGTCGCGGAGAAGAACAAAGGGATGCCCGGCGAGCGGATTCGGAGCGCCTGTCTGCGCACGCAGTCCCGACACGATGGAGAGAGTGGCATTGCCCAGAGGCGCGGCGGGACTTGCCAGACTCGCGGACGCAGCATCGTTGCCGTCGAGCCGCCGGACGAGGGAATTTCCTTGCTGGGCGTCAGGACAGCGAGGCTGCAGGTCTGCTCCAGCGGCGCGAAGGTGAAATCGCCGTTTTCGTTCTGGCCGGTAACCGTGCGTCCATGCACCTGATACGAGCCGGAACCCGCGTCGAGCGAACCGTCCGGCCGGAAGGCCAGCGACAGGGGGCGATCTGCCGCGTCGATGCGGATGGCAACTCTGCCTGCGCCCGTCAATACGGTGTATGGATATGCGCGAGCGGCATCCGGACCGCAACCGAGCACCGCGGACTCAGGGAAGAACTGGACGCTGATGCCAGTGGAAGCCGCGAAGATGCCGTGCATGCGAATGCCGGGTGGCGTCGGGGGCCCTTTATCGCCGCCGAAGGCAGTCTTCAGAAGATCCGTCTGCATGGTCTGGACACCGACTCCGGCGCCTTTGGACGAGAGGTTCAGCGCCGGGCAGGTGGCAGTTTTACGCGCGAAATTCGTATGGCCGCTGGGGGTGACCGGGCTGTACACGCGGTTGCCGCTCGCACTGTAGACTGGTCCGGCGCTCGCGGCGGCCTGAGCGTCCGAAATCGCCATTCCGTTCTGATCCCGGTATCCGCTGTAGGATGTCCCGCTTCCCTCCGTGTAGCCGGAGGCGACCACTCCGTCTATCGTCACCGGACCCGGGCCCACGATGGTTCCATCGGCCCTGAGCGTGAGGACCAAAGGCTTCGGCCTCGTGTCAATGATGAGCCGGTTGTTTTTGACGTCGAGAGTGTAGCTATGCTGATCGGGAGAAAGGAACGAGCAGTTTACCAGCACGCCGTTGTCGATGAAATCGAGCCGCCATTTGCCGGCGCCCTGGAACACGCCCGCCATCGTCGGGCCGGCTGAGGGGCCTTTGGGCTCTTCTGTGGGAAGCACCTGCGAAATCATCTGACCAAAAGCGCCGAGCAGCGCGTTGCCGGTGCACGACGCGGGAAGGCGTCCGGCAGTGATGCAGCGAGCGATGGCCCGCTCCTCGGGCGTCTTCGGCTTCGCCGCGGGCCCGGAAATTGCTGCCTGCTGGCGCGCTTCGATGGCGTTCAGATCGTCCTCGGCCTTCTTCTGCGCCGCGGCTTGCTTGTCCTGCACCCTCTTCTCGAACGCGTTGGCACGGGAGATTTCCTGCGCCGATGGCTGCTTACACGTCGGCAGGAGTTTCTTCAGCGCGCCCCGAGTCTCGGTGGTGTATTTCATGAGCCCGTTCGGCAGGATGGTGTCGGGGTGTCCCACCATGCATGTGGAGGCGTCCGAGAGATCGCGCATGTTGCAGCTATCGATCACCAGCCGCGCGCCGTTGCAGACGTAGGTTACGTTTTTCTGGACATCCTGTGCGGCGGCGACAACGGTCGCGGACACGCCGAAAATCACAGTAAGAGTAAGAAGCCCGGGTCTGGTCATACGCACCGTTCCGCCATTATCGCAGGAGGGGCAGCAAGAAAAGGGACGGCGCTGAATGCCTGCCCCGCAGAGCAGCATAGCCACAACCAAACCCGCTCCCTCACGGTCGCGGCTCAGCCAGCGTTTCCGAGCCGCGACCGTAAGGGAGCGGTTGCAGGGCGCTGAGTCCTTCGCCGGCTGCGACGCGTGCGAGGCCGTTACGACCGGAACAGAACCGTCTCGTCCTCGAAGCGGTTGCGGGCGATGATCAGCGCAACGGCCGCGTAGATCAGATTGGCGCCCAGCGTTATCACGAACGAGCTCAGCTTGAACTCGCCGAGGAGAATGCCGCGAATCAACTGGCTGGCGTTGAAGATCGGGACCAGGCAGAGCGCGGGCGTTAGCTCGAGGGCCGGCAGCCCGCCCAACAGCGCCGGGAAAATAACCAGCAGCATCACTGGCGTCAGATACGACTGCGCCTCCTTGAAGCTGCGCGCGAAAACGGCGATGGCCATCATGGCCGAAGCCGCCAGAATGCACAGCGGAATCAGGGTCAGCACGATCAGCATGATGGAATGCGCGTCCAGCGGAATTGTGCTGAACATCTGGCGCATTTCGCCCGATTTCCCACTGCTCCGGTTGGCGCGCACGGAAACAATGATGCTTCCCAGCGTCAGCATGGCGGTCAGAAAGATCGCGGTGATGGCCGCCAGCGTCTTGGCCACCACAATCTCGCTCCGGCCGGCGGGCGTAACCAGCAGAGACTCCAGCGTACGGCGCTCCTTTTCGCCGGCGGTCATGTCGATCACCGGATACATGCCGCCCGTGAACATGAGCAGGATCATGAGGTAGCCGAGCATGCTGCCCCACATCATGCCGGCCATCTTCTTCGGCGGGGCCACGTTGACGCTTTTTACGGTGAACGGCGTCAGCACCGATTCGGGTACGCCTGAGGTGCGCAGCGCCGCCTTCACGCGGTCGTCTTTCACCTCGCTCAGCGCAATGCGAATCTTATCGCCAGCCGCCGAAGAGGTCGGGTTGGAATTGTCCACATACAGCGTGATCTGCGCTGCGCCCTCCGGTCCTTCGGTTTGCTCCAGACCCGCCGACGATGTCTTCTGCTCGATCGCCGCTTTGAGGTCGTTCTGTTGTACGACTTTGAGGCCGGCCTTTTGCAGAGCATCCAGAATGACCGGCGTCGGTCCCTTCACGGCCACGGACATGGACTTCGCTTCGGTCTCCGCCTTTTCCATCATTGAGCCGACGACGCGCGATACCACGACCATCAGAAGGGGAAAAACCACGAGCGGCACGATGACCATGCTGATGATGGTCCGGCGATCGCGCAGCAGGTCGAGGATTTCTTTCCTGTAAATCGTCCCGATCATCCACGGTCGGCTCATGCTGTTTTCGCCTCCTGCGTCATGCCGAGCAGTTCGAGGAAGATTTCCCGCAGCCGCTGGCGGCCCGTGATCGCGCGCAACTCATCCATTGTTCCGATGGCGCCCACGCGGCCGGCGTTGATCACGGCGATGCGGTCGCACAGGTACTCGGCCTCTTCCATGACGTGAGTCGAGTAGATGATGCAGCGGCCGGCGGCCCTCGCCTCCACGATGAATTCCTCGATGCTGCGCGCCGTTGGCACGTCGAGGCCCGCGGTCGGCTCGTCCAGGATGAGGATGGGCGGATCGTGCAGGACGGTGCGGGCGATGGCCGTCTTCTGCTTCATGCCGGTGGACAGCTTGTCAGTTCGCGTGTCGGCGAATGATGCTATTCCGAATCTCGCAATCACCTCGTCGGTACGCTGGCGCAGGCGGGCGGCATCCATGCCGTTCAGACGGCCGAAAAACGTGAGAATCTCGCGCGGCGTCAGGCGAGCGTAGAGGCCAGTCTCGCCCGAAAGAAAGCCGATCTGTTCGCGCACCTTCTCGGGCTGTCGCACAATATCGAAGCCGCCGAGCGAGGCCGTACCGGACGTCGGTTTGAGCAGGGTCGCCATGATGCGCAGCGTGGTGGTTTTGCCGGCGCCGTTCGGCCCCAGAAGGCCGAACACCTCGCCGCGGTGAACGTCGAAGCTGACGTCGTTGACGGCATGAACGTCACCGCGTTTGTGATCGTGAAACGTCTTCACCAGATTTTCGACGCGAATGATCGCCGTAGCGGCGGAGGCCGTGCTGCTCTGCATAGGGAAATCTCGAGAAGAGTAGTCCCAGCTTATCGCAGATGCGGCGCACGCAACCGGTAACCTGGCTGGCGTTCGTGGGGCCGGCGCCTCGCCTGCGGCCGACGCCTCGTCGGCCAGCCCGGTATTTTCTGAATGCGTCTTTGCGGGACCAGGCGCCCGGGGCGCCCGCCGCAGGCGAGGCGCCTGCCCCACTCGAATCGTTTACGGTTTGTTTGCGGTGACCGTGCGGCCAGGCATGCACCAGAGGAAGGAGAGGCCCGAGAGAGTCACGTTCGACATGCCGCGTTCCCGAAGCTCTTTCGCATATTCGGCCGCGTGCAGGATATCGAAAACAGCCAGTCGGCCGCCCGGCTTGAGCACGCGAACAATCTCGGCAATCGCCTGCCTCCGGTCGTCGCTGTCGTCCATGTTGTGGATGGCCACGCTGGAGAGCACGACATCGAAGCTGTCGTTCGCGAACGGGAGTTTGCGAGCATCGGCATCGTCGAGCCGGACCTTGTCGGCCACGCCCTCGGCTTTGGCATTGGCGCGAACAGCATCCGCGCTGTTGCCCGACAGGTCCTCTTCGGACCAGACATCCACGCCGGTAGCTTTGCCCGACGTAAGGCGCTTTGCCGCGCCGATCAGAAGAAGCCCGCGGCCGCAGCCAACGTCCAGCACCTTCTCGTCCCCGCTCAGGCTTATCTGGCCGAGCAGACGATCGCGCAATTGCAGCTTGCCAACGCGGCTGCTCCAGATCATGACCACCGCGATGCCCAGGAATATGAGCCCGGTGATTCCCAGCGCGAGCAGCACGCTCAGCGCGTGGTCCGGCGAGAGCGTCCGATTCATCAGCCAGATGGCCACGCCAAAAGCATGAGCGACGCCGGCCCGGACAAACATGCTCTTCACTACGCCGGGGGCGTCGAGTCCGTAATCGGCCGTTACTGCCGCTTCGTTGGCCATGGCAGCTTATCCAACGGGCTGCGGTTCCGCTTCCGCAGCGGGCTGCTCGATCGGGTGCTTGAACTTGCACTCCTTGTTCGGGCACTGCGCAACGGGACCGGCCTTCAGCCATTTCTCAATCAGGTACGGCGATCCGCAGTCCGGGCACTTCTCGCTGAGCGGCTTGCCCCACGCAACGAAGTCGCACTCGGGATAGCGGTTGCAGCCGTAGAACGTCTTGCCACGTTTCGAGCGACGTTCCACAACCTCACCCTGCGAACAATTCGGGCAGGGGACGCCGATGGTTTTCTGCTTTACGTACTTGCAGGTCGGGTAATTGCTGCAGGCGGTGAATTCGCCGAAGCGGCCGTTCTTCAACACCAGATTGTTGCCGCACTGCGGGCAGAGCTCGTCCAGCTGAACATCCGATTTCTTCTGTTCCGCGGCGCCGATCTTCCGAGTAGTCTTGCAATCGGGATAGCCCGAACACGCGTAGAACTGGCCGAAACGGCCTTTCTTGAGGACCATGGGCCGGCCGCAGTTCTCGCAGTACTCCTCGGCATCCTGCTCAGTGAGATCGGCGGTGTCGACGTCCGGCAGATCCACCGTCAGCTCGCGCGTATTGGTGCACTCCGGGTAACCCGTGCAGGCGATAAAGCTGCCGTGCTTGCCCCACTTGATCACCATGGGCTTGCCGCACTTCTCGCAAACGAGATCGGTGGGCTTTTCCATGCGCTTGATGTCGGTCATGTGCCGCTCAGCGTGTTCGAGATCGCGCTCGAACCGCTGATAGAACTCGGCCATGGAGGCGCGCCAGTCCACCTTGCCTTCTTCGATTTCGTCCAGCTCCTCTTCCATGCGCGCCGTGTAGGTCACATCGAAAAGATCATTGAAGCTTTCCAGAAGCAGATCGGTGACAACCATGCCCAGCTCGGTGGGTGTGAACTTTCCGCCTTCCTTCTTCACGTACTCGCGCTCCTGGATGGTGGACAGGATGGAGGCGTAGGTGGAGGGACGGCCGACGCCGTCGGCTTCCAGCTCCTTTACCAGCGTCGCTTCCGTAAAGCGCGGCGGCGGCTCCGTAAAATGCTGCTCGGGCTCGATAGAACGGAATTTTAGCTCTTCGCCTTCAGCCACCTGCGGCAGGCGGCTCTTCAGCTCCTCGTCGTCTTCGTCTTTCTGGTCTTTGCCCTCCTCGTACACCTCGAGGAAGCCCTTGAACTTCGGAACGCTGCCCGTGGCGCGGAACAGATAGTTCGCGCCGTCCCGCCCGGTGGCGGCTACGTCGATGCTGGTCTGGTCGAACACGGCCGGCGTCATCTGGGACGCCACGAAGCGCATCCAGATGAGTCGATACAGCTTCAGCTCGTCTTCCTGCAGGTACTTCGCGATCTCGTCCGGCGCCCGCATGGCGGAGCTGGGACGAATGGCCTCGTGGGCGTCCTGAATATCCTTTTGCTGCGATATACGTTGGGCGCTTCTGGGACGAAGTCCTGCCCGTACCGCTGGGCGACCAACTCCCGAACTTCCGCGATCGCATCCTGAGAGACGCGCGTGGAGTCCGTGCGCATATAGGTGATGAGACCCGTTGCGCCTTCGCCGCCGAGTTCGACGCCTTCGTAGAGCCGCTGGGCGAGCCCCATGGTGCGCTTTACGCTGAAGCGCAGCTTGCGCGAGGCTTCCTGCTGCAGCGTCGATGTGATGAACGGGGCGACGGGATTGCGCCGCTTCTCGCGCGTGGTGACGGACTGGACAATGTACTTCGCACCTTCGAGCTGGTCGAGAATGTTCTTCGCGGCCTGCTCGTCGCCGATGTCGATGGTCTCGTCCTTGCGCTTCGCGAAGTGCGCCGTCAGCACCGGCGGCTTCTTCGCGTTGAGGTTGACGTCGATGGTCCAGTACTCGCGCTTCTGGAACGCGCGAATTTCGCGCTCACGCTCGACGATCAGCCGCAGCGCGACGGTCTGGACGCGTCCCGCCGAGAGGCCCCGGCGCACCTTGTCCCAGAGCAGCGGGGAGATCTTGTAACCGACCAGCCGGTCCAGGATGCGGCGCGCCTGCTGTGCTTCCACCAGATTCACGTTCACCGCGGACGGCTTTTCGAACGCCTTGCGCACCGCGTTGGCCGTGATCTCATTGAACATGACGCGGAAGATACGCGGGCCGCCGTCCTTTTTCGACGAACGGCCGTCGAGCTCTTCCTGAAGGTGCCAGCAAATGGCTTCGCCTTCGCGGTCAGGGTCAGCCGCCAGGTAGATCGATTCCACCTGTTTTGCAGCTTGCTTCAGCTCTGCAATGAGTTTCTTCTTGCCTTCGATAATTTCGTAGTGGGGCGCGAATTCGTGCTCCACATCAACGGCCAGGTCCTTCTTGGGAAGGTCTTTTACGTGGCCGAGGGAGGCCATGACGATGAACTGCTTGCCGAGGTACTTACCGATCGTTTTCGCCTTCGTCGGCGATTCGACGATGACGAGAGATTTAGCCATGATAGGGATCCGTAGAATTGCTCAGAATCGAAAACTGCTGGAGGGTACGGACTACCACACTTTAGCAAATTCGCGACCGGGAAGCTGTCGTACGAGGCCGAGCATCTCCAGCTCGAACAGTGCGGCAATTATCTCAGATGACGATTGACCCTCCAAAGTTTCTAATAGCTCGTCGATGTGGGTGGGGCAATCAGGTTTGAGGCGGCCCAGCACCTGCCGGGATGTCGTTGACATTCGGGAGTTCCAGCTGCGGCAGGAACATCGGGATCGAGGCCAGAAAACGTCATTCCCGCCCCTGCCGGGCCAGTTCTACGCGCACCTCCACGGGGAGTTCCTCGACGATATCGTTCCAGTCCTGCACCAGCTTGGCGCCCTGCTTGATCAGGAGATTCGGCCCCCAGCTCATTTTCGACATGATGCTGCCGGGCACCGCGAAAACGTCGCGCTGCTCATTAAGAGCCAGCCGGGCGGTAATGGCCGACCCGCTGTACTGGGCGCCTTCCACCACCAGAATCCCGACGCTCATTCCGCTCACGATCCGGTTGCGGATGGGGAAGTTCTGGGGATAGGCGGGAGCGCCCATCGGGAACTCCGAGACCAGCAGGCCCTTTTCCGTCAGTTGCTCCGCGAGCTTCCTGTTCTCGGCAGGATATATAAGGTCCACGCCGCACCCCGAAGACCGCCACCGTACCGCCGCCCGCGGCCAGAGTGCTCCTGTGCGCCGACGTATCGATGCCGCGCGCCATGCCGCTCACGATGGTGATGCCGGCAAGGGCCAGATCGCCTGCCAGCTTCTCCGTGGCGGCGGTCCCGTAATGGGTGGGCCGGCGCGTCCCGACGATGCCCAGCATCGAGGTTTGGAGCAGCTCAATCCGTCCTCGCGCGAACAGGAGCATAGGCGGGTCGAAGATCTCGCGCAGACGGGGCGGGTATTGGGGAGTCGCTCAGGGGGATGATGGCGGCGCCGGCTTCGCGAACGCGTTTCTGCTGGTCGAGTGCGTCGTCGAAGGAACAGCCGCTGGCAATGCTTCTGGCGATGCTTCCCGGCAGACCGGCGGACTCCAGTTCGGAGGCGGATGCCCGGAAGATGCCCTGAGGGGTTCGGAAGCGTTCGAGAAGCTGTCCTGCCTTGCGCATCCCCAGGCCGGGGACCAGGATGAGTGCAAGCCAATGCAGTTCCTCCTCGACGCTGGCCCGTTCGGCGGCAGGAGTGCCCATCGCCGAGGTTGTGCGCGGAGGGGGCGCGAATTCTCGCCCGGTGCGGGCGGCGGCTGGGGTGACCACGCCACGCAGGCCCTGCAGGATGAATTTGACAGGGCGCGGGCTCGTTTGGTGTAATTGAAACGAAAGAACCCCCCCTGCTCCTCAGTAGCTCAATGGTAGAGCATTCGGCTGTTAACCGAAGGGTTCCTGGTTCGAGTCCAGGCTGAGG
>CAWACP010000013.1:0-251372 GCA_963780655.1 uncultured Acidobacteriota bacterium | reverse complement strand
CACTCCAAACCACTCCGCTGAATTCTCTCCCGAGCAACACGCCGCTGAAAATCGCCTTGAAGTGGTCGCTTCTGACGGTGTCGCTTGTCGCCGCCGGCCAGAACACTGCGCGCTCCAGTTCCGCGCCACCAGCGGAAGGATCGGTGGCCATACATGTGGACCTCACGAGGGCGGTGGGCGCCTACACGCCGATCTATAGCTGGTTCGGCTACGACGAATCAAACTACACCACGATGAAGTACGGCAGGCAGCTTCTTCGGGAGTTGCACGATATGAGCCCAGTGCCGGTGTACATCCGAGCGCACCATCTTCTGACCTCGGGCAACGGAGTGCCTGAGCTCAAGTGGAGCTCATCGAACGTATTCAGTCTGGACCCCAGCGGCAAGGCGGTGTACGATTTCACGATTACCGACCAGACCTTCGACGAATTCAGGAAGGCCGGCGTCCGCCCGATGGTGGAGCTTGGGTTCATGCCCAGGGATCTGGCCGCGACGCTTCCGGGAGTGGATACATACCAGGTTCATTATCCGGCCAACACAACCTCAGGCGCTTCCAACAATCCGCCAAAGGACTATTCGTTGTGGGGCGAACTGGTGCGGAAGTATACCGAGCACCTTGTCGAGCGCTACGGGAAGCAGGAAGTCAGCGCCTGGTACTTCGAGGTGTGGAATGAACCGGACATCTCGTACTGGCATGGGACACCCGCCGAGTATTTCAGGCTTTATGACTATGCTGTAGCCGGGGTTCGAGCGGCGCTGCCGAATGCAAAGGTAGGCGGACCTGCAAGCACAGGGCCGAGCTCAGAGCGAGCCGGCGCGTTTCTTGATAACTTTCTGCAGCATTGTCTGAACGGCAGGAGCGCGGCGGATGGGAAGCCGGTCCCGCTCGATTTCATCTCGTACCATCCCAAGGGTCACCCGACGATGGTGGACGGACATGTGCGGATGGGGCTGATGACTGAGCTGAAGGCCGCCGAAGCGGGCTTTAACATTGTCGCGAAGTATCCGCGGTATATCCGTCTGCCGATTATTCTGAGCGAGGCCGATCCAGAGGGATGCGCCGCCTGCTCGATGAAGGTCAATCCGGCCAATGCGTACCGGAACGGACCACTCTACGCGACCTACACGGCAGCCGCGATGAAGGCGTTGTTCGATTTGCAGGACCGCTCCAGGGTGAACCTGCTCGCGATGTTGTCCTGGTCGTTCGAATTTGAGGGCAAGCAGTACTTTGAAGGATTTCGCACACTGGCGACGAATGGCGTGGACAAGCCGGTGCTGAATGTATTCCGGATGGCCGCCCTGATGTCCGGAGAGCGCGTGATGACGAACAGCACCGGGCAGGTTCCGCTTGAGGACATTTTGAGCAATGGCGTAACGCAGACGCCGGACGTGGACGCGCTCGCGACCAGGGGGGATCGCGAGGCCGCGGTCATGCTGTGGAACTATCATGACGACGACCTGCCCGCCGCAGGCGCGGAAGTGGAAGTGACGATTGCGGGAATCCCGTCGGGGGTAAAGAAAGTGATGCTGGAGCACTACCGCATCGACGATACGCACAGTAATTCGTACAGCGCGTGGAAGGCGATGGGTTCTCCGCAGGCGCCGACGCCGGAACAGTATGCCCGATTGAAAGAAGCGGGGCAGCTGGAGCTTCTGAGTTCCCCGCAGTGGCTGGATGTAAGCGATGGCGGGATCATGATCGCCACTTACCTTCCCCGGCAGGCCACGTCTTTGATGCGATTGACGTGGTGACTTGCCTCTACAGGCTGAAGCAAACAGGGGCGTGTTCAGAACGTGTAGTTCATCTCAATGTATCCGAACTTTGAATCGGGACCCGCGGGGAATATCCTGCGCACCACCGCACCGCCCTGCGCATAGGCCATGTACAGACTCAGCGAGACCTGCCGGTTCAACTGAGAATCCGCGCTGGCGTCGTAAACATCGGCAAGCTTGCTGAGACCATTTGAAGGCCGCCCCAAATAGCCGAACGTCCACGGCTGGAATGCCCCGGGCCCGGCGTACCACAGGTCGTGACTGTTGGATCAGAACATTCCGCCTCGCATGGACACAGCCTACCGAATTCCTTTTGCTGAAAGCCGATCTCGCCGGTGGCCGCGCCGGCTTTCTGCGTTTGGGCGCCCCACGTTCCGGTTTCCACTGCGCCCCAGGCCAGCAAATCGAAGGCGCCCGCCGCTGTGGGGATGTCCTGAATATAGTGGCCGCCGAACGTGCCGATGCTGGTGCCTGCGAAGTCGTGCGCCCTGACCGACGCCGGCCGGTTATCGGTCTTCACGAGCGGACGATCGTGGTTATAGTAAACCGCGAACAGGCGACCCTCGGAGTTACTCGGGCCGAAGCTCGAATCGTGCGTTGCCGAGGCATAGATGAGGCGAAAATTAAGAAGTGTGAACACATCGAGTGAGTGATGACGATCTCAGAAATGGCCCCCACGTGTCCGCTTTCGTCATAACGCGACGATTCAGGTCCGCTGGCACTTCGGGCAGTAATGCGTTCCCCGTCCGCCGAGCACGATGCGGCGGATGGCCGTACCGCAGCGCGTGCATGGCTCGCCCTGGCGACCGTAGACCAGCAGATAATCCTGATGATTGCCCTTGCTGCCCTCGTCGTAGACGTAATCGGAAATCGAGGAGCCTTTGTTCGCTATGGCTGTTCGGAGCACCTTGCCTACAGCTTCATACAGGCGGAGAGCGCGCGTACGGCTCAGGCGGACCGCATTCGAGCGCGGGTGGATGGCCGCCGCAAACAGCGCTTCATCTGCGTAAATGTTCCCGAGGCCGCGGACGAACGACTGGTTCAGCAGCAGCGGTTTGATGAGCGCCGTGCGTCGCGCCCGCAGCCTTGCCGTGAAGTCCTCCGCACTGACGGAGAGAGCATCCGGGCCGAGCCGTGCCACGCGGTCGGGAAGTTTCTCGCTCCACTCAATACGTCCGAACTGGCGGATATCGTTGTACACCAGCGCGCCCTTGTCCAGCTCGAAAAAGGCGCGCGTGTACGGCCCGGTTTCGCCATCGACAATCAGGCGGCCGGTCATGCCGAGGTGGATGAGCAGGTTGCCTCGGTCGAGCTCGGTCACGATGAACTTCCCGTGCCGCGAAACGGAGTGAATCACCTGTCCTTTCAGGCGGCGCGCCAGGGCCGCGAAGTTCTGCCGAACGACGTGCTTCGAAGAGAACTCCGCGCGCACGATTCGCCGCCCCGTCAGCTTTGGCGCGACGGTGCGGACAACGGTTTCCACCTCCGGCAGTTCAGGCATTGTCCCTTTGTAACACCGGAAGGGCGCTGCGCTCAGCTTCGATCCAGCGCCTTGTCCATATCGGCGATGTTCGATTTCACGCCGCTGGCAAGCGCCTCCGCCGGCAGCATGAACGCCGACCCGGAATCGTAGCGGACCATTTGCGCGCCCACGAAGTCGCCGTAGCCGCCGCCCAGCGACTTGAGCGTACCCGGCGTGATGGCGGCCTGAAGCTGCTCCACGGTCTGTCCTTTGCGCTTGCTCGCGTCCACCACCTCCGCCAGCTCCCGAATGTAGCCGGCAAAATGACCGAGCGTGCCGCGCGTTTTCTGGACGCCTCCATGCCCGCCTACCGCCTGCGTATACTCGAACTCCGCGACAGTGTGCAGCGTGCGCGGCCACTCGCGCGGATAGCCGTCGCCGAGGAACGGCAGCCAGCAATGCAGCAGGTCGCCGGTGGCGAGCGCCTTCTTCTGCGGGCAGAACACCACCACGTCTCCCGCGGTGTGACCGCGCCCGCGAAACGCAAGGTGCAGCTCATGCGCGCGATCGTGAATCACCAGATTATCGGTGAACGTCACGTCCGGCAGCACCGGAGCGTAGTCGCGCATCTCCTCGGCGAATGCGCGGGTCTGCGCCACCATCGCGCGGAAGAATTCCTTCTGATCAGGCGTGTTGGCGCGGGCGAGCCGCTGCTGGAACCGATCGAGTGTCTTCGGGACCTCGTCAAGCGAAGCTTTCAGCCTGGCGGCCCCGAACTCCGCCAGCAGGCTGCGCGTCGCGTTGCTCGCAACGATCTCCGCACCGGGCTCCAGCCGCTTGTACGCAGGCGAGCCCTGCGTGTGATCCCAGTGAAAGTGAGTGGTGACCACGTAGCGCACGGGTTTCTTCGTAATATCTCGCCTGATCTGCGCCACGAGCGCGGCGGCGGCCGAGGGTTTGGAATGCGTGTCCACGATCAGCAGGTCTTCCGCGTTCTCGAAGATCACGCCATTGCAGTTGATGAATGCCTGCGGCCGGGCGAGCGCGGCATACACGCCGCCGGCTACTTTTTCAATCTCGAACAGATCGGTGGGCGCGCCGGGCGACTGTGCGCGCGCCAGGGCCGCACGGAAGAACGCCTGCTCCAGCAGCGATGCGCCCACCCAGGCCGGACCGAGCGCCTGGGCCAGGAATCCGCGGCGTGTATGGGTATGCATGGTAGAAAGATCTTACAGCATGCCTGACCAGCAGAAGCTCCCCCGCAAAATCCGATTGGCACAGAGGCGGTTCCGCCGTTTCTTCGGCGATCTCGGCCCGGGCCTCATTACCGGAGCCGCCGACGACGACCCGTCCGGCATCTCCACCTACGCCGTGACAGGCGCGTCATTCGGATACGCGCCGCTGTGGACTGCCCTGTTCTCGTTCCCGCTGATGGCAGCCGTGCAGCTGATGTCGGCGCGCCTGGGCATGGTTACCGGCCGAGGGCTCGCGGCGGTCATCCGCATGCGCTATCCGCGCTGGGTGCTGTGGGGCGCCTGCGTCATTCTTATGGTGGCGAACACGGTGAACGTCGGCGCAGACCTGGCCGGAATGGCCGAGGTGACCGCGGGACTGGCGGGCGTCGGTCAATGGGTTTTCCTGCCTCCCTACGCGCTGTTCATCACGTCGCTGCTGTTCTGGTCGTCGTACCGGACCATCGCCCGCGTTTTCAAGTGGCTGACGCTCGCGCTGTTCGCGTATGTGATCGCGGCATTCGTCGTTCATCCGGACTGGCATGCCGTGCTGCGGTCCACGTTCGTGCCAACATTCGTGCGCTCGGCCACCTACTGGGCCACGCTGGTGGGCATCTTCGGCACGACTATCTCGCCGTACCTGTTCTTCTGGCAGGCGGCGGAAGAAGTGGAGGAAGAGCGCGAGCAGGGCCGCGACACGGTGGAGGCGCGTGAGGGCGCAACCGCGCGCGAGCTGAAGAAATCCCGGAATGATGTGGTGACCGGGATGTTCTTCTCGAACCTCGTCATGTACTTCATCATTCTGACCACCGCCGCCACACTGCACGCACACGGCGACACGCACATCACGACGGCGCGGCAGGCTGCGGAGGCATTGCGTCCGTTGGCCGGGAAGTCAGCGTACCTTCTGTTTTCGATCGGGCTCATTGGCGCGGGTATGCTCGGCGTGCCAGTGCTGGCCGGGTCGAGCGCCTACGCCATCTCCGAGGCGGCCGACTGGCGCGGCTCCTTAACCGACCAGCCCCATCTCGCGCGAGGATTTTATGGCGTTGTGGCGGCAGGCATGATTGTCGGCGCGGCGCTCAGTTTCTTCGGCTTCAATGCCGTCTCGATGCTGTTCTGGTCGGCGGTGCTGAACGGAGTCCTGGCGCCGCCGCTGGTAGTGCTAATCGTGCTGCTGACCAGCAACCCCGAGGTGATGGGGCATCACTGCAACTCGCGATGGATCACGGCCGTGGGCTGGATCACCGCGGCTGTGATGGCCGGCGCGGCGGTGATGATGTTCGCGACGGCGTGAGAGGCGACAGAAATTTCCCCAGGTGCGTGTCGAACCCGAGTTTCGTCGTTCGACTTGTTCTCAGAGCGGGTCAGGACGACCCGAGTCAATTAAAGGAGACAGCAATGCGATTCCTGAGTATCTATAAGACGGTTGAGCGCGACACGCCGCCGTCGGCGGAGGAAATGGCCGCCATGGGCAAGCTGGTGGAAGAGGGCATGAAGGCGGGTTGGCTGCTTTCTACCGAAGGATGCCTGCCCTCGAAACTCGGCGCGCGGGTTCGCCGCTCCGGCGGGTCGGTGACCGTGACCGACGGGCCATTCATCGAATCCAGGGAGGTTGTGGGCGGTTTCGCAATTCTGAAGGCGAACTCGAAGGAAGAAGCTGTCGAGCTTGCCAGGGAGTTTCTTCGCCATGTGGCGGATGGTGAGTGCGAGCTGCGCCAGCTCTACGATTACGAACCCGCGGGATAGACTGTCCTCCTACTGCGGTCCCGCAGGGCAGAACGTCACGCGCCGGCCCGAGGAGATCCAATCCACCTGCACGCAGCCCGGCTTGACCTCCGCGAACATGGCCGATCCAAAGTTCGCAGTCAGCGTGGCCTCATCCCCAAACCTTGTCCGCTGGACCAGCCGGTCGGCAGTGAGCCACTTGAAATCGGTGAGCGGCTCCGTGCCGATTCGCCGGTGCAGCGGATCGAAGAACTCCATCAGTTTTGTAAGCGACGCCGCGCACTCCCGCAATTGCCGCCTGTCCATCGCCCACATCGACGGCACGCCATAAAGCAGTTCGAGTAGTTGTCTGGTCTGGACCAAATTGGGAAACTTGGCCATCGGAACGTCCCAACGGTCGGTCGCGACAACCGACGCATGGAACGCCGCCTCGTAGAGCGGCAGCCGGTATGCGGGATCGTATTTCGCCCGGGAGAACTCGCTCCCCGGAGTCGCGGGCTGGAAGAAGATCCGTGGACGGTCGGGCGGCCACCACCCGCCAAACTCCTTCTTATGCGACCAGAGCGCCGCGTTCTGAACCGACAGCGCGCCGTGCGCGAAGTCGAGCAGGGGGACGCTCCAGCTTACTCCCTCCTCCGACCCGAGGACCGCGCCACGCTGCCGAACGCCTTTCATCCGGCGCAGGCGGTTGGCTCGGTCCTCGAACGGCGTCATGGGATGCGCGGGAGAATAGTCGTCATATAGATCTCCGAATGCGTCGACATCCAGGAAGTACGAATTGGCTCCGTCGCGCAGACGCTCGTCCATGCGGGCGGCCAGGGGTCTCAACTTTGGCTCGGCGCGCGCCAAAGCCTCGGAACTCAGCTCACACCCGCGACCGGCGAATCCACCGAGAGGCTTTTGCTCGCGATCCGTGATGCAGCCCGCCGGGTACAGATCTCCCGGCCAGCGGCTCACCGAATCTTCTCCCGTGACGGAGTCTTGCGCGTTCGCGAAGGAATCGTAGGGGCCTGCCAGGTAACCGGCTTCCTTCGCCGCGGTAATGTAACGCCTGCCGACGAGGATTTTGTGCGTTCGTTCCTCCTGGTCATATCCGATCCACGCCCGCTTGATTCCGGCGTGTCGAAGGTCATCGAGGAACTCCAACGTCCGTCCGTCTCCCCAAACGTACATATGGACAGCCCCCAGCAACCTGGCCACTTCGGGATTCGCGCGGATTTTCTCGGTAAGCGGCACGAACTGCCCATCGCGCACGAGACCCTCGCGATACTCGATCGCGGGCGCGACAGGCGAGGCGCCTCCGGGCCACATCTCCAGTTCATAAGCCGGCCGCTGATCGCGATCCAGGAACCTGTGCCTGGCGGCCGCGACAATCCGGCCACGCTTGTCTTCCGTGCAGAGCTCCGTCCGGATATCCGAGATTATCTGGTAGGTGAACGTACCCCGGCCTGCCTGGTAACTCCAAAAGGGCATCGAGAGCTGGCCGGACGCGGAGAAGCACTGCCCGGCCAGCCTGCCGCGCCAGGCCGCATCGCCGAGCGGTACGTATAGACCCTCCCCGTCCGGCAGGATGAGCGCCGACATGGAACGCTCCTCGCCAGTTTGCGGCCACTCGAAGGTTTGCTCGCGCGCCGACTCGAATCGTACGTGCAGGCGGTTACCTCGTACCGAAAATTCCGCCGTGACGCCAGGCCCCGGCATTTTCCAGCTTGCCGATTGCCGCACGCGCGTAACGGACTCGATGACCTCGCGCCCACCTTCTGCGACAACTATTTCGTCCGGCTGCCCGTCTATGCGAGCGCGAACGGTGAGCGTTTCGGGTTCGATGGTCGCGCTCCAGCCGTTGAGCCGTAATTCGACTGGCGCCTCGGCGCCGCTGACGGTGCAGACGCCGATCAGGAACACGAATAATAAGAGTGCGCCACGGCGATACGGCCACGTGTCCTGAGCGGACGTTTTCATCCTCCTCAGCCGATCATGAAGCGTCAATAGTTAAATGCAGGCTGAAAGTCACTCCCAACGCAGGTCCGCGATGTATATGTTGGCGGACTGATCGTATCGTTCGAAGATAATCTGATCTCCTCGCGGGGACCAGGCGGGATCGCTCACCGAGGCTGACGGCGTGGCGAAGTGCGTGAGTTGCCGAACCTCGCGCGTCACGCGATCCACCCAGTAGATGTTCCAGATTCCATTCCGCATGCCGGCGAAGCTGATTCGCCTGCTGTCTGGGGACCAGTCGTAGGCCAGTGACTGGGCCGGCTCGCTCACGAGGGTCTGAATCTCACCTCCGGCAGACGGAAAGACGACCAGCGACGCTTCCCCGCGGATGTTCTCGCGGGCCGCGATCCAGCGGCCATCCGGCGACCAGCAGGGGTACTCGATGTTCCTCGATGCCGGCGTCAGAGCCCGTGCCGCGCCGCCCGAGAGATCGGCCATAACCACCACATGCCGGCCCTCGGGCGATTCGACGTCGGCAATGGCTTTTGTGCCGTACAGGCGCACGTCGTCGGACCGGCTCCAGTCGAGGTCCAGATGCGTTTGCCGCGGCGAGCCATCGAGCGGCTTCAGCCAATAGCCTGTCCGATTCTTTTCGGTGACCTCATAGCCGACCACATTCGGCCCAACCCATTCCGGATAGAACGCCTGCTGGTCCTGCGGCGACACAGCGGAGGCTCCGGCGCCGTCGGCATTCGCCACGTAGACGGCCATCTTCAGCCATTCCGCATCGCGCTGAATCCAGGTGTAGGCGATCCTCGAGCCGTCAGGCGAAAACGCCGGACGGAGGAACCTGCGCACGTGTTCTCGAATCAGCGGCTTTGGCTCACCGGATGCTGCGCCGGACGCAGTCAAAGGCACCGACCAGAGCGCGCTTTCATCGTTCGAATGGCTGAAGGCGAGTCGCGTTCCAACGGCGTTGAACGCCAGATCGCGGATCAGAGGCCCATTCACCGGCATCACTGCCTCGGGCCGCTGCGCTTGAAATCGGCCGTTGATGCGAGCACGCCACAGTCCTGGCTGCTCGCCGAAACGCACTTCGAAATAAAGGTACTTCAGGTCGGGCGAAACAATCGGATTTCTTGCGCGCAGCGACCCGAACGGGATCGACTTCCACTCCTTAGTGCGAATATCGACTACGGCGGGGATGAAGTCCGGCCGCGGCGTCGTCGGCGGTATGAGGACCGCAGTTTCAAAGACGACATGAGAACCATCCGACAACCAGCGGGGATTTTCGTGGCCACCCGGCGGACTGCCGTGACTGGTGAGGCGAACGGGCGCGCCCTGCTCCGCGTCGACAAGCCAGAGCGTCGCGTCGGGTATATCGATGGGATCCTGAGCCGGATTGAAGTGCACGCCGGGGTCGCGAAACACCAGCTGCCGCCCATCCGGCGACCATTGCGGCGAGTCCCCAAAATCAGTACGGTAGCGAACCGTTCCTCCGGACGCGGGAATTATGTTGATACCGCCGCGCTTTAGACAGGCATAAGCGATGTAATCGCCCTGAGGGCTCCAGGCGGGCTGAATATTGTCCAGGTCGTCGAAGGTAATCTGCTGGTCGCTGCTGCCGGGAACGACAGACCTTATATAGATCTGATAATGCCCGGTGCGGTCGGAGGTAAAGGCCAGTTGGCTGGCATCGGGAGAGAAGCTGGGCCAGCGGTCCAGCGCCATGGAAGTGGTAATCTGCTGCAGAGCGATCATTCGGGGTGGATTATTTCGCCCGGTTCTGCGAATCAACAGGACGGCGGCGACGATCAGGATTGCCCCGGCCACCGCGGCCAGCGGCCACCAGCGGCGCTTTCGCCTGGTTTGCGGTTCCTCCGGCGGCGCTCCGTCGGGCGCTTCGCGGAGTTCTCCAATGAACCGATAGCCCGCGCTCGCGGCTGTCTGGATATAGCGGGGTGAACGCGCATCATCCCCGAGCTGCTTACGAATCTGGGCGATAACCCGCGTCAGAGCGTTGTCGGTGACGGCCGTTCCCGCCCAGACATCCCGAATCAGCTCCTCTTTCGAGACCACCCGGTCCCGGTTCTCGATGAGATGAAAGAGCACCCGGAGGGCCTTGGGCTCCAGTTCGGTGATCTGCCCTTCGCGGCGCACCTCCAGCCGGTTCGGATCGGCGACGATGTCCCCGAATGCCCAGACCTCGAGCCGTTCCGGTTTGATCACAAAAACCTCAGCGGCATCATAGCGATCATCACACAAACATCACGACTATCAGGCGCAGTGGCGAGTACTTTGTCACTCGGGAGACCGTATGAATCAACCTGATCCAGCACCGTACAACGGCTCATGGGACGACCTGATACATGAGCTGATGCATAACCCGCTCCTCGGGACGCCACGTACTGACCTGGTTCGCTGGCGAACGCATTTTGGTCCGGGAAGCGCTGTCCTCACCGGGCACGCTCACGGTCCGCAACCCGCTTCGCCGTACCCGAACGCCACTCTGGATTATCTGACGACGCTGGTCAGTATGAAGGAGGTTGCCGACACGATGGAGAACAGAGAGTCGGGCAGAGAGTTCGCTGCCAATATCGAGTCGGCGACGGCGCGGTTTATCGACGATTACTGCGGCACGCCATGGCCTTTGCCCGGTGGTCCGCCATGGGCCGCCCTGCTCGCAGCGGAACTGGTGAATGCCGCCAATCTGCAGACCGGCCAGTTGCGGACCGGACTTCTCCGGCTGGCCGGACGCGTAGCGGAAAGGGCGCTCAACCCCGCCAGAGCCGTGGCAGCAGGTTCATAGCCGGGTACAGGGAGGAAGCGACGTGAATCGAATTCGAACGCTGGCGATTATCGGGATTTGCGGGACCCATGTTCTTTCTGCCGGGCAATCCCGGCCGGACGCTGAGGCATTGAATTCTTCGGCAAGCAGACTCGAAGGAACGTGGCGCGTTTCCGTGACTCTGCGGAATTGCGACTCGGGTGCGACCATGGCGCCCTTCCATTCGCTGCTCACGTTCGCGCGGGGTGGTACCCTGACGGGGGCCACCTCCAGCCCGGCCTTCCTTCCCGGGCAACGCAGCCCCGACCACGGTGTCTGGAGCCCGGCAGGCGGCCATGCCTTTCGCGCGGTGGAGGAGGCCTTCATCCTGTTCGATTCGCCGCCGTGGGCGAACCGGCGCGGCTTCCGGAGCGGAACGCAGCGGATCAGCCAGACAATCGAGCTCAGGAACGACGACGAATTCACCAGCAGCGCCTCAACGAGCTACTTCGATACTGAAGGCAAACTGATCGCCTCGGGCTGCGCCAGCGCTGTGGGCCGGAGACTCAAGCAGTAGAGCAGGCCCTGGGACGACAGAAAGGGAAACACACTGCCATGAAGACGCTGACTTGCACATTGGTTGCTTTAGCCGTCCTGTTCTGCCCGGGATGCGGGAAGCGGGCCGTCACTTCGCAGACCGCTGCCATCGACCCCGGCCGGTATTACGCGGTGCTGCTCGATAACAACTCCGTGTACTTCGGAAAGCTGGACGAGCCATCGTCGGATTACGCCGTGCTTCGGGACGTTTTTTACGTTCAAAGCAGTGTGGATCCGCAAACGAAGGCGGTCAGCAATGTCCTGATCAGGCGCGGAAAGGAGTGGCACGGACCGGATCGAATGATCATCAACCAGAAGGCCATTGTCTTCATCGAGCCGGTGGGAACCAATTCACGCGTGGCGCAACTGATCGAAGCCTCGGCCAGGTAGGATCGCTATGTGGATGAGGACGACGTTCTTTATCGTATTGATTGCGGCGGCGCCGCTCGATGGCAGTCAAATCACGTCGTCGTGGATCGGGGGAACCGGGGATTGGACGGACCCGGCGCAGTGGTCGCTCGCCGGCGTGCCGAACAACGGCGCAAACACTTATCTGGTGAACGTCAATTCGGGCGGTGCGGATGTCGCCAACATTCTCACCCAGAACATCTATATCGATGGGATCACGGTTGGCCCAAAATCCACCGTCCACGCGAACGATCAGGGCCTGGTGCTGGGAACGCCCGTATCGGTTGCGGCGATGCTCACCAACGCCGGGAATATCAATCTCACCAACGCGGCAAACCTGACGCTCGATTACTCGGCCGGCGCGAGCGCCGCGAATTCGGGGACGATATCAGTGGGCGATGAATCGGCGCTTTACCTTACCGCGCCCACTCCGCGCGGCGGCACGCTCACGAATACGGGAAACATCGCTCTGACGGCCAACCCGAACGGATCGCAGGTCTACCTATATGGCGATGGCGCTACCTTCACACTGAACGGCGGCGGCAATCTGACGCTGAGCGATAACGCCGCCAACCTCATTACCGGCTCGTTCGGCACGGAGACTCTGATCAGCAATAACAAGATCGCGGGGGCCGGCAGTATCACAACCCTCGCCAACTTCACCAACAATGGAACGGTCACCGCGAATGGAGTCAACCCGCTCGTCTTCAACATGGACAACGGCACGGCGGGCGTCACGGGAACCATCATCAACAACGGTACGATGCAGGCGGCCGCCGGAAGTTCTCTCATCCTGCAGGGTTCCGCCGATCTGGCCGTCACGAATAACGGCGCGATTGCGCTGAATGCCCAGGGAAGCCTGGTGAGCGGTTTCCTTTATAACGACAACAATACGGGATCGGCGCTGCACCTCTCCGGACCCGGCACACTGAGCCTCTCCGATAGCCCTGGCAACATCGTGGCGGGAATCAACGGCGATGAAACGCTGATCAACGAACTCGCGCACACCATTACGGGGGCCGGAACCATCGGGAACTTCAAGGTCATCGAGAACAACGGACTCATCGCAGCAAATGGAACGAATCCCCTGATTCTTGCTCTGAACAACGGGCCTACCGCGCACGGCGATCTTGTGAATTCCGGCACAATTCAGGTGAACGACGGCGCCACGCTCGAGTTTCGATCGGATGGCGCGCTGATCAACAACCTGGGGTATATTACGCTGAATGCTTCGCATGGGACGAGTACGCTCGTCCTGGACAATGGCGGCGCTGCCGGTCAATTCCTCATATCCAACGCGGCCGGCCAAACGGGCCAGATTATTCTCTCCGACAATCCTGGCAATCGCCTCCTCGGCCGCAGCGGCGCTGAAGTTCTCATTTTGGATAAAGGCCAGCAACTCTCGGGCGCCGGAACCATCGGCAACTTCAATATCATCGAGAACAAAGGCGCCATTATCGCGAACGGTAACAACCCGCTGATCCTATCCGGTCTGGCGGGTGAACTCATTAACGACGGTACGCTCCAGGTGAATGACCGCGGAACGCTGCTGTTTCGTTCCGCGGGCGTGAACGTCGACAATGAGGGACTGATTGCCCTGAACGCGGCAAAAGGCACAAGCACGCTGAGCTTCGACGATTCGGGCATAGGCGCAGAATTCAGCATTGTAAACACAGCCAGCGGCGGCGGAAAGATCGTTTTGTCCGACAACGCGGGGAATCGCATCACGGGCGTCAACGGAACGGAGTTTCTCTTCCTCGGCAACGGCCAGCAGCTCTCGGGCGCCGGAACCGTCGGTAACTTCGGTTTCATCGATAACCACGGAACCATCACCGCAAACGGCGCCAATCCGCTGATCCTCGCACTCAGCAGCACGACGAATCCTTTTGGGAATCTCGAGAATGCGGGCGCGATAAAGATCAACGATGGCAGCACCCTGGAAATCGGTTCCGGCGTCTGGATCAACAACATCGGTTCCATCACTCTCAACGCCGCCGCGCAGACAAGCACGCTGGCCTTCAATAACAGCCAGCCCCTTCTGCTCGGCTCGGCCACGAGTGCCGGACAGGTGACCATGTCGGACAATCCCGGGAACCGCATCGTCGGCATCACCGGGCAGGAAACGCTAGTCAACAACGCCGCGCATACCATCCAGGGCGCCGGAACGATCGCCAATTTCGGCGGCGGGTTCGTGAACAACGGAACCGTCATCGCAAATGGCGCTAATCCGCTGATCATCGACATCAGCGCCGCAACCACTCGCGGAAATGCCGGGCTGACCACCGGCGGAGTGACCGAGATCCAGAATGGCGGCACGCTCCAGATCCTCTCGACTGTCGGAGGCACTGTGTCGACCGCCGGCTCAGGCGAAATCTTCCTGGCGGCGGCGACAGCAGGAACCAGCACGCTGAGCTTCAACGACCAGGGAAAGGCTCAGACGTTCTTGCTGGCCGGCGGCGCCCTGGGGCCGGCCTACACGGTTGTCATGTCGATTGGCGGCAACCGAATTGCCGGAGTGAACGGCGATGAGACCCTCGTCAACGGCCTGAACAGCACCATCATCGGCCAGGGCGTCATCGCCAACTTCGCCCGGTTCACCAACAATGGAGGGCTCGAGACCGGGGGCGGAGTTCTCGAGGTGCAGGCGCCCCTTGGTAACTGGAACGGGACAACCGCAACATTGGCAGGCGGAACCTGGTACGCTGACGACGGCATGGTAAAGGTGGACAGTCTCGGCTCAAAAACGATTACAAATCTGTCGGGGGCGGCGATCCTCGCCCAGGGCGTGGGGTTCGTGACCGGTGACGGGACAGTGAATGCGCTGACCGGGCTGACCAATGTCACCAATTCATTGGTCTCCCTGGACGGGCTGGCTAAGCCTCTGGCCATCACGCCAACCGGCACGAATACGCTCGCCCTGACGAATTCCGAGCTGGATGTTCTGCGCGGCGCGAGCGTTTCCATAAACGGGAGTCTCTCGCAGGATGCAACGTCGAAAATCGTGGTCGGCAATTCGTCAAGCATCGCTGCATCGGACTTCGTCAACAGCGGGACGCTCACCGTGAATGCGGCCGGCACGGCAACTTTCAAAGGCGCCGTCTCGAACACAGGGCTGGTGGAGCTGACGGCAGCCGCCCAGCTCAGCGTGATTCGCAGCCCGTTTCTCGCCTTCGGGACCAATGTTTACACGCAGACCGCCGGAAACACCAAAGTACTCACGGGCGGAATCCTGGAAGCGGCGACAGTAGACCTCGAAGGCGGAACGCTGGGTGGCGGCGGCAATATTGTGGCAAACGTGGTGGTGAGCGGAGGAACGCTGGCCCCCGGCGATCCGACTACGACAAACATCACCGGCGACCTGACCATGGAAAACGACGGCGAAATCCTCCTGGATATAGACGGGACGGGCGCCGGAATGTTCGATGCGATCGACGTCAACGGCAACGTACACCTCGACGGTGGCACGCTCGACATCGTCTTTCAGAACGGATTCCTTCCCCAGACAGGCCAGAGTTGGGATTTGCTGAACTTCACCGGCATCGAGGACGGTCCAGGTTTCGGGAGCATTGTGTTCGAAAACGCGGGAAACGCGAACCTCGCTGCATTTTTCAACGGGCAGAGTTACGAGATTGGCACACAACAGGCGCAGGCCGCGCCTGAGCCATGTACATTCCCATTGATGGCCGCTCTGCTGGCTGGGATCGGATGCGTCACCAGATTGACCCGACGGGCAGCAGTGAAATAATGGTCGCTGCCCATGGCTCCCTTATTGGTCTTTTCTCTGCTGACAGCGGCGCTGTTCGCGGCGGCCCCGCCGGCCCAGCCGCGCACGATGCGCGTCGATTACTTTCACAGTGGCACGGCTGCCGAAGAACAGTTCTCGCTTGCTGAAGTATTGATCGAAGGCGAGTGGCCAGGCCGGATGGATCGCCTGATTGACGACACGAACCTCGGCAAGTACTACTTCGAGGTGCTTGATCGGAAGACGAACCGGGTGCTGTATTCGCGCGGCTTCGCCAGCATTTACGGAGAGTGGGAATCCACTGACGAAGCGAAAGACATGCGCCGGACGTTTCAGGAGTCGGTGCGCTTCCCGGCGCCGGATGCGCCGGTGCAGCTGGTGATCAAAAAGCGCGATCGGCGCAACGCGTTTCGCGAGGTCTGGTCGGTGGTGATCGACCCCGCCGCCCCAACGGTGAACCACAGCGCGCCCCCCGCCAACGCGAAACTCTGGGCGGTGATGAAGAACGGCGATCCGCGCGACAAGGTGGATCTATTGCTGATGGGCGACGGATACACGGCCGCGGAAATGGACAAGTGGCACGCCGACGCGAAAAGGCTGACGGAGATTCTGTTCTCGAAGCCGCCGTTTCGCGAACGCCGCAGCGCGTTCAACGTGTGGGCGGTGGACACCCCGGCCGATGAAAGCGGCGTCTCCCGGCCTTCCGACGGCGTGTGGCGGAGATCGCCGCTGGGAGCGAGTTACGATGCATTCGGCTCCGAGCGGTACGTTCTGAGTTTCGACAACAAGCGCCTGCGGGATGCTGCTTCGGTGGCGCCGTACGAGTTCATTGAGATCGTGGTGAACGGCCGCAAGTACGGGGGCGGCGGCATTTTCAATTTGTACGCCACCGTGGCGTCCGACAATGCGTCGACGCCCTACGTGTTTGTGCACGAGTTCGGGCATCACTTCGCGGGTTTGGCCGATGAATACTACACGTCGGATGTCGCTTATGAGAGCCAGGAAACGCACCCTGAGCCGTGGGAGCCGAACGTTACCGTCGATCCGCGCGCGGCCAAGTGGCACGATCTGATTCAGCCAGGTACGCCGCTGCCGACGCCATGGCCCAAGGCGGAGTTCGAGGAGTTCGAGAAGCGCATCCAGGCTCGCCGCCGGGAGATTCGCGCCGAGCATCGTCCGGAAGCGGAGATGGAAGCGCTCTTTGCCGAGGAGTTGTCGGTGACTGCGCCCATGCTGGCGCGGCCGCCTTATGGAACGAGCGTTGGCGCGTTTGAAGGAGCAGATTACGAGGCCAAAGGCTACTATCGGCCGGAGGCGGACTGCATGATGTTTACGCGAAACGCCGCGCGCGGATTTTGTTCGGTGTGCCGGCGGTCGATTGAGCGGATCATCGATCTGTACGCGCGCTGAGTGGCGTCCATGTCACAAACACACGACGACAACCGCACCGCGCAACGCGCCTGGAACGCCAATGCCGATTTCCGGGACGAACGCATGGCCTCGGGGAACGATTTTTTCAACACACTGGTGTGGCCGGTCGTGGACAAATTGCTGGCCCCGTCGCCGGCCAGCGGCTGCTGCCCTTCACGAACTCGGGGCAGGCGCGTTCGACGGCGCGCTCTGCAATATGGGGCTGATGGATCTGGCCGCCATCGATCCGCTGATGAATGCTCTTGCGCACCTGCTGAGACCAGGGGGACGCTTCGTGTTCTCGGTGGTACATCCATGTTTCAACAACCCGGCAGCCGTTCTGATGAGCGAGTTCGAAGACCGGGGCGAGACACCCGTCACCACGCACTCGGCCAGGATTTCACGATACCTCACACGTTTACGCAGCCCGGGCTCGCCATGTACGATCAACCGGAGCCGCATCCGTACTTTCATCGGCCTCTGACCGCACTGCTCGGCTTCACTGAGATTCCGCCCGCGCTCATCGCGCGTGTGGTACGGCCAGCCGCGTGAAGCGTGCCGGCTCGGCCCCGTCTCGAGAGCTCAGGAGCGCGCTGCTTCGGCGTTCTCGCGGAGGCACGCGAAGATGTTTCGATAGAACTCCGGGTGCGACTGCCAGGTCTGGGCGGTCGCGATCCGGCCATCGCGTACGGCCTGCTCCGCCGAGAACTGAGCGCCGGCCTGTTCGGCATCGATGCGAACGTGTTCGTAGCAGGTGACGCGCGTGCCTGCCAGCAGGCCGGCGGCCGCAAGCACCTGGATGCCATGGCATATGGCGAACACCCATTTTCCAGCGGCCTCGAATTCCCGAACAATTCCCAGGACGCGCGGGTTATTGCGCAGATATTCGGGCGCGCGGCCGCCGAGGACCAGAACAGCCTCGAACTCGGGCACATTCACCTCGTCGAAAGAGATGTCCGCTTCCAGTCCATAGCCGGGGCGCTCGATGTAGGTGTCCCATCCGGGCTCGAAATCGTGCATGACCAGGTGCAGGCGGCGTCGTTCGGGTGCGGCCACGATGGGCGTCCAGCCCTCTTCGCGGAACCGGTGCACGGCGTAAAGGGCCTCGTAAGATTCGCCCCCGTCTCCGGTGATAATGAGAATCTGCCGCATTCCTCTGAGGGTAGCAGGCCCGCGAGGAACCGGAACTGTGAGGGAGTCGCACACTGGAAATTCACCTGATTGACGGCACCTATGAGTTGTTTCGGCACTACCACGCTCTGCCCTCCGCGCGGGATCGTGATGGCCGCGAAGTTGCCGCCGCTCGTGGCGTGCTCAGGTCGATTCTGGGCATGATACGAGGCGGCGCGACACACATTGCCGTCGCGACGGACCACATCATCGAGTCGTTCCGAAATGATCTCTGGCCTGATTACAAAACAGGCCAGGGGATCGAACCCGACCTGATGAACCAGTTCGGACTGCTGGAAGACGTGCTTACGGCGGCCGGCGTCGTGGTGTGGCCCATGGTGGAATTCGAAGCGGACGACGCTCTCGCGGCCGCTGCCGCCGCGGCGGCTCGTGACCCACGGGTTGAGCGCATCGTTATCTGTACCCCTGACAAGGATCTCGCGCAATGCGTGCGCGACACGCGTATCGTACAGCTGAACCGGCGTACGAACACCACGCTCGATGAGGCCGCGATCGTTCAGAAGTTCGGAGTCTCACCGGTCTCGATTCCCGATTATCTTGCGCTGGTGGGTGATGCGGCCGACGGGTATCCGGGTCTACCGGGCTGGGGAGCAAAGTCGGCGGCAGCGGCGCTGTCCAGGTTTGTTCATATCGAACTGATCCCGGGGGACTGGCGTGAGTGGCATGTCAATGTCGCCAGTGCCGCTGTACTCGCGCGTACGCTCACCCGCGAACTCGATCGTGCATTGTTGTTTCGAACCCTGGCAACTCTGCGCACCGACATCGCTCTGTTTGACAGCGTGGACGAGCTGCAATGGCATGGGCCGAAGCCTGAGTTCGAGGCTATTGGATCACGACTCGATGGCGCAATGCAGGCTAAAAGCCTGCTCTACAATCCAGTCAACAGTCAGCGGCAACAGTAGAGCAGGCTTTTAGCCTGCACAGCAGGCTTTTAGCCTGCATTGCGCGCTTACGTGTGCTTCGCTACGTACAGCATCAGCCCGAAGACCACCACCGGTATCGCCGCAATCATCAGATAGAAAAGTACGCGGCGGAGCAGCGGAGAGCGCCGATCTTTCCAGTCGGTCAGCTCGGGACGGTCCGTGGCCACGCCCACCTGATCCTGATGCTCGAGGTCCCACGCCATCTCGCGCGCGTGCTGGTACCGGTTACGTGGATCGCGTTCGATGGCGCGATAGATGATCTCCTGCTGCGCGGGAGTAATGGCAGGGTTGATCTCGCGCGGCGGGATGGGGTTGTTGAGCAGCCGGTCGTTCATGATGGCGAACGGGTTCGGCCCTTGGAACGGCGTCTTCCCCGTCAGCATCTCGTACAGCATGACGCCGAGCGCGTAGATGTCGCTGCGCCCGTCACCGCGCTTCCCCTTCACCTGTTCGGGCGAGATGTAGTCGGGCGTGCCCATCACCTGTGACAGCTTGGCGAAGGTCAGCCTTTTCGAGCCTTCCTTCCCGGCGATGCCGAAGTCGATCAGCTTGATTTCGTCGTCCGGCCCCACCATGATGTTCTCGGGCTTGAGATCGCGATGGACAACGCCGTGGTCATGGATATACTGGAGCGCGCCGGCAATCCGCATGGCGAGGCGGACGGCGCGCTCGGGCGGCAGTTTCTTTGCGGCCTGCAGAATTTCGCGAAGCAGCCGGCCTTCCACCCACTCCATCACCATGTACTCGCGGCTGCGGCCGTTTTCGGAGAATACCTTCATCACGCCGGGATGGTCCATGGCGCTGCCGATCTCCTGCTCGCGATGGAAACGGTCGTAAAGCACGGGATCGCTTTCCATCTCCGGATGAGGGATCTTGATGGCGACGGGACGGCCGGTATTGACATCGATGCCGCGAAAAATGGACGCCATGCCGCTTCGCGCGACGAGGCTCTCGATGCGGTAATGATCGAGCTGATCGCCGGAGTGCAGGGTGGTCATCGCTTTGAGGTGGGCAGGCCATCGGTGTTTGTGGCCTGCCGGCGTGCTGTGGGCAATCGTTGCGCGACACTGCCGTCCGGGGTTGCTTGTGCTTGTGGCACTCGCGCAGCGGGTCGCCTTTGCTCATCGATGAGATCCCGGGCATGCAGGCTTAAAGCCTGCTCTACTGTTCTCGGTCGGAAGTAGAGCAGGCGTTTTCGCCTGCACATGTTCCACCGGCGTCCGCGCGGGGGCTGTCGCTGAAGCGTGCGCCACATCGTGCTGTCAGGCCAGCTTGTACGGCCGGCCGCGGTACATGCCGATACGTTCCACGGAATGAATTCGCACTAACTGGATGCTGACATTATCGCCGCCATCCCGTTCGTTGGCAACGTCCACCAGGTTCCGCGCGGCGTCGCTCAGGCTCGGGTGACGCTGGACAATCGCAGCCATTTCCTCTTCCGGCACTGCTCCGTGCAGCCCGTCGGAACAAAGCAGGAGCACGTCGCCGCTCATCACCTGATTGTCGCTGATCTCGACGGATACGAACATGTCGCTTCCGAGAGAACGGCTGAGAATGTGCTTCGTCGCGGATTCCGAAGCCTCCCTGGCGGAAAGGACTCCGAGCCGCATTTGGTCGTTCACCACCGTATGATCGCGCGTGAGGGACTCGGCCCGGCCCCCGCGAATCAGATAGCAGCGCGAATCGCCCACGTGCGCAACCACGGCGCGATCGAACCGCAGCGCACAAGCCACCAGAGTAGTGGCCATGGCGGTGCGCTTCGTGCCGGAGTGGCCCGATTCAAAGATGTGCGTATTGGCGGCCTGGATGAGCCTGCGGAGAAGAGCCGGATGCGGCTCGCCGGCGGGAGCCGCGCGGAAACCCTCGAGCAGCTTTTCCACGGCGGCGTGAGAAGCTACCTCACCAGCGTCCTGCCCTCCCACTCCATCGGCCAGAGCAAAAAGCCATCCGCGCGTGCGGGCCTCGGTCTCCGATTCCGGAGTGTAGCAGCCGAGGTAGTCTTCGTTGTGATCGCGAACCCGGCCGCAATCGGAGATCTGCGTGAAATCCAGATTCAGCATGGAAACTGCGGCGGCATGCATATGCGCCCCTGAATGAAAAATGCGCGGGCCGTCATGGCCCGCGCCTCATAATCGGCCAGGATACATCGTGTCAGGCGGTTCTGGCGTTTACCCTGCTTTCCACCATGGTGGTTCGGCCTTTCGATTTACTCGCGCGCAGGAAGTAAATGCCTCCATATACGAACCAGACCAAAGCGAAGCCCAGCGCGATGAGCGGCTCCATTTTGGTGCCGTACCCCATGAACGGTCCAATCAGGTAGAACGCCATGCAGGCCAGGTTGGCCAGCAGCCCGAAAATCGGGATTGCCATGTGTTTCAGGAAGCTGAACTTCGGATGCCCCTGATAAGCGACGATGCAGGTAATGCAACTCAGCATGTACAGCAGGAACGTCCCGAAGTTGGACGCCAGCGTCATGGTGATGAAGCTGTTTGGAAGCGCCGCCATTTTGTCGTGGGTCAGGTAGCCGAAGCTCGACCAGAACCCGTGCGGTAGCGCCTTGATGGCATCATCCGTGGGCGCGGCGGCATCGCCGAAAACCATCACAACCGTCATCACGCCGACGATGGCCGAGATCACCGCAAGTTCCCAGATGGCGCGGTGAGGCGTCAGATTCGCGGAGTGCAGAGCGCCGTAGCGATCCGGAAGTTCGTCATCCTTGCCCATGGCATAGGTGACGCGCGCGCCGGTGTTCATGCACGACAGCGTCGTGCCGATGAGCGCCAGGAATACGGTGAACGCTTCACAAAGCATGAACGTCCGGCCGTTGCCGAGGCCGAAAATCATATCGCCCACCATGGTCATCATGTCGCCGATCGGCGCCGCCGAGCCCTGCGCCGTCGGCATGGGATAGCCGCTGTTCAGGAAGTAATTCGCCGCGAAGTACTCGAACAAATAGCAGAAAGCCCCCTGCACGAGGAGCGAGACAATCACCGCAATGGGTATGTCGCGTTTGGCGTTCTTCGCCTCCCCACCCAGGGATGTCACCGATTCGAATCCCACCAGGATCAGAATGGCAATGGTGGCCTGGACAAACATCCAGCCGAAATTGTGCATGCCGATCGCGGAACCCGCGGTCGGATGCGTAAGAAAGTTGCCTTTGTCGTCGGTTGCCGGATAGCTCACGTGGAAGGGCACCGGTTTTCCCGCGGCATCGACCTGCGGTTGCGGAACGCCGTTGCTGTCACGAACGATGGTGTCGGTAGTCGCGCCGTTCACCGTCGTTTTCGTAGTCTTGAATTCGTATGGATACGACGCGCTCGTCTGCGAGTCGAACTGCAGCGCAACGCTGCCTGGCGCATGGTTGATGCGGTAAGCGAGCGCCATCACCGAAAACACGATCAGCGCGCTGATCTGAATTATGTTGATGGCGATGTTTACCGATGTCGATCCATTGACGCCACGGTGCGCGATGTACGCCACCACGAACGAGAACACGATGGCCACGATAGCCATGAAAGCCAAACCGGGGTTGGTAGCGCTCATGAAGTTCGGCCAGAGGGTTCCGGCAAGGTACCCGCAAAGGATGCCCATAACGCCCACCATCACGCCCGGATAGATCCAGTAATAGAGGTGCGAACCCCAGCCGATGATGAACTTTGCCAATCTGGCGTACGGCCACGCGGTAGCGTGATTCAGGAACGACTGCTCAGCGAAATAGTAGGAGCTGCCGGTTCCGGGATACAGCTTTGCCATTTCCGCATAACAAACTGCCGTTGCCAGACACAGCAGAAGGGCGAGGAAAATGCCCGCCCACATCGCCGGCGCGGTGGCGCCGGCGGCTGACTGTCCCTGGAAAGTGAGCCAAAGAAACGCGCCCGGTGCGATGAGCGCCATTGCGTTCATCGTCAGGCCCGTCAGGCCCAGGGTCTGTTTCATCTCTGTGCTTTCCGCCATGTAACTTGTCTCCTGTTGACCTGTAGAGTTTATTGGCCAGGCGTAACGGGTCCTGGCGAAGTAGAGGACTGACAGACCGGGTCAAGCCCTGACGGGGGAGCTACTATAGCAACCGAGAGTACGGGAATCCTGTGCCTCGGTCAAATCAATTCTTTTTTGCCTGCCACAAAACAATTCTGTGATGTGGGGCGGCCTGTCAGGCCGCAGCGGGCTGACAGCCTGCCCCGCTTTGAACGCTCACTTTTCGATGTTGTTGCCGAACAGGAATCCAATCTCAGCCATCGCTCGCGGCTGGTTCGCGGACGTGCCGCCCTGGCCAAACCCCATCCCCGGCGCGATATCGCTCAGGTGAACAAAGGAAACGTCTCCGCGAACGAAGAGACCTCCTTTCTGGTAAGTCGGCGTCACGGTGAAGGATGTGGCCTTGCTTCCCGGACCGTACATCAGATTCACCGTCTCCGGATCGGTCGCGGCGCCCGTGCTGGCAATATATTCAAAGCGCGCCGGGAGTGAGAAACCGTGGCTGAAGGCGCGGCTCGCCAGGATAGCGCCGCCATTTGTGGAATTCCCTTTCAGAACGCCTATGCTGACGTTGGTCGGCACGTCACTATGCTGAAAGTAGGGCTGGATGATCCAGGCGCCCTTCGTGTACGTGTAGATCACGTTGTAGATGTCGCCGTTGTTCTGCACCGGCGTTGCATAGGTTGAATATCCGGTTTGCCCCAGATTGCCGGCCGCTACAAACGAGATGGCGTGCGGGCCGGTCGTGTAGGTCAGAGAGCCGCTCACGCCCGTGTAGCGATTCGAATAGAAGTAATCGTTCCAGCTTGCCGAGGCTGTGAATTTGCCGAACGTCTCATTCACCTGAATTCCGCGCGTGACCGCGTTTTCCTGGTTCCACAGCAAGCCGCGGAGGATGTTCATGTTCTCGAACGTGAAGGTGTACTCCGCGCCGACAAGTGTCGGCAGCGAGCCAATCTCAAAAGAAGTGTTCTTTCCCGCCTGCAGCTTCAGATAGGCCACCGGCACGGGCCCATAGAGGTCCGTGATGGTCTTATCGGTGGCGAGAAAAGGTGCGCCCAGGGCAGCAATGTTGTACGCGCCGGCCTGCACGTAGAACTGAAACCAGCCGTCCGTTTTCTGAACAAATATCTGGCCATTGCTCAGAGCGGCCTGCGCGGTGTCATCGCCCGGAACATGGTTTCCGGTCCACATGCCGTAGCCGGTCAGAGCGCCGTTGACCGAGATCTTGCCCAATGGACCGGCGCTGAAGATGGCCGGCGGGAGCCCTGCCAGAGGGCCGGTTATGGCTGGGGTGGGGAGCGCTGCCGGCGCTGCTGGGGCTGCCGGGGCCGCTGCGGGGGCCGCTGCCGGAGCAGGAGTGGTCTGCTGGCCGTCGGCTGGGCTCTGTGCCGCGGCGGACGCTGTATCGGCCGGCGCCGCCGGGGCCTGACCGTAAATTGCTGCTGTTGCGCCGGTTAGCACCAGCGCGCACACGTACGCACTCGCGTTTCGAAGCATCGGTAGTTCTCCTGGGAAAATTATTGAAAGCGAGACGTGGCTTTAGTTTGTAATTCTATGCTTCGCGTTTCGGCGAATCCAATAGAAAATTTCAATTGGATGCATCGGATGTAGGGCGGCGTCTTACGCTGCCGCGGCCTCTCAGGCCGGCTCCTGAGCCACGCTGGCGGGACTGAGAGTCTGGCGCAGCCTGAGAGGCTGCCCCACAACGCGATTTCGCACGCTATGAAATGCACCCGCTGCTACACTGTTGTCATCGATTCGTAACTGTTTCGAAACGATCAAGTCACACTTCACACCGTGTGGCAAGCAGACGCGCGGCGGCCGGAGGGCACGATGCAACGGCGATGGGACCTTGTTCGCTCCAGTTCGCTGCCGTTTTGTATTGCGGCGGCTCTTGTCGTCGGCCTTCCTGCTCAGGACAAGAGCTTGACCGGCTCTTTGGCCGAGGGGCTGCGACTCCAACAACAGGTCCGTTACGCCGATGCCGCGCGGGAATTGCAGGCCGCTGTCGATCTTGCCCGAAGCCCTTCGGCGCCCGCCGCTCTAACCTGAGCCATGAAACTACCTTGCCGTGGTCAAGCAAATCCGCGGCGACTATCCCGGCGCCGAGGCGGAGTCGCTCTGCCGGACATCGCTGGCGATTTTTCGCGCGCAATCGGGCGCCGATCACGCGAGTGTCGCCGACGCCCTGGACGCGCTCGCATGGATTCAATTCCAGCAGGGCCGCCAGCTCCGGGAACCCTGGCATCATCGGATCTGCGCTGGCGGCGCCCACTTCGGCCGGGAAGAGAGTGATCGTTCAGAGGTGAACGCGCAGGCTTCAGCGGGAGCCCGCGCCGACGCGCGTGGAACATGGGTTGGAGGCGCGGGGCGGAATCGAACCGCCGAATAAAGGTTTTGCAGACCTTTATCATATTTGTGTTTTCAATAAGATACATTGATTTATACCGGTTTCGGTCCGGTTTCCGTCCGGCTGCTGCCGGCGAGCACAGGCGCGGCGCCGCCATGTACAACCATGACGCGGTCCTGCTCTTCCTGCGTCGGATGCACATACTTCGTAACCATCCGGATGCCCGTGTGCCCAAGAATCGCCGCAAGTGCCGTCAGAGGAGTGCCGCGTTCTGCGAGTCGGGTCGCGCAGGTGTGTCGGAGATCGTAGATCACGATCGGGAGCGCAACACCATTGCGCTGGATTTCCTCAATAACACGGTTATGCGCCGATTCAATCTGACTCATGCTTACGGGCTGCGACGGCACGACGGGGGAAGGGAAGACAAGGTGACTGCGCTGCGCGGATAATGCCTTTCGACGGTCGAGAATAGTAATGGACTCAGGCGTCAGCCGGAGTTTTCTACGCGCGGCTGGAGTCTTACCCTCAGCGATCTGGATCGCCGGCGCAACATCGTCGAGGTGCACGCATGCCCACGTCAGTTGCCGGATCTCGTCAGGGCGGCAGCCCTGAAGGCGGACCAGACGGCACAAATCGTACAGATCACGGTACTTTGCTGTTGGCTGGTATCGTTTGCGGTCTGCCCTGCCGACAGCCGGATGGCAGGCATCGTTGCATTTAGAATCCATCTCCAGACACGTTCGGAAATAGATCTGTTCTTCCACTTCGTTAAGAATGTACATTCGAACGGCATCCTTGTCGCTCGGAATGTCGATCTGAACAAGTGGGCTCTCTCTCGCCCATCTGTGTCCAATCGAGTAACGGAAGAACCCACTCAGAGCGTGCAGGTCATGCCGAAGGGTGACATCGCGCACGCCATGACCGCCACTATCCTTGGTTCGGCGTCTCAGTGACTTATAGTCCTCGATGTCGCCTCCTGTAATAAGGTGTACCGGCCTGCTGCCAAAGAACTCCGTCAACGAACTGAAACTGCCGCGAATACGCTTATATGTGTTCCGATGTGCGTGGTATTCGCCCTCAGCGAATGTCAGGTACTGGCTGGCTGCGTCAGTGAACGGGATTGCCTGAACCTTCAGTTGCCAGGCCTGGCCCGCTTCCACTTTCTCTCTGACTTTCGCCTCGAACTGTCGCGCCTTGTTCGCGTTTCGTTTTGTGGCCGCCAAGCGGGTGCTTCCGCTGTACTCCCGGCCGCTCACTTCGAACCTGTAGTGGTAACGTCCGTTCCTTATTCGTAACACCATTGTTCTCCGGATAAACTGTATTGGACTTCAGCCAGCTGCGGAATTCATCAAGTGGGTACGCGACCGTACCAACGATCTTTGTGAACGGGGGCCCCTTCCCGGAGCAACGCCAGTAGCGCAACGTCTGAACAGCTTTGCAGAGCATGCTCGCCATTTCCGTCTCGGTGACGAAACCTAACAGATGGAGATCGGGAATGACAACGGGCTGTTGCGCGGCGAAGCCAGCTTCCACAGAGACACCTCTGGTCTAGGTTTTGGAGATTTCGCCACCCTGCTGGCCCGAAAATCAGCCAACGCTGGCGAAGCGGCTTCCCGCGCATGACGTCCCACGGGTGGGGTTTAACTAGTCCCATGTACTAGTTACTATTCGCTTGTACTTTCACGATAACACGCCGCAAGATCATTTCTGACGTTTTTGTGTGCTCTTGAATTACCAATTCAATATTAGCGGCGCCTGGTTAAGCCGGCGACCAACAGCCGCGGTCTCCCCGTTCAAGTTACTCAAAATCAATAGCATTCCGACCACACGCTTCGTCGGCATCCCCAGCGATCGAACGCTCGGTAGGGGAGTCCGTCATAGTAAGGTCAGTACGCTGGTACTACTCCGAAGGATCTCGAGTCGAGTCCTCGCCATCCACCACGCAACAGCTCGCCCATCGATCGCTGAAGAACGTCCTGGGTCTTAATGCGCTCGCCCACGTTAATCGCAATCACAATGGGCGTAGTCACTATCAGTCATATAAGATCAGCACGGCCCGAAGTTTCACCGGGCACCTTGCTCCTCATTGGTTTATTAGAATAGCGATCCGCTGCGGGATGACCGAGCGTCGCCGATCCTTTTGTCCGGATCGGAGCTCGCCGGCTCCTGAATACCGCTGGCACCTCAGTCTTTGTCCGGTCAGATCGGCCCCGCGGAGTGGGCGCAGATTCTGCGTCCGTGCTCCCGACAACGAATTCGTAATCACCGGCGTGCACAAGAAATGTCGTACGAGCCGCAAAACCAAAAGCCGGACACGAGATTCGCCTTCTCCGGACAGATCGGGCCCGCGATCGCAGACGGCCCTTACAGAGAGAACGTCGTTTCGCCGCGAATCGCTGATTCCGGCGCCGGCCGCTTTGGTCCGGCCGAGATGTAGCGCGGCCTCTTCGACGTCCAGCAAAGGCGGCTGTACTGCGATCTTCTGCTGATTCTGTTTCAGCTTGCCGGCTCCCAGGTCGGCAAAGTGCGCGATCATGGCATTCACGATGCCGTTTTCGATATCAGTCATATAAGATTGCTCCTGGTCCGAAGTCTCGGGCGCGAACATTTCTCTTCCTCACGGGATTGTTAGTATAGAAGCCCCAGCGCGATGACCGAACGTCGCCGATCGTTGTTCGCGATCGGCGCGTCGCGGGCCCTGAAACCGCTGGCGTCTCATATATCACTCCGGACAGATCGGCTCGCGAAGCGGGCGCAGATTTCTGCGTCCGTGCTCCCGACAACGAATTCGTAATCACCGACCTGCACAAGTAATGTCGGACAACCGCAAAAACCTGCACTGGACGGCCCCGAGAAACAGCGTGTTCCTGAAAGCACAACCGACTCCCGTGCCCGAATGCCTGGGCGGTTGAGGCCGCGACTCATTGCGGCTTCGGAGCCCGCATTTGCCTTCATCGGACAGATCGGCCCCGCCGAAGCCGGCGCACATTCTGCGTCCGTGTACCCGGTCCCGAATTCGTCATCACCTACCTGCATAAGAAATGTCGTACGAGCCGGCAAAACCATAAGCTGGCGATGGCATAGCCTCCTTCTCCGAAGATCGGCCCCGCGATCGCTCGCGGCCCTGCAGAGAGAATGTCGTTTGAGCCGCTAATCGCTGAATCGGGCATCCTCAGGAATCCCATGTCCCTGAAAAGGGCGACCCCTTTCACTGGATTGTCACTATCCCTGCGGCTGAGGTAAAACGGCGCCGAGGAGGTGCCGGAGACATACACCGGGATTTGAATACGTTACCGGCGGTGTGGCCGTGTGACGCGCAGTTGTAAGTGGTTGATTTTATTACGTGGCAGTTGTGGCACTTGCTGGCCAATAACAACGTGTGTCGCTGTCGTGGCTGCACGATGGCTGCACGCGCGCTTTCCCATTGGAATGGCGCTCGGGCTTGCGGGAGGCGGGTTACGAGAGCGCACACTCAACAAGGTTCTCTCAGGCTTGTCGGTATTCCTTGCGAACTTCACAATCTCTTGAGGATCCGCGCAGGTCTGCTTCGCCGGCTGTCTATGTGGTGCGGCGACGGAAGTTCGGCCTTCTGGAGAGATATACCGGAAACGCAGCGAGAGTGTTCTGGTTGGGAACAGCCGGATTGTCGGGAACTGCGCCCCTCAGATCAATAGACACCCTCAATAGGTCCTCCAGCATTGCGAGACTCGAACCGCATATAATCGGTCTTCGCTTGAGAATTCAACTCTCGCCCACGTATGGCGAGCTAGAGGGAGAAAACGGACGAAGTCCATCTTTCCTCGTCGGCTGATCGCGTCGAGGAACGATAAACTGCACGAGTGGCAACGGGTATATAGGGAGACAAACATGGAAAACCTGAAGTTCGCATTTCTGAAACAAGCGGTGGCAGGCGAATATGCCGCGATCCGTCGCGTAACCCGCCTGCAGCCTCTCGACGAAAAGATCTTCCCGCCAACTTATGAAGGCGGAGAATACGCGGTTGAAGAACGGCAAATCCGCGCGGAAGACGGGACAGTGCAACGAGTCGACACCGTTCTGCTCGATTCCGTTCAGTCGCAGGCGAACCGCATGGAATTGGCCTTACTCCGCGCAAACGACAGCGGGCGCCTGAAGATTCCCATCCTCCAGGTTGACTTCGCCGGCGACGGACACGACGCCGTTCTCCAGGAGGTCGGCCGGATTACAGCGCTGGAGGCTCCACACCGCATGTGCGACGCCATTTTCCGCGACTCGACTTACAACGGTGAACCCTTCCGCGCAACTGGCCCCGGCGCACGACTCAATTCAGCCAAACCGGCCAATGCGACGTCGGTGTTTGAGTTGTGCCCGACAGCGCTGTTGTTCGGCTTCTGGGACTCGACAGGGCCGCGAGGCGGCCTCGGCGCGAAAGTGCAACGTGCGCTCGTCTCGGAAATTGTCGGCTACCAATCCATAGTCGGCAAGCGTACTTCCAGCCGCATCGATCCTCTACAGATCGAGAATAATGTCGAGATCTATGCGAAGCAGGGCAACGGTTGGACGTTCGACTCAGCGCTGGCTGAACAGAAAAACGGACAGCCGGTGCGGCTAAAGCCATCGGAAATCAACCACGGCAATATCACTCCTTCTTTCAAACATGAGGACAAGACCTCGCGCAAGCAAGTGCTGAATCATGGCGGCATCACGCTGGCATATGCCGAGCAGCACACGGTTCTTTCGCTTGCGGCGCTGCGGCGGTTGCGATTCCCGCTGGCGGGCGGCGCGATGCCGGAGGTCGACCAAGCGGCACGTACCGTGCTCGCCGCCCTGGCGCTTGCCGCAATCTGCTTTCTTGATGACGACGGTTATGATTTGCGCTCCCGCTGTCTTCTGGATGGAAAGCCAGGTACGATGCAGTTCGTCGGGCGAGGCATGACGCAGGATTTCAGTCTCGATGCAACGGGTGCCGCCGGTCTGCTGGCCCAAGCCGTCGATGAGGCGAAGGGCCTCAACCTGCCCTGGTCTGAAGCACCGATCACGCTTCAGCCATCTCCCGATCTCAGCCGTCTGGTGTCCGAGAGCCGCAGACGCTCAATGAGCGAAGCCGGCGAAGCCGTGGAGGGTTGACCGATGTTCGCTCTTCGCGTCACCTATCTGACCGGGCGTGTGTATTCGGCGGTCTTCGATGATGGCGATGATAAGACAGAACCCGAGTGGCCGCCCCATCCCTCGCGGCTGTTCTCCGCACTCGTCGCCGCGTGGGGCGACGGAGGAGCCGAAACGGAACTGCTGCCTGCGCTGGAATGGCTGGAGTGTCAGGCGGCGCCTGCCATCTATGCCGGAAGTTGCACGCCCCGAAAGCTGGTGCGCGCGTTTGTGCCTGTGAACGATTCACGGACATTGCCCGAAGACAGGCCTCGAAAGGCACGCACGTTTCCCTCGGCGACCCTATCGAGTCCCGATGTGTACTTCGTTTGGCGCTCGGCCCCGCCGGCTCACGTCTTGTTCGCGTTCGACAAGATCCTGAAGCGCACCAGTTCTCTTGGACACTCTTCGAGTCTGGTTGCCATCCACATAGCGGACACGATTCCGGACGGGCCATGGACGGTCTGGAACCCGGGCGCGACTAATGGCGTCCGCATGCGAATCGCTTCATCGGGGCGGCTGCGGGAACTGGTGGAGCGCTACGAACGCTTCGAAAGGGATCCAAACAAGGTCAACCGGCCGTCGCGCGGCAGAACGTCTCTCTATGCCAGACCGGCGGAAGAGAAGCAGTCGATTCCGCGCGGCATCTTCGATGGCATGATCATCCTGAGGCGGGATGAGGGGCCACGGGGAGCACTCCGATCCACTCTTTCGGTACTTACAGCCTTGCGCGGAGCCATGCTGAAGCTCGCGCCGCAGCCTGTCCCGGAGTACCTGAGCGGTCATGCGCCGGAAAGCACCCCAGAGAGGCCAGTTCGCAGCGAGCACCCCCATGTGGCTCTGGCGCCATTGCCATTCGTGAATTCCCGTCATGCGACAGGCGAACTCCTGGGAGTTGCGGCATTGCTGCCGCGGACGCTGACAGCCGAAGACGTCCTGGCCTGCTGGAAGGCAGTCGGGCGGATAGAAGAGTTGCAGATGGGGTGGGGCCGGTGGAACGTTTCGGTGGCCGACGCGGAGGAAACCCGGCGGACGCTGCTCCCCGAGACATGGACCCGCGAGGACGACGTCTGGTCGACGGTGACTCCCTTCGTCTTTGACCGGTTCCCGAGTGAACCTTACGGGAGGGAAGCCGAGCAGATCGTGCGCGATGCGTTCGTGCGCATCGGCCTTCCCGAACCTCTCGACGTGGACCTTCATTACAACCCCTGGCTCGTTGGAGTTCCGAAGGCATCATGGTTTCCACCTTTACCCGCAAAGCGCGGCAAACCGCAACGTTACCACTGTCACGTGCGCGCGCGGTTCGCACAGCCGATCGCCGGTCCGGTGGCGGCAGGCGCGGGCCGGTACTACGGCTACGGATTCTTCGCGCCCTTGTCCCGCAGGGGAGACGCGGAATGACCTTTGCTGAATTCTATGAAGCGGTGTGGGACCAAAAGGCCTTTCCCTGGCAAGTCTCGCTGGCGGAGATGGTCGTGCGGGGAACGTGGCCGCGGTCTGTCGGCCTGCCTACCGCCGCGGGGAAAACGGCGCTGATTGACATCGCCGTCTTCGCTCTGGCCAGTGGAGCGCCTCACGCGGCCCGGCGCATCTTCTTCGTTGTCGACAGGCGAGTGATCGTGGACGAGGCCGCAGCACGCGCCGCGATACTGGCGGAGAAACTCGCCCGAGCGGACCCGACCTCGGATCTGGGCGGGCTCGCGCAGGCCCTGCGGGAGCGCGGCGGAATGTCGACCCCGCTGTTGACGGCCATTCTGCGCGGTGGCATCCCGCGCGAAGACACCTGGACGGATTCACCTCTCCAGCCAGTCGTGATCTGCTCGACTGTGGACCAGATCGGTTCCAGCCTTCTCTTCCGCGCATACGGCGGCAGCGAGTACAGCCGCCCAATCCGCGCGGCGCTCGCCGCCTGTGATTCGCTCATCGTCCTTGACGAGGCGCATACCAGTCAGCCGTTCGCCGAAACACTCGGCTGGATCGCCGGATACCGGACATGGGCCGACCAGTCGCTGGACCTTCCGTTCACCGTGGTTGAAATGTCGGCAACGCCTCGCGGGGGAGAAGTCTTCCACGAGAGCGATGAGGATCGTGCGAACACTGTGCTCAAACAGCGCTGGGGGGCTGAAAAAAGGGCGCGGCTGGTCATCGAAAAGGCGTCTCCCGATGAGGAGGCTGCCAGTGGAGGCGTCACCGCACTGGTGGAGGGGCTGGCCCGCGAGGCCCGCTTCATGCGCGGCCGGCACGGGCGCAGGGTTATCGGCGTGATCGCCAACCGAGTGATGACCGCGCGCAGAGTTCATGAAACTCTCCGGCAGGACGAGGGCGCCGACGCAATTCTGCTCACTGGACGCGCGCGGCCTTACGACCGCGACCAGCTCTGGGCCCGGTGGGCGCCGCAGATCGGCCTGGATCGTGAATGCGCGCCGAGCCGTCCCATGTTTGTGGTGGCCACACAGTGCATCGAGGTTGGGGCCAACATAGATTTTGACGCGCTGGTCACTGAGATCGCGAGTCTGGATGCCCTGGAACAGCGTTTTGGCCGACTGGACCGCAGTGGAAAGCTGGGCCTTTCCAACGCGGCCATCGTGGCGCAAAAGGACCAGATCGCTTCGAAGTACGAGGACCCGGTCTACGGCGGAGCACTCGGTGCCACGTGGAAATGGCTCGCGGATCACGTGGTGAAAGAAGAGCCCACGGCGACCGTCCCCGCCGAGGGGAAAAGAAAGCCGAAGCCGGAGAAGATCAGGGAAGAGTTCATTCCCATGGGGGTTTCCGCTCTCCGCGGCGCTCTTCTCAAAACTGCTGATCGCTCGCCACTCATGATGCCGCGCAAGAGCGCTCCCGTGCTCATGCCGGCGCATGTAGACCTGCTGTGCCAGACTTCGCCGGAGCCGGCGTGGAGCCCGGAACCGTCGCTCTTCTTGCACGGTCCGGAATCGGGGCCTGCGGATGTTCAGGTGGTCTGGCGTCAGGATTTTGAGCTGGACCCGGCCTTGTGGGCGGACACGGCGGCCATCTGTCCTCCAAGCGCCGCGGAAGCCATTTCACTTCCTGTATGGGCCGTGCGTCGATGGCTCTCGAACCAGCCCGCGCCCGACCTTGCCGACGTCGAAGGGTTGAGGGAAGAGCGCGCCGGAAGCGATGCCGAAGGGCGCCCGGTATTGCAGTGGAGATCCGACGAGAGCCGGGTGCTCGATCGGCCCGACGACGTTCGCCCCGGCATGACCGTCGTTGTGCCGGCCGATTACGGCGGATGCGACGAATGGGGATGGAATCCGGCATCGGGCCGGGAAGTTGCCGACGTGGGAGACCAGGTGAAGCTGCGGATGGGACATCCGATCCTGCGCCTCCATCCGAAGCTGACGGATGGTTGGAAGGCGCCGGAGCTCGCCGGCCGGCTCAGCGCCGCAGCGAGCGTGAGCGAAGTGCGCCGCGTTCTGATGGAATGGACCGGCGAGGAAGCTGCCAGTCCAGTGCGCGATGCCGTTCTGGCGCTGCGCAAAAGCCGAACTTTGAAACTCGTGACTCGCCCGGAAGATGACGCTTCATGTTGGGCGGCCGTCACGGGGACTGGCACGTTCGAACAGGAGAGCGTGGGTGCTTCGTATACAACGGAAGTTCGGCTGGAAGCTCACCTGAATGGCTGTGAGAAATGGGCGAGCCGATTTGCGCGCGATCTGCCGGATGTGGTTCGGAAAACAGTGACTCGCGCGGCTGCGCTTCACGATATCGGCAAAGCCGACCCACGCTTCCAGGCATGGCTGCGAGGCGGCAACCCGATCAGGCCGGATGAACTCATCGCCAAGTCTCGCCGTTCGGGACAAAACCGCGCTGCTATCGAGCGCGCCCGCCGTCTGTCCGGATATCCGAAGGGCGGACGTCACGAGTTGTTATCGGTGGCGCTCGTGCAGGAGCATCGGGAGGAATTCGAGGGGCTGGATTTCGATCTCCTGCTCCACCTGTTGGCTAGTCATCATGGGCGCTGCCGTCCATTCGCACCGGTGGTGGAGGACGACTGCCCAACGGAGGTCGTCTGCAACGGCTGGCGCACCTCGAGCCGGCATGAACTTGAGCGCGCCGGCTCGGGCGTATGCGATCGTTTCTGGCGGCTGACGCGACGTTACGGCTGGTATGGTCTGGCCTGGCTGGAGGCTCTGGCGAGACTGGCGGATCAGCGGCAAAGCGAGGCCGAACAGAACGATCCGGACCCGTCCATGGAGACTACTCATGTATGAGCTCGCTCTGACGGGACTGGACGGTAGCAATCTGCTGGCGTATCTGGCGGCGCTTGGCGCCCTACGAGTCCTTGCGCTCGCCGAGCCGGACGCCGCCGCGCGAATGAGCTGGGTGGACGAAGGATGGTGGATGCCGATTTTCCATCACTCCCGCCTTACCAGTGGCGAAGAGTTGGTTGCGGCGCTTGCGGAGAGGGTTTGCGGCGAGTCGTCCATCAACCCGGCATGGGAAATCGGCAACGACCTCACGCTGCCACGAAACGAGTTCGGCGGCCGCTTGCGCGCCGAGGCTTCCGCGTCGACGCCTGACCGGCGGGAAGCTGCGGACTTTCTTGCCGCATTCGGGTCGGAGGCATTCGGTGCCGGGGCGAAGAAAGAGGCGATGTCGGATACCGAATTCCGCACAATGAGCGGAGCGGGTCACCAGCACTTTCTCGGCTTCATGCGCGAACTGGCTGCGATGACCGATGCTAGACACCTCAGGTGCGCTCTCCTGGAGCCGTGGGATTACCGAGACGGTCGTCCATCGTTGCGCTGGGATTCCTCTGACTATCGACCTCACGCACTGCGGGCAGAGGATCCCTCAGGAGATCCGATCCGAACTATGCGCGGCGCCAACCGGCTCGCTGTAGAGGCGCTGCCGTTTTTCCCGACAGTCCCTCAGGGGCGGCGGCTTGCCACTGTTGGATTCGAGGATCGGGAAGAGACTGGGATTAGCTGGCCGATCTGGACCGATCCGCTGAATGCGGCCGTCGCCGCCTCCCTGCTGGCGTCGGAGGAGATTCAGACGGCCGACCGGCTTACGATGATGCGTCGCGGGATCGTGCAGGTATTCCGGGCACGACGCTTCACAGAGGGGAAGTATCGCAATTTTACTCCGGCGAAAGCGATGCTTTGACTATGCGCACTTCTTATCTGGTCTGCTACGACATCTGCGATGACAAGCGACTGCGCAAGGTCTTCCAGACGATGCGCGGACTACGGGGACCATCTTGCAGTATTCGATCTTCGAATGCCAGTTTACGGCGACGGACCTGGCGCGATGCCGGGCCGAACTGTCGCACCATCATTAACCACAAAGAGGACCAGGTCCTGTTCGTCAACCTGGGGCCGGCCGAAGGACGAGGCGACCGCGTGATCACGGCTCTCGGGAAACCGTACACGGCGCTCGATGCGCCGTGCATTATCGTGTGAGGCGACTCATGGGCGCTCTGCCGATTCCAATCGAAGATGCGCGGAAGACTGCCGGACTACCTGCCGGCGCGCATGGTCAACGAGTTCGCCTACTGTCCGCGGCTGTTCTTCTATGAATGGGTGGAGGGGCTGTTTGCCGAGAGCGCCGATACGGTGGAGGGCTCGATCCAGCACAGGCGCGTCGATGAGAAGGCCACGGCGCTGCCGGCAGTCGGCGGATCTGCCCGAGACCATCCATGCGCGGTCGGTGACGCTCTCCAGCGAGCGGCTGCGGGTGATCGCGAAGATGGATCTGGTGGAGGCAGAAGGCGGGACGGTCACGCCGGTGGACTACAAGCACGGCCGTCCGCGCGAGGGTGAGGACGGGCTGGAACTGTGGCCGTCGGACCGGGCGCAACTGGCGGTGCAGGGAATCGTCCTGCGCGAGAACGGTTACCGGTGCGATGAAGGCATCGCCTACTACCGCAAGACAGGGCAGCGGGTGCGCGTGGCGTTCGACGCGGCGCTGATTGCCGAAACGGAGGAGCTGATCGCATCGTGCATGGAGCACGGCTGAGGCCGGGGAGATTCCGCCGCCGCTCGTGGATTCGCCGAAATGTCCGGGGTGCTCGCTGGTGGGGATCTGCCTGCCGGACGAAACTCTGGCAAGCGGCGCGGCGGCGCAGGAAGCGGAACCACGGCAACTGGGCCTGTTCGAAGACGCCGCGCGGAAACCGGCGAAGCGCGAGGTGCGGCCGACTGGTGACGCCGCGGAGCGAACTGCGGCCGCTGTATCTGAATACGCAGGGCATGCGCGTGGGGAAATCGGGCGCGGTGCTGCAGGTGAAGGACAAGGACAAGTCCGTGATGCAGGAGGTGCGCATAGGCGAGATCTGCCAGGTGAACCTGATGGGTAACGTGCAGGTCTCGACGCAGGCGGTGCAGGCGCTGTGCGAGGCGGAGGTTCCGATCTGCTATTTCTCGATGGGCGGATGGTTTTATGGGATCACGACGGGGCTGAACCAGAAGAACGTCTTCCTGCGGCGCAGCCAGTTCCGGCTTGCCGAGCAGGAATACTTCGCGCGCACAGTGGCGCGGCGTCTGGTGGCGGGGAAGATCCGGAACCAGCGGACGCTATTGCAGCGGAACCATGTGGAGCCGAAACGCGAGACGCTGGACGGCTTGAAGGAGATGGCGGAGCGCGCGGAACAGGCTGGGTCGCTGGAGGAACTGCTGGGCATCGAAGGGAACGCGGCGCGTCTTTACTTCGGTGATTTCTCCGGGATGATCAAAACCGATGACGAAGCGGAAGCGGCGGAATTCCGGTTCGACCTGAACGGACGGAACCGCCGGCCGCCGCGGGACCCGGTGAATGCGCTTTTATCGTTGGGATACAGCCTACTGGCGAAGGAACTGACGGTGGCTTGTTATGCGGTGGGCTTTGACCCGTATGTGGGCTTCTATCACCAGCCGCGATTCGGACGCCCAGCGCTGGCACTGGATTTGATGGAGCCATTCCGGCCGCTGATCGTGGATTCGGCGGTGCTGACGGCGATCAATACGCGGGATGGTCACTGCACGCGACTTCGTTCGAGTCGGCGGGTCGGTTGCGCTGACCCCCGCGGGGCGAAAGGCGTTCTTTCGGGCGTACGAGCTGCGCATGGACACGCTTGTGACTCACCCGCTGTTCGATTACCGGGTGAGCTATCGACGTCTTCTGGAGATTCAGTCACGCTTGCTGGCGCGGGTGGTGGAAGGGGAAATCGGAGAGTACCCTGTATTTGTGACCCGATGACGGCGCGAGCGGCGGGGCAGTGAAGAAAAGGCCGTGAGCGCTCGCAGAGCGTAACTCAGCCAATGAGTAGGCGTTGAGCGGATGTGCCAGAGTAGTGAAGCAAGAAAAGCAAGAGGCTCAGGAGCCGCTCGCAAAGTGGCTGCTAGGTCTTTGAAAACTGAATAGGATACAGAGAGGGCTATTTCCGCGATCACGTGATCGCGGCCCCATTGAAGCGACCACGGGTTTCAACAGATTGACGGCGATTCGGCGATTTCCGCGATCACGTGATCGCGGCCCCATTGAAGCACGATACTTCGGTGGGGCAGGTAGAAACTTTCCCGCCATTTCCGCGATCACGTGATCGCGGCCCCATTGAAGCGCGGGGCACCCTGCACCACCCTGCATGTGGGCCGCGATTTCCGCGATCACGTGATCGCGGCCCCATTGAAGCGCGGATGAGGAGGCGCAGGAGGTCGCTACGCTGCTGGATTTCCGCGATCACGTGATCGCGGCCCCATTGAAGCCCCGAAAGATCGGCCTTGCTCCTGTCATGCGCGATGGATTTCCGCGATCACGTGATCGCGGCCCCATTGAAGCACAACGTGCTCGTCGGTAGCCGACGCTGCGAGCAGGATTTCCGCGATCACGTGATCGCGGCCCCATTGAAGCCCGAGTGTGCCGCAAGGCTTCTCCGGATGCTGAGTTATTTCCGCGATCACGTGATCGCGGCCCCATTGAAGCTGATTGTCGCCCCGTTTGCTGGCCACACCAGCCAGAATTTCCGCGATCACGTGATCGCGGCCCCATTGAAGCCAGAACAGGAAGCCGTCCGTACCTTGGTCTGCGTAATTTCCGCGATCACGTGATCGCGGCCCCATTGAAGCGCGCTGGCGACTCCGAGCAACGGGCACTACACGTTCAATTTCCGCGATCACGTGATCGCGGCCCCATTGAAGCGTCACCTGCGCCATGAGCGCCCCTGAGAGCGCGAGAATTTCCGCGATCACGTGATCGCGGCCCCATTGAAGCTCCGCGCAGTCAGAGCACCACTCCGATGTATATAGGCATTTCCGCGATCACGTGATCGCGGCCCCATTGAAGCGAGGCGTACGCGCAGGAATTTGCCGAGGACATCGGCGATTTCCGCGATCACGTGATCGCGGCCCCATTGAAGCGGAAGCGGCGGCCACCACCATCGAAAAACTGGAAGCATTTCCGCGATCACGTGATCGCGGCCCCATTGAAGCCGGGCGCGGTAGTGGTAAACGGATTCGTCCCGGACATATTTCCGCGATCACGTGATCGCGGCCCCATTGAAGCGGGTAGGTACTCACGGGCGTAGCTGTCGCTATCGCGATTTCCGCGATCACGTGATCGCGGCCCCATTGAAGCGCGCTCAACTTCCTGACCTACCGCCCCGACTGGCGGATTTCCGCGATCACGTGATCGCGGCCCCATTGAAGCGATAACCGAACTGCGGCGCGAGGCGCTCGTACGTGAGATTTCCGCGATCACGTGATCGCGGCCCCATTGAAGCGCCTCGAACCGCTCGAGGTAACAGAACGGCAGATCACATTTCCGCGATCACGTGATCGCGGCCCCATTGAAGCGATGTCCGTTTTGATACAGGGGAGTGAAGCGAATGGCATTTCCGCGATCACGTGATCGCGGCCCCATTGAAGCCAGCTCCACTGGAATCAGACTGACGATTCGTTTTAATTTCCGCGATCACGTGATCGCGGCCCCATTGAAGCCTCCAGAAACAGAGACTATCCGGCTACTGCGGCGGTTGATTTCCGCGATCACGTGATCGCGGCCCCATTGAAGCCGGAAGAAGTTCCCCTCGCTCACCAGCGCGACAATTCATTTCCGCGATCACGTGATCGCGGCCCCATTGAAGCAGTACGCCAGTCTTGTCCGTGGCCGTCTTCTCCATATTTCCGCGATCACGTGATCGCGGCCCCATTGAAGCCACCATCGTTTCGCGAAACCGTTTCACACTGTTTCATTTCCGCGATCACGTGATCGCGGCCCCATTGAAGCGGCGCGTTCGGCGTCCGCAACGCTGGAGCCGGGATGATTTCCGCGATCACGTGATCGCGGCCCCATTGAAGCGAGGCGACCTTATCAAACGTAACGCAGGCATTTTCATTTCCGCGATCACGTGATCGCGGCCCCATTGAAGCCAGCCTCACGACGGCCCCAGCCATCCAAATTGCCGGATTTCCGCGATCACGTGATCGCGGCCCCATTGAAGCGATGCTGAGAGTTACATCATGTTATTGGCAGAGACGATTTCCGCGATCACGTGATCGCGGCCCCATTGAAGCAATATAATATGCTCCCCTCGCTCTCCGAGGTGCGCGCCATTTCCGCGATCACGTGATCGCGGCCCCATTGAAGCCACTAGGTGGGCCGAGCAAAGCAGGCTTGAGCCTGGATTTCCGCGATCACGTGATCGCGGCCCCATTGAAGCAGCACGTTCGGCCGGAGCTGGAAGAACTGATCCTGCATTTCCGCGATCACGTGATCGCGGCCCCATTGAAGCCGCCAGGAACCCGCCAGCGGGACACAGCGCCTTCACCATTTCCGCGATCACGTGATCGCGGCCCCATTGAAGCCGGAGGAGATGCAGCGGGAGTGGGAGGCCGCGCCCCACGATTTCCGCGATCACGTGATCGCGGCCCCATTGAAGCGGGAATTCGCCCAGCACGCGGCTCCGGTACTTGGGATTTCCGCGATCACGTGATCGCGGCCCCATTGAAGCGTTTGGAGCGCCACGATAGCCGCGGTCTGCGACGTGATTTCCGCGATCACGTGATCGCGGCCCCATTGAAGCCGGTCATGGCTCCGAGCGCGGCTTGCGCGGCCGATATTTCCGCGATCACGTGATCGCGGCCCCATTGAAGCCCAGCCAAATGGCGTTGTTGGCGATGTCCACAGACTATTTCCGCGATCACGTGATCGCGGCCCCATTGAAGCGGGCAAGCTGCACGGCAGGGTACCTGCATTACGATATTTCCGCGATCACGTGATCGCGGCCCCATTGAAGCTTAAGGCTCCTGTCGGCGCTTCAGGCCGCTCTGGGCGATTTCCGCGATCACGTGATCGCGGCCCCATTGAAGCGGACCGGCTCCGGAAGCAATGATACTACAGGTACAAATTTCCGCGATCACGTGATCGCGGCCCCATTGAAGCACGCTGGTGTCGCTGGCGAGTGGTACGCCCACGGCAATTTCCGCGATCACGTGATCGCGGCCCCATTGAAGCCGGATCGCCGCCGCCGCCTTTAGTCGAGAATACGCTGATTTCCGCGATCACGTGATCGCGGCCCCATTGAAGCTGGCATGTCGTGTTCAGCAACAGACTATCAGCGAAATATTTCCGCGATCACGTGATCGCGGCCCCATTGAAGCAGAGCCTCCTCGATCCGGCTTGTCAGCCCGCGCACTATTTCCGCGATCACGTGATCGCGGCCCCATTGAAGCAGAACAAGCAATCGGATTCCGTTCTGAATGTGGCAGATTTCCGCGATCACGTGATCGCGGCCCCATTGAAGCCATCTGCAGCTCGGCGCTCACCGCGCGGCCCATGGCGATTTCCGCGATCACGTGATCGCGGCCCCATTGAAGCTCGGAGTCGGGGTTCAGGAACGAGAACGCGTACTTCATTTCCGCGATCACGTGATCGCGGCCCCATTGAAGCGTGGAACCACTCTTCCGCTACCGTAATGCTGTAGAAAATTTCCGCGATCACGTGATCGCGGCCCCATTGAAGCGCAGGGAGCACAGGCCGCTCTCCGAATTCGTCTGGAAATTTCCGCGATCACGTGATCGCGGCCCCATTGAAGCAGAGCTTCCCGGCGATTCGAAGTGTTCTGACCGGGAATTTCCGCGATCACGTGATCGCGGCCCCATTGAAGCTGGCGCTATCTTCGCGCCGCCTCGAATAGGTCCTCATTTCCGCGATCACGTGATCGCGGCCCCATTGAAGCTGGCCCTTGTAGCTGATGGAGTAGGCCGAGCCGCCATTTCCGCGATCACGTGATCGCGGCCCCATTGAAGCGGCAACCCCTTCCGCGACTTCCCTGCCCGTCAGGACATTTCCGCGATCACGTGATCGCGGCCCCATTGAAGCGTGATCGAAGAGGACCAGGCACCCGTGCGCGTCACGATTTCCGCGATCACGTGATCGCGGCCCCATTGAAGCAATGCTGTGAACATGCTCGACGTGATGAGTTCGTGGATTTCCGCGATCACGTGATCGCGGCCCCATTGAAGCGAGCGGTACGGTGGGGTATGCGACCGTAACCAGCGCATTTCCGCGATCACGTGATCGCGGCCCCATTGAAGCGAATGGAAGTTCACACCGCGCACGCAAGCAGAGGCATTTCCGCGATCACGTGATCGCGGCCCCATTGAAGCCTTCGGGTCCCGTGGATGCGCAACCCCGGAATTGATGATATTTCCGCGATCACGTGATCGCGGCCCCATTGAAGCTGGTGAAAGTCCCACGACTATTCCCCCCGCAACGGGCGATTTCCGCGATCACGTGATCGCGGCCCCATTGAAGCTTATCCTTTCACGCATTCGGCCATAGTGCAAAGGAATGCACCATGCAGGAATCGCGCGTCGCATGTGCAGGCTGAAGACAGAGAGAATTGCCCTCCGCTGCAGGAATATGCCGGCGGCGACGAGGGCGCGGCTCAGGGAAAAGACAGAAGGCCGAACTCCCGCCGCGGGGCCCCTCAAGAAAGAAGAGCCCAGACACCATCATCGATTCTCTCCACAAACCCTCCTGTCTCTGCTGTCTTTCTTCTTGCTACAGCCTCCCCAGCCGGGCGGCCGCCGGAAAAGAGCAACCCTGCCTTCACTTTCTTCTCCTTCCCGAATCCTTCTCTGAATCAGGCATCCACAGGAGCATGACGCTCCTTGGAACTGCACTCTCCGGACGCGGGGCCGGACGGCGGCGGGGCAGAGTGCAGGAACTGGCTGCGCTCCGGAGCGCGGGACGGGGTAGAGTGCACAGAGGCGGCTGCACTCTGGATCGCGGGACAGGGCAGAGTGCAGGAGCGGGGCTGCACACTGGATCGGGGCCATTGTACGGTTTTGCTGAGACACGGGCGATCTAAAGGCGCGCGCGTCGCGGGACACGTGGTCAGGAATCACGGATTTCCATAGTGCAGAAAACTGCACTATGCGCTCCGGATCGGTCATGCTGAACAGCCCGACCGGCGCAGCGATCAGATCATACGGGCATTGCCGGAACCGATACGTAATGGTTGTTCCATCCGGAACCGGCGCCGAGAAGTACAGGGTCTGGCCATCCGGCCCCACGGTATAGGAAGGGACGGAGGTGCTGAATGATTCCGTGCCTTGTATAAACGCGCTCTGAGAAAGCGCCGCGGTCTGCCCAGCGATGCTTTCTCCTGCCACCAGCAGGTTATTAGCCTGGCGAGCCAGAGTCAGAGAAGGCGCATCATTGGACAGGAGCCCCGCCGTGAAGTGGCCCGTCGCATTGATTGCCGAAGACCAGAGCAGAGAGCATGGACCATTTCCAGAAGCCGTCCGGGGTGAAGCTCAACAGCGGAATGGTGGTCGTCTGATTCGCATTGCTGAGAGATAACCCGGAGATGGATACAGATGCCTCGAAGGCGCCCGTGTCGTCCTCGATGTGTATCGCCTTCGTCAATGGCAGGTTGAGCTCGATCGAGAGCTCATTGAGGACGCCGAGGTAGTTGACGCCCCTGTTGGCGGCCGCGGCGGTGCGGATGCGCTCCATAAATGTGGCCGCGGATTCGCCTGTAAGCCGCCGCAGCCCGACCAGGATGCCCAGCAGGTCGACATAGGTGGTGCTGTTGTACGGCGTGATCTGCGCCGGGCCGAAGACGATGCTCATGTTACCCTCACCTGATCGAAGGGATCGGTCAGATAAACCGATCGGGACCCGGCGTCCCAGACGTAGGCGTTATGGCGGAGGGCGATGGGGACCAGGTTATAACCGGTCCAGATCCAGAGCTGGCTGAGATAGTCGAAGGCGAGGCCGGCGATGGAAGGGACAAGACTTGATATGTCCAGCGCCGCCCGCGGCGAGAATGCGAGGTTGGCGTAGGGGATGTCGTCGCGGGTGATCGCGCCATTCTGATCCTTGCATTCCAGCATGAATATGTAGGTACCTGTTCCGTAGGTGAGCGGAAACACGAGCGGAGTACTGATCATTGTTCGCCGCCAGCCGCCTTTTCGCCTGGACGGTAAACCAACGGTGCCGTTTATGCGGGCCCGCGCCGGCGCAGCGAATGAGAAGTGGACTGTATCAATTCACGTGGGCTTCTGCGGTCTCGCGGAACGCGTCGTAATCATTCATGGCCACCTGCGCCAGTTCGTACAAACTCGCGAGCAGCTGTTCGGCGCCAGCGAAAGCGATAATCAGCCGCCCCGGCTGCAGTTGAACGCCTGCGGGCAAATCGCGCATTCGATGATCATTGACATCCGCGGGAACGGGGATGTGGACCTCAGCCGCAGCGCGACAGCGGCTGATCCTCTCCAACTCGGCTGAGAGCTTTTGCCTGCGCTGCTGCTCAAATGCGACCTCTGGATCCACCGCGAGGCGCCGCAGTCGTTCTATTAACGCCAGCCGGTCCAGCAGCATCGCGCTGCCGGCCTGATATCCTCCGAAGCCACGCATCAGATCGATCGCTCTTCTCCGTCGGACACTGAACAGCCGCTCACAGGTCGCCCGGTCCACAACCGGCGCGCTCATCTGAGACAATGCGTCGATGATTCCTGGTAACTGCAACAACCATCGAGGTTTTGCCGGCATTTGACTTACTAAGTCTCCATCAATGATGTTAGTGCACACTCGCGCAGAATGCGAGTGGAAATCGCTTATGATAATGCCTACTACCAAAAGCGATCGGCGCGGGCGGCTGGATCAAGAGCTGGAGGATCTGATTCTATGGGCACAATGGCGCCGGACAAAACAAATGTACGCGTCAACACGATACGGCACGCACTACCAGCAAACAGCAATGGTTATCATACAACGTCCTTACGTGCTAGTAAGTTCGAGTAACTTATCGAGATCTGCTGATCTTTTACCCTTCCCATCGCGGCGGTTTGGTGCTAACCTGGTGACATCTCGGCGCGAAGGGCAGTGAAGGTTATATGCCCTGTCGTCTTAGCAGCGTGAAACAGACCGACAGGAACCGAGCCTCGCTGCCACGAGTATGAAAGGAATACATGTTCGACGCGTCATGTAGTTCGTTTTGCTCGCGCCTGCTCGATCGCAGCCAGTCAATGGAACTCGCCGGCAGAATGGGCGACCGGCCCGACGTTATAGCGGAGCGCCACCAGACGGCCGAGGTGCTTCGGGCCCCATCTAAGTGCTCCCTACGCGCGACCGCAGCCTCATTACGATGTACTACTAGGGCGAGCTGACCATGAAGCAGATTGGCAGGGAACTCGGAATCAACGACAGCCGGGTTTACCAGATACACCGGGATGCGATTGGAAAACTTACCGACACCCTCAAAGCTCGCGGCATGTGCGCAGAAATGCTTTCGGCGGCCTAAGGGTACGAAAACAGCGCCCGGAGAATTGCAAGGACCCTCCGCGTGCCGGTTCCCTCGCATCAGGCGTTGAGAAGACGCCTCAGGAACCGACTGGTGCCCCGTCTTATCTTCCGTCGATTGCGGATTGAGTAAACCACCAGCAGCACAGCCAGCAACAAAGCCAGCAAGGAGATCAGATGAGAGACTTCGAACACGAAATCCATGGCCAGTTCCTAACCTTCAATCGGCCGATTTTATAGGAGAAATGTATAGAGCTAAAGTACCTGTCTGCAGACAGCGGTTGCAAATCGGGCCCTTAGCAGACCCAAAGCAGGCCTCTGGCCCAAAACCCCCGGCTCAGGCAAGCTGGCTGTACTATCGACGCTGAACGCGTATGAGGGGAGGTGACGTCGAACATGGCCGTTGTGCCGACGTCGAACGGATCGATCGGCGCGTATGCCAGTGACAACACCCATCTGGTCCTCGATCTGTTCGGCTATTTCGCGCCTTAGCGGGCGCGGCGTTATCGGGAATTATCGGAAGCTGTTCGGACGAACTCTCCTGCTATGCGGGGGCGAACGGCAATCGGGTGTGCGCGAGTCTGGCTGGAGGAGCGCCCCGCACGCATTCGCCCATGCAATCAGCCCCGCACTTGTGTCCGGGAAATGATCTCCTGAAGTAGTCTTCCAATTCGCGCAGCGCCTCGGCCATCGTGGCGCAGGCGACGCCAATTTCGTGTTTCCTGCTCCTGCGGAAACTGGTCCAGCCTGGCTCGGTTTCTTCGACCCAGATTTCAACAAGGCCCTCGCCCGTGGAGTGCAACTGCCAGAAAGCGACTTGAGGACTATACCTGCGCAGTGCGACGCGGGCCGTCGCAATGAACGTGCGTACCTCCTCATCGAGCGTGCGGCACGCTTCGCAGACCAACAGGTGATCTTCCACAGCGTCGCTAGCCGATTGCGCCAAGCGTCCCAGTTCGTAGGATTCGAGTGTTTCGTCCGTCAGGTGCACGCCCTAAGATAGTAGCTCTCGGCGCGATGCAAAAACGCGGGCTCTGCGATTGGAGTTAACTTACTGCGCGTTTCGTGGACTTCGCCGCTCCGTTATGTCGTCGCCAGGAGCGCTCGAATTCCGGCCTCGATGGTCTCCAGCCGTCGTCGGAGAGGCTGCGCGGCCTCGTCCTCTTCGGCAACCCGCGCAAGTTCCTCGGCGGCTTCGGAGCAGGATTCCTCGGCCCTAGCCAGCGACATGATGTTGTTTCTGTTGTGACGATTTTCCGCGCAGTGCACGAAAACTGAGGCGACATCCAGCGCAATCCGTGCCCTGGCGAGATGCTGTTCCGAGGCAAGATTGGAACGATTGTCCATAGTAGCGACAAATAAACGCTATTTAAGCACGAAGCAATGGATGAAGTCAATCAGAGAATCGGTAGATACTTGTCAGAGAATCGGTGCGAGGATTCGGTCTTCTGGCGTCCTAAAACGGCTTGTTGAAGGTCTTTATTCACCTCCAAAAGCGCGTCGGCCCAGTCACAAATTACCGGCCAACCTGAGATAACGGTTCCGCAACACAGACTAGAATGTGTGACCGATGCGACCAAAGCGCGAATTCAGAACGCGTTGGGATCTGCTTCCGACTTCGTTTCCTTGTCGCAGTCCAACGCGCGTAAAGGTAATCAGACACAAGCGATCTCGGCGATTGAATCCGCACGAGTCATGCTGGTCGAAGCATGGAATTCTCTTGAATCGTGCGGCGAGTTCCCGGATGACGTGATTAATGCCTTTGTCGCTACCGACCTGGAGATGTCGAAGATGGTGCGGGACCTGTTCGGTTGGATGCCTGGCGGGGCCAACCTCTAGGTCGCACTCTCCTCGAATGCTGCCCGTGGTTGGAAGCGACATCGCGTTTCGAATCGGACAGGGTTTCTCCCCATGAACGAGGCCGCCTCTTCGAAGCAGCTCATGCAAACCCAGAGTGAGCCATCCCCCACGGGTTTCATCAGACAATCGGGACTATCGGTATGGCAACCACCGCAGGTATGACGATAGGCACAAGGCGTTCCGGTGTAATCACACAGAATCGGGAACTCGGCGTCGCGTAGATCGCTCACAGGACTGTCTGCCTTTGGGCAACAATCGGTTCTTCCGAGTACTTTCATTAGCGCCCATACGTAAACTTCTCAAGCCAAAGAGAGCTGCCGCTGCGACCGAGGGTGCAACATCGCCAACGAGCTTCGGAACTCGTTGATTGCATGTGCATTCGCGCGTTTAGCGGCCCCGAGGCGAGTTGACATCCGAACCACCAGGCGGGCTCTGGGGAGAACTCTGTTGGCCGCGCAGCAGCTAAGCGCTGTGTCGCCGCCGGCATGACCGGCTACCTCACGAAGCCCTTTCGGCGTGAGGACCTGCATCGCACGCTTCACGAGCACCTCGCTAATGCGTGAGCGGGCCGCACCCGGTTCGTCGAGCAATCGAACGGACCTATTCTGTCCACGGTTGATCTTCTGCTGCGGCCGCGCCTCGTCAATTTTTGGGCGGCCCTGACGGCGACACCAGTTCGCACCTAAGGTCATCTCGCCACGCAGCAATCGGTCAACGGCGTGCGGCCTGTAAAATCGTCAGGGTGCGCCTGTTTCGGCCATCCACCATCCACGAGCACGTGCCTGGGCCGGTCCAGCAGTTCGACAGATCAGATCGCCGAGACCGCCGTGGGGAGCGATGCTGGCATTCGATGAACGGCAAAGGGGAGGACGCCGTGCACGCCCGCTTCAGCCCAGCAAGCTGCCGGCTGTGTAGCCGGACTCGGGTTCCGAGGCTGGGGATTGCTCGCGGGTGAGATAGCGGAGAAAGACCAGGAAGACGATCAACATGAGTACAACGACGGCCGCCTCGATGAGATGGCGCCCGGCACGTTTTGACACCAGCTTTCCCTTGTGGCGATGTTTTAGCGAGGTGCCATTTTTCTTCAGTTCAGGCCCGGCTGTGGGAGACTCTGGCGACTCGGCCGCGTGAAAACGGGCGCGACAACTTCGGCATCGGTACGCCCGTCGGCCGAAAGATGTGTGGAACGCATCGCTCCACCTGGCATGACGTGAGCTGCGCAGCTCCGTGCCACCGCATTTTGGGCATTTCATAAGAGTGTATGACCTGACTGTCTGGTTAGATGAATTCGAATAGCTGTTGATATGACGACCAGCATACCCTCGATTCGCGGTGTCCCGGAAGCTCGCTGGTACTGCAGCCGCAGACGGATCAGGGGAGTCGTTGCCGTCACCGTGAACATCGTGGATTCAGTCTTCAGGGTCGGGCTGGAGAGATCGGCGGAAGCCGCCAGCAACGCGTTGGAACCGGCGTCCGTAATCTGCCACCGCAGCCCGGTGCCCGGCGCGATATCCGTTGTCCTGTAGCTGGAGAGGAAGTCGTAATCGCCCGGCGACAAGGGCACAATCTGCTCCGTCACCTCGCAATCTTCCGGTTGTCGTCCCGAAAACTCGACCTCCAGACCCGAGGGCCCGGGCCACGAATGCAAACCTTCCCTGTCGGGGAGGATCCAGTCGAAGGCAACCGGCAGAGGTTGTCGCATGAAAGTGGCGTTGTTGGGCGCGGTCGCGTCCGCGACGACCCAGCGCCGGTCGATCAGATGCCGCCACAGCATCGAAGCGGAGCCCGCGTCGCCCGCGGCGATGAGCCGATTTATGGTGTCGAGCAGCAAGGTGCGGTCCACTTCCCCATCGCCTCTCTGCAGCAGACGCGGCGCAACTTCGGCGACAGCGCGCACCTCACCCTTCGTTAAAAGAAAATCCAAGTACTGCCGGATCGTCGCCGGGTTGTCGGTCAGCACGGACTTCGCGATGAACTCCCCGTCGGGATTTACGCGCCAGCAGAGCTGGAATAACGCACTCATGTCGTCGGCAGGCATTTCCGCGGCTTTGTGTGCCCAAATCCAGAATGCCGGCATGTTGTCGCGACGCAGATAGAAGTTGGCGAGGCTCCAGCGTGTCAGATAGGTGCGGTCCACCGCGAAGGCCTCGAGCAATAGCCTCTCCGCCGCGGCATGCTCGCCCTCGGTCTCCAGCTTCAACGCCAGTTCGATGAGGACTGCGGCGTTGTGCCTGTCCAGGCGGATCGCGGTCTCCAGCAACTGCGGCGCGTGCCCGCCGTCGAGCCGGGCGAGGCGCGTGTAGTAATCGGGCTCGTCGGGCACCAGACGTAATGCATCGCGAATTGACTCGGGCGTATCCTTGCGATAAAGCGCATCGGCGCGGGCCGTTTTCCAGGACCACCAGATGCCGGCCAGACAACCGCACGCTATAGCCACGCGAAGGGCCTCGTGTAAGATCGCGGCTGAGATGCGAAACGGCGCAGTCATGGTTTCCCTTGCCGGGTAAGGGCGGCGGCACCCGCGCCAAGACCGATGCGTGTGCCGAATACGCCGACGCGCCAGTTCACCTGCAACAAACGGGCGCTGAGCGTTTTCAGCGTAACCGTGCCGCGGGTTCCGTCTGAAGCTATCCATGGGAAAGCCGCGTCGTCGTGTTGGCCTGCGAAGATAAACGCGACCTCGCCGGAAATGTGGCGGTCGGGTACACGATAGCGGGCGGCGTACTCACCGCGGAGCGCATCGTTTTCAATGTCGATTCGCAACTGGATGTACTCGGGCTCATATACGGTGATCTGCGCGTGCTTGGGTCCTCGGGGGAAGCCGCGTAGATCCAGAGGCCGGCGATAGACGGTTCTGGCGGGACGGACTCCAGCACAGGTGAGATGAGGGCCGGTGGCTCGGACGGTGGAACGGAAATCGCGGGCGGCGGATCGAGTATGGTTGTGACGCCAGACTCGCCGCGGGCGACCGCCGGGTCGCTTCGTTGGCTGGGCGCCGGGCGGTGGCGCGGCCGAGCGGAGCGGCTGACCGGTTCCGGGACAGCCGGCGGCGGACTCTGCAGCGGGAGCTCGGCGTTCGTTCGAAGGCGCGGCATATCGCCGCCGGTAAACCAGACTGTTCCCACGGTCAACAGGATTGCTGCGGCAGCAATACCCAGCAGGTTGAGCACCGAGGTGCGGGGCGGCCGGGTGTGCGCCGCGCGAAGGCTCAGGTCGTACTCATGGCGGCGCCGCGGGTCGAGCAGGGTGCCGACAAGGTCGTTGATGCGGCTCATCTGGATCGATGCGATGCCCCGCGTCTCCGGATTGGTCTGGACGTCGGGATGGAGCAGCCTGGAGATCTGGCGGTGAGCCTTACGAATGTCGTCCACGCTCGCGTCGGGAGTGAGGCCGAGTTCCTGGTAGTGCGTCATTGACGTTTGTCTAACGAATGTCGTACGTAAGTTATTGAAAATACTGACTAAACTTATTGTAAACGATTCGCTCTTAGCGTATTCTCAAGATGAGGCACAACGTGAAAATAGTTATCTGGACTCTGAATGCCGCGGTTGCACTGGCTGCGCTGACGCAAGCGACGCCGGCCGTGATCGGCACGGCGAGCACGAGCGGCGCGATGCTGGTTGACGGCGCTCGCGTACTCAGCAACGCTACTTTATTCGACGGAAGCGTTGTGCAAACGGAGAAAGCGACCACCGCGCTGCATCTGAACAAGGGCATCGAGGTGAAGCTGGCGACCGATTCGCGGGGAACGCTATATCGCGACCGGCTGGTCCTGCAAAAGGGTTCCGGCGAAATGGTGAGCGTTGCGGGCTTCACGGTGGAGGCAGGCAGTGTGCACGTTGTACCGGACATGCCGAATTCACGGGGCGTGGTTTCGATGGATGGCGCCTCGGTGAAAGGTCGCGACTCTCAGCGGCGGACTGCACGTGACCAACGGCAGCGGGTTTCTGGTGGCCAGGATCCAACCCGGGCGCGCCATGACTTTCAACATGGACGAGGCGGGCGCCACCGCCCCAACCACCATGACCGGACTTGTGACAAAGGACAACGGCGTGTACCTGCTTACCGTCCAGGAGACGGGCGTGGTGTACGAGCTGACCGGAGAGAACCTGGACAGCCTGGTCGGCAAAGTGGCGACCATCACCGGCACACCCGACCCGAATGCGCAACCGAAGAAACGCGCCGCCGGAGTGATCGTGGTTTCGAGTGCCACGGCAATCCGGGGCGCTGGGGCAGCGGGGATGGCGCTGACTACCAAGCTGATCATCGGCGGCATCATTGTGGGCGCGTCAACGGGCGCGGCGGTAGGCATCTACGAAACGCAGTCGGGTGGCAAACCGCCGGCCAGCTTCTGACTGACGCTTGCACGCGCGTACAAAACTCCGAGCAGTGCGAAGATCCAACCCGAAACCGCCGGACGCGGAAACGGGTAATCCACACAGGCGTGCAGCATAACCGCGATCAGACCGAGCGCCCAGGGGTTGCGAACGGCAGCGGGGATGGCCAGCGCAAACGGAATCAGGACCAGCAGCAGGAACGGAAGGCCGCCATCGGCGGCGAATTCGGCCCAGTCGTCGTGCGCGTGGTTGGCGTAGAACGGAAAGTCGCGAATGGCATAGCTCTGGTACACCTCCGGGAACGTTCCCAGGCCGAAACCGGTTAGCGGACGCTGCCGCGTCATATTTACCGCAGCCACCAGAAACTCGCGGCGGACAACGTAGGGATCGCGTTCTTTGAACCTCTCCCAGACGCGATCCCATCCCACGGCGGCGGTGAAGACGACGGCAAGCAACGGGACCAGCGCCAACATAACCGCGACTCTCCGCGACGGAGAGCCCGTTTCGGGGTCACGCAGGCGCACAAGTCCGATTACCAGGATGACCAGCAGCTCCAGTGTGCAGAGAATGGAACCGGCGCGCGAAGTGCAGCCGATGACCGAGGCGTAGAGAACGCCTCCCGCCAGTGCATACCAGATGGCGTGGCGCCGATGACGAAGGGCGTTCCACAACGCGATCGGCAACGCCAGCTCAACAAACTGAGCGTAATTGTTGTGGTACGGAAACGTGCCGTAGACTTCTTCGTGGCCCGTGTCGAAGAGCCAGAGGACGCGCCCGTGCGAGGTGAAAAGCTGGGCCAGACAGAGGACGGCCAGGGCGGACGCGAACAGAAGGAAGAGATCGCGGAACGTGCGGCGGTCGCCAACCCTTGTCGCGATGAGGAAGACTGCGGCGAGGGCTCCCCAGCGCAGGACAGCGGCGCGGGTTTCGGCGGTGGAGCTGGTGGTGTGCGCGGCGAGTTGGAGGAGACCCCAGAGGGGGATGCAGAGGACCGGGAGGGCCATCCAGTTGATGGGGACTCGGCGTCTGCGTGACTATGGCCGCTGCAAGAAGAAGGTAGGCTCCGATCTGGAAGATCTGGAGGGGCAGGGTCTCCGGCAGGAAGATGGTGGCGGTGGCGAAGCTGAGCAGGAGAACCAGGAGGAAGAGCACGGCATTCACCGCAGACGCGCGGGGACGCCGCGTCGTGTTCGAGATCTGACCGGGTTTGTTTGGCACGGCGTCACACTGCTGGATACGGTAGAAAAACTTGGGCGTTACACGGTGGCTCTGGCGTGCGGATCGCTGGTCAACAACGGCCCTGGGACTCAGCGCAGACTGCGGCCGAGCAGGGACCGGGCGTGCTCTTTGCGCGTCTTCGACGGGGGCTTCGAGCTGGGCGGATATCCAGGCGTAGGTCTTTTTCAGACCCTCGCTCAGGGGACGAGTCGGCTTCCAGCCCAGTTTTTCCTCGATCAGGCGGTTGTCGGAGTTGCGGCCTCTGACTCCCAGCGGTCCGGAAATGTGCCGGATGGTCAGCTCTTTGCCGGCGATTTGCATGATCATCCCGGCCAGTTGGTTGATGGTGACCATCTCCTCGGAACCGATGTTTACCGGACCGGTGAACTCGGATTCCACCAGGCGGCGGACGCCTTCGACGCACTCGTCAATATAGAGGAACGAGCGGGTCTGCTCGCCGTCGCCCCAGATTTCGATCTCGCCGCCATCTTCGGCTTCGGCTATTTTGCGGCAGAGCGCGGCGGGGGCCTTCTCTTTGCCTCCGCGCCATGTGCCCTCGGGTCCGAAGATGTTGTGGAAGCGGGCGACGCGCACCTCGACGCCGTAGTTGCGCATGTAGGCGAGATAGAGGCGCTCGCTGAAGAGCTTCTCCCAGCCGTACTCGGAGTCGGGCGCGGCGGGATAGGCGGAGTCCTCGGCGCAGTTCGGGTTGTCCGGGTCGAGCTGGTTGTACTCGGGGTACATGCAGGCGGAAGAGGAGTAGAAGAACTTCTTCACTCCCGCCTTGCGGCCGTACTCGAGCGTGTTGAGGTTGATGGTGGCCGAGTTGTGCATGACGGCAGCGTCGTGCTCGCCGGTGAAGATGTAGCCGGCGCCGCCCATGTCGGCGGCGAGCTGATAGACCTCGGTGACGTCGCGGACAACTTCGCGCACGACGTTCTGGTCGCGCAGGTCGCCGATGAGGAACTCGTCGGCGCGGGAGCGCGAGAATTCGTGGCGCTTGAGATCGACTGCGCGCACCCAACAGCCTTCCGATTTGAGGCGCTTGACGAGGTGACCGCCGATGAAGCCACCGGCTCCGTTAACGAGGACTCTTTTCATAATGCTCCTTTAGCATTGAGGCGCGGACGCCCCAGAGAAGTGTGATTGCGAATATTGCGCCTATGGCGTCATCACGGATGTCCCACCATTCGAGAGGCAAATGATAGATCAGGTGCTGGAGGAACTCGATGATTACGCCAAGGGCTATGGTCAGGAGGACGGACTGCCAGGGTTTCCGGCGGATCAACAGCGCGGTGATGCCGAACGCCAGGAGATGAAACTCGCGGTGCAGGTTGTGCACAGGCGCTGGTCTGGCGGGCTGGAGAGAGATGGCGAGCAGAACCAGCACCCAGATCGCGGCGAGCATTCTCAATATGCTCCCTCGCGGGCGATGACGGTGCGGAAGGTTCGGAGAAGAATGTACAGATCGAGCCAGAGCGACCAGTTGCGAACGTAGTAGCTGTCGAGCGACGCCTGTACATCCAGGTCGCCGTCGCTGCGGGCGCCGATCTGCCAAAGGCCGGTGAGACCGGGCGTCACCTGTGTGCGCAGGGTGCGGAAATCGTACTCGAACCTTTCGTTGTGGTAGGCGGGGAAGGGCCGCGGGCCGACCAGGCTCATCTCCCCTTTGACAATGTTGAGGAGCTGCGGAAGCTCATCCAGGCTGGCCTTCCGTAGTAATTGACCGATGCCGGGCAGGATGCGCGGGTCGCGCCTCAGTTTGCAGAACTGGTCCCATTCGGCGCGGGCCGCGGGGTCGGTGGCGAGATGCCGCTCCAGCATCCGTTCGGCATCCGGATACATGGTGCGCAACTTCAGAATGCGGATGGGCTGGCCGCGCCGGCCTTCGCGCTCCTGGGTGTAGAAGGCGGCGCCGGGGCTGACGCGCTTGATCCACAGCGCGGCTATGCCGATCAACGGCGCAGCCACGATCAGGCCGAGGCTGGAGAGCACAAGATCGATGGCGCGCTTGATCCAGCGGTTCAGGGGCCTGAGCAGGTTCTGGCGGACTTCGAGGCCGAGCATGCCGCCCAGATCGCGCGGCTCTGTCCAAAGGCTGGCAACGCCGAAGAGGTCGGGGACGATCAGGATACGGGAGAAGATCCGCGACCAATCGCGCAGGTGCATCACCAGGCGGCCGCGGGGCATGCCGGGCATGGCGACGATGGCATAGCGCGTCTGGAAGCGCTCGGCGACGGACTCGGCATCGAGCAGACATCCGCGCACCGGAACGCCTTCGCACCAGCCGTGGGTACCGGGGTCGTCGTCGAGACAGACCACCGGCCGATAGCCAAGAACGCTATTGTTCCTGAGATTGCGGATGAGGCCACGCGCGGTCTCTCCGGCCCCGAGTATCATGACCGGCACGCCCCACCAGTCGCAGAAGCCAGGCAGGTTGCGGGCGGCCCAGCGAGCGGAGCGGCACGAGGCAGAGCGCCATGAGCCAGGAGAGGAGGAAGCCGCCGCGCGAGTTGGCCCACCAGTCTTTGGTGAGGACCATGGAGGCGGAGAGCATCAGATAGACGACGGTGATGCTGCGGGAGAGGCGGCGGATGTACTGGGGCGCGTTGAGGCCGAGTCCGGGATAGAGTCCCTGGTAAGCGAAGGTGGCGATGGTGAGCGCGACGGCAAGGAACATGGACGGCTGCAAGGGCGGGATGCCGGGATTAATCCACGACCAGCATGTGAATCCGGCAAACACCGCGAGAGAGAGGGCAAGCAGATCCGCGCACAGGAGGATGGCGTTCATCCGGAACGGGCGTGCGGGAGCAGCGTCTGTCCGGGGGAAGACGAGGGTCTGTACTGCTGTGATTGTTGCCATGGGAAAGTGGGTTCGCGAGCGGCTGCGCGGGCTATGCGTGATGGGGCGAGAACTTCTTCAGACCGAGTAACTGAAGCGTGAATAATACGACGAAGCGCGGGTTATGTGATTACGTGACCATATAACGCCTGCTCGTGGAGGGCGATCTCCTCGGGCGTGAACCGAGCACCGAATCTGGTCGCTGGGTTTCCAGCGACGATTGAGTACGGCTCGACGTCTCTTGTCACAACAGACCCGGCGCCGACAATGGCACCGCGACCGACCGTAACCCCGGTGAGGACTATTGCGCCAAAGCCAATCCAGCAGTCCCCCTCGATAATGAGCCTCATTTCGCGTAGGCAGGTTGGAGAAGTGACGTCCCCGATCCACGGCGCGTGACGGATGTCACGCCCAATACTGTGGTAGTCGTGGTCCCTACGCCCGATTAGCCCGACCTGATTCGCTATCATCGTGCCACGACCGATGTAACCATCACACTCGATACAGCAGTACTTGCCGATGTAAACGTCATCCGCGACCTCAAGACCGGCGTGGGAATCCAAAACGCTTCCGATGCCAATGTGAACGTTCTTTCCGATTTGAACGTGACCTCTTTTGGCGTAAATCCTGTTGATAGCCTGAAACAACTTTCTAAGCTCTCGCTTCATCGTGACGCCTTCGCCCGTACGCTGTGGCCTTGCTTATCTCTTCCTTCACGTAGTCAATCGATTGGTTCGGCACCCTGCTTGGCCGTTGTCAAGCCAAATCTCGTGCCGAGTACTTGCTTGGTGAGAAGAACAACGAAGCGAGGATTGTGTTTTAAATACCTTTTCCAAAGCCGACGTGGCTCACAAGCAAAGCGAAACAGCCACTCCAGACCAAGGGACATCATCCATCGCGGGGCTTGCCTCTTGGTTCCGGCGAGAAAATCAAATGCGGCGCCGACGCCTATCATGACTGCCTGTACCCGACCCCTATGGGCAGCCATCCAGTAGTCCTGCTTTGGCGTGTTTAGTCCTACGAAGAGAATACGCACACCAGAACGAGCAATCTTCCCCACAACCTGCTGGTCTTCAAAGGGCGTTAGGGGACGGAAAGGTGGTGAATACGTGTAGACTACATTCAGACGAGGGAAGTTCGTAGCGACGAATCGACAAAGGTCATTCAGCGTTGAAGGTGAACTTCCATAGAAACCGACGGGCACAGACATTCGTTCCGCCACGCTGAGAATACCCGGAGTGAGGTCCGGCCCGTAGACTCTGGTTGCCGATTTGCAGCCCAAGAGTCGCAGCCCCCAAACTAGTGGCATACCATCGGGGGTGACAAGGTCCGCCTCGTTCATCACGCGGCGAAATCCCAAGCAATCATACGCCTCCATGACGTTGTTCACTGTCGCGACACAAACGTACCGTGATAAGGCTTCCTCAGCCCATGCTGCCACCTGGCTGGCAGCATCCTCGTAGTTCGTGCAATCCACGCGCATTCCCAGGATCAAACGACCGCTCCGCTGCGATATTCCGTCGGTCTCGAAGCGCTCGGGGTCTCTCCGATAAGACTCACTTCTCGCGGCGCTTGTAGCTGTCGTGGGCACGTTGTCCCTCAAAGAGCGTCCTGCGTGTTCAAGAATCTACATGCGGCCCGCAATTTGCCTGCAACGGCTGGCATGCCTGACATCGATGCCGCAGCTATAGACACTTCAGCGGCAGGTTCGCGGGGTAAAGACAGTGCGGCAATCATGAATTCCGCAAACTCCACGGCGCTACGCCCCGGTACGACATATCCGTTCCTGCCCGTAGTAATCAATCTGGTCGCGCCTCCGACATCGGTCGAAACGACTCGCTTGCCGCAAGCCAGAGCCTCCACCATTGCAGTGCACCAACCTTCCTTACGAGAACCAAAGACAACTACATCTCCGGCATTGAGGAAAGTCGAGACCTCCGATAAGGTGCGCCGGCCTGCCAAAAACACGCAACTATCCAGCCCGGCTTCGGCAATCCTCCTTTGCACATGAGGCTTGTCTTCTCCGTCGCCGACGAAGACCAGAACCGTTCCGCTGCGTTTGCTGTGCACATGCGCAAACGCGTCCAAGACAAGGTCCCATCCCTTTAAGTAGCTCAGCCTCCCGCTGCAGACAAACACCTCCGCTCCGGAGGGGAGGCCTGCCGCGTGTCGGGCATATTCGACAGGCACTGGCTTAAATATGCCCGCATCGAAAGTCGTCGGAACCTGAATGATGTTGGAGTCGGCTAGTACCCCGCGGCTGCTATTAACCAGCTCGCGGATATCGTCCTCGTCTGCGTGGGCCAATAGGACATCTGCGGCAGCAGCGGCCCTAATGCGCAACCGGTCGAACGGCTGCGCGAAAACCTTCGCCCACCTGTAACGTGACCTTTCCAATGGATTGTAGACACCGGAAAATGTATAACAGACCTCGCCCCATCCCCATCCCTTTACCGCAAGAAGACTCTCTGGGGCCACCAAGAATACAGCATCGCGACCCCCTTGTTGAATTGCCCGACGGCTCAGGTTCAATTCCGCATAAAAGCGCAGACGCTCCGGGACAAGCGGCCGCCGCATGCTCCTGTGGCGGCGGCCAACCGCGATGAAGGGGTAGTCTCGCCCGTTTACCTGTCTCGAGACCCAGCGCCTAACCGGCCCGCCATCGGTGCGTATGCCAACCAACCTGAAATCGAGATCAGGGAACATCTTCACTACGCTGGTCAAATTGGAGATCTGCCCGCCAACCGGATGAGACTCGAAATCACAGTTTTCAATAATTGTTATACTGGGCATTTATCGACCTTGCGGAGGAGTCTTTGTGAGGCGATCAATCGTACTCTCATTTATAGACGCCTCTCTGGCGGTCCTCCGCCGCGACCTCTCCATAATGATCCATGTAACGAACCGCAGTGGTCTCAACGCTAAACTCCCGTCGTGCATAAGCGTACGTACTGTCAAGTCGGCCTGCGAAATCCGATGAACTGCTGACCTTGCGCACTTTCAGGATCATTTCGGCCAGGTCGTCAGCGTCTTCCCTCTTAAACCAAAATCCGTGCGCGCCCTGAGATATGACCTCCATCGGCCCTTCAATGTCGGCGACCAGCACTGGGACCTTCGCAGCCATTGCCTCTACGATCGCCAGTCCAAAGCCCTCTCTCCGTGATGGCTGCACAAGAAGGTGATAGCGTGACAATGAATTGTAGATGGCACTTCGTGGCAACGCGCCCTTGAAGCGCACTCGGCCACTCAGCCCGAGCCGCTGAACTAATCCTTCCAGACTCGGCCTTGACGGGCCCTCGCCGATGAAGTCCACTTCAACGTCGTCCGCACGTCCTTCGGCTTTCAGGCGTGCGACAGCTGCAAGCAGCAGATCCTGGCCTTTTGTTTCAGTGTCAAGGCGGCCAATTTGCACGATTTGAAAAGGTGGCTGGACAGCGGGCAGTCCAGCCGCGATGCGGGAAAAGCTAATGCCGTTTGGCACGACGACCGGCGGTACCCCGACAGACCTCTCGCCGACCGCAGCCGCAACTGCCGCGGAGATCACGAAGACCCGCCGATATTTCCTAAAATTCAGGCGTCGATCGATCTCCGTTGAATGAACGGTCACCACCAGCGTGCACTTAAGCGGCGGCCATAGCCGCGGCACGTTTTGGCTGTGAGAGTGTACAACGTCAGGACGAAGCCGAACCAGCTCCCGATGAAGCCGAACAAGGTGAAAAGGATTTCTACTGTGTCTGGGCCGACCCAGACGCACTACGTGCACTCGCTGGTCGAACCCTCCTGCCACATCTTCGTCGATCTCGCGATTTCCAATCACCACGCTCACTTGAGCGTGGCGCGCCTGACAGTTAGCAAGATCGACGAGCATGTTCTCCGCGCCGCCCCTTTCCAGACTCCATATGAAGTGGGCCACACGCATGCTTCAGCCCTACCTGGCCCCGCCCAGCAGGGATTTGTACGCATAAATTGGAGGAAGAATACCGGCTCCGACGAGACGTGCTTTCATGCTGCCCGCGACAACACTCCGGACCTTCATAGCGCCAACGCGCCACATGCCGTACGAAGAAACTCCCTCACGTTCGAGGATACTAGCGATCTCTCTCCACTGCCTTGCGGTATTTCGGTACCCGCTCTTCTGCTGTTCGTGCATGCGGAAATACGCCCAGTTGGCATTTGTCATGATCGGTTCCGCTATTTTAGACAGTCGCAGCCAGAGATCATAATCCATTACCATGTTCAACGTGGGATCCCAACCGCCCGCCTGTTTGAGGAGGTCGCGCCGAAAAAACGTCCCTGGCTGGCGCACCAAGTCAGGATTACGGAGCAGGCCTCCGTACGTGATGGGAGGGCTTTTGCGGCGCGTGAAGACGGGAGGATCGAAGCACGTCGTCGTGATGTCGCCCACCGCCCACGCGACGGAATTGGAGGTAAACCGATCAGCTACATCCCCGAGTATGTTGCTCTCGTAGTAGTCGTCGGAGTTTATCCATCCGATAACGTCGCCGCGTGCGAGAGCCAGACCCTTGTTGAGAGCGTCTGCCTGGCCCCTGTCCGGCTCCGATAGCCATCGCACGTCAGAGTACTTCCGCAAGATGCTGACGGTCTCATCCGTCGACCCGCCATCGATTACAATGTGCTCAACATTCGGACACTTCTGATCTCTGACTGACCGGATCGTCTGCTCGATGTAGCGCCCCTGGTTGAACGACGGCGTCAGGATCGATATCGCTATTGGCATATAATTGTACGACCTCCAAGTATGGTTCGCTGCGATCAGCACACTCATTCCATGCCGCTGCAATAAACAGCCCGAGAACGAGCAGTGAGTTGCCGGACGTTGTCCCACCCGCACCAATGAGATTAAGGACGAAGCAGTTTACAACCAACACAGATGCGAACGGAAGAACGCGAAGGGCCACCGCTGGATGCTCTTTCATGAATGTGACGGGACGCCTAACAAGCAGCCACTGTAGCCGCAACAATAACAACATCGCTGGAATTCCCCCGACAAGTCCGACCACCAAGAGAGGATGTATGTCGGTCGGTGGCCCCTGGCGGATCGAGTACTCACTCGGATACCGCGGCGTGCCTACCCCGAATAATGGGTGATCGACTAATGTCCGAAGAGACGCGACGTTGTCCAGTCCCCGATAGCCGTTCCGTTCGTCGAAGATCTCGCTGTCGGTTCCAGCCAACTCACCCAGTCTCAACCGCCACTGCTCCATTAACGCGGGGCGCAGGACTCCGTATACAGCGAATCCACACGCGAGAAGTACAACGACAGACGCTCCCCGCGCTATAGTGCGCCACCGCGCCACGCCGTACCGAGCGCTGAGGGCGATCGCGCCACCAATTCCGCAAAGTGTGCTGAAAAGGAAATTCCGCTCGACTGTGATTACAATCGCTAACAACAACAGGCACGTTTTACCCGCATTTCGTAATGTAACCTTCGCACACATTGCTCGCGCGCACAAGTATGTCGCACATAGCACAATTAGCATTATGCCCTGAGGATAAAACCGTGTAATATCGGACTGATCGAGCCATTCCCTGTAACTTCGGAGGACGAAGTTATACTCTTGATCTAAGTGCGGTGGAATGTATGCAGCGAACATGACCGAGCGATAGTCAGTTGCCTGGATGAGAATGTGTAACGTTGCTGTACAGATCGCTATCCACATCCCAATTGTGAAGCATCGACGAATTTTAGATGGCGTGGAAATAAGGATGAAGGGAAGCACCCAAGGGAGTACCCCCGCCAAACCGAACCTTATTGAGTATCGAAGATAGTCCGTACCCGCCCACCGCGCCGCGCCCCAAATCGTGCAAAGTGACTGCCACGCGACGTAGGGAAGAATGGCGGCGGCCAGTGCCCGCAAATGTATCCTGTTTACTGTCGGTCGCCCTGATTTTAGGATATCAAGCGTCCTCCGTATCAACAGTGCGACTATAATTGCCTCAGTGGGCTCTATGTTACCGAGTGGCAGTTTCACCGTGGCAAACTGGCCCAGACTGAATAAACTGCTTGTTAAGATGAGTAGGCTCGCAACACCGGCCTCTATGTTGAGGAACGATAGAACTGCGAGGATGACCAATAATATGGCGTTCATACTGTCGGCGCGCTGACAATGCTGTGCTTTCGAGACAAAGAGTACACGAGGAGTGGTTGGTTCGTGCTGGCTTTGCTCGATCGATGGATGCCCGGAGTGTTAGCACTAGCGAGTATGTTCAAGCAAGACCGGGTAATGCTATTGCCCGGTTTTTTCGACACGCAGTCCAACTCGCGATGAGTAGGTAAATCCCTGAGACCGCGATGCCGGCTGAAGCGGCGGCGGCGGTTGACACGGCGGACAGGCTTCCGGCATAACAGAGGCAACACACGGCAAATGCATTGGTGCTGGCCTGAACGACGTTGGAGAGGACGATGTGCTTTACACTGCGCATGCCAAGTAGCATGTGATATCCCGGCACGCCGGCCAAGCTTCCAAAACCCCCGATTAGCAGTATGCGAAGCGTTGCTACCAACTCGGGCCTGAAGCGGGCACCGAGCCAGAGTTTGAGGGCTATGTGGGCTAACAACAGGGCACCACCAAAAACCGGAAGCCCCACGCCTATGACCATCTTCATTGCACGGTGATACAAGGCGCGGATGCGGCGTCCGCCCTCCTCGGTTGCGAGTGCTCTCAGCCGGCTTACCTCAGGCATCACTGAACGAAAAGCGGAGTCCAGCACACCACGAATCTGCATCGTCATTGTAAACGCCATGTCGTACAGAGGGACGGACGCAGGACCAACGTAACGGGTCAGCGCGAACTTGTTCAGGGGGCCCAAAAGGAAGTTGATCAACGTAGATGCCAGGACGCCAGTCCCAAAGGTCGCGAGGCGGCGGAAACGAACGAAGCTGAATTCCGATGCAGCAAAGCAGCTTTCCCCAGTTATTCTGCGTGCCAGAAGGAGCGAAGTAACGTGGACAAACGCATAGCCCACGAGGTTTGCTACTGGAAGGCTGACGACGCCTGCCCCGCAGCCGAGCATGACGGCGGCGAGGATGAGAGAAAGCAAGCGACCTGCCTGTTGCGTCCCCACTGCAAGGTCGAGACGGCCCAGCCCCACGAGCACGGCGTTGAGTGTGTCGATCTGGACAACATACATCGAGAGAAGAGCCGCGAACGGAAGGAGCGCCCGTGCCTCGAACGCGAGCTGCGGCCTGAGGCGCATGGCCGACACGATCCCGCCGCCTAAGAGCAAGATGCTGGCGACGGCCAGTACGCCTACCGCGAACAGGGCGATCAACGCGGTGGAAACAGTTTTGCGTACGCCTGGGAGGTCGCCTCGGGCATATTCCTCCGAGACGGTGGTTGCTACGGCCGGGGCGAGACCGAGTTGGCCGAAAGCCGCGAAGCTAAGGACGACTGAGACCGCGAGCCAGAGACCGTACTGCTCGTAGCCAAGGAAGTACAGGTAGACGGGGTATGAAACTGCTGAGATCAGCCCCCCAGCGATCGCACTTAGACCGCCCGCCAGCATGTTGCGCCGGAGTTGCGAACCCGTCGCTGCCCGGAGAAGAGCGCTGGCGGCGGTCTTGCGCGAAGGGGTCTCAACCAGGGTAACCATACTGAATTCGGCGTTAGTGCTAACTCTGGTGCTGGTAATACCGCTGCTGCCGATAGTATCCGTAGTAGTAATACCCGTCCGCCGCGGTATCTCGTTTCACCTGGTTCATGACCACCCCCAGGACGTTCGCGCGTATCCGTTTCAACGTCAGCAGCACCGCACTTATCTGCTTCCGGCGCGTCGAGCCGGCGCGGGTGATCACCAGCACGCCGTCTGCGGCGGTGGCCATCTGGAGCGTTTCGGCGAAACCGGGCAGCGGCGGCGCGTCCACGATTACCATGTCGAAGTTCTTCGCGAACTCATCGAGCAGCTCGCCAATCCGTGGGCCGACCAGATCGGCGGCGTGGCGCGACGGGGGACCGGCGGGCAGGATGGAGAGGTTCGGCCGGCCCTCCGGACTGAGCAGCACGCTTCGCCACTCAGACTCGCCTGTCAGCACCGTGCTGAGGCCGGCCACCGGAGTCAGCCCGAATTGCTTGTGCACGCCGGGCCGGCGAAGGTCGCCATCCACCAGCAGCGTCTTTTTCCCCTGCATGGCGTGGGCTACCGCCAGATGGACCGCCGCGGTGGTCTTGCCCTCCGCCGGACTGGCGCTGGTGATCAGGATGGAGCGGAGACGCGAATCCATGTCGCCCAGCACGATGGTGTTGCGAAGGGTACGGATGGCCTCCCCAAAGCCGGAGATGGTCCGGTAGTAACTCTTGCGATAATCGCCGTGGCCGTTCCCATTGCCGTTGCCGTTGGTGGCCGCGGCTTTGGCGAGCGCCGTGGCGGCGGTTTCAGGCGACGGAATGCGGTCCAACTGCAGCGTGTTGCGCACCCACGGCAGCATGCCGATGACGTCGGTGCCCAGATAGCGGCTGGCCTGCTCGGGGTCGCGCACGGTGGTGTCCATAGTGTCGGCCAGCACGGAGGCGCCCACGGCCAGCAGCAGCGCGAACAGAAACGCGAGCAGGAGGTTCAGCGACAGTTTTGGGAACACCTGTTTGTGGACGGGCCGCGCAGTGTCGGCGATGCGGACGTTGTTGTTCTGAAAACCCGCGTTGATGTCGGCCTCATGGATCTTGCGGACCAGCTCGTCATAGAGCGTTTTGTCCGTTTCGGCCTCGCGCTTCAACTGCTGATATTCGAAGGAATGCGCGTTGAGGCTGTCGAACTCGGACTTGATGGCGGCGACGGCCCCGCGCAGCATCTCCTCGCGGTTGAGAGCCTGGCGGTAGTCCACCTCGATGCGGCCGGCGATGTTCTGGCGGGTGTCGTCGAACTGTTGTTGCAACTCAGCCACCTGGGACGCGGCTTTGCGGTATTCGGGGTGGGTGGATCCGAAGGTGGTTTTCACTTCGGCGAAGCGCTGCTGGGCTTCGTGGAGGCGCTGGATGAGCACGGCCAGGGATTCGCCCTGGGTGGAGACCTGGGCCGCCTCGAGCGAACCGGACTTCATGGAGTTCCAGACCGCTTCCTTGCGGAGGCGATCGGCCTCGGCATTGGTGTATTCGGTGTTCAACTGGAGCAGGCGCGACGACAGGATGCTGGTCTTCTCTTCGGGGTTGATGACATTCAGCTCCCTCTCAAACTGAGCCAGCGCGAGGCTGGAGCGTTCCATTTTGGCCTTGAGCTCGCCGAGCTGTTTTTCCATGAAGACGGACAGGCTGGCGGACGAACGAATGCGGATGGTGTAGGTGTGGGCCAGATAGGACTCGGCTATGGCGTTGGCGACGGCCGCGGCGAGTACCGGGTCGGGGGAGCGGTAGCTGATCTGCAGCAGATAGGTGTTGGGGGGACGCTTCACGCTCAGGCGCTTCAGCGAAATGGGGTCGGCGCGCCGGACCTGGATCTCGGCCGGAGTGAGGCCGCGGAACTGGTTTTCCCGTTCGAGCAGGTTGTACTGGAGGGCAACGGGCCGCAGTACGGCGTCGGCCTGGATGATTTTGATCTGCGTGGCCAGGAACTGATCGGCGTCGTTGAGCGCGGCGGTGCGGATGGAGTCCTGACCGATGACTTCGGAGGGCGCCTGACGGTCCACGTCCACCGAAGCCGTGGATTCGTAGATGGGCTGAAGACGCAGCGAGACGAACAGCGTGAGCGACATGCACCCGACCACGAAAGCGGCGATCTTCCAGACCTGACGGCGGAGGACCCAGAGATAGTGCGAGAGGGGGACCGAGGGCGACGCGGCTTCGGGACCCTGCGGGGACTCGACCCTCATGTAGAAGCCGGGAGCGGGCAGGCTTTCCGACGGGGCCGGCAGAAGCGCAGGGAGGTTCGGTGATATTTGCATCAGTGGATTTATGGACGGTTGTGGTTTGTGGCGGCTTTCGGGACCGCTCCCTTACGGTCGCGGCTCTGTAAAGGGAGCGGTCGGTATGGTTATTTCATGACAGACGCTTAACGCGTGGATGCGTAGATGCCCGCGGCGCCGAGGCCCGTGCTTATGAGCAGCACCTTCTCCAGCATGCCGAGGGTATTGCGGCGGCCGGTGTTATCGGGGATGTAGACGATGTCGTTGGCGACGAGGGGCACGTCGGGAGACTTACGGTCGATGATCTTTTTCAGATCGATGGGGATTTCGTTTTTGCCGGCGCTGCTGCCCTCGGTCCGGTATATAAAGGCGGTGTTGGCGGCGTAGGGGAGCAGGCCCTGGGAAAGCGCGAGCGCTTTGAGGACGCTGCTTTCCGCGCCGTCCTGGATGAGGTAGGCGCCGGGAAGCTTGACGTTGCCAACGACGAAGACGCGGCCGGCTTCGGGAACGCGGATCTCTTCACCACCATCGAGGCGGACGTTGAGCGCGGGGTCGGCGTTGTTGACCAGGCCGCGAACGGAGACGCGCTGGACGAGGGTGGCGGGATGTCCGGCGGAGTCGAGCTGCGGCCGGCTGATGAGGATTTCCGGGCCGGCGTTGTCGGCGAGGCCGCCGGCGCGGGAGATGGCATCGAGCAGGGTGACGATGCCGGTGGACTGGAAGGTGAGCGGCGTCCTTACCGAGCCGACGACGTTGATGGGTCTGCTGCGATATTCGACGACCGAGACGATGACGATGGGATCGACCATGACGTTTTCGGTCTTCAAAGCGGCGGCGATGGCCGCTTCGACGTCATTGGGGTAGAGGCCGACAACCGGGACGCGCGCCCTGAGCATGGGCAGTCGAATGGCGCCATCGGCGGCAACGCGGACGGTACGGGTGAGCTCGGGGGAATCGTATACGTAGACGCCCACGAGGTCGTCACGGCCGATCTGCTCCTGAGGCAGGTTGGAGGAATCGGCGAAGGTGGTGGGGATGGGTGGTGGACGCACGGGCTCCTGCTGGGCCAGGGCGGCGGTGGCCAGGAAGGCGGCCAGAATGATGAAGTTTCCGTGCGAATTCATGTGTGACTCCCAACTTTTGCGTGAGCGGTTGATTCTTCCTGGCGATCCACGTGCCGGGCGATGCGCTCCACTTCGCGGGAGAGCAGCGACACCTGGCTGCGCAGTTGATTCACCTCGTCGTTCAGCGAGGCGCCGTTGTGGTGGGACGACAGGAGATGCTGCATGGCGGCACGAGCGAGTTCCGAGAGGCTGCGAACGCCGACGGTGTCACAGGCATCCCGGCAGGCGTTGTACTCCTCCCACGAGAGCCGAAAACTGACCATTTTGCTTCTAGGGTCGATCATGTTGTGGGCATGGACAGGCGGCAGGAGAGCGGCGGGTTGTGGTTCGGACAGGCGAACCGTGGACATGCATGGAGGAAGCAGCGGCAGCGTCGCAAAGCCGCTCGCCCGCGGTCTCCCTGCCGCAACGGACGCAGGAAGTATCATTTGATCCCTGCGCGCTCATAGAATCGGGACGCGTCCGGGGAGCCTGGTTTGGCCGATTCATCAAAATTCGCGGAGATGCGGATCAGTTGCTCGCCCATGGTGTCGATTCGCTCGCGCAGCTCGCGGATCTGCTCTTCGTATGCGGCGGAGTGGGACGCGGTGGAATGGAACGCGAGGACGGCGCGGCGTGCATAGAGGGCGATGCTGCGGTAACCGTAGGCGCGGCAGGCACTCCTCGGCTTCGGCGTATTCGGCGGCCGAAAGCCGGAAACTGACCATTCTGGATTTGGCTTCCATGTTGTGCGAAGGGGGGTGGGGTTCGGTACCGCCTCCCTGGTACGCGGGTCAGGCGGGGGCGGCAAATATGCGTGGTACGCTCCCCTTACGCCGGCGTCACTACGGCATTGCGCGAACCTGATCCTCGTCGATGTCGACGGAAACGGAGCGCTGCAGGAGGTGGACGGAGACGACCAGACGATGGGCGTTTCCAGAGCGCTGGAGGATGCCTTCGAGTCCGGCGAGGGCTCCGTATTCAATACGAATGGGCTGGCCCACAGCGAGGTATGGCCTGGGCCGGGCGCCGGCGTCGAGGGCGCGGCGAACGGCGTCGATCTCCTCTTCAGGGACGATCACCGGAGCGCCGGCGAAACTGACGATGTACTCGACGGCGGGGGCGCTGAGCACGGGCACTTTTTTCGCTGTGTCCATGCGACAGAAGACGTAGCCCGGGAAGACCGGTGTGGGGACGAGGGTCATGCGATCGCAGTAGCGGCGGCGTTCGGCGATGGTGGGGGCGAAGGGATCATAGCCCCGATTGCGAAGCACCGTGACGACCACGGGCTCGGAGCGCGTGCGGACCTTCAGCGCATACCATGGCAGGGCGGGCGGGCACTCGGCGATGACGGAAGACGGAAGCATTTCGTTTGGATCTCCGGCCGATTAAATGTGGGCAGGCTCCGCCCAAATTCGCCACACGATGGAGGCGACAGGCTTCGCCCAATTTCGACCCATCCCCGGCTGGGATGAAACTCGAATACGAGATTACGGCTGTGCTGTTAATCGATCGCTTATCGAGATGTTCCGCATACGCTCTCAGCAGAGGTATCTGCTGCGCGCAGCTCGACTCCCAATGCGCGACTGGCTCGCGCCCATAACATCGGTGGAGGAGGCTCCACCAGCATGTCCGAGTGATCGTTTCCACTCAGCTCATGCTTGCTATTTGAGTGATCGGTTGACTTGATCGTATCCGACAGGAAAGCAAGCGTCAACAGAAAACTACACCTGAGCGAGACAGGGTAATATCGGGCGCTGATGGAGACCTGTAAACGGTTAATTACAGGAATGGTCAGGACACCACATGGGGGGAGAGAGAGAACAGCTCACAGATTTGGCATGTCCTCTGACAGATTTTATGAAGGCCTATGACAAAACTCCGGGCGAAGGGAAGCGAAGGGTGGCGGGGCACCGGAGAAGAGTATGCAGCAATTCGCTTTGATATCGGGTATGAGTTTTGGAAAACATGGATTTGAGATGATCGCGTACGGCGCTTCTGGAGATGGCGAGCTCTTCGGAGATGGCGCCCGTATCGAGGGACTTCATCATGAGTACGGCGATGGAGGATTCAACGGGCGTGAAGTGGAAAAGCTCTCTAAGCAGAGGCGCGCTGGGGTCATAATTGAGGTCGGGATCGGACAGGAAAACGGCTATTCGGGCATTTTCGTGCGTGGGAACTGTTTTGGCGCGCGGTTTTAATCTGGCGAGCACGACGGACACGGGACGCTGATTCGTGCGTGCGATGCTGAATCCCAGCGGCTGGCGGTCCACTTCATGAGCGAGAGCCTCGAGGGCCTTGTGCAGGGCGCGGCTATGAGAGAGTGAGCGGGCGCGCAGGACGCCGTCGACGATGTTGAGATCGTCGCTGGCGCGAACGATGTCGGACCCACGGGCGTTGGCGAACAATATTTTCGCGTGACGATTCGCCACGATGATGCCAATGGGGAGCAAGTCCAGAAGGGCTGCGGAGAGCATATGACGTTTTATAACTTATTTGCGGCCGCCGAGTCCCCCCACGGAGAGACTCGAATGGATGTCCGGATTCCTGAGAACCGGGACAGTCAGGACCTGCCTTTGTTTATGCCCGATGGGTACCGGTGATCGGCGACCCAACTCACGCCCGGGGCTCCGATATTCGCATGTGCGTTTCTGCCAAACAACCCGGAACATTTCGCCTCCTCTTTTGAATTCTGCACATCCGATGCAGCAAACCTATTAGCTCAGTATTTTGCATGCGGTCGATTTCACCGGCACGGCTGCTGGCTGCACGGCGAAATAAGCCTGCAGCGAGCGGGGCCGCCGGGTGCGACGTCCCAGCCGTCAGGGGCTCGCGAGACCGCCTGGTTTTGGGTGCTATTTTTGGACTAAGAGAAGTATGACAATTGTTTCCCAACTTGGCAAGCAGCTTTGTTTCGGCGGCCAATTCCCCTCATCTGAACTCGGGCTACTGCGGCCTTGCGAGACCTGTTCGACGAGAGTTTGCGGAACCGTTCATGAATGGCCTTTTCAGGGAAGGGCATTGCAATTATGGTCGGCGGCGACCCCCGGCGCTTCCGATTGAATATAGGAACCGGAGGAAGTCTTCAAGCCGGTCGGGATGAGCGGCCACGCAAGGTTTGCTCTACCTCTCCGATGTTCAGGCAGAGACGCACCTCGCAAATGCCGCTGCACTTCGCGGGTCCAGCGCCGGATGGTTGCGTGATCGACAGCCGGCTGCGCTCCGTGAACTCTTCTATAGCGCTTCGATAACACCGAGACTCACATCCTCTTGCTGACGCGCGGCGGGGTCAGGGAGCACGCAATCTGGCGAAAAATCCGGCTTTCACGGATTCGGCCTCAACACCGCCGCGGAAGATAATACCGCCCGCGTTCATGTACGCACCCGTGCAAACTTCGGGATGGAGCCACGGGCCACGGGCTGGAGCGGCGCGGCATCGGCAGGAAATTTCACGACCACGTAACGAAGAGGCACCTGGAGTGTCCGCGATCCTGCAATCATCCACTGATGCTGTTGCTATTGAGGCGGATGGCACACCTTACACGGCGTGTACCCGTTTGCTTTTGCCTCTGCTAAAGTCGTTTTGATTTTGCTCTGTGAAAGGTAGCGGCATCCGGCGGTGTGATGCTTCTTGCCCGTCCGCGTGATGTAGACCACGACGGTCTTCGGATCGGTGGCTCCCTGCTGTTATCGCCGCTTGTACCGGGATCGTGACCGGCGGGCGCGATAGAGCTTTCTGCAGTGATGAACAGCAGGTACTCGTAATCTGATTCGTCTCACTGGCGGCTTAGCCCTCCTGAACTCCTGGGCCCTGCCTCTTCGCAGCACATCCTGGCCCTGTTAAGAGCTGTTAAGGCGCGATCAGGCAGCCCCCTAGAGGCCGCTGTTCCACTTGAAATCCAGGAAAGTCAGAGCCGACATCAGGGCAGCTTTGACGCGAATTAGATCGTGTCGTTCCATTGACACCTACCTGTGATCACACGGTTTAGCTGCCCAATTCAAAGCCGAGACTCAGGGTAGCCACCGGAATTCGGAGTGAGCCGTCACTATTTGTCATTCCGGTGCCAAGTCCCGGCACAAGGAATACTACTCGCTCTCGCGACCCGCTCCAAATACAAGCCTTTTCCTTAGAACTGCAATGCTACTACACGGGTCGGACTATGCACGCTCTGGAGCACTTATGTTCAGGAAACAACTGCACAAAACTCTGGAAAGCATCGAGGAGTGCGTCTGTTCGTTTCTCTGTTTCCAACCCGCCGTCCAGATTCGGCCCCGCTCGTCGGCTGAGCCATTTTCCATCAGGTTTTTGTTCGACCCAAATCTGAATGGGTCCGTCATGCGTAGAGTGAAGCTGCCAGAGGATCACGCGAGGGTCTGACGGGCGCAACGCTGCTCGCATCGTGGACAGGTATTCGCTAATCAGGTTCAGTCGCTCGCGGCATGAATCACAAACCAGTAAATGTTCTTCAGCGGTCGCCAGAGCAGGTTCCGTCAGTCGGTTTCCGGCGAGCAATTCCAGAGTGTCATGGTTCGGGTGCATAGGAACGTGTAGTGGGGGTGGTCTGGGATTCCTCTCACGTTTCTTTTTGCCGATCTGGTCGGAATTAGTTAGGCAGAGTGCTGAAGAGTGCAGTGATTGCGGATTGCCTATCGGGGGGCACAAAGATTGAGGCCGGTGGGGGAGGTTCAGTAAACCATCGGCCTCCATGAAAGCGCCGTCTATGGACTGCATATCGGACTATTCGGGTTTCAACATCAGCGCGCAGTGATATTGAGAGAGCGGTTTCGGGGGACCGTTCCTGGGCGCTAAAGGAAGTACTCGAAAGTCCCGATTGTTACCCAGAAGGTCTTGGTACTAATGAAGGATCTACGCGCCGAGTTGCTGATTTTATATTGCTACACCGGAACGCCTTGCGCCTACCGGAACACCTGCGGTGGTTGCCATACAGATTACCCCGATTGTTTTATGGAACCCGTGGGGGATGGTTCGCTCCGGGTTTGCGTGAACTGTTTCGAAGAGGCGGCGTCGTTCATGGGCAGAAGCGCAGGCCAATTCGCAACGGGATGTCCGTTCTGGCCACGGGCTGTATTCGGTCAGAAGGGAGTCCTTCCACGCGCGGTCACCGCTCCAGCATGACACCCTCGCCGCACTCGTGGCATGCGGGAGGAAAATTGACATGAGCGAGGGCGGAATTGCGACGCCTACGGATCTAACTCTCGCAACCCTGCTCGCATCGTGGACAGGCATTCGCTGATCAGGTTCAGGCGCTCGCTGCACCTGTGACAAATCAGAATATGCCCTTTAGCGGTCGCGAGACGGGTATCCGTGAGTCGGTTCCCGGCCAGCAATTCCCGTGTGTCATGGGTCGGGCGCATAGGAACGTCTCTAGGTGGGGGTGCTTGCGATTCCTCTCACGTTTTCTTTTTCCTTTGGCGCGAATCAGTCAGGCAGCTTCTGGAGAGTGTGTTCATTGCGAAATTGCCATAGCGTTTCGACCCGAACCCGTGAGCCTTCCGGCCCAACGGTACCATGCGAAGTGTGATATTCTTCAGCCACCAACACAATACAGAAGATTTCGGGAAGGGTCGCCATCTTTCGTGTATGTCAACTGGTCCATCTATTTCGATTCCCAACCCTGCCGATGAAGGAAACCCGTACAACGGCGTCGGGTACGCCAGGACTTCCATTGGCGTTTCCGGCTCGGGAGCGCTTCAGGTCCAGAACGCTACTGGTTTACTGGGAGACCAGTTCGAATTCTATGCCAAAAGTACTTCAGGGGTGCTACAACTCGGTGGCTGTAGTATCACAATTAACGGCGTGCCGATTACCTGCTCAACGTCGTATGGTGGTCAATACGGCTATTTCACGAGCCGACCCATTCACGTTTGGTGCTTCTCAGATCCTGAATTATACATTCGACCTGTCGATTGGTACACAGTCGCTACCTGTTCTGGATGAGCAGCCAGGAGGAACACTGAACTATTCCATGGCTGGCATCAATGTTTACTGTCCAATCACTGGAGATGACTTTCCGAATGCCGCATACAGCTCGTGGCGCGGTCGGTGAACGGGTGGTAGGACCTCGCTGGCGATATCGAGCGACAGTTCCATCTCATCCAGCGCGCGCTGAACCTCCAGCTTCCGCGCCAGTTCGATGATCTCGGCGTCAAGCGTCCTGCGCTGCGGCATCGTCGTTCCTGTTACCCAATACCCCGGTGTGGGCGCGTCAGCACCGGCACTCACCTGATAGCCGTGCTCCGTGATCACGTTGATAGCATCGACGAGTTGATCTTCGTAATTCTGCATTTGCGCTCACTGTATCACCGGGGACCGGAGTGCGCGCGACCGGGAAAAGTTCTCATGCGAATCGCGGATGCTGTCAGGATGCCGATTCCTGGCGCACAGAAAGCCGTGGTGAAGCAGGACACAGGCTGGAAAGGACGTAGCCGCCGAGTCGGGCCGAGCTTGGACGGTGGGTTGGAAATAGCGAAACGTGCCGACACGCTTATGGACGCCTTCCAGAGCTTTGCGCAGCTTTTCCCGGACCATCTGCTCCAAAGCCTGTATGGACCGCCGATAGTGTCTGTGTTATTGTCCCGCGCCGGTGGAGTGAAACACTCTGAGTGGAGCCGGGCGGCGCTCCGCCCGCGAGCATGGTCAGCGTGAGCTGGTTGTCCCCGCTGCCTTTGGCGTAATCCACTTCGTACGGGTCGCCCGGCGCTGGGAAGTTCACCGCAATGTTCTGCGGCATAGGAGCACTGGCTGGTTCACGCCGCCCCGGGTCGGTAGCCGTTGAACACGGAGAACGAAGGCGTGCTCACCTGCGGCCCGCTCACCGCCGTGGCCGCATTTTCTACGCCGAACAGAAGCCGCGCTGTCCGCTGTGAAAGTGAAGGTCACCGGATCGGGCGCCGGCAGGTTCAGCCCTGGACGGGGACTTGTAGGTAATGTTAAGTTAGGCGGCAGCATGATTTCAGTTCAGCAGCAGTGCGAGTCCCCGTGGACCGCCCGGGCGCGCCGCGCTACGTACGTCATTCTTGCGCTGGCGACCGTGCGCTTCTGGCTCATGCCCCTCGGTTCCAGCTTCTGGCAGGATGAGGCAGGCACGTTCTGGACGGTGCAGGGCAGCTTCGGCACGATGCTCTCTCGCGCGGCACAGTGGACCAACACGCCGCCTCTGTTCGGCATCATTTCATGGGCGGCGCTGCGCGTGGGTGGCCCGCACGAATGGGCGCTTCGGATGCCGGCGCTGGCCTCCATGATCATCTCGACGCTGCTGGTGTGGAGTCTCGCGCGACGATTGTTCAGCGTTGACGCCGCACTCCCCGCCGCTGCCGCGTTCCTGTCGCTGGGCCCGGTGGTCTGGGCCGCAACTCAGGCGCGACCCTACGCGCCGCTGCTTGCCTTCTCGGTGGCCGCTACGCTGTTCCTGGTGCGCTGGTTCGACAAGGGGCGCGGGGCCTACGCTATCGCTTACGCCATCGCCGCCTCGCTGACGCTCTACATGCAGATCGTTTCCTTTCCCCTGCTGCTCGCGCATGCCGTTTACGCTCTGCTGCGTCTGCGCGAAGGAACGCCCGTGCGCGTGAAGCAAATCGCCGGCGTGGTCGCGCTGATGGGAGTACTGATGACCCCGGCCGCTCTGGATGCCGTTAAACTCAGCCACCGCGCGCGCAGCCTGAACTTCCTGGGAAGACCCTATCTTGCGGATTTGGCAGCCGCAATGGCGCCACCGGCGCTCTCTATGGGTCTGCTGCTCGGAGTGGCTGCTGCGTGGCTCATCTGTAAGGCGCCGAGCGGAGGACGTCTGAGTGCGACGGCCCCGGTCGAAACCTCGCCCTCGCCCCTTCTCTTCGCGCTCCTTTTGTTGATGGTCCCGGACTGCCTTGTTTTCGCCATATCGCTCGTCACCCCCATCAAGATCTTTACGGACCGCTACATTCTCGAAGCGGGCATCGGACTGGCGCTGCTGGCCGGTTGGGCGATCGAACGGCTTCAGCCCGCGCTGGCGCGTTGGTTGGCCGTCTCCTTCGTGCTGATCTATTCACTACTCACATACGGGGCGCTCGGACAGATGTGGCCGCTTCACAACCAACAGGACTGGCGCTCGGCGATCGCCGCAGTGCGGCAGGTGGAGACCCGTACGGGCGCGCCGATTCTGTTTCAGAGCCCGTTCGTCGAATCCTGGTCGCTGCTTCCGGACCGCGCCGCCGATCCACCGGCCTGGCTGTTTGCGCCTCTGGCCATGTACCCCTTGGGCGCGCCGATCACCCCTTTGCCCGAGCATGTGACGAGCCAGGAGAATGCCTGGATCGAGCGAACCGTGGTCCTCCGTCTCGAACAACAGGGCCGCTTCATAATGGTGGGGCCGAATCGCGATTACATCGGCTGGATGTCCGCGCGTTTGCCCTCGTGGCGGGAAACGGAAGTAGGCAATTTCGGGTCGGGCCTGCATGTGGTCTTCTTCGAACGCATTCCTCACTCGGCAACCGAAAACTAACTAACGAGTCCCTACTTGCTTAAATAGAAGTTAAGGAGCACAAGGGGGTATGGTCCGCCCGCCTGCCCGAATACAGCTCAGCGCAGAGGAGGAGTCCACCTTGCGTGGAGTGAACCCCAAAAGTGAGACAGCAAGTTAAGGGACGAAATACATTGAATGGAGTGAGGCATGGATTTGTCCCGAGCTGTCTACAGTCGCGATCTGAAGATCGCCGCCATGCGCGCCCTGGACGCCGGCTCCGCCACCGGTGAGATTGCGCGAAAGTATCAACTGAGTCCCGAAGCTGCTGGAACGCTGGCGCGGAGAGTGGCGCGCCAAAGGGGAGCTGGCCTTTCCCGGCATTGGGCGGCGGGAGGCCGATCTTCCGGCGCTCGATGGGCCGCGCCACTCATTCGCTCTTCTGCGCGTTCTGCTTGACCGCGGTCTATTACTGCTCCGCCATTTGTACTCGATGAATCGAGACGAGTCTCGATGCCGCAGGCACGAGTGCTCGCGCCACGACCGCCTGCACAGACTGTCGAATCAGTTAGCGAAAAAAAAAAAAAAAAAAAAAAAAAAAAAAAAAAAAAAAAAAAAAAAAAAAAAAAAAAAAAAAAAAAAAAAAAAAAAAAAAAAAAAAAAAAAAAAAAAAAAAAAAAAAAAAAAAAAAAAAAAAAAAAAAAAAAAAAAAAAAAAAAAAAAAAAAAAAAAAAAAAAAAAAAAAAAAAAAAAAAAAAAAAAAAAAAAAAAAAAAAAAAAAAAAAAAAAAAAAAAAAAAAAAAAAAAAAAAAAAAAAAAAAAAAAAAAAAAAAAAAAAAAAAAAAAAAAAAAAAAAAAAAAAAAAAAAAAAAAAAAAAAAAAAAAAAAAAAAAAAAAAAAAAAAAAAAAAAAAAAAAAAAAAAAAAAAAAAAAAAAAAAAAAAAAAAAAAAAAAAAAAAAAAAAAAAAAAAAAAAAAAAAAAAAAAAAAAAAAAAAAAAAAAAAAAAAAAAAAAAAAAAAAAAAAAAAAAAAAAAAAAAAAAAAAAAAAAAAAAAAAAAAAAAAAAAAAAAAAAAAAAAAAAAAAAAAAAAAAAAAAAAAAAAAAAAAAAAAAAAAAAAAAAAAAAAAAAAAAAAAAAAAAAAAAAAAAAAAAAAAAAAAAAAAAAAAAAAAAAAAAAAAAAAAAAAAAAAAAAAAAAAAAAAAAAAAAAAAAAAAAAAAAAAAAAAAAAAAAAAAAAAAAAAAAAAAAAAAAAAAAAAAAAAAAAAAAAAAAAAAAAAAAAAAAAAAAAAAAAAAAAAAAAAAAAAAAAAAAAAAAAAAAAAAAAAAAAAAAAAAAAAAAAAAAAAAAAAAAAAAAAAAAAAAAAAAAAAAAAAAAAAAAAAAAAAAAAAAAAAAAAAAAAAAAAAAAAAAAAAAAAAAAAAAAAAAAAAAAAAAAAAAAAAAAAAAAAAAAAAAAAAAAAAAAAAAAAAAAAAAAAAAAAAAAAAAAAAAAAAAAAAAAAAAAAAAAAAAAAAAAAAAAAAAAAAAAAAAAAAAAAAAAAAAAAAAAAAAAAAAAAAAAAAAAAAAAAAAAAAAAAAAAAAAAAAAAAAAAAAAAAAAAAAAAAAAAAAAAAAAAAAAAAAAAAAAAAAAAAAAAAAAAAAAAAAAAAAAAAAAAAAAAAAAAAAAAAAAAAAAAAAAAAAAAAAAAAAAAAAAAAAAAAAAAAAAAAAAAAAAAAAAAAAAAAAAAAAAAAAAAAAAAAAAAAAAAAAAAAAAAAAAAAAAAAAAAAAAAAAAAAAAAAAAAAAAAAAAAAAAAAAAAAAAAAAAAAAAAAAAAAAAAAAAAAAAAAAAAAAAAAAAAAAAAAAAAAAAAAAAAAAAAAAAAAAAAAAAAAAAAAAAAAAAAAAAAAAAAAAAAAAAAAAAAAAAAAAAAAAAAAAAAAAAAAAAAAAAAAAAAAAAAAAAAAAAAAAAAAAAAAAAAAAAAAAAAAAAAAAAAAAAAAAAAAAAAAAAAAAAAAAAAAAAAAAAAAAAAAAAAAAAAAAAAAAAAAAAAAAAAAAAAAAAAAAAAAAAAAAAAAAAAAAAAAAAAAAAAAAAAAAAAAAAAAAAAAAAAAAAAAAAAAAAAAAAAAAAAAAAAAAAAAAAAAAAAAAAAAAAAAAAAAAAAAAAAAAAAAAAAAAAAAAAAAAAAAAAAAAAAAAAAAAAAAAAAAAAAAAAAAAAAAAAAAAAAAAAAAAAAAAAAAAAAAAAAAAAAAAAAAAAAAAAAAAAAAAAAAAAAAAAAAAAAAAAAAAAAAAAAAAAAAAAAAAAAAAAAAAAAAAAAAAAAAAAAAAAAAAAAAAAAAAAAAAAAAAAAAAAAAAAAAAAAAAAAAAAAAAAAAAAAAAAAAAAAAAAAAAAAAAAAAAAAAAAAAAAAAAAAAAAAAAAAAAAAAAAAAAAAAAAAAAAAAAAAAAAAAAAAAAAAAAAAAAAAAAAAAAAAAAAAAAAAAAAAAAAAAAAAAAAAAAAAAAAAAAAAAAAAAAAAAAAAAAAAAAAAAAAAAAAAAAAAAAAAAAAAAAAAAAAAAAAAAAAAAAAAAAAAAAAAAAAAAAAAAAAAAAAAAAAAAAAAAAAAAAAAAAAAAAAAAAAAAAAAAAAAAAAAAAAAAAAAAAAAAAAAAAAAAAAAAAAAAAAAAAAAAAAAAAAAAAAAAAAAAAAAAAAAAAAAAAAAAAAAAAAAAAAAAAAAAAAAAAAAAAAAAAAAAAAAAAAAAAAAAAAAAAAAAAAAAAAAAAAAAAAAAAAAAAAAAAAAAAAAAAAAAAAAAAAAAAAAAAAAAAAAAAAAAAAAAAAAAAAAAAAAAAAAAAAAAAAAAAAAAAAAAAAAAAAAAAAAAAAAAAAAAAAAAAAAAAAAAAAAAAAAAAAAAAAAAAAAAAAAAAAAAAAAAAAAAAAAAAAAAAAAAAAAAAAAAAAAAAAAAAAAAAAAAAAAAAAAAAAAAAAAAAAAAAAAAAAAAAAAAAAAAAAAAAAAAAAAAAAAAAAAAAAAAAAAAAAAAAAAAAAAAAAAAAAAAAAAAAAAAAAAAAAAAAAAAAAAAAAAAAAAAAAAAAAAAAAAAAAAAAAAAAAAAAAAAAAAAAAAAAAAAAAAAAAAAAAAAAAAAAAAAAAAAAAAAAAAAAAAAAAAAAAAAAAAAAAAAAAAAAAAAAAAAAAAAAAAAAAAAAAAAAAAAAAAAAAAAAAAAAAAAAAAAAAAAAAAAAAAAAAAAAAAAAAAAAAAAAAAAAAAAAAAAAAAAAAAAAAAAAAAAAAAAAAAAAAAAAAAAAAAAAAAAAAAAAAAAAAAAAAAAAAAAAAAAAAAAAAAAAAAAAAAAAAAAAAAAAAAAAAAAAAAAAAAAAAAAAAAAAAAAAAAAAAAAAAAAAAAAAAAAAAAAAAAAAAAAAAAAAAAAAAAAAAAAAAAAAAAAAAAAAAAAAAAAAAAAAAAAAAAAAAAAAAAAAAAAAAAAAAAAAAAAAAAAAAAAAAAAAAAAAAAAAAAAAAAAAAAAAAAAAAAAAAAAAAAAAAAAAAAAAAAAAAAAAAAAAAAAAAAAAAAAAAAAAAAAAAAAAAAAAAAAAAAAAAAAAAAAAAAAAAAAAAAAAAAAAAAAAAAAAAAAAAAAAAAAAAAAAAAAAAAAAAAAAAAAAAAAAAAAAAAAAAAAAAAAAAAAAAAAAAAAAAAAAAAAAAAAAAAAAAAAAAAAAAAAAAAAAAAAAAAAAAAAAAAAAAAAAAAAAAAAAAAAAAAAAAAAAAAAAAAAAAAAAAAAAAAAAAAAAAAAAAAAAAAAAAAAAAAAAAAAAAAAAAAAAAAAAAAAAAAAAAAAAAAAAAAAAAAAAAAAAAAAAAAAAAAAAAAAAAAAAAAAAAAAAAAAAAAAAAAAAAAAAAAAAAAAAAAAAAAAAAAAAAAAAAAAAAAAAAAAAAAAAAAAAAAAAAAAAAAAAAAAAAAAAAAAAAAAAAAAAAAAAAAAAAAAAAAAAAAAAAAAAAAAAAAAAAAAAAAAAAAAAAAAAAAAAAAAAAAAAAAAAAAAAAAAAAAAAAAAAAAAAAAAAAAAAAAAAAAAAAAAAAAAAAAAAAAAAAAAAAAAAAAAAAAAAAAAAAAAAAAAAAAAAAAAAAAAAAAAAAAAAAAAAAAAAAAAAAAAAAAAAAAAAAAAAAAAAAAAAAAAAAAAAAAAAAAAAAAAAAAAAAAAAAAAAAAAAAAAAAAAAAAAAAAAAAAAAAAAAAAAAAAAAAAAAAAAAAAAAAAAAAAAAAAAAAAAAAAAAAAAAAAAAAAAAAAAAAAAAAAAAAAAAAAAAAAAAAAAAAAAAAAAAAAAAAAAAAAAAAAAAAAAAAAAAAAAAAAAAAAAAAAAAAAAAAAAAAAAAAAAAAAAAAAAAAAAAAAAAAAAAAAAAAAAAAAAAAAAAAAAAAAAAAAAAAAAAAAAAAAAAAAAAAAAAAAAAAAAAAAAAAAAAAAAAAAAAAAAAAAAAAAAAAAAAAAAAAAAAAAAAAAAAAAAAAAAAAAAAAAAAAAAAAAAAAAAAAAAAAAAAAAAAAAAAAAAAAAAAAAAAAAAAAAAAAAAAAAAAAAAAAAAAAAAAAAAAAAAAAAAAAAAAAAAAAAAAAAAAAAAAAAAAAAAAAAAAAAAAAAAAAAAAAAAAAAAAAAAAAAAAAAAAAAAAAAAAAAAAAAAAAAAAAAAAAAAAAAAAAAAAAAAAAAAAAAAAAAAAAAAAAAAAAAAAAAAAAAAAAAAAAAAAAAAAAAAAAAAAAAAAAAAAAAAAAAAAAAAAAAAAAAAAAAAAAAAAAAAAAAAAAAAAAAAAAAAAAAAAAAAAAAAAAAAAAAAAAAAAAAAAAAAAAAAAAAAAAAAAAAAAAAAAAAAAAAAAAAAAAAAAAAAAAAAAAAAAAAAAAAAAAAAAAAAAAAAAAAAAAAAAAAAAAAAAAAAAAAAAAAAAAAAAAAAAAAAAAAAAAAAAAAAAAAAAAAAAAAAAAAAAAAAAAAAAAAAAAAAAAAAAAAAAAAAAAAAAAAAAAAAAAAAAAAAAAAAAAAAAAAAAAAAAAAAAAAAAAAAAAAAAAAAAAAAAAAAAAAAAAAAAAAAAAAAAAAAAAAAAAAAAAAAAAAAAAAAAAAAAAAAAAAAAAAAAAAAAAAAAAAAAAAAAAAAAAAAAAAAAAAAAAAAAAAAAAAAAAAAAAAAAAAAAAAAAAAAAAAAAAAAAAAAAAAAAAAAAAAAAAAAAAAAAAAAAAAAAAAAAAAAAAAAAAAAAAAAAAAAAAAAAAAAAAAAAAAAAAAAAAAAAAAAAAAAAAAAAAAAAAAAAAAAAAAAAAAAAAAAAAAAAAAAAAAAAAAAAAAAAAAAAAAAAAAAAAAAAAAAAAAAAAAAAAAAAAAAAAAAAAAAAAAAAAAAAAAAAAAAAAAAAAAAAAAAAAAAAAAAAAAAAAAAAAAAAAAAAAAAAAAAAAAAAAAAAAAAAAAAAAAAAAAAAAAAAAAAAAAAAAAAAAAAAAAAAAAAAAAAAAAAAAAAAAAAAAAAAAAAAAAAAAAAAAAAAAAAAAAAAAAAAAAAAAAAAAAAAAAAAAAAAAAAAAAAAAAAAAAAAAAAAAAAAAAAAAAAAAAAAAAAAAAAAAAAAAAAAAAAAAAAAAAAAAAAAAAAAAAAAAAAAAAAAAAAAAAAAAAAAAAAAAAAAAAAAAAAAAAAAAAAAAAAAAAAAAAAAAAAAAAAAAAAAAAAAAAAAAAAAAAAAAAAAAAAAAAAAAAAAAAAAAAAAAAAAAAAAAAAAAAAAAAAAAAAAAAAAAAAAAAAAAAAAAAAAAAAAAAAAAAAAAAAAAAAAAAAAAAAAAAAAAAAAAAAAAAAAAAAAAAAAAAAAAAAAAAAAAAAAAAAAAAAAAAAAAAAAAAAAAAAAAAAAAAAAAAAAAAAAAAAAAAAAAAAAAAAAAAAAAAAAAAAAAAAAAAAAAAAAAAAAAAAAAAAAAAAAAAAAAAAAAAAAAAAAAAAAAAAAAAAAAAAAAAAAAAAAAAAAAAAAAAAAAAAAAAAAAAAAAAAAAAAAAAAAAAAAAAAAAAAAAAAAAAAAAAAAAAAAAAAAAAAAAAAAAAAAAAAAAAAAAAAAAAAAAAAAAAAAAAAAAAAAAAAAAAAAAAAAAAAAAAAAAAAAAAAAAAAAAAAAAAAAAAAAAAAAAAAAAAAAAAAAAAAAAAAAAAAAAAAAAAAAAAAAAAAAAAAAAAAAAAAAAAAAAAAAAAAAAAAAAAAAAAAAAAAAAAAAAAAAAAAAAAAAAAAAAAAAAAAAAAAAAAAAAAAAAAAAAAAAAAAAAAAAAAAAAAAAAAAAAAAAAAAAAAAAAAAAAAAAAAAAAAAAAAAAAAAAAAAAAAAAAAAAAAAAAAAAAAAAAAAAAAAAAAAAAAAAAAAAAAAAAAAAAAAAAAAAAAAAAAAAAAAAAAAAAAAAAAAAAAAAAAAAAAAAAAAAAAAAAAAAAAAAAAAAAAAAAAAAAAAAAAAAAAAAAAAAAAAAAAAAAAAAAAAAAAAAAAAAAAAAAAAAAAAAAAAAAAAAAAAAAAAAAAAAAAAAAAAAAAAAAAAAAAAAAAAAAAAAAAAAAAAAAAAAAAAAAAAAAAAAAAAAAAAAAAAAAAAAAAAAAAAAAAAAAAAAAAAAAAAAAAAAAAAAAAAAAAAAAAAAAAAAAAAAAAAAAAAAAAAAAAAAAAAAAAAAAAAAAAAAAAAAAAAAAAAAAAAAAAAAAAAAAAAAAAAAAAAAAAAAAAAAAAAAAAAAAAAAAAAAAAAAAAAAAAAAAAAAAAAAAAAAAAAAAAAAAAAAAAAAAAAAAAAAAAAAAAAAAAAAAAAAAAAAAAAAAAAAAAAAAAAAAAAAAAAAAAAAAAAAAAAAAAAAAAAAAAAAAAAAAAAAAAAAAAAAAAAAAAAAAAAAAAAAAAAAAAAAAAAAAAAAAAAAAAAAAAAAAAAAAAAAAAAAAAAAAAAAAAAAAAAAAAAAAAAAAAAAAAAAAAAAAAAAAAAAAAAAAAAAAAAAAAAAAAAAAAAAAAAAAAAAAAAAAAAAAAAAAAAAAAAAAAAAAAAAAAAAAAAAAAAAAAAAAAAAAAAAAAAAAAAAAAAAAAAAAAAAAAAAAAAAAAAAAAAAAAAAAAAAAAAAAAAAAAAAAAAAAAAAAAAAAAAAAAAAAAAAAAAAAAAAAAAAAAAAAAAAAAAAAAAAAAAAAAAAAAAAAAAAAAAAAAAAAAAAAAAAAAAAAAAAAAAAAAAAAAAAAAAAAAAAAAAAAAAAAAAAAAAAAAAAAAAAAAAAAAAAAAAAAAAAAAAAAAAAAAAAAAAAAAAAAAAAAAAAAAAAAAAAAAAAAAAAAAAAAAAAAAAAAAAAAAAAAAAAAAAAAAAAAAAAAAAAAAAAAAAAAAAAAAAAAAAAAAAAAAAAAAAAAAAAAAAAAAAAAAAAAAAAAAAAAAAAAAAAAAAAAAAAAAAAAAAAAAAAAAAAAAAAAAAAAAAAAAAAAAAAAAAAAAAAAAAAAAAAAAAAAAAAAAAAAAAAAAAAAAAAAAAAAAAAAAAAAAAAAAAAAAAAAAAAAAAAAAAAAAAAAAAAAAAAAAAAAAAAAAAAAAAAAAAAAAAAAAAAAAAAAAAAAAAAAAAAAAAAAAAAAAAAAAAAAAAAAAAAAAAAAAAAAAAAAAAAAAAAAAAAAAAAAAAAAAAAAAAAAAAAAAAAAAAAAAAAAAAAAAAAAAAAAAAAAAAAAAAAAAAAAAAAAAAAAAAAAAAAAAAAAAAAAAAAAAAAAAAAAAAAAAAAAAAAAAAAAAAAAAAAAAAAAAAAAAAAAAAAAAAAAAAAAAAAAAAAAAAAAAAAAAAAAAAAAAATTTTTTTTTTTTTTTTTTTTTTTTTTTTTTTTTTTTTTTTTTTTTTTTTTTTTTTTTTTTTTTTTTTTTTTTTTTTTTTTTTTTTTTTTTTTTTTTTTTTTTTTTTTTTTTTTTTTTTTTTTTTTTTTTTTTTTTTTTTTTTTTTTTTTTTTTTTTTTTTTTTTTTTTTTTTTTTTTTTTTTTTTTTTTTTTTTTTTTTTTTTTTTTTTTTTTTTTTTTTTTTTTTTTTTTTTTTTTTTTTTTTTTTTTTTTTTTTTTTTTTTTTTTTTTTTTTTTTTTTTTTTTTTTTTTTTTTTTTTTTTTTTTTTTTTTTTTTTTTTTTTTTTTTTTTTTTTTTTTTTTTTTTTTTTTTTTTTTTTTTTTTTTTTTTATGCTGCGGACTCGAGCACTTGTTCATATCTGGTGCAGATATTCATCGAGTAGATCCGGCGGCACGCCTGCCGCGGAAGGCTGCAGTTGTAGGCGAAGCTGGCCCCAGGTCAAAACCGCCTCCGTTCCTTCAAACAGGACTATTCGACGATCAGGGAATTGCCACCTGGGTGGGCAGGGCGGTCCGGAGCGCGCCCGATGAATTGGTCTGTTCGATGAGGTAGTAGAGCACCTTTCCCGGATGGCCTGGACGTCGACGGTGCAACCGGAAACGCAGCTCGTCGGCGCCGGAGCCTCACGTAGATAGCTCCACGGCGTTCCGCCGGTCACGCACGAATCGGCATCGGTGGTGCAGTGGAACGAAGCGTCGTAGCCAAACTTCACCCGCGCGTATGGTGTGGCGGGCACGGTCACAGCGAGCGTCTTGTAGCCGCTCGGCAGCGTTGCGGCTCCGGCGATTGGCGGCGTCGGGGTAATGAAGACCTCCTGGCGGGCGGTGTCCGTACCAGGGTACAGCACCAGCATCCAATCTCCGGGGGCCGGGTTGCCCCAGCTCCCCAGAATGGCCCGCTCCAGTAATACCCGGCGAGGGCTTTGGTTATCAGACGTGAGCCTGCTCCGGTCGGGGTGGTCGGATTGAAGAAAGTAGAGTTCAACAGGTTTTGCGTGATTCCCCGCGTGTACGATCCCTGATTGCCACGCAGATGCTGGTCAACGTCGGAGTGTAGCTCCCGTACGGCAGCATCTCCGTACATCCAGTTTCCGTCCCCGTCCCGTTGTTCACGTAGATGTCGCCGGGAGAGCTGCCCGATATGCACTCATTGGCGAGCACAGGAATGCAGTACTGGTAATTGTGTGCGCTCGTGCCGTCGATCACGCTTGCGGTCTGCTCATATCGCTGAGTTGTTGGTGTCCCACCACCGCCAGCGTGGGCAGATACTTCCGCCGCAGCCGCGCTGACGTGCATTTGCGCAGCGTGCCGGAAATCACCGTGGGGCAGGAGGTAAGCGAGCTATCGCCAAGGAACGGGCGCGCGTCCTCGAACCACGTATTCAGCGATGGGTTCGCCACGCACTGAAAACAGGTCGGGTGCGAGTCCACCGAATTGGGCGATCCTTCGCCGAGATACCCGCTGAACGTTGCATTCAGGGGCAGGATGCTGTCAGTTCCCGACGGCTCCTGCAGCACGTCGTAAGCCCAGTTTCCATCTCCGTCATAGCTGGGCTGCCCGGGTGGCACTGGTGCCCTCACATCCCATCCAGACGTTCCGAAGCCATGACATCCGGTTCCGGTATTGTTGGGCGTCTGCGCCACAGGTCCGTTCGGATTGACTGCCCAGTTCCAGGTGTTCCCGTCGCTGCTGCAGGTATACGGGCCGTACAAGCGGCCAGCCCTGCGACAGCATGAAGATTTGGTCGCCGATGTTATGGACCTGTAAAGGCGACGTGCTGGGGTTGCCCTTATAGTAACCGCGCGTGACGGTCCACGATGTGTCGGAGTTGACGCTCTGAATCTGGAAGATTTCGCCGCCGTTATAGCAGTTTCCTTCATTGGCGCCTCCAGTCGGATAGCCGGTTCCTGGCGGCGCGATGCAGAATGTGTCTCCAGCCTGTGCCGGACCCTGATAGTACTCAGTGCTCGGACTGCCGCAGTGGCTCGATCCGGTAGGCTCATCCCGGTTCCGGCGTCGGGTCGCAGGGCTGCCCATCGGTGGTTATAGTCACCGTGGTTGATCCGCTCGCCGCAGGTGAGGTTTCCAGAGCAGCGATGAATGGCCCGTCGAGGTCGTTGTCTGCGCCGGTAAATGGGCCGTTATACGAGCAGTACCCTAAGAACATCACTCTTGTCGTTCCGGCTCCGGCATCTCCGGAATTGTGATCTCCGCTCCACCGGCCGGGAGGAGATACTGCGACCAGGTTGCCGGTCGTCAGATTCAGGACCGCGTACCAGGAGGTCGTTTGCTGGTTGCCCTGGATATCAAACATCCACGCGGGCGTCGAATCCACTCCCATCCATTTGACATATATTGCGCCGGGGGCGCTGTACTGGGTTACGAACGCCGCGGCAGCGGACTCCACGCGAAGAGCTGCTGCAGGATAAGATCTGTCGCGCTGGCCGGGGTGAGGTTCGTCATGTTCCAGCACGGCGCGGAGCCGCATTGCGAACGAAGGGCGCACCGCCAATCGGCCCGACATCTGCATTCGATCCGTTGTAGGACATGGCGAGCACATGGGACGACGGATCGAAGCAATACCCTTTATTTCCATCGGTTGTGTCCCACGTCCACACACTGCACGTAAGAGACAGCCAGCCGTCTGTAGCAGGGTTGTACGGAAGCGTCGCCATGCCGAGGAAAGTTCGCTGCCCCGTCGTGGTGTTCACCCAGTAGAGAACCGGATCAATGAAGCAGTGGACGCCCATGCCCGTGGGACCGGCTGGACCGAACGGGGCGAGCAGGAGATGTTGGCGTCCGCCTTCGCCCCCCAAACCGGCGTGATCGCCACGTCATTCAGCAGCGACATCCGATGCAGCGGCGCGCCGGTCTGCGGGTCCACAATGACCTGCGTGGCGTCGGTGTTGGAAATTGCAGGAGCGAGCGCCGGAGGCATGTCGTTCCACGTCTGGCCGAAGGGGATTGGCAGGGTGGTGAATTCGAAGCTCAGCGTTTGTGAGTTTGTGAGATCGGTGATCAGGCCCCAGTACTGTGTCTGTTGCGCCAGCGCGCGTGAATACGCGATTGAGTCGGCTCCCATTTGTACCGTGCGACTGCCCAAGACGGCGTTCACGTTGTGTCCACTGACGATGTTCCCCGCGCGATTGCAGGCGGTAGCGCCCGGGAACAGGCTCGCGTCGCTGTCGTGCGCCGGAATGGTCCGCGCCGCATCCGTGTAGATGATGATCGAGCAGGCGGCCGGGTTGCTTACAGTAAACGACGCCAGCGCCTGTGTGGATGTTACGCCCCTGACTGCGCCGTTAAATGGAATGGGAGCCGCCGGTGGGGGTGAGTGAAGCGGCTGTTTCAGTTCCCACGCTATAAAAGGCGGATGGGTTGCTCTGATTGTTGTATTCAGTGGCGATCCAGTCGGCCGAGCGCGCGGTATTGGAGAAACGCGTTTCGTCGAGGTGGACATCGCTGAAGTATTGGCAATAACCCAGACCAAGGTATACAGGGCGCGTCTGCCGGCACGTTTCCGTTCGCCAATGCGGACGCGACCTGGACTCCGTTTACGTACAGCCGATAAGTCTTTCCGTCGTATTCGCCTCGCCACGTAATACCACGAGCCGGGAGTGATGCTGACGGGCGCATCAATGTTTATTCCGACCGTTATCGCCAGAATAAGCAGTCTCCAGATTGTTGTTGAACTGTTTCGAGATAATGCTCTGGCGGCGTTTCACGGATGGGTTCCCACTGCCGGTGCTCGGTCAGGTAGGGTATGGAGTTCATCCATGTTCATACCGTCCTGGCGCCCGATCCCACGCCCGATTTTGCGCTTCCGCTGGAAAGCGGAATTGCCATGATACTCGCCTGCCTATGGCAGGTAAACGCTGTTCCCAATCACCCCGGCCTCCGAACCGGCTGCTGGTCCGTAGTTATTGGCCATTGTCAGATTGACGCGGTTGCTGGTGCTGTCCAAGTAATTGCGGCGAGGTCGCCCGCCGGGTCCTGTGAAAGGTGATAGACTGCCTTGAAATTGCTGTCCCAGATCGCAGTATGGTTGCTCTGATCCGTAGTGACAGTGGCATTTCCGTAGCATAAATAGATGATCGTGTCCCTAGTGTGCGATACAGTTGGCATGCTTACAAGCGTGTAAAATGTCCGGTCAGCGCGCTCCAGCCCTCCACCTCATGATTCAGTTTCGAAGTGCATCTTGCGTCGGAGGTGAAGATCATGTCGTAGCCATTTGGGCTGGCGATATGCCCGCCGTTGGAAGTATCCTTCAGGAGCGGATCCGTTAAGCTGACCAGCACCGGGAAATTGGTTTGATTCGAGTTTGACACCTTCGTGTGATCGATCGTAAGCGAGCGCGAGTACGCGTAACTACCTGCCTGCACGGTCAGAGTATGTGCGCTGTCGGTGCTCCCAGCAAAATTGCCGCCCGTCTTATATGTGGCCACAATCGTGTAAGGGCCTGACAGGGTGTTCCCGGGTAGCGTGTAGGTGGCGCTCGCCGCCCCGCCGGAAACTGTGGTGGAAGTGACGGGCGCACCTACCGTCACCGAGTTCTGCATGATGGCAAAGATTACGGCACCCTCGTTTACGGTTCCGGCAGGACTGGCAACGGTTGCCGTTAGCTTCACGGCCAGCGCACTTCCGCTGAACGCGCTCGTGATATTCGTGGCGCTGGTCGAAGTCGCCGCGCGGTTCACCGTCAGGACATGCGTGCAGTCGCTGCTGGATGCGAGAGCGACGCCATTGTAGGTGGCGCAGAAGGAGTAAGTGCCAGTCGGCGTGGCGCCCGGCAGCGCCAGGCTGGTGGTGGCCACTCCATTCGAGACGGTGTTCGCTGTCGCCGCCATGCCGGTTGCAATCGATGCCTGTTGCGCGCTGAATGCAACAGTGCCTGCGTTCACCGGTCCTGCCGGGCTGGTTACGGTGGCCGTCAAGGTTAGTGCCTGGGCGGCGGAGTTGTATGTCGTGGCTGCGTTCGCGGCAGCGATGCTGGTTAGTGACGCTGACGCCGTTTCCGCGCCTACGCTGTAGAAGGCCGATGGATTGCTTTGGTTGTTGTACTCCGTTGCAATCCAGTCCGCGGAACGCGCGCTGCTCGAAGAATCGCGTCTCATCCAGTTGCACATCGCTGAAATACTGGAAATAACCTTGTCCAAGGTATATGGGCGCGTCTGCCGGCACATTCCCGCCCGCCGCGGCGGAAGCGACGAGCACTCCGTTTACGTAGAGTTGATACGTCGTCCCGTCGAATGACCCGGCCACGTAATACCACTCGCCAGGCGTGATGCTGGCCGGGGCGTCAACGTTGATGCCTATCCACTGCTGTAACACTAACAACTCCAGAGTGTTGTTTGGACCGGTACCCTTCTCGCAACGTGAAGAGGTTTTGCTGCGTGGGCAATGGTATTGTTCCTACAACTCCGGTGTTGGGTACGGGAAGCGTGAGAAAATTCATCCAGGTTGACATTGTCCTCGCTGCGCCGCGCCGGAATTGACGGACCCGCTGGAGGCGTAGCTGCCATGGAACTCGCGTCGCCATGGGAAATAGACGCTGCCGCCGATCTCTCCGGCCGCTGAACTCGCTGCCTGCCTTGAGTCCCGTTCGTCACCGCGAGGTTGACGCCGTTGCCTGTACTGTCCAGCAATTGGGGGGCGGCGCCCGCCGGATCTTGCGAAAGGTGATAAACGGCTTTGTAATATCCAGTCCCAGACTGCGGTTTTGTTGGTCTGGTCCGTGGTGACCGCCGCATTTCCATAGCACAGATATATGGTCGTGTCCGCTGTATGCGACAACGCCTTGCATGCGCACCCACGCGGTGAATTGCCCGTTTGCCGCGTTCCACGCCTCAACTTCATGGTTCAGCTTAGTCGCGCAACCAGAGTCGGCGGTGAAGATCATGTCGTAGCCGCTTGCGCTGGCGACATGCCCTCCGTTCGCTGCGTCTGCGAGAAGCGGATCGCTTATGCTGACCAGCAGCGGAAAGTTACTCTGATCAGTATTGGGGACCTTCGTGTGGTCGATTGTCAGCGAACGCAGGTACGTGTAAGCGCCTGCCCCATTTATGCTCAGAGTATGCGCGCTGTTGCTGATGGCACGCCTCGCGGGAACTGTCTTCGGTCCCACCGTGCCCGTGGCGACGGCGAAGTTGGCCACCCGTACGGTTGTCAACCATGTGCCCGTATGGGCGCCGCCAGGATCTGAGTCATCGGCGGAAATGGTTATGATGTGCGCGCCGTTTGCAACGCTGGCGCTGTCCCACGTAAAGGAGAAGCCGGTATCCGGGCACCCGGGCGCAACATACGCGGGTCCATCCTTAGGCGTAAGGCCGTAAACGGGGGCGAGCGCACGAATTGCAGCGCTGCACGTATTAGACTCGTCAGCGATATTGTAACCAACGCCCGCTGCAGATAACACCAGCACCTTATCCACGTAGAGCTTCAGAGAATTCTGATCGATGGACGTTTCCGGCCGCGTGAGGTTATCGAGGGCGACGCCCTTAATAGTTACCAGACCCGATACAGACGCGTCCGCGACCGGCGCGACAATGCGCACGTCAGGATGTAAGTACCCCGGGACCGTCCAGTGTTCAACCAGCGTCCAAGGGCTCTGTATCGTCCGCTGCTCTCCGGTCGACAATTCATATGCGGCATAGATATTCTTTTCGCCTCTAAATGCTGGCGAAAACGCCAGCTCGAAGCTGAGGTCCACGATGGAGTCGCCCGGCGCGCTGTTTACTCGAGCCGCGCGACCGAATAACGTGCACTGGCTGTTCGCGGCTGTTCCGGGACTCTCATTCTCGTCCGCATCTGCCGCAAACTCCCAAGGATTGAGCATTCCCGTGTCCGTTACAAGAGAGACATGTTGCAATCCCGCGTCCCAATAGACTTCGCAGACATTAGTCTCGGCCGTTATGCCTCCGATCTCCGGCGTAAACACAACCCGGAGCCACCTGAACTGCCCTCTCGGATTCTGCCCTCCCGCGGCAATGCCAGCGACACTTACTCCGAATATATCGTGCGCGGCGGAACCCGTATTCGCTGCCGAAAGAGTCAGGGCGCTGCCCTCGGTCGGAGGGGAGATCACCTCCACAACAGCCTTCGCGGTGTCACCTCCGTATGTAGCCGTAATCGTGTAGACGCCGGCGACCTCTCCTGCTGTAAGAACGCCGCCCGAAACTGAGCCTGACCCTGTAACCGACCACGCCGCGCGATCGGTGACGGACGCCCCGGTGTCCGATATGGCGGAGAGCGCGAGCGATCCTCCCGCGAACACCCTCATGTGCGCCGGAGAGATGCTAACCTTCCCTATGCCCGCAGGAGCGCCTCCACTATGCACACTCGTCATACTTCTCCCTCCGGCCTCCACCGGGCCTCGCTGATTCTGAGCGAGCAATGGCCGGGCCGCCAGCGAAAACACAATAAACAGAAGTTCGTATTTACTAAACCGAACGTACAACTTCATGGGTGAATACTCCTGACCTGTACTCCTGAATACAGGGCATTCTGAGATGTGCTCGTCCGCGCCCTGAGGCGATGTAGGGGATCAGGTAAGAATACAAACAGGATGAGGGCATCGGACAGCGTGCACCATATGCGTCTTATCGAACGCTCAGATCCCAAACTGTAATCAGCTTGTTGGATTAAACAGACAGTCGGGCCGCGCGAGGATTATTCTTAGCCGCGTTTGCGCATCAGCGGTGAGCGCCGGGGAGGCCTGGGGACCGCCCGCCGGTTACCTGCAGTTCTCTTGCGAAAATGCCGATGAATTCAGAGGAAGTTCTTCCACTGATATATGGGGCTCGCGGGCAATCACGGTCGCGATTCGCTGACCGCGCGAAGCGTCGCCGCATCGGTTCGGGAGAGAAAATCATGCGCTATCTATACAGACTCATCATTCCTGCAGTGGTCTTCGCCGTCAACGTCTGGACGACATTGTGTGCGGGAGAACTGATCGGGGTGGTTGTCGATGACAACGGCACGCCGGTAGCGGGAGCCACCGTCTCAGTCACTGGGGCCAGTTCCGATTCAGCTGCAGCTACGAGCGAGACGCGAGCGGCTGAAACGCGCGCCGACGGCTCGTTCGAGTTTCAGGGACTCAGGTCTGGTTCCTTTCGGATTTGCGCCGCGGCGCCCGAGTCACTTGTGTTGAATCCCTGCGATTGGGGGGACCTTACCAAAATAACGCTGGCATCTGATGCGGTCACGTCGTATACAATGCGTTTGAATCGAGGTGTCGCGGTGTCGGTGAGGATTTATGATTCCGACGATCTGATTCCGTCTGAGGGGCTGGCTTACGAGATAAATCCGTTCCTGCCCGTTCTCGTCAGCCGATCAGGCCGATTTCTCCCGATGGTGGCGACTTCTTCAGCGGCGCACTGGCACGAGTATCGCCGCGTTATCCCACCCCGGACGGACATGTTGCTGAGGCTGTATACGCGCGCCATTGGGCTTTCGAGCAGGGCAAACGAGAGCATCGACGTGCGTTCGCCCATCCCGTTGAACGGCGGTCCGGGAGACAGGATATCTGTCGAGTTCGGTGCGACGAGGACGACGCGCTTGGACGGCGACGACCGCTGATTGCGGGTCAGAAGCCTGCTTCGCCTTGCAAGCCGAAGGCCTGATCCACTGTGCTTGTAAGCTGCTGACTGCTGATTGTGGACCAAGCGATCCACCTGCGTTGGACGATAGCGCGGAAGTCTGTAAAAGAAGCTCCTGAATTCACTCCTCGTTTGGCGGTCCACTGTTTTTCATCCTGACATATACCTTCTCGGTCTCCCACTCGTCGCTGCTCTCTGCCAGCACTGCGCCGGCCAGGCGCAGCAGGCCGCCTTGTTCGGAAACGGGGTGGCGACCCGCTCTGGCGCGGTTATTTATTGATGCGCTCCAGCAAATTGGAAGTGCGGAGGCGTTTCCCATTGCGTTCTTCTTGATAGCTGAACGCAGGACGCAAGGGGGAAGCCCCTTGGCATTTTCGACTGCTTCTAATGAAGTCTGGGTGCACGACCAAGCAGGCGACCGACCAGTGATTGGGATTAGTGAAAGGAGAGGCGTTTCAGACCGTTGGGAGCCTATCCAGCTGAGTACTCCGCTTCATAGATACGGTCTCGTATTGCTGCGAGGTTTATGCCCGGCTCCCAAGCTTTCGCCAGCAGGTTGGCGAGGTGCTTGCGGTGAATTTCCATTCGAACGGCCGGGCCGCAGATTCCTGCCAGAGAGCCTGCAGCAGAAACGCTGCCCCATCCGGGTCCCCCGGTCGGCAACTGGAAACTGAGGTGCTTTGGATTATTCTGACTTGAGGGGGCTTGATGATAACCCGCCATGTTTTTGGCGGGGACGGAGAACTGCGAATTGGAATTCAGCGCGGCACGATCTATCGGCCGCTGCTTTGCCGCGGAGCTCGACCTTGATCACGAAGCGAGCCGGATGTAATCGCCGGGGGCATGTTTGAGATCCTGGGCGAGGCCCAGATAGCGTTCGGTGGTCGTGATGGAGGCGTGGCCGAGGGCGTACTGAATCTGTTCGATGGGAGCCCCGCCTTGGTGCGCCGTCCGGGCGAAGGTACGCCGCAGGTCGTGTGGCGCCACGTTCAGGCCGGCGCGGTAGCCGCAGGTCTTCAGGATTCCGTAGATCGCCTGCGGGCTGAGGCAGACGCCGGAGAGCGCACCCGACTTGTTGATTGGCCGGAAGAGGCTGCCGGAACTGATCCTTGCGGCGCGCGTCCACTGATCGACGATGGGCTTTACCCAGAGCGGGACGGGAACTGTTCGAATGCGCTTTTGTTTGCCGATGAGATCGAGGATGAGCCATGCGCCGTCGCGGAGCTGCAGGTGCTTGCAGGTAAGCGAGGCCAGTTCTTTGCGGCGCAGGCCGCAGCCGGAGGCGACGGCGAGTATGGCCCGGTCGCGCTTGCCGCGGAGCGTCGTGATATCCGGCGCGCGCAGCAGAATGCTGGTCTGTTCGCAGGTCAGCCAGTTGCCGAGCCGCCGGCCTTTCCGGCGAGGAGCTCGGACCCGTTGCACGGCTGAGCCGACCTGCGGGTCAAGCAGACCGACATCGACGGCTTCCAGCGCCAGCTTTCTGACGGCCGAGATCCGCAGGGCGATCGTGGAGGGCGCGAAGCCCACGCGTTCGAGCGCCGCCTTATATTCGAGTACCACGGGTTTACTGAACGGGGCCCGGGTATCGGCCAGATACCAGCTGCGGAACTGGTCGAGTGCGAACGAATAGGCTCGCTTCGATTCTGGCGACGACACGGAATCGAGCACGAGCTGCTTCAGCGCTGTCCAGTGCCGGTCGGTGTGTTCCAATGCTGCTAATTCAAGAGCCATAAAACGTGCCTCCGTTCAGGAGCGGGCCGCTGGCGAGCGCTGCGGTGAGCCGATTCGCTCAGGTTGCACTCGCTTTCATGGCAGCGTCATCAGCAATTGCGTCTGACGCCGCTTCCCAGATGGGACAGAGTTCTCGCAGCTTCCTGCTCAGCCCGGCGATTACGATCCACAGGTCCTCCGGCTCATCGATGCGCTGAAGCAGTCTGTCGAAAGAGGAGATGCCGCCCTGAGGTCTTGTTGCGTGAAAACGGTTCATGGTGCCGAACGCAGCCTGAAAGCGCTTCGCGACTGTCACGAGGATGGCATCTCTTCGGGCCGTACGGATGTCGCGAAGCGCCGGGAAATTCTCCAATACGGGATGGCAAACGATTGAGCCGGGGAATCCGCAACCGAATGTCTTGTCCTCCAGACAGAGGATGGTCAGGTGAACCCAGAACTCGCCAGCGTCGGTTGCGTATCGTTTATAGAAACCATAGAACGACTGGCGCATAATGAAGCTTATTTCCGCGATCGCCAGTCTCCTGGCCAGTTCCCTCGCATAAGGATCTTCATGCATTGCGGCGGACTTTGCTTGCGCGACCTCGTCCGATGTCGTACACGCGGCGTCGATGCTGTGATCGAGCAGGCGAGAGCAAAACGAACTACATGACGCGTCGAACATGTATTCCTTCCGTACTCGTGGCAGCGAGGCTCGGTTCCGGTCGGTCTGTTCCAGCTGCTAATACGAGAGGGCATATTACCTTCACTGCCCGTCGCGCCGAGATGTCACCAGGTTAGCACCAAACCGCCGCGATGGGAAGAGTAAAAGATCAGCAGATCTCTATAAGTTACGCAGACTTACTAACACGTAATGACGTTGTATGATAACCATCGCTGTTTGCTGGTAGTGCGTGCCGTATCGTGTTGACGCGTACATTTGTTTTGTCCTGTGCCAGTGCGCCCATAGAATCAGATCCTCCAGCTCTTGATCCAGCCGCCCGCGCCGATCGCTTTTGGTAGTAGGCATTACCATAAGCTATTTCTGCTGGCTTACTGCCCGAGTGTGCACTAACATCAAGGATGCCGAGTTACTCGTCAAATGCCCGCCAAGCCTCGATGGCTACTGCAGTTACCGGCGATCATCGACTCATTAACGCAAATGAGTGCCCCGGTTCTGGATCGCTCGACCTGTGAACGTCTGTTTGGCGTGCGCCGGCGCCGGGCAATCGATCTGCTGCGGCGTTTTGGCGGATATCAGGCTGGAAGCGCGATGCTGATCGACAGACTGGCCCTCATTGAAGTTTTGCGGCGCGTGGCCTCTGATCCGAGTGTCGAGGCGGAGCAACATCGCAAGGCAAAGCTATCGGCGGAACTGGACGAGATCAAACGACATCGTGCCGTGGCAGCGGTTCAGATCCCTGTGCCGTCAGACGTGCACGGCCGCCATGTCTGCGATCTGCCGGAAGGCGTACATCTTCAGAGCGGCCGGCTTACCATTGACTTTGTGGGCGCTGAACAACTGCTGTCCAGGTTGTACGAGGTGTCACAGGCGGCGATGAACGACTACGATGTGTTCTGCGAGGCCGCCGGGGCTCAGCCGGCGCAGAGTCAGCAGAGTGCAGTGCCGGCCTTGTGAGCGAGCGGCGGTGATGTGAAGTAAAACTGGCGGGCGGAACCAGAAGATGACCGTTTGCCCCGAAGACAAACGGTCATCACTCGGCGGCTGGCGGCGAACAATGATCAGCACTCCCCTTGTGTTTTCGCTGGCCTACGGAACAGGTACGTACATATTCACGCTGGAGTGCCAGGATCAGAACGGCGCGATCACCCGCGACAACATCCCCTATGCCAACCTCGCATTCTCGCCGCTCGCGGCGCTGGACATATCAGGTCTGGTCTCTCTGATCGCCGGCCTCGCCTTCGACTATCTCAGCCAGCTCTGGATCTGGACCGGATACAACCTGGTCCCCATCGCCCTCCGCCATAACGCCTACGTCTGGGACGCCGGGTCCCGATCGGTGTATCTGACCGATCCCTTCGATCAGGTGAGGGTGACATGAGCATCGTCTTCGGCCCGGCGCAGATCACGCCGTACAACAGCACCACCTATGTCGACCTGCTGGGCATCCTGGTCGGGCTGCGGCGGCTTACAGGCGAATCCGCGGCCACATTTATGGAGCGCATCCGCACCGCCGCGGGCGCCGACAGAGGAGTCAACTACATCGGCGTCATGAACGAGCTCTCGATCGAGCTCAACCTGCCGCTGACCAAAGCGATCCACATTGAGGACGATACAGGAGCCTTCGATGCATCTGTATCCATCTCCGGGTTATCGCTCAGGAATGCACATCAGACGACGACCATTCCGCTGTTGAGCTTCACCCCGGACGGCTTCTGGAAATGGTCCATGCTCTCTGCTCTGGTCTTCGGCAATCAATGCGACGGGCCACTTCACGGCGGGGCTCCTGTCCAATGATGCGCCTTCTCTGACTCTGGCTCAGCAGGCCAATAACCTGCTGGTGGCAGGAGAAAGTATCGATGGGCAGACCGCGGCGCTTTCTCAGAGCGCGTTTATACAAGGCACCGAATCTTTCAGCAACTCCGTCCCTTCCTATACGGTGGGGCCGGATGGCCAGACCCTGTACTTCTCGGCGCCGGTTCCGGATGGAACAACCGTTACCTATCGGTTCCGGCAATGTCCGTACGATCTGATCGCTGCGCCGGTCGGGCTGCTCAGCATGACGGATCCGGCGGGCATAGTGCAATTCCCTGCACTGTGGGATTCTGACCCGGTCCCCCGCGCCGCGCTGCCCGAAAACGGGCCTGTCTCAGCAAAACCGTACAATGCTGCGCTTTCCTTCGCCCTCCGCTGCCATATATCCCGTCTCCATGGTGCAAATGCCGGTCGCCCTTCGCCCTGCGCCGGCGTGATCTCTTCTGCACCATGCAAATACCTGGCGCCCGGATGTCGTGATGCTATCTGCGCCATGCAGTTCGGGGTGGCGAATCTTCAGGGAATGGCTTTCAGGGTGTGATTCTGAATGAAGAGACTGCGGCGGCTTGCCGGGAAGGCGGATCTTGTCTTCCCGATGCCCCGCGCCGCCCCGCTTGCACCATGCAATTCTCCATTGACAGAAGTCTCAACCACATCGGGAGCATGCTTCACGGCGGTCCCACGCGTCGCCCCCATCCAGAGTGCAGCCGCCTCTGTGCACTCTGCCCCGTCCCGCGCTCCGGAGAGCAGCCAGTTCCTGCACTCTGCCCCGCCGCCGTCCGGCCCCGCGTCCGGAGAGTGCAGTTCCAAGGAGCGTCATGCTCCTGTGGATGCCTGATTCAGAGAAGGATTCGGGAAGGAGAAGAAAGTGAAGGCAGGGTTGGTTCTGCTCTTTCCGGGGCGGGCGCCCGGCTGGGGAGGCTGTAGCAGCAGAAGACAGCGACAGGAGGGTTTGCTGAATCGGTGATGGTTACCGTCTGGCTTCTTCTTTCTAAGGGGCCCGCGGCAGGAGGTCAGTCTTCTGTTTCCCTGAGCCGCCCGCTCGTCGCTGCCGACATGTTCCTGCAGTCGTCGGATAATCCTCTTTGTCCTTAGCCTGCACTATGCGATGCCCAATTCCTGCATGGTGCAGTTCTCTGCACTATGGGTTGAAGGCGGGAGGCTCCGCGGGGCTCTGGGATGAGGTCGTTCTGTACCTTGCTTTCAGGGCCAATCCTGTCGTGCAAAGTTCCCGCTCGATCTTTTTTTCGCCGCCGAGGAACCGTTTCTGACCGGTTGCCGGCCCGGTGCGAACGCAAGGGCCGCTGATCAACGGAGGTAGGCAAGGCGACTGCGTTCCTGAGATACTGGAATAACAAAGGTTCGACCGTGACGGTCAATGCACATTTCGATGGCAAAGTCATCGTTCCGGATGAGCCGCTCGATTTGATCCCGAACCAGGCCCTAATCCTGCAGATTCAGCCGGTGAGCGGTGAGGGCGAGCAAACGGAGCAATCGGCGTTGTCCTGGATCGCCGCCAATGCCGTCGACAGCGCAGCCCTGCCCGAGGACCTCGCCGACCATCACGACCACTATCTTTACGGGCGTTCCGGCGGGAACCAGCAACCGTAGTGGCCACCTGCTTCGCGGATACCTCATTCTGGATTGCGCTCTCCAGCAAGCGAGATCAGTACCACTCCCAGGCCGCCGCCTGGCACGCGGCCGTGATGCGGTCCGGTCGCCAGATTGTGACGACCGAGGCAGTCCTGTGGGAATGGCTGAACGCGCTTGCCGATACCACGACGCGCTCCATCGCCGCCGAGGGCTATCGCCGAGTTCACGCCGACAGCCAGGTCGAGGTTGTTCCGTTTGATCCCGAACTCAACGGCGCTGCTGCCGATCTGTACCGGAGCCGCGGCGACAAGGATTGGAGCCTCACGGACTGCCTGTCTTTCGTGGTCATGGAGCGCCGCCGCCTCACCGAGGCCCTGACGACAGATCACCACTTTGAGCAGGCCGGCCTCAAGGCGCTGATGCTTTCTCTGCCGAGTCTCTGAGCGGGATCGTTCTGCCGCCGTTCTTTCAGACAAACCCGCCGACGGCATGCGTGGTTCAGGTTTCGGGTTTTGTTTGAGAGAAGCCCTGAGGGTTCGGAAAGAGCAGGAGGCTGTTTCCTTCTTTGCCGCATGGCTCGCGGCTTCGTGCTTCCGGGTATCGATGGTTCGCCTTCGAATGCTGCTCCGCCCTTAGGTAAACCCACACTGCTGCACGACGTGGCACGCGGACATAACAAAAGTTTGTGGCATGTGCAGCCCGCGTTGAACACGCTGTGTGACTTTCCATTGACCGAGCGATGCTTCGGTCAAACGCGCGAGGCTCGCCGGTGTGATGAGTGGATTCCGAAAACGTGCGAGCAGACAATTCCGCGCGTTCGCCTCATGGCTCCCTCAGCTACTCCAGCCATGCGCCGCACAGACACCGCGGCCCGACCCGAGCGTTTTCACTCCGGCCAACGGCGGAAGTCAGGGACAGAGCACCGCTGTTTCCCCGAAAGACGGAGGCCAGCCGCTGGACAATGGATCGCGAACGGCTGCTGGTCTCGTCAGAAAGCAGAATCGAGTGTCGCCAGGTGCGGTGGACCTGACCGTTGCGCTGCCGGCGGGCAATCCCTCATGCTCAGCTCCCTACGTGGCAGAATTGTGGTACTCGTCTTTATGCTGACGACTTGCGATCATTGCCAGCGGCGGATTCCGGTGCTGAACGACGTTCAGAATCAGTTCGGCCAGGACGTCCAGGTTGTTGGTTCGGCCTTGTCTGACACGCCGATCGAGGACTACGCGATCCAGACGTTCATCCGCGGGGCCCTGTTTCGCGATAACAGACGCGAATAACATAGAAGACACAGTCAAATGTTCCGGAAAGCGCCCGCGCTCCTTCTGTCGGAGTCGCAGCGGCATATTCTCGAGGCCGTTGCCGCCTCGCCTGAGATACCCGATCGGGTCAGGAAACGCGCGCGCATTGTCCTCAAGGCGGCCGACGGCCTCTCCAATAACCGCATAGCGCACGAGTTGAAGATCGGGCGAGCCGCCGTAATCCAGTGGCGGGAGCGGTTCGCAGCCGGCGGCATCCGGCAGCTCTGGGACGCGAACCGATCAGCGCCGGCGAAACCAGTTCCGTCCGCGACTGAACAAGCCATTGTCTTCGAGACGCTTCATCACCTGCGGGCGCTCGCGCACATGCCGGCTCCGAGACGCAGTCGCGCGTGGAACCTGAAACACCTCGGCAGCCGGTCCGGCGCAAGCCTTCGCTGGAACGTGCGCAATATAGCTGAGAAGTTCCACGTCAGCCCGGCAACCGTGCAGCGAATATGGAAAAAGCATGGTATCGCGATCACTTTCAGAGGCATAGATCCGGACGCCCTCCGCGTGTCGCCGGATCCTTTATTCCCGCTCACCGTAGCGGCGGTTGCCGGACTGATTTACAGCACTTCACCATTCGCGCCGCCAGCCCTCGTTCTCTTCACCGATCCCCTGCTCAATTCGGACTTTCAGGTGACAACCCAATCGGTGAAACAGAGTTTCGAACGCTTTCTGGACGCCTTGCGCAGAGTGACCTCCGTTCAGAAGCGCGGCCGGATCGACGTGACTACACGTGAAACGAGAACCGCCGTCGAGGCGGAGGTTATCAGTTGTTTGGGCAAGGTCGGACGCCGACAAAGGCCCCCCTATGAAATGCACGCCCTCACGGGATACGAATCGGAGTGGGGCGCCCAGTTCAAGGACTGGGCGGCGAGCCATCCGACCGTGCACGTACATTACATGCCTCTGGTGTCCAGTCGACACGGCTGGACGGATCAGGTCCGGAAGTGGCTCGACCTGATCGCCGCCTGGCCGGCGCGTACCAGCCTGATCACAACGGTCCACGAGCTCACGGAGGTGCTCGGCTCCCTCCGTCTTGACAGAAGCGCCGGTCCAGTGATCCTGCTGGAGACCTCCCAGGTTGCAGAGGTGCGGCCCGCACCGGCGCCAGGGCGGCGTCGATCGTGAGCAGACCATTGAGCGCAGTATCGCCCAACCAAGCGCGAAGGCTACCGCCCCGCCCCGCCCGAAACTGGCCTCGTCTCAGCCAACCGTACAATGCCGCGCCGCCCTTCGCCGTCCGTTGGCATGATCCCCTGTGCACCGTGCATAGCCGCCGCCGGGATTTCGTGACACCGTTTGCACGATGCATGGCGTTCCTCAGGCCCTTTCAAGGCATTCAGCCCGTCTGCACTCATGCGTCTGCCGGGAGTGGGATTCCTTTCATCAGGATGCCGCCGGCCCGCCCCCGCTTGCACCATGCAATCTCTTCAGCTGGAGATGTCCCGCGAGATCTCCAGGCGTTTTTCACACCTGTTTGCACCATGCACGCGGCGCCGTGCGGATTTCATCATGCGGATGCCGTGGACGGGCTTCCGTCTGCACCAGGCGAGGCTCGATGGGTTTGCCCGGCGGTACTGTCCCATCCGGAAGCCAACCTGATTCGGACCGCCATCCACACAGTGAAGCCCGACGACATCGCTATTTTTCGGCAAGAAGCTCCATCGCACCTGCCCGGACGAGATGGGCAATCGCGACGTGCTGGCCATCGAAGCAGTTAGTGCGCAGCCAGTAAATCCGTGCGCGGCTCCGCCTCGAATGAGTGTGTGCGAATCGGAGAGGGGACGTTAGTGGCGGATCGCTTGTTGTTGAAGCCTGGGGCCATACTTTCGTGACGAAAAGGCGGAATGCCCGTTCCTACGTGAAGTTGTTTCCGGGCGTCCCGACCATCCAATCCGAGCGCCAGTTCTTCGGCGTGCGGACTACGCATTCGCTCACAGCTTATCCCGTACGGATCGTCTTCGCCGTGCCTCAGATAGAGACGATGGCGATTTCGCGGCCAGATGCCCTGACGAGCCGTTCTATGTCGTACGGGTCGCTTGTGAGAATCGTGGCTTTTCGACGAAGGGCTGTGGTCACCACAACGGCGTCAACGACATCCGCCGTTTTGGTGATGCCCAGCAGCCGCCCTGCTTCGTGCGCATCGGTCTCGGCAAGAGGTAAGACCACGCACCCAGTCAGGAAGCGCCGGAGTTGAACTTGTTGTGAAGACCGACTGACCTGGGCGACCACCGGCGCAGGAACCAATGGAACAACACCAAGTTCCAAACGGACCTTGTGTTCAGCCCACGCTCGCCGCCCGTTTCTGTCGGCGGCCATGAGAACGGCGGCGTCGTATACGACGGCGCTCATGCCGGACGCCGAATCGTCCGCGACGTTCGGAGCTGCGCCCGCACGCTGCGGCGAGCTTCATTCATCTCTTCTGTGGTAAGTCGCCCGTACTGCTTTTCCCACAGAGCGACCGCCGCCAAACCAGCCCGCCGCTGCAGTGCTTCGCGCGCCGCAGAGGTCATCCTGGCAGGGACGCTTAACCCCTCGCGAGCGGCCCCGCAGGGACGTTTTCGTGAATGTCAGGGTCTATAGTGATCGCAAGTTTAGGTGATGGGTTGCCGCGCGGCATACGAAGTATCCTACTACGATATGATGCCGCGCAAGTCGCGCCGATTTGCCTTTTACGACTCGCCGATTACCTGCCTCAGCACTCCAGCCGATATTGCTGAGTGGATCAGGTGCAGCAATGGGTTGACGTCATGGCTGCCTGGCCGATACAGGCTACCCTGATTCAATCGGTGCAGGCAATCACCGGGATGCTGGAGGGTTTTCTTCGGAGCGGCGCTCCGTTCAGCGATACTCGCGCCTCGTTATTTCATCACAGCTCGAAACCGCGTACCGTGACGCTTAGTTGCGGGGTTCGTGCTCGTAGACGACCCGGAGGAAGAAGCCGGGCGGACACGTTCTGTCTACGCCGCCAACGGCTTTGACCCGCTTCAGAGCGAGTTTCAAATCTCGCACGCCCGGCAGGGCCTTCAATTCTGCGAACTCGGCAGGCGAAAGCGCACGATAACCCTCTGCCGCAAGTTCAGCGATCTCAGCGTCCGACTCCGCGCACGACTGCGTGACCGCTGCCTGCTGAACGCACAGTCCTGTCGGCGGCGTAACGACCACGGAACTGCTGGTCGATCTGGGGGTGCCATCCGACTCGCGAATGGGCGCGCCGCCGATCGCGCTATTTGAGGGCTCGACTCCGCTCTTTGCGAGCGGCACCGGATCCGAAGATCTGACAGCGAGGATCCGGTACTTGTTGGGCTTTCCGCCAGTACCTTTCTCGATGGCGATGAGGCCTGCCTCCATCAGCTGCTGAGATGCGTTAAAGACTGTCCGCCGCGCTAATCCAGTCTCCCTGGTCAGGGCTGGAACCGGCATCGCAGATGGCCGACCCTTATCGATGTTACGAAGGCAGGAATAAAGTTTCCGCGCACTGGGTGGCAACGGTCGAAGGCACTCCTCGATAGCAGGGGGAAGCCCGTCCTTCTGTGTAAGATCAAGACTCATAATAGTTTTATCTCCTGCAGGGGAATGGGCTTACCGCCAGCCCCCCGGCGAAACGTACTTTAGAAATGAAAGCAATGCCCAGCGATCAGGCCTGAGCAGGTGGATTCTCCCGTTTTCGAGCGTCGCGAAGCCATTCCTCAACCGCGGCACGGGGAATGATGAAGCGTTTCCCAAGTCGACGACTTGGTATCTGGCCACTGCGGAGCCCCTGGTATGCCAAGGTCCTGCTTACCCCGAGTTCCGCGGCCAACTCCTCCACTGATTTGTATGTTGCCCTAGTGGCATTATCGTCCATTCAGCCCTCCGTCCTTTCTGTTGCGTCCTACAGCAGTGCTGTCCGGCATCCGGCAGCCCTCCTCTCCTGAACAACAGCTGAGCTGCAAGTATCGAGTGCCCCTCAGCCTGTGCCTTGTGTGCTACAGCGACTGCTTCGGCGTCGCCGTTCCGTTGAAACGAGAACTTGGGCCGATGTTTTCGCGGGGACAAGGCGGCGTTCTCGAGGGCTGCGAAGGTCCGCAGTTCGGTCCGGTTTCGGTCCGGCATAGTTAACGCTTTCGCCGAACTTTCGCCTATGGAATCGTAAGATCTCCAACAATTCCGAATTATCTAAGTAGTTCGTTCTTAAGGAGTTTGCTGGATTGGTTGGAGGCGCGGGGCGGAATCGAACCGCCGAATAAAGGTTTTGCAGACCTCTGCCTTACCGCTTGGCTACCGCGCCGTTCGTGTGCTTACTCTCGGAGATTAGCGCGCCCGCGCCCGGCAAGTCAATTGAGCGCCGCGCCGCCAGTGCTGGTCAGACGATCTGGTTCGCGCCCTGTGGAACCCCCCCGAGGTGAGTGTCGAGCACGCGCTGAAGGGCCGCCGAACTGAGCGGTTTCGAGACGTAATCAGTCATGCCCGCGGCGAGGCAGCGCTCGCGTTCGGCCGCGCCGGAATGGGCGGTGGCGGCGATGATCGGGATCTCGCGCCCGCGCCCGCCTTCGTTGCGGATGCGCGCTGTCACCTCGTAGCCGTCCATTTCCGGCATCTCGCAATCCATGATCAGGGCATCGTACGGCCGTGCGGTCCACATCTCCAGCGTTTCAGCGCCGCTCGCGGCCACCTCCACCTCGCAGCCGAGTTGCTGCAAGAGCCAACAGGCCAGTTTCTGATTTACGCGATTGTCGTCGACCACCAGCACAAGCCAGCGCCGGCCGCCGGGCGAGACCACGGGCGCGGCCGCGGCGCCCTGGGCACCCTCGTCCTGCGACTCGTCCGCGAAAGGCAGCGGCAGCCGGACCCAGAACGTGGAGCCGCTCCCCTGAATGCTGCGCACTCCCACGCTCCCGCCCATCAACTCGGCGAGTTGTTTGCAGATGGCCAGCCCGAGCCCGGTCCCGCCATAACGCCGTGTGGTGGACGAATCGGCCTGGACGAATTTCTCGAACAGCGACTCCTGTTTGTCCCTGGCGATGCCGATTCCGCGGTCGCGGACAGAGATGCCCCAGATCGGCGTCCGGGTGGCGGCGCCGTGACACTGCACGCTCACCGTCACGTCGCTCTTTTCGGTGAACTTCACCGCGTTCGAGAGATAGTTGATGACAATCTGCCGCACGCGCGACGCATCTCCCACCACCTTGCGTGGCGCCCCCTCCTCGTACTCCACCCGGCAGAGGATTCCCTTTTGCTCCGCCCGGGGGCGCATGATATTCACAGCCTCCTGAACGGTTCGATAAAGATCGAACGGCTCCTGCACCACCGCCAGCTTACCTGCCTCGATCTTCGAGAAATCGAGGATGTCGTTGATGACGGTCAGCAGAGACTCCGCCGAGAACACCGCGGTTTCGGCCCAGTCGCGCTGCTCCACGGTCAGGTCGCTGTCCAGCAGCAACCGCGTCATCCCCAGCACGCCGTTCATCGGCGTCCTGATCTCATGGCTCATGCTGGCAAGGAACTCGCTCTTGGCCTGATTGGCCTTTTCCGCCCGTTGCTTCTCCCGCGCGAGTTCCTGGGTGCGCTGCCGAATGGCCACCTCCAGCCGCGTTTGTTCCTGGCGTTGGCGCTCGATGTGGCGCCGCGAGACAATAAACGCGATCAGGAGCGAGATTGCCGCGACAGCCCAGCGTGACCACCACGCCTGCCACCACAGCGGCGCGATGATGAACGAGAGGACGGCGGGCCCGCGGCTCCAAACGCCGGCGCCGAGTCTGGCCGCGGTCACCTTCGCCTGCGGCGCGAGCATGGCCTCGGACAGTTGCGGACGGAAATGCGACAGACCGCCGCTGGCGCCGATCCATCCGCTGCCATCCGGATCGGCCAGAAACGCTCTGCTGTCACAGTCGTTCCATAAGAGTCCCTCTTCCTGTCCGCAGTGTTCCCATCGCTGGTTGGCGAACACGTCTACGCCGGCGTCGCTGCCGGCCCGGATGGCGCCATGGGCATCGGTTCCCCGAAAGATGGCCGTGTTCGAGTGGAGCCCCGCTGACGTCGTCAGATTCTCCATTCGCGACGCCGGACCTGCCGGAGGAATCTTCGTGATGCCCAGCGCATCGTGATATCCGATCCAGACGCTGCCGTCGGGCGAGGCCATCATTGCGGCAACGCTCGGTTGCAACAGGCCATTCCGCTCGGTGAATCGGGTCCAGCGCCCGTGATCATCGGGGAGCCGCGCGCCCGGATTGCGACAAACCGTCCTGGACAGCCACGCGATTCCTGCGGAGGTGGAGGCGAGAATTGTCCCCGAAGAATCCCGATGGAGCCCGATGACCTCGCTCGAGGGCAGCCCGTCCGCTGTGTAGAACGCCTCGAACCGCGTTCCGTCGTAGCGGAAAAGGCCGTTCTGGGAGCCTGTCCAGATAAAGCCGGCTTTGTCCTGCAGGATGGAAAGCGGGGTGATGTTCGAAAGCCCTTCGGATTCCCCGTAGGTCTGGAAGCTGTAGCGCTGCCCCGGACACGGCAACTGGATGACCGTAGAGATGAACAGCAGTATGAGAGCTCGCTTCGGCATCCGGCCTCTGTACAGACCCGTTCCCGTCCGTCTGACAGAGAACGGCTTGTAGTACTATCGCGCGGAAACGTGAGGGACTTTAATGGAAAGCCAGGGATGGCTCGTTTATTGGAACAGCCCTCTGGCGCCTGAGACGAAGTCATCCCACTGGCCGAAAGCTTTCATCTGCTGGTCGAGCTTCGTGTCGGTCAGCAGTTTTCCCACCTCGCTTCGCGTGAGACGAGCCGGCCGTTCGGGGCTTTCCGCCAGAGACCAGATGAGCGCCGAAGCCGCAGCGGCAGTGAGCCGCTGCTCGCGCTGGTTCACGCGGTCGAACGTGTCCGATTCGGCATGGTAATCGGGAAGGTAAGGGATGGGGTCCTGAATGCCCACGAGGTTGGGCACCCCGGAGAGCAGAAAGTCGAAGTTGTCCGTGCCGTCAATGGCGTCGATCAGATGATCGCTTGCGTGAACGGCGGAGACGGGCACGAGCGCCCGGTTCACCGGCTGGCGGAGTTCTTCGCGGCCATTCAGATAGAATCCCGCGAGCCGCCCGGAGCCGGTATCGAAAACGACGACGGCCGCATATCTGGCCAGTTCGGCGCGATGGCTCTCGACATATCGCCGCGAGCCCCACATGCCCTGCTCTTCTCCGGTGAACAGGACGAAGCGAACCGTTCGGCGCGGCCTCAGCCCGAGCTCATGGAAGCCACGCGCCATGTCGAGAATCATGGCCACGTTGACGCCGTTGTCCTCGGCGCCCGTGCCAAGGTCCCAGGAATCGAGGTGCGCGCCGATGAGCACGATCTCCTCGGGCTTTTCGTTGCCGCGGATCTCTCCGACGACATTCTTCGATTCGTAGTCGCCGCCGATCGTGTTCCGGATATTCAGGCGGACATGGACGTCACCCCGGCCCGCCAGCCGTGCGAGCCTCTCGAAGTGCTCCCTCGAAGTGATGGCCATGGGAATCGGGACCAGCGAGCCGTCAAGCGTAAGCGGGTGCCGGTACAGCAGGCCGCGCGGCCGCGTCGATTCGAGCAGAACCGCTGCTATACCGGCCTTTTTCGCGCCCGCGACCAGCGTTGCGTTGCGCAGGTATTCGGCGAAGAGGTCGTCGAAGGTCTTCATCTCGTTGCTGTGCACCAGCGCGATGGCGCCTTTTGCGCTGTCGCCGAGCTTCGCGAAATCAGCTTCCGAGCCCTCCCCCGCATCCACCACCCGAGCTTCCAACGCGCCGTTTGTGGACGCGGTGAATGGAGCGGCCGCTATGCGAATGATGAACGCTTCCGGCGCCGAGGCTGCTGCTTCCGCCGTTCCGCCCAGCCACAGATCGGGAATGTGAAACGGTTCTGCGACGACACTGTCCACCCCTGCAGCGCGCATCTTCGCGGCGGCCCAGTCGATGGCCCGGGTTGCAGCCGGCGAGCCGGTGGGTCGTCCGCCGATGCCGTCGCAGAGCTCCTGCAGGTCGGCGAACATCGGCGTATCGCCAAGTTCCCGGGCCGCGAGCCTTTGCGCAGCATCGCTGTCCGCCGCCCACGCTCCCCAGGTAATGAACGGCAGGATCAGAGCGGCGCTTGCGCGTGTTTTGAGCATTTCTCAAGAGTACGTCAGAAATGCAGCGGCAGATGGAGGCTGCTCGCGTTCGCAGAATCGGGTCAGGCGGGTACGATTCTGCCGTCTCGCTTCATCCGATATCGGCGGCCCCGCCAGAAGATGGTGCTGCCGAAGAAGCCACCGAGCCAGAAGACAAAGCTGACGAGGTCCTGTAATGGTAAGAGCAGCCACGGAGCCGGGGCATTCAGGGCCAGCCGGCACACTGCCCACGCCGCCGCGTAACGCATAAACACAACCAGGATGAGCACTGGCGCCCATGATGGCCGCACCGCGCACAACAACAGCGCCGGAGGAAGCGGGTTCGTGAACACCTGCCCAATGTATCCGACGGGCCGCGATCGCCGCGTGCTGCGCACCCAGCGCAGCCGGCGCGCCGCGTTGCGCAGGAACGGCTCGCTCACCAGATGATGCTCCACCACGGCTCGCGAGAGCACCACCGTGTAGCCTGCCTCGGACACCGCCCGCCCGATCACGAAATCGTCCGCGTGGTATTCGCGCATAATCCGGACGCCGCCGGCGCGCGCGATCGCCTGCCGGCGCACCGCCAGGAATGGGCCGAGCGCGAAGTGCATGCCTTCGATCATGCGCGCGGCCATAACGCCGCCGAAGAACTCGGTGTTGCTGAACGCGGCCTCCAGGCGCGACCAGAAACCTTTGCCGGCCACGGCGCGATACGGGCAGGTGACCAGGCCCACTCGCGGGTCCGCGAACTCCGCCGCGATGGTCGAGAGAGTGCCGGGAGCGGCCCGCACATCGCTGTCGCTCATCACAATCAGCTCATGCCGGGCGTACGCCAGCATTTGTTCCAGGCTGAAAACCTTGGCGCTGGGCCAGGGAGACCGGCCGGTGACGACTACCCGTGAAGAAATGTCCGGGAACTCGCGCCGCAACTGCTCCACCACGGGCAGAGCGGCATCGCTGGCCTCCTGCACAGCGAACAGCAACTCGTATTCGGGATAGTCCTGGGAAAAGAAGCTGCGCAGATTCTGTGCGAGCTCAGGCTCGGCGCCCGCCAGCGGTTTGAGCACGCTGATCGGTGGGACCGAGGCCTGCGCCGCGGCCTGATTCCGCCAGTGCAGCACAGCCAGCGTCACCAGCACACAATACGCCAGCGATCCGGCTACCAGAAAGGCCAGCGCGATAGCGAGTGTGGACACTATTCGATAGACGTCTTCTGGTGGTTCAGATGCCGGATTTCTGCGATGAACTCCTCGACGGGTTTTACGCCCTGGTCGCCGTGCCGCCGGTTGCGCACCGAAACACTGTTCGCCTGCGCCTCGCGGTCGCCCACCACCAGCATGAACGGGACCTTCTGCAACTGGGCCTCGCGAATCTTCAGATTCACCTTTTCCTTGCGCTCGTCGATCTCGGCGCGGAAGCCGGCGTCGGTCAGCTTCGCCAGCACGCTCCTGGCATACTCCACCTGCCGGTCGGTGATCGGCAGGACCACCGCCTGCACGGGCGCCAGCCAAACCGGAAAGGCCCCGGCGTACAGCTCGATCAGGTACGAAACCATGCGCTCCATGGTGCTGACAATGGCGCGGTGAATCATTACCGGGCGGTGGAGCTTGTTGTCCGGCGCGACGTAGCCCAGTTCGAACTGGCTGGGCAGATGGAAGTCCAGCTGAATGGTGGAATAGGTCTCCTCATGACCCATCACGTCAGCAAGCTGGATGTCGAGCTTCGGCCCGTAGAACGCCGCCTCGCCTTTGGCCTCAACGTAGGGCAGACCGAGTGAATCCATGGCTTCGCGCAGCACGCGCTCGCCGAGCGTCCACATCTCTTCGTTGTTGACGTACTTCTCTTTATTGGCGGGATCGTGCAGCGAGAGCCGGTAGCGGTACTGCGTAATGCCGAGGTCCTTATAGGACTGCTCCACAAGGCGCATCACGCCCGAGAACTCTTCCTTGATCTGCTCCGGCGTACAGAAGATGTGCGCATCGTTGAGCGTCATGCAGCGCACGCGGCTCAACCCGCTCAGCACGCCTGACCGCTCGTAGCGATACATCGTACCCAGCTCGGCGATGCGCACCGGCAACTCGCGATAGCTGCGCATTTTCGATTCGTAAATCAGGATGTGGTGCGGGCAGTTCATGGGCCGCAGCACCATCTGCTCGTTCTCGAGCTGCATCGGCGGGAACATATCCTCGTGGTAATGTTCCCAGTGCCCGGAGCGCTGGTACAGTTCCACCTTGGCGAGATCGGGGGTGTAGACGTGCTGGTATCCCAGCGCCCGCTCGCGCTCCAGAATGTACTCCTCCAGCAGACGCCGAACGGTTGCGCCCTTCGGCAGCCACAGCGGCAGGCCCGCGCCCACCGTCTCGCTGACCATGAACAGCTCCAGCTCTTTGCCCAGCTTTCGATGGTCGCGCCGCTTTGCCTCCTCCAGCTTTTCCAGGTACTCGGTCAGCTCTTTCTTTGAGAAGAATGCGGTCCCGTAGATGCGCTGCAGCTGCGGGTTCTTCTCGCTGCCCTTCCAGTACGCGCCGGCGATGGAGAGCAGCTTGAACGCCTTGATCTTCGACGTGGACGGCAGGTGCGGGCCGCGGCAGAAATCGATGAAGTGCGGACCGAGCGTGTATTCGCTGAAGATGCTGTCGGCGCGTTCGGTGATCAACTCGCGCTTCATCCAGTCGTCCGCGTACTTGCGCAGGCCCTCGTCCTTCGCCGTGAGCCTGCGCTCGAACGGCAGATCCTTCGCCTGCAGCTCCCACATTCGCGCCTCGATCTTTTCGAGGTCTTCGGGCGTGAACGCCGTGCCGCGCTGAAAATCGTAATAGAAACCCGTCTCGATGGGCGGACCGATCCCCAGCTTCGTTTCGGGGAACAGCTCCAGCACCGCCGCGGCCAGCAGGTGCGCGGTGGAGTGCCGGTAAACGTCGAGGGCGTCGCGGCTCTTCGTGGTGAGGATCTCGAGCGACGCATCGCTCTCGAGCGGACGGGTCAGATCGTAAAGGTTCCCGTTCACCCGCGCCACGATGGCGTCGTCGGCGAGCCGCGGAGAAATGCCGCGCGCGACGTCGATGGGCCGGGTCCCGGTGGGCGCCGTTTGCTTGCTGCCGTCCGGCAGCGTGATTTCAATGCTTTCGCTCATTGCTTAACTATTCAGGTTACCGAAGTTTCGTCACCGGGTTCGACGTAGCGAACTGTCCCTTGATCATTGCAAGCCGAATACGACCGAGGTCACGTCGAAAGCGTAAAGCCAATCGCAAGCCGGTTCGCTCACCGCGGTTTGAGCGAGACCGTTGCCTTGAGGCCTTTGCCGATTTCATAGAGCCCAGGGCGGCCATCCGCCAACTCGGCGACATAGAGTTTACCGAACACGTCCAGGGCGGGCGTTTCGCTCACGATCACCTGGCCGGTTGAGAGTTCAACGGCGCCGATGGCGTGAGTTTCAAAGGGTCTGACGATTATGTAATTGGGGTCGGCAGTCCGTATTATTTGCCCTGCGGGGAGCTGTACGCTTAGAACAGCTTTGCCTGACGGGAAAGCGACGAGCTCGGAGGGCAGTTTCTTCCAGCCCGCAGTGGATTCCCACCGCGATATTACGATTCGATCAGACGCAACAAACGTAAACGGCGGGGTTCGCAAAAAGTCGTCGTACGTCCAGCGGATGCGCCAAAGGTCTCGTCTCCATGCCACCTCTTTTCCTGCCTCAAGATCCCAGAGCAGGCCAAAGGTGTCCGAAACCGCAGGTACGCCTATGAAGAAGCGTCCGTCAGGCGAGAATTCAAATTGGGCAATTCCCAGGTGTCCTGGAACCTTTTCGTACCTTTTGTATTCTGCATGATCCGGAGCCGATGGATCGGTCGGACCGATATCTGTAACGGCGAAGATCGGTTTTCCGAATTGCCTATGTGCCAAAACCTTTCCGGACGTCACATCGATCAGGCGAAAGTGTCCGCGAGAATCGTCGCATGCCAGCGCGCTTCCGTCCGGCGAAATTCTTTCTGTCACGCAACCAGTCAGTGGAATGACGGTGGAATTCGCTCGGGCCCGGGTGATCATGCTCCAAGGTTCAACCTTATACGTGGAGTTTTCAGCTGTTACAAAGACAATCTGCCGTGAGTCCGGCGTGAACTCGGCCGGCTCGGAATCCACGGCCGGGATGTGGAAATCAACCTCGAAAGGCTCAACTGTGAGTACTGTGATTTCGGCCTTGTCCTGCGCGAGTACGTATTGTCCATCGGGGCTGAAATGAAGTTGCAGGAATTGACCCGCGGGCCCAGGCGCCTGCTTAGCCCACACCGGTAACCCCGCGAGGCAAATCGACACAATGAGAAACAACGCGATTGACGCGCGTCGGCCCGGCGCTCTGTCAGGAAGTGACATGCCGGCGGCACTTAGATGTATGGATGGCGAATTGGCGCGTTCCATGGTCGTAGCACCTTGCTGCCATTATCGTCGATGCGTTGCACCGACGCTCGGTTACGTCGGCAACACCCGAGGTACGGCCATTACTTGTTCCTGAATACTCAGGTTATCGCGGCAGCATCCGCGATTTTACTTGTGCCCCCAGTAAATCACGCAGCCGGAGATCTCGGACTCGTCCGAGAAGAACTTCGCGATGTCGGTACGGTCCACCTGATCGTCCTGGCATGTCTCGAGAGTGGCGAACTCGCCTGCCGCGACCCTGCGATCCAGATCCGCGCGCGGCAACACATGCAGCGCGGCCGACTCCCCAGGTGACAGTTTCAGATAGTGCGAGTAGGCGTTCTCGAGACCTGATGGGGGAGGACGCCGCGTCAGGAAATAGACGTTCTCGTCGGCGTCGAGCGAGGCGTCGCGCGGCGTTACCTGATCCACTTTGGCCGCAATCGTCTCGACATCCCGCCACGCCATATCGCCGCGTCCTTCATAGAGCCGCTTGCCGAGGCCGAGAGCAATCAGGCAGCAGGCTATGATGGCGACGGCGCGCGGGTTGCTGCCCAGACGTTCGGCGAAGGCGCACAGCCCCGACGCGGCAAGTATCGCGAGGAACGGAACCGTGAACAGGAAATACCGCGAGAAGGTAGGATGTCCGGTAAGCAGATAAGCGGTCTGGGCCAGCGCGAGCCACACGCACAGCTTCAGCTCACGGTTCAGACCGGACCTGATGGCGAACAGGGCCAGCAGGATGAGCAGCAGCGCCTGGCCCGAGTCCAGCCAGGACAACGCGACGCCGAAGTCGTGCCCAGGCACGTCCGCCCAGCCGGCCTGGCGATAGCGCATCTGAAAGGTCACGATGTTGAACAGCACCCGATACGGCGATTGCGCAAACAGCCACAGCACGGGAAAAAAGGGGACGGCAGCGCCGGCGATGAATGTCGCCAGCCGCAGGAAACGCCGCCCTCGATCCACTACCAGCATCCAGATCAGCAGCGCCGGCGCGATGGGCGCGGTCAGCAGGGTTGTGGCGGCCGCGGCCCCGGCAAGGACGCCGGCGACCGCGGTCCATGAAAGAGAGGTCCGGTCCACTGCGGCGATGGCGGCGCGGAAAGCGGCGACGATCAGCAGCAACCCGAGAGCGTACGATTGCGCCGACGTGGCGAACTGAACAACCGCGACATTCAGGCCACAGGCGAAACAGGCAAAAACAGCGCCCGGAGTGCGCCAGCGCGGCTCGGGCAGGCTGCGGAAAACATAATCCGCGGTGAGGAATACGGCCGCGGCAGTGGCCAGCGCGGCGGCGGTGTGCGTCACGCGCCAGGTCTCGCCGAAGAGGCCCATCCACAGCGCGTTCCAGTAAGCGTTCAGCGGCGTCTGCGGGAAAAAGAAATCGAGATAAGGCCGTTTGCCGCGGAGGATCAACTGCGCCGCCAGCAGGTGGAATCCTTCGTCGTACGTGAAGGCCAGCGTGCGCGCGTAGACCACCAGCACGGCGGCTATGGCCAGCATCGCCGCGGCAACCGGGGCTCGTACGCTTGGTGGGCTATCGATGATCAGATTGTACCGGCGCTTTCGTCAAGATATGCGCCTTTGGATGACGCGTTGGTCAGGGCGGAGCATTGACTAAACGTATACGTTCCACGTATACTTATAAACGTGATGCCGAACAAAACCATTTACGTCAAAGACGCGGACCTGCCGCTGCTGGAGCAGGCCCAGGAACAACTGGGGGACAGCGTGTCGTCGATGTTCGCCGACTTTCTGCGTGAACGCGTCGCGAAGCTGAGCCCGGAAGAGCACCGGATCATCGAGCTGATCAATCAGATCACCAGCAGTCGCGAAACGCTTAAGAAAGAGCGAGATGTGCCCGAGTTCGTTGAAAGCGAATACGCCGAGGCTCAGGCGCACGCCGAAAAGGCCCTCCAGAGCCTTCGAGCAGGCGACATCCGAAAAACGAAAGTGCTGTTCTGGGCAGCAAACGCTTATCACGACAGAGCGCAACGCGATGCGAAAGAAGTGCGGGAACTGAATGACCGCATTACCGCCATGCTTGCGCGGACCGGCAACGCCCCCGAGCGCCGGAAGACCGCCCGGCCCGCTCGGTAATCACTGCCATTCCATCCGCCGCGATACGCAGCGCTCTTAGAACATCAGTTTCAAAGCCAATTGGCACTGTCTCGGCCCCACCGCCGTATAGCTGATAACGCCGAAGCTCGGATCGCCGACGATCGTGTCCGGCGTGCCGAACACCGGATGGTTGAAGGCATTCTCCGCCTCCAGCCGTAACTCGAGTTTCAGATTCTCATGGCCGGCCAACAACCCGAATTCCTTCGCGACGCTCAGGTCGGTGGTGAAGAAGAACGGGCTGCGAACACTGCCCACGGTTCGTGGGGCATTGCCAAGCGTGTACGGGGCGGGCGACTGGAAGACGTCCGGATTCGCAAAGTAGTTATTAATCCAGTTCGATTCGGGTCCGCCACTGCGCACGGGCGTGCCGGTCAGATTCGGACGCTGGGGGCCGTAAGTCCAGATGGGAGTTCCTCCGTTTGCCATCGTGAACTGCAAAGGGAAGCCGTCATGAACGGTCCAGATGCCGGCGGTCTTCCAGCCGCCCACGATCAGATCGAGCGCGCGGGGCATCGTGCTGAAGAACGTTCTTCCCCGCCCGATCGGCAGCTCATAGGAGTACTCAAGTTTCAACTGAGATGGGATATCGAAGGTCGAGAGTGCGCGTTCGAGAGACGGCCTGTTGGGGTCCTGCAGCGCCCAGCCGGAGTTGGGACCGTAATTCCCCAGCCAGGCTACATTCGTGTCGTATGTCGACGAATCGTCTATAGACTTCGACCAGGTGTAGTTTGCCGACAATTGCAGGCCGTTCGAATAGCGCTTCTCCAACACCAGTTGCAGCGCGTGGTAAGTGGAGTTCGCGCTCGGCGGCTCGTCCGTAGTCACGCTGGTGAACTGCGGAAACGGCAGCAGTAACTGATACTGCTGGACAGTGGGACTGGAAAGAGTGCTGTTGGCATAGTAAGGCGCCGTCAGCACCGACGCGAACGGATTCGGCACGTAGTTGCCCAGATTTCCGATCTGAGTCGGGGTCATGCTTTCCACCCAGGAGCCCAGCACATTCAGGTTATTGCCGCCTGCGAAATAAAGATGGGTCCCTTTCTTGCCTACATATTGCGCGCTGACGAGGGTATTCGAGCCGATCTGGCGCTCGACTCCGAAGCTCCAGCTTTGCTCGTAGGGCGTCAGGGCAGCGGCGGCGGTTCGAAACGGACCTATTGCCGAGTAGCCTACGTCATTCAATAAACCGAGGGAACCGCCCGGCGGCAGGATGAGCCCGCTGGGAAATGGATTGTTCAGATGCAGGTATGGAGTCGCGCCGTCGTTTTGATACGTGGTGACCGCATTGGTTGACTGCGTGAAGCCCTGCGAGCCGTAACTCAGCAACCCATTAGCGCCGGAGCGGGTCTGACTGTAATAGATGCCGTAACCGCCGCGAAGAACGGTCTTGCTGCCGAGCAGATAAGCGAACCCCAAACGCGGCTGAATGTCCTTCCAGTCTGTTTGCCAGTTGGTGCGCTGGCTGGCGTTCGTGAATACCTCCCCGCCATGGAGCGTCCCCAGGCCAGGCACGGCGAGAGGGGACACAACGTTCGGATCGAACCAGTTCATGCGGTTGTGGCGCTCTGTTCGCGGCAGCGACACATCGTAGCGAAGTCCCACATTCAGAGTAAGTTTGGGAGTAACCTTCCAGTTGTCCTGCACGAATCCGGCGTATTGGAAGTTTTCCGTTGCCGGCTCAAACTGCACCTGATAGTAATTCGTCTGAGACGGCGCCAACTGGCCCATCATGAAACTGGCCAGCCCATCTCCGCCGCACTGCGTGATATCGGAAACGGGGCATTGCGAGCTGCCAAGATTGTCAAAGCTGAAGTACCCGACGGGCGCGTTCGTCTGAATGTAGTTTTGCTGGTGCAGCCGTCCTTCGAAGCCGAATTTCAGCTCGTGTTTTCCGGATACTTTCGCAAGAACCTCAGTAAGCTGGCCGGTGTCCTGCCCCTGCCGGTAGTTACCGTAGGGATCCTGTCCGATGCTCGTAAAACCGGCGGAGTAGTAACCGCCGCCTATGAACATAGCGGGAACCCCCAGAAAGCCGTTAGTTCCCAGATAAGAAGGGAAACCGAGTGTACCGAGAGGATCGGCGTTCAGACTCTGTTTGTAGGCATCGATCAGCATCGAGCCGCGGGTAAACCCGAGGGTGCTGGTCAATATCAGGGTGGGGCTGAAAGTCTCGGTATCGTTGACCGCGAACAAATGCGCCGCGCCGTGGTTCGGCCCGCTCCCGCAGGGATCGGCGAAGTTGGGGAAGCAGCTATAAGGAGAATAGTGGTTCCACTCCTGTGAATACTTCATTGTTATCAGGTTCGCGTCGCTGAAACGGTGGTCAATCCTGATATCGAACTGATTGCCGGTGCTGGCGCTGGCGCCCGATCCGATCCAGTTATCGTAGATGCTGCCGCCCGGGATATTCGGCATGGGAAACAGTTGCATCAGCTTCCGGGCAACCGGATCGATGAGATTTCCGGGGGTCTGCGGCAACTGGAAGGCCGTCCCGTTCAGATTCGGATTGCCGGGGCTCGTATATGTGGCAAGGTTGTCGAACGGGATAAAGGCACTGCGGTACGCGCCGGCCGGCCCGTTAGCTGGAGTCTGGAACGTGCCGGAATAGGGGTCGTAGAGCTGGCCGGCAATCGAGCTGCAAACTCCAGTGGCATCGAACGTGCCCCCATTGGCCGCGCAGAGCTCGCCGAAATCACCCTGTCGCTCGGCGGCGCTGGGCACGCCGGCCTGGTTCGTGCCGATGTTGGAAGATAGCGTGCCGTCCCAGTCAAAGAAGAAGAAGGTCTTGTTCCTGACGATTGGCCCGCCGACAGTTCCGCCGTAGTTGTTACGATGTACCGGCGGCAGGGGTACGCCGTACGCATTGTTGAACCAGTTATTCGCGTCCGTGATCTTATTACGAACGAAATCGTAAGCGCTGCCGTGGAACGAATTGCTCCCCGACCGCGTGATCATGTTGACAACTGTTGCGCCGGAAAATCCATACTCCGCGCTGAAGTTCGTCTGCTGCACTTTGAACTCTTCGACGGCTTCCGCGGATGGCGTGTAAGTCACCTGCGTGATTCCGCCATTGGGCTCGAAGTTGGTGATCGAAGCGCCGTCCATAAGAATGTCCGCGCTCGCTCCGCGGCTGCCATTCGACACGAAATTCGTACCGGTGTCGCCGACGGAATTCTGATCGCTCATCTGGTTCACGCCTGGCGCCAGCGCGACCAGATCGAGCACATACCGATCCACCAGAGGCAGATCGTTAATGAAACGGCGGTTGATCACCTGGCCGGTCACCGCGTCCTCGGTCTGCAGGGTTGAGGCCTGGGCCAGAACTTCCACCGACTCAGCCGCTGTGGCGACCTTTAGTCGCAGGTTCGCCGTGACATTCTCGCTGACGCTCAACGTCAGGTCGGTGCGCACCGTTTTCTCGAAACCCTGAGCTTCAATGGACACGGAATACGACCCCGGCGGAACGGACGTGAATAAATATCGCCCGCTGCCTTCGGAAGTGGTGGAGAACTGAAAACCCTTCTGCAGGTCCACCAGCGTGACTTTGGCGCCTGGCACCACGGCCCCGCTTGGATCGGTAATCTCGCCGCTGATTGTCCCAAAGTAGCCCTGCCCGAGAAACGTCAATGGCGTCGCCAACAGGACGATAAGCAGCACTACCCGGAGGAATCTGCCCGTACGTTCGGATGGAGCGCCTAAAGCAGTCATGTTCGTCGCATCTCCTTCTCATCCCCAGGGACGATGCGCGACGTCAGCGGCTTCCCGACGGCTCTGTCGGAGACGCCACTCCGGGCGTTCCGGAGAAGTTGCCGCTCTGCGCTGGGCAGCGCAGACAATTGAGACGCGCCTCACGTCGGCCCCTTCGGACCTGAGCCTGATTGATCAAGTAAATTACACTCGGCGCTTTCTGTCAAGGCGAATTCGTGCGGGCGTCCTCGGGAGACTCGGACATTTCCGGTGGACACCCGGCTCGAAAAGGCGACCTACAACTGCATGCGTATTCTCTTCAGCGTTAGTAAGTACGAGATAACGAGGATGAATGCGGTGAAGACTGCCGATTTCATCGCGCCGGGCCAGCCGCTGTTCGGTGTGATCGCAGCAACTGCAGCCCCCACCGTGAAATAGAAAAGGTCCGGCAGTAAGTAAGTCAGCAGCGTATTCGACCCGGCAGGCCTGGCGAAAGCCGCCCACTTACGCCAGCCGCGCACGTCGACCAGCCAATAGATCGCCAGAAACAGCGCGACGCCGATGCCCGAACAATACAGGCACCAGGACGGCGTGGCGGCATTCTTGGATATCCCGAGAAACGTGAATGCCCAGCCCCCGGCAAACAGGACGGCCGCGTACGCGAGCGCCAGCAGCGCCTTCCTGCGGAATGTGCGGGCCACGCGCTCGTCGAAAAAGATCAGGTAAGTCACTATACCCGCGAAGGCGATGGACGGCAATTCTCCGTTATCGAAAGGCCACACCGAATAGGGAAGGAATTTGTGGAGCGACGGCATCCCGAGCCGCGACGCTACATTGAGCGCGGTGAGTCCAACGAAGATCGCCGGGGGCGCCCAGAGGCTCTTCCGTAATGGGAAATAAAGAATGCAGGCAGCAAGGTAAACCCGTCCGATCAGGCCCAGAATCTCCCAGTAATGGAAGTCCAGCCAGCCCACCTGCCCCGCTGGATTCGTCCTGCGGAAAATTGCGAGCGATGCAATCAGGATGGCGAGCCCCGTGTACTTCAGAACGCGGTAGTGCGTTTGCCGGGAATTCTTCGGGTAATCCAGCCAGAACAGGATGGCCCCAATCAGCGCGATAGTTGGCCAGGCGCCCTCAGGTAGACCGGTGAGCTTCGGATCGGCTTTCTCGGCATTGGCGAGGATCAGCCCGAGCACCACCAGACTGAAGGACCGCATCACAATGTGCATCCACAAACGAAGGCGAGAGGTTCCCTGTTCGAGCCGCCGCCGGATGGCAAACGGGATGGCCATTCCGAGCGCGAACAGGAACGTGGGAAACACGACGTCCACATAGGTCATGCCGCTCTGAGGCGGAACCATGTGGTCCATGTGGTAAGTCCACCACGGCAGCCCTTTGATGCCGGCGACGTCGTTCACAAAGATCATCACGACCATGGTGAGGCCGCGAAGCACATCGACGGAATAAACGCGCGCCGGCGCCTGTGAAGGTGCTCGCACAGAATCGGTGGCAGCGGCGGCAGCGGAACTGACTCCCATGCTGCAAGGATATCTCGGCGGGAGTTCCACCGGCGCTCGCTGCATTACCATGGGAATGCCCCATGAGATTTTCCATTTCGGCTGCCGCGTTCATCGCGCTCGCGGCGACGCGGCTCGCTTCCGGCGGCGATGTGCAGATACTCACCAACCAACTCGGCTATGACAGCTTTGGACCCAAGCGCGCCGTGATTCGGGGGACGGCGGACGACCAGTTCACGTCGTTCTCCATCCGCAAGTACCCGGAAGGTACGCTCGTTTTCCGGGGAACGGCCTCGCCCGGCACGGGGGTCGACAAATGGCGGAACTGGCGATTCTGGACTCTCGATTTCGGCGACCTTCAGGCCGAGGGAACGTACGTCATCGAGAGCGGTGACGCTGGCGGCCAGGCCGTGCGCTCACTTCCGTTCCGCGTGCAGCCGAATCTGCTCGAGCGCTTCACCATCTCCGACGTTCTGTTCTATTTCAAAGGACAGCGCGTATCAGGCGAGTTCGACAAAGCCGACCGGAATCTTGCTTTTCGGGATGCGGACCGGAAGCCCATCGACGCTCACGGCGGATGGTACGACGCCAGCGGCGACTACGGCGTTCACTTTTCGCACCTCGATTTCGCTACCTGGTTCAATCCGCAGCAGGCGCCCTTAGTGGCGTTCAGCCTCGGAAAGACACTGGAGATGCTGCGGGCGCGCCACGACCCTGAGTACCGGCAGATCCTGATCCGGATGGCCGACGAGCTTGCCTGGGGCGCCGATTTTCTGGTGCGCATGAAAGACCCGGAAGGCTCGTTCTATGAGAGCAAGGACGGCTATGCCGAAGATAAGAAGCCGGCGGCTCGGCGAATCAATCGGACGATGACCGGTTTCAACGTCCGCAAAAAAGAGGACGACGACATGTCCGGCGGTCCCAAACGGGACCGGGGCTTTCTTTACGTCGGCTTCCGCAATGGCGGCGGCTTTGCGATTGCCGCTCTGGCCGTGGCCGCGCGATCTGCTGCTGGAGGCGATTTCACTCAGGCGACGTATCTGAGAACGGCCGAGCAGGCATTCGCGTTTCTCCAGGCTCATAATCACGAGCTGCTCAACGATGGCCGCGAGAACATCACAGACGATTACGCGGCCCTGGTTGCCTCGGCCGAGTTGTATCGGACCATGAAAAAGCCCGTCTACGCCGAAGCTGCCGAACGGCGCGCGCTGAGCCTGGCAGGCCGGCTCACCAGCAGCGGAGCCTACACCGACTACTGGCGCGCGGACGATCGTGATCGTCCTTTCTTTCACCCCGCCGACGCCGGGGCGCCCGTCATAGCGCTGCTCGATTACTACGATCTGGCCGCGAAGACTACGCAGCAGAAGATCAGGGACGCGGTGAGGCGGTCGCTCAGCTTCGAGCTTCGCGTGACCCACGAGGCGCCGAACCCGTTCGGGCTGGCGCGCCAGTATGTTCAGAACCGCACCGGCGCCCGGTATACCTCGTTCTTTTATCCGCATGATACGGAGACTTCTCCGTGGTGGCAGGGCGAGAACGCACGGCTGGCGTCACTCGCCGCAGCGGCCCGACTCGCGGCGCCGCTCTTCGCGGACGATCCGGCGTTTCAGGCGCAACTTCGGCAATATGCGCTCGACCAGCTCAACTGGATCCTCGGCCTGAATCCATTCGACGCCGGCATGTTGCAGGGAACCGGCAGAAACAACCCTGAATACACGTATTTCTCGAGTTGGCAGTACAAGAGCGCGCCTGGGGGAATCTGTAACGGCATCACGTCGGGATACTCAGACGAGCACGACATCGACTTCAAGGTTCCCTGGGAAGTGACTGGTCAGGATTCGGACTGGCGCTGGGCCGAGCAGTGGCTTCCGCATGCGGCGTGGTACCTGTTCGCCGTGGCTGCTCCACAGTTTGACGCTCCGGCCGCGGAGAAGGTAGTCGTTGGCTATGTCTTCGCAAAAGACCGCGTGCTGGAGCCGGCGGAAGTGGCGGCAGAGAAACTCACGCACATTAATTACGCCTTCGCGAACATTCAGAATGGCCGGACGGTGGAGGGCTTCGCGCACGATGCCGAGAATTTCAAGGTGCTGGTTGGATTGAAAGCGAAGAACCCGAATCTGAAAATACTCGTCTCGGTTGGCGGGTGGACCTGGTCCGGCGGCTTCTCCGACGTGGCGCTGACACCCGAGTCGCGCGCGAAGTTCATCGAGAGCGCGGTGGCGTTTCTGCGCCGGCACAACCTCGACGGACTCGATATCGATTGGGAGTACCCTGGCCAGAAGGGCATGAACAACGTGAATCGTCCGGAGGACCGCGAGAACTCCACCGCGCTGCTGGCCGAGCTGCGCGCGGCCTTCGACCGGGCCGGTAAACAAGATGGTAAGCGCTACCTGCTGACCATGGCTGTACAGGCCTCGGACGAATGGCTGGCTCACACCGAGATGAACAAGGCCCAGGCATATCTGGATTTCGCCAATGTGATGGCGTACGACTATGTCGAGCCCGGAGACAACAGCGTGACCGGTCACCACGCGCCGTTATTTGCAAACCCCGCTGACCCCAACGGCGCGTCCGCCGCCACCGGCATCAGCCATTTCATCGCGGCTGGCGTGCCTGCGCGAAAGCTCGTCCTGGGCGTTCCGTTCTATGGCCATGCGTGGGGCGGCGTGGCGGCGACGGAGCACGGACTGTACCAGCCGGGCCAGAAGCCGACGGAGAGAATGTACACGTCGTTCAAAGAGATCAAGAGCGAAATCGAGAATAAGAATGGCTACGCGCGCTACTGGGATGACGCGTCCCAGGCGCCGTTCCTGTACAACGCCGAGAAGCAGATCTTCGTTTCGTACGAAGACGAGCAGTCGGTTCGCGCCAAGGCTCGATTTGTAAGGGAGCGCGGGCTGGCGGGCATCATGTTCTGGGAATACAACGGGGATGCCGATAACGCGCTGCTGAACGCGATCGATGACGCGCTGAACCCGGCGCTGAAGAAATAACGGCGCACGAAAGTAGAGCTTTCAGCCTGCATTGCTATCGGGCCGTTGGGTAGCTGTGCAACTGCGGGCCGACTGTATTCGAGAATCGATAACCCAGGCGCTGGTCGTCATTGATGGTCCAGAACATGGCGCCGATCATGCCAGGGTAGCCGCCGGGATTGCGCAGCCTGTAAGTCGCTCCGGCGGGCCGCTCGCCGGTGATGATGTACCGCATGGCCTGACCGACGACCGCTGGCGTCGCATCGCCAGTTAGAAACCCGACGGCCACTTTATCCGCGGGCAATGGCTCAAAAAACGAATGCCGATCGCCTCCGACATCGAACCCATGCAATAGCAGTTCGGTCATTGCGGCGTGATAATCCACCGTGCCTGCCTGATAGATCTCCCCGTCCAGACCCTCGAGCGGAGGCGTATTGTAGTCCTGCACATCGACGAACGAGAGGATGTTGCGGAGCGCATGCGTAAGGGGCAGATAGGTACCGAACTGGCCGCCGTAAGAGGGATAGCCGCCGGGTATCTGCGTGCCTTCCGGGACCAGGCTGATCATGAACCGCGGGCCGAAGCGGTCATGCAATTGCCGAAGACCCGCGATGAGGTTGACGATCGACGGGGTGGTGGGATGACGGAAATCTGTATCGCCGGCGTCGATGACGAGCGAGGGACTTTCAAAATCGATGTCGACGCCATCGAAGCCGTAATCGCTTACGATGCTGCCAACCGAGGAGACGAAATTCGCAACGCTCTCCGGATGAACCAGCGTGAAGAACTCGCCACCGCCGCCGAGAGAAACCATCACCTTCCGGCCGTGGCTCTTCAGCCAGCCGATGTCGGCCTTAAACTGTTCCGGGGCGAGCCCGCGAGGTGGTTGGAATCGCATGGTTCCCTCAGGAGCCTTGTGATCCGGCGATGCGAAGGCCACGATAACCACGTCCCACTGCGGCGCGATGTCGCGGAGCGGAATAGTTGATGAGGCGGATCCGTATCCTTCCCAGTAGCCGATGAGCCAGTGACCGTTCGGGGCCCCGCTTGACGGAACCGCGGCTGCGGTTGGGGGCATGGTGGCCTCATGCCTGCGAGACGGCCGGCATGGCTTGGCTGCTTCCGTCAGAATCTGCGAGTCCGGGAAACTGAACGTCTTGCCGAGACCCTCCGCTGCGCCCGCGTACCAGGGCAGCAGAGCTGCGTTCTGGAGATGCCATGCGACGCCGTCCGCACGAGCGATGAAGGCCTTTGATGACGGGATATTGTTTTTCGGGTTCGTATCCGTGGGCTCCAGCAGAAAGTACATCGTTCCCACACCCGTGCCGCCGCAGGGACCCTCGTCGCCGGAAGCCATGGAGGCGGGCCGCGCCCAGGCGGGGAAACGGTTCCCCTTGTCTACCATGCGCCGGCCATGGATCAGCGGAGTATGCAGGGGATCGTCGACGAATTCCGCAAGCTGCTGGGTCAGCGGCTGTACGTCCTCATCTTCGACGACCGCGGGCGCGTCGCGAATATACGACCCGAGCACGAACGAGTTTTGCGTCGCCGGATCGACGCCGTGCGTCCCCCACGTACAGCAAACGGTCGCGTCGCCATCAGCGTAGAACACGGTGTTGTGCGTCACCGCCATGACGAGTTTGCCGTCCTGCCTGGGCACCTGCCGGAACAATTCCCGTTGTAGAAACTCGACGTCCACCACGGCCAGCGATCGGCCGCTTTTCTTCGACGTCAGTACATAGCCGAAGCCGAGTGGAACGGTGATGCTGACAGGTTTCACTTCCGGCCGGCCGAGCAGAGTGTGCCATCCTTCCGGTCCCGCAAAGGTGGTCCGCAGCAAGGCGTCGGCATACTGCGTCACGCCTCCTCGTTGAAACGCGAACCGGGAGAACACAGGTGAGCGGAGCACCCGCGGAACCTCCGGAGCGGCATCCATTACGGCCGGTCCCGCTTCGGTCATGCGGGCCTCGAGCGAGAGGCGGATGGGAACGAGTACGACGGGTATGGTGGCGCTTCCCTGATCCGGACCGCGGCCGAGCATTGTGTACGTGCGCTCGTGAATGGCGCGCTGAAAGACGGGAACCGTGCCCTGCGCGTACACGCGAGCCGGCAGTCCGGCGACAAGAAGGAGCAGGCCGATCCACCCGGTTCGCATAGTCATTGAATCAGGTACTGCGCCAGCTTCCCGTCGGCGGTGGTGAATGTATTGAGGAGAAGCGATCTGTCCTTGAATCCGATCCGAAAATGCCGGTAAGTCATTCCGCCGCGCAACTCGACAGACGTCTGGCTAAAACTTTCGGGATTACCGAGAGGCCCCAGACTGGATGCGGCATCCTGCAATACCTGCGGCGTGAAGTAGGCGTCCGCGTCGGAATCGAGCAGAGCCCGGTCGATTCTGCCCTGTTGCAGTCCGGTGAAGATCTGACGCGCCTGGTCCAGAGCCTCGGCCGCGCGCGGATCCTCCTTCTCGGCCAGGAGCAGAGGCGCAACCTGCCGCGTGATTACCTCAGGCGCATCCGATCCATCCATGTTCGCGAGCACCACCACGGCCGCCCGTGCATCCGGCCACACGGTGTTCAGCGTCACGAACCCTGAAACCGCGCCCCCATGCTGCAGACGCGGGTGACCATGGTCGTCAGTTACCCCCACTCCGAGAGCGTACCCGGTCGGCGCGCCGTTCTTCAGGCGAACCGGATCGATCATTTTACTCATTGAGGCCGGCGTCAGCAGCTTGCGCGCGATCAGTGAGATGTCCCATCGCGCCAGATCCTGCGCGGTCATTGCCAGTTCTCCCGCCGCGAACAGCCAGCCGCGGCCCTCCGGCGGCGCGGGACGCGCAGGCGCCAGCCCGAACCTCGTGTATCCGGCGGCGTCGGAATCGGTGAGCGATTTCTCATCCAGATCGATCACGCTGGACATTCCCAACGGGCCGAAGATCCGCGCTCGGAGTAGCTGCCCCACCGGCATGCCGGCGACTTTCTCCAGGATGCGGCCTGCTATTACATAGTTCGTGTTGCTGTACTGCCATCGCGTGCCGGGATCGAAATCGAGCGGCTTTCCCGCCCACGTGTTCAGTATGGAATCCGCACTGCCCGGCTTTCGCATGAACGGGGCCACGTAGTCGAGCGGATAATAATCCTGATACCCGGAGGTATGCGACAGCAGCTCCCGGATGGTGACCTCATTCGCGCGCGTCAGGTTCGGCAGGAATCGCCCCACCTTGTCGTCGAGGGAGAGCTTTCCCTGCTCCAACATCATCAGGATTGCGGCCGCCGTAATCTGCTTGCTCACGGAGCCAATGCAAAAACGCATTTCCGGACGCGCCGCCGTAGTGGGTTCCAGACGCGCGCTTCCGTACGCCTTCAGGTAAGCGATGCGGCCATCCTTCACGATGGCGAGGGAGACGGCCGGTGCGCCGCTGTCGGCGAGCGCCTTCTCCGCAGCGGCATCGATTTTGGCCGCGGTCGCTTCAGGGAGTTGGCCGGAAAGGCTGCCGCCAACCGCCACGGCTAGCGCAGCGACCACGGCCGCTCGAACACTGGGAAGCATGAATCCCAAATTAACAGAACTGTCCCGCGGGACCGGCGCCGTACTTTGTTTATCGAGCCGCAAGCATGTAGTCTACCCTCTGCAGCACTCGTGCGCCGTCGTCTTCTTCGGTCACGCGGATCTCGCCCACGCGTGACAGGGCGCGCGCCAGGCTGGCGATGTTTTGCGAGAAAAACGCGGGCGTGCGCGTCGAAGAGGCCGCAATTCCGTACCCTGTTTCGTTGCCCGGCGACGCAAAATCGAGCGCAGTCATCAGGTGATAGTAGCTGTCGCGCTCGCGTGCGGGACGAAAGGCGGCGGCATATGTCGCTGTGCCATGGGATGCCGGCGAACCGGCAGCCCGCTCCAGAATCGAGCCGAGCAGCGCGCCATCGTTGGCCAGATAGAGGGTATCGGCCTGCACTGCGAGATACAGCTTCCCCAGGCCGTCAAGCGAGCGAACCTGCGCGTTGCCCGCCGTTGCCGCTTGCCATCCGGCGCCCAGACCTGTGGTTGTCCAGAGCGGCTCAACTGCGCGCGTGAGAGCGCTTTCGATGGCCGATTCATCCCACGCCGACGAGGCAGACAGCACGATGGCGCACGGCATGCGCACGAACGTGCGGCCCGCGCGCTGGGTGGACTGCACCTCGATGACCGCGTTCACGCCGGCTTTCGCGATTGCGTCGTGCAGCGGAGTCGCGGATTCGCTGAGCGTCGCCTCCGATGGCAAAGGCGGCTCGTCGATACGCGTTTCCAGATCCGCTTCCGTTCCGGCAGCCTGCGTGAGATCCGCGGACGGTGGCGCGTAGCGAGAATTGTCCGAAGCCGGAACGGGCGGCGCAATGAGCTTATCTACGATCATCCCCGACATCGCGGCCGCTTCCGGCGATGCCCACACTCGATACAGTCCCGCCTCATCGGGAGCTAGCAAGACTAGCCGGGCCGCTGCGTCGCGGCCGGCCGGCGCGGCGGCATTGCCTGCGTTATCGGCAGAACGCAGGAACACGCGCGATTCACTGATATCGGTATCGCTGCGACTCAGGTCGGCGATCCCGGTCCAATACTGGCTTACCACCGGCACGTTGCGCTGCACCCAGTACGACCGAAAATAGTCGCTCTTCACCAGGGCCTCCAGATTCATCACCATGCGCAGGTCGCCGGTGGCCGGCCTGTTCGCGGTCGCCTCGCGATACCAGCGTTCCGATGCCAAACCGGGCTCTTTGCCGCCGGCCAGGAGTTGCAGCGCGCGCGCGATCAGGTCATCTCGCGTTGCCACGAACAGCCACCCCTTCACAAACGTGAAGCCCACCGTGCGGCCCGAAGCCGGATCGGTGCGTAGCCAGAACGGAATCCCGGCAGCCTCCCGCTGCTCGAACTTACTGCGCACGGCCCACAACCGAGTTTTGTCGAGCTGCGATTCCTCAATCCGCGAGATATAGACGAACTGGACGCAACGAATATCATAAAGCGCGAGCGCCGACTCGGATCCGGCGATCTCACCAATCCCCTTCCAGCCCGGCGCGAACGCCATGGCATCGCTGTACTCGTTGTAGACGCCGCCCAGCTTGCCGAACAGATTCGACTGCCGGAAGACGGCGTAGTTGTCGCTTGCCAACCAGTCCTGTTTCACCTTCGACGCGTCCCAGTCGCTCAGCAGGCGGTTGAAATCGGCAGCGTGCACGTACAGAAGGGCGCCGCTGGGCATTAGCGTGGCGAGGTCCACCTGGGGAGGAACCGTTTGCAGCCAGGCGATGCCGGCCGCGCTGAGCAGAATGACAACGGCGATGATGGCTCTCTTCATCGTGGAATCTCCGGCTTGACCGTCTGCTGCTGATCCACAACGTTTCTGACCACCGGCTGACGCGAAACATTCATGGAGCGTCGCGTTTGTTCGGCGTTGATGGCTTTCAGTTTCGTTTCATCGGCGCCACGCTGATCCTCGGGCAGCAGATCGATTGCGGTTTGCAGGTAGCCGGCCGAGACCGCGAGATCGCCCAGCCGCTCAGCCGCGGCGCCAAGCTGCTCGGCCACCGATGGGCTCTCGATTTTGAGCTTTTGCGCCAGCGCGAGCGCGAGGCTGTCATGCCGAAGCGATAGAGCAGCTCGCAGAACGCCATGGCGAACGCGCTGATTGGCCGGGTCAATTGCGAGGGCTTCACAATAAAGCTGCTCGCGCACGGCTTCACCCGAGCTCTCGGCGGCCTTTATCCTGGCCTCGACGTAAAACGGCTTCTCAGCTTCGGCAGGCGCCATCGATCCCGCCGAGAGGAGCGAGAGCTCCGTGCCGGCAGGAGCGGCAGGAGCTGACAGAAGCGCCGCGTCCGCACGATCGCGATACGCCGCTAATGGATCGGCGACCACCGCTCTCAACAGCTCCTGTCGCCGCGAGCCCTGAACGAGACGCGCTGCGTGCAGTTTCGCGCTGCTGTCCCACGGCGCCGCTCGCAGACGCATGGCCACGAACTCCGCGGCCGCGGCCGGCTGATTATATTTCTCCAGCAGGTCCGCGGCTGCGGGCAGAGTATCGAACGGCTTGTCGGTCACCAGCGCCATGCGATGCAGAAACTGAAGCGCTGCAGCGTTGTTCTTCTGTTCCAGCCGGACTTCCGCCAGGCCGAGGAAGTTCGCCGCGTCCAGGCGTCCCGCGTCCAGTTCACGCGTATACAGAAAATCGAGAACGCTGAGCGCCGCCGTTTCCTGCTTATCCCGGCGAAGCGCCTCCGCGGCCCGGCGCAATACTTCGGTGGTTGGCGCCCCCTCCGGCTTCGACCGGTATCGCTGCAAAACTCCGGAAAGAGCTCCCGTGCGCGACGCGAGACGAATCTCCACCACGCTGTCCAGGCCGGGCGCGGCCGGCAACTTGTTCCACTCCGCGGACGCCTGTTGGACCTCGTCCTCGTCGAGCAGCATCTCAATCAGCTCCAGGCGCCGCGCCGTTAGTTGAGACTCCCTTGCAACTCGCTCATCGCCGTACAGGCCGGCCACCTCGCGCTCCAGAATGCCGCTGCGTTTCCGCTCCAGGGATATCCGCTGCGCGTCCGTGAGGTTCGGCACTTGCATCAGCGATGCAATCACATACTCGGGATTGTCGGTCTTGTCGGCAAGGTCGAACACCCATGACGTGTCCCCGCCGGAAACCAGCGACGCTCTGAACGCAGCCGTCAGCAGCGCATCCAGCTCGTATGAGCCGTTGCGGCTGATGTAGTCCAGCAGCAGCCGTTGCATGTCGCCGCGCAGAATGGCGAGCGTGTGACACTCGCCGATGTCATGGAACGTCTCGGTTTCCTGCGCCCAGAACGATTGCGGAACGCGCACTCCTTTGCTTTGCAACCGCTTGAATGCCGCGATCGCCGCGCGCCAGTTCACAACCGCTTCATCTCGCCTGCCCGCATTCCATTGAACTCGCGCCATGTGATCGTACGCATCGCCGCGATCGGCGTCGATCTGCAGGACCAGTGCGTACTCGGCGAGCGCCCGCTCCGGCTGATGCGCGCTCTCGTAGTAATCGCCGAGCGCGAGGTAACGGTCCGCGCTTTCCGGCGCATCCTCCACGCTGGCCGGCAAATAGTCGGCCGCTCTCGCATTCTTCTGGCCGTCGAGATATTCGCCATAACGCGCGCCGTAGTAGAACCACACTGAACCGGCGAGCGTCGCATTGCGATCCGGCGGAGATGAAACTCGCTCGCCGATGGTTCGCGTATCGAGTGCGCCGGTGAACGCGGCAGTGGCGGCGGGGGACGGGTCGGCGAAGTAAACGCCGGCGAGCGCCGTGTAGGCCCGGGTCCAGACCGTTCTCATTTGAGCGCCGCGGGCTTGTATGGCGCGGTACGCCAGTTCCCGATTGCCGCTGCCGATGGCCCACTGCACCGCGCGGTTCCGGACGTCAGCCGACGGCGCTGACGCGGCAAGCTGCACGAGTTGATCAGGATGAAGGGCCGCGAGCAGCGAGAGATAACGATCGAGCATGGCCCCGCCAGGCGCATTGCGGCGCGCGAGTGTCTGCATGACGCGCAATTGCCCATCGACGTCGCCTTCCGCAATCCACGCCGTGGCGGCCTGCGCGAGCGCCGAGCCCTCGGCCGGGAAGCGCGCCGCATACTGCTCGAGTTCCTGCGCCAGTTCGCGATACCGTCCCCGCTCCGTTTCGACCGCTGTAAAGCGCGCGTCGTAGCCCTGCGGGCGCTGCATCATCGCGTCCAGACGCCAGCGAGATTCAAGAGCCACCAGCCCGGCCGACGTGGCAAACGGCAGCAGAAGCGCCTCGCGCTGCTCGCGGTTCATCGCTGCGGCCTTTGTGGTCAGCGCGTTTTCGAACGCCGCCTTCTCTTCGGGCGTGTATAACTCCGCCACGACCGCGCCGACAGCCTGCGAGACATCCGCGCGATTCTTTGCGGCGGGATCGACGCGGCTCAGCACTACGTCGTAATGACGCGCTTCGGTCATGATGCGCGCGTATGTCTGCGCCTGCGCGGAGAACGGCGCCGTGAAGAGATCAGCGCCGGCGATCTGGGCGCCGCGTTCGGCGAAAGCTACAGCGTCGTCGGTCATGCGCCACGACTCGAGCCGCTCGGCAATCTCGAAATCGGCTTCGGAGGTTTCCGCATGCGCTCCGATAACGGCTGTCTTCAGGGAGTCCACGCATTCCGCGCGCCGGCCGAGACGCGCGCGCTCCTCGGCCACTCGCGCCAGCCACTCCGGCGCGTGATACGAAAGATCGTAGAGACGCAGATAGCTCCGCTCGGCATCGGCGAAACGCATCAAGCGGTCCTCCAGGTTCGCGCGCGCTTCCACGATATCGGAGCGGTCGGGCCGGGCTTTCATGGCCAGGTCGTAGTCGGCGATGGCCGCCGGATAATTCTCCATCACCGTTTCAATGCGTGCGCTCACAATGGGCCAGCGGTAATCGCGCAACGCGTTGGAAATGGTTTTACGATAGAAGGTCACCAGCTTTGCCGATTGGCCGTGCGACATCGCGTAGATCGCCGCCTCCCGCGCCAGATCCTCATCCTCGGGATAACGGTTGATCACTTCGATGTACTGGTCCACGGCGCCGGCGAAATCGTTCATGCGCGTCAGCGCCGGGATCAGGCTGCGGCGTATCGCGGCGATGTGCTCTGTCCTCTCCGCGGGCGTGAGCGGGGACTTTTTCAGCGCGTCGATGGTGGCGAGCTCGTAATCGCGATATCCCCTGTCGTCATTCGCGCGCAGATATGTTTCGGCCATCGCCGTCAGATAGTCCGCGCGATATGGGTCGCTGGACAGCAGTTGTGAGAGCAAGCCCCTCGCCTGGCCGAAGTTGCCGGCGTCCGTGTCGATGCGGGCCGCTTCGAATGTGAACTGCTGCGCGAGATCGCGGCGAGCGCGTTTCGCGGCATCGAGCAGAATCGCCACCGCCTCGGCCGGCTGCTTGTTGCGCACATGGAAATCCACTGCGCCGCGGATGACGCTCAGTATCTCGGGATGGTCGCGCCACAGCGTATCCACCGTGCGGGCAGCCGCCGCGATGTCTTTACGATTCTCTTCGAGGCGCATCAGCGCAAGACCGAGGCGCATCTTCTCCACGGGATCGTTGCTCAGCTCGATCTGCCGGGACAGAGCACGTACCTGCAGAGCGTCGAAGCCCTGCGATTGGGCCATGGCGGCAAGTTGTTCGAGCGTGGCCTGCGATTTCTGCGCCGCGATCTGCAATGCCAGCAGCGATTCCAGATCCGGCCGCCGCTGCTGTTTCTCCAGCACAGTAATCCGCAGTGAGATGGAGGCCCACGACGGCTCCCCGTGTGCAGCCGTGGCGGTTGCGTTGTCGACCAGGTCGCGGGCGCCGGATCGACTTGCGAGCCGTTCCAGCCGGCTGGTACATTGCTCATCGCCCGCCAGAGCGCCGGCCACATATTGCTCGACGGCGGCGGAGTATTGCCGCCTGTTTTCATCGATGGCGCCCGCCTGGTAAGCAAACAGCGCGGGATTGTTGAACCGCCTCCGCGCGCCCGATATCAGCCGCAGCGCGTCATCGAAGAGGTAATAATCCCAGTAAACAGTCGCCGCATCCAACCATCCATCCGGGCGTGCCGCCTCAATTTGCGGCATGCGGTTCCAGTACGGGCGGGCGCGCGCGAACTGTCCGCGGTCCGCGTAAATGTCGCCGATTCGCGCCAGCATTTCGCGATCGCGCGGCTCGGCCCGATACTCGGCCTCGGCGAAGTGGACCGCGACCCCGGTGTCCTCCGGAGAATACGCGGCCAGCGACCGATAGAGCGACGAAGCGCGTCGCGCGGATTCCTTCTCCCCGGGCGACGCGTCCGCAAGCAGCCCGGCAATGGGCGCCGCCGCCTCGAAGTGCGAGAGCCAGATCTCCGCTTCCGCAGCAAACTGCGCAGCAGCGAAATTCGATGGATGCTGCGGATCGGGGCGGCCGGCGACTACGTCCGGATTTGCTTTGCGCACCGCGTCCAGTTCCGGGTAGAGGCGGCCGTTCGCCGCAAGGTAACGGAAGAAGGACGTCCGCAGCGCGTCGTCGTAAAACCAGTATTCGCGGTAGAGACGTTCGGCGGCGGCGCTGTTCGCGGTTTCCGGTCGCGAGTATGCGCCGATCAGATTGTTCACGAACACCAGATCCTCCGGGAATCGGTTGTGCGCGTACAGGTTGAGCTGCAGGTAAACATGAGGGGCAGTGGCGCCCACCACCTCACTGAAGTAGCGCTCCAGTTCCGTACCGGAGAAGATGCCCACAGCCTCCTCGGTAATCTTCTCCAGCTCGTCGTTCTGCTCATGGCGCAGATACCAGCGCGCCAGCTTGTCGTACCAGGAGCGGTCGGAGAACCTGGCCATGGCGGCACGATACGTCTGCACCACGTCGGCAGTCATGTCGTTCTGATCGAGAAACGCGGCCAGGCGTTCGTAGAGGCCGGGATCGTTCGGATTGCGATCGATTTCGGCGCGATAGACGCGCAGCGCATCCATGGAGCGTTTGATCGCAGCCAGCCGGGACAGGTAGCGATCAAGTACCTGGACATACTCAGGCGATCGCGGCTCGGCTTTGGGCGTGCTGCCGACGGGCTGGCCATGCGCGTACGCCGCGAGCTCCCGCAGGAACTGATTGTACAGAGCGAATTCTTCCTTGAGGCGGTTCTGCCTCGCCAGCGCATCGGCTACCAGCATGCCCGTGGAGAATCGGCGCTCGCCGCGAGGAAACATCGCAAGGTATTCGCGGCCGGCCTCGATCACGGCGTTGTCGTCGCCATAGGTTGCGTACGCCTGCACCAGTCCAGCCCGCAGCGGCTCGCGATACCTCGACTGCGGATAGCGCTGTTCCAGCAACGAAGCAAGCTGGCTGGCCTCGGCACGATGGAAGTACGGCGCCGACTTTGCATTCTGTTCGCGATAAGCCCAGCGCGGACCGGTGTCGTTCAGGATCAGCGAGAGAATGCCGTTCAGAAAGCCGGGCGACGAGTCGATGGTCGCAACATCTTTATAGAACGACAAATCGCCCGACCCGAATCGAACTGGCTGATCAGCCTGCGTCAGCAGCAGCTCCGACAACTCAAACAACGCACGTTCCTGGTTCGCGGCGCCGGCGCCCGGAGCGCTGTAGAGCGCGTACCAGAGCCGCGCCGCTTCATTCACATCGGGCAGTCGTTCGAAAAGCTGCGCCGTAATCAGAAGCTCATTCGGGGTCCATGGGTGACTACCCGACTCCTTTGCCAGACGATGCTCGACGAGCGCCCGCCGCGCCGCCGCCGCATTGTTCTGCGATCGGTAATAGTGGAACAGACGCGCGGTGGCATTCAGGTCCGCCGGATTCGTCTGCAGTGCAGCGCGGGCGCGACCCACGAAATCGCGCAGCCGATGTTGCTCGTCCAGAAGCTGGAACCAGCTCTTCATCATGTCGTCCGGCCACAGCGGCTGGAACGCATCGTCATAGACGCGAATGGCCGCATCGGCATTGCCGCGATCCAACTCCAGTTCTGCGCGCGCGCGCACGGGATACAGGTCGTCATGGAACACGCGCGCGTATGCCGCAATCGCCTGCTCGGCCCCGGCATATTGATGATGCGCCGACAGGTAGTGGACGAGGCGCTCGTATGGCGCGGGCTGCCTGGGATACCGGGCCACCCACGCGCGCATCGCGCGCAACGCATCGGCGTCACTCAGGCCATCGTTTTCCGCAACGGCCATCATGCGCTCGAACGCCTTCCACGGACGCTGCTCGGTTACAGACGTGATCAGATCGCCCTTGTCGCGGGTGACGGCGAGCAGCGCCGCCACCTCGTCGTGCGGACGCATGCGGCGGTGATAGAAATCGGCCAGCTCCAGATTCGCGGCAGCGGAGTCGGGCGCAAGCTCGGCGTAGCGCCTCCAGTCGGCTTCGGCCGCGGTGAAATCTTCGGCCAGCTCGGCCTCGTGCGCGCGCAGCCGGTACAGCGCCGCGTCGCGCGGGCTGCCGGCGATCATCTTCGAAAGCGCGTCGCGCGTTTCGGCGGGAGGACGGCGGAGCTGAACATCCCCGCCCGGCATGCCGGCCGTTCTGAAAAACACCCAGAGCAGCGTGCCGTTCGGCAGGTGCTGAACCCATTCGCCCAACTCGGCTCCCGCGCCGGCGATGCACAGCCCGGCCATAGCGGCGGCAGCGGCCCATCGTTTACCAGATTTCAAGCGCCACCTCCTGAGTACCGATGTTGTGCGCGATGTCTTCCGCCGTGACGTGCAGCGTGTATTTGCCGGCGGGCACATCGGCGGGTATCGGCAGGTCGGCGATGTCGGCCTTCGCGGCGGCGTCCCAGTGCAGAGCCACCGGCAGGGCGCCATAAAGCCGCGCCGTGACGGTGCGCGTGTTCGAGGATGCGTACACAGCGATGCGCAGAGCGTCGCCTCGACGGATGCGTGGCTTGTCCAGGCGCACGCGAAGCGTGGGCATGCGGCTGGCAATGACGAAGCTCTTCGCCTCGCGGTAGACATTGCCGGAGCGGTCGCGCAGGATCAGACGCACCTGATAGCTCCCGTCGGCCATATCCTCGGGCGCCAGAAAGCGGGTCTGCCACGTGTCCTCGCTCTTCAGGTAGCGCAGCGGCTTCACCAGACCGAAGGGAAACAGCGCAATCACCGACACAATGGACTCGTCGGTCTTCACACGCAGCACGGGATCGCCCGGCCGGATGACGCGCGGCCGCAGGAGCGCGCGGGGAACGGCGAGAAACGACGTGTACGGCGTTACGAACCTGTACTTCTTCGAGAGCCGAATGACCTCGTCCACGGTGGCGCGATCTTCGCCCTCGCGCTCGATCTTCGCCAGCAGCGCATCCACGCGCGCCTTCGCCCATGTGCGCGGCAACAACGGATTGGCGGTGGCCTGCTCGGGCAGCGCCGCGGAAGCAGTCATGCGCACCGGCTTGCCATCGCGAATGCCGCTCACGGTGAACGCGGCGGTAGGCAACGGGCGCTTGTACTGGCCTACCCACGACGCCATGGCGCCGGCGAAATGAACATCGGCCAGCGGGTAGATCAGGTCGAAGTTCGATGCGGGCGTAACTGCAATGCAGAGATTCTTCACCGGCTCACGGCCGATCTTGTCGAGGAAGGCGGTCAGCTTGAAATCGATGGGCTCGGTGGAGCGCACGTGCTCGAAGACGCCGCTGCCATTGGCGGCAATCGCAGAAAGCAACGGCACGTTGGCGTCGTCACCCACGCCGAAGACGAACATGTGCGGGCGTGCTCCAGGCGCGGTCTTACTCCACTCGCCGCCAAACCACTTTTCGAGCATCGCGTTGCCGACCACGCCCTCGGTAGCGCCGCCGTCGCTGATCAACACGATGAAGCGCTCCCGCGCGGGCGCAGCGGCGGCCTGCGTGAAAGCCGTGGCGAGCGCCTTCCGCAGGTCCGTTCCCGCGCGAATGTCCGACTTGCGAACGAATGCCAGCGCCTCCTCGATATTGGCCGCGGAAGCCGGTCTAGTGACTTGCGCGAATGCCTTCACGTCGGAGTTGAACAACACTACGTTGAACGAATCTACCGGACGCAAACGGCGCAGAGCGGCTTCAAACGCGGCGAAGCTGCGCTCCAGCTTGTCCCACTGCATCGACAGCGAATTGTCAAAGACCACGATGACGGTGCGCGGAGGCGCTGTCTGCGGCTGCGCCTGTTTCACATCCAGACGCAGCAGAGCGTCCGCGCGGAAAAAGCCCGGCTCCGCTGGCGTCTCCCGCTCCGTGCTCACCTGCAGCGTGTCGGCCTGCGCGCCGTCGAACCCGTAACGGACGCTGAAGTCCTCCTTCAGCGCCACGTTGTCGCCGTAGTACACGGCTTTCACGAGGTTCGGCGTGCGCTGCTGAATGGTCAGCGGATACGACTTCGCCAGCGCGTCGAAATCGCGAATGGCATGCGTGGAATGCAGCTCGAACACGATGGTGAGGTGACCAGCCGTTTGCAGCGCGTACACATCGGGCTTTAGCGGCACAGTGAATTCGGAGCGGTAGCGTTCCACCGGAATCGGATGCTGATACTCCGTCTCAACCCGTTTCGTGCCCCACGGTGGAATGGGTACGATACGCGCCGTGAACATGGCACTGCGGCGAGCCTCATCGGCATCGCGCTCGCCCATCTGCAGCAGACCCGGATCGATTGTCGCCGCTTTGGCCTGCGCGTAGATCTCGCCTGCCCGGCGCCGCTCGAGAATGACGCCCGGGATGCGAGTCACCTCATCCCACACCGCGAAATCAGAAATGGCGGCTGTGGAGGGCAGCGCGAAGTTGTACACGCCTTCCTGAACCTTCCCCGTGTGATTGCCGAAGATCTGCCGCATGCGAACGCGCCCGGCGCCGTCGTCGATGCGAACCTCGATGGTCATCTCGTTCAGGGAAAACACGGACGGATCCGGTTCCTGGCGGTCTCCCGGGATAATCACCGCCGTATCGCACCAGGCAACGGCGGTGCACAGCATGGCCGCGACGGCAGCCCTCGCGCGGTTCATGGCAGCGCCTCTTCCGACATGCGGACGAGCCCGTTCTCGGTGCCCACGTAAAGGAAGCCGCTGTTTTCGGCCAGCGCGGTGACGTTCAGCGAGGGAAGCCCGGCGGTCACGTCAGTCCAGCGGGACGAGCTCCGGCTGTAGACGAACAGACCGCGGCCCAGGCTGCCTGCATAGACGCGGCCGCTGGTCACGAGCAGGGCATTCGGATTCACGATGAAGCCGCGCCGCAGATCGGGGAACGACGTCCACTGCCCATTGCGGCTGAGCCGCAGCACTCCCGCGCCGTACGTGCCCGCGAACCAATCGTCGCCCACGCGCGCGACGGCGGTGACCCAGTTGTGTCGGAGGCCCGAATTGCCGACCGTGTAGTTCGCGCGGACGGTGTCTCCATCCAGAACAGAAACGCCTCCCAATGTGCCGGCGATGGTCTCGTTTCCCGAGACGCCAACCGCGTAGACATGGTTGTTCACCAGGCCCTGAAAGACGTACAGGCTGCGTACTCCCCTGGCGTCGATGAACGAGAGACCGGCCGGCGTTGCCGCCACTATGCCGTCATTGCTGAACGCGACATCCGTGACGTGATCGGACAACAGGCCGTCCTTCCGTCCCATCAGCTGACGCCGCTGTCCGAGCGCATCGAAAACAACAAGGCCGTTCGCCGTGGCCACCGCGGTCCGCTGCCGAACGGGGTCGGCCACGATGCGGTTGATGCAGAACAGCGCATCGTCATCGTAGTGTGCACCGCGAGAGAGGTCGGGCCGCAGGATATCCAGGCCGGAGTCGAAATAGCCGGCCCACAGCGAGCCGCCGCTGAACCCGAGAGCCGCGATGTTCCTGGCGGTCAGCGCTGCTGCGGGCGCGGCCAGACCTTCGCGCCACCCTCGGCCCGCATCGAATCGATACACCGACGACCGGGTCACGGCCCAGCTTTGGCCCGCGAACTCGCGAATCGCTTCCACGGCCCCCCCGACGACATCGGCGGCCGGACGCTCGACGGCCGGTCGGCGGGATTCGAGCGGGAGTTCGACGATGCCCTCGTCTTCGGTCCCTATGGTTACCGCGGCCGCGTTGGCGGACACCGCCCTGGCAAACACGCCGTCCGCAAGCACTCGCGCTCGCTGCCCATCCCGAAACTCCACCACTCCCAGCGGCGTTCCGACGTAGGCCGTGCCGTTCACGACGGCGATGGAGAGAACCTGCGGGTCGGGGAGGGAGCTGCCGAGGTCATCGAGCTGACCGGCGTGATATAGATACACGCCGTGCTGCAACGTTCCGATCCACACGTCGCCTTCACTACCCGCCAGCGCGGTGACGTGCTTCGAGCTCAGACCAGCAGACAACGGAACAATGGAATGGCCGTCGTAAACAAGGACGCCGTTGCGCTCTGTCCCGAACAAGGCGCGGCCCGAGGTGAGCGCGAGCACGGCCGTGACATTGCGGAGCGCCTCTTCCGCGGGCAGGATTTGCCGGAACCGGCTGCCGTCAAACCTGAGCAGCCCTGCGCCTCTTGTAGCAATGAATAGCTCGGACGTAACCGCCGACATCGGGCCGGGCTCACACGGCGGCAGCTCCAGACCGGTTCTCCATACGTGCGCCGGCTTTGCATCCGCATCATATTGATACACGCCTGCCGCGGCGCTCACCAGTACGGAACCGCGGAAAACAGCAATGTCGCGAAACTGAGGCGCCGCCGATATCGGATCCACACCGGAGGGAGCACTCAGGTTGAGCGCCTGTTCGCGATATGAGAACTCGCCGCCCGCGGCCACCTCGCGCGCCGATTGTTCGCGAACCCGGCCGGCGCGCCAGAACGCCATGCCGGCCACGAGCAACGGAGCGATCAGGGCCGTGGATGTAATCCAGCGCCATCGACGCATGCCCCACCGGAAGCACAGCGAGGTCCATTTCATCAGAAGCGAGAATAGTATCAATTCGCCGAAGCAGAGTGCGACGCGGTGTCCGCGTTGACACGACGTGCGTCTCCACAGACACGCTCACGCTGCCGCCGGACGAAGCACAAGCCGACGCGCGACGCGCGAACGCTTTGCCTTCCAGACGAAGAAGAGGGCGGCAGTGGCAACCAGCACCAGAGTCGCGGGCTCGGCCGCGGCTGCGGGGGCCTGCGTCACCGATTCGCCAAGATGCGTGTTAGTGGCGCCGAAATTCGGCAGGTCTTCGAAGAAGCCGCTCGAGTTAACGCGGACCGGGCTACTGATGGGGATCCCGTAGCAGACCGCGTTCGTGTCAACCGCTCCGGAACAGAGCTGGATTCCAGCGGACGCACTGCCGGACGAGAACTCCAGGATGTCAGCCGACGTCGGGTCGTAGGTAAAGGCGGTCGGAACGGTGAAGTTGAACGTGTTGGGGGTGCTTCCCACGGTCAGATGGAAGCTTGCGCTGAAGTTCGTGAGATCCGCAAGCTGTATGATCCCGCCGGTCTCCGGCGTTCCGGTGAACGTTCCTGTCAACGTGCCGCCGTCATCAAAGCCGGACTGCGTGAAGTTATATGTCACGGTGGACGCATGGGCAAGACTCGCCATGCCGATGACGAGTGCGGCAAACCACTGTTTAGCGTTTTTCATGGGTTTCTCCTGTGATTACGATTGCGGTGACTTATGCCCGCCTACTTTGAACAGCGACGTCAGGCGTTGGATTCCCTCAGCAGGCAGAAGAAAAGCTGCGCGCTCTCTGCAGCGCGCCGATTCCGATGACCAGAAGGCCGGCCGCTACGAGGAGGCAAGCCGCCGGCTCAGGCGTGGCGGCCGGATGAGCAGGTGCGTGACCGGCTGCGTGGATTCGAAATAAACCAAATCGGTCGGGGCAACCGCGAACCGTCCGCTCTGAGTCGTTTGACTTCCGCCGCTTGTCTGGAACGACAACTGGGTCAGGATCTCGGACGGATCGTAGAGGCGAAGCACATCGCGAGCGTCCCGCGAACGTGCGCAGCGTCGTGAAAGTGTACGTGAAGTTGAGGGCTTCCAGCGCGCCGGAGCCGGGATTAAATCCCGGCTTCGATGGTCCTCATGGTTGTTCTCGTTTCGCCATTGCGCGGCTCCGGCGCAGAAAGACGGACAGGAGCACCAGTCCGCCGCCGCAGAGCGCCGACGACGCGGGTTCCGGCGACGGCGTGGGTCTGGGAACGGGTCCTGGCACGACCGAGAGCGCCGGCTGATTCGTCGTGTACGCGTTCAGCGCTCCATTGACGGAAGAGGAGAAGATCCCGTCGATCGGCGGCAGCGGCGGTGTTCCGGACCTCGGAACCGGCCGGGCAGGCAGCGGGCCGCAATCGCCGGCGCTCACGGCGCTTCCCAGGCAGATCAGCGCCCCGGGCGTTCCCGTTGCCGCAAGACTCAGGCTGTTGAGCGCGGGATCGTACAGAAATACCGTAAGGCCGCCGCTCCCCATCGTTTCCGCGAACGTATCGATTGTTTTTGTCTGATTGGACGAGTTCGTTTCCGTCAATGTGGCCGAGAAGCCGGTCAACGCGGCCAGTGAAAGATCGCCCTGTGCGTCAGGAGCGCCTTGGAAGCTTCCGAAAAAGTTCTCCGTTGTTCCCGCCGAATTGATCCAGCCAGCTTCATCGAAGTTGTAAGTGACGGTCCCGGCCAGCGCGTGAGCGCAGCTCAGAATCGTAACGAGAAGTAACGCCGGTTTTCGGGACGCCGTATCCATCTTGTTAGTGCTCCTGTCAGGTATAGCGACACTATGCCGGGACTTCCCTCACGCCGCTCTCTTTGTCGAACCAGGCCAACCCCCTGCTACCGGCAGCAGCGTGCAAGGAAACCGTACCGGTCCGCGACTGTACCGGCGGAGCGCAATGAGGCTGCTTCAGCGGGTGGAGATTCCGTGTACTCAGCAGCGCGGCGCGTCACTTGGCGGCGAATCTTCGTCTGTTCCTCAGCCGTGAGAGAAAAGGACCCTGAGGCCATCCACTGAAGGTCGCGGCCAGACCATGTTCCTCGCATTAAGCCGGCGTCGGAATGCCTGCCGTCGCCAAGCAGGAGGTGTCCAATCTCATGCGCCATGACACGCCCGAGGATCTCGAACGCCGGTCTCCGGTACGCGATCCAGGGTATGACGCGGGACCAGACGACGTATGCCGACTCGCCCGCCGGGCTCTCGATGACATAACCCAGAGCGACAGCCGAGGCCTCCTGAAACGGCCTCGCGGCAATGACCACGTTCAAGTCGCCGGATTGCGTGGACCCTTCCGGCGCCCATACGATTTTGATTCCAGCGTTGCCGAATATCCTCGAACACTCCGCTTCCGCCGAGTGAACAACAGCTTCCGGCGCACCAGCGACGTTTTCGACTCGCACGCGCACGCGTGGAGACTGGGCGACGGCGACTGTCGGCAGAACAGCCGACACAATCACGATTCCGAGTAGACAGCGCATTTCTCACCTCGCGCACGCTGCCTAATACGAGGTCGAAGCGCAAAAGTTGCGGCCTGCATCGGCCTGGTTAGATAACTTTCCTGTCTGCGAGGTCCATTAACGTCGAGTAACTTAATGCCGGGACAACCAGTGGCGTCCGGATCCGTGCGGACGCTGTTCGAATCCGAACGAACTTACACGCTCAGCTCAAGAGGCGTCCTGGTCGCATGCGTTCAGGCACAAGGGATTCACTCGAAACAGGCTGAGGCGCCAGGCATCTCATGGACGGAGGTATTCATCAATGGCTGACACACAGGAACAAAGGTTCGATTCTTTGAAGCAAAAATACAGGCCCGCACTTACTTTCATTCAACAATCCGGGGTGCGCTTGTCGCACATAAACATGCAGGACAACAAGTTATTCCTGCAGGGCGAAGCGCCTTCCGACCAGGTGAAGAACCGTGTCTGGGACCAGATCAAGCAGATCGATCCCACTTACTCGGATCTCATTTGCGATATCACCGTCAACTCGTCAAATCAGCAACCGGGCAGCCAGAATGCAGCGCAGCAGGCAGGAGCGTCCGCGGCCGGTGGCTTGCAAACCTACACGGTCCAGGCCGGCGATTCGCTGTCGAAGATCAGCCAGCGTTTCTATGGCGCGGCCGGCGAGTACATGAAGATCTACGAGGCCAATCGGGATCAGCTGAAGGATCCCGACGCCATCCGTCCCGGCCAGACGCTGACGATTCCGGCTAAGTAAGGAAATCCGGGGCGAGCTGGGGCGCCGACCCTGCGGCGACTATCCGCTGCGGGCCGCGGTCACCGAGCCGGGCAGCGGTGCGCTCAGCAGCGAGGTGCGGCTGTTCGACATCGGATCGGATGGCGTGGTGGTCTCGGCGCTGTACCCGCAGGGAGACGAGGCCGTTCTTCGCCTGTATGAATATCGCGGGCGCGCGATCTCCATGGAGCCGCGGTATCACGGCGGGAGGTTCGCGCTCGCCGAGCTCAACGGCGTCGCCAAAGGCCCGCTTCCGGCAACACTGCCTGTTGGCGCGTGGCAGATCCTGACGCTGTTGGCGAAACGCGCCTGACACGGCCTTGCCGAGGCTCGCGTACGCCGCTCCTTCGCGGTCGCGGCTCGGAAGTCCTTACTGAGCCGCGCGCGCAAGCAAGCGGTAACGATACGCCAATTTATGCAACCAGGTATCAGGAAGCAGCGGCCGTGGCCGCGGACGGCGTCGCCTGCGGCTGTTCGGGAATCAGATTCAGGCCGATGTTGTATGCATTCTGGAAACGATCGAGGCCGTTGGACCCGCCGTTCACAAGCCTCCGCGCGGTGGCCAGATCGTTCTGCGCCAGCGCCTCGCGAATCTGGTTCTGCCGGTCGCTGAGGAAGCGCGCGAGCAGTTGCGCCGCGACATCCGGATCGTTCGCCAGCTCGGGATTTCCGACGAGGTCCTTCCCGATTTCGGCTGAATAGTGCGTGTAGTTCGCGCGGCCGGTGAGTTGTACGAAGCCGCGGCCTCGGAAGTTGGCGCCGTCGGGCGAGCCCTGGTTGCCCAGGTCTTTCCTGTTGTCGTACAGGTCGAAAGGCGACCCATTCGGCGATGTGTTGAAACGCGACTGGCCTTCGCTGATGGGTGCAAAGCTTTCGGTTTCGGCGCGAATGGTTGATAACGCCATCAGGATCATGACGCGGTCGGGGAGCGCCGCAGCCGCGAGCGCGTTGAGCACGGGCGGCAGATTCGCCTTGATGTTGCCGAGAGGAGTGACCGGGAACATCTGCGAAACAACCTGCACGTTGACGCCAGGGATCGCCGACGGAACCTCGGGAATGGCCGTGAGACCCAGAGCCTGGGCGGTGTTCGGCCCAACGATTCCGTCCGCGCCGAGTCCTTCGCTGTGCTGAAAAGCGAGCACCGCGGCCTGGGTGCCCATACCGAAAGAGCCGTCAAGCCCGCCTGAACTGAACCCGGCCTTCTGCAAAGCCTGTTGCAACGCGAGCACGTCCGGCCCGGAACTGCCGAGCTTTAGAATATCTGACATTATGTCCGCCTCCTGTGCGTCAGCCATTTTACACCCGACAGATTGGAAACAGGTGAGACAATTATCGCGGCGAGTAAGTCGTACGCTGTCAACCGGCGTTTCACGGATCTGAAACACAGCGGGTTCAGCTAACCGAGGCGGCTTTCGCAGGCGGAGCCGCCGGCACCATCACCGATATGGTTGTGCCTCGGCCAGGCGCACTTTCAATATTGACGGCGCCGTGTAACAGCCGCGTGCGTTCGCGGATGCTGACCAGGCCCAGCCCGGAGCCCGCCTTCGCGCGTTCAGGATCCATTCCCGCGCCGCGATCGGATACCTTCAGGCGGACGGATTCATTCGTCCGAATGAGCTCAACCGCGGCATTGCTGACGTGCGCATGATTGGCGATGTTCTGCAATGCTTCCTGAGTAATCCGATACAGCGATAACATGACCGGCGCCGGCAAGCCGGAGAACGATCCTTCCACGCGAAAGTCCACGTGTATGCCGGTCACGGCCTCGAACTCGGAGCAGCGCGAGCGCAGCGCTGCAGACAATCCGGAGTGTTCCAGCACGGCCGGGTGGAGGAGATGCGAAAGGTGACGAGTACTCTCGGAAAGCTGGATCAGCTTCTGCTGAATGCGGTCGCTCTGGCTTCGCGCCTCGGCCGCCGATTCGGGCACCTCTCTCTTCAGATTGCTCATGCCGATACTCAGCGCGGCAATCTGCTGCCCAATATCGTCGTGCAATTCCCGGGCTACCCTGGCGCGTTCTTCCTCCTGCGCGGTAATCAGGCGCGCGTTGAGGGCCTGAATCTCCTGCTCGGTTCGTGTCCGTTCTTCCAGTTCGTCGCTCTGCACGCGGAGTTGCCGATTCCGCCATACCAGCCCAACCGCGCAGCCGTTCGTGATGCCGATCAGGCCGGCGATGAACGCCATTTCCCACCAGAGGCGGCGTAAGGGCGCTTCCACCTCATTGCGGTCGATTTTGGTCACCACGTGCCAGGCAGATCCGGGGACGCGACGAATGATTTCGAAGCAGGGGACGCCCCGATAATCACGAGCGTTGCGCATCCAGCCGGAAAGGAGCACGTCGTCGTGCGGGCTCGTAGTGATGGGGCGGCGATCCACACCGGGTTTCAGCAAATGCCAGCGCCCGCCTGACAGGAAGGTGAGTTCATTGCCTTCGCGGCGAATGAGAAGCGACTCGCCGGTTTGGCCCGGACTCGGCCACCGCTCCATGTAGGGGTCGAGAAAGTGCGCCGTATCGATATCCAGGATGAAAGCTCCGAGTCCGGCCACCGGAACCGCCACGGCCATCATGCAGCGGGCCGATTCCGTTTGCCGGTACAACTCAGAAAGTATCGGCTGGCCTGACTTGACAGCGGCGCGGGCGAACTCCCGCAAGTGAGGGACATCCGTATGGTCCGCATTGGCCTGCAGCCTGGCATTGCCCTCCAGATCGACGAGAGCGGCGCTGCGGTAAGTGTACGCGGCAATCAATCCGTCAAGCTGATGAAGGATCGCGAGGCGATCGGTTCCCGCGACGGCCGTTCCGGAGAGAATCCGCGCGCCAGCGGGTACGGCGGGAGATGATGCCAGCGCTACACCGTCGCCGACGCGCTCCGCTCGCCAATTCGCGATCTGAGCCACCTTGCTTTCGGCAATGGCGGCAAGCTGATGAACGACTTCGTCTTCCATGGCGCGCCGCTGCCGAGCGTAATACCACCACAGAGCGCAGATCATGGCGAGCGAGCCCGCAACCAGCGAGACGATAAGCATGCGGCCGTGGCTCATCTGGAAATTGCCGCGGGCCATGCGTCACTCACCCACAACTTTTGCTTTGATGGCGTACTGGACGAGGCCTGCCGTGGTATCGACGTTCAGGATTCGCATGATCTCGTACTTGTGCGACTCAGCCGTCCGCGGCGAGATGTTCAGGACTCCGGCCACCTCTTTCATGGTGCGGCCCTCGGCGATCAACTGCAGCACTTCGCGTTGTCTGGCCGTAAGGGAAGGGCTGCTCTGCTCACGCGCTTCCACCAGCAGGGAGATGAGATCTTTGGTGAGCAGGGGCGTTACATACGCTCCGCCCTGAGCAACCTCGCGAATGGCTGCGATCAACTCCTCCCCCGGCGAGACCTTCAGAACGAAACCAGCGGCCCCGGCGCGGAACGCGTCCACGGCCAGTTCGATTTCGCGATGCATCGTGAGAACGACGATCCGGGCGCCGGGCCTGCGCTCCCGAATCTGGCGAATGGCATCGATGCCATTCAGCAGCGGCATGGAAATATCGGTGACGATCACGTCCGGGTGAAGCCTGTCAGCGGCGTCGACGAGGGAGCGCCCGTCGTGTACTACGGCAACCAGCTCAAAAGAACTCTGGAGCAGCGCCTCCAGCCCTTCCGCGACCACCGCGTGATCGTCGGCTAAAAGGACTCTCGTCCGTGACATACGGCAACTCCAGGTTCTCCCCAATCATATCGCGGGGAGGCCTGCCGCTTTTGTCACAATCTCCACGAAGGCGGGATTCCCCGGGACACGTACGTTTCTCCGCGAAGGACGCTCCGTACTGCGGGAATGAGTTCTTCGCCCGCGTCCACTTTCAGAACGTATCCGCGCATCCCGGCAGCCAGCGCCTGTCGAACCAGTTGGACATCATCATACGTGGTGAGCAGCACCACTGCCCCGCACATGTTTTGTTGCAGGATCTCGCGGGCGGCATCGATTCCGTTCTTCCCGGGCATCCGGAAATCGGAGATCACGGCATCAGGACGCAGCACGGCTACCATCCGGACCATCTCAGCGCCATCGCTTACGGTGTGCACGACATCGAACTCGGGCGCAAGCAATCCGTGCAGTTCTCGCACGACGTCCAGATGATCGTCGGCGAGCAGAACCCGATACCGGCGATGTTCGTGCGCTGACGCGTCTCGGCCGCCATTCGACACATTCATGACTACATCTGAATTACATCCTGCTCCGGCGGCCACAGCTATCCGTAAAAGTACGGGCCTGGAACTACAAACCCGCCGGAGCGATGAAACCGGCCAGTACTTTCCACGACCACTCCCCGAAGAACTTCGGATACGATTGCGAGCGCCCGTGGACCAGAATGGGACATGTGGAAGCGATGAACAGTTCCGGACGCGCCGCGAAGTTGGAGGTGATCGGGCGTCTGGCAGTCGGTATTGCGCACGAGTTCAATAACCAGTTGTCCATCATCAACGGGTACGCCGACCTGCTGCTGTGCGCCGATCTGCCGGAGAGCCTTCGCGGATTCGCGGAGTCGATTCGGGACGCCGGCGAGCGCTCCACATGCCTGGTCCGCCCGCTCCTCGATGAAGGCCGTACGGCGACGCGCCCCTGTGCACCCACAAGTCTCAATGAGGTGGTGGCTGAAACTACCAGCCTGCTGGGGCGCCTCCTGCCCGGGAACATCGCACTCACGACGAGGCTCGAGAAGAATGGGCCAATGGTACTCGCCGACCCGGATTCGGTCCAGGGCGCCATCATCAATCTCGCGCTCAACGCGCGCGACGCGATGCCCAATGGGGGCACTCTGGAACTGGCAACCACCTCTCTGCAACTGGACGCGACCTTCACGAAGTGCCGGCCGCCGCTTCCGCCCGGCGACTACGTCCTGCTGACGGTGACCGACAATGGCGCCGGCATTGATGAGGCCACGCGAGCGCGCGTCTTCGAGCCGTTCTTTACCACTAAACAGGAAGGCTGCGGCACAGGACTCGGACTGGCCATCGTGGAGCAGTTCCTTCGGCAATGCGGAGGCTCCGTCGCCGTGGTTAGCGCGGAAGGGTGGGGGACTTGCTTTGAGCTCTATTTTCCTCGTCTCGCCGGGGCCCCGGCCGAACCGGAAAATCCTGCTCCTCGGGGCCGGCCAGGATGCGCGAGTGAGGCGGCCGGTACGCCGCGGCCGATTATCCTGGTTGTGGATGACGAGGCCGCCGTGGCGGAGTTGATCTGTCGCACACTCGATAACGCGGGCTTCTCGACGCTATCCGCCGCAAACGGGAAAGAGGCGCTCCTGCTTCTGAGCGCGGACGTCGATCTGGTTATCACCGATCTCGTCATGCCCGAACTGGAAGGGCTGGAGTTACTGAAGCACCTGCGCAACGATTGGCCTTTGTTGCCGGTGATTGCCGTTTCCGGCGCATTCGATGGTGTCTATCTGGGGCCGGCCGCGAGGCTGGGCGCCCGAGTCGTCCTCCGTAAGCCATTCACGCCGGACGTCCTGGTGAGTGCGGTACGAAGCGCGCTGGGGTAGCACGGGTGGGCGCGGGTCCGGCGCTTCACTCCTGAAGTAGTACCATTCCTAAAGCGGACGTCCATCGATGTCAAAACCCTGCGCGAGGCATCAAACATCAGGGCACCCATTCACGGTCACCGCTCGTCCTGCTAACCGTGGGGCCCGCAGAGATACGTGGCTCCGCTCGGAGGAATTGTGAGATACACCCTTTCTGTTGTTTTATTACTTTCAGGCGCAACCCTTTTCGCTCAGAGCTTCGACGCCAGCGGGAACGGCACCCTGAACGGCACGTATTTCGTTCGCGAAATCCTGTTCACCAATGTGGCCACTAACGGCGTCATTGGAACGGCGCAGAGCGCTATCGGCACGATAGCGTTCGATGGCCAGGGCAATTATCAGTTTAACGGCCAGACGTTTACACAGGGCGGCCAGCCGACCGCAAGCCAGTTCAGCGGCACGTATCAGGCCGCCGCGAATGGCTTCGTTTGGGTCCAGAGCCTGCTCGACGCGGGCAATTCCGTATTCGGGGGCATCGGCGCCATCGGGCCATCCGCCATTGTCGGCAGCGCCACCGAGCCGGTCCAGCAGACCAATGAGGTCGATTACGACATGTTCGTGGCCATCCCCGCGGGGTCCGGCGTGACCAACGCGAGCCTGAAGGGCAGCTACAGCGTTGGGTTCATCGATTTTCCGAACGGAGATGTGACCATGGTCCGCGACGGCTCGTTCACAATGACGGCCGACGGCGCAGGGAACGTCGGAGCGCTGACCGTATCCGGCGCCGGAGCCAGTCTTGGCGGCACGCAAATCAGTCAGAACGTGTCCGGCGTCACTTATTCGCTTACCAGCAACGGTTCCGGGACAATCGGCCTCGGCACGGCCTCCAGTGGCCAACTGATCAGCGGCACGCAGAATCTGTATCTCTCGGCCGACGGCAATATCCTGATGGCCGGAAGCCCTGACGGGTTCGACCTGCAGATCGGCGTCAAATCGTTTTCGGGCAGCGCGACAAACGCCAGCCTGAACGGCGTTTTCTATATGGCCGGGCTGGAGCAGCCACAGACGGATTCGAGCGGCGACATGGATCTGGACGGCTTCTATGGCTCGTTCAACGCCAACGGCAGCGGCACATCGTATTATCACTTTCGCTTGAATGAGCTGCTGTACGGACCGACGTTCGATCTGACAACCGACAGCCAGTACACCATCGCCGCGGATGGCACTTTCCCCACCGGCTCTTCGTATCAGAATTTTACCGGCGCGGGCGGGCAGGCAGTGCTGTTTGTGGGGTCCGGCAGCTGGTATTCGCTGGGAGTAGCGCTCCATGCGCAGAACTACACCGGCAGCGGCGTATTCCTGAACCCGCTAGGCATTGTCAGCGCCGCCAGCTACGCGCCCATAACAAACCCGGTGGGACCGAACGAGTTTGTGACCCTGTTCGGCTCGAATCTTGCCCAGTCTTCGACGCCTGTCAAAGCTCCGGCGTTTACGGCCTCGAACCAGTCGCTTCCCACCACCCTTGCGGGCGTCCGGGTGACCGTCAACGGCACGCCGATTCCATTGCTCTACGTGAGTTCCTCGGTGATCGTCGCGCTGGTTCCGTTCGAGATCGTTTCTGGTTCAGGTGCAAATCAAGTGGTGGTGCCCTATGCTACCTTCCAGGTCAACAACAATAACGTCATGTCGAACGCCGTGACGGTATACACGAACTACACCTCCCCCGGAGTGTTCTCCACGACAGCGAACGGCGTTGGCATCGCGGCCATGCGGCACAACGACGCGGTCGGCACGCCCGTGGATGCGAACCATCCGGCGGCGCCCAACGAGGTGATCTCCATTTACACCACCGGGATGGGCATCGTGACTCCGGCCGTACCCTCAGGGCAGGCTGCTCCAGCGAGCCCGCACAGCACCGTGGACACGTCGAACGCTGTTCAGGTCTTCATCGCCGGAGAATCCTCACAAGTCCATTTCGCCGGACTGGCGCCGAGCTTCGCGGGTCTCTATCAGCTCAACGTGGGCGTGCCGGCCGATGCGGCAACCGGAAATCTGAACCTCGACGTGGAAACCGCGGATGGAGCCACGAATCAGACCTTCATTCCGGTGAGCGGCGCCGGCAGCTCTACGTCTTCTTTGCAAGTCACGCCATCGCGGAGGGCGGCGACGCTGAACGGGCGTCCGGCGATGAGAGCTCCGAAGTCGCGCTATAAAGGCAGCGTGAAACGGTAGCGGACTTCCTGTGTGGCGCAGGCGCCTCGCCGCTACTCGACAGGCCAGGCGAGGCGTCGTGCCAGGGACGGGGACGCCCGATAGTCATTCGGATAGGCCTTTGGCCTGTGCAGTTACTTTTTCAGCATCGGCTCTCCGGTAACCCAGGACGTAGGTGGTTGATTCAGGTGGGGCCGGATCGGGCGGGCTCTCAGTCTGCCGCAGCCTAAAGGCCGCCCCACAAACGCCAGCCACGTTACTGGTCTTTGTGGGCGGCGCTCGCGGGTCGCCTTTGCTGAAGCGTGCGCCACCGGAATCACTATCATCAGATAAGGCGCATGGGTCTTCTTCTCGGATGTCAGGGCGTTTCGAAGGCGTGGGATTCCCGCGCGCTGTTCGAGGATATTTCCTTCGGCATCTTCGACCGCGACCGCATCGCGCTGATCGGCCCCAACGGCTCCGGCAAGTCGACGCTGCTTCAGATTGTCGCCGGTCTCGTCCCGCCCGACGCCGGGGTGATCGCGCCGCGCAAGCTGCTGAAGATTGCGTATGTCCCGCAGGAGTCCACCTTTCCGCAGGACGCCAGCGTGGGTGAACTGATCGGCGAGATCCCGCTCGAGCAGGACCTCAGCGCGCTCGAGCGCTCCTCCCGCATCAGCCGCACGCTCGGCCGCACCGGATTCACCGACCCTTCGGTTGGCGCCTCCACGCTCTCCGGAGGATGGCGCAAGCGCCTGGCCATCGCGCTCGAACTGGTGAAGGACCCGGATCTTCTGCTGCTTGACGAGCCCACCAATCACCTGGACCTGGAAGGCATCCTGTGGCTGGAGAAGCTGCTCGAGTCGTCGCCGTTCGCTTCGCTGACCGTCAGTCACGACCGCTACTTCCTGGAGAACACCGCGACCGTGGTGATGGAGCTGGATCGCGCTTACCCCAGCGGCCTCTTCCGCGTTGAAGGCAACTACAGCGAGTTTCTGACGAAGAAGGAGGCGTTCCTGGAGGCGCAGGCGAAGCGGCAGGAGTCGCTCGAGAACACGGTGAAGCGCGAGATCGAGTGGCTGCGGCGCGGCGCGAAGGCCCGTACCAGCAAATCGAAAGCGCGCATCGACAACGCCGGCCGGCTCATCAGCGAACTCAGCGATCTGAATGCGCGCACCACCACGCGCACCGCGCAGATCGATTTCACCGGCTCCGACCGGCGCACGAAGCGGCTGATCGAGGCGAAGAAGGTCAGCAAGACGCTCGGTGGCCGGCAGCTCTTTCGCGATCTCTCGTTCGTGCTCTCGCCGGGCTTGCGGCTCGGCCTGCTGGGGCCGAACGGCAGCGGCAAGACCACGCTGCTGCAACTGCTCACCAGAGAGCGCGACCCGGATTCCGGCGCGATCGATCGCGCCAACGCCGTCCGGATCGTCTATTTCGATCAGAACCGTGAGCGCCAGAATCCCGACGCCACTCTGCGCCGCGCCATGGCGCCCGACGGCGATTCGGTGATGTACCGCGGCCGGCCCATCCACGTTGCCGGATGGGCGAGCCGGTTCCTGTTCCGCAACGATCAGTTGGAGCTGCCCGTTGGCCGTCTTTCCGGTGGCGAGCAGGCGCGCGTGCTGATTGCGCGGATGATGCTGGACCCCGCCGACGTGCTCCTGCTGGACGAGCCAACCAATAATCTGGACATCCCCACGCTGGAGGTTCTGGAGGACAGCCTGCTCGACTTCCCGGGCGCCGTTGTCCTGGTTACGCACGACCGCTACCTGATCGACCGCGTCTCCACCACCATCGTCGGCCTCGATGGCCGCGGGGGCGCCGCCGTCTATGCCGAGTGCGCGCAGTGGGAACAGGAGATGGAAGCGGCCCGGCGGCGCGAGCGCGAGCCGGCGCGGCAGGAGAAGCCCAGGCCGCCGGCCTCGGCCTCGAAGAAGAAGCTCTCATACGTTGAGAGCCGCGAGTGGGAGCAGATGGAAGCGCGCATTGTCGAAGCGGAGCAGGCGCTCGCCGGCGCCGAAGCGGAAATGCAAAAGAGGGAGGGCAGCTCGGATGCGGCGGCCATGCTGGCGCGATATGAAGCGCTGCAATCGGCGCAGAAGCGAGTAGATGAGCTGTACGAACGGTGGGCCGAGCTGGAAGCTCGTATGGCCGGATGATGCCGCTCTGTACTAGCCTGATGACGAATGGCCTCTGATGCCGCTTCTGTTTACGTCGTGCAGGCGGGCCGGTGGGCCCGGTGGATGAACCTGCTCTGGCGAACGCTCAACGCGGCGTTCGAGGACGGCTGCTTCGGCATCGCCAAGGGCGCGGCGTACTCGTCGCTGCTGGCTTTCTTTCCGACGATGGCGTCGCTGGCGGCCATCCTGGCCCAGGCGCAGGCCGACTCGGTGACGGGGGTCATCTCGCGCTTCCTTTTTGAAGTGGTCCCGCCCGGCTCGCGCGATCTGGTGCGATTCGTCCTCACCGTGCGCGGGCAAAGGCCGGTGTGGCTGCTGATCATCGTGTCGCTGCTGGCGGTGTGGGCGGCAACCGGCGCCATGATGAGCCTCATGGAAGGGTTTCAGGCCGCCTACAAGTTGCCGGGTGGAAGATCGTTCCTGAAGCAGCGCCTCGTGTCCATCCTGCTGGTTTTCGCGGCGGCGCTCCCGGCCGTCTGCGCATCGGGCCTGATCCTGTTCGGCAACTGGGCCGAGACCGCGGCCATGCAGCGGCTTCATTTCATCCCGCAGGGCGAACAACTGCGCGGCGGAGTGGAGGTGATCAGCCGGGCGGCGCGCTACGTGGTGGCGCTTGGCGCGATCATATTCGTTACCGGACTGCTTTACTATTTCGGCCCCAACCGCGCGATGAAGCTACGGCAGGTGTGGCCGGGCGCCATCCTCGCCACGGCGCTGTGGCTGCCCGCCACCGCCGGATTCGGCTGGTACGTGCGGCACGTGGCGAACTACAACGTGCTGTACGGCAGCGTCGCCGCGGGCATCGTGCTGCTGATCTGGATGTACCTGCTGTCGGTGATCGCGCTGCTGGGCTGCGAATTCAACGCAGAGCGCGAGCGGCTGGTGTAGTTACGGGCCGGCGCTGCAGGTTGGTAATTAATGCGGCGAGTGCCCCATAAGGGGAAAGATTCCCGGATGGGGACCAGAACGTCGAAGCTAATATTAGCGGCCGCAAGCGCCGAGAGTAATCTCCCAGAACCGGACTTCGGGGGGCGTTTGGATATCCACATCGACGACATGGCGTTACACGGCCAAGTGAACACAATCACGTTGGATAAAGGGTCCTTTGCGCCCATTGGGCCGGGAACAGTCCCGCTTGAAACCGTGAAAGTTATACGACCCAATCACGTTTCGGGTCTTTCACGTATAAACGTTTTACAGTGCCGCAAGAGGTGCACAGGTCAGCAAAAAGGGTCTCCCGTTTCTCCCTTTCGGACCATTTGAAAAAGCCTTTCTCTTTCTCTTTGCAGAGGAGGCCGGGACGTACGTCACCACCACCACCAGAAGCAGAAACAGTGAGACCGCTGATGAGTTGTGAACCGCCGCAGTGTTCACATGTATTGTTGGGCATGGACAACTATAGCCCATGAGGGTAATTCATGATCCCCGTACCGTCCTACAAAGGGTAGGTTTGCATCATTGCCGACAGGCATCTGAACATTGGACGTTCCATGTTGCGAGAGTCAATCGCATAAATGGAGGGGAAACGGACCGGCCGCCGCGTCTTGGCCGATGCTGGGCTTGTTGCAAATCTCTGTTGCAGAAAACTCGAGGGTTGTTTCCCGCCAGACCGTGTGGCCCCCAATGAGTCACCTTGACGAGTTGTCGGCATGTCGTTGAAGTGGCCTCGGTGTTCTGTGGCTCCGGCAAGAAACCGACCACTCGTACGAAGCTCAGGCAGGCAGCCTCTACTGTGCCCGATTTGAAGGTCGCGGGATTGGAACACCAGATCCGGTGGTTTTGAACAATATCCCATCAGCCGGTGGACATGGTCATCGTTGCCCTTAAGATTGAAGTCCTCGTAGTGGTGGAGACTCTTCAAGCCCAAGTGTCCAGCGGCCAGCGGTGAAGGTTCCATAAACTCTGATTATGACGCGCTGTTTCTCCGGCTCTGTAAACCGCAACCGCCCCCCGGAATTACAACGGCGTCATGAAGAGTGGCGAGTCTTGCGGGGTACACTTGATCGTTTTGACCGCATCGGGGTGAACCTTAAAGTAAACGCGCGGTGGTCCAGAAGTCGCCTCTGGGACGTTGCGCGCAGCGCGGATCCGGCAGCCACATGGACGAGAAGTCTCCGACTCACAGTTAATGCCACCCCCCCCGAAACGGCATTGTCGGAAAGTACGACAAAGCCGGGAGTGGGGCTGGCCCTCTCTTGCACGGCAGACCTGTGGATTTGGCAGCGCATCGACGCCACTCGGTCGGAATCTCTTATAACCCAAAAAGTCGCTCAGCGTTACCGTGTGCGATCCGTTCTCGGTCCGCAGTGCTGACTGGCAGTTGGTCCAGGAATGCACGCGCCTCGACCATCGACGCATAGGGATAGTCGGCCGAAAACATAATCCGATCGACACCGACTTGAAGCAATAGGTCGAGAAATGTTGGCGTGAAGTTAAACCCGCTGAACGTATAGTAGAGATTTTCCCGGAGGTAAGAGCTTATCGGGCGCTTCAATTTCGTTATTGCCATGGGCATGACATCAAGTCGCTGTAACATGAAGGGAAGCGTCTCGCCCAGGTGGCCTACTACAAGCTGCAGTCTCGGATGACGGTCGAAGGCTCCGCCGAGGATAATACGGATCACGTGGACCGCGGTTTCGATGTGCCAACCCCATCCCGCGCCGGACAGCATATCCGTCACTATCGGCGCAAACCCGCCGTACGATGCCTCGATCACAGACTTTGGAGGATGGGTCGGATGGAGATATATCGGGACATTGAGTACTTCGGCACGCTCAAAAATGGGCCAGAAGAATTTGTCGTCGAGATAACGTCCCTGGACATGACCATTGATGAGCGCTCCCTTGAAACCGCAATCACGGATCGTTCGCTCCAGTTCGGCGGCAGCGGCGCCGGGGTCTGCGGTCGGCAACGTGGCAAATCCGGCCAAACGAGTCGGATGACTCCGCAGGGCATCGGCGAGGAAATCGTTCGTTTCGCGGGCGAACGCCGGCGCCTCGGCGGCTTCGAGTTGTTCTGCGCCGGGGGAAGTAAGCGACAGTATTTGCATGTCGATGTGAGCGGAATCCATTTCGGCGATCCTCTTGTCGCCGAGGTCGCAGAGCTGTTCTAAGAGTTTTGCAGCGGGACCGCCGAATTTCAGAGCTTGTTCTTTGAGCCCTCGCCCCGGACCATCGAGGAATCCCGGGCCTGCGAAATGTTTCTCAAGGGTTATCGTTCGCATACCCGTGCTTTATTAGAATACCTTGCATGCGAGACTGTCGTCAGCGCTCAGCGAAGTTCTTCCATGGGGGATCCGGATGGGGTCGGAAGTTCCCCGGCAGGAAAATCCCGACAAAACGGCGTTGTAGAAGATCACTCAGGCAGGCCGCTTTGCGCACACGCGAACTTTCTCATAGAATTGCCAGCGGTCCGAAATTTTGGGGCGGCGTTATGCGGCCATGATACGTTCGGCTGAGGCATCTTCCAACCCGGCAGGTGGACGAAGGTGTGAACCGCATAGGCGACGCGCCTTTCGAGAAGCAGCTTCCGGGGATACGGGCCGGAGGTTATGGCAGACGCGTCAGGCGCTCCCATTGCTCCTCCGATTCGCGGTAGACGCGCGGGAAGACGCGCCGGTAATACTCCGTGATCGACGGACGGTCCGCTGCCAGCCGGGCCACCAGCGCATCGTCCAGGGGCGGCGGAATCCGCCCCGACTCCAGGTAGGGAAGCGCGTGCCGTATCACCGCGACGGAGGCCGCTGGAGTCCATGTATCCGGGTGCTGGAAGCCGGGGTTCCACACGGCGCCATCGAGACAGAAGTACAACCCGGCCCGCACGAAATCCGCCGCGGCCGGAGGCAGCATCCCCAGCGCGCTGAGCTGTGGCGGACATACCCAGGCCAGGAAGGGGTTCTGGTAATGCAGGCAGAGGTCGAACACTTCCGGCGTGCAGAGGAAAGAACCGGGCTGAAAGGCCTCGCGCGGCAGCGGCGAATCCGCATCGGGCAGCACCACCAGCTTCCGCTGCCGGTAACGGGGAGGCGCCAGCAGCGCGATCGTCAGCGGCTCCGGAAGCGCGCGCAGCGGAGGAAGCAGGCTGTCGTGCAGCCGCTGGGCCAGACGGAAAACCACGGAGGGCGCGCGGAAGGGATCGCCGGTCAGTGTCTCGAGCAGGGGCGCCTGATCGGATTCGGCCCACCGCGCGGCCATCTCCGGCCGCGTCAGACACGGTTCCTCGAGCAGGCCAGTAGCGGTGGCGGAGGCGCACCACATTTCGAGGGCGATCTTGCGCAGGTTGCGCCGGTTTCGCTCGCACACCGCGGTGGAGAAGAATCGTTCCGCCCAGAAGGCGAAGCGGCGAACCGCATCCTCCCGGCGAACCGGCATCCCCGTCCAGGCGATGGGCTTGCCATACAGCCGGATGGCGCTGCGCCGGTCCTGCGAGCCGCGGTAAGTGTCGATCCGGATCCATCGCCCCAGGCGAACCGGGTCGTGGATCTCGATGTGGCTAAGGGCCGGGTTGCCGAGCCGGGCCAGCCGCAGCCATCCGTATAAAGCGGCCAGCTCGGCCCCGTCGGCCGACTCCCCGCCCGGCGGCCGCACGATCACGAGAAGATCGATGTCGCTGCGGCCAAACGAGACTTCCCCAGTCGAAACGCTGCGATGCACATAGACGCTTTCGACCAAAGGGAAAAGGCCCAGGAAGCGGGCACTCAGCTTGGCCGCCAGGTGGTAGATCGCGTGCGCGGGACTCATCGGCCGGAAAGCCTCCTGGCGAATTCCACCACCGCGGCGGCGTTCTTCTCGAGATCGCGGCCCGGATAGAGGTGGCGGATTTGCGACCGCCGCAGCAGCCGATGGCAGTTCGCCAGACGGGACCAGCCAACGCGGGCCTTGCCGCGCAGTCCCGCAGTCATGCTGGCGGGCTCGATGCGGCAATCGCGCGCCAGCGTCCGGCTGCCCAGGAAGACCACGCCCGGCTTCGCAAAGGGGACCACGCGGTCGGCGACGTACTCGTAGTTCACGAGGAACTTCGGCCCGACCCCCATGCGATTGATGAAGCGTCGATGTTGCTCGGGGACCCCGCTGTCCGAGCCTGCCGGCAGTCCCAAATGCAGCGGGAAAGCATGGACTCCGCCGGCCGCGTCCACAAAGGCCGAATCGTCGGCGAGCAACTTCACCTCCGGGTGGCGCAACACGAAATCGCCAGGCGTGCTCCTGCCGCCGCCCATGGGCAACAGCACCAGCACGGCCCGGCCGTTCACGCTGCAGCAGAGCGCGTGGATCCGGTGCATGCGCTTGCGGTCGAGAGCCGCGCCGATTTGCGAGAGAAGGAAGAGGCAGGAGGCCTCGTACAGCGGGTGCGGGTCGCGGCTGACGATGCGGAACGAGCGCAATCCCGGCTGTTGAATGCCCAGCCCCTTACCCAGGTAATCCAGGTACGAACGCGCGCCATCGCGATAGACGGTATTGCGCGGCGTATAAACCGAGGCGCACAGACGGGCAGGCCGTTGTAATCCGGCGCCTGTTCGATCATCTCGATGGTGGTTTCTCCACCCGCGGGCGCGGAGCGAAAGAAGGCTGCGCGGTGATCAACGTTGGCAATGCCTCAGGATAACAGCCGTTCGTTGAACCGTGCCAGGGGCACAGATGCGGGTTCGCAGCGCCGATCGGGAATGATAAACGCTATGTCCTCGACGAACCCAGCATCGGTCTGCATCCTAAAGACAATGTCAAGATGATCGCCACGCTCGAAAGCCTGCGCGACATCGGCAACACCGTGATTGTCGTGGAGCACGACGAGGACACCATCCGTGCGGCGGATCACATCGTGGAGATGGGGCCAGGGCCCGGCGTCCATGGCGGCGAAGTCATTGCGCAGGGCACGCTGGAGGACATCCTCAAGTGCAGAATCTCGCCGACCGGGCAATTCCTCTCCGGCAAGCGGAGCATCAAAACGCGGTCGCGCCGTCGCCAGGGAACGGGCAGGACGCTGACGGTCCGTGGCGCCAGAGAGAACAATCTCAAGTCGGTGGACGTCACATTCCCCCTTGGCCGATTGGTCGCCATTACGGGCGCATCGGGTTCCGGCAAGAGCACACTCAGATCAATCTGCCATCGGCCGCAACAGCCGCTCGAACCCCGCCACCTATATTGGCTTCTACGACACGATTCGCGAAATGTTCTCGCGCACGCCGCTTTCTGTGGAGCGAGGCTATACTCCCGGCCGATTCAGTTTCAACGTCAAGGGCGGCCGCTGCGAGGAGTGCCAGGGCGAAGGCGTCATCACCACGCAGTTGTACTTCATGCCCGACGTCGAGGTTATGTGCGCCGTCTGCAAAGGCGCCCGCTTCAGCGCCGAAACGCTCGATGTCACCCTGCGCGGCAAAACCATCACCGACATCCTGAACATGCCGGTAGAAGAGGGCGTCGCCTTTTTCGCAAGCGAGCCGGCAATCAGCAAAAAGATCGAGGTACTTAACGATCACGGACTGGGCTACCTCACTTTAGGACAATCGGCAACGACGCTCTCGGGAGGTGAGGCGCAGCGTATCAAGATCGCAGCCGAGCTTTCCAGGTTGCAAAGGTCGAAGCACACGGTCTATATCCTCGATGAGCCCACCACCGGCCTGCACCTCGCCGATGTCGAACGCTTGCTCGAATGCCTCAACCGCCTGGTGGACGCCGGCCACACCGTCATCGTAATCGAGCATCACCTGGATGTGATAAAGACCGCCGATCATGTGATCGACCTTGGCCCGGAGGGCGGTCACGCCGGCGGCGAAATCGTAGCCACGGGCGTACCCGAAGAAGTGGCGGCGTGCAAAGAGTCCTGGACTGGCCGCTACCTGCGAGCCCGGCTATAACCAGCGTTACGGCGCTGAGAGGAATCGCAGGATTTCGTCCATGACACGAGCACTCTGGTCCGTTTGGAAAAGAAACTGAGCGTGCGCAGAACCATCCAGAACGATCAGCTCCTTCGGTTCCGGAGCCTTTGCGTACTGAGCACGGATGCCCGGAAGCCGTAGGCCGCCGTCGTTGCGGTCATCGCGCGCCACAATGAACAGGGTCCGCGACTTCAGCTTCTCAGCAGGGAGATTCGGCGCGGCGCCGAGAAATACGATGCGATCTATCTCCCCTGGCGCGGACTTGATCGACGCATCGCCAGCGGCGCCGCCGCCGAAGCTGCCTCCGACAACCGACACAGTCCTGGCCCCATGCGCTTTCAGGTAGTGAACCGCGGCGAGTACGTCCTTCTCAAAGGGCGCGTTATCGAAATCCGCCTGGCCGGGACCCGTCGAGCAGCCGAAGCCACGGAAATCGATTGCCAGAACATGAAATCCTGCGGACGCCAGAGCATTAGCCTGAACCCGCCAACTCTCCTTGTTGAATTGTCCACCGTGAGCGAGCACAACCGCGCGGGCCCCCTGGCCATAGAGATCGGCGCAAACTCGCCCACCATCGTCGGCGGGAAACGAGATGCTCGGCTGTGCCGGCGTCAGCGTGGCTATGGCCAGGGCAAGGAGCACAGTCCGCAGCACGCACATGCGGGAAATTATACAGCGTCGCGGCGGCGGCGGAGGTTGGCTTGCGATACGCTGACCACAAAGCGATGTGGAAAGATGAACTCCTACAGGTTGAACGTGTGCGCCGGGTTTCGGACTAACGACACCGGCATCCGTTGGTCCCCGCGGCGAAGGTGGGTTGTCATCGCCTTGAGCGTGTTGGCCTGCCGGGCCGCACTTTGCCAAACGCCCCCCATCCTCTCGCTGACCAACGTCTATCCGCCCAGTACTCTGCTCGCGCCGGGCGCCACCAGCCTGGATCTTTCCTTCAACACTCCCCACCCAGACACCTGCGGGTACTCCGTGAATACGCTGCTGGACCTGAGCCAGATGCAGCCCGCTGACATCGCCGGGCCAACCGCGACGCATCAGGTAACGGTGACCGGGCTCAATCCGGACCCCCAGGTAGTGAATCAGGTCTACATCCGCTGCGCTTCCGCCGCCGGTTTCTGGGATCTTGAGTATCGCGTCGTAGCCGCGCCGGGCGGAGACTTCCCGCGTATCGGCAGTATCTGGGGAGGAGCGTACGTCGACGCCACCCAGCCTGCGCAGGCCGCGAAAATCCAGCTCTATCTGAGTCCGGGCATGACCCACGATCAGGTCACTGCCCTACGAGCGGCCGAACCCGGCATGATCGCCCTGCTGGGCGCGGACGCGACGTACACGGGGCCCTGGCTGACCTTCCCCGACGATTATTATCTGAAGGACATCCATGGCAACAAAATTCAGATTGCCCTGAACGGTGTCTATCTGCTCAACCTGACCATGCCCAAGGTTGCCCAGGCGTTGGCGAACGATACGTACCAGCTCTTGATCGCGCGCGGGCTCGTCGAGGATGGCGTGTTTCTCGACAACGTATTTACGACTATTTCCTGGATCGGCACGGATGTTTACGGCAATCCGGTTCAGATTTGCACCACCGGAGATGGCGTCCCGGACGATCCCGTGACGCTCGATGCCAAATGGCGCGCCGGGGTGCTTCTCGCTATCAACACCCTGCGCAGTCTGGTTCCGTGGGGTTATCTTTCGGCTCACCCCCAGCACCCCAACGACGCGCAGATTCTACCCTTGTTTAACGGATCCAGCCAGGTGTTCGAAGCAGTGGACGTGCGGGAAGGACAGATGTCGTTCGGCGATTACTGGCAGGATTATCAGAACTGGTTCCTGCAGGGACTCTCTCCGGAGCTCGAGCAGATACAATCGGGGCCGCCGAACATCATCTCGTACGGATACGGATATGAGCCGATGCAGGCGCTCCCCGCCTCGAGCATCTCGTTCGCTCAGACGTTCTATCCCAACATGCGCTTTGGCCTGGCGACGGCGCTGATGAACGACGGCTTCTTCACCTACGATCTGGGAGACACTCAGTGTTGCGTCAACTGGTGGTATGACGAGTATGATTTTCATCTGGGCCAGCCGCTGGGCCCGGCGGTGCGCGTGGGCTCGGCGCCGGGTCCGCATCTGCTCACCAACGCCGGGTTTGAGAACGGGCTTTCGGGGTGGTCGTTTTTCGTGGACGACGACGGGCAGGCCAGCGCAACTGTGACTCTCGACAACTCCGCCGCGGCGGAAGGAAACACGTCGGCTCACATCGATGTCGCGTCCGCGGACAGCTATTCATGGCAGGCGAATCTGTATCAGACATCGCTGCCGGTGGTGACGGCCACGAATTATCAGGTGCAGTTCTGGGCACGGTCGGACGCTCCCCGCCTGATCACGGTGGATTGCGAGAGTGGGAATTCGCCCTACACGAATTACGGCCTTGACTCGCAGGTTTGGCTGGACACGACATGGCGGTTGATCACGCTCACGTTCGTCTCCAGCGCGACCGCCGGGGACGGCCAGTTGCAATTCGACGTGGGAGATGTAGCGGGCAACGTCTGGATCGACGGCGTGGAGTTGTTCGAGCAGGCGCCCGACGTCTTCCGGCGCGACTTCAGCGACGGCGTTGCGGTGCTGAACGGGACCTTGGGCTGGCAGACCGTCACGCTCGAACCCGGCTTCCAGCGTTTCAAGGGCGCCCAGGCGCCGCTGTATCAGTACATCGTGGACGATTCGGACGCGGGGTTCGGCGTCACCGGATCGTGGAACGTCGAATACGTTTCCACCGGCAGCTATGACACCGCCATTGGGCCCTGGTACAACGCGTGGGGATATTCGTTGCAGGAATTGGACGTCCCCCAGGGAACCGCGCAGTGGAACCTGAGCATCCCTGCCGATGGTCAGTACACGATTCAGGTCTGGCTGCCGAATGCCCGCGGCGCCGCGGGCTGGACAAAGAATGCTCAGTACCAGATCGTCTCGGGCGGTAAGGCGGTGGCTTCGGCGAGTCTCGATCAGAGCAGCGCCACAGCGGGCGACCAATGGCACACCATTTTCAGCGGCGTCGCGCTCACCGCGGCAAGCTCACCGGTTCTCACCATCTCGAACGCCGGTGCAGGGCCGCTGATCGCTGACGCCGTCTACATCACCTCCGTCGCGCGCTACAACGATGGGTCGGCGGCGCCACAGGTCACGCTGGCGGCCACCGATGGCATTCTGCTCCAGCGCCAGAAGCCGGTGGCTGCGCCCGCGTCGAAAGTACGGGCGGTGGTGGACGCAGCAGGCTTTCAGCCTGGGGTTGCGTCGGGAGCATGGGTGACGATTCTTGGCAGTGCCTTCACCTCCGCTCCGCAGACCTGGATGCCGGGTCCTGCCGATCAGCAGTTTCCCATGTCGCTCGGAGGCGTCAGCGTAACCATCAACGGCATCCCTGCGTACATCGACTACGTCAGTCCCGGCCAGATCAACGCGATTGCGCCGGACGATCCCACGTTGGGCCAGGTCGCGGTGCAGGTGACCACGGCGCAGGGCAACAGCTATCCGGGCGTCGTTGTGAAGCAGCGGATGACTCCGGAGTTTTTCATGTGGGCCAGCAATGGAACGAATTACGTCGCTGCGCGCCACGCTGATGGAACGCTGGTGGGACCAGCCGGACCGGGTAGCCGCCCGGCGCAGGTGGGCGAGGAGATTGAACTCTACGCTACCGGCTTTGGTCCGACGAATCCGCCGGTATCACCGTCGCAATTGATCGCGCAGCCTGTGCACCTTGCAGGCACCCCGACAGTGTCCATCGGCGGAGTAAGCGCGGTCGTGAACGCAGCGAATCTGGTGGAGGCGGGACTTTATCAGCTCAACGTCACCATCCCTTCCGTTCCCGCAGGCGACCAGCCAGTGCAGGCCCAAATCGCGGGGTTCCACAGCAGGGGCGGGGTGTTTGTCACCTGCGCGAGCCAGTAGCTGCCAGACAGAGCGTTCCGGCAACCTTTGCAACCGGGCCGACTCTATTCGTGGCGCAACGCGACCACCGGGTCTACGCGCATGGCGCGAAGCGCGGGAAGAACGCAGGCTAACAGCGCCACGACGCAAAGCAGAGCCACTACAATTCCGAAGGTCACAGCATCGGTACTCGTCACGCCCAGCAGCATGCTCCCTAAGTACCGAGTAAGTGCGAAGGACGCGGCCAGACCCAGGCCTACACCGAGAAACGTCAAACGCAGCCCACCCGTAAGTACAAGCCGCAGGACTTGTTCTTTGGTCGCGCCCAAAGCCACGCGGATGCCGATTTCGTGTATGCGCTGCCGAGTCGTATAAGCCGTGACGCCGTAGATTCCCACCGTTGCGAGAATCAGGGCGATCAGTCCGAACGCGCCTACAAATGTTCCCGCGATTCGCTGCTGGAAGCTGGCGAACTGCCAGCGCTCCTGGAGGTCAGCCACGTCGAACACCACCAGTTCGGCATTCAGCTCGTGAATGGTTTTCACGACGGCCGCGCCCGAGGCCATTGGATCTCCGAGTACCCTCGCGTTGACGGTCATGGTGGCCTGATAAACCTGATACAGCGGCAAATAAAGGAATGCCTTCGGTTTGTCGTTCAGACCGGTCGCCTTGCTGTCCCGCGCCACACCCACCACGGTGAACCATTCGTGCGTTAAGTCGGAGTTGAGGCGCCTGCCAATGGCTTCCTGGCCCGGCCAGTACCGATTCGCGAAGGCTTTGCTGACAATCACCGAGCGCTCGGAATCCATCCGGTCCCGCAGCGTGAAGTCGCGCCCCTCGAGGAGCGGAATCTGCATCGCCTTCAGGTAATTCGGCGTAACGATGGCCACCTGTGTCTCCATCGACTCATGCGCCTGCGGCATGTACCCTTCCGGCTTGACGCTTGTCGACGGTCCGTCGAATCCCATCGGCACGCGGCTGGACAGAGCAACCGACTGGACGCCCGGCAGCGCTTCCAGTTTCGCGACCAGCTGCCGATCGAACTCCGCTCCGGACTCGCGAGAATAACCTGCGGTAAACAGATCGTAAGACGCGATCAGCACGTTATGGGCGTTGAAACCCGGATTGACGTTCTGCGCGCTAAGGAAGCTGCGAATGAACAGGCCTGCGCAAATCAGGAGCAGAACCGACAACGAAATTTGCGCAACCACCAGGCCGCTGGCCAGGCGCGCCTTGTGCAGGCCGCTCGATACGCTCCCCGCATCCTCCTTCAGGACCGTGACGGGCGCGCCGGCCGAGGATCGCAGCGCGGGCAGGATTCCAAAGATCATGCCGGTGAGAACCGAGATCCCGAGCGCCGCCAGCAGCACTGCCCGGTCGGTTTGAACACTGAGTGAAACGGGGAAATCCGTTACGGGGAGGAACTTCATGAGAGTTCCGGCGGCCCAGTCGGTGATCGCCAACGCGGCCACTCCTCCGGCGATGGCAAGCACGAGGCTTTCGATGAGTAACTGCCGCACCAGCCGCCACCTGCCGGCTCCAAGCGACATTCGAATGGCCATTTCGCGCCGCCGCGCTACGGACCGCACCAGCATCAGATTCGCCACGTTCGCACACGCCAGTAGAAGGACGATGCCGGCGATCGACATCAGCATCGGCAACAGTATCGAGAACACCTGATTTACGCCAAACGGGCTGCGCCAGAGCGGATATGCCGTCACACTCTCGTGCCCTTTGTGTTCCTCAGGGTAGTTCGTTACCTCCCGTTTCAGGCGCAGCGTCAATTCCTCCTGCGCTTGTTGCGGGGCCACGCCGGACTTCAGCCTTCCCAGCGCGAACATCCAGAAATAGTGATGATCGTGGATGAGGTCGCCCCGTTCGATCAGTTGCTGAACCATCATGACGGGAACCCAGATCTCCGACCGCAGTCCCGTCTGGGTCCCTTTGAACTCGGCGGGCGCCACACCCACAATCGTGTAACGTCGCTGATTGATCTCGATCGTCTGGCCCACTATGTCCGGGTTCGCAGCGAAGTGCGTCTGCCAGAGCCGGTAACTGATCACGGCGACGGGAGCGCCGCCCGGCTTTTCGTCCTCGGCGGGCAGGAAACCGCGCCCCAGGGCGAGCCGTACGCCCAGAACGGTGAAGTAGTTCGCGGACGCCACTGTGCCCCAGATGCGTTCCGGCTTGCCCTTGCCGGTCAGGCTCAACGGCGCCACGCCACTGGCCGCAATTCCCGTAAAACTTCGCTGCCCGTCGCGCATGGCGACCACGTCAGGGTAAGTGAACGGAAATGGATTCTCCGAAGGCCGGCTGAGCGACAGCGCAACTACCTCGTGCGGGCTCGCCAGCCCGGGAATTGGATTCAATAATGTCGAGTTGATCCAACTGAAGATCGTCGTGTTCGCGCCGATCCCCAGCGCAAGCGTCACAACGGCAACAGCCGCGTATCCCGGCGCTCTCGCGATCATCCGCAGGCTGTACTTCAAGTCCTGCCAGAGTGAGGTCATCGTCGCACCCTCCAGGGGAGTGTCGGGGGCAATTCAGAGCATGTGCGTGCCCATCGGTGAAGCGCCTGATGGGATAATCGCCGCGTGTGTTTAACGAGGGACGGGCCGTTTGCGATCGTAGGCTGCTGTCCGACTGTGGGATCACGTGAGCGAGACTGAACATCGGACCCGCCGGAGCGTGACCGGCTGGCGTAGCTTTCCGTCGTATTTCCGGGCCGATGCTGTCGATGGGGGTAAATGCGGTAATTGGTCCCTGAGCGGCCTTCACGGTTTGCGCCCGATTAGCGCTCGGCGGGATGCACTTTCGTCTTGCAAAAGGAACAAACCGTCCCCGATTTCGAAAACTGGTATGGCAGGTGGCACTCGCTCCTCAAGGAAGATGCCGCCGCCAAGTGGCTCAAGGAAGCAAGGACCACAGTAGTCCATCGGGGTGAGCTGGAAAGCCATAGCAGCGCCGAGGTTCGCCTCGTCACCTGGCGCGATCAGGTTCTGGCGAGCGTGGCCGTGCCCGCCGAGACGCCGTCAATGTTAATTCTTCAGGGCCTCCCGCTTCTCAATCTCGCGGATCAGTCCGGGGCACCTGCGGGAGATGTAGAGGATGCGGCGATAGCGATTGAACGCCGCTGGAGCGCCGAAGGACTCGACGGGAGGGAAATCCTCGAAACGCTGGCACACGTGTATGGTCTCCTGTCGGATATCGTTCTGGACGCACATACGCTGCTCAAGCACTGCGAATGCATTCCTGAGCAAGGGGAGCATCCTGATTTCCGCTCTTCGTATCAGCGGACCGGAACGCTGGAATGCATGGCAACCGGCGCTGTGCAAAGAACACAGCGCTTCAAGCTCTCCACCCTGGAAGAACTGAGTCCAGCCATTGCATCCAAGGCATCACAGGGCCTCTTTCTCGACGAGGCGTACCGTTATGGAATCGACAAGGAGGGGAAGCTTGCGGCGTGGCAGACATCCGACCCGGCCGTCGTCGCCGACAATGTCCTTTATCGCGCCAAACGCATTCTGAGCAAGGATAAATGCCACCACCGGATGATGTTTATTCGGGACGGTCAGGGGGACTGGCATAACGCTACCCTATTTGCCGCCGACCGCACGGATAAGCATGTTCTGATGCGGCTCGCCGCCGAGTTCGTCGAGCGCAAGGGCTGCGACGCGCTTATCGAAGTGGGCGAGGAGCATGCTGGCGACCGTGAGGGTTGTAGCGATCCAGAACTGCTCGCGATAGACCAGCGCCGCGGCAACATAGGTGGTCAGGGTCGACATCTCGGAGGTCACGCCGGCGACAGCCGAAGTTTGCACCTTGTGTCGGTAAGACAGCATCATGAAGCAGGCCACGACCGCGAACCCGAGCATTACGGGCAGGATCTGGCCGCCCGCCAGGAAGGACACTCCATACGCGATAAGCCCAATCAATGGGAAAGTGCGGACGCCGCCGAATGAATACTGCCCATTCCCGCTCTTGTGCTCTTCTCTCTCCAGACCGGTAAGGAACGACAGGAAGAGTACAAGCAGGATCTTTGCGCCTTCGGGCGGCAAAAGGCGATAGAGACCGGCCAGCACGATGTCCGTATCAAGGATAGCCGATGGCTCCGCGACGAAGCTCGCGGACGAGTCTGGGCTTCACGGCCAAGCCACCATGCTCTCTCCCTCAGCTACCGTGCGCGCACAGCATACCGCGTAGCGTTATGACGTGTTATCGGTAGCCATCGGACGCGCTGCGAGTCTAGCGGCCAAGCAGGGCGAGTGTGGCGCCGCGGCTTACTCGCTTCGTAGCGCCGCGGCGGGATCAATCCGGATCGACTTCCGCGCGGGGATATAGCACGCCGCGAGCGCCAGTCCGACCAGGAGCGTGGGCGCGCCCACCAGGATCGTTGGATCGGAGGCGCTGGTCCGGGTGGCTTGCGCCATGGCGTCCAGGATGCTGCCGAGCACGCGCATCATGGCGAGCGCCACCAGCAGGCCAACAGCATCGCCCACGGCAAACAGCGCAGCCGACTCCCGCAGGACCAGGCCCAGGATGTTGCGCCGGCTGGCGCCCAACGCCACCCGGATGCCTATTTCGTGCGTCCGCCGCGCCACCGAATAGGCGGTCACGCCGGCCAGTCCGACGGCCGCCAGGACGAGCGCGAAAACGCCCATCGCTCCGTAGATCCCGGCGGCCACGCGCGCCATGTAATAGATCTGCTCCACCAAGTCCTCCATCCGCCGGACGTCGAGGACCACGACCTGCGCGTCGATGGCCTCCACCTGGCGGCGCAGACCGACGGCCGCGTCGAATCCGGGCTGCGCCCGAACCACCACGGTCACGCCTTGCCGGGAAGGAACGGCGAAACCGGAGGGCGTATTGGGCTGGTAGACGGCCGGAAGAGACGGCCCTAGCGGGAGCGCTGGTCGAATGTCGCGCGCCACCCCGATCACCTGGTGCAGTTTGCCCTCGAAATCCAGCATCTGGCCCACCGGGTCTTGTCCCGGCCAGACTTGTTGCGCCATGGTCTCGTTCACCATCAAAACGGCTGAGCCGTCGGCAATATCGCGCTCGGTGAAGGCGCGGCCGCGCAGCACTGGAATGCCCAGAGTCTCGAAGAAGCCGGCGCCGACGCGGTAGCTGCGGATCGCGCCCAGCGCCTTCGGGCCGCCCATGAGCTCGACCTTGGCGGTGATGATCGACTCCACCCCGCCGAGCGCGGCCGGAATCGTTTGGGCCACGCTGACCGCTCCGATTCCCGGTACGCGCGCCAGCCTTTGCGGGAGCTTGTCGAAATAATCGGCCGCGCGCTTTGCATCGTAACCATCGCGTACGGGGTCGAGACTCAGCAGGTACAGATGCTTATAATCGAAGCCGGGATCGGCGGAACTGGCGCGCCGGATGCCAATCACGATAAAGCCGGTGAGCAACAATAACACCATTGAGGCGGCGATCTGGTTCGTCACAAGGATATTGCGCAGGCTGAACCAGCGGCGCGCTCGCAAGCTCGACGGACCGGTGGATTTCAGTGCCGAGGCGATATCGTCGCGTGTTGCGTTCAACGCCGGAGCCAGCCCGAACAGCAGCCCCGAAACCAGCGTCAACAAAGCCGAAAAGACCAGCGCGCGCCAGTCCAGGCGCCAGTCCAGGGTCATGTAGCCGGGCAGCGTGCGGCGTATCGAGGCGAAGTACGCTGTGTACCACCACACCACCCCCAGGCCAGCCGCGCCCCCCAGCGCCGCCAGGAGCAGATTCTCGGTCAAAAGCTGCCGCACAATGCGCGCGCGGCTCCCGCCGATGGAAAGCCGCACGGCAATTTCGCGCCGCCGCGCGGCCCCGCGCGCCACCAGCATGTTGGCCACGTTGATGCACGCCATCAGCAGAACCAGACCGACCATCACGACGGGAAGTCCCACCACTTTGGGCACGTCTTCGTCGCGAAGGGGATAGATCCGGCCTCCCGGCAGCAGGATCACTCGGGGCTCTTTACGGTCCTTGCCGGGATCGTTGTAGATTTGCTCCAGGCGCCGGGCGATCGGTTCGAGCGAAGCTTCGGCTCGGGCCGGCGTCCGCCCCGGCCTCAATCGTCCGATCAAAACGAAAGCTGCGGCTTGCCGGTCGCGCAGGTGGCCCAACTCCGGCGCAACGCCAGGCGGAGCGGTAGCTGGAATCCAGATATCCGCCGCGGAGAGCATGGGATCAGCCCCCAGGAAGTTCTCCGGCGCCACCCCAATCAGCGTGACCAGCTGTCCGTTGACACGGATGATTCCCCCCACAGTGGCAGGCGAGCTGGCAAAGCGAGCGCGCCAATAACGCGCGCTGATCACGGCCACGGAAGCGGCGCCGGCCCGATCTTCCTCCACCCCGAATAGCCGGCCCGCCAGTGGTTGCACCCCCAACGTACGGAAGTAGTTGGGGGTAACCAGTTGCCCCCAAACCCGCGCTGGCTGGCCTCCAGCCGCAGCGATTTCGAAGGGCACGGGACCCATGGACGCAGCCAACGACGCGAACGCATCGCTGCGGTTGCGAAACTCCTCCCAGTCGCCGTACGGCATAGGCGTCTGGGACCGCACGAGGTCCCTCGGACCGCGCACCGCCGGCAGGTCCCGAAACACCATGGATTGCAATTCGCTGCAAACCGACGCGGTGACGCCGATGCCGATCGCTAGGCAGGCTACCGATGCTGCCGTGAATCCCGGCGAGCGCGCCAGCAGGCGGGTCCCGAACCACAGATCCTGGTACAGCGCCGCCGCCCAACGAATCGCGTGCACACCGCCTCCTGAAGAAGAGTACCAGCCTGAGCGCCGAAACTTCTCACACCCATTTACCGTTTAGGAGGCCGAACACGAACAGCGAGAGGTGAGTAAACAGGGCTGGTCTGGTCGAGCGAAGCACGCTGAAGACAGCCTAAGCCGGTGCCGATTGTGGTTGCGGAGCGCCTCGATCGTGGAGTTAAGGTTCGCAAGAAACGCGTCCGGATCGTGATAATGCTCCAGCGTCTGATGCCAGAGCAGATGCGCTGCCGCGAGGCGGCGGTGCGTCATCGGGATTGGACAACGCGCATACTTGTCCGCGGCAGTGGGCTCAGCCGATTCGGGATTCATTGAGGATGCTGTCTATGAATTTTACAGCGAAGTCGAAACCGTTCTACGCGATCTCCGATGACAAATCTGTTCCGTACGGATCACCAACCTGACGAGAAACGGGCCGATGCTGACCAGTTCCTTCGGTGGCAGACCGCAACCACCACGTCAGTAGCTACCGATATTGCCCGATAACGTTGCCACAGGTTCGCACACATCATTGGCGAGATGGCTCGCTTTTTTCGCATGAAACCTGTTTCCGAGTGCCCCAGAACCGGCGATACGCCGGTTCCGCGGTTAGCGAGTCTTCCGGCCAAGTAGGGGTCGACCCATTACCCTGCGCAATCGCGGGTTCATTCCGGGAATTTGTGACCGAACATGGGCAAGCCGCTCTTTGACTGTTCCAGCGTGGCCTCGTCCTGAATCACGTCCCAGTGCTCGACGAGTTTCCCGTCCTGGAGACGAACGATGTCAGCGGCAATCCAGTTCGCAGGCGCGCCAAAGCCGGAGAAACGGCCATGAACAATCACGAAATCTCCCCCGGCGAGGATGACCCCTGGCTCATACTCGAGCGTGGGCGGAAGGCTCCTGATGAGATTGAACAGACCCTCTCGGCCAGGCTCAATATGGGCGCTGTGCTGAATGTATTGAGGCGACCAATAACGTTCAGCCGCCGCATAATCACGTTTGTTGAACAGCGTGTCGAACGCGTCCAGAACAAGCTTCTTGTTGTTTTCCTCTGTCTGATTCATCGAAACGCCTCCAATATCAGGTGTACATGCGTCTCAGAGTTTCGACCCACCGTCGACCGGGATACTCGCTCCCGTGATCCAGCGCGCTGCGTCTGACGCCAGAAACGCCACGACATCCGCAACATCGTCTGGCTTGCCGATTCGTTTCAATGCCTGCATTCCCAGCGTCAGCTCACGACCTGCCTCGGTCTTCGCGAAATTCGACATGTCGGTGTCGATTACCCCCGGCGCCACGGCATTCACGCGGATGCCGAGCGGCCCGAGAATGGCGGCCCAGTTCTTAACGAGAGTCTCTAATGCCCCTTTGGTGGCGGAATAGGCGAGGAGTGAAGGGTTGTCCAGACCGGGCCTGCCAACCACGGCGTGCGCTCCGATCGAAGTGATCACAATGATGTTCGAGCCCTCGTGGAGGACGGGCAGGAGTTGCTGCACCAGAAAAAACGGACTGCGCACGTTCGTCGCAAAGAGGTTGTCAAAATCTTCAATCGTATGATCCCGTATCGTTGCAGCCCTGGAAATGCCGGCATTAGACACGAGCACATCCAATCGCTCGCCGACAATTGAGCGAACCTCCCGAGCCAGCAGCGTCGCGCCGTCTGGCGTTCCCAGGTCCGCGGCAATCGCATCCGCGCGTCCCCCTTTTGAACGAATGTCGGCAACGACAGATTCCGCGCCCTGCACGGAACGGCCGTAGTGAGCCAGGACGTGCGCCCCGGCCTCAGCGAGCGCCAGGGCAGTAGCGCGCCCAATTCCCCGTGACGCTCCCGTCACCAAAGCAGTTTTGTCGTGAAGGCTTGCCATTTCTCTACCTGCGATTCGCTCAGCCGACCGCCACTCCGATGAGGGCGGCAATCTCAAGGCCTTTGGCCGCATGGATGGCGCCCCGATCCCCACCATCGAGAATCGTTACGTTTTCGCTAACGCCAATCTCTTTGGCTTTCGCCAGCGCTTCATCCACCATTTTCCGTGCCAGCTCATAAGAGATGCTGTGTTTCTTCACCACGTTAGTCATTGGAAACCTCCTTCACTTGATATGCATTGTGTGATTCGCCCGTGCCTTCGCGCAATCGGGCGGTCTTCCCTACCTGCAAAATCGCCTTGAGAGATGGCCGGCCGGTTTCATGGTCGTCAAATTGTGAGGATGACCCTGCCGAAAGGCCGGCCCTCAATCAGGTAGCGCAGTGCTTCAGCTGCGTCGGCCAGCCGGAAGTTCCTGGCCATGATCGGTTTGACCGCTCCCGATTTAAGCAGCGAGACAATGACGTTCCAGGCCTCAGTGAGGACCACCTTCGGCTGAGCGAACATGTTGAGACCACGGATGCCGGCCTGGGGCACGATAAGGTCTGTTACATCGATGGTTGTCTGGCGGCTTGCAGAATATCCCAGTGTTGTGAGGCTTCCTTCGGAGGCAAGTGCCCCGAGCGCCTCGCTCAGGACTTCGCCGCCGATTCCGTCGACCACAATGTCTGCGCCGTAACCGCCGGTAATGCGGCGCACGCCATCGGCCAACCTCTCTAAGGATGTATCGATGACTTCATTGAATCCGAGCGCCTTCGCCTGCTCGGCCTTCGCATGATTGGTCGTGCTTGACATGGCATGTTTTGCGCCCACGGCGCGCGCCATTTGTGTCACTGCATTGCCGATCGATCCTCCGATCGCCGGTGACAGAACAGTCTTGCCTGCGCGAAAACCAGCCCGGGTAAGAGCCACCTGCGCGGTGAGATACGCGACCGGAATACCCGCGGCGCTCACGTCGTCGACATTCTCGGGAATCAGGCAAAGGTCTTCTTTCCGTACGGCCACCCACTCACTGTAGGTTCCATCCTCAAAGGCGCCATAGGGGCCGAAGAACATCACGCGTGATCCGGCGGGAAAGTCCGTCCCGCCTCCCATTTCCACCACGCCCGCTCCTTCATTGCCGAGAACTAATGGCGGTTTGGAGCCGTGAAATTTGCCGGAGAGAATAGTGTAGTCCAGCGGCGTAACCCCCGCCGCAGTCATTCGCACCAGCACTTTCCCGTCGGTGACCGCTGGTTTCGGAAGATCCACCAGCTTCAACTCCTTATAACCACTGAAAGCCTCTGCTCTCATTGCACGCATATTCGTTCTCCTTCTCTCACGTCGGACCGATCAACCTCGGTCTATGCGTTCATTCCGCCGTCAACGGTAATGTTGGAGCCGGTCATGTATGAGGACTCCGGACCGGCGATGAACGCCACCGCAGCGGCGATCTCCTCAACATGCCCGTATCGGTCGAGTGCTGTGGCGGCCTTCTGCGGCACGGCCCAATCGCCCGATGCGGGATTCAAATCCGTGTCGATCGGACCCGGTTGGACATTGTTGACCGTGATACCGCGGCTCCCGACCTCCCTGGACAAGCCCTGCGTAAAAATCTTCACGGCTCCCTTGGTGGCCGAGTAGGCGACCAGCCCCGGCGTCTGGACGCGCTCGCCGACGGCCGAGCCGATCGAGATGATCCGCCCCCCGCTCTTCATGTGCTTCAACGCTGCCTGAGTTGCCGCCAGTGTGCCGCGCACATTAATATCGATCACGCGATCCATCTCTTCGAGCGTGGTCTCTTCGAAGGTTTTCGGAATCGCTGTGCCCGCATTGTTCACAAGCACATCAAGTTGGCCGAAGGTCGCAACGGTCTTTTCGACCGCAGCCTTTACAGCTTCAGCGTTGGCAGCGTCTGCCTGGATCGCGAGAGCCTTTCCTCCACCCAGTTCAATCGCTTTAACCACGGCGGAAGCCGCGCTGGCGTCCTTCGCGTAAGTGATGGCCACGTGTGCTCCGTCCTCGGCCAGACGCTTTGCGATTGCAGCGCCAATGCCGCGCGAGCCGCCTGTAACGAGGGCAATCTTTCCTTGCAGTTTGTTCGACATCGTTTTCTCTCCAGATCCTTCAATCACGCTCTTTCCCGATCCAGTCTCGTATGTAGGGCGGGCAGTTGAGAAGTGTGGCGCCTCGTGCTTCACAATTCCCAAGGAAACGAACGACCTCCACATCGACTAAGGTCACTTCCTCCAGGTCCAATATGACTGCCGGTCCGCTTTCGCAAATCTGCTTTTCTAACTCCTCCAGATGCTCCGCCCGCATTCGGCCTGTCAGTCGAATAGTCGTGCTGTCCCCATCGGCGTACCTTTCGATCTTCAGGGTCATATTCGATCTGTCGGACGATTCACGCGCAGAAAGACGGCAATCGCGGCGCCACTCGTAATCAATTGAGTTATTGGTCTTTAGTTTTTCGAGTCAGGCCGCAATTTCGGCGTTTGCCGAAAATCGAGCATCGGCGCCGGAGACAGGCCCCGGCAAAGGCCTGGAAGGCTGAATGAAGCTACGAGGTCTTGAAACGATGACGGTTGATTCCGAGTTTCCGAATCTTCGATTCGAGCGTCTGCCTGGGTACGCCCAGCTTCGCAGCGGCGCCCGCGGGACCCGAGACCAGGCCCTCGGCCTCGCGCAGCGCGTTTTCGATCATCGCTTTCTCACGTTCTGCGAGGTCCGTGGTCAACACAGACGCCGCCGGAGCGTTCGGCGTCGCGCGCGTAAGCCAGGCTTCGTCCACAAAGAAGGTTTCCCCTTCAGAGAGAATCACCGCCCGCTCGACGACGTTTTGCAGCTCGCGGATGTTGCCCGGCCAATCATAGGCGTGGAAGAGTTCCATGGTCTTTGTATCTATGTTTCGAATCTTCTTGCCCGCCTTTTGCGCGTAACGGTCGATTAGATATCCGACTAATAACGAAATATCACTAATCCGCTCGCGCAATGCCGGTAATCGAATCGGAAACACGTTGAGGCGGTAAAACAAATCCTGACGGAACCTGCCTTCAGCCACCGCTGAGGCCAGATCTCGATTGGTCGCGGCTATCACCCGAACGTCAACCGAAACTGTTTGAGTGCCGCCCACTCGTTCGAATTCCCGCTCCTGAAGAACTCGCAGCAAGGCAACCTGCGTCTCTGCCGGAAGGTCGCCTACCTCATCGAGGAAGATCGATCCCCCGTCCGCCGATTCGAAGCGGCCGAGGCGCCGCTGAGTGGCCCCGGTGAAGGAGCCTTTTTCATGTCCGAACAGCTCGGACGCAATCAGGGAGGGCGGAATTGCCGCGCAGTTCACGCGAATGAAAGCACGGCTCGAACGCTTCGACCGGTTATGGATCGCGCGAGCAATCAGCTCTTTTCCCGTCCCCGTCTCACCTGACACCAGCACTGTGGAATCTGTAGGCGCCACCTTCGAAACCTGGTCCATCACTTTTCGCAATGGCTCGGAGGAGCCGACGATTTCCTCGAACATGGATGAGCGTACGATATCCTCGCGCAGGGCAACGTTTTCGTTTCGTGTCCTGTCTTCGGCGCGCTTGCGATCATCTATGTCGGTTCCGGTCGCGTACCACCGCACCAGACGGCCCTCTTCGTCGCGGAACGGCTGGTAACGGACGAGGAGCCAGCGATACTGACCGTCCTTCCGGCGCGCTCGTTGTTCGATCTCAAACGGCAGGCCGCGATCCAGGCCCGCTTTGCGCTCCTCGCGCACCCTGTCGAGATCTTCCGGATGGAACGTTCTGGCGCGAAAGTCCGACGCGACCACATCTTCCATCGAGAGGCCGGTATAGTCGAGCATTTCCTGGTTCGCGTAGAGCGCATTGCCGCTCGGGTCCAGGACGACAATGGTTTGCGGTATAGCATCGGTAATCCGGCGAAACTCCCGCTCGTCCTCAAGGAGCTTCGTCTCCGCTCTTTTTCGATCTTCGATGTCGGTATTGCTTCCAAACCACCTGACGACGTTGCCTTCAGCATCGAGCTGTGGAACGACGCGTATGAGGAACCATCGGTACTCCCCGTCATATCGCCGGATGCGAGTTTCCAGTTCACCGGGTTTGCGGGCATCCACCAGGGCGAGCCATTCACGAACGAGCCGATCCAGGTCATCGGGGTGAACCACCACCCTCCAACCCCAACCCTCCCCCTGCTCCAGGGACAGGCCGGTGTACTCGTACCAGCGTTTGTTCAGGTATTCCTTGGATCCGTCTGGCCAGCTCGTCCACAAGAACGATGGAACGGTGTCGATGACGGTCTGGAGCCGGGCAGCCTCCTGACCGAGCTTTTCGAGAGCATCGCTCAGTTCCCGGCTTTCCGCATTTTCGGCCAGCGCACTCATGCTCGCTCAGTCTACCCGGGTTTTAGAGCTATTTTAGCAGTCGTCCCTGGCAGCGGCTGTCAGCGCCGATCCAGGGCAGTGACGTTAGGGTGGAATTTATCCTGCCAGTTCTCGATCACCGTGAACGGAGGGGGCGGCGCCGAAAGGGGAATTCATATTGCCCAGTGTCGGCAGAGCGGTCGTCGCGCCGAAGTCCCACAAAAAGCCGAGACATTGGCGACCAGTGCCGAATCCGCAGGTCATCCGGACAGCAGTTGTCCCACTAAAGCGGCGGTCAACGGCACCGGGCCGCTGGTTTCCGATTTTGGAGCCGTGGTGTGGGGACCATCCAGGGCCAGCTTCGGGAACTCTCCCCGCTGCCCGGGGGATACCGTCGGAATGGCTTTCGCGATTAACGATGCCGGCCAGGTTGCGGGCGCGTCCGGAACCTGCGCGAACACGGTTCTTCCGGGTTTCGCAACCGCGCCGCACGCGGTGGTATGGGAAAAGGACGGCACTGTCCGCATGCCGGATACGACCGTTCTGGCGATGGGGAACGTCGCAGAGGCCATTAATAGCCATGGGATCGTTGCCGGCCACGCGGTGCGCGTGACGATGGGGATCTTCACGCCTTTCTCGCTACGCCGTGTCAAACGAATTCGGGCGCCTGCAGCGATAGAAACGCCGCCGAAGCCGGGGCGCGCGCGAAACCACGAATGACCCTGTCAGAAAATGCGCTCAGGATGCTGCTGCGGTTTGGGCTTCGTGGACATTAGCGCCATAGCGTTCGGGATCGGCCCTCACTGCCGCAACGCGCGACTCGAGTTGATGGAACAGCGGGCGGATCGACAACTCGCTCTTCAGCGCGCGGAACGAGGCCTCGGCCTCGGTCAACTGCATGTACCGTGACCACAGCTCTTCGGCGGTGCCGGCCTGCAGATTGGTGCGCAGCATATAGGCGCCTTCCCGCAATCCACGCCAGGCTTTGCGATCTTCCTTGATGGACCACTGCAGACGAACGCCTTCCGGCTTGTCGCGCAGCGCTACATCGTAAAGATCGTTCACCTGCGGATAGCTGGCCTGAATGCGCCCCAGTCGCCGCTCCATTTTGTTGCGGTCCTTCAACCGGCCCTTCTCGATGCTGGCGGCCAGACGCTTCAGCGCGTCTTCCATGCGCGCGGAAAAGCGGTTGCGAATGGCCTTCTCTTTCTCCTTGCGGCCGCTGGTGCGGCACAGGATGTAGGTCTCCTCGCCTTGCGGAATCGCGACTTTCTTCACTTCCACTTCGGGCCGCACCTGCATCCAGTCGTCCTTCAGCAACTCTTCTTCGAATTGCTTCATCTGGCTGCGCGGCGTGCCCACCAGGTACTGGCCGGCGCGCTTGCGGATGGCCGCCAGATTCTCCTCGCTCACGATGCCGCGATCGAAGACCCAGATCCGCCGGGCTTTCCCGTACTTGCGCTCCACCATGCGCAGAATCGTTTCCATGGTGGACACGTCGGCGCGGTTGCCGTCGAAGGTCTCATAGCTGAACGGGAAGCCTTCGCTGTTGACGATCAGCGCGATCACCATCTGTTCGCAGTCGGGACGATGATCGCGCGAGTAGCCGCGGCGCATCATCGGGTTCTTCTCCGCCGCCCCTTCCACATAAGTGCTCGTCAGATCGTAGAGCAGCACGTCGAACTCGGCCCCGAACAACTCTCCGTAGCGTTGCTTGAGATGCTGCTCCAGTTGCGTCTTGTGCGGCAGTATCCGGTCCAGGCAACGGTACAGCCGCGTATCGTTGATCCTGCCTTCCGCGATGCCCAACAGATCGTCAAGCGCTGTCGACGGATACCAGCGCTCTTCAATGGCCAGCTCACTGCCCGGCGCGCAAAGCCGGTTGATGGCCAGCACCGCGGCCACGCGCGACCACGGCACGTCCGCTTCCTGCTCATCCACAGCCTCTTCGAAAAAGCGGTCCAGTCCGAGACGCTTCCATAACTGCAGACCGAGCCAGCAGGAGCCGAAGTGCCGCGTGCGCTCCAGCCGCACCTTGTTCAGCAGCACGCGCGCCACCTGCGGATCATCCGCCGGAGGTTCCACCTGCGACGGGAACAGCTTCAGTTGCTCAGCCTCGCCCTGCTCGTTGAAGACTTCGATGGTCTTCAGCCAGCGCGCCTGCGCGGAACTGTTCAGCTCGCCGAGATAGCACAGCGTTCGCTGGCGCGGGCCATCCGGAGTGCGCACCGTCTCCACCAGCGACCAGTAGCTGTGGTCCTTGCCGTCCTTTGTTCGGAGGTTCGGGCGCAGAAACATTCTCGCCCGATCTTGTCATGAGATCGGAATCCCTTCAAGAGGGTTGGTCTACACTACATCGACTTCTGAGAACTGGCCGTTGCAGGCAAAGATAGTTGCCCCCGCCCTGACCGAAAATCGCCCAAATCTCGCAGGATGGTGACGAACTTCGGCTAATCTAAAGTAGTATGCGCCCAACGCCTCGAATCGAGAGATTTCGTGGCGAATTCTTGTGGGAGCTTGAAATTGCCGAGCGGCAGATGATGGCCATGGTCGAGGCGATCCCAGCCGAGAAGTACGACTGAGTGTCATCTGACCCGCCATTACGAGGCGTGGGGCGCGGAACGGCTCTCAGGAGCAACCCGCGCCGCCGCCGTACGGGCCGGCGACATCGATTGAATCAATGCCTTTCCACCTCACACAACGAGGCTGATCATGCTTGCCGCCTGCGAGCAGGCGCCCGCGGGCCATTTCACCCCGCCGGACGTTGACGCGGAGCTGAAATTCGGGTTCACGCGCATCATATCGCCAATCGACGGCATCGCCGGCATGGCGATTATTCAGGTCGGCGATCTGGTCGGTCCTTCCGGCCTCCCGCTCACGACAGTCTCCACCGTGGAGAGCGGGCGCAAGTGCCGGATCGGCCAGGCAGGCTGAAGCCCGCACCACATGCTCAGTAAGATACCCCGGGAACCCGGTCGTCAGGGGCGCTTCGAGACCAGATCGCCAAACGGCGCGAGCAGCTTGTACTTGTCCGACCACGTCGTATACATGATTCCTGTCGCGCCAGGCGTGCTGTCCATTGCTTCGAGCCATCCCTGGGGATCGTGCAGGTCATCGGCATCATAGTAAGCCCCGGCCCACGTCCGGAAACCGCGCGACGAGAAGAAATCGAGGCTCGCGCGCCGTTTGTCGAAATACCAGCAGACTATTCCCATGTCCTTCGGCAGATACTCCCAGGTGTTCTCCAGCGAGCCGTCTACCATGTAGTACTGCTTCTGTGAATTGTGATTGGGGTCGAACATGTCGGACCACACCACGACTTCCGCTTTGGGGTTCACGACGCGCGCCTGGTCATACAGCCACCGCGTCATCTGTCCGAGCATCGCAGCCGCAGGAAGTTTCCTGCGCCGGCATGCGTCGCAGCGGTTGAACAGACGAACCTCGTCCACGTTCAGGAAGTAGCGCCTGGGAGACAGGTACTTCTGAATCAGTGCGAACTGCTGCTTCCAGATCGCATACGTCCGAGGATCGGACGGACAAGCCGAGACCTGATCGTTGTAAATGGTGGTGCCGTGATAGTAGCTCACGCGCAGCCGCGCGCCGTCTTTGATCCGGCTGCCTGGCAACAGGTGAATGACGGGCATTTCGTGCGTCCACTGAAAGTCCAGCATGGGGTCGGTGACCTGTGCGAAGTCGCGGCCCTCCTGATATGCGCTTCCGGTTGCGTCATCGCGCACCGTCAGCGGGGCGCCCTCGCGACGTACCACGTTCATCAAACCGACTTCCTCGATTTCCACGTCGTCCACCCATACCCTGCCCTTCACGCCCTCGAAGACGCCGAAGTTGAGGTCGATGGTGTCGGCATACCAGCTGTTGAATGCGGTAGTCACCTTCCGCCAGCCGGTCGTGGGGGTGGGAGCAGGCGGCTCGAACGGGCTCAGGTCGCGTCCATCGGGCGTGAACGACTTGATGCTGAACAGCGAGGCGGGGTCCACGTTCTCAGTCCTGACCCACGCGCTCACTCGGTAGCAGCGGTCAGGCGTCACATGGACGCGCTGCGCCACCCGCGCAATGCCTTCCTTCGTATCGCCGAAGTTCTCGATCCGCAGTGAGGCCCTGCCCGAGTGAGAGACGCTGGTATCCACAAAGGTCTTCCGGCCCGGTTCGTCCTGCTTGTCGAACGCGGTAAATCGGTTGCCTTCGAATTGTTCGAACCCTCCGTTCGGCAGCTTCGCGGGAGAGTCCGCGACAAAGCGGGCTTCTCCGTCATGGGCCACGAACAGGGCGTCCTTCACCAGCATTCCTTCGGCAAGGTTCTTGTCGTGCGACAGGACGGCTCCGCCATAGCCGGTGTTGAAGCCGGCGGGAATGATCTCCAGATGATACTCGTCAGCGATCGCCTTTACCTTGCGCAGCCGCTCCAGTTGGTCGGGATTCATCAATCCGATGCGGTCCATGCCGGACATGACGATCCCGGTCAGACCGTGCTCGGACGCAGTGCGGGCAATCCGGCGCATGTCCTCCACATGCTGGTCGGTCTCAAATGAGCGGCCGAAGTAGACCCAGCGATCGGGATAGATCTTCTTCTCGCTTACCCAGGCAAAAGCTGCCGCTGCCAGGCCCAGCAGCGCGATCGCGCTCAGGATCTTCTTCATACACTCGATTGAATCACCAATCGACGCCAACCGCAAGCAAAGCGCTTACATCAGAAAGCAAAGAGAGAGGATGCGTTTGTAGCGCCCGGGCGTAAGGAAGCCAACGAACACGAAAAATCGCGTTCTCACCCCTGAGAGGATCCTCCGAAAGCTCAACCGGCATTCAAATACAACTGTTTACCCGCTTCCCGGGTGTCTCGGGCATGTCTCTGCACCAAGCCTCGGACCGATCTGATGCAGATTAGGCTCGACAAACGGCCAAGGAAAGGAATATAAACGATGTTATACGCAAACAAACGTCACTGTTCCATGCTTCGGACGTGACGCGAAAGGATGTCCTGATGAACAAGCTCGTATTGCTTTGGTGCGGATGCCTTTTGATCACAGGCCTCGCATTCGGGCAGAATGGCGCCCTGACCGGGCTAGTGACTGACCAGTCTCAGGCGGTCGTGGCAAACGCAACCGTCACCGCCACCGAGATCAACACCGGCGTTGCCAGCAGGGCAGCCAGTTCCTCGGCCGGCTATTATCGTATATCCGTTCCGCCGGGCACGTACCGGATTGAAGCCGCTTCGCCTGGCTTCGAGACCTCGGTGGCGAGCAATGTCGTCGTGAATATCGATCAGGTGGTCACGGCCGACCTCAACCTGAAGATCGGCGCGACATCGGAAAAGGTCGCCGTCATCGGGGAAGCGCCGCTCCTTACCACCGACAGCGCCGAGAACGTCCAGAGCGTCACGCCGAAGGAGTATCAGACTCTGCCGTTTATTTTGAGCGACGGCGCCCGGCCGCTGGACGCGTTCATTTACTCGAGTCTGCCCGGCGCTGTCTCCGCCGACGGGGGTAACTCAATCAATGGCGGTCAGCAATTCACCAACTCGATCCTGATTGACGGGCTCACCCTCGGGCGCTTCGACGCAAACGATGGTTTGGCGGAGTTCAGCCCTTCCACCGACGCCATTGGTGAATTCAGCGTGGTCATGACCAACTTCTCGGCCGAGTACGGACAGTCCGGCGGAGGCATCGCCAGTTTCTCCATGAAATCGGGTACGAACCAGTTCCACGGCTCGGCCTATGAATACAATGAGAATCCGATTTTCAATGCGGCGGGCTTCGATGAGAACGCCGCGAGCCAGCCGAAGAGCAGCATCAAACAGAATGATTTCGGCGCCACCTTCGGCGGACCCGTTCGGAAGGACAAAACGTTTTTCTTTCTCGCCTGGGAAGGCAATCGCAAGCATGAATTCGAACTCGGCGGGAAGACGACCTTGCCGACGCAAGCGATGCTGGGCGGAGATTTCAGCTCCTGGCTGGGCGCCCAGGTGGGTACGGACGCGCTCGGACGGCCGGTATTCAAAAACGAACTGTACAACCCCACGACAACTCGTAATGTCGCGGCCGGGGCAGTGGACCCGGTCACAGGGTTGGTCAACAACAGCAGCGCGTCGGCAATCATCCGCGACCCGTTTCAGAACAACGGCCAGTTGAACGTGATCCCGCAGGGCTATTTCAGCACGGCAGTGCTGCCCCTCCTGAAGCTGTTCCCAACGCCCGAATTCCCGGGCAACATCCGCAACCAACCCACGTTCACCGGTACATGTTGTCCGATTTTCAAGGAGGACAAGGGAAGCTTCAAGGTTGATCACACTATCAACGACAACATGAGGCTGAGCGGATCGCTTAGTTGGAATGCGCGCGACCGCTTCAACCGCGTCGGAACCACTTTCGCGCCATTCCCGGGCTATCCGCTGAATTCCATCAAGGAACAGGTGAATGGCGGCCCGGAAGCGCGCATACAGTATACGTGGACTATCAGCCCTTCCACGATTAACCTGTTGTCGGCCGGCTACAATCGGTTCCCCGATCTCAACGGCGTCTCCGGCGACGCAAAGTACGCGCTGGATGTTTCAGGTACGGACCCGACCTGCTTTTCACCCCTTAAATTCAGCGCCGGCAACAATTCCATCACGGCCCTTCAGAAGCAGTTCGGGGTGGGCTGCGCGACCAACGAGCTCTCCGAGAGCTATGTGTATCTGGACACCTTTACTCACGTTGTCGGAAAGCACAGCATCAAACTGGGCGCGCAGTTTATTCGCTACCGCTATAACACTCTGGACAAGTCCGACATCGGCGGCACTTTCAATTTCAGCAGTACGTCAACGAATCTTCCCGGATTCACCTCCAGCACCGGCAACCCCATCGCCAGTTTCCTGATGGGAGCCGCTAATTCCGCAAGCCGCGGCATCTACACGACGGAGCCGGGCTATCGAATCGGGCAGTACTCGTTCTTCGCGCAGGACGATTACAAGGTTTCCCCGAAGCTTACTCTGAACATCGGAGTCCGCTGGGAATTGCCAGTTCCAAAGAAGGAAATATTCGACCGCATGTCCGGCTTCGATCCCAGCATTCCGAACCCGGGCGCTGACGGTTATCCTGGCGCTCTGGCGTTCCTGGGCAATTGCCCGGCCTCGAACTGTCTCCACCGCGACTCGTTCCAGAACTGGGATTTCAAGCTGTTCGCACCCCGTTTTGGGCTCGCGTACCAGATCACTGACAAACTGGTTTTCCGCGGTGGATATGGGATCAACTATGATCCCAATATCGAGTTCGGTTACGGAACGCAGAATATCAACGGGTTCAATGACGAGATCTCGCTGAATGCGGGAACCTCGGCCACGGGATTCAAATCGGATCCGGTAATCTACCTGTCGCAGCTCGGTGGCGCGGCCCTGCCTTCCGGGGCTCAGGTTGGGGTGCATGCTTACACCGGAAGCCTCCCTAACTACGACCCTGCCCAGGTCAATGGCGGCTACATCGACGTACTGCCCGGCAATTCACTGGCGCTGCCCTATATACAGAACTGGAGCGCAGGGTTCCAGTTCCAGGCGCCGCATGACATCCTGGTGGAGGCCAACTATGTAGGCTCCAAAGGCACGCGTTTGATTCAGGGCGACCTGGAGCAGAACTACAACCTCGATCAGGTTCCGACCAAATACCTTGGCCTCGGCGACATCCTCAACGACGATCTGGCAACCGACCTGGCCAACCCTGCGACAGCGGCGGTTCTGGCCAAATACGGCGTTACCAAACTGCCGTTCCCCAGTTTCGAAAACAACCCCACCGGTACCACGGTAGCCATCGCGCTGCAGCCGTACCCGCAGTACTCGTTTATCAACAATAATATGCCGAACAACGGCAGTTCCACCTTTCACTCGCTCCAGCTGACCGGCAGAAAACAGTCCTCGCACGGGCTGACGTTCATTGCGTCCTATACCTGGTCGAAGACGCTGACCGACGCTGACTCGGCCATCTATGGTTCCGGTGGCACTTTCCAGGACATCTACAACATGAAGCTGGAAAAATCGATCGCCGGCTTTGACTTCACCAATTACTTCAAATTCACCTGGATTTACGAGCTGCCTTTGGGGCATGGACACAAGTTCCTGAACTCCACCGGGAAATGGGACCGGCTGTTCTCCGGCTGGCAGATCACCATGATCCAGAACTACCATTCCGGAGATCCCCTGGCCATCTCGGGAACTGTCGGCAGTGGCCTCAACAATCCGGGCATTCGGCCGAACTTCGTTCCCGGCCAGCCGCTGACCGTTTCATCAAGCGGAATCGACACGGTCAACGGTACGCCTTATCTCAACCCGGCGGCCTTCACCGATGTGCCCACCTCGCCTAACTACGGTTACGCACTTACTCTGGGAGATGTACCGCGCTTCCTGTCTGGTGTCAGAGGACCATGGGGCCAGATCGAGACTGGCGGCCTTATCAAGGACACGCGAATAAACGAACGGTTTACCCTGCAGCTTCGCGCCGACGCTTACAACGTCTTCAACAGGGTGGTGCGCGGCGATCCGGATACGAGTCTTGGAGACGGCTCCCTCTTTGGCACGATCACCAGCGACGCGGATGGTCCGCGCGTTCTCCAGTTCGCAGCGCGGCTGACCTTCTAGAAATCGATCAGCCGTTGCAATGGAGCAGGCATTTTCGCCTGCTCCATTGGCCGATTATTGACTTGTTTAACCTGCGGCAGGGAACCGTCCTGCCGCTTTTTTTCGAATCGAATCAAATGACAATGAGTTTTCGTTCTCTGTTGACGATCGCCGCCGCGCTGGGCCTGGGTGTGAGCACGGTGTGCGCGGATGTTCGGGTCTGGGAAGGCACGCTGACATTGCCAACCTATGAAGAAGGGTCGCCGGACAGGAATCCGCCTTTTGACCAGTTCTCCGGCACGCGCTTCAACTACCCGTACACGCTGCGCGAGGATCTTACCGGCCGGCGCGCAGATCATGCCTGGCGCGCCGTGTATCTGGAGAACGAATACCTCAAATGCTCGGTCCTGCCGGACATCGGAGGACACCTGTACACGTGCGTCGATAAGATCAGCGGCCAGTCGATGTTCTATGCGAACCCATCGATCAAGAAGGCGAACATCGGCTATCGCGGAGCGTGGGCGGCATTTGGCGTCGAATTCAACTTTCCGGTATCGCACAACTGGGTGTCCATGTCGCCCGTTCCATATTCATACGGGCGCAGCGACGATGGCAGCGCCTGGGTCCGCGTGGGCAATATCGACCGAAACTACGGCATGGAGTGGACTGTCGAGCTGGTGTTACGCCCCGGCAGTACCGTATTTGAAGAACACGTCACCCTGAACAATCGCAGCGACGTGCGTCACAGGTTTTATTGGTGGAACAACGCCGGACTCGAAGTGAAGGACGATTCGCGCATCTCCTACCCCATGCGGTTCAGCGCGGCGCATGGCTTCGCGGACGTGGATACATGGCCGGTGGACTCTACCGGCACGGACCTCAGCATTATTCGGAACCAGATCTACGGACCGGTTTCGCGATTCGTGTATGGCAGCCGGGAGCCGTTCATGGGCGTGTGGCGTCCCGACACTCGCACCGGCACGGTGCACTACGCCGATTACGGGGCTTTGCCTGGCAAGAAGGTCTGGTCCTTTGGCGCGGATGCGGACGGCCTCGACTGGCGCAAGGCGCTCTCGGATAACAACAGCGCTTACGTGGAGGTGCAGGCCGGCCTCTTCCGCAATCAGGAAACCTACGCGTTCCTCGATCCGAGGCAAATCATCCGCTTCGCCGAATACTGGATGCCTGTGCGCGGCATCGGCGGCATCTCACGGGCAAACCTTGCCGGCGTGGTCCATCTCAGCCGAAGCGGCGACACGCTGAACGTTGGTCTGAACGTCAATCGCGCGTACCCAGGCGCAACCGTTCGCATTCTGAATGGAGATCGCGCGGTTGCAGAGGAGAAGGCCGATCTCGCTCCCGTACACACGTGGATGAAGGATGTGCATCCCGCTTCGTCCGCCCTCTACACCGTGGAGGTGCGCGATGGCGGCGGCGCGGTGATCCTGCGTCACACCGAGGGCGAATACGACTGGACCCCGGTCGCCGAGATCCACAGGGGTCCGCAAAAGGCGTGGACAGCGCCGCCGCCGGATCAGCGTACCGAGGACGACTGGGTGGAAGCGGGCAAGGACGAAGAGCTGAACGGCAAGCTTCTGGTGGCAATGGATACTTATACCGCGGCGCTGGCGAAGTATCCCCAGAGCTTCGCGCTGTTGAAGGCTGCCGGCCGCCTGTCCGCAGGTCTGCTGCGCTATGACGAAGCCGTGCGCTTGCTCGAGCCTGCTCAGGCACGCGCTACTCAGGACCCGGAGGTGGCGTACTATCTCGGGCTCGCTCATGAGGGTGTCGGCCAGACCCGGCAGGCCCGCGCCGCGTACGAAGCTGCTTCACGCATGCCGGCATACCGGGAGGCAGGCTCCCTGCGTCTGGCGGAATTGCTGGCGCGGGAAGGACATCGCGAGGAGGCTCTGGGACTTCTCACTGCGCTGGACGGTGACGTCCGCGTGTCGGAGGAAACAGTGGCGCTGGAGAACGCACTCGGCCGCGGCTCCGACGCGTCGGCGCTCGCTAACCGCACTCTGCAATCCGTGCCGAGCCTGTTCCTGCGTCTTGAAACTGCGAAAAAGCTCGGCGGCGATCCCGACCTGCTTCGCGTCCTTGCCGCTGATCCCGACCGCGTATTGAACATCGCGGCCGAGTACATGCGTCTGGGCCTGTACGAGCGTGCGCTGGACGTGTTGTCGCGGGAGTACTCGGCCGTTCCGGCCGACGAAAGCGAGCCGGGCGCCTTGCTGCCGCAGAACCATCCGCTGGTGGCTTACTATCGCGGGTACTGCCGAGCCAAACTCGGCGAATCGCCGGCGGCTGACTTCGCAAGGGCGGAGAAGCTCTCGACGCTGTATGTCTTTCCGAGCGGAGCTGAGACGCTGGCGGTTCTGGAGGCAGCCAGCCGCGCCAATCCGAACGACGCGACCGCGGAGTATCTGCTGGGCACGCATTACTTCTCGCGCGGCCAGACCGAGGCCGCTCTGGACGCGTGGGCAAAGGCCCGGCGTCTGAATCCGCGGCTGCCGGTGCTTCATGCCGACATCGGACGCGTGCTGCTGAACGTGAAAAACGAGCCTGGCCAGGCGCTCGAAGCGTTTCGCGAAGGCGTGGCGGCCGATCCTTCGAACGTCGCCCTCTACTTCGGCATGGATCAGGCGATCAGCCTGCTCGCCGGACCCGCGACGGACCGAATCAAGGCTCTGGAACGCTATCCCGACCTCGCGTCCATGCCCGCCGATCTTGTCTACGAGCTGGCGCTCAGTCACGCCGAAGCCGGAGAGTTTGACGCGGCGGAGGCGCTGTTCCGGAATCGTTTCTTCCCTCGCCGCGAAGGCGGCACGAACGTGCGCGGAGTCTGGATCGAGGTGAAGGCTCGGCACGCTCTCGCCCTGGCTGACGCCGGCAAGTGCGACGCAGCTCTGGCGATCGCCGGAGGTATCGGCGCGGCCGTTCCCGGTCTGGATTTCACGCAGCAGGGTCTCGATCCATTCGTTCAATCCGCGAGGACTGAGTATCTGCTTGGCAGTGTGGAATCGCGGTGCGGACATCGAGACGAGGCGCTGGGGCTGTTTGGACGAGCGGCGAAATCCGCGCTGCCGGCGGACCTGATGTGGGCGCATCGGGCCGCGCGCGAATTGCCCGGCTACGACGACGCGGCATGGCGGCGGAAGCTGGAGGCCGCGGTGGCCCCTGCCGAAGAGGGCATCGATCACGGGTACCTCGGTAGCTGGGGGATGTACGTGGCCGGAACCATCTACGCTGAGCTTGGCAGGACGGAAACGGCGCGCCAGCGATTCACTCAGGCTCTGCTGCTGCCTGACCGCTTGCTCGCGTGGCATTTGACCCGCGTGGCGATGGCAGAGAGCGGAACGCGGATCGCCGGACGCTGAAAGATGCGAAGACGCGACTGGATCAAGACGGCTGCCGCTGTGCCCGCGCTTGCCGGCGGCAGACTTGCCGCCGATGTGCCGACCCATCTCTGGTCCGGCTACGATTTCGGCTGCGGACCGCGGATCACCGACCGGCTCAACCAGGGCCCGTTCGGTATCGAGCAGGACGAGGGCTGGTTCACCGTCGCCGCCACCACGCCATCCGAGAAGCCCGTGCCCAACTTCGGACTGGGCCTCGTCGGCTACGCGGCGGAAGAAAGCGGTCCGTCGCTCGCCGCCCGAGCCGGCCGTGAGTCGCTGGAACAGCACGTGGAAAAAATGGCGCGCCTGCCGTTCGTCGACGTGCTCTACATCCGCTGTGATTGGCGCGATGTGCAGCAGCGTCCCGGCAGGCTGGATCTGTCGCCGATCTGGGCCCTGACGTTCGACGCGGCGAAGCGCTACGGCAAGCGTGTCTCCTTCCGAGTCATGCTGTCCAACACGGTAGGCCAGCCGAAGTATCTCGCCATGCCGGATTTCGTGCAGGCGAAGGTCCCGGTGGTCGAGATCGGGAGCATGCCCGAGTACGGTCCGTTCAAATTTCGAGAACCGCGCTACGATCATCCGGAGTTTCAGAAAGCCTTCCGCGATCTCACCGAATTGCTGGCCGCCGAGTTCGACAGCAATCCGCTCATCGAGTGGATCGACTTGATGCAGTACGGCTTCTGGGGCGAGTCGCATACCAATAATCTCCCCAGCCCTTTCCCGGACTATGCGACCGCGGAACGCACTATGGTCGGAATGGCGCAGCTCCAGGTGAAGAGCTTCCGGCGCGCGCAACTGGCCGTGAACACTCAGCCCGACATCAGCAGTGTTGGCAACCGCGAAGTGATCGACCTTTTGGTGCGCTCGGGAGGCTGGCTGCGCTCAGACAGCATTCTGGTGGAAGAGCCGGAGCAGATCGATGCGCTGGCCAACCGTCCGCCGTGGCTCGCGTCGATACTCGAAGACGGCTACTTCCGTAAATACGATGCGCAGGAGCCGGGCTATCTGCCGCTCGATGCGGCGGGCGTGAACATGCTTGAAGTGCAGATGCTGCACGTCCTGGACCTCGGCGCCAATTACTGGGCGCTCTGGACAGAGGCCGACAATCTCGCCCGCTACAACGAACGATACCCACGTGGATTTAGCCGGCTGGGACAGCGCATGGGCTATCGCGTGCGGCCATCCTGGATCTGGCAGCGAAAACGGTATGGCATGAACGAACTGGTCATCGCGTTTGCAAACGACGGTGTGGCCGGCGTGCCCGGCGCGTTGCGAGTCTATGTGGAGGCGGCTGACGGACGAGTCATCGCGGGAGGCAGCCTCGACCCAGGCCATCCCTACGGAGGCAAAACGCGCGAGGCTGCGTTCCTGGTCCCGAGAGAGCTCGAAGGGCAGGCCGTGTATCTGCGCGCGGAGATCGAAGCGAAGGCCGGCGTACGCCGTCCGGTCCGCTGGGCCTGCGAGCAACCGCTGCAGGCGGACGGACGATATCAGGTCGCCGTCAAGAAGCAATCGGATGCCGACTGGCGCAAAGGCATCTGAAGGCGCTGGGCGATCCGGATCGGCCTCTACACGCGCGTGATCCGCAGCCGCTCGTTGCCGGCATGGTCGAGGTCCACGTGCAGTACGCCTTTACCGTTCGCCCTCGCTCGCACGGTTCCGATCGGAATGCCCGGCGGCACGGCAGACGGCGACGACGGGATATTCGGCCCGGAGAAATGGATCTCGTAAACCGCTTCGGGTTCCAGGCTCGTGAGGATCAGCCTGCGGCGGGGAACGTCGGGCAGAGTCACCTCGGCTGAAAGCAGTGGCGCGGGCGCATCCGCGAACAGCGCCACGCTTCCACCCGCCACCAGCGCGCCGGCGACATTCACGCCCTCGAGCGCTTCCACGCGACTGGCCTTCATCCCGCGGTCGCCAATCTCGATGACGTGCAGGAATACGTCGTTCTCCCGAAACTCGGCCGGCGAGACCTCCACGCGCCACGCGCCGGGCACGACGTTCTGCCGGTTCGATGGGAGCATCCGGTCGTAATCGTAGAACTTCGTCCACATGTTGTGCAGGCGCGGATCGGAGGGAAACGGGCCGCCTTCGGGCGGATCGAGAGGCCAGTTCTCGCCCGATCCCCACGCTCCGCCGTTCTCGTCGCCCGGCGTCCAGAAATCCTGTCCCGGCCCGCCGCGGGGCGTGATCACGTGCCCCCGAGGCAGCAGCGCATGCACCACAAGCTCGCCGCCGCCCTCGTGGAAGCGGAATGAATCGCCCTGCATCGCCGGTTCGTTCACGCCGTGCAGCAGCCACACCTTGCGAAAGTCGGGCCGCGTGGCATGCACGTGATCGAATACAAACAGGACGTTCGCGCGCGGGTCGTAGAGCAACTCGCGCGTGAACTTCGTGAGCTTGGAAGGCTGATACGCCCGCGTGGCATCACCAAGCGCGTAGTGATAAGAACCGGGCACGTAGTCCACCGTGCGCATTCGCGCCAGATCCCAGATGTCTTCCGTCTGGCGCCAGTCCTCGAGGCTCCGGATGGTGTTCCAGAAGCGCGAAGAGTCCATGCGCTGGCCGCCGTCGTTCGCCGCTGGCAGAACATTCTCCGACCAGAAGAACTTCTCGCCGGGCTCGTAAACCAGCATGCTGTTGTGCGCAACGGTGCGCCGGTAGTAGTTGAGATAGTGCGGACTCTCGGTATCGGTGTAATCGGCGCCGCTGTCGATGGCCAGGTACCCTTTGTGGTAAATCGTGAACTGATTCTGGTCCAGATGCTGGTGCTTCGCAAAGTACGGGCCCGAATCGAATTCGATCCACGTCGCGTCCCGGTCCCAGCCGGTGCGCATCACCAGATGACCGACGCCTGCAAAATACTTCTGCCGCGGCAGCTCGTGTTCGCTGGCCTTAGAGGGATCGCGCGGCGTCACTTCGGGATCGTTCCAGAGGAATTCCAGCACCGGCAGCACCCACTGACGCGGAATGAATCCGCTCTGGCGCAGGATCCACGCGGCGTACGGGTCCTTGAAACGATGAACGGCGTAGCCGAGCACCGCGGTGTCGTACGGATCGAGCACCGGATACTCGTTGTCGCCTTCGCGCGACGGCGTGCCGTCGGGCATCAGCTTATAGAGGTAGGTCTCGCCGGTGCTGCGAAACACGCTGTACCGTCGCGCAGGATCGTCATTGCCGGACGTTCTGGCCAGCTCGGCGCAAAGCACGAGCGGCGCCCACGTGATTCGCATGTAGTCCATCGATTCGTGGTAGCTTCCGTCCGGCGTGACGAATTGCGTGATATCGAGGATGTTATCGAACGCGCGCGCGATGCGGTCGCGGTATTCGGTCGTGCGGGAAGCGAGGGGAAGGCTGCGCGTTGCCGCCAGCGCGAAGGCTGCCACCGCAAGATACCTGAGCGTGTAGTTGTTATAGCCGGCTTCGGATGCGTCCACCAGGTCCTGCCGGCGTAACGCGCCCTCTGCGGCATCGAGGAGTTCCCCGGCTGTACGTTCTTTGAGCGCGGCATCGAAGCCACGCCACAACCAGAGCCAGTCGAACGCCAGCGATGAATTCACCACCCCCACCCAGTTGCCCGCGCCGCGCGCGTTGGGCTTGAGCGGACCTCCCCTGATCGCGGCCACCGCGCGCTCGCCGAACTCGTCCCTACCCGTGAGCAGCCACGAGAGGGCCAGTCCTGCGGCGTCCTGGCTGGGACGGCCTCCTGCGTCATAGCGGGCCTTCAGCAGGGCGAAGCTGCAGAAAGGATCGACCTCACGAATCAGCAGGCTCGGCTGTGGCGAAGCCGCCCCTCGCAGGGCCGCGGGCAACAAGGATGCCGCGGTAATGAAGGTACGGCGGGTCATGGCAACTCCAGGGGTGGAATTGGACCGGAATAGCTCTCCTGAACGGCCGCCGCCAGTTGCATGGAGCGCGCGGCGTCTGCGAGTGAGTTGCACGACGCTCGCGCTCCTGACCCTACAGCGCCGAGGAAGGCTTCGTGCTCGCCCAGGAAGCCCCCGTCGACAAGAGGATCTCCCGAAATCTCGTGCGCCGAAACCACGACCTCGCCGGCCCACTGACGCGCACCTCTCGGGCAACACTCGGCGGAATAGCCAGCGCCCAGAACGGCCTCGGCGAACGCTCCGCTGGAAACCAGTGAATACGTCTCGCGGCGGCAACCGGAATCGAGCAGCAGGGCGATGTCGGCGATCGCTCCGTTTTCGAAAAATAGCCGAGCCCAGGAATCGGCTGCGTCGGCGCCATCATAGCCCCTGCGCTCAACCGTCATCGACACAGGGTTGCCGAGAAGGAAACGAATCGCGTCCAGCGCGTGGATGCCGGTACTGAGGGCGAAGAGCGCTTCCAGACGGTTCGTCCGCAGCATTTCCGCGCGCGCATAGCGGACCGGATGCGCCAGCGCCCATTCCTTCAGGCCGATCAGTGCTGGTACGAAGCGGCGATTGAACGCGACGAAGTTGAGCGTTCCATAGTGCGCGGCGGCGGAGGCGAGACTGCACGCTTCCTGCTGTGAGATTCCGGGCGGCTTCTCGATGAACAGCGGAATGCGCTCCGGCAACAGCATGTGGGCAACTTTCGCGGTGGCGGCTGGTTCCACCGTACAAACGATGGCGTCGGGACGAACTGCGTCCAGCATTTCGCCGATGCTCGTGAAGGCTCGCCGGTAGCCGAACTCTTCGCAGAACCCGGCGGCGCGTTCTTTTCGCAAATCGCAAGCGGCCTCGAGCGAGACCAGCGATCGTTCCGCCAGGCGCCGGAGGGCCGGGGCGTGCGCGAACCGGCTCCATTCGCCCGCGCCGATATGTGCAATTCGGATCGGCATTCAATTCCCCTGCCCCGAGCGGGAGCGGTCGATTGCCATAATGCAGCCAGCCAGGCGCGCTCTCCATTCATCGAGACTCCGGCCTGCAATCGTCGTGCGTGGGGCGGGATGCTCACTGTATTCGCCGCGCATGGCATAGGGTTCGGAGCCGGCAGCCAGTTCGCGCAGCGCTGCCTCCGCGTCGGCGATGGCAGGATCGCCGATTGCAGCTTTCTTCGCTTCGGCGATCCTTGCGCGCAGCGTCGCCACGTAGCGAAAATCGTCGATACCCGCGGCAATTACCTCGTAGCCCGCAGTGTCCAGCGGCCCGTCAGGACCTGCCAGCGTAAACCCAGATCGTCCCTCGGCATGGAATGGCTGGAACGGCTGCAACTGCCATCCGAAGTGCCATTGCGCGAGGCCGCTGCTGTTTGACGCCGCGATCTGGAAGCCCCAGTCGTAGCGGTCGCCGATCGTGCCGTTGTAGTAGCGCAGAACGGGCTTGCCGGTTTGGGTGCGCGCCACGATCTTCGCCGAGCGGTCCCACGGATGCGTGGCGATGATATCGAAGTGGTCGAGCAGAGGCATGTAATCGACGCCCGCGTCTTCATCGGCTTCCGCGTCCACATAGAGTTTCACGCGCGGCAGCGCTTTGTGAATCAGGTCGGCGTAGTGAATGCACTCGGCGCGATTGCGATTCCACTGATTGATGTTGCGCTCGCGCGGCTCGTCGGCTGGCTGCATCATGACAGGGATGCCCTGCGCACCGAAAAAATCCTGGATCTGGCGGACGGCGTCGAGAAAGCGCCGATTGAACAGATCCGAGAACTCCTCAACCCTTTCGGCGTCGGGCAGCATCGGCGACATCTCCTCGGGTTCCTGGAAATCGCCATATCGCGTTTCCTTCATCAGCTTCCGGGAGATCTCGAGAGGCAGAAACACGAGCCCGGGACGCCCGGGACCGGAGAGGCCATATTCCTTCACCGCTCGGCATTCTTCCTCGAGCAGACGGAAATCCAGAGTGACATGATCGCCCGCGACGCCGGTGATTGCAGGCGCTGTGAAATGGAAAGCCGTCATGCCATGCGCCTTCATGTCCGCCGCTTCCGCGCTCAGCAGCCGCCGGAAGTAATCTGTCTTCGCCGGCAGAAAACAGCGTAGCGCATAGCTCATGTTGTAATCGCTGTTGCGCCACAGGCTGTAGGCAACGCCGTGCTCGTCCGCGTTCGGCAGCCGAAATGGGAGAACCTGAAGCCGCAATGGAACTGAACTGGCCGCGCCGCTTTCGGTGCGCAACTGCACGGAGCCTGAATACAAGCCCGGCTTCGCATCGGCCGGCAAAGCGACGGTGAACCACCAGGTGAGGTTGACGCGGCCATACGCAGGCGCTCGTTGTGTCGGAAAAAGGCAAAGCAGGTCCAGGCTGGCCGGCCATCCTTCCCACATGTACTTCACCGCTCTCACCTGAATGGCGGCCGGCAGCGAGCCGGTCACGGATGCGTCCACGGCGCCGAGAGACCGGAGCGGCGTCATGGTAAGCGTCGCATGCACGCGCTGGCCCTGTGCGGCCGTGAGGCGCAGCACGGCCGGATCGCGCTCCGCTGCATCCGGCGCATCATAAGGTCCAGGCGTCTTCTGCCAGTCACGGCTCCACAGTATGAAGCCTCTGGCGTCGTCGCCGGCATTCGCGTGGAGGTCACGAGCCGCTGGCCGAGGGACATCGAGATTGGCTTCGAACGCCGCCCGCTGGGCGTGCTCGACGCGCTCGATTGCTTTGTCGAAAGCGGTCTCAGGAGCGATCAGCAAACCGAAGACGGCCAGCGTCTTCGACCACGTGAACTCCGCCCGTCCGCCCTTCACTGTGAAGCGGAAATCGTAGTGTTGATACAGGTCGCGCGCGCGTCTGACCCACGTGTCCTCGCCGGGCTGGTACCAGTCGTTGATGCCGCGGAAATACTCGGCAGCGGTGTAGAAGGTCTCAGGGTCGGCCTTCCTGGCAGCCACTGTCCTGCCATTCACAGCCAGCTCGAACTCCCGCCCCGCGACGACTTTTGCCGTGTAGTTGCCGCCCCAGAATCGCGCTCGATATTCGCCGTCGGGAAGGTCCACGCGCAGCGTCGCAGCCCGCGATCCGAGATCCGCCCAGACCAGACTTCCGAGCATCGGGTCGGGTTTCGGCTGATTGAAGTGCGCAGTGGTGAATCCGCCCGTGTCACCGGTCCAGCCGTAACCGCGCCATTTCGCATATGTGGTCCGCTCGTCGACGGGCTCCGCGCCCGCCAGCAGCGGCGCTCCCTGCGGACCGAAGTCCAGCAGAACCTCGCCCGGCGGCCTTCCAACGGGGGCGGTCCCCGCAAGGTAGAAATGGTACAGCCACAGATCGCGTTCGAACTTCTCTGCGCTGCGCATCTCGAGACTCAGCGATTGCAAATGCCTGAGATCGAGCGGCGAGCCCGAGTCGCTGCGAATTGCATCGAGCGGGATCTCGAAACGGTTCCGCGCTCGCACCATCCAGAGACGATCCGCCGAGAATGTCGCTCCCGCGGCATCGCGGATGTTCAGGACGAACGGGATCATGAACTCAGACCCGTTATGTACACAAAACACGAGCTTCTCGCGTCCCGACCAGTCGCCGTTGAGTCCGGATGCCGCGCGGATCTCTACCGTCGTCCAGGTCCGGCCTGGCGTGAGTACCAGATGCGCTGCGCGGCTACGGTCCGGGAGCAGCTTCTCCGGAACCGCTTCGATCTCCGCGCCGTCTTCCACCGTCCGGGACCACTCTGCGGAAGCGCCGCTAACGTGCATGGCGGCGATGCTGGCCGGACCGTCAAAATGATAGATGAGCTGAGCGGACGACGGCGCGGCGAGGGCCGGCAGGGTGAACGCGAAGAAAGCGAAGGCGCCGGGCCTTACAAAAGAAAGCATACGATAGTAATTGCTGGCAAAACGATGGTATCAGAAGTGCAATCTATAATTGTGCAAAGAATTATCCGGTCGAGAGCGTTTCTGGCAGCTTCCGCCCTGTTGCTGGCGTTCGCGTTGACCGATTGCCGCTCGGGCAGCAAAGAGACCGCATCGCCGGCTCCGTCCCGACTGCGCCCGCTCAACGTTCTGGTGGTGACCATCGACACGCTTCGTCCGGATCATCTTCATTGCTACGGCGACCAGACGATCGAAACGCCCGTGCTCGATCGGCTCGCTCAGCGCGGGGTTCTGTTCGAAACTGCGGTCGCTCAGGCGCCCCTGACGCCTCCCTCGCATGCCAGCATCTTCACCGGCCAGTATCCGCCCGTACATCATGTTCGCAATACGGGCGGGTTTGCACTGCCCTCCACGGCGCGGCCTCTGGCGAGGATTCTTCAGGAGCAGGGGTGGGACACGTCAGCGTTCGTCAGCTCGGTGGCGCTGAAGAGCGCGTACGGCTTCAACAACGGTTTTGCCGTTTACGACGACCAGATGCCCACGGCGGGCAACCGTCAGGAACTGGCGGAGGAACCGGAGCGGCGGGCAGGCGATACCGTTGACCGCGCTCTCCGGTGGCTCGGCGGGCAGTCCGGCAAACCGTGGTTTCTATGGGTGCACCTCTACGATCCGCATCGCCCTTACAATCCGCCGGAAGCGTTGAAGGCGAAGTACGACGGCCGGCCTTACGATGCCGAAATCGCCTACGCTGACCAGCAACTCGGGCGCCTGCTCGAAGCGGTGGACAGGAAGTCTCCCGGGGACCAGACCATTGTTGCCGTGCTGTCAGACCACGGCGAAGGGCTGGGCCAGCACGGCGAGTTCACACACGGAGTCTTCCTGTACGACTCGACGCTGCGTATCGCCTTTATAATGGCCGGTCCGGGCGTGCCCCAGGGAGTGCGCGTGAAACAACAGGTGCGCAGCATCGATTTCCTGCCGACGCTGCTCGCACTGATGGGTAGTGGCGTGCCGACCGGCGTGCAGGGCGCCAGTCTGGTTCGGGCGTTCTCCGGACAGGCCACTCTCACAGATATCTCCTACAGCGAAACGCTGTTTCCGAAAATCGACATGGGATGGTCGGAGCTTCGATGCATTCGCACCGACCGGTGGAAGTACATCCGCGCTCCCCGACCGCAGCTTTATGACCTGGCCAGCGACCCCGGCGAGACCGCCAATGTCATCGGGCAGCATCCGGACGAGGCGCGGCGACTGGAGGCCGAGCTGATGAAGATAGCGGGCGGCGAACGCAAGGTCGAGACCAACGCCGTGGACCGTCGCACGCTTGATCAACTGAAGTCGCTCGGATACTCGTCCGGCTTTTCGCAGCCGCAGTATGAGCTGACGGGACACGGCGCCGATCCCGCGGACCGGCTGGCCATTCTGCGGCAACTCGAGCTGGCGACGTCTCCGGGTATGCCGGAAGAGCGGAAGATCTCAATACTGAAAAAAGCGCTCGGAGAGGACGGGACCAATCCGCGCCTTTACTACGACCTGGGCCGTGAGTACGAACGCACCGAACGATTTAAAGACGCAGCAAGCCTGTACCGGACGGCACTGGCGAAGGGAATCGACGGCGCTGCGCTGCATTCACGCCTTGCGCGGATCGCATTACGCGGCGGAGACCGCGACGGAGGCATCACGGAATACGAGAAAGCGGTTCGGCTGGACCCGCTGGACTTCGAAAACCAAACCAACCTCGCAACAGCGTATCTCGAAGCGGGCAGAACCGCCGATGCTGAACGCGTATTCGCATTCGTGCTGAGCAAGGACCCGAATTATGCTGCAGCAGATAACGGCCTGGGACTCGTGGCCATCCAGAAACACGATGCGGCCGCCGCCCGCGAGCATTTCGAAAAGGCCGTGGCAGCGGACCCGGATCTGGTGGAAGCGGACATGAACCTGGGATTGCTCTATGAAATGGCGGGCGATCGGGAACGGGCGCGCGCCTGCTTTCAGACGTTCCTCGATAAGGCTTCTCCGAAGCAATACGGGAGCCTGATCCCGAAGGTGCGTCGGGAGCTGGCGACTCTGAAGTAAGGCCACTCGCTCGAGCGCGCGCCGGCCGGTGGGCGCGAGCTGCTACTCTTGGGGATCCACGTGAGGTTTCGGTAATTAAACCTCACCCGCGGAAACGAAACAGCTCATTGCAGATGAGATTAGAAATCAGATTGCTATCGAGGACACGGGGGCGAGGACGGCCGGCGTGAGCGTGTCAGCCCGTGCTTGTAACCGGTCAGGAGTTGGACGTGACGGACACGTGGGAGGAAGCGCCCGAGGCAATGACGTCATGGCGCCGACTCAAGCGGGCCAATTGAGAGCGCGGCTCTCTGCGACGAAATTCGAACTGCGCAACCTCGTGCCTGGCAGAAGTCGAGCGGTTCGTCTCAATCCGGAGGAAGCGTTCGCCTGGGCGCTGCGGCGGGCCCGCAGGCAGTGTTCGGAACGGTTCCACGATGACGGATATTGATGACGGCCCGTCCACCAACCAGTCAGGGCCGAGTCTGTTTCGTCGCAAGATCGATGAGCACGATGCCTGAATTTTGCCGCAGCCGGTCGAAAACAATCCGGCTCCCATCGGGCGTGATATCAAAGCTTCGCATTGCAGCGGGATTGCTCAGCCGAGTCAAGCGCCGCGACTGCATTGTGCGAATGTCGAGCAGCCAGAAATCCTGCTCGGACAACGTATCCCCGAGCATGTAGACCAGTCCTGTGCCATTCGGGAGGAACTGCGCACGTTCTCCGTCTCGCTGCACTTTGATGTCCGGCAGCTTCACCGGCGTTCCAGCAGCATCCACAGCAAGGAGTGGCGTCACCGTGAAAACCTGCGTGCCGCAATACACGATGAGATTGCCCTTCGGAGACCAAACGGGGTTCAGGACTGGTCCGGTCGCGATCCGAACTGGTAATCCTCCGTCAACCGGTAGTTTGAACAGGCCCTCCCCCCTCGGGTCGCTGCCCGCCACCACAACCCATTTCCCGTCGGGAGACCAGGAAGCAGCACCTCGCGCATCGACGTCCCTCGAAAGAGGCCGCAGCCTTGATCCATCGGCGGCCATGACGTGCATCTGCTGCTTTCCACTTCGTTTCAGCGCAAACGCAACGCTCGCTCCGTTTACCGAGATGGCGGGAGGCGTGCGCAGAGGGCCATTCGCGCCCTCCCACACTTCCAGGGCTTGCGCGTCGCGATAGCGCCAAAGTCCGTCAGCTCCGTCCCGCGAACTCAGGTAAAAGAGCGACCCGCCACCAAAGCGCGGAGCCCAGGCGCGTGAGGCGGGCAAGGCGAACGATTGGACCTCCTTCTCCTCGACAATTCGAGTCGTAATCGGAACGCTCCACAAGCTGACTTGTGGATTCTCGACGCTCGCGGCCAGGCGGCGGCCATCCGAGGTGGACGTAACGGCCGTGTATTGTTCCAGCCCGGAACTCACGCGGCGTGCAGTCCGAGTTTCCGAATCAAATGCCCACAACCACGGACCTGCCCCATCTTTATCGGGGGCCACGAAAAGGACCGTCCGCTCGTCGATCGAAGTCGGGTAAGCGATATCTGTGTAGAGATGTGACAGCCGTTCTTCCTTTCGCCCTTCCGGCGAAATCCGCCACAAGTCCATCTCGCGCGTGGCCGGCCGCCCCCTCACGAAGTAGATCCAGCGCCCGTCGTTCGACCAGAACGGGTAGTGGTTGTGCAATCCGGGCTCGCTTCGCATGATCTGTCGTGGATTGGCGCCGCTGTGATCGGCCACAAACATGGGATCGCCCGGGTCCCACGTGTGATAAACCAGCCGCGAACCGTCAGGCGACCACGCAATTTCAGCGGCGTGTTCATCCATGAAAGTGTGCGGCGCTCCACCTATCATCGGCCACAGCATTAGCCTTCTGGTCTCCGTTCCACCGCTCCACACCTCCGATCCATCGCCTGAAAATCCGACGGCCCGAAGGGGCGCACGCACGTCTCCGATCCGCCCGCGTGTAAGGTTCGCGAGGCCGCTGCCGTTGGCTTGCACTACCCAGATGTCAAACATTCCGCCCCAGTCCGAGATGACAGCGACGAATTTTCCATCCGGAGAGATAGCTGGGTTCGTTTCGACTCCGGTGAAATCGGTAAGCCGCGTGAATTGCGCATCGGCGAGCGGATTAGCCGCGGGGCGGGCGGGATTCCTGACGATCCACACAACCAATCCGGCCACCAGCAGCAGCGCGAGGCCGAGTGCTGCAAACCCCGGCCATTTCCGTTGTTTTCGAGACGGTGTTGCCGGAATTGTTGCGGAAATGCCGCCGGAATCCGACAACGACTCCAGCGCGAAAGCCAGGTCCGAAGCCGATTGGAAGCGCTGCTCCGGCTTCTTTTCCAGGCAGCGCTGGACGATTCTCCGCAGCGCGAGAGGAGCCTTCGGCGCGGACTGCGATACATCGTCCGGATCTTCGTTGAGAATCGCGGACATCGTTTCGGCGGAAGTCGTCTTCTGGAACGCGCGCTTCCCGGTCACCATCTCGTACAGAACGGCGCCGAAGGCGAATATGTCCGCGCGGTGGTCGGCCGCCTTCCCGCTGACTTGTTCCGGCGACATGTAGCCGACCGTTCCCATCACCACGCCCGGCTGGGTCAGGTGGCTCATGGCAAGCGTGTTCGAGTCATCGGTCCCCTGATCTGGCAGGAGCCGGGCCAGACCGAAATCGAGAATCTTGACGCGCCCATCTTTGGTCAGTGAGAGATTCTCCGGCTTCAGATCGCGGTGCACGATTCCTTTCTCGTGTGCCGCCGCCAGGCCGCGTGCGATTTGCACGCCGCAATCAACTCCTTTGCGCAGCGGCATGGGACCGCGTGCCAACTGCTCTCGCAGCGTGCCGCCCTCGATCAGTTCCGAGACCAGGTACGGCGCCATTTCATACGTCCCCATCTGGAAGACGGCCAGAATGTTGGGATGATTCAACGCGGCCGCTGCCCGTGCTTCCTGCTCGAAGCGCCTTAGCCGGCCGGGGTCGCTGGAAAGGGACAAGGACAAGACCTTTATGGCGACATCGCGGTTGAGCGTGGTGTCTCGGGCACGATAGACCTGGCCCATGCCGCCCGCACCGACAACAGAGAGGATTTCGTAGGGGCCGAGCCGGGAGCCTATTGATACAGCCATACGCTGGCAGGAATTTTACACCAGAAGCGCAGCCGTCTTGTGCAAAGTGCGTTTCCCTGGCGGGTTAACGTGGTCATCCTGAAAATCGTCGGCATCCTGCTGACCGGATTTGTGGTCTCACCTGGAGCCCCCGTTCTGGTTCCACCTGTTGAAGCGCAGTACATATTACACACCGTTGATCGCATCGGAGATGCAATCGCTGCGAGGGCCTGCAGTCACAAGGCTGCACCGTCCTGGTCCGCGGTCGGAGAGCGGAAACTGAAGCCGTTTGGTTTCGCTGAAACACCGTTTGGTTTCTTTGCAGCATGCGCATTGCGGTTTGCATACATGCGCCTGCATCGGCGAATATCGGCATGCATGAAGACACAGACAAAACCTGCAGGCGTCGCTGCAGAACCCGTGTGCCTCAGAAAGGCGCGATGCGCTGAGACTCTATGGCGCTGAAAGATCTCAGCGACAACGAGGCGCAGCGTAGTGGATCTGCGGGTGCGCGGCTGCCGGAACCAGGACATCGCCTTCGCTCCGGGTCTGAGCGAGGCATGCTGCTCTGTCCGGTCCCCGGGTGGGGAACAAGAACTGAGCCCGTTCGGTTTAGCTGACGCGCGATTTGGTTTCGCCGCCGCGGACGCATGCGGCGTGCGCAGGATTGAGTTGCCGGGAGGCCCCCGGGACCGGGTATCGACATGCATGAACAGACTCACGAGACGGCAGCCCAATCCGCACCGGGCAACGGCAGATCGCCTCGCGCACGAACGCGACCTCATCCGGAAGCGCGGCGTCGATTGGACACTCAGGAAGGGACGCTATCAGCGCGGAATTGTGGCCGGCCGGTGCATTCACCATCACGAAGTCCCGCGACTGCATACGAGGAGTTCGCGAACTATTGCGAACGTCTTACCACGGGCCCTCCGCGCATATATATTTTAGTGATGCGTCGCACAATTGCTGCCGCTGTTGTTTTCGCCGGCTACTGCTGCGCCGGGGTGTTTCCGGCGCCTCGAGAGGTTACGCCTTCCGGCGCCGATTTCGTGCTCGACGATGGCGTTACAATCTCGCTCCCGGCCCCTGCCTCTGCGGAAAACCTGTTTCAGGCGCGGTTTCTCACCGAGACGCTGAGCGACCGCTGGGGCGTGCATCTGAGGACAGGAGCGCCCGGTGGCCGCGTAATCGTGATCGCGCCTCCGCGTGCCGGGATCGCGCCCGCCGAAGGCTACATCCTGCGTGTCAGCGGCAGCCGCATTCTGATTCAGGGCGCCGACGAGCGGGGCGCGTTTTACGGCCTGCAGTCGCTCAGGCAGCTCATTTCGAGAAAGGACGGCTCGTTGCGGGTGGAAGGCGTGAACATTCGCGACTGGCCCGACAAATCGTTCCGCGGCATCAAGCTCTATCTGCCTGGGCGCCAAAGCATCCCGTTCTTCAAACGTTTCGTGCGCGACTTCATGGCGCTGTACAAGTACAACACGCTGATCATGGAAATGAATGCATCCATGCGCCTCGACCGCCACCCCGAGCTGAACACCGGCTGGGTGGAGTTCGCCCGCGATACAAACTACAGCCGGCGAAACTACCCGCTTGGCGCGCCGCATGACATCGAGGTCAACTCCACCCATCAGGACATTGCCAATGGAGACATTCTGGAGAAGGATGAGGTTGCCGATCTGGCGCGCTATGTGCGGCAGTACCACATAGAGCTGGTTCCCGAGCTGCCGTCGTTCACGCACAGCTATTATCTATTGTCAGTGCACAGGGACCTGGCCGAAGTTCCCGGCGAGAAGTGGCCGGATACTTACTGCCCATCGAATCCCGCCAGTTACAGGCTGCTGTTCGATGTTTACGACGAGTACATCGATGTTCTGAAGCCGCGGCTGATCCATATCGGCCACGACGAGCTGTTTATGCCCGTCGGGTCCTGCCCGCGCTGTGGGAACAAGGACATCGGCGAGCGCTACGGCGAGGATGTGCGGAAGATTCACGATTACCTGGCGGCGAAAGGCATCCGTGTCGCTATGTGGGGCGACATGCTGCTGCAGAGCGTGCGCGGCAGCGGGCTGCAGCCGAAGACGGCGCCAGACGGATGGAAGTACTTCGCGCCCGGCGGTATGACTCCGGAGCAGGTGCAGCGGCTTATCCCGAAAGATATTCTGATCTTCAACTGGTTCTGGGGCGAGGACCGCAGCGAGACACACGAAGCGCGTCTGGAGCAGATGGGCTTTAAGCAGGTATATGGCAATTTCGATCCGAGCATAAAGAATTACGCAGTTCGCGGCCGGCGTGTGAGCCTGCTCGGCGGGGCGCCGTCGGCCTGGTTCGCCACCGGCGAGTTCGGCTTCGGCAAAGACCTGCTCTCCGATTTCCTCGGCGTCAGCAACATCCTGTGGAGCGGGAAGGTGATTGATGGCCGGGAGCTTTCAGGCATTGTGCAGGAGCGGGTTCCCGAGATCCGCCGCGCGTTTCGCGGCCGGCCTCCGCCGAGTGAAACCGAAGCGCCGCCGGCGCCGGTGCAGTTGCCCGGCACAATCACGGTGGCGACCAACAACCGGAGCAGCAATGCCGTGTTCCCGGTAGGCGAGGACGCCACCAGCGTCATCTTCCTTCATGCGGCCGCGCACCCGGCGAACAACCGGGAAATGTTCCGCGCGCTGTGGGACATGGAAGATACGGCGGACCTGCTCGGCTGGTACGAAGTGGTATACGAAGATGGGTTCACGGTCAGCATCCCGATCCGTTACGGCGTGAACATTCAGGAATCAGGGTGGGGCTCGCGCGAGCTGGCGCACGATTACTGCTATGGCGCGGACGCGATGCCACAGCCCGACGGCCAGACGTTCTTTGCCTTCGAGTGGAGCAACCCGCGGCTCGGAAAGGTGATCAAAGAGATTCGCCTGAAGGGGACCAGCGGCTTTCGCGGGGGCTCGGCCGATTTCGACAATGTCTACGGCCCGCCGATTCCCGACAACGCCATTCTGCTGAAGGCGGTAAGCATCGTTAAGAAACGCGGATCAGGAGAGAATTCTCCTGGGCCGAACAAGTGAAGCATCCCGACAACAAGGGCTCAACCGGCTCCCATTCGGCCCGAGTGCCGATCGACGGCTGGATGGATGTGGTGCTGGATAACAGGTACGGATTTTGCCGCGTGAATCGCTATGGCCACACGGTATCGGCGGTGGCCTGGGTTCTTTGGAGCGAAGGTCGAGCGCACGAAAATCGCCGGCGAGCGAAGAGACCACCAGTGTGCTCACAACTCGCGACCAGGATCGCCGGCTCGGGAGGGGAAGTGTTCCGACATTTGCGTGACCGTTGAGGCAGGAGTATCCTCTGGTCACTGAGGAGCTTGTTTGAACAATCCTTATTCAACGAACTCCCGAATCGCGCACCCGATCAGGAGGAATGGTTGATGACTCGAATCCGGTTCTTGGCCGCGGCAGCCCTGGCAATACTCCTCATACCGCTTCGCGCCGCATCACTTCCGGGTGAAAAACCCGAAGACGTAGGCTTTTCCAGCGAACGGCTGCAGCGTATTCACGAGATGGTAATGCGCCACACCGAGGCCCAGGAGATTTCGGGCGCGGTGACAATCGTCGCGCGGCGCGGCCGCATAGTGCAGCACGACGCGTGTGGATTGATGGACCTCGATTCGAAGAAGCCGATGACCATGGACACGCTCTTCCGGCTTGCCTCCTCTTCCAAGCCAGTGACGGCGGCGGCCGTGCTGATGCTGCTCGAGGACGGAAAGCTGAAGCTCACGGATCCGGTCTCGAAATACATTCCGGAGTTTAAAGCTCCACGCGTGGCGGTGGAAGACACTCGGCAGCCGGAACCCATGGCCGACCGTCCGCCATCCGCCGGAAAGATTACAACGATTGCGGCGGACCGCGAGATCGAGATTATCGATCTCCTGACTCACACCTCGGGCCTGGCCAGCGGAGGCATTGGCAATGACGAATTCACGAAGCTGATGAAGGAGCGCAAACCGACCGACACTCTCGCCGATTTCATCCCGCGCCTCGGCTCGCTGGCACTCGATTTCCAGCCAGGCACACAGTGGCGTTACAGCGGACTGGCGGGCTTCGACACGTTGGGACGGATCGTGGAGATCGTATCCGGGATGCCGTTCGATCAGTTCCTGCGCACCCGGCTGTTTGAGCCGCTGGCAATGCACGACACGTTCTTCAACGTTCCCGAGAAGGACGAATCGCGGGTGGCGACCGTTTACACGAAAACCGAAACGGGACTGCGGAAGCCCGAACATCCTTTGGTGATCGGCACGCCTTCGTATTTCTCCGGCGCAGGCGGGCTGGTCTCGACGGCAGGAGACTACTACCGTTTCGCGCAGATGCTCTGCAACGGCGGACAGTTGGACGGCAAACGAATTCTGAGTCCGTGGACGGTAGATCTGATGATGAGCAACAACGTCGGAAATCTTTTCATGGGACAGATCGGGCGTCCCCCGAAGGGCGTCGGCTTCGGGCTGGGCGGCGAAGTCGTCCTGAACGCGGTAGACGCGCGCATGCGCAAGCCCAACGGAAGCTATGGATGGGACGGCGCATTCGGAACTTACTGGTGGGTGAATCGCAAAGAACAGATCGTGGCGGTCCTGTTTGTAAGCGTACCGGGTCGCGCCCGTCAGTATGATTTCGACAATGCTGTGTCGCAGGCGGTGATCGAGTAGCACCGATGATGCCGAACCCGACAGCGTCACCCGGAGTCGCGGGTCGGATAACACGTCATAATGCAGCGACGGCGTTGCGCAGATGACCAGCGAGCGCAGGCGCCTCAGCCCCAACGGACAAATGAACAAGCCGCGGCAGCACAACGAAGCGTTCTTTGTCTGGTACTACGCGCGCGATGGCGGCTGGCTCGCCGCATCGGATAATATCCTGCTCCACACGGACGAACGACTCGGAAACCGTTATATTGGAATCCGAGCTGGAGCCTGCTGCGAAGCCGGCAATGCGGACCGTCTACAAATCTTTGCTGCGGTTGCACCCGCGCGAATTCCGCAGAAGTTACACGGCCCGGATGCTGTGCATATTCGACGAATCGGCTGAATCCCGCGGCGCTCTGCTGCGCGATTGCCTCGTTTCGGCGATGCGCCAATGGATGCTGCGCCGCGGCGCCTGGATGGTGGCGCCGGCTATCTCTGCCGCATGTCTGGAAATGATGGCCGGCGGGCTGGTTTGGCTGATGCTGAGACCCGTCGGCGAACCGGGAACCGCTCCTGTTGCCGGGGGCGTCCCGGAGATGCGGCTGCTCATGCAACTGATCGTTTGGTCTGCCGGGGTGCTCGTGCTGCTGGTGACAGCAGCCTCCATATGGGTGGCGAAGTTTCTGGCCGCTCGATGCTCCTGACGTATGCGGCGGTTCCTCAAAGGCGCGGCTCTGTTGCTTGTGGCGCTGATGCTTGCCGGCTTCGTCTATGAGCGCATCGGCGAAATCGGGGATCGAAAGAAGTATCCGCAAATCGGGCGTTCGGTCGATATCGGAGGACGCACGCTCAACCTCTTTTGCTCCGGCGACGGATATCCGGCGGTCATCTTCGAGAGCGCAGGCCATACAGCCGGCTATAGCTGGATCGACATCCAACGGGAAACCGCGAAGTTCAGCCGCGCCTGCTGGTACGATCGGGCGGGTTACGGATGGAGCGATCCAGCGCCCGGGCCGCGGACATTCCAGGCCATCGCCAGTGATCTTCATGCGCTCCTGCGCGCCGCGGCTATCCCACCGCCGTACGTGCTTGTGGGCGCGACGGCGGGCGCTTTCCATGTCCGCGTGTATAACGGACTCTACCCGGGCGAGGTGGCCGGCGCAGTCCTGATCCACCCGTCCGATCCCGACGTACTTGCCCATGAGCCCCCGTACATGAAGGGCGCGCTCGGGTCCCTACCGCCGCTCCTGCAGAAGGCAGGCTGCGACGTCGTCGGTCCGGCGATGTTGCGTGTTGGCGTGCTGCGGCTGTTTGGGAATCCGGGAGCCGGCCGGCCATTCGGCATCGCGAATCTGGCGCCCGATGAACAACGAGAGCTGTATTTCCTCTCAAACAATCCCGGAACTGCGCGAACGGAGGGCGAGGGGTGCAATCTCGATCGAAGCATGGCGGAGGTACGCGCGTCAGGAGATTTCGGCAATCGGCCTATGTACGTGTTGACGGACGCCACGCCGTTCCGGCCACCCGGTCCCGAGTACGCGAAGGTCACCGACGACCTCAACGCTTACTGGTTTCAGCAGGTGCAGCCTCTTGCCGCACTCTCCACCGACGGCCATCTCATTCTCGATGTGCACGCAGAAGAACCGGCGTCGATCGTCCGGGCGGTTCGCCAGGTGGTCGGCTCAGTGCGTCGGCGCGTCAATAATTGACGTAGAGCGGGTTCCCATCCCCATCGGCAAGCGCAACCGCTCGCGCGGGGTAGTGCGCCGCTCGAATCGCGCGCCTCAGCCCCAGGGATGCCCTGGCATGTCGGGCCCCGGTTCCGCGCACGCGCATTCCGGCGCCCCGCTCTCCGCGAATCAAATCGTTCGCCGCCAGTTCGTCGTAAGCCGCAAGCACGGTGTTTCGGGATACGCGCAAGAGCTGCGCCATGAATCGCGTTGAGGGCAACCTTGCGTGCTCGCCGGCAGCTCCGTCCCGAATCGCCTCGGCAATCTGCCGATAGATCTGGCGATGCAACGGAATCTCTGAAGCGCGGTCCAGAACGATGACCGGAACGAAAAACTCGCGGGTGTGCGGCAAGTGGCGCCCTCCGGTGGCGCTTTCCATTTTAGAGCGATTCGGCGAATATAGGCTGGGAGGCAGAACTCAATGATCAGCGGAGGCAATGCAACCGTATTCGTGTCCGACATGGACCGCGCAGTCGCGTTTTACACGGAAGTGTTAGGGCTCAGGCTCACCAACCGCTTCGGCAATAGCTGGGCGACGGTGGAGGCCGGGAAATCTCTCACTATCGGCCTGCACCCGGCGTCACCGAAGTACCCCGCTCCGGGAACCAAAGGGGCGATGATGCTGGGCCTGGAAGTGGATGAGCCGATCGAAGGCGTGCTGAAGCGGCTGAGCGAGAAGGGCGTGAAGATCGCCGGCTCCGTCATCAAAGACAAGGCCGGCAATTTTGCTCATCTGCTCGATCCCGACGGCAACGAGATCTACTTGTGGGAAACCGATCCCCAGGCCGTGCCGGAAACCGAACTCGCCGGCGCGGGCGCGCGCACCGGAGGCGAGTAACACGTAAGCGGCCGCGCCGATCCTCGTTGGGGGAGGTTTCTGGACAGTGCCGAGACTTTAAACCAGACACGCTGACGTGTGTTTGTGGCGCACGCTTCATTTCAGACGGTGCTGAAAAAGTAACTGCGCAGGCCAAAGGCCGGCCAAAGGCCTACGCCACTGTTGCCGTAAACTGTTGATGCACCGTGGTGGAGCGCTGCCCGGACCGTGGGCTGAAGCCCACAGCGGCCCATGTCAGCCGTTCAACTTCTCCTCGACGCTGCGGACCTTGTCGTCCATCGTCTGCGCGCGGTCGGTGCGCGTGCCGAAACGCATGCTGGTGGAAATGCGCGGAACCCCCATTTCGTGCAACGCCTCGTGACAGCGCTTCACTGCGGCGAACACGGCGTCCCACTCGCCTTCGACGTTGGTGCCGTAGGCGTGCAGCCGGGTATGCAGTCCGGCTTCGGTGAAGACGCGCTCGCATACGGCCACCTCGCGGGAAACCGACACGCCAATCCCCAGAGGAATGATGCAGACGTCCGCGATTACGTGCATAACAACTTGCCCCTCCCGGAGGCATACTGGAAGCGTGCGCAGTACCAGATTGATTATCACCCTGGCCGTGGCGCTGGCCGCCTGTGCTGTTGCGCAGACCACCGCCGCACACGGCTCCGTTGCTCCCTCATCCGCCGGCGGTTCCGGCATCGATCTTTCCGCTATCGACAAAACCGCCGATCCGTGCGCAGATTTCTATCAATACGCCTGCGGGACATGGCTTGCGAATAACGCGATTCCACCCGACCAGCCGGCGTGGGGACGCTTCTCCGAGCTTCAGCAGCGCAACGAGACCATTCTGCGCGGCATTCTGGAGAAGGCCGAGGTGGACGCCCCGAACCGCACGCCCGTCGAGCAGAAGATCGGCGATTACTATTACGCGTGCATGGATGAGAAGGCGATTGACGCCCGGGGCGACCAGCCGATCAAGCCGGATCTTGCGCGAATCGACGCTCTGAGCGACAAGCACGCGATCGAGGCCGAGCTGGTGAAGGACCACCGCGAGGGCGTGAACGCTTTCTTTGCGTTCAGCTCAACGCCCGATCCGAAGAACTCGACCATGGAGATCGGCGATGCGGATCAGGGCGGGCTCGGGCTGCCCGACCGCGATTACTACCTGAAAGCCGATCAAGCGTCCGTGACGCTGCGGAAGCAGTACGTGGAACATGTGGCAGCCATGTTCGCGCTGACGGGCGATGCGCCGGAAGCAGCTGCCGCCCATGCCGCGGCGATCCTGACCTTTGAAACGAAGCTGGCCAAAGGCGCGCTCGGCCGCGTTGAACGCCGCGATCCCCTGAACCTGTATCACAAGATGACTGTCCACGAGCTGACCTCGCTCTGCCCGTTCTTCGACTGGCCGGCTTACTTCAACGGCGTCGGCGCGCCGAAGTTCGACACTCTGAATGTGGATGTGCCGAACTTCTTCCGGGCGCTGGAAACGGCAATGGTGGATACGAGTCTTGACGACCTGAAGACCTATCTGAAGTGGCACGTGATCCACGCCAACGCGGCGTTGCTCTCGCCGCCGTTCGTGGACGCGAATTTTGCATTCTACGGCAAGGCCCTGACCGGCGCGAAGGAGCTGCGGCCCCGCTGGAAACGGTGCGTGTCGCTCAGCGACAGCCAACTCGGGTTTGCCCTCGGCCAGAAATACGTTCAGGAGACGTTCGGCCCCGGCGGCAAGGAACGGACGCTGAAAATGATCCGCGAGATTGAGAAGGCCATGAATGCCGATCTGCAATCGCTCACCTGGATGACGCCGGAGACGAAGAAACAGGCGCTGATCAAGCTGGCCGCCGTTACGAACAAGATCGGTTATCCGGACAAGTGGCGCGATTATTCCACCGTCACCATCGTGCGCGGCGATTTTGTCGGCAATTCGAAGCGGGCCGCCGAATTCGAAGTGCATCGGGAATTGCGCAAGATCGGCCAGCCGGTGGATCGCCGGGAATGGGAGATGACGCCGCCCACGGTGAACGCATATTACGAGCCGCTCGAAAACAGCATCAACTTCCCCGCCGGCATTCTGCAGCCGCCGTTTTACAGCAACGCCGCCAATGACGCGGTGAATTATGGCGGCATCGGCGCTGTGATGGGGCATGAGCTGACTCACGGTTTCGACGACGAGGGGCGTAAGTACGACGGGCAGGGCAATCTGCGCGAATGGTGGACGAAGGCGGACGCCGAGGCATTCGAGAAACGGGCGCAGTGCTTCATCGACGAGTACTCGAGTTTCAAAGCCGTCGATGACGTGCACGTGAACGGGAAACTGACGCTGGGCGAGAACACTGCCGATAACGGCGGCATCAGACTGGCGTTCATGGCGCTGATGGACCTGCTGAACGGCAGGCAACTGGCGCCCATCGACGGCTACACGACCGAGCAGCAGTACTTCATCGCCTACGGCCAGATCTGGTGCGAGAAGCAGACCGGCGAGTTTGCGCGCCTGCTGACCCAGGTGGACCCCCACTCCCCGCCACAGGATCGAGTCAATGGCGTGCTCCGGAACTTCCCCGAGTTCCGCAAGGCGTTCTCCTGCAAGGTAGGGCAGCCCATGGTGGCCGCGCCGGCTTGCCGGGTGTGGTAATGCAGGCTAAAAGCCTAATGCTGCAAACTTTTCCGGGCGGGGTTGCTGGAGCGGCAGGGAGTCCCATAATCCGAATAAAACAAATTTAAGTTGACTTGTTTGGAATTGGCTGTATCCTGGTTTCAGATGACCACACGAGCTACCGCACAGAACAGTCAGCGGCCGCACGTCCACACGCTCTCCGCGATCTGCTGAACTGCCGGTCTCCGGGGTTCTTTCTCTTTTTCAGGAACTTCTTCCGGCCAGTTTCGTCGGGGCGGCCTGTGATCAGGCCAAGAGCAGGTTCCGCAATTCCGTCTATTGCCCGCTGGTGGTGATGTGGCTGCTGATCTGGCAACGGCTGCAGGGTGCTGCGCCGCTGGATGCAGCAGTTGTTGACCTGCTGCAGGCTTTGCCGGCCTGCTTCTGGCCGAACCCCTGTAAACGCGTACGCGCGTGGCAACAGTCCGGCAAGCCTGTCTCCGGCAATACGGCAGCGTATAATCAGGCGCGGCAAAGGATGCCGTTGACGGTGTTGGAACAGAGCTGTGATCGGATTTTCGAGCAGTTGCTGGCGCGTATGGCTTCGGGCAGCGTTGCCGTGTCCCGGCGCGCCTTCGTTCTGGATGGAAGTTCGATGCGCCTGGCCTGTGGTCCGGCGTTGACCAAACGCTTTCCACCGAGTTCCAACCAGCATGGCGAAAGCCACTGGCCGGTGATCCGGGTGCTGGTGGCGCACGAGTTAGAAACCGGACTGGCGATGCGGCCCGAATGGGGACCCATGTACGGGCCGGAGGCGGTGAGCGAACAGCAACTTCTGGAAACAAGCATTGCTCGCTTGCCCGCCGGGGCCACTGTGATCGGGGACAGCAATTTTGGGGTGTTCTCGGTAGCCTGGGCAGCAACGGAAAAGGGCTATCCGGTGTTGCTGCGATTGACCACGGCGCGGGCCAGCAGACTGTTCGGTAAAAACCTGAAAAGTGGGATCGACTGTGAGATAGAGTGGACGCCCAGCCCGCACGAACGCAAAGGGCATCCCGATCTGCCGCCCGACGCTTGTGTGCGGGGCCGTCTGATTGTGCGCCAGGTGCAGCCGGATAACGGAGGCAAGCCCTTTCTGCTGGCCCTGTTCACCACTGTTTCAGAGCCGGTAAAACAGATTCTGAAATTGTACGGGCAGCGCTGGTATATCGAGACGGATCTGCGAACGCTGAAGAGCCAGTTGCGGATGGAGCAACTCGGTTGTGCCACTCCCGAGATGGTGGCCAAAGAGATCGACATGGCTATCGCGGCCTACAATCTGGTGCGGGCCCTCATTTGTCTGGCTGCCCAACAAAGCGAACGGCCGGCCCGGAGTTACGCTTTCAGCCGAGCTGCAAGAATCGTCCAGTCCTTCGCTCCAAAATCAGTTCGGCCAGCAGTCCGGAGGAGGCACAGCGGCATTTTGAAAGAATGTTGTGCTTCCTCCAACAAGCCAGCCTGCCACGCCGAAAACGTAAGTCTTATCCCAGAGCAGTTTGGGGCACAGGCGAGCGCTACGCCAGGCACAAGAAATGACCATTCGAAAAGTTTGTGGCATTAGGCTAAAAGCCTGCTCTACTTTGGAAGCGATATAATCGTGCCTGGCTGGGGCGTCGGGTGAAACGTTTCCGGTCCATTCTGAATCTGCAAATCGAGTCCCGGTCTCACGAGGAAGGACCGTCTCGCGACAACAGCAAATGATACCCGCTGAAGCTCCCAGTGTAACCGCCGAAATTTTGCTGCTGGCTCAGGTTCCTGAAGACGTGGAGGCGGTGCGTCAGGCTACCGACGACAGCCATATCAGCCTGGTGGCGACCTGTCCCCACATTCTGTCCTTCCTGCGCCGGGAAGGCGAATATTCGTGCGCGCCCCGGCCCGATTTGATCCTGCTCGATCTTGATCTGGCGGATGAGGAGGACTGTGATCTGCTGGGCGGCATCAAAAAAGACCCGGACTTCAAACGGATTCCGATAATCGTGCTCTCGTCCTCGGGCGCGCCGGAACACGTCTTTCAAGCGTATTCGCTGAATGCGAATGCCTACATCTGCAAACCCCAGGACCGTGAACGGTTTATCGATGTTATGCGTGCGACGCTCAATTTCTGGCTGGCTTTGGCCAGATTGCCTCGAGAATGAACATGGCGCTTCTGCAACGACCCGTCCAAATCCTTTTGATCGAAGACAGCCCCGGCGACGTCTGGCTGACTCGAGAGATCCTGATGCAGGGTCCCGTCCCCAAGGAAGTGCACGTTGTTACCAACGGCGAGTTGGCCATCCGGTATCTGCGCAGGCGCGGGGAGTTCTCCAACGTAACGCGGCCGGACCTTGTGCTGCTCGACCTGAATCTGCCCCGCAGGAATGGCTTCGAGGTCCTGCGTGAAATCAAATCCGATCTCTCGCTCCGCTCCATTACCGTGGTGGTGCTCACCACCTCTGAATCGGAGTCCGACGTTAACGCGGCCTACGACCTGAATGCGAACTGCTACGTCGTGAAACCCGTCGACCTGGAACAGTTCACCACGGCGATTCAGGGCATCGAAGAGTTCTGGCTGGGCATGGCCATGCTGCCAGGTCCCAGCCGGACAGTGGACAACGGCGAAGGCAATGGTTCGGCCAACGCGTCCTCCTCGGGGCCGAGTGCGGCAGCGGCGGAAAACGAACCAGCGCTTATTGAGCAGCCAGTATGCGCTCGGCGGCCAGCCTGCCGCTGTGAACGCAGTCCGGGACTCCGATTCCGTGAAAGGCGTTTCCGGCGAGCTGCAACCCGGGAATGCCGGCTGCGAGCTGCTCGATTCGCTCGACGCGCGCGGCGTGCCCGACGCTGTACTGCGCCATCGAGCGCGGCCATCGCGCCGACCTGGTAAATACGGGCTCTGCGTCGACATTCATGATGCGGCGGATTTCGGCTCGCGCCGCCGCGACAATCTCTCCATCGCTGCGCGCGCAGGCGTCGCCGGAGAGGAAACAGCGCAGAACGGCCATGTCATCGGGCACACGATGCGCGAATTTCGTGCCCAGCCAGGTGCATGCGAGCAGCAACTGGCGCTCCCTGCGCGGCACGAGGAAGCCAAAGCCATTCAAGGGATGATGCACATCCTGACGGCGATAACCCAGCGCCAGCGTCATCGACGATGCGTAGGGGATCGATTCCAGCAGCGAGGCCATTTCCGAATGAACCGGCCGCAGCAGCTCAGCCGATTGCCAGGCGCGGCCCGCAAGCACTAAGTGATCCGCGTGCATCCAGTCGCCCAGGATGCGAACGCGCCAGCCATCCGCCAGCGGCTCGATGGATTCGGCGGAGCATGTAATTGCTTTTAACCGATCGCCCGCCGCGGCAACAACGGCGGTGGTGATGTCGGAGAGGCCGCCCGTCAATGTCTGAAACAGTGGACCGCTCTCGCGCCTCGCGGCGCTTTTGCGCATAGCCAGTACGCCGCGGGTGAGGCTGCCGTATTTCGCTTCCATTTCCGCGAAACGCGGGAGGACGCTCTGCACGCTGAGCTGTTCCGGACTTCCTCCGTACACTCCCGCGAGCAGCGGCTCGCCGAGATAATCGAGCGCCTCCTGGCCGTAATGCTCGCGCAGAAAATCAGCGACGGACCGGTCGGCGCCGGCATCGTGCGGACGCCGGAACCACTCCAGCGCCATACGCGCCTTCGTACGCCAGCTCAGCAGCGGACTGCCGAGCATCGGCATGACCTTTGTCGGGACCACCATCATGAGGCCGTCGGGCATCGGGACAAGGCGGCCGTTCTTCAGAATGTAAGTGCGGCGGAGGTGATCGTTGGAGCTCATGATCCCGGAGGCGAGACCGAGACCGCGAATCAGATCGAGCGCCCAGGGCTTGGCGCTGAGGAAGCTGTCGGGGCCAAGCTCCAGAGTGCACCCGTGCGGATGCGCCGTTTGCATGACGCCGCCGAGAACGGGTCCGTTGTCAATGATGGTGACGGGAACCCCGGCGCGGGTGAGGTAGTAAGCGGCGGAGAGGCCGGTGATGCCCCCGCCAATAACAACGACGTTCAAGGTTCCCCACAAAAATGCAGGCGAAAACGCCTGCTCCACAATCCGGTTGCAATGTGGAGCAGGCCTTTGGCCTGCACTTACGGTTTGAATTCACGCACGAACTGCACCACCGCCTTCACGTTCTCCACGGGCGTATCCGGCAGGATGCCGTGGCCGAGGTTGAAGATGTGCCCAGGCCGTGTGCCCGTACGCTTCAACAGTTCGTGGACACGCATGCGCAGCTCCGGAAGAGGCGCGAAGAGAACCGCTGGGTCGAGATTGCCCTGCACCGCGGAACGGTAACTGATGTCCATCCAGGCAAGGTCGATATTCACGCGCCAGTCCACGCCCATGACATCGCCGCCCGCGGCGTGCAATTCGCGGAAGAAGCCCGCGGCGCCGGTGCCGAAGTGGATCACCGGAACGCCGCCGGAACGAATCCGCTCGATCAGCGCTCGCGAGTACGGCGCAACATAGCGGACGTAATCGTCCGGCCCGAGCGCGCCCACCCAGGAATCGAACACCTGGATAGCACGGGCGCCGTTGGCAATCTGCATCAGCGCGAACGGACCGAGCACATCCACCAGCTTGCCCATGAGCCGTCGCCACAGCGTCTCGTCGCGATACATGAGCTGCTTGGTCCGCACGAACGTGCGCGACGGACCGCCTTCGATCATGTAACTGGCCAGCGTAAACGGGGCGCCGACGAAGCCGATCACCGGGACGCGCCCGGCGAGTTCCCGGACCACCATCTGGATCGACTGGCCGACGTAGCCGAGATCGTCCGTGTTGGAGATCGACAGCGAGTCGATATCCGACGACGTTCGGACCGGGTTGTCGATCACCGGACCTTCGCCGGTTACAAATTGCAGCTTCAGTCCCATCGGCTCGACCGGCAGCAGCAGATCGGCAAAAATGATGGCTGCGTCCACGTCCAGGATCTCCACCGGCTGCAGCGTCACCGCAGCGGCAAGATCAGAGCGCTTGCAGATTTCGAGAATCGAGTGACTTGCCCGGATCTCACGATAAGACTTGAGATACCTGCCCGCCTGGCGCATAAACCACACCGGACGCACATCGGTGGGCCGGCGTCGGCAGGCCTCTAAAAAACGACTGTTCATTGGAGCCATGCGCATGGCGATTCCGCCCTGTCCTCGCAGTAATACACGCGGAAGTCCTTCCGCTTGTGTGTGGCCGTCCATTGGCGGCCGAGAATGTAGTACGGTTTTCCCCAGGCTTCCGAGTCAATCGTTTTCGGGGTAATGGTGGAAACCGAGAGCGTGCCCATCGCCGGATATCCGGTACGCGGGTCCATGATATGGCTCCACATTTTCCCCTCCGCCCAAAAGAATTTCTCGTAATTACCTGAAGTGGACAACGACTGGTCCCTGAGCGTCACCGTCGTCGCCGCTTTCAGCGTGTTTCTCGGATCTTTGATATCCACTCTCCAGCCCGGTTCACCGGGCGGCGCGCCAATCGCATAAATGCTGCTGGATCCCGCGGAGATGAGCGCCGATGTGACGCCATCCGCCCGCAGTATATCCGCCATACGATCCACCGCATATCCTTTGCCAATACCGCCCGGATCGAGTTCCACCCCGTCGCGCGTAAACCGGACCGTCTCACCGCGCGGATCGAGGACCACATTCCGGTATCCGACCGAGGCCATCGCGCCCATGACCTCGGCGCGATGCGGGAAATGGCCGGTTCCTTTGTAGAACCCCCAGACCTTCATCAAAGGGCCCACCGTGATATCGAACGTCCCCTCACTGGCGCGGCTGTATTCCTGGCAAGCCGCGAGAAGGCGGTAAAGCTCCGTGGATACGTGTACCGGCTGCTTCGCCGCCAGGCGGTTCACCTGGCTCAGTTCACTGGACGGCCGGTAATTGGACAGCATCTCATCCAACCGTCTTGCCTCATCCAGCGCGTCGGCCACCGCCGCCTGCAACCGGCCCTGGTCCTCTCCCCAGGCAATTACCGAGAATGCCGACCCCATTGCCGCCGCTGTGCCTTCGGCCCGAAACAGCTTTGGAGCGGCCGGGGCAACAGCGGCCAGGAGCAGGCCAGCAAACAACAAAGCTAGCACAACGTGTTTCATCGAAACCACTTTTTTTATAGTGGGCGTGGGAACAGGCATTCCTGCCTGTGTCTCTACTTGCCCGGCTCGCCGTTCTGATCCTGAGCGTCGCGGGGCCGTCCCTTGCGTATGCGCCGGAACAGGAAATCCATCCGGTCGCCGATCCGCGTGCCGATATCCGCCTCAAAATGCAGCTCAGGGATGCGGTAGATGTCCAGACGCTGCGAAAGCTGCCGGCGAAGGAAGGTTCGGGCGTGGCCCAACGCTTTCAACGCCTCATCGGCATCTTCGGGCCTCGGGAACGCCAGCGTCACTCGGGCATGGCGAAGATCCGGCGAAACCTGAACCTCCGACACCGTGGCCGAGCTTACGCGCGGATCGGACATCTCATAGGAGATGATTTCCGCCAGTTCCTCCCGAATCGCCTCTGTGACCCGCTCCGCTCTGTGACCTTCCATGACCTTGAATGCAGGCGAAAACGCCTGCTCTACAAATGACTCCCACTTACTGCGGGGGCGCGGGCGGCTCATTGCCTTCGCGGCGGTTGATGGCGTCGAGAATCGCCTGGATGGTCACCTCTGCCTTGTCGAGACGCGGCTCGTGAGAGCGTGTGATCTCCAGCAACTGCGACGCTGCCTCCCGAGTTTCCACCGATGCGTCGTAGAGTCTTCCCACCGCACGCCAGAATTCCTGAGCGTCAAAAGCGTCCATGTCCTACTCTACCCATTCCAGTGTGACATCAACCAGCGCCGGCCCGAGCAGCGACGCCGCCTCGCGTTCCACCAACTGCAGCGTCTGTTCGGCGTAAGCATGCGATCCCGAGACCGTCACAGCCGAGATCAGCGCGCGCTGCCACAGGTCCTGATAATCGATCTCGGCGACGGCTACGTTGAACCGGCTGCGCAGCCGGTCCCGCAGACTCTTTACCGTGTGCCGCTTATCCTTGAGCGAGTGCGACTCCGGCAGCCGCAACTCGAGCGTCAGAATTCCTACCGAAGGCATCAGACCGGCAGAGCGGCCGCGACGCGTTCCGACGTGAAGGCCTCCAGAACGTCACCCGGCTTCACATCGTTGTAGTTGTGAACCTGAATACCGCACTCGAAGCCGGACTTCACCTCGCTCGCGTCGTTTTTGAAACGCTTGAGAGACTCGATCTTTCCGGTGAACACCACGACGTTGTCGCGCAGCAGGCGAATGCTGCTGTCCCGCCGTATCAGGCCATCCTGCACCATGCAGCCGGCCACATTGCCGACCTTGCTGATACGGAACACCTCGCGCACCTCGGCCCGGCCCTGATAGAGCTCCCTGTACACCGGCTCAAGCATGCCGGTCATGGCGCGCTTCATCTCGTCGTTCAGTTCATAGATGATGGTGTGGAGACGGATATCCACCTTCTCCTGCTCGGCGAGGGCCGCGGCGTTCCGCTCCGGCCGCACGTTGAAACCGATGATAATGGCATCCGAAGCCGACGCAAGGTTGACGTCCCATTCGTTGATCGCCCCGACGCCGGAGTGAATCACGCGGATGCGGACCTTATCGTTCGACAGCTTCTGCATCATGTCCGAAAGCACCTCGGCGGTGCCGCCGACGTCCGTCTTCAGAATGATGTTGAGGTCCTTGATCTCGCCTTCCTTCAATTGCTCGTGCAGGCTTTCGAGAGTGACCCTGGTCCCGCGCGATATGGTCTGCTCGCGGTTCCTGGCCTCGCGATAAATAACAATCTGCTTGGCCTTGGCGGTATCGGTCACCACCTGGAAGGTATCGCCGACTTCGGGCAGTGACTCGAGGCCAAGTACCTCCGCGGGCATCGAAGGCTCCACTTCGCGGACGGGTTCGCCGCGGTCGTTAAACATGGCGCGAACCTTGCCGAACACGGCGCCGCAGATGAAGTAATCGCCCACCCGGAGCGTTCCGTTGCGCACCAGCACCGTTGGAACGGGGCCGCGTCCACGATCCAGTTTCGCTTCCAGCACCACGCCCACGGCGGGCCGGTCGGGGTTGGCCTTCAGGTCCTGCATGTCGGCGACGAGCAGGATCATCTCCAGCAGCAGATCGAGGTTTTCCTTCGTTCTGGCAGAGACGTTCACGTAGACGGTGTCGCCGCCCCACTCCTCAGGCACAAGACCGCGATCGGAGAGCTGCTGCCTGATGCGGTCCGGCTGGGCATCGGGCTTATCCACCTTGTTGACGGCGACGATGATGGGCACCTTCGCCGCTTTGGCGTGGTTCATCGCCTCGATGGTCTGCGGCATAACGCCATCGTCGGCCGCCACCACCAGGATGACGATATCGCTGACCTTGCCGCCGCGCGCGCGCATCTGGGTGAACGCTTCATGGCCGGGCGTGTCGATGAACACGATCTTGCGGCCGTTCCTCTCGATGTGATACGCGCCGATATGCTGCGTGATGCCGCCGGCCTCGCGGTCGGCCACGTGGGAGTGGCGAATCGCGTCGAGCAGCGACGTTTTGCCGTGGTCGACGTGACCCATGATGGTGACCACCGGGGCGCGCCGCACGCGATCGGTTTCCACCTCTGTCGCCTGGATGTCGAAGGTGCTCTCTTCTTCGTAGCTGACCTTGTTTGTCGAGGCGCCGAACTCGCGCGCAACGTCCTCGGCGGTTTTCACGTCGAGCGTCTGGTTGATGGTGGCGAAGATCTTCTTGTCGAACAGCTTGCGGATTACCAGGTTGGCTTTGACGCCAAGCTTTTCGGAAAGCTCCTTGACGGTGATCCCCTCGCTGACCGTAATCTCGCGATTGATGGCCGGCAGCGGAGCAGCCTGCTCCCGCCGTGAAGGCAGCCGGAGACGACCCTCTTCTTCCTCTCGCCGTTCCACCACGCGGCCGCGCGCCTGATGCTGCCGCCGCGCCTGTTCGGTGGGCGGCGGCGCGGCGGGTTCCACGCGCATGGTGGCGGAGGTCGGATGCATCGGACGCGCGCCGGTGCGGCCGCGCATACCCGGACCGGCAGGGCCTATGCCGGGCCGCATGATCGGCTGGCCGGGACGAATTGGACCGCGATACACCTGCTGGCCCGGCGCGCCCTGCGGCCGGGAGGGCATTCCGGGGCGAGGGATCGGCGTGGGTTGGCCGGGAGAGACGCGCGGTTGCTGCTGTTGCTGCAGGCGCGCGAGGACATCGGCACGCGGCGGCACCACCGGGCGCGCCGCGGGCTGGCCGGCAAGAGGCCGGTTCGGAGCTGTTCCGGTTTGCGCCTGAGGGGCCATCGCGCGCGGCTGCTGGGCCATGGGCCTTTGCGGAATCATGGGCGGACGGGGCGTCCCGGGAACCGCTCCGGGCGATCCGATCACGGTGCCGGGCAGCGGCTGCCGCGGACCCGAAGGGATGGGCTGACGCGGTCCGGTTAATACCTGACCGGGGCGCGCGGGCGGCGGTTGCGGAGGCGCGGGCGTGGCCGGCGCGGAAGGCCGCTGGGGCGCAGCCGGACGCGCAGGGGCAGGCGCTTCGGTTTTCGGAGGACGCGGCGGAGCCGTCGCGCGCGGCATCACCGGCATCGCGGGCGCCTGGGGACGCGGGCCTACGGGCGGCTGGATGGGACGCAGCCCGCCGAGCAGCGGTGGCCGAATCGGCATGGGCTTCGCCGGGGCCGCGTCGGCAGCGGACTGCTCGTCGGCGGCCGTTTCCGGCTCGGACGCGGCCGGAGCCGCGATGTCCTCCACCGGCACCGCAGACGCCTGAGGCTGCCCGGGGCGAGAATCGCGAGCCGGGACGGCGGGGGGCGGTGCGGGAAGAGACTCTTCCGCCTCCCTGGCGCGGTCCTCGGCTGCCAGAGCGCGGTCTTCGGCCATATCGGCCATGCGCGCCTCATGTCCAGCGCCGTCCTGGCCGAAATGTCTGCGAACGAGGTCCGCGATGTCTTCGTCGAGTGAACTGGAGTGGGTCTTCTTTTCGAGGTGGCCCAATTCGGGGAGCAGGTCGAGAATGCGCTGCGGTTTAACTTCGAGCTCCCGCGCCAGCTCATTAATGCGGATTTTTCTCATAGACAGGAAACTGCGGAACAAAGCTACAGAAGACCGGCACGCACACGTCCCCTCAGTGGTTCTGAGCCCGGTCTTCTATCGTACCAGATTCACCTTCATTTTCCGAACGCTCCTCGGGCGTAACGGGATCGAGCGTCGACGGCGCCATCGACAGATGGGCATCGGCGGCGTCCACCACCTCGCCGTCGTCGAGATGTCCGAATTCAGGGTCGGTTTCGGCAATTACTTCCGCTCCCTCGCGGTCGCGGCTCGGTTCAGACGCGCCGTCGGGGATCGGTTCAGACGCGTCGTTCGCCGCCTGTTCGGGCGCGTCCTCCGCGGCGGCGTACTCGGCCGGCTCGGCATAAACCTCGCCTCCCTCGGCCGGTGTTTCGTAGTAGCTGGTCACGGCGTCGCGAATCCGCTCCACCGACTCGGCGCTGATGCCCTGAAACTCCTCGAGCTGCTCGGGGGTCATGCCGCCCAGCTTCTCTACTGTTGTGACGCCACCTTCCACCAGACGTTCCACGATGTTCTCGGGCAGGCCGTAGTCCATCAGCACGGACACCGGCGCGCCGGCGCTGGTGAGAGCGGCCATGGCGTGTTCCACCTCCTGCCGCTTCTCTTCCTCGCTCTTGATATCGATTTTCCAACCGAGCAGCTTCGCCGCGAGCCGGACATTCTGCCCCTTCTTGCCGATAGCGAGGGACAGTTGCGTATCGTCGACGATCACTTCCATGTGCCTCTCGGCGCCATCGATGATGGACACCCGCGAGATCTTCGCGGGACTCAGCGCCTTGGTGGCGTACTGCACCGAATCGTCCGAGTACTCGATGATGTCGATCTTCTCGCCCCGCAGTTCGCGAATGATGGACTGCACGCGCATGCCCTTCATGCCCACGCAGGCGCCCACGCTGTCCACGTCACGATCGCGGCTGAACACGGCGATCTTGGTGCGCTCGCCGGCTTCGCGCGCGCAGCCTTTGATCACTACCGTGTTGTCATAAATCTCCGGCACTTCCTGTTCGAAGAGGCGCTTCACCAGCTCCGGATCGGCGCGCGAAACAATGACGCCCGCGTTTTTCCCCGCCTTTTCGACGCTTTTGATCACGCAGCGGACGCGGTCTCCGACGCTGAAATTCTCGAGCCGGCTTTGTTCCTTTTTCGGCAGACGGGCTTCGGTCTTGCCGATATCCACCATCAGGTCCTGTCCTTCCAGACGCTTCACGGTGCAATTCACCAGCTCTCCGGTCCGGCCGGAGTACTCCGAGAAAATGGTCTCCCGCTCGGCTTCTCGGACCTTCTGCAGGATCACCTGTTTCGCGGTCTGTGCGGAGATGCGGCCAAGGGCGTCAGTAGGGCGGGGGATACGAACCTCGGCTCCAGGTTCCACCCCAGGGGCCACGCGCCGCGCCTCAGCCACCGAGATTTCCTTCACCGGGTCGGTGACCTCTTCCACCACCTTCTTCACTGCATAAATCTCGAGCGCACCCTGCGGGTTGAACTCGGCAATCAGATCCTCGACGCTGCGGAAGTGCTTCCGCGCGGCGACGAGCATGGCGTCCTTGACGGCGTCGATCACGATCTGCGGATCGATGCCTTTCTCCTTACTCAGGATCTCAATGGACTGATAGATCGTTCCCACTCTTCTCCTCTTTCAGACTGTCCCCGGGAAATTTACCACTCGAACTTGAGGTTAGCTTTCTCCACCTGCGCGAAAGGAAAGCGGATCAGCTTGCCGGCGGCGGGCTCGATAGTGATCTGCCCGTCCTCGAAACCGGAGAGCGTGCCCTCCCAGTGCCGCTGATTTTCTACGGGCTCGCGCAGCGTGATGCGCGCCTTGTGGCCGGCAAAGCGCTCGAAATCCCCCGGCTTGGAGAGCTTTCGTTCCACTCCGGGCGAGCTGACCTCCAGCGTGTAGCCGGGCCCGGGTATTACATCTTCCACGTCCAGAATGGCTCCCACTTGCTTAGAGATGAACTCGCAATCGGCGTGGGAGACGCCTTCCGGCTTGTCGATGAAGATCCGCAGCAATCGGCTCCTGCCGCCCCCGAGGTACTGAACCTCAACGATCTCTATGTTTTCGGACCGAGCGACCCTCTCGGCCACCTCGGTCACCCTGGCGGCGACTGCTTCCCTGTTCCGATCCGGCATCCGGCCCTGTCATTGCGCGCAATAAAAAAGTGGGCTTTCGCCCACTGGTTGCGTTCGACACTTTCAGTATACCCTGGCGGAGTGGGAAGGAATGTTGGATTTCGGGAGCGCTTCCGGGCAACCCGTTACCGCTTGCTTACGCGCGCGGCTCAGCAAGGAGCGGTGTACGCGCGTCCGGGTGGTCCGGCCATTTCGCACTGCCCGAGTACCCCGACAAAGCGTTAACCCGTTTGTGCAGCTGGCGTCCGAGTACGGCTCGTAGAGTCCGCTTCGTCCGGCAGCTTCTTCATTTTCCGCAGAAACGCAACAGCGACAGCGAGGCAAGCCAGCACCGCTATGATGGAGGCCTCGGGACCGAACCTGCCGCCGGTCAGCAGAACTGGTCCACTCAGCTTGCCGCTTATCAGACCCGCCGCCATCTCATGACCTGACAAGGTCATGCCGAACACTGAACCCTCCGTAAAATTCCAGCCGGCGTGAAGTCCAATAGGAAGCCACAGCGAGCCTGTGGCGGCATAAGCCGCGCCCAGCAGAATGCCCGCTTCAATGGCAATGGCGGCCGAACTGGCGACGGTGGCCTGCGGGTTGGCGATGTGCCCCAGCCCGAACAGCGCCGAGGTGATTGCTAATGCTGTCCAGTTCCCCCCAAGTGCGGCAATCAGGCGGAAGAGGAGGCCGCGAAATATTATCTCTTCCCCAATGCCGGCGGCAAACGCGAACAGCAATCCCGCGCCCAGCGGCCGCACACTGCCCCAACCCGACGGGCGGTAGACGCCGGCCAGCCAGAGAATGCCCATCACGCTGGAGAACAAGGCGACTCCCAGCGCCAGACCCGCGGCAACGAGGACGATCGAACGGTTCAAGCGCAGCTCCACCGGCCGCCGTCGTTCAATGAATCGAGTTCCCGCCAGGTAAACCGCCACCGCGAGCGCCGCGGCGAGCGCCTGTCCCGCCACGAACAGCAGGCGCGGCGCCAGCCAGATTTGCGCAAACGCAACAGCGCCGACAACGGCTAGCAGGTTGATAAAGCCGAGCAGGAACGCGAGCAGCTTTGTACGCATTCGTCGCCGATCGGCGTCGTTTCAGCATACCCTGTCGGAACAGGATCGGATTGTCGGATTTCGAATGCGGGCGCGAGAAGAACCAGGGTATGACACCCTCAACTGCCATCCGTAGACAATAAGGCATGCGGCCTGTACTGGTAACGGGCGCCACGGGCTTCATCGGGTGGCATGTGGCCCGCTCGCTCGTCGAGCGCGGAGAGCGAGTCCGCGCGCTCACCCGTCCGGGAAGTACGGTGCGCGAGTTGGACGTCGAAGCGGTTACCGGCGATCTTCGCGACCGCCCCTCGCTCGATCGCGCCGCGCAGGGCTGCCGCGCCCTCTTCCACATTGCCGCCGATTACCGCCTGTGGGCCAAAGACCCCGCCGAGCTATTCCGCTCCAATGTCGAAGGGACCAGGAATGTTCTGGAGGCGGCGCGAGCCGCGGGCGTCGAGCGGGTGGTTTACACCAGCACGGTAGGATGCATCGCCATGCCGCAGGATCGGCCCGGAACCGAGGACATGCCGGTGAAGGCCAACGAGATGTCCGGCCCTTACAAGCGGTCGAAGTGGGACGCGGAACAGGTAGCGCTGGAGTTCGCCCGCTCCGGTTATCCGGTGGTGATTGTAAACCCGACCGCGCCCATCGGCGACCACGACTGGAAGCCCACGCCCACCGGAAAGATCATCCTGGATTTCCTGAAGAAGGACATGCCGGCGTGGATCGATACCGGCCTGAACCTTGTCGATGTTCGTGATACGGCCGCGGGTCACCTGCTGGCTCTGGAACGGGGCCGGCCGGGCGAGCGTTACATATTAGGGTGTGCCAATCTCACTTTGCGGCAGATCTTAGGTAAGCTGGAAGTAATCAGCGGACTCCGGGCTCCTCGTTGGCGGATGCCGTGGACGGTTGCGTATCTGGCTGGAGTAGCCAGCTCGGCATGGGCGGAGATCTCGGGTAAGACCCCGCGCGTCCCGCTGGATGGCGTGCGCATGGCGCGAAAGAAAATGTTCGTTTCGCACGAAAAGGCAAGACGCGAACTGGGATATACGCCCTCCCCTGTTGACGGGGCGCTCGTGCGTGCTGTGGCTTGGTTCCGCGAAAATGGATATGTACAGCGGTGACGGCCGGTCCGGAGCCGCGGTGCTGGCGTTTGTGGCCGCGGAGAGCCGGGAACTCGATGGCATTCTGCAGGTCTGGCCGGCCGTGAGGACGCTGCGCTGGCCGGTGCAGTTCGCAAGGGAGTTTGTTTTCAGAGATCAACTGGCAGTAGCAGTGGCTAACGGGCCGGGGTTTCCTCTGGCCGGAGCGGCGCTGGATGCGGTTCGGGAACGGCGGAACATCCGGGGCGTCGTGAGCGTCGGCTATTGCGGGGCTCTGCGGGGAAGTTTGCAGCGGAACGATATTGTGATCGCTACGCACATTAATCACCGGATTGTCCGAGCGCCAATGGTCCAGCGGCCGTTCGTTCCAGGTCCCGTCGCGTCAGACGACCATGTAGTAGTTTCGGCGAACGAAAAATCGCGCCTCGCGAGCTCGGGCGCAATTGCGGCGGAGATGGAAGCCGACGCACTGTGCCGCCGGGCGGAGGAATGGGGCGTTCCCTTTTACTGCGTCCGTGTGGTTACCGATACCGCGGATGAGGACTTTCCGCTGGATTTTAACCGGCTGCGAGACGCCGATGGACGTTTCAGCCGCTCGCGGATACTACTGGCTGCGCTGCGGCGGCCGGGTTCGCTCGTGCCGGCATTATTGACATTCGACCGCCGTTGCCGAAGTGCATCGGCGGCGCTGGGAGAGTTTATTGCCGACTGCAGGTTCTGAACTGGCGGCGAGGCCGAGCGCTTTTCTGTATGACTCTCGGAGCCGTGTGCCCGCCACAATGAAAGCCGCCGTCTACACCGGCGAAAGCCGTATCAGCGTGGAGGACGTCGCCGTCCCTGAAATCGGAGATGGCGAGATCCTGGTGCGCGTGGAGGCGTGCGGCGTCTGCCATACCGATCTCAAGAAAATCGAGTACAACCTGCTGGCACCACCCCGCATTTTTGGGCATGAGACCGCCGGCGTGGTGGCTGCCGTGGGGGACGGCGTTACTCGGTTGCGGCCGGGTGACCGCGTGATCGCGTTTCATCATATTCCCTGTCTCGATTGCTTCTACTGCCGTCACAAACTTTACGCGCAGTGTCCGGGTTACAAGAAGGTGGGCATCACGGCTGGATACGAGCCTGCCGGCGGCGGTTTCGCGCAGTACGTGCGCGTCATGGACTGGATTGTGCGCCGCGGCGTAGTGAAGATCCCGGAGGGCGTTTCCTGCGAGCGCGCATCATTCGTCGAGCCGATCAACACCTGCCTGAAAGCGGCGGTGCAGCTGGACCTTCAACCGCACGATGTCGTGGCGATTCTCGGTCAGGGTCCCATTGGACTGATGTTCACCATGCTCGCTCAGCGCAGCGGCGCTACCGTTCTGGCAACGGACGGCATGCCCTTCCGGCGCGGTCTGTCGGCGCGGCTCGGAGCCTCTTTTGTCAGCGATCCTCATGACCCCGAGTTCGCCGCGCGTGTTCGCGAGTTGACGGACGGACGTGGCGCGGACGCGGTGATTGTCGCGGCGAGCGCTTCCGGTATCGTCGAACAAGCGGTAAAATGCTCACGTCCGGGGAGCCGCATCCTGCTGTTCGCTCAGACCTCGCATAAGGAACGGATTGAGCTCTCCGGCGCCGATGTCTGCGTCGGCGAGCGAACCATTTTCGGATGTTACAGCGCATCGATTGATCTGCAGGAGGAATCGGCGAGACTGGTATTCGAAGAGCTACCCGTTGAGGACCTGATCTCGCACCGGTTCGCGTTGAATGAAGTGCGCGCCGCAATCGATCTGGCGCTGCACCCCGAGCCGGAATCGTTGAAAGTTGTCCTGGAACCACAAAGGTGGTGTTCGTGAAAAACCAGATGATGGCCGCCGTATTGTACGGCAGAGAGGATTTGCGAGTCGAGACCGTCGACGTTCCGCTTCCTGGACCGGGCGACGTTCTGGTTCGCGTCCGGACTGCTCTCACGTGCGGCACTGACGTCAAGGTCTTTCGCCGCGGGTATCACGCCCGCATGATCGTTCCACCTGCCCTGTTCGGGCACGAACTGGCCGGCGATGTCGCCGCACTCGGGGAAGGGGTAAGCAACTTCTGTATCGGCCAGCGTATTGTAGCCGCCAATTCCGCGCCCTGCGGCGAATGTTATTATTGCCGCCGCGGCAACGAAAACCTTTGCGAAGACCTTCTTTTCAACAACGGCGCCTATGCGGAATACATTCGCATACCTGCGCGCATCGTGGCCAGGAATACCTATGCGATCCCGGATGGCGTCAGCTATCAGGACGCGGCGCTGATTGAGCCTCTGGCGTGTGTGGTCCGCGGGCTGGAAGAGACGCATCTGCGCTCGGGCGACACGATCGTCGTCATGGGCCTCGGGCCGATCGGGCTGATGTTCGTGCGCATGGCGCGCGTGCAGGGGGCGCGCGTGATTGCCATCGGTCGGCGGCTCTCGCAGTTACAGAACGCGGCGCGTCTGGGCGCGGCGGAGGGCATCATCGCCGGCGACGATTCCACGGCAATCATCCGCCGGGTCAAGGAGCTGACCGAGGGCCGGGGCGCCGATATCGCCATCGAAGCCGTAGGCCGTCCGGACACCTGGGAACTGGCGACGCGGCTGGTGCGGCGCGGCGGAACGGTCAATTTCTTCGGCGGCTGCCCCAGCGAAACGCACGTGATGCTGGACACGCAATTGCTGCATTATTCCGAGATCACCTGCACGGCGAGTTTCCATCACACGCCGGCGGGCATCAGGAAATCGCTCGAACTGGTGAGCAGCGGGCAGATCATGGCGGCCCAGTTCGTCAACCGCGTGGAGCCGCTCTCGAATCTGCTCGAGGTGATGAAGCACCTGACCAGTCACAATGGGCACATGAAGACGGCCATTATTCCGTAGGAGTCTCAGTTTTAGTGGGGCGGGCGCCTCGCCTGCGGCGGGCCCTGGCCCGCCTGGTCCAGCGAATCGATGCTGATTGGACGAGTCGAAAAGGCCGACGAGGCGTCGGCCGCAGGCGAGGCGCCCGCCCCACGGGGGACACACAATCCATGACCGCCGCCAATATCGACTGTCTGGCGCCCCGCGACTTCGTCCACTCCTCCACGGCCCTGGCGCGGCAGTACACCCTTTCCGAGGCCGAGCAGTACACGCGCTGGCTCGCCACCACCCACTACGAAAACTTTCATGTGGTCACGTTCCTGCTTCCGAAAAGTCTGCACCAGGATTTCTATAACGTATACGCCTTCTGCCGCTGGGCCGACGACCTCGGCGATGAAATGGACGACGCGGCCGAGAGCCTCCGGCTGCTGGCGTGGTGGCGCGAAGAGCTGGATGCCATGTACGCTGGGCGAGCAACGCATCCGGTATTCGTCGCGCTGGCCTGTACCGCCGGGCGCCGCAAACTTCCGCGCGAGCTGTTCGCCGACCTCATCCACGCCTTCGTTCAGGACCAGACCGTCACGCGCTACGAGACCTGGACGGACGTGTTCGGATACTGTCGCTGTTCAGCCAATCCGGTGGGCCGGCTGGTGTTGCGTCTGTGCGGATACTCGGACGGAACCCGCGATCTGATGTCTGATGCGACGTGCACCGCGCTGCAGCTCGCCAATTTCTGGCAGGACGTCACCGTCGATTATCAGAAGGATCGCATCTATCTCCCGCTTGAGTTGCTGCGCCGCCACGGCTCGTCGGAGCAGGACATTCGCGACCGGCGGTGCACGGCCGCCTTTCGCGCGGCCATGAAAGAGGCCGTTGATGTGGCGCGCACGCTGTTTCTCGAGGGCCTGCCGCTGGCCCGCACCGTCAACGCACGACTGGCATTCGATCTCGATCTGTTCAGCCGCGGCGGCATGCGCGTTCTGGACAAGATCGAGCGGCAGAACTACGATGTGCTGGCGCGCCGTCCTCATGTGACCAAAGTGGAGCGCGTTACGCTCCTGCTGGGGACCGTGGTGCGCACGGTATTCACGCGCGCTGCATGAGCGTCACGCTGGCTGAGTCGTACGCGTATTGCCGGCGCGTGGCCCGGACCCGCGCACGGAACTTCTACTACTCGTTCGTCCTGCTCTCGCGCGAGCAGAAGAATGCAATGTGCGCGATGTACGCGTTCATGCGCTTCTGTGACGACCTGAGCGATGAGGGCGGCGGATCGGAGACGGCCATCGAGCGCTGGCGCGCGGAGTTGGACGAAGCCCTCGCCGGGCGATTTTTGGCGAGTCCCGTCTGGCCGGCATTCCACGATGCGGTTGTTCGCTGCTCCATCCCGCACGAGTACTTTCACCAGATGATTGCGGGAGTCAGCTCCGATCTCGAGCCGCGGTCGGTCCGGACGTTCGACGATCTATACCGCTACTGTTATCAGGTGGCCGGCGTGGTGGGGCTGACCACCATTCACATCTTCGGGTTCGATTCACCGCACGCGCCCGAGCTGGCCGAGAAATGCGGCATCGCGTTTCAGTTAACCAATATTCTCCGGGATGTGCGTGAGGACGCCGAAAAGGGCCGCATGTATCTGCCGGCCGAGGACCTGGAACGGTTCGGCGTTAATGCGGATCGGCTGGAGCACGATGAGCGGTTCGTCAGGCTGATGCGGTTTGAAGCCGCGCGCGCTCGCCGGTATTACGATGAGTCGGCTCCATTGCTGGAGCTGGTTCGGCCCCGGAGCCGCGCGTCGTTGTGGGCGCTGGTGCAGATCTACTCGCGGCTGCTGGAGCGGATCGAACGCTCGAACTTTGACGTGCTGGACCGCCGTATCAGCCTGCCGGTGTGGGAGAAGCTGGGGATCGTCGGCCGCGCGCTCCTTGTGCAGAAGTAGCGTGGCGCAAGCTTAAGTGGGCGGCATTTTGTGGGGCGGCCTGTCAAGCCGCCCAACAGAGCAGCGAAGCCGAGTGCCCGGACGGCAGTTTGGCGCAGACGATCGTTTTTTGTCGTCTGCGATTGCCGACACGACGCCGGCAGGCCACAAACACCAATGGCTGCCCCACAGGGAGCGAAGCCGTGTAGCGCTGCCGAGACGGCTGCGAGCACGGATGGTCTTCTTCAGCGGATACTCAACGAAGGAGTACTATACACTCTCAAGATGAGCAAGCGCCTGCAGGTCCTGATTCCCGATCGCGAAATGTCCGGCATTCAGCGTCCCGCACTCGGGATTCGCCGCCAGCCCGCGATGCCGTTCATATCGCCGTCATGGAACGCCACGGCATTCGCTCGATTCTGAGCTTCGACGCGGATTTCGATCGCTGGCCGGGTCTGCGGAGGTTGCATCGCATTTGAGGCCGGCAGCCTACCCGGCAGCCTACCTGCCCCGCAGCAGCGCCGCCGCGGCCCGGCCGAGCGCTCGAGCTTTCGGATTGTCGAGAAACGTCCATGCCGCGGCGCGCAGCAGGAATGGCGGGCGAAACGACGGGTCGGCTGAGCGCCGGCGGTCGATCAACTCAGCCAGCATCTCGCGTGGGCGCTCGCGAACGTCATCCAGCATCGCCACCTGGTGCACGCAGGAGATGCTGCAGTATGGCGCGCAGGCCTTCTCGGTGCTGAACTCGCGCTCCAGATCTGCGCTCGTGTATTCGGCGAGCGGCTTGCCCGGGTAGCCGCGCTGCTGCGAACAGTAATGCACCAGGCCGTCCTCGCAGATGTACAGGAAGCGGCCGCCCGCCCGGCAATGCCATTCGTTCGGCAGTCCTTGCGCGATGTTCTCCTGAAACTGATCGAAATGCGCGAACGAGATACGGAGAGTCTGAGCTTCCGGATCTTATCGTAGATGGCCGCCTCGCCTCGGGAAGCGGCCGAAGCTGACCCGCCGCGATCGTGCAGAATGCCCACCGTGCTGTTGAAGCCCGAGCGCTCGCGCCCGGCGCGCGACGGTCAGCGCATCCTCAGGATTGCGCACATCCGCGCCCAGCACCGTGTTGATGGTAACGGTGAAATCGGCATGCTCGGCAAGCCATGACAGCTTGCGGTCCAGCACCTTCAGGCTCTTCTTCGAGGTGTCGTCCGGGGTTACGTTGTCGATGCTGATCTGCAGATAGTCCAGCCCCGCGCGATTCAGCGCCCGGATCCGGTCCGGCGTGAGCAGATAGCCATTGGTGATTAACGTTGCCATCGCTCCTGTCGCGCGTATCCGCCTGATGATGTCGTCGCACTGAGGATGCAGCAGCGGTTCTCCACCGCTCAGCGTGATGATGGACGTGCCGAACTCGCCCAGCCGATCGATGCGCCGCAGCATGTCGTCGATCGGCACGGGTTTTGAGAACGAGTCGTACTCATTGCAATACGTGCATGCCAGATTGCAGCGGCGTATGGGAATAATCTGCGCGAGAATCGGATGCTTCTTCGATTCCATGGCGTGCGCGAACACGCGGACATCGCGCCATCGCCGGCTGACGGCGCGCGTTCTTTGCCGGAGACGGCCTGCAATGGTCATTCCGTACATATGACGCGCTGGCAAAGCGTAACGGCGCCCAGGAATGCGTCTTCCACTTAGTCGAACACCACGGTCTTGTTTTCGTAGAGCAGGATACGCCGGTCCAGATGCCAGCGCACAGCGCGCGACAGCACCAGGCGTTCCACATCGCGGCCTTTCTGCACCAGATCCTCGATCTGGTCGCGGTGGGAAATGCGCGTGACGTCCTGCTCGATAATGGGACCGTCATCCAGCGCCTCGGTGACGTAGTGAGCCGTTGCGCCGATCAGTTTCACGCCACGCTTGTATGCGGCCTGGTATGGCTTCGCGCCGCTGAATGCCGGCAGAAATGAGTGGTGCACGTTGATGATGCGCCCGCGCCAACCCTCGACGAAGGCGGGCGACAGCACCTGCATATAGCGGGCCAGAACCACCAGGTCAACATTGTGGCGTTCGAGAATGGCGCGTTGTTCCTGTTCGGCGCGTTCCTTCGTGGACGCCGCCATCTCAATCCGGTGAAAGATAATGCCGTGGTACTCGGCCAGTCGCCGCGCGTCCTCATGGTTGCTGACGATCACCGGTATGGTGCAGGTCAGTTCGCCAATCCGATAGCGCTGCAGCAGATCGGCAAGGCAGTGCAGGTACCTCGACGCGAAAATGGCCATGGCCGGCGGCGTTCGGGAATACTCCACCCGCCAGCGGAGGTTCAGGCTCCCGGCCAGCGGCTGGAACTCGCGGCGGAAGTCGGCATCGGACAGGGCGAAATCCGTGAGGTCCCACTCGATGCGCATGAAGAACATGCCGGCGTCCTGATCCTGATGCTGATCGGCATGCAGAATGTTGGCGCCATGCCGGTAGAGGAACGTGGAGATCTCCGCGACCAGGCCTTTGCGATCCGGAGAATCGACCAGCAGAATGGCGGTGTTTTTCAAGGGCGTCGGTTCCAGGATATCAGGAGGAAGTGTTACTCTGTTGCACACGAGGAGGGCTGCGATGAGCGCAATCGATCCACTGATGGGGCCGGTGCCGAACGCGGAACACCGCGAGATCAACGGCGTGGCGATAGATGCCGTCCAGACGGGCGCGGGACGCGTGAAGCGCGTTGTCTATCCGCCGGGCTTCCGCTGGTCGACGCATATGAAGCCGGTCTCCGGGACCGAGCAGTGCATGCACGCGCACGTGGGCTTCATTGTGCGTGGCAGCATCCACATCGGCTTTCCGGATGGTTGCGTAGTGGAGTACTCGGCGCCGCAGGCGTTTGCCATCGAGCCCGGTCACGACGGCTGGGTGGTTGGCGACGAGCCGGCGATGGTGATCGAGTTCGATTTCGCGGGCGATACGGCCGCGCGGTTCGGCCTGCCGGCGAGGCATTCGCACGACGGCTGAGGGTGAGCCGCGCTGGTACTGAGCATCAGCCAGTGCAGGCCGATGTCCAGTTACTTTTTCGCAGCGTCTTGTCTCCGGCACAACGGAAAATATGTTCCGCTGGCGATTTTTTGATAGTTGAAAACAAAGCAGTTACGGAGGGCCGCGGAAAATGATTTTCCCTTCCTTCCGGATTCAACATCGCACTCGGGGTTGGGAAAACCCGCTCCGGATCTGGCGTTCACCGAGCCGCATGAGTTGGCGCAGGCTTCAGCGTATTGAGCAGGCCTTCGGCCTGCACCTGCACCATAGTTACGAAGTTCGAGGGTTCTACACACCTATGTTCCACGCTCCGCTCCGACTCTACTCTATGGTGGAATTCGCCACCGTACCGGGGGTGGGATAATTACAGAATGGCGCGGATTTGGATCGAGCCGTATGAGCAGTACGTCGGTTCCGACGCGCCCAGGGACTATTGGCATATCGAAAAGGATCACTGGCGCGCGCCTACTTTGATCGCAGGGAATGTGCTGTTGGTGAATGTTGCTTCGTTCACCTTCCGATTTTTCAGCATCGAGGCAGATACGCGCTTGCCTGGCCTACTATGAGCGGAAGACCAGACCGAGCAGCCGCCTTCCGATCCCAGGGGACATCGAACACTGGGAGGCGCAACGCTGGTTTGAGCGGCTTCCCATGTACCTGCTGGAGGAGCCGAAGAGGGCGAAGGTTGTCAAAGCTCTCGCCCGCGCACTGGCGCTGGCTGAATCAGGAGCATTTTCGAAACCCTCGGTTTCCGTCAGGCATTGTTGACGTGCCGTTACCTGGAGAGAGCCCGCCGTGAACACATGCCGCGCTACGCGACCCATTCAAGCGGTCAAGTAATAAGATTAAACACTATAGGTAAGAGAGCACCTATCGCCGAACCTGCAATTCTGTCGGTTGTGGCGCTGCTCGCGGATCTGCCCGAGCGGGGATTGCATCGCGGACAGGTGGGCACCGTCGTGGAAATCCTTGCGCCGGATGTAGGTTGAGTTCAGCGACAATCAGGGGCGAACCTATGCCACCCCCGCTCTCAGCAACAGCCAGGTTGATACCGCTCTATGACGAACCCACCCACGGAGCCGCGTACAAATCCCACAGCCACCCCTACAGTGGCACTTCCACCTGGGTGAGGATCTCCTGCAGGATGCGCTCGCTCAGCTCGGTGCTGCGCTGCGATATGGCCGCGCGCGTGTTCACCATGATGCGGTGCGCGAATACGGGCAGCGCCAGCCGTTTCACGTCGTCGGGGATGACATACTCGCGGCCCTCCACCATGGCCAGCGCCTGAGTAGCGCGAAACAGCGCCTGGGCGCCGCGCGGGCTCACTCCCAGCGCGAGGGATTCATGGGAGCGCGTGCGCGCCACGATGGCCAGCATGTAGTCGACAATCGCCTCGTCCACCGCCACCTGCGACGCCTGGGCCTGTAGCGCCATTAACTCGTCTTCCGACAGCGCCGGCGGAACGGACTCCGCATTCTGCGCTTCGCTCTGGCGCAGAATCTCGCGCTCGGCGCCCGCATCCGGATAGCCGACGCGCAGGCGCAGCAGAAACCGGTCGAGCTGCGATTCCGGCAGCGGATAGGTGCCGTGATGCTCCACGGGGTTCTGCGTCGCGATCACCATGAAGGGCTGCGCCAGCGGATACGAACGGCCCTCGATGGTCACCTGCATCTCGTTCATCGCTTCCAGCAGCGCCGATTGCGTTTTGGGAGTGGCGCGATTGATTTCGTCCGCCAGCAGGAAATGTGTGAACACGGGTCCGGCCTTGAACTCGAATTCTCCGGTGCGCGCATTGTATACGGTGACGCCCAGAACGTCGCTGGGCAGCATGTCGCTGGTGAACTGCAGCCTGTGGAAGCCGCACCGCACGGCGCGCGCGAGTGCATGCGCCAGCGTCGTCTTGCCAACGCCGGGCACGTCCTCAATCAGCAGATGGCCGCGCGCCAACAGGCACACGATGGAAAGCCGCACCACTTCGGGCTTGCCGCGCAGCGATATCGACAGCGCTGCCTCCAGATCGGCCAGCTTCGAAAGCGCCACGGGCGCGGCAAACATCGCCTTCATTGTAACAACCGGGCTTCGCGTCTCCGGGAACAAATGAGGGGGCGTTGCCGCGTATTCTGTCTTTAGTGGCAACAGATTACGCAATCGAAACGGCCGATCTCGCACGGACCTACCGCTCGCGCTGGCGGCGGAGAGAAGTGCGCGCCGTGGACGGCATCACGCTGCAGGTTGCGCGGGGGTCCACATTCGGGCTGCTGGGTCCGAACGGCGCGGGCAAGACGACGTTCGTAAAGATGCTGCTCTCCGCGGTATCTCCCACGCGCGGCCACGCTCGCGTGTTCGGGCGCGACGTGCGCGAGGCAGAGGCGCGCAGAGCGGTCGGATATTTGCCCGAAAATCACCGCTTCCCCACTTATTTCACCGGCGCCGGCATGCTGGATTTCTACGCCGCGCTGTCGGGCATGGAAGCGCGCGAACGTACCCGCAGAATTCCCGAGATGCTGGAACGCGTTGGTCTCGACCGCTGGGGCGACATCCGCATCGGCAAGTATTCGAAGGGCATGCTGCAGCGGCTCGGACTCGCCCAGGCCATCATCCATTCGCCATCGCTGCTGATTCTGGATGAACCCTCCGATGGCGTGGACCCGCTGGGCCGCCGCCACATTCGCGATATTCTGGGCGCGCTCGAAGAAAAGGGCGTCACCATTTTCATCAATTCGCACCTGCTGGTGGAAGTCGAGTTGTTCTGCCGCGAGGTGGCCATTCTGCACAAGGGCAAGGTGGCGCTGTCGGGCAGGGTGAAGGATCTGACGGCCGGCAAGGGCTACCGTCTCACCGCTTCACAGGTTCCCGATGGACTGCGGGAGACGCTGCGCGCCCGCGCCTCCGCTGTTGCCGCGGGCGACGGCGTGGCCGATTTCCATTTCGCCACGCTGGAAGCCGCGAACGAGGCCATCGATCTGCTTCGCGGCGAACACTGCCCCGTGGAATCGCTGGCGGCCACCTCGAGGACGCTGGAAGAAGTGTTCGTCAAGACCATCGGCAATGGCTCCGGCCCGTCGGTCGGAGGCGCGGTTTCCACCGCCGAGGAGGCGGTTCGATGACCGGCATCGCCACCGTTGCGCTCATCCGCGACATGTTCCGCGAAGCCATGGCGCGCAAGATCTTCTGGGGATTGTTCGGCCTTTCCATGCTGATGATTCTGTTCTTCCTCTTCGTGATGAAGATCGACATCGTCGCGGGCGCAACCGCAACCGTCTCGCTGTTCGGCAAATCGACGAACAACACCCAGGACGTGCACAAACTGGTGCGCGGAGTTTTCGCGTTCGTCGCGACGTTCCTCTACACGTTCGGCATGTTCCTTTCGGTCTTCGCCTCGGCCGGGCTGATTCCCGGCGTGCTGGAGCCGGGCCGCATCGAGTTGCTCGTGTCCAAGCCGGTCTCGCGAACGCATATTCTGCTCGGGCGGTACGTTGGGAACATACTGGTGGTATCGTGCAACGTCATTTACCTGGTGCTGGGCGTCTGGCTGATTTTGGGATCAAGACGGGTATCTGGACGCCAATGTTTCTCATCTCCATCGCCACGACCATTTTCATTTTTGCGGTGCTGCTCACCGTGGTGGTGCTGATCGGCGTGCTGTGGGAAAGTACGGCGCTGGCAACGATGATTACGGTGGCGCTGATGATTATCAGTCCCATCCTGGCGCAGAGCGACAAGGTGATGAAGCTGCTCTCGTCGGAGTGGTCACGCCAGCTCTGGCAGGCGCTGTACTACATCTTTCCGAAGGTTCACGACATCGGCCGGCTGACGCTGAACGCGATCCAGGACCGCACGTTTGTCGGCTGGATGCCCATCTGGACCTCCGCCCTGTTTGGGGCCATCGTCCTCGCCGGGGCGCTGCGGGTCTTCGCGAAGAGGAATTTCTGATGCAGCGTTCGCAGATACGTCGTCTGCCTTTCGACCGGTCGTGGCACGAAAACGGCGGCTGCCGCGACGGACAGGGAGAAATAGGACGGAGACTGCCTGTGCTTCAGCGTGCGCCGTGACAGCATTCCTGCTTCTCGCGGCCTGCCAGGCGCCGGTATCGAAAGGCGGCCGCGTCGATCGGGACCTCGTCAGGTTCGTCCCCCCGGACGCCGTGCTGCTGATGGGCGTCGATGTGGCCCGTCTCCGCACCACGCCGGTATACCAGAAATATGTCGCGCAACTGACCCTGCCAGGCGTGGATCGCTTCGTCCAGGAACAGGCGTCGATCCCCGAAAGGACCTCGACGCAGTGCTGGCATGGTCGAACGGGACCACCACGGCAACTATGGTGCGCGGCCGCTACAATACCCGCGAGCTGGAAGCGAGGCTGCGCGCGAGGGGCGCCGAACACACTACCTACGGGAAACACACCCTCTATGGCAACGGACAATCTGTAATCGCTTTCATCGGCGAATCGGTCGCCGTGGGAGGCAGCACGCCGGCGGTCAAGGCGGCGCTCGATACTTACGACCAGCGGCGCGGCGGCCTTCCGGGTACCTTAAGGCCGCTGGTGGAGGCTCTCGACCCGTCCGATCAGCTCTGGGCTGTCGGCGCCGGAAGCCTGAGCGGGATGGGCATTGAGGCACAGGGGAACTCGCGTCTGGCGGATATTGCGCAACTTTTGCGGGGCGTCCGAGCCGCTCTGGCCGGTATCGATGTTTCAAACGGTCTCAATCTGACCGGACGAATCGACTGCGATACGGAGACAGCGCCCGGCACATCCACGATGCATTGCGGGGGGTCATCGGCATGGCGCGGCTCAGCACGCCGGATAATCAACCGCAACTTCTCAGGCTTTACGACGCCATTAACGTCAATCAGGTTAAATCGGGCGTTACAGTAAGCGCAAACATTCCCTCGGACGAAGTGGACGCGTTCCTGAGCCTCTGGCTGAAGCAGCGCCGTTAGACGCTGCTGTGGCGCATTTCAACATGGGGATACGGTCATTCACTGACTCAGGCTGACCCAACTCCCTGGCGGCGACGGTCACTGGATTGGAACGAAAAAAGTGGGAAATCCTCTTCCCTTTTTCGCCTCAAACGTGAGAGCATTTTAATGAGCAGGACGACACCTGACAATCTTCCCCCGTGGGTGTGCCAGGTAGCAGGGGACTGGTCCGGCAAGCAACTTCGCTGGAGAAAAATATGCTGCCAACATTTCTGATAAAGGAGCGCGTGGTCCAGTCGGACGGTTCGGACCCGTTGTCGAACTGGGCTCCGCCGCCACCAAACTCATTGTCCTGACGCTTGGCATCACCCGCAGCGTCGAGCACCAGGTTCCCGCCGCCCCATTCAGGGTTCGGGGCCGACGGAGAGCGCTGGATTCCTCTCATCAAGTATCCGCAGAACTCTATTGCGGTCTCTACTCAACGCTTCTCAACCTGTCCAATGATGAGAACGTCTGCCACCTGCGCGTCCACTGGAGAGTGAACCGGCTCGCCAGGAACGAGGCGATGCCGATGTTCGGATTCTACCTGTACATGGAGCAGTCGGGCGCTCGCATCGCCCCGACCGGCAGGCTCGAAGTTGCGCCACGGCCCGCCGCCGCCGTCGCTTAGGAACTGAAGGCAGGCGAAACCGCCTGCCCCACCTCTATCAGGTCCAGGCTAAAGCCCAATACCAAAAGTTTTTCTGATAAGTTGCTGATTGCACGTGGCGCACGCTTCAGCGTGCTGCTGTGGGCTTCAGCCCACAGTCCGGCAGCGCGAGCTGAAGCTCGCACCAGCACGCTGAAGCGTGCGCCACAACACACAGCATCCAGTTCTGGCTAAACGCAAATCATTGATTTTGTTTGCTTCCCTGAAACTCTGCGGCATTGGGCTTTAGCCTCTTCAGATCGATGACGCGCACGGAAGAGTGAACCGGATCCGTGCCCTTCTTCGGATGGCCGCTTTCGTCGTATCGATCCCACCCGCTATCGGCAATGAAATAGAACCTGTCCCCCACGACCACGCCGTGGGTCGGCTCACCGAGTCCCGGCGTGTTGGCCTCTAATACCCTCTGCTTTTGGAGATCGAGTGAAACGCGAATGACCCGCGGAGGCTCTGTCCCGTTCTGAACCGCTAAAAAATCGCCGCCATACACATACAGGCCATCAATGCCGTTGAGGGCAATGCCACCCGCGGGCATCAGCCACGTAGTGCGCTTGTCAACCAGACGGATCGCCGCGATACCACGAACATAATCGGGAACGTAAAGGGTCTTTTCGTCCGTCGAAAGCGCCGGCGTCTGCGGCGAAGGGAACTCACCCGCGACATCCAGCCGCTCGAATTCGCCGGTGTCGGGATGAAAATGAAAAACGGCTCCCGCCGCGCCGTCTGATACGTAAGGATGGCCGTCCCTGCCGATCGTCATGTCGCCGAGCAAACCCTTCAGCGGTGAATCCGCGCGCTTGCGGAGGGCCCCGGAATCCAGATCGAAAGCCAGCAGCGCGGTGCGGCCCTGGTCCGATTTGCTGCATGTCTCGCAGTGCGGAACCCCGACGGTGGTGGCCCACAGGATGCGGCGATGCCAATCAGCCGGACGCCGTATCCACCGCCACGGGCCACGGCGCCGTCGCGAACACTTTCCCATCTCCGGTAATGATCTCGCTCCGCCGCACGCTGCTCACCGGAAAAGCCAGAGCGCGTCTGCGGATCCCAGGCGATGTCCTCGGGAATCAGGTCGGGTTCCTGAATCGCGAATGCCAGGGCGCTGGCCGACACCGACCACCCGTTCTCCGCGAATTCATCCAGAGCCGCCGCATATTCGGCGGATGCGCGCAGGGATGCGAAGTCATCCTCCCCGGCAATATCGAACCGCAGGCCGGTATCCGCAAGGTCTCGCAAATTGTTCAGGGCCGCGGCGGATAAACCCAGACCACTCGCTTCCGATGTCGCCAGATTATAGACAATTGTGGGATTACCCGGTAGCAAAGGTCGTAACTGCACCAAAGCGCTGTGCAGGGCAGCGTAATCCTTCGCCTCAACAGCGGCGCGCGCGCGGTGATTGAGTACGCGCCGAGGAGGCTAGGGATCCGCCGCGATTGCGGCCGCTGCGGCGAGCACGATCAAAATGACGCCCGGGCGAATCAGGCCCATCTCACAACCGATTGATCAGGCTTGCTTCGTAACCCGCGCCGAAGCCAATATCAATGTTCGCCACGGTGACGTTGCTCGCACAGCTGTTCAGCATCCCGAGCAGCGCGGCCAGGCCGTGAAAGCTCGCGCCGTATCCAACACTGGTGGGCACGGCAATCACCGGCGTCGATACCAGGCCACCGACGGCGCTGGGCAGCGCACCTTCCATGCCCGCGCATACCACCACCACCCGGGCGGCGGTCAGCCGGTCACTGTGGCTCAGGAGCCGGTCAATACCCGCCACGCCGATGTCGTAGATCACGTCCACCAGCGTTCCCCATCACTTCAGCGGTCAGTTGCGCCTCTTCGGCCACTGGTATGTCGCTGGTACCCGCGCAGACCACCGCAACTGAGCCCTTGCCATGAATGGTCCGGTCGCGCCATACGCGAATGGCCCCGGAAAGGGGAAAATACTCGGCTTCCGGACAGGTCTCGCGGACGCGGGTTGCGACGTGCTCGTTGGCGCGGGTGATCAGCAGATTGCGCGATTTATCGAGCAGGCGCTGGGCAATGCCGACCACCTGATCGGGCGTCTTGCCCATTCCGAAAATCACCTCGGTGAGGCCGTGCCGCAGCGCACGGTGGTGGTCGAGTTTAGCGTAGCCGAGATCCTCGAAGGGCAGGTGCCGCATCCGGTCGAGGGGCGGCTGAACAGACGACTCGCCCGTTCGAACCTCCTCCCTCAGACCGCGGAGCTGCAGCTCATCCATCTGAGGCCAGGATAGCAGTTACGACCACTCCCTCGCGATCGCACCCCGGAAGACGGTGCTGAAAAAGTAACTGCGCAGGCCAAAGGCCTACTCTACTGTTGCCGTGAATTGTCGATGCACCGTGGTGGAGCAGGCGTTTTCGCCTGCATGCCCAGGCTTTCACTTACTTTTTCAGCACCGTCCAGAAGCGTCATCGAGCTACCGGGCTGAACACCGCGTTTCTGAGCACCGCCAGTTCTTTCACTCTGAGCGCGCGGCAGAGCGCATAAAAAAACTCCCGCGCCCACCAGGGGATCGAAACGGCCAGGTCGGCAGACGGGCAACCGGGCCTGAAACCGAATCGCGATCCCATCAGGCTGCTCGACGCCCATGTGGCGAGTCCCATCACTGCCGCCGCCAGGATGATCTTGCCCAGGGTCGCCGCCAATTCCCGCCCGTAGATACCAGCGGTGCGATTCCGCAGAATCCAGAACAGCGCCACTGCTCCGAACAGCGCCACGATGGAGGTGGTAGCAGCCAGACCGGCGAATCCGAAACGCGCCGACATGGCCGAAGCGGCGAAGTCGTCGACCAGAATGGAACAGATGCTGACGTACATCGGCGTGCGCGCATCGTGTAGAGCGTAGAACGCCGGTCCCACCACTTTCAGCGCGGAATAACGGCAAGGCCGAACGCGTAGCAGGAGAGCGCGACCGCGGTCTGCGCGGTGTCGGAAGCCGTAAACTGGCCGCCCTCGTAAATCACGCCGATCATCGCCTTGCCCAGCAGAATGAGTCCGACGGAGCTGGGCACGGTGAGCAGGAACACCAACGTCAGGGAGCGCGAGAGCGTGCGGCGGTATTCATCCATTCTGCCCGCCACCACGCTACGCGAATGGCCGGAAGAGTGGCCGACGCGATGGCCACGCCGAAGATTCCCAGCGGAAGCTGCATGAATCGGAACGCGTACGCCAGCCAGCTCACCGGTCCGTTCATGGGGATGCGCGACGCAAAGTTCGTGTTCACCATGACGTTGATCTGCACCGCCGCGCTGCCCACAATCGCCGGCCCCATCAGCCGAATGATCTGCCGCAGTCCGGGGTGCGACCAGTCGATGGCCGGACGGTAACCGAAACCCAGCCGCGACATACTCGGCATCTGCCACAGGAGTTGCAGCAGCCCGCCGAGAACCACGCCGATCGCCATGCCGGTGATTCGATCGATACCCACGCGCGGTCCAATTACAAAACCAGCGAGCAGGCCGAACCCCACCGCACCGAGGGCGTTTGCGTAGACTTTATCGCCGGCACGCCGAAGCGATTGCAGGCGTTGAGAGGCACCCCCATGGCCTGCGCCGCCAGCGCCACCAGCAGCAGGAACGGGAACATGATGCGGGTCATCTTCACGGCCAGCTCGAACTTTCCCGGAACCTGATGGAAGCCGGGCGCGAGCAGCTCCCACGGCACCGAAGCCGAGCCCACGCCGAGCAGCGAGAGCGCGCCGACCAGCAGAATCACTGCCGTGGCGGTGAGGTCCGACAGCAGGGCCGCTTCTTTCCTGCCCTTCTTCGCCAGCGTTACCGTGAACGTCGGAACGAAGGCCGAGGACAGCGCTCCTTCGGCGAACAGGTCGCGGGTCAGATTGGGCATGGGGAGCGCGCCAACGGGAAAGCGTGGTGGAAAAACGCACGACGAAGGAAGACCCCCCATGGACGTATCGCGGGACAGGGCGGCGTAACGGCCAGAAGAACAAAGGCGATGGATACCTGACTTGCCGAACGTACCAGGCTCTCCGATGGAGTGCGGCTGTGCACGTCCGGAACAGAATATCCTGCGGCATTTGCGTCCTGCGTGGCGTGAACGGAGTCCTGGCGTGCGGCGGCAACCAGGGCCAGGCCGCACAGAGCGTATGACCCATTATAAGAGGCAGCGAGGAACCGATCGGCGTCAATAGGCGTTTATGTCTGGCCATTCTCAGTAAGCTCGATTTGACAGCGTAACCGCGCCAACGATACATTGCAGAAGACGCCACGCCCGCTCGCCAGCCCGGTTGCTGACAGCTAATGCCTTTATGATCAGCGCGCAACCAGCTTCAGGCGGCCTCTTTCGCCGGTACGCGACCGACGCCTTCTTCGACGGGATGTTCGCCGGCGACGGCGCGCCCCGCCCCCACTACGAGCGCATCTTCAATGAATTCGCCGCCATGCGGCCCCGCCGTTTCGAGCAGCGCCGCCACCTTGCCGATTCCGCTTTTCTGCTGCAGGGGATCACCTTCACGGTGTACAGCGACGGCCGCGGCACCGAGCGCCTGTTTCCCTCGACCTGGTTCCGCGCATCATTCCCTGGCACGAGTGGGAGCGCATCGAGCGCGGCCTCTCGCAGCGAGTGCTCGCGCTGAACCTGTTTCTGCAGGACGTCTACGGAGCGCAGAAGATCCTCAAAGACGGCGTGGTGCCGCGGTCGCTGGTCTTTTCTGCCGGCAGTTCCGCCGCGAGATGATGAACCTGCGCGTGCCGCGCGGAATTATACCCACATCGCCGGCATCGACCTGGTGCGCGATTCGAAGACCGGCGACTTCCTCGTCCTCGAGGACAATGTCCGGACGCCCAGCGGCATTTCGTACGTGCTCGAAAATCGGGCGGTGATGACCCGCACCTTTCCCACTGCATTTCAGCTCCAGGAAGTTTTGCCGGTCCATCACTACCCGCTCGAACTGGTGCGCATTCTGCGGATGATGGCGCCGCAGGCGGCGAACCCGGTGGTGGTTGTTCTCACGCCGGGTTTGTACAACAGCGCGTACTTCGAGCACAGCTTCCTCGCTCATCAGATGGGCATGGAGCTGGTGGAGGGCCGCGACCTGGTGGTGAATGGCGACATGGTCTACATGAAGACCATTGGGGCTTACGCGCGTGGACGTCATCTATCGCCGCATCGACGACGATTTCCTCGACCCGCTGGCGTTCCGGCCCGACTCGCTGCTGGGCATCCCCGGCTCATGGGCGCCTATCGCTCCGGCAATGTGGCGCTGGCGAACGCGGTAGGCAACGGCATCGCCGACGACAAGGCCATCTATGCCTGGGTGCCGGACATCATCCGCTACTATCTCGGCGAAGATCCGATTCTCGGAATCGTGCCGACATGGGTCTGCTCGCGGGAACAGGATCTGAAGTACGTCACCGAGCATCTGGGCGAGCTGGTGGTGAAGGCGGTGGGCGAATCGGGAGGCTATGGCATGCTGATGGGCCCCATGGCGACAAAGGCCGCCCAGGAGGACTCCCGGCGCCGCCTGATCGCCGATCCGCCGGACGTAATACAGAATTTACGGCATTACCGCAGACGGATAAGCCGATTCGCCACAGGGGATGCGGCCATAGCCCTACGTATCGTCAGTGTTGCGACGAATTATGCGCAACTTGTGGACGGCGTTTGCCCGTAATCACAGTCGTGCAATTCGATCTGGCGGGCACGCCCTTCCGGATGGCCAGCTCTTTCCGGGCGGACGCTTCTTGGCGGGCGGCCATGGCTTTCCGTGGCCGCCGGGCGCCCCCTGCGGGCCCCGCAGGCGCGGCGGCCCGGGCGGGCCGGACGGGGCGGTCAGCGTCCGGCCGGCGGCGCCGCCTCTTGACGGGGAGGATCTGACCCCGGTCGAAGATCTCCCCGCCCCACACCCCGCACGGCTCCCGCCGCTCGATCGCTCCCGCCAGGCATGCCGCCCGTAGCGGGCAGCCCCGGCACTGCGCCTTGGCCAGCTCCAGATCTTCCGGATCCTCCGCGAACCAGAGCCTGGCGTCCCCGTCGCGGCAGGGCACCGGCTCGTCCAGTTCGATGGCCTGCCGGGCCAGCGTGATCACGGATCCACTGCTCATGTCGCTCCTCACGTATGGTCGCCGCTGGCGCCCGAGCCCAGCTGGCACCGCCCGAATCGCGTTCAGCTGGGTGACGACCCGCGAAAGGTGAATTCATCGCGATATCTACTGTTCCGCCGGAACGTGGCGACCGCATCGACCGAAATGATGATCTGGTCACCGCCATCAGAAACGCGCGGAGGGGACTGCCGTCTTCAGGCGGCAGGGGAATCCGCGCTTCCTCCCTCTGTTAGATAGACGCTGCTGGTATAATAGCCGTGTGGCTCGTGACGTGCAGGTCTCCGCTGGCGGCGTGTATGACATTGGCCTGCACGTCGTCTGGTGCCCGAAGTACCGCAGGCAAGTGCTGACCGGCACGGTCGGGGTACGGCTGCGGGAACTGATTGACGCCAAGGCTGCTGAGCACGGCTGGCGGATCGTAGCGTGCGAGATCATGCCCGACCACGTGCACTTGTTCGTCAAGACCACCCCGAAGGACTCTCCCGCGTTCGTCGCGAACCAGTTCAAAGGCTCGACCAGCCGGACGTTGCGCCAGGAGTTCCCGCACCTGCGGTCCCGGCTCCCGACCCTGTGGTCCCGGTCATACTTCGTCGCCAGTGTCGGGGCGGTCAGCGCAGCGACGGTGCAGCGGTACATCGACACGCAGTATGAGCGGCCATGGCGCAAGGAGCGCGACCGGTGAGACGCGCGTACAAGTTCCGGGTCTACCCGACCGCAGGGCAGGCGTCCCGCGCGGCCCAGTGCCTGCGCGACCACCAGCGGATGTATAACGCCGCCCTGGAGGAACGCCGCGAGGCGTGGCAACGGCGGAAGGTCAGCATCCGGTACGGGCAACAGTCCGCCCAGCTCAAGGACATCCGCGCGCTCGACCCGGACCAGAGCCGATGGTCGTTCTCCTCCCAGCAGGCCACCCTGCGCCGTCTCGACAAGGCGATGGCCGCGTTCTTCCGCCGCTGCAAAGCCGGACAGGCGCCCGGTTACCCGAGGTTCAAGGCCCTGGACCGGTGGGATTCCGTTGAGTGGCCAAGGATGGCGACGGCTGCCGGTGGAAGCCGGACCTGGGCCGCGTCTACCTTCAGGGCATCGGGCACGTCAAGGTCCACGCTCACCGCAACACGTGAGGGCTGGGTCAAGACGATCAGCCTGAAGCGGGAAGGCCGCCGCTGGTACGTGGTCCTGTCTTGCGACGAGGTGCTCAAACGGCCGCTCTCCCGCACGGGACGCGCGATCGGCCTGGACGTTGGCGTGGCCCGGTTCGCCACCACCAGCGACGGGGAGATCATCCCCAACCCGACGTTTCTCCGCGCCTCTGCTGCGGAACTGACCGCCGCGCAGCAGGCCCTCGTCCAGAAGAAACGCGGATCTGCGAACCGGCGCCGGGCACGGGCGAAGGTCGCCGAGGCGCACCGCCGTACCCGTGCCCGGCGCGCCGACTTCCACCACAAGACCGCATGGGCGCTCGTCCAGGCATGCGACGTGATCGCACTGGAGAAGCTGAACACGGCCGGGATGACCAAGCGTCCCGCACCAAAACCGGACCCGGACCAGCCCGGCGCCTATCTGCCGAACGGGGCGGCGCAAGGCCGGCCTGAATAAATCGATCCTCGACGCTGGCTGGGGCCAGTTCACGAACATCCTCGCAGGTAAAGCGGAAGAAGCTGGCCGGCGAATAGATGTTCGTGGACCCCCGGTACACCAGCATCAACTGCCACTAGTGCGGGCGCCAGATGCGCCCGCCCCCGGCAGGACACCGTGATCTGCCCCGTGCACGGCCGATCGACGCCGACGTGAACGGGGCCAGGAACATCTACACCAGGGCCGGGCTGGGCTCTGGTCAGGCCGCCGAGGCGGCCTGAGAAGCTGGCGGCTTCAGCCGTCAGAGCAGTCACCTGGTCATCCGTCAGGCGGCGCGCGCGGCGGCGGCGGAGGATGCGGTCTAGGTCTGACGGCCGCCGGGCCTGGGTCTGGCCGCCGTCGGGCATGATTTCGGGCATGACCGAGCTTCCGCCCGCCTACTACCTGCCGCTCGGCGACGGCTACTTCGAGCCCACCGAGGCCACGACCAGCCCCTGGGATACCCGGGCCCAGCACGGTGGCCCCCCCACCGCCCTGCTCGCCTGCTGCCTTGACGACGCCTTCGGCCGCCCGGACCTGCGCGTGGCCCGGATCAGCATGGACTTCCTCGGCCCCATCCCGCGCACCCCGTCGCGCGTGCAGACCGAGCTGCTGCGGCCGGGACGGCGGACGCAGCTGAGCGAGGCCAGCCTGTGGGCCGGTGACCGCCGGGTGGCGGTGGCACGCGTGTGGCATCTCGCGACCGGGCCCGGGCCGGAGGCGCGCGAGACCGATCCCGTGCTGGGGAACTTCGGCCTGGGCCCGGCCGACGGCGAGGTCTCGGCCGGCCCCGGCCCGACCGGCGATGCCGGGGTCCCCGAGGACGAGCCCAGCCTGCCCGCTGACCTGCCCGGTCCCCAGCCGCAGACGTTCTTCGACGGCGTGGAGGACTGGGGGTACGGCCAGGCCACCGAGTGGCGGACCGTCTCCGGCGGCTACGACAGCAGCACCGGCGCCGCGGACGTGTGGACGCGGGTGCGAATCCCGCTGGTGACCGGGCGCCCGCTGGACGGGCTGGCGCGATTCGCGATCGTGGCCGACTCCGCCAACGGGCTCAGCGCCCCGGTGAGCTTCCGCGAGTGGCTGTTCATCCCGCCGGGGGTGACCATGCACCTGCACCGCTACCCGGCCGGGGACTGGGTCCGCCTGACCGCCAGCTCCGATCCCGGCCGCAACGGCATCGGGCTGACCGAGGGCATCCTGTCCGACGCCGCCGGCCGCTGCGGCGCCGTCACCCAGCCGCTGCTCGTCGCGCCGCGCACCCCCGGCTAACCGCACCGTTTCCGGGTAAACCACATCGGGCCCACACCGTCACCGCCTTCGAGGGAAACCCCGAGTACGTCGGCCAGCTACGGCGGCAGTGGGAAACGCGGCAGAAACTCGAGGACAAGTACGAGGAGCTGCGCGGCGACCGGCGGCCCGTCCTGGCTCACGAGGGCCGTTACCACGGGGCCCGCTGCGCGCCGGCGACCCGCTGCCCGGCTCCCACGGGCACACCCACGGCGGTCACCGGCACGGCAGCCCGCCTGGCGCGCCCGGCGCGGCCACCCCGTCCGGTGAGTCCCCGCACGTGCACACCGAGGAGCCGCCGACTACGCTGTGATGCCGTGCTGGATGGGAAGACGTGACGGGATCATCGCAGGCTCTGGCCGCTGACCTGGCCGCCCGGGTCCGGGGGCAGGTCCGCTTCGATTCCACCAGCCGGGCCGTGTTCGCGGCGGACGCCTCCAACTACCGGCATGTCCCGGTCGGGGTCGTTCAGCCGGTCGATACCAGTGACGTGCTGGCCACGCTGGAGGTATGCCGGCAGCACGACGTGCCGGTGCTGCCGCGCGGCGCCGCCACGAGCATCGGCGGGCAGGCGGTCAACGAGGCCGTGGTCATCGACTTCTCCCGGCACCTGCGGTCCGTGCTCAGCATCGACCCGGACCAGGCCACCGCGCGGGTCCAGCCGGGCGTGGTGCTGGACGACCTGCGCGCGGCGGCCGCCCCGTACGGGCTCACGTTCGGGCCCGACCCGTCCACGCACAATCGCTGCACGCTCGGCGGGATGATCGGCAACAACGCCTGCGGCTCGCACTCGGTGGCCTGGGGCAAGACGGTGGACAACGTCCGTGCCCTCACGGTGGTGACCTACGACGGCACGCAGCTCACCGTCGGGCCGGCCACCCCGGAGGAGGCCGCGGGACGCGCGCGGGAGCCGGGGGAGACCGGCCGGATCTACCGCGACCTGGCCAGGCTCGCTGACTCCCACGCTGCGCTGGTCCGCGCGCAGACCCCGCAGCTCACCCGGCGGGTGTCCGGCTACAACCTGGACCAGCTGCTGCCGGAGAACGGCTTCAACCTGGCCCGGGCGCTGGTCGGCACCGAGGGCACCTGCGCGACCATGCTGGAAGCCACCGTGGACCTGGTCCCGGCACCAGCCCGGCGGGCGCTGACCGTCGTCGGCTATCCCGGCGCGTTCGGGGCCGCGGACGCGGCACCCGGGTTCCTGGACCTCGCCCCGCTGACCATCGAGGGCATGGACGTCGCGCTGATCGCCGCGCTGCGCGCGGCCCGGCCCGCCGACCAGCGGTACCAGCTGCTGCCGGACGGCGAAGGCTGGCTGTTCATCGAGACCGGCGGCGGCACCGGAGCCGAGGCCGAAGCCGCCGCCCAGGCCGTCGCGGCCCGCGCCGCGCAGACCGGGGGAACCAGCCGGATCGTCACCGGCCCGGCCGAGATGCGGACCCTCTGGGGTATCCGGGAGGCCGGGGCCGGGATCCTCACCCGCGGCGCGGACGGCAAGGAAGCGTGGCCCGGCTGGGAAGACACCGCGGTGCCGCCCGGGCAGCTGGGGGCGTACCTCCGGGAGTTCCGCAAGCTGATGGATGACCATGGCCGGCGGGGCGCCTACTACGGGCACTTCGGCGACGGCTGCGTGCACATCCGGATCGACTTCGACCTGGTCACCGCGCCCGGCATCGCCGGTTTCCGGCGCTTCATCGAAGAGGCCGCCGACCTGGTCACCGCGCACGGGGGTTCCCTGTCCGGCGAGCACGGCGACGGCCAGGCCCGTTCGGAGCTGCTGCCCCGGATGTATTCACCGGCGATGATCGCCGCGTTCGGTGAGTTCAAGAGCATCTGGGATCCGCGGGACCGGATGAATCCGGGGGTCGTGGTCCGGCCCCGGCGGCTCGACGCCGACCTGCGCGTCTACGTGGCGGGACCGCGCCCGGCGGCCCGCACCCAGCTCGCCTTCGCCCACGACGGCGGCAGCCTGGAGGCGGCCACCCGGCGCTGCGTCGGCGTCGGGGCGTGCCTGTCCGCCAGCGGGAACGTGATGTGCCCGAGCTACCGGGCCACCGGCGAGGAACAGCACTCCACCCGCGGCCGGGCCCGCCTGCTCTTCGAGTTCGCCAGCGGCCGGGCGGGCGTGGACGCGGCGCACGCCGACGACGTGGCCGGCGCCCTTGACCTCTGCCTGTCCTGCAAGGGCTGCAAACGCGACTGTCCCGTCGGCGTGGACATGGCCGCGTACAAGGCTGAGTTCCTGGCCCAGCGGTACGCCGGGCGCCGCCGTCCCGCCGCCCACTACTCGCTGGGCTGGCTGCCGCGCTGGCTGCGCCTGGTCAGCCGGACCCGCAGCGCCGCGCTGCTCAATCGCGCCGCGAAGGTCCCGGTCCTGACGACGCTGGCGAAACGGCTCGGCGGCATCGCCCCGGAACGCGACATCCCGGTGCTGGCGGGTGAGTCGTTCCAGGCCTGGTTCGCGCGCCGTGGCCCGCGGGCCGCTTCCTCAGCTTCCTCGGCTCCCCCGCGGAGGCCGGACCGCGCCTGCTGCTGTGGCCCGACACCTTCACCAACTACCTGGAACCCAGCATCGGCCGCGCCGCCGTCACCGCCCTGGAGGCGCTCGGCTACCAGGTCGAGGTCCCGGCCCGGCCGGTCTGCTGCGGCCTGACCTGGATCAGCACCGGCCAGCTGGAGCACGCCAAACGGGTCATGACCCGGACCCTGGCCACGCTGCAACCGTGGCTGGACGCCGGGGTGCCCATCGTCGGGCTCGAACCGAGCTGCACCGCCGCGCTGAAGTCCGAGGCCACCGAGCTGCTCCCGGACCACCCCGGCGCCAAGCAGGCCAGCGCGGCCGTCCGTTCGCTGGCCGAGATCCTCCGCCCGCACGCCGACGCCCTGCGCGCCCGCGCCGCCGAACAGCAAACGACCGCCCAGCAGGCGACCGGTCACAGGCCCGCCCAACGGCCGCCGGCGAGCAGCCCGGCGCCCACGGCCCGGCACAGGGCGGCCAGCAGGGGGCGGCCCAGCAGGGGGCGGCCCACCCGGCCGCCGCCCAGCGGGCGCTGGTCCAGGTGCACTGCCACCAGCACGCCGACCTGGGCTTCGACGCCGACCGTGAGGTGATGGCGGCGCTCGGCGTGCAGGCCGAGGTGCTCGATTCGGGCTGCTGCGGCCTGGCCGGGAACTTCGGCTTCGAGCGCGGCCACTACGAGGTCTCGCAGGCCTGCGGGGAGCGGGTCCTGTTCCCCGCCATCCGCGCCGACCGCGCCGCCTCCGTGGTCGCCGACGGGTACAGCTGCCGCACCCAGATCCGCCAGGCCACCGACGCGGCCCCGGTCCACCTGGCCCACCTGGCCGCCGCCGTCCTCGCCCCCGGGGAAACCCCCACCCTCTGCTAGGTCCGCAACCGTCTGGCCAGCTCAGCACGCCGTCTTGTGACCGAGGCAGCTTACCCACTCTGATCCTGCACGGATTACTATGAGTAGTAATGTGATTACTAATGGTAAAAGCATGAGTGCCTGGGAGAAGCCGTGCCGACACCAAACACACCCGCCGAGGATGACGCCAGCCAGGCCACCTCCCGGCTGGCCGCCATCGTGGAATCTTCCTCCGACGCGATCATCGGCACCACCCTGGACGGGATCATCACCAGCTGGAACCCCGCCGCCACCGCCACGTACGGCTATACCGCCGAGGAGATCACCGGGCACGACATCGCCGAGATCATCCCGCCCGACCGGCCCGCGGAACTCCCCGAGATCTGGGGCCAGATCCGCCGCGGCCAGTGCGTCGATCATTTTCGAGACCACTCTCGTGCGCAAAGACGGCACCGTCATTGACGTGTCCATCTCTGTCTCCCCCATCCACGACGCCGCCGGGACCATCACCGGAGCCGCCACCGTCGCCCGCGACATCACCGAACGCAACCGGGCCGCTGACCAGATCCGCGCCTACCAGGACCAGATCAACCGGGCCGAGCGGCTGGAAACCGTCGGCCAGCTGGCCGGGGGGATCGCCCACGACGTCAACAACATGGTCGGCGCCATCATCGGCTTCGCCGAACTGATCACCACCGAAACCGACAACAGGGCCGCGGTCATCCACGACGCCAAGCTGATCCTCGCCAGCGCCCAGCGCGCCGGCCGTCTGACCAAGGAACTGCTCACCATTAGCCGCCGCCTGCCCGCCCAGCCCAAGCCATCAACCCAACACCCTCATCACCGGTATCCGCGGCCTGCTCGCCGCCAGCATGGGCATATCAGCTGCGCTGGACCTGGCCGCCGACGCTCCCCGACATCTACGCCGACCCCGGGCGGATCGAGCAGGCCCTGCTCAACCTGGCCGTCAACGCCCGCGATGCCATGCCGGACGGCGGCACCCTGACCATCGCCACCGCCAGCAGCCGCCTCACCGACCAAGGTGCCCGTCATGTCGGCTCCGGCATCCACCCAGGGCACTACGCCAAGCTCGCCGTCACCGACACCGGGACCGGCATGAGCCCCGAGGTAGCCGCCCGCGCTTTCGAGCTGTTCTTCACCACCAAGGAACTTGCCTCTGGCACCGGGCTGGGCCTGTCCACCGTCCACGGCATCATCACCCAGGCAGGCGGCACGTCATCCTCACCTCCGAGCCGGGAGCCGGCACCACCTTCTACATCTTCATCCCCGCCACCGCCGCACCCGCCGGTCCTCAACGTGCCCGCCCCGGCCGACGGCACCGCCGTCAAACAGACCATCCTGGTCGCCGACGACGAACCCGCGGTCCTCCAGGCCACCACGCGCATCCTGCAGTACGGCGGCTATGCCACCCAGGAGGCCACCAGCGGCTACGAGGCACTGACCCTGCTGCTCTCCTCCAACGACGTCCAGCTCCTGCTCACCGATTCCCTCATGCCCGGCATGTCCGGCATCGTCCTGGCCGACACCGTCGCGAACCTCCGCCCCGGGCTGCCCATCCTGCACATGTCCGGCTACACCCCGCCGCAGCTGGGCGACGAGAGGATCTTCATCCAGAAGCCCTTCACCGCCGAGACCCTGCTCAGCAAGGTCCGCGAATTGCTGGAACCCAATCCGCCCGGTAACTGGACCCACGCCCGTTCCCAGCCCGCATAATGGCTGACCCGGGTTCGCGGGCCATAATGCCGGCGGCGGCCTGCCGACGGGGCGGGTGGCCAGTTCCAGCCGAATCAGGTGGCCAGCTCCTGCTCCAGCCAGGTCATGGTCGCGGGCACCGGCGGTCAGCCGCCCGCCGG
>CAWACP010000012.1:0-172038 GCA_963780655.1 uncultured Acidobacteriota bacterium | reverse complement strand
GTGGTACGCCCGACTGGATTCGAACCAGTGACCTTTTGCTCCGGAGGCAAACGCTCTATCCAGACTGAGCTACGGGCGCATTCGGCTTGTCTGTTACCTATCTTAGACCAATGCCGGACCACGCGCTCTACCGTGCCGCTTCCCAACTCCGGATCTCCACGTAATCGAGCGGCGCACGCTCGCCGCCCTCGGGCGTTCCCTCGATGCGAATCAAGTCGCCCGGACGCAGCGCAACCGCGCGCACTGTGTACCGCGTGCTCGAATCTGCATTGGGCTCGGTAGCGGGGAGTTGCCGGTCGGCGGCCCACTCCGCCACGGGCTGGTCGCCCACCAGGAGCCGGTAATGCGAAACGCCGTTCGCCTGATCGAAATACTGCACGGCGACGTCGTACCAACCGGGCTCGCCGTCGAAGCGGAAACTCGTGGTGCACGGCGCCTCGCCGGCGCACGTCACAGCCTTGCCGCCAGACGCCGCTTCGGCAGGCTGGACATCAATCACGCTGTAGCCCTGAAGCTGCATCGCCTCAGCCTCCACGCGCCCGGGCTGGTGACCTACGCGGCCGCGCCCATCCGGAATTTCCGAAACGCGCGCCGCCCAGCTATTCACGAAATCGCGCCACACGATGGCGTGCCCGGCCTGATATTCCAGCCGGTCGAGCACTGCGGTGAAACGCTCATCGTCGACAAGCCCGCGCAACTCGCGCCACTCCCGCGGAAACTGCTGCACCGTGGCGGCGCCGTCATAATGCGAGTCGTAGAAGGATTGAATCACCGTCTTGCCCGAGTGCAGCCGATACGTCCACGGCACGTGATGGAAGAACAGGAGCAGGTTATCGGGACAGCGCTCGAGCGATTCGAACTCGCGCCCGACAGGCGGAGCATACTGCGCCGTGTAACCCGTGCCGGTGGCCACCGTACGATCCATGCCGATGCCCTGCGCACTGGCGCGCAGCCACTGGCCCCAGCCGTTCCGCTCAGCAGAATCCGGATTTGGACCGTAGTGCCCGTGCAGGATGTCGGTGAGCGTCCCAATGCCCAGCGGCCCGGTGTAACTCTCGTACGCCGGCCACGACGCAAGCTGCATGTTGACGATGGTGTTCACCACGCGCGCATCGTCACCGAAGGTGAGCCGGGCCCAATCCGAGGTGATCTCGCGCACATCCGCGGACGGGTTCCAGGCCAGCCGTCCGAACGCGTACAGATTGGCCATGGCGAGGTCGAAGCCCAGCCAGTTCTCATCGAGGCCGACATTGGTCACGGCCACCATGCCGCCCAGCGGCCGATGGGAACCGCGTCCCGAGACGACCTTCTTCACCGGCCACCCAGGACCGTCGGCGTATGTATCGAAGTCGAGCACCTGTTTCCACATCGGCGCGAGATAGCAGAGATGGCGCTGCTGTCCCGTGTACTCCTGCGTCACCTGCAGCTCCAGCGCCTCGGATGTATGCTTCATGGCGCCGAACAGCGGTGACACAGGCTCGCGCACCTGGAAATCGATGGGCCCGTACTTGATCTGCAGCGCCACGTTGTCATCGAACTTGCCGTCCAGCGGATGGAAGATGTCCTGGGCGGCCCGCGCACGATCGTTTTTCAGGTCGCGCCAGTCCATGTGATGGTTGTAGACGAAGGCGCGGTAGACCAGAATCCCGCCGTGCGGTTTCAACGCGCGCGCGATCACGTTGGCTGCGTCGGCCTGGGTGCGCCCATACGCCGAAGGCCCGGCCTGGCCCTCCGAATCCGCTTTGACCAGGAGTCCCGCAAGGTCGGGAATCTGCCGATAGGTCGCGTCCGCCATCTGCCGCCACCAGTTGGCGACGCGCGGGTCCAGCGGATCGAACGTGTCCATGCCGCCAGCCGTTTTCGGACTGCCGAACGGCACGGCGATGGCCATACGAATCCCCCACGGACGAAGCGCGGTCGCAATTCTGGCAAGCTGCGGGAGCATCCCGTCGCTCAGGATGAGAGGGTTCGCATTGACGTTATTGATGGCGCAGCCGTTGATGCCGATGGATGCGAGCAGCCGCGCGTAATCGCGGACGCGGCCGAGGTCGGCGCGGACATGGCCATCCTCGAAAAAGATGGACCGGCCCGCGTAGCCTCGCTCGATCGTGCCGTCGAGGTTGTCCCATTCATTGGTCCAGCGGATCGGCTCGCCGGGCTGCTCCGTCACGTCGATATGGTCGAGCGGCTCCTGCAGGGCGATCCTGCGGAGGACAGCGAACACCCCATAGAGCGCGCCGCGATCGTCCCCACCCGCGATCGCCAGCGTACGGTGGCCGCGCAGACCGGTCGCTTTAATGGCGTAGCATTCCTCGGCCAGGCTCGCCGGCAGTTCCGCATCGGGCGCGGCCTGCTTTACCATGGCCGCCGTGCCGATGACAATGGCCGGTTCGGAGGGCAGGGAAGTCTCAATGCGCAGCGTTCGGCCGAGCATGCCCTGAACGCCGCGAATCAGCTCGTCGCGCGCCGTGCTCAGCACCTCGGAGTTGCCCAACGTGACCACCACCGCGGGAAGGCTGTCATACATGCGGCGCGCAACGGGATCGTCAATGGGCCGGTAGCGCAGCCAGGCGTCGTGACCGTTTTCGGCGTGGACCGAGGCGGCGGTCAGCGCCGCGGCGAGGATCAGTACGCTATTTCGGGGCATCGGGTATCGGCAGGATCGGCCCACCGGTCGTTGGGAATGAGGGGCGCCCAACCGGGCCGCAGCGGGTCCTGATCGTAAGGATAGCCGCCCAGCCGCTTGTACAGCTCGGCGTACTGGCGCAGCTTCTCGCGATCGAGCTTCACGCCCAGCCCGGGCCCGTCCGGTACGGCGATCGCGCCGTTCTCATAACGCATGAGGCCGCCTTCGATGATGTCGTCGGTGAGGTGATGATAATGCGCGTCGGCAGCGAACGACAGATTCGGGATCACCGCGCCGAGGTGCAGCATAGTGGCGAGTTGTATGCCCAGCTCGCCCGATGAATGCACGGCAACGCCGGTCTGGAACGTCTCGCAGACCCCGGCCGCTTTGACGCAGGCGCGAATGCCGCCCCAGAACGTCGTGTCGAGCAGGATGACGTCCACCGCCTGATCGAGCGTGTTGGCGGCGAGCTGCTCGAAGTTCACCACCACCGTATTGGTGGCCAGCGGGACGCGCACGAAATGGCGCACCCGTCGCATTCCGTTCATGCCGTACACCGGGTCCTCCAGATAGTCGTTGCGGAGATCCTCAATGCCCTGACCGAATCGGATGGCCTGTTCCGTGGACCAGACGGCATTGGGATCGAAGCGCACCCGGTCCTCCGGCAGCGCGGCCGCCAGCGCGCGATAGGCGTCCAGCTCGTAATCGGGGTGGAATACGCCGGCCTTCATTTTGTGCGTGGTGAACCCGAATCGCTGTTTCAGATTTCGCGCCTCGGCGATCGACTGCTCGATGGTGCGCACCTCGCCGCGCCCGGTTTTCGAGTCGGGATAGCGGAAGAAGAGATAGGACGCGAACGGCACGCGGTCGCGCAGTTTGCCGCCGAGAATGGCGTGCACCGGCGCGCCCCACGCCTGGCCGATGATGTCGAGGCAGGCGAACTCGAGCGCCGCAAGAAGCTGCGTCCGGTTGTTGTAAAGCGATGCTGTGGGATTCGCGATGCGAAAGCGCATCTCCTCGATGCGCGCGGGATCGTGGCCCGTGAGATACGATTTCAGGGCGCGAAACGCGGCCTCGGCCGATTCGCCGCCGCCGCCCATTTCGCCCAGTCCGACGATGCCGTCATCGGTCTCCACCTCGACGATGGTGCGGACAAACCGGCCCCAATGGGCGCCGTTCGCATGACGCAGTGGCGCTTCGAGCGGCACGGTAACGGTGGTGGCGCGAATGTCGGCGATCTTCATTCGTTCGAATCCACAACGATACCATTGCAGGACGTCAGGCCTGGGCCGTGGCGCGTTTTTCGGGGGGAGAGGGCCTGCGCGGCCACATAAATGGCGTCCGGCTTCGATACTGATCGTACGCAGGCCCGAAGCGGATCGAGAGCTCGCGCTCTTCGTAGACCTTCACGAACAGCACCCACCCGGGCGAAAGATCGACCAGCACCCAGAGGAGGAACCAGACAGACTGGCGTAGAAGAGCAATGGAAACGAACCAGAACAGCGTACACAGCAGCATTGGGTTGCGGGTCCACGCATACATCCAGTCGGTTGCCAGGCGACTCGACAGCTTACCGGCGAAGGGCAAGCCCAGGCCGCGGACGGCAAGATTCACCACGGTGAGCGCAGTAGCGGCGCTGGTCACGGCAAAGAGCGCCGGAGCCGCCGGGCGTGGAAGAGCGATGTTCGGGCCTGGCCATGTTCCGGTCCGCAGCGCCGCGAAGACGCCGGCTCCGAGCGCGATCATCATGGCGTAGTGCACCCCGACGTTCAGCGCCTCTGTCCGGCGCCGATCGGGGCGCGCGTTCAGAATTCTCAGGCCGAGAAGCGTGACAGGATACGTGAGCAGCGGCGAGCCCCAGATCAACACGAGATTCCACGCGTCACTGCGCGGCCAATCGCGCGCCCACAGCCAGCACGCGACCGTCAACACGAGGCCGGCGATTTTGTAAATGGCCATTCCTGACCGGCGCATTCCGGTAGCAGTATACGTCCGCGAGGAATACGATGGAAGCAAATGAAAATCACCAGACGTGGCGCAATGGGGCTGCTCGCCGGCGGCGGCGCGGCCCTCCTCAGCTCCCACAGAGCGGCGGCGCAGTCGTCCTCGTTCAACATCGCGCAGGGGCCGTTTGCAGGCACGCGTGAATCGCTCAGCCACTACGAAGTTCCGAAATGGTTTCGCGATGCAAAGTTCGGCATCTGGGCGCACTGGGGTCCGCAGTCGGCCATCGAGTACGGCGACTGGTATGCGCGCCTCATGTACATCGAAGGCAGCCCGCAGTACAAATACCATCTGGAACATTACGGCCATCCTTCGAAAGTCGGCTACAAAGATACAATCCCGAACTGGAAGGCCGCGCGCTGGGATCCCGAGCACCTGATCGGCCTGTATAAAAAAGCCGGCGCGAAGTACTTCATGAGCATGGGTGTCCACCACGACAATTTCGACCTGTGGAATTCGAAATACACGCGCTGGAACGCGTTGAAGATGGGGCCGAAGCAGGACGTCGTCGGCCGCTGGCGCCGCGCGGCCCGCAACGCCGGACTGCCGTTCGGAGTAAGTGATCACCTCTGGATCACTTACAAGTGGTTTTCCGTAAGTCACGGCGCCGATGCCAATGGCGCGATGGCGGGCGTGCCGTACGATGGCGCCAACCCTGCCTACGCAGACCTCTACTGCGACTCGAAGACCATCTATAAGGATCTGCCGTGGAACGAGGATGGCATCCCCGAAGCATGGAAGCAGACCTGGTACCGGCGGATCAAGGATCTGGTGGACAATTACGCGCCCGACCTGCTCTACGCCGACGGGCACATCCCGTTCGAAGATTACGGCCTGAACCAGGTGGCGAACCTCTATAACCTGAGCGCCAGGCGGAACGGCGGCGTTTCGCGGGCCATTTACTTCAGCAAGCGGCCTGAGGATTGCGAAACAGGGACCTGTGCACGCGATGTGGAGCGTGGCATACCCGAAGACATTCTGCACAACCCGTGGCAGACCGACACCTGCATCGGCGAATGGCATTACAAGCGGGATATCGACTATAAGTCGCCGAAAACAGTTGTTGACATGCTCGTGGACGTGGTGTGCCGCAACGGCAACCTGCTGCTCAATTTCCCGCTGCCGAACAGCGGCGAGCTGGATTCGAAGGAACTGGCTGTGCTGTCGGCGATAACGGACTGGATGGCCATCAACGGTGAAGCGATTCATGGCACGCGGCCGTGGAAGACGTTCGGCTACGGCCCGTCGACAGTCAAGGCTTCGAGCGACGCGAAATTCAATGAGAGCAAGCGAAAAGCTCTGACGGCTGAAGAGGTGCGGTTCACCACCAAAGCCGGAACGCTCTATGCGTTTCTGATGGGGTGGCCCGAAGGCGATGTGACCGTCGAACCGCTCGGCAGCGCGGGCAAGGTGTCGAACGTGGAGTTGCTCGGACGCCAGGGCAGCCTCGAATGGAAGCAGGACCAGACCGGCCTGCACGTGAAGATGCCGTCCGAGAAGCCGTGCGATTATGCCGTGGCCCTGAAGATCAGCGGCGCGGTGTAGTGTATTACATCAGCATAGAATCGTCGCAGCCGGCGAACAATTCAGCGACGTTTGGTTGCGGGTTCGCTCCCTGTGGGGCAGACGATCGAGTTTTGTCGTCTGCCATTGCCCGGGCACTCGAACAGGCAGACGACATAAACCGATCGTCTGCCCCACGGGAGCCAACGGTATTTCCATCCTTAACGCTTCTCTGTGGGGCAGGCCATCGGTGTTTGTGGCCTGCCGGCGTCTGGTTAGTTGACCGTCTGCGCCACAGTGCTGTCGCGCGGTTTGGTTGCGGCTGTGCTGCTCTGCGGGGCGGGCGATCGGTTTTCGTCGCCTGCCGTCAATCTGCCGCGTCGAGGTTTATCTCGACATTCGAGATCTGCGGCGCAGCAGCATCATCGCAACCAGTCCGCCGGCGCATAGTGAAACCGTGACCGGCTCCGGCGTCGGATTGAGCGATCCGAAAAGCCCGTGCGATTCGACATCATCGGGTCCCGGAATGCCGGCCGTGAAATAGAGCGTGCCGGTATTCTGTCCTAAGCTTCCATTCCCGAACGAAAGCCCCCACAATCCCTGGTTGACAATAGGATTGCCCTTGGCATCGGTCAAGACCCCCAAATCCGCACCCGTAGTTGGGTTAAACGCATTGATCGTGCCGTCGCCGAAGTTGCCGACCAGAAGGTCGCCTCCGAACGGACCGAAACCGGTTGGAGCAAGCGCCAGCCCCCAGGGGGAATTCAGCGCACCATTCGATACCAGACGGCTCTGAAGCACGCCATTGGTATCGAACACATCGATGAATCCGTTTCCTGGGCCGGCGACGTCGTCATGCTTTGCCCCATCCTGTTTGGCATAGGTCACGTACAATTCGCCGTTCAGGAACTGGATATCGAAGGGGGCGTAGCCGGCGGGAAGGCTGGGGTCGGTGAAACCGCCGGGTACGGTTACGGGACTGAACGACGAATTGAACACATCGACGGTTCCGCCGTGGAAGTTCGTGGCGTAGATGTTGCCGTTGGCGATCGCCAAACCTTTGTAAACGGCGCCCGACCCCGAAAGATCGACGTCGATCGCCGCGTTTGCACCGCCGGACCATCCGGCAATCGTTCCATCTTCCGTCGCGAAAAGAAAGTGCGCGCCGCCGAACCCGGCCGTGCTGTTAAAAACGATGCCTGTGGGAGCGCCCGACCCGGTATTGCCAGGTCCCGGGATGCCGACGACAAGAGGCGACCCCGTCGGGAACGGTTGACCTGCTCCGTTATAGACCGTCGACATTCCCGAGCCGTTGTCAGCGATCCAGAATGGCGAACTCGAGCTGGCTACAATGCCCCACGGGTTGACCAGCAGCGGATCCGTGGTCTGCGCCACGCCGGGCAGATCCGAGGTGAGATTGCTCTGTGAAAACGAATCGAGTGTCGCGGCGAAAGTGACCGCGGGAAAAACGGCAAGAGCGGATGTGAACACAGCACAACCGAAACGTAGAAGCATGTACATTCCTCCGTCCGAAGTTAGAGTCGCGCCGAGCGCGGGTCGGCTGTCAGGAGAGTGTAAAAAATCCGTCAACGATTCATGGGAGGCGCGCTTCGTCGAACGGCCGCGAAATCCCGGTGGCGCAGGCGATCGGCTTTCCGTCGCCTGCGTTCTTCATTACTGCATTCGAAACCGCTCCAGCTGCCGTAGGATCGACTCCGGCACTTCGGCCTCGGCCTCCCAGCTTTCGTCGTTGTACCGCTCGGCAGTCACCCGCGCGCGCTCGTGCAGCAGATGAATCAGCGCGCCCTCGCCTGCCGGTATACGGAAGCGCGCCTGACTCACGGGATCGAGATCGAGCTCGGCGTCGATCGCGTCCACCAGTTCCTTCAGCCCCGTCCCTTCCCGCGCGGAAACGGCCACCGCCCGCGCGTCCTCGCCGAGCACGCGTCGCGCAAGGTCCGCGGGAGAATCGGCCACAAGGTCCGATTTGTTCAGAACAAGAATCTGGCGCGTCTTTCCGGCGCCGATGTCGTTCAGCACCGATGCAACCTGCGCGGCGTGTTGAGGCGCGTGCGCCGAGGCCGAATCCACAACGTGCAGCAGCAGCGACGCTTCGGTGACCTCTTCGAGCGTCGCCCGGAACGCCTTCACCAGCGTGGTGGGCAGGTTGCGAATGAAACCCACCGTATCGCTCAGCAGGACGCGCCGCTTCGAGGGAAGCACGACATGGCGCACCGTGGGATCGAGCGTGGCGAACATCTTCGCGTCGGCCAGCACCCCCGCGTTGGTGAGCCGGTTGAACAGCGTCGATTTGCCGGCGTTGGTATAGCCGACCAGCGCCACCGTGGCCAGCGGAACCGACTGGCGCTGCGTGCGCTGGACGCCCCGCGTTGTGCGGACCCCTTCCAACTGGTCCTCCAGCCTGCGAATGCGGCCGTGGATGCGGCGGCGATCGGTTTCGAGCTGCGTTTCACCGGGACCGCGCGTGCCGATGCCGCCGCCGAGGCGCGACATCTCGACGCCTCGGCCGGTGAGGCGCGGCAGCAAATACTGGAGCTGCGCGAGCTCCACCTGTAACTGGCCTTCGCGGGTGCGGGCGCGCCGCGCAAAAATGTCCAGAATGAGCTGCGTGCGGTCGATGACCTTCGCGTCCAGCGCCTTCTCGAGATTGCGCTGCTGCGTGGGCGTCAGGTCGGCGTCGAACACAACGAGATCTGCTTCGTGAAACCTGACGAGGTCGTGGATCTCGCCTACCTTGCCCGAACCCACCAGCGTGGCGGCATCGGGTGCGGGGCGCTGCTGCAGGATGACGTCTTCCACCACCGCTCCGGCGCTCTCGGCAAGGATGCGCAATTCATCCAGCGACTCCTCGGCGGAGAACGGTACGCCGGCCCGGGCGGGCGCCCTGCGCGCAGATTTCCGGAGGTCCACTCCCACCAGGATTGCGCGCTCTCCGCCAGCCGTACCAGGAGCCGCCAATTCGAATCGCTATTCCTGCGTCTCGGTTCCCACCGGCGTCGGAACGCCTGGCGCTGCGGGGCTCGCAGCCGCGCCCGCGGTCATCTGCGGGCCTGCAGACGAGTGGAACGGACGAGATACAACAACGGTCGAGATCGCATGCTTGAAAATGAGCTGTTCCTGGTTGTTCGTTTCGAGGACGACCGAGTATTTGTCGAAACTCTTGATGCGACCGGATAGCTTAACGCCGCTCATCAGATAGATTGTGAGGAACGTTTTCTCCTTGCGCGCGTTGTTGAGAAAAGCTTCCTGAATGTTCTGAGCCAGCTTTTCCATCGGTTTGGGCCCTCCTCCGGGCCTGTTGTTTGTTTCAGCCGGCGAACCCGGACGTCGGATGTCCAGCCCTGACTCGCTGTGGTCTATTCTACGACGGTTTCAGGGTTTTCTGATGGCCCGTGATCGGTTCAGCGCCGAAACCAGAGACTCGCCCCCGATTATGTTGCCGATCGGCGTGGGAATCATATAGCCGCGCAGACAGGCGAGCCAGGATGCCTCCCCGTTCATCACCACGTACAGGGATTCACAGATCCCGCGACGATGTGAGTGAGGCTGGCAGCCCCACCACGTAGCTGAGGATAACGGTGTGCCGGCCGGCTTGTCGGCCATTTCGCGACGCTCTTCGCCGGGTCCGGAGATCACCTGGGCATGGGAAGGCGTGATCGATCAATCCTTCGCAAACCAGCGAAAAGGCCATCGATAATCTTCGCTCAGCTCGGGAATGCCCGCCTGCGTGTCTGACTCGTCCAATGATGCTGCTGGGGTGTAACGTTTCGGCCCGGGAGTGACGCCGATTGCCGCCGCCCCCGTTTTTGCGAGATCATAGGCAGCACGGCAATCAGCCAGATGAGGCACTATATGACGCAATTGATCCGCCTGACCCTCGTTGCAGCATCCATTACCGCGCTGCTGCCTGGCCAGGAACCAAAGAAGAAAATCACCCGCGCCGCGGACGTTCCGGTGTTCAATTATCCGATCAGCGGCAAAGTGGAGGATGTGGTCCTCTCCGACGAGGCGTTTGCAAAGCTCAGCGCGCAGATACGCCGCGATATTGAATCCGTGCTGGCGCAGTACGACATAGAGGAAACCGCCACCAAACGGAACCTGATCGGCACGCTGGCGGCGCTTGACGTCCTGGAAGGTAAAGACCAGGACGCTTTGCGCCGTCTGGACGAGGTTCGCGAGCTTCAGGACAAACCGGGGCAGAAGCTCATCAGCGGCATCGTCTCTCGCGCCATTGTCGAAGCGCGCGCTCAGTACAAAGATCCGAATTCGCCGGAATATCGGCGCGCCGTTTACAAACTGGTGCGCGAGAAGCTCGATACCCTGCCCTTTGCGGTCGTGCAGGACGACGTGAAGGGCAACAACGCGCAGTTTGAGATCCTCAGCAAGGGGATTATCATCGGCAGTATCCAGTCGGTGTTAGACCCCGTCGTTCAGCGGAACGGCTCGCTCAGCTCCGACATGGCCTTCCGGCTTCCGTCGATGAAGCTCGCGCTCACCGACTACCTGCCGCTGAAGGACACGCTTGCCGAAGCGTTCGGCTCGTATCTCGCGGCGAACCGCAAGGAAAAACCGGATATCTGGGCCGCCCGGGCCGTGCAACTCGATCCCGGGAAGGGCTACGCGCCGGTGAACGTCGCGGTTTGGGATTCCGGAGTTGACACCGGGATTTTCAAGGATCAGCTCATCCGCGACGACGGCCAGCCGGCCGTGATCGCCTACGACCTGTACATGAAGAAAACCACCGGTGACCTTTACCCGTTCCCGCCCGACCGGGCCGCGAAAATTCCTGAGTCGAGGAAGCGCGTGAAGGGCTTTCTCGATCTGCAGGCCAATGTGGATAGTCCGGAAGCCAGCGCTATTAAGAAGCAAGTGTCGGGACTCCAGCCCTCTGAGATGCGCCCGTTCTTCGAGCAGGTTTCCGAGGTAGCGGACTACATGCACGGAACGCACGTGGCAGGCATTCTGATGGCCGGTAATCCTTACGCGCGCCTCGTTGTCGGAAGGATCACCTTCGATTACAAGATGATCCCCGATCCGTGCCCGTCGAAGGAACTGTCCGAGCGGTCGGCGGCGGCTGCCATGGACTACATCAACTTCTTTAAGGCCCACCATGTCCGGGTCGTGAACATGAGCTGGGGCGGCTCGGTGAAAGACGAAGAGGGTGCGCTGGAACAGTGCGGCATCGGCTCAACGCCGGACGACCGGAAACGGATGGCGCGCGAAATTTTCGATATCGAGAAGCACGGCCTGGAGGCGGCGTTCGCGTCGGCTCCGGACATCCTGTTCGTCACGGCCGGCGGAAACGCCAATAACGACGCGAGCTTTAATGAATTCATCCCGTCCAGCATCCGCGCGCCTAACCTGATCACAGCGGGCGCCGTGGACAGGTCGGGCGACGAGGCGCCTTTCACCAGCTATGGACCAACGGTTGTCGTGGATGCCAACGGATATGAGGTGGACAGCTATGTGCCGGGCGGCGAGCGTATGAAGTTCTCGGGTACGTCGATGGCGTCGCCCAATGTCGCCAATCTCGCCGCGAAGATTATTGCCGTCGACCCGCGGCTTACTCCGCCGGAGGTGATCGAGATCATTCGTACCACTGCCGACAGGACCGCGGACGGACGGCGAAATCTGATTAATCCCGTGAAGGCCGTGGCCGCGGCGGAGCGCGCCGCAACCACCAGCGCCTCGGCGAGATAAGCGGAAGCGCCGGCAGGGGCTTGGTGGGGCGGTCCCCCGGACCGCGCGGGACGCCCTCGTCCCGCTTCCGAGGCAGGGGCGGCTGAGCGAAAGGGATACTGCTATGAAAATAATTGCCCGCGTGGCGGCGGTCGCGGTCATCGCGCTGGTGCTGATCGTCGGCGGCGTCTGGCTGTTCGTGGACGCGAACCAGTTTCGCCCGCTGCTCGAATCGGAACTGACCCGGGCTCTCGGCCGGCAGGTTAAGGTGGGCGACCTGAAGCTCGCACTCTTCTCCGGTGGAATTGCCGCGAGCGATGTTACCGTGGCCGACGACCCGGCCTTCAGCAGCGGCAATTTCGTTCAGGCGCGCTCCCTCGCCGTAGCCGTGCAACTCATGCCGCTGGTCTTCTCGCGCCAGGTGAACGTCACGGGTCTGACCATCGAGCAGCCGCGGATCACGCTCGCGCAGTTGGCGTCGGGGAAATGGAATTTCTCGAGCATAGGCGCCGCCGCTTCCGCGCCTAAGCCGGCTACTGCTCAGGCCGGAAGGAACTCTCTGCGGCTCTCGGCAAACCGCATCACGGTGAGCAACGGCCAGGTGACCGTCAGGCGCGCGCACTCGCCGGCGCAGGTGTTCGACGCCGTCAACGTGGAGGTCCGCGATTTCGCGCCCGATGCGAGCGTTCCGTTTTCGCTCACGGCGCATATGGCGGGCGGTGGCGAGGCTTCGCTGCACGGCAAAGCGGGACCGATCAATTCCGCCGATGCCGCCAGTACGCCGGTCGAAGCCGCCGTCGCGGTAAAGCATCTGGATCTCGTCGCCGCCGGCTTCATGAAGCGCTCCTCGGGTTTCGGCGGACTGCTCTCGGTGGACGCGAACGGGTCGTCGGATGGGCACGCCCTGCGCGCCTCCGGCCACATCAAGGCTGACGGACTGAAGCTGCTGCCTCATGCGCATCCGGCGGGCCGTTCCGTGCAGTTCGATTTCGCGGTTACTCACGACCTCGAGAAACGTGCGGGCTCGATGAGCCGCGGCGACATTCGCATCGGCGCGGCGCGGGCCAGGCTCTCAGGCTCCTGGACGCTGCGCGGCGACGACGCGCTCCTGGCCATGAGGCTGGACGGTGAGAATATGCCCATCCCGGAGCTCGAGGCCATGCTTCCGGCCCTCGATATCGTGCTGCCCGCGGGGTCCTCTCTGCAGGGCGGCTCGGCGCACGCGGCTCTGGCGCTCCAGGGACCCACCGACGGATTGATCACGTCGGGTACGGTGGGGCTGAACAGCACGCGGCTGGCCGGCTTCGACCTGGGATCGCGAATGAAAACCGTAGCCAGAATCGCCGGAATCAAAACCAGTCCCGATACCGACATCCAGACCTTCAGCGCCAATGTGCGTGTTGCGCCGGAGGGTAAGAGCGTGCAGAATATCATCCTGATTGCGCCTACTATCGGCGACCTGACCGGCGGCGGTACGGTATCTCCGGAACGCGCTCTCGACTTTCGCATGCTGGTGAACCTGCACACGTCCGGCGTGGTCATGGCGCTGGCTGGCCAGAGAGGCGACACGCAGGTGCCGTTTCACATCGGCGGAACGTCCTCCGCTCCCACGTTTACTCCTGATCTCAAGGGCGTCATGGGCGCCGAGGTCAACACCGTCATGAAAAGCGATCAGGCGGCGAAGTCGGCGGTCGGTATGGTGGAAGGCATCTTCGGCAAGAAGAAAAGTAAGTAGAGCAGGCTTTCAGCCTGCAAAGCAGGCTTTCAGCCTGCAGCGTAGTCTCATCCATCTTCCACCCGCGTCCGCTCGGGGGCTGTCGTTGAACGTGCGCCACGATCGGCTGGTTATTCGATAACGATGTGCTGTGCGGCGCCATTATCGGCGACACTGCCCGACTTAACCGACCCATCAGCCGCGTGCAAACGAACAACGAAATGACGGGGCGCCGGGGTCCACGTTCCTTCGGGTGCGCCGAGAACGGCTTCGTTGCCATGAACAGCGATTGCCGTGCGCCGGAATGCGCCGCTTTCGTACGCCGGGCTGATTCCGTCGTCCTCGTAAAGTGACGCGCGCGCCTCACCGCGTTCGTCGGGGTAAATCTCAAACGTGAGCGGATCCGCGGGCTTCTGCTCTACCCAGTCCATCTCCGGGCCGAGCGGTAGGATGGAGCCGCCGCGCACGAACAACGGAACAGTTTCAAGCGGGGCCGGCGCGCGAAACATCTTCCCGCCGGGCACGCGCTCGCCGGTCCAGTAATCGAACCACACTCCTTTCGGCAGGTAGACGAGTCGCGATGTCTGATCGGGCTTCAGCACCGGCGCGGCCAGCAACTCGTTACCCACCATGAACTCGTCGTCAATGGCGAGCGTGTTGTAGTCCTCCTGAAAGTTCAGCACGAGCGGCCGAAACAAAGGCGCGCCCGTCCGGTGCGCCTGCTCGAGCGCGGTGTACAGAAACGGCAGCAGGCGGTAGCGCAACTTCAGGTATTTCCGGATAATATCCTCGTATTGCGAGCCAAAGCGCCACGGCTCGTGATCGTATCCGCCCATTTCCGAGTGGTTTCGTAGAAATGGCGTCAGAAAGCCGACCTCATACCAGCGCGTGAGCAGTTCGCCATCGGGCTTTCCGCCGGCGAAGCCACCCACGTCGGAGCCTGCAAACGGCTCTCCTGAAAGCCCCACCGACGCGATCATCGGAATGCTGAGCGCCAGCGAATCCCACGATGCGGTATTGTCGCCGGTCCACATGGTGGAATAACGCTGAATGCCCGCGTAGCCCGCTCGCGTGATCACATACGGGCGCTTCTGCGGCTCCAGACGCGCCAGGCCTTCCCAGGTCGCGCGCGCCATCAGCAGCGCAAACAGGTTGCGGGCGCCCGCGTAGGGCAACTGCCGGCCGCCATCGGTAGTGATCACGTCCATCTGCGTGGCGCCGGTCTGGTCGATGAAGTCGGATGGCTCATTCATGTCCGTCCAGATTCCGGCCACCCCGTTGTCGGTGTACGCGCGCAGCAGACTGCCCCACCAGCGCGCGGCGGCGTCGATCGTGTAATCGACGAACACGGCCTCGCCCGGCCATACCTTGCCCACATAAATGCGGCCATCTTTTCTCTTCAGGAAGTAATCGTGAGCGAGGCCCTCCTCGTAAACCGAGTAGTTTTTGTCCACCTTGATCCCCGGATCGAGAATCGTCACTACTTTGACTCCGCGCTGCCGCAGGGCATCCGTGAGCGCATGCGGATTCGGAAACCGCTCGGGATCCCAGGTGAACAGGCGATAGCCGTTCATGTAGCCGATGTCGAGATGAATGGCATCGAGAGGCAGATCGTGCTTGCGATAGGTATCGGCCACTTCCAGCACGCGGCTGTCCGGGTAGTAGGTGTAACGGCTCTGCTGGTGGCCGAGCGTCCACTCCGGCGGCATCGGCAGGTGGCCGGTCAGGTCGGCGTAGCGCGCCAGGATCTTCATCATGGACGGACCCTGGAAGAAGTAATAGTCCATTGGACCGCCCTCGGCCGCGAATATGGCCGATGTCTCGCCCGTTGCTCCGAAATCGAAGTGCGTGCGATAGCTGCTGTCGTAGAAAATCCCGTACGCGGCGCCGTTCTGCCAGCCCATATAAAACGGGATGCTCTGGTACAGAGGATCGGTCCCCTCCTTGTAGCCGTACGCGTCCGTGTTCCACATCGTAAAGTGCCCGCGGCGCCGGTCGAGGCGAGAGGCCTTCTCGCCCAGGCCGTAGAAGTGCTCGTCGAATCCGAGTTTCTTCGAAGCTGCAACGAGGCCTGACTTCGGGTTGTATGCCATCGGCAACTCGTCGGCGTTGATCACCTGATGCGTGCGCGGGTCGGCGAACGAGATGAGCAGTGGAGAACGGTGGATGCGCACCTCGAGTTCTTCGGTCGTGAGGAGAAGCGCATCGGGACGCTCGGTCAGGCGCCAGGGCGGCGTGGTCCACGACGTCTTTGCGATCGCCCACGAGTGGCTTTCTTCGGGCAGCGCCTGCCCGAAGGCTGCGCGCACTCGCACCAGATCGGCGGCCAGCACCTCGACGCGCACCTGAGAGTGGTCGGAGCATGCGACGAGCACACCGCTATCGCTGCGCTGGAAGCTGGACATCGGTCCGATCCCCTGGAGCGCGGCCTCCGGGGGCCATGCGGCGCTGAGCGGCAGGGCGCAGCACGCCAGCAGAAAGAATGGTCTCATCTGTACTCCGTTGTGTCCAAGTTTATCGTCAGCGGCCATTCCCATGGGAGCCAAGCGACGTGAAGCCACGTCGCAACACGACGGTAAGCTCTCAGGGATTCGCGCCACGAAGAATCTGGCGCGCCCGGAGGGACTCGAACCCCGGCCTGTTGGTTCGAAGCCATCGTTCACAGGACGCGAACCCTGACGGCATTCGTTCTGGATGCGTCCATCACCGCATTCTGAGTATTCTCCGATGAAGACCACCCCGACGTTCGAGCTGCGGAATGTCCTCCTTTTTTTGCTGCACCTGTCGCTGCTTCGACTCCGAGAGGACCGTTCTCCTGACGAGAATTCGATTCTCCGACTGGCCCGCGCTCACCGGCTGTCGGTTTACGACGCCGCTTATCTGGAGTTGGCGCAACAGGCAGCTTACCGTTGGCATCCCTGGACGCCGATCTGCGCAGGGCAGCGGCCGGCGAAGGGGTGGCACTTGTTTCCGCAGCCGACGCTGAGGACCTGCCGCCCACGGGGAAATAGTTGTGCAGGGAAAGAGACGGGCGCCCCCGCTGCGCAAATCCAGGCTGGTGACAGTCCTTCTCAGGTCCAGCTCATTCGCCCGGATTATCTTCTGACGCGCTCGAGCAACCGACAGTTCACGGGGCCCTCCGAAGCACACCGGAGAAGCGAGAGCGACGAACAGTGCCATTGGAACGTGGAGCGGTCCTCTAAAGGCTGCGGTGGAAGTACATATCCGCCGCCCAAAACAGCAGGAATAGAACGCTGACATAGCCATTTACGGTGAAGAATGCGGCGTTCACGCGCGACAGGTCATCCGCCTTCACCAGGCTGTGTTCGTAGATGAGCAGCGCGGTTACCGCAGCAACCCCGGCCAGGCTCAGCCAGCCGAGGTGGAAATCGCGCACCAGCCACAGCAGGCACAGAATCATGGCCAGGTGCAGCACGCGCGCGATCCACAACGCGCCGGCAATACCGAAGCGGCGGGGCAGGCTGAAGAGCCCCTGATCGACATCGAACTCGTAATCCTGGCACGAGTAGATGACGTCGAATCCCGCCGTCCAGAAGGTGACCGCGAGCGTCAGCAACAGAATGCGCGGATCGAGCGATCCGGCCACCGCGATCCATGCCGCCGCCGGCGCAATGCCCAGCGATAGCCCAAGTACCAGGTGCGACCACGATGTGAACCGCTTGGTGAAGGAATAGAAGAAAACGACGGCCAGCGCAACCGGCGCTAGTTTGAAGCACAGCGGGTTCAGCGCGCGCGCGGCATAGAGGAATGCCAGCGCCGCGACCGCGGTAAAGCCCCACGCGAATTTCACGCTGAGCAGTCCGGCGGGGATGTGGCGCATGCGCGTGCGTGGGTTGCGGGCGTCGACGTCGGCATCGAGAATGCGGTTGAAAGTCATGGCGGCCGAGCGCGCCCCCACCATGGCGACGACGATCCACAGTATTTTCCAGCCGAATGTGCGCGGGTCCATGTGCAGTTCGCGAAATGCCAGCAGCGCGCCCGTGAGCGCGAACGGCAGCGCGAACACGGAGTGCTCGAAGCGGATCATTTCAAGGGTGAGGAGAACGCGTCGCCAGAACATGCCGGAAGGCTGACTTCACTACAGCACTGGACGGCGCGGGCGCGCAACCGCTTTAACCACACCCGCTGGCATGTGTTTGTGGCGCACGCTTCAGCGTGCTGGTGCGAGCTTCAGCTCGCGCTGTCCGGACTGTGGGCTGAAGCCCACAGCAGCACGCTGAAGCGTGCGCCACTCAGAACAGCCGGTCCTGCCGCCTTAATGTGCCGAACGAGCCCATATTGGCCACCGTAAACGCGAAACGCACATCTGTCGAATTCTGAATCGCCAGACCGCCGCGCCAGTTGGTTTCGCGAAACTCCATGCCGAATCCGCAGCAATTGGTGTTGTATGTCACCTGGCCCGCGATGTACGTCAGCAGATTCTGCCGGTAATCGTAGAACCACGTGACGGCCGAGTTGATGCCCCGCCGGTTGCTCTGCCCGAATCCGAAAGTCCCGCGGAACTGATCGGTGGTAGGCGACAGGATGGCCGTCGCGGCGACGGCCAGCGGCTCGCGCACCAGACTGTGCCCCAATGCGAGGAAGAACCTCGAAAAATGAAAGTCGGCGTTCACAATGCTGTCGGTGAAACCGTGCCGCATCGGGTCATAATCGGTCTGCCAGTCCAGGCCGATCTTTTCCTGGAATCGCAGCACAGAGGTAATCGGCGAGTAATTACGCGGGCTATCGATGAATGAAAACGGCGTAAGCTCCAGCGAACTCCAGATGACGCTCAACTGACCGGGAACCACGGCCCCGCCGAAGGTCGGATCGAAATAGCGGACCTGGCTCACCTGCCAGCTCAGGATTTCGTCCACGTGGTTGTCCTTCTTCTTCACATAAAGCCGGTTGGTCAGCGAGACGCGCAGCTCCTTCGTGTCGTTCATCGTTTCCAGCTCGTCGAAATAGATGGTGCGCAGTACGTCCGTCCCGATTCCGCCCACATAACGGAACTCCACTTCCGGCTCGATGACGTGCTTCAGCTTCTTGCCTAGCCATCCCGGCGCGTTGTAGATATGCTCCAGCGAGGGCGGAATCAGATCGAGCGTGAACTCCCGGTCGTTCCGCAGCAGCCCCGCCGAAACGGTGCGCAGGGGTCCGAGGCCGGCGCCGTACTCGGTTTCGTCCACCGAGAAACTCGGTACAAGGCTGAAACCGTACAGCCTGATGTCGCTGGTTATCCTCGGCTGGACATCAAGACGGTCGACGAACGACGTGCCGATGGTCGTCAGTCCCGGCGTAGCCGGTTCCGACCGATCCACCAGTCCGGCGCTCGAATCGACTGAAAACCACACGGGTACAGGAGACCGCGGAACCGGCGTTTCATGCATCAGAAACTCGCCTTCCGGCAGGTGCCGGATGACCACCGCGCCATCAGGCTGGGACGGATTGAAGTCGAAGTTCTGAATGCGGTCGGCCAGTACGTTGACGCCCCAGGTGTCCACGTGTTTGGTGACAAAACCGATCGAGTCCGATTCCGAGCCGATGGCCTCGTGAAACGAATCCGCGAACTGCTGCAGGAACTCGAACGAGCTGAGGTAATTGAACGTGCCGCGCGCGTACCAGCCGTCGCCGAGATCGGAACGGCCATTCACCGTCAACCGATAGCCGGGAAACTTCTCGGTCGGCTCATTGGGTACGCCTCTGTCCTGCACCCCGTAGATCGTGGCATCGAGGCTGGTACCCCGCCTGACCCGCCACCGGAACACGCCGTCGTGAGCGAACCCGCGAATCGTGTAGTACTGAATCCTGTACAGGAAATCCATGCTGGGATCGATGGCCCAGTAGTACCCGGCGCCGAAAAACTGTCCACGCAGGCTGCTGTTGCCGATGCTCGGAGTAAGTAAGCCGCTCTGCCGCGGATTGCGCTTCAGCGATTTGTAATACCAGGGCGTGTAGAAAAGGGGCAGCCAGCGCACCCGGAACACGGACGAATAGGCCAGCGCCCGCTCGCCCGGAATGATGTTGAACTTTTTCGCGCGTAGCGTCCACCATGGCTTCGGCACCTTGCAGTTGGTGACGAAACCCTCGTGCAGTATGTAGCGCTCCTGAATTCGTTCGGCCCACATCGCCTGGAAGTAGAACGGGTTCGTCGTGGTGAGCAGGCCGGGCTTGGCGTCGATCTTCGGCGGCGACGTGCCGTTAACGGCATAGAATTTTCCGGTTTCCTTGCCGGTGTTGTACTCGGCGCGGTCGCAGTGCAGCGTCTCGCCCGTCACAAAGTTCTTGAAGCGGACGTTGCCCTCCGCCACGGCGTCTTCCGTGTCGCGATTGTAGTCGATCGAATCCGCATCCAGGGCCATGGTGGTGGTTTCCACATGCGCCATCCCGCGCAGGTGATACCACAAGTCGTCCATCGACTGATCCACCGCGTGCACCATAAGCTCGCCTTCCGAGGGCGCATTCGGGTGAGGTATCCGGAACTTGATGTTGGGGTTAACGCTCGCAGGCTGTTCGGAAGTCTGGCCGGGCGGCTGGGGCAGTGGAGGCTGGAAAGTCTGCCCAACGGAGCAGGTTACAGCTCCAATGCTAACGAGACACGCGAGGAAAAGCCGCCAAGTGCAATAAAGTTCGTGACATTTTCCACCGAATATGTTACGTAAGGTAGGTGGCGCTTTGCGCCATCGCGCGCTTGCTGAAGGTTGGCAAGGGCTCAACGCAAACGGTATCACGGGTGTCCTGAAGCCCGCAAGCGAGGGACGGCGGATGCTTTTCCGGACCTGCGGCAGACGCCTCGAGATGCGCAGCAACGTCTGAAGGGACGGCTCTGGGAGAGCCTGGGGTAACAATGGATTGCCGTTATTGTCGCGCCTCCAACGCTGAAGAAGATCATCGCTGCCACCGCTGTGGCCGGCGTTTGCACGGCTCCGCGGACCCGATTTCATCGGGCGCCTACATGCACGGCGCGGTCGCTCACGACATGCAGCCGCGGACCGCCACGCCCGAACGCGCGCGGCAGCCCGAGGTGGTTGCCAGAAGCCAGCCCGCGCCCGCGGAAGTCAAACCGAAATCCGTGTACCAGCGGCCGCTGTTCGGCACGTTCGAGATGGGCCCGGTGATTCCTTTCGAAGCATTCACGGGGACGCCCGAGAGGCCGGCGCGCCAGCGGGCCGCCGCTCGCCCACGCGTACGGAGACCGGCGCCGCCTGGTCAGCAGACCATCGATTTCAATGCTGCCGCGGCGCCCGCGACCGTCCGCCCGGATCGCGTCAACGTGGTGTTTTGCGATGCCGAAGTAGCGCCGCGGGCGCATCGGGCGATCGCGGCGATTCTCGATTTCTCCATGGTCGCGATCGCGCTGGGCGTGTTTGCCGGCATTCTGTACGAGCTTGGCGTTCCCCTGATCCTCGACAAGCACACTGCGCCGTTCGCGGTCGCCGTTGCGGGCCTCTTCGTGTTTTTCTATCGCGTGCTGTGGTGCCTGAGTAATGGCGACAGTCCCGGGCTGCGCTGGACCGAGCTGCGCCTGGTCGATCTGGACGGCCGCGCGCCGAAACGCAGCCAGCGGTTTCAGCGCCTGTTTGCGGGGTGTCTGAGCTGTGGCGCCGCGGGACTCGGCCTGCTGTGGGCAATCGCCGACGAGGAATCGCTCACCTGGCACGATCACATCTCGAAGACGTTCCCCACTGCGCGAACCTGATCTGACGCGCGGGCATGAAGATCGACAGACAATTCACCGCGAAACTGCAGAAGAGCCCTGCGAAAGGCGGCTGGACGTACGTGGTATGGCCCGAGTCCGTCAGCTTTTTCGGAACGCGCGGGCTGGTGAAAGTGCACGGCAGGATCGACGGCCACCCATTCCGCAGTTCCTTTATGGCCATGGGCAATGGCATCCACATGCTGCCGATCAAGGCCGATGTGCGCGAGGCGATCGGCAAGAATACAGGCGATACGGTGGACGTCGTACTCGAGGAGCGAATCGAAACCGCCCGCGCCTGACCGCCACTTCTCCCGCGCAGCTACATATAATCGAAGAATGGCGACCCTCGTAAGCCTCGGACCGCCGTCCGCCCTCGATCCCGAAACGCTGCAGACCAAACAGGAACGCCTCCTCGCGCAACTGACGGCAATGGAACGGGTACTGGTGGCTTACTCGGGTGGAACCGATTCCGCCTGGCTCGCCTGGGCCGCAGCACGAGCACTGGGGGACAACGCGATCGCCATCACCGCCGATTCGGCGTCCATTCCGGAATCGCACAAGCGCGATGCCGAACGGTTCGCCCGCGAGAACAACATCCGGCACGAGTACATCGAGACCCGCGAGTTCGACAATCCCGATTACGTGAAGAATGCGCCCGACCGCTGCTTCCACTGCAAGGACGAGCTGTTCACGCGCCTTGCCGAGGAGGGCCGCGCACGCGGGTTCGAGCATATTGTCTACGGAGTCAACGTGGACGATCTCGGCGATTACCGGCCGGGTCAGAAAGCGGCAAAGCTGCACGGCGTCGAGGCGCCTCTGGTTGACGCCGGACTTACCAAGGCGGAGATCCGCGAGCTGTCCCGTCTGGCCGGACTCGAGACCTGGGACCGCCCTGCGTCGGCCTGCCTGAGTTCCCGAATTCCGTACGGCACGCCCGTAACGGTGGAAACGGTGAAGACCGTCGAAGCGGGCGAGGAGGCGATTCGCGGCCTCGGGTTCCGCCAGTTCCGCGTGCGCTTTCACGGCGACCTGGTGCGCATCGAAATTGCTCCCGACGAGTTGCCGCGCGCGCTGACGCCCGACATCGCGCAGGCGTTTACCGCTATCTTCAAACCACTCGGCTTTCACTATGTGACCCTCGATCTGGAAGGCTATCGGCAGGGCTCGCTGAATGCAGCGTTGCAGCGCCGGGATGGGCAGCATGCGGTATAGAGCAACCGGCCTGCTGACTCTGGCCTTTGTCGGATCGTCGCTCGCGCAGGACAATCGACCCATCGATTCCGGCGTGACCATCCGCAGCAACGTGCGCGAAGTGGTGCTCGACGTCATCGTGCGCGACAGCCACGGTAAGCAGGTGAAGAACCTGCAGCCGGGCGAGCTTCAGGTGTACGAAGACGGCGTCCGCCAGGACGTGAAGAGCTTCCGTTTTGTGCCTGGCCACGAACTGGTCCAGCAGGAACCGGTGGAGGCGGCTGGTAAGCAACCAGATCGGGTAGCGCTCCCGCGGGCTTCCAATCCTTTGCCGGCTCTCAACCTGGTCTGCATGGTGTTCCACAACCTGGATCCGTACACCAGGCAATTCGCCATCGACGCCGCTACGCAATTCCTGAAGAACGATCTGCCGCCCAATACGTGGGTAGCAGTGTTTAACCTCGGCAACAACCTCACTGTGCTTCACGAATTCACTACCAATCGCGAAGACGTGATCCAGGCCGCGTCGCGCGCCTTCACCGGCGGCGGCGTCTCCTTCACCCGTTCCGCCGACGCCGTTCTGAGTTCCACCCCAACGATGGTGACCATCACCGAGAGTGCGGCGCCGACAGGTCCAGGCGGGGCGCCCGTCCAGACCGCGATGGTGATCAGCGGGGGCGAACTGAACACCCAGGCTAATGCGGATGCCAGCGTCAGCACGGGCACGGCGGCGGGCATCCTGCGCGGCGACGCGGTGGCGCAGCAGCGGCTGTTCGGCCACATCGAAGGCATGCGCGAAACCGATCAGATCCTGGCCATGGTGGACCAGCTCAAAAGCCTGCCCGGCCACAAGACCGTTCTGCTGTTCAGCACCGGACTGGCCCTGACCGGCGATGCCGCTCGGTTCGAATCCATGGTGAATAAGGCCAATCAGGCGGGCGTCACCATCGATGCCATCGACGTCAACGGCCTCACGCAGAATTCGAGCGTGCTCGCTTCCACCGGCATGCTGAGACATGCCGCCGACCTCAGCTCGCAACAGGGCCTGAAAAGCGGCAGCCCCGCGCAAATGATGGAACGGATGCGTCAGGACGATTACATTATGCAGTCAGTGCGCACGGCGAATCCTCAGGCGAGTTTGCGCGGCCTGGCGGAAGGAACCGGCGGCTTCCTGATCGCCAACACTAACGACCTTCGCAAGCCTTTTGAGCACGTGATTGAAGACATCGACGCTCATTACGAAGTCGCCTATCATCCGGCCTCGGAGGTTTACGACGGAAAGCTTCGAAAAATCGAGGTCAAAGTCGCGCGGGCCGGCTTCACCGTGGATACGCGCCCCGGCTACTACGCCATGCCCGGGATGGAGCCGCTGAAGGGATACGAGTCGGTGGCGCTGGCCGTTCTGAACGCGACGCCGGCGCCCCATGCCTTCGACTATCGCGCCGCGGCCTACCAGTTCCGCAGCCGGCCGGATGCCTCGCAATACGACATCGCGTTCGAGGTTCCCGGCGGCTCGCTGACCGCCACTCCCGAGCCCGACGCGAACAGTTTCCGCATGCATGCTTCGCTTCTCGCGCTGGTGAAGAATGAAAAGGGCGAAGTTGTGGAAAAGGTCAGTAAGGATCTGCCTTACCAGTTCACCAACGACAAGCTCGCGGCGGTGAAAGCCGATACCATGACCGCGACGTTTCCTGTGACCCTGTCGCCGGGTGAGTACACGGTGTCTACCGCCGTGGTGGATCTGGCGGGTTACCGCGCCAGCACGAATACCATCCGCCTCGACAATCGAGCGAGCAAGGGTATCGGATTGAGCAGCGTTGTCCTGGTGCGGCGCGTGGATCCCGTCAGCGGCCAGCAGGATGCGTCCGACCCGTTCCAATATCAGGGTAAGCGCCTCGTCCCGGAGGTCGGCGCGACGTTGCGCAAGGGCGCGCAGCCGTACGTGTATTTCGTGGTGTACCCGGACAAGTCAGCCGCGGCAAAGCCGAAAATCGAAGTGCAGTTTTCGGTAAACGGCAATGTGCTGGCCAAGCAGGCGGCGGAGTTGCCTGCCCCCGATTCATCGGGCGCTATTCCGATGATGGTTGGCGCCGCGACGCGTCCCGGCTACTGCGAGCTGAAGATTACGGCGATGCAGGGCGGCGAATTATCCGAGCAAAAAGTCGCTTATACGGTCGCCAACTAAGTTCCGTAGCCCACTCCGATCGGAAAATTCGCGCCTTTCAATCGAACAGTATCGCGGCCGTCGCGCTCTTACATCATGGATGGCAGAATGACGGACAGGCGAGAGGTCCAATGGGTCCTCCGCGCGCAGTGCGGTGACCGCGAAGCCCTCGAGGCGCTGCTGCGCGCTGTCGAGGGCAGCTTGTTTCGATACATTTCCGGTCTGGTGGGACGACAGGATGCTGAGGACGTGCTGCAGGACGTCTTCCTGCAGATCTGCAGGCGCCTTGGACAGCTTCGCGAGGCGGCCCTCTTTCGTCCGTGGGCGTATCGCATCGCCAGTCGCGCGGCATTCGCATTTTTGAAGCGGCAACGCCGCTGGCGGCCTGCCGACGACGACGCGCTGGAGCATCTTCCCGCCGCTTCCGGCGATGCACCCGCGCTGTTGCCGGATATTGAAGGGCTCCTGGACGAAGTTACGCCCGCAAGCCGAGCCGTGCTGCTGTTGCACTACCTGCACGGCCTCTCAATCGATGAAACAGCCGCCGTGCTCGGGCTGAGCGCCGGGACGGTCAAATCAAGACTGGCCTGGGGACTATCGCGCCTGCGCAAGGCGCTGGAGGTGGAAAGATGAAAACGATGCCGGATCTCCCCAACGCGGAGGTCCTCCGAAAATCGCTCGACGCGGTGGACCGGGGACGCGTCTGGATGCGCGTTATCACGATCGGGCTGATGTTGTGCGCGCTTTTTTTCATACTGGCGATGACCGTCCTTGCGGATTCCACGAGGCCGCGGGCTATCCAACTGGAGGTCATGTCGGGATCCATCGGCGTTATTCTGGCAGTCTTCAGCATGGGAGTCGCGATTATCCGCACGTCCAACTCGAACGCCGCGCGAATCCTCAAAGCCATGGAACTGCTTTCGGAGCATGAACCGAAGCTCACTCCATAGCCGGCAGGCCGCGACCCTTTTCAGGGGAGCCCGCGAAGCTTCGGCTCCGTGACGATCGGTTTGTGTCGTCTGCCTGTTCGAGTGCCCGGGCAGGGCAGACGACAAAAGCCGATCGTCTGCCCCCCGGGGAGGCGAAGCTACATTTTCAGGGGAGCGGTTGAACCTAACGCTCAGGCCAGAGCCTTACCGTACAGCACCAGCAACCGGCTCCATGCCTTCTCCGCCTGCGCCTCGTTGTAGACGCGCGAATCCGGCGGGCACCAGCCATGCGCTGTGCCGGCGTACACTTCAATCTCCGCTGGCAGGTTTGCTTTGGCGAAGGTCTCTTTAAGCGCCGTCTTGTCGTTGGGCGACCTCTTGTCGTCACTCTCCGCAATCGCGATGAGGAACTGCGCCCTGCTCTGCGCCGCCTGCAGGTGCGGACTATCCGGCGAATCGGTAACGAGTCCGCCGCCGTGGAATGACCCGACCGCTCCGACACGATCCGGTACGGCGTACGCCGTTCGAAACGCAATCGGCCCGCCCATGCAATAGCCTTGTGTGCCGATCTTCCGATCTTTGGCCACCGAATTCTGTTTGTCCAGCCAGCCGACGAACGCCTTCGCATCCGTGATGTGCGTCGTGGCATTCAGGCTTCGCGCCAGCGGCATCACGTCCTGGATCGGAGTTGCCGAGCCCGCTTCCGCGGTCGGAGCTTTCCTGGTCCGATAAAAGGGATTCACCACCAGCACCGCATACCCCGATTCAGCGAGCCGCTTGCCCATCTGACGAAAAGCCGGCCGCAGGCCGAAGATGTCCGGCCACATCAGGACTCCCGCAGCGGCCCCGCTGGCCGGATGCACGAAGTAGCAATCCGCGGCGCCGTCCGGCGTCGTCACGGTCACGTCCGCTTCGGTGACGTCGGCCGCGTTGGCCACCCGCGGCAGCATCATGGCGATACCTGCCCCCAACATCACCCCGAACTGCTTACGCGTCACCAGACCAGCAGCTTCGTACTCTTGTCGGTCGTTCTCAAAATGATCCTGATCGCACATAAGGCCTCCTTGTCGCCGCTGGTTGCGCGGCAGAACCGCATCGCGCCATTATACCGAGCGCATGCTGTTGCGCGTTTGTGATTCAATGGCGGCAAATGGAACTGCGAATTATCCTTGCGCTGAGCCTGGTGGCTGCCGTCCATGCGAGTGCTCAGTCGCCGACCTATGACCGCTTTGGCGGCTGGCAGAAGTTAACCGGAACCAGAACCGGATTCTTCCATACACAACAAATCGATGGCCGGTGGTGGCTGGTGACGCCCGATGGAAATGCGTTCTTCTCCAAAGGCGTCGATAACGTCAGCTACCGTCCCGAGTCTGCATCATCGCCGAAGCCGCCGGCCAATCCCGAAGCGTGGGCTGCGGAGACAGCGCGCCAGTTGCGCGAATGGAACTTCAATACGGTGGGCGCATGGTCGGCGCCCGAGTTGTACGGGAAAGGAATTGCCTGGGCTCCGGTGATCGATATGGCGGCATCGGTCCAGCGCGATCTTTGGCTGAAGGGCGGGGTGGTGGATTATTTCAGCCGGCAGTTTCGCGACGCGGCGGAGCGCGTGGCCGCGCGGGCGTGCACCCCGCACGCCAACGATCCGTGGCTGCTCGGCTACTTTACGGATAACGAGTTGCGGTGGGGCAGGGACTGGCGCTCGCACGACAGCCTGCTGGATAGTTATCTGAAAATGCCGGCCGATTCGCCAGGCCTGGCCCGGGCGACTGAGTTCGTCAAGTCGCTTGCGCACGAGGCGACGGAAGAGGACCGTCTGAAATTCGCGGGCCGCGTAGCCGCGGAGTATGCACGCGTGACCACCGAGGCAATTCATCGGCACGATTCCCATCACCTGGTGCTGGGCTGCCGGTTCGCGGTGTATCCGGGGGACGCCGTGATCACGGCTGTCGGCCTCTACTTCGATGTGATTTCATTTCACAGCTACAGCCCGAAGGCGCCCGTCGACCGGCTGCGGCTCATTACGCGGCTCACAGGAAAACCAGCCATGATTACGGAATTCAGCTTCAAAGCCATGGACAGCGGCCTGCCGAATACGAAGGGTGCAGGCAGGCCTGTGGCCACGCAGGCCGACCGGGCGAATGCCTTCGCCGATTATGTCGAGGCGCTGGCCAGTCTGCCGGGCGTGGTGGGCTACCACTGGTTCGAGTACCGCGACGAGCCGAAAGAGGGGCGGTTCGATGGAGAGAACAGCAACTACGGCGTGGTCAGGCTTGATTCAAGCCCCTGGGAGTCGCTCACCGCGCGCATGAAGGAAGTGAATGCCGCGCTCGACGAAAGGCACGCCGCGGCAGATAACGACGCCTCGCCTGCCGGAAGATGAGTCAATAATCGAGCATGATCCAGGCTGGAGCATGATCGCTTGCATCATCCTCACCCCGGACCCATCGATCGACGCCGGCATCCATCAGCAGCGGAACCAGCTGTGGCGAGAGCAGCAAATGATCGAGTCGCATACCCTTGTCGGCCGGCCACCTCTCGAATTTGTAGTCCCAGAATGTCCAGAGCGGCCCGGAAGGATGCAGTCGCCTGAGGGCATCCGTCCAGCCCTGCCGAAGCAGGCGCTGGAATGCTTCACGACTGGCCGGCTGCAGGAGAGCGTTGTTGTCCAGCGATCGCGTCGGGTAGACATCCTGCGGCGTGGGCACGACGTTGTAATCGCCCGCTAACACCACCGGCACGCCGGCCGTCAGGAGGTAGTTCGCATGCTCGATCAGGCGCTCGAACCACGCGAGTTTGTAAGTGAACTTGGGTCCGGGCTGAGGATTGCCGTTGGGCAGGTAGATGCATGCGATGAGAACGCCACGAACAGCCGCCTCGACGTAGCGGGCATGACGGTCGCGATCGTCACCACCCGGAAGCTCTGACCTGGTCACGATTGGCGGTTGTTCGCGGGAGAGAATCGCCACTCCGTTCCAGGAGCGCTCACCCACCCACACTGCTTCATATCCGATTGACTGCAGCGCGCCAATGGGAAAGCATCCCTGCTCTGTTTTCAGTTCCTGGAGGCAGACAACGTCGGGCGTTTCCCTTTCGAGCCACTGCAGGAGATTTGCAAGCCGCCTGGTGATGTTGTTGATGTTGAAGGTGGCAATCTTCACGAGGGCGCGCCTTCATTGTCGCGCGGAAAAATTTGGCTCGATTTGGGGCGGGCGCCCTGCCTCCGCTTGCGGCAGCGGGACGAGGCGTCCCGCGCGGTCCGGGGGGACCGCCCCACCAAGCCCCGGTGCGCCGGCCCGGGATTCCCACCGCGCTGATCGTGGCGATATGATGGGCGCATGCGTAAGGTATTTGTGCCCGCAGTATTCTGCCTTTTCTCTCTGTTTATCTCCAGCGCCGCGGCGGCCCAGAATGCCGCTCCGGCCGCTTCCGAGCCCGTGATCCGTACAACCGTAAGCGAAGTAGCTCTCGACCTCGTGGTGCGCGACAACCGTGGACGAGTTGTCAAAAACCTCCAGCCTTCCGATGTGGAAGTCTATGAAAACGGCGTGAAGCAGGAGATCAAAAGCTTCCGGTTGGTGGCCGGCGCCGATGCCGAAGCAGCGGCCGGACAGAAGGCAGGCGGCGGAGCAAACCCGATGATGCCGTTGCGCGCCGTCAATCTTGTTTGTCTTGTCTTTCACGACATGACCAACGCCACAAAGAGGAACACAATGGCGGCCGCCCAGGAGTTTCTGGCGCATCAATTCCCGCCCGATACCTATATCGGAGTGTTCAGCCTCAGCGGCAGTCTCAGGCCGTTGCTGGGCTTCACTGAAAACCACAACCAGGTTATGCAGGCTGCGCGCAACGCCTTTGTCGGGCAGACAGAGGACTTCGCCAGCGCCGCCAACACCGTTTTGAACGCCAGTCCGAACTCGGTGAGTGTTTCGGGCGCCGGCGCGGGCGGAGTCGGCACGATGAGCGTCACGGGCGGTTCCATCAACACGCTCGCGGTTACCGGCGCGGACGTGGCCACCGGACAGGCCGCGGATGCCATGCGCGGTGATCTGGCGGACGCCCGGCGCGAGTTCAATAGCATCCACGGCGAGCAGAACATGGACGAGATGAAAAACATGATCGAGATGCTCGGGCAGTTGCCGGGCCGCAAGACTGTTGTCCTGTTCAGCCCCGGCCTCACGCAGACCGGCGATCCCGACAAACTGAAAGACCTGGAAAACCGGGCCAACAAAGCCCATATCACGATCTATGCGCTGGGCACGCTGGGAATCACGGAAAACTCGAACGCGCTGGCCAGCGGCAGCCTTCTCAACAGGGCGTCAAATCTGAGTTCCCGCCAGTCAGCCGCCAGCGCCAGCGCGGGCGACTCAATGCAGGAGATGCGGCAGGATGACATCACCCGCGATGCTGTGCGCACGTCGAACACGGACGCGCCGCTGCGGGCTCTTTCCGAGGCCACCGGCGGGTTCTTCATCGCCGGCAGCGATCTTCGTAAAACCTACGACAAAATCGTCGAAGACGTGGACACGCATTACGAAGTGATTTATCATCCTTCGTCCGACCATTACGACGGCCGTTTTCATAAGGTGGAAGTAAAGCTGGCGAAAGCCGACATGAACGTGGAAAGCCGCCAGGGCTATTTCGCGTTGCCCGGGGAAGGTGGCGCGGCTCCGTCCCCCTTCGAGAACGCCGCTCTCGCTGCTATTAACAGCGAGACGAAGCCGCACGTGTTCGATTTTCACGCGGCTGCCTACCAGTTCCGGCCTGTGAACGGCGCCTCGCAGTGCGCGCTTGCTTTCGAAATACCCGCGGCGACTTTGACCGCTGCGCCCGTGCCCCAGCAGGGCAAGCAGAGGCTGCATGTGGCCCTCCTCGCGCTGGTGAAAGACGCGAACGGCAACGTAGTCGACAAGGTCAGCCAGGATTTCCCGTACGAATTCACGGACGACCAGTTGAAGCAGGCGCGCACCGACTCCATCCGCTATACGCGTCCCGTGAGTCTTCCGCCGGGACATTACACCGTGGAGACCGCCGTGCTTGATCGCGAGAGTAACAAAACCAGCACCGATACGGCCGAGTTCGAGGTCCCTGGGCAGAAGGGACTCGGCATGAGCAGCGTCGTACTGGTGCAGAGCATTCAGCAGCTCAAGATCCCCGCGGACGCTGCCAATCCATTCGAGTTCAATGACCGCCGCATCGTGCCGGCTATCGACACGGATCTGAAGCCCGGCGCCCAGCCATACATCTATTTCGTCGTCTACCCGGATAAATCGAATGCGGAGAAGCCGAAAATTCAGGTAGAAGTTCTGCATGACGGCGAATCCGTCGCGAAGCAGACGGCCGATCTTCCCGCTCCCGACGCATCCGGCGCCATTCCGATGTTGGTGAGCACTCCGCCGCTGCCGGGCAAGGATGAGGTGAAGATCACGGCGATGCAGGGCGACGAGTCCGCTGAACACAGTCTCAAATACGTCGCTCCCAGGAAAGAAGAGGGCGCCGGTCACGGCGGCCTGCAGTAAGGCTGCGAACAGCACCCCAAATAACGTAACCAATCGGTAACCCGCCGAAACCGTTAGGCCTCCGCCCGGGTCATACGGGAGGGACCGGAGAACTCTGGCCGGTCCCCGCCATAAAACCGGGAGATCCTTAGACAGCATGCAACCAAACGATCGGGCCGCGCACGACGCCGCCGACCCGCTCTGGTACAAGGACGCCATCGTCTATGAGCTACACGTGCGCGCATTCGCCGACAGCAACGACGACGGAATGGGCGATTTTCGCGGGCTCACGCAGAAGCTCGATCATCTGCAGGACCTCGGCGTCACAGCGATCTGGCTGCTTCCTTTCTCCCCTTCGCCATGGCGCGACGACGGCTACGATATTTCGGACTACACCGGCATTCATCCGGCGTACGGAACGCTGCGCGATTTTCAGGCGTTCCTGCGCGAGGCTCACAAACGGGGGCTGCGCGTCATCACCGAAATCGTGGTCAACCACACTTCCGATCAGCATCCTTGGTTCCAGCGCGCCCGCCGCGCCGCGCCCGGTTCGAAATGGCGCGATTTTTACGTGTGGAGCGACACGCCTGAGAAGTACCGCAACGCGCGCATCATCTTCAAGGACTTCGAAACCTCGAACTGGGCGTGGGATCCGATCGCCAAGGCCTATTACTGGCACCGCTTCTATTCGCATCAGCCCGACCTCAATTTCGACAATCCGGCGGTGCGCGAGGCGGTGAAGGAAGTCGCGGGTTTCTGGATGGACATGGGCGTGGACGGTTTCCGTCTGGACGCCATTCCATACCTCTACGAACGCGAGGAAACCAACTGCGAAAACCTGCCGGAGACGCACGAATACCTGAAAGAGCTCCGCGCTTATGTCGAATCGAAGTATCCGGACCGGCTGCTGCTGGCCGAAGCGAATCAGTGGCCCGAGGACGCCATCTCCTATTTCGGCAACGGCGACGAATGCCAGATGGCCTTTCACTTTCCGCTCATGCCGCGCCTGTTCATGGCCACCAGAATGGAGGACCGCTATCCCATCCTCGACATTCTGGGACAGACGCCCCCGATTCCCGATAACTGCCAGTGGGCCATTTTCCTGCGCAATCACGACGAGCTGACTCTCGAGATGGTCACCGACGACGAGCGCGATTACATGTATCGCGTCTATGCGCACGAGCGGCAGATGCGCATCAACCTCGGAATACGCCGGCGCCTTGCTCCGCTGCTCGGCAACGACCGGCGCAAGATCGAGCTGATGAACGGGTTGCTCCTCTCCATGCCGGGCACGCCGGTGCTCTACTACGGCGACGAAATCGGCATGGGAGACAACATCTACCTGGGCGATCGCAACGGCGTTCGCACGCCCATGCAGTGGAGCGCCGACCGCAATGCCGGTTTCTCGCGAGCGAATCCGCAGAAGCTCTACCTGCCCATCATCATCGATCCCGAATATCACTACGAGGCGGTCAACGTCGAAGGGCAGCAGACCAATCCCAACTCACTGCTGTGGTGGATGAAGCGCCTCATCGAGCAACGGAAGAAGCACCGGCCGTTCGGGCGCGGCTCCATCGAATTTCTGAATCCTTCCAACCGGCGCGTGCTGGCGTTCTACCGCCGCCTCGATGACGAGAACATTCTGGTTGTCGCCAACCTGTCGCGCTTTCCCCAGCATGCCGAGCTCGACTTGTCGGCTTTCAAAGCCTACACGCTCGTGGAGATGTTCGGCCGCGCCGAGTTCCCGCCCATCGGCGATCTCCCGTATCTGGTGACGCTTCCCGGCCACAGCTTCTACTGGTTCTCGGTGGAGAACCGCGCCGCGCATTCCGAGTCCATCGTGTTCCAGCCGCCCGAGGAACGTCCGGTTCTCGAGGTGACCTCCTTCGACGATTTCTTTGCAGGCAACACTCTCGCGCGCCTCACCGCCATGCTGCCGGAGTTCCTGCGCACGCGCCGCTGGTTTCTGGGCAAGAACCGCTCCATCCTCAAGACCGAGATTGCCGACATGATTCGCATGCCCGACACCGACGGCTATCTTGGCCTGATGCGGGTCGAATACGGCGACGCGGACCCCGAGACGTACGTCGTCCAGGGCGGCGTGGCCACTGGTGAAGAAGGGAAGCGGCTGCTCGGCGATCAGCCCGGCGCCGTGATGGCGCGTCTCCGCTCCGCCGACGGCCGCGAGGGCGTGTTGTACAGCGCCGTAAACAATCCGAAGTTCTGCGATGCGCTGCTCGGCGTCATCGCGCGCAGGCGGCGATTGCGCGGCGCCGCGGGAGAATTACTCGGGTCGCATACGCGCGCGTTCCGGACGGTGTGGGGCGCACGCCATCCGGTGCTCGCGCCATCCGTGTATGCGGGGGAGCAGCGAAACACCACCGTCGTTTACGGAGATCGTTTCGTACTGAAATTGTTCCGGAGGGTGGAGCCGGGCGTGAATCCCGAAATCGAGATGCTCGCTTTCCTGACCGCGCGCCGATTCCCCAACGCGCCCACGCTCACCGGCGCGCTGGAGTACCGGGCTGACGAGGGCGATGCCATGAGCCTGGGCATACTGACCAGCTTCATCCCTAATCAGGGCGACGCATGGCAGTACACCATCGACGCCCTGAGCCGCTTCTTCGAACATGCGCTGGCGGGCCCGGGCCGCGATCCTTCGTTCTTCGAGCGCCGGCATCCGATGTTACTGATGAATACTCCCATCCCCGACGAGGTTCACGCTCTGTTCGGCGAGTATCCTGAAAACGCCCGGCGTCTGGGACAGTGTACCGGAGAACTGCACGCGACGCTGGCATCGGACGGCGGGTCCCCCGAATTCGCGCCGGAGCCCTTCACCGACCACTATCGGCAGGGCCTCTACCACGGCATGCTCGGGGTGGCCAATCGCGCCTTTGCTCAGCTACGGCAACAACTCGGCGCGCTGGGCCCCGACGTCCAGAATGAGGCCCGCAATCTGCTGGCGCGCGAAGATCAGGTGCGCGCCCGGTTGCGTACCATTCGGGACCGCCGTCTGAATACATCGCGCCTGCGCATTCACGGCGACTACAATCTCGGGCAGGTGCTGTATACCGGACGCGACTTCGCCATCATCGATTTCGAGGGCATCCCCGCGCGCCCCTACACCGAGCGCCGCATCAAGCGCTCGCCACTGCGCGATGTCACCGGCATGCTCCGTTCTTTGCAATATGCCGCTTATGCGGTCCTGTTCGGCCGCGTGCCCGGCGTCACCACCCGGCCGGAAGCCGCCGGCGCCCTCGAAGCGTGGGCCGCCTTCTGGTGGTCGCGGGTGAGCGCGATATTTCTCGAAGGCTATCTCGGCGCCGCCGGCAGGAGCGGTTTTCTGCCCGCCGACGTTGAGGAGCTTCGCATTCTGCTCGACGCCTATATGCTGGACAAGGCGCTGCGCGAGCTGCAGATCGAGTTGAGCTATCGCCCGGACTGGGCGATGATCCCCCTGCGCGGGATCGCCGGCATTCTGGAAACATGAGCGATTTTGGTGGGGCGGGCGCCCACGCCCGCGGCCGACGCCCTCGTCGGCCTGCTCGTATATTCGAAGCGCCGGGTCAGGGGACCCGGCGCAGGCGAGGGCGCTTGCCCCACATGTCCGCGAGTAAACATTAATGACTATGCGCCTCCCCCGCATCCCGTCGTCGACCTATCGTCTGCAGTTCAACAAGGACTTTACCTTCCGCCAGGCCGCGGCTATCGTCGATTACCTCCACGACCTTGGCGTCAGCGATGTCTACGCCTCGCCGATTCTGCGGGCGCGTCCGGGCAGCGTTCACGGCTACGACGTCATCGACCACTCCACCCTGAATCCGGAAATCGGAACGGAAGAAGATTTCCGCGAGTTCGCCGGCCGGTTGCGCGAGCGCGGCATGGGTCTCATTGCCGATGTGGTCCCCAACCATATGTGCGTGGACAAGGCCTACAACGCCTGGTGGATGGATGTGCTGGAGAACGGGCCCAGTTCGCCGCACGCGCGCTTCTTCGACATCGACTGGAATCCTCCCAAAGAGGAGCTGCGCGACAAAGTGCTGCTGCCGGTACTCGGGGATCAGTATGGGCGCGTGCTGGAAAGCCAGGAAATTCGTCTGGCCTACAGCAACGGCGCGTTCGATGCCCACTATTACGGTTCGTGCTTCCCCATCGCTCCACGCACGTGGCGGCTGATCCTGCGCCAGGTCGTCGACGAGCTGAAACCCGAGCTGGGTGAATCTCACGAGCAAATCGCCGAGCTGGAAAGCATCATCACCGCGCTCGAGCATCTGCCGCGCCGGATAGAGCGCGATGAGGAAAAGGTGAAAGAGCGCCAGCGCGAGAAAGAAGTCAATCGCCGGCGCATTCTCGCCATCGTCAACGGCAGCGAACCGGTGCGCCTCGCCATCGCTCGCGTTCTCGACCGAATCAACGGACGCAAAGGCGACCCGCACAGTTTCGACAGGCTGGAGGAGCTGCTCGATCGCGAAGCTTACCGGCTCAGCTTCTGGCGTGTCGCCGCCGACGAGATCAACTATCGGCGCTTCTTCGACGTCAATGAGCTCGCCGCCATTCGCGTGGAAGACCCGGAGGTATTCCGCGAGGTGCACGCGCTGTTGCTGCGCTTCGTTCGCGAGGGTCTCATCACCGGCTTTCGCGTCGATCACCCCGACGGACTCTTCGACCCCGATAAGTATTTCTGCGAGCTTCAGCGCGCTGCGTCCGACACCGAAGCGGGCGTCGACTGCGGCAAGCCCGAGCGGCCGTTCTATATCGTCGCCGAAAAAATCCTGGTGGACGACGAGCGCATGCGCTCCTCGTGGGATATCAGCGGCACCGTGGGTTACGAGTTCCTGAATCTGCTGAACGGTCTGTATGTCGACGCGACGCGCAAGCGCGCATTCCTGCAGCTCTACTCGCGCGTCACCGGCTGGTCCGGCGCATATGAGGATGTCGCGTATTCCAGCAAGCGGCTGATTCTCGCGGTATCCATGTCCAGCGAGCTGAACGTCCTTGGGCGCTGGCTCAATCGCGTTTCGGAATATCACCGTTATTCCCGCGACTTCACGCACGAAAGCCTGCGCCACGCGCTGCGTGAAATCGTCGCCTGCTTCCCGGTGTATCGCACGTACACACGGCTCGATCAGGCCGAGGTGTCCGCCGAAGATCGTGGATACATCGACAAGGCCGTGGCCGCCGCGCGCCGCCGCAATCCCGCGGTCAACGCATCGGTCTTCGAATTCATTCGTGATCTGCTTCTGCTGCGCCAGCCCGAGGGCCTCACCGAGCAGCAGGTGGAAGACCGGCGCATGTTCGTCATGAAGTTCCAGCAGATCACCGGGCCGGTGATGGCCAAGGGCGTTGAGGACACCGCGTTCTATCGCTATTACCCGCTCGCCTCGTTGAACGAGGTGGGCGGCGATCCCGAGCGCTTCGGCGTCCCTATATCGCAGTTTCACCGCCGCAATGCCGCGCGCCTGCATGCGTGGCCGCACTCGATGCTGGCCACTTCCACGCACGACGTGAAGCGCGGCGAAGACGTGCGCGCCCGCGTCAACGTGCTCTCGGAAATGCCCGCGGAATGGTATCGCGCGGTGACCAGGTGGCAGCGGATGAATCGCCAGCACGCCACCGATCTGGAAGGGAAACTTGCGCCCGACGCAAACGATGCCTATCTTCTTTATCAGACGCTGGTGGGTACGTGGCCGCTCGAACCGATGACGCGCGAGCAGCAGCCGCGCTACGTGGAACGCATTCAGACCTATATGAATAAGGCTATCCACGAGGCGAAAGTGCATTCGAGCTGGGTCAATCCGAATCAGGAATACGATGACGCGATGCGGCGCTTCATCGAGGCCATCCTGCGCGACTCGCCGGACAACCCGTTTCTGGACGACTTTCGCGAATTCCAGACGCAGGTGGCGCGTTCGGGCTGCTGGAATTCCCTCTCGCAGACGCTGCTGAAGATCGCGTCGCCCGGCGTTCCCGACTTCTACCAGGGGACGGAGATGTGGGCGTTCACGCTGGTGGACCCCGATAACCGCGGCGCAGTGGATTACGACCTGCGCCGGGCAATGCTGGAAGCGCTGGCTCGGGAAGGCGCCGACGATCGCGCGTCGCTGGTGCGCCGGCTCACCCGCAACCTCGCCGACGGTTCGGCAAAACTCTACGTCACCAGCCGGGCCCTGGCGCTCCGAAACGAACGGAGCCGCCTGTTCTCGGAAGGCGTCTACGTTTCGCTGCTGGTGACCGGAGAGCGCGCCGACGACGTGGTGGCGTTCGCGCGGGTCCTCGATGACGAAATTGCGATCGCTGTAGCCGGACGCTTCTTTCTGGACGTGGCGCGCGAAGGGGGCGCGCCGGCCGGGCGTACGGTCTGGGGCGACACCCGCATCGTCCTGCCTCGGCGGATTACCGCGGCCCGTTTTCGCGACGCGCTGACGGATCGCATGGTCGAGGCCGAAGGAGACGAAAAGCGCTCCATCCCAGTAGCCGATGCCTTCGCGGTCTGGCCGCTGGCGCTGCTGCAAAGTGCCGAGTAAATTCCGTCACAGTTGTGGTACCCTCTATTGATCAATCCGGCTGCCATGAGCGCGGCAGTATCAAAAAAGGCCGGAGTCAATTCTGAGCTGGAGGATTTCTCGATGACTGGTAAAAAGCTCGTGATCTCGGCGACGCTGGTTTTCGCCGCGGCGTTCCCTTATCAGGCCGGCGCAAGCACGGTCTCTTACAGCTTCCTGGGCCCTGGAGTAAGTGGGACGGTCCAGTTGACTTATGGCTCGTCCACGGATTCGAAGTATCCTGGTCAGGCCTATGAGATCACGGGAATCAGCGGTACATTCTCTGACTCGAACAATGGCCTTAACATCGTCAATGCCGCCGTCGGTCCGCTGGAGGCAATCAACTTCGCAACGCCGGAATCCACCAACCTGCTGGCGCCGAACGATTTCAGCAAGTTCACGGTGGCGGCAGGCACCGCACACGGCGCCCTGACTTACGACAATCTCTACTGGCCCGGCGGCTCGCCGCAAACCGCCTCCAGCTATCCGCCGCATGGCGGAATCCTCGATATCTACGGACTGCTCTTCGATATCGGCGGCGGGAAAGTGGTCGATCTGTGGAGCGCCGGTCAGACTGGCCCCGATCCCATCAATTACGGCGTCGCGGTTGCCACAAGCGCTACGGCATTGGATTATGTCAGCACTGGCGTAGTAGTATCGCCGGAGCCCGCAACGGTTGCTCTGCTCGGTGGAGGGCTGCTCGGATTGCTGGCTTGGCGCCGGCGCGCTTCCTGAACACAGGCTGGTGGGCGTGCGCCCTCGTCCCACCAGGTTCCCTACGTTTGACGCCACGCTTTGAGCGTGCGATGCTGCGCGAGTGAGTGTCTTTCGGGAACGCATACTCGCCGGCAGGAACGCCTATATTACCGGCGGCACGAGTGGAATCTGTCTGGGTATTGCGGAACTCTTCGCGCGGCAGGGAGCAAACGTCGCCGTGCAGGGACGCAATCCGGCGAAAGTGCAGGCGGCGATCGAGACTCTGGCCGGCCATGGCGGTCTCGTACTTGGGCGCCCTGCCGATGTCCGCGATGCCGCGGCCACCGAAGCCGCTCTTCAATCCGTGCGCGAGAACTGGGGGGAAATCGACATCCTGGTCTGCGGGGCCGCGGGGAATTTTCCCGCGGCAGCAATCGGTATGTCCCCGAACGGCTTCAAGTCCGTGGTCGACATCGACCTGCTCGGCACATTTAACGCGGCGCGGCTGGCCTGGCAACATTTGCGCCGGCCCGGGGCGGCGGTGCTGGCCATCTCGGCGACGCACGCTGCGCAGCCGTACGAGTTCCAGGCCCATGTCTGCGCCGCCAAGGCCGGAGTCGAGATGCTCTGCAAAGTGCTGGCCCTCGAATGGGGACCGGCGGGCGTGCGCGTGAATGCAATCGCGCCGGGTCCGGTGGACGGCACCGAGGGCATGCGGCGCCTGGCTCCAACGGACGAGGCCCGCGCCGCAGTCAGGTCAGGAGTCCCGCTGCGCCGCTTCGCTGACATCCAGGAGATCGCGTCCGCCGCGCTCTTCCTTTGCTCCGATGCGGCGGCATATATCACGGGCGCGGTGCTGAACGTCGATGGCGGAGCAGCGCTGAGTGGGTCTCGTTTCGTCGGCGACCCGCAGTAGAGCAGGCTCTCCAGAAACTCATGCCCCTGGGCGTGTGTAGCGGTCGGTGTTTGGAAGGGCGGAGTGTTGGCTGGGCCGTGAGACCGCCGTCGCGATGAACGGGAGTGCGGGGCTGAGGCACACTACCGACGAGCGACCGTGCAGGGATCGACAGGGTGCTGCGGGATGTAGGGCGCTCAGTTGGTAGTCGCCACTGGGACGAGTTGCAGTCCGCGGGCTCGCGCCTGAGCCTGCAGCGCCGCCAGTTCCCGTTGCTCGCGTTTATCTTCGAACTGCCGGGCTCCCCGGTCCACCCACGCGTGGCCTTTGGTCAGGAGTCGGTACACCAGCACGGCCAGGTAGCGCGCCATGGCTTTCACGGCCACAGCCGGCGACTTGGCCTTCCGGCGCAGATGGCGGTAGCGGGCCCCAGGTAACTCTGACTGTTGAGCAGAGTGGTAGCCCCCATGCGCAATACGTCGGCCACGCGGTTTTTCACTTTCCGCTTCGGTCCTCGCACCGGCTTGCCTCCACTGCTGTTCTGCGTCCCGGTGAGCCCCAGCCAACTGGCGAAGTGATTCTCGTCGGCGAAGGCGCTCAGGTCGGTGCCGACTTCCGCAACGATGGTCAGTGCCCCGCAGACGCCCACGCCGTCGATGGAGGTTAAATCCACTCCGCAGATGCGCTGCAGTTCCACTTTCAGATCCGTCACCTGCGGTTCGTTGCCGCGCTTCTTCAATTTCCTGCCCCGTTTGGGCGGCAGTGGTTGCGCCTCTGACGCCGCCGGCGGCGGCTCCAGCGTACGAGCCGGCAGGGCGGCCAGATACCGTTCCAGTTGGCGGTCGCACTCCTCCATCTGCCGCTGCGTGAACCGATAGCTCTCGCGAGCCTGCCGCAGTTCGAACAACAGGTCTTCCCGCCAGCTCGCTTCCAGACTGTGCGCCACTTCCTCCCGGCTGGCCCGAATATGCGGATCGCACAAATCCGCCAGGGCGTACGGGTCGCGCTCGCCGTCCAGGACGGCCCCGATGATCGCCTGTCCGCTCACGCCGCTGACATCGCTGATGGTGTTGGCCAACTGCACGTTCATCTTCGTGAGCGCTTTCTGCATGTGCTGAATGGCTCGCCCCGCGTCCTCGACGTGCCGGTGGCGCAGCCGCCACAGCGTGCGCATGCCTTGCAACTGCGCCGGCAGGTGGAAGGAATCGTGCAACAGTCCGTAACGGTGCAGCTTCATCACCCACTGACATTCCTGCACGTCGCTTTTGCGTCCGGGCACGGTGCAGGTATGTTGCGCGTTGGCCAGAACCACCTTTAAACCGTGCTGCAGGAGAACGTCGAGCAGCGCGATCCAATACACGCCGGTGGCCTGCATGGCCATGGTATCGATGTGGCAGGCCAGCAGCCATTTGGCCAACTCCTGCAGATCCGCGGTCCAGCTGCCGAATTCGCGCACCGGCTCGGGATCGCGCTCCGGCGGCACGGCCACGAAGTGGCTGGCGCTGCCTACGTCGATGCCGGCAGCGTTGGGGTGGATGACGTTCAGGGTGGGATCGCTGGCGGCCACTCGCTGGGCCAGCTTACGGCGCTCACTGCGGTTGAGATGCCCGGCCTTCAGGCGCTCGAAAGTGGACTTCCGCCGCTTCTTCATGCCATACTCCTGCTGTCTGAATTGGCAGACCCGGGCTCGGCTCGACTCGCGAAGAAATACAGACTCTCCAGCGGGGTAGGGCCGGGCCTTTTTGCAAGGCCGACTCTCCACCAATCAATGCCTCGCTGCAGTCGAAATCATGCTGAAAGACGGGCACAAAGGCGCCAGACTGTTTTGCGACCATAGCCTGCCGCCCAAGCCTGCAGCTACCAGAATGCCCCTAACTCGACCCGAGTTTCAGGCTCAATGCATCGCCCGCTTCGGGCGATGCATCTGCTGAAAGCCTACTCTACTACTGTTCTCGGTCGGAGGTGGAGCAGGCCTTCGGCCTGCCTTGGAGATACGTGATGATCTGCCAGCGCTCGGGCTCCGGCAACGCATCGAACGACGGCATGCCACGCCTGAGCGATCCGTTGGTCAAAACGTAAAACACCGCGCCCGGCGGCGCATTCCGCACGTACGCCGAGTTCAGCGGAAGCGCCTTGCCATGACCCTCGCCACGGCTGCCGTGGCAAGCCGCGCAGTTCTGCTCGAAGAGCTTCTTCCCGGCCAGCCATGCATCGCGCTGTCCCGCGTATGGATTCATCTTCACGGTGGCCGATCGCGGCGCCCGCTGAAGCGGATCGCCGAGCAACGACGCGGCGAGCGCGAGCAGCCAGCCAGTCCGCCTCATCTTGTCCCCCGGCGGAAATATCGCCCGATCTGCTGAATCTCGTACGACACTCCGACGCGTAGCAGAAACGGCAGACTCGCATCGGTCAGGCCGAACGCAGTGGACAGCTTGAACACCGGCCCATCCGGCAGCGACCATGCAATGAGCGGCGCGATATAGTGCGACGTGCCGGATAAGCCGAAGCCGTCCGTCGTTCCCAGTCCGCCGTAGATCTCAACGCCTGCCTGGAAGTTCTCCGGACAGAACGCGCACCGCTCCGGCCGCGCCTTCAGCGCCAGAGGCCGGCTCAGCAGCCATGCGTAGCCGAACTCGTATGGCTCGCCGTGCGCCACGTTCTTTTCGGCGATGAAGTTTTCAGCGATCGTCCAACCTTTCGCGTAGCTGCCCAGAATCAGCTTGGTCTCTATCTCGCGCTGCTTTTCGAGGCGCGCGACGCCGTTCGGAACCAGCAGATCCTCCCGGGAATCGGTCCCGACTACCTCCAGGATTGTCTTGTCCGCGCCGTTAATATCCTCGAATTCCATATACAGAACCGGATTGATCCAGTGCTCGCCCGGCACGACATGAAACCGATTCTCCCAGCGGAAGCCGGTGAACAGCGCGCTGTCGTGCGCCGTCGCCTGGCCGTCCAGATAGAACTCGGTGGTCCACCAGGCCCTCGCTCCGTACTCCAGCTCCACCGCGGTCGCCCCGAACGCCTCACCTTGTTGCGGGCTTCCGATGGCGGTGCGGGTCTCGATATCCAGATTGCCTTGCTCTTCCATCTGGTGCGTGTAGGTGACGAATGACGGCGGCTCCTGCGCGCGCAGGACAGCGGGAGCCAGCGAGACAATCAGAAAGCAGAGGAGCGCGCGCATTTGCTGATGCAATACAGTTGCGATACTACCGCGAAATGCCGTTTGCGCTCACGAAAAATCAGCAACCAGTTGCAACTCTCGTTCAATGGGGCGATATCGCCGCCCAGCGGGCGGCCGCGTCACAATGGAACTTGCCCCTGACACTCTCGGCTTCCGACCTCACGGCGTTCACGGAACGAATCGCGCTCGCGGCCGGCATCGCGCCCGCCCACGCGCGTTTACTCGCTGAGTCGCTGGTTGCAGCCAATCTGCGCGGCGTCGATTCGCACGGATTGCAACAGCTCCCCTTCTATGTCGATCAACTCGCCGCCGGACGCATGCAGGCCGCGACCATCGGCCGTGTCGTCTCCGAGAGTGGCGCCTGCCTGCTCTACGACGGGGAGAACGGCATCGGCCAGGCGATCGCCGCCATCTGCTGCGATCACGCACTGCGCCTCGCGCGCGGGCACGGCGTCGCCATCGTGGTCGCCCGCGAGTCGAACCATTACGGCGCCGCGGCGTTCTGGGCCCTCCGGCTCTCTGCCGCGGGCATGATCGGCGTCACCATGTGCAACGCCTCGCCCCGCGTCGCACCCTGGCAGGGCAAAGACCCGCGCCTCGGAACCAATCCCGTTTGCATGTCCGTGCCTGGCGCGCGCACATGGCTGCTCGATATGGCCACCACCACGGTCGCGCTCGGCAAGGTCATCGGCGCCTCCGAGAAAGGTCTGGATACGCTGCCACCCGGCTGGGCGATGGACGGCGAAGGCGTCCCCACCACGTCCACCGACGTTGCATTGCGTGGGTTGCTGATGCCGCTGGGCGGCTACAAGGGAAGCGGCCTCGCCATGATGGCCGAGATTCTGTGCGCCGTTCTCGGCGGCGGCGCTATGGCCACGGAGCTGGGCGATCTGCTCACCGATGGGAAGCCGCGGCGCATCAGCCAGATATTTCTGGCCATCGACGTGAGCCGCTTCCTGCCCGTCGAGCAGTTCTCCGCGCGCATGCAGACGCTCGCGTCAATGATGAAATCATCGCGGCCGGCCGCGGGCTATGACGAGGTGCTTGTCGCCGGCGATCCCGAATGGCGCATGGAGGAAGAGCGCCTGCGCCACGGCATCCCGCTGGCGGACGGGCTCTGGACGAAGCTGACGGCCATCGCCGAACGGTTCGGCGTCACGCCCCCCGTACCTGCACCTTGAAGCTCTCCTCCAGTTCCGCGGGTGTCACCACCGCCGTTCCCAGCTTGCCCACCACGATGCCGCTTGCCGCGTTAGCGATTTCGGCCGCCTCCGTAGGCGAGGCGCCGCCGGCCAGCGCCAGAGTAAGCGCAGCCATGGCCGTGTCGCCCGCGCCCGAAACATCGAAGATCTCTCGGCCGCGCGTCGGCGTGTGATACGGGCGCTTACCGCGCTCGAACAGCATCATGCCTTCCTCGCCCAGAGTGAGCAGCAGCAACTCCGCGTTCCAGCGCGCCTGCAGATCGCGTCCGACACCAGCCAGCAATTCGACGTCGTGCTCCACGGCCGCGGCACGGTCCGCCGGCAACCCGGCCGCGCTCAGCGCCTCCAGCCGGTTCGGCTTGATGACGGTCACTCGCTTCCACGCCACGGGATTGCCGGGGTTCGGATCCACGGCCAGAATTCTGCCGTGCTTCTCTGCCATCTCACAGACCCGATCAGCCACGCTTTGCGACACCACGCCCTTGCCGTAATCGGCCACGACAATCGCGTCCGCTTCCGCCGCGGCCGTGCCGATCGATTCCATCAGCCGCCGGAGTGTCTGCGTGGCGATGGCGCCCGGCCTCTCGCGATCCACGCGCACCAGTTGCTGCTGCCGCGCGATGACTCGCGTTTTTACCACCGTCTGCCAGCCCGGATCGCGCTCCGTCTTCGCGGTGTCGATGCCTTTCTTCGCCAGCAGGCCGAGCAGTCGCTCCGCCGCCTCGTCCAGCCCCACCACGCCCAGAACCGAGACGTTCGGGGTGAACTCGCAAAGATTGCGCGCCACGTTGGCCGCGCCGCCCGGGTACCACGACTCGCCGGTGACATGCACCACCGGTACCGGCGCCTCCGGCGAAATGCGGCTCACCTTGCCCCAGACGAACTCATCCAGCATGAGATCGCCGATCACCGCGAACCGCTTCGTCGCGGCAGCCTCGAAAATGGCGTGATAGCGTTGGCTGGTCACTCCTTCGATTGTCCACCGGGAAGCGGAACTGGCGCCGACTCCAATTCTGCGATACCCTGTTTTATTCTGTAAGCCACGGAGGACATTTTATGCGCTTCACTCTGTCCGCATTCGCGGTACTCTTCGCGGCCACGCTGGCGGCCCAGACCGTCCCGCTCGACGTCAGGCCGGGCCTCTGGAAAAGCACTATCACGGTAGATCAGAGCGGCGCCCCGCCAATCCCGCCGGAGGCTCTGGCGAAACTCACGCCCGAACAGCGTGCGAAGATCGAGGAGCGCTTCAAGGCCAGGTCGAGCGCCCCGACCACCCAAACGCACCAGTACTGCGTTACCCGTGAGGACCTCAGCAAACCCATATTCGGCAAACCCGACCGGATGAACTGCCACGAGACGATTGTCCGTTCCACTTCCTCCGATCAGGAGATCCATATGGAGTGCGACAACAACGGCATGAAGTCCGGCGGCACAATCCATATCGAGGCCCTCAACCCGGAAAGCGTCAAAGGCTCGGGAAAGATGACCATGACTGACGGCGCTCGTACCATGAACGTCAGTTCGAATTTCACGGGCAAGTGGGTGGCCTCGACCTGCACCGCCTCCGACAACAAGTAGCGTTCAGCGTAGTCTTTGTTTACGCTGCGGAGCGGGCGCCGGTATATCTGCCGGCGAGGAAAGCTGGTCTCCTGTCCTTCAGGCCCTGGTCTTCGAACGCAGCGCCATGAACGTGAACAGACCAAGGCCTGCCATCGCGGCGGCGGCGGGCGCACGGTGCAGATCGAGCCACGTTTGCGGGCTGAACGAGTGTGCCCGGCCGGTGAAAATGCCGTGGGCGCCCCACTCGCCCTCGACGGGCTCGAAAAGGTTGTCCGGGCGATCCGGCGGAACCGGCTGATCCGTTTGCTGGGACTCGAAACCGTTCCGGGCAAGATACCGATCGGCATAACCGGAAGCGATCTCCTGGCCATAAATCGCCTTTACGGTTGGATATCCTACGTAAATCTCGCGCCTGCGGTGATGGGCGGCATAATAAACCGCGCGCGCGGCAACCTCCGGCTCGTAAATCGGTGGAACCGGCTGCGGGTGATTCGGCAGCTTTGTTCTGCACCAGGAGAATTGAGGGGTGTTCATCGCGGGCAGATGGACCACAGTGATGTGTACGGCTGATTTATCGTGGATCAACTCAGAGCGGATGGAATCGGTAAAGCCGACAATGGCGTGTTTTGCGCCACAGTACGGCGCCTGCAGCGGGATGGATCGATACGCCAGCGCGGAACCGACCTGTACGATGGATCCGGCATTCCGGGATCGCATGCGCTTCAGTGCGGCCATAGTTCCGTAGACACATCCGAGATATGTGACTTCGGTGGCCCGTTTGAATTCTGCCGGCGTGATCTCGCAAAACGGCGCAAACACGGTGGTCATCGCATTGTTCACCCAGACATCAATGGGTCCGAACTCGCGCTCGACACGCGCGGCCGCGTTCTCAACCTGCTCCGGATCCGCGACGTCGGCCGCCAGAATCAGCGCCTCGCCGCCCAGCTCTTTCACTTCCTTTTGCGCGGCCTCGAGGCGTTCTTTCCCGCGTGCGATAAGCCCGATGCGCGCGGAGTTTTTTGCGAACTCGCACGCGACCGCGCGTCCAACGCCTGCCGATGCTCCGGTGATAACTACTATCTCGCTCATTCAGGTCCTCCAATCGTTAACTCATCGAAGTTTAAATCAAATCCGTGGGCAGCTCACGTCCAGTCTCCGTGACCGGGGTTGAATGCCATGCCGCGTTCCAGCACATCCGCGGATTTCGGGTGAATTCGGGGGCACGCCCAGGCCGACGGCGTAACGGCATCGCCTGGGGAATGGCCTTCCTGACCGGCATGAGCCGATCATGGAAATCCGGCGGAGTGCAGGAGGAGACATCCTTGATCGCAGCGGCGAGCAGAGCGCAGTTCCCAACCTGTTTGACGCCGGACAGCGCCTCCCGTTCACGGCATTTCAAGGCCTCGCCCGATCGGACGTTCGCGCCCGAACGTTACAATGTAACGCGCCGAGGTGAGGAGCTCATGTTCCGGTACTCCGTGAAGTGGAACCCGCCCGAAGTGTGGCGTCGGATGCTTAGTACTTGGTTTCATAAATATGCCCACGTATTCTCTGGTGGGGCAGGCTTTCAGCCTAATGCCATATAGTTTTCGACGGCGAGCTGAGTCGAAGTCCCTTTTGTGGGGCAGGCCCCCCGGCCTGTGCGGGGCCCCCGGCCCCGCTGGCCGCGCGGAGAGTAGAGTTGTCGCGTATGGGGGCAGGCCGGCGGGGGCGCCGGCCGCGGGCGAGGGCGCCCGCCCCACATCGGCCAGGTGTTCGAAAGCGGGAAAACTATATGGCATTGGGCTTTCAGCCTGCGGCGCCTTTTTCAAGCCGGCCGGCCGATTGCAAATCACTATTGTCCAAATTAGGTTAGGCCGAAATGGGTCCGGTACACCTTGCCACCGGGTGCCGACGCCAGTGCCGGAGGACTGGTAGCGTGGATTGGGCATCGCAAGTCCGATTCCAAACTACCAGGAGCCTTCCAGCATGAACCCAGTGTGCAGCATTTTCAGGCAGATGATCCAGTTGGTCCCGCGCGGCATGTTCGAGCGCCTCGTCAGAGAGACCAAAGCCGAGCGCCATGCGCGCGGATTTGGGAGTTGGGGACAGTTTGTGGCGATGATGTTCTGCCAGTTGGCGAACGCCGAATCGCTGCGGGAGATTTGCAATGGCCTGGCGGCCAGCGAGGGCAAGCTGAAACATCTCGGGGTGGAGCTGGCGCCGAAGCGTTCGACGCTGTCCTATGCCAATAATCACCGGCCGTTCCAGTTGTATGAGCAGGTGTTCTATGAGGTGTTAGAGCGCTGTTGTGGGGAGGCGTCCAGGCAAAAGCGGAAGTTCCGTTTCCACAACCCGCTGGTGAGCCTGGATTCCACGACCATCGATCTGTGCGCGTCGGTGTTCGATTGGGCGCAATACAAGCGGCACAAAGGAGCGGTGAAGCTGCACGTGCAATTGAACCACGGCGGGTATCTGCCATCGTATGCACTCATCAGCGACGGCAAGTGCTCGGATCTCGCTGCCGCTCGCCAGATGAAATGGGCCGGGGACACCATTGTGGTGTTCGACCGCGGCTATGTGGATTACCAGTGGTGGCAAAGCATTCACAACGACGGCGCCTTCTTTGTAACGCGCCGCAAGAAGGATGTGCCCTTGGAGGTGGTGGCGAAGCGGACGCCTCCACAGCACTGCAAGGTCGTGAAGGATGAGATGGTGCGTCTGCGCTCCAGCAAGTTGGCGGGCGGGGAGATGACGTTACGGCTGGTGACGATCTGGAACGAAGAGAAGGATGAATTGCTGGAGTTTCTGACCAACAACCTGAAGCTGGGCGCCACCACCATAGCGGCCATCTATCGCGACCGCTGGCAGATCGAACTGTTCTTCAAAGCGCTAAAGCAGTTGTTGCGGGTGAAAACCTTCGTCGGGACCAGTGCGAATGCATTGAAGACGCAGGTATGGAGCGCGCTCATTGCGGCACTTCTGTTCAAGTGGGTACAGCTGCGCAGCCAGCGCAACTGGTCGCTCTCCAACCTGGTGGCTCTGATCCGGCAACAGCTGTTTGTCTACCGCGATTTGTTCGAGTTGCTGAACAAGGAGTTGCAGCCGCCGCCGGAACTGGCGGGGATCCATGACGCCCAGATCCCCATGAATCTGGCGTTCGCGGATTGAAGCCCCCTAAGTTGGACAGCAGAACGCATTAAAACCGACGCGCCGTGGCGAAATGTGGAGATGAGGAAGATGCTCTCACCCTAATTTGGACAGCATGTCCCGATTCCGGCACCCCCAACCTGCTTTCGTCAACAGCGAGGAGGGTTAGTTATGTCCGTTGTTTTCAAAGCCGCGATGTGGGGTATTGCGCTAATTTGGACAATAGTGATTGCAAATCGGCCTGCAGGATACAATCCTGCCCCACATTCCGCCGGCTCGAATACGAGACCGCATTTACGAAACGGTGTACTTAGTCATGAGACGATTGCCGCCAGGAGCGCCGCCGTTGTAGGATCGTGAATCGCGTCTGTTGCTGCGATCATGAACAACGTGCCTGAAGAAGCCGTCCTGGCGAGGGCGCCAAATTACGGAAACGGACAATCGTCCGCGGAACTGCCGCGCCGACTATCGCTGGCGGATTCGATCGCTATCGTCGTGGGCATCATGGTCGGCGGCGGCATCTTTGTTGTCCCGAATCTGGTGGCGCGCAGCGTGCCCTCCGTGCCGGTGATGACGGGCGTGTGGGTGCTCGCCGGCGCGATCTCTCTGATGGGAGCGCTGGCCTGCGCCGAACTGGGCGCCGCGCTTCCAGCAACGGGCGGCCAGTACGTGTACCTGCGCGAGGCCTATGGACCATTTGCCGCGTTCCTCTGCGGCTGGTCGTTCTTTACCGTGGCGCGCAGCGCTCAGGTGGCATGGCTGTCGATGGTCTTCTCCATTTACGTTTCGTACCTGGCGCCGCTGTCGCCGGCAGCGGAGAAGCTGCTCAGCCTGGCCGTCCTTGGGCTCTTCACGTGGGTGAATTATCGCGGCGTGAAATTTGGGGCGCTCGTGCAGAACAGCTTCACGCTGGCGAAAGTGGCCGGGATTCTGATCATCGTCGGCGCCGCATTTCTGCTGGGTTCCCGCGCGCCACATCCCGCGGCGCCGGTTGTGGGCGGCATTTCCGTGAGCAGTTTCGGCGTGGCGCTCATCGCATGCCTGATGGCATTTGACGGTTGGGTGCAACTGAGCTTCGTTGCCGGCGAGATCCGGAATCCGCAGCGCAACGTGGTGCGGGCGCTGACGCTGGGCACGCTGGGGGTAATCGCCATCTACCTGCTTGCGAATCTGGCGTACCTGCGCGTCCTCACAATTCCCGAAATTGCGGCGAGTGAGCGCGTGGGGGCCGATGCCGCGGCGCGCGTGCTTGGCGCGGGCGGGGCCACGGTGATTGCGCTGCTCATCATGACGTCCATTCTGGGGACGCTCAACGGGTGTTTCCTGACGGTTCCGCGGGTCTATTTCGCGCAGGCGAGAGACGGGCTGTTCTTCCGGAAATTCGGCGATATTCATCCCGATTACGGCACTCCCGGCTTCGCAATTCTGGCGCAGGCCGTCTGGGCGGCAGTGCTGGTCCTTACGGGCTCCTACGAATCGCTGATCGACTATGCACTGTTCGCAACCTGGCTGTTCTACGGCCTCATGATCGCGGCGGTAATCGTCTTGCGGCGTAGACGACCCGACTGGCCCCGGCCATACCGCATGTGGGGTTACCCGCTGACGCCCATCCTGTTTCTGGCCGTCACGCTCTGGTTCCTGGGAAACATGCTGGTTACGCGGCCGGGAGCGGCATTGGCCAGCCTCGGCCTGATGCTGACGGGCGTTCCGGCGTACCTTCTCTGGCAGCGGTATGGTCAGCCGCAAAGGGTCCGGGACAGCGTCATAACCGAGCCGGCGTCGACGGACGCCGCGTTGCCCTGATTCACGATTCGCTTCCGAATGCTGAAAGGAAAATCCAATGTGCCAAATCAATCGACGCTCGTTCCTGGGCTCATCTGCCGCGCTGATCGGAGGCGGCTTTGCCGCCGGTGACGCGGCTCGGGGCCAGAATGAGAAACACGCATCCGGCGACGCCGTCAGCCATCACGCCTCAGCACTGTCTCCAATGACCGAGACGGCGAACCGGTTTCTGGCAACGCTCAGCCCGGAACAGCGGGCCAAAGCCACGTTCGCGTTCAGCGACGATGAGCGCATGGACTGGCACTACATTCCGAAGCCGCGCAAGGGCCTGCCTTTCGCTGAAATGATGCCGTATCAGAAGCATCTGGCCAGCGCGCTGCTCGCATCCGGACTCAGTCAGGCCGGCTATATCAAGGCGGTCACGATCATGAGTCTGGAAGACGTGCTGCGGATCATGGAGAATGACAGCGGCGAGCGCCGCAATCCCGAGAAATATTACTTCAGCATCTTCGGAACGCCCGCGGACTCGGGCGTGTGGGGCTGGCGTGTGGAGGGCCATCACGTCAGCCAGAATTACACGGTAAGGGACGGGCAGGCGGTGGACGGTCCCAGCTTTTTCGGCTCGAATCCCGCCGAAGTGCTCACTGGCCCTCGCAGGGGGCTGCGCGTGCTCTCCGCCGAGGACGACCTGGGTCTCGCGTTGATCAACGCGCTCGATGACCCGCTCCGCGACAAGGCCATCGTTGATGCAAAGGCCTACGCCGACATCCTGAGCGCCGCCAGCCGCAAGGCCGCGCTGGCCGGACAGCCCTCCGGACTTTCCGCCGCGGAGATGAACGCGAAACATTTTGAGGCGCTGCGCGCCTTGATGGAGCTCTACGCGCGCAACCTGTCCGGCGAACTGGCGCGGCGCCGGATGAAACAAATCGATGAGGCCGGGCGAAACGCTCATTTCGCCTGGGCGGGCGGGAGCCACGTGCGAGATCCGCATTACTATCGCATCCAGACATCCGCATTTCTCATAGAATTCGACGATACGCAGGACAATGCCAACCATATCCACTCGGTGTGGCGCGATTTCGGCAACGATTTCGGCGGCGACCTGCTGCGGGCGCATTATCAGACCGAACATGGATGAGACCGGGAATGCAGGCTGAAAGCCTGCTCTACTGTCGGTTCACGATCCGTAGTAGAGCAGGCTTTCAGCCCGCATGTAACAAAAGATTTTCAAAAGAGCGGGCCGCACTGGTGAGGTGAGCGTGCGGCCCGCATTGAGGTGAGTGCGGATAAAAACTACGTCAGGCGTTCGCGCCCCTTACAGAATACGAGCTTAGCACGCGCATATAGTTCGTGCGCTCGTACACCGCCGGATCCTCCACCGAGCCCTGGCTCATGCTGCCCTGCATCTGGCGAATGGACACGTACTCGTGTTCTTCCATCCAGTTCAGCAGATCGGCCAGCACCTGCGCGACATGCCCGATACCGCGTTTCAGCAGCGCCGAGGTCATCATGGCGACGCTCGCGCCCGCCATCATGGCCTTCAGAACATCCTCCGCCGTGTGCACGCCGCCGGTGATGGCCAGCGACGCCCGGACCTTTCCATAGATAATGGCCGCCCAGTGAACGCGCAACAGCAGCTCGTTCGAGTTGCTGAGAATCAGGTTCGGGATGATGTCGAGCAGGCGCAGATCGAAATCGGGCTGATAGAAGCGGTTGAACAGCACCAGTCCGTCCGCCCCGGCGGCGTCGAGCCTGGTGGCCATGTTCACCATGGAGCTGAAATACGGGCTCAGCTTGACCGCGATGGGGATCTTCACCGAACCCTTCACGCGCGAAACCAGCTCGGTATAACGCTGCTCGACGCCATTTCCGCTGAGCCCAGGATCGGTGGGCAGATAGTAAATGTTCAGCTCGAGCGCGTCGGCGCCGGCCTGTTCCATATACGCGGCATAGCGGGTCCAGCCGCCCAGCGTGGTCCCGTTCAGGCTGGCGACGATGGGGATGCGCACGGCCGCCTTTGCGCGGCGAATGTGCTCGAGATAGCCTTCCGGACCAATGTTGTAATCGGGCAGATCGGGGAAGAACGTCGGCGACTCGGCATACCCTTCGGCTTCGTTGCTCAGGGAGGCATCGAGCGCGCGGTTCTCGATCTCGATCTGCTCCTCGAAAAGCGAGTGCAGCACCACAGCGCCGGCCCCGGCGTCTTCCATGCGCCGGATGTTATCGAGCTCCTGGCAGAGCGGCGACGGCGATACGACCACCGGATTAGCGAGATTCAGGCCGAGATAACTGGTCGAAAGGTCGATCATGATTTGACCTCCTTCGCGGCGGCGCTTCGGGCATCGGCCGCGGCCTGTACAATGTCGGCGGGCGGCCCAGCTGGCGCGGCGGCAAGCTGTTCGTAGAGTTTCCAGCGGGTGCGCACATCGTTCTCCGCCTCGGCCAGCAGTTGCTTTGCGACCTCGGGATTGCTGTGCGCCAGCATGCTGTAGCGCGTCTCCTTATAGATGTACTGATCGAGCGGCAGCGTGGCGGGCCGCGAGTCGAGCTGGAACGGGTTCTTTCCCTGAGCCACGCGCTGCGGGTCGTAGCGGAACAGCGGCCAGTATCCGGAGAGCACGGCGTTCTTCTGCTGCTCCAGACCATGCACCAGGTCGTAGCCGTGCGCGATGCAGTGCGCGTAGGCAATGATGAGCGAAGGCCCGTTGAAGGCCTCCGCTTCGATGAACGCTTTTACGGTTTGCGTGTCGCTGCCGCCCATGGCGACGCGGGCCACGTAAACGGTGCCGTAGTTCACTGCCATCAAACCGATGTCCTTCTTGGGAGAGCGCTTCCCGCCGGCCGCGAACTTGGCGACGGCGCCGCGCGGAGTGGACTTGGACATCTGCCCGCCGGTATTCGAATACACTTCGGTGTCGAGCAGCAGGATGTTGACGTTGTGGCCCGAGGCGATGACGTGATCGAGGCCGCCGTAGCCGATGTCGTACGCCCAGCCGTCGCCACCCACGATCCAGACGCTCTTCTTCACCAGAGCGTCGGCCAGGACCGTCAGATCACGCGCCTCGCGCGTGTCTACACTGCGCAGCACCTGGCGAAGAGACGCCACCCGCTCGCGCTGCGCTTCGATTCCCTTCTCCGTCGATTGATCGGCGCGCAGGATTTCATCGGCCAGATTTTCACCAACGCGATCGGCGATACGGCGCACCAGCTCGCGCGCGTACTCGTTCTGCTTATCCAGCGACAGGCGAATGCCCAGGCCGAACTCGGCATTGTCCTCGAACAGCGAATTGGACCACGCGGGCCCGCGTCCGGCGGCGTTCACCGTGTAGGGCGTGGTGGGCAGATTGCCGCCGTAGATGGACGAGCAGCCGGTGGCGTTCGCGACCACGGTGCGGTCGCCGAAGAGCTGCGTCATCAGCTTGATATAAGGCGTCTCGCCGCAGCCCGAACAGGCGCCGGAGAACTCGAACAGCGGCTGGAGCAACTGCGTGTCTTTCACCAGCGCCGGGTTCACAGCCTGGCGATTCGGATCGGGGATGGTCTGGAAGTACTCCCAATTCACTCGCTCCTGCTCGCGCAGTGGCTCCTGCGCTTCCATGTTGATGGCCTTGTGGCGCGCCTCGCTCTTGCTCTTCACCGGGCAGATCTGGACGCACAGCGCGCAGCCGGTGCAGTCTTCCGGCGCCACCTGCAGGCTGTAGCGGAGGTTGCTGAACTCGCGCCAGCGCGCCGGGGCGAATTTGAACGACTCAGGCGGCGCGCCGTCGAACGCCGGGTCGTAGACTTTCGAGCGGATCACCGAGTGCGGGCACACCATGACGCACTTGCCGCACTGAATGCAAAGCTGCTCGTCCCACACCGGGATCTCGAGCGCGATGTTCCGCTTCTCCCATTGCGCCGTGCCTGTGGGATAAGAGCCGTCGATGGGCATGGCGCTCACCGGGAGGCTGTCGCCCTCGCCTGCGATCATGGCCGCCGAGACGCGCTGCACGAACTCGGGCGCGGCGGCGGGAACGGCGAGGCGTAGCCGGATGGAACTGCTCACCGTCGCCGGCACGTTCACTTCGTGCAGGTGCTCGAGCGCCGCGTCCACGGCCGCGTAGTTCTTCAGCACCACGGCTTCACCGCGCTTGCCGTAGGTCTTCTTAATGGCGTACTTGATGGCTTCAATGGCGGTTTCGCGAGGCAGCACGCCGCTGATGCCGAAGAAACAGGCCTGCATCACGGTATTGATGCGATTGCCCATGCCGGTCTCGCGGGCCACGCTGATGGCGTCCACCACGTAGAACCGCAGCTTCTTTTCGATGATGTGCCGCTGCGCGTTGTCTGGCAGCTTGTCCCACACTTCATCGGGTCCGTAGGGGCTGTTCAGCAGGAAGGTTGCGCCTGGCTCGGCGGCGGCCAGCATGTCAAAGCGGTCGATGAAATTGAATTGATGGCAGCCGATGAAGTTCGCCCGCGTGATCAGGTACGAGGCCCGAATGGGACGGGGGCCGAAGCGCAGGTGCGACACGGTGACCGAGCCGGACTTCTTCGAGTCGTAGACGAAATATCCCTGCGCGTAGTTTTCGGTGTCCTCGCCGATGATCTTGATGGAGTTCTTGTTCGCCCCCACCGTGCCATCGGACCCAAGGCCGTAGAACAGGCAGCGCACGGCGTCCTTGTCCTCAGTGGAGAACGACGGATCGTAATCGAGGCTGGTGTGCGTGACGTCGTCGTGGATGCCGATGGTGAAATGGTTCTTCGGGCGAGCCTTCTTCAGCTCGTCGTAGACGGCCTTCACCATGGCCGGGGTGAACTCTTTCGAGGACAGCCCGTAGCGCCCGCCGATGATGCGCGGGAAAACGGCGAACGGAGCCGTCTCGCTGGTGAAAGCCTCGGTGAGGGCGGTGACGATGTCAAGATACAGCGGCTCGCCAACCCCGCCCGGCTCCTTGCAGCGGTCGAGCACGGCGATGGATTTCACGGTGGCGGGCAGCGCGCGCAGGAAGTGCTCGAGCGAGAACGGGCGGTACAAGTGGACCTTCAGCAACCCGACTTTCTCTCCGGCGGCGGCCAGGTATTCCACCGCCTCTTCCGCTGCTTCGGCGCCCGAGCCCATGATGATGAGCACGCGCTCGGCATCGGGCACGCCGAAGTAATCGAACAGGTGGTACTGGCGGCCGGTGATGCCCGCGAATTTGTCCATCGCATTCTGCACGATCTCCGGGCAGGCGATATAGAACGGATTGACCGTCTCGCGCGCCTGGAAGTAAACGTCGGGATTCTGGGCGGTGCCGCGAATCACCGGCCGATCGGGCGAAAGGCCGCGGGCGCGATGGGCCCTTACGAGGTCGTCGTCGATCATGGCGCGCAGGTCGTGATCGCTGAGCGTCGATACCTTAGCCACTTCGTGCGAGGTGCGGAAGCCGTCGAAGAAATGCAGGAACGGGACGCGGGAGGCAAGCGTGGCGGCCTGGGCGATGAGCGCGAAGTCCATCACCTCCTGCACGGAGTTGGAACAGAGCTCGGCGAACCCGGTCTGGCGGACGGCCATCACGTCGCTGTGATCGCCGAAAATGGAGAGTGCCTGGGCGGCGAGGGCTCGCGCCGCGACGTGTAGCACCATGGACGTCAGCTCGCCGGCGATCTTGTACATATTCGGAATCATCAGCAGGAGTCCCTGCGATGAGGTGAACGTGGTGGCGAGCGATCCGCCCTGCAGAGCGCCATGGAGCGCGCCGGCCGCGCCGCCCTCGCTTTGCATTTCGATGACCTTTGGGACGGAGCCCCAGATATTCGTTTTGATCTCAGACGACCACTGATCGGCCCACTCGCCCATCGGCGACGATGGCGTAATCGGGTAGATCGCGATCACCTCGTTCAGGCGGAACGCCACGGACGCGGCGGCTTCATTGCCATCCAGGGTGACGCGGGTATTGGACATGGACACAACCCTCCTCGGAGAAAGGGGATGCGGAGGGGATCCGGAAGGAGTGGTAGTCCGGGCGGCGCATCCCAACCAGTTGAGACTTGAAACCACAGTTTACTGCCGGGTGATAAAAGGGCAAGGAATCACGACCGAAAGCATCCGGCACTGGAGCGATTACTCCTTTAGAAAGTACGTTGGTTTTCACTACGGCAAATCTCAACGCGGCGGTCAAAACTCTTCCGGGACAGGCACGAAACACAGCGCTGGCGTTCGAGTCCTACAATCAGTCGGATCAACAACAACGGTGAATTATGAGCAGACTGTCTGAGAAGGTGGCAATAGTGACGGGCGCCTCCAAAGGGATTGGCGCTGGGATTGCATCGGCGTTGGCGGCGGCGGGCGCACGCGTAGCCGTGAACTATTCGTCCGACCGGGAGGGCGCCGAAAGAGTCGCTCAGGCGATCGCCGATAACGGCGGCGATGCGATCGCGGGGGCGACGTGTCCAGGGCCGCGGATGTCGCGCGGTTATTCAAAGAAGTGGATTCTCGGTTCGGAAGGCTGGACGTTCTGGTCAACAACGCCGGGGTATTCCGGTTCGGTCCCTTAGCGGAGATCACCGAAGAGAGCTTTCACCTCCTCTACAACGTCAACGTTCTCGGGCTGATTCTCACTGTGCAGGAGGCGATCAAGCGCTTCGGGGCCGACGGCGGGAGCATCATTAACCTCAGCTCTATCGTCGGTTCGCATCCGGTGGCGGGAGCCCTGCTGTACGCTTCCACGAAAGGCGCCGTCGAAACGCTGACCCGGGGTTTGGCGCTCGAACTGGCGCCTCGCAGAATACGCGTTAACGCTATTGCTCCCGGTCATACAGAAACGGAAGGCAACGTGGCCGCGGGAACCTTTGAGGGTGGGGCCGGCGCCGTTCTGGCTGGGAAGACGCCGCTCGGCCGGCTCGGTCGCGTCACGGATATCGCTCCGCTGGCGGTGTTCCTGGCGTTAGACGAATCGGCCTGGATCACCGGTGAGGTCGTTCGTGCCGCGGGCGGTCTCGTTGTGGCCACCTGAGAGTGCGGACAATCTTATGCAACGTCAGGATGACTTTGCTGCATGGCGCAGCCTGAAGCTGACGCGTTTGTTATCGAAATTTCACAGCATCGGCGGACCATTCACTTTCACGGCACAGGATCGTACGGAGTTTGTCGACGCCTTTTACCGGATCGCGCAGGACGGGGCGAACAAGATTGTAATCCTGACCGGAGCAGGCGGGGAGTTCATCCCTGAGACCGATTTTTCATCGTTCGGCAACGTCGCCGATTCCGGCGTTTGGAGCCAGGTTCATGACGAAGGCGTTCAGCATCTGGAAAGCATGGCCAATATACGCGTGCCGGTGATGTCGGCTATCGCGGGATGCGCCCATGTGCACTCAGAGTATGCGCTGGTTGCCAGCGCGATTGTGGCCGCCGAGGTGCGGCCTTCCACGATGTTCCGCACTTCGCCGGAGGCATTGTGCCGGGCAATGGAATTCTTACCGCGTGGAGTTATCGCGCTGGAGCAGGACGAGCGGAGGCATCCCTGCTCAACCCACAGCCGCCGACGGCGCGCAATGCACACGAATGGGGAGTCGTTAGCGAGGCCGTGCCCAACAATACAGCGCTCAGCCGGGCGCGAGAATCGGCAAAGTTGTACTTAACCAGAATTACTACCAGGACAAATAGGGAGCGGCAGTGCGGTGGAGGGCCGCACCGCTACCCACTATTTGTTGCAGGTAGAGGGCGGCAGAATGGCGGGCTTGCCGGCCATGGTGTAGAGGTCGTAGCTGGCTCGGCTGTAGAGGTCCTGCAGGGACGGCGGGCCCTGAGTCATGCTGGGGAGAAAAGTCTGGCAGGCGTTGGCTGGATCCTGCGCGTACTGCAAATCCTGAAAGTCGACCGCGACATACTGGATGGCCGCGTCGCCCGGCACACTGGCGAAATCGTCAGGGGAAGTGGTCCCATCAAAGAAGACAGTGAACGTGTTGTACGCCGCCTGCTCGGGCGTGAGATACATGCAGTTGGACGGATTGTGATCATTTGCGGAGTAGTCGGGGCAGCCCTGTTGCTGAATGGTGTCTTGACTCGAGACCTCTAAATCGAATTGTGCTCCGCCGAGCATCGGGAGAACCGGCGGTGGCGAGAGGGACGTGAGAACCTTGACTCCGGTGACTCCAATGTCGCCCGTTTTGGTATCGGAGCCGGCCGTCATGCCGCCGACCTGTGAGGATTTTCGATTGCGGCCCCTGGCGGTGACAAAGTAGGAAAGAATCTCAGTTTTGGCTTCGCAGGACATGGGGTTTTGGGTGGCCGTGGAGCAGTCGACGGCAAAGAGCATGTTGTCAGGATGCACGGCGACGGGGTACGGCTGCTCCGGGAAGTCATCGGCTGCATCAGGGTTGCTAACGATGGTGATGCCGGAGAAGATTGCCTCGTAAGCATCGATGGCTTGTTTTCCGGCATCGATGAAGACCTGATCGGAGTTTTCGTATCCGGGCCGCAAGGGGAAGGAGTGGTGGATGAGAATTCGCCACGCCTTGTCCGCGGGCAGTCCCGAGGCCTGCGTTGAGCGATTAGCCGTAGTGGGAAGGATCATTTCATTGGATGCGCACATGGGCCCGGCGATGGAGATGCTAACGAATGCCGGATTGGAGTTGTAGCGCACGTTGAGGTGGATGAGGAAGTCGTCCCAGACGAGGAGGTAAATGGGGTCCCAGGGGAGCGGCAGAACGGGAGGGTTGCCGTCGGCGCGCTTGATCTCAGGGAAATTCAGGAAGGTCGCCTTGCCGCAGTTGAGCGGGGCAGTGCCGCTGCCAGTGAAGAGGCCATCGCAGGAGGGGATCAGATTCAAGAGCCAGGGCGGAGAATCGGTGCCGGGCGTAATGATGAGCTGCACGGTCTTGTGCGCGGCGTTAGCTTCAGCAAAAACGTCGTCGACATAGCTCCAATCGTAGCCGTCAGGATTGGCGGTGCACGAGTGGTTCAGGATGCAGAGCGGGTTGTCGAGCTGGATTTGGTCCCAGTGCAAGCCTGCGGTGATGCCGGATATGGCCGTGTCGGCCAGCAGTTTCGCGTAGAAGCATCGAAGATAGGTATGGAGGTCCTGGGTCGTTTGCGCGCAACCTTTATCTTGCGAAGGCCCACCAGACAGTTTGATCACGTCAGGAACGTCGACGTGCACATAGACGCCGAGAGGCGAGCGGGCGGATGCGGCATTCTGCGCGTGCGCCGGCTGTGCAGAGACGACGAGCGCCATGACGGCGGCAAGAAGGAACGCGGAGATGCGCGGCGGGAAAGCGATGCGTGTGAAGTTGCGACCACGGCAGTGAACCGATGAGGGGTGTTCTACAAATTGCTTAACTGGGATTTCCATTTTGGCCTCGGCTCCCGGTCAGCATACAATACACCCAACCGCCTTCGCAATCGATGCGAATCAAGCGTGAGCCGGTCGCTCAGAAAGGAAGAGTCGCATGAACAGCAGCGACACTTCTCCGTCGCAGGTTCTTAAAACTTTGCAGCCGGAAGAACTTGACCTGGTCATTCTCGGTGGCGGCACAGGGTCGACCGTTGCCGCCTGGACGTTTGCTGCGGAGGGAAAGGGCGTCGCAGTAGTCGATCGAAAATACATCGGCGGATCGTGCCCGAACATCGCGTGCCTGCCGAGCAAGAACATCATCCACAGCGCGAAGGTCGCATCGTACTTTCGCCGAAGTAAGGAATTTGGCATCACACTCGCCGGCTTCGCGATCGAAATGTCGGGCGTGCGCGAGCGCAAGCGCAGGATGGTGCGTGGCCTGAACGAGATGTATGTGGAGAATTACCGGAAGACGGCGCCGAGTTCATTTTGGGCGCTGGGCGGTTCGTTGCTCCGAGGACTGTGGAAGTCACCCTGGCCGATGGGACTACACGGCAACTGCGGGGCGCGAATGTGGTTGTTAGTACGGGCACGCGTGCCGCGCTGGATAAAATTCCTGGCCTTGCGGAAGCGCAGCCGCTCACCCATGTCGAAGCTCTTGAACTCGATGAAATTCCCGAACACCTGCTTGTCGTCGGTGCGGGCTACGTCGGAGTGGAGATGTCCCAGGCGATGCGTCGCTTCGGCAGCAAGGTGACGATGATCGATCGGAACAGCCGGCTGATGTCCAAAGAAGACCCGGACGTATGCGAGGCTCTCCGCAGCCTGCTCGCAGATGAAGGCATCGACATTCTCCTGAATGCACGGATGAGGCAGGTGTCGGGGAAATCCGGCGGCTCAGTGAGTGTCGTCGTCGAGCAGAATGGAATTGAGAAAGTCGTAAACGGAAGTCATGTCCTGGTCGCCACGGGACGCAAACCGAACACCGAAGGAATCGGACTGGAACTGACTGGCGTTGAGCTCACCGACCGCGGATATATCAAAGTGAACGAGCGGCTGCAGACCACCGAGCTAGGCGTCTGGGCCATTGGCGAGGTCGCAGGGAGCCCGCAGTTCACGCACATCAGCGTCGACGATTTTCGGGTAGTCCATGCCAATTTAACCGGCGGCAACCGTGTGACCACGGGCAGGCAGGTCCCGTATTGTCTGTTTACCGATCCCGAACTTGCTCGTATCGGCCGGGTGAAACAGAAGCGGAGGCCCAGGGGATGGCGTATCGCCTGTTCAAAGCCCCAATGGAGACCAACCTGCGTGCACGCACTCTTTCGGAGACCCGCGGGTTCATGAAGGCCCTCGTGGAGGCTGACAGCGATCGCATCCTCGGGTTCACGGCCTTCGCGGCCGGCGCGGGGGAGATCCTGGCGGCAGTCCAGATTGCGATGATCGCAGGGCTGCCCTACACCGCGTTGCGCAATGCGGTCCTGACTCACCCAACACTGGTTGAAGGTCTCATACCTCTGTTCTCATCCGCGGCGTCAGCGCACAACGTTGTCGAGACGAGAGGCGCCCGGATCTCCGCCGTATAACCGCGCCTTCCGCAGACCTTCCCTTGAGGAAGTGGCTCAACCTGGCGGCCCTCAACGCGGCGGTCAGACGGCGCGGAGTACCGCTTCGCCGAACACGGTTTTCACAATATACTACAATGAGGTGGAATGTCTACCGTAGACCATCAACTGGAAGCGCTCGACTTCCTGCAGGGCACACTCGAAGTCCTGATCCTGCGCAGCCTTCAAATCGCACCGAATCACGCTTACGGCATCTCGCAATTCATCGAACAGCAGTCCGCAAACGAGTTCGTGGTCGACAACGGTTCACTCTACCCGGCGCTACAGCGCTTGCTGCAGCGGGAATGGGTCACGGGTGAGTGGAAGCTGTCGCCAAACGGTCGGCGGGCGCGGTATTACAAGCTGACTACCCGCGGCCGCAGGCAACTGGTGAAGTCACAATCCGAGTGGCGGCGCTTCGTCGAGGCCATGCGCCGCATTCTGGAGCCGCAACCATGATCCGCGAATGCTGGGCAAAGCTTCGGCAGGCGCTTTCCGGGAGACGCGAATCAGCGGATCTGCGCGACGAGATCGAGGCTCATTTTGAATTCGCCCGCGAGGAAAATGAAGCGCGCGGCATGACTCCCGAACAAGCTCGCCGCGAGGCTGCCCGGCAGGTCGGGAACAGGACACGGCTCGCGGAAGACGCGCGTGAAGCCTGGACCTTTCCGCGCTGGGAAAGTTTGTGGCAGGATCTGGGCTACGCCGCACGGAGTTTCCGTAAGTCGCCAGGCTTCACCGCGGCCGTGATCGCCACACTGGCGCTTGGCATCGGCGTGAACACGGCGATTTTCAGCGTGGTGTATGCGGTGCTCCTTCGACCTTTGCCATATCCATCCAGCGAACGGCTGGTTTGGCTGGGCGAATCGACTGGCGAGGGGGCCGGCGGCATTTCCGTAACGTGGGTCAATTTCGAGCACTGGCGCGCCGAGAACCATAGCTTCGAAGATTTGGCTGCTTTTCACACCGGCGATTTCACGCTGACCGGCCGTGGCGACGCCGTTCTCACCCATGGCGGCCTGGTTACCGGCAAGTTCTTCGAATTAACCGGAGCGCGCCCGATCTTTGGGAGGCTGTTCACCACTGCCGACGAGAAGCCCGGGGCTCCTTGCATCGTCGTGTTGGGCTATGAATTCTGGGCTCACAGGCTGGGCGCAAATCCCAGCATCCCTGGCACAACCCTGGACCTGAACGGGACTGCCTGTCAGATTGCCGGCGTGCTCGCCCCGGGGCCGAAATTTCTTAACCGGCCGTTTGACTTTTATCTTCCGCTGGGTCCGAACGAGGATCGCGTCAATCGCGGGCGCCACGGATCGATACGCGGCCTGGGCCGCTTGAAGCCGGGCGTGACCCTTGCAACCGCGCGCGCCGATCTGGGCACCATTATGCGAAGGCTTGATTCGAGCGATCCTTCAACCGAGAAAGGCCACCAGGCCTACGCCGAATACCTGATCGAGGAGCGCACAGGCGAGATCCGTCCCACGCTATTGCTGCTGATGGGCGCAGTGCTGCTTGTTTTGTTGCTGGCCTGTGCAAACGTCTCGAATCTGCTGCTTGCGCGCAGCACGGAACGTATGCGGGAATTGGCGATTCGCGCGGCGATCGGGGCTGGACTCACGCGACTGGCGCGCCAGCTATTCACGGAGACGCTGTTGCTCACATTTTCCGGCGGAGCGGTCGGAATCGCGCTGGCTGCCGCTTGCCTGCACGTGCTCCAGCAGATGGCGCCAATCGATATTCCCCGTCTTTCGGAAGTCTCGCTTGATGTGCCCGTTCTCTCGTTCGCCTTTGGCGCCAGCCTCCTTGCCGGTTTGCTCGCGGGGATGACACCGGTCCGCGCGGCCAGCAAGCACGATCTGACCTCGAGATTGAAAGAAGGTTCAGGGGGAGGCGCCGGCGGAGGCACGCGCAACACACTCGGAAATTTGCTCGTGGCCGGCGAGGTGGCGGTTACTGTTGTGCTGGCCTTTGCCGCCGGCCTGCTCGTTCGAAGTCTGCTCATCGCGCAAACTGCGTATCCGGGTTTCGAACCGACTCATGTGTTGGCGCTCGAGCTCCAGTTGCCGCCCGGGTCTTACAAGAGTAACGAGGCCGTGCAGAACTTTTATACCAGTCTGAAGGAGAAACTGCGCCGCGAACCGGGCGTTGAAACAACAGGCTCCGTCAACTGCCCGCCTTCGGCTGGAGATTGCGGCGACTGGTGGTACTCGGTAGTCGGACGTGGCGTTCCGAGCCGGGAAAACGTTCCTCTGACGCTCACAAATATTGCGGATGCAGATTACTTTCGAGTTATGCGCATCCCACTCAAAGCCGGCCGCGACTTCAGCGGAACGGACCGCGCGGGCACGCCGCCGGTTGCGATTGTCAACGAAACGCTTGCGCAAAAGTGGTGGCGTTCGCCGGCCGAAGCCATTGGGCAGCCGATCAAACTGGGCGGTCCTTACAACAAGGGGCCGCTGCTCCGGATCATTGCCGTCGCAGGAGATGTGAGCCAAATGGGCCTGGATACCAGGCCAGAGCCGGAAATCTATTCGCCGTTCCTGCAGAACACCTCGCGGGCAATGGTTGTGATGATCCGAACAGCAGCGGATCCGGAATCGCTCGCTCGGGCCGTGCGGCGCGATGTCGCCTCGCTCGATCGCGGCATCCCGATCCAATCTCTGAAGCCGCTCCCTGAGTGGTTGGCGGCGCCGCTCGCGAAACGGCGTTTCATCACGTGGCTGCTTGGAGTCTTCGCCGCCCTCGCCTTCGCCCTCGCCGGAGTCGGTATTTACGGCGTGCTGAATTACTGGGTAAAGGCGCATCGGCGAGAGATTGCGGTGCGCATGGCGCTCGGCGCACAGAGGCCGCGCCTCCTGGCCTGGGCTGGGTCGCATATTGGACGCTTGCTCACAACCGGCATGATGGTCGGGCTTGCCGCAAGTTGGGCGGCTTCCCGCTGGCTGAGTAGCCTGGTTTTCCAGGTTTCGCCACGTAGTCCATCAATGTTGCTGCTGGCGCTGGCTGCAGTCATTTTCACCGCATCGCTTGCGGCGGTTGTACCGTTCTGGCGGGCCATCCACAACGATGTAGTAGGCAACCTGCACGACTTCTGAGCACGCAAGTGGATGCGCCGAAAACGCTGGCAACTCGCAGATGACCCGCGCCGATTCTAACTGCCTTTAGGGGAGCATCCAGGATCGGCAATTTCGACCCGGCGATTCTTTGCGCGCCCTTCGTCGCTGCCATTGTCGGCGACGGGTTGGGTCTTGCCGTAGCCCCTGGCCGTGAGGCGGTCCGGTGCGACGCCGTGTTGCGTGAGCCACGTGACCACCGCCCTCGCCCGCGCTTCAGAGAGCGTTTGGTTGTACGCGTCGTTGCCAACGTTGTCGGTGTGACCCTGCACCTCCAGCTTCAGCGTCTTATCCGCCGCCATGATCTTCGCCGCCGGTTGCAGCGCCGCGTCGGAAGCCGGCTGCAACGTCGATTTGTTGAAGTCGAACAACACGCCGTAAAGCGCGACGTGGCAAGCCTTCGCCAGGTTTGCCCTCAGGTCCACCGCCCCCGCGTCTGCCACATTGATGGTGTACCCGGCGGGGCCATTCGGCCCTACCATGGCCCAGATGTTCCGGCCCCTTTGCGCGTAATGAGTCCGAATGACGCTGGACCCTTCCTGCACAATCGCCCAGCCGCCTTTGGTGAGCGCGTCGCGATACGCCGCGGTCAGCAGCGCGTTCGAAAAATCGGGAAAATCGTAGTTCCGATAGAGCGTTCCGTTCGCTACGATTTCCGCCTGTTGTGCCCCCGCCGGCTGCACCTGGTAAGGCGTGTTGTCCCAGCCGCCGCCATGAAACTTCGATCCGGGGAGCGGCGGCAGATACGGAAAGTCTCCCTTATCGGTCGCGATCTTCTCGGGCGTCGCGGCAGGCGCGGCGAGCGTCAGTGTAAAAGGCAGCGGAGAGATTTCGATCACGTCCAGACGAAAGATGAGCGGCGAGCCGTCGGTATCCACGTTGGCCCAGGCCTGCACGCCATTCTTCGCGTATTGCAGCACCTCCAGCAATCCGCCCGTGCGATACTCCTTGACGATCGTCCAGCCGTTCTGCGGGAACGCCGACTTGATCTTGTTCCATTCCGTCACCGGATCGCTGCCGTGCGCGGTTTCGGCCAGGATGAACCAGTGCTTGCCCTGTTTGTATGGACCGTCCCCTTTGGGGTACTTTACTTCGCCCCAGATCTCGTAGGGAATGTTCTTCCTGACTTTGAGAATGGTCGAGAGAAAGGAGAGTTCGGGCGGTGGACTCGGCGCCCATTGTCCCGTGGCCGGTATTGCAGTCAGCAGGCACAACAGCGCGGCAAGGCTGAGGCCCTTCGTCGGTGAACAGGTGGAGAACATTTATGCGAGACGCTGCAATTCTACATCAAACGTGCGCTTGTCCGAGAACTGATAGCATGATCCGGATGCTCAGAATGATTGCGTCACTCCTGATCGCGGCGGCCGGCGCGCCTTCCGCGGACCTTCCCTCGAAGAAGTGGCTCAACCTCGCCGCCATCAAGACAATGGTGGCCGCCGCCGAGGTGGAAGCCGACAAGCGGCACGTGCAGGTGAGTCTCTGCGTGGTCGACGAGAGCGGCAACCTGCTGTTCTTTCAGAAGGCCGACGGAGCCGCGCTGAACACCATCCAGTTCGCGCAAAGGAAGGCTCGCCAGGCCGCGTCGTACGGGAGTCCGTCGGCACGCGCCGCCGACGAGCTGAAGGCTGGCAACATGCAGATTCTGGCGTTCCCGGACTCGTTCCCGAACCAGGGCGGGCTGCCGATCAAAGTGGATGGCTACGTCATTGGGGGGATTGCCGCCAGCGGGGCGGCATCGGAGATAGACGAAGCGATTGCCCGGGCCGGCATCGAGGCGCTCCGTTAAATCCCCCGGAGGACCACCACCCTGATCGTCCGCGTGGCGCAGACGATCGCCTTTTGTCGTCTGCGATTGTTGACACGACGCCGGCAGGCCACAAACACCGATGGCCTGCCCCACGGGGCCGCCCGCCGGTGGCGCATGTGGAGGGAGTGGGATAATAATTGGTCGTGTCCCGGCTTAAGGAACTGGAGCAGCGCATTGCGCGCCAGGAGCATCAAATGCGGCTGCTGCAGCAGATCAGCAGGTTTCTGGCTCGCGGTCCGGAAACGAAACAAGCGCTGAACGACATTGTTCAGCTTGTGGCCGAGTTCATGGAATGCGACTCCTGCCTGCTTTATCTGCTGGAGAACAACGAACTGGTGCTGGCTGCCTCTAACAACCCCCATCCGCAGTCCATCGGCAAACTCCGGCTGAAGTTGAGTGAAGGTCTCACCGGCTGGGTTGCGCGCGAGCGGCGCTTGCTGGCCATCTCGCGCGAGGCTTATCACGATCCGCGTTTCAAGCTGTTCAGCGAATTGCCGGAGGACACGTTCGAGGCTTTCCTGTCAGCTCCTATCGTCTTCCGCCAGCGCGTCGTAGGCGTGATCAACGTGCAGCACCGCGACCCGCACCCCCACGACGGCAGCGAGATGGAGACGCTCACCACCGTTGGCGAGCAGGTGGGCTGTCTGCTCGAACTGGCTCGGGCGGCGGCCGGCGAGAACGTGCGGCCGGAGTTGGCCGTTCCGGATCCGGTCACGTCGAAGAACTGATGAAGCTTCGCTCTCTCACCCTTCTGGCCGGCTGCGCGCTGGCGGTCGAGGCGGCGGGTCCAAAAGAGACCTGGCGGATGGCTTACTTCTACGATAAGGTCGGGCAGACCTTCAATATTGCCGATATCGCCTGCCCTTCCGAGCAGCGTTGCGTGGCCGCCGGCGCTATCGAAGAGCAGGAAGGCAGACTGCGTCCGCACTCCGTTGTCACCAGCGATGGCGGCGAACACTGGACCGATGTTCCCCTCGAAGAGGCCCCGCTGTCCCTGTTCTTCCTGAATGACTCGCTCGGCTGGATGGTCACCGATAAAGGACTCTGGCACACCCGCGATGCCGGCGCAACCTGGAAGAAGCTGCACTCCGAGAAGAACCTGCTGCGCGTGTGGTTCGTGAGTCCGCTACAAGGATGGGTTGTCGGCGGCGGAATATTCCGCGATACCGACGACGGCGGCGCACGCTGGCGCAATGTCACGGAAGCTGCGAAAAGTCCGGCGGAGCTCGGTCCGGTGACGTTCGAATACATCCACTTCAGCGATCCAAAGCACGGCGTCGCGGTAGGCGAGGCTACGCCGAATGGCCGGCCTGAGGAGAATGCGTGGCTGCGTCCCGGAGTTGCGCGGCTGCGGAATCCGGCGGCCGTGATCATTGCCTTTCAGACCGACGATGGCGGGGCCACGTGGGCGAGGCAGATGCTGGGGCGGCATCAGACAATTCTCGCCGCGGCATTCCCAACGCCGCAGACAGCGTGGTTTGTTTTCGGACCAGCGGCGCCCACGGATGTGTTCTCGGACATTACGCGGCTGGACTGGGCAACGCGGTCGGCCAACGTGGTGTTTCACGCGAACGGGTCGCTGATCTCCGATATCGCGCCGGGGCCGGATGGCTCGGCGGTGGCTGCGTCCATCGAGATTCCCGGCAAGCTTGCGGATATTCCGATACCGGGCCGCGTTCGCATGCTCAGCGGCGCCAGCCTGGCCGATCTCCACGTGGAAAGCGTGGATTATCGCGCAGTGGCCCGGAAGATCACGCTGGCGTCAACGCCCGGCCGGCGCTGGTTCGCGGCAACGGACACGGGCATGATCCTGCGGAGAGAGCAGTAGAGTAGGCTTTAGCCTGCGCAGTTACTTTTTCAGCACAGGCTGAAAGCCTGTTCTACTAAGACGCAGGGCCTGCTCGAACACTTCTCGAAACATCGGCATCGTCAGCTTGCCGGTTTGCGTATTTTGCTGGCTCGGGTGGTAAGAGCTGATGAGCGCCGGCAGTCCGGGGCCGAGCTGGTGTACGCGGTTGTGCGCAAATTGGAGCGATGCCGCGCGCACGTGCAGCAGCGCGAGGTAATCATTGAACGCGATGCGGCCGAGCGCCACCACAACGCGGACCGCCTTCAGTAAGTCCAGTTCGTCCTCCAGCCACGGACGGCAGTTGCGGATCTCTTCCGGCGTGGGCTTGTTATCGGGCGGCGCACAGCGGACGCTCGCGCTGATGTAGACGTCCCGCAGCTCGAGGCCGTCGCCGCGCCGAATGCTCTCCGGCTGCGACGCGAGGCCGACGGAATAAAGCGCCGAGTAAAGGAAATCGCCCGACCGGTCGCCCGTGAACATACGGCCGGTTCGATTCGCGCCATGCGCGGCGGGCGCGAGTCCTAGAATCAGGATGCGCGCATCAGGGTCGCCGAATCCCGGCACCGGCCTGCCCCAGTAATCGTGCTCCCGGTACATACGGCGCTTCTCGCGCGCGACGCGCTCGCGATACTCCACCAGCCGCGGGCAGCGCGTGCACTCCGTGATCCGCCGGTTGAGCACGTCGAGCGTTGCCGGCTTCATGCCGCGGGCGTGAGCACCACCCGCTCGAGCGTCATGGGCTGGTGCTCGCCATGGATCTCCGGCTTCACGCGTATGGTCTGCTTCCCTGCCCTGAGTTCCAGCTGTCCGATGTTCTCCGTTTTGAAGACATAATCGCCGCCAGTGTCACGAACCTTGCCCGAAACACTGGCGGCGCCCGCAACTACTGTGAACGCGGAACCCGCCCGCTCCTTCTCGGCGCCATAGGACACCGTCACGTGATACAAGCCGTCGTGCGGCGCTTCCACCTCCCATGAGGGCACGTCGTCGGCGCGCGTCCAGTTGGTCAGGAAGACGTGGCCCAGCAGGTTGTCCCGTTTCGCGCGCTGTTCGAAGCGCGTCTCGATCTCGGCCGATTCCATGCCCAGGCTGATGACGCCCTTGTCGTCGGGCCGGATGGACCACGGCAGCGGATCGGGCGGACCGTCGAGAGTCAACGCGATGACGCTGGCCACTTCGTCGGGAGCTTCTTTGGGCAGAGCGATGACCAACTCGTTTCCATCGCGGCGCACCGGAAGATCCGCGTCCGGGGCGGTCAGCAATCTGGCCGAGTGGACGAGGTTGCGCAGGCCCGGAACGCGCAGGCGGCCGTCCGCGGGCCACTGGAACACCTGCAGATAGACGACATTCTTCTTTGCCGTGGCGCGGCCGAAGAACGGAAGACGGGGGAACGGGCTCGCCGTGGTCCCGTAAATCGACTCGCCATTCACTTTCATCCAGCGGCCCATGGCGTTCAGACGCGTCACGAACTCGTCCTGGATGCGGCCATCCGGCGTTGGTCCGACGTTCAGCAGCAGGTTGCCGCCTTTGCTCACGGCCTCGATCAGCATGCGGATCAGATCGCGAGATGTCTTGAACTCGGTCTCGTACTTGTTATAGCCCCAGCTCTCTTTTCCGATGGTGACGCACGACTCCCACAGCGCGGGCTTGCCAGATGCGTCGGTTACGCCGGTGGCGGGGACGAACTGCTCGGGCGTGCCGAAATCGCCGTGGTACTTTGAAGGACCGTTAAAAAGCCGATCGTTGATGAGCGTGTTCGGCTGCAGGCCGCGGATCATCTCATAAACTTCGTCGGAGTGCATCTCCGCGCTGCTGTGTTCCCACTGGCCGTCGAACCACACCACTGCGACGTCGCCATAGCCGGTGAGCAGCTCGCGAATCTGCGATTTCATGTACTCGATGTACCGATCGAGATTGCCGCCGGCATTGGGATGCTCCGATTCCCAGGGCCGCTTCGGGACGTAGTCGGGATGATGCCAGTCCATGATGGAGTGATAAAAGCCGAGCCGGATACCCTGCCGCTTCGCCGCCTCCGACAGCATCTTCAGCGGATCGCCTTCGTACGGCGTCATGCGGATGCCGTAATCGCCGGTGCGGCTCCGAAACATATCGAAGCCTTCATGGTGTTTGGACGTGATCACCATGTAGCGCATGCCGGCGTTCTTCGCCAGTTTCACCCAGGCATCCGGGTCGTAGTTCACCGGGTTGAGGCGGCGCACATACGTGTCGTATTCGGCCTGCGGGATCTGGAACATCTGCCGCGCCCACTCGTGCCGGCCGATGACGGAGTATCCGCCCCAGTGGATGAACATGCCGAACTTGGCGTCACGGAACCATTGGGTGCGCTCGTCGCCGGAGAGCGGCGGCTGCGAGGGCTGGGCACAGGCCATGCGCGCGGCAAAGCAGAAGGACAGAGATACTGCGGCGAAGATTCGCATTTACCAAGGCAGCGTATCAGATCGGCCGGCTCCCGGTGGGGCAGACCATCGTCTTCGTGGTCTGCCAGACGATTGTTGACAGCACGCCGGCAGGCCACAAACACCGATGGCCTGCCCCCCGGGGATCACAACGCTTGTGCACTGGACGGCAGTGTGGCACGGCGTGGCGTCGGTCATGAATACGGCGCTGCCGCTTCACTCCTCCCGCAGCAGCGCCATAGGGTCAATAGCGAGTGCCTGTCGAGCCGGAATCCACGCAGCGAGCAATCCGAGCACTGCCATCGCCAGGACAACCGCGGCCAGAACGACAGGATCGCGAGGCGTTGCCTGATAGACAATGGACGCCAGCACCCGGCTCGCCAGCACTCCGATCAACAGCCCCGCGGCGGAGCCGAATGCCAGCAGCTTAAGCGCGCGCCCCAGTGCGGCCTGTAATACCTCCCTGCGTTGCGCGCCGAGTGCCATGCGAATCCCCAGTTCCTTCCGGCGCCTGCTCACCGAGTAAGCGGCCATTCCGAGGATTCCGACCAGAGCCAGCAGGGCGCCCATCATGCCCAGTACCCCCAGCGACAGCGTCGCCAGGCGCGGAGCAAAAAGCGCTCCGCTCATCTCCTGATCCCAGGTCTGGATGAAAGACGGCAGCCCCGCATCCAGGTCTCTCAGCTTAGTCTTTATGGCCGCCGCCAGTTGCCGCGGATCGTGAGCCGAACGTACCACCAGCCACGAGTCGTTAGACGGGGACTGCAGAATGGGGACAAACGTGGCCGCCTGTGGATTTTCAGCAAGGTTAGCGGTGTATTTGCCCTGTTCGACAACGCCCACTACCTGGATGCGCGTTCCATCCGCCGTTTTGTAATAGCGCCCTGTGGCCTGCGTCTCGGAACTGAAAACCCTGCGCGCAAACTCCCGATTCACGATGGCGACGCGCGGCGAGTTTCTATCGTCGTGCGAGGTAAAGATCCTCCCCGACAACAGCGTCGTGCCTGCTGCGTGAAAGTAGTTCGCCGATACGCTGTACACGACGGCATCCGCCGCGGCATTCGCAGGTCTGAGGTCGGACGCGCTGTCGGCAAAGACAGGCGCATTATTCCATCCCATGTGCAACGGCGGATACTCACCCACAAGCCCCACGGCGGTCACCCCGGGAATGGCCGAGATCGCCTCGATCATATGTTCCTGCATTGCCGGCACTCGATCTCCGGCGTAACCGGCCGCTCCCAGGTCCGTGCGCACCAGCATGGCGTTATGCGGCTCGACGCCTAAATTGCTGTGAAGCGACCGGATCAGTCCGCGAACGGCAACGATGGAAGAAGTCACCAGCACCGCACACATGGCGATTTGCACGCCCACCAGAATGTCGCGGGCTGTAATCCGCCGCGCCGCGGTGGACCGCGATCCTGATTTGACGATCTCATTGGGATCGGTACGCAGTATCTGTCTTACCGGCGCTGCGCTGCAGAGAAACGCGCTGGCCACGGCCAGCAACAGCGCGGCCACATAAACGTGAGCATCCGGAGTCACCGGCACATTCATCGGAAACTCAGGAGCAAACGGCTGCCACGCGCTCAACGCGTACAGGAGCATGATGCCGGCCCAGAGTCCCAGAGCGCCTCCGAGGAGGGAGATTACGAGGGCTTCGGTCAGCAGTTGTCGCCAGACGCGGAGGGGGCCCGCTCCGAGCGCGATACGCAGCGCAACTTCGCGCGAACGGTCGGCAGCGCGCGCCGCGAACAGACTGCCGAGATTGGCGCACGCGGCCAGCAGAATCAGTCCGGCCAGCAGCATCAATGCCGTGAGAAACCCACGGATAGCGCCGTTAAACAGATCGCCCAGACCAGGATGCCCTAACGCGAACTTCGCCTGGCTCTCCTGTTTGGGCCAGGTCGTTCGCAGGTACGAGCCGATCGAGTTCAGATCGGCGGTGGCCTGTGCCGGCGTAACGCCTGGCCGCAGGTGGCCGACAACTTCGTCAATCCAGCGGTTTTCGCGCGCCTTGAGGAGATCCTGCCCTCCCATGACCATTGGCGCGAAGTAGTCGGGCGAGAAAGCCACCAGAAGTCCGCGAAACCCGGACGGCGCAACCCCGATGATGGTGAAGGGTCGCTTATCGAGCTGTACTTTGCGGCCCACCACGCCGCGGTCGCCGTGAAAACGACTGTACCAACACGCATAACTGAGGACGATATATGGAGCGCTGTCCGGCCCATGCTCGTCCGAGGCGTGGAAGAACCGGCCAAGGTACGGCTGAAGTCCTAACACGTCGAAGTAATTGCCGCTCGTGTTATAGCCCCACACGCGTACAGGGCCTTCGCCCGTATCGAGGCCTGCCTGCGAGAACGCATTCGCCGCAAGGCCATCAAAACTGCGGTTGCGATCGCGCAGATCGAGATAGCTGGGATATGACTCGTTGTCCCCATTTCTGCGGCCGAGCTCGTACAGTGTTTCCGCGTGCGGCACATTCACCGGGCGCAGGATCAGCGCGTTAAGGCGCCGAATACCATGGCGTTTGCGCCTATAGCAGACGCCAGGGTCACAACGGCAGCCATGGTAAAGCTGGGTGATTTACGCAGCATGCGAACAGCAACTCGAACGTCCTGAAGTATGGTCGCCATGTCGCATCTCCTCCTCTGCGCCTGACGGCAGTCGCACGTCTGAAACCATACAGCCAAAAGAGCACGCGAGACGAGCTGTTCCGTTGAAAATGTTCCACTTCGCAGGTCCGGCCTGGTGACTGCGGCGTTCCGTTTCATGTCCGAATGCGAAATTCGTGTGTGCGTCAGTGAACACCACGACGCTCGTTTAAATATTGCTTGACTGTTATAGTTTACTAGCACATTATATGAATGGAGCCGGGATACGGAATGCGAGCACAGGGAAAGAGCGGCTTTTCGTTCAGCCTCGACGGCCGAAGCGGCGTACCGGTTTACCGCCAGATCATGGATCAGGTCCTGGGCGGCATTGCGACGGGCGCTTTGCAGCCCGGCGAGCAGTTGCCCACTGTGCGCCAGCTTGCGGTGGATCTGTCGGTGAACCCGAACACGGTGATCCGCGCTTACCGGGAACTGGAGATCCGCGAAGTGATCGGCACGCAGCAAGGCACGGGAACGTTCGTAATGGATAGAAAGCCGCAGCGCGACGATCGCGAGCGGCAGCGAAGGCTTTCGCAGATTGCGGGCGAAGCGCTGGCGCGCGCCGGCGCGGAAGGTTTTACGCTCGATGAAATGGTGGAGCGAATGAAAGAGATGTCCTCGGAAAGGAGGAAGTGATTATGTCGATTTCCATGATGGCGAGTCGCGGCCCGGCGGCGGTGAAAGTACCGCAGTACGCCAATCCTGTGGGCCTTTTGGTGTTCTTTGTGTGCATGGGCGCCGGCGTCGCCGCGGCAGTCCGGTGGGACAACCCAGCTCCGGCAATCGCGGGCATTCTGGTTGGCCTCTACTTTGTTTCAGCCATCAAGGTGGCTTCGCAGTGGCAGAAGGCGGCTGTTCTGCGCTTCGGAAAATTCATCGGGCTGCGAGGGCCGGGGATCTTCATGATCATCCCGATCGTGGATTCGATCACCGCCTTTATCGACCAGCGCGTGCGCGTCACCGACGTGAAGGCGGAATCGGCCCTGACCAGGGACACGGTTCCGGTGAACGTCGATGCCATCGTCTTCTGGCTGGTGTGGGACGTCCAGAAGACCATCCTCGAAGTCTCGGATTTCGAACAGGCCATCACGCTGAGCGCGCAGACGGCGCTGCGGGAATCCATCGGCCGGCACGATCTGGCGCAGATGATCACCGAACGGGAGATGCTCGGCAAGGAACTGCAGAAGATACTCGACGAGAAGACCACGCCGTGGGGCATCACGGTGCAGAGCGTGGAGATTCGCGACGTGCACATTCCCCAGGCGCTGGAAGATGCCATGTCGCGGCAGGCGCAGGCCGAGCGCGAGCGGCAGGCACGCATTATTCTGGGCACCGCGGAGACGGAGATCTCGGCGAAGTTCGCGGAGGCCGCGACCGTTTACATCAATAATCCGGTGGCGCTGCACCTGCGCGCGATGAACATGCTGTACGAGGCGATCAAGGAGAAAGGCTCCATGGTGATTGTGCCTTCCTCGGCGGTGGAGACCATGGGACTGGGAGGCTTGCTGGGAACGGCGTCTCTGGCGGGCCGGCCGCAGTAGGGGCTGCAGGCCGAAGGCCTGCTCTACTGGAACCTGCGCAGCAACAGTGGAGCAGGCGTTTTCGCCTGCGGTGCCGAAACGTCCGTTTATGCTCGGGCACCGAGCTCGGCCGCGATGGCGTCGGCGATCATGCGGCCGTGAAAGCGTCCGTTCTCGATAAAGATCTCGTTGGTATGCATCCCGGCCACGATGACGCCTGCCAGATAGACGCCGCGGCGGGCGCTTTCGAGCGTTTCCGGATTGGTGTGCGGACGCTGGGTTTTCTCGTCGAGGCTGATGCCCAGCGCCTCCATGAACTCGAGGTCGGGACGGTAGCCGATGAGCGCCAGCACGAAGTCGTTCTCCAGCCGCACTTCGCCCTCGGGCGTGCTCAGAACCACGGCCTCGGGCAGAATCTCTTTCACGCAGGAACGAAAGTACGCTTTCACCTCGCCCGCCTTGATGCGGTTCTCGATGTCGGGCCTGATCCAGTACTTCACGTGATGGTGAATGCCCGGCCCGCGATGCACCAGAGTGACGCGGGCGCCGGTCCGGTATAACTCGAGCGCGGCGATCGCCGCGGAATTCTTCGCTCCCACAACCAGCACATCGTGGTCGTAATAAGGATGCGGCTCTTTGTAGTAATGCGTAACCTTCGCGAGATCCTCGCCGGGCACGTTGAGCCGGTTCGGCAGGTCGTAGTAGCCCATGGCGAGCACGATCCTGCGCGCGGTGTACTCGCCCTTGTCGGTTCGAACGGAGAACGTGGGGACGTCGCCGTCGATGCTCTCGACACGCTCGTACTGATGGATAGCGAGCTTGTAATGATCGGCGACGCGCCGGTAGTACTTCAGCGCCTCGGTACGATGCGGCTTCTGGTCGATGGCGGTCATGGGTATGTCGCCGATCTCGAGCAGTTCCGGCGTGGTGAAGAACACCATGTTGGTGGGGTAATGATAGAGCGAGTTCACCACGCAGCCCTTGTCGAAGATGAGTGCGTCGAGGCCACGGCGCTTCAGCTCGATGCCGCAGGCAAGCCCGGTGGGCCCGGCGCCGACGATGATTGCATCGTGGAGGTCAGACACCCGGCTCGGTAACGGCGCACTAGCCAAGCATTCCCTCCACCGTCGCGTACACGTTTTCGAGCGCGCCGTCGAGCGCCTCGGGGTTTTTTCCGCCTGCTTCGGCCATATCCGGACGGCCGCCGCCCTTCCCGCCGACGGCCTGCGCAACCTGGCCAACCAGCCTTCCGGCATGCACCTTGCCGGTGAGGTCCTTCGTCACCGCAGTGATAATGGCGACGTTCGAATCCTCGGCGGACGCCAGCACCACGACGGCGCTCTTCCATTTGTTGCGCAGCGAATCGGCCAGCGAGCGCAGCTGCGCGCGATCCATGCCGGGCGCCTGCGCCGCCAGCACCCGCACGGTCTTGATGACGCGGGCCTGCTGTTCCAGAGTGCCCACCTGCGCAGCAGCCAGCTTCTCCCTGAGCCGCTCCAGTTGTTTCTCCAGCGCCTTCTGATCGAGCAGCAGCTTCTCCACCTGATCGACAGCGTCGTCCTCGGGCACGTGTACGATGTGGGCGAGCCGGGTGAGCGTACCGGTCGCGGTCTGGAAACGGTCGAGCGCGCCCATGCCGGTGATGGCCTCAATGCGCCGGACTCCGGCGGAAATGCTGCCCTCGTAAACGATCTTGAACAGGCCGATATCGCCGGTACGATGCACGTGCGTGCCGCCGCACAATTCGCGGCTGAAGCCAGGCACGGATACGACACGCACCTTATCGCCGTATTTCTCGCCGAACAGCGCCATGGCGCCGGTCTGCAGCGCGTTGTCGAGATCCATGACGTCGGTCTTCACCTCGGTGTTGGCCAGCACCTGCTCGTTCACCAGACGCTCGACGTCGCCTATCTCCTGCGGCGTGAGCGCCGCGTAATGAGTGAAGTCGAAGCGCAGCCGCCCGGGCTCGACGACGCTGCCGGCCTGCTTCACGTGCGTGCCCAGCACCTGACGCAGAGCCGCGTGCATGAGGTGCGTGGCGGTGTGATTGCGCATGGTGGATTCGCGCAATGGCTCGTCCACGCGGGCGATCACGGTCTGGCCCTCGGTCAGGCCATTCAGCAATTTCACCCGATGCACGATGGCGTTGGGCGCGGGCTTGTACGTGTTTTCGACAACGGCGATGCGCTCTCGGGTATCCGGATCGAGCAGCAGGCCGGTGTCGCCCACCTGGCCGCCCGATTCGGCGTAGAAGGGCGTGCGGTCGAACACCAGTTCGGTGCGGTCCTGCTCGCGAACGATGCGGAGAGCGGTGACAGGCGCCTCCAGCGCGTCGCGGCCGATGAACTCGGTTGGCGGAAGTGATTTGTACACTTCGGGGATGACGGCCCTGTCCGCGCCCCTCCAGCTCGCGCGGGCGCGGGCGCGCTGCTTCTCCATCTCCTCGTTGAAGCCTTCGCGGTCAATCGTGAGCCCCTGCTCGCGGGCCATGTCCTCCTGCTCGTCGAGCGCGAGGCCGAAGGTGTCGTACAGGCGGAATGCAGCCGGCCCTGGCAGGACTCCGCCCGCCGCCGTCTTCGCCTCATCGCGGAAGAATCGCTCGGCCAACTGGAACGTGGTGGCGTAGCGCTGTTCCTCTTCACGCACCACGCGCCCGACGCGCTCGATGCTCTCCATCAGTTCCGGATAGCCGGGACGCATGTGCTCGGCGACAAAGCGGGTCAGATCGGAGAGGTACCCGTCCGCGTGGCCAATCATGCGTGCATGCCGCAAAGCACGGCGCATGATTTTGCGCAGCACGTAACCGCGGCCTTCATTCGATGGCAGCACGCCGTCGTGGATGAGAAACGTGGTGGAGCGGGCGTGGTCGGCATTGATGCGCAGGGCAGTATCGGCACGCTGGTCGGCGCCGTGCTCGACTCCGAGCAGCTCGCCGGCGCGCAGCACAACCGGATGCAGCAGGTCCGTATCGAAGACGGTGATCTTTCCCTGCATCACCGAGGAGAAGCGCTCGAGTCCCATGCCGGTGTCGATGGAGGGGCGCGGCAGAGGCGTCATGGAACCATCCAGGCCGCGCTCGAACTGCATGAACACGAGGTTCCAGATTTCGACGAAGCGCCCGTCGCCCTGGGGAAACTCTTCGTGCTCGTGGCCCGGCTCGTACGCCTCAACCCCCATGTCGCAGAAAATCTCCGAACACGGGCCGCACGGGCCGGTATCGCCCATCTGCCAGAAGTTGTCCTTCTCGTCCAGGCGGAAGATTCGGCTCTTCGGCACTCCGGCCACCTTCTGCCAGAGCTGCTCGGCATCGTCGTCCTCACGGAACACGGAGATGTACAGGCGGTCTTTGTCGAGCCCGAACTCCTTCGTTACCAGCTCCCATGCGAAGGCGATCGCGTCGGATTTGAAGTAGTCGCCGAAGGAGAAGTTGCCCAGCATTTCGAAGAACGTGAGATGGCGGCGGGTGTAGCCAACGTTATCGAGGTCGTTGTGCTTGCCTCCGGCGCGCACGCATTTCTGCGACGAGCAGGCGCGGTTGTAATCGCGCTTCTCGAGTCCGGTGAAGACGTCCTTGAACTGATTCATGCCGGCGTTGGTGAACAGCAGGGTGGGATCGTTCGCGGGCACGAGCGAGGAAGAACGGACCACTCGGTGCGCGCGGGCGGCGAAATATTCGAGGAATTTCTGGCGGATCTCGTTACCGGTCATGTATTTCCATTTTCACATGTGGGACGTCGGAAACCGAATCTCAGGGATTTGACGGAGGGCGCGCGCGCGGGAATCGGCCTACGATGGATCATGCTGGCGCCCCTCGTCCTGCTGCTCCTCGCGGTTACGGCAAAGCAGGACCAGACGATTCTGCGCGAGTCGTGCGGTGAGGATGAGCCGGTGCTGGCGCGGCTTGCGGCCGGCGCCGAGGTGCAGATTCGCTTTGCCCTGGCGGATGGATCGGGCTGCTATAACGTCGCGGCAACGGTGAACGGGAACCAGGTATCGGGATGGGTTGCCGGGCGAGACCTGGCCGGGCTGGATGAATTCGAGCGGCAGAGGCAGGCGGGGCGGTCGCTCGGCGACGCCGCGCCATCGTCCACCGCGGCTGCGCCGGGGCCGAACGCCGGCACGAAGATCGAGCTGCGGCGCACGGACCCGCTGCTCAGCCGCGTCAGCGATCTGCTCAGGGCCAACCATCCGGGGGAGGCGCTCGATCTGCTCCAGCCTTTTCTAAAAGGCTCCAAACCCGATCCGGCAGTGCTGATGGCCGCGGGGCTGGCCGCATATCGCCAGGATGACCTGCACGGCGCGCTCGATTACTGGAAACAGAGCCTGGACCAGAGGCCGGATCCGCAACTCGAGGCGGCGTATAAGCAGTTGGAGCAGGAGGCCGCGGCAGACCGCAGCGGAGACAAGCTCTACGGATACCGGTTCCAGCTCCGTTATGAGGGCGCCTCGGTGCCGGCCGAGACGGCCCGCCGCATGGTAGCGGTGCTCGATGAGGAGTTCACGCGCGTGTCTTCGGCACTCGGGTGTCCGGCCGAGGAGCGGATTCCCGTGGTTGTGCAGAGCCGCGAGGCGTACCTGAAGACCACGGGCGCATCCGAGTGGAGCGGCGGGCAGTACGATGGCCGCATTCACATCGCTCTGATGGAAGGGTCGGACATGGGCCCGGCGACTCGCCGGCTGTTCGCCCACGAAATTGTGCACGCGTGCCTCGCTGCGCTGGGCCGGTGGCCCGCGTGGCTGCACGAAGGCCTGGCGCAGAAGCTCAGCGGCGACACGCTGACCGCACTCCAGCGGTCGCAGGTGGAGGCTCTCATCGAATCGCACGCGCTGCCGAAGCTGGAGGGCCTGGAAAAGAGCTGGTCGCACATGGACGCGCCGCACGCCCAGGCAGCGTATGCGCTGGCTCTGGCTGCCGCCGACGCGCTGTATGACGAGTATGCGGCGTACGGCATCCCGAACCTGCTGCGCGATCCGGGAAGGTTGCCGCAGGTGGCCGCGGAGCTGGATAAGAAGCTGGGGTTATAGGGTTTGGAGAGGTCCAGCATGGCTTTCGCTCAAACGAAGCGGGACAAGTGGCGGTCACGACATCGGTTGCCGATCCACGATATGATATCGACGCGAATGCGTTGGAGACGCTGAACGCGCCGGAGCGGTCCGAGGCTGCCGCCGACAGCGATATTCTGTACGCGCGACGAACAAGGTTTACGACAGCCTGGAGCACCGGGAATCGCCTCAGCGCAGATCACGCGCGTCGAAACCGTGATCGGGCGTGGAATGAAGCTGCCGGCGAGAGTCGGCACGGGTTGGCAGCAGGTTCACGATTTTAGTCGCAAACTCTTCCGCACAGCAATCCTCCGCCAGGACCTCGGGCAACCATCCCGCGATGCGGAGTCCCACCGCGTCGCCGAGCAGGAATTGAGTAAAACACTGTCCCGCTTCAGGAAGAGTTTTGGCAAGGCCGGCCAGAACCTCGGCATATGCAGCGGTTGAGTGTTCCCTGAGCAGGTGACGATAACCTCTCTCGCCAACGGCGAAGTACACGTCCGGTGTGCGCTGCAACTGCAGAATGTGCTCACGGAGATCCTCCACCAGCGATTCCGGCCTGGCAGGCAGGATAGTATCCTCCGGCAGAGTCGCATACCATCCGCTACGGCACACGATGGTAGGCAGGCCGAAATTCCACGCTCTCAGTAGCGTTGCGGAGGCCTCGCCCATGGTCGGATGCCGGAGATTGAACGCAAGGTGGGCCCCGCGCAGCGCGTCGTCGAGTTCTCGTTCGCTGACAAACCCGTGGATATGGACAATCGCGTTCAGCGCCGGACTCGCTCCCATGAGTTGTCGAACATAGTTGCCGATTTCTCCGTAGACATCGAGGCGGAACGGCTGCGCGGCAGGCATGCCGGCAAGGGCAGCAAGGACTGAATCGACGCATCGATTTCCGGCGGCGTGTCCGAAAAGTACAAAACTCCAGGGCGGACCGGGCTTTCGCTTTGGCGGATCACCAGAAGGCTCCCACGGTAAGGCTGCTGCCACAACCCGGCACAGGGCCGCCGTTGCCAGATCTTCGGCGGAAGCACCGGAGTGGACCACCGCAGCAATGGCAGAGGCCAGCGGGATGGTGGTGCACGAGTAATCGCGCACCATGGCGTGTACGTCCAGGTCACCCGCCTCGTACCTGATCGCATCGGCTTTGCCACGCGCTCCAAATTCAGACTCCATGAACCGGGTCCAGGTTCCTTCCGGACCGGTCTGTCCGTACAAATCGTGGAAGAACTCGAACAGACAGGGATCATGCAGGATGACGACTCCGGCGTGTTGCCGGGCAACCTCCCAAATGGCCCGGTGGAAGCGCCAGTCATTGCCGAGATTGTAAAAGCAGGGTCCGGAGAGATTGAGCGCGGCCCAGCCGATCGCGTCCGGCATGAACCTGATCACTTCCGCCCACCGGTCGAGCGCCCGGTCATAATCATCCTGGTTTGTCCAGAGGCGGACGGTGAACCTTTCCGCGAGCGCAGGGAGCAGACGGCTGGTGAACTGGGCGATTTCGGTTCGGGCGGGCGGAAGCGGAGAAAACCAGTTGATGGTCATGCCAGAAGTGATTTCACGACGAGTTCCCACGTGATGTTCATGCTGGTATAGAGCTGTTTCCCCAGCGCCCCCATTTGCTGCGCCTGGCCGCGATTCTCCCACAGCAGATCGAGCGCCGCAGCCAAACTGCCCGGGGCGGGATCACAGACAACGCCGGTATCGCCGTTTCGCACGAATTCGAGCGCCTCTCCCGAATCTGAACAGGTAATCACCGGTTTGGAGGAAAGCATTGACTCGAGTGGCACGTATCCATAGTCTTCATCGAGCGGAGGATAAACGACGGCAGTCGCACGAGCATACAGGGCGAGCTTCTCCTCCTCAGAAACGTGCCCGAGCCAGCGGACGCGATCGGTGATTTTGAGACGGCTGACGGTTGCCAGAAGCTGACGGCCGTAGGCCGGCTCGGGCGCGCCGGAGAAACAGAGCTGAATCGGGTTCCTCGTTTCGGCGAGAGCTTCCAGAATGAGATGCTGACGCTTTGCCGGAGACAACCGGCCCGGGCAGTAGAAGTAATCCTGGGCCGGCTCGCAGCGGAAACGGTCGGCGCCCGGAGGCGGATGGTACAAGGGCGCAGCCTCGAAATCGCAAAAGCGCTTCAACCGCCTGGCCACGTTTCCGGACTCGGCGAACACGCGGCGTGCAGCCGCCAGGGCAGCGCGATCAGCGGTCTCCACGGCGCTGCGGACGAGGGCTCCGTTGGGGAAGCCGTGCAGCGCGCCGAGCTCGTGTCCCCACAGGTCGTAGGCGTCGCGGTGCTGATGAATGATCCAGAGAACCTTACGCCGGTGCTCGATCAGCCACGCCGGGAACTTCAGCGCAATCATGAGATCTACCCTTTCGCCGCACGCTTCGTTAAGATCCAACAGGCTGGAAGCAAGCATCGAATTGAGAAGCTCCTGCGGGGGATGCCATCGGAACGGCACAGTTACGATATCAGCCTCGTGCCCGGCCCTGGCGAGAACGGCGCGAAGACCTTCCGCCTGCATCTCGGCGCCGCCTTTCATGAAGGGCGCCTGCGCGGTGGTAATAGCAATTCGCATCTTCAGGCTTTTCGAGCCGCAATCACGCTGGCGTGGGCAGGCGTTTCCCGGGGTGAAAGGCGCGCGAACAAGTCAGTTTGCGCCATCCGACGATTTTTCCGACTCATTGACGTCGCCAGTCGCCTGTCTCCGCAGCAGCGTCGAGAGTTGTTGCGAAACCGCAGCCAGATCGAGCCGTACGTCGGCCAGGGCGCGTTCAAGGGCGGCAACCCTGGCCTCGGCGGCGGGCGTCAGGTCCGGTACCGCGGCGGATGCGTGTCGCGACGGTTCCACGGCCTCTTCGATTGCCGCGCTCACACGCTTGTGTTCCTCAGCAAGCGATGAAGAAACCGCCTGGAATGCATTCTGCACAGACGCGGTGTACCAGGCCAGAGCCCTGCGGAGTATAGCGATCAGCCGCGCGCCTGCCCGTCCGCGGAGGGTTGGCGGCATGGGGGGTTGTCTTCCGATCGAGGCGATTGCCGCTTCCACCACGGCGACAGTGCTCTGTCGGGTTTCCTCCCGGCGGTTCCTTTGGAACGTAGTCAGGATGCGCGCCTTGACAACGCTTACCTCATCACGATGCATACGCCAGTGAACCACGGCTCCGGACAACCGGCGTTGCCGGCGACGTCGACCGCGAGTGAATGTCGTGCACTGAACACTCCAGATTCTACGATATTGCGCAATGGTTCGAGCACAAAGGGCAACTCCGCATCCGGCGGCAGCCCGGTGCAATAATGAGCGGTGCGCCTACCTACCCAGCCACGAGGAGCCAGGCCGGCTCGGGTTGTTTCCGAGCGGCTCTGAGGGCCTCCGCCACCGCTGATTCATGGTAGCCGACTGCTGAACAGCATGCTCGATCAGCGGTCGGTAGCTGCCGCTGGCCGCAAGGCGCTCGTGCCGGATGGGTCGTCCGTTGATGACGCTGCTCACGGGATCTGGAGTTACACTCCTGGATGAATGCTTTATTTCCTGCACATTCCCAAGACGGCAGGGACGTCTGTAAGAGCCGCGCTCAGTGATAACTTCCCAGCGTCGGCCATTGCGCCGATCATGCATCCCCGGGAACTCCTTTGCGTTCCGCCGGTCGAACTAAGGAATTACCAGCTCATTGCAGGCCACTTTGGTTACGGGTTGAAGGGTTATCTGAACACCGAGCTGGACGTCATAACGTTCCTGAGGCGTCCGCTCGACCAGGCCTTGTCCATGTTCTTCGATCACAAAGCACATGGCTTCCTCGATAGCGAGTGCACGCTGGGGGATGTCATCGATTCGAAGTACATCCAGCTTCTGCTCAATCTACAGAGTCGCTGGTTGGCGTGCGACGACTTGTCTACGCGCAACACAGGATACGACCTGTTCTATCCGCACAGAGATCTCGCCATCCAGGAACTAACGAAGCGAAGCTTACTCGAAAAAGCCCGAAGAAGACTTGCGTCGATGACGGTGGTCGGAATAGTTGAACAGTTCGGCGAATCCATGCGGCTGATCTGCGATCGATTCGGTTGGCCGGTTCGCGCGGACTGGCCGGTATTGAATGTGCAGACGAACCGGAACCGGGATCTGGTGAACGAAAGAGACAAGCAACGGCTTTCGGCATTGCTTTCCCTCGATGAGGAGTTGTATCAATCCGCGAAGGAACTGTTCTTCGATGCGCTGAGCGAGAACCGGAGAAGCGGATGCAACTACTATCGCGATCGTCTGGGATCGGAGCCGCCAGTCGCAACTCGCCTGGTAACGTTCGATCAGGCTTTGCACGGCAGCGGATGGCATCAGCGGGAGTTACTTGCGGATGGGCGGCATGGCAGGTGGACGGGGCCCGGCCGGATCTCTTCGCTGCAGCTTCGATTATGCTCAGACCGCGATTTATTGATTTCGATGTTTATCAGCCGCGCCATCGTGCCGGAGAACGTAAAAGAGCTGCGGATGCGTCTGAACGGATGTGAGTTGCCAATTCGCTTTTTCCCCAGCGCTAACGAAAGCTGCGACTCGGTCCTGTGCACGGCGGAAGCGCAACGGAGTGTTCTCGCCAGGGACGAGGTTGCTATCCTTGAGATCGAAGTCGCGCGAGTTTGCCGTCCCAGCGATCTCGATGAGAAGAGCACGGACGAGCGCCCGCTGGGCATCATGGTAAGCTGGCTTTGTATTACTCCCCTTGGTGAAGCACACCTGGGTGAGAACGACTAAGAGCTCGACGACTGTGCTTATTTGGCGTGGGCCTGCGGCTACGCTGGAAACGGCCGCGGACCGCTTCCATTCCCTCGGGGCTTCCATCACCAGCGCACGCCCGCGAAGGCCCTTGACGTTTTGCATGCGATGAGCTGTACCTGATGGACCTAAGGTCGTCTCAACTATGGAAAACAAGAAACAACCTGTAAGTATTCAGGAAACAGTTCAGGAGATTCGTGAAAAGATTCTCGCCAGCCTTTCCACGCCTGCCTCACCCGTCCGGCCGACGCCGGCTCCAGCGCCGTTCGGTCTTCCGAAACGCAACCTCAGCTCGTTGCGCGAGTCCGCTCAACGACTCAAAAACGGCGCAGGAATGGTGGGGCAAATGCCGCCGCAACCTCCGGGACTGCGTGGGAGAGTCGGCGCGCTGTTGGTCCAGATCGTCCGCCGGATGCTCTTCTGGTACACCCCTCAGATTGTCGAGTTTCAGAATGCGTCCGCGAACGCAATCGAGGCGCTCGCGGCAACGGCGGCCGCCGGCTCCACGGCGTTCGACGCACTCCTGGCCCGGGTTGTCTCGATGCAGACAGGCCTGGACGAACGGCTTAAAGCGCAGTCCGAACAACTGCGGCGGCTGGAGACACAAGTACACACAAATGTCGAGGAACTCCAGGCCATACGCACACAGCGCGAGCACGAAGGAGAACTCGCGGCTGCACTGCCGAGCTTCGCCCAAATCAAAGCGGAGTTGCGGGCGCAGGATCGCAGAATTACGACCCTGCTGCACGAACCGACTCGCCATCTCCCGGAGACGTTGTCGGCGGAACAGGCGTCATCGCTGGCCGTCGAGGATCGCCACGGCCTCGATAGTCTTTATGTGGCGTTCGAAGATTCGTTCCGCGGAACTCGCGCGGACATAAAGCAAAGACTGGAAATCTACCTTCCGATCCTTCGGGAGGCAGGCATCGGCGGCTCAGAAATGGAGGTGCTCGACCTCGGCTGCGGCCGCGGAGAATGGCTGGAACTCCTTCGAGAGCACGGAATGCATAACAGCGGAATTGACGCGAACAGAGCGATGATAACCCGCTGCGAACGTCATGGCCTGACGGCGGTTCACGCGGACGGCTTAGGCTACCTTCGCAGTCTAGCAGCATCGTCACTGGGCGCGCTCACCGCGTTCCATGTTGTGGAGCACCTCCAGAGTCATCAACTTCTCGAAGTGCTCGACGAAACCATGCGAGTGCTCAAACCTGGCGGCCTGGCTATCTTTGAAACGCCGAACCCGGCGAATATCCAGGTGGGCGCCTGTACCTTTTATCAGGACCTTACGCATGTTCGTCCGATCCCCAGCAACGTGCTGAAGTTTCTGGCCGAGGCTCGTGGAATGTTTCGAGTCGAGGTACTGAACCTGCATCCATACCCGCCCGAGAATGCAATCGCCGGCGATGAACGCGGACTCGCCCAGAGATTCAACCAGTATTTTTATGGTCCGCAGGATTATGCTATTATCGGGCGGAAAGTCTGACATTTGCACTTCTGTGTTCCTTCTCGGGCCTATTCCAGATGCGTTTCCTGTTGATGCACAGATCTATTGTCGGGCGGGACGCGATAGGCGCCGACATTGTCGGCATGTATGATGCCCTCAGGAGCAGGTTCCAGTGCCATCTGTACGGCGAGTACGTCGAAATTAGCGGGCGAAGCGTCTTAGGTCGCGATGAGTCAGCCCGAGTTCTCTCAGAACCAGAGAATATAGTTATTTATCATCACAGCGCGTACTGGGAAGAGGGAGAGGCGCTCCTTCGGCAGACGCGGGCTCGCATCATTATCAAGTATCACAACATTACTCCTCCGAGTTTCTTTGTAGATTTCGAGATGTACTGGGACTCCTGCCTGAAGGGCCGAGAACAAACTTACCGACTGGTAGCGCTGTTCCCGGAGGCCCTGTGGCTTTCCGATTCGCACTGCAACTTTGCGGAAATCGGCATCGACGGGCTTCCGGCCAGCACGGTCGCGCCTCCGTTTCTCTCACCGATTACCGCTGCCAGGATCTGCCCGGATGAAGAGCTTCTCAAAAGCCTTATTGAATCGAAACGCACGCACGTATTCATGATCGGGCGTTTCGTGCCAAACAAAGGTCATCGTCTGTTTCTCAATATTCTGCGCGTGTACAGCGACTTGTATACCGATCCCATTGTGGGAATTATCGCCGGAAAGCTCGATCCGATGTGCCGAAGCTATTACGACGCCGTGATGGCTGACGCCCACGATCTCGGCGTTGCGGACAGGCTTGTGTACGCCGATTGCGTCTCTGACGCCGAACTCCTCTCCTATTATCTCGGGTGCGATGCTTACCTTTGTTGCAGCTATCACGAAGGTTTCTGCGTTCCTGTAGTGGAATCGCAGTGCGTGCATCTGCCGGTGGTTGCGCGAAGAAGCTGCGCTCTGACAGAAACGCTGGGGCCTGGGCAGATCCTTCTGGATGACGATCCAGTGGAATATGCGACCGCCATTGACAAATTGCGGAAGGATCAGAACTTCTGGTTTGAAATTACCGACCAGGGTTACAACAATTATCGGGAGCGGTTCACCCCCGAACGCATCCATGCGACGTTCACGCAGGCGCTCGAAGGCTTTCTCGGGATCCAGCTATGAAAGTGGCGATTGCCAGCGTGCAGGTGCCGTTTACTCGCGGAGGCGCTGAATCCCATGCTGAGTCGCTGCGGGAGGCGCTTCGCGAGCGTGGTTACGAAGCCGACATCGTGACGATCCCCTTTAAATGGTATCCGCCATCGACCCTGATCGGCTGCATGATTGCTGCCCGGATGACCGACTTGACCGAAGTCGACGGCGAACGGATAGACCTGGTGATTGCGCTTAAGTTCCCGGCTTACTATTTGAAACATCCGAATAAGGTTGTCTGGCTGCTACATCAACATCGGCAGGCCTACGACCTTTGGGAAACGGAGTTCGGCGATTTGCACAATCTTCCCGAAGGCAAAATGGTTCGGGAAACAATAGTTGCCAACGATCGTGACTTCCTGAGCGAGTCACGCACGATCTATACGAATTCGCGGCTTGTATCCGACCGGCTCCGTCTTTACAACGGGCTCGATTCCACGCCTCTTTATCATCCGCCACCGAATCACCAGCAACTCCACTGCAGCTCCTATGAACCGTTCATCTTCTACCCCAGTCGAATCGACCCCATGAAGCGACAGCGTGTTCTGGTCGAGGCCGCAGCGCTTCTGAACTCCTCTATGCAGGTTGTCATCGCGGGACGCGGCAGCGCTCGGGAAATGGATGCGCTGGCCCGTTTGATTTCGGAGCGGGGCCTGGCGGGCCGGGTCCACCTGCTGGGAGAGATATCCGAGCCAGAGAAAATCGACTATTACGCGCGCTGCTCAGCTGTTTATTTCGGAGCGTTTCAGGAGGATTATGGCTACGTTCCTCTGGAAGCGTTTCTCTCCCACAAACCGGTGATTGCCTTCGAAAACGGCGGCGAGGCTCTGCAGTTCATTCGCGATGGCGAAAATGGTTTCGTGGTCAAAGATAATCCCGCCAGCGTGGCCTGCGCGATTGAGCGGCTGGCAACTGAGTCCGGGCTTGCCCAATGGCTCGGCGAACGCGCCTTTCGCACCATGCGCACACTCGATATCAATTGGGATCATGTTGTGGCCTGCCTCACGGGGAGTGCAGATGGCTAAACAGAGACTGCTCTTCGCCAGCCCGTTCCCGCCGATGCAGACGGGGGTCGCTGATCTTTCGGCCATACTTGTCCAGGCGTTGAAGGAGTATTTCGACATAACGCTGCTGGTCGAAGACCCGGCGCGGCATGAACCAAACGGGTTCCCGGCAATCGGATTTCGTGACAGGGGTCTGCGCTGGAATCAATATCCTCTTCGCTTTTACCACATCGGAAACAATCCGTGGTATCACTCGTATATTTACGAATGTTGCCTTAACTATCCCGGAGTGGTGCTGCTTCACGATGTGGTTCTGTATTTCCTTTACGTCGGGTTTTACCGGAACAGCCCTGATTTTTACCGCCGCGTGTATGCGGAGGAAGGATCTGCGGGAGTCTCCATCGTGCGCCGTCTGGCGCGAGGGGGAGTCGACCTGCTTCAGTTCGCCAAACCTGAGCGGCTGGCATTTAACCGGGAACTCATCCACTCCGGCAACCGATTCATCAGTCATTCGGAGTATGCGCGAAAGAAAGTTGTCGAACGAGCAGCGTCCCCGGTTGACATTGAAACGATCAAACAGGCAGTGGGGCTCGGCGCCCTTCCGAAGGCCACTGCCGTGCACGACGCGCGCAGGCGACTTGGCATTCCGCCCGGGACGATTCTGTTGGCGTCCTTCGGATTCGTCGCACCGACGAAACTGAATCACGTCATCTGCCGCGCCGTCAATCGCTTTAACAAACAGGCGAGTACCGCGGTCGACTATGTCATGGTCGGAGAGGGTTCGTATGTCAATGATCTTTTGGGAGAGCGCGTCCGGGTTACCGGTTACGTCAGCGCCGCCGAGTACGACGATTATCTGGCGGCGTCAGATCTGGTTCTGAACCTCAGATATCCGTCAATGGGTGAAACTTCCGCAGCCGCTCTGCGCGCCCTCGGATGTGGCAAGCCGTGCGTGTTCACTGATTATGCGTGGTTTTCGGAACTGCCGGACGATATTGCCGTGAAACTGCCGCCTGATCCGCCGGGCGTTACTGAAGATGTGATTTATTCAATTATAGAGTTGTTTATGGAAGATCGCACTCGTTTCGACGAACTCGGTCGACGCGCCGCCGAGTACACTGCTCGCCACCACGACGTGTCCGCTGTGGCACGGCGGATCGCGGATTTCATTCTCAGGCCCTGAGGAAGCGTCCGTTTCACGGCGGTACGCCTCTCAGATCCGCCGGCGGGGACGCCGCAGGCCCTCTACATCACTCTCCAAAATCTCCCTGCCACGGGTACGTCGACGCCTAACTAAGGGTGAGCGTCTTTGCCGGTCAGATGGAAGGACCCCCGGTCATGGCCGCAACTGTTCATCTCGCTCCGCCTCGACATCGCGGATCATGCAGCCGAACTCCCGCGGATCAGGAGCAGCGCGATAGACGCGGTCAGCATTGATAGTAAGCGCAGAGTAAGCGGCTGGTGCAGGCGGCAACCGAAAGCTTACGCTGAGCCACCCATCGGGCAAAGCTCCTGTGGTCGCCCGTACCTGGCCATTGCCGCTTTCGATGCGCGGACCGCCGTAAGGACATTTCACCTCAAACCGCAGGCCTGTCGATCCTCTCGCCACCAACAATACTGAACGGATGCCATGCATCCATCTGAAAGGCTTCTGGCCTGGGTATGACTCCTCTTCATACCAGCCATCGTCGTAGAGGATCGGAGGCCCCCCAATCTGAGCGGACAACCGCTGGATCAGTTCAGCCTCGCTTTCATCGCCAGATTCTCTCGGACTGGGCAGGATGCAAAACTCGTACATATTATCCGCTCTGGACTTCAGCTGCAGGAAACGGCTCGAAAGCAAACGCATCAGCGCGAGTGGAGCGATCCGGGGTGCGAACGGGGTATCGTGAACGATCACGAACCGATACCCGTTTTCTCTCAGCCATCGCCAGCAATCCTCCGATATCTCGCCGCGCGAGCTGACCTCAAACAAACGTTGCGTTACATCCCGAACAATCTCAGGATAAAGCGAACTGTGGCCGTTGAACATATGGAGATCGTATTTCTGCCCGTAGTAGATATAAGTAGCGTTCAGGTATTGATCCGGAGCCTTCTGAAACGGGAGCGCAAGCACCCGACCGCTGGTTCCACGTATGGACTCATAGACCGAGTTGGACGGCTCGAGTATTGCCATGCTCGGCGAAAGATAGTCGTTCTGAAAAACTACGGCAATGGCGAGCAGGGCGGCGGCCACCGGAATGATCCGCCGCCTCCGCGACCAACCGCGCAGCAGTTCGTCGATTGCGAGTCCAAAGACGATAGCAAAGAAAGCGCCGGCAACAGCCATGATCCGGCCCGGGGTCCGGGTTGCGCTCCCGCCGGGAAAATATCTGAAGAAAACACCATAGACGGGCGCATGGAGAAGTTGGTCCACCCTGGTACCGAAGCAGAACAGGTAGGAAACCGCGAATAATGGCGCGAAGGTGCACCATAAACGCCTCCGGTCAGCGCTCGCTTCGCGCAGCATTGGAACGACGCCCCGAAGACATAAAAACGCCAACAAGAGCAAAGCCGGAAAGCCAATAAAGACGTTCTTTTCGTTGCCGTTGAAAACCGTCAACATATTAGCAAAGGACGGCGTATAGATTGCCACCTCCTGCAACGATGAAACGCGGACCGCCCGACTGACGAGGGCGTTCACGTGATACGCATACAGGCATGCTGGTATTACGGAGGCCGCTAACAAACATCGCATGGTTCGAGAAAAGGCGCGCGCACGATGGCTGAGAGTGCAGGCGACCAGAAAATACGGCATGCCAAATAACAGGAAGAAGTATGCAGACTGGAAATTAGCCGCGATTGTACAAAACAGTGCGCCCCCGAACAACGCAGCGCTCCGCCAGTCTCGCTCCGCAAGGAAGCGCTCGAACAAGAGCAGCGTCAACGGAATCATACAAGCGTCGATGCCAAAAACCATTTCTCCGTACAGAAACGCTGTGCGGAACGGCAGCGTCGAGTAGACGATTGACCCGAGGAGTGCGGGCCAGAATGAATTCGTGTATCGGCGCAGCAGCGCGAACATGGCAACGCCCGCTAGTGGATACGAGAGTACCCCAAGGAGATTAAAAGCCGCGGTACCGCCAATCAGGATGGAAAGCAAGCCACCGAAGAAGGAAAACGGAAAGAATACCCATCCTTCCGAAAATGGCGGGGCCGTTTTGGAGACATTGTACTCGAAACCTTCGTAGTAAGGGCTACGATGGCGAAGTATATTGGCTCCGACCATCGTATACCGATTCAGTTGTTCGAACTGATCGCCGGGCGGCATAAAAGCGATGGAGCGCCCCACCGGCGCTCTTGGCACACCGTCGGTGAAGTGACGAAAAAAAACAGGCCCTGAATACAGACAGCCAATCAGCAACTGAAGCATGACTACGAAGACGATTGGCGAGCGCAGCGCTGTGCGTCGCCTTCTCTCGCGGCGTTCCTGGACCGCGCCGGTCATCTCGCGGCAACCGCAGCGAAGTACTGATGAAAGATCGCGGAGTGATCCTCTTCAATAATGCGAAGGTGGGCGTTGATCCGCACGCCGCGTTCCTGCGCCGTTCTCGGATAGGAGCCGCGATCCAGGGCCCAAAGTATCCTGCTGGCGACGCGATGTCGGGCAGATACCGGATCGAGCAGAACCAGACGCCCATACGGCTTCAGAAGCCAGCGGATCTCCCGCAACATGTCATCGAGTTCCTGCTCCGTCAGGTGATGGCAGACCGCGATGACCAACACGCAATCGGCGCTTTCCGAGCGAAATGGCGCCTGAGCGGCGCTGCCAGGCACAGCCATGCCGCGCGGGGCACGAGCACGAAACCCATGCAGCTTCAGCGAATCCAGATCGAGGCATATATAACGAGATTTCGATGGCAGGTACGGCAGCATCGCTCCCGTTCCTCCCCCTGCATCTATCACGCAGACGTCATCGCTCAGATCCCGGAAATAGCGGGACAAGTTAGTGCGGGTTCGCCGGGCGCCCGCTGCATTCTGGATCAGATCGTAGATCCGAGGGCGCGACGCAATGGCATGGAGCACTCGCAGGAGCATGATCAATGCTCCAGATGACGGGAAATCTGTAACTCCCGTGACCGCCCGTTCCAGCCGGCAAATTCCTGAAGCGTTCGACAAACTACCTCCAGGTCGGCTTCAGAAAGATCATTGTACAGCGGCAGTCTGAGCAGACGCGCGCTTATGTCCTCCGCAACCGGGCAGTCCCCCGCACGGCCGCCGAACTGCCGCCCCATTTCCGACAAGTTGAGCGGAAGGTAGTGAAACACGGCGCCAATCCCCGCGGTATTCAAAAATGCAAGCATCTTCTGACGCTCCTCCAGGCAGGGCATCACAAGGTAATACAGATGGCTGGGATGACTGCAATGACCCGGCGTAAAGGGTTGCCGTACTCCATGATCACATGCCCAGTTCCTGAGGTGTTCATGGTAGTAGTTCCAGCAACGTTCGCGGGCTTTCTGAACGTATTCGCGGCGCTCCAGTTGCGCGAAGAGAAACGCGGCGAGTAAATCCGATGGAAGATAACTCGAGCCCACGTCCACCCAGGTGTACTTGTCAATCTGTCCGCGAAAGAACCGGCTGCGGTTGGTACCCTTCTCCCGAAGCACTTCTGCGCGCTCACTGTACTCGGGTGCGTTTATGAGTAACGCCCCGCCTTCGCCGCAAGTCAGATTCTTCGTCTCGTGAAAGCTCTGGGTCGCCAGGCAGCCAAAGGTTCCGAGATGCCGTCCTCTGTAGCGGCCGAACAAACCGTGGGCGTTGTCCTCCACCACCGCGAGCCCGTATCTGCGGGCAATTGGCATAATCGCATCCATCTCGCAACCGACTCCGGCGTAGTGGACCACAACAATTGCCTTCGTTCGCGGGGTAATGAGTTGCTCCAGCCGGGCCTCGTCGATGTTCAGCGTGTCAGGCCGTATGTCAGCGAAAACCGGCTGCGCTCCACGCAGCACGAATGCGTTCACAGTGGAAACGAAGGTGAACGAGGGTACAATCACTTCATCTCCCGGGCCGACGTCCAGGAGCAACGCGGCCATTTCGAGAGCGTGAGTGCAGGACGTAGTGAGGAGCACTCGGGGAACGCCAAGAATGGCCTCGATCAGGGCGTGACACTTCCTGGTGAACGCGCCATCGCCGGAGATGTGCTGAGCCTTAATCGCCTCTGCCATGTACTCGAATTCACGGCCGACAACGCAAGCCCGATTGAATGGTATTTTCAAGCTCAACTCCGTTCGGAACGCCGGATAATCATGAGGGCACATGGCCCGCGACTCGCGTCCGCAGCCGACGACAGGCCTCCCCCCCGACCAGTTGATGACGAGAGCCCGGCAGATGCGCCGGCGCTTTGGCCAACCGGGCCGCCGCGATTCTGCGAAATGGCCGCGGCAGATCCTGATCGGCAAGGATGTAAAGGCGGCGCCGTTTCGGCATCTTGCTTCTCGACTGGTATCGGCCAGACTATTGCTCCGGCCCGGCATTCCTTATTATCGTGGACGACGAGGCGGAGGCGCTCGACCGCGCCTTCCTCTGCCAGACCTGTGGACTGCCCGAGGAGTCGTTACGCGTTGCCCCATACCGTTCTCGTATTTGCTTTCAACATTGCATCGAAGCTTCCGGGCTGTGGCTGAATCTGGTGAAAGATCGAGGCGACGTCTGGGCATGAGATATGATCATCATTCGACCTGATATGAAGAAACGTGGATCGCCATTATGGGGTCGGGCTACTGCCGTGCGCCCTCGAGGCATGCCCAGGCACGCAGCAGCAGCCGCCGAGCGCGCCTGCGCAGGATGACACTCCGCTCGGAACGTTCCAGGAAGAGATAACTTCCACTGTTCACGAGCGGAATATGTGGATACATGAATCCACCCGCGTTCCGGTGACCATTCGAAACGAGGGAGATCAGATCTGGACCAGCCTGGACGAGGCCCAGATACTCGCGTCGTGTAAGTGGTTCAATAATGGCGAATCGATGCCAATAAGAAGGACTCACTGGGTTGCCCGAATGGCTTTACCCAGGCGATAGTGTGCCCGTGAATGTTCGTGGCGCCGCCTCACCCTGGACACTTTATCCACGCTCGTGCAGGAGGGCGTCTCGTGGTTCTTCCGGAAGCCCGACGGCACGCCCTGGAGATCCCGGTTGTGGTGAACTGACCGGGTCCTCTCGGGTTTTCGCACGGTTCGTCGGTTCGTTCCGGGCGGCCGATGCGACAGGACCGGAACTCTCGAAGGCGAGGAAGCAGCCGCCCCTGAACATGTGCGACAATTCGGAGGTTCGATGTGAGTGCGACTCGTGTGATCGTGCGCGAACAGAAGCGAGGCCCGCGCGCAACCGGGACGTTGGCAGCGTTGCAGTCGCCGGTAGACGCAGGTGGGCCGGGCATCTTCATTTCGGTGGTCATCCCCGTCTACCTTGCTGAAGGCTGCCTGCACGCGCTGTGCGAGCGTCTGGCCAACGTGCTCGCGGATATCGGGCCTTACGAAGTCATCCTGGTGGAGGACCGCAGTCCCGATCTCTCCTGGCGCGCTGCCAGCGAGATTGCCCGCGAGTTCGACAACATAATTGCCGTTCGCCTGAGCCGGAATTTCGGGCAGCACTATGCGATTACCGCTGGAATGGACCTCGTTCGGGGCGAATGGGCCGTAGTGATGGACTGCGATCTTCAGGATCGTCCGGAGGAGATCCCGCGTCTCCTGGCGCGCGCCCGGGCGGGCTGCGACATCGTGCTGGCCCGCCGGCTACAAAAGCAGCACGGAGGAATGAAGCGGCTGTGCTCGCGGGTGTTCTATCGAGTTTTCAATCTCCTTTCCGGATATCAAATCGACCACTCCGTCGGCAGTTTTCGCATCATGCGCCGCTGCGTAATAGATGCGTACAGGAACATGGGCGAGTCCGCTCGACTATTCGGTGGACTGATTGAATGGCTGGGCTTTGAAACGGGCTATGTGGACGTCGAGCACGCGCCGCGCTTCGCGGGGCGCTCGTCGTATAACCTGAAGAAGCTCGTCCTCCTGGCCGTCGATGGCATGATCTCCTTCTCGAACCGGCCATTGTACCTGTCCATAGGTCTGGGCGCTCTCTTCTCCGCTCTCTCCGCTGGGTACGGATCGTATCTGCTGATCGGCTACTTCGTTTATCCTCATGTGGGCGTTCCCGGCTGGCTGAGCACAATGACAGCGCTCAGTTTCCTGACCGGAATACTGCTTCTGAACCTCGGCGTTCTGGGAATCTATATAGGCCGGATCTACGAAGAAACAAAGGGCAGACCTCTGTACATTATCGACTCAATCGTCGTCTCGAAATCGTTGACCCCGCCCGGAGAAAAGACGTGATCGGCGGCGTGCCGGCCGCCCCTACGGACCCGCCGGAGCGGCGCTGCGAGTCAAGGACGGAAGTCCCCATGAATCCTTTCGAACCCAGACCGCAGATCCTCGAGGTCACGCTCCGTGACGGCTCCTACATGATTGATTTTCAATTCACGGCGCAGGATACTGCTCTGATCGCGGGCGCGCTCGAGGCTGCCGGGTTTCGCTGGATTGAGGTCGGCCACGGCCTTGGCTTGAACGCATCGGCGAGCGGCAAGGGCGCCGCTGCAGCCACCGACGAGGAGTATCTGGAAGTAACAGCGCAGGCCCTGACTGTTGCGCGCTGGGGAATGTTCTTCATTCCCGGAATCGGACGCAGCGAAGACCTGCGACTGGCCGCTCGGTACGGAATGAGTTTCATCCGTGTGGGCACCAACATCAATGAAATCCACCAGGCCGAGAGCTTTATCAAGGAGGCCAGGGATCTTGGAATGTTGGTCTCCTACAACGGCATGAAGTCATATGCGCTGTCTCCGGAGTTATGGGGCCGACATGCAGCTCAGGCCCAGGCGTGGGGCGCCGATATAGTTTGTCTGGTGGACTCCGCGGGAAGCATGTATCCCGAAGAGGTTTCTTCCTACCTCCGGGCCGCCCGGAAGGAATGCGGCGTTCCGCTGGGTTTTCATGGCCACGATAATCTGTCACTCTCGATGGCAAACACGCTGCGCGCCATCGAGGAGGGCGCTGTGTTAGTGGACAGCTCACTTCAGGGCATGGGCCGCTCGGCAGGCAACGCGGTATCGGAAGTTCTGGTCGCGATTCTGACGCAGCGCGGTCTGCTGACCGGCATAGACATGAAAAAAGTGATGAATATCGGGGCTGGCCTCATCCGCCCATTGCTTGGCAGGCGTGAGATAAGTCCCATGGCCGTCACCAGCGGCTTCGCCAGGTTCCACTCGTCGCTCACGCCAAAAGTAGTGCAGTATGCGCAGAAACATGGGATCGATGTGCGCGATTTGATCGTGCGTCTGTGCCAGGAAGATCTGATTTCAGCCCCGGACGATCTTCTGGAGCGCCTTGGTCGCGAACTGGCCTCCGAGAAGATGCCCTGTGCGATCTCGATTCCCGTTGGTCGCCTGAATGGGCTGCGGCATTGCGCGGGCAAAGAGGCCGTTGAGTCCCTGATCAGGGAATTGCGTCCGCATGCTCTGAAGTTCGGAAAATACTCCGCCATCAATGCCGTTATTGGAGGCAGTCCACAACCAGAAATTGGCGTATCCGGAAATATCCAGCACACGGCGGCGCACGTTACCGGATCGGTTTCCTACACGACGGACGCACAACTCGATACAATCCTGCAGGTGGTGGACGGAAATGCCGATGTCCTGCTGCTCGACGTCGACTGCAAGCCGTTTGGGCCCACGTCACCCGCTGCGACTGCCGCTCGCACACTCAGGAAGACAGTGCTGCTGACGTACCTGGACAGCCGGGTGTGGGTCAGCGCGGTCGAAGACCAGGCGGTGAGGCTCTTATCGGAGAATCTGGAAGGGATCGGCGTGGTAATTGCGGGCGTTCATCCAAGAACTCGTCTGCTGGCTCTTCGCCTGTCAGAACGGCGCGCCCGGGTGGCGCTGCTTTCGCACTCATCGATGGCAACCTGCGCGGAGCTTCGCTCACTTTCCCTGTTCCCTGAAATCGCCAGAGTCGATTGTTGGGAGATGCAGGCTACCGAGGCCCGCAACGCTCTCGCTGAGGCTCGCCTGGTCGTGGTCTGGCCTGAGGGCGAGCCCTGGTTCGGCCAAACTGAAGCCCGTGCGGTTTCAGCAGATGCCTGTGTACTACAGGCCGACAATCGCGCGCTGCACCCCGAGGCCTCAGTGGAGCTGCATCGGCGCAATATTCTGATGGTGAAAGCGAATCTGTGGCCGACTCTTGCCGGAACCCTGCTTGCGTGTCACGAATCGCAGCGTGTTTGCCGAGGAGACATGGGGCGGGGCGTGATCGCCGGAGTATCCTGCATTGCTGGAGGGGCGCTCGGCGCCAGGGACGATGTTATCGTTGACAGCATTCGGACGCCTTCACGAGTAATCGGCATCGCCGATGGCGAAGGCGGCATTGTATTCCGATATTCCGCCGACCAGACGGCACTTGTTCAGCGGGTGGCAGGCGAGATACAATCCCGCATTCTCGCGTCCGACATGAGTGCAGTGCGATAGGGTCGGGAGCCCTGCCTTGACGCGCGCTTCAAATCAGCGTACCCTGCTTCTGCTTGGAGGGAATCGGTCGAATGTGCCGGCGATCCGTTCAGCCCGGCGTGCCGGCTTTCGGGTAATCGTGGCCGACCCACATCCGGATGCGGCGGGCCTGCGGGAAGCCGACCTGCCGCTCCCCATCGATGTTCGGGAGTGCGAGCGCCTCATTGCGCTTGTTAAGGAACACGGCGGAGTGAACGGAATCGTAAGCCTCTCCGAAGTTGGCGTGGTTCCGGCCGCGCAAATGTCGGCCACGCTCAGCCTGCCTTCCATATCCACACTGGCTGCGCAAAATGCCAGAAGCAAGGCTGCCATGCGGCGACTCTGGGCGTCAATACCGTTCTCAACAGAGTTCGTAGTAGCCACGACCGAGCAGGAAGCGTTCAGGGCTGCTGAGAAGCTCGGCTTGCCGTTGATGTTTAAACCGGACCGGAGTTTTGGAGGTTCGCGCGGAGTCAGCCGCGTCGAGCACCGAGGCCAGATTGGAGAGGCATTTGAGTTTGCTGTGACCTCCGGTCTGCCCGGAACGAGCGTTGTAATTGAGCGGTCGGTTTCCGGGTCAGAACACAGCTGTGAGGTCCTTATCGCTGATGGTGAAACGTCGGTGCTGTGCATTGGCCAGAAGGTCAAGTCTCCCGCCCCGTATCGGGTGGATATGAGCGTCCAGTACCCTGCTCCGTTGTCAGAAGCGCAAGAGAACACCATAGCGAACATGTGCCGTCTCGCCGTGTCGGCGCTGGGGCTGACGAGGGGCGTCGCACATGTCGAATTCGCATACACCGCTGACGGGCCGGTCCTGTTCGAGCTGGGCGCGCGTTGCGGGGGCGGCCACACGCCGCAAGTAGCGCACGCCGTTACAGGCGTTAACGAATTCATTGTTGCGTGCGAAATGGCGTGTGGCGACCCTCCTTCGACGCTGGCGGCGCTGTACAAGCGAGGAGCAGATTACCGGTTCCTGATTTTCCCTCCGGGCCGAATCCGTTCAGTTTATCTCCCTGAGCGCGTACGGAATCATCCTGATGTACTTGACGTTGAGGTACTGGCAAAACCGGGAGATGAAATACATTCTGTTCAAACGACTTCCGAACGGGCGGGTTTCGTTGTGACCTCTGGCGACGACCGGCTCAAGGCCGCCGCTTTAGCGGACTGGGCCTGTCACCAGATCTCCCTGGAATACTCCGACGGCGCCGTTTCATCGCCGTGTGGCGTGTATTCTCGAGCAAGTGAAATAAGCGAGACGCCTTGAAATGATCGTCGATTGTCATACATATATTTTTGAAGCTGGGAAGGGCGGCCCATTTAACTTTCCCTGTAATGCCGATGATCTGGTACGCCAAATGGACAACTACGCTGTCGATATTTCCATCGTGCTTCCGCTCCCCGGTGTTGCCACAAATGATTTTGCGCATCGAGAATGCCGCCGGCATTCAGACCGGCTGAGGGGATTGTACACGCCGGAATTCGATTCGCCTGACGCGCTACGGAGGATGCGGGAGTTCTTTGACCGGTGGGAGCCTGTGGGTCTCAAGATCCATCCGCGGCATCAGGCCGTTACGGTTGACGATGGGCGAGCGATCGAGATCATCGAATGGGCGGCCGAGCGGGACTTGCCGATCCTGTTCGACGTTTTCCCTTATGGATCGTCGTTGGACGACACGGCAACGCACCCGCTGGCTTACCTGGCGTTGGGTCGGAGACTACCCGGTCTGCGCATGATCCTCGCCCACGCAGGAGGATATCGTCTGATGGAGGCGTTCCTGGTGGCCAAAGCTAATCCCCTTGTTTACCTGGATCTTTCCTTCACGCCTGTCTATTTCAAAGGCTCCTCGGTGGCAGAGGATTGCTCGTTTTTGTGCAAAAGAATACCACCAGGACGCGTACTGTACGGCAGCGATTTCCCGTATGTCTCTTTCTCTGATAGCCTGGAAGCGGCGAGGCTGTATTCGTCGAAGCTTGACGCTTCCACCCGGTCCGAAGTCATGGGCGAGGGGGCCGCTCGTTTGTTTCGTCTGACCGGAGCCTAAGAAACAGTAATCATGTGGCATGAGGACAGAATTGACACCGAGGAACGCTATCGGAACAGATGGCGGGAATACGGCTATGATCTACGCACCCTCGGATGGAACAAGGACTGCCAGTGGGTGCGGTTCGAGGCCGCACTCGAGGGGCTTGGGGAAGAGGAATTCGGGAGCGTGCTGGACATCGGATGCGGATTCGGTGACTTGCTCTCGTTTCTTCGGGTACGCGGGTGGCGAGGCCGCTACGTGGGTATTGACCTTGTGCCCGAACTGATCGAAGAAGCCGTTGTCCGTCATGGCGGCGACGAGAATGCGCGTTTTATGTGTGATGACGAGGAGAATCTATCCCTGAGCGAACCCTGTGACCTGGTAGTTGCGATCGGCATATTCAATCACAAGTTGAAGCAGGGAAACCTCGATTACATTCGCCTGATGCTTACACGGATGCTGAATCTGAGTCGACATATAGTGGTCTGTGATTTTCTCAGCTCCTCGTCAGACTGCGAACGCCGGAAGGATAATCTGTATTACGCCGATCCTAAAGACATCTTCTCCATGGCGGCACGTCACAGCCGGCGCGTAATCCTGCACCATGGCTACATGCCCTTCGAATTCCAAATCAAGATATGGCGTGACGACAGTTTTGAGAGTGCTCGCCCGGTCTTCTCGCCGTATGCGGATCTCGCCTACAGGCGAACCAGGAAACGTCATTGGCGCCACCTTCCGGATGCGATATGAGCTCGTCTGAAAGCGAGGTCTTCTTCTCACGGAACAATCACCCTCCAGTCAGGGACACGATTCACATTGAGCCAGTCCCAGCTCTGCTCCACGTCCCCCTGTGGCCCTGCATAGTAATGCACTGTCGCCTGCCCTGTCGTGTCGTTTTGCCAGATCAGATCCGGATGTCCGTCGCCGTTCAGGTCCACCACGCCGGCCACGTGCCATCCCGGCACGAGGTCCATGCGCAGCCAGCGGAAGCCCTGATCGATGTTCCCCTCCGCACCACCCATGTAGTGCACCGTGACCTGCCGCGTCGAGTGATTTTGCCACACCACGTCCGGAATGCCATCCCCGTTGAACTCTGCCACTCCCACAATGCTCCAGCCCGGAACCGAATGCGCCATTAGCCAGTTGAAGCCCTGATCGACGTTGCCCTGTGCGCCGCCCATGTAATGCACGGTCGCCTGCCCCGTCGTGGTATTCTGCCAGACCACGTCCGGAATCCCATCCTGGTTGAAATCGCCAACACCGACAATGCTCCAGCCCGAAACGGAATTCGCCACGATCCAGTTGAAGCCCTCATCGATGTCGCCCTGAGCACCAGTCAAATAATGTACTGTTGCCTGGCCCGTCGTGGTATTCTGCCAGACTGCGTCAGGATGGCCATCCCGGTTGAAATCGGCGATGGCAACGATGCTCCATCCCTGTACCGGATTCGGGTACAGCCAGTTGAGGCCTTCATCCACGCCGCCCTGGGCGCCGCCGTAATAATGCACCGTCGCTTCGCTCGTACTGATACTTTGCCACACCAGATCGGGAACGCCGTTGCCGTCGAAATCGCCGGGAACGCTTCTCGCGAATGTTGCGGTAGCCGACGCCCCGCCAACGAACGCCAGGACGTACGTTGTCGCAGCCGTGGAACCCGAACTCCACGAGACGAATCTCCATCCAGGGTTCGGAACGGCGGTCACCAAAACGTACGTCCCTTCGCCGTACAGGCCATTTGTTGGCGGCGGGTTCGCGACGATTGAGCCTGATCCGGCCGGCTGTACCGTCAACGTGAGCGGGACAGCCTGCTGCGTAAAAGAGGCGGCAACCCCCGTATTCTTGAGCAACTGAATACAGTAGGGTAGAACCGCGTTGAAATTGTCATCATTCCAGGCGGTGAAGTACCATCCAGGATTTGACGTTACGTTGAGGCAGACCGTGGTTCCGGCGAGATAAGTCCCATCCGCAGACGGCGGATTTGCCGTCACTGTGCCTTCAGACGCCGAGATTGACAGTTGCACTTTTGTCTGCTCGGTCGTAAATGACCATACCGGCGACGAAACGGCTCCGGATGCGGTGTGCGCAACAACCTGCCAGTAATACGTGGTGTTGTAATTCGGCGCTGGCGCTGTCACGTTGTTGCAGGAGGGCGACGCTGACCCCGAAGACGCCGGCGGCGGGTTGGAAGTGCCGAAGTTGACATCGTAAGACGTGGCGCCGGTCACTGCCGTCCAGCTCAGCAGCGGCCAAATGGCAACATCAGTAGCGCGATTGGAAGGCCAGGGATTCGACGGACTGGCGCCCGGCGTCCCCAGCGAGCAAAACGAGTAAGTGGGCAGGTCTTTCTGCACGGTGCCGGCGCCGGCAGTGAATACGTCCCCCGTGGAATCGACCGCCACACCGGTCGAAGGGAACCGCGATCCCAATCCACTTACAGTGCCTGCTGTGTCAAGCAGGGCGCCTGAGACCATGTCGGCGATGTACAGGTTCCCGGTTGGGTCGAACGCCAGTTGCCACGGTTCCGTGAGCTTCACCGACTGAGCGGGCGCGGGAAGCTGTGTTACGGAGCCGCCGCCGACAGCGGTGCTGATTATTCCGTCCGAAGCAAACTTACGTACACGCTGGTTCAGCGTGTCGGCGATATACAAATTCCCCGATGCATCGACGGCGAGGCCGGAGGGTTGACAAAGCAGCGCCGTGGAGGCAGTTCCGCCGTCGCCGCTGAAGCCGCACACGCCGGTCCCGGCGGTGGTGGTGATTATGCTCTGGCTCACCTTACGAACACGATGATTGTCGCTGTCGGAAATATAGACATCTCCGCTTGCACTTACTGCGACTCCTGATGGCTGGCTGAGCTGCGCGTTCGTGGGGCTGACGCCGTCTGAAGTATCGGTTCCGCCGCCGGCGAATATACTCGCTGTGCCGTCCGTGCCTACCTGCCAGATCAGGTTCGCGCCCTGGTCCGCGATGTACATGACTCCACCGGAGCTGAAAGCGATCGCCTCGGGGGCAGTCAGTGCGATGCCGGTTGCGGGCCCGGATGTCGTGCCTGACCCGCCCCCGGCGACCGTGTGGATAAGGCCGTCCGATGTCACCGAGCGGATGGTGTGATGATGTCCGTCGACAATATAGAGCGTTCCGCCGTACCAGCCGAGGTCCTGAGGATCCAGCACTGCCGCGGCCACCGCGGGGCCTCCGTCGCCGGGATCGCTCGTACCGCCGCCCGCAACGGTGAACCCCTGGCTGGCCAGTCCGGGAGTTCCGATGGGTCCGGCATCCTGCGTTATGGACACAGTCTGGCCGGCGGCGGAGATGGTAGCGCTGCGTGACGAAGCGGTCTGGTTTGGAGCAACCACCAATGCAACGAGAGCACTTGCCACGCCGTTGATCGGCTCCGGTATGAAAACGGGATTGCTTTGCGTGACCGGCCCGATCCAGGGCGTGGTCATGTTGTAGACCGCCCACTGACACATCAGATTGCTGGTGGTGATCTGGATGGCGGCAATCCCTCCGGCAGCAGGAATCGTTGACGACGGTCCGGTTACGGTTGCCGTACATGATCCCGCAGCCTGAGAAACGGACACAGCGACGCCTCCAACGGTCACGGTTCCCTGTCGGGCGGCGAAGCTGTTTGGCGCGAGGGTAACGAAGATCGGACCGGGGCCGTTCTGCCAGGCGGCATTGATCCAGCCATCGGATGTGACCAGACTCGGATCGCACCCCGACGTAATCGTGACATTGATCGTTTGTTGCCCTTGCCCGGAAGCGTTGAAGCTCAGCGCCGTCGGAGAGACAACCGGCGCAGGGCACGCATTGGGCGGCTGCGCATCCTGGCTGATGAACAACTCCTTCGAGTAAGCAGTGAGCGTGTCGCTGGGGCCGTCACTTCCTGTCGTCAGATCGCTCGTGAACGACACCGTCCCCGGCCCCACCCCCTCGAGCGGCGTAGTGTATGTGGGCCAGGCGCCATTGAACCGCGTCAGATCCCAGGGGCACCCGTTCGGAATGTCGATACTCACTGAGGCTGAACCGCCCGTGCTCGGAAGTTCGACGATCGGCGGCGAAAACGTCAGCGTGCACTGAACCGACGAGTTCATATCCACCTTCGTCACGGACACGGAAGGGCGATAATACTGGAGGGTGGCGGATGATTGGTACGCTCCAGGAGTAATGGGGAAGTCGCCGCTACTGGTTCCGCCAGCAAGATAGAGCGAACCATCGGCGCCTCTGGCAATCGCACTAACGCTGTCGGAGTCCGATCCGCCAATCGTTCCCGAGTAAGTCAATGTGGATCCATCAGCGCTCAGCTCACCAAGCCAGGCATCTGAGTCGAGATTATACGAAGGGACCTCAGGCCCCTGAAACGCTCCGGGCGTTGTGGGCATCTGGAACAATGCGCAGCTGCCTCCAATGACCTGGTACGTTACGGAACTGCCTCCAATGTAGGTAATGCTGGAAGCAGGATCGAGCACGATGCCGCCGACACTGCCGAACAGCCCCGAGAAGACGAGCGCCGTACCGGCCGGATTCAACCTTGTAACGAAGCTGCTGAAGCCGCAGTCGGGCGAGGACGGCGCCTGATACGAGTTCGGGGTTGTGGGGAAATCCGATGAGGTGTAATACCCGGCTACTGTGACATTTCCGGCCGAATCGAGGGCGAGGCGCGACACTGTGTCGCTCGCGCTTCCGCCGAGATATGTGAGCCACGAGATCGTCAGATCGGACGAGAGTTTCGCCACAAAGCCGTTCTCAGTGCCATTCAGAGCATTCTGAAAAGTGCCGGTGGTTGCCGGGAGGTCCTTCGACGCCGTGTTGCCGGCGATGAAAATGTCTGCATTCGAGTCGATGGCGAGGGCATTTGCCGAATCGGCTGAGCTCCCGCCAAGGCAGGCGGACTTGAGCAATGCGGTCCCGCTCGCATTCAGAATCGCGATAAAGGCATCCTGATTGGCCGAGCACGCGCCGGAAGTGGTGACCGGGAAATCGGTGGACGTGGTCTCGCCGGCCACATAGGCGTTGCCCAGGGTGTCTACGGCGATGGCATTTACAGAGTCGCCGGCAGTGCCTCCCAGATATGTTCCATAGATGAGATTGCCTGTCGCGCCGAATTCCAGGACAAAACCGGTGGAGAACTCGTTCTCCGTTCGCGTGCTTTTGTAGGCGCCCGTCGTCACCGGCATGGTCTCCACGGTTGATCCCGCAACATATGCATTCCCGCTCCCATCGACGGAAACCCCATTCGTTTGATCGCCGAAGTCGCCGATCTGGCCGAAATAGGTCGCATAGATCAGCCCGGTTCCCTCTGGATTCAGCTTGACGATGTAGTGTCCGCCAAATCCCGATGTCCCAGGGAAATCGAAGCTGACGGTGTCGCCGACAATGACGGCATCGCCCTGACGGTCTACGGCAATGGCGTTAACAAAATCCTCCTGAGAACCGTGGACAAAAGTCGAATACACAATGACAGGGTCGATGGTGAGCGGCGCGGAGCGATCGTAGCCATCGATGCTCAGGCGCACTTCCCGGGCGCCGATCAGCTTGTATTTCACTTCGCGAGCGACGCGCCTGCCCCGTATTTCCTGCCAGGCCACGGGAGCCTCCTCGCGAAGCTCGGCATCGCCGGCCCGGATGGAAAGGTCGCCGCGGCGATCGACGCTAACGGAATCGGCATCGGGAAAGCGCAGGCCAATGGAGGCCGGATCGGCGCCGGGCCGCAGCAGAAAATCGAACTCGGGGCGCTGCAGATTCCCGTGCCATTCCATATCCACGCCCGCGTAGAGATCGTGGACATGAACGCGCGCGAACTGCGGGACGTTCTCCACCCAGCGTACGCGGTCGGGTCCGAGGTAGTAATTGCTTCGGCCCGGCAACAATTGCTCGCCGGTGAGCGCCGCGTCGGCACTGGCGCCCACCGTCTGTAGAGTGATTCGCCGCTTCCCCAGAAACAGAACGGCGCCGTCTCGTTTCAGATCCAGCGAAAAATGGCCGCCTCTCGCGAGGAACAGCGAATCCCGGCCCGCCTGTCCGATATTCTTCTCGAAATAGATCGGTATCTGTCCGAAGTTCGAAGATACTCGGCCCGCCGTGGCGTCGCCCGCGGACAAGAGCGGCGCGAAAAGCCCACAGAAGCCTGCCAGCAGGAGACTCGGAGGCCGCATGGTTGTCCTGAGATTACGGACACCAATCTGGTATGGCGCCTCCGACAGCTGAACCGTTGCATCGGCGTAGCTCACGTGCCCGACTCTGGAAACCGGATCCCTGATTTCGCCGGCGGCGTTCCGGTGATCGCTATCCCGGAAACGTCGGCAACAGGCACGGTCCCCGCAGGGGCGGCATTTGAGACAATCAGGCTGACGTTTCCGCCCGTCTCACCCATGGTCACGTTCGTACGATCGAGCTTGACCTGAGTAGCTGCAGCTGCGGGGTTCGCGTCCTGGAACACCGCTAGCGTACTCGTTCCCGCCGTCACATGCGACAGTCTGGCAACACCAGCGGTATTCGGAGTGACGCTGAGCTGAACGGACCCGCTACCAACGCCCTGCACGCCGCTCGTAACCGCCGGCCAGGAGTCCTCCGCCGGGACCGAAATCGACCAGATCGCGCCGCCCGGCAACGTCGTGACTACCACGGAGACCGTACCCCCTGCATCGGAAACGTTGACACTGGAAGGTGTGAGATAGATTGAAGGACTTGTGTTGTCTTTCGGAGATGACAGGGCCGCCAATCGATTACCCGATCATTTTCCTCCCGTTGCGTGCCCGCGTTAGCGGCTGCGGGGCCTGCCGGAGCAGATCTGGTTATGGCGCGAGCGGGATCTGTTAATTGATCAGGTGGCGGAGCGAACGCCAGCGCCATCGACGGTAAGTATTGGCGGCGGTGTTCATTGAGAGAGTGCTGATGAGCAATCCTCTCCGTCGGTTTGCCGGCGCCTTGGCGCATCCCAGGGCCTCGTGTACCGCCAGCGTCATCACCTCGCCGGGTAATCCCGGAAAGCGTTTCTGTTTCACATTCGTGGTGGCGCAATGAAATTAATGCGCCATGACTTCCCTGGGTTGAATTCGTATTATGTCGGACTGAACGGGTCCCATATTGTTGGCCCAGGCGGGCGGCCTGTCGGAGTGGCATCGGGGAAGGCCACGACGGCAGCGACAAAAAGCCAAACATATCCTTTGGGGCGAGACATTGTGTCTCAGGCATATACCAACTGAAATTGGATTCCCCGTGATCATATCACCATCACTCTCCGAAAAACCAGATCCTGCCGTCTCAATAAAACAATCCGAATCCCGCGCCAGTACTTCTGTCCCTGACTCAAGGGTGGCTGACCCATTCGCTTCCGGCGCTGAAAACGCTTAGAAACGCCGCTCGAAAGTAACGACCCCACGTGGCGCGCGCCGTCGCTCAGTCGGCCGTCATCGCTGCATGCCGGCACGGCGGACCGAACGCCTTAGCCAGTTCCAGCCGATCGGCGATGCGGAGCCGAACCGCCGTAGGAATTCACCGTCACTGTCGCGAGGTTTCGACTTACGGCACAATCGCTTTCCAGTCAGGCACGGAGTTGATGTTGAGCCAGGTCCAGCTGAGCTCCACGTTCCCCTGCGCACCGCTGAAATAGTGCACCGTCGCCTGCCCCGTTGTGTCGCTCTGCCAGATGATGTCCGGGTGACCATCGCCGTTCATGTCCACCGCACCCACTACGTGCCAGCCCGACACCGGGTTCGGATACAGCCAGTTATAGCCCTCATCGATGTTGCCCTGCGATCCGCCCATGTAGTGGACCGTGACCTGGCGCGTCGAGTCGTTCTGCCAAACGATATCGGGTATGCCGTCCCCGTTGAAATCCGCGATCCCCACAATACTCCAGCCGGGTACCGGATTGAGATGGACCCAGTTGAAGCCCTGATCGATATTCCCCTTCACGCCGCCCATATAGTGGACGGTGGCCTGACGCGTGGCGTCGTTCTGCCAGACAATGTCGGGTATGCCATCGCCGTTGAAATCCGCGGCTCCAACAATATGCCATCCGGATACGGGATTGGGGTAGAGCCAGTTGTAGCCCTGATCGATATCTCCCTGCGGACCACCCAGATAGTGGACCGTGGCCTCACGCGTACTGCTCTGCTGCCACACGATGTCCAGATGACCGTCCCGATTGAAGTCCGCGATGGCCACGATGCGCCAGCCGGATACCGGGTTGGGATAAATCCAGTTGAAGCCCTGGTCCACGCTCCCCCCCGAGCCGCCATAGTAATGGACGGTCGCCTCGCTTGTGCTGATGCTCTGCCAGATCAGATCCGGCACGCCATCGCCATTGAAATCACCCGATAGCGGCTCGGCGAAGACTGCGGTGACCGATGCATTGCCGTTGACGATCAGGCAATTCGAAGCATCAAGCGGCGCTCCGGTCCACGAGCGAAACAGCCAGCCGGCATTGGCTGTTGCAGTCAGGCAGATCATGCTTCCTTCAGGATATGTTCCGCTTGCGTAGGCCGGTACAGTCGCAATGGTTCCTGCGGCAGGCGGCTCCACGGCTGTAGTCAGAAGCACCTCGGGGATGGATAATTCCTGAGCGGACGCCAGGAGCACCTGCGGCGGGTCTGTCGCCGCAGCCTCGCCGACCGAAATTGGCGGATTTGTGTTGACTGTCGCGAGGATAGCATCCCACTGCCCAAGATCGGCGTAGCTCGAAAAGAGCAGATTAGTACCCGACAAGGCGAATCCGGCCACGAATGCGTTGTATCCGCTGTGCCACGAACTCAGATTTGAAGCCAGAGGGAAATCACTCGACGCGGTGTACCCGGACACGAGAATGGGCCCTTGATCAAGAATGGCAACCGACGTTGCACAGTCGATGCCGGAGCCCCCCAGATATGTGCTGAATCTCAAAACTCCCGACGAGGTGAAGCTGCTGAGGAAAGCATCACTGCCCCAGCCGCCCATGGACGCTTGCACTGCGTTCACGACGGGGAAATCCGTGGAGCTTGTGATCCCGGCCACGTACACATTCCCACTCAGGTCGAGCGCGATCGCGTTGGCTTGCTCAGGGCTCATGCCGGTAGCGCCAGATCCCCCAAGGTAGGTGCTGTAGAGAATCGAACCGGCAGCCGAAAACCTGCTCACGAAAGCATTCTGTAAGCCTCCGAGCTGGCTCTGAAAGGGCGCCACAAGTGGAAAATCCGATGATGTCGTACCGCCCGCGACCCATGCCGCGCCTGAGCTGTCGACAGCCACCGCATTAATCTGATCGCTGCCATTACCCCCCAGATAGGTGCAGTATATCGTCGATCCCGAAGGATCCAGTTCCTCCACAAACCCGTTTTGAATACCGCGGAGTGTGGCTTGTACTGCGTTTTGCACCGGCAGATCGACTGAACTTGTTTCGCCGGCGACAATGACATGCCCGTCAGACTGGACCGCCATAGCGTTGATCCCGTCGGCCCGGGAACCACCAATCGCCAGTGCATACAGAATGTGCTGGCCCGTCGGATCCAGTTTGATGAGGAATCCGTTGGATTGTGCAGGCGCCGACGAAAAGAGTGCGCCGGCAATAACAGTCGATGTAGTGGTTCCCGCGACGAAGATGTTCCCGCCTGAATCCAGCCCTATCGCATTCGCCCTGTCATCGCCGGCGCCGCCAAGATACGTCGCATACAGGACATTCCAGGCCGGGTCGAGCTTGATCAGGAACGCGTCCACTCCTCCGCCACGAGCGAAAGGGGTATTTCGTACGGGAAAATCAGCGGCGTCAGTCCACCCCACGATGTAGCTGTTTCCTGCGGCGTCCACCGCGACTGCAGTCGCGCGCTGAAGTCCCGAAGTCCCCCATGAAGCTGAAACGACCGGGTTCGGTGCACAGGGGACCTCCAGCAAAACAAACAGCACCAGAACCGACGCGTAAGACGCGGAAAGGTGCATACACGATCAGTGCGGTTATGCTTATAAACATCTCAAATAGCAGACAAGCCACGCTCGGCCGGGCACAAAAAGGGTGAAGCCAGAAACTCCACCGATCACGAATACCGAGCAACGTCAGACGAGCGTTGGCTGGCGCGACTTAGGGCACAATCGCTTTCCAGCCGGGCGCGGAGTTGATGTTGAGCCAGGTCCAGCTGAGCTCCACGTTCCCCTGCGCACCGCTGAAATAGTGCACCGTCGCCTGCCCCGTTGTGTCGCTCTGCCAGATGATGTCCGGGTGACCGTCGCCGTTCATGTCCACCGCACCCACTATGTGCCAGCCCGACACCGAGTTCGGATACAGCCAGTTAAAGCCCTCATCGATGTCGCCCTGTGAACCGCCCATGTAGTGGACCGTGACCTGGCGCGTCGAGTCGTTCTGCCAAACGATATCGGGTATGCCGTCCCCATTGAAATCCGCGATCCCCACAATACTCCAGCCGGGTACCGGATTGAGATGGATCCAGTTGAAGCCCTGATCGATATTCCCCTGCGCGCCGCCCATATAGTGGACGGTGGCCTGACGCGTGGCGTCGTTCTGCCAGACAATGTCGGGTATGCCATCGCCGTTGAAATCGGCGGCTCCAACAATATGCCATCCGGATACGGGATTGGGGAACAGCCAGTTGAAGCCCTGATCGATATCTCCCTGCGGACCACCCAGATAGTGAACCGTGGCCTCACGCGTACTGCTCTGCTGCCACACGACGTCCGGATGACCGTCCCGATTGAAGTCCGCGATGGCCACGATGCGCCAGCCGGATACCGGGTTGGGATAAATCCAGTTGAAGCCCTGGTCCACGCTACCCTGCGAGCCGCCATAGTAGTGGACGGTCGCCTCGCTTGTGCTGATGCTCTGCCAGATCAGATCCGGCACGCCGTCGCCATTAAAATCTCCGAGTACTGATGTCCGTCCCAGCGATACCACAAAAGCCCCGTTCCCCGACTCGTTCGTGCCGCCCGGGAAATTCGGCGAATAGGTCCCGCCGCCCAGATACACCTGCCCGGTGGATGCCAGCGCAATGCCCCCGGTAGGCGGCGTCGCGCCGCCCGGTCCGACGCCCGAGACATCCTCATCTTTCCCACCCAGATAGGTCGATTCCAGCAGCGACCCCGACGAGTTGAACTTCGCGTAGAAGGCATCGTATGTTCCGCCGCCGTAAGTACTCTGCAACGGCGCCGTTGCTGAGCCAAGTGGAAGCGACCCCGCCGACCCAATCGTTCCGCCCGAATTCGTGGTGCCGATCACATACGCATTACCGCTCGAATCCACCGCGATGCCGGTACCGAGATCGTCACCCGACCCGCCGAACAGGAACGAGTAAGGCACGGTCGGCGTCGCCTGCGTCATATCGAACTGCATGACAAACGCGTCCTTGCCCGATGCGGTCGAGTTCCCGCTTGTGTGCTTGAACAGCAAGCCGCTGCCTACCTGACCGGTCAGATAAACATGTCCGTTCGACAATGCCAGACCGTTGACTTGCCCGTTCTGAATATAAGTACCATAGGACACCGTGTCAGGGCTCGTGGGATTCAATCGCAGAAAGAACCCGTCGGTATTGCCGGAGCCTGATGATTGCCATGCTCCGGAGGTCACCGGCACATTGGGGGCCTGTGTGCCTCCAGCGAAGTACACGCCGTTCGAATCGAACGCTATGTCCGTGCCATAGGAGGTCTGGCTGCCGCCCAGAAATCGTCCGTACAGCTGGGTACCGGCGACCGAATCGAACTTCGCCGCAAATCCGTCGAAAGTGGCGTTCGTGCCGCCTCCATAGGTAGTGGAGGAATTGGGGTGCGGAAAGTCATACGCATTCGTCTCGCCGGTTATCCAGACAATGCCTGAGTTGTTCACTGCGATTCCGAAAGCCTTCGTCAGACCCAGGCCACCGAAATAGGAGCCATAGTATGCGCCAGGATTCGTTGAACCGTGCAGAGCCGAGGGTCCGAACTTGAGCACGAAGGCGTTAGCGGTAGACGTGCAGCAGGATGGGCCACTGGTAACGGGCAGGTTAGCGCCATTCGCATAACCGGTGACGTAGATGTACCCGGAAGCATCCACGGCAATCGCGGTGGGCGTTGTGTAGCCACCACTGTCCAGAATGAGATACGTGGAATCGGCGCCGCCGCGCGCGGGAATCTCGATGATATATCCCTTGGAACTCGCTGTCATTCCAGTCGCGTACACGTTTCCCTGACTGTCCGTTGCCAGGGCGTTGGCGGACTGAGTGGCGATGCCGACATCGGATCCAAGCCGTGGATACGACCACGTCGATACCTCGGGATCGATCACCAGTTCACGCGTGCGATCGTACGCGCCCACGGAAAAACCCGTGGTGGATCCGCGCAGAGTGTAGCTCGCGTCAACGGCGCATCTCCGGCCCCCGATAATCTGGTAGGCATGGGGACGAGTGAACGCTATGACCGAACGGCCATCGGAGGCGATGAGGTCGCCCGAGCTATTCAGCGCCAGCGCTCCCTGCGTCTGCACGTTCAGGCGGATATCCTCGGGACGGGCGCCCTGTCCAACCAGAAAATCGTACTCCGGCCGCCCATTCCGAACATAGTAACGAATGCCGAGTCCGGGACTTACTCCGCGAAACGTCACTGAGCCATCGCGCGCATCGGTGACCCCTCGCCCCGATGCTGCTCCGGCAATCCCGACCGACGCGGTAATACCTTCGTCATTCACGACCTGGAAACCGGTAGAGCCGGCCACCAGTCTGCCCCCTTTCCAGTTCGCTGAAAACTGCTTCGTCCCGCGCACATTCGCGGCGCCGTCAGCCGCGTTTAACGCGCCTGCCAACAGCATTGCCGAAATCCCCGCAATCACGGGCGCACTTATCCTTGCCTGACGCATTTCATCCTCCAATTCCTCTCACGCACCCCCGTCACGCAGGGGTATCCCAATCAGTCAGGGTACACCCGCACCTTGCAGGTGTGGGATCTTTCCGGCCGTCACTGGCACTCTCCCTGGATGTCCCTTAGATAATGCCTTCCGTCATAGACGAAAGGCCGTTCACCATAGTTTCGCGCATACGGCAGAGTTGTTCGGCATTTGTACCAACGGCACGGCTTCGGGCGTTACGTCCACAGTTGCGCTTTCGCAGAAAACTGCTGTCCCGGATTTCCACAGCACCCCCGACCGGTACTGGCGAGCGCTATTGAGCTCACTGGTGAGGCGAGTCTGCATGCGCGTTGCGCTGGGGTTGTCGGCCGGCATGTAATCATTGTCAGAGCGTTGCCGCGTAGCGTCGGCGGCCCTCATTCCGTTCCATGCTGAAATCCTCGAGGAGGGACCTCCCCTCGGCACTGTGGCTGCTATGGCTCGCCGCCGCGACAGCGTTCACCGCCAACGCCGCCTGGTGGCAAATCTCTTATTTCCGCGTCCATGCGCCTCGGCTTTATGATGTTCTGCCAATCCTGCTCCCATGCTCCATCCTTGCCCTGGCGTTCTACCTGCGCTTGCGCCGCCGGAACGTGTGGAGGTACGAGCCTGTGGTCATCGCCGTAGCCCTGGCGGTTGCCCTGCTCGTCTACGCATTCCTCGCCGCGCTGTTCATCGTCTGGATGCTGACGGCCTGCTACGCCCTCGGACGACGGCTGCTTCGCGTCCTGCAGCTGGAACCGGGTCCGCCGCAGCGGTCCATTCCCATTTGCGCCTCTATCGGTTTCGCGGCGCTCGACGCAGCACTCTTCCTTTCGGGCCTTGCGCACCTTTATCGATGGTGGTGGTTCGCTCTCCTGCTGGCGGCGCCCTGCATTCTTCTTTACCGCGATGCCCGGGCGCTCCCCGCCGATCTCGTCGCTCTGTGGAAACGATGGACGTCGGCAGTGGAACTGCGCGAGCCCATCGCCGGCCTCGCCGTGGCGTGGGGTGCGGCAGCACTCCTGCCGGCCGCCATGGTAGCGCTGACTCCCAGCATTGCATTCGACGCCACTCACATGCACCTGCTGTCGGCGCGCTGGTACGTGGAACAAGGAGCGCTCACGCCCGTTCCTGATCTTGATTACTCGTATTTTCCTCAGGGCGCCGAGGTGCTGATGGCGATGTCGTGGGCTCTCGGTGGACAACCGGCGGCACAGTTGATTTCGCCGTTGTTTTTCGCGTTGACCGCGTTGCTGGCTCTGCACTTCGCAGGCGAAGCCGGCGCGGCGCCGGTGGGAGCTCTCGTCGGCGTGGTCGGCGCCGTCACGATGCCCGTTCTGCACTGGACCGGCGCAGTAACCAAGAACGACCTGGTTATGACTCTCTTCGAGCTGGCCGCCCTGGCCTGCTTCCTTTCGTGGACACGCGATGGGAAGTTCAGGTGGATACCGGCCGGAGTCTTTCTGCTCGGGGCCGCTTTCGGCGTGAAGCATACCGCTCTGTACGGAGCAATTCCTCTCGCGGGCATGTTCGCCTACGCGGTCTGGAAGCAACGGAGGCGCTTGCGTCCGGCGGCGGGGTTGGCGCTGATCTTCGTGGCGTCGGGTCTTTACTGGCATGCTCGAACGTTTCTGCTGAAAGGCAATCCTCTGTACCCTGAATCCACCCACCGGGTCACCGAAGTACATGGCTCGGCGCGGTTTCGAAAGGGATCGGCCACGCTGCAGGCCGCCGCCCAGTTCGTCGTGGCGGCGCAAAGGATTCTCCTGCGCGGTCAAGGCATGTTCGAGTCGCCGCTATTGGTTCCGCTCGGCATTTTTCTGGCGGTCTGCTGGCCCGTGTGGTGGCTCGCGCCGAATCGTCGCATCTGGCGCGGACCGGGGCGCTTTATTGCGATATTCGTGGGCGTGTATTTTCTTTATTGGGCATGGACGCATCCAATTCCGCGTTATGCCATCCCGGCTCTGTTGCTGATATTTCTGCTTACCGGCGCGCAACTTTGTGATTTTGCGGAAAAACGTGGTTTGGTGGTCCGCGCATCGGTGCTCTTCGCGATCGCCTGGTGCGCTGTGTTCGCTCTCATGGGTATCGCGATTATCGAGGTAAACCTGCCTGCGGTCCGTTTCCTTGCACGCCAGATCGGCGAACGGACATACCTTGAGGAAACCAGCGCGTCGTGGGACTCGTTTAACTTTCTGGCTCACGCGGCGGCGCCCGGCGATCGGGTCCTTGGGCTGGACCTGGCGAAGGATCTGTACTCACCGCGTTCGATTCGGATAACCGGGTTCATACCTGCCCATCCCGGGCAATTGCCGGACGGGTTTGTCGCGGCGCTTCGCGGAGGCGATTATGAATGGCTGGCCGTGCCCCGTACAGCTATCCCCGCGGCGCTTTCCGTCTCCGGGGCGCCCGCGCTGTCGATTCGCCATGAGGGCCCGAATTTTACCGTGTACCACAACGACCAGAGGACGGGCCGGTAGACCTCCCGTGAGTGCAGCCGGCGCGCCGGTGTTAGAGTCAACGTCTGTGCAAGCAGGCGGAAACGCCTGCTCCACCACGGTGCGTCAACAGCTTGCGGTAACAGTTGAGTAGGCCTTTGGCCTGCGCAGTTACTTTTTCAGCTCCGTCTTCGTAACCACGAAATGAGTGATCGCCTGCCATATCTCGCCAGCCTCGGCGCCATTCCATATGAAGGTCTGCGCGCGCTGCCCGTGGCCGTGCTGCTCGATAACGTGCGCAGCCTGTACAACGTCGGCGCGTTCTTCCGGACGCTCGACGCGGCGGCGTGCCAGGAGCTGATCCTCTGCGGCATCACCGGTTATCCTCCGAAGCGGGCTATCACCAAGACGGCGCTGGGGGCGGATGAGACTGTGGCATGGCGCCGCGAGCCTGACGCGCTCGCCGCGGCCATAGAGCTGCAGCGCTTGGGTTATGAGCTTGCCGCCGTGGAGACGAGCGCTCGTGCGGTGGATCTCTTCGACTGGAGCCCGCGCTTTCCGGTCTGCCTCATGTTCGGCCATGAAGTGGATGGCGTGCGCCCGGAGCTGCTCGAGCGCGCGGACACGCACGTGCGCATTCCCATGCTCGGGCGCAAGCATTCGCTGAACGTTGCCACCGCGGGCGGCGTGGTTATTTTCGAGTTGCTGCGAAAATACCGCCGCCTCATGGAGAATGGGCCTCGAATCGCGCCTGCGAGTATGATGTAAACGGAACGGCACACATGTCCATCGAAGGCCTGCAGCTCATTCTCTGTCCGGTAGATTTCAGCGAGCTTTCCGGCCTTGCCCTGCGCTATGCCGACGCGCTCGCGAAATGCAGTGGAGGGAAGCTTTCGGTGGTGTATGCCAACCCGTTTCTACCGCCTCCCTTTTTCGACATGGCGCAGGTGGCCGAGCTCGAGCTGCAGTTCCGCCAGTGGCACGCGTCGGCTGTGTCCAGCCTGCGAACGTTCGTGAATAATACGCTGGGCGCGCGCGCGGCGGAAGTCGACTGCAGCGTAGTGGAAGCGTCACCGGTGGATGGCATTCTCGACGGCGCCGCAAAAACCGGGGCCGATCTGGTGGTCGTCGGCACGCACGGGCGCAGCGGCGTGAACCGCCTGATGATGGGTTCCGTCGCCGAACGCATTCTGCGGGAGAGCTCACTGCCGGTGCTCACGGTCCGGGGCGATTCGCTGGCTCCCGGCGAAGAACTCCGCGTCCGGCGTTTGCTTTGCGCGGTGGACGACTCCGGCGGCGCGCGGCGTGCTCTCGCCTGGGCGGTCAGGATGGCCCGGTGCTTCGGCGCGACAGTGGCTGTCCTGCACGTGCGCGAGAAGGACGCCGAGCACGCCATCTCCGATCTCGACGCGTGGATACCCAAAGCTGTGCGCGGCCAGTGCGAGATAACCTCCTCCGTCCGGGAAGGCCAGGCCGCCGAAGCGATCGTTGCTGCCGCGCGGGAAGCCCGTCCCGACATCCTGATCATCGGCGCGCATCACCGCCCGTTCCATGACGCCTCGGTGATCGGGCCCACCACGGTGTTGGTTGTCCGGCATTCGCCCTGCCCGGTGCTGAGCGTCACGGGACGGCCGAAACCGGTGGAGTAGGCTTCAGCCTGCGGTTTGTCACGGCCGCGGCAACGATACCGTGATGTTGCGGAAGCGCAGGCCCCCCGTGTGATCGCCCTGGATGTAGAACGGTCCCGGCTCGCCTTCATGGCTGTCCAGAGCGCCGCCGGTGATGCCCGGGATCTCCTTGTGGTCGATGATCAGCATCTTGTCGCGCACCACCGTAACGTTTCGACCCACCAGCGTGACGTCGTAGCTCTCCCACTGGCCGGGCTGCTTCGGCACGTCTGTTTCCGGCGGAAGGAATCCGTAAATCGAACCCATGCCATGAAACCTGTCGTTTTCATCCACCGGCTCGTATTCGATCTGCACTTCGTACCGGCCCCGCAGGTAAACGCCGCTGTTGCCTTTGTCCGGACAGTTGTACTCGATGTGCAGCTTGAAGTCCTGAAACTTGCGCGTGGTTTGCAGATTCGCGCCGTGATCCACATTCACCAGGTCGCCGTTCTCAACGCGCCAGTGATTCTCCGAAGGGTTGTCGGGCTGCCAGCCGGTCAGGTCCTTGCCATTGAAGATCGGCTCGGGATTGCTCCACATTGCCGGGGTCGGGCGATGCAGCGCGGGCGCAGGTACACCCGTGATTTTTCCGACGGTACCGTCGATGCGCGTCTCGGTCCCGCTGACATGACGGCCGCTCTGATGAAAGCTCCAGACGAACTTCGTCTCGCCCTTGTAGTACTCGGTAGTCGAGAACGAGAGCCCCGAGGCGGACAGCTTCAGGTCGTTGACCGGATGCACGCTGCCGCTCCGGCCCACCACTCGGACCGACGGGCTGCCCGGATCGCCTGACACTTCCATCCACGACGGGTAGGTTCCATCGGGCGCGGTTACCGTGAGGTCCCAACGGCCGCTGAACGGCAGGTCCTTTGGCGCCGCGAGCATGACGAGTGCGGCGACAACCATGGTTCCCATGCAGAGTTTTTTCATCGGCATCCAGTCTACATGACGAACACGCCATGCGGGCCGGTTGGTTTTTGCCATGGTCGCCCGGCACTCATGACGCACGTTGTACTACACGATGGCAGAGTCGTCGGGGCCCACGAAGAATTCCAGCGCCATGCAGCCGGAAAAACTGGCTGAGCCGCCACCGTGGACTCTCAGTCCCGCCATCGTGCCTCAGGAGGGGCCTGAGAGGCGCAGCAGCGTAAGACGCCGCCCACTGCCGTTGGCGGTATCGTTAATTCTTATCGGTCGTTTCCTGAATGCGATCCATCGTCTTCTGTTATGCGCCCGAAGATTCGGACGAGGTCCGCGAGGTCGGCCGTTATCTGGAGGCCAACTGCGAGGTCGCGGTCTCGTACGAGGAGGGCAGAATGTGCGCCGGCGCCGATCTGGTGAACGCCGTCAATACGGCTTTGTCCGCGGACGTCGCCGTGGTGTTCTTCTCTCCGGCCTCCGTGCCGGCGCGCCTCGCTCGGGAGCGCTGGGAGCCGGTATTCTGCGACAGCCCGCGCGAACTGGGCGCCGACATCGCGTTTGTGCTGCTGCGGGATTGCCAGTTCCCGAAGGTGCTGCTGCGGCGCCCGAGTTTTTTCGATCTGTCCACCGGCGGACTGGGGCGCCGGCGCGATCTGAAACGGTGGTTCTTATCGCTCGATCGCCGGAAGCGAGGTATCGAGACCGTGGTCGTCCTGCCCGAGCTTCCCGGAGGGATCGAACCGCGGTCCGGCGTTCTGGATGAGTTGGAGCGCCGGCTGTCCGACGCGCCGGGCACTGTGATCGACGTCGCGCCCGAAGCCGCTCTGGCCTTTGCGCACATGGCGAGAGACGATTTCGACGGCGTCTTCTGGATCGATTGCGCGAATCGCGGGCGCGTGGGAATCGTGGGCGACACCGCACACGCACTGGGCCTTCGTCTCAGCGGAACACTCGAAGCGAATCAGGCGGCGCTGACCAGCTTTGTTTCGATGCGGCGCTGCCTGCTGGTCTTCGCCGGCCTTGCGCGCGAGCACGGGGATATCGCCGGACCTCACAACAGGTGTTCGGTGATCCTTACCCCGGAACCATCATGGGCAAAACGCAGGAGTGACGCGGAAACGGCGTCCCTTTTTTCCGCATGGGCGCGCAATCCGGACGAGTGCCTGGGCGCGCTGGGCGATGCGGAATCGTGCCTGCGCAGTTTCCTCGACCGGGGCCGCGAAGGCTGGCCGGACGCACTCCGGCTCGGGTCCGCCATGGCCGCTCTGCTGCGCAGTCAGGACCGTCTGGCCGAAGCGCACGAGTTGCTCGAAACACTCACGGACGCCGCCAGCGACTATGGCGATGTGGTTACTGTGCACCGGCTCGCATGGGACCAGGGCTGGATTCGCGAGCAATGGGGCCAGCCGGCGCCGGTGCGCATGTTGCCTCAGTCGAGCGAGCCTGCGCAACTGGCGCTGTTCGGAGAGAGCTTTCAACCCACAGATTGAGTTACGTGCAGGCTGAAAGCCTGCTCTACTTCCGACCGAGAACGGTAGAGCAGGCTTTCAGCCTGCAGGACCCTCACGAGCTCTCTTCCCGCCCCATATACAGCTCGCTTACCACGTCGCGATAATTCTCCAGCACGCGTCCGCGGCGCACTTTCATCGTTGGCGTCAGTTCGCCCGATTCAATGGTGAACTCGCGCCCCAGAATGCGGAACCTGCGCACTCGTTCGAAATCGGCCAGCTCGCGATTCACCTTCGCGAATGCGCTCTGCACGGCTTCCTGCACGGGTTTCGCCGTGACGATCTCGGCGACGTCGCGGCCCTTGTACGTCTCCATGCCCGGAAGCGTCTCGGCGTTGGCCGCATTGACGGTGACCAGCGCGGTCACATAGGGCAGACGGTCACCAACAAGCACCACCTGGTTGATCACCGGCTCCAGCTTGAACAACGTCTCTATCCGCGACGGATAGATCTTCTTGCCGTTCGACGATACGATCAGCTCTTTCTTGCGCCCGGTGATATAGACGTACCCGTCTGCATCGAGCTCGGCGATATCGCCCGTATAAAGCCAGCCATCGCGCAGCACCATCGCGGTGCTCGCGGGGTCCTTGTAATACCCGAGGAAAAGACAGGGGCTCTTCACCAGCAGCTCGCCGTCCTCGGCAAGCCACAGTTCGACGTTGGGTAGCGGCGTGCCGATGCTGCCGGGCTTCGGTCTGGCGAGCGGATTCAATGACACCACGCCCCCTTCGGTGAGCCCATAGCCCTCGATTAGCGGCATCCCGATGGCGCTGTAAAACTCGGCGAGGTCCTTACCAAGTGGCGCTGCGCCGGATGCGGCAATGCGCAGCCGTCCACCAAGGCGCGAGCGGATCTTCGAAAACACCAGCCGGTCGGCAATCTTCAATGCGCGGCTCATCCAGACCGGCGCCGTCTTGCCCTGCTGTTTCAGCCGAGCCGCTTCCATGCCCAATCCCAGCGACGTGTAGAACAATCGCCGCGCCAGCGCTCCGCGTTTTTTCACCTCGGTGGTGACGCTGGCGTACACCCTTTCCCAGACCCGCGGCGGCGCGAGGAAGAATGTCGGCCGCACGCGCCGGAATTCGGCAGGCATTTTCGAGAGGCCTTCCGAGAACCACACCGAGCAGCCCATGCGCACCGGAACCAGCTCCACCACCACGCGCTGCGCGATGTGCGCGGACGGCAGAAAGGCGATGGTGCAATCGTCGGGAGTAACCGGCAGCACCACCGGCGCCATGTCGATGTTGGACACCAGCGCATGGTGCGAGGTGAGGCCCATCTTCGGCTCGCCCGTAGCGCCCGAGGTCAGATAGAGGATCGCCGGATCGTCTGCGTGCACTTCGTCGCGAATGCGCTCGAACAGGCCGGGATCTTCCTCCATTGCGCGCGCGCCCATCTCGCGCAGGCCGGCCAGCGTCAGGGCTTCCTGATCGCCATCGGGCGACCCGGTCAGCAGGACCCAGTGGACCGCAAGGCCTTCGGCCCCGGCCGTCTTTTGCAGCGCTCGCATGGCTTCCGAATTCTCTGCAAAGATCATCCGCGCTTCGCTGGCCCGGAGGTTATGGATCTGATCCGGCAACGGATAACTCGTGTAGAGCGCCGCAGCAATGGCGCCCGATGACATGATGCCCAGGTCGGCCAGATAGAATTCGGCGCGGGTCTCCGAGTAAAGCGCGACGACATCGCCCCTGCGGATGCCGGCAGCGTGCAGCCCGCACGCGATCTCACGGGCGATTCGGCAATATTCGGCCCACGTGTAAGTCCGGTAATGGCTTTTGCCCTCCGGCTGGTGCAGCGCCGGCTTCTCGCCCCAGCTATGGGCGGCCTGCTCCAGCACCGTCCAGATCGTGCGTTCACTCATCGTAAAGATGCTAACATTCGCCCGTACCCTGACAATGTAAGCATGGCACTCGAGAAAGAACTGGATCTTGCGCGGGAGGCGGTACAGATGGCCGCCGGCATCGCCCGCCGCCTGCAGCCGGAGATCGTGACGGAGACGAAAGCAGACGATTCGCCGGTGACTCAGGCCGACCGCGAATGCGAACGGGCCATCGCCGAGCTCATCCGCCGCACGTTTCCGGACGACGGAATCCTGGGCGAAGAGGGCGCGCGCGCCGAGAGCCGTACAGGCCGTAAGTGGATCGTCGATCCCATCGACGGCACCCGTGACTTCGTACGTGGAAACCTGCTGTGGGCGAACCTGATCGCTCTCGAACAGGACGGCGAGGTGGTTCTCGGCGTGGCTCACCTTCCGTGCCTCGGATGGCTCTGCCACGCGGTGAAGGGCGGCGGAGCGTTCCGCAATGGGCAGCGCATGCGCATCTCGCAGCGGACAAGCATCGAGGACTCGGTCGTGTGCGCGAACGATTACCGCAGCCTGGCGAAGACGCCGTTTGCGGACCGGCTGCTCCCATGGCTGGCGCGCTTCTGGTCCGTTCGCGGGGTGGGCGGGGCCGCGGACGCCATGATGGTATCGGCGGGCGAGGCGGAAGTCTGGCTCGAGCCGCACGCCCAGGCATGGGACTTCGCTCCCATCAAAATAATCGCCGAAGAGGCCGGTGCGCGCTACTTCACCTTCCGCGGGACTTCGAGCATCTACGACGGCAGCGCCGTCGTTTGCGTACCGCCGCTGGAGGCGGAGGTGCGGGCGCTCGTAGACGAGAGCCGGGCGTCAGCAGGAGCGTAGAAGCGCCGTGAAAACTGTCGTCGCTTTGCTGGCTCTCGTGTGGTGCGCCGCGTCCCAAAGCCTTCCGCCGGAGACGCAGTTGCTGGCGCGTATCAGAGCACACATGAGCAACGAACTCTCCAACCTGCCGAACTACACCTGCCTCGAAACGATCAGCCGTTTTCAAAAGCTGCACCACGCAAAATCTGCCTCCGGCAACGAGCTGAAACCACTGGATACGGTGCGGCTCGAAATCATCTACACCAATCAACGGGAATGGTATGGATGGCCCGGCGACAAACAGTTGAGCGCCGACAGTCCGGGCGCTCTGGTGGGCGCAGGGATGATCGGGACGGGAGCGTTCGCAGTCACGCTGCACAACATCCTTGGCGCGTCCACGATCACTTACGGCGGCGAAGAAACGATTGGAGGCAGGGCGGAGGTCCGTTATAACTTTCACCTGCCCGCCTTACGCAGGCTGCTGGTAATCTCGCTGGGTGGCCACAAGGGCGCCGCGGGCCAGGACGGATCCTTCTGGGCCGACCCGCAATCGCTCGATCTCATTCGTCTGGAGTCTCATGCAATCGAGATCCCGCGTAACCTCCCGCTGAAGGATGCGAGCACCAACGTGGATTACGCTCGCACCCGCATCGGCGCGCGCGATGTGCTGCTGGCTCAGCAGGCGGAAATGCATATGACGCAGAGTACTGGCGAGGAGAGCTACGATCAGCTCGAGTTTACCCACTGCCACGCTTATTCGGTGGAGAGTTCCATCCGCTTCGATCAGGAATCGCACCAACCCGCGCCGGCGCCGGCCGTGAACGCTCCGCCTTCCGCCGCTTCGGCCGAGGCAAGCCAGGCGATTCCAGCCCTGCTGCCGATCATCGTGCAACTGACCCGTCCGATTAGCGAGAACGACGCGGTTGGCGCGCTGGTCAATGCCCGTGTCGCCGGGGACGTGCGCTACAAGGGACGGGTCCTGATTCCGGACGGATCGGCCGTCCGCGGTAGAATTCGCCAGCTGGAACGGTATCAGCAGCCTGGGCGCGAGAGCTTCCTCGTGTCGCTGGAATTTACGGAAGTGGAAACGAGCAACGGCCTCTTGCGCTTCTACGCCGATCTTGTGAGCATGGACGAGCGACCGGAAATGCAGCCGAGTCTTCCCGAGCGCGTTGTGGTGTCCGACGGGCGGCTGCCTGACGTGTCCAGCCAGACGACCGTCACTCTGCCGGGGCTGCCCTCAGTTGTGTCTTTCGTCGTCACCGGGAGCAGCTTCACTGTGCCCAGCGGTTTCCGCACGGTCTGGCGGACGCGTGATTCCCGCCGCAAAAAATGAAGCGAGCCGCGACTGTAAGGGGGCGTTACCGCCCGCTGAGCGCTTCGTAGATCTGCGCGCGGCGCCGAACGTGACGGTCTGTCTGCTGCGTCTGCTCTGAGTCGATCGCCGCCTGAACGATCGGCGTATCCGTCAGCGTGTCGCCGATGTCGTACGCCGCCGGCCGCGGCCACGGATGATCGCCATACTCCTTACGCTCGCGCCTGGTCTGGTCGGCGGACATCGGCGCGCCGCCAGGCTCAGCGGTATCGCGGTAATCGTGCGTGGGCTCCGTCCGCACCAGCCATCCCGGCGGGTTCTCGGCAATCGCCTCCTCCTCATTCACGTCGGGGGCACTTTGCGCCACACCATGCCGGTCGATGATTTCGCGGACACGTTCAGCCGCGGCTTCGTCGGTCTGGACAACCAGCAGAACGCGGCCGGCCCGCACTTCCTCCTGATAACCGTGCGCCTCTTCGTGAGGAACGCCAACCTCGTTCAGCGCGCCTATGACGCCCCCGGCTACGGCGCCCACTCCGGCGCCGCCGAGCGCAGCAAAAATGGGACCGGCGGCGACAACCGGACCCAGGCCGGGAATCGCAAACGCGGCAAAGCCCAGCAGCAGCCCGCCGATGCTGCCCAGCGCCGCGCCTATCCCGGCGTCGGCAACCACATCGGCGCCTATGTCGGCATCGGTAAGGGAGTCCGTCGCCCCAGCGGTATCCCGATTCGCAAGCAGGCTGATCTTCTCGGTGGGAACGCCGAGCCGGTGGATCTCATCCACCGCGTCCCTTGCCGAGTGTATGTTGTCGAAAACACCGACCACCGTTTTGCTGGGCATGATTCACTCCTTTCGCGCGATCCTGTAAGCGATGAACGCGCCCCCGCGCCCCGAACCGGGCCTCTGCGCGACCTGCGTGAACGCGAAGCGTGTCTTCTCCGATCGCGGCTCCGGGTTCGTCCAGTGTCTGGTGCACCGGACCGATCCCCGGTTCCCTAAATACCCGCGCCTGCCGGTGCTCGCGTGTCCCGCCTACCGCAGCCGATCGGCGGAATCGCCCGCCTCCGCAGGCCCGCGCTCGCCCACGTCCTGACGCCGCCGTAGTTCCTGCTCGGCGCGATACCAGTCCTCTTCGTGCCATCCGTGCTCGCCGCCGCGCTCCTCATAATACTGGTACGCGAGCAGTGCGATTTCATCGTGGTCGCCAATGCCGCCGGTTCTGGGGGAGTGATTGACGGCGACGTAGCCTTCCAGCGAATTGTCCGAGTTCGCGGCGTCTTCCAGGGAACGCGCCGTGGGCATTCTCTGCTCTTTCTCCCGAGTTTGAGTGGGCATGTGGGCTCTCCGGGATGAGGACGCCAGGTTACAGGAAGTGTTTCACTTTACTCGGCGCCGCCACTCGAACAGGACCACTCCCGCCGCCACCGACACGTTCAGCGATGCGATGGGCCCGGCCATGGGGATGCGCACCACCGCGTCGCAGTGTTTGCGGACGTTCTGGTGTACGCCGTGGCCTTCGCCGCCCAGGACAAAGGCGGTCGGCGTGGCATAATCGGCCTGATCGTAAAGCTGTTCGCCGCGCTCATCCAGGCCATAGATCCAGAATCCGCGGCGCTTGAGTTTTTCGAGCGCCTGGGTGATGTTGGCGGTGCGGGCCACCGGCAGGTATTCGACAGCTCCCGCCGCTGCCTTTGCAACCGTTTCAGTGATGCCCGCCGCGCGCCGATCGGGAATGACGACGGCTCCGGCTCCGGCCGCGTGCGCGGTGCGCAGTATCGCTCCCAGGTTGTGCGGGTCCTCGACCCCGTCAAGAACCACCACGAGCTGCACATCTTTGCCGATGGAATCGATATCGGCGTATTCATGCGCGGCGCCGAACGCGACCACGCCCTGATGGTTGGCTGCGGACGCGGCACGGTCCAGCGCGTCGCGCGGCTCGAAACGGACCGGCGTTCCGGCCGTGCGGCACAAGTCCACGATCTCCTGAATGCGCGGCCCGCCCGCGCCGCGAGCCACCAGCACACGATCGAGCCGCCGGCCGGCTCGCAACGCTTCCCGCACGGGATGGATGCCCGCGATGACGTTCACCAGACCAGATTACGGGATTGTGATCGCGCCATTCTCGGCGGTGAGCTGCTGCTGATCGGCATCGCGCACCACCAGCCGGACCAGGTAGTTCCCCGTCTTCACGTCAAAGCTTGTTCTTACCGTCACCGGCGGTTTGCCTGCCAGGCTCGCGATGGTGGCATCACGGAGACGAAGCTGCAGGATTCGCTGCGTGCCCGCGATGAAGTTGCCGTTATCGTCGAACAAAGCCGCGACGATGGTCAGATCGTTGCTGTTACGATCCTCGGCCTTGTGGAAGTGGACCAGTTTCAGATCCACGCTGGCCAGCACATTCAGTTTTGCGGCGTAATCGCCGTTCTTCATATACTGCGTGTGCAGCTCCACGGGAAGGTCGTGGATCTCGTCGCGGGAGAAGACGGCGTTCTCGATCTCCTGCTTCGAGGCGGACAGCTCATCCCCGGCCTTCTTCGGCGCCCAGTAGCCGTGCCGCGCCTGCAGCGAGCCTTTCTCCTTTGAAGTCAGCTTCACCTTGAGGGCGTGGAACGATCCGTCGAGCTTCAGGTTCTGCGGCGTAAAGCCGAGCATGTAAATGTACTCGGGCGCGGCGGCGAGAACGCGGAACGCCTCGCTGAAATCGTTATTGCTGTGCAGCGAGCCGCCGGTGCCCGAAGTCAGCGCGAGCAGGACACCGGTGTGGGCCGGCTCGATCTCGGTGAACAGCGGCGTGTGCCGCGTCTTGCTGAGATCCGCCGCGGTGGTGTAGACGCCGCGCGCATCGAGCACATTCACCACCACGTTGGCGCGGATGGCGCGGTCGATCGCCTGCGACACGTCGTTGAACTGTGTATCGTCGAAATAGTAACCGGGCGTCACCAGGACAATGGTGCGTTGGCCGGGGAGCGCGGCCATGCGCCGCGACAAATCGCGGATGGCTCCGAGCGCCGCGCGCGTTTCGTTCTCGCCGTCCTGTACGGCCGTCCTCGCGTAAAGATCCACCTGAGCTTCGAATCGCTCCCTGCACTTCTCCGCATCTTCGTGCGGAAGGCAGCCCGTATGGGTGCAGGCCTTGTAATCGGCAATGAGTTCGTCCACCGCATTCGTAACATGGTGCATGAAACGATCACCCGAGTAGTAGTTGACGTCCGGACAGTCCTGGGTGGGCCGGTTCACCAGCGGATTCGGCCGAAGTTTCAGCAGCGTTTCCTGAAGCTTGTCGCGATCGCTGGTGAAAGCGAGCGTCAGGCGGCCCGAAGTGGTGTAGATGCCCGCCCGATCCGTGGGCTGCAGCGACGCGGCGAAGTGACGCTGGGCAGCCGCTCGCACCTGCGCGATGTCGGCAAACTCGAGGTGAATGTCGTCGAACAGATAAGCCACAAAATGATCCGGCGGAGGGGGCGCCGGCTGCTCTGGCTGACCCGGTTGCGCAGCGACGGTCGCCTTCTCCCGAATGATCTGCCCGCCCATTTTCTGCACCGAGAACTTCGTGATGTCCTGGCGCTTGCCCTTGTCGAGAAGCTGGAAGCTGTCTTTCGTCAGATTGCCCACCGCGTGACCTTCGCGGTCGCGAACCACCACCGGCACGATTACCAGGTTGCTCTCGGTCTTAAAGGTGACCGCTTCATCGTGCGTGGCCATCTCCGGTTGTGGCACAGGCATTACTGCCTGTACGCTCGGAGCCGTCGCCGGAGCGCCGACGATCATGGAGGCGATCTCCTTCGTTTCAGCCTCGCTCGCCTTGACTGGGATTGACGTTGCTACTGGCGTCATCGCCGTAGAGCCACCTGGCGCGTAGTAGCCCTGGCGCGCCTGCAACTCCACCCCGCGGTGGCTTTTCAGGCTGACCTTCAGCTTATGAAACGCGCCATCCTGCTTCACTGGGTCTGCGGAAAAGCCCAGCACATAGATGACCTCGGGAGGCGTGAGCAACGGCTCCCAGCGACTGCGGTCGAGTCCTTCGATCATCGCGCCGCCGGTCCCGTATGACAGCACACTCAGCGAGAGCCGCGCGCGGCCGGAAGCATTACGCGCAGTCTCGTCGGCGGCTTGCCGCTGCTGCGAGTTCGGCATCGTTTTGTCCGTCACTCCTCCGGGACCATAAAACGGCTGGTCCGCTGCCGAGCCCACGTTCTGGTAATCGCTGACCTGGAGCGTGGTAATGCGGACGTTCGCGGCGATTGCGCGATCCACCAGGCGCGACTCGGCGGACAGCCAGTCGTCGGGAATATTGAGACCGTTCGAGATAACGATGACGCTGCGCTGACCCGGAAGTCGCGCCATTCTCCGCAAAATGCCGCGAAGCAAAACAAGCTGCGGGGGCTCCCACTTCGGCACAGGCTGATCTTCCGCCAGTTCCGGAATGCCCGCGGTCGCAAGCGACGCCCCCTGCTGGCCGGGAAGGAACGGCTTATCCGACTCTGGCAGGGCTTTCTTCAGCATCTCGCGGTCAGCCGTGAAATCCAGCATGTGTTGGCGCGAGGTTGTAAAGATGGCCGCCCGATCGGCCGGCTTCATTTCGTCGAAGAGCCGCATGGCAAGGGCGCGCACGCGGTTCTGGTCCTACTGGCCCGGGAGGGAAACATCGTCGATAAAGTACGCGACGAAGTTGCCAGGCATCACCCGGTCCACGGGCATCGTCGCCGCCGTGGCGGCCGTTGTATCCGGCAGTGTCCGATCAGCGGCGACGCGCTCGTCCGGCTTCTCCACCACGAAGCTGGTGATCGGCTGCACCTTACGGTTGTCGAAAAGCTCGAAGTCTTCGCGCGTCAGACCGCTCACGGCATGGCCCTGATGGTCGCGCACCACCACCGGAACCTGCACCAGATTCGTTTCCGCCTTGAACGTGGTTTCCGTCTGCGGCTGAGCGGCCGCGGCGGCAACCGCGAGGAAAAAAAACATAATTACGCGCATGAATGGACCTCAGAGCGTCTGCGTCGTTTATGGAATCTCGACCGCGCCGTTTTCGGCCGCGATCTGCTGCTGGTCGGCATCGCGCACCACCAGCCGGACCAGGTAATTCCCCGTCTTCACGTCGAAGCTGGTCTTCACGGTGACCGGAGGCTTCCCCTGCAGGAGCTCGATCGTCTTGTCGGTCAGCCTGAGCTGCAGGATCTTCTGAAATCCCGAGATAAAGTTGCCGTTGTCGTCGAACAGCGCCGCGACAATGGTCAGGTCGTTATCGTTGCGGTCCGCGGCCTTGTGGAAGTGGAGCAGCTTCAGATCCACGCTGGCCAGCACGTTCAGCTTTGCTTCGTAATCGCCGGTCTTCATGTACTGTGTGTGCAGTTCCACCGGAAGGTCGTGAATCTCGTCCCGCGAGAAGACTGCGTTTTCAATCTCCTGCTTCGACGCGGACAGCGCATCGGAGCCCTGCTTCGGCGCCATATAACCGCGGCGCGCCTGCACGGTGATCTTCTCCTCGGAATGCACGGTCACTTTCAGCGCGTGGAAGCTACCGTCAGACTTCAGCGCGACCGGCGTGAAGCCGAGCATATAAACGAACTCGGGCGGCGCGGAAAGCTTTCGGAAGCCGCCATCGAAGTCGTTGGTGTTCATCACCACTGTGCCGCCGGTGCCCGCGGCCATTTCCATCAGCACGCCGGAAGACTCCATGGCGTCGGCTTGCCGGTACTGAGCTTTGAGTTGCTCGGCGTGCGGGTCGTACGCGCGCTCGTTGATCTCGCCAGCCGGGTTGATGGTGTACAGGCCGCGCGCGTCGAGCGCGTTGATCACGATGTTCGACCGCGTGGCGCGCTCCACAACCTGGAGCTCCTCGAAGCGCAGGTCGTCGGCAATGGAAAAGCCCGGCGAAACCAGAATGATGCTGCGCTGGCCGGGCGCAATAGCGACCCGCCGCACCACGTCGTTAAGGGAGATCAGCGAAACGTGAATTTCGTGGCTGCCCTCGCTGAGCGCGCGTCTCGCGGCCGACATCGCGATGTCCTCGGCCACCTGGATTTGTTGATTATCGAGTGACATACAGCCCATCGTCTCCAGCGTGGCGGCCTGCCACGCCGGATTGTGCGGGTAGTCATTGGGATCGTTCTTATTCAGGATCTGGTCGGCCATGTAATAGCTGACGTCCGGACATCCCTGCACGCCCGATCCGGTGAGCGATCGCGGGCGCAGCTTCAGCAGCGCGTCGTGCAGCTTCGCGCGGTCGCTGGTGAAATCCAGGTTGCCCTGGCCTGACGTAGTGAAGATGGCTGCGCGATCGGTAGCTTGTAGCGCATCCATGCTGCGTCCGGCCGCGTCGCGCACGTAAACGAGATCGCTGAATTTCAGATGGATGTCGTCAAACAGATACGCCACGAAATGGTCCGGCGGAGGGGGCGCGGGTGGCTGCGCCTCGCCCGTTTCGCCGTTCACGACCTGAACCGCCGGTCGTTTGGCAGCCTGCTCCCCTTTGTTCTGCACCGAAAACTTCGTGATCTCCTGGCGCTTGCCCTTGTCGAAGAGCTGGAAATCGTCCTTCGTCAGGTTGCCGACGGCGTGGCCCGTGCGATCGCGCACAACCACCGGAACCAGCACCAGATTACTCTCGGATTTGAACGTGACCGCCTCATCGCGCGTGGCCATCTCCGGTTGTGGCGCAGGCATTGCTGCCTGCGTTGGCGCGCTAAGCACAGCGGCTTCGGGCATCTCCTGAATCTTCGGACCTGCGCCGATTGCCGACGCGATCTCCGTGGTTTCTGCCTGGCTCACCTTGAGGGCTTCCGCCGGCGGCGATTTCTTATCTGTCCTGCGTGCTTCCTGTGGAGCGTCCGGCGGCAGCGGGGCAAAGTATCCACGCCGGGCGTCGAGCGTGAACTTCTGCTTCGCCGCGAATTTTACCTCGAGCTTGTGGAAGCTGCCGTCGGCTTTCACGTCCTCGGGCGAGAATCCCAGAACGTAAATCACGTCGGGCGCCGCGGCCAGAATACGCAGCGCGCGGTCGTCATCGTTGCCGGCGACCACCGCTTTACCGCCCGTTCCGCGACTCAGGTCGTCCATTACGCCGGTGCCATCGAACGTCGTGGCGGCGCACTCGGCGCAGGAAGGCTTGTTGAACTGCAGGTCGAGAACCGGCGTCATGACCATCGTGTTGATGACCACCTTCGCCTCAATCGCCCGGCCAACCAGAGTGTTCCGCATCTGGTAGGCGAGCGCCGGGTCGCCATACTGAAAGCCGGGCGTGAGCAGGATCAGGCTGCGCTGTCCGGGCAGCACCGACATGCGGTTAATTATGGCGCCGAGCGTTCCAACGGTTCCCTGGCCTTTGATCTCCGTTTGCCGACTGAACGAGGGTGGCGGAGATGTGCGAACACGCGCGATGGTCTTCGTCAGCTTGTCGCGGTCAGCGGTGAAGTCGAGCGTTAATATGCCCGATGTGGTGAAGATGGCGACGCGGTCCGATGGCCGCAGCTCCACAACGGTCTTCCGGGCGGCTTCCTGCGCATATACCAGATCCTCGAACTTCGCGTTGCCGCCGCCTTCGTTCATCGCCGTCATGTGCAGATCGTCGAAGACCAGCGCGACGAAGCGCTGCGGGACCACCATCGGCCTGGCGGCGGGCGTGGGCGAGGCGGCGTCTCCGGCCGGGAGCGATCGGTCGGCGGCCACGTGCTCGGTCATCCGTTCCACCGTGAATTTTGCGATCTCGACGCGCTTGCCGTTGTCGAAGAGCTGGAAATCTTCGCGTCGCAGGTCCGCGATGAACCGGCCTTCCGAATCCCGCACGACGACGGGAACCTGGACCAGGTTCGTTTCGGCTTTGAAAGTGACATCCGGCTGCGGCTGCGCGACGGCGCCGGCGGGGGGACCAAAACAGGCGAGAACGCCTGCTCCACGCACAATTCGACAAAGCACACCATGAGCGTTCATCGTGCACCTCCACGGCCTTCCGGCCAACGTCCTACTGCAATACGAATTCGGTGGTTCGCGTTCCCGTGGATTTTCCGGTCGAATCTACTGCCTTTATCTCGAGGTTATACGTCCCCGGCGTGAGGTTCTCGATCGGCAGCCTCAGGCCTACCGGAATTACCGGACTGCCCGGTTTTATCATCGCCGCCATGCTCATGGCGCCGGTATCCGTCTTCACCTGCCCGGTCTTCGGGTCGACGATGCGCAACACTACTCCTACCTGCGGCGGATGCTCCGTGGAGAGGAGAGGCTCATAGACTTCCAGGTACAAACCTGGCTTATCAGTCTTGTGAATGAGATCGGTGCCCGACGGCACCAGTTGCATTCCTCTGACCACCAAAGGCGTCCGCCCTTCCATGAGGGCCGCATCGTTGCCGATATCTTCGGCGGAAACCGGATGCAGGTCGGTGCTGAGGGCCACCGCGCTGATGGCCAGCTCCCTGCTGTTCCACGGATCGATCACCAGAGGCATCTCCAGCTTGCCGAAGCTGTCGCCGCCGGCGGTGAACGCAACCCTGAGCTTGTACGTTCCCGAGCCAATGTCGAACTGGTTCTCGTAGTGCAAGGGGCGCTCGCGGAATGCCTCCAGCTCCTTCTTGTCTTTCACTTCCAGGTCAAGCGTATCGCTGAAGCGCGCAGCCGTCTGGCCATCGGCCTTGAGCGCGAGTCCCAGCACGTTCAGGGCGCAATGGAGCTTCCCCTTCTCCTTTTCGAACTTCAACTGAGCGGTAGGGATGTCCATCGCGATATTCACGCGCGCTGTATTTGGCCCCGTGTAGAAGAACGGGAGTTGCATGGCGCCGCCGAGATTGCCTTGCGCCGCCCCCGACGCACGCGCTTCCAGACTCTTCTCCACCGGGTTGCCGGCCAGCATATCCTGCGGCCTCACGTTGCAGTAGCCGCTGCGGGCGCGCACGTTGAGCCCGCCGCGCTCCACCTTCACGCGCAGTTGATGACAGCTCCCTTCCTCGGTATCCGGCGGCCGGTAGCCGATCAGGTAGTACTCGTTCTGCTCGCTGGCAATCTTCTGCATGCCGGCCAGCAGATCGTTCGAGTTCACGATGACAAATCCGCCGGTGCCCTGGGCCAGCATGTAAAGGATCTGCTGGTTGGTTGCGGCCGAGTTGGGGAAAGTCGGAACAATCATGCGAGGCTGATTCAACGGGTTGAGTGGATTGTTGTAATAGTTGGCGTTGTTGTACGTGCTGCCGCCACCGCCTCCGCGGCTGCCGCCTGAGCCCGTGCCCGTTCCCGTGCCTCGTCCCCCTCCCGTTCCTCCACCCGTGCCGCCCCCGCGCCCGCCGCCGGTTCCTCCACCCGTGCTACCGCCCCCGCGTCCGCCGCCGGTTCCTCCTCCAGTTGCTCCGCCGCCGGTACCACCGCCGGTGCCACCGCCCCCGCGTCCGCCGCCGCCTCCACCGCCGCCACCGCCAATGCCACCGCCCCCGCCTGCGCCGCCGCCGGGCCCACGCTGGCCCATGAAGTCACTGCTGAAGGAAGCCGGCTGCAGCATTGCTCCGGACATCCCGGAAAAAAGGCGGGCAAGCAAGCCACCGGAACGCGCGCGCAATCCCTGCGCAGGCGCGGCCATGCTGACATCGGCCACCAGTCCGCGCACATCGATTGGATAGATCGCGACGTTCGCCTTGTTACACGTGTCAATGGTCGCGGTGATCTCCGGCATCAGCTCGGGAGTGTTCAGCGGCGTCAGCGGGAATCCCGCGCTGAGCAGCACCAGCGTCTTGCGGCCCGGCACCGTGCCAAGGTTCTTGCTCAGACTGCGCAGAGCGAGAATCATATCCCGGATTCCGAAATCCATTTCCGCGGCCGAAATGGGCGGCAGGCCCACCGAGGCTACCTCCGGGTTGGGTGTAACCGTCGAAAACTTCACGCCGTTGATGACTTTCTTCAGCAGCACGGCATCCTTCGTGAAGTTCTGGGAAACCCGCAGCGTGCCGCCGAAGTCCACCACGGCAATCATCCGGTTCGGCGAGGCGTTGGCATCGACAAACCGCAACGCCGCTTTCCGCGCCAGGATCTGGTCACTGTTGTTCATGGTTGAGTTGTCGAAGAACAGAACCATATACTGCGGCTGGTTGCGCACCGGCGAGTTCGCGTCGTTTTCGAAGGAAAAGCTGGTGATCTCCTGCTCCTTCTTGTCCTCCCAGACCTTGAACTCTTTCGCGGTGAGGTCGCGAATATAGTTGCCCTTCTTGTCGGTAACCACCGCATCGACAAGGACTACTTTTGTTTCCGTGCGAATTACCGGCCCTGCGGAAGGCAGCGCCTGCGCCTGCGAATCCTGGGCGAGCGCCGAGGCGGTCAACAAAAGAAGAGTGGCCGAAACGGCTGCGAGACGGCGAAATGACATGGTAAACCCCCGTTTACGAATGCAGCGCAATCCATCTTACACTAACGACTCAGGGGATCTCGATGGAGCCGTTTTCCGCCGACATCATCTGCCCTTCCGCGTCGCGCACGACAAGGCGAATGACGTAATCCCCCGGGGTGACATCGAAAGATGTCCGCACCGTGATACCTTTGCCGAGCCGCTGGAGCGTATCGTCCTTCAGGTGCATTTCGATGCGCTTCTCGAGGCCCTTCACAAAATTGCCATTTCTGTCGAACAAAGCGCAGACGAGCGTGAGGTTGTCCTGGTTTCGTCCATCTGCTTTGCGGAACCGTAACTGGCGAAGGTCAACGTGGGCCAGCACGGCAATCTCGGCTTTCTGGTCGCCGGATTTGAAGAATTGCGTGTGCAATTCCACCGGAAGGTCGTGAATTTCCTCCCGCGAATAGACCTCGTCGGTAATTTGCGCGCGCGCCAGCTCGGCGGCATCCGCCTTACGCGTGGGCGCGAAGTATCCGTGGCGCGCCTGCACGCTGAATTTCGTTCGCGATTTGACCACTACCTTCAGCCGGTGAAACGATCCGTCGGTTTTCAGGGTCTCGGGCGTGAATCCGATGAGGTATGAATACTCGGGCGGCGCCGCCAGAACGTCGAATCCGGCAAGGTAATCGTTGCGGTTGTGGAAGAACGACCCTCCGGTGCCGTCCGCCAGTTCCGCCATCACCTCTTCATCCGCCTGAGCGGCGGCCTGTGCGAGGAGGTTCTTCGGTCCCATGGCGAGGGCGCTCTGGACCGGCCTGCTGATGTCGCCGGCCGCATCGATGGTGTAAAGGCCGCGCGCATCGAGAGCGTTGATGATGACATTCGCGTGCACCGCGCGCTCGATGATCTCGAACTCCCGCGGCCGAAGCGAATCGGTGGTGTAAAAGCCCGGCGAGACCAGAACTATGCTGCGCTGCCCGGGCATGGCCGAGATTCGCCGCACAAAAAGCTCCAGCCCCATGAGCGAAACCTGCGTTTCGTGTTCCCCGGTGTTCAGCACCTGCTGCGCGGCGGAGGTGGCCAGTCCGGGCGCGGAAGACTGCGCCTGCGGCGGGATGTTCTCGCAGGCGATGACGTCGAGGACAGCAGCAGCGAGCGCCTGCGAATCGCCTTTGTTGATCATCTGGTCGGCCTGGTAATAACTGATGTCAGGACAATCCTGGGCGGCGGACCTGGCGATCGGCGTCGGCCGCAGCTTGAAGAGCGCGTCGTGCAGCTTCTGGCGGTCGTCGGTAAAGTCAACCGTGACCTGCCCCGAAGTGGTGAAGATGGCGGCGCGGTCGGTGGGGCCGAGCGAGGCGATCATGTGGCGGTCGGCGGCTTCGCGTACCTGCGACAGATCTCCGAACGATATATGGATATCGTCGAACACGTAGGCGACGTAATGATCCGCAATGGGCGGCGGCGGCTTCGCTGACACGCTCGTCTCCTGGCCTGGCTCGGCGGGGATCGGGGTTGCGCTGGCGTGGGCGCCGGGCGTTTCGACGACGAATTTAGTTATGACCTGCGGTTTTCCTTTATCGAAGAGCTGGAAGTCCTCTTTGTGGAGGTTGCCTACCGGCTTGCCCAGGTTGTCGCGTACCACCACCGGAACCATTACCAGATTCACTCCGGACTGGAACGTAACGGACTGGTCGGTGGTGCTCATCTCCGCCGGCGGCTTCTCCGGCGTCTGCGCTGACGCGATCCCGGCAAGCATGACGGCGGCGATCGGCAGCGAGTTCACGACAGCTCAATTCTATCCTGTGGGCCAGAGCCCTGCTGTACAACGCAACAGTAGAGCAGGCTTTCAGCCTGGCTTTCAGCCTGCCGAGCAGGCTTTCAGCCTGCCGAGCAGGCTTTCAGCCTGCCAAGCAGGCTTTCAGCAGATGCATCGCCCGAAGCGGGCGATGCATTGAGCCTGAAACTCGGGTCGAGTTAGGGGCATTCTGGTAGCTGCAGGCTTGGGCGGCAAGCTATGGTCGCAAAACAGTCTGGCGCCTTTGTGCCCGTCTTTCAGCATGATTTCGACTGCCGCGAGGCATTGATTGGTGGAGAGTCGGCCTTGCAAAAAGGCCCGGCCCTACCCCGCTGGAGAGTCTGTATTTCTTCGCGAGTCGAGCCGAGCCCGGGTCTGCCAATTCAGACAGCAGGAGTATGGCATGAAGAAGCAGCGGAAGTCCACTTTCGAGCGCCTGAAGGCCGGGCGTCTCAACCGCAGTGAGCGCCGTAAGCTGGCCCAGCGAGTGGCCGCCAGCGATCCCACCCTGAACGTCATCCACCCCAACGCTGCCGGCATCGACGTAGGCAGCGCCAGCCACTTCGTGGCCGTGCCGCCGGACCGCGATCCCGAGCCGGTGCGCGAATTCGGCAGCTGGACCGCGGATCTGCAGGAGTTGGCCCAATGGCTGCTGGCCTGCCACATCGATACCGTGGCCATGCAGGCCACCGGCGTCTATTGGATCGCGCTGCTCGACGTTCTCCTGCAGCACGGTTTAAAAGTGGTTCTGGCCAACGCGCAACATACCTGCACCGTGCCTGGACGCAAAAGCGACGTGCAGGAATGTCAGTGGGTGATGAAGCTGCACCGTTACGGACTGTTGCACGATTCCTTCCACCTGCCGGCGCAGTTAGAAGGCATCCGCACGCTGTGGCGGCTGCGCCACCGGCACGTCGAGGACGCGGGGCGAGCCATTCAGCACATGCAGAAAGCGCTCACGAAGATGAACGTGCAGTTGGCCAACACCATCAGCGATGTCAGCGGCGTGAGCGGACAGGCGATCATCGGGGCCGTCCTGGATGGCGAGCGCGACCCGTACGTGCTGGCGGATTTGTGCGATCCGCATATTCGGGCCAGCCGGGAAGAAGTGGCGCACAGTCTGGAAGGGAACTGGCGGGAAGACCTGTTGTTCGAACTGCGGCAGGCTCGCGAGAGCTATCGGTTCACGCAGCGGCAGATGGAGGAGTGCGACCGCCAACTGGAACGGTATCTGGCCGCCCTGCCGGCTCGTACGCTGGAGCCGCCGCCGGCGGCGTCAGAGGCGCAACCACTGCCGCACAAACGGGGCAGGAAATTGAAGAAGCGCGGCAACGAACCGCAGGTGACGGATCTGAAAGTGGAACTGCAGCGCATCTGCGGAGTGGATTTAACCTCCATCGACGGCGTGGGCGTCTGCGGGGCACTGACCATCGTTGCGGAAGTCGGCACCGACCTGAGCGCCTTCGCCGACGAGAATCACTTCGCCAGTTGGCTAGGGCTCACCGGGACGCAGAACAGCAGTGGAGGCAAGCCGGTGCGAGGACCGAAGCGGAAAGTGAAAAACCGCGTGGCCGACGTATTGCGCATGGGGGCTACCACTCTGCTCAACAGTCAGAGTTACCTGGGGGCCCGCTACCGCCATCTGCGCCGGAAGGCCAAGTCGCCGGCTGTGGCCGTGAAAGCCATGGCGCGCTACCTGGCCGTGCTGGTGTACCGACTCCTGACCAAAGGCCACGCGTGGGTGGACCGGGGAGCCCGGCAGTTCGAAGATAAACGCGAGCAACGGGAACTGGCGGCGCTGCAGGCTCAGGCGCGAGCCCGCGGACTGCAACTCGTCCCAGTGGCGACTATCAACTGAGCGCCATACATCCCGCAGCACCCTGTCGATCCCTGCACGGTCGCTCGTCGGTAGTGTGCCTCAGCCCCGCACTCCCGTTCATCGCGACGGCGGTCTCACGGCCCAGCCAACACTCCGCCCTTCCAAACACCGACCGCTACACACGCCCAGGGGCATGAGTTTCTGGAGAGCCTGCCTATGGCCGGCTTGTGACATGATTGCTGTGAAACATGCGCAATTTTCTGCTGATTTTTGCCGTCCTTGCCGCCGGCTCCCTGGCGTTCGCCCAGACGCCTGCCTGGCAGCCCGCTCCCGGGCATGTGACCTTGCCGTTGTGGCCCAGTGGGGCGTCCGGCGCTGCGCCGAACTCCGCGCCGGAGGAGGACACGACAACTCCGAAAGACAATCTAATCGCCGGCAGGCCGCTTGTTCGCCTCGGCCACGTGTCGAATCCTACACTCACTTTGTACGAGCCGTCGGGCGATAACACCCGGGCGGCAGTCGTGGTCTTCCCCGGCGGCGGCTACCGCATCCTGGCGATTGACCTCGAAGGCACGGAGGTGTGCGACTGGCTCAACTCCGCGGGAATCACGTGCGTGTTGGTGAAGTACCGCGTGCCCGATTCCGGACCTTACCCGAAGTCACCCGCCGCTCTCGAGGATGCGCAGCGCGCTCTGGGCATGGTGCGGGCGCACGCCGCCGAGTGGCATATCGATCCGCACCGCGTCGGCGTCCTCGGCTTCTCTGCGGGAGCGCACCTGGCGGCGGCTCTCAGCACTCACTTCGATCGGAGGCTCTACGACCGCATCGACGCCGCCGATGACCTGAGCTGCCGCCCCGATTTCGCCGTGATCGTTTATCCCGGATATCTCGCGCTCGCGGAGAAGAACTTCGCTCCCAATCCCGACATTCCGGTGACTGCGCAAACGCCGCCGTCATTTATTGTTCAGGCGGAGGACGATCCTGTGCATGTCGAAAACGCGCTGGTGTACTTTATGGCCCTGAAGAACGCGAAGGTTCCGGCGGAATTACATGTGTATGCCAACGGAGGGCACGGTTATGGCCTTCGGCGCACCGCGCTCCCGGTAACCACGTGGCCCGCCGGCGTGGAGACGTGGCTCCATACCATCGGCATGCTGCCCGCGCCGGCGCCGCGGCCGTGAGGCATAATATTGTGCATGGCCATCGCCGACGGCGCCGATCTGTCCAGGATCACCGTTGGGCCGGGACAGCGCTCGGGGCAGCCGTGCATTCGCGGATTTCGTGTGACCGTCTGGGACGTGCTGGACATGCTCGCGTCCGTTATGACTGAGGACGAGATCCTGCGCGACTACCCGTACCTTGAACGGGCCGATTTTCCCGCCGTCTACGCCTACGCTTCGCAGACCGGGCGGGAGCGCAGCTCGCGTTGAAGCTTCTGTTCGACGCGAATCTCTCGCCGAGGCTCGTCGTTCGCGCGACGGCGGATTCCGATTTTCTCGACCTCGCCCGTTCGCGCGGAGCGCCTCCCAAAGTCGTCCATCTCGAAAGCCGCAATTACCGGACGTCACGGACAGAAGGTCTTCTGTGGCGGGACGCAGTCAGGATTGCCGAACTGGAGCAGTCTGAGCGAGCAGTCCTCGTTATTCGCAGCCCGGCTTGAATTCGTGCCGATCTGTCCATCCCGCGAGAACATGTAGAGATGACCTTCTCCTCCACTCCGCGAACCGCCGTGCTCGCCTGCGCCGCTCTCTTCTTCGCACGCACTGCCGCCACACAGGACAAACCCGCGGGAGCCGAGGCGGCAATCAGGCAGCTCATCGGGAAGTACGCCGCAGCGGCCGATGCGGCCGATCCGAAGCTGGCGGGAGAGGTGTGGGAAAACTCGCCCGATATCTCATTCATCAACCCCGCCGGGTATGAGCACGGCTGGAGCGAGGTGCAGACCTTCTACACGAACATCATGGGCGGACTGTTCACCCTGCGCAAACTGAACATTCATGAGCCGGCCATCCACGTCTATGGCGACGCTGCGTGGTCGGAGTTCGATTGGGACTTTGAGGCCACAAGGAAAGCCAACGGACAGCCTGTGCACACCAAAGGCCGCGAGACGCAGATATACCGGCGTACGGGGCCCGGCCGCTGGGCGCTCGTGCATGTGCACTATTCCGTTCCTGCCCCGGAGTTCGCAAAACCCGCGCAATAATTCGCCAAATTTTCTTGCGAACGCTTGCGTCGAACCCGCTCAAGCGCGCATAATAACCCAAATTCCTCCGAGGAGGGCTTCCATGTCGAAGAGGGTCCTGATAGCGGGTCTGGCTGGTGGTCTCGCGATGTTCGTCTGGTCATTCATCGCCCACATGGTGTTGCCGCTGGGAGAAGCCGGCGTTCGCCAGATACCGGGCGAGCAGCCTCTGCTGGCAGCCATGCAGACAACGATCACAGCGGGAAACGGTCTGTACCTGTTTCCACAAATGACCACGGATCAGGCGGCGTACGCCGGCAAGCTCGCGCGGAGCCCATCGGGCCTTCTCGTATATCACGCGCCCGGGGCGACGTTGGTGTTCCCGAAGCTGCTCGCGGTCGAGCTCGCAACCGAAGTGGCGGAGTCGCTGATCATCGTGTTCCTGCTGTCGCTGACGCGGCTTACCAGCTTCGGCGCGAAGGTCGGCTTTGTGACGCTGGGCGGCGTGGCCGCGGCCATCACGACGAACATCTCCTACTGGAACTGGTACGGCTTCCCGACGCTGTACACCGTCTCGTACATGTTCACACAGGTGATCGGCTACGTCTGCGTCGGGCTGGTTGCAGCGATGTTGCTGAGGGGATCGCCAGCGGGAAGATCGGCCGGCGCATCAGCCTGAGAAGCCAGGCGCACTTCGGTTCCGGACCGTCATCCGGCTTTGCGCATTTCTTCCCGGATGACCCGTCTCAGCGTACTCTCGCGTGGCTCGCGTGAGACTGCGATGTGCTGCTTCAGAGCATCGTTGATGAAGGTCTGATAGTTCCCGCCTCCGGCGGCATGGGCCTGTTTTCTGAACCAGTCGAGTACGGCGTTGTCCAGTCGTATGGTAATTCGGCTCTTGCCCGGCGCTGCTTTGACCACTGCGCCGCGCTTCGCCCCGGTGAAATCGTACTCGCGTTTCATTGCTGTTCCTCGTAATGCCGGCGCTCGCGGGCGCTTGCGCTCCGGGCCGATCTTAGCCTTCCCCGCCTCGGCCACGGGCTAATATCAACATAACGAGATGACAGGAAACCTCCGATGCGCCCAAGTGTACTTGGCCGACAATCGACGTGCAGTCATTGCAGCGATGCACTTCAACTCGGCGGGAATCTATTACGAGCAGGACGGCGCTTTTGCAGTGGCCGCCTGGCGCGACGGAGCAGCATTGGCCGGTCGTCTACGGTCCTCGCTCGATAGATTCTCATTTTATGAGACGAATCTCCGGGACCAAAAGAGGACGGACTGGCCGAGCTACAAAGCTTCGGGCTGCCGCTCTGTTCGCGAGTTTGAGGAGTTGTACCTGTGCATCCATGTTTGTGCTGTCAACGAAGCTGAGCTCTTCTACGATGCCCACTCCCAGCCCGCAGGCGAGAGGGACATCGCGTTGCATGTGACGATCAATCGATATGCATCGGATGAGGAAGTCGGCCGTCAGCTTTTAAGACTTTACGATTCGTGCCGTCGCTGGACTGCCGATTGGCTTTGATCTGAGTATGCGTCAGTGCTGGGGATATAACCGCTCATGAGCGGCTTCGGCGCACTTCGGACTTGCTTCTTAACCGTGCCCGAGCTTCCGCCGGTTCAATCCGCTCCCCACGGTCCAGCGTAGCCAGGCGACGCGCCAGTTCCTGATTGAAGCTCGCAATCTGGTCGGCGCGTGTCCGATCGTAGTGCTCAAGCAGTCGAAGCGCCTCCCTCACAACCTCGCTTGCTGAGTTATAGCGTCCCGATTCGACCTTGCCGCTGACGAACTTCTCGAGTTCAGGAGTGAGGGAAACGTTCATGCATTTCTCCTGCACACCAACTTAGCGCCGGCGTTACACCTTATCAAAGCTTGCTATTCCTTCCATGTCGTGGACCCCACCCGCTGCAGCTCTCCCAGCCCCGCGGCCTCAGCCGGAATCGGCGTCTGCAGCAGCTTCAAAAACGCCTCCGCGGCCGGGTTGAAGCGCTTGCGCTTGCGGTGCACGATCCGCACCGGGCGGAACAGCGTCGGCGGGATCAGCCTGATCGGGACCAGGCGGCCGCGCGCTACCTCTTCCCTCATCACGCGCGCCGGCATGATGCTCACCCCCACTCCGTGCGCCACCGCTTCCTTGATCATCTGCAGATTGTCGAAGTGCAGCACCACGCGGATGGACACGCCGTGCTCGCGCAGGAACCGGTCGACATCGCGGCGGATGGGCAGGTCCGGATCGAAGCTGACAAACTCCGCGCCCTCCAGCGCAGTGGGCAGCACCTCGTCCTGAACAGCCAGCGGATGCGATGGCGCCACGGCCACCACCATCTCCTCCTCGCGCCACGGCAGCACGGTCACTTCCCGCGAACCCTCCGCGTAGCTCATCAGACCGAGGTCCGCGCGATCGGTCGCCACGGCCTCGTACACCTTCTCCGGCCGCAGGTACTCTACTTCCAGACGAGCACCCGGATGGCGCCGCGAGAACTCCTGTTCCAGCTCGGACATTTCCGACAGTCCCACGGAGTAGATGGCCGCCACCCGCACCGTGCCGTCCACATCGTCTTGAGTTGGTCCAGGGCCGCGTGAAACTCCTGATCGCGCCGCAGCACGTCGCGGCACAGATCGAGATAGAGCTTGCCGGCGCCCGTCAGAACAAGTGGCCGGGTGCTCCGGTCAATCAGCGTAACGGAAAGATTCCGCTCCAGTTCCTGAATCTGCTGGCTGGCCGACGACTGGCCGATGTCGTTCAGCCGGGCACCTTCGCTGAAGCTGCGCGTCTGCGCGATGTCGCGGAAAAGCCTGAGCGTATCAAAAATCACAGATGCACTAATACTATTACGAATGCCGATATTAAGTCAATTAAAATTTCGGTTGTCGTAATAGTGTGTTGTTGATATACTCTCTTTATCCCACGCTCCGGAAGAAGGGATCAGTGACTCTGAACAACGGACTCCCCACCGAACAGGGCTTGTACAATCCCGCCAACGAGCACGATGCGTGCGGCATCGGGTTCGTGGTCAATATCAAAGGCCAGCCTTCGCACGACATCATCCTCAAAGGCATCCAGATCCTCATCAACCTGACTCACCGCGGCGCGTGCGGCTGCGACCCGGAAACGGGCGACGGGGCAGGCATTCTCATCCAGATACCTCATAAGTTCTTCGCCAAAGAGTGCTCGAAGCTGGGCTTTACTCTGCCCCCTGCCGGAACTTACGGCGTGGGCATGGTGTTCCTGCCGGTTGAGCCGGCGCAACGCCTGCTGGTGGAAGGCATTCTTGAACGGCTGTTCCGGGAAGAGGGGCTTGCCGTGCTCGGCTGGCGCGACACGCCGGTGAACGCCGACGCCATCGGCCGCATCGCGCGTGGTTCCCAGCCCTATATCGAGCAGGTATTCGTGCGGGCGGCCGCGGGAACTTCGCAGGACGACCTCGAGCGCAGGCTGTACATCGTGCGCAAGCGCGCCGAGCGCGAGATCGCCGAGTCCGACGTCCGCGACAAGAGCTTCTTCTACATCCCGTCGCTCTCCACGCGGACCATCGTTTACAAGGGCCTGCTGCTGGCGCCGCAGATCGCCAACTTCTATGGAGAGCTGTCCGATCCGGACGCCATGAGCGCGCTGTGCCTGGTGCACCAGCGCTTCTCCACGAACACGTTTCCCACCTGGCAACTTGCGCATCCGTTCCGCTACGTGTGCCACAACGGCGAGATCAACACGCTGCGCGGCAACGTGAACTGGATGCACGCGCGCCAGACCATCATGGACGCGCCGCTGTTCGGTGACGAGATAAAGAAGATCTTCCCCATCATCCAGCCGCACGGCAGCGATTCCGCGGCGCTCGATAACGCGGTGGAGCTGCTCACCATGGCCGGCCGTTCGCTGCCACACGCCATGACCATGCTGATTCCCGAGGCATGGGACGGCGACAACACCATGCATCCGGATAAGAAGGCGTTCTACGAGTTTCATGCTTCGCTGATGGAGCCGTGGGACGGACCGGCGGCCGTGGCCTTCACCGATGGCCGCGTCATCGGCGCCACGCTCGACCGCAACGGCCTGCGTCCGGCCCGCTACCTGGTCACCAAAGACGACGTGCTGATCATGGCCTCGGAAACCGGGGTGCTGCCCATTCGTCCCGAGGACGTGCGCTACAAGGGCCGTCTGCAGCCCGGACGCATGCTTCTGGCTGACACCGTGGAAGGCCGCATCATCCCCGACGACGAGATCAAGGAACGGCTCTGGAAACGGCAGCCTTACGCGGATTGGCTGAAGGAAAACCAGATCAAGCTGGACGACCTGCCCGAGCCGCCGCGTATCTACGAATCCGATTACGAGAGCATCGTCACGCGCCAGCGCGCCTTCGGTTACACCGAGGAAGATATCCGCATGCTCATGATGCCCATGGCCGTGGACGGCCAGGAACCGATAGGTTCCATGGGCACCGATACTCCGCTCGCGTGCCTTTCCGACAGGCCGCAGCCGCTGTTCAATTACTTCAAGCAACTGTTCGCGCAGGTCACCAATCCCGCCATCGACCCGATTCGCGAGGAGCTGGTGATGTCGCTCACCAGCTACATCGGCACTGAGCGCAACATTCTCGGCGAGACGCCGCAGAACTGCCACACGCTCAAGCTGCCGCATCCCATCCTGACCAATCGCGATCTGGAAAAGCTGCGGCGCGTTTCCACCAGCGAACTGCTCAGCACCACTCTCCCCATGCTGTTCCGCGCTCGCGGGGCCGGCGCCAATGAGCTGGAGCGCGCGCTCGATTCGCTCTGCCGCCGCGCGTCGTTAGCCATACGCTCCGGCTATTCGCTGCTCATCCTTTCCGACCGCGGAGTGGAAGAGGGCGATGCCCCCATTCCCTCGCTGCTGGCGCTTTCCGCCGTGCATAACCACCTGGTGCGCGAAGGTACCCGAACGCAGGTGGCGTTGATTATCGAATCGGGCGAGCCGCGCGAAGTGATGCACTATGCGCTGCTCATCGGCTACGGAGCAAGCGCGATCAATCCCTACCTCGCCATCGAGACGCTGGAGGACCAGGCGCGGCGCGGCAACCTGCCGCCCGGCATCGGCTTCGAAACCGCGCTGAAGAATTACAAGAAGGCCGTCAACAAGGGCCTGCTGAAAGTCTTTTCGAAGATGGGCATCTCCACGCTGCAGAGCTATCGCGGCGCCCAGGTGTTCGAAGCAATCGGACTGAACAAGGCGCTGGTGGAGAAGTATTTCACCGGAACATCTTCGCGCATCGAGGGCGTCGGTCTGGACGTGCTGGCGCGCGAAGCCCAGATGAGGCACGAACACGCGTTCCGGCCGGTGACCGATTCGGAGAAAGAGCTCGACCTCGGCGGCCAGTATCACTACCGCGTGAACGGCGAGCACCATCTTCTGAATCCGCTCACCATCAGCAAACTGCAGCACTCGGTAAGGCAGGAGAGCTTCGAGACTTTCCAGGAATTCAGCCGGCTGGTGGACGATCAGAGCCGCAAGCTGTGCACGCTGCGTGGCCTGATGAAGCTGAAGACCATCAAGCGGCCGGTGGCACTCGAGGAAGTGGAGCCGGCGACGGAAATCGTCAAGCGGTTCGCCACCGGGGCCATGTCGTTCGGGTCCATCAGCAAGGAAGCGCACGAGACTCTGGCGATTGCGATGAACCGCATCGGCGGCCGCTCGAACACGGGCGAGGGCGGCGAAGACGAGGCGCGCTTCCAGCCCGATTCCAACGGCGATCTGCGGCGCAGCGCGGTCAAGCAGGTGGCCTCGGGCCGCTTCGGCGTCACCGCGCATTACCTGGTGAACGCCGACGAGTTGCAGATCAAAATCTCGCAGGGCGCCAAGCCGGGCGAGGGCGGCCAGTTGCCCGGGCATAAGGTGGACGAAGTGATCGCGCGCGTGCGGCACAGCATCCCCGGCGTGGGACTCATCTCCCCGCCGCCGCACCACGACATCTATTCCATCGAGGATCTGGCGCAGCTCATCTACGACCTGAAGAACGTCAATCCCCGCGCGCGCATTTCGGTGAAGCTGGTGGCCGAGGTGGGCGTAGGAACGGTCGCGGCCGGCGTGGCCAAGGCCCATGCCGACGTGGTGCTCATCAGCGGGCACGACGGCGGCACCGGCGCGTCGCCGCTCACTTCCATCAAGCACGCCGGCATCCCCTGGGAGCTCGGCCTTTCGGAAACCCAGCAGGTGCTGGTGATGAACGATCTGCGCAGCCGCATCCGCGTGCAAACGGATGGAAAACTGCAGACCGGCCGCGACGTGGCCATCGCCGCGCTGCTCGGCGCCGAGGAGTTCGGCTTCTCCACCGCCCCGTTGGTGACCATGGGCTGCATCATGATGCGGAAGTGCCATCTGAACACCTGCCCGGTGGGCATCGCGACGCAGGATCCGGCGCTGCGCCGGAAGTTCAGAGGCGCGCCTGAGCACGTCATTAATTACTTCTTCTTCGTGGCCGAGGAGGTCCGGCGCTATATGGCCGCCATGGGCTTCCGCAGTATGGAGGAGATGATCGGGCGCGTCGACATGATTGAGATGGGCGATGCCGCCGACCACTGGAAAGCGCGCGGCCTCGATTATTCGTCCATCCTTTTCAATCCGCCGGTGCCGGGGCGTATCGGCCGCCGATGCCTGATTGGACAGGATCACGGCCTGGACAAGGCGCTCGATTACAAGCTGATCGATCACGCCCGCGAGGCCATCGACGAAGGCACGCCCGTGGAGTTCAAGCTGCCCATTCGCAACGTGCATCGCACGGTGGGCGCCATGCTCAGCGGAGAGATCGCGCGCCGGCACGGATCGAAAGGACTGCCGGACGATACCATCCGATTCCAGTTCACCGGATCGGCCGGGCAGAGTTTCGGCGCATTCCTTGCCAAAGGCGTCACCCTGACGCTGGAGGGCGACGCGAACGACTATGTCGGCAAGGGCCTCTCCGGCGGCAGGCTGGTGGTGTATCCTCCGCGGACCTCGCAGTTCGTTCCGGAAGAGAACATCATCGTGGGCAACGTTGTGCTGTACGGCGCCACGAGTGGCGAGGCGTTCTTCAACGGACTGGGTGGCGAGCGTTTCGCGGTGCGCAATTCGGGCGCAACCGCCGTGGTGGAATCGGTGGGCGACCACGGCTGCGAATACATGACGAACGGCCTGGTGGTGGTGCTCGGCAGGACCGGGCGCAATTTCGCCGCGGGCATGACCGGAGGTTTCGCCTTCGTGCTGGATGAAACGGGCGAGTTCCAAAGCGTCTGGTGCAATCGCGCTGGCGTCGATCTGGAACCGGTAACCGAGCAGGCCGACATTCAGGCGGTGTACAACCTGATTACGCGGCACGCCGAACTGACCCAGAGCCCGCGTGCAAAGTGGATTCTCGATAACTGGGGCGACATGCTGCCGAAGTTCGTGAAGGTCTTCCCGCACGAGTACAAGCGCGTGCTCGGGGTCACCCGCCGCCCAGCCGCGCACGTCACTACCCCGGCGGCCCCAGTAGAGCAGGCTTTCAGCCTGCATTCCCCGGAGGCCAAAGTAGAGCAGGCTTTCAGCCTGCAGTCCCCGGAGGCCCGCCGTGGGTAAAACCACCGGCTTCATGGAATACGAGCGCGAAGTGGCGCCCCGCCGCGCCGTCGCCGAACGCGTCAATGACTGGTTCGAGGTCTACCAGGATTTCCCGGAAGACCGTGTGCGCACCCAGGGCGCCCGCTGCATGGATTGCGGCATCCCGTTCTGTCATACCGGCTGCCCGGTGAACAACATCATTCCCGACTGGAACGACCTTGTCTACAAGGACAAGTGGCGCGAAGCCGTCCGCGTGCTTCACTCCACCAACAACTTCCCCGAGTTCACCGGACGCATCTGTCCCGCGCCGTGCGAAGCAGCCTGCGTGCTGGGCATCAACGAGCCGCCGGTGGCTATCAAGCTCATCGAGAAGACCATCATCGAGCATGCCTTCCATGCCGGCTGGATTCGGCCTGAGCCGGCTCCGATCAAAACCGGCAAGCGCGTCGCGGTGATCGGATCGGGTCCCGCGGGTCTCGCCGCGGCGCAACAGCTCGCACGGGCCGGGCACGGCGTCACCGTGTTCGAAAAGGCCGACCGCATCGGCGGTCTGCTCCGCTACGGCATTCCGGATTTCAAGATGGAGAAGTCGATCATTGATCGCCGCCTCGAACAGATGGGAGCGGAGGGCGTCGAGTTTCGGACCAATGCGCACGTGGGCGAGAACATCCAGATTGTGGAGCTGCGCCGCGCCTACGATGCATTGCTGCTCGCCGGCGGCGCGGAACAGCCGCGCGAGCTGAAGGTTCCCGGACGTGAGCTGAAGGGCATCCATTTCGCCATGGATTTCCTGCCGCAACAGAACAAGTGCGGCGCCGGCGAACATGTGCCCGATCAGATTCTTGCTACGGGAAAGAACGTGGTGATCATCGGCGGCGGTGACACGGGGGCCGATTGCCTCGGCACGTCGCATCGTCAGAAGGCCGCGTCCGTCGCGCAATTCGAGCTGCTGCCGATGCCTCCCGACGATCGCAGCCCGGCAACGCCCTGGCCGCTGTGGCCGCTGCAGCTTCGCGTCGAAAGCTCGCACGAAGAGGGCGGTATGCGCGAGTGGAGCGTCGCCACCACGGGCTTCACCGGCGACGAGCAGGGCAACGTGAAGAAGTTGCACGCGGTGAGGGTGGGTCCGGCGCCGCGGTTCGAGCCGATTCCCGGCACGGAATTCACCATGGACGTCGATCTCGTGCTGCTCGCCATGGGCTTCACCGGACCAGTGCGCAACGGCATGATCGATCAGCTCGGCGTGGAATTGGACGCGCGCGGCAATGTCAAAACCGACGACGACTACATGTCCTCGGTTCCGAGCGTGTTCGCGGCCGGCGACATGCGCCGCGGCCAGTCGCTGGTGGTCTGGGCGATTGCCGAAGGCCGCAAAGCCGCGGAAGGCATCGGCCGCTTCCTGACACGCGCGCACAGCGCCGCAGCGTAAGAGCTAACATACAGCAATGGGCACCAGAACTCTGCTCACCGTGGAGGAGTTTTCGCGTCTGCCTGACGAACCTGGCAAGCAGGAACTCAGCAACGGGCAGCTTATCATCGTGCCACCAGCCGATTTTATCCATACCGAGACTTGTCGCCGTATCCATGCAGCGCTATTCCTGCACATTATGCATACTGGCGTCGGGGTCGTCTACCCGAAGGCGGGTGCGCGGCTCGGACCGGAAACTGTCCGGCAGCCCGATGTCTCCTTCTACCTTCACAAACCCCAAAAACACAAGCGCGGCGAATGGGCTCCTGCTCCCGACATCGCCATCGAAGTCCTTTCGCCCAGCAATACGGCAGTGTACATCGATGAGAAAATCTCGCAGTACCTGGCGGCTGGGAGCAAGTCAGTGTGGATCGTTAATCCGGACACCCACCGCGTCCGCATCTACCGCGCCGACGGAAGCCACACCGCCATCGAAGAACCGCAAAGTCTGACCGACGAGCACGTCTTGCCAGGCTTCTCCCTTTCGCTCGCTGAGCTCTTTGCCGATTGAACTGGTCCGAAGTCCAGCGCCGTAAGCCGCAATTGCTAACATACAGCCATGGGGACCAAAACTCTGCTCACCGTGGAGGAGTTTTCGCGTCTGCCTGACGAACCCGGCAAGCAGGAGCTCAGCAATGGGGAGCTTATCATCGTGCCACCCGCAAAGTACGGACATCTGGTCATTGCGCACCGCTTGTACAAGGTCATGAGCAGCTACCTGGATCGGGCTGGGTCGGGTGAAGTCTTCCTCGAACCTGGGTTTCAACTCGGTCCGGATACAGTACGCCAGCCGGATATCGCGGTGCTCCTGACGAGCCGCCGCGTGGGTCATGACGAGTGGCCGCAAGGCGCCCCTGATGTGGCGATCGAAGTCATCTCACCCGCGAATTCGGCGGAAGAGATTGAGACAAAAACGGCGCAGTGTCTCGCGGCTGGCGCCCGCTCAGTCTGGATAGTTTATCCAAAGATCCGCCGAGTGCGTATTTACCGCGCCGACGGCAGCCACACCGCCATCGAAGAACTGCAAAGTCTGACCGACGAGAATGTCCTGCCTGGCTTCTCCCTTCCGCTCGCGGATCTCTTTGCGGATTGAACAGGTCCGAACGCCTGTCCGCCTCGGCGTCACAATAAAGGTAATCCCATGAGACCAGAGCAGTGGCAGGTATTCAGGAATGCCGCAAAGCGCGTTCCCGCCGTGGAGACGCCCGTTGCGGCCATCGTCGACAGTCCCTGGATACCGGGCTACGTCGGCGTCAGCCACCTGGAATACTTCGTCAACCCCGATGTGTGGTTCGAGGCGAACCTGAAAGTAGTGCGCGATTTCCCCGATGTGATCTTCTTCCCCTCGTGGTGGGTGGAGTATGGCATGGCGATTGAGCCATCCGCGTTTGGAAACCGTCTCCATTTCTATCCCGACCGAACGCCCGATCAGTCAGCGACGCTGCTCCGTCTGGAAGACGTCGGATCACTCTTGCCGGTGAATCCGCGGACCGACGGCTTCATGCCGTTCGCGCTGGAGCGCTACACGATGTCCCGCAAACGCGTCGAGCAGGCCGGCTATACAATCCCCGTCGTGGCGGCGCGCGGACCGCTGTGCATTGCCTCGTTCCTGCGCGGCCTCACAACGTTTCTGATGGACATCGCCGATGGCCGGGAAGAGGTCCAGGCGCTTCTGCGGCTGACCACGGCTTGCGTCATCGATTGGCTGAAAGCCCAGGCCGAAGCGATCGGCGACTCGGTTCAGGGCATTCTCGTTCTGGACGACATCGCCGGCATGTTGTCACGGCGCACCTATCTCGAGTTCGCGCATCCCTGGCTGAAGCAGATCTGCGAGGCCTTCCCCGCCGACTGGGTAAAGGTTTATCACAACGATGCGAACGTCCGGCCGTTCCTGCAGGATCTCCCCGATACCGGTTTCGACGTGCTCAACTGGAGCCACAAAGTCCCGGTACGTGAGGCTGTCGAGAAGACTCAGGGCCGCATGTGTCTCATGGGCAACTTGCCGCCGCTCGAAGTCGCCGTGAACGGTACGCCGGAGATGGTCGCGGAAACTGCTCGAGCTGTGATCGCGGGCGCTGAAGGCGCGTCATTGATCCTGTCGCTGGGCGGCGGCGTCAGCCCCGGCATGCCCGCGGCGAACCTCGCCGCAATGGCGGCAGCCGCCCGCAACCCTGCTGGTGCGACGATAGCGTGATAAGCGCTCTTCCCCGGCCCCGCTCGCCTCGCATATAATCCTTTGTACCTGTGCTGAATCGGAGAGGATGGGCCGGCCTGGCGGTCTGCGCCATGCTGACTGGGGCCGCGTGCGCGCGCCGCGCCGCGAAAGCCGAGCCGCGCCACAACCAACCCGCCGCCGCCGTTGACGACAGCGACAGCCGCGAAGACGGCACGCCCGATTTCCTTCGCCTCGGCCCCGCCGACCGCCAGGCGTTCCGTGAATGGTTCACGTTCCTCGCCGAAGCGCAGTACTTCCAGCAAAAGCTGCCTCACGAAATCGACGACTGCGCCGCGCTCATTCGTTATTCCTACCGCGAAGCCCTCGCCAGGCACGATTCGGCGTGGGCCGCGCGCGTGCAACTCCCCATCCTGCCCGCGCTCGCCGACGTCGCCGAATACTCATACCCGCGCACCCCGCTCAAAGCCGCGCTGTTCCGGACGCGCCCCGGTCCGTTTCACCTGTCCGACCTGACCGACGGCGCCTTCGCGCAGTTTGCCGACGCCGCGACGCTGAAGCAATTCAATACGCGTTTCGTCACCCGGTCGCTCGCGCAGGCACGGCCCGGCGATCTGCTGTTTTTCCGCCAGTCGGCAGGGACTTTTCACAGCATGATCTGGATCGGCCCGAGCCATTTCACGAATGGCCGCGAGTTATACGGCGTGTATCACACCGGACCAATCGAATCGCATGCCGGCGAAATCCGCCGCCTGAGCGAAACACAACTGCTTCACTATCCTCAGCCGCGCTGGCGGCCGGTGGAAGGTAATACCAGCTTTCTGGGCGTCTACCGATGGAACATTCTCTGAAACGGACCCTCTGTGCTGTTGCGCTGTTCCTGGCCGCCGCGCCCGGAATCGGCCAGACGGAAGGCGAGCCGTATTTCGCGCTGTCGAGCGCGCGCACCTTCGGACCGGGCGATGCCGTGTCCGTCCAGATGAACGCGTGGAACGTCGATGCGCTCGACTTCCGCGTCTATCGCATTAAGGATCCGGTGCGTTTCTTCGAACAGCTCGAGGACGCGCACATGTTCGGCGGTCAGGCGCCGAAGCCCCCGCGCGAGCTGACCCTGCTGGAGCGCTTCCATCGCCTGAAGAGCGACTGGCGTCACAACGTCATCAACCTGGTTCGCTACCAGTTCTCCCGCGATTCGCGCGCGCAGATCCGCGAAGCGCTGTCCCGCCACCCCGCGCGCTCACGAAGAGTGGCCGGCTTCGCCGAAGCGCCGCTGCTGAATTCGCAGCAGGTGGTGGCCACGTGGCATCAGCCGGTGACCAGCCAGGAGCGCTGGGACGTCCAGACCGTGCCGGTGGAGGTGCACGGCAAGGGCGTGTACCTGGTGGAGGCGGTCAACAAATCGCTGCGTGCCTACACCATTGTCATCGTCTCCGATCTCGCCATGATCACCAAGCAGGCGCCCGGCCGCGCCGTCGCGTTCATCGTGAATCGCAAGACCGGCGAGCCCGTGCCGAACGCCGAGCTGCTCCTCTGGTCGAACACCAACGCGCGCGGGCAGAGCTGGCATGCCAACCCCCAGGGTCTGGTAGACACGCCCGTCGCGGCGGACCGCAACAGCGATCTGCGGCTGATGGCCCGAGCCGGCGCCGATTTCACCGTCTCCACCCTCGCGGCGTGGACCGTCGGTCTGAAACCCAACCAGGACTGGACCGGCTACATCTATACCGACCGTCCCGTTTACCGCCCCGGCCACACCGTTGATTTCAAGGCCATCGTGCGCACGCAATCGCCAACCGGATACGTCGTGCCGGCGGTGCGGACTGTCGACGTCTCGATCGACGATCCCGACCAGAAGACCGTCTATCGCAAAACTCTGCCCATCTCGCGCCTCGGCACAATCCACGATTCGTTCACGCTGGCCGCCGGTTCCGCGCTGGGCGATTACTCCATCCAAATCCATCGGGAAGACGCGGAAATGCAGGGTGGCTTCGAGGTGCAGGAATATAAGAAGCCGGAATACGAAGTGCGCGTCACGCCGGCAAAGCCGCGCATTATCGAGGGCGAGACTGCGCAGGCCACCATCGATGCCCGTTATTATTTCGGCGAGCCGGTGAAGAACGCGAAGGTGACCTGGGCCGTCTACAAGACCACCGCGTGGCTGAAGCGCTCCGCGCTCGATGAGGAGCAGATGGAGAACAGCAGCGACGAGGAAGACACCAGCGGCGAGCAGGCCGAGAACAACGAGGGCCGCCTCGATGAAAACGGAAAGCTGAATATCAGCCTTCCGACTGAAGTCTCGGAGCACGCCACCGATTACCGCTATCGCATTGAAGCGCGCGTCACCGACGAAGGCAATCGAGAGATCTCCGGAACCGGCTACGTGACTGCCACCTTCGCGAGTTTTTATCTGGATGCCGAACCGGATCAGTACGTCTACGCGCCCGGCGATCATGCGCGTATGCACATCACGGCCATGGATTACGACGGCCGTCCCGTGCGCGCGCACGTGAAGGCGGAGTTGCAGGAGTGGCACTGGCGTCAGCACGAGAAGGCCGTTACGCGCAGCGCCGTGGAATCGGACACGGATACCGAGGGAAACGCCACTGCCGACTTCGTGATTCCGAGCGGCGGCGAGTGGCGCGTGCTGATCACCGCGCCCACCCCCGAGAAGCGTCAGGTGACCGCGTATTCGTATTTGTGGGTGAGCGGCGGGGGAGAGGCGCTCTATGGCGAGAAGCAGGAGACGCTCCAGATCGTCCCCGACAAGAAGACTTACCGCGCCGGCGATACCGCGAAGCTGCTGGTGCTCACCGGCGTGCCTCGGGCGAAGGTGCTGGTGTCGGTGGAAGGCCGCACTCTGGAATGGACGCGCGTGGTGGAGGCCACGGCCCCATCGTTCGAATTCGAGGTAAGGGTCCGCGCCGATCAGGCGCCCGGCTTCTACGCTACCGCCGCATTCATCCGCAACGGGCAGTTCTATCAGGGCAGCAAGCTGGTGAAAGTGCCGCCGGTGGAGCAGGCGCTTTCGGTCAACATCACTTCTTCGAAACCGCAGTACAAGCCCGGCGAGCACGCGCATTACGATATCGAGGCGAAGGACAGCGCCGGCCGGCCGGTTGCCGCCGAGTTCAGCCTCGGCGTGGTGGATGAGGCCATCTACGGCATCCGCAAAGACAGCACGCCCGATATCCTGAACTTCTTCTACGGCCGGGACTACAACATCGTCAACACGGAAAGCTCCCTGTCGTATTTTTTCCGCGGCGAGGCAGGCAAGCGCCGCATGCAACTGGCTCTGCTCCGGCAGCAGCAGCGGCTGACGCAGCTCAAGCCCGAGGCGCTCATTCAGCCGAAAGTGCGCAAGGCGTTCCCCGATACCATCTTCTGGTCGGCGGATGTGAACACCGGCGCGAACGGCAAAGCCGGGGTGGATTTCGATTTTCCCGATTCGCTCACCACCTGGCGCGCCACCGCGCGCGGCGTTACGGCCGATACCAGAGTCGGCGCGGCGATTCAGAAGGTCATCGTGCGCAAGAACATCATCCTGCGCCTGGCCGTGCCGCGCTTCTTCACTCAGGGTGATGAGGTGACCCTCTCGGCCATCGTGCACAACTATCTCACCGACGCAAAGACGGCCCGTGTGTCGCTCGAAGCGAAGGGCCTCGAATTCACCGGACCGGCATCGCAGGATGTCAGCATTCCCTCACGCGGCGATGCGAAGGTGGATTTCCGCGTACGCGTTCCCGTTGGCAACGAAGCCGTGATCACCGGGAAAGCGCTCACCACTGAAGAGTCGGACGCGATGGAGCTGACGCTGCCTGTCTATGCCCAGGGCGTCCGCATGACCGAATCGCGATCGGGATCGCTGAACGCGGCCGGACAAACGGCGTTTACGCTGAACTTCCCGGCGCAGGTGGCGCCCGGGTCGCGCGCACTGGAGGTGCATCTCTCGCCGTCGGTGGCCGGCGCGATTTTCGGCGCGCTCGATTACCTGACCTCGTTCCCCTACGGCTGCACCGAGCAGACCATGTCCAGCTTCCTGCCGAACATCGTGGTGTTGCAGGCGATGAAGCAGCTCAACCTGCAATCGCGGCAGGACCCGGCAGCGCTCCAGCAGAAGATCACCCAGGGGCTCGATCGCCTCTACGATTTCCAGCACGACGACGGCGGATGGGGCTGGTGGAAAACCGACGACAGCCAGATCTTCATGACGGCGTACGTCGTCTCCGGACTCGCCCAGGCGCAGGCCGCCGGCCAGACCATCAAGCCCGAGGCGCTCGAGAAGGCAACGAAGTACCTGAAGCAGCAGTATCAGAGCGAATCACGATTGATTCCCGACCTGAAGGCCTACATGAACTATGCGCTTGTCGCCGCCGGCGCCACCGACCGGAGCATGCTCGAGGACGCGTGGCAGCATCACGAAAAGATGAGCGCATACGGGCTGGCGCAGATCGGCCTCGCCTTCGATGCGCTGAAGGACCCGCGCGCGCAGGAGGCCGCGCGGCAGCTTGTCTCCATGGCGAAGCAGGATGAAGCCGAAGCCTCGTGGCCGCTCGATGAGGACACGCTGATGGACGTCATGATCGACTCCACGCCCCAGGCGAGCGCTTATGCGGTGAAGCTGCTGTCGCATATCGATCCGCAGAATCCGCTGCTGCCGAAGGCGGCGCTCTGGCTGGTGAATCATCGCAGCGGCGGCTGGTACTGGTTCTCCACCGAGCAGACCGCCATGGTGGTGTACGGCCTCACCGATTATCTGAAGACCACGCACGAGCTGAACGCTTCGCTCACCGGCACGGTTTTCGTGAACGGCAAACAAGTGGCCTCGAAACCGTTCACCTCCGCCGCCGCGCTCTCACCCGGCGAGTACCTGTTGCGTCTGGACGAGGGCCAGCTCGGCGGTGCGTCGAACCAGGTGCGCATCGAGATGCAGGGCGCGGGCCGGCTGTATTGGTCGGTACGGCAGGAATACAATTCCACCGAGCCGAAGCTGGCGCGGACCGGTTCGGTTCAGCTCAATATCCTGCGCGATTATTACCGGCTCTCGCCGTCGAAGCAGGACAACCGCGTCGTCTACGATCTGAATGCGCTGAACGGACCAGTGGCCGTGGGCGATATCCTCGCCGTGCGCCTCACGGTGACCGGCGGCACATGGCGTTACCTGATGATGGAGGACCCCATCCCCGCGGGCACGGAGTTCATCGAGCGCGACGACCTGTATGAGCTGCGCGAGAAGCCCTCGTGGTGGGATTTCGTTTTCAGCCGCCGCGAAATGCACGACAATCGCATGGCCATTTTCCAGACTTTTTTCGGCGAGGGCCAGCACCAGTATTTCTACCTGCTGAAGGTGGTGAATCCGGGCGTGTTCCACGTCAATCCGGCGCGCGTACAACCCATGTATCAGCCGAATTATCTGGCTACTACCGAAGCGCGAACCGTGGAGGCGAAATGAGAACGGCAACGCGGAATCTGTGGCTCGTGCACCTGGTGGCGAATGCTGTAGTGCTCGGCGGCATTTACTTCTGGCTGGGTATTCTCGACGCGAATGGCCTGCAACTCGCCGCGACAGCTTTGTTCGGAGCGCTGCTGGCCGCGTTCACGCTCTGGCTGCATGGATCGGCGTTCGCGTATTTCCGCGAGCCTGGCCAGTCTCTCGGACGCGCTTACCGCGGCGCCCTGCGCCATCTGCCTGTGCTGGCGCTGATTGTCATCGTCGCCGTCGCGCTCTACTGGGCCATGAGCTGGCTGCTGAATCATGCGCCGCCGAAAGCGGTCGTCGCCGCATCATGGCTCACCATGCGCCTTCGCCGTCCGGTGCGACCCTCGCTCATTCTGGCCATCATGACCGGGGCGATTCGCATTGTGGAGTGGTTCGTTATCCCGGTGCTGCTGTTGCCGATTGCCGCCGCCGCGGCCGACCTCGGCTGGCGAGGCCTTGCTCCACGATCGCTCGCGCTGTTGCGGCGCCTGCGGTTTCTGATCGCCTGCCCGGTTCTGCTGCTCCTCGGACTGTACGCGCCATGGCGGCTGATTCACTGGACGCCGTATCAGGGAAAGCTCGCGGTCGAGATGACCAGCTTTCTGGGCCGCTGGATGGCGGCGTGGCTGCTGTTCGTGACGGCCTGGCTCGGCGTTACGGCAGTCAGCGGCGGTAAGTGGAACCGCCTGCGCGACAATCGGCCCTCAAATCCGATATGCTGATTGAATTGTAAGCGTGACGTCGCTTTCCATCATCATTCCCGCCTGGAACGCCGGGGAATCGCTGGGGCCGTGCCTCGAGGCGGTGCTCAGGACGTCTTTTGGCGATTACGAATGCATCGTAGTGGATGACGCATCCACCGACTCGACGGCTTCGATCGCGCAGAGCTTCGGCGTTCGCGTGCTTCGGCAGGAGAAGCGCCGGGGGCCCGCGCACGCGCGCAACGCCGGCGCCGAGGCCGCGACGGGCGATATCCTGCTGTTCATCGATGCGGACGTGTGCATCGCGCCCGATACGGTGTCGCGGGTGATTGCAGCTTTCGAACAGGAGCCGTCGCTGGACGCAGTGATTGGATCGTACGATTTCAATCCCGCCGCGCCGAACTTCGTGTCGCAGTACAAGAACCTGCTGCACGCCTGGATTCATCAAAACAGCCGGCGCGAGGCCAGCACCTTCTGGACTGGCTGCGGAGCCATTCGCCGGCGCTTCTTCCTCGCCAGCGGCGGCTTCAATGAGGTCTGGTCGCGCCCTTCGGTAGAGGACATCGAGTACGGCGCGGCCATCGTTCGCGGCGGCGCGCGCATTCGGCTCGATCACCAGCTCCGCGTAAAGCATCTCAAGCAGTGGACCATGGCCGGCCTGCTGCGAAGCGACGTTTTCGATCGGGCAATTCCGTGGACGCGTGTCCTGCTGGAGAGCGGCGGCATGCCCGACGATCTGAACCTGCGCGTGTCACAGCGGCTCTGCGTGCTGCTCATGTGTTTGGCGCCGCTGCTGGCCGTAGCCAGGCTCCCGCTCCTGGCGGCTACCGCCGTGCTGATCGTGATCGGGTGCAACCTGAGGTTCTACCAGTTCCTTGCGGGTTTGCGGGGCGCCGGCTTTGCGCTGCGCGCCATTCCTGTCCATCTGCTCTACTTCCTCTACAGCGGCGGCGCCATGATAGCCGGTCTGGCGCTGCATCTCTTCCGTCCGGCGCAACGCTCGGCCCTGCTTCGCGTTCCGCTGCGGGGCGTGGAAGAGGAAACCGCGGCCCGCGTGGCTGCCGCCGCGAATCGCTGATCAGCCGCCGGCAGCTTCTTCCCGTAAGGCTCGGAACCCGTTGTGTGCGAGAAGCTCGCGAACTTCGCGACCCGCCGCCGGCAGGACGTAGAAGAAAGCGCCCACGCGCTCGCTGCGGAAGATGATGCCTCCGAGGTAGGTATCGGTTTCGATGGCGTAGTCGACGCCGGCTTCGGTCAGGATCGCTTCCAGCTTCAGTGCTTCCTTCAGCCGTTTGGCGATATAGACGAGGTCGAGATCCTGATCGCCGAACCATCCGCTTTCGTGGCGCATTGTTGTTATTGTGCGCGCCTTCGCGGTTTTTGCGCGAGACGAGCAGCGGAGCGTCGTGATACTCTGATTTCAGACCCGTCCAAAGGCCCGGAGAGGTGGCTGAGTGGTCGAAAGCAGCGGTTTGCTAAACCGTCGTACGGGCCTAAACCTGTACCGAGGGTTCGAATCCCTCCCTCTCCGCCAGCAACAAGTTACAGAGAATCGTGAAATCGGCAATGCTCGGAATCCGAGTGTTTTGCTAATCTCTTGCTAATCCAGCATCCGGAGCAGCGTGATACTGTGACATCGTGCCTATTGATGACCCCGCCCCCAGTCGCGCGCTCGAACGACTGGAGGCTGAAGCACGACACCGCTCGCCAAGCGTAGTCAGGAGCCTCCGTTCTGCGTTCCTAAACCTCCTTCAGGGAGACATTCCTGATGCCGTCAGGTCGTTCACCGAGGCCGACGATGCACTGGGCGACGAGCGCTCAGCGTATCTTCTTCGGTGCATTGTTGCCGACGTGAAGAGGTTGAATCTGAACTACGACGAACTCTCAGCCCAACTGCATCAGTATTTGGAGACGGACTGGGGAGAACTGTGGGCAGATGCAAACCGGAAGGCGCGGGTGACGCGGGCAAAAGAGAGAATACGGCGCATATCCCAGATTCTTGCCAGTTCCATCCGCGAGCCGATACCTCCGCCGGACGAGACCGAGGAAGCGATGAGGATCGCGATGGAGTTGACGGATGACGACGTATTAGTGCTTGAGCGTGTCTACCAAGCCGCACAGGGATACGAGCATTCCAAGGGCTGGAATGATACGATTTTTGCACCCGAAGTCCCCGAGATCCCAAGAGGCCGCGTTTTGACCTCGTTCGCGAAACTGCAGGCTTTTGGATTGATAATTAAGCCTCAGGACCATGCGGTCCTGACTCGTTCGGCAAGCTACCCGACTGGCGGCGGGTTTCTTGTCTTACCCCTCGGAGTGTCCTTTGTCGAATCAATCACGAGATCGAACGAGTCCGAGTCCAATTGATGTCAAGCTGTTCTTCTGTTTTTACGTGATGGCCGCGGCTGCTTCTCGATCGCATCGTGCAAAGCGGCGTCCGTCTTCGTAGCAGCTTCGTCCTGCATGCCGGGCAACAGGTGAGAGGACACGTCCAGCATGAAACCGACCTTCGAATGCCCGAGGTGCTCCGGCTACCTACGGAGAGAATACTTGAAAACCGACCATCACTTTGCCTGCCGGAGATTCGTGCCGCCCATCTTCTTAGTGATCCGTTGGACAAATTCAAGCACGGATTCACTTCGAGGAACGCACCGAAGCTGGCCCGATTTCACCCTGTCATGATGCACCTTATAGGCGATATCGCCGCGCTGAAAGAAGATGTGTAGCTCGCCCCTTTGTCCGTGAACATCGTAGCGCCATACTTCGTCTGGTAGCGTTACTGCTGCGGTTATTTCGCTTGCGCTCCGAAGGCGTCCGTCAATCGGCACGTGCGGCTCAGAATCGATGAAGCACACTCCGGGATTCGTCTGCACCGTGTGGCGCTGTTCGGAGAGAATCCTTAGTGCCGAGTTAAGCCGTCCGCCGTCACTCATACAACAATTTTACCATAAAGTGTTTTATTTGGATGAAGCCGTTGCCCTGCACCGCCGTCCCCTATATATCCCTTGACAAGCATATGCTCGGTGGGGTATATTAAAAGAGTGGAATCTGTGTTCGAAGTCATTGCGGAGCCGAACCGCCGCGCCATATTGAGCCTGCTGGTCTCCTCCCAACAGTCGGTCGGAGAGATCGAGCGTCAACTTCGCATGCCCCAGCCGGCCGTGTCAAAGCACCTGCGAGTGCTGCGCGATGCCGGTTTCGTGGAATCCACGGTGGACGCACAGCGCCGTCTCTACCGCCTGAAACCTGCACCGCTTCAGGAGGTGGATGCCTGGCTGGCTCCGTTCCGCCGGTTCTGGTCGGCTCACGTGGATGCTCTCGAACGCCACCTCGACCGCATGGATCGATCAACGCCGGCGAAAAGGAACGACAAAAGGAAGACGACGCGGCCCAAACCGCGACATCACAAAGGAGAAACGCAATGAAAATCAAACTGACCAATGTATACGTGGACGATCAGGACAAGGCCCTGCGCTTCTACACGGAGGTACTGGGCTTTGCCAAAAAGGCCGATTTCAGCCAGGGCCCATATCGCTGGCTGACCGTGGCCTCGCCCGAGGAGCCGGACGGCGCTCAACTACAGTTGGCGCTGAACAACAATCCCGCCGCAAAAGCATATCAGCAGGCGATCTTTCAACAGAGCCAGCCCGCGGCCATGTTCTTCACGGACGACGTCAAGGGCGACTACGAGCGGATCAAGGCTCGCGGCGCCGAGTTCACGATGCCGCCCACCGACGTCACCGCGTCCATCATTGCGATGCTGAACGACACCTGCGGCAACCTCATTCAGCTCACCCAGCTACGCTATTGACGCTGTTAAGGGCGGCTGTTCGGTCCAGGCCGCCCTCACTCCTCTTCCGGCAGCGGTCCCAGAATGTCGACCCTGTATTTCGCGGCCAGCGTAACCAGCTTGCCCATATCCGGGGCCGACGGCGGCGACGCGAGGTCCTCTCCCATCTCCAGAACGAAGCGCTCGAAACCGGCGGGAGCGCACAGCAGCAGCATCCGCACTGGAGCCTCCCCAACTACCTTAAAGCCGTGCGGAATTTCGCGTGGCCCGAACACATAAGTGCCCGGTCCGCCCCTGATCCACTTGCCGCCGCAGACGAATGCCATCTCTCCCTCGAGCACATAAAAAGCCTCGTCCTCGAGATGGTGGACGTGGTACGGCGAAGCAAATTCAGGCGGCATCGACCAATGCTCCATCAGGCCGAATGCTCCATTCGTAGTCTCGCTCGTCGACCTCATAAGCGTCGGCACGCCCAGAAACCGGAAGGCCGAGTCTTCTCTCGTATTCATGTAAGGCTGAAGCGCTGGCGCAATCGCCATGTTTATCCCTGTCTTTCTTCAGACCGCTTCCGCGGTTGATATCCGGATGTGTAATTACCACGCGCGGCGTTACAACAAAACCCCGGCAGTGCAGGCTCTCCAGAGACTCATGCCCCTGGGCGTGTGTAGCGGTCGGTGTTTGGGAGGGCGGAGTGTTCGCTGGGCCGTGAGACCGCCGTCGCGATGAACGGGAGTGCGGGGCTGAGGCACACTACCGACGAGCGACCGTGCAGGGATCGACAGGGTGCTGCGGGATGTAGGGCGCTCAGTTGGTAGTCGCCACTGGGACGAGTTGCAGTCCGCGGGCTCGCGCCTGAGCCTGCAGCGCCGCCAGTTCCCGTTGCTCGCGTTTATCTTCGAACTGCCGGGCTCCCCGGTCCACCCACGCGTGGCCTTTGGTCAGGAGTCGGTACACCAGCACGGCCAGGTAGCGCGCCATGGCTTTCACGGCCACAGTAGAGTAGGCTTTCAGCCTGCACCAGCGGTCAGGCCGAACGCTGATAGGTTCGGAACGCCCGGGTTGCCAGCCAGGAACTGACGATTCCGAACGCGATCAGAGCGCCGATCCTCAGCATGGCGGAGGGCCAGTACACCTCACCCTGCAAAGCGGCGCGGCCCGTTTCCACCGCCCAGTTCACGGGATTGAACCGGCTGGCTACGCGCATCCAGTCGGGCATGAGCGCCTTCGCGATGAACACGGGCGAGAGGAAGGTGAGTGGCAGCAGCAGCATGTTCACCGCGCCGATTACCGATTCCGGACGCCGCAGGATGAGGGCCCACGCATTCGAGAGCGCTCCAAACGGAATAGCCATCAGCACCGCGCAGCCGATGAGCGCGGCCACTCCCGTGACGCCGCCGCCATAGCGGGCGCCGAGAATGAACGCCAGGCCGAGCAGGATGCAACTCTGCACCACAATCGTGATGACCATGTGCAGCAGCCGGCCCCCGATGAGAGCAAAGCGGCTGGCCGGCGAAATCAACAGGCGATCCATTATCCCCAGGTCAAGATCCTGAATAATGCCCATTCCGTTCCAACCCGAGCCGAACAGCGCCGACATGATGACCACGCCCGGCGCGATGAACTCCACATACGAGCGCGCGTGGAAGCCCGGCATGTTCACCACTTTCTGAAACAACTGACCGTAGAGGACCAGCCAGATGATAGGTTGCGCGAGCGTCAGGCCGATCCACCAGGGCTGACGCAGCAACTGTCGAAGATGCCGCTGCATGAGAAACCAGGTGTGAGCGAGCGCGGTCATCGAGTACCTCCTTCGGCCTGCTGGAACGTGCGGCCGGTGTGGCGCAGGTAGACATCATCGAGTGAAGGCCGGGCGATCTTCACGGATTCGGCGTGGATGCCGGCCGACTCCAGCGCGGACAGCACCAGCGGCACGGCCCGCGCCCCCTGCGCAGCGCGCGCGTGCAGCCAGGTTCCTTCGATATTAATTTCGTGAATTTCCCCGAGGTGGGCCAGCGCGCGCCGTACCGCTTCCTCGGCGGGGGCCTCGGCCAACTCGACCCGCACGGAATCTCCGCGCAGCTCAGCCTTGAGCTGATCGGGAGTGCCTTCGACCACCACGCGGCCGCGATCGATGATGGCCACGCGGCGGGCGAGCCGGTCCGCCTCTTCCAGATAATGCGTGGTAAGCAGGACCGTCAGGCCGGCGCTGGCCAGTGACGCGATGTGATACCAGAGATCGCTGCGCGACTCCGGATCGAGGCCGGTGGTGGGCTCGTCGAGGAAGAGAACTACGGGCCGGTTGATCAGGCCCATGGCGATGTCCAGCTTGCGCTTCATGCCGCCGGAGAAGGTGCGCGCCAGAAAGCCCGCGGATTTGGTGAGGTTGAAGCGTTCCAGCATTTCGTCGACGCGCCGGTTGAGTTCCGCGCCGCGCAGGCCGTAGAGCTGTCCCTGCAGCCTGAGGTTCTCGCGTCCGGTGGACTCCGGATCGACGCCCGATTTCTGGGCGACGCAGCCGATCGCGTGACGCACCCGCTCGGGCTGCCGCAGCACGTCCAGGCCGGCGACTCGCGCGGTCCCGGTATCAGGACGCGACAGCGTGGTCAGGATCTTGATTGCGGTCGATTTGCCGGCGCCGTTTGGCCCGAGCAGCGCGAAAATGCTGCCGCTCGCGACTGAGAACGAGAGACCATCCAGCGCGCGGACCGGCCCAGGGTAGTTCTTCGCGAGATCGGTTGCGGTGATTGCTGCGTCCATCGTCAAGAGATGAGGCACGGACGGTTCCAGGCGCACGTTATTGAAAACACGTCACCGCCAGCTTGATAATTCGCAACACGTTGCGAATTATCGACGGATTTGCGAATATCGAGCGATGGATCAGTACCGCCGCCAGTGCCTCCTGATGCGTGCGTGGGAGGCGGTCAGCTCGGAGCGGCATCTCCAGGGCGTTCTGGAGGCCGTAACCGACGTGCTGGCTGCGGTGGTGCCCTATGCGAGCATCGGCATCATCGCGCCATCCGGCGATGACCCCCACGGGCTGTACGCTCTGCACTGCACGTCCGCTCCGCTGCGCGATGGTGAGACGGTTCAGCAATTGGTCGAGCGCACGCGAAAACCACAGCCCGATATTCCCAGACGCCCGCTTCGTCCCTATCCTTCCGGGCACGAATCGATAAAAGAGAATACGGTCTATTCCTGTCCGGACGTGCTGGCCGAGCCCGAGTGGTTCGAACACGAGTTCTTCCTGGCAGCCGGCGGCGTTCGCGCCTACTCCTCGCTTGCGCTGGCGGTCCGCGGGAAGGTGATCGGTTGGGGCACGTTCTGCCGCGCGGAGCCGGCGCCGTTCACGAAGGAGGAGCTGTCAATCCTGCAGGATGTCTGCCGGCCGCTCGGGGTGGCCGTTTCGAACGCGCTGGCGAACGAAGAGATCCGCGTTTTGCGCGAGCGTCTGGAAGCGGAGAACACCGCACTGCGCGCGGCGCTCGGACAGGCGCCGTGGGCGGAAGAGATCGTCGGCAACTCGGATGCCCTGCGGCGCGCGCTGGAGGCCGTTGAGCAGGTAGCTGCCACCGATGCGACGGTGCTCATCACCGGCGAGACCGGTACCGGAAAGGAGCTCATCGCTCGGGCCATTCACCGCTGTTCGCCGCGGGCGCAGGGGCCGCTGGTAAAGGTGAACTGCGCGGCCATTCCGGAGACGCTGCTTGCCTCCGAGCTGTTCGGGCACGAGCGGGGCGCGTTTACCGGAGCGGTGGAGCGCAGAACCGGGCGCTTCGAGCAGGCGCACGGCGGTACGCTTTTTCTGGACGAGATCGGCGAACTGCCGCCGGAGACCCAGGTGATGCTGCTGCGAGTTCTGCAGGAGCGGGAATTCGAGCGCCTGGGCGGGAGCCGCACCGTGCGGGTGGACGTTCGGATCATCGCGGCCACCAATCGCGACCTGGACGCGGAGGTGCGGGCCGGAAGACTGCGCAGCGATCTTTATTACCGGCTGAACGTCTTTCCGGTGCACATTGCGCCGCTACGCGAGCGGACCGAGGATATTCCGCCGCTGGTTGCGCACCTTGCCGACAAGTACGCGCGCCGTTTCGGGAAGAAGATCGCGAGCATCGACCAGCGGAGCCTGGAGACGTTGTTGGCGCGGGAATGGCCGGGGAACGTGCGCGAGCTGGAGAATGCCGTAGAGCGCGCGGTCATTCTGTCGAAGCACGGCGTGCTGTCATTCGAGGGAATGGCAGCAACCGAGGCCCGGCCCGAGAGGCTTCCCGAGATGAGCAACGGCGACGAGCGCAGGACCATCGAGGCGGCGTTGGCGGCGTCGCACGGACGAATCTCCGGCGAGCGCGGCGCGGCGAAGCGGCTGGGCATGCCGGCATCGACGGTGGAGTTTCGGATCCGCAAGCTGGGGATTGACAAGTTCCGTTACAAGCGAGCGTGAATCCCAGCCCGGCGCGCTCGCATTGGCTTTCGGGTTGCTCCCTGGCTGCTGGACCGACCCCTGTGTTCGATCGCATCACGTTTGACCCCGCGGTAATGGGAGCGCGCGCCAGCATTCGCGGGATGCGAATGACCGTCTCGCTTGTGGTCAATCCAGATGATCGTTCTCTAAGTATCTGGACATTCTGACCGGGAAATGTTTTAATGGGCTATGCCCTTCCCGAAGCGGCGGAAGCCGCTGCAGTTCACGGAGGAGGAACTGCGCAGACTGGAATCCATCCGCAAATCGAGAACGGAAGAGAAGCGGCGGACGGTGCGGGCCGCGATTCTTCTCGATGCGCTCGCTGGGCAGAGCGATGAAGCGATCGCCCGGCGTCATCACATCAGCCGCGGCACGGTGGTACTGTGTGTTCGGAAGTGCCTCCAGTCCGGACTGGAGACCGCGCTCCAGGAACTGCCCCGGTCAGGGAAGCCGCGGCAATTGCCGGATGACGCAAAGGTCTGGGTACAGAATTGCGCCTGCCAGAAGCCAAAGGATCTGGGTTACTCGTACGAGCTTTGGACCTACAAGCTGCTGACTGCCCATATCCGCGGGCACTGCATTGAAGCCGGTCATCCGGCGCTGCAAAAGCTGAGCCGCTCCAAACTTCACAAGATCCTGCATGAAGGCGAACTGCGGCCACACAAGATCCGCTATTATGTGGAGCGCCGGGTTCCCGCCTTCGAATCGAAAATGGCCAACGTGCTGCACGTGTACGAGGAGGTGGAAATCATCAATGACGGTATGCTGCGCGGCGAAGTGCGCGAACTGGGCATGGTTACCATTTCCTATGACGAAAAGCCCGGCATACAGGCGCTGGCTGTGACCACCGCGGACCGGCCACCGGTGACCGGGAAGCACTCCAGTCATCTGCGGGACTACGAATACAAACGCCTCGGAACGGTGTCCCTTCTGGCCGGTCTGGATCTGCACAGCGGGCGACTGACTGAGACTATCGGCAATACGCATAAGAGCGCGGATTTTATTGCCTTTCTGAAGAAGCTGGATGGCGCCTATCCGGAGCAGCAGAAAATACGACTGCTGCTCGACAACCACTCCGCGCACGTCTCCCGCGAGACGCGCGCCTACCTGGACAGCGTGCCCCAGCGATTCGTTTTCGTGTTCACGCCCAAGCACGGTTCCTGGCTGAACCTGGTCGAAAGTCTCTTCAGCAAGATGGCGCGCAGCATGCTTCGAGGCATCCGTGTCGCCAGCAAACAGGAACTGATCGATCGCATCCACCAGTACTTCGAGGAGGTCAATGCAGACCCGGTTGTGTTCCGCTGGAACTACAGGATGGACGAGACCTATATTGTATAGGTATTAAGAGAACGCTTGTCTAGCCACTCGGGATTGGCGCCGGCCCACTCATCCAACTTCACCATTGCTTCTCGCTTATTGTCCGCCTTGACGACAGAGAAGTCGCCGTTCGGCCAACGACAAAGGTACAGGCCTGATTCGGGAACGTCGAGATCATTATCGGGCTGGCAGTCCTCGACGACTGCACAGCCGCTTTCAGGCGACACGGCACCTGCCGTTTCGCAGTTCTCATCAGCTCGACCACATGATAGCCTCTCGACCTCCAAGCCGGCCACGTTCAGCAGCGGATTGCACTCCAGTAGCTCCAACAGGGCCTGCTCTGTGCCGTCGATGAACTCTTCCGCTGACACTCGATCCGTCCCGTCGCTGTTAAGAACGGCGCCGCCCTGTTCCGTATAGACGCGCCTGGCAAACTCGAGCAGTTCCGGCTCGCTCTTACCGTCTAAGACCACGTCGAGTTGAAGTGTAAACCTTGGCATACGAACGCTCCTGTTCTTTCATACGCGAAAACTGGAATTCTGTCAAAAGCCGAGCATCGGCTTCGGCGCATAGTCTCGCCGGGAATCGTCCAGGCTGAGCCGCGATGTGGTGCGTCGGCTCGGGACTCTCTTTTGAGAGATTCAGGACCTGCGTTAGAAAAGAGCATGCCACACCATCTCCCTCGAATCATCTGCGACGCAAGCGGAGCATTTCGGCTTTTGCGTCTGAGCCGGTCACCGTCTTACACCCACAAGGTGAGGAGCGAAGCGCCGAGCCCTCGGCCGTGCACGTGCTCACGCCGAACCAGGAACGTGTGCCCGCTGCCGCGGCGAGCAACTTCCTCTGAGTATTACGCGATACAGGCTGGATCACCGCCGGCGGTTGACGATTCGAGAAACCCCAAATCGGCGTGGAGGATACCAGATGTCACAGAATGTGCCGCTCATGTTTAACGGTGAAATCGGTAGACGCCTCCTGAATGTTGGAGAGGCTGCTCGTTTTCTGGGCCTTAAGGTGGACACGGTCTACAAGAAGGCGCGCTTGCGAGAGGTCCCCTCGGTTAAGGTCGGCCGAGCGCTGCGATTCGATATTAGAGCGCTCGAGCGCTTTGTCGAGCAACATACGCTTAGCACATTTGAGTAATGGAGATCGGCGTGTCCATTGAAAAGCAATCGGACGGCATCTACAAAGTCCGCTGGTGGGAAGGAGGCCGGCAGAGATCAGTGACCGTGCACGGCTCGTTCGAACTCGCAAAGAAAGTCCAGCGGAAGAAGCTCAGCGCACGGGACGAGAATCGGCACCTCGATATCAAACGCGAGGTCAATTACCGAATGTCCACGTTGATTGACCGGTACTGGGAGGCGTATGGGAGCAAGAAGAAGTCTCACACCCGCGAGAAGAGTGTTCTCGAAGGGCTACGACAAGAACTCGGGACTTTGTTTGTGCGTGAAGTCGACGGCGCGCGGATCACGCGCTGGTTCGAGAACCTGACGGTGAAACGAGGTCTTTCGGCGGGCACGGCCGCGCGCCATTTCAACGTCGTACACCACATGATGGAGAAGGCATCAACGATATGGTCGAAGGAGACTGGGATCGATCGCAACCCCGCCGATCAGGTTGAAGTGAAGCGGCCGAAGGACGACCGTAGCCGCTACCTGGGAAGAGAAGAACTCCGGAGACTGAAGAGTGTACTCGATGAAAAGCTTTACAGGAAAGGGATGAAGACGATCAACCGCACATTCCACCGTCTAAGGCTGATTGTTCTGACGGCCCTCACCACCGGAATGCGCGTGAGCGAGATCTTTTCATTGTCGTGGACCGATGTCCTGTACTCCGAATCGCTGATCGCCGTCCGCTCCAGATTGAAGGGAGGTGGATTCCGGTATGTTCCGCTGTCGCCGGAACTGGCCGCGGAGTTCCGTCGCTTCCCGGCAGTCCTCGGCGATGACCGGGTGTTCCCACCGAGAGCGGGCGCCAAGGGTGAGCGGCGTCGGGTGGAAGGGAGTTTCGAAACACTGCTGAGCGAAGGCGAAGATCGGCGATTTCCGCTTCCACGACCTGCGCCACACCTTTGCGAGTTGGTACATGATGAACGGCGGGGATCTGTACGAACTCGCAAAGATCCTCGGCCATTCCAACATCAAAATGACAGAGCGGTATGCCAAGTTGGCGCGCAGTCACATCGGCAGGACTGGGAATACAGCGCGAGAGATTTGGGGACTCCTGGGGGACGTGGAGCACCCCAGTACCGGTGGCTGATATTGCCCTTCGCCGATGTGTCCGTATTGTGTCTGAGGCTTTTTTCGATGAAAACCAGCAGCCAGTAAGTCCTTTTGAATGTGGTGGCCAGGGACGGAATCGAACCGCCGACGCCAGCCTTTTCAGGGAAGTGGAATCAATCACTTACAGACTTCGTTCGCGTGTTTTCAGACATATGCAGGGATGTGGTTTGGACCGGTTTTGGACCCGGGAGACCAGCCTGAGCCGTTTTTGGACCTGACAGGTCCAATTCTGGATGTTCCGTTCACATCGTTGGACCTGAATCCCGAGGTTGGCATTCCGCTCGCTCTTACGCACACGCGCACGCGGTCGCACGGCGTTTCAAAATTCTTCGTAGCACGACGAATTTGGCTCTCTTATATAGAGAAAGGCCCCAATCAGGGGAAATGGCTTCAGCGTGGCTGTGTGGTTCTGCTTGGACACCTGGCATCACGCGCCATGTGAACTGTTTCCGAGTGGCCCGTTATACGGCCAGAGCCGAGTTGCATCAACTTCCCAGATCCGGACTTCCGGGGCGTTTCGCTGGACCAGATCAGCGAGACGCGCGTTACGCGGCAGAGTGGTTAGGCTCCGGATATGCTGGGCGACTTGAAGCATTCCCCGGGGGGCCGAATGGCAACCTGACGTCGTGCGCGAGAGCATTCGAGTGCTTTGCCTCATGGTCGGAGTTTCTGCACAATCCCAAACCTCGTCCGCGCGCGCGACTTCCGCCTCCGGTTTCGTTCTACAATGCCCTAATCAGGGACATGCCAAAGTACGACGCCTTCGTCAGCTATCATCACGGAGCCGACGGCAAATTGGCTGAGGAGCTTTCAGCCGAGCTACAGCGATTTGCCAAGCCTTGGTACCAACTGCGTGCTCGACGGATATTCCGAGACGGTGGCAAAGCCTCCGTTGCCGCGCAAGACGCTGTTCGCGAGGCAGTTCAAGCCTCTGGCAATTTTATCCTGATCGCGTCTCCGGCAAGCGCATCATCCGATTGGGTTAGGCGTGAACTGACTGCATGGATTCAATCGAGACCTGATGCCAGAGAACGGATTCGGATCGTCTTGAGCGACGGCGAGATCGTGTGGAATGAGGCTCAACGCGATTTTGACTTCGACCGTTCCACAGCCTTAAACACTGCGCTTTCTGGTATATTTAACAGCGAACCGATTTACGTCGATCTGCGTTGGGCGCGCGACGCACCCCGAAGGATCGGGCGCCCGGAATTCGCCGAGGCAGTTGCGACACTCGCCGCAGCTATCTCGGGTCAGTCGTTGGAGTCCATCTATGGGCTCGACTTTCGCCAGAGGCGAAGAGCCAGAGTTTCGCTTATCGTCGCGACGGTTTCACTATTACTCTTGTTGGTGCTAGCGGCATTTAGCGCGCGCGTAGCTGTATTATGGGCCAACGCAGAACACCGAGCAGAACTCGTAGCGAGGAGGAGCGCAATCGAGGCTAGGCAGCAGCAAAAAATTGCTGACCTCAACCGAGCCGAAGCTGAGCAACAACGGAATCTGGCAGAGAGATATCGCCAAGAACTTCAGCGCCGCCAAAAGGGCCTCAAACCGACTCCTACAGCAGACGATACGCAAACGGTAGCGAGCCTCCGCGCTGAGCTCGCCGATGCCAAACAGAGGGCTGATCAATCCAGGGCTGATGCTGGAGCAAGCAAGAAAGACGCGGAGAATGCGAGGCAACAGACAGAGACTTTTCGGGCGCAGGCCGACACTGCGCGTCAGCAGGCGGACATCTTCCGAAATCAGGCCGAGATTTTTCGCCGACAGCTGTCCGACGCAACCAAACAGACCGGCGCTTTCGGGAAGACAAAGCAGTATCTTCTGGAAAATCTTGGAAAGATACTGCTGGCCCTAGGTGGCTTGTTGTTGATCATCGTCTGCTCGACACGCCTGATTTCCATCCTCTTGCAGCTCGAAGTCTGGCCGATTACCATTCTCGCGCCGGCGTTTTACTTGACGCCGTTCGGACGCAACAAACTGTTCCGAGCGTATCGCTCTGGGCTCGCAGCAAGAAGCGACGTAGCTGCCGCGGCGAGCACCTACCAGGACATTCCCTTTGCAGTTGACAATAACGCCCAGCCCGGAAGCGGCTTGTTGAAGCATTTGTCCTCGGCAACCAACGATAGAAGCGTTGTCATCGTTGCGGACGGCGGTCGAGGCAAGTCAACTCTTTGCTTGGCCATCGTTCATGCGATGGCGACTGGCGCTCTCACCGTAAAGGGAAAGCGCGTAGAGCCGGTTTTAATCGACGGGCTGGACTACGCCGGAGATTTGACAAGTTCCATATCGAGTGCACTTCGGCAACATGGCGTTTACGGAAATGCTTCGATCCTCGAGACGCAGCTGGCTGCCGGCCATCTGTTCCTGATCATCGATGGCTTCTCCGAGATCAGGGAATCCTACTCGAAGGATGACGACAAGGGCGACATCCAGACTTTTATTCGAATGAATTCGCCAACCGGGGTTCTGATCACTTCGCGAAGCCCGCTTCCGCCGACCGTCGAATCGTCACTGGGCTCAAAAGTATGCTACCGACTACTTGATTTGGATGAAGTAACCCTTGGGCCTTTTCTGGCCTCCCATCTCAAGAAGCGCGCGGCGGATCTGAGTATACTCACTGAGGAGCTAAACGAGTTCCTTCCCCATCTTCCACGCATTCCACTGATGCTTAAGCTCGTAGCGACTGTTTTTGATGAGAACGGGACCATACCGCGCCAACGCGTCGCCTTGTTCGCCGAGTACACTCGGGTTTTATTCAGGCCCTCCGTCACAAATCTAAACGATGCCTCCGGCTTTCCGTACGCATTGAGGCATCTCACGAGGCATACGTTCTTGGCGAGCGGCGGTGATCGAGGGCTAACCGTCAGTCGGGGAGTCATGTTGCTGCGTACGATCAAGGATGTTCTCGCTGATTTCAGAATCAACACACTGCCGGTTGACCTTATTGGGTTCTTTGTGCACGCGGGAATTTACCGGCGCAACGGCGACAACCTGCGTTTTTTCCACGACTCGTATGAAAGCTATCTCGGGGCGAATGCACTGGAATCCGAGTTCCGAGAGCAGAAATTCGATATGATCCGCCAGTGTGCCGGCAATGTGCGCCTGATCGAAATGTGGGACTTCCTGCTGGAGGTCCTCTCGTCCGATACCGACAAGTGTCGCCTCGAAGAAGTTCTTGCCAATATTGAGTCATTGACTGGCGCTGCTCCAGGGACAGCCGGAACGAAGTGACTGTCGACCTTTGACCGGATGTCGCTATTCGGAACCATGCAGTTGGACGTGTAGTGGCCGACTCGTATGAATGGCCGGGCAACCACAAACTCCCAAGATACGGCGTTCGGGGAAGCGCCGCCCACACCTTCGAGTGAATCGGGCACTCGGAAGCAGCCTACGTGAGCGTGTATTCGCAACCGGCTGGATGGCCTGGTGTTGTTCTCAGTGCGAACGGTCGAGATCCCGGCGGCCCGGACTGCCGATAATCCGGGGTTACGTCAACACCGACAGCCTCTTATGCGCCAGGCCGCGCAGCAGCGCGCTTGCCCTAACTAAACTGTAATTCTCATCACGAAATCACCAACCCTGGCTGCTGAATCACAGCCGAGTTCTGGAGCCGACCGTCGCTGCCTGCCGCTGCGCTCGACCACTGGTTCTGCACATAGCCCGGCGTCACCGTATTCGCGATCCGTCCCTCGAGCAAATCCGCCGCCGACTGGCCGTTGACGTTCAGCACCACGCTGGAGGGCGAGGACGGGTAGTTGCCGGTCGCGTACCCGCCAAGCACCGGCAGATTGCTTTGGAACGTGTACGGCCTGCCGTTCACGTAGCTCGCTTGCTGATAGAGTCTCCCGCCCATCTCCGCGAGACTGGCCGATTGTGGCGCGGTAGCTGAGAGCGGCATCTTCTGCCCCGTGGCTTCGGAGTAGAGCATCAGCATCTTGCGCACGTCCGGATCGCGAACCGCGATGCTCACATGGCCCGCGTACTTCTGCCGCGCGATGCCAGCGATCTGCCTGGCCATCGAGTCGTCGATCTTGATCGAGTAGAGCTGTTTGACGAGGCGCTT
>CAWACP010000011.1:0-15395 GCA_963780655.1 uncultured Acidobacteriota bacterium | reverse complement strand
CAGCCGCGTACTCATTGCTCATGAAGACTGCCTGTCATGGGGCTATGGGGCCGAGATTGCCGCGAGAATTGCCAGCGAGCTGTTCTCGTCGCTCGATGCGCCGGTGGGCCGGGTGGGCGCGCTGGACACGTGGGTGGGCTACCACCCGCAGCTCGAGTACGAGATCCTTCCCCAGGTGGAAAATCTCGTGAAGGAAGCTGAGCGGCTGTTGAGCTGGTAATCGCGTCACGCCATCGAGTGGCGCCGTGCCGAAACCACCACGCATGCCGAGCCTGCCGCCGCCAGCGCCGGGATCGCCAGCACAATCAGACTCCGCCCGCCGTACCACGACCGAAGCTCGATCGGCATCACGTATTCGATGAATGCGTCGGTGAGCACCGCCGCAACCGCCGCCAGAAACCCGAATCTCCGCAGCAGCCAGAGAATCGTCGCGCAGAAGAACACATTGTTCACGCCGTACACGATGTTCTGCCCTGTGTTGTCCCACAGGTCGAAACTCCACGCGGACGCCAGAACTGCCGCAATGCTGTCCGCAATCCAGATGCGCCTGGGCAGAAACAGCCTGACCACCGGCGCGAACAAAAGGATGTAAGAGAAAAAGGTCCCGACCGCGATGAACAGCATTCCCCAGAAAGCCGGGACGCTGGTAAGCGCGTCCAGCGGTTGCGGGTAGAGGTCTCGGAAATACCTGCCGTCGATCATCGCCTGGACGGTGAGCCCCAGTTCCGCCACCATGACGGCGGCGATGCCGGCCAGTATGTGGGAGCAGACCAGCGGGTCCGTGATCCTGCCCGCCTGAAGACGGCTCCACGAGATCAGCGAGTCGGGCCAGTACCGGCGGAAGTGCGGCTCCACGCCGAGATACAGGATCCAGAACCCGGCGGCCGCCAGCAGGGACCAGCTCACAGCTTTCACCATCAGGTGAAACTCCCACAACGACGCGACGTGCGCGGCGCTGAAGGCCCAGCCCAGCATCGTGGCCACAAAGACCGTGGTCGCCAGTTGCCGAGCGCCTCGTCGATCACCGCGGCCTTTGCGGAGATTCCGCCAGGTCAATATCGCCGCGGCGCCGAAGTAGACCGGCAGGAACACGGCAAGCACATCCAGTACGGAGCTGCCGTACGCGGCCACGTCCGTGGGTTCTTTTCGCTGCCAGTCGCCGCCCACCCGGAAGTAAACGGGCCTTCCTGCCCATGCGGCCGCCTCCACGTGTACGCGCTCCGTCCGGCCAGGCGCAAACGTGCCCTCCCAGGCTGCGCGGCTATCGAACGGCATGGGCGGGATCTGGTCCGGCGGCGCGGGATTGAATCGCTCCGGATCGAGCCCCGCCGCTGCGAACACCCTGCTCCAGTCCGGCGCGGCATTCGCATTTGACCCCGTTGCCTCGGGTCGCACCTCCAGACCAATCAGCCTCCCTTTCGGATCGAGACGCATACGAATCATTCCCGGCTCCGTGTTAGGGGGCGAGTCATAGCCCAGCACGTCGTTGTCTCCGTTGATCAGATAGCCGTACGGCAGGAAGGAGTCCACCCGGAAGTCGTCCTTATACTGCCGGTACCAGAAGCTGATCACTGCGGGGCGGTGCGTTGCCAGCAACTCGTCGAAGCGCGCCGGCGATGTGTTCCTGAGGTAGCGGACATAGCCGCGGTCCACATAATCGAACCCGTAGCCGGAGTCTTTTGGTTTCGCGGCATAGCCCAGCTGATTGAGCACGTCCTGCGCGCGGAAGGCCAGGGCCTCGGGCGGGATCTCGATAGGCGCGTGACTGGGAATGTTCATCGCATCGACGAACAGCCCGGTGAATACCAGGGCCGCTACAGTGAAACCCAGCGCGAGAACGGCCGTGAGAGGACGAAAGCTCTGCTTCTCGTCGGAAGCCGCCACCATCTCGGGCGAAGGCGTTTCCCCGGCCGCCAGCGCCGCCGCTACCGGATCGCCCCCGGGCAGCGCCATCGCTACCTGAAGGGCCGAAGCAGGCCGCCGTTTCGGGTCCTGCTCCAGGCAGCGCAGGATCACGCGCTCCACCGCCGGATCGATGTCCCGCACGATCTCCGAAGGAGTGGCATCCGAATCCGCGCGGCGCTTCCCCGTGAACATCTCGTAGAGCGTGAGGCCGAGCGAATAGATGTCGCTGCGCGCGGTCACCTCCCTGCCGGCCTTCTGCTCGGGCGACATGTATGCGGGCGTTCCGCTGCGGATGTCGGCGGCGGCAACTTCCTGCGCCAGCGCCGCCAGCCCGAAATCCGTAATGCGGACCTGCCCGCGCCCGTCGATCATGATGTTCGCCGGCTTCAGGTCGCGATGCAGCACGCCGCGCTCGTGCGCAGCCGCAAGTCCGGCGCAGATCTTTCGCGCGAACTCCACCGCCTTGTCTCCGGGCAGACGGCCGATGCGCCGGATCAGCGAGGCGAGGTCCTCGCCGTCCAGATACTCCATTGACAGAAAGTGACAGCCCTCGATAACGCCGATATCGTAAACGCGGCAGACGTTCGGGTGCGATACCTGGCGAGCGATGCGCACTTCATTGCGAAAGCGAGCCAGCGCCGCTTCGCTCACGTTTCCCGGCGCCAGGAACTTCAGCGCTACCGCCTGGTTGAGGATGAGGTCCCACGCGCGATAGACCTCCCCCATGCCGCCGCGTCCGAGCATCCCGAGGATCTTGTACCGGCTCGACAGAACCGACCCGACGGGGAACCGGCCTTCGTCAGAGCCGGAGGAGGGCGAACTATTGAAGACGGTCTCGGTTTCTCCCGCGCCGCCACCCGCGTCCAGATCGGCGCCGCAGCGCGGGCACAGCCTCCACCCTTTTTCGACCTGACGGGCACACCGCGGGCAAACCGGCGCCCCGGATGCCTGCATGATCGTCGATTGTATCAGCCGTGTCGTACTCTCATGCGGACGCGTTGGCGTCGCGCGCGTCAGCAAAGCGGTCGTTACACCACGATCTTCCAGGGTTCGCGATTGTCCCGCGCCAGGTACGGCGCTGCTTCGGGTTGCTTCACCGCAATCGCTTTGGAGTCAAAGTCCAGCGCTACTCTGCTGCGAAACGCCACGTTCCCGAGCAGGCACGTCGTGGTTGAGCGCACGCCGAAGACGATGTCGCTGGTGGGCTTTGCGCGTGTCTTCATGCACTCACGGAAATTCGCCCAGTGCGCTTCGTTGCCGTGGTCGGACATCGGCACCTTCATGGCCTTCGCATCTGAACGCGGTTCGGGAATGATCTCGAAGCCGGCGCGATTGAGGAACATGGTCGCTTGTTCGCCGCAGAAGAGGATGCCGCCGTCCTTGTTGAACATCGATTGCCGGTTGTCCTCGCGGTGCTCATAAGTGGCCAGCATCCCCGATGGATACTCATACGTCACCGAAAACGTGTCCGGCGTTTCGAGGTTGTCCGTGGTGAACCACTTGCCGCCGAGCGCGGTAATGCGCGCGGGCATCTCTTCGTTCATGGTCCACTGCACAATGTCCAGCCAGTGCACGCCCCAATCGGTCATCCAGCCGCCGGCGTAATCCCAGAAATAGCGGAAAGTGGAGAAATAAACGTCCTTCGGATCGACGCCAAAGCGGTTCGCGTTAAAGGGGCGCTTTGGCGCCGGGCCCAGCCACATGTCCCAGTTAAGCGTCTCCGGCGGATCGCTGTCGGGCGGATTGCCGAACCCCTCGCGCTTCTGGGTGTCGTAATTCCACGTGCGCACGAACCGGACCTTCCCGAGCGCGCCGTTCTTCACCAGATCCACGGCCTGCCGGAAGTGCGTGGCCGACCGCTGCATGGTGCCGGACTGCACCACTCGCCCATATTTGTGCGCGGCCTGGACCATCTTCACGCCCTCGTCCACCGTGTAGCAGACCGGCTTTTCGACATACACGTCCTTGCCGGCCTTGCATGCTTCCACCGTCATGTACGCATGCCAGTGATCGGGCGCGGCGATGCAGACCGCGTCAATCGATGGATTGGCGAGCACCTCGCGAAAGTCGCGGACCGGCTTCGCACGCCCCTCCGACGTTTTCACGCCAATATCGAGGTTGCGCTGAAACACATCACACACAACAACCGGCTCGAAGCCCTGACCAATGGAAATGGCCACGTTGGCGCGGCCCATCTTGCCAATGCCGATGTAGCCGACCGCCGGACGGTCGTTCGCGCCTTTCACTTTTCCTGTGAACAGGGACGTGGTGAAGGCGGCCGTGGCCTTCAGCAGATTCCGACGAGTGTTGTCCATGTTTGTTTCCTGATCGTGCTCAGGCCCGATTATACCCGTGGGGCAGGCCATCGGGGTTTGTGGCCTGCCGGCGTCGTGTCAGCAATCGCAGACGACAAAAGACGATCGTCTGCGCCACGTCGGCCTAGCTCGTCGTCGCCGATTCCGCCCTCTCAGCCTCAGTCTTCCCGGCCTTCGGCAGCTTGAAGTACCCCACGACGCCGATTCCGACCAGCATCGCAGCGCTCCCATAATAGAGGTTCGGAATCCCAATCTTTTCCGCCACCGGACCAGCCACGAACATCGAGATCACCTGCGACCCCGCCACCAGCGACATCAGAGAGCTCATCACTCGTCCCAATAGTTCGTGCGGTGTCTCGTGCTGGATCAGCGTCGTCGCGGTGATGAAAATCGCGGACGCGCTCAGGCCCAACCCGAACATCCCCGCCGCGGTCGCTGCCATCGTGCCGAACGCCGCCGTGGTCAATACTGCTATGCCCATTCCGCCCAGACCGTACACCACCAGGTTCTGCTGCGGGATGTGCCGCGCAAACCGCGTGAGCAACTGCGTCCCGATGATCATGCCGATGCCGATCAGGGTATTCAACACACCGAACGCCGCTGACGTCGAGTGCAGCACGTCGCGCACGTAGATCGAGAGCAGCGCGCCGAAGCAGCGCATCGCAAACATCCCCGCCGTCATGGAGACAATCACAAAAGAAATCGTCGAGTGCCTGAATATGAAGCCGAATCCCTGCCGCATCGAATCGAGCACCGCGCTCGATTCCGTGCGTAGCGCCTGCCGCTCGATGGTCAGCGTCATCACCAGCGCCGCCGAAAAGAAAAAACTGAAGCTGTCGTAGAGGAAACAGGAGTTCGCGCCGGCAAGCTGCACCAGCTCTCCGGCGACGCTCGGGGCCACGATCAGCGACCCCTGCTGCGCCTGCGACATTAATCCGTTCACTGCCATCAGTCCCGCCATCGGGACCAGCGTGCGCACCGCCACTGATTGCGCCGGAACGAAAAAGGCGGAGACCACGCTCATCGTGAAAAGGATGGCGTATATCACGTAGAAGTCGTGCACTAACACCAGCCCCAGCACCAGCACGCCGCGGATCAGGTCGCTGGCGATCATTGTCTGCTTCAGATTCCACCGGTCAACGAAGACGCCGGCGAGCGGACTGACAATCGCCAGCGGCGCCATAAACGATACCAGCACCATCGCCACCTGCGTCGCCGTACCGTGCAGCTTAAACGTCACCACCGCGATGATCGCGAACACTGCCAGGAAGTCCCCGAAGACGCTGACAATCTGCGCGATCCACAGACGCCGCACCGGCCGAAGGCGCAAGACGTCACTAAAAGACAGAGGTGTCCCTGGTATGGCCATGGGCGTGAGATTCCCTTTCCCCGATACTTTCATCAGGCTAAGCGAATTTGGCTGGAAAATCGAGGGTTCTGGCCCGCCGACAATAGACTATATTTGGTTTTCTATCAACGGCTTAGACTTCCGCTCCAGCGGGCTGCTATCCTTGAATTGTGGCGAACGCTTCAGCGTGCCGGTGTGGGCTTCAGCCCACGCTGTAAAGGTGTTGCTGGTATGGCCATGCCTACTTGTGATGCGGCAGGCTCGCAACCCAGCTGAACCCGACGATAACGGCATACAGGCCGGCCATCATCCAGTTCCGTTTTAGGCTCGCGTGCGACCGGAACAGCAGGTAATTCGCGATCATCAGCGCCAGCACCACCGTGCCGGCGATCAGCCCCGGACCCAGGATCCGCCAATCGTTGCCCACCCATGGAGCGGTTGCGGCAAACCCCGCCATCGCCGCCGCCAGCAGCCCCCACGCCAGCACGATCGCGTGCCATAGCTTGATCCGGTGCGTCAGCGCGCGCAGGCCGAAGGCCGCGTCCGAATCGTGATCGGGCAGCGTGTTGCTCACGTTCAGCCCGATGGACAGGCACGCGCCCAGCGGGTACGCCAGCAGCAGCACGTTCTCGAAGCGACCCGCCGCCGTGAATCCCCATACCGGCACGGTGGGGATCGCGAGAGCGTATGGCGCCCAGCTGTACAGCGATCGCTTGGCCTTCACGTCGTACCAGATCCCCAGCGCCAGCGTCAGCGCCGCAAAGCACGCCGAGAGTGCGTTCAGTGCCGCCGAGCACGCGATGCCCGCAATTCCCAGGATGGCGCCCTCCCATAACGCGAACCGCGGCGTTGCCAGCCCGCGCACCAGCGGCTTGTGCGGCTTCGCCTCGCTGTCCAGGTCGTAATCGCAGTAATCGTTGAACGATCCGATCGCCCCCGAGATCGAGAATGCCGAAAGGAAGATCAGCGACCACACCCTGCCGTCGAACTGCCGCATCGCCAACGCCGTAAAGAGCGTGGTCGGTACGGCCTGCAGCAGGATCGTTTCGAACGGCTGCGTCAGGTTAAACGCCCCGATCGCCAGGCGGGCAAGCGACCGCTGTGCGGCGGTTTGCGGGCGCGTGGCGTTGGTCATCTTCGGGCTCATCCCTTCCTTCGGTTCCGGCCGCAATCAGAACACATCTGCGGGGTCGGCCTGCCTGAGCTTCCGCATTGCCAGCGCGCCGGCCAGCCCACACATTACAACGGTCAACAGGTAGACGGTTCCGACCTGTGGAAGGGTCATCCGGACCGGTAGCATGGTCGCGGACTGCGCAATGGAGTAAATCAGGTACGACAGCAGCAAGCCCGGCGGGAACCCCATGATGGACAAAATTATCGCCTGCTGCAGGACAACCCCGAAGAGATACCGGTCGGGGTAGCCGATGGCTTTGATGGTGGCGTACTCGGAGAGGTGTTCGGAGACATCGCTGTACAGGATCTGATAGATAATAACTGCGCCCACGATCAGGCCCACCAGAACGGACATGCGGAAGAAGAAGCCGACCGGCAGGCTGGCGCTAAAGAACTGTTTTTCCCGATCGAGGAATTGCGCGTGGGTAAGCACGGTCACATCGCGGGGTAGTATCGCCGACAGTTTGTCACGGGCGGCCACCACATCAATTCCCGGCCTGAGCCGGATCAGCCCGACATCGGCGATCCCGGGTTTTCGCCAGGGAAGCAGCCGGAACAGGTTCGCATCGCTGGTAATGATTGTGCCGTCGCTCGCAAAATTGGCGCCCAACTGGAACAGGCTCACTACTTCGACCCGCCGGTGGGCCACTTCCGTGGTCACCGTTCCCGACTTCCTGAGCATCTCGCCTATCGGACCGAATTCCGGGCGGGAACGTTCGTCAAAGGCGATTTTGCCCGGCTCGGCGAGCCGGTCGAGGCTGGCGTTCACGCCCGGCAGGTCGAACACGTCCGGCCGCGGTTTGAACCCGACGGCAAAGATCTGGCGAGCCTGCCGGTTCTGAGGATTCTTCCACTGCACCATGCCCATGTACAGCGGAGCAACTGAAACGACGCCATCCATCGCCAGCGCCTGGTATAGCCGCCGCTCGGGGAAGTTCTCTGTGGCGACAGCACACTGGTAGCGCGGGCTGATCAAAACGAGATCCGCCTGAAGGTGGGAGTGAAGGAACGTCACACTGGCGTAGAGCGCGTCTTCAAAGGCAATTTGCACCAGAGCGAAGACCACCGTGAACACAATACCGGCTACGGCGCCCGCAAGGCGAGCCCTGGAGTGAGTCAACTGCAGCCACGCGAGAGGTAAGTGAGGATGCAAGGCAGAAGACCGTGATGCGTCCCACGATTATATACCTTGACTTGGAATCTGTTGCCCGATAGATTTGACAAATACCAATCGGATCGCTCTTACCCGCTGGTTCTTCGGGGTTGAGGCGCCAGTGAATCAATGTTGAGTAATCAGTCGCGCGTTGTTATCACCGGGATCGGTGCGGTTAGTCCCAATGGAGTGGGTCGGGAGGCGTTTTGGAATGCCACAGTCCAGGCGCGCAGCGGCGTGCGGCGAATCACCCGTTTCGATCCCTCCTGCTCCCCCATTCAGATTGCCGGCGAAGTCGGGGATTTCGATGAGGGTCGGCACATCGATCCGAAAGAACGAAAGCACGTTTCCCGCGTCGTGCCACTCGGGTTGGCGGCGATCCGGGAGGCGCTCGCGGATGCCGGCCTGGAGTATGCCTCGCTCAGGCGGGACCAGTTGCGCCGGATCGGCGTGCTGGTAGGATCCGGCGGCGGAGGCGCGGAATTCGTTGAGGAGCAGTACCGGCTGTACTACGAGTGCCAGGGGAAGCATATGACGCTGTACGGGATTCCGTCGGCAACCATCGGTACGCTGGCAAGCGAGTATTCGATGCGATTCGGCTTCCGCGGTCCGAGTCACGTGGTGTCTACCGGCTGCACCTCCTCGACCGACGCGATCGGCTATGCGAGCCAGCACATCGCGTCAGGCAACCTGGACTATATGATTGCCGGCGGCGTGGACGCTCCCATTGCCCCGCTCATCATGCGCGGCTTCATCATGATGAAGATCCTCACTTCGAGCTGGAATCATGATCCGGCTCGCGGCTCGCGGCCCTTTTCGCGCGATCGCGATGGATTCGTCCTCGGAGAAGGCGCCTGGTTCTTCGTGCTGGAGAGGCTGGAGCACGCGCGGGCACGCGGCGCTCATATCTACGGCGAGATTGCCGGGTACGCCTCGAGCTGTGAAGCGTACCATCGCGTACAACTCGAAGAGTGCGGAGAGGAGCCGGCGAACACCATCACGATGGCGCTCGAGAATGCGGGAACCGAGCCCTGCGCAATCGATTACATCAATTATCACGGCACATCCACACGGCTGAACGATCGCATCGAGACGCGCGCCATAAAGCTGGCGTTCGACGACCATGCGTGGCGCCTGCCCGGATCTTCGGTCAAGAGCCTCATAGGCCATCCCCAGGGCGCCTGCGGGGCAGCGGGGGTCGCCTGCACGCTGCTGGCGATGAGGGACGGTCTCCTGCCGCCGACCGCAAACATCGAAGAGGACGATCCGGAATGCGATCTCGATTACATTCCCGATATCGGCCGGCGCAAGGAGATCGAGTGGGCGGTGTGCAACTGCATCGCCTTTGGCAGCAAGAATTCTGCGCTGGTACTGCGGAAAGTCGATTAGGCCCTGCCGGCCGTTTCCGGGGCGCCCGGACGAGCGGCGAATTCACCCAGACGCGTGCTGGTGAGTACCAAAGCCCGCGGCATACTTCAGGCGCAGGCAGCTTTCGAGGATCAGCCCGAGCGGCGTGGCAAATTCGATGAAGTTCTCTTCGTCCTCCACCGAGAATGCCAAAGCGTCCAGCTTGTTCAGGAGCTGCGCCACCGCAACAACCTCCTTGTTGCGGTTGAAGACGGGCATGCAGAGAATGCTGCGGGTGCGGTAACCTGTCCGGCGGTCGACTTCAGGGTTGAAATCGGGATCGCTGTACGGATCGGCGATATTGAGCGTCTGACCGGTTCGCGCCACCCTGCCGGCGATGCCGGAACTGATGGGCAGGACGATCTCCAGCGCCTCCGGGAACCCGCCTTCGGCGATCCTGGACCGCAGCAGCCCGCGCTCGCGGTCGACCAGAAAGACGGTTCCACGCTCGGCGCCGAGAAGGGCGCGAATCTTGAGAACGACTGCCTCCAGGATCTGATCGAGGAGAGCCTGCACGGCTTTTTCGTTCGCCAGATCCAGCGAGTTCAGAAACTGCCCGAACTCGGTGGTCATCTGATCGAGCGCCGAAAGGAACTGTCTGGCGGACATGCCGCTCACGTGGCGCACCAGTTCGCCCTTGCCCTGGAGTTTCGCGAACGCCGAGAGCAGTTGCCCGGTGTTTGCGGCCAGTCCGGCGACGAACGATATGATTCGCCCGTCCTCGAGCGTCAGGATGCGATCCGCGACATCAAGAATGCGGTTGTCGTGAGTGACCAGCAGAATGGCGCAGCCTTTTTCCTTAGCCAGACGGTGAATCAGCTCGACCACCTCACGACCGTTCTTTTTGTCGAGAGCAGCCGTTGGCTCGTCTGCGAGAATGACTTTGGGATTCCGCACCAGCGCGCGGGCGATCGCTACGCGTTGGCGCTGCCCGCCGGACAGCTTCGATGGCGGTGAGTTGATGTATTCGCCCAGGCCCACCGCGCGCAGCGCCTCTTCGCTCCGTTCGCGCACCTGCTTCGCGGAAATGCCCAACTCGATCCCCAGCGACATCTGAACATTCTGCCGCGCGCTGAGGGCGTCGAGCAGGTTGTGCGCCTGAAAAATGAAACCGATGTTGGCGCGCGCCCGCACGAGATCTTCGTTGCCGGCGTCTCGCAGTTCCTGCCCGAGAATTCGCAGGCTGCCCTCTTCCACGCTGCGCAGCGCGCCCGCCAGCGAGAGGAGAGTGGTTTTGCCCGATCCGGAAGGGCCATTGACGATTACGATCTCTCCCGCTACGATATCCGCCGAGACATCGAAGAGTATCTGACGGCGCAGAGGACCGCTGCCGTAATAATGATTCACGTTGCTGATGCTGATTACGGTTTCCACGGGGCCTAGAATATCTCCGCCGGATCAGCGGCTCTCAGCTTGCGAAAGGCCAGCGCTCCGGCGATGGCGCACATTCCCGCGGTCATCGGGTAGACCGCAATCACGCGACCGAGCGGCATTCGCAGTGGCAGCGCCGTCACCGCGTGAACGATCGTGTAAAGGCCTGTCGAAAGTAAAACGCCCGGCACGAAACCCAGAAACGACAGGATGAGCGCTTCCTCCAGGATGACCCGGAAGAGGTAGCGGTTGGAATAGCCGATAGCCTTCAGCGTGGCGTACTCGGCGAGGTGCTCGGAAACGCCGCTGTACAGGATCTGATACACAATCACAATGCCGACGATGAGGCTTATCACAAGGGACGCGCTGAAGAGGAAACCGATCGGCAGGTTCCGTCGCCAGTAATCCCTTTCGCGATCCAGAAATCCCTGCCTGGTCAGCACTGTGACATCAGCCGGGAGCATCGCCGCCAGCGTGGCCCTTATCGCCTCGGCATCGCTGCCCGGCCTGAGCCTGATCAACCCGACGTCAACCTCGCCCCAGGCGCGCGCGGGCTCCAGTTGCAGGAAGTTCGTGTCACTCGTGATCACGTGACCGGCGTTGGCGAAGCTCGCTCCCATCCGGAACAGGCCGACGACGCTGACGCGGCGGCCGGAGAGTTCCGTGACCACGCTTCCTTTGTCGCGGAACATGCGGGAGATCGGGCCGAACTCCCGGCGAGAGACTTCATCGAACAGAATCTGTCCCGGCTGCGCAATCCGGGCGAGGTGATTGTTGACCTCCGGGAAATCGAATATGCCGGGACGAGGCTTGATCCCGACCACGAAGATGAAACGGTCCCGATGAGTCAGTGGGTTGGTCCACTGCGCCGTGTCCATGTAAACCGAGGCCACCGAGTCCACCTGCGGCACTGCGAGGGCCTGGTAAAGCCGCCTCTCGGGGAAAGTTTCGCGGGCGACAATGCACTGGTACAAAGGACTGATCAGAATGAGGTCGCCGTTCAGGTGGGAATACAATTGCGTGATTCCGCCGTACAGCGCGTCCTGAAAGCCGAGCTCCATCATGGACAGAATGACGGCGAAGGCAATACCCGCGATTGCCGCGAAGAAGCGTCCTTTGAGCCTGGCCAGGAGAAGCCAGGAGAGAGGGACTCTGGAATTCACGGCTGAATTACCACGTTGACCTTGCCATGGATAAGTCCGGCCACGCGCGCGCCGTCGTCGAGCCGGATCCACACTTTGAAGACCCGCGCGTCCGCGAAGGCCACCGGGTCGCCGGGGAGTACGCTGGCCTTCGCGATGGTCGTCCCGATGTTGTCCACTACCCCCGAGAGCGCGCCAGGAAACAGGTCGCCGGTTATGGCGGCGCGCTGGCCGCGATGGACCCGCGCAATGTCGGATTCATAAACCTCCGCCACGGCGTACATCGCATCGGTCTTGCCCAGCGCCACAAGACCGTGCAGACCCACTTCCTCGCCGGGATAAGCCTCGATCGTGATGACTCGACCGGCGGCCGGCGACCAGACCATCGCCGATCTGAGGTCGAGGCGCGCGCGTTCGTCTTCCGCCGTGGCCACCGCCAGCTCCGATTGAGCGATGTCTATATCCTCGGGGCGGACTTGCGAAATGGTCCTGAGTTGCTCCTCCGCCTCTTTGAGCTTCTGCTCGTCTGTCTCAACGACGAGGCGGCGGCCGTCAAGCTCCGCGGCAGACACGTCGGTCTGCTTCTGAAGAACCTCAAAGCGGTGATAAGCGGCGCGCGCGTTCTCGAGAGACGCCTGGATTTCCGCAATGACCGCCTTCTGTGCGGCGATATCGGATTCGCTGGCGCCCGCTTTCACTTTAGTCAGGCGCGCCCGCGCGAGATCCACCCGCGCTCCGGCGAGGCGGGCGGCGGCTTCCAGTTGCTCCCTGCCGTCCAGAATCGCCAGCAACTGGCCCCTGCGCACCAGATCGCCGGCCTTGACTTTCAGGTCCAGCACCCGCTGCGGCCGGCCCTGAAAATACGGCGCTGTCACCTGCACGACGCCATCCTGAGGCTCAATGGAGCCGAGGCAGCCCACTGCCCCGTTCTGCGCTGCGGGACGCGGCGGGGCCGGTTTTTCCTCGCTTCGGGATGCGAAGGCGGTGACGCGCCCCCGAAACACCGGCCAAATAACAAGAGCGACGAGCCCGCAGAGGAGGATCGGGAGGGCGAGCCATTTCATTACGCGCATTTTTTTTGCGGCCTAAACCTGTCAGCCTGGCTTATAGTACAGATCATGTTCGCATGTCCCTTACGTCCGAGCAACAAATTCCGATTGCAGCGCCTCGCTGGCTTCAGCTTGTTGTTCTTAGCGGCCGTGAACTGTCCGGCTCAATCGAACCCGCCCCGGGAGCCGGAAATGGACCTGAGCATCGATAAGGCCATCGAGATTGCCACCTCGCCCGGCGGAGACGCATCCGTGCAGCTTGCGCGGCAAACTGAACAATTGAACGCAGCCAGTTTCAGGGAGGCGCGGTCAACGCTCCTGCCGTCGTTCGATGGCTCCGCCGCCGAACAGAACCAGACCGTGAATCCGAAAGCGCTGGGCCTGCGGTTCTCGAACCCCGCCTTCACCATTCCCGACAGCGTAGGGCCGTACTCCACCTACGACGTGCGGCTGCATATGAACCTGAACCTGCTTGATCTAAGCGCTATCCGGCGCCGTCGGGCTGCGGAGGAAAGCGTGCAGGCCGCCAGATCCGAAACGCAAAGCGTGCGCGCGCGCGTGGGGGTCAGTGTGGCCAGACTCTATCTGGCGGCTTTGGAAGCTGACGAACGAGCCGAGGTGGCGAAAGTGAACCTGGAGGATGCGGAGGCGCTGCTCAAACTGGCTTCTCACCGGGCAGCCGCCGGCGAAGGCGCCGATATCGAGGTCGCGCGCGCGAATCTGAGCGCGGCGCGCGCCCGCCAGCGGGTCATAGAGGCGCAAACCGAGAGTACGCGAACACATCTGGAACTCATCAAGGCTCTCCACCTGAACTGGGACACAAACCTGCGCCTGACCAGTACACCTGGCGCCCCGCGGGCCGACGGAGCGAACATACCGGAATCCGTGGCGGTCGCGCTCAAATCCCGGGCCGATCTCAGCGTCGAGCAACAAAGAATTGCGAGCGCACTGCTCAGCCGTAGCGCGGCGGACAGCCTGCGCCGGCCGTCGCTGGTCGCCTACGGGGACGTGGGGGTACTCCAGGGCGTGGAGACGCACACCATCGGAGCCTCGCTGCGGGTACCTTTGTTCGACGGGGGACGGATCCGGTCCGAGCAGCAAAGAGCCGAGTCGCTTCTGCAACAGGAGCAGATCCGGGAGAAGGACCTCAGGAGCCAGGTCGAACTGGAGGTCAGGGAGGCGCTGGCGGCCCGGGATCTGGCGCGTCAACAGGTGCAGGTGGCCGAACAGGCGGTCGCGCTCGCCGAGGAGGAAATGGGACGCGCCCGCCGCCGCTACGAGGCCGGGCTCGCCAACAGCCTGGAAGTCATCGACGCCAACACCCAGTTGGGGGTGGCGCGCTACGACCGTCTCGCGGCGCTGTTCAACTACTCCAGCGCAGGCATCGACCTGGCGCAGGCTACCGGCACGGCGGCAAGCAAGGCGTTCTGACCAAACGGAGGGGAGTAATGCCGGTTCATCAGCCGCCGCTCGCTCGGTGAGCCCGGGAGACATCCCGCGTGTTATGCTGTTGAGCATTCTGTTCCGGAGGGAGCCGGCAAATGGACAGCGCTGCGAGGAGCGGTCGGCGAGATCCATCGGGATTATCACGATCCGCGCTGAGACTGTTCGCGGGAGCGTTCCATCTGACCCAGCCGTTTGAAACCATTCTGCAGGCGGGCGCGGCGACGGTGTTCATGGGCATGGCGTCGCGAGCGGCCGATGCGCGCGCCCTGGCGCTTCTCTTCGTGGCCGTGGCCGCGATCTATGCCGCCATCGGCGCGCTGAACGATTATTGCGACTATCCACTGGACAAGATGGCCAGACCGAAGAAACCGCTCGTGCGCGGCCTGGTAAGCCGGCGGTCCGCGCTCTGGGAAGCTTGCATCCTCGCGGCAGCCGGCCTGTTATTGTCGTTTGCGCTGAATTGGCTGACCGCATGCTTCTCGGCGCTTGTTCTGGCGCTCGGCGCGTGGTACGACCTGCGCGCGAAGGCGTCGCTGCTGAGTTGGGTCCCTTTGGCGATCGCCATTCCGACTCTGCCGGTCTGGGGTTTCGCCGCTGCCGGCAGGTTCGAGCGCAAGTTGTTGCTGGCCTATCCTCTTGGCTTCCTGCTCTCGGTTGCGCTGAACATGAGCAATACGCTGCCTGACCATGCCGCGGATACTGCTTTCGGTCTGCGCGCGCTGACGCACCGGCTCGAGCTATGGCAGGCCGTCCTGCTCACGTGGGCTTTGTTTGCAGCCGCAATGCTGGGATTCGCCGCATCGGCGCCGCTCGTTGGCAACAGCTGGCGCATCCTGGGGCCGGGCCTTGCGGCGGGGATGCTGCTGTTGCTCGTAATGATGGCCAACTTCGGCATCTTCCGTTCCGAGCGGAGTCTCAGGCACAACTGGCCAATCAGCGGCCTTCTCGCAGTTGTGGTTGGGCTTGCCTGGGTGGCCAGCCTCCGCTGAGGTGATCCCGTAGTGGTCTCCACATCACCCAGCATCCATTCGATCTGAATTATGTAAGCGTGGCGGTGCGCAGCGTGGCCAGTACGTCCGCCGGCAC
>CAWACP010000010.1:0-209654 GCA_963780655.1 uncultured Acidobacteriota bacterium | reverse complement strand
TGAACCCACACGCTCCTTGCGGAGCAAAGGATTTTAAGTCCTTTGTGTCTGCCGATTTCACCACCCGGGCGGGACTGGGCCTACGAGTCTCATCATAGCGAATGCCTCAGTGTCCGCCTCCGCGAACATCGGGCCCGGTGAAGCGTTGACTCGCTAATCGCGCAGCACGGCGAAGCAAACGGCGGCAGGAATCAGAAGCAGCATCGCGATCAGTGCAAGGCAAAACAGGCCGTGTGCGGAGACGATCGCTTCCGCTGAGACAAGCGCCGCCTGGAATCGGAAACCGGCGATGCTCGACATCATCGTCCGCAGCGTCGATTGAAACCATGCCGACGTCGCGCCGAAACACGCCCCGAGCAAACCCATGGCACAGGCCAGAGTAATTACCTGCGCGGCGGTGATCGGACGGCCGGCAACGGCAGCGGCCTCGCGCCGCGCGCGCAGTTGGGCGCGCCACCAGACCTGCCCCGAATCGGGGACGGACGCAAGCGCCCGCGTTTCCATACGGGCGTCGTCAATGGCCCCGGCGATGGCAATTACATCCGAGCATATTGGGCAGGCGGCGATGTGCTCCCGCAGGCCGGCATCCACGCGATCGGGCCATCGCGACTGCAGCGCCGCAGCCAGGGCTTCGGGCTCAAACTCGCATTCCATCGATTTCATAGCGTGCCCTTTTCCACGGTGCGGCCCAGCAAAGCCGCCAGCTTTCGCCGTGCGCGAAACAGCATCGGCTTTAGACTACCCGCCCGCACTCCGATCACCGCGGCAATCTCCTGGTGCGACGCGCCCTCCGCGTAGGCCAGCCACAAGATGGCTCGCTCGCGCGGCCTCAGGTTTGACAGCGCACGCGAGAGATCGGCGTTATGCTCCGTGATCCGGCTTTCCGCACGGCCGGGAACTCTTTCGATATCGTCGCCGGCAATGCTCGCAGGCACGCGAATCATGCTGCGGCGCGCGGCATCCCGGGCCAGGTTCGTCGCAATGCGGTACAGAGAATTGCGGCGATGCGTCTCGCTTTCATGCCTGGCATCGGCCCGCAGGAAGCGATAGAAAGTTTCCTGGAGCAGGTCGTCGGCAAGCTGCCGGTCGCCGGTCACCCGCGCGAGATACGCCCATAAACCGCGCGCCGTCCGCTCATAAAAAGCGCGGAACGTGTCCTCGTCCATCACGAAATCCGCGCAGGCATCGTCAGAGGCGCGGGCGCGGCTGACATGCGTGAACGTCTCGTCACGAAACATATTGGCTCATCGCGAAATTCACAGCGCAGCCCGCTCGGTGCGCGGCGTCCGGGACGGCGCCTCGATCAGGCCGAGCCGTTGTGAGATCACATACGAGATTATCGCGGAGAGCACGAAGCCCGCTCCCAGAGCGATCCCGAGGACCCCCAGAATGTGCAGCGGTTCCGACCCGGGAGCGGCGACATGCCGGCTCACCAGCTCGAGCCCGATGCCGCCCGCAATCAGCACCACACCGCCCTGCACCGACCAGAGAATCCGCCCCAGCGGCGCTCCCATGCTCCGCGGAGCGGCGTCCAGCGCGATGGGCGATGACTCCAGAAACTTCGAGCCTGCCGGCGACTGGATATATCGGAGCAGGTCCTCGTTCGCGGTAAACCGATCGAGGAGCTTCGTGTGAACCTCCGTCTGCACTCTCGCCAGACGGCTCCAGCGCCGATAATCGACGAGGGTCCTGATCAGCCAGACCAGCAGAGCGATGGCCATTCCGAAACCTGCGAATATCGACAGGTTGCTCTCCACTTCACGCCAGATCTCCAGGCTCTGGGCGGCTGGATCACGGAGACGAGGATCGGCTTCCCCGACGTAGAACGAGGGATTGCGCGCGATTTCAGGATGCGCGTGCAGAAACCCGACGAGCGCTGGATACGGCGCCAGCCAGTCCTGATTCTCGAGAAGGCTCGGATCCAGCGCCAGAACGCCTCGCATGGATGGCGGGTAGTGGTCCAGAAGCTCCGATAGCTCGGCTCTGGTGCGTTGTGCATCCGGTTGGCTCGTCTCCACGGGCGCCGCCGGCTTCGTTTCCTGCGCCCAGCCCCACACTGGTACCAGCATGCCCGCGAACACCGCGACAACACCCAGCGTCGAAACCCATCTCATGTTGCGAATCCCTCTGGCAGTGGATACGCAGAAAGACAGCGCAGGTTAACACCGCATTCGGAAACTGCGGGCTCAGGCGGGCGTCTCGATTATCTCGTCGCAGTACACCGTGAAGGATTCGAGCCAGTGCGGTCCAAAGCTGGTGGCGATGGCCACGTCCGCGGCGTCGCGACCGGTTGCGATCAGGATGCGGCCGATCCTCAGCGCGTTGTTGCGTGGATCGAACAAATGCCATGCCCCACCGATATAAGCCTCGAACCACGCCGCGAAATCCATCGGACTGTATGGCGGCGGCGTCCCCATGTCGCCCAGATAGCCGGTACAATAGCGCGCGGGAATATTCATGCAGCGGCAGAGCGTCACCGCCAGATGCGTGAAGTCGCGGCACACGCCGGTCTTTTCGTTGTACGCTTCCCAGGCGGTCCGGGTGGAGCGCGCGTTCGGATATGAGAACGAGATGTGGTTATGCACCCAATCGCAGATTGCCTGCACGCGCGCCCATCCATGCGCAGTGTTCCCGAACAGGTTCCAGGCGATCTGCGAAAGCAGGTCTGTTTCGCAGTACCGGCTGCCCAGCAGGAAAACCAGCGTCTCGGTGGGCAAGTCCTCCACCGGATGTTGTTCCGCCGTAGTAACGGCCTTCTCGAGCTCGCCCGTATCTCTGATGACGCCGCGGCTTTGAATGGTAATCCGTCCGGCAGGCGCCACCAGCCTGGTGCAGCGATTCCCAAACGAGTCGCGATACTCGCTCAGGGGAACGGCGGGGTCTGTAGTGAGTTCATCCGCCGCTTCCACATCCGCCGCGCGCGAGTCGTGCACGCGCAACATCAGTACCATTGGCGTTGCCTGGGGAAAACTATAGACCATCTCATAACCGACCTGAATCTTCATCTGCTTCCTTCCTGATTTTTGTGGGGACTGACGTGGGCCCGGTGTCGTGCTAACCTTTGTGTTCCTGCTGTGCTCTCCCGGTCGTGAGCCCGCCGCCCTTTGACCGCATACTATGGCGATTCACGTAGCGCTGAATCATAAGACGCAATATCGGTATGATCGCGACATTTCTCTTGGACCCCAGATTGTCCGCCTGCGGCCGGCGCCGCACTGTCATACGCCCATCCTTTCGTACTCACTGAGAATCTCTCCCCAAAATCACTTCATCAACTGGCAGCAGGACCCCCACGCCAACTACCTGGCCCGCCTGGTGTTCCCGGAACGCACCTCCGAATTCCTGGTGGAGGTGGATCTGGTTGCGGAGATGGCGGTGTTCAATCCGTTCGATTTCTTCCTGGAACCGGCGGTTGAGCAGTATCCGTTTTCTCTGGACGCCGCCTCCGTTCGCGAATTGCGCCCGTTTCTGGAAACCGAACCGGCGGGCCCGCTGCTCTCGGCCTTCCTCGCGAAGATTCCGCTGACAAAGGTCCGCACCATCGACTTTCTGGTCTCGCTCAACCAACGGGTGCGGGACGAGATCCGATATGTCATCCGCATGGAGGCGGGCGTCCAGACCTGTGAGCAAACGCTGGAGTTGCACAGCGGATCGTGCCGCGATTCCGCGTGGCTGCTGGTCCAGGTGCTGCGGAATCTGAGCCTTCCTGCGCGATTTGTTTCCGGTTATCTGATCCAGCTCACGGCCGACGTGAAACCGCTGGAAGGTCCGGCGGGTCCCACGGCCGATTTCACCGATCTGCACGCGTGGGCCGAAGTTTACTTACCAGGCGCGGGATGGATCGGGCTCGATCCCACATCCGGCATGCTGGCCGGGGAGGGCCACATTCCGCTCGCGTGTACGCCCGATGCGAGCAGCGCCGCGCCCATCTCCGGGCTGATCGATCCCTGCCAGACCACGTTTTATCACGAGATGTCGGTGCGCCGCGTTCTCGAAACGCCGCGCGTCACCAAACCTTATACGGACGAACAATGGCACGGCATTATGGCTCTCGGCCATGCGGTGGAAGCGGATCTCCGGGCAAATGACGTCCGCCTCACCATGGGCGGCGAACCGACCTTCGTTTCGATCGACGATCCGAATGGAGCGGAGTGGACGAGCGATGCCCTCGGCGCCAACAAGCGGAGACTGGCGGTTGATCTGCTTCTCAGACTTCGCGACCACTTCGCTCCCCAGGCTCTGCTCCATTTTGGCCAGGGCAAGTGGTATCCGGGCGAGCCGTTGCCGCGCTGGGCGCTGGGCTGTTACTGGCGGAAGGACGGCGTTCCGGTCTGGGAAAACGCGCAACTTACGGGCGATGAAAACGCGAGTCATGGATACACCGCCCAGGATGCCAGGCGCTTTCTCGAGGCACTCACCCGCCGCCTCCAGGTGAACGCGTCGTTCATGATGACCGCGTTCGAGGACGTCTTTTACTATCTCTGGAAAGAGCGAAGGCTCCCGGTAAACGTAACGCCACTCGATTCGAAGCTCGAGAACCCGCTGGACCGCCAACAAATGGCGCGTGTTTTCGAAAGAGGGCTGGGCAAAACCGCGGGCTACGTCCTGCCCCTTCGCCGCATCCCCACCAGAGCCGGACACCCTCGCTGGACGAGCCAGCCGTGGTTCCTCGCAACCCCGCAGCTCTTTCTCGTACCCGGCGATTCGCCTCTGGGATATCGGCTGCCGCTGGAATCGTTACCCTGGACCAGGCCGGAAGACGCCGAGTGGACCGTCGATCCCGACCCCTTCCGCGACCGCGATAAACTTCCGCCGGCGCCCGAGCGCAGGCCGGACCTGTTTGCCGAGCCTGCCTTCCCGGATGAGCCGGAGCAGCCGGCGCGCCCGGAAAAACCGCCCGAAAAGGGCGAGTCGGCGAAATGGGTTGCGCGGCCGGCTTTGTGCGTGCAGCCACGCGGCGGCAAGCTGTTCGTGTTCATGCCGCCCGTGGAGTACCTGTCGGATTATCTGGCGCTGGTGTCGGCGATCGAAGATACCGCTGCGCACCTGAACATGCCGGTTACCGTCGAAGGGTACGCGCCACCCGCCGATCCCCGGATTGCAGCCCTCAAGGTGACTCCCGATCCGGGCGTCATCGAGGTAAATATTCATCCCGCAGCCTGCTGGGACGAGCTCGTTCGCAACACCACCGCGCTGTACGATATCGCGCGCGAGTGCCGGCTGGGCACTGAGAAATTCATGATCGACGGGCAGCACGCCGGCACCGGGGGCGGCAATCACGTCGTCGTCGGTGGAGCGCTTCCGGAAGACAGCCCATTTCTGCGAAGGCCCGACCTGCTGCGCAGCATCGTCGGTTTCTGGCAGAACCATCCCTCGCTTTCCTACCTTTTTTCCGGCCTGTTCATCGGTCCAACCAGCCAGCATCCCCGCGTCGATGAGGCCCGGACCGAATTGCTCTATGAGCTCCAGATCGCGTTCAATCAGGTACCCGATGCGGGCGCGTCTGATGTGCCGCCCTGGACTGGCGACCGCATTTTCCGCCACCTGCTCACCGATCTCACCGGGAATACGCATCGGGCCGAGCTGTCCATCGATAAGCTGTACCCGCCGGACACGGCCTCATCCCGTCTCGGCCTCGTCGAGTTGCGCGCCTTTGAGATGCCGCCGCACGCGCGCATGAGCCTGGTGCAGCAACTGGTGGTGCGAGCGCTGATCGCGCAATTCTGGCGAACCCCGCGCAAACGCGAGCTGGTCCGCTGGGGAACCACCCTGCACGATCGTTTCATGCTTCCGCATTTTGTCTGGCTCGACTGGTTGGATGTCCTCGATGAGCTGCGCGCCGGCGGGGCGGCGTTCGCCGCGGAGTGGTTCGCGCCACACTTCGAATTTCGTTTTCCGCTGATCGGGTCCATCACGCGAAGCGGCGTTCACATGGAGCTCCGGCACGCTCTGGAGCCCTGGAATGTGCTGGGCGAGGAAGCGTCGGCCGGCGCCACGGTACGCAACGTGGATTCATCGGTGGAGCGCCTGCAGGTGAAGGTATCCGGTCTTATCGATCCGCGTTTTCTGGTGCTTTGCAATGGCCGGCGGATTCCACTGCATCCTACCGGGGAACGTGGCGAATTCGTGGCCGGCGTGAGGTATCGCGCATGGCAGCCGCCGTCCTGTCTTCACCCCGAAATTCCCGTTCATACGCCGCTGGTGTTCGATATCGTGGACACCTGGTCGGGCAAAGCTATCGGAGGCTGCGTTTACCACGTGGCGCATCCGGGCGGGAGGGCCAACGAAGAATTTCCCGTAAATGCAAATGAGGCGGAGAGCCGGCGACTGGCCCGCTTCAGCGAGACCGGTCACACACCCGGACCGGTGAATTTGCCTCCGCACGAAACAAATCCGGATTTTCCCCTCACGCTCGACTTACGATGGAGTTAATCCCGTAGCGCCGATGTTCGCCGACCTGCTGCAAATCCCGTTAGCCGACGCGTCCGTTTACAACGAACTGGCGTCCGATGGAATCACGCCTCGCCCCCACTGGGCGCCATTCATCCAGTCGCTGCACGATATCGGTTCGGATGAGTTGGCGCGGCGCTGGGAACGGGCCGAGCGCCGGATCCGCGAGAACGGCGTTACCTATAACATCTATACGGACCCGCTCGGCAAGAACCGGCCGTGGGCCATCGATCCGCTCCCGCTCCTCGTGCCGCCGGAGGAGTGGCGCTATATCGAGGCCGGCATAATTCAGCGCGCTGAGCTGCTGCGCATGGTGCTGGAGGATTTCTACGGCGAGCGCCGCCTGATCTCGGGCGGCCATCTGCCTGCCCCGCTGCTTTTCGCAAACCCCGCGTTCCTGAGGCCGTTGGCGGGGGTCATGGTGCCTCCCTGTTCGCGGCTTCATCTGCTCGCCGTCGATCTCGCGCGCTCTCCCGACGGCCAGTGGTGGGTGCTCGCCGACCGCACGCAATCGCCTTCGGGCAGCGGTTACGCGCTGGAGAACCGCACCATCGTATCGGACGTGCTTCCGGACATTTTTCGCGCGTCGAACGTCAAGCGTCTCGCGCCTTTTTTCCGCGCGCAGCGAGATGCTCTTCTGAGCCTCGGACGATCGGATCATCCGCAGGTTGTACTGCTGACGCCCGGTCCGTTCAACGAAACGTACTTCGAGCACTCGTACCTGGCGCGATATCTCGGGTTTCCGCTGGTGGTGGGGGCGGACCTCACGGTTCGCGACGATAAGGTCTTCCTGAAAACCGTGGAAGGGCTGCGGCCGGTGGACGTAATTCTTCGACGTGTGGACGACAGCTTCTGCGACCCTCTCGAGCTGCGCGGCGAATCTTTCCTCGGAATCGCCGGTCTGGTGGGGGCGATTCACGCCGGCAACGTCGCTGTCGCGAATTCGCTCGGCAGCGGCGTCATCGAAACTGCGGCAATCATGCCCTTCCTTCCCGGCCTGTCCCGCAAGCTGCTGGGAGAGCCTCTCCGGCTGCCGTCGGTGGCGACATGGTGGTGCGGGCAGGAACACGCGCTCGAATGGGTGCTCGACCACTTACAGCAGGTTGTGGTGAAGCCCGCCTTCCCCCAACGCGGCCTGGAGCCGATCTTCGGAGCGGATCTGGGGAACGCCGAGTCTCGCAGGATGGCCGATCTGTTGCGCGCCCGGCCGCGCGAGTACGTTGCCCAGGAACAGGTAGCGCTCTCCTCCGCGCCGGTATGGGACCGCGGCCGCCTGCACTCGCGCAGTCTCGTCCTGCGGGCGTACGTTCTGAATACCGGCGGCGGCTGGATTGCCATGCCCGGCGGCCTCGTGCGCGTGGCGGGAGTGGATGGCCCCGTGGTGTCCATGCAAAAGGGCGGGCACAGCAAGGACGCATGGGTGCTGTCCGACGGCCCAGTGGATACGTTCAGTATGCTGCGTTCCCGGCAACGGCCCGTGGAACTGCGCACCGGTTCCACGGAACTGCCCAGCCGCGCCGCGGACAATCTGTTCTGGCTGGGACGGTATGCCGAGCGGTCCGAATGCATTGCGCGTATATTGAGGACCCTGATCTCGCGCGTGCGCCAGGCGAGCGCCGCGGAGTTCTCCAGTCTCCTCCGGCTGCATACCTGTCTCGATTCTCACAGCGATATTCTGCCTAAGGACCGGCGCGCCACCGCTCTCGACCTCGAAAAGGAATTGGTTTCGTTCATGGCCGACGAGAAGCGGCCCGGCAGTCTCGCTTCCACTCTGGCCGAGTTCGAGCGGGTGGGCGGCCATCTGCGCGACCGCCTCTCCACCGACATGTTCCGCCTGATCGGCCAGCTCGGCAATGCCGCGGCCATCGAGGAGTACATGCTGTTCGTGGAGTATTCGGGCGTGCTGGATGGCTGTCTTGATCTGCTTTCCGCGTTGTCCGGCATGGAGCGCGAGAATGTTACGCGCGGTACGGGCTGGCTGTTCATGAGCCTCGGCCGCCGTCTGGAGCGAGCCATTTATTCGGTGCGCCAGCTTCGGGAAGTGACGACGGTGTGCGATGAAGCGGATTGGCCATTCCTCGAATATCTGCTGGAGGTGGCCGACAGCTCCATGACTTACCGGTCGCGGTACTTCACCACGCTGCAACCCATTGCCGTACTCCAGGTTCTCATGGCCGACGGCACGAATCCACGGTCGCTCGATTTTCAACTGAGTCACGTTGCGGATCTTTACCGCAAGCTTCCGCGCCATAATCTCGATGACTGGATCGCCGTGCAGCGGGCGCTGGTTCAACTCCGTAAGGTGGACCTGGCGGTGCTCAATTTCCCGCTGCCCGGTGCGGACCCGCCGGCGCCCGGTGACTCGGCGCGCGCCGATCTCGACCGCTCACTCCGTTACCTGCAGGAACTGCTGCCGTCGTGGGCGGATAACCTCTCCGGCACTTACTTCGGACACGCCACAACATTCCCGATAAGCATTGGCGGATGACTTACCGAATTGTTCACAGGACGAGTTATCAGTACAAATATCCGGTGTCGTTCGGCAATCATGTCGCGTATCTGACGCCGCGTACCGGATCTCGCCAGCAGTGCCAGGCGCACGAGTTGTCGATAACCCCTTCGCCGGGCGCGCAACGCAGGCGCAAGGATTACTTTGGTAACTGCGCCAGTTTCTTTACCGTTCAGGAGCCGCACGAAGAGCTTACGATCGAAGCGCGCAGTGTGGTTGCGGTCAACGGCGCCCCGGATTGGCCGGAGCATTCCACGGCATGGGATGAGGTGGCGCGATCGCTGCCCGATCAACTTACTCCGGAAGGCCTGGAAGCCTTTCAGTTCATTTTCGAGTCGCCGCGCATACGCACCAGTGCACTCTTTGCGGCATATGCAGCGCCGTCCTTCCAGCCGGGGCGCCCGCTCGCCGACGCGCTGCTGGACTTTACGGCGCGGATCCACAGTGACTTTCGCTTCGACAAAAAAGCGACGGACGTCCGAACGCCGCCTGAGCAGGTGCTGCGGGAGCGAAAGGGCGTGTGCCAGGATTTTGCCCATCTGCAGATAGCGTGCCTGCGGTCCCTGAATCTGCCCGCGCGGTACGTAAGTGGGTATCTGCGGACTTATCCGCCTCCGGGGCGCCCGAGACTGGTGGGGGCGGACGCTTCGCATGCGTGGGTATCGGCCTGGTGCCCGGAAGCGGGCTGGCTCGATCTGGATCCCACGAACAACGTGGTTCCGTCACTCGGCCATGTGACTCTCGCGTGGGGCCGGGATTACGGAGACGTGAGTCCTGTCCGCGGCGTGATTCTTGGCGGCCGCGACCACGAGCTAAAGGTCGCGGTAGACATGGAGCCGCTGGAGTAAGAAAGTGCAGGCTGAAAGTCTGCTCTACTACGGATCGGGAAGCGACAGTAGAGTAGGCCTTTGGCCTGCGCAGTTACTTTTTCAGCACCGTCTGAAGCGTGCGCCACGATAATGGTTATTGAAGGACCCTCGATCTTTGCTTATCTCTCGACTCAGTCTGCCGGTTCTGTTCGCTTCGCTCGCCTGCTTCGGCCAGCAGAGCGTACGCCCTCCCGCGGTTCCACTCGTTGCGGTAGACCCCTATTTCAGCGTGTGGTCGATGGCCGACCATCTCAACGAGGACGACACGCGCCACTGGACCGGCAAGCCGCAGCCGCTCTGCAGCCTGATTCGCGTGGACGGGACGACGTATCGCCTGATGGGCTCCGATCCGCGGGATATCCCCGCGCTGCCGCAGACTTCTGTCGCGGTGCACGCCACCCGTACGGCGTATGAATTCGCCGGCGCAGGCGTGAATGTGGAACTGGCGTTCACCACCCCTACCATCCCGACCGATCTCGACCTGCTGAGTAAGCCGATTACTTACCTGACCTGGACCGTCCGTTCAACGGACGGAAAGTCCCACGCGGCCTCATTGTATTTCGATGCTTCGGCCATGCTCGCGGTGAACACGGGCGATCAGCCGGTGACGACGGCGCGGCGGAGCTTCGCCGGAATCGAGGTGCTGCAGGCGGGATCGCAACAGCAACCGCTGCTGGCGAAATCGGGAGACGACCTGCGCATCGACTGGGGCTATCTCTACCTCGCCGCTCCTGCCGAGCCTGGTTTGAGCAGTGGAATATCGGAGCATCGAGCGGCCGTGGAGAGCTTCACCTCCGGCCATTTCCTCTCCGATTCGCCCGATCTCTGGACGCCGCACGCGGCCGACCGCAATCGTCCTGTCCTCGCCACGGCATTTTCATTGGGCAGCGTTACCAGCCAGCCGGTCAGCCGTTACGTGGTCCTCGCCTATGACGATCTGTTCTCGGTCGAATACCTGTATCGCAGGCTGAGGCCGTGGTGGCGCCGACACGGAGCGGGCCCGATGGAGCTTCTGCAGAGCGCGGTGGGCGACTATGCAACGAACATCGACCGGTGCCGCCGGTTCGATGAACAGTTCGCCCACGACATGGAGGCCGCCGGAGGACCTGCGTACGAGACCCTCGCGTCATTGTCCTTCCGGCAGGCCTTCGCCGCGCAGAAGCTGGTGGCGGATATCGACGACACCCCGCTGCTTTTCCCGAAGGAGAACTTCAGCAACGGATGCATCTCGACGGTTGACGTGATCTATCCTGGCGCCCCGATTCTGCTCTACTACAATCCCGAACTGCTGAAGGCCGCGCTCACTCCCGTTCTGGAGTATGCGCTCACTGCGCGCTGGAAGTTCCCGTTCGCGCCGCACGATCTGGGAACCTACCCGCTGGCTGATGGTCAGGTGTACGGAGGCGGCGAAAAGAGCGCTGAGGATCAGATGCCGGTGGAGGAAAGCGCCGACCTGCTGCTGCTGGTGGCCGGCGTGGCTAAAGCGGACGGGAACACCCGGTACGCGATGAAATACTGGCCTGCACTCAGCAAGTGGGCCGAGTATCTGCGGGAAAAGGGACTCGATCCGGAAAACCAGCTCTGCACCGATGACTTTGCCGGACATCTGGCCCACAATGCCAACCTGTCGCTGAAGGCCATCCTCGCTCTGGATGCATGGGGAACGCTTTCGTCCGAAGCGTCGGCGTATCACGATCTCGCGAAGCGTTTCGCGCAGCAGTGGATGGGGATGGCGAACGACGGCGACCATTACCGGCTTACGTTCGACAAGCCCGGTTCCTGGAGCCAGAAATATAACCTCGTATGGGACAAACTGCTCAGTTTGAACCTGTTCCCGCCGGCCCTCGCGCGGGAGGAAATCGCATACTACAAGACGAAGCAGAACCGTTACGGGCTGCCTCTCGACAGCCGGAAAACCTACACCAAGCTGGACTGGACCGTGTGGACCGCCACGCTGGCGAGTAACCGCGCAGATTTCGAAGCCCTCGTGGCGCCACTTGCGTCGTGGATTAATGAGACGCCGAACCGCGTGCCGCTGACCGACTGGTTCGATACAGTATCCGGCAAGCAGGAAGGCTTCCAGGCGCGCTCCGTTGTGGGCGGCGTGTTCATCCGCGCGCTGGTGTGGCGCACGCTTCAGCGTGCTGCTGTGGGCTTCAGCCCACAGTCCGAGCAGCGCGAGCTGAAGCTCGCACCGGCACGCTGAAGCGTGCGCCACGAGGCCAGCTCACTCGAGGCCCTGCGCGGTCCAGATAGTCGACTGCCCGTCCAGCATGGTCGTCGTGAACACGCCATCGTGCGATATGCTTGCGCGCGACACCGGCGCATCGCCCAGAGCGGAAGCCCAGGCGAATGCCGGCGGCGCCGCGCCCGCGTCTGCTATCGGTTCCTCGGCGCCGCTGGCCGGGTTCAATCGCGTGAGTTCCAGACGATGATTCACTTCGCGGAGGCCGCGGATTCCATCGCCGCCCCACACTGCCGATAACCAGAGCCCGTCGCCTGCTTTGCGCACGGCGCCGCCGCCGGACGGCATTACGACCACTCCGCCGTCGTCGGCCAGGGCCGCGATGAAAAGCCCGTCCGGTGACCAGACAGGCTGTCGCGCAGCCACGTAGCCCAGAACGATCGGCGCGCCGGCTGCGTCCGCGCGCGCTTTCATCAGAACGCTCTGGCCGCTGCGCGATGACACGAACGCAATCCACTGCCCGTCAGGAGACCAGGCCGGCTGCTCCTCATCCGCTGCGGTTCCATCGCCGGGCACGGCACGCACGGGTTGCTGTCCATTCAAGCCGATGATCCAGATCTGCCTCGATGCGCCGCTTCTCCGCACCACCGCGAGCCTGCGGCCATCGGGAGCAAACGCGATCCCGGAGAGATCGCCGGCAGCTCCCGGAAACTCGCTCGCCCTCGCCACCACGCGCTCCCATCCCGAAGTGGCGTCACGCATCCGGATTTCCGGCTGACCGCCCGAGTTCGCGATCCACGCAACCTCACCGCCTGTGGGCGACCAGACAGCGTCGCGCCCGGCGACGGGAGCCTGCACCTGCCTGCCCGCGCCATCGAACGCCACGACCCGCCACCCTGGACTCACGGTGGCCAGAAACATGCGCCCACCGGCGGCAGATGGCCAGCCCTCGACTCCCGCGCCATTACTCACTTGCCAAACGCGTCCCTGCTTCAGGTCGGCCACTCGCAGGTGGCCGACGCCCCAGAAGATGCGATTGCGCGCCGTCCATGCGAAAGGGTGCGGACCGTAGTCATTCGCCAGCCTGTACACTGCGCTACGCCCGCCGTTCACGGCCGCTTCGACGAAACTGCCGTCGGCGCTGAAAACCCCCAGCCTGCCACCGCCGGGCGAGAACCCTGCGAATGTGTCCAACGGAAAATGGCGGCCGCGCAGAGGCGCGAACAGGGTCGCCTTCCGGTCTGCCAGTCGCAGCAGCCACACGGCAACTTCAGTGCTGCCGTGTTGGACTGGGCGCAGCAACGCAAGCGAGTCTCCGGCCGGAGTCATGGCTGCGCGCGCGACACGATCGAGCACCGGTTCGGACGCGCCCCCGGTCGCCGGAACGGACCATAGCGACGGCGCGCCGTTATGATCCGAAATGAAGAATACGCGCTGCCCGTCCCGCGACCAGAGCGGAAACAGGCAATCGGCAGGCTGCGATGTTATGGGCGCGCCGGAATCCGCGCCGGTCCGGGCAGTGAATATCTGGAGAATGCCGGCGGACACGCCGGACCACGCCAGCATGCGTCCGGATGGGTCCACCGCCGGCGTGGCATCGAATCCTGTCTGAGCGATCGCGGGCTGGTACACGATAGCGTCGGGCGAAGGTGGATGCCACGCGAACAACCGCGTCAACAGAAAAGCCGTGAGCACAATCGCGGCGCACGCCGCCAGCCCGATGTACTTCCAGCGTGGGGGAACCTGATACGCCACCTTCTGCAGTCCGGTGGATAGCGCTGGACGCATGGGCGTCTTCGATGGCAGCTCGTCGCGAATCTTCCGCAGACGCGTCGCGATCTCCGCGGTATCGGCGAATCGCTTTTGCGGATCGCGCCGCAGGCACCGCTCCACCAGTAGCCGAAATGCCACCGGGCCCGGCGTGAAAGGCGGCTGGCCCGCGTTGGCAATCGCGAACAGCGTCTGCATCGGGGTCTCGCCCTTGAACGCGGGCTGCCCGGTGGCCATCTCATGCAGGATCAGCCCGAACGAGAATTGATCCGATTGCACGGTCAGCGGCATCCCGCGAGCCTGCTCCGGGCTCATGTAGCCCACGGTCCCCACCACCAGGCCGGGCTCGGTTACGAAGCCGTCCATGGTGATTTCCGCGCCATCCTCGCAGGCATTCGATTCCATCACCGGCTTGGCGAGTCCGAAATCCAGAATCTTCACCCGGTTCTGCGGGGTGAGCATGATGTTCTCGGGCTTGAGGTCGCGATGTACGATGCCGGCCGCATGCGCCGCCGCAATACCTTCCGCCATTTGCACAGCGATGTCCAGCAATTGCTGAATCGGTACCGGACCGCTGCGGATCACCTCGCGCAGGGAGTGCCCGTCGATCAGTTCCGAGGCGATGTAAGAAATACCGTCCTCGGTGCCGTAATCATGGACGACAACGATGTTGGGGTGGTTCAGCGAACTGGCCGATCGGGCTTCCTGAACGAACCGGCGGCGCTTCACGGTATCGCCGAGGCACTCTTCCGAAAGGACCTTCAGAGCGATCTCGCGGTCGAGGCGGCTGTCCCTTGCCCGATACACCTCGCCCATTGCGCCCGCCCCAAGGACCGAGACGATTTCGTAGGGGCCGACACGGGTAGCGGAAGCCAGGGCCATCCGGGGGACCAGGAGCAATCCGAGGGCCAGTGGAGTTCGCTCCTCGTGGGGCAGACGATCGGGTTTTGTCGTCGGCCAGCCCGGGCACGCGAAGAGGCAGACGACATAAACCGATCGTCTGCCCCACGCGGACTAGATCGCTTCCAGTTCCTCTTCGAGCAATTGCTCCTGATACAGCTCGGCGTAGTATCCGCCGGACGCGATTAGCTCGGAGTGCGTGCCCTCTTCCATCAGTTCGCCGCGCTCCAGCACGAAGATGCGATCGGCGTGACGGACGGTGGAGACCCGGTGCGAAATCAGAATCGTGGTGCGGCCGCGCATCACCTCGCCGAGACCTTCGAGGATGCGCTCCTCGGTGATCGTGTCCACGCTCGCGAGCGCGTCGTCGAGGATCAGGATGCGGGGATCGCGAATGATGGCGCGCGCAATGGCCGTGCGCTGTTTCTGTCCACCGGAGAGAGTGAGCCCGCGCTCGCCCACGATGGTGTCGAGCCCTTTGGGGAATGACGCAATGTCCGGCCCGAGTCCCGCGAGGTTCGCCGCCCGCTCAATCTGCTCCCGGCTCGCTTCCGGCGCGCCCCACGCGATGTTCTCGGCCAGCGTTGCGCTGAACAGAAACGTCTCCTGCGGGACGAACCCGATCTGGCGCCGCAGTTGTTCCGGATCGACGGCGCGCACGTCGATTCCATCCACCAGAATGGCCCCGGCAGTCGGGTCGATCAGCCTGGGGATCAGCGTGACCAGCGTCGTTTTGCCGCTGCCGGTGTGGCCGACAATGGCCACCGTCAAGCCCGCCGGAAACTCGAGGTCGATCTTCTTCAGTGCGGCGCCCTCGGGGTAAACCAACTCGACCGAGTCAAAACGGATGCGCCCCGCGACGCGATCCGGCAGTTGTTGCGGGTCGGGCGGCGCGGCAATGGCCGGCTGTTCGTCCATCAGCTCCATGATTCGCTCCCACGACGCCGTCCCGCGCTGCATCAGATTCACCACCCAGCCGAGCGCAATCATCGGCCACACCAGCAGCCCCATGAAGGTATTGAACATCACGAACTGCCCCAGCGTGATGTGGTGATTCAGCATGCGGTATCCACCGATCCACAGCACGATGAGGAAGGTGAGGCTGATGAGCGCCTGCAGTAGCGGCATGAACAGCGCGGAGAGGCGAGCAAGGCGAAGGTTGTGGCCGATGTAGTCGATATTCAGCGCTTCGAACTTCTCGATCTCGGCCTTCTCCTGCACGTAAGCGCGGATCACGCGCACGCCCGAGAGGTTCTCCTGCACGCGGCTGCTGATGTCGGAGAACATGGCCTGGATCTTCTCGAAACGGTCGTGAATGCGGCTGCCGAAGGAGATGACGACCCAGGTCACCAGAGGCGCGGGAGTCAGCACTACCAGCGTCAACAGCCAGTCCACCTTCGCCATAATCGCGATCGCGAAAATGAAGGTGAACATGGTCTCGGTCCAGTACATGACGCCGGGGCCGAGCATCATGCGAACGGCATTCAGGTCGTTGGTGGCGCGCGCCATGATGTCGCCGGTGCGGTAGCGGGAGAAGAAGCCGGAGGAGAGGCGAATCAGATGCGCGAACAGGTCGTTGCGGATCTCGTACTCGACGTCGCGCGACATGCTCACCAGGATGACGCGCATCCAGTACATGAAGAAGCCCTTGGCGAGAGAGACCGCGGCCACCAGCGCCGCGAACCGGAACAGCAGACGCAGGCTGAAGCCGTTCACCAGCGAGTCGACGCCCTTGCCGATCACCAGGGGCAGGGCCGCGCCCATCACGTCCTTGAGGATGAGCGCGCCCATGCCGAGAAAGAGCGCGCCGCGATGTCGCCAGATGTACGGGTAGGCGCGGCGGAAGACGTGAATCACTTATTTGAAGAATGGCAGACCACGGAAACCGATGGTCTGCCCCACGGGAATTACGCTCTCGCCGGCGGCGTGGTCACCGCTTTCCAGTTCTGCTCGTCCCAGTAAAGGATCTGTCCCTGGCGATACGAATGCACCGCCAGAGAGATCACCGCCTGCGCGCGCGCGCCGGTCTCGACATCCAGGTGCGGTTTCTCGCGGCTGCGCATGCAGTCGAGGAAGTTCTGTTTGTGAAGCTGGTCCATATCGCCCTGCTCGACGGCGATCTGGAACGGGTCCAGCCCGAACTTCTTCTGGTATTCCGGCGTGATGCCGGTGGGCCCCTTGCTGTCTTTGCCCCACGACCGGATCACTTCGGGCTTCACGGTGATGTACGGCGTCTCCCGCTCGAACATGCCGTGCTCCACCATGATGATGGTGCCCTCGTGGCCGCGAATGAGCCCGGGAATGTGCTGCGAATTCGCCATGGACGAGCTGAGCACCAGTGAGTGGCCTTTGGCGTACTCCGCGATCAGGTGGAACGTGTCGGGGACTTCGCGATCGGGCTTGCCGTCCGGCTGCGTTTTGAAGATGGCGATTTCGCCGCCCGACATGACTTTGTAGGGGAACTGCGCCTCGCCCCAGCAGATGTTCAGCGGCGCGGCCACGTGATAGAACAGGTCGGTGGCGATGCCGCCCGAGTAATCCCAGTATTTGCGGAAGCGGAAGAAGCGATCGGCGTCGAACTCGCGCTGCTGCGCGGGACCCAGCCACATCTTCCAGTCGATATAGTTATCGCCTTTCCCATCCGGACCGGCGCCTGGGTCAATCTCCCAGTTCCACTCGCCCTCGATGCTGTTGCGGTGATACGAGCCCTGGCTCATCACCATCTGCCCGATCATTCCATCGGCGATGGCTTTGCGCGCCTTCCACCACTGGTCCGCGGACGTGGTCTGCGAGCCTACCTGCAGGACGCGCTTCGATTCCTTCACCGTGTCGACGAGCTGCTTTATCTCCTCCACCTTGTGGACCATGGGCTTTTCGAGATAGACATCTTTGCCCTTGCCCATCGCCTCCATGGCGATCTGGCCGTGCCAGTGGTCGGGAGTGGCGACGATCACGGCATCGAGATCGTCGAGCGCGAGCACGTCGTGATAGTCCAGAAAGCCTTTGCACTTCAGCTTCTCGGACACCTCGCGGCGGCGCTTCTCATATACGTCGGCCACGCCGATAATCTGGCACGAATTGTTCTTCTCGCCGATCTGCGCGAACTTCCAGGCATCGTAGGAGCCCCGTCCTCCGACGCCTATCGCGGCCAGGTTGATGCGGTCGTTCGCGCCGATAATCCTCCCGGATGCGGCGGCGCCGGTGGCGGCGCGAGCCATGCTCACGCCGATACTGGCCGCGCTGGCGGCCTTTAGAAAAGTTCTTCGATTGACGGAATTCTGTTCAGACATACGGATCCTCTCGACGTGGGAATTCTGGCCTGACGACTACGATGGCAAACTGCTCCCAGTCTACCTCTTCACGGTGACCCTGGCGCGTCAGGGCCGCGACTGCGAGGGGGCGTTGCCTGGTGGGACCGGGCGGATGTTCGGGACCGGCTGGATGCCGGTTTCTGCTGCGCGCTGGCGCCGGCCGAAAGTGAGGAACGCCTTGCACCAGACGAGCAGCGCGCCGGTCTCGCACAGCAGCAGGATCGACGTGGGCAGCCAGACGAGTGTGCGCGACTCGGTCACCAGTCGGAGCGTGTGACCGATCACCTCACCCGTCACCTGGATGCCGACGCCGGCGCTTACCAGAAGCAGAACGATATCGCGTGTGCGATTCCGCAGGAGGATGGTCCACAGAACCAGGTTCAGAATCTCTTCGCAAAAGCTCAGGTCCCGGCTCAGAGGATTGACCCACCCTTTGGTTGGGCCGAAGAGCATGTACAACGCCAACGCGACCAGAAGGCCCACGACGGCGATGATCAGCAGGCCGGTGCGGTCGAACCCCGATCGCCCATTCAGCGCCTCGCGCATCAGGAAAAGGAGCAGCGCGATAATGAGCCCGTGCAGAACCAGATCGAAGGTCCAATAGGCAAGAGCGTACGAGAGCGTTGCGGTGGTATGCGTTCTGGACAGAACGAACATCTCGACGCCCTGCGATATGAGTCCGGCGGAGAGGTACAGCAGGAGGAAGGGATAGCTTCGCCACGCGCCGGAATGCACAATCATCCAGAGCGCGAAGCACACGAGTGACGTCGTGGCCCCAAAAAAAAGGAAATCCCAACCAACTGGCATTGGTCAGGTTCCAGAATACTGAAGACAATCAGTCAGCGCTAGTGCCCGGCGGTGGCTCTTACTTAATCCACGGTGGGGGGACGGGTGCCGGAACGTTCTTAATCCACGGCGGAGGGACGGGCGCCGGTACGTTCTGCGGCGTCGACGCGCTCGCAACTACAGTCAGGAGGACAGCACCGATGGTCAGACGGACGATGTTCTTCATAATAGTATTCCACCTCACAAAGATTGCTCGCAGCCAAACTAAATTTTATAGTGTACTACGAGAAACATCTTATGCGACAACCCAGGTGAAAGCAAGGCACAAAAGCCGAAAAATTGTGAGGGTACTGTACGGTAGTACTAAGTCCGTACTCGCGACGCAAATGTACTAGTAATTCAGGATCCGCAAAAACGGGTTCAGACGCGCCTGTCCCAGGTACTTTCCTGGTGTGCGGAGTGTTAGTCGCCGCGGGTGGAGAGACTGCCCTGTTCGGCCCACTGGCTGCGGCCCCGAACGCGGCGGCCCGGCCATTCCAGACGCATGTCCTGGCAGACCTCGTCCAGCATGGGCGTAGTGGCCAGGCGGCTTTCCATGGCGAAGCAGGTCAGCAGCAGATTGTCGCAGATCGCGTTGATGACGCGAGGAATGCCCTGAGACCGGAGGTGAATTTCGGCCATCATCTCGGGGGAGAAAACGGTCTGGCCGGGCATGCCCGCCCGCTCCATCCTGGCGTTGATGTAGTTCGTTGTGTCCTCGGGGCTGAACGGCTGCAGGCCGCAGCGCAGCACGATTCGCTGCTTGAGCTGGCGCAGATCGGGAGCTTCCAGCTTGCGGTCCAGCTCCGGCTGCCCGGCCAGAATGATCTGCAGCAACTTGCCGCTGCGAGTCTCGAGGTTCCCCAGCATGCGGATCTCTTCCAGAACGTCCCAGGTCAGGTTGTGGGCTTCATCGACAATCAGAACAGTGGTGCGGCCGTCATTGGCTTGCTGCACCAGCAGGTTGTTCAGCGAGAAGAGCACGTCCGTCTTGGACAGGCGGTTACAACGCAGGTCCAGGTCGTAGGCGATCATCTCGAAGAACTGTTCCGGCGTGATGCGCGAGTTGAACACGAACGCGAATTCAATGTACTGCGCCTCCAGAAAATCGCGCAGGCACTCCAGCATGGTGGTCTTGCCGGTGCCCACTTCGCCGGTGAGCACGATGAATCCTTTGCGGCTCTGGACGCCGTAGATCAGATTGGCGAGTGCTTCTTCGTGCTGCGCGCTGCGGTACAGGAAGGCGGGATCGGGACTGAGACTGAAAGGAGTTTCCTCGAACCCGAAAAAAGCGTTGTACATGCGCTGACGAGCATTTTAGCATGCGCCGGGCCGGATTCTTCTGAAGGTGGGGCGGGCGCCCTCGGCCCCTGCCTCCGCCTGGTGCAGCGGGACGAGGGCGTCCCGCGCGGTCCGGGGGGACCGCCCCACCCTTTACGAGACGCCCGCTGCGGTCTGAATGCCCATATTGCATTCCGAGTGCACGGCCCGCACCGCCCGTTCCAGCCCGTCCTTGTGCACCACAATGCTGATGGTGATTTCGCTCGAGCCCTGCGCGATCGCGATGATGTTGACGTTCTGGCGGGAGATGGCGCTGAAGATGCGCCCGGCAAGTCCGGGAGTGCCGCGCATCCCTTCACCCACCACGGCCAGCAGCCCCACGCTCTCGTCCACGTCGATCGGTTTCAGGTAGGCGTGGGCGAGTTCCAGCGCGAAGCTCTGTTCCAGCGTCTCCATGACGCCATCCAGCTCTTCGCGGCGCACCAGAAAACAGAAGCTCTGGCGGTAACTGGAGCTGGAGAACGCCAGCACTTCAGCGTTGGACGCGGCCAGCGCATCGAGCGCGCGGGCCATCACGCGGGTGCCGCTGAGCGCCGCGCTGGCGGGCTCGATGGAGATCAGCGCTACGTTGCTCATGGAGGTCACGGCGCGTGGACCCGGTGGCGGCGTCCGCATCGACCGTACGATCCGCGTGCCGGCGTGCTCCAGATGAAAGCTGTTCTTGCTCCACACCGGGATACCGCGCTCGGCCAGCGGCGCCAGCGTGCGCGGGTGCAGCACCTTCGCGCCGTTGTAGGCGAGTTCGGCCGCTTCGGCGTAGGTCACTTCATCGAGGACGCGAGTATCGGGCACCAGCCGCGGGTCCGCGCTCATGATGCCGTCCACGTCGGTCCAGATCCACAGCTCGGCCGCATCGAGCGCCGCCGCAAGAATCGACGCCGAGAAATCCGATCCGCCGCGGCCGAGCGTAGTGGGACGGCCGTCCACCGTCGCTCCGTTGAAACCCGTCACCACCGGCAATGTGCCGCCATCGATGAGCGGTTCGAGCCGCGCGGTTGCGGTCCGGCGCGTATCCTCCATCAGCGGACTCGCGTTGCCGAAGACGGCATCGGTGACGATGGCTTCCGAACCGCTCACCGCCTGCGCCCGGACGCCGGCCGATTCGAAATATTCGGTGAGCAGCAACGCCGACAGCTTCTCTCCGGTGGAGACCGCTTCATCGACGGATTTCGGAGGACGCTCACCGAGGATGCGCACGCCATGGCAGATGCGCCGGAAGTCGGACAGAAGCGAGTCGATGCCGGCCTGCGCCAGCGGGCGCCGGTTCTCACCGAGAAGCTGCGAGCAGGCTTCATGATGCCGTTCGCGGAGCGTGTGCAGATTGAAGTCGAGGCCCGATTCGTCACCCGCCTCGGCCTTGCGCAGCGCATCGAGCAGCAGGTCCGTGATCTTCGACATGGCCGAGACCACCGCTATCACGGGGCGTTCGCGCTGCTGCTCGATGCAGATGCGCGCGGCCACCCGCATGCGCTCGGCGGAACCCATGCTTGTGCCGCCGAACTTCATCACCAGCAGGTTCTTCAACGCGAAAGCTCCTGTCCGTTCGAGGTGCGGTCACGAACGATCTTCAGGACCGCCGCTTCCACGTCATTGATCGGCATTCCGCTGGTATCGATGTAGACGGCATCGGGCGCCTGCACCAACGGCGATTCGGCGCGCGTGCGATCGCGCTGGTCCCGCTCGCGCATGTCTTCGGCGATACGCTCGCCGGACACGGCGCCGCCGGCGGAAACCAGCTCGCGCGCGCGGCGTTCGGCCCGCACCTCGGGGTGGGCATCGAGGAAGATCTTCACGTTGGCGTCGGGGAACACCACGCTGCCAATATCGCGGCCCTCCATCACCACCGATCCGGCGGTCGCCATCTCGCGCTGTTTCTCTACCAAAGCGCGGCGCACGCCCGGCACGGAGGAGGCCTTCGACGCCGCTTCGCTCACCTCGGGAGTGCGGATCGCGGACGTCACATCCTCGCCGTTGAGCAGCACCGCGCGCGTGCCCGGCGCGAACTCGATGCGCGCGTGGCGCCCGAGTTCCTCAAGGCGATGGTGGTCGGTGAGCGAAGTGCCGAGTCGCAGCGCCCACAGCGCCACGCTCCGGTACATCGCGCCCGTATCAATGTAAGTGAAGCCCAGACAGTCGGCTACTTTTCGCGCGATTGTGCTCTTTCCCGAGCCGGCCGGACCGTCGATAGCAACGACAATTCGCTTTGCCAAGATTTATCGTAGCGTGTAGAGCAGGCGTTTTCGCCTGCATGATCTCGAGGCTGCAGGCTAAAGCCCAATGCCATATAGTTTTCCCGCTTTCGAACACCTGGCCGATGTAGGGCGGGCGCCCTCGCCCGCGGCCGGCGCCCCCGCCGGCCTGCTCCCCTACGCGACAACGCTACTCTCCGCGCGGCCAGCGGGGCCGGGGGGCCCCGCGCAGGCCGGGGGGCCTGCCCCACAAAAGGGACTTCGACTCAGCTCGCCGTCGAAAACTATATGGCATTAGGGTAAAGCCTACTCTACTTTGGGTAGTAGCCGAACGAGCTCACCGCGAATTCATCCTTGCCCGGAACGTAGAACCCGAACCGCCCGTGGCTGAAGTCCGCGTCGGCCGCGGAGACCGTTCCCAGCGTCACCCAGCCGCCGCCCTGGCGGGCCATGGTGGTGATTGTTCCGCCGTTCACCTCGATGCGCACGGCGATCGGCTGATCCTTGTCGAGGCTATGCTGCGTCTTCGAGATTTCGCGGCTCCTGCCGTCGGTCACGCGTTCCGCGATGAAGTCCTTTTTCTCGAGCTTGAACAGAACATAGTTGCGAGGATCGCTGCGCCCCACGAACCACTGCAGCCTTTTGCCTTTATTCAGAAGAACGTTGAACTCGACGCGGCCTTTGATGTCATCGGGCTGGAACGCCACGAAATTGCCGCCTTTGTGAATCATCCACTGGCCGTCCGGCGTCCACCCGCCCGGATCCTCCCAGTGCGAGAACCCCGTTATCTCCGAGGTGGCGGGCTTCTTCGGATGCGGCACAAGCGCAAGCTCCACGGTGACCGGCGCATCGGGTGAAACCGTGATGGTCCTGGTTGCGGGATTGTGATCGGGCGCCGTCGCGGTCACTATCCAGGAGCCCTCCGGCAGAGTAATCGGATCCTGCGACGTCATAGTGCGCGGCGCCCCGTCGCGCTCGTTTTCCGGCCGCAGCGTAATGTGCGCGCCGGCCGGCGTGATATGGAATCGAACGGCGCCCTGCGGGACCTGCAGCGCCACTTCCGCCGGCGATAACTGCGCCGTCTGGCCCGCCGCGAACAGACGTTGCAACGGATGCGAAATTGCCCTCCCGTTCCGCAGTTGCACGGTATGCGTTCCCGGCGACACCGGACCGGTGAAGCTGCCGTCTGTCTGAACCGCCCCCGTCGCATTCCCGTCGATGAGAATCTCGGCGCCGGCGGGCGCGCCCTGCACCCGCAGCGTCGCAAAGCGCGGCAGTGCCGTCAGGTGGAATTCGGCGCGCGCCTCCTCGCCGGTCTTCACCGTCACCTTCTGCGCGGGGACAGTTGCAAACCCATCCTTCGCGACGGCGATGGTGTAATCGCCGGGCTTCAGGCTTGCGATGTGCAGTTGCCCCTTCTTCGTCTGCCTGCGGTACGGCTTGCCGTTGATGGAGACATTCACGTTGTCTTCGCCGGCGATGATCGCGATGCCTCCGGTTTCGGGGGCCGCCTTCTGTTGCACGAAGGCGATGAGCGCGGGAGACGCGCCGGTAATGAAGCCCAGCTTCCTCTGCGACTTCCCATCGTCCAGAGTCAGTTCGTGGTTGCCCTGCGCGAGCGGCGGCAATTGCAGTCCGCTGGGGGTTGCCGCGATCGGCAGGCCATTGTCGATGGTGATCCGCAGCGGCTCGCTGGTATACAGCCAGGCTTTGTCTCCGAGTTGATTCACCACTACGGCGTTCACATCCTTCGCCGTCACCGGGCCGCTCATCGCAGGCGCCTGGCCGGGCGCCATATCGAAGGGCACGGTAGCCTGGCCCTGGTTGCTGTCCACTGTCAGCACGTGATGGCCGGGGGCGACGTGATCGGACGTGAAATCCGGAGGCACTCCCTCCACCGGTGCGTCGTCCAGTTTGACAACCGGGCTCGGGGTATCGGTGGACACGCGTACCGAGGGAGAAATCGGGACCAGCGGGATTTGCAAGGTGAGCGGAGAATTCGGAGCAAGACTGATCTGTTTCGTTGCAGGCTCGAATCCATCCATCGCGACCTGAACCGTGTGTACTCCCACCGGCAGGTCGGTGCTCGCGCCGGATACGCCGTTGTCCTTCCCGTCAATGGTCACGTGGGCGCCCGGCGGCGTAGTCAGAATGCTGACGGCTACCGGAGCCACAGCGCCCGCCGTTGCGGCCGGTTTCCAGTTGGAAACAACACGGGCCAGGCCCGCAAGGAAAAGAATGCCCGCCGCCGCGAGAGTGGCCACCAGCCAGGCGGGAGGCTGCCTGCGGCCGCCCTGCGGACTCGTGGGTGGAGGCCCTCCGGAGTTTCGAGGTGGAGCCCATACCGGCGGAGGCGGCGATGGGGGAGGCGCGAAAGACGGCTTTTGCGGAGGATGGATCAGGAGCGCCCCGGCCGTGTCCGCAAAACGAATCGCGGATTGCGCACTTTCGGCGAAAGTGGCTACGCCGGCGGGGGGCCCGCCCGGTGGCCGCTCGCCTCCGCCCAGGGCGATCGCCGTTTGGCCGTCATGCTGCACTTCCTGTTCAACGCGCAGCGGTTGCACTCGCTCCAACTCGCGCCGTCTTCCGTCACCAGCCTGCTGATCGAGAGAAGCCGCGAGCTGCGACAGGCCGGGCTCTCCGGGCACGGATGCAAGCCCTTCGCCGAGAACCGCGCGCGCTCCTTCAATGTCCCCGGCCGCCTGCAGGCGCCGCGCCTGCGCCGCGCACCACGATACAAACTCCTCGCGCCGCGTATCCTCCCGCCCCCGGCGCAGACTGCGGCCGTAGGGGTTTTGGGGATCCAGCTCCAGCAGTTCGTCGATGAGCGCCTCTGCGTTCCCCTGGCCGTTCTCGGAGAGGGCGCGGGCGCGATCGACGAGGGCATCCACCAGCGTGGCCCGCACCACCGGATCTCCGCGGTCCAGTTCCAGCGCGCCGCGCATCAGATCGAGGCCCGGGTCGTGCCTGCCGGCCAGAGATTCTTCGCGCCCCGCTTCCACTCGCCGCTTCGCCTCGAGACTGGTGGCGATCCGTTTGCACGCCAGCTTCTCGAGCTCCACCAGTTCCGCCTCGTCCGGAAATTCGCCGAGAGCCTTCTCGGCGGCGTCCGCGGCCTTCTCGAATTCGCGGTTCTCCAGCAGTTTGTCGATGAGCTGTACCCAGCCCGATCGCGCCTCCCCCCGTGATGCCGTGTCACGCCGTTTGGACACCCGCGCGATTTCGAATTCGAGGCCGGGATACTGCGCGTAGATTGCGCGCAGCACCTCCCACGTCTCCAGACCTTCGGCGAAACGGCCCTGCTCCTCCTGTGTGCGCGCCTTCTGCACGACGGAGTTCACCAGGTTGCGCTTGTCCTTCGCCAGGCGCAGCGCTCGCTCGAAGTGCGCCTCGCCCGGAAACTGTTTCAGCGCCTCCTCAATAATGCCGCAGCGCTTGTCGAGGTCCGGTTCATTCTCCGCGCGGCGGTCCGTTTCGGCGATAAACGCAGACAGGTTCTTCCGGCGGCGCTCTTCCACATCGAACTTCAACGCCTGAAACAGCGCGTGCGCGGGATATTTCGCCAGATACTGATCGCAGATCTCGAGCGCTGCGTTGAAGTTCTGATCGGACAAATGCCGCCGCGCCTGCTCGTAGGAGTTCCGCAAAGCCTCATGCTCGCCGCGTACCTGCTTGTAGAAATTCTGGCAGGACAGGACCCGGGCGCTGTCCGTGTCGGGCATTTCCCGGTCAAGCGCCAGCCAGCGCTCCAGTCTGGTGAGCGCGGAGGTCACCTCACCGCTTTGCCAGCACTGAACCGCGTCGTCATAAAGACGGGTCTTCTCGCCGCGGCGGGCGTCGTATTCCTGTTCGCGGCGATTCACCTCCGCCAGAAGCTCGCGCGCGTCCGCGTCATCGGGCTTCAAATCCAGCAGACTCTGAATGGCGTTGCGAGCCTGGCCGAAAGCATGATTCTCGAGATGCTGGCGCGCCAGTTGCGACCACTCCTCGAGCTGTTTTGCGCGCCTGTTCTTCTCCACCTCGTTCTTCAGAGCCAGCGCTTCGGCGTGGTTAGGATCCAGCTGCAGCGCCTCCTGAATCTTGCGCAGCGCCAGTGAGTACTCGTCCTCTTCGTAGAACCGCCGCGCGCTTTCGAGCACCTGCCGGATGGTGATCTGCCGCACCGCCTGTTCCACCTGCCGGCGCAATATAGAGATTTCCGGATCGACGTGGCCCTCGCCTTCCATCTCATCCAGAATCTCGGTGGCGAACTGATACTCTCCGCGCTCGAACGCCCGGGTTGCCCGTTCAATGCGCGGCTGCACGTGCGCCTTGTCGAAGAATGCGATCGGCTCGTTACGGAGCGCCTTCTGCAGCGTTTCACCGTACTCGCGGGCGCTCGAATAGCGATGCCACGGCTGCTTCGCAATCGCCTTGTGCACTACCTGGCTCAGAAGCTGGCTCACCGTGGGATTCAGGCTGGAAGCCGGAGGCGGATTGCCGTGCAGAATGGCGTTGGTGAGTTCCGTGTCCGTTTGGCCATCGAACGCGTGGCGCCGCGTCAACACTTCGTAAGAAACCGCGCCCAGCGCAAAAATGTCGGTGAGCACGGTGGGCGGCTTGAGCTGCAGCAGCTCGGGCGCCATATAGGGCAGCGTGCCGCGCATGGCAGTATGGGTCGCGCCCGCTTCGGTGAAGGCGATTCCGAAGTCGATTATCTTCACCGAGTCGTCCGTCATCACGAAGATGTTGCTCGGCTTGATGTCGCGATGGATGAGGCCGCGTTCGTGGGCCGCCTGCAGCCCGCGGCAGGTCTGCGTGATGATGTCCACCGACCTTTCCACGGTCAGCCGGTGGCTGGAATCGCGGATCAGATCGGCCAGCGAGCAGCCGGGCAGCAGAGGCATGACGAAGTACGGCCGCGTCACGCCGCCGTCTTCGAATTCGCCTATGTCGTAGATCTCAATTATGTTGGGGTGGATGATGGAGGCCTGCAGCCCCCACTCTTTGTAAAACAGATCGAACGCGGAGCGGCTGTGGACATCGATGATGGTCTTCAGCGCGACCTCGCGCTTCATCAGAGTGTCCCAGGCGCGGTAGACAACGCCCATGCCGCCCTTGCTCAGGATGTCCCGGAGCTCGTAGCGCGAACGTACTTTGGTGGATGCCCCCATCACATCTCGGTCGACCGGCTCAGGCGCGTACCATAAGTAATATAACAGTTCCACGGAGGCCGGGCGGCTAGCGCCGCAAAGTCCCAAAGCTGTTACGCCGCCGTTAACTGTTTCATTAGTGGTTCCATTTCGTGGAAATTCGTCTATACTTTCGTGTAGGTTCGTTGGTGCCGGGTTCTATGAAGCGCTGCCCGAACTGCTCCAACCCGATCTCCCTGCTGGACATAGCGCGGCATGTCGATACGCTGGTGTGTCCTTGTTGCGGTCTCGAGCTCAAGCCCGATCGCCGCAGCGCGGTCTGCATGTTCGGCATGCTGGCCGCATTTATTCCACTCACGCTGTACCTCATCCGTCACCTGAGCGGACATAGCCTCGTCTTTGGGTTCGTTCTGGGATTCGCCGTTGCGATTCTGGCCGGCGCAGCGTGTTCGCTCGCTTATGCCGCTACGGTCCGCTTCCATTGCCACCGGGCGGGCGAACCGCGTCCCGCCACTGGCGGACCGCGCAGTTGGGGCGGTCTGGTCTGAGCCCACTCGAAGCAACGGCACATGGATGTGCCGCGGCATCCCCTAAGCCTTTTGTTTTCAGCGTCCAAATTTCTCCCGCGGCACATGATGTGCCGTCGTGCTCTCGGAAGACCGCAGATTCTTACTTCACCGTCTTTCTTCCCAGCCGGTCGTTCAGCAGCTTGAGCGCTTCTCCCTTGAGATTCTCGGCCTGATCGTCGCCGAAGAACTGCTCGTCCGCGCCGGTGGTCTGGAACCGGATCTGGCCTGTGCGGTCGATAAAAGCGAGAAATGGCGCGAGCGGCCTGACGCTGGGTGAGAGCTGCAGGAATGTCGCCGCGTCCATGATCGGGCAGTATCCGACCGGGAAGTTCGGCTTGTACTGTGCCAGGAACGACGGTAGCTGTTCCCTCGCATCAGGGTTGATGGCGCACGCGATTGCCTGAAATCCGCGGCGCCCCAGCTCAGTCTGGATGCCGTTCATCAGCTCCACGGTGTGCTGGCAGTGCGGGCAATACGTGAGGATATACAGCAAGGCCACGACTTTGCCTCGATAATCGCTCAGCTTCTTCGTCGAACCGTCCGCCATTGTGATCGCCTGATCGGGCGCGGGCCGGGGGAGTTGCTGGGCTGTTGCGGGCGTGGCGGCTGCCGAACACAGCATGGCCGCGGCAATCAGGATTGCTGTTTTCATTAGTCCAACTCTAGCAGCCCGTGGCGGAAACGGCGCCCCGCGTGGGGCAGGATTGCAACCAAACCGCTCCCTCGCGGTCGCGGCTCAGCCAGCGTTACAGAGCCGCGACGGTGAGGGAGCGGTACCACGGTGCTGAATTCTTCGCGGGCTGCGACAATTCCATGGCAGGCGGGATGAGTTTCGGGTGGCCCTGTTACACTGAAAGTCGGCCGCCCGTGAGCGAATCGATGGAGCAAACCCGAAGCAGCGAGGTGGAAGCCCCGGTCCTGCCACCGGATGCCGTAGCTGAATTACCCCAGCCGCGGCCGACCGATGCGCGGAACACGCTGGCCGAATGGGCGATCACGATTCTGCTGCTGGTTTTCCTCACCGGCATGCTGGTGCAGGCTTTCGTCATCCCCACGGGATCGATGGAAGACACGCTGCTGATCGGCGATCACCTGCTGGTGGACAAGCTGGCGTATAGCCCCTCCGGCGTCATCAGCCGGCATCTGCTGCCCTTTCGCGACCCGCACGATGGCGACATCATCGTCTTTCGCTGGCCCATCGATATTAAACAGAGCTTCGTGAAGCGCGTCATCGGCGTGCCCGGCGATCGTATCCGCATCGTGAACAAAGACGTCTGGCGCAATGGCAGGAAGCTCAACGAGCCGTATGTGTATCACAAGACCGCCTACATCGAGTCCTATCGCGACAACTTCCCCAGCGAGCCCGACACCCATCTCTCCGACCCTGCCTATGCCATGCTGCAGAACAACGTGGTGAACGGAGAGGTGGTGGTGCCTCCGGGAAATTACTTCGCCATGGGCGACAATCGGGATGCTTCGCTTGACAGCCGGTACTGGGGATTCGTGCCGCGCGACAACATCATGGGCAAGCCGTTGATGATCTACTGGTCGTATGAGGCCCCGACGGACCAGCTCTCCGATGGCGGCCTGAGCATCCGGCATGTGCTGGATGTGGCAACACACTTCTTCTCCAGGACGCGTTGGAATCGCACTTTCAGGTTTATTCATGGCTACCGTGGCAAATAGCGAAAAAACGAAGCAGGCGGCGAAGTCCGCCGCGCCCGCGCCGAAGAAATCAGCCCCTCCGGCGCGCGGTTTCGTGGCGGAATGGGCCTGGACGATTCTGATCCTGGTATGGGCCACCACGTTCGTCGCGCAGGTGATGGCCATCCCGACCTCGTCCATGCACAACACGCTGCTGACCGGCGACCACCTGATTGTGGACAAGCTGGCTTATGCTCCCGCAGGCGTCATCAGCAAACACCTGCTGCCCTACGAAGACGTCAAACGCGGTGACATCATCGTGTTCCGGCATCCCATTCTGCTCGACGAGAACTATGTCAAGCGCTGCATCGGCGTGCCGGGCGATCATATCAAGCTCATCGACAAGAAGCTCTGGCTGAACGGGCACATGCCAAACGAGCCCTATGCGATTCATATCGCCTATTCAAGCGACCCCTACCGGGACAACTTCCCCGCCGACGGGCCGCCTGATTTTTTCCGCACCATCGCGCACCGCGACCGTACGCTGGCCATGCTGCAGAATAACGTGGTGAACGGCGAGCTGGTAGTGCCGCCCGGGTTTTACTTCGCCATGGGCGACAACCGCGACAACTCCGAGGACAGCCGCTACTGGGGCCTGGTGCCGCGCGAGAACATCATCGGAAAGCCTGCCATCATTCTGTGGTCGTACGACGCGCCCACCGAGGATCTGAAGGATTACAACGTGCATCACTTCATCGATCTGGCCGAGCACTTCTTCACGAAAACGCGCTGGGATCGCACGCTGCGGCTGGTCCAGGGTTACCCGTTGAAGTAGAGCAGGCGTTTCCGCCTGCATTTACAAGAGATGCCCAAAAACAACTATTACGGCCTGATCATGGCCGGAGGCCGCGGAACGCGCTTCTGGCCGCGCAGCCGGCGGCGAACGGCGAAGCAGGTGCTCCGGTTCATGGGCGAGCGATCGCTGATCCAGCAGACCGTCGACCGTCTGCGTCCGGTGCTGCCGCCCGAGCGCATCTGGATTGTCACCAACGGCTTTCTGCGCGATGAAATCGTACGTCAGTTGCCGGAAGTGCCCGCTCGCCAGATCCTGGCCGAGCCTGACCAGCGCAACACCGCGCCGTGCATCGGACTCGCCGCCCACGTGCTGCAGTCGCTCGATCCGGACGCGGTGATGGGCGTTTTTCCGGCGGACCACTTCATCGCCAAACCTGCGCGTTACCTCAGGCTGCTGCGCGCGGCGTATCGTGAGGCGGCTGCCGGGAAAATGGTCGTGCTCGGAATCCAGCCGCGCTGGGCGGAAACGGGCTACGGGTATATCGAATTTCCGAAGGGCGCCGAGGCCGGGAGCCTGCAGGCTGTTCCGGTGCGCCGGTTTCGCGAGAAGCCCGATGCGAAAACGGCGAAACGGTACGTGGGCTCCGGGAATTTCTACTGGAATGCGGGCATGTTCTTCTGGAAGACTTCCGTGGTGCTCGACGCGCTGCGGCAGCACCGCCCGAAGCTGGCCACCGTGCTGGCTTCGCTGCCGGAGTTCGGACACCGTAACTTTCCGGCGAAGCTGCGCGAGGCGTTCGGCGCCTGCGAGAACATTTCCGTCGATTATGCGGTGCTCGAGCCCGCGGCATCGCGCGGCGCGGTGACCGGGCTGGCCGCCGACGACATCGGCTGGAACGACGTGGGAAGCTGGAATGCCGTCTACGAGCTGCTCGACCGCGATGGGGCGGGCAATGCGGTGCGTTCGGAGACGCTGCTCGACGACAGCAGCGGCAACTACGTGGACGCGCACGGGAAGCTGGTGGCCTTGCTGGGAGTCCGCGATCTGGTGATTGTGGACACGCCCGACGCTCTGCTCATCGCCGATCGCGCCCGCGCGCAGGACGTCGGCGAGCTGGTGAAGCTGCTGGAGAAGTCGGGAAAGCACGAACTGCTGTAGCGTAGACGGGGTCGGATCGCGGCTCTGACGTTGGCCATTTCCACTCCAGGCGATAACGCCTGCTCCACAACGGACCGGAGTTCTTTGTAGAGCAGGCCTTCGGCCAGGCCTTCGGCCTGCACTGGAGGCCGACAACAAGCGATCGGTTACAATCGGCCTGGACAATGGTGGAGATCGAGCCGCTACAGGTCGAAATCGAACGGGAAGATGATGGGCGTTTCCTTGCGTCCATTCCCAAGCCCCCGGGCGTCATGGCATACGGCGAAACAGAGGACTTCGCCCGCAGGAAAGTGAAGTCTATCGCGCTTCAGGTTCTGGCCGATATGATCGAAAACGGCGTTGGCTTCTGATCCTTGCTTCCGTCGCTTCACGACCCGATATTGCCGTCCAGGTGCTTCTGGGCGTCAAGGGCACATTCTGCTAGCCTCCCTAATGCGGCCGCTTGCTCGGTTGGTGCTTCTCCCCGAAAGGAGTCCAGATAGGAATCTATGGCACCAAAATATGGGAAGACATGATCCACCAGTGATCGCAGTACCGGTTTTGACGTTGTGGCGAGCAGGTCGTTGCGCTCTGAATCATTGTCCAGCGCCCATTTCTTTATCAGCGGGATAATTGGATGAAACTGGACGGGTAACGCTTCGAGATTCAATTCGTGTTCGGCGATCTCGACCTTCCCGGCCAACGCGATCACGCGGTCAATAATGCCGATCGTTCGATCAACGTCGGGTCGCTTCAAATAAAAACCGATTTCCCCCTTTGTGAAGTAAAGGCTCTCTCCCTCTTCCAGACCAGACTCTTCAACCAGAGAGACCAGCTCAGGTCGGCTGAGCAGGTCCTTATGATCCGACGACACCTTCCCGGCCTCTGTGAACACAGGGTATCGTTCACCGCACACGGAAAAGGCATCTGCAAATTCTGATCGGAAGATCTTTTGCTTCGCATTGATTGTAATCGGCCTACTCGCAAATGCTCCGCTGGTTTCTCCGTTTACGTAGGTGTTGCTCGCCAACACGGTGACCTTTCGTCCTCGGTAGTTAAATCTCAAGCTCTGGCGGAATGGCTCCCCTGAAACAAGGATCGGTTCCCACGGCCTACCTGACACAGTGCGGGTAGTGCAGACATTGGCGTCGTAGACCTTGCACTGCGAGAGCTTTCCCTTGAATCGTTTCGCCAGTTCTTGCAGTAACGGTCGGCTCGGCAGGCATAGCGGTTTTCCTTCTTACCTTAGGGGGAGAATACTTTGAATAGACCTGCATAAGTATTTGCATTAGCTGCTTACTCGTCGGCCGCTGCTGCGGAATCTCTTCGCCAACGGCAAGGAACCGTAGCGGCGCTGCACTGCGCCACCGGTTGACCGCTCACTTCGTAGATGTACGTGGTGTCGCCGCTGCACCCGCTTCTCTTCACCATCGTACACATAGCTGACCGTGGCATTGCCAGTGCTCGAGATCATCCGGTTCTTCGCGTCAAAGCCCATCTCATCCATCTGGTCGAAGGTGCTGTTGCCGATCACGTCGTAGCTGGAGTTGGTCAACTGCTTTTGGTATGTGCCCGGAGGTGGACGCTGCAGGAGTTTTGCGGCGAACGCCCGCTCGGCGGTATAACCGGAGTTATACTGAACACGTGAAGACGGCTGTCTCCCTGCCTGATGAACTTTTCCGAAAAGCGGAAGCCGCCGCGCGCCACCTCCGCGTGTCGAGAAGCGAACTGTACGCCAATGCGATTGCGGAGTTTCTGAAGCAGCGGGACGGTAGCGCGATCACGGAACGCCTGAATGAGGTTTATTCACGGCATCCGGCGAAGGTCGATCCAGCGTTGAGTAGCGCGCAACGGAAATCTCTCGGCAACGGCGGGTGGTGAATTGAGCGCTCTTAAGCGAGGAGAGATCTGGTGGGCCGATCTTGCTGAACCTCGGCGCTCGGAGCCGGGATTCCGCCGGCCGGTGCTGGTGATCCAGGCCGATGCTTTCAACGGCAGCCGAATCCAAACCGTCATTGTGGCCGCGATCACCGTTAATACCGAGCTTGCGGGCGCCCCAGGTAATGTGCTCTTGCCCGCCCAATCATGCGGTCTCTCGCGGGACTCGGTAGTAAACGTGTCTCAGGTTCTGACTCTCGACCGCAGCTTTCTCACCGAGCATGCCGGCACGCTGCCGCCGCGTCTGGAGCGCACGGTCGATGAAGGGCTTCGGATCGTTCTGCAACTCTGATCGGGGGCGGGCTTCGTGGCCGCGTTCTGCCTTTGGCTGGTATCATCAGGATCGAAGGCATTCCATGCGGTATACGGTCATCCTCGAGCGGGAAGCAGATGGCGGATACGTGGCCACGGTGCCGGCGCTACCGGGCTGCGTATCCCAGGGCGACACTCGCGAGGAGGTCCTCACGAATATCCGAGAAGCGGCAGATCTCTACGTCGAAGACTGTGTCGCTGCGGGTGATCCAGTCCCGACGGAAGCGGGGCGAGAGTACTTCGAGCTCAGGACCGGCACTCACCAGTGAAGCTGCCGTCCGACCTTTCCGGTCAGGAACTGGTAAGGGTGCTTCAGCGGGTGGGATTTATTGTTAACCGCCAGAGAGGGAGTCACATCGTCCTCAGGCGTGAGAACCCATACTCACGCGTCATCGTTCCGGATCATAAGCGAGTTCGCCCTGGAACTCTGCGGCATATTCTGAACGAAGCAGGATTGAGCGTGGAAAGGCTGCTGGAATTACGGTGAAGAGCGAAGTCGTATGCAACGCATGCGAATCGTGGACCGACAGAATGTTCCGCGTCGCCGCTCACTCCCAGTTCATCGCCAGATCCACGAACGTGCGCAGCGGAATGCCGGTCGGCCCTTTGGGCGCCCAGGGCTTCTTCTCGTCCAGCCACGCGGTGCCGGCGATATCCAGGTGCACCCACGGCTTGTCCTCGGTGAATTCCTTCAGGAACATCGCCGCCGTGATCGAGCCTCCGGCGCGCCCGCCGATGTTGGCGAGATCCGCGAACGGGCTCTTCAACAGCTCTTTGTACTCGGCGTCGAGCGGCATCGCCCACATCTTCTCGCCCTGCCGTTCCGCTGCCGCCAGCACCTTGTTCAGGAATTCCTGATTGTTGCTGAACGCCCCCGAGCGCTCATGGCCCAGCGCCACCACAATTGCGCCGGTGAGCGTCGCCGCGTCCACCAGGTGCGTGCAGCCCATGCGCAGTGCATAAGTGATCGCATCGATGAGAATGAGACGGCCCTCCGCATCGGTGTTCAGCACCTCAACGGTTTTGCCGTTGAGCGATTTCACGATGTCGCCGGGCCGCTGCGCCTTCGAGCCGGGCATGTTCTCCACAGCCGGAATCACCCCGGTCACCGCGATCGCGGGCTTCAGTTGCGCGATGACGCGCATCGCGCCCAGCACGGCCGCGCCGCCGCACATGTCGAACTTCATCTTCTCCATGCCGTCGGCGGGCTTGATGGAGATGCCGCCAGTGTCGAAGGTGACGCCCTTGCCGACAAGGCCCAGGTGATCGCTCCCCTTCGCCTGCCGCGGCTTGTAGCGAAGCAGAATCAGGGCCGGCGGGGCGGCGCTGCCCATCGCAACGCCCAGCAGCGATCCCATGCCGAGCTCGCTCATGCGCTGCTCATCGAGCATTTCATATTCGAGGCCGTATGCCTCGGCTGTCTCGCGCGCTCGCTCCGCGAAAACCAGAGGAGTGAGCCGGTTGCCGGGCTCGTTGGCCACGTCGCGCGCGTAATTCTGTGACTCGGCAAGGATACGTCCGCGCTCCAGCGCGCCCTGCAGATTGGCGCCTCCGGATGTCGCGATCACGATCGAGCCGACCGGCTTCTCGTCTTTTTTCGACTCTGTCTTGTACGCGTCCGGCTCCCAGGTGGCGAGGATCGCGCCTTCGACGGCAGCCTCCACCAGAGCCGGCGTTTCCCGATCCTGCCCCGGAAAGAGCGCGATCTGCTGCACCTTTGCCGCCTTCAGGGCGCGGACGGCCGTTGCCGCCGCATTGCGGAACACCGCCGCGGTGAACTCTTCCGCCTTGCCTGTGCCCACGGCGAGCAGACGCTTCGCCTTCAGACCCGCCGGCCGGTGCAGCACCGCCGTCTCCATGGCCTTCCCTGAAAACTCGCCCGAGTCGTACAGGTCTTTCAGCCAGCCGCCGGCGGCTTCATCCACGCTCTTGTCGGGCGTCTTTTCCGGCGAGAACACCACCAGGGCCGCGGTCTCCAGCTGGCGCCACGGCGCGGAAGAAAGTGTAACGTCCATTCGTCTCCTCTGCAAGAAAGGAAGTAAAGGAATTAAGGGAAGCAACGGGAATAGATCGCTTCCTTTGATTCCTCTGATTCCCTTGCTTCCTCTGATTCCCTTGCTTCCTCCGATTCCTTTAATTCCTTTTCTTTAATTCCTGTGGCGGGCCATCGCGGCGCGCGCCTCCTCCTGCATTTCCCGTTTACGCTCGGATTCGCGCTTGTCGTGGAACTTCTTGCCCTTGCCCACGGCGATCTCGCATTTCACGCGGCCGTTCTTGAGGTACATCTTCGTGGGCACGAGCGTCAGTCCCTTCTCGCGCGTCTCGCCCTGCAGTTTCTCGATTTCCTTGCGATGCAGCAGCAGCTTGCGGCGGCGCTCCGGCAGATGATTCTCGCGGTTGCCGTGCGAATAGTGGCTGATATGGGCGTTCACCAGCCACGCCTCATTGCCGGCCACCTCGGCAAAGCTGTCCTTGAGCTGGACTTTCCCCTCTTTCGCGGCTTTCACCTCGGTCCCGGTGAGCGCAAGTCCGGCCTCGTAGCGGTCGAGCAGGAAGTAGTTGTGCCCGGCGCTGCGGTTGTCGCTCAGGATTTTGAACCGGTTTTCCATGGACGCGGCGGCGACCGGACGAAAAGGGACTCCACGCTGGAAATACAAACTGCGTCAAGCACTTATGGTGGGTCTGACCGGTTCGGCGCACCATCATTCTAACATAAGGTGTTCGACACGGTTGAATGAGCGCTTTCAATAACTTACATCGCGCGCTGGCGGTAGCGCTCGCGCTCGTCCTGCTGTGCCCGCTGGCGCTGGACGGCCGCACGAAGAACAAGCTGCTGGCCCTGGCCCAGGCAGCGGAAGACCACAAAGACTACGATCAGGCGCTCACGCTGTACAACCAGGGCCTCGCGAAGGACCCCTCCAATCCCGCATTTCAGCTCGGCGCCGTCCGGGCGAAGTTCGAAGCCGGCCAGGCGCACGCCGAGCGCGGCATGAGACTGCGCCAGCAGGGTCAACTGGATCAGGCCCTCGCCGAATTTCAGAAAGCCTTCTCCATCGATCCTGCCTCCACCATCGCGCTGCAGGAAATGCGCGTCACCATGAAGATGATCGAGGACGCGAAGAACAAGCCCGAATCCGAACGCACGCTGACGCCGGCCGATGAAGCGCGCGCGGAGATGGTAAGAAAGCTCCGAAGCATTGAGGGTGTCCCGGAACTGAAACCCATCCAGCGGCAGATCGCCACGCTGAAGATGAACAACCAGCCTCCCCGGGTCCTTTATGAGACCGTGGGCAAGCTGGCCGGCGTCAACGTCATCTTCGACCCGCAGTTCCAGCCCAACGTCAAGAACGCCAATCTGGACATCTCCAACACGAATCTCGAGGATGCCCTCGACTACGTGGCGCTGCTCACGCACACGTTCTGGAAGCCGATCACCTCGAACGCCATCTTCGTCACCGACGATAATCCCACCAAGCGCCGCGATTACGAGAATGTGGCGGTGAAGACGTTCTATCTGCAGAATCCCACCACACCGACGGAGTTTCAGGAGATCGTCACGGCCGTGAGAACCGTGAGCGATTGCCGCCGCATGTACACCACCAACGCGCTGAACGCGATTGTGGCGCGCTGCACGGTGGATCAGCTTGCTCTGGTCGAGAAGCTCATTCACGACCTCGACAAGCCGAAGCCGGAAGTTGTCGTCGACATGATGGTGCTGAGCGTCAACACGACGAAGACGCGCGATCTGGCGATGGGGCTGAGCAACGGCTCCGGCGTATCCGGGTTAAACCTGCCCGTCACATTCACGCCGCGGAACCCGGTGGTGATTAATGGCGGGGGGTCGGGCAGCAACTCGAACCTCTATTACTACAGCAACGGCACTTATGCCCCCTGCGCCTCAAACCCATCCGCTTGCGGCAGCACAAGCACCACGGGCACCGGCACGACCACGGGCACGTCAGGCGCCATCGCGCTCGGCGGGCTGGCACACCTCGGCATCAACGACTTCTCCATCAACCTGCCTGGCGCTCTGCTGCAGGCGGAACTCAGCCAGAGCGATACGCGGGTGCTGCAATCGCCGGAAGTGCGGGTGTCCGATGGAATGAAGGCGACGCTGAATATCGGCTCGCGCATTCCGTACGCCAGCGGCAGTTATCAGCCGGGTATCGGCGGCGTGGGCGTGAATCCGCTGGTGCAGACGAACTTCCAGTACGCCGACGTCGGCGTCAACCTTATACTGCAGCCGCACGTCCACGGCGACGGCGAGGTCACCATGCACATTGAGGTGGACATCTCCAGCGTGGCGAGTTATACCAATTTCGGCGGATTGTCGCAGCCGGTGATTGCGCAGCAGAAGAACACCGCCGATTTGCGCGTCAAAGACGGCGAAGTGAGCATCCTCGGCGGGCTCGTGCAGAACCAGGACACCAACAGCAACACGGGCATACCGGGTGTATCCAATATTCCCGTCCTCGGCAAGTTTTTTCTGTCGGGTTCGCACAAGGAAAAGGACCGGCAGCAGTTGCTGATCGCCCTGGTTCCGCATGTCGTGCGAACGAACAGCCTGAGCGATCTGGATTTACGCGGCATCGCGGCGGGAACCGACACCGACGTCAAGGTGAAGTACGCGCCTCCGGCCGAGACCGCGCCGCCAGTGGGTACGCAACCAGCCGCCACGCAGCCGGCGGAGACTCCGTCGCCGGCCACCCCGCAGCCCGCGGCCGCACCCGCCGGTCCGCCGCGCGCCAGCTTCATGCCGGGGACGGTCACGGTACACGTCGGCAACCCGGTGGTCCCCACGCTGCAGGTGGACAACGTGACCGACCTTGCTTCGGCCATCGTCCACATCAAGTGGGATCCGAAGGTCCTGCGGCTGAACGCGATCACGCCGGGCGCGTTCCTGTCGATGGATGGCCAGCAGGTGAATGCGCCCATGGATATTCGCAACGATGCCGGCGAGGCGACGGTGAACCTCACGCGGTTGCCGGGCGCCGGGGGCGTGAACGGTTCCGGTTCGCTGAGCAGTTTCTCGTTCACGGCCATCGCGCCGGGAACAACCAGAATTTCGGTCACCGATTTCGGTCCGATGAATTCAAAACAGGAAGCGATTCAGATGACGCCGCCGTCAGTTGCGGTGACGGTGCAGTAGCGAAGCCAGAGAATTGAAGAATCAAAAGAAGTAAAGGAATTGGAGGAATGAGGAAGGGCGAGCGCGGGCTGACTCTGATCGAGCTGATCGTGGCGTTCACCATCATGCTGATCCTGACCACCATGGCTGTTCCGCTGGCGCGCTATAAGATCAGGCGCGAGCGCGAGATCGCGCTGCGCGAGGATCTGAAGGAGATGCGCAACGCCATCGACAAGTTCAAGGACATGTCGGACGCCGGCAAGCTGGGCACGCAGAAGATGGACACCTACGGCTATCCGGAGAGCCTGGACGTGCTGGTGGACGGCGTGAAGCTGTCCGGCTCGGTGGACACCAAAATGAAATTCCTGCGGCGTATTCCGAAGGACCCGTTCACGAACTCCACCGACTGGGGCAAGCGCAGCATGCAGGACGACCCGACCTCGCAAAGCTGGGGCGGGCAGAACGTCTTCGACGTCTACACGAAGACCACGGAGAAAGCGCGCGACGGGACGCCCTACACGGAATGGTGAGAAGGGACCCTCAGCAGCGCCGCCGTTTCGGGTTTACCCTGATCGAGCTGATGATCGTGATGGCGATCATCGCGATTCTGGTGTCCATTGCGGTGCCCATTTATAACCGCGCCATCACCCGGTCGAAGGAGAGCGTACTGCGCAGCAACCTGTTCACCATCCGCACGCTGCTCGACGAGTATACCTATGACAAGCAGAAGGCGCCGCAGAGTCTGCAGGACCTGGTGGGCGAGGGCTATCTGCGGCAGATTCCGATCGACCCTATTACCAATTCGGCCGACAGCTGGAAGATCATCATGGAAGATCCGCAAAACGCCATGGACCCGACCGATCCGGGGATTTACGACGTGCGCAGCGGGTCCGACAAGACGAGCCTCGAAGGCACCCCGTACTCAGACTGGTGATGTGGAGAAGGCTTTCAGACGGTGCTGAAAAGAGTAACTGCGCAGGCCAAAGGCCTACTCCACTGTTCCGTAAACTGTTGATGCACCGTGGTGGAGCAGGCGTTTTCGCCTGCATACCCAGGCGTTCACTTACTTTTTCAGCGCCGTCTTTCAGCCTGCAGCCGGCTATACCGCTACGGCCTGCTGCTCTTCCACCACGCGTCCGTCGAAGAGCGTAATCGTTCGTTCGGCGCGGCGCGCGTAACGCGGATCGTGCGTCACCATGCAGATGGTGGCGCCTTCGCGGTGCAACTCATCGAGCAGAGTCATCACCGCTTCGCCGTTGGCGGAATCGAGATTGCCGGTGGGCTCGTCGGCCAGCAGAATGGACGGGCTGCCGGCCAGCGCGCGCGCCACCGCGACCCTCTGCTGCTGTCCGCCGGAGAGTTGCGCGGGGTAATGCTTCACACGGTGTAGCATCCCCACCTTCTCCAGCGCCTCGCTGACCAGCTTCTTCCGTTCCGATGAGGGGATGTGCCGGTAGGTGAGCGGCAGCTCGACGTTCTCATACACATTGAGATCGCCGATGAGATTGAATGCCTGGAAGATAAAGCCGATCTCGCGATTACGCACCCGCGCGCGCTCGCTGGTCTTCATGCCGTCCACGCGAGCGCCGTTCAGCGTATAATTGCCGTCGCTCGGCGAATCGAGCAGCCCGAGAATGGCCAGCAGCGTGGATTTGCCGCAGCCCGAGGGTCCGGAGATCGACAGATATTCGCCGCGCTCAATGTCCAGATGAATTCCCGCCAGCGCGTGTGTCTCCATCTCATCGCTCATGAATACCTTTTTTACGCCCTGCAGGCTGATCAGCGGGGTCCCGTTAGTCATCGTTTTCGGCTCCCTTCACGCAACGCCACTTGTGAATACGCGGACCGAACGCCACGGTTAGCAGCGTTCGCCGTCCGTCAGAGGTTGATACGCTCCGGCTGGCGGAAGGTTACGCGCACTCGTTGAGGAATACGGCGCGAGGCCGGCAAGAGTTCCGAAAAACCGGATGATTATTCGAGAACGCGAACGAACTCGGCGATGATGCGGTATTTTTCCTGGTCGGGATCGAGCTCAATGTCCGAGTATGCGGGGTTGAGCGATTCCAGCCAGATGCGCGAATGGCTCCACTCGGATTCGCCCGATGGCGCCTTCGCACTGCGATATCGCTTCACCGTGTAACGGTTCGTACCCGTGAGTTCGAGGTTCTCCACCAGCACCAGCCGCCCGCTGCGAGAACCGGAGACGCCCGCCCGGAACACGGCGAGACTGCCGTCGGGGATGTGCGGTTCCATGCTGTGGCCGGCGATGCGCGCCACAAACATGTCCGGCGTCAGCCGAAGATCGCCGGGCGTTTCCTCCCAGCCTTCTTCGGACACCTCGTCGTTTTCGAGGAACTTGCCGGCGGCGACGCGCAACGTGTAGCGGGGCAGATGCGTGCGGAACGGCAGCACGTTCACCCGGACATGCTCGCGGTATAGCCGGCCGAGCGCCCGGTCGGGATCCGCAGCCATAGTCTCGCGGCGCTCCGACAGACGGATGGAGTCCGACAGCGTGTCCTCGAGCGAAGCGAGCAGCGCGGCAGGGCCCATCTCGGCCGCCTTGCGATCGAGATCGGCGGCCAGCTCGCGAAGCACCTCGGCGTCTTCCTCGTCGGCGAACGCGTCCCAGTCGCGCCGGAATTTCAGACGCAGCGAGCCGCCGTGCAGCAGAAGAACGCCAACGGCTTCGGCGCCACGACCGGGCACGTCAGCTTCCACCAGCCACCACGACGCCTGTTCGGTGAGTACGACAACGCTCATAACGGACTGGTCAAAGATACCACGATGCGTAACTTATCGGCGGGGAGCAAAGGAATTACAGGAATTAAGGGAAGTAAGAGAATTAGAGAATGGCGGACGTCGGCATTCCCTTATTTCCCTTTACTTCCTCTACTTCCCTTTACTTCCTGTACCTTCTTCCCTTGCTCACGGCTTCTCCGGGTAATACCCTTTGCGCGCCCGAACCCTCACGCCGGGAAGGTCCACCTGCACTCTGATATCGCGGAATACCTGCGGAGGCGTGTCGGCCGTGTTCGGGATATAGCGCAGGATGTACTGCGTGGTCACTTCGCCCGCAACGTTGGCGATGGCCGTATAGAGCCCGCGGGAAAGTTCCGACGCGTAGCCGCCGGTCTCCGGATGGAATACGTAGTTGCCCTCGTCCATGGGCGTCGAAAGATAGCCCGAGACATCGGAGTAGACCTTCTGCAGCGGTGAGACCACGCGGCCACCGGTCTGCTCGGACAGCTTCACCAGATTCTCTTCTTCAGGCCGCACTTCGCCGAACGTCGACGTGCTCACGCCGTAGATGGTCACCAGGTTCCGCTGCGCGATCTCCAGCGCCTGATCGAGCGTATGGGTGCTGGCGCTGTCGTGTCCGTCGCCAATGATGATCAACACGCGCCGGGGCTCGATCGGCTCGCCCGCCACCAGCTCGTGCCGCGTGCACGCCATCCAGATGGCGTCATAGAGCGCCGCGCCGCCGCCGGGCTTCATTTTGCGAAGCGGTTCCACCAGCTTCTCGGGATCGGTGGTGGTGTTGGCCACCAGCTCGGCGTCGGTCGAGTAGCGGAGCAGGTAGCCGCTGAATCGTTTGTCGCCCGGCATGAGCGTGTCCACCAGCTCGATGGCTGCCTGCTGATAGCTCTTCCAGTGAATCGTCGAAGCGCTGCTCAGGTCCATGAGAAATCCGACGACGAACGGCTGGCTGCGCTCGCGGCTGAAGTACTCGATCTTTTGCTCCTTGCCCTCGTCGAAGATGCGGAAGTCCTTCTTCTCGAGGTCGGAGACGAAGCGGCCGCGGTCGTCGGTGACGGTCACCGGCACGATCACCTCGTTCACCTGCACCTGGATGCGCGGCGATTCGGGGTTTTCCTGCGTCGTCTGCGCCTGCGCCTTAGTGGGGTCGACCCGCGCGGCAGTGGAAGCCGCGGGCGGCGAAGTCTGGGCGAAGACAGAGAACGCGAGGGCGCCGGAAAGAACAAGGCGAAACAGCATGCGGGAAACTCTCCCTCCATTGTAGAGTAGGCTTCAGCCTGCATTGGACGCCGATGCCGTGCGCCTCTGGCCACATGATGAAACCACGCATTCCTTCCGGGCTCAGGACTGATGGCCGATATCGGCGCGAAGCCCAGCGGCCCGGAAGAGAAAGAGGAAGGCGAGAGCTTTGTACCGCTCGAGCCGGTGAAAGTTCGTCTGGCCGGCGTGCCCCCGGGACTTGTCCGGCGTTCTGACTACGGGAATGTCCGGCAGCGAACGGGTTGGGGTTCGCAATGCAGCCGAAGGCATGGTGCCGGCGCGCGTGCTCCGCCATTACGAAGTGGTCTTCGACTACCCGGCGCGGCAGTTTACGCTCGCCAGTCCGGGAACTCTCAAACCGCGCGGAGTGAGGATCGCCGCGCCGGTCTTTGTAGCAGGTGGTTTTCCACGCCTCGAACTCCGCATCGGCGGTTCCACCTATGGGCTTCTGCTCGACGCCGGGGCGAGTTTCACGATGATCAGCCGAGCCGTGCTGGACCGAGCCCTGTTGTAAGCATTGCCTCAGGTTCCGGGAAGAACCAGATGCCCAGGGCCAGCGCCGATAACCGCCCTGACCGGAATGGATCGGTCAAAAGTCGCAAGCCTCCCGTGGTTCCGGACCGCCAGGCCGAGCAGGTATGCGTCCGTGACTCTGTTGTGTCCGCCGACGAGGGCCGGCCGAAAAAGGGACTCGTCCGCGAGAGATACCGAATCCAGCCAGAAATGGTGATGCGGACTCGCACAAAACAGACGCAGCCGCTCGACGACCTCTCCGGGGGTTGTCTCTACCGTGGGGTAAGCCGGGCTGCTGAGAACGCGAACGCACCCGTTGGCGGTGAGCGGACAGGTGGCCCACCCGCGCTTGTGATCGCGGGCGAACCAGCGATGCGCTTGTTCGTGGCGCTGGTGGGCAGGGTCGAACAGAGCCACCAGAACGTTCACGTCCAGCAGGGCAATGCTCACTCGTCGTCCCGCAATTCGTTGACCACCTGCATGCCCGGACGACGAGCGCCCGCTTTCGGAGCGAAAAGACGGACTCCGTTGCGGACCTTCGCAGGAGCCTTCGCCGCGAGCGATTGCCGGGCCAGCCGCGAGATAACCTCGCCGATTGTCGCGCCCTCCCTGCGCGCCAGGTCTTTCGCCGCAGCAACCAGATCGTCATCGAGTTCCAGAGTGGTGCGCATGATTCAACATAGCACATCACGCATCAATACACATGATGCGTGATGCTCCTTGATGCTGCTTGTTCGAATCCCCGTGATGAAGAAACATGTACACAGCGAAATGCCGAATCACCGATGTGCTGACCCGACCTTCGTTCGCAGGATCGAGCGCTTCCTGCGATTTCCACCACGCCGCAACGGCCATTAGCAAAGCAGCGACAACGAACGGCAAGAGCGCAAACACGTAATCGCCAAAATCGGGATGAGCGGGACCGTAGGTGAACATCAGCCCTGATCCAAAGAGGGTTGCGGCAATCCCGATCACGAGGACCACCCACCGAAACAGGCAGGCGAGATCGGAGTCAATGCGGCTTTTCAGGACCGATCTCAACCAGAGCCTCCACCGCCTACTTCACCTTCTTCACCGCCTCGGTCAGCGCCGGGACCACCTCAAACAGATCGCCCACGATGCCGTAGTCGGCCACCTCGAAGATGGGCGCGTCCGGATCTTTGTTGATGGCCACGATGGTTTTCGCGCCCTTCATCCCCACCAGGTGCTGGATCGCGCCGGAGATGCCCACCGCGATGTAGACCTTCGGCGCCACGGTCTGGCCGGAGCGTCCCACCTGGCGCTCCATGGGTAGCCAGCCGTTGTCGCAGATCGGCCGCGATGCCGCCAGCTCCGCGCCCAGCGCCTTCGCCAGCTCCTCGACGATGGCGATATTCTCCTTCTCGCGGATGCCGCGGCCCACCGATACGATCAGGCTCGCGGAGGTGAGATCCACGGCGCGTTCGGCTTCGCGGAACGGCTCGCCCGGCTTCGTACGGATAGTGGAGGCATCGAGATCGGGCGTGAATCGCTCCACCTCGGCCTTGCCGTCTTCCAGCCCCTCGGCCCGAAATGCGCCGGCCTGCAGCGATGCGAAGTGCGGGGCCGCGCCGGCTGGCCTGACGTCGGCATTCAGCTTCCCCTGGAAGAGTTGGCGTTCAAGGGTGGTTCGCTGGCGGGATCTTACAATGAATTCGGGACTGCGACCAGAAGCCCGGATTTCTGTAAACTGGTATTGACCGAGGTAGAAGGATGCCCGTTGCAAAGCGCCTCACTATCGAAAACGTGAATCTGGACGACGAGCGGGACATGGACGCCCTGGTGGACCAGATGTTCACGGTTGGACTGGCCCGGGTGAAAGCTGAAGGCGACGAGCTCCGGAGGAGAGGGCTTCTCGACCCGCAGGGTAATCCGGTCAGTAAAGAACTGCCAGCCGACATGAAGGAAGGCGCGGACCGCGATTTCGGCGGTTGATGGGCGTCCCTCGCATGTTCATTTGTCGCCGGTCCACCCGGCGGCGGCAAATCCTCATTCTTCGCGCTCTCCAGCTTTGCAGATCTTTTCTTCAATGCAGACGATCGTGCGGCGGAATTGAATGTGGGGTTCTATGAGAACATCCCGAGGGCCGTTCGCGCGGCGGTGAACCGCGAGTTTGAAGAATTCGTCCATGGGAGCATCCGCGCCGGCGCCTCTTTCGCTCTGGAGACGACTCTCCGGAGCACGATTACGTTCGAACAAGCCAGGCTCGCAAAGGAAAATGGCTTTCGCGTATCCATGTTCTACGTAGCGTTGGATAGCGTTGAACGCCACATCGAGCGCGTGATGCGGCGCGCTGCCCGCGGCGGCCATTCAGCCAGCGAGAGCACCCTGCGCAGAATCCACGCAAGTAGCCTGGGAAATTTGCCAACGGCTCTCAGTCCCGAAAAGAGCGGGATCGAAATCATTCAAATATACGACAACTCTCGCTTTGAAAGCCCGCCCGGTCTTGTGTTGGAAGCCCGTCGTGGGAGGATCGTCCGGCTTGCGGATCAGTTTCCGGAGTGGCTGCGGCAGGCGCTTGGCTGGAACGAGCGCGACTTAGAACGCCACAGACGTCAGTGCAAGCAGCTTCCCAATACTGAAAGGTGACCTGAAACCGGCGTCGCTAATATCGCGCTTTCCGCGACGAACTGACCAGGCATTTTCAACGGGTTGAGCTACCGTCGCAGGCGGCCCTTACCAACACCTGGATGAGCACCTGGGGTTACTGCCCCGAGGTCAGATAGGTGGGAGTCAGTTTGCCGCAGACTTTGGCGGCGCCGGATCCTTCACAAATCTGGATGAACGTCTGGCCATCCGGTCCAGGAGTTGGGTCATCAGGCACCTTGACGTTAACCTGATACAGACCGTCAATGGAACCGGGAGTCAAGCCCGCGTATGCCGCAGGAACTTCCGCGATACCCTGGAATTCGACCGTTACCGGGTTAATTGTCTTGGAGAGTTGGCCGGAACTTACCACTTCCGGCGCGATCTGCCCGGTTTTGACCGGTTTCGTTACGGGCCAAGCCCAGTTGCCTAGACCTGGATGTAACTGCCCGCGGGCGCCCGGTTGGCGGACGTGATCAGCGAGGCATCCGAGTTCTTGCGCGCCGCCGCGAACACGATGGGAGCCGCACCAGGACCGGTCGAAGTGCTAATCTCGAAAATTTCCGGCGCTATGGCGGTTAGCTGCAAGCTGCCCACGTCGTAGCAACTATCGAAGTCGAGACGGCAAGTCTGAACATCCAGTGGCGCCGTGGCGCTAAGGTCGAACGGCAACTGGAAATCAATCTGCGAATCGGACACGTAAAGGAGGGGCACGGCGACATTCCCTACCATGACCTGGCAGGAACTGTCACTCGAAACCGTTGGGTACATTCCGGTTTTGAGGTCCAGTAAGCCGTTGGGGTAAATGGTCCTGGCGCAAAGGCCCTGCCCAAAGATACTCATCAGCCCGCCGGGCACTCCATCCGTATGGTACGACGCGCTGTTGAGCGGTCCTTGCTTGACCCTCGGCAGCCGCTGGCGCCAAACAAATCGGGAGCCGGCGTTTCTGAGATGGTCGGGTTGTTCCGGATTTTCCAGAAACACATAGTTGCCGTTATCGCCGGTTGCGAAGCGAACTCGCCTAACCGACGTGCCGCTTGGGTCGAACGGCGCGGTGTTATAAGGCAGCACCATTTCCGTTTTCCCCGAGCCGGCAAAGTAGCGCAGCAGGTTTTGGGTATAACGGTATCGTCCTGCTGCAAGTTTGGTTGAGCCGCGTTGAACAGGCAGGTGCCATCAGCGCCACAACTTACTAAGGATTGACCATCCAACGCAGCGTTGTTGTAGCCCGGTAAGGAGGCCGTAACAACTGCGGCTGCGCTAGTATCGGTCATCCAGACCAAACTATAATCATTCGCCGTGACAGCTAAGATTCCGGTAGAACTGAATCCGGCTGATTGCGGGTAAGCCGACAAGAAAGTAGAGTTGAAGTAGTTAACTTTACCCGTACCCAGGTCGATTTTGCCCGAAAATTGTTGTTCGTGAGTGAATTGGGCGTTAGCTTGGGCAAGAAATCCCCAGACCTGACTGCCTTGAACTTGTTTTGGATAAACAAGCCCGCCGAAGATAACTCCGTTGCCAGATGAAGGTTTTTGCAGCCAACTCCAGACAGAGTTTCGATTGACGATGATGCCAACCGAACCATCGGTAAAGCAAGCTGACGCTGCTATGGCTTGGCAATTGTCGATCCATTGACCGAAGATGGTGCAGTGAGTGTCGAGCTGGCCAAGGCCAGTAAGTTGCTGTCCTTCTTGGAGTAGTAGTGTGGGGATGTTGTCTAACCCTACCGGATAAAGGCCAGGATTCTGCCCGTAGTATGGACCGAAGTCGGCCAACAGTCCTCCTTGAGAATCAGTATCGTCAAGGAAGTCCACTGCCGACGGAGAGAAGACGGTTTCGATTGAGCAATCCGGCCGGTACCGTTTCAAGGTGGATATGGCCACAGAATTGACCAGTACCGGAACCGTAGAATACACCACCGAAAGGTCTCGGCTGGCGATGATACCTCCGGAAACTCCGACAGGATCGGGCAGGCAGTAAGCAGGTCATGGCCCACCAGTACAGTCGTGCCAGTATTTGCGGTTTGAGCTGGTGCCGGAGGTACCAGCAAAAGGGTGCATAAAGCAGCCAACGCCAGGCTCAGCTTCTTGAGCATTTGCTTCCCTATAAGAACATATCTCTATTTCGGCGGTCGCAGAATGAAAAAGGTGAACGCCCCTAACAGCGGACGCCCGCGGCGGATCGGGCGGCTTACCGCAACACCAGGGAGCACGTTGCACGAATCCCCGGCGTTCTGCCAGCCGCGCTACGACCCGCGCGCCTTCTTCACCGCTTCGGTCAGCGCCGGGACCACCTCAAACAGATCGCCCACGATGCCGTAGTCGGCCACTTCGAAGATGGGCGCGTCGGGATCCTTGTTGATGGCCACGATGGTTTTCGCGCCCTTCATCCCCACCAGGTGCTGGATCGCGCCCGAAATGCCCACCGCGATGTAGACCTTCGGCGCCACGGTCTGGCCGGAGCTTCCCACCTGACGCTCCATGGGCAGCCAGCCGTTGTCGCAGATGGGCCGCGACGCAGCCAGCTCCGCGCCGAGCGCCTTCGCCAGCTCCTCGACGATGGCGATATTGTCCTTCTCGCGGATGCCGCGGCCCACCGATACGATCAGGCTCGCGGAGGTGAGATCCACGGCCCTCTCCGCTTCCCGGAACGGCTCGCCCGGCTTCGTACGGATGGTAGAGGCATCGAGATCGGGCGTGAATCGCTCCACCTCGGCCTTGCCGTCTTCCAGCGCCTCGGCCCGAAATGCGCCGGCCTGCAGCGATGCGAAGTGCGGGGCCGCGCCGGCTGGCCTGACGTCGGCATTCAGCTTGCCCTGGAAGAGTTGGCGCACGAACACCGGATGTCCGCCGTTCACGCGAAAGCCCGTCGAGTCGCTGATGAGCGTCTGGCCGAACCGCGTGGCCAGCTTCGGGGCATAGTCGCGTACCTCGTAGGTGTGGGGCAGCAGCGCGATGTCGGGCGCAGACTGCCGCACCACCTGCTCGAACGCGGCGGTGAAGGCGTCGGCCGTGTACTGTGCCAAAAGCTGGTGCTCGACGGCGTAGACGCGTTCCAGCTTCTTCGTGGCCGCTTCCGACGCCAGATCGCCGATATTCGCGCCGGCCACCACGGCTCTTGCCCCGGTCCCCATGGCCTGCGCAAGCTGCTGTGCCGCGGCCAGCGTCTCGAAGGACATGCGATGCCAGGCGCCATTGCGCTGCTCGAGAATCGCCAGTACGCCGCTCACAGCACCCGTACCTCGAACCGCAGCTTCTCTACCAGCTTCTCGGCGGTTTCTTTCGCCGTTCCCGTGAGCATCTCGGTGTGCTTCGTTTTCTCGGGCGGGTAGACACGCTCGATGACCGCGACGGCGGCCGGCGCGCCCTCCGGCTTCAGCGTGCGGATCTGTTTCGTCTTCGCTTTCTTGATCCCCATGAGGGTGGCGTAACGCAGCCGGTTGATGCCCGATTGTATGGTCAGCACGGCCGGCAGCGGCATCTCCACATTCTGGAACCAGCCGTCCTCCAGCTCGCGCTTCACGCGGATACCGCCGTCGGTCTTCTCCACCTGCATGATGATGGTCCCGTGCGGCGCGCCCAGCAGTTCGGCCAGAACGACGCCGGTCTGTCCGTAGCCGAGATCGTCCGACTGCAGGCCGGTGACGATCAGATCCGGCTGCTCCGGCGTTACGGCGTCCGCCAGCAGCCGCGCGAGGCCGAGGGTATCGTACCCGGCGGGATTCTCCAGCTCCACGTGGATGGCACGGTCGGCGCCTTTGGCCAGAGCCTCGCGGATGGTCTGAGCGGCGCGCGCGGGCCCCGCGCACACCACCACCACTTCGCCGCCGTGCTTCTCCTTCAGTTGGAGCGCGGTTTCGAGCGCGTAGGCATCGGGCTCGTTCACCTCGAAGCTGAGATCGCTCTCATCGATCCAGCGGCCATCGGCGGCGACGCGCAGTTGCGAGTCGCGCACCGGAACCTGTTTGATACAGACGAGGATCTTCATAGGTCAGACCGCTTCCTTGAAAATATAGCTTCGCTTCCCCGTGGGGCAGACGATCGGTTTATGTCGTCTGCCAATGCCAGGGCACTCGAACAGGCAGACGACATAAACCGATCGTCTGCCCCACGGAGCAAAACCTTCTTTTCATCGACTGATTGCGGCCCTGAAAGGGCCATATCGAACTCCCTTGAGCAAGCGTTTTCGTTATTCCCTGAAAGTCCGGAATACCAGGCTGCCATTCGTGCCCCCGAAGCCGAAGGAGTTCGACAGGGCATACTCGATCCTCATCGGGCGCGCCTCGTTGGGAACGTAATCGAGATCGCAGTCGGGATCGGGGAACTCGTGATTGATTGTCGGTGGGGCGATCTGATCGCGCATGGCCAGCACAGTCAGTCCGGCCTCCAGCCCGCCGGCGCCGCCCAGCAAATGGCCGGTCATCGATTTGGTGGAGCTCACCGCCACCTTGTAAGCGTGGTCGCAGAAGCAGCGCTTGATGGCGATGGTCTCGATCTTGTCGCCCACCTCGGTCGAGGTGCCGTGCGCGTTGATGTAATCGATCTGATCGGGCCGGATGCCCGCGTCCTCGATGGCGGCGCGCATCACGCGGAACGCTCCGTCGCCGTCCTCCGCAGGGCTGGTAATGTGATACGCATCGCCGCTCATCCCGTAGCCGATGATTTCGGCCAGAATGCGGGCCCCGCGGCGGCGCGCAAAGTCCAGTTCCTCCAGAACAAGGATGCCGGCGCCTTCGCCCACCACGAACCCGTCGCGCTGCGCATCCCATGGCCGCGAAGCTCGCTGCGGCTCATCGTTGCGCTGTGAAAGAGCGCGCATGGCGGCGAACCCGCCGATGCTCAAAGGCGTGATGGCCGCTTCGGCCCCGCCGCAGATCATCACGTCGGCCGCGCCACGCTCGATGATCTTGCAGGAATCGCCGATCGAGTGCGCGCTGCTGGTGCATGCGGTGGCCGTCGCCGAGTTCGGCCCCTTCGCCCGGAAACGAATGGACACCTGTCCCGATGCGAGATTGACGATGACGGCCGGAATGAAAAACGGCGAAATGCGCGATGGCCCTCTTTCGAGCAGGGTGCGGTGCTCGCGCTCGATGATCTCGAAACCGCCGATGCCGCTGCCGATGAAAACGCCGGTGCGCTCGGCCCACTCGGGCCGCACTTCGAGCGCCGCGCTCTGCATGGCGAAATCGCTGGCGGCGATGGCGAACTGGATAAAGCGCGCCATCTTCTTAACTTCCTTGCGCTCGATGAAGCGCCCCGGTTCGAAGTTCTTCACCTCGCCGGCGATTCGGCAGGCGAACCCCGCCGGATCGAACTGCTCAATGGTGGAAACTCCACTGCGGCCTTCGCGAATGCCCTGCCAGGTCTCTTCCGTACCAATACCCAGGGCGCTCACGAGGCCGACGCCCGTGATGACAACTCTGCGAGACAAGCGTGAATCCCCGCGCCGCCTTACGGCTTCTTCTTCGCTTCGATGTAGTCGATGGCGTCTTTGACGGTGGCGATCTTCTCGGCGTCCTCGTCCGGAATGTCGATATCGAATGCTTCTTCGAAAGCCATTACCAATTCCACGATATCTAACGAGTCCGCGCCGAGGTCGTCGACGAAAGAGGCTGTGTTGTCGACCTGACTCTCGTCGACTCCCAGTTGCTCCACGATGATCTGCTTCACCTTCTGCTCAACTGACATGAATCCTCCATTCTCTGGCAAACTGCGATTCTATCGGCCAGACGGTCCGGGTTTCAACTGTTTACGGATGATTAGAACGGTAACAGTCCTATACTATCGGCTCTGGCGCATCTTGTCAGCAACCCCGCCGATTCCGCTGCCGGGCCCCACGGCTCCCGCCGTTACAATGAGGCATGCGAGCGCTGGCGGCGGCGATTTGTCCTTTCCTCATCTGGGCCGCGGTGTCCGCCGGGAACGCTCCCGCTTCGCTGCCGCCCATTCGCGCTCTCGCCCGCCAGGCGGGAGATTTCTGGGGAGCGGCTCCGCTGCGGGCCGCTGTGGAGACCCTGCGCCAGAGCACAACGATTAGAAAGCAACGGCGCGGTTTTCATTTCACCAACAAGAAGCCCGACTCGGCCGAAGCCATGCCGGTCACGCGCGAGATCGTGTCGTGGTATGGTTTCGGCGCGCTGCGGTCAGCCCCGGAATCCATCCATGAGTTCCGCCAGATCGTCTCCATCGATGGAAAGCCGGCCCGCCATGGCGCGAGCTGGGACGAGTTCCGCCGCATACTGATTACCCGCGACGACGATGAGAAGCGCCGGCTGATCGAGGAATTCGACGCCGCCGCTCTGGGCGACGCGCCCGCCGACTTCGGGCAGATCGTGCTGCTGTTCACGAACCGCCACATCGACGACTACACGTTCACCGATCAGGGGACCGGAAGAGTAGGGGCGGACGAGGTGAACATATTCCGCTACCTGCAGAACGCGGGCAAACAGGCGCTGCACCTGAACGACGGGGGACGCCCGCGCGAGGTTCCTCTCTCCGGCATGGTGTATCTGCGCGCGGGCGACAACGTACCCCTACGCGTGACCATGGCGTCTGAGCGCGGTGGGAAAATTTCTGTGCGGGATGAAGCCGAAGTGGACTATCTATCTCCTTCGCCCGGCGTTCTGGAGCCGGCATCGCTGCTGCACCGGCGATTCATCAACGGGCAGCTCCAGGTGGAAGACCGCGCCGAATATTCGGACTGGCGTCTGGTGCGGCCGGCGAACTGATGCGCGTCGTCTATCTGCACGGCTTCGCCAGCGGCCCGCAGTCGCGCAAGGCGCGCTTCTTCTCCGAGCTTCTCTACTCGGCCGGAGTGGATGTGACGGTCCCCGATCTCGCGGAGGGCCGCTTCCGCGAGCTGACCGTGACCGCGCAGCTCGCCGTGATTGCGCGCGCCTGCCGTAAAGGTCCGGTAACGCTGATCGGCTCGAGCATGGGTGGCTATCTCGCCGCGCTCTATGCCGCTCGTCATGCCCAGGTGGAGCGAGTGGTCCTGATGGCGCCGGCATTCGCGTTCGCGGAGACCTTTGCCGCGGCCGTGGGCGAGGATCAGATGAACATGTGGCTTCTGATCGGCAGCATGGAAGTGCCGCACTATGCAGACAACTGCATGCGCGAACTGGGATGGCAGTTGATGGACGACGCGCGGGATTACGAAGACGAGCCGGATTTCCAGCAGCCCGGCCTGATTTTTCACGGCGTCCACGACACGGTTGTTCCGGTGGAATACTCGCGCCGGTTCGCAGGCGCGCACCCGAACGTGCGGCTCATCGAGCTCGATTCCGGCCACGATCTGACCGACGTAATGGACCGCATGGGCGCTGAGACGCTGCGGTTTCTGGGGCTGCCCGGGTAATGGCGCATGCACGCATGGCGAGAATTCGTTGATACACTTGTGGGTTCACAACGCAGGATCGGCGGAGGATCAGTGTGAGTACGGTTGTGCAACCGATGGACGACCTGAAGGCGCTCATTCGGGAAGTGCCGGATTTCCCCAAACCGGGGATCAATTTCTACGACATCACCACGCTGCTCAAGGAGCCGGCGGGACTGAAAGCCGTGATCGATCGGCTAAAGGACCACTACGCCGCTTCCGCTGTCGATGTGGTGCTCGGCATCGAGGCGCGCGGATTCATTTTCGCGCCGGCTCTGGCGTACGCGCTGGGGACCGGCTTCGTTCCGGTGCGCAAGCCGAAGAAGCTGCCGGCGCTGACGCAGCGTGTCGAGTACGCGCTGGAGTATGGCACCGACGTGCTCGAGATCCACGCCGACGCGATTCAACCCGGACAGAACGTGCTGATCGTGGATGATGTGCTGGCAACCGGAGGAACAGCCGCGGCGGTTTGTACGCTGGTGGAGACGCTGGGCGGCCGAGTGGCCGGGCTCGGCTTCGTTCTGGAACTCGACTTTTTGCACGGGCGCAACAAGCTGGGCAGCTACGACCTGTACTCGATGGTCCACTACTGAGAAGGCCCCAGCAGGGATGAACGCAGATGAATACACCGCCTGATTCTGGAAGTTTCGTAGCTGGCGTTTGTGGGGCGGGCGCCTCGCCTGCGGCCGACGCCTCGTCGGCCTGCCGCAGTGTCCTGAATGCGTATTCCGCCAGACCAGGCGGGCGGGGCGCCCGCCGCAGGCGAGGCGCCTGCCCCACATATTGAAAACCAGAGTCCCATCGGCGTTAATCGGAGTTCATCGGCGGCCTGAAATCCGCCGGGCTCGCGTGCGCGCACTCGCCAAGCTGAATCTCAGCCTGCTGGTGCTGAACAAGCGCGCCGACGGTTTTCACGATCTCCGCACCGTTTTCCAGACCATCTCTCTGGCCGACCACATCGACATAGAGTTCACGCCAGGCCGCGGCCGCGCGGTGGAACTCGAATCGGCCATCGAGATCGAGAATAATCTGATCGTCCGCGCGGCCGATCTGGTAATGGACGCGCTCAACATCCGCGGGCTCGCGCGCTTTCGTCTGACCAAGTCGATCCCGATGGGCGCTGGACTCGGCGGCGGATCCAGCGATGCAGCCGCGGTGCTGCTGTCGCTCCCGACCCTCGCCGGCGTTCGCGCCGACCTCGCCCTGCTGACCGATCTCGCGGGACAGCTCGGCAGCGATGTGCCGTTTTTCCTGCACGGCGGCACGGCGCTGGGCATCGGCCGCGGCACGGAACTTTATCCGCTGCCGGAACTTCCCGAGCATCCCGCGCTGGTGGTTGCTCCCGATATTCACGTCTCCACGCCGGAAGCATATCGGGCGCTGGCGCGGGGTTTGACATATGAGGTTCCGTCCAGTATTCTTAATAGTTTGCAGACATTCGCCTGGCGGGACGAGGATTCCCGCGGGGCAGGCGAGTGGGTGTGTCAGAACGATTTTGAAACAGCAGTTTTCCGGCAGCATCCCCGGTTAAGTACAATCAGGCGAAAACTAGTGAAGCTGGGCGCGCGGCCGGCCCTGATGACAGGAAGCGGGTCGGCGGTGTTTGGAATCTTCGATTCGCCTGAGGCGCGCAACCAGGCCGCATCCGCCTTCACCCGGGAGCGGGCGTTTCCGGTGAAGCTGATCAGCCGCCGCAGCTATCGTGCGCTGTGGCGGGGGCAATTGCGACATCATATCGCGGAGAACAAATGGCCGCTCCGAAGCTGGTACGAGAAATGAGATTCACGCAGCTTAAAGTCTTCAGCGGTAATGCGAACCCGGTGCTGGCGGGCAAGATTTGCGGCGCGCTGGGTTCGACGCCGGGCAGCGTGTCGGTGAAGACGTTCTCCGATGGCGAGATCCACCTGCAGGTGCAGGAAAACGTCCGCGGGGCCGACTGCTTCGTGGTGCAGCCCACCTGCACGCCGGTAGACCACAACCTGATGGAAGTGCTGCTGATGACCGACGCGCTGAAGAGGGCTTCAGCGGCGCGAATCACGGCAGTGTTACCCTATTATGGGTACGCTCGGCAGGACCGTAAGGACCGGCCGCGCATGCCGATTTCAGCCCGCCTGGTGGCAAACCTCATCCAGACAGCCGGCGCCGACCGCGTGCTGGCGCTGGATTTGCATGCCGCTCAGATTCAGGGCTTCTTTGATGTTCCGGTGGACCATCTGTTCGCGGCTCCGGTGATGATCGAGTATTTCGACTCCATCGGACGGCGCGATCTGACCGTGGTTTCGCCGGACGCGGGCGGCGTGGAGCGTGCGAGGGCGTTCGCCAAACGGCTGAATGCGCCGCTGGCGATTATTGACAAGCGCCGTACGGACGCCAACGTGGCCGAGGTGATGCACATCATCGGCGAGGTGAGCGGGGCGCATTGTTTGATTGTGGACGATTTGATCGATACGGCCGGAACGCTGGTGAAGGCCGCGGAAGCTTTACTGGAACACGGCGCGGTGGGCGTGACGGCGTGCGCGACGCACCCGGTGCTCTCCGGACCGGCCGTGGAACGGATCGCAAACTCGAAGATTCAGGAAGTGGTGGTTACGAACTCCATCCCGCTCAGTGACGAAGCCAGCCGCTGTTCGCGTATCAAAACGCTTTCGGTGGCGCCGCTTCTGGCCAGGGCCATTCAATCCATCCACGAGGACGGTTCCGTCAGCACACTGTTCATTTAGGATCGGCCGGCGCTCTGCGCCCGGCGAGGAAGGCAGAGAGAGCAATGAAGAACGACATTACAGTAGCGGCCGAGCCGCGCTCCGAACGTGGGAAAAATGAAGCGCGCCGCCTGAGGGTCCGCGGGTTCGCGCCCGCCGTGGTGTACGGCGCCGGCGAGGCCGCGGTCGCGGTGGCCGTGAGCCCGAAAGACATTAACCGGATTCTGCACACCGGCAGCGGACACAATACCATTTTCAACGTGCAGATCGAGGGCGGCGAGACCACGCCGGTGATGATCGTCGACTGGCAGCGCGATCCGATTAAGGACAACCTGCTGCACGTCGACCTCAAGCGCGTGGACATGACGAAGGCCCTGCGCGTGAAGGTGCCGATCCAGACCACCGGCGACGCCCGCGGCGTCAAGGAACAGGGCGGTCTGCTGGAAGTGATTACACGCGAACTGGAAGTGGAGTGCCTGCCCGTGGACATCCCCGAGCAGTTCTCGATCGACGTGTCGGAGCTGATGCTCAACCAGTCGATCCGTGCGAGCGAGATTCCGCTGAGCGGTTCGGTAAAGCTGGTGAGCTCGGGCGATCTGGTGTTGGCGCACGTGGTGGCCATCAGGGTTGTGGAAGAGGTGGCGCCGGCTGCTGCTGTTGTCGAAGGCGCCGCGCCCGCTGCCGCCGCCGAGCCCGAGGTAATCAAGAAGGGCAAGAAGGAAGAGGAAGGCGCCGCGCCCGACGAGAAGGAAAAGAAGAAGAAGTAGGGTTGTGGCTTTGCAGGCTGAAAGCCTGCTCTACAGCCTATGGCTGAGTTTGAGAAGCTGATCGTCGGGCTGGGGAATCCGGGGGCGGATTACGAGAATACGCCGCATAATCTCGGATTCCTCGTCGTCGACCGGCTGGCTGAGCGAAACGGCATCCGCGTCACGCGCAAGGATTGCATGTCGCTGGTGGGTCAGGGAGCCGTCGGCGGCCGGCGGGTGATGCTGGCGAAGCCGCAGACGTTCATGAACGTGAGCGGTCCGGCGGTGCAGGGTTTGATTGCGAAGTACGAGTTCGCGCCGGGCGATCTGATTCTGGTCTACGACGATCTGGATCTGCCGTGGCGGTCGTTGCGAATTCGGCCGGATGGGTCCGACGGCGGGCATCACGGAATCGAATCCGTGATCAATGCCGCCGGTACGAAGATTTTTCCCCGTGTTCGGCTGGGCATCCATGGGGGGGCGGGTAACCGCGACGGAGCCCGGATCGTGCTCTCCGAATTTCGGCGGGCGCAGAAAGAGGAGTTGGACGAGCTGCTGGACTATTCGAGTCAGGCGGTGGAGTCCATAGTTGCTGAGGGCGTCGAAAAGTCCATGACGAAATTTAATCGTCGCGCCCCTGGCTTAAATCAAGAGGCAGAATGAGAGTCTACGAAGAGTTGTTCATTGTCCGGCCCAACGCCACCGACGAGGAGATCGATCCTCTGGTGGACCAGTTGAGCCAGGTGGTTACCTCCCGAGGCGGCACAGTCGATAAGAAAGACAAGTGGGGCGTGCGCAAGCTCGCTTATCGTCTCGAAAAGCTGAACGAAGGATATTACGTCCTGTTGCAGTTTTCGGCGAGTCCGGATACCGTCCGCGAGCTGGAACGGCGCCTGCGCGTTTCCGATCTGGTGATGAAGTTCATTACCGTGCGGATCGACGAGAAGCTGAAGAAGATCGAGAAGCGGAAGAAACAGCGCGAGAAGCGCGCCGCGAGAAAGCCGGCTCCGGCTCCCGCCGCGGCTGCATTGCCGGCCATGCCCGCTGAACCGACTGCCGCGGCGCCGGGCGGCCCCATGCCCGGAGCCCCGGCGCCTGCGGCGCCAGCTCCGGCGGCTCCTGTGCCTGCCGCGCCCGGAGTGGAAAGGTAAAAGGAGAAAACGGCCATGGCGGATCAAAAAGGCGGACGCCCCATCAGCGCGTCGCAGCGCCCCACGGGCGGCGACAAGGCAATTGCCACGCGCAAGCAGTATTTCCGGCGCAAGAAGGTATGCCGCTTCTGCGTGGAGAAGATTGACGACATCAACTATAAGGACACGCGGCTGCTGCTGTCCTTCATCTCCGAGCGCGGCAAGATCACGCCGCGCCGCATTTCCGGCGTGTGCGCGCCGCATCAGAGGCGGCTCAGCGAGGCCATCAAGCAGGCGCGCAACATCGCGCTGGTGCCCTTCGCCACCGAGCGTTAGGGAATTACGAGAGGCTGCTATGGAAGTCATTCTGAGAGAAGACATCGAAAAGCTCGGCAACCGCGGGCAGGTGGTAAAAGTTGCGCCGGGCTATGCGCGCAACTTCCTGCTGCCCAAGCGGCTCGCCGTGGCTGCCACCGGCGCCAACAAGAAGATCGTGGAGCAGGAGCGGCAGGCGCATCTGCGCCGCGAAGCGAAGGAAACCGCGGACGCGCAGGACCTGGCGAAGATGATGGCCAGCGTTATCGTCACCATCGCCCAGAAGGCCGGCGAAAACGACCAGCTCTTCGGATCGGTCACTTCGCGCGACATCGGCGAAGGCCTCGAAAGGCAGGGCTACAGCATCGACCGGCGTAAGATCATGCTGGCCGATCCCATCCGGCAGCTCGGCGAGTTCAGGGTTCCGCTGCGCCTCCATCGCGACGTAACGGTGGAGATCACGGTCAACGTAATCAGAGAAGATTAGAACGCCGTGAACATACCTGCCGATTACGCGTCGGCATCCGTTTATGACCTCTTACAGGCCGCCTCGCGCGGCCTGATTGGTCTGGACCGGCGCTTCCTGCACGCGCTCGTGGACCATCCCGCAAGGTCCATTCCCGATCTGTTGCGTTTCGGCCGGGAAGATCACGAAGACGATCGCGTGGATCTCGGGCCGGAGTTGCTGGCTGTTTTCCGATATCTCCGGACTCCCGAGGCGCTGCCGTATTATCTCGATTCTCTGCACCGCCAGACCGAGGACGCGGACGACGATCTGATCGAAGGCGTGATCGCACTCGGCGCGGACGCGCTGGAGCCGTTGGTCAATTTGTATCACGAGCTCGGCGAGGAGCAGGGAAGCGAGGTAGCTTTTGTTCTGGCCGGCCTCGGCGTGCGTGACGAGCGCATCCTGGGGATACTGCTCGAGCGGCTCGAGTACGATGCGGCGGACGGGGCGCTCTGCCTCGGCCTGTATGGCGATCCGGCCGCCATTCCGGCCATCGAGAAAATGATCGCCGAGGTTTCCGGCGACGACGAGCTGGTTCGCGAGCTGTCCGACGCCATCGAAGAGATCCGCAATCACGGCGAGCGTCAGATGGACACCGCCGGAGAATTCGACTTGTTCGCGCACTATCCGGAAGAGGCCGGGCCGGACTTCGACTCGCTCGCGGACGAGGACCGCATGCTGCTGTTGTCGCACGAAGCTCCGGAGATTCGCGCGCACGCGGCGCGTAGTTTCTTCCAGCGGAAATTTCCCCTGGAAATCCGCGCGCGTCTGCTCGCAGTGGCGCGGACGGACGAGGCGCCGCAGGTGCGCGGGCGCGCATGGGAAGCTCTGGCCGACATCGAGGACAAGGAGCTGCGCTCCGAGATGCTGCGCCGGGCCACTGCGCCGGATACCGATCCGGACGAGCGCGCCGGTTTGGTGGTGGCGCTGGCCGAAGATGCGGAAAAGCCCGGCATTCGCGCCGCTATTATCGAGCTTTACGAATACCCGAACACGCGCGCCAAAGCGCTGGAGGCAATGTGGCGCTCGTTCGACCGCGGCTTCGCCAGGTGCTTCCCGCCGCATCTCGAGGACGCCGATCCGGATATCCGCAGACAGGCCATTATGGGCGCGGGATATCTGGGAATCGGCGCGGAAGCGGAGCGGCTGCGGAAGTATTTCGAGGACGAGGAGTGGCGGGCCGATGCGCTGTTCGCCTACGCTCTTTCCGTTCCCGCCGAGATATCGCGCGGGCGCATGCCGGGCCTGCTACGCAGGATCGATCGCGTGGCGAACCGGCTGTCCGCCGGCGAGACGGAACTGGTGGAACTGGCGCTCGACCAGCGGCTCATGCTGCACGGCCTCGAGCCGGTGTTTTCCGGCGACGACGGAGGCGACCTGCCCGCGGAAGGCGAAGAAGCGCACGCACATGTGCATGAGCATGTCGGCCGCAACGACCCCTGCCCGTGCGGCAGCGGCAAGAAGTACAAGAAGTGCTGCGGCGCCGCGTAGCCGGGATTCACGCGTTCAACGGCAACAGATGAATGCGGACGAATACAGCTTCCGCCGGACCTCGGTTGCCGTGTGCGGCGCGCGCGTTTGCGAGCAGCGCTTCGAGCACGTTCACCGCGCGCACGAGCAGACAGATGCGCGGCGCCGTTAACGCTACGCGGCTGGTTCGGATGAACCGGACCAGGCTCTCCAGAGTCCAGGCGAAGCTCGCGACTTCTCGATAGCCGAAGGTTCCGGCGCCTCCTTTAACCGACTGCGCGGCGTGAAGGATGCCGTTCAGGATTTCCCGGCGTTCCTGACCCTCTGCCAGCGCCGTGACGCCGGAGCGCATTTCAGTAACGTGTCCGTCCGCTTCCCGAAGGAAAGTCTCACGACAGCGATTGAGGTCGATTTTTTGCATATCTTCTCCTGCGAGTGGGTCAGGCGTTTCCGCTTGCCGATCACGTTCACCTGGTTTTCTTATCGCCGCGGAACACGGAAGCATGAGCGCGCCCGATGCGGCTGCCGCGGATGCCCGTGATATTCTCTGATTTGAACGGGATGGGTGACCATCCTCGGCCGGGCAACGTCTCCAGAAAACACAGTGGACAGAATCGCTCGGAAACCGGCCTCGGCGCTTCTCCGCCAGCTGGGAATCGTCAGCGCCACCGCGCTCGTCGTCTCGAACATGATCGGCGCGGGCATTTTTACCACCACCGGTTACCTGGCCGCGGGCCTCGGCTCGCCATCCCTCGTTATCTGGATCTGGGTGGTGGGCGCCGCAAGCGCGCTCATGGGCGCCTTCTGTTACTCCGAGCTGGGCATAAATTTCCCCAGCTCCGGAGGCGAGTATGTGTACCTGACCGAGGCCTTCGGCCCCACCTGGGGTTTTATGACCGGCTGGGTCTCGTTCTTTGCCGGCTTCTCCGCGCCCATCGCGGCCGGCGCCCTGGCCTTTTCCGATTACGTCGGGTATTTCTTTCCCGCGCTCGAGCAGGCGCGCTCTCCGATCATCATCGGGCACGGCGACTGGTCTGTGCATCTCGGCGCCGCGCAGATTGCTGCGTGCGCGCTGATCGCCGCGTTTACGGCGCTGAACTGCCTGGGCGTGCGGCGCGTCGCCGGCGTCCAGAACGTGCTGACTGTGGGCAAGGTGCTGGTTCTGGTGCTGTTCATCATCGCCGGCTTCGGATTCGGCAACGGCAGCATGGCCCATTTTTCGCAGCCCGCGGTGCGCACGGTCACCACGCCGCTGGCCGCTGAGTTCGCAGTCCTGCTTTTCTTCGTCTACTACAGCTACAGCGGGTGGAACGCCGCGACGTACGTTGCCGAAGAGCTGAAAACGCCGGCGCGGACGCTGCCCCTTGCGCTGACCATCGGGACCGTCATCGTGGCGGCCATTTACGTGGCGCTGAATATCCTTTTCATCTATGCGGTTCCGCTCGAGGAAATGAAGGGAAAGATCGCTGTCGGCACGCTCGCCGCCTCACGTCTGTTCAGGCCGGAAATCGCCAGCGCGTTCGGCGCGGCCATGGCCCTGTCCATTATGGCGCTGGTGAACGCTCTTATCACCGTGGGTCCGCGCGTTTATTACGCCATGGCGCGCAATGGCGCGTTCTTCGCCTCCGCCGCCCGCGTGGACCAGCGCTGGCACACGCCGGTGATTGCCATTGTGTGCCAGGGCGCCTGCGCCATGCTGATGACCGCCACCCCGTTTCCCGCCCTGCTGCAATACATCGGGTTTACGCTGAATTTCTTCGCAGTTATGTCGGTAATTGCGCTAATTTATTTTCGCCGGCGCGCGGGTTGGCGGAAATTGCGCGTGGTCAGCTTCGCGTGGCCTCTGATTCCCGCCGTGTTTCTGGTGGTGGGCGGCTGGATCACCGTCTTCGGCGTCACCCTGCAGCCGGTCATCGCCACCGCAGCGGTGATCACCATTGCCACTGGCGCGGCCGTGTATCACTTTCGTCTGGTGCGCGCAAAGGCGCACAGGGCATAGCAGCCCGCTACTCCCCCGCGCCCTCGAATCCCAGGCGCCAGCCGAGCTTCGTTGCGTCGAGCCAGGAGACGTCGATGCCGAACCAGCGCGTCGTCGATGCGGCCTGATAATGGCCGGTCCTGCGTGCGCCGAGAATAAACGCGCAGGGTCCCTCGCCGAACCGGTCGATGCGCTCGGCGATCCACGAGTTGGACGTCAGCGGCGCCGCCAGCACCACCGGCGTGCCTCCGAGTTGAGCGAGGTGGGCCTGAAAGTCTTCGTCCACCTGTTGAATGGGCCCTTCAAGGCCGAACGCTTTGCGATAGCGCTCCACGGAAGTCTTCAGATCGCGCACCGCGATCACCACTTTCACGACGCCGCTGAAGTCCTTCGTCGTGGGTTTACCGGAGGGGAAGGCGCGATCTCGGCGCGGAGTAATGTCGGCGATGAGAAAGGGGAAGAAGGTCCCGTTCGGCTCGGTACCCACCTGAACGGTCTCCCAGTCGAGATGCACGCCATCCGGCCGGTCGCGTCCGGCCTTCACTATCTGGCCCACGGGTACGCCGTTCGCCCGCAGCGGTCCGACGGCCGCGGCGACGTCTTTCGCGCGCGCCGCCCACGCGCACGGGCCCCCGTCATTCTGCATCAGCGCGGCCCACGGGTGTTGGGCTACGGCATGCGGGTCGGCATCGGGCTGCAGCGCGATCAGTTCGAGGTAGGAACCATCGGGGAAGCTGACAACCGCCATCTCGGTCGCATGATTGTTGTGCCGTCCGCCGAACTCGCAGCGGAGGCCGACGGACTGGAGCTTCGACATCATGGCCTTCAGGTCCCTGCCCGCGACGGTGACGTGATCGACGGTCAGTTCAGCGGCTCCGAGCAGCGAAGGAAGCAGAAGTAAGGCGAATGCGCTGCGCACACCCGATTTTACTGCGCGCGGGGCTGGCCGGCAGACGACAGAAACCGATCGTCTGCCCCATAGAGCAGCGGAGCCGCAACCAAACCGCTCGACGGCAGTGTGGCGCAGACCGACAGGACGTCGGCCACAAACACCGATGGCCTGCCCCACAGAGAAGCGTTGGCACGGTGCCCCGAAGATCCTGCGGTCTTGTAGTACAGGCTCACGCGCGAGCGGGCATGGCGGACGGGAGGCTAACCGCCTGTGGCGCCAGGCCCACCTTTGCCGCGATCGTGTAGACTACCAGTCCAACAACAAAGCTGCACAGCACGGCGGCCGGTACCGACGGCATGATGCCGACGGCGAATCCAACGCCCCACGCCAGATAGCCCGCCCAGTTGATGCCCTGTCGCGGTCCCGCCCATTTGCGCCCCGAGAGCAAATAATCGGCCACCATGGCGCCGCAGATGGGTCCGAACGAGGCGCCCACCAGACCGAAGAACCCGGCCAGGTTTGCGGCAACGCCCGTCGCGGCCAGAACGATCGCGATGGTCACGCCCACCATGGTGGAAGCCACGCGAGGCACTCCGGGAATCATCGTCGAGAAGCTGTTTCCCGCAATGAAGGCGCAGAAGCACGCCGGAGTGATGGAAGCAATGGCGAACAGGAAGAACATGGCTGTCGCCAGGCCGCCGCCGGTGGCGCCGATCACGTCACCGTAGTTCCAGGAAGTCAGTTCCGGGTGAAGTCCATGCGCGCCGGCAACCGCGATGAGCGGCAAGCCGCCCGCCACAATAATCGCCAGTGCGATTCCGACCAGGCCGCCCATTTTCACGTCGCCAGCATTACGGCTGTTCATGCCAAAGTCGGCTCCGGCCGCGCCCGCGGTGGCGAAGAAGCCGATGACCAGGGCCAGCATCGTCGTGAATGCCGCGACGGGGTTGCCGCCCGGCGAAGCGAAACGGCTCACTCCGTCCCAGTTCTTCACCGCCATGATGATGATCATCAGCAACGGCACGATATTCAGGAAAAGCGAGACGCGGGCAACATACCGAATGCCCTTCACTCCGATCCACGCCATGAGGTATCCCCACACAATGCAGATGATCCAGAACGTCGGCGTGCCGGGAGTCGCGTCCGCCTTCAGGCCTTTGAGAATATATTGCGTCGAGTAGAAGGCGCCAACCGCGAACCAGCCGATCTGCAGAAGTCCCATCAGCAGCCCCGGCATGACGTATCCGCCGGCCGTCCCGAACGTCGAGCTTCCGACGACGTACAACGGGTATCCGGTCTTCATGCCAAGCATGCCCGGAACCAGATAGAAGAGCGCATAGCTGAGCAGGGCGGCCACCACCAGGCCGGCGAGAGCGATTCCGAGTCCGCCGACGCTCAGGGTCCCCACCGCGATGGCCTGGTAAAAGGCCACCCAGAGAAAAATGCCGGCGTAGCTCGGCGCGGTGTTTTTGAACCAGGGAGCGCGGTTCGACGGAGGATTCGGAACCGTTTTGGCGATGTAGTCTGGCAACGTGGGCATAGGCGTGTGCAACACGTTATCACATGTGGCGTGCCGCCGGGCCTGCAGGCCGAAGGCCTGCTCGACTGGAACCGCGAATTGCCGATGGGTTTAAGTAGAGCAGGCGTTTTCGCCTGCATCACAGCTTCGGATTGATGAGATGAAGCAAGTTGAGCGAGAGCCAGCCCACAACGGCCGAAGCCGGAATGGTCAGAATCCACGCCCAGAGAATGTCGGTGGCTACTCCCCAGCGGACCGCCTTGAGCCGCTGGATGGACCCGACGCCGGTGATGGCGCCCGCAACGACGTGCGTCGTCGAGACCGGCAGGTTCAGATGGGTGGCCAGAAGAATCGAGAGTGACGCGGCCGCCTCCGCGCAGAATCCGGTGCGTGGCTTGAGTCGCGTGAGGCGCCGGCCCATGGTCCGCACAATGCGCCAGCCGCCGCTGAGCGTTCCCAGTGCGATGGCCGCGTGCGCCGCAAGAATCACTGGAATAGGGACGGCGAACTTCTTCAGGTAACCGGCGGTGACCAGCAACCCGGTGATGATCCCCATGGTCTTCTGCGCGTCGTTGGTGCCGTGCGACCAGCTCAGCATCGCCGCAGAGAGGAGTTGCAGGCGCCGGAAATACTTGTCCATCCGGTGCGGCGAGACATTGCGGAAAGACCAGTACACGATCAGCATGAAAACGTAGGCCAGAACCATGCCGATCAGCGGGGCTGCGACGATGAAGATCAGGGTCAGGGTCCAGCCGTTCCACAGGATGGCGTCGAACGACCGCGCGAAGCCTTTGGCGTGCGCGACGTGCGCCATGGCCGCGCCCGCATAACCGCCCATCAGCGCGTGCGAGGAACTGGTGGGCAGGCCGAACCACCAGGTGATCAGATCCCACGAGATGGCCCCGATCAGCCCCGCCATAATCACCCAGGGCGTGACGTAGTGCAGGTTCACCATGCCGGCGCCCACCATTTTTGCGACGCCGGTACCGAAGCTGAACGCCGCCACGAAGTTGAAGAACGCGGCCCAGATCACCGCCTGCAAAGGCGTGAGGACGCGGGTGGACACTACTGTCGCTATCGAGTTCGCCGCGTCATGAAAGCCGTTGATGAAATCGAACGCGAGCGCGACCGCGATAATGACGGCTGTCAGTACAAGGGTGGAATCCATGGCCGCGTCAGGCGTTCTTGACCACGACGTTCTGCAGCGCGTCCGCGACGTCCTCGCTGTAGTCGGTGATCTGCTCGAGGAGTTCGTACACCTCTTTGAGCTTGATGAGCCGGATGCAGTCTTTTTCGTTTCGGAACAGCTCGCTGACGGCGTCGCGGCCAATCTGGTCGGCCACCTCTTCGAGCCGGTTCACCTCGATGCAATGCGCCAGCAGGGGCGCGTTGTTACTGAGCGCCGTGAACGCCAGCTCCAGCGTTTTAGCCGCGGAGTGGACGACGCGGCACAGCTCCACCACGGTTGGCGGGATCGGGTCCACGCGATAGGACACGATGCGGTGCGCGCACTCTTCAATGCCATCGAGAATGTCGTCCATGTGCGAGGAGAGCGAATGGATGTCTTCCGGGTCGATGGGCGTAATGAAGGTCTGGTTCAGGCGAACATAGATGTCGTGGATGATCTCGTCCCCCTGCTGCTCGAGAACGTTGATGCGAGCCGCCGCGGTGGCCAGTGACGCATTGCCTTTTTCGGCCCCGTGCAGCAGCAGGAGCGAGGCCTCGACAGTTATGGCGATGTGGTTCAGGAACAGTTTATAGAACTGCTCGTCTCGTGGCAGCAGCTTCATGGTGTAACCTGATTGTAATCATAAGAGGGAAGTAAAGGAAGTAAGGGAAGTAAGGGAAGTAAAAAGAATCAGCGAGAGGGCGGCAGGAGCAATCGCACTGCCGTTGTGTGTGCCGCGAAGAGCTTCCAGGATCTGCTTGCGTGGCAGTGCGCTCACAAATTCGTTCTGGAGGTATATCAGATCAGCGCAGCATTTCCGCGACACGAGGCTTACGGCCTGACGGGCCAATTGCGGCGCGCAGCGATCTCCGTTGCCGCCAACATCGCGGAAGGCTTTGGCCGACGGGGCAAGGGAGACAAGCTCCGCTTCCTGAACATTGCTCAGGCCTCGGTCGAAGAATGCCGTTACTATCTCCTGCTCGCCACCGATCTGCGCTACGCCGATTGCGTGGGCGCAGGCGGCACGCTCGAACATGCCAGCCGTTTGCTGAACCGATACGCCACGGCGATTCACGCTGACCAGAGCTGATTCCCTTACTTCCCTTGATTCCCATACTTCCCTTACTTCCTTTACTTCCTTTACTTCCTTTAATTCCCCCCTCTACACTGAAATCAGCCCCTCCCATGGCCCCCATCTGCACCAGAGAACAACTCGTTTCCCTGCGCGAGCAATGGCGGCGCGAAGGCCGGACCGTTGTCTTCACCAACGGGTGTTACGACATTCTGCATCCCGGCCATATCGCGCTGCTCGAGCAGGCGCGCTCGCTCGGTGACGCGCTGATCCTCGCGCTCAACACCGATGCCGGCGTGCGGCGCATGAAAGGACCCTCGCGCCCGCTCGTCCCCGAGCAGGACCGAGCCGAACTGGCTGCCGCGCTGGCCGCCGTCGACGCCGTGGCGCTGTTCGACGAAGATACGCCACGCGACCTCATCGCCGCGGTTCTGCCCGACGTGCTGGTCAAGGGGGCCGACTGGTCGCACTTCATCGCCGGCCGTGAAGAGGTGGAGGCCGCCGGCGGCAGGGTTGTCGCTCTCCCGCTCGAGCCCGGCCGTTCCACCACGTCCATCGTCGAGCGCATTCTCGCAACACAGTGACGCACCCCGCAATCCGCGATCTGTTTCAGAGTCTGGGCCGGCATCCCGCGTTTCAGGAAGCCATCGGCGAGCTTCTGCGCGCCCCGGCGGCGCAACTATCGTTTTCCGGCCTTACCCCAACGGCGAAGGCTCTGTACCTGGTCCTGCTCTGGCAGGCTACCGAGCGGCCGATGGTCATCGTCACCGATGGCAACAGCGAAGCGGAAACGCTCACCGCCCTCACCACCACGTTCTTCGATCTGCTGGTCAGCGCGCGCGACATCCCCCGGCCGCAGCTGCTGCCGGCTCTCGACGTTTTGCCGCACCAGCGCCTCTCGCCACATTCGGAGATCGTCGCCCAGAGGGCGGTTGCGCTGTGGCGGTTATCCACCGGACGAAGCGCCATCACCATCACTCCGATTACGTCCGCGCTGCTGCGCACCGAGACCGCGGATTTCTATCGCCAACTCGCGCTGAACATCAAGGTCGGCGATGAGGTTCCCCTGGAGACCGTGCTGCAACATCTGGAAAGCATCGGGTACGAGAAGAGGGAGCCGGTGGAGATGGTGGGCGAGTATTCGCTCCGCGGCGGCATTCTGGATATTTTTCCGGCCGAGGCCGACAAGCCCGTCCGCATCGAGCTGTTTGGCGACCTGATCGAATCGATCCGCCGTTTCGATGTGGAGACGCAGCGTTCCGTGCTCCGGACCAATGAAGTGCCGGTACTGCCGCTGCTCGAATATCCCCGATCCGCGCGCCTGTTCCGGGAATTGTCCGATGTTGTGGACACGCCCAGTCCCGGCGATGCGTTTGCCGGGTGGGAGTTCGCAGTTCCGCTGGTGCATCCGCGCGAGGCGACGCTGCTCTCGCTGGTGCGCAGCGCCATTGTCGTGTTGGATGAGCCCGATCAGATCGCGGCCGCGGCCGACCGCCTCTGGAGCCGCCTCGATAATCCCGATCGCGCGGTGTTCGTTCGTCCCGACCGGCTCTTCTTCACCTGGGACCAGTTCCGCCCGCTAACGGAGCGCTCGGCGCGCGTCTCGGTCCGCGAGCTCGAGCTGGCATCGCCCGGCGACGCCGGCCGTCACATTCCCACGCGCCCGTCGATGTCGTTTGGAGGGAACATCCCGGTTGCCGTTGCCGAGGCGCGCACGCTCGTGGAACAAGGCAATCGCGTGGTGGTGTTCGCGCCGACAACCGGAGAGCTGGAGCGTTTGGCCGATATTTTCCAGGAATACTCGGTGCCATTCCAGCTCGGCATCGACCCCGGCGAAGCGGGCCACGGCTATCTGGCCGAGCACTCGTACATGGCCGGTTCGGTAGCCAGCACGTTTCTGGTGAAGGGACAGGTGGAGCGCGGAACGGTGTTCACCGATGCCCGCGTGGCCGTGTTCGGGTCCGAGGATCTGTTCGGCTCCTCCGATCTGCTGGCGCGTCCCGGCGCGTCGAAATCGAGCCTCGCCGCTTTCACGGCCGACATCGCCGATCTGAAGCCCGGCGATTACGTGGTGCATGCAACGCATGGCGTCGGCCGATTTCTGGGGATTCGTGAGATCGCCCAGGGCGAGCAGAAGGGCGATTTCATGCTGCTCGAATACGCCGGTGAATCGAAGCTCTACGTGCCGCTCACGCGCATGGATCTGGTGCACCGGTATCGCGGCTCGGGCGAAGGTTCCGCGCCCGCGCTCGACCGGCTGGGCGGCGTTACCTGGCAGCGCACGAAATCGCGCGTCAAGGCCAGAATGCGCGACATGGCGGACGAGCTGCTCAAGCTGTACGCCGAGCGCCGCATGACCGCCGGCTTCGCTTTTTCGGCCGATTCCAACTGGCAGCGCGAGTTCGAGGACGCCTTCGAGTTTACCGAGACCAAAGACCAGCTCGAGGCCGTGAAGCAGATCAAGCGCGACATGGAAGACGCCAATCCGATGGATCGCCTGCTCTGCGGCGACGTCGGTTTCGGCAAAACCGAGGTGGCCATGCGCGCGGCGTTCAAGGCTCTGGGCGACGGTAAACAGGTGGCCGTGCTCGCGCCGACCACGGTTCTGGCCTTCCAGCACTATGAAACATTTCGCCACCGCTTTGCTTCATTCCCCGTGCGCGTGGAAATGCTCTCCCGATTTGTGCCGCCGAAGGAGCTGAAGCAGGTGCTTGCGGACGTCGCCGCAGGAAAGGTGGACGTTGCGGTGGGCACGCACCGGCTTCTGTCCAAAGATGTGGAGTTTCGCGACCTCGGTCTGGTGATCGTCGACGAGGAGCAGCGTTTCGGCGTGCGGCACAAAGAGCGCCTGAAGCAGTTGCGCAAAGACGTGGACGTGCTCACCATGAGCGCCACGCCGATCCCGCGTACGCTGCACATGTCGCTGCTCGGCATCCGCGATATGTCGGTGATCGAGACACCGCCGAAAGACCGTCTGTCCATCCATACGGTGGTGGCGCACTTCGATCCGCAACTGATCAAAACCGCCATTGAACAGGAGCTGAGCCGCGGCGGCCAGGTGTACTTCGTGCACAACCGCGTGGACACGATCTACATGCGCGCGGCCATGATCCAGGAGCAGCTGCCGGATTGCCGCGTGGGAGTTGGCCACGGCCAGATGGGTGAAGCCGAGCTCGAGAAGGTGCTGCTCGGCTTCATGCGCCACGAGTTCGACGTATTTGTATGCACCACCATCGTGGAGAACGGCCTCGATATTCCACTGGCCAACACCATGATCATCGAGAACGCCGAGCGCTACGGGCTTTCCGAGCTGTACCAACTGCGCGGCCGCGTGGGCCGCTCGAACCGCCGCGCCTATGCGTACCTTCTGGTGCCCGAGGACACGGAGCTGAGCGAAATAGCGCGCAAACGTCTCGCTGCGCTGAAGGAGTTCAGCGATCTGGGCGCCGGATTCAGGATCGCCGCTCTCGATCTGGAGCTGCGCGGCGCCGGCAACATTCTGGGCGGGGAGCAGCACGGCCACATCGGCTCGGTTGGATTCGACATGTACGTCCGCCTGCTGGAGGAAACCGTACACGAGCTGAAGGGCGAGGAGGTGCCGCTGGAGGTCCACTCCACTCTGAATCTGGGCCTCGACATTCGCATTCCGCCGGAGTACATAGCCGAAGAGCACCAGCGGTTGCGCGCATACAAGCGCATCGCCGATGTGCACGCGGACGAGGACGCCGAGGCTGTGCGCGCCGAGCTCGAGGATCGCTACGGTCCGCCGCCTGACGCCGTGCTGAGCCTGCTGAAATTCTCCAGGCTGAAGAGCGCGGCGCAACGGCTCGGCATTGAAGCGATCGACCGGCGGCAGGGCGCTCTCAACGTGAAGTTCCACAAGGAGACGCGCATCGATCCGCTGCGGCTGATGGAAACGGTGCGCAATACAAGGGACGCGCAGTTCACCCCCGCGGGCGTCCTCCGTCTTCCAGTGGACAGCTCCGCCGAACCCCGCGCGGTGCTCGATTTTCTCGGTGAGCGCCTGCGGCAGCTCGCCCCACAGTAGAGCAGGCTTTTAGCCTGCAACCCGCAACGGTCTCCTCTCTCAAACTTCCTTCATCCCCGCCGATAAGTCTTACAGGACGCGCGCCGATCAACATGCAGGAAACCTGTACATCCCAACCAATGACTCAGGAGAAAATCGCGGAGGCAATCCGCTCTTCGACATTCGCTGTTTTCTCCACCATGCTGGACCTCCCGATAGAAGCGGGCGAGGTGCTCCTCGGCGAGGCTGCCGCGCGGAATCGCGCCGGCCTCATCGCTCTGCTCGGATTTGCGGGCGAGTGGGCGGGGTCCGGAATTCTCTACTGTGAGGCGCCGTTCGCTCTGCGCATGGCTTCGCATCTGCTGATGACTGAGTGCAGCGCTATCGACGAAGAAGTGCTGGATGCGGTGGCTGAAGTGGCGAACATGATCGTCGGCAACGTGAAAACCACACTGGAACAACATCTGGGCCCAATGGGTCTGAGCACGCCGACGGTCATCTACGGGCGCAACTTCGAAACTCGCAGCGTGGGCAGCCATGAGTGGGTGATCGTTCCATTCACCTGCGGTCCCGATGTCATGGGCGTACAGGTCTGCATCGCACCGAACCCGCGAAAGCAGCGCCCCGTACCCTATACGCTCCGTGCGATCGCTTGTCCATACTGCGGTCGTATCGTAACTGACGGTCACGTTGATTAACTTCCGCTAATCCGCGCCACCCTCGCGCCTTTCGCGGGAAACAATCGTGAGAAGCCGTTCGTCTTACCATCAGGAGATCTGCAGAACATGCGTAATCTGTGTGGATTAGCTGTGGTTTTCGCTCTGGCGTCATTGCCCGCCTGGGCCGCGGGAGCAGGTCAGCACGATCGCGAGGAACATGGCGGCGGCCGAGTTACGGTTGGACACGGATACATTCCGCCTCACGGTCCTCCACCCGCAGCCGCTCGTGCCGAAGCGCGACCACAAGAGCGTCAGGAGCAGCCGCAGCGCGCCCAACCGATGGCACATGGCAACCAGGGTTTCCGCGATATGCGCGGACATCCGAATGCTCCGCACGTGCATTCGAACGGCGAGTGGGTGGGCCACAATTTCGCTGCCGGCGACCAGCGGTTCCATCTCGATCACCCCTGGGAGCATGGTCGGTTCACGCTCGGGTTCGGCCCCGGTCACGTGTTCCATATCATGGGAGGAGGCCCGGACCGCTTCTGGTTTAACGGAGCGTATTTCTCGGTGGCGCCTTTCGACCTCGGTTATGTTGCCGACTGGAACTGGATGGGCGATCCCATCGTGATCTATGAAGATCCCGATCACCCCGGCTGGTATCTCGCCTATAACTCGAGGCTCGGCACTTACGTCCACGTGATGTATCTGGGCGCATAGTTTCGGACCAATTGAGCGACGTGCAACCGCTCCCTTACGGTCACGGCTCGGAAACGCCGGCTGAGCCGCGACCGTGAGGGAGCGGTTTGGTTGCGGCTATGCCGCCTCAATGAATCGTCCGCGTCTTGCGATTCATGTAATCCATGAGTAAGTACTGGCCCAGTGTGTACGGCGTAGTGAAGTAAGCCTTGCCGCGGCACAGCTCGGTAACTTTCTGGACGAAGTTCACCAGTCCGTAATCGCTTGCCAGCATGAAGGTGTTGATCAGGATTCCCTGGCGTTTGCAGCGGCTCACTTCTTCCAGAGTCCGGCTGATCACCAGCGGATCGAGGCCGAAGGCGTTCCGGTACATGCGCCCGTCCTCCAGCGTCAGCGCCGAGGGCTTACCGTCGGTGATCATGATGATCTGCTTCATGTCCTTTTTCTCCTGCGCGAGGAGCCGCTGGGCCAGAATCAAACCGTCGCGGGTGTTCGTGTAGTAAGGGCCAACCTGCACGCGCGCCAGATCGCCCAGGCGCAGTTCTTCAGCCGAATCGTGGAACAGCACGCAGCGCAGGCTGTCGCCGGGATACTGCGTGCGGATCAGATGCGCGAGCGCGAGCGCCACCTTCTTTGCCGGCGTGAACCGGTCTTCGCCGTAGAGGATCATGCTGTGGCTGCAGTCCAGCATCAGCACCGTGGCGCAGGAGCTCTGGTACTCCGCCTGATGCACATGCAGATCCGCATAGTCGAGCTCGAGCGGCAGCTTCACGCCCTCGCGCTGCATGGCCGAGAACAGCGTCTGGCTCACGTCCAGGTTGAGCGTGTCGCCGAACTCGTACAGCTTCGCCGCGCCGTTCGTTTCCACGCCGGTGGCCAGATCTCGCGTATCGTGCGCGCCGAAACTGGACTTGCCGAGTGAACCCAGCAGGTCCTTCAGCGTCTTGAAGCCGAGGAAATCGAGCGACTTGTCGGTTACCTCGAAGCGGACGCTCTTGTCGTTGCGGCCCTGTCCCGCCTGTCCCGGCTCTTCCGACGGATCGCCCGGCCTGGTGATATAGCCTTCGTCCGCGAGTTTCTGCGCCAGCTTTTCCAGAAGCTGATCGATCTGCTCGGGCGACATCTGCTCCAGTTGCTGGCGGATCTGCTCGGCCCGCTCGGAATCGAAGCTCTCGCCGGACTCGAGCGCGCGCTGGATGGCCTGCTTCAGCTCTTCGAGCGTGTGCTGGTTCAGCTCGTTGAACTGCATGTACTGCGATTCGAACCCGCTCTGCAGGAAGAAATCGGCGAGCGCCTTCATCAGATCCTCGGCGCTTAATCCGAGGTCCTCGCCGGTATAGCGCGAATAATGGACCTTCATACGATGCCCGCGTGCCGTTCTACTGGAACTGCCGCCGCTGCCGCTGCTTCGCCTCGTCGCGCTCAGCGTCGCGCCTGCGCTCCTCGGCGACGAACCCACGCTCCTCATTGCGGCTGATGCGGCGGTGCGCATACAGGCCTTCCAGAATGAACTCGCCCGCCGAAGCGCGCACCGCGTCCGGTTCCGACGCGCCCAGCCCGAGCGCGCGCGTCTTTTCCAGCAACCCCTGGATCTTTCCCAGCTCCTGCGCGGTCTCGCGCGAATCCAGCGTTTCATCCAGCTTGAGCGCGCCGCCCAGCTCGAACCACTGCACGATGGGCGCGACATTCACGCCCTCGAAATACGAGTTGTATACCTTGCCCACCGCGGCCCGAATCAGCTCGCGCGCCACGGCATCGCCGCCCTTCAGCTCGCCCTCGTACTCCAGCTCCAGTTTGCCGGTGATGGAGGGCAGCGCCGCATAGATGTCCTGCACGCGCGGCACGGCCATGTCGTCGCCGGTCCTGAGGGCGCGCCGCTCGGCATTGGAAACCACGTTCTCCAGCACCGAGATGGGCAGCCGCTGCGATACGCCCGAGCGCTTGTCCACCTTCTTGTCTTCGCGCGCCAGAAACGCCAGGTTTTCCACCGTCTCGCGAATCCACGCCGGCGCCTGAACCGGGATGGCCGACGGGCGGTCGACCCACGCTTCCTGATTCGTGATGGCCATGCCGTGCTCGATGGTGGCCGGATAATGGGTGCGAATCTCGCTGCCGATCCGGTCTTTCAGCGGCGTAATGATCTTGCCGCGCGCGGTGTAGTCTTCGGGATTCGCCGTGAACACCAGCATCACATCGAGCGGCAGGCGCACCGGATAGCCTTTGATCTGCACGTCGCCTTCCTGCATGATGTTGAACAGACCCACCTGGATCTTGCCGGCCAGATCGGGCAGCTCGTTGATGGCGAAGATTCCCCGGTTCGCCCGCGGCAGCAACCCGTAGTGAATGGTCAGCTCGCTCGATATATCCTGGCCGCGCCGCGCCGCTTTGATGGGATCGATATCGCCGATCATGTCCGCGATGGTGACATCCGGCGTGGCCAGCTTCTCCACGTAGCGCTGCTCGCGCGTGAGCCAGGCAATCGGCGTATTCTCGCCGCGCTCCTCCATCAGATCGCGACAATGACGGCAGAGCGGCCGATACGGGTTGTCGCGGATCTCGCATCCGGCGATGTACGGCGTGCGCTCGTCCAGCAGCGACGTGAGCATCCGGATAATTTTCGTCTTCGCCTGCCCGCGCAGACCGAGCAGAATGAAGTTGTGCCGCGACAGCAGAGCGTTGATGATCTGCGGCACTACCGTTTCTTCATAACCGACAATGCCCGTGAACAGGGGCTCCTTCCTCTGCAGCCTGCAGATGAGGTTCTGGCGGATTTCGTCCTTGACGGTACGATTCCCGATCCGGTCCTCCGGGAAACGGCTTTTCCGGAGGGCGCCTAACGTTTCAGGGTATTGTTCCTGCATAAAACAAAGCGGCGGCCTTCGCGTGATTGTAGCAGACTCGTCCTTCAGAAACCGACGCCGGCGGTGGGCGGTCCGTTTCAGAGTTCGGCCGCTCTGCCGTCTTCCGCCACCCGGCGCGGCATTTGATATGATCCACACGTCACCATGACGAGAGATCTGCCCGAGATGGATTTCCAGCGGTTCTGGCGGAGGCTGCAACAGCTCGGCCTGAACGCATACGAGGCGCGTTCGTACCTCGTACTGATCGGGCATCCCCGATTCAAGGCTCTGGAGCTCGCCGCGCGCGCGCATGTGCCCCGCCAGAAGATTTACGAAGTGCTCGACAGTCTGGTGGAGAAGGGCTTCGCCCAGGTGGTTCAGGAGAAGACCAAGCTTTTCTCCGCCGTGGAGCCGAACCTCGCCATTCCCAGTTACCTGGCGCGCCGCGCGCAGGCCCTGCAGCAGGAGCACACCGAGCAGAGCCGCATGGGCAGTGGACTCATCGACGATCTGACGTCCGCGTATTCCGAAGGGCAGGGCGGACGCGGCACCCTCGATTACCTGAAGATCGTCAGCGATCCCGGCCAGACCGCCATTCAGTACCGGCGGATGCTGGCCGACGTCAAAACCGAGTACGTGGAGTTTTCGCGTGCGCCCTACGCCGTCGATCCGCTGGACGAGCAGTTGGTGAAGCAGGCGCGTGACCGCGGCGTATCGTGCCGGCTGCTGATCGAGGGCGGCCAGATGGACGAGGCCCACCGCCATCGGCTTGCCGATTACGCCGGCGTGGGCGTGGATGTGCGGCAGATCGATTCGCTGCCAATGAAGCTGGCCGTCTTCGACAGCACGGTCGGGCTGATCGCGCTGCTCGACCCGGTGATCACCAAGCCGACCTGGACGTCCGTGGTGTTCGAGCACTCCGCCCTCGGCGAGGCGATGCGCGGATTGTTCGAGAACTACTGGCGGCGCGCCGGCGCCCTGAGGGCGGACTCCGCCGCGGACTGATGGAATGCAGGCTAAAAGCCTCTACAAGTCCGCCCAACAGTAGAGCAGGCTTTCAGCCTGCAGCAGGCTTTCAGCCTGCAGTGTGGCGCAAACGATCGCCTTCTCCCCTACTCGTACCGGAGAGCCACCATCGGATCCACGCGCAGCGCCCGGCGCGCCGGCAGGTAGCTCGCCAGAAACGCCACCGCGATGCACAGCACCGTCACCCCGGCGAACACCGCCGGATCGGTCGGCTTCACGCTGAACAGCAGGCTTGCCATCAACCGCGTCAGACCCCACGCCGCGGCCAGCCCCACCACAATCCCCGCGCCTGCCAGCGCCATCGCCTGCCGCAGGATCATGTTCCGCAGCATCGGCGTATCCGCGCCCAGCGCGAGCCGGATGCCGAACTCCAGCGTCCGCTGCTCCACCGAATACGCCATCAGCCCGTACAGCCCGATTGCCGACAGCAGGATCGCCACCCCGGCGAAAATTCCCAGCACCAGCGTGTTGAACCGATCGCGCGCAGTTGACCCGCTCACGATCTGATCCATGCTGCGGATATGCGCCACGGGCAGCCCCGCGCCGCTCTGAAACGCCCGGTCAATGGCCGCCGAAACGGAGAACGGCTCCACTTTCGTGCGCACCACCCAGCTCAGCGGCATGAAGCGGTTGTTCAGCTCCATGTAAGCATCGCCCACCTGAGCCAGCGGAATGAAGGTGGCCGGGAAAGGATTGTTGTTCAGTCCGCCATCGCGCGCATTGCCCACCACGCCGATGATCTGGCGCGGGGGCTGCACGAACGCCGGTCCCATTCCCTGTCCGATGATGAGCCGCTGCCCGATCGGATCGGCATTCTTCCAGTACCGTTTCGCCATCGCTTCGTTGATCACCACCACCGGCGCAGCGGCTGCGTCATCGCGATCCGTGAACCCGCGTCCGCGCTTAATGGGGATGCGGAACACATCGAAGAACCGCGGCGTGATGTAATTCCATGCCGCGCCGCCGTGTGCGTTGCCATTGGTCAGGGGCCGTCCCACAATGATGAATCCGAGCCCGAGCCCGCCCTCGAGAGGCAGATACGACGTGGCCGCCGCGGCGTCTACTCCCGGAATCGCGCGGATTCGATCGAGCGTCTGACGGCTCATGCTGGTCACCTCGGCCGTGTGATCGTAGTGCGCGCCCGTAAGCGAGGTGTCCATGGTCAGCACGTTGTGCGGATCGAAGCCGGGCGCCACGCTGCGGAGCGCTGAGAAGGTCCGGATCAGCAGGCCCGCGCCCACCAGCAGCACAATCGCCAGAGCCATCTCCACCACCACCAGCAGCCCGCGCGCCTTCTTCTGGCGAAAACCGGACCCCGTGCGCGACCCAGTCTCCTTCAACGTCACGTTGAGATCTGTGCGGGAACCCTGCATGGCCGGAAACAGACCGAACAGGATGCCCGTGACCACCGACAGCGCGAGAGTGAACACCAGCACGCGCCAGTCGAGTGACACCGCCGCGCCTTCCGGCCCGATGCGCGGGATGTTGCCAGGATTCACCGCCAGCAGCGCGCGCACGCCGATGGCGCCGATGACCAGCCCCAGAACCCCGCCCATCACCGACAACAGCACACTTTCGGTGAGCAACTGCCGCACAATGCGTCCGCGGCCGCTGCCGAGTGCGGAGCGGATGGCGATCTCTCGCGCGCGGCCGGTCGCGCGCGCCAGCAGGAGGCTCGCAACGTTTGCGCAGGCGATCAGCAGCACGCAGCCTACCGCAGCCAGCAGGACATAGAGTGCGCTCCGCACATTGCGCACCAGAAGCTGCTGCATGGGCTCGGCCGAGAACGTCATGTTCCGATCCATGGCGCCCGGGTAGCGGCGCTTGAACTCCTGTCCGGCCAGGGCGAGCGCCGCCTTTGCCTGGTTAAGCGATACGCCCGGCTTCAGTCGTGCGGCAGCCTGAAAGAAGTGCCCCTGATTCGTGCTGTTCGGGTCCGCCTGGAACGGGAGATAAACGTCAGGGAGTGGATCGAACGTGAAGCCCGGGGCGAGCACGCCAATGATGACGTACGATTCGCCGCCGAGGGTGAGCGTCCTGCCGACAATCGCCGGGTCGGAACCGAACCGCCGCTGCCACAGGCCGTTCGAGAGCACGATGACGTTGCCTCCACGCGGGCGGTCTTCATCGGCTGTGAAGGTGCGGCCCAGCAGGGCTCGCGCGCCGAACAAATGGAAAAATTCGTAGGAGACATGGATGCCCTTCAACTGCTCGGGGTGGTCGCCGCCGCTGAGGTTCAGTCCCGGGCCGCCGGGATCGTATGCGCTGACGTCTTCCAGAACCTGGCTCTGCCGCCGCCACGTGTTGTATTTGGGCACGGATGCGCCCGGGAACCCGCCCTCGGGAGTTTTGCTCAGCAGAGTGACGATGCGGTCCGGCTCGGGGAAGGCGAGTGGCTTCAGCAGCACCGTATCCACCACGGAGAAGATGGCCGTATTCGCGCCGATTCCCAATGCCAGGGCGCAGACAGCGGTAATCGTGAAGCCGGGGTTCTGCCGGAGAAGACGGAGGGCGTGGCGCAGGTCCATCCAGAAGGTTTCCATGAGCGTATTAGACGCCAGTGGGCGGCGAAAGTGCCGAAGCGAAATCGGCCCCCTGGTCACGGAACGTATTACGCTGGTCGAGTGCGCACGATTTCATTGAGGCTGCCTGACGATCTCCTCGCTCGCCTCGACTCGGAGGCGCGGTCGAGGCGCGTTACGAAGTCGTCTCTCGTGCGTGAGAGCCTCGAAGCGGCGCTGTGCGGGCGATCGCCGGCCGATAAAGTCTCGTGTTATGACCTGGCCGGCGATCTTGCCGGTACGCTGAAGGGTCTGCCCAGCGACCTCGCTGAGAATCCGGAATATATGGACGGCTTTGGTCAGTGAGGAGCGGGCCGGTCCTGCTTGACAACGGACCGCTCGTCAGCTTTCCTGCCGCCGGATTGCCTCACCACGTGTGGGCGGTCGAGCAGTGGAAAAGGATGACGCCGTCCAGGAGCAGCAATCCCATCTGCGAGCCCTGATGTATCGCTATCGGAACCGTGCAGGCTGAAAGCCTGCTCTACTGTTGCGGACCGGATTATAGAGCAACTTTTAGATTAGCCGACCCATGTCGCTGGCGGACGCATGTCTGGTTCGGCTTTCGGAAATTTACAGGACCGGACAGGTTTTCACGCTGGACGCCGATTTTCGTATCTACCGGCGGTACGGAAACAAGGTTATCCCGGTGCTGATGCCCGATTGAGCGCGGCCGCGCCTCACCCGAGCCCGTGGAAAAACTCCAGGCTCTTGCGCGCGCACGTCTCCCAGCGGAACTCCTGAGCGCGCTGGAAACCGTCGCGCGCCAGCTTCGCGCGCAGCGATGGCGACGTGAGCAGCCGCTCCAGACCGCTGCGCAGCTCATCCACGCTGCGCGGGTCGACCAGAACGGCGCCAGCGGCGGCAATCTCGGGTAGAGACGAGAGGTTCGACGTCAGCACCGGCACGCGCGCCGCCATCGCCTGCGCCACCGGAAACCCGAAGCCCTCATACAGCGATGGATACACGAACGCGGTCGCGCTCGCGGTGAGCCCCGGCAGTTCCTCCTCGCTCACATAGCCGATGTAGCGCGCGTTGTTCTCTCCCGCGCGAAGGCGTGCTATCGTGCTCTCGGCGGCCCAGCCCGGCGTTCCCGCGATCAGCAGATCGTATTGCTCACGCGTCGAAGGCCGCAGAGAGGACCACGCGTCCAGCAGCGTGTCGAGATTCTTCCGCGGCTCGATCGCGCCGACGAACAGCACATACGGGCGCGGCGTCTCGTGCGGCTTCGCCTGGAAGAACGCCTCGGCAACCCCGGAGTAGATCACCTCGATCCTGTCGGGCGCCAGGTCAAGGACGCGAATCGCATCGCGGCGCGTGTTCTCGGATACGGCGATCAGTCGGTCCGCCTTCAGCAGCACGCGTTCGGCGAACGTGCGGTCCGCGCGAACATTGGCGGCCGTGTGCAGTTCGGGCATCAGCCAGCAGGTCATGTCGTGAATCGTCGCCGTGATCCTCGGCCCGCGCGGCAGCCGCCGGATCTGGTTCGACATGTGGAACACGTCGAAACGGCGCGTCAGTGCATTCAGCAGCGGGTTGCCCGGCCCGTTCAGCGCATATAACAGAGCGATGCGAGGCAGTGTCGCCGCCGTGGATAACACCGAGCGCTCATGTTCCAGCCGGGCGGCGTTGTCGATGAAGGGGAACGCGTCAATCGAGTCGCCCATGGCCGGCGCCGCTGCCCGCAGATGTTCAATCCAGTGCCAGGCCCACGTCTTGACGCCCGCGCTGCGCAATAACAACGGCGTGGCATCAATGCCGATTCGCATGATCGCCGCTGGGCGTCAGAGCAACTCGGCGGCGCTGAAGAAGAATGGTATCTCCACCGCGGCCGTCTCCGGCGCGTCGGACCCGTGCACGGCATTCCGCTCGATGTTCTTCGCGTAGCGCTTGCGGATGGTGCCCTCATCGGCCTTCTCGGGATTCGTGGCGCCCATGGTCTTCCGCCAGTGCTGAATCGCATTCTCGCGCTCCAGCACCATCACCACCACCGGCCCTTCGGTCATGAACGTGACCAGACCCGTATAGAACGGCCGCTCGCGGTGAACTTCGTAGAACGCTTCCGCCTGCTGCCGGCTGAGACGCAGCCGCTTCAGGCCGCGGATGCGGAATCCTTCCTTCTCGATGTGCTGGAGAATCGAGCCGAGGTGGCCGTCGGCTACGGCATCGGGCTTGACGATGGCAAATGTCTGTTCAATCGGCATTCTTCTCGATTTTGGCATGACGCGGCCCACGCTTCAGCGCCCGCGACCCGGGGACCGGTCACGCAACAGCCGGTAACCTGGCTCGCGCTTGTGGGACAGGCGCCCCGGACAGGCGCCCCGCCTGCGGCCGACGCTTCGTCAGCCTGCTCGGGACTTTCTGGACGCGTCTTCCGCCGGTCCAGGCGGGCGGGGCGCCCGCCGCAGGCGAGGCGCCCGCCCCACTCTTCACCTACAGCCGCCCCGCCACCTTCTCGCCAATCTCGGCCGGCGTCTCGCACACGGTGATGCCCGCCGCGCGCAGGGCCGCGATCTTGTCCGATGCCTTGCCCGACCCGCCCGAAATGATTGCCCCCGCGTGGCCCATGCGCCGTCCCGGCGGCGCGGTCTGTCCCGCGATGAAGCCAATCACCGGCTTGGTGACGTTCGCCTTGATCCAGGCCGCGGCCTGCTCTTCCGCATTGCCGCCTATCTCGCCGATCATCACGATAGCGTGCGTATCCGGGTCGTCATTGAACAGCCGCATAGAATCCAGAAACGTTGTCCCAATCACCGGATCGCCGCCGATGCCGATACACGTCGACTGCCCGATGCCCAGCCGCGTCAACTGCCCCACGGCCTCGTAGGTGAGCGTGCCCGAGCGCGAGACCACGCCCACGTGGCCCTGGCGGTGGATGTGTCCGGGCATGATGCCCATCTTGCATTTGCCGGGCGAGATGATGCCCGGGCAGTTGGGACCGATCAGCCGCGTCGGCCGCGATTGCAGGAACTCCCAGGCCTTCACCATGTCTTCCACGGGAATGCCTTCTGTGATGCACACCGCCAGGGGAATGCCCGCGTCGGACGCTTCCATGATGGCGTCCGCGGCGAACGGCGGAGGAACGAAGATGAGCGACGCATTGGCCCCGCTGTCGCGTACTGCTTCGGAAACCGTGTTGTATACCGGACGGCCAAGATGCAGTTGCCCGCCTTTGCCGGGAACGACGCCGCCCACCACCTGCGTGCCGTAGTCGATGCACTGCTGCGCGTGGAAAGTGGCTTCCCGGCCGGTGAAGCCCTGCACGATCACGCGCGTGTTCTGATCGACGAGGATGCTCATGCGCTCTCCTTCTTCGCGCCGGCGAGCGCAACCACTTTTTCGGCGCCATCCCGCATGCCGTCGGCGATAGTGAAGTTCAGTCCCGATGTGGTGAGAATCTCGCGACCCTTCTCGACGTTGGTGCCTTCCATTCGCACCACAATGGGCACGCCCACGTGCAACTCGCGCGCCGCGTTCACCACGCCCGTGGCCAGAGTGTCGCAGCGCAGAATGCCGCCGAAGATGTTGATGAACACCGCGCGCACGCTCTGATCGGAGAGCAGGATGCGGAAGGCGTTGCGGATCTGGTCCGCGCTTGCGCCGCCGCCCACGTCCAGAAAGTTCGCGGGCGACCCGCCGGCGTGCTTCACGATGTCCATGGTGGCCATGGCCAGGCCCGCGCCGTTCACCATGCAGGCAATGGTCCCGTCCAGCTTGATGTAGTTCAGGCCGTGGCGCGACGCCTCCACCTCCAGCGGATCCTCTTCGTTCAGGTCACGCAGCTCCAGCAGGTCCTTGTGCCGGTACAGAGCGTTGTCGTCCAGATTGATCTTGGCGTCGAGCCCATACACCGCGCCGTCCTTTGTCAGGATGAACGGGTTGATCTCGGCCAGCGACAAGTCCATGCCGTCGTACGCCTTCGACAGCGCCACCATGGCTTCGGAAGCGGCCTTGATGCTGGCGGGCGGAATGCCGATGCCGAAGGCGAGAGTGCGCGCCTGGAACGTCTGCAGGCAGAAGCCCGGTTCCATGACCGCCTTCAGAATGAGGTGCGGCGTTTCCGCGGCCACCTGCTCGATCTCCATGCCGCCGGCCGAGGACGCCATGAACACGGGCTTGCGGATGTTGCGGTCCAGCACAATCCCCAGGTACAGCTCGCGCTCAATGGGCAGCGTCTCCTCGATCAGCAGCCGTTGCACCTTGCGGCCTTCCGGGCCGGTCTGGTGCGTGACCAGCGTCATGCCCAGCATCCATTTCGCGATGTTGGCAGCTTCGGTGGCGTCTTTCGCCACCTTCACGCCGCCGCCTTTACCGCGGCCACCGGCGTGTATCTGCGCCTTCACTACGACGCTGCCGCCGATCTTGCGCGCGGCCGCTTCCGCTTCTTCCACCGTGTACACGACTTCGCCGCGAGGCACGGGAACGCCGTAGTGCGCCAGAAGCGCCTTGGCCTGATATTCGTGGATTTTCATGATGAAGCCACTAGTGTAGCGCCGCGTCAGCAGAGCAGGCCTTCAGCCTGCATCTTACTGAAACTCCACCGTCACCGGGTTCGCCGGGAATCCGTCCACCGTCACCAGTACCGGAACCTCGCCCGACCCCGCCAGCGAAGACGGCAGCTTCACGTTGATCTGATCGAGGCCTACGTACTGGTTCTGCTTTCCCGCAAAGGTCACCTGCACGGGGGTGCTTCCAATGGTCACAGCCACGCCGCTCTTCCCGGAGAGCCGATCGAATCCCGTTCCATACAACACCAGCACAACTTCGCCGCCCCCGCTGAAGGTGATTGGGGTGGGGACCCATCTCCCCTGACCCTTGTCATAGTGCGCTGCCGTCGTGTACATCACCGAGTTGTTCGCGCCCGCGTAAGCCACCTGGGCCGACGCCACGCCGTCGCCGTTCTGGTTCGCCGAAAAAAGCGTCGGCGCCTCCGGCTGCACTTCGAGTACTCCGCTCCCCACCACCTGGCTGTTGCTGATCACGCTGACATCCGCGCGGCCCGCGGCAATGCCGGCAGGCGCCTGGTAATTGATCTGGGTCTTAGAGACGTACAGCAGCGGCGCCTTCGAAACCGTCCCGTTGGCATCGGTTATCTGCACCATTGTGCCCTGCAACGACTCAGGTAGCGGAAGAGTTGCCTGTTCATCGCCAGGCGCCAGCGCGTCTCCATAGCCGGCCACCAACTGGCCCGGCGCGGAACTGTAACCCCACGATGCGGCAGCCGAGATGGTCCGGAATGCCTTCGGCGCCAGATGCGCCACCAGAACGCTCATCTGCGGCTTGTCCGTTGTGAAGTTATTGCTCGGCTGCACACTGAGCGGGTAATCCCCGCCCTGGTCGTTCGCCCACCACTCGCCGGCAGCCCAGTAAGTGCCCGAGTAACCCGCGGCATCCAAAGCCTTCAGAAAGTTATCGAGCACCGTGTACCAGCGCGAATCGGTATTCGGAATGCCGTATTCGCCCACATAGCAGGGAACATTGTTATTCGTACACCACTCCTTGAAAGGCGTGAACCGATCTACTCCAATTGTGGCAAGGCTGGGGTTCCTCGCCAGCTCCCAATCGTAACTGTTCGCGTAACTGCCGCTGTAGTCCGAATCGAAATACTCGTGCGCCTCATAAAAGTAGTTATTCGCCGGATCGCTGATCCATGCCGGGCTTCCATTTACCATCGACCACGCAGTGGCATTGCTCCAACTGTCGCCGGGAACCATCACCACCTTCATATCGCCGTTGGCGCGAACGGCCGAGAGCACTTTCTGCGAGATCGTGTTCCAGTTGGCCGTACCCATATCGTGCGGCTCGTTCATCATGTCGTACGCATACACGGTCGGCTCGTCTTTGAATTCGTTGGACATCTTCGCCCAGAAATCCGCCAGATTGTCCGAGCTCACCTGAACCGCGCCGTTGTAGACGTTGTCGATCGCGTAGGGATCTGAGTAGACGCCGCCGAGCCCGATGCTGTATCGGCCATAGTTCTGCAAATTAATGCTGACCACGGCGCCGGCTGCCTTCGCCCAGGCAATGTCCTGCTTCAAATAACCGAGCTGCGCCTGGTCGAGTTCGCCGCCGAGCGTCGGCTGCAGCCGTTCCCACTTCACCTCTTCCCGAATGAAGTTGAGGTGGCGTGCCGCGAAGTAGTCGAACGTGGGCGCGCTGCCGTAAGTGTAACCCGTGCCGTAATTGCCCGGCAGGTTGCCCCATTCCGCTTCGGATAAGTTGACGCCGCGCATGTACTGGGCGTGCGCGAGTACGCCGGCAAACATGACGGTCAGGATAAGAAAGCGCATTTCGAACGGACCCCTTGATAACTCGTGATAAGGGGCAGTGTATCAGGAACCCGGTTGTCGCAGAATCACCGGCAGCGCTACCGGTGAGAACAGCATCGACCCGCTGCGCCACACCACTTCGCCGGCCAGTTCCGCCGTCGCTGGCAATCCGGACCAGCGACGATCCGACGCACGAATGCGGTCCCGCGCCCAGCGCCAGGTGCTCCGCGGCGCGGCGTCCACCGTCCGGACGGCAAACACCATGGCCCGCAATGCCGGCGTCGCTCTACACCTCGCGAGCGAGCGTGTGAACACGATCGGCATAACGAAGTAACTCCTCGATGGCCGCCGGCATGGGACGGGCGCGGCGCCTAGTGGTGGACTTTGCGTGGGACCGCGAATTGGCATCCGCGGAAATCGCGCAGCTTCGGTCGGAACAGGCGCTGATGCCGGCGCCACCGGCCGTAACGAGGGCTCGCGAAGCGCCGCCAGAACGTCCGCATACCGGCTCAGGACCAGGGAATCCCGTGCATTTCCGGCAGCCTCATCCCCGGCAGCCGTGCTCCGCAGCGCGTCGGCCATATTTCGCTGAGCTTCGTCTGCGATGGTCCATCATAAGGAATGGGCGTCCGGGGAATTTTCCTGTACCTCGTCTGCGCCGTAACCGCGCTTGCCCACGATCCCTTCTCCACGAAGATCACCTGGAGCCGCGAGGTGTGCCGCATCGTCTACGCGCACTGCACGTCATGCCATCGCGATGGCGGAACGGCGTTTCCACTCACCACGCACGGGCTGGCCCGGCCGTGGGCGGCGGCCATGAAGAAAGAAGTGCTGGAGCGCCGCATGCCGCCCTGGGGAGCGGTGCGAGGCTTCGGCGATTTTCGCAATGACGATTCGCTCACGCAGACAGAAATGGACATCATCGCCGAATGGGCCGAGGGCGGCGCGCCCGAGGGCGATCCGGCGTTGCTTCCTCGCATGCCGCCTCCGCGGGTTCCCGATGCTGCCCCTTCGGGCGCCGAGATCGCGCTGAACGGCCGCCTGAAACTGAGCAGGCCGGTAACCGTGCTCGGCATCCGGCCGCGGGCCGTGTCTGACGGAGCTTCGCTCCAGGTGATTGCGCGCCGGCCGGACGGGGGCATCGAACCGCTGCTCTGGCTGTATCAATACAACCTCCGGTTTCCGCATACCTATATTTATCGGCAGCCGTTGTCCCTGCCTGCCGGCACTGTCTTCGAAGAGTATCCAGCGGATGCGGGCGCGCTGACTTTGATCGTGCCCGCCGGCGCCGGCGCTATTTCAAAGCCTGCACCGGCACGTTGAACCCGGCGATGTTCACCACGCCCTCGCGCTGAAACTGCACCCACACCCGGTACGTTCGAGCGCGTGGAAAAATCAGCACGAACTCCTCGTCCGGTCCGCCGTACGCGATGTACGGATGCGTGTGAATCATATCGATCAGGTCGTCGCTCGCGGCCAGCATGTGGCCCCACGCGCCCAGATATTTTTCGATGCCGTCTGCGGGCGTCAAATGAAAAAACAAACTCGTCTTCACGCCGGCGATGGGTTGCGCGGGATCCGTCGTGAGTTCCACCCGCACGTTAGCTGCCTGCTTCGGAGCGACATCGGGCTCAAGGTGCGCGGTCGCCGGCGGCGTATCCGAGCCCGGCACAATCACCGTACGGACCACCAGTTGCGGCGTTGCTCCCACCGGATAATAATCGCCGCCGATGCGGTACAGGCCCGGCTTCGGGAAACGCTCTGCGAAACGGAACGCGCCGTCGGCGCCGGCCACCGGGTGATCGTGGATGAAGTAGCTGAGATCCTGGCTGACGATGAACATGTGAAACAGCTTCTCGTGCACGATCTCGAAATTCCTGACGAGCGCGCCCGAGCGTGGATCGCGCACGCGGAACAGTAGTTCCGTGTCCGCGCCGGCCCGCGGAACAGGCGGTGTCACCGACAGGTCCAGCGGATACTCGATCTCATCGGGAATGCCGAGCACCAGCTTCATCCCGCATCGCGGGCAGACGCCGGGCGTCGCCGAGCGCACGTCCGGATCCATTGGGCACACGTAATCCTGCGGCAGCGTGGGAACCGGCGCGGACTGGAAGGGTCCGGCGAGAGCCAGGAAGCAAAGACAGACGATTGCGGCAGCCGCGAACCGCATGTGTTCAGTGTCCCACTGCCGGCGCCAGATGCTCCGATACCGCGACCGGCGTGTCGATGAGCTTAAGGTCCTCCACCGCGATGGTCCCCGCTCGGTCGGCTGTTGCCGTTCGCCTCCCTCCATGGTCTATGTCAACGTTCCATTCCGTTCCCGGCTTCAGCCCAATGATGAAGACCGAACTGCCCGAGGCATGAAACGCGCCCGGTCCCGCCGCGATAACGGACGGCCCGATCTCCAGCGGTTTCGCCGGGACGGCGGCCGTCCGCACATCGAGCACGCTCACCGCGCCCTTCCTGAAAATCTGAAACTCGTTTCCCACGATCCCGAACCAGGTCGCTTCATCGTTCCAGTCCGAGCGCGCGAACAGTGAGCCGGAGTCGGAGTCGTAGAAAACAAGAGGAAGCCCTGCATAAGCGAGCCCGGGCTGGTACGGGTTGGCCCACAGGAATTCATACGGCGCGCCGAACGGCCCGCGCAGCATGAAGCGGTCGAGCACCAGCCAGCCCTGCACGTACTGGCTTCCGCGCGCGTTCGTGTCCGACGCAACCAGCTCGAGGCCGCCAATACGCGCCCGCGCCGCAATGTTCAGGTCGGGCGCTGCCCGCCCTTCGTAGGACGGTATCCGGTAATCGTTCTCAGCGGCGGGCCATGTTGCGGGATAGAAGCTGGTGACGTAGCGGGCCGGCAGCTTCTCGAAGTAGACCGCGGCGTCTTCGCGCAGATCGGTATTCAGGTTGTCACGAACGGCGTTGATCAACTCGAACAGCGGCAGCAGCTCCGCCTGACTGAAGGTAAGCGCCCCGGAGCGCAGGCGCGGCGCAACGTCCACCCGCCACCATTGGCTGATGATTTTTTCGAGTTCCCGCGCCGATTCATCGTGGTGCTCGTCTGCGATGGCGATGGCCGCGAGGACTTTGTCGCGCGCCGAAGCGAGGTCGCGCGGCGGCGCGCCATCGAGAGATTTCAGCAGGCGATCGCTGAGCCGCGCCTTCTCGGCATCCGCAAGGATAGCCTGGCACCAGTCGAACACCAGCGCCGTCTGCCGCACGTCGGCCTCGGGACCGAGCGCCCATTCGACAGCCTTGCGGCCCGCGGCGTTGTCCGAACCGGTTTCATAATAAAGTGCCTGCGCCAGCCCCGGCTCGGGGAATTGCGCGCCGCCGCGAACCAGCGAATCGAACTGGTTCCAGCGCATGGACTGCCGCTCGCGCTCGCGGCGCAGCATCCGCAACCGCTGCGCCCTGAGGAAAAGTCGCGGGTGTTCGGCGTAAATGCGGTACTCGTCGGCGGACTCCGCTCCGCGCGCCGTGAGGATGGCGGCAACCAGACTGACGAGGGCAACCAATCGCATGGTCGAAAAAAGCATTATCCTCTTAAGTACAGCAGGAGAACCGATGAAGCTTTCAATGGCACTCACGATGTGTGCGGCGGCATTGTCCGCGCAGCAGATTCAGCCGCCGAAGACGAACCTCAAGGTGGGCGATATGGCGCCCGATTTCACCGTCTCCGCGCAGATGAACACCACGGGTAAGGAGATCAAACTCTCCGATTTTCGCGGGAAGAAGACGGTTGTGCTGGCCTTCTTTCCCGCTGCGTTCACCGGTGGTTGAACGAAGGAAATCACAGCCTACCAGTCTGGTATTGGCAAATTCGACGAGCAGGACGCGCAGGTTCTGGCGATGAGCACCGATTTCATTCCGACGCTTGCGCACTGGGGCAAGGAGCTGAACCTGAGCTATCCGCTGCTGAGCGATCACGACCGAAAAATCTCCGAGCTGTATGGCGTGTTGATTCCGCAGATGGGCATCGCCAACCGCGTGACCTTCGTCATCGATACGGACGGCAAGATCGAGAATATCGACGAGGGCAGCGCGGCGCTCGATCCCACCGGCGCGGAAACGGCCTGCAAACGGGTGCACAAGAAACCGTCGTAATGCTGCGCAAGTCCCACAACAACCGGTAACATGATTCGGCAATTGTGGGGCGGGCGCCTCGCCTGCGGCCGACGCCTCGTCGGCTTGCCTGGCATGTTCTCGATGCGTGTTCCGTCGGACCAGGCGGGCGGGGGCGCCCGCAGCAGGCGAGGCGCCAGCCCCACGCGAATCATGCACTTGTACACTGCTTTACTGGAGAGCCTGCGGCGGTGAGCTTTAGCTCGCCGGAATCTCTCGCGCTGTAATTTCGTATCTGAAGTTGTCCGCATCGAGGCAGTCGATCCGGCCTTCGTTCGTTTCGGCCTGAGGATACATGAGGAAACCGAGCGGCGCTTCAGTCGATCCAGGCAGCGCGACGTCATGGGCGAAGTTGAATGCTATCCAATTCATCTCCCACGACCCAAACAATCGCGCTCGCGCCTTCTCGACCATAGCGTCGTCCAGCGTCCGATTTCCAGGCGGCTCCTCGAGCACGACTTTCCTTACGTCGGCGGGATCAACCGGAACCCAGCCGTGGCCGCCAAGATACACTTCGGCCCGGCAATGCTGTGACTTCGTGATGTTTTCCGACGCGGCGCCCAGGCTCTTATAGCCGAGGTCCGATTTGGCGACGCGGATGCCATATACGTCCCGAGCCGGGAGGCCCGCCGCACGGGCCAGGCCCACATAGAGCGCGTTGAGATCGGCGCATTTCCCGCCCAGATCCCGGGACTCCAGCATGAAGCGGATATCGCCGATGCCGCAGCCGCGCGTTTTCGGGTTCCGAAACGTGTTATCGACGATCCACTCGTAGATCGCTTGCGCCTTCTCGACGTCCGTCTTCGCATGGTTTGTAATTTCGGTTGCCGTCGTTTTCACGATGCCGTCGGTCGGCAGCAGCTTCACAGGGCGCAGGAAATGCTCCAACTCTGCCCGCTCCGCTTCCGGCGCCCTGCCCGGTGCCGAAAGGTCGACAGCATAGTTCCTCGTCGACACTCGGCTGGTGAGCATGAGGACTGGCTTCACGCCGGCAGGAAATTCCGCGGCAACGATTCCGAGTCCGTCGGCGCCAGACTCGACGAGCTTCGCGCTCCCTCCCTCGGCGCTGAACTCGTTTGAGAGCGTCCTCTGGAATGGAGTCGCGCCGAGCAGCGCCGCCGGCAGCCACACGCGCGTTGCGCCCGAAGGCTTGAGGACTTCGACGCGCGTTTTCATTTCGAACGTGCGCCAGTCGCCGGACGAAGCAGCCCCGGCTGTGGGGAAAAGGAAGCTGGCCGACGACACGACCGCGGATCGCAGAAAATGGCGACGGTTCATGGACGCATCCTTAACAAAAATGTCCATTCCACTTTGCGGTATTCTACGACAGTCGCGAAAGGCATCCATCCGCCATCATGACCGATTTTTGCACACGAATCTCGTCTCGCATGTTCCTGTGTATCGCAGTCGCGGCGCTCGGGTTGACGGTGGTGTCCAGGCACACTCCGTTCGCCCTTCACGCACAAACGGCTCCGCAGGTGGCGACCGCCGACTTGCGCGCCATGGTCCACGTTGACGTGACTCCGGAGAGCGTCCTGAATACGATCTATCCCGATACGGCCACCGGCGCGTGGATGGACGATTTGACCAGGGCGCAGGTGGACAACCTGACCAAACCAGAGACGATTCAGGGGATCAGGAACCTGGGTTGGGGTTCCATCACGATGCGTAACAACAGCGAGCTACGCCTTGCGGCCTGGCACTGGAACGAAAACGGCACATGGAGCGATCCCGCCACAAAAAGCGGATATTTCGCCGGGAGCGCTCGTCCGGGCGAACCGATTCACTACGGTTATTCGTATTCGTTGCCCCATCGCGACTTCATGACCAGCGGCGATCGGCCTTTGGTGGCGGGTTTTCAAAGCTACTGGAAAAGCAATCCTTACCTGACCCGCCGTTTCACGGGCGAAAGCGATGCTCTGCACCCGCAGTGGGTGGTGATCGATATGGGGATGGCCCGCGCCGTCAATGCAATCCACATCCAATGGGTAAATCCCTGGGCGCTCGTTTACGTGGTTCAGTACTGGATCGGCGATAACAATGCAATGGACTGGGACATGGGCCCGAATGGCGTCTGGAAGGCTTTCCCATCGGGCGCCGCCACGAACAGCCCCGGTGGGGACGTGCATCTCAGACTTTCCGATGAGCCGGTAACCGCCCGCTTTGTCCGCGTGTTGATGTCGAAATCTTCCGAGACCTGCGATACGCACGGGGCGCAGGATATTCGAAACTGCGTCGGCTACGCCCTGCAGACGCTCTCCGTCGGGACGATCGACAGCGCAGGGATCTACTCAATTGTTTATCCGGCCAACGGTGTGGAACCGGGGCCTGCGTCGGAAGACCAGAGGCCTGTCGTTGGCCCTGGGACCGCCGCGGCTTTTCCCGGTTCGGCAGAAGACACGGCTGGGTCCTTTGCCGCTTCTTCCATCGACCCCTGGCACCAGGCTGACAACCTGATCACGGGCGGCCACGATGAATATAACGGCATGGACAATTTCTTCACCAGTGGACTGACCATGGGGCATCCGGCGCTGGTTGCATGCGCGGCGATTTATGACACCCCCGAAGATTGCGCCAATGAGGTTGCGTACATCCACAAGCGTGGTTATCCAGTGGTGGGAATTGAGATCGGCGAGGAGTGCGACGGCAAGCACACGATGCCGGAAGACTACGGCGCCATCTACTGCCGGTGGGCGGACGCGATCCACAAGTTAACTCCCGATGCCAGGCTGGGCGGTCCGGTTTTCGAAGGCGTCGATAAAGACATCACCCTCTGGGCAGACGATCAGGGACGCACTTCGTGGATGGGCCGATTCATCGACTATCTTAAGACCCACAAACATCTGAAGGACCTCGCGTTCATGTCGTTCGAACACTACCCGTTCATGGTGAACGGAATCGGTCCGCCGAACGACTGGGACACCCTCTATATGGAACCGGGAATCATGAAGCACGTTCTGCACATGTGGCGTGAGGACGGTGTTCCGAGGGACGTGCCGCTGATCATTTCCGAGAGCGGAATCACGGCTGGGCGGAGCGGAAAGGGCTACCTGGGCGTGACCGGCCGCGCGATCTGGGAATGCGACGCGTTCGGCACGTTCTTTGAACAGGGAGGTACGGCGTTCTACCGGCCGGCGATCAATAATGGCGCGGCTGATCGCTGGAATTATGGGGGTGGCCCGAATGGCGGCGGGGCCTGGGGCACGCCGGAATATACTCCCTTCACTTCTGCGCACATTATCAACTTCGAATGGCTGCAACACGGCGCGGGAGCGAACCGAATTTTCCCCGCGTCGGCCAACCTGAAGGACGCCGCCGGGCGCACCGTGATAACCGCATACGCCGTTCATCGCCCGGACCGGAACTGGTCGTTCATGCTGATCAACCACGACCTGAATGCGGCCCACCAGATTCACCTTGTCATCGAAGATGCCAGGCACCTCAGGCATCCTCTTGTCGGATCTGTCGCCCTTGTGCAATATTGCAACAGCCCTAACGAGAACCAGAACACGATGATCCCTGCGCCCCGCGATGGCACATATACACTGCCCGGTGGATCGATCACGGTGCTTCGCGGAAAGTTGCGGTAGGTCAGGGGTGATTTCCTGCCTGTGGGGCAGGCGCCTCGCCTGCGGCGGGCGCCCCCGCCCGCCTGGTCCGGCGCCATACGCATTCAGAACATGCTGAGCAGGCCGACGAGGCGTCGGCCGCAGGCGAGGCGCCCGCCCCACAATTGCCGCGCCCCTACAGCTCCGTCGGCACGATCTGCAGCTCCGGCACAGTCACGTGCGACGGTAGCCTCGCCACGGCCAGCGCCATCTCCGCCACGTCCTCCGGCCGCAGAGCTTTCGCCATCACTTCAGCCGAGGGCTTCACCGGACGGCGGTCTATCAGGTCCGTGTCTACCAGACCGGGACAGATGGCGCACGTGCGTATGCCGTTTTGTTTCTCCTCCATGCGGATGGCATGCGCCAGCCCGATGAGGCCGCGTTTCGAAGCCTGATAGGCCGCACCTGACACATCCGCCATGAGTCCCGATACCGACGCGATATAGATCAGGTGGCCCGATCGCCGTGCTCGCATACCCGGCAGCACGGCGTAAGTGACGTTGTATGCGCCATTCAGATTCACCGTGATCAGTTCGTTCCAGATTTCCGGATTCAGCCGCGTGAGTGCGCGGTCCGGCGTGTTCGTGCCGGTGGCGTACACCAGAACGTCGATGGCCCCGAACGCTTCCGCGGTTTTCCGCGCCAGCTCCTCCATGTCCGCCGGACGAGCTGCATCCGCCGCATGAACCTCCATCGATCGTCCCTCGGCATTCAGCTCGGCCTGCAACTGCTTCAGCCGTCCTTCCCGCCTGGCCGACGCCATAACCCGCCCGCCTTCGCGAGCAAACTGAACCGCGATACTGCGCCCGATGCCGCTGGAGGCGCCCACTACGAGGACTGCGGTATTCTTCAGGGAAACCATCTCCACAACTATATGCGAGCAGGAGCTGGCCGGTACATACTCATCCTCGTTCCGATGATCGTGGCGTTGGCGCAGGAGCGTCCACAGGGGCGATTCAACACGCGCGAGTTCCTGGGCCTCGGGCGCGCCCCCGATGCCGCCGCGGCCGAGCGCGGCGCAAAGCTCTACGCGAGCGCGTGTTCCTTCTGCCATGGAGCAAAGGCCACTGGAGGCGATACCGGCCCGGATCTGATCCGTTCGGCCATCGTGCTTCACGACGACGCGGGTGAGACCATCGGTCCATTCATTCACAAGGGCCGGCCAGACCGCGGCATGCCGCCGTTTCCGGACTTCACGGACAAGCAACTTACTGACATTGCCGAGTTCCTGCACATGCGCGTGGAACTGGCGGCCAACCGCGGAACTTACAAGCTGGCCGAAGTGGTTACCGGCGATGTCAACGCGGGTAAGGCATACTTCGAAGGCGCGGGTAAGTGCGCCACGTGCCACTCCACAACGGGCGATCTGGCGCATATCGGGTCGAAGCTGCAGCCTGCGGAGTTGCAGCAGACGTTCCTTTATCCGGCTTCGCGCGACTTTCAACCGAAGCCCGCGCGGGTGACTGTGTCCGTGCCGGACGCGCAATTCTCGGGCACGCTGCAGCGTCTTGACGATTTCCAGGTCGCGTTTTACGACGCCCATGGCGATTATCGCTCTTTCGCCATCGCGCCAGGGGTGAAGGTGCAAGTAGAAGATAAGCTGGCCGTGCACCGGGAGTTACTCGGGCAATATACCGACGCTGACATGCATAACCTGCTGGCCTATCTGGTGACGTTGAAATGAAGTTGTATGGCATCGCGCTAACAACTCTGTTACTCACCGCGCAGGACGGCTGGCCCACTTATAACGGCGATTACTCGGGTCGTCGTCATAGCGCGCTTGCGCGGATCAACCAGACCAATATCAGGAAACTGGCCCCCGCCTGGATGTACCGTACCAACGTCGGGCCGCAGCGCGGCATTGGAATACCGCAGATCAAGTCCACGCCCCTGGAAGTCAACGGGGTCCTGTACTTCACCGTCCCGGATCATGTCTGGGCGGTGGATGCGCGATCGGGCCGGGAGATCTGGCACTACGCCTGGGTCGATAAGGGCGGCCACCTGGTCGGAAATCGCGGCGTCGGGATGTACGGCAACTGGCTGTACTTCCTCTCCCCCGATGGCTGGTTCATCTCTCTGCACGCGAGCGATGGCAAAGAGCGTTGGCGTAAGAAGGTGGCCGACGAGAAGCTCCAGTATTTCACCACCATGGCGCCGCTGGTGATTGGTAACCACGTGATCGTCGGCGTAGGTGGAGACGCCATGGACGTGCCCGGGTATCTGGAGGCGCGCGACCCGGAAACAGGCGACTTACAGTGGCGCTGGAACACCGAGCCGCGCGCGGGCGAGCCTGGCGCCGAGACATGGCCCGACAAGGGCGCGCGCGAGCATGGCGGCGGCATGACCTGGCTGCCCGGCACTTACGACCCTGAGTTGAACCTGCTCTACTGGGGCACCGGAAATCCGAACCCGGTGTACGCGGGACAGGGCCGCAAGGGGACCAATCTCTGGACCTGCTCCATCGTGGCGCTGAACCCCGACACCGGCAAGCTGGTCTGGTATTTTCAGGCGTCGCCGCACGACACGCATGACTGGGATGACGTGGAAACGCCGGTTCTGTTCGATGCGACGATTGACGGCCGTCCGAGGAAGCTGCTGGCGCAGGCGGCCCGCAATGGTTATTTCTTCATTCTGGATCGGACCAATGGCGCCAGCGTCCTCTCGAAGCCGTTCGTCCCGCTGAACTGGTCGAAAGGAGTGGACGATAAGGGCCAGCCCATTCCCGATCCCGCGAAGGAGCCGAAGGTGGAAGGAGCGCTGCTCAGCATGGGCGCGGGCGGCGCGACTAACTGGATGCCTCCGAGTTACGATCCTGATACCGGATTGTTCTATGTCAACGCCACGCGCGGATACAGCCTTGCGTATCTCACCGACACCGACGCGAAGCCGGAGGGCTATGGCGGTTCAGCGCGTCCGCTGTGGTCGGAGTATGTTCTCGAGGCGCTGGATTATAAAACCGGCGCCGTGACATGGAGCCACACTTACTCCCAGGGCGGCAGGATTGGCCTGGGCGGTCCCGGAATACTGACCACCGCCGGCGGCCTGCTGTTTACCGGCGACTACATGGACAACCTGATCGCGTACGATCCACGCGACGGCCGCATCCTCTGGCATTTCCCGATGCTTGCGCCCCTCAGCAACGGTCCGATGACCTATGAGCTGGACGGCCGCCAGTACCTTGTCGCGGGCGCCGGCGACACTCTCTACGCCTTTGCGCTCGTGCCATGACTTGCCCCCCAGGTACAATACTGTTCACTAAAGCTGAACGGCAACGGCCTGGTGGGGCGGTCCCCCCGGACCGCGCGGGACGCCCTCGTCCCGCTGCCGCAGGCGGAGGCAGGGCTATGGGACGCGCCCGTGTTGCCGCCGCCAAACCGAACATTATTCAGCCGAGACATCTTCGCTCGACTCAATATGGCCGACGCGCGCGATCGACAATACAAACACCGAAATCAGGAGAGCCAGCACGCCAAGCTCGATCATCGAGTTACGGAACGCGATGGGGTCGTCGGCTGCACCGGTGCCGCCCGAATCGGCCAGTTTCGCCGCCGCGGCCTGCATCGTGATGACCAGCACCCGTCGGATGGACGCTATCAGTCCGACGATCAGGAATGGAGCCATTGTCAACTTTTGGGTTCGAATGGAGATGCGGACAGTGTGCAGTATCTCCACCAGCATGAGCACGAGGAGCAGTTGATCGAGCGCCGGAAGCACGGAACTTGCGGTTTTGCCGGTGGCAATTCCGTTCCACAAAGCTGCCCCGGCCTGGAACAGGACCAGGACAGCGGCGACCACCAGCAGGAGACCCACCGACAGGTACAGCGTCATCTCGAGCAGAGATGCATGCTCGGAGAGGCTCGCCCGCAGCCTATGCTCGATGTCGAACGCCATTCCAGATTGTAGGCTCATTTCGGCAGGCGCTGCCCCAGCTAACCTGTAAGTAATGGTCATTGCCGGTCGGCGAAAGTCCATCGCCTTCTTCATCTCGCTCGGCGTCGGGCTCATCCTTGTTATCCTGCTGCTCTACATCGGCTGGGTACTGCTCGGCTGGCGGACCGGCATCCTTCTCTTCCTGGCCAGCCTGCTGTTCGCCATCATCATCACCGGCGTCGTCCTCAACACCACCTTCCTTGTGCGCGAGATCCGCCGCAATGCGCAGCACGATGCCTTTATCAACGCCGTCACGCATGAGCTGAAAACACCCGTGGCCTCCATCCGCCTGTATCTCGAAACCCTGCAAACCCGCCCCGTTGATGACGAGAAGCGCAGCGAGTTCTATCGAATCATGCTCGAGGACAGCGATCGCCTGCTCGGGTACATCGAACAGATCCTGCGCACCGGCCGCATCGGCGGCGCCAGCCGACCGCCCAACCTGCAGCGCATCGACCTCAATCCGCTGCTGGGAGAATGCGTCGAGCGCGCCCGCACCCTTCATCGCGTCGCGCCCGACGGCCTCGAATATCGCAGCGCCGGTCCGCTTCCCGTTGTAGCCGACCCGGACGAGATACGCGCCGCCGTCTCGAACCTGATTGATAACGCCGTAAAGTATTCGGGAACCTCGGTAAATGTGAAGGTGAGCGCCGAACGAATCGATGGCAAACTGGTTTCGGTGCGTGTATGCGATCGCGGCATCGGCATCGGCAAGGAGGAATTGAAGCGCGTGTTCAGGCGTTTTTATCGCACGCCCGGGCCGTTCAGCACGCGCGTGAAGGGCACCGGGCTCGGCTTGTTCATTGTGCGCTCGGTGGCGCGCCGCCATGGCGGCCGGGCGTGGGCCGAAAGCGAGGGCCCCGGCCATGGCAGCACGTTCATCCTGCAACTCCCAGTCGCCAAATGAGCCGCATCCTGGTTGTCGAAGACGAACAGCACCTGGCCGATGGGCTGCGCTTCAATCTGGAGGCCGAGGGTTACCGCGCTCAGGTGGTGGATACCGGCGAGGCCGCGCTCGAGTTACTGTTGCCGCAATCCGGCGATTTCGATCTGCTGGTGCTCGATATAATGCTGCCCGGCAAAGACGGCTTCACCGTCATGTCCGAACTGCGCGCCGGCGGCCAGTTCATCCCCACGCTGATGCTTACCGCGCGCGCGCATCCCGAGGACGTGCTGCACGGCTTCGCCGCGGGCGCCGACGATTACCTGCCCAAACCGTTCGAGCTGTCGATACTCATTGCGCGTATTCGCAGCCTGCTGCGCCGCCGGGAGTGGCTGGGCGCCGGGCCGCGCCGGGAAACGCCCGCGTCGCGCGCCGATGTATTCGCGTTCGGCGAGGCCTCCGTCAATTTCGACTTGCTCGAGTTGCGCGTGCGCGATCGCGCGTTCCCGTTGACGCTGATGGAGGCGAATGTTCTCCGTTACCTCATCCGGCACGAAGGCCAGCCCGTTTCGCGGAAGAAGATGATCGAAGACGTGTGGGGCCTGCGCGAGGACACCGACACGCGCCCCATCGACAACTTCATCGTGCGTCTGCGCCGCTATATCGAGGACGACCCGACGCGTCCCCGGCATCTGCTGACCGTGCGCGGCGTAGGCTACCGTTTCGTCGCCTCGCCCCCGGCATAAGTGGGGCAGGCCCCCGGCCTGCGGCGGGCGCCTCGCCCGCCAGGACTGAGTGACGCGGTTCCGCGATACAATCGGCACAACTGAAAGGACATCATTGTGCCGGAGCAAACCTACGCTAACCATAAGCAAACGGTGTTCGGATTCCACGTCGTACTGCTCGGACTCATCGGACTGCTGTTGCTCGGGTCCATCGTGAATCTGGGGCTCACCATTTACGCTCATCATGGCCGGTTCGACTCTCTGCTCATCTTCCTGATCGCGGTCTGTCTTGCGATGACGGCTGTTTTCGGTCGCGTGTTCGCGCTCAAGGCTCAGGACCGCGCCATCCGCGCCGAAGAGAACCTGCGCTGTTATGCGCTGACGGGCAAACTGCTCGACCCGAAGCTGAGCATGGGCCAGGTGATCGCGCTGCGATTCGCCCCCGACGACGAGTTTCTGCTGATCGCCGGGCGTGCCGCCGCCGAGCAACTAACGCCCGACGCGATCAAGCGTGCAGTAAAAAGCTGGCGCCCCGATACGTATCGGGTCTGACCCGGCACGCAATGACAACCAGAGCTATTGGAATCCTCACAACCAGGCTCGTTGGATTCTGCGCTGTCTCACTCATCGCCGCGACCCCGGGTTGCGAACCCGTCCTCAGTGTAGAGAAGCTGGCGCAGACGGCGAGGCAGCTTGACGGTAAGGTCGTATGCGCGAGGGGCGTTATCCGCCCTTCCCACATTGCTGGTCTGGACGGGGCGATGATACAGGAACTGCTCCCTCTCTCCGAATGGAAGCGCAACCACGTAGCGCCTGAGAAAACGGCGGGTCTGATTGATTGGTCTGCGGAACTCGGAGGCGAACCGAGTCTCTACAAACCGGAGTCATGGGAAACGCTGGATAGATTCACCGAACAACGTTCTGCCGGCTCGCGCTGCCCGATCGATGTCACGCTCAGGGCAGTCGTGGCGTATAAGAAAGATCTCAGCGGTAAGATCGCTGAACGCGTTCCACCTGAGCTCCCCTGGCTGTCTGACGCCCTTTCCCACCATGACGTCGAGCTGCTGGAGATCATCAGAGTCAACTCTGTTCACAAATGCCGTTGAAGAACGGCGCGATATGTGACTCCGCCACTCCTCACCGCTTTCCCGCCTGCCCTTGGAAAACAATCTGTAACACAGCTCTGTCATTCTGAAATCAGGAGCTTCGCATGGCCGCTGTTGACCAACTCACCACTCCCGCGATCAACCCGAACCCGTTGTCCCCCGAAGAGCTGCACGCCGTCGACGCCTGGTGGCGCGCCGCCAATTACCTCTCCGTCGGGCAGATTTATCTCTACGACAACCCGCTGCTCACCGAGCCGTTGCGCCTCGAGCACATCAAGCCGCGTCTGCTGGGCCACTGGGGCACCACGCCCGGCCTTAACTTCCTCTACGTGCACGCCAACCGCGTCATCCGCAAGTACGGCCTCGACATGATCTACATCGCCGGACCCGGCCACGGCGGCCCGGCCATGGTGGCCAACACTTACCTCGAGGGCACGTACTCGGAGTTCTATCCGAACATCGGCCAGAATGCCGAGGGCCTCAAGCGGCTGTTCACGCAGTTTTCGTTTCCAGGCGGCATTCCCAGTCATGTCGCACCCGAAACGCCCGGGTCCATTCATGAGGGCGGGGAACTGGGATACTCGCTGACCCACGCCTACGGAGCCGCGTTCGACAACCCCGGCCTGACCGTTCTCTGCGTGATCGGCGACGGCGAAGCCGAAACCGGCGCGCTGGCCGCAAGCTGGCACTCCAACAAGTTCCTTAACCCGGCGCGCGATGGCGCCGTGTTGCCCGTGCTGCATCTCAACGGCTACAAAATCGCCAACCCCACCGTGCTGGCGCGCATCCCGCGAGAAGAGCTGGTGGAGTTGCTGTGCGGCTACGGATACAAGCCGTATTTCGTCGAGGGCCACGAGCCCGAAAAGATGCACCAGTTGCTCGCCGGCGCCATGGATGCCGTCATCGGCGAGATCCGCGAAATACAGCGCCGGGCGCGCGAAGAGGGCGTAACGGAGCGTCCCGTGTGGCCCGTGATCGTCCTCGTCAGTCCCAAGGGCTGGACCGGCCCCAAGGTGGTGGACGGCGTGCAGATCGAAGGCACGTTCCGCGCCCATCAGGTGCCGCTCGAGGAGTTCAGCACGAAGCCCGAACACCTGAAGATCCTCGAAGACTGGATGCGCAGCTACCGGCCCGACGAGCTGTTCGACGATACCGGGCGCGTCGTCTGCGAAGTCACCGACCTCGCGCCGAAGGGCACGCGCCGCATGGGCGCCAATCCGCATGCCAATGGCGGTCTGTTGCTGAAGGACCTCGTCATGCCCGATTTCCGCCAGTACGCGGTGAAGGTGGAGAAGCCGGGTACGGGGCGGGTCGAGTCGACTCGCGTGCTCGGCAACATGCTGCGCGATGTGATGAAGCTCAACATGGACTCGGCGAACTTCCGCGTGGTGGGGCCGGATGAAACGGCGTCGAATCGCCTGAACGCCCTGTTTGAGGTGACCGATCGCGAGCTGGAGGCCAGGATCCTGCCCAACGACGATCACATCTCGCGCGATGGCCGCGTGCTCGAAGTTCTGAGCGAGCATCTCTGCCAGGGATGGCTAGAAGGCTATCTGCTCACCGGCCGCCACGGCTTCTTCTCCTGCTACGAAGCCTTCATCCACATCATCGATTCGATGTTCAACCAGCACGCCAAATGGCTGAACACCACGCGCCACATTCCCTGGCGGCGGCCCATCGCATCGCTGAATTATCTGCTCAGCTCGCACGTGTGGCGGCAGGATCACAACGGCTTCAGCCATCAGGACCCCGGCTTCATCGATCACGTGGTCAACAAGAAGGCCGACGTCGTGCGCGTGTATCTGCCGCCCGACGCCAACTGCCTGCTCTCCGTTGCCGATCATTGTCTGCGCAGCCGGCACTACGTGAACGTCATCGTCGCCGGCAAACAACCTGCCCTGCAATACCTCGACATGGACGCCGCAATTCGCCATTGCACCGCCGGCATCGGCATCTGGGATTGGGCCAGCAACGACCACGGCAGCGAGCCTGACGTGGTGATGGGCTGCTGTGGTGACATTCCAACCCTCGAGGTTCTGGCCGCGGTGGACTGGCTCAGGCAGAATATGCCCACGTTGAAGATCCGCGTGGTGAACGTGGTGGACCTGATGACGCTCCAGCCGAAGAGCGAGCATCCGCACGGCCTGTCCGACGCCGAATTCGATTCGCTGTTCACGAAGGACAAGCCGATCGTTTTCGCGTTCCACGGCTATCCGTGGCTCATCCACCGGCTCACCTATCGGCGGCACAATCACGACAACCTGCACGTGCGCGGCTATAAGGAGGAGGGCACCACCACCACGCCGTTCGACATGACGGTGCTGAACGACCTCGATCGGTTCCACCTGTGCATGGACGTGATCGACCGTGTGCCGGGGTTGCAGGCCGTGTCGGCGCACGAAAAACAAATGCTGCGCAATCGGCTGATCGAGCACAAGCTCTGGATCGCGCAGCACGGCGATGACATGCCCGCCATCCGCGACTGGCAATGGCCCAGATAATGTAGAGCAGGCTTTCAGCCTGCATTTGCCAATATGCGCATCCTTGTTCTGAACGGCGGCTCCAGCTCCCTCAAAGCCGTGCTCTATTCCGTGGAAGGCGCCACAGTGCCGTCCGATCCGCCAGCCCCGCTCTGGGATGCGCGCGTCGACTGGGGCCATCACCCCGGCACGGCCGAGATCGGTATCCGCACCGCGTCGGGCGCCGAGACAAGCCAGACGCTCGCGGTCACCGCGCCCGATGCCGTGCTGCGGCCCGTGCTCGAATCGCTGCCCAGTGGGGTGGACGTCGTGGGTCATCGCGTGGTGCACGGCGGCAGGGCGTTTCAGGAGAGCACGCGCATTACGCCGGACGTGAAGAGCGTGATCGCCCGGTTCGTCGAATACGCGCCCGAGCACAACCGCCTCGAGCTGGAAGCCATCGAAGCTTGTGAGAGCATCCTCGGCCCGGCCGTGCCGCAGATCGCGGTGTTCGATACGGCGTTTCATACCACTCTGTCGCCCGCTGCCTCCACCTATCCGGGCCCGCGCGAGTGGCTCGACGAAGGCATCCGGCGGTACGGCTTTCACGGCATCAGCCATCAGTACACATCGCGTCGCGCGGCAGAGATACTTGGCCGTCCACTCGAATCGCTGCGTATGATCACCTGCCACCTCGGCAACGGGGCGTCGCTCGCCGCCATCGCCGGCGGCAGGAGCGTTGACACCACCATGGGATTCACGCCGCTGGCCGGCCTGATGATGGGCACGCGCAGCGGCTCCATCGATCCGGGCATCATCATCCATCTGGTGCGCCATTGCGGCTACAAGGCCGACGAGCTCGATCGCATTCTCAACAAGGAATCCGGGCTGAAGGGGCTTTCTCGCGTGTCCGGCGACATGCGCGAGGTCATGACGGCTATCGAGGCCGGCAACGAAGACGCGCGGCTCGCGTTCGATGTGTATGCGCACCGGCTCTGCCAGGAGACCGGCTCCATGGTGGCGACGCTCGGCGGTCTCGATGTCCTCGTCTTCACGGCGGGCGTCGGCGAGAATTCGCCGCTGGTGCGCACCCGCGTCGCAGAGCGCTTCGCCTTCCTCGGCGTACGCATCGACGAGGAGAAGAACGCTCGCTCACCGGCCGACACGGACATCTCGGCACCCAGCGCCGCCGTCCGCACGCTGATCGTGCACACGGAAGAAGACTGGGAAATCGCGCGCGAGTGCCGGCGACTCGTGCCGTCATTTTGACCATGGTCATTGACCATGGTACAACTTGAGTATGCAGGAGATCGCGGTTTCGAAGTTCAAGGCGACGTGTCTCGCGGTGCTCGAAAACGTGCGCCGGACCGGTACGCCCGTGCGGATTACCAGATTCGGCAAACCCATCGCCGAGGTGCGCCCGCCGAGCGCTTCCTGCGGAAAGCGAATACTCGGCGGCATGAGGGGCGAATTCGAAGTCGACGATGACATCGTCGGGCCGATCGGTGCATTCGAGCCCTGGGCTGACGGTAAGCCGTGAGACTTCTTCTCGATACGCATATCTGGATCTGGATCTTGAATCCTACGGAGAAGCTGAGCCGCAGGGTTCAACGACAGATCGCGAATCCGCAGAACGAGTTGTATCTGTCCCCTGTATCGATCTGGGAAGCTCATAATGTGGCAAAGCGTGGCAAGCTCCGCTTAAGGACGGGTTTCAAGGACTGGCTCGAATCCGCCTTCGCGACACTGCCCCTCCAGGAAGCGCCATTCAGCTTGACGATCGCAGCCGAAGCCTGTCGAATCCGCCTGCCCCAACCCGATCTCGGCGATATCTGGCTCGCCGCCACCGCTTCCGTCCTCGACCTCACCCTCGTCACCGCAGATCGCCAGCTCATCGGTTGTTCCTGGCTGAAGACGCTGCCAAACGAATAAGTGACAACCCTCGTGAGAGAATGTGGCCATGCCGCAGGATCTCGCCGACGCCCTCTGGCGCGCCGTGACTAACGCACGACCCGGTCTCGAAGCGATCACGGACGACCAGGCCGCTCTCCGCCCCCGCCCCGACGCCTGGTCCCGCAAGGAAGAACTGGGCCACCTGATCGATTCGGCCACCAATAACCACGTCCGCTTCGTCCGCGCCACGCTCGAGCCGGAGTTTCGCGGCCCAACCTACGACGGCCAAGGCTGGGTGCGCGTTCACCATTACGCCGACCTGCCGTGGACCGCTCTGGTGAACTTCTGGCGCGACTACAACCGCTTCCTCGCGGATCTCGTCGCCGAGATTCCGGAAGAGCAGCTCGAGACGCCCTGCTCCGTAGCCGCCGCTCCCGTTGTGACGCTGCGCTTCCTCATCGAAGACTACATTCTCCACATGCAGCACCACCTCGACCATATCCTCGGCAGCGAGCATCTCACCGAATACCCCGGCGCCGGAATCGGCATCTGAAACATGCGATCCATTCTCATCCTGCTGGCCGCTGCCACCGCCGCCGTGGCACAGAGCCCCTCCGTGCTCGAATCGCCGGATCATCATCTCGCCATCGCGTTTCAACAGGACAGCAAAGGCCAGCTGACTTACAGCGTCGCGTTTACCGGCAAACCGGTCATCGAGCCCTCAGCGCTCAGTCTCGAACTCGACGGCCAGCCGCCCCTCGGACCGGGCATGACCATCGTCAATGAGTCGCGCTCTTCCGCCGACGAGACCTGGCATCCTGTCACCGGCAAGACCAGCTCCATCCGCGATCACTACAATGCCCTTCGCATCGACCTTCAGGAGCCGGAACGCTGGCAGCGACGGCTTGCCATCGAGGCGCGCGCCTATGACGACGCCATCGCGTTCCGCTACGTCATCCCCGATCAGACGCCCCTGCGCGAGCTTCGCCTGAAGCAGGAGCACACCGAGTTTCGCATCGCCAAAGACGCCACCACATGGGCGCTCGAGCTGCCCAGCTTCCGCACGCCGTACGAAAGCGAATACGTGAAGCTGCCCATCAGCGCGCTCGCGAATCAGGCCAGTTCGCAGGGTCCTCTGCTGGTTGGATGCCCGCTGCTGATGAACCTGCCGGGCGTCGCCTGGATGGCCATCACGGAAGCGGACCTGCGCGATTACAGCTCCATGTATCTGATCAATCCCGATCCGGGGTGGGGCACGCACCGGCTCGAATCCCGGCTGGCGCCACGCGCGGACGACCCTGACCTGGTGGTCCAGGGCGCCATCCCGCATCACTCGGCATGGCGGGTGCTGCTCATCGCCGACCGCCCCGGGGCGCTCATCGAATCGAACACCATCCAGAACCTGAATCCGCCGTCCGCGATCGCCGACACATCGTGGATTCACGCCGGCCGCTCGGCCTGGGACTGGTGGAACGGCAGCCTCGGGCCCGACGGCAAACCCGCGTTCAACGACGCCACCATGCGCTACTTCGTCGATTTCGCGGCGAAATCCGGGCTCGAGTACATGCTGGTGGACGCCGGCTGGGCCGCCGGTCCGGACATCACCAAGATGAACGGCAAGGTCGATATTCCAGCGCTGGTCGCCTACGCGGCCGCCGAAGAACGTGAAGATCTGGATCTGGATGCACTGGACCGCGGTCGACCGCCTGATGGACGTCGCGTTTCCGCTCTACGAGAAGTGGGGCGTCGCCGGCGTGAAGATCGACTTCATGAACCGCGACGATCAGACCATGATGGCGTTCTATTATCGCGTTGCCGAACTCGCCGCCCGGCATCACCTGATGGTCGATTTCCACGGCGCTACCAAACCGAGCGGGCTCGACCGCACATGGCCCAACGTGCTCGGCTACGAGGCGGTGATGGGCATGGAATATTCGAAGGGAACGGCCCGCGACAATCCCGATCACCATCTCACTCTGCCCTTCACGCGCATGCTCACAGGCCGCATGGATTACACGCCAGGGTCGTTCGAGAACGTCACCAAAGCGGAGTTCGAGCCGCGCTCGGTGAGGCCCATGACGCAGGGTACGCGAGCGCATCAGCTCGCCATGTACGCGGTGTTCGAATCCCCGTTCCAGATGGTCTCCGACAGTCCCCATTCCTACGAGGATCAGCCGGCGTTCGAGTTCATCCGGCATGCGCCGGCCACGTGGGACGAGACTCGCGTCGTCAATGGCGAACCCGGCGAGTACGTGACCATCGCACGCCGGCATGGCAATGAGTGGTTCCTCGGCAGCATGACCAACTGGACGCCGCGCCAGCTCGATCTGCCGCTCGCGTTCCTCGGACCCGGCCGGTACCGCGCCGAGATCTACGCCGATGCCGAAGACGCGGACCGCCTGCCGAAGAACGTCCGAATACTCAAACGCGAGGTCACCGGCGCCGACCATCTCCAGGCCGCGCTCGCGCCCGGCGGCGGTTACGCGGTGCGCTTCGTCCCACTGGATCACTGATGTTCTCTTCGCGGCTCGGCGCCTCCGCGGAGGTGAACCGCATCACCCGGCGGCTTGCCGCACTCCGCGAATCCGGCGCCCCGATACTCGACCTCACCGAATCGAATCCCACGCGCGCGGGCATCGAGTATCCCGCGGACGACATCGCCTCGCTGCTGGCGGACCCTCGCGCTCTGTCGTATCAACCCGAGCCCGCCGGCCATCCTGCAGCGCGTGAAGCCGTCGCGCGCTACTATGCCGAACGCGGCGCCCGCGTGCCGCTGGACCGCATTCTGCTTACGGCCAGCACCAGCGAAGCGTACGCATACCTGTTCAAGCTGCTGGCCGACCCCGGCGATGAGGTGCTGGTACCGCGGCCCTCTTACCCGCTGTTCGAGTTTCTCGCTACGCTCGAGTGCGTTCGTGCGGTGCAATATCCGCTCGCATATCACGGCGCCTGGGAGATCGACTTCTCCGCACTGCACCGCGCCATAACACCGCGCACGCGAGCCATCGTGCTGGTGAATCCGAACAACCCCACGGGCTCTCTCATCGGCTCCGACGAGCTCCCGCAACTCATCGCGCTCTGCCGCGACCACGGCCTCGCCATCATTTCCGACGAGGTCTTCTCCGATTACACGCTCGCGTCGCGCCCGAACTCGGTGCGCTCTCTCGTGAACCTCGACGACGTGCTCACGTTTTCGATGAGCGGTCTCTCGAAGGTGGTCGGTCTCCCGCAAATGAAGCTGGGGTGGATAGTGGTGAGCGGTCCCGATCGCCTGCGCCGCGAGGCGGTGCAGCGCCTCGAGTTCATCGCCGATATCTGGCTTTCCGTGTCGACGCCGGTGCAGTTGGCCGCCCCCGGACTGCTCGCGCTGCGGACAAACATCCAGGCGCAGATCTGCGCCCGGTTGCGACGCAATCTGGCGGCGTTCGACGAACGTCCGCTTTTCGTGGAGGCGGGCTGGTATGCAGTGCTGCGCGTCCCGCGCATTCGCACCGAAGAGGAGTGGGTGCTGGAGCTGCTGGACAAGGGCGTACTCGTCCAACCGGGCTTCTTCTACGATTTCGAAACCGAAGCGTTTCTCGTGCTCAGCCTGCTCACGCCCGAGACCGTCTTCGCTGAAGGCGTGCACCGCATACAGTCAGCCTGATGTGGGGCAGCCTGTCAGCCAGTTGCGGTCGCGGTTTGGTTGCCGGTTCGCTGCCTTTGTGGGGCAGGCCCCCGGCCTGCGGCGGACGCCCTCGTCCGCCTCTTCAGCGGCCCGACAGCTTCAGAACTTCCTCAGGAAGCCGCGCGCCCTGGATCGTAATCTTCGAGGCGGCGTCTTCGATTTCGCGCAGGTCGTCCGGCGTGAGTTGGACGTCGGCTGCGCCCAGGTTCTCGTCAAGGCGCTCCAGCTTTCGCGTTCCCGGGATCGGCACGATCCACGGTTTCTGAGCAAGCAGCCATGCGAGCGCAATCTGCGCCGGCGTCGCGCGCTTTCTTTCGCCGATGCGCTTCAGCAGATCGACAAGCGCCAGATTGGCCGCGCGGGCCTCAGGTGCGAAGCGGGGAGACCGATTGCGGAAATCGGTGCTGTGAAATTCCGTGTTCTCCCCGATCTTCCCCGTTAGAAATCCCGCGCCAAGAGGACTGAACGGCACAAAACCAATTTCCAACTCCTCGCAAGCGGCAAGCACGCCGTTCTGTTCGGGATCGCGGGTCCACAGCGAATACGCTTTGTACGGCCGTGAGCGGCTGAACAGCGTGTGCACGCCGGATCGTCGCCGCGCTCGCCTCCGACAGGCCGAAGTGCTTCACTTTGCCCTGCTCGATCAATTCTTTGACGGCTCCCGCGACGTCTTCAATCGGCACGTTGGGATCGACGCGATGCCGATAGAGAAGATCGATTGCGTCGACCTTCATCCGGTCCAGCGACGCGGCCGCGGCCTGTCGGATGTGTTCGGGCCGGCTATCGAGACCATAGCGAGTGCCGTCCGGGTTGATGCCAAATCCAAACTTCGTGGCTATAACCACGTCATCACGGAAAGGCGCAAGGGCTGCTCCCACCAGTTCTTCGTTCGCGAAAGGACCATACGCCTCGGCAGTGTCAAAGAGCGTGACGCCACGCTCGACGGCGGCACGAATGATCCTGATGCCCTCCTGCCGCTCCGTTGGTGGCCCGTAGTTGGCGCTCAGCCCCAAGCAGCCGAATCCAATGGCTGAGACTTCAACGCCGCTTTTCCCCAGTTTGCGCCTTTGCATTGGACTAGCGAATCGCCGAAAAGGCCAGAGGCCGCACGATTTCATTCGAGATGTTCGTCACCACCTCCGCGTCTTTCAGCATTGGCTCGGAGCTCATCTTCTTCCACGCCGGATCGCTCCCGAACTCGCTCCACAAACGGTCCCGAGCCGCCATCGAATCGAACGACAGCATATAGATCAGATTCGGCATCTTTGGTCCGGTGACGGTCTGCCCGAAGAAAACCGGCATCATCCCCAGGCGCTGGAATATCCCGATCTCGCCATCGTTGAACATCCTCACCTTGCGCGCCAGCGTCACTTCGTCCTGCGATTCGTACATGCGCAGCTCGAAAATGCGCCCGGGCTTCGGTTCGGCCGCCTGCACCGCCGGAAAGCCATCGAAGGCGCGCAGCACATACGTTTCGATGCGCTGCCAGGGAGCGCCCGGCCCGTTGTGCACGGTTTCCATTGCCGCCACCACAGCCCGATCCGCCACCAGACTCTTCCGCGCGGTTTCGGCCGCGGCCAGATCCGCGAACGGCAGCACGGCGACAATGGACGGATTCTCCGGACCAATCACGCCCTGAAAGAACCCTGCCGGTTTCACGCCGGCACGCTCCAGCGCCGGCGCGATCGCCGCAAGGTATGCCGAGGTGCGCTCCACCTGGTTCTCATGGCTGTTGCGCAATTGATAACGGCGCACCTCGATGAATTGATTGCCACTCACGGGAGCGCCTTCGAGGGCGGCCGTCAGCGATGCGGCCAGAGCCGCCGGGACATGTCGTCGCATCATCGCTGAGAGTGTAACATCCCACGCCCCTGACGCCGTCAAATCGGAGCAGAATAGAAGTGTTCCGCGCATGCGACGTTCTTCCGTACTTCGCCGCGTGCTGCTGCCGGTAGTGGCGGTTGCATGCCTTCGGGCCGGAGGCTCGGACACCGCCTCAGTAAGCGGCATGGTCGTCAACGACGTCACCGGAAAACCCATTCACACCGCGCTGGTCGTGCTCTCCACCACCGGAGCGAAGCCGGTGGACGCCATGGTCCTCACGGATTCGAGCGGCTCGTTCTCATTCAACGGCGTCCCGCCGGGCCATTATTACCTGCACGCCGACAACGACGGCTATCAGCACGTCTGGTTCGGCGCGCCCACGCCCGACCGCTATCCCGCGGTCCTCACCGTGACGGCCGGCGAAGTTCGCCAGGGCATCGCGCTGCGGTTGCGGCCGCTCGCGTCTGTTTCGGGCCTCCTCCTCGATCAGGACGGCGACCCGTTGCCGAACACGAACGTTCAGCTTCTGGCGTCCACATGGTCGCGCGGTAAGCGCACCTGGCAGCCCCGCAACGGCGCAACATCGAATCAACGCGGCGAGTTCCGAATCCACAGCGTTGCGCCCGGGCGCTACGTCCTCGGCGCCGGCCTTCAGGGGCGCCAGCCAGTCTCCACCAGCTCCGATGTTTCGCTCGGCGACACGCAGCCGGAGATGACCTACGCCCGAGTCTATTATCCGAACGCCACGCGCATCGCGGACGCGCAGCAGATCGAAGTAAAACCGGGCGCGGATGTTCAGGACATTTCGCTCAGCATGGTCGCCGTTCCGACAGCAACCGTGAACTGCCGCATCGAGATGCCCGAAGGCCTGAGCGCGGAAACCGGAGTACAGGTAATGTTCTTCCCGCGCGATGAGGTTTCGGGCGCCCTCGGCGCCGCCAACGGAGGCTACACGCCGAATGGAACTCTGTCGATTGCGGGCCTCGTTCCGGAGCACTACAGAGTCATCACCGGCGTGCAGGGCAGCAGCGAATATCGGGGCGTCGAGGAAGTCGACGTCCGGCCCGGATCGCAGGACGTCGTTCTTCACCTGACGAAGGGCGCGCGCCTGGCCGGACATCTGGAGTTGCAGGGCCCCGGCGCAGGCGATATCGCAAAGTACAACGTCGTTCTGCTGGCCGGCGATTCGCCCGTCTTCGGACCGAACCGGCTCTCCGTGCTGGTGCAGCCCGACGGCTCTTTCGCGTTTCCCGCGGTGATGCCCGGCATCTGGGACATCGATGTGCAGCCCGTGCCGAAGGGCGGCTACGTCAAATCGATGAAGCTGGGAGATCAGGACGTGCTCACCGAGGAGATGAACATCACGCCCGGCACGGCTGCGCCGCTGAACATCGTGGTCAGCTCACAGGGCGGCGTCGTAACGGGCGCCGTGAAGCAGCCTGAAAACCCGGCGGCAGAGCTCACCGGGCGCTCTCTGCCGTGGGTGCTGCTGGCGCCAACAGGACGGTACAGCCATGTTCTGAGCTTCTTCATCCTGCGGGCCGCCGTGCGGGATGGCACGTACGAGATTCGCGGCATAACGCCGGGCTCGTACCGTGCGTTTGCGTTCGAGCGTTTCGATCGCGCGTACATGCAGGACGGCGATTTCATGGCGCGCATCGAGCCGCTGGGTAAGCCGGTGGAGGTCCGCGAAGGCGAGCAGATCCATCTCGATCTGGACGTGCAGCCAGGCCCTCTCGCTGGAGTTGAACGATGACCCGCGCAATCGTCTTCCTGATCGCCGCTGCCATAGCGTCGGCGCAACAGCTACAGGTCATGGACCCGCCCGGCCAGCAGCCTCCCGTGACCGGTACGTCCTCCATCACCGGCACGGTTGTGAACAATGCCACCGGCGAGCCGGTGAAGAAGGCCATGGTCAGCCTTGGCGGACCCATCTCCGGGAATGCCCCCATGGCCGTCACGGACGCCTCAGGCGGCTTCGCGTTTCGCAAGCTCCCCGCCGGCACTTACTTCATCACGGCGCAGCGCGATGGATTCGACCAGAACCGCGGCATGATCGCCGGCGACAGCCAGAAGCAGGTGAGCGTCGAGGCCGATCAGGAAAAGACCGGCGTTGAGCTGCGCCTGTGGCCGAATGGCTCGATCAGTGGACGCCTGACCGATGAGAACGGCGACGCGGCCCCCAACTGCAGCGTCACCGCGCTGCCGGTGGGAGGCGCAGGCTCATGGCAGATGCGCGGCAGCGCGTCCACCGACGATCGCGGCGAATACCGCATCGAAAATCTGCCCGCGGGCCGCTACCTTGTTTATCAGCACTGCTACCAGAACCTGATCGCTCCGCACGGGTTCCTCGAACGCGGCGATCCGCGCACTCCCTTCTGGGCCTGGGTTCCGGGTTACTTCGGCGGAGCTGACAGTTCGTCTGGAGCGGCCGCAGTCAGTGTGGCCGGCGGTGCGGAGGTGCGTGGCATCGATTTTCATCTGAAGATCGCAAACACTTACCCCGTACAGATTCAGGTGATCCCGGACGATTCCGGCATCGATGTGCGAAACGCGATGGTCAGGCTGTTGCCGCGCGGAGATACCGCCATCAGCGAGGCCGAGCAAAGCAGGCCGGTTATGATCGCGCGCGCAGGGACCCATACGTTCAACGTCACTTCAGGCTCGTACATGGCCGTGGTGGAGCTTCGCGACGGCAACAGGCAGTTGCATGGCGAAGCGCCGGTGGATGTTGGCGACGGCCCTCCACCCGTTGTCAGGGTGCAACTCACCGCCGCCATGACCATCAGCGGCGACGTCGTTGTGGATGACAACGCCAATGGACCGCAAGGACCAGCGGGCGTCGCGGCTCTGGTTGCGCTCGACCGCTCGCACGGCACCAACGTCATTTTCGGACAGCCCGCGAAAGACGGCGGTTTCACCATCGCCGGTGTCCTTCCCGGCCGGTACAGTCTGCAGGTCCAGGGTCAGCCGAACACAGTCAAGTCGGCGACTCTCGCCGGCAATGCGGTTTCGCCCGACGCATTCGACATTGGTCCGGGCGCGGCCGGTCCGTTGCATGTAGTAATCAGCACGAAGCAGGCAAAACTGCACGTTGCCGTGAGCGATCTGAAGCCCGAGGAAACGGCGTGGATCATCGCGGTCCCGAAGACGTTCCGCCCGGCAAGTCCGTTCATGAACGTGCCGATGGCGCCGGCACAGAAGGAAGGCGGTACCGTGCAGACGCCGCCGGGCGCTTACACCGTCTACGCACTGGAGTGCGCTCAACCGTGGCCGCTGCTGAACGACCCTGCGTTCCTGGCGCTTGCCGATCGCGGCAAAGCCGTGCAGGTTACCGATCAGGGCGATGCCAGCGTGACGGTGAACGTGATCACGCGCGAAGAGCTGAGGACCGCGCTCGAACAATCCGCCGCGTCTCCCCACTAATGGTGGTGGCACGGGCGCCCCGCCCGCGGCGGTCGTCGGCGTCCTGAGAACGGCGTTTACGCTTTCGACGGCTCGGGAAGACTCTTTTCGTTCGGTTTCACCGTCGAGCGGACGACGATGAACTTGTTCAACAGGTCGAACCAGAACGGAGCGCCGAGCGAGACGGCAAAAGCGGTCAGGAGGATGCCAACTACCTTCATGGCTTCGCCGTTAGCGTCAGTGGGCCGACTGCCCGGCACGTTTTCATCCCAGCCGAGTGGTAGTCCGAGGTTCTGCAGGCGGTTCATCGAATCTTTCAGCCCGGTGTTCTCATCTGTCGCGGCCGGCTTCTCTTTCGCGGCGTACTGAGTGGCCTGCGCGACCAGCGCTTGCCGCAGTCCCTGGCTGGTGGACAAAACTCGGACGATCGCCACCGTATCTATATTTGCTCCGATTGCCAGGAGGAAACCGAAACCGAAGATGATGTACTGCGCTCTCCGCTTGTACCAGCCTGACACTCGGTCCATCGAGTTGTCGAACCACTTCTCGATGTTCCGGCGAGCCCGGTCGAGGTCATTTCCGGCGGCATCGATTAGCGTCACCAGCGCTTTCGACACTCTGGGGCTCTGCGTTTCGAATCTCGCTGCGGCTGTCCGCAACTCCTGTACCGAAGCGGCGCCCGCGGCGCCGGCGGCCATTCCGGCGGCGGCCTGCTGCCGGACAATATCCAAAAGGGCCAGGGTGAAATTTGCAGCGGGAATATAGGACGGGAGGTCGCGTCCCTTCATTGCGGTATCGTAGTTGCCCTTGTACAGGGCCGAGATGAGAGGGTGATTGTATAACGACTTCACAATATCCGCGGAGCCCGGCGCAGCCGTTGTGTCGGTCAACATCTCCCGAATCCCCCGTTCGAGATCTCTGGACCGATGCTTGAGAAAGGCTTCAACGCCTTCACTGAGAGACGAACAAATGAAGCTGATGATGAGGTAAACGAAAATCAAACCGATTGCCACATCGAGAACAGTTGAGCCGAGCAGCATACAGGCCGACCTCCTTGCGCGAATAAGACGTCTGTATATATCACGAAATATGCTCGAATATCAATCCGGAGCACCGGACTCATCGGAGCATGGACTCGAGGACCGGCGAAGCTGAACTGCGTTCGCGGCACAAAGGCAATCGGCGCTCGAAGCGCGAGGACGCAGTATAATCGTAGTGACCGTGGAAAGGTGGCCGAGCGGTTGAAGGCAGCGGTCTTGAAAACCGCCGACGGGGTAACTCGTCCGTGGGTTCGAATCCCACCCTTTCCGCCACCTTCGCTTCTTATCTCCCAAAGAAAGCTCCGGGATCGGGACCTGTGGAACCATCCGGGAACCTGCGTCGCGGCAGGGGTGGAACAGGTGTGATGCCGAACCGCTCATGCCACCTCGTCCAGGCATCTAATGTGAACAATCCCGCTGGCGCGGCGTTCAGGACGCTCCGGTAGTCATCTTCTCGGATGTAGCGCTCCACAACCGCCAGGTCCGTGGGCGTGCCGTACACCATCAAGTGAGCCAGGAATGTTTTCAGGTCACTCAAGGTTTGTTCCGGCGCGTCGTACCAGACCACCTTCCTAGCGACACGCAGCAGTTCAGGAGGATAAGGCTCAGAAATCGTCATTGTCGCGATCTGCCCCTTCACGATCCCGGACGGTTCGTCACGAGCGCCTTTCCGCCACCACTGAGCACGGCACGCAGGCGCGTCGATTACAACTGTTGCGAACTCGCCGCTGTTCTACGTACTCAGTACTTCGTTCGTCTTTTTGAGGAACGGGACTGTCACCATCGTAAGCGACTCCCGCACCCGCATCAGGTCGAGTATATCGTCGCTATCGGTGAAGCCCTGGAGCACGATTTTCGAGAATTCCCAGAAGAGTGTGCCCTTGGGGGATTCGTCGCCATCCGGGACGAACTTCCGATAGTGCGCGTACTGCCTCTCCCGTTCGTTGTACCTGTCTCTCAGTGCGGCGACCGTCTCCACACTCGACAGGTCGTTGTTCAGGGAAGTCGTGATGCCGTTCGCGACGGAGACGATCATGCGCTGGCTGAACTCCGAGCAACTCGGCTCGCCGAGTGGAGACGCCATCCGCTCTCCGCAAGTTTGTTGATCGCGTCAATTGCGTTTCCATTCCGAGCCGCATCCAGCGCGGTCCTTGCCTGTGGTGTGTCGGGTCCACGGAACGCAAGCCGGTTCGCCACGTGCATATAGAAGGCCAGCAGTTCGACAAGAAGCTCCAGGCTTCCCTCCTCATAATCGGCGTTCCTGATGCCGGGAACATTCTTCACGATCTCGCTCGCGGCATGCCCGGCGTAACTGGGGATGTAATCGCCTACAGTCTCGCCCTTTCGTCCGACCGATGCCTTTTTTTTTCCCGAATAGCATATCTGTACGCCTTCGTTCAGGCCTCCCGATACACGAAAACCGTGGCAAAGCTTCCCGCGAAGGTCGTTTCGCCGGAGATCACGGTTCCTTCAAGTCATCGAAAGCCATGGCTGGGGTGACTGGCGAAGATGTAGCCCGTTGTCGGCCCTGCGGTCGCACGCTATCCGGGCCGGAATTCGATGAGGTCCAGATGAACTCCGCAACCGGGCGCATTCTGGCGGTTACGCCGCACAACGCCGCGAGGATGCTCGGAAGGCCGGGTGACGACAAGTGGGTGCACGAACTGTTCTCGGCGAAATTTAAAGGGTATCAGGGTATGCCTTACGTCCCCATCCGCGCGGTTCGAGAATACGCCGAGACACACGGCATCGCTGTTACTCCGCTCGAGCCGAACCTGCACGCGATCTGGATCTGACCAGAACTGTGCGGCTCTTTATGGTACAACCCTGAATCAGGCGATCAGCAACATCGCAGAGTCGGTAACTTGTGTTCAACGCACTGGGGCTTCCGAATCCACCCTTTCCGCCCGCTGTAAATCCCCTGCGAAATCTTTGAACGCGATTGGGCGCTCGCCCTTTCAGACCGGCGGCTCATTGCGGCCCCGCGTCTGTGGGTCTGCCGAATTCCGCCAGGATGCAAGCGATCTGCACTCGCAGGACCGGGCATCGATTCGTGGCGGCACGCCACACTATGTCCCAATCGATGCCGAAGTATGCGTGCACAAGAATGTTGCGGAAGGCTATGATCTGTGGCCACGGCACCTCGGGATGGCGGTCCGCCAATTCGTTCGGGACACGCGCAGCCGCTTCGCCGATAACGACGAGTTTCTGGACAACTGCGCTACGCAGCATCTCCGACTGCAGGAAGGCTGGAAAATCGACCTCTGCTATGAATTGGGCGATGTGATCGGCGGCTTCGACAATGTCGCTGAGATACAGACTCTCATGCCGCATAGACCAGCCGGGCTTCTTCCAGCACCGAATCCCGGATCAGGGGTTTCAGTCCGTTCTTCGAGACCAAATCCACATTTCGGCCCAGCAGCCTGGACAGATCCAGCATCAGGCCGGCGTAGTCTACCAGGTCTGTTTGCGCATCGGGCAGAAACTCCACCAGCAGGTCGATGTCACTGTCCGGTCGCATTTGGCCCCGCGCGGCCGATCCAAAGAGCGAGAGTTCCCGGACCCTGTATCGTCGGCAGAGCGCGGCCAACATCGTCGCGTCGATCACTATATTTCCGAGATGCAGCGTCTCGCTCATGGCTGTCTTCCATTATGCCTGGCTTTCTTCACCGGTTCGTCACTAACTGCTTGCCTCCGCTCGCGAGTACCGTCCGCAGGTTCTCCGCCCCCACCAGCTTTCCCAGTCTCTCGATGGCCGCATCCGAAGCCACCAGGTAACAGCGTTCCGGCTTCAGCCAGCGATCGTGGAACTGCTGGTCATTCATGAACACGTCGGGCGCGCCGGGCGCGTACGATCCGTACACCAGGTTATTGAACCGGCCATTCAGCAGCCAGGCCGTGCGATCCGTATAGAAGAACACCGACGAGTAAGTGTAATAGTGATGATTCACTACCAGATCGCCCTGCGGCGCCTTCAGCAGCGCATCCGCGATCGGCCGCGACGACAGGTACGGATCGAACACCACCAGTGCCATGCGCGCCGCGTGGAAGAACAATACCATCATGAGCGCCGCCGCGAAGAATGCGCGCCTGCTCGCCGTTCGAAACAGTCCGACAGCGCCCACCAGAAATGCGATGCCCGCAAGCACCAGCGGCGTCCGCAGGTACGCGAACGAGCGCAACGTCAGGTCCTTCATATGGTCGAGCGCGAGCGTGTAAGTGCCGGGCCGCGATTGGAGCGCCGTCGAGATATCGCCCGGCGTCGGATAGCTCCAGACCGCCGCGGCCAGCGAAAGACACACCAGCGCCGCGCAGATGGCGATCGCGCAAAGCACGCGATTGCCCCGCCGGATCCACACGCCCCCTTCCGCCATCGCCGATCCCAGCAGCAGCGCGAACGCCGGATAGCAGGGCATCGAATAGTATTCCTGGGTCGTCGAGAACGTGAAGAACACCAACACGAATCCGATCCAGCAAAGCGCCAGCAGGCGAACCTGCCCAGCGCGCTTCAGCGGCCTGTAATCCAGCTTCGTGATGGCCGGCAGATACGCGCTCCAGGGAAACAGCCACAGCAGGTGCAGCGACCAGAACAGGAACCGCGGCACCGTGTCGTAATCGCGCGGATACCGCAGGTTCAGGAAGCGCAGCAGTTGCTCGTTGATGAAGAAGAACCACAGGAACCCGTGATATTCGCCAGGCGCGCTGTGCATGGTGAAATCGAATACCGGTGGATTGCGGATGGCCGCCAGCACGTGCCACGGAACGGCAATCAGCAGCACCACCAGCGCGCCGCTGAACAGATGCAACCTTCTCCATACGTCCTTCGACAACAAGCGGCGAGTGACAAGAAGATAGACGAGAGCGGCGGCCACTGGGAACAGAACGCCGATAAGGCTCTTCAGCAGAAGCCCCACGCCCAGGCTGGCGGCCATGAGAAACGCCCACAGGCGCGGCCGCGGTTCGCTCTCGTCCAGCGCGCGCAGGAACGCCCACATCGCCAGCGCCGTCGTGGCCGTGAGCATCACGTCGGGAATCTGGATGCGCGTGAACAGGAAGATGCCGACGCAAGTGGCCATGCACAGGCCCGCATAGCAGGCCGCGCGCCGGCCGAACGCCCACGCGGCGAACCACGCCGTCAACAGGCACAGCGCGATGGTCGAGAGCGCCACGGGAAGGCGCGCCACCCAGTCGTGCACGCCGAAGATGCGATAGCAGATGGCGATGGCCCAGTAGATGAGCGGGGCCTTCTCGAGATAGGCCACGCCGTCCAGCCGCGCGGTAACCCAGTCGCCGGAAGTGAGCATGTTCCGCGCGATCTGCGCCTGCACGGCGTCCACGTCGTCCATGAGCGAGGGCGGAGAAACGATGCAGCCCAGATAAACGGCCGCCGCAAACAGGAGAACGATCAGGATGAAATGGCGGCCAGCACCCGCTCCGGCGCCAATGCCGATGCGGCCTGAACGTTCCATCTCTTCATCCATAGAAACAGGATTATAAAACCCCACAGGTGATATCCATAGTTCGCGCGGCGCGCCAGGTGGGCATCGGCATAGAATCGCACGGCCGCCGAATCGAACAGCTCGCTATGCGCGCATGCGCCCCAGGCCAGAGTATCAGAGAGCAGTTCGCGCAGCGGACCGCGCAGCCACTCGTGAGCCGGTATATCGAAGCCCACCTTGCCGCGTCCCAGAATCGCCTGCGGCAAACGATTGCTCATCAGCTTGCGCAACAGTACCTTCTGCCTCGATCCGTCGATCCGGAGCCGGTCCGGCAGCGTGGCGGTAAATTCGGCAATCCGGTGATCCAGAAATGGCGGACGCACCTCGATGGAGTGCGCCATGCTGATGCGATCCACCTTGGCCAGGATGTCATCGGGTAGATAGTATTTCTGATCGAACCAGAGCCATGCGCCGAGATTGTCGCCCATCAGCGCCAGTTCGACGAGGATGCGATCGAGTGCGCGGGGCAGGTCGAGCTTTGTCAAAGCGCGCTTCTCGGCATCGGAGAAGGTTCCGTTCCAGTAGACGTGCGCCCGTTCCGGCGCCATGCGGCAGCCTTCCAGAAAGCGCTTCAGTTTGTATTCGAGGCTGATCTTTTCGTCGGACACTGGCCATGCGCGCAAGACCCCGGCAAGCCCGCGCAGAACCGGGGACGGCAGCAGCCGGGCGTAGCGCGCCAGATGATTCGCCCGATAGGTGACATATCCGCCGAACAACTCGTCGGCGCCTTCGCCGCTCAGCGCCACTGTGGCGCTCCGGCGCGTCATCTTCGAAAGAAACCACACCGGCAGCGCGCCCGCGTCAGCGTTCGGCTCGTCGGCATAGCTGGCGAAATCCTCGATGGCGTCGCGCAACGCGAGTCCGGGATTCAGATCCAGCTCTTCGTGATGCGTCCCGTACTGCTCCACCAGCGGGCGCAGCCAGGCGCTCTCGTCGAAGCTGCGGCCCTGAAATGTCACCGAGAACGTGTTAATGGGCCGGCTGGACGCGTGCGCCGCGTAATGCAGAATGGTGGACGAATCCATTCCTCCGCTCAGCCATAACCCAACCGGAACGTCCGCCACCAGATGCTCGCGCACCGAACTGTCCAGCAACGCGTCCAGGTGCTCCATCGCTTCTTCGGCGCCCAACGGAACGGGCGTTGGCAGCGGCAGCTCCCACCAGGTCTCGGAGCGAGTTTTCCCGTCGCGCCATTCCAGCCACTGGCCGGGAGGAAGCTTCTCGATTCCTTCGATGAAGGTCCACGGAGCGGGGACATAGTTCAGGCTCAGCCAGCAATCGAGCGCGGCCGGATCGAGCTGCCGCTCAATCTCCGGATGCACGAAAATCGTCTTCAGCTCGGAGCCGAAATAGAGGTCTTCGCCGCGCGTGGCGAAGTAGAGCGGCTTGATGCCCAGCCGGTCGCGAACCAGAACCAGGCGCCGCTCGGGTTCGGTCCACAGCGCCGCGGCGAACATGCCGCGCAGGCGAGCGAAGCAGTCGGTATCCCACTCGACGAAGGCCCGCAGCAGGACTTCGGTATCCGTTCGCGTAACGAAGCGGTGGCCGAGCTCCTCGAGTTCCGCACGCAGGTCGCGGTAGTTGTAAATCTCTCCGTTGAAGGCGATGGTCACCCGTCCGTCTTCGGTGGACATGGGCTGATCGCCGGCTTCGATATCGATGATTTTCAGGCGAGCCGCGGCAAGCGAAACAGTATCGGTTTCGTAAACCGCCTGGCGGTCGGGTCCGCGATGCGCCATCGAGTTGACGGCGTCGAGAATCCGCGAGCGTTGCGGTCTCCAGTTTTTATGAGTGAAGCCTGCTACGCCACACAAGTCGATTCAGTTCCTCATCGCGCTTTATACAATCGACGGCTCGCACCGCCCATCGGTTCCTCTGCGTGGAGGAGCCGCTCCTGAAGGCGTGCCACGCGCCCTCGATGCCATTGCCGGGGCTCAGCTTGCTACGTTACAATCGTAACACGCCCCCACCGTTGACCATCGTGCGGGATCTGCTCCTGCTCATCGCCACATTCCCTTTTATTTACTATCTGCTGGCTGTCTATAGCTCCTGGCGATACTTCCGCGCCAACCGGCTCGCTACCGGAGACTACACGCCCCCGGTAAGTAATCTGAAGCCAATTCATGGAATTGATCCCGGCGCCTACGAAAACTTCGCCAGCTTTTGCCGGCAGGATTATCCCACTTATGAATTGCTTTTCTGCGCAGGCTCTCCGTCCGATCCGGCCGTGCCGGTTGTCGAGAAACTGATCCGCGACTTTCCGGGCCGGCGCATTCGCATGATCTACCGCGCCGACGACGGCGCCTCGAACGACAAAGTGGCCAAGCTGGCGCAACTGGTGGCCGAGGCGAGTCACGAGGTGCTGGTAATCAATGACAGCGACGTGCGCGTCGGACCCGGCTATCTTCGCGCGGTGGTTGCTCCGCTGGAGCGGCCTGAGGTTGGGGCGGTCACCTGTTTCTATGTGTCCACCGGCGACACGACGTTCGCGGAGAATCTGCACTCGATCGGCATGCTGTCCGATTTCTATGCCGGCCTGCTGGTGGCCAGGCAACTGGATGGAGTGAAATTCGCGATTGGCAAGACCATCGCGACCACGCGAACGCATCTGGCCGGGTTCGGCGGCTATGAGAGCCTGCAGAACCGGCCCGGCGACGATCTGCTGGTGGGCCGCCTCATTGCCGAGCAGGGTTATCAGGTAGAGCTGCTGCCCCTCACCGTCGAGACCGCGGCCGGCGCCGGATCGTTTTACGATCTGCTGCAGAAGCGGCTGCGCTGGATGGTGGTGATGCGGCACATGCGGCCCGCGGGACACTTCGGCCTTCTGTTCACGCTGGGCCTGCCGTGGACCATCGTGGCAATGCTGGTTCACCCGGCAGCCGCGGTCATCGCCGCGTATCTGGCCTCTTACCTGGGCCTGCGGATCGCCATGACCTGGATCATAGCCGTGCATGGGCTCAAACAGCCCGGCGTGTGGAAACGAGCGCCGCTGATCCCGGTGTGGGACGCCGCCGCGTTCCTGTTGTGGTTGACCAGTTTCACGCGCAGCAGCATCCGCTGGCGCGATGGCCAGTACTATATTCGCGACGGCGAGTTAGTGCCCATCGCGGATTAGCTCCGGACTAGCTCCAATACTGTTCAGTTTGGCGGCGGCAACACGGGCGCGTCCTATAGTTGCCACTAACCCTGGGGCAGGCTTTCAGCCATCAAGGGCGCCTACAAGGCCCAGGAGAGTGCGGTAACCGTTCCGTAAAGTGGTAACTGGCGTTTGTGGGGCGGGCGCCTCGCCTGCGGCCGACGCCTCGTCGGCCTGCTCGGTATGTTCTGCATGCGACGAGGCGGGCGGGGCGCTCGCCGCAGGCGAGGTGCCTGCCCCACTCGAATCAACGACCACTACGCCACGACGCTCGATTCACTCACCGGAACGCGCCGGCGCGGATTGGAAGCGGACCGCCACTCCACCTGGGGCAGGAACACTGAAGTGTCCACGCGATCGCGATAGCGCAGGGCGATGTTCATCAGCGAATCGAGCAGCGAATCGGACAGCGCATGCGGCTCGAGCCCGAGGTCAACCAGGCGAGAGTGTTTGGCGTTGTAGTAGTGTTCCTCTGACTCCACTCGCGGATCCTTGAGATGGGTGATCTCCGTCTCGAGGCCGAGTTTCGCGGCTGCCGTTCGCACCATTTCGGCCAGCTGCAGAACCGAGAACTGCTCGGTGAACTGGTTAAACACCCGGCACTCGCCGCGCTCCGCCGGATTCATGGCGGCAATCTCGATGCAGCGTACGGTATCGCGAATGTCCAGGAACCCGCGCGTCTGGCCGCCGCGGCCGTATACCGTCAGCGGATGGCCCAGTGCGGCCTGGACGCAGAAGCGGTTGAGCACCGTGCCAAACACTTCGTCGTAATCGAAACGATTGATCAGGCCTTCGTCGATCATCACCTCGTCGGTGACCGTGCCGTAGACCACGCCCTGATTCAGATCGGTGGCGCGCAGCCCCCAGATCTTACACGCGAACATGATGTTGTGGCTGTCGTGCACCTTCGACAGGTGATAGAAAGAACCCGGCTGCTTGGGATAAGGCAGGACATCCTTGCGGCCGTTGTGCTCGATGGCGATGTAGCCTTCCTCGATGTCGATGTTGGGCGTGCCGTACTCACCCATCGTGCCCAGCTTCACCAGATGACAATCGGGCCGGTGCTCGCGCAACGCGAACAGCAGGTTCAGCGTTCCGGCGACGTTATTGATCTGCGTGAACACCGCATGTTTGCGATCGATCATGGAGTAAGGCGCGGACCGCTGTTCGGCGAAATGCACCACGGTGTCCGGCTCGAAACTCCGGATGAACGAAGACAGAAAGTCGTAATCGGTGACATCGCCGGCGTGCAGATCGATGACGCGCCCGGTGAGTTCCTGCCAGATTCGCAGGCGCTCCGCCAGGGGACGAATGGGGGTGAGAGTCTCGACGCCCAGTTCGTGATCCCACTGCCGGCGGGCGAAGTTATCCACCACCGCAACCGAGTGCCCCAGTTGCGACAAATAGAGCGCGGTGGCCCAACCACAGTAACCGTCTCCGCCGAGCACGGCGATTCGCATTTTTCCCAAAGTATCTCCTGCTTTCTATGCTCTTTCGCGGAGACGCCCCGCGTCAACCTGGGTCAATGCGCCACCAACAGGATTCCGCCGGCTACGACCAGGGCGCCAACCGTCCTGCGCGACGACAGCCGCTCTTTTAAGAGTACTTTGGCGAGCAATGTCTCCAGCACGAAGCTGCCCGCCGACGCAGGTACCACGAAGCTGATTGGCTCGGTTTGCACCAGGGCGAGGAAGGCAAAGAACGAGATCCCCATCGAGAGAACGCCAAGCAGCAGATAGCGCCGCTCAAAGATGAGTTTCAGAACGCGTCCCGCGCCCGGGAGGTTACCCGCATCGGTTCCGGCAAGCTTCATCTCACGACTCTGCAGAAGATCGCCGGCCACGGTGGACAGGATCAGCACGCTCAACAGCAGCCACTTCATCGGCCGGCTCCGGCGCGCTTCGAGGTCAGACGCGGGGTGGATGCAACCAGCGCCGTTCCCGCGGAGATGAGGATTGCGCCGGCCCAGCGCTCGATGCTGACCTGCTCGTGCAGCACTACCCTGCCGAGAAATGTAGTGACGACATATCCGGCCGCCGTGACCGGCAGGATGAAGCTCAGATCGGCCACGCTGAACAGTGACATTCGCAGCAGCAGCCAGGCGATCTGCATGCCGACGCCGATGATGACGAAGGGATCGAACAGCGCCTGAATCAGCGACGCGGGGTGCGTGGTGACGAGCTGAGGAATATCATGAATTCCCCAGGCCAGGAACACGTTGCTGAAGGGCTTCAGCAGAGTGACCGCGACGATCAGAAGCTGCACGCGCAACGCGCCGCGCCGGCCGTCAACGCTGTCTCGTTCGGCAGGGATCGCCATCGGATGTCCGAGCTGTATCACGAGCGTAGCACAGGGCCCGCGGCAGGCTTCAAGTTCCGCTCGCCGTCCTGAGCAGCTTCTCGGCGGCTTCGCGAGGCGGGTCGTCGGGGGTGAGCGGCGATTGCAGATACCTCTTCAGCAGCGCGCGCGCCTCATCCGCGTTGCGGTGAGTCTCGATGTAAATGCTGGCCTTTGCGTAGAGTACTCGCGGGCTGCCGGGCGCGATGCGGTCCGCCTGGGCGAGCAGGGCGTCGCTTTCATCGAGGCGCTGCTGCCGGGCCAGAAAGCGCGCCAGCGCGATCACGTGCCCAATCTGATTGGGCGCCAGCCTAACGGCGGTCCGCAACTCGCGTTCGGTCGCTCCTGATTCCTGCCGCTTGCGGGCTACTTCCGAAAGCTGGTAATGGCCTTCGGGCGGATCGATGGCTTCGATGCGATGAGCGAGCGCTTCGGCTTTATCGGTGCCGCCTCCCAGAAAGCCTGGCGCGTTCAGATAGTAGTCGAACAAGTCCCCGAGCGCGTCGCGATTCGTGGGGTCCAGCTCCAGGGATTTCTCGAATGCCTCTCGCGCTTTCTTCGCGTTGAAGGGCGCCACGAGTGGACTGGCGGTCTCCGCCCTGCGGCCCCAGGCTCGGCCCACCCACAGCATGTGCATCGAGCTTTGGGGTTCGAGCGCCGCCGCGTTTTCAAAGTACTCGGTCGCCTTTTTATAGTTACCGAGCATGAGATGACACTTGCCCGTCAGTTCGAGTTGCGCGGCATCGGGCCTCCGGGAGTCGCGCAACACGCGGAGGGCCTGCTCGTACTCGGTATGCTCATACAGCACGTCGGCCCGGCGCAGGGCTTCAGTCTGGCCCAAATCGTTCGCCAGCGCCAGGGAGGCGGCTGCAAACATAACAATGTAAAACGTCTTACTCATCCTCTGGTGATCCGAACAGTTACTAGATGCAGGAAAGCTGGGCAAGGGTACCGGATTCCGCAGCAGGGCCGCACATCCGGCGCGGCTAAAAAAAGAGCCGGACGCTGGTCAGGCGTCCGGCCAAGGAACACCCACGAGCCGTTCGGAGGTCATCGGCCCGTGGCTGTGGAGGAGGTCTTAACCAAGAAGACCGCCATGCCCGAGGCAGGCGATCTCCCATCCGGAAACTCGGTAGCGCGCCAACATAGGCGGCAAAATCAAATCGAGCACATTGGGCTTGGCCGACCGGAAGCATCCCGGAGCGGAAACCACCGGAATGTCATTCTTATAACCAAGCAGCAGCAAATTGCCGGGCTCAACCGGGGCCAGGAATCGCTCAAAGCTGCATCCTGCCCGGCACATGCCGCGCCCAACCGTATCTTCAGGTCCGGCGGGGGCCGTTGTGGACGCCACCATAATCAGCGCCGGCTGCGATTGGGCAAGCTGCTGTAAACTGCGCGCTATGGGACCCTCTTCCTCAGGCACAACGGAAACAAACGCAGGAGCGATGCCAAATCGTTCCAGACGCTGCCTCATGATCGGCTCGAACATCTGCCGCGCCCGCTCTGCGTTCGACGGATCGGTGTACAATACGCCGACTGCGGGGCTGCGAAGTGGCCGAGCCTGAAGAATAGGCCCTCTTTCTTTGAAAATAGATAATACCGCTTCCAACTGCAGTTGTGCAACAGCAAAAGGAGCACTTTTGACGGTTGCGATACGTTGACCCGGCTGTACGAAGGAAAAGTTGGTGAGTGTGGAGATAACCAGGCTTGCCGTGCAATTTATCTGACGGAGGAGATCGTCGTCGATGAGAACGCAACTGGCCTCGCAGGCCACAAGGTTGGCGCGCCCCCCCGCGGCGGGACGAATCTCCACGGCCCCGCAACCCATGGCATTCGCGACCAGCGAGACTACCTCATCTTCGCCGATTTCCCCCGGCTCGAGTTCCGCAACCCAGATCTCTTTCAGACCCTCGGTCTCGAGTACATGGATGTCATCATCGCTGATGACGTGACCCCGCGCCAGCAGCTTCCGACCTTCCCGACGAAAAATAGTGCAACAAAGAATGCGCCCGGCAGACTCCCGAACCTGGACAGTCTGTGCCTTCATGGTCGCCTCCGACCTGCAGTAATACCAGATAATTTCTGATTTGACTGGATTATACACCCGATCAGGCAGCGCCGATGCCGGAAAGTGCAACAAGGTTCACTGGCAAAACTACGAGCGGCCGAAACGGCGCCGGTTTATTTCGGAACCACTGGAAGCTGTATGAGGTCCTCGAGAGGGTGGTATTCGGCCGCGCGGAGGCCCGACGATGCCGGCCGCAGCGTTTTCAGGACGGCGATCTCGTCGCAGCACTGGAATTTCGAACAGCGCAGGCAGTCGCGCCAGGCCTTCAGGGGGAGTTCGCCTCGTTCCACCTCCACGAATCCGAGCTTGCGGAAGAACTGCGGAACGTAGGTGAACGCGAAGATGGATTCGAGGCCGTTGTCGCGCGCTTCTGCTTCCAGCGCGGCTACCACGGAACGCCCGGCGCCGCTCTGTTTCCAGTGCTCGGCCACGGCCAGCGACCGCACCTCCGCCGACTGCGGCGTATAGAAGTGCAGCGCCCCGCAGCCCACCATCTCGGAACCCAGAAAAGCGACGGTGAAATCGCGGATGTGTTCCGACATTTCGAATTCGGTGCGCGGCAGCATCACGCCTTTGGCGGCGTAGCCGTTGATCAGATCGAGCAGCGCGTGGATGTCGCGCATGCCTGCCTTGCGGATAGTCAACGCTCGCGCGACGTCGGCAACGGAGCTGAGCACAACGTTTCTCATGCGGCGGTTTTTCCTCGGGACAGAACGATACGGGTGCCGGCGCGCTCGCCGGCCAGAATCGCGGAGACGATGCCGGGCCGCGCTCCCGGCGCAATGATTACCTCTCCAACGCCTGACGTCAATCCGGCCATGGCGGCTTCGAGCTTCGCCTGCATGCCGCCGGTGGCCACGCCCTCGCGAATCAGAGAGCGGCACTCTTCGGCCTCGAGCACCGCAGCGACATCGCCGCTCCCGGTTCGAACGCCGTCCACGTCGGTGAGGAACAGCAGCGTGCCGGCCGCGAACGCACCGGCGCAGGCGACGGCCATCTGGTCCGCATTCACGTTATAGATGTTGCCGGCGCGGTCTCCGGCGATGCAGGCCACCACCGGAAGCATGCCCGCCGCGGTCAGCACGTCGAGCACGCGGGCATCGGACCGGACGGGCCTGCCCACGAATCCCAACTCGGCGCTGAGCTGCTCAGCTTCAGCGAGGCCGGCATCGAGTCCGCTGAGACCCACTGCCGCAACTCCCACAGCCGCGAAGGACGCTGTCAGTTCCTGATTGACGCTGCCAGCCACCACCTTGATCACCGCGTCGAGAACTTCCGGCGTGGTGACGCGAAGGCCGTTGACGAACCGGCTGGGGATGCCGCGCTCATCGAGGAAGCGCGTCATTTGCCTGCCGCCGCCGTGAACCACCACGGTGATGACGCCCGAGCGCACCGCGGCCCCGATGTCACACGCGAGCCGCCGCCGGGATTCCGGGTGCTCCAGCAGAGTTCCGCCGATCTTGATGAGCAGCTTCATAACAGACCCGCCGTCTCGCGCAGACCCAGCATGAGATTCATGTTCTGGACGGCCTGGCCCGCCGCGCCTTTGACGAGATTGTCGATGGCGCTGACGACAACCGCACGGCCGGTTGCCTGGTCGTACACCACGCCGATGTCGCAGAAGTTCGTGTGCGCCACCGCGTGGAGATCGGGCACGCGTCCGGCCGGGTAGAGCCGCACGAACGGCTCGCCCTGGTAGCGCCGCAGGTAGATGGAGAGCAGATCGTCGGCCGAATCCACCTGCTTTGCGCGAAAGTAAATGGTTTCCAGAATGCCGCGGTGGATGGGGATGAGCTGCGCGGTAAAGCTGAATTCGTGCTCCTCGAGGCCCGACGCCAGCAGGACTTCGGGCACGTGGCGGTGGTCGAGGATGGAATAGGCGGAGAAGTTCTCGGTGACCTCGCAGAAGCTGGTTTTGAGGGTAGGCTTGCGGCCCGCGCCGCTCACGCCGGATTTGGCGTCGCAAACGATGCCCGCGCGGCGGTCGATGGCGCCGGCGGCAATCAGCGGCTGGATGGCCAGATTCGCGGCGGTCGGATAGCAGCCGGGATTGGACAGGAGGCGCGCGCCGGGGATACGGTCGCGGCAGAACTCCGGGAGCCCGTAGACGGCTTCAGTGAGCCAGCGCTCGGCGGTGTGCGGGGCCTTGTACCATTTCGCGTAGCGCTCGGGAGTCCCGAGCCGGAAGGCGCCGCTCAGGTCGATGACGCGGATTCCGGCGTCGAGAAACGCCGGGGCTAGTTCCATGGACACTTCGGCCGGGGTGGCAAGGAAGACGATGACCAGACCTTCGGATGTGGCCGCTTCGGTGGAGCAGGGGATGGTGGTCTTCCCCTGTTGATGGAGGGGCTCGACGGCGGCGTCGGGCTCGCTGCGATGCTCCATGAGCACGGGCTCGACGTCGCGATGGTGGTGGAGCAGACGGACGAGCTCCGCGCCACTGTATCCCCGATGACCGACGATTCCGACGCGGGCCGGCACTGGTTATTTATTCATCTCCATGCATAAATATACCACAGTCAGGCAGGGCTTGTATTATCTCGATCCAGCGTGCCGCAGACTCATACGGGGTATTTAAAAGGGCCCTTACTGGCGGCTCGTCTGCCGTTAAACGAGGCCCTCGGCCGTCAGGGTTACAGCGTGGCTCGCTTTCGGCAACGCTTTCCACGCGGAAGTAAGGCGCGATTATCAACGGTGTTTCTCCGCGCTTCAGGATGTAATCCAGCCGGCCTTATTCTCTCTCGCGGCGGTCGGTTCACAAGTCCTGAGAGTATTTCCCTGCCCACGCCACGTATACGGACGTGGGATATAAAATCGCCCTGATCCTGCTCGCCTCTCTGGCGAACGCGCCACTTCGAGCGGCGGCCATTATCCAGTTGCATGTGGTGGAGGGCGAGGGCGCGGTCTACGCCGTCGGCTCGCGGGCCACGCGCGGCATTACTGTGCAGCTCACCGATGAAACCGGCAAGCCCGTGGAAGCAGCCGCGGTGAGCTTCATCCTGCCTGCCGAGGGCCCTGGGGGCGTTTTCGGCGCCGGCCTGCGTACGGAAGTGGTCACCACGCGAGCCGATGGCCGCGCTTCGGTCTGGGGCATGAAGTGGAACGCTACGCCGGGCGCCTTCGAGGTCCGCGTCACGGCCGCAAAGGATCAGGCGCGCGCGGGCATTGTCGTCGGTCAGTACCTCAGCGACAAGCTGGCCGCTGGGCCTGGCAGCTCGGGCGAGTTCCACGCCTCGCATTCGTGGCGGAAGTGGCTGCTGGTGGGCGCGGCCGCCGGCGGAGGCGCGCTCGCGGCCATGGCCCTGGCGGGCCGCTCCAATTCGGCGCCGGCCGTCACCACCGCTACTCAGCCTCCGCAGATAGGAACGCCTTCCATCACCATAGGACTTCACCCGTGAACCGTGCCACGCCGTTGCTGAGCGCCATTGCCATGAGCTTGTTGTTTTCCGTCGCGACTACCGCGCAGCGCGGCCTCGCGCCGCCCCGGATTGGCTTCGCCGAGGACGGTTCCGGAGGCATCCGCGCGTTGCTCGGCATTTCCGGCAACTTCTGGTTTGGAGAGGCGGTGGCGCGCGGCGTGCGTACGGCGGCTTCGTCCGGCCACGCCACCATCGTCAAGACCCGGACCGAGCTGCAGGTTTACGACGCGCTGGGTCATTTGCAGGGCCAGCCATTCCGGGCGACTGGCGATGCCATTTTCGCCTTCACAGCCGCGGGCGCTCCGGCATTCGCCTGGTTGCCGGCCTCCGGAGTTCTGCTCCGCTGGAACCTGACGTACTTCGAGCCCGTGCGGCTGAGCGCGGTTCCGGCGGGCGAAGTGATCTCTCTCGCGGTCCCCTCAACCGGAGCCGCGGCATTTCTGGTGAGCCGCGATGGCGTCCTCTGGCGAATGGATATCGCTGTCCCCGATGGCGGCGTGGCCTTCGCTGCGCAGGTCCCGGGGGCCACGGCGCCGGCTCTTCTCCTGAACGACGGCACGGTAGTTTATGCGGCGGCCGCGGCCATGATTGCACGCGCGCCCGGCGGCGTGGAACGGCGCATCGCCATCGCGGGCCATCCCGTCAGCTTCAGCCTCTTCGGCCAGGACTGGATCCGCGTCGTCTCCGAAAAACCAGCCGGCGCCTATGCGTTACGGCTCAGCGCCGGTGCTTTGTTTCTGCTGCCGGCGGTTGCGAGATGAACATCGCGCGCCTGATGCTGCTCGGCACTGTATTGCCGCTGGCCGCCTTCGCCCAGGTGGAGCTCACTGTATTTAACCCGGCGACCGCGCAGGAGACCCCGGTTGGGGCGATGCTCGATTTTGGTACGGCGGCGGTGGGCAGCGCCGTCCAACTGGAACTCCATATCCGCGATATCGGCGCGTCGGCCATTACCATCGATACGCTGCAGATCGATCCGGGACCCTTCAGCGTCTCCAACGCACCATTAGTCCCTTTCAATGTGGGAGCAGGCAGTTTTCAGGTCATTCTTCTGAGCTTCGCACCCTCCACCCCAGCCCCTTACACGGCTACGCTCACCGTCGATACCCTCACCACGCAGCTCACCGGGCAGGGTCTGGCGGGTCCGCAGCTTGCAGCAGGGAGCCAGGTGTTGACGGCCGGCGGTCAGATCTATGTCGGACGCACCCAGGTGGGAACACCGATTCAACTCTCCCTCACGCTTTCCAATCCATGGCAAATGGCCATGGACATCCAGACGCTCTCGGTTTCGGGACAGGATTTCAGCGGCCCAACCGGACTCACCGCGCCTTTCACGCTGAATCCGGGGGACGTGAAGACGTTCCAGGTTTCTTTCACGCCGTCGCTCGCCCACCAGGAAACCGGCACGCTGACGCTGAATACCCTCACCTGGACTCTGGCGGGAGACGGCTTCGTCGCCCCATTCCCGCAGGCCTCAATCGTACTCTCTTCGAATGCGCCCTCGAGCGCCGCCCAGGTGCAACTCTCGGTGCGACTCGCTTCCCCGGCCCAGAGCTCGGCGGCCGGTCAGCTTCAACTGGACTTTCAGCCGGCGAACGGCCTCAGCGACGATCCGGCAATTCAGTTTCTCGCCAACGGCAAGCGCGTCATCAACCTGAACGTCAGCCCGGGCGCCAGCGCCGCCAGCTTCGATTCGGCCGTAAACTGCACGTTTCAGACGGGAACCACGGCCGGAACCATCACGTTCACCCTCACGCTGGGGGGAGCCACCGAGCAGGCAACGGTGGCGATCCCGCCCCAGCAGATCAGTCTCGATACGATGACCGCCGTTCAAACCGCCAATGAAGTTTTGGTCAGTCTCGATGGATACGACAATACCCACGGCACTTCGATGCTTTCGTTCAGGTTTTACGACGCCGGTGGAAAGGTAATTTCGCCGGGGCAGATCAGCGTGGATGCGGCGGGCGCGTTCGGAGTCTACTACTCAACGTATCCGCAGGTAGGCGGGACATTTGCCCTGCAAGCCGCTTTCCCGGTGAGCGGTGACATCACACAAGTCAGCGGCGTAGAGGTACAGTTGACGAATCCCCAGGGGACGTACACAACCGCGCGCCTGCCCGTGAATTGACGTGGCGCGCTACGCCGCGACGAAAGCCGCCGTCGCGCTCATCGCCACCAGCACCGGCTTCCTGATTGGCGCGCATGCCTCATAATATGAAGCCGCGAATGCCTCCGCCATGTGCGCGCAACCCGGCGACGAATAGATCTGGGGAAACATCCCAGCTATCGCTTCTGGTTGCAGACCGTGGCAGATGTGCGCAACGCTCGCGGCGGATCGTTGTACACAGGTGCGGCACTCGAGTCCGAGAGCGCTACAGGTCTCGGGCCGGTTCTCATCCAGAAAATAGTCCACTAATTGGCCATTTCCGGCGTTAAGGAAAGGGTCACCACCGCGAATGCTGCGCCTTCTGCGGCGCCGCTGCTGGTTGCGGCGGCACCATCGGTTCGCCCTTCCCTCGCCCAGGTTGTTAACTGCCGATGTTTGATTATTAACGTTACAGTTGCGGTTTTCTACGGTTACCAGGGGGTACCGCTGGTAGCTCTTTTGGGGGTAGTGTAAAACTACTGCTACCATGACCATGAACGGTCGGTAAGTGCGCTATGCACGCCTGTTTACGGCGCCTGCGGCTGCACGTCGCCTGCCGTCTCTGAAGGAGATCGAAACATGAACCGAAGCATTTGTTTTGGGAACTCGCTCACTGTGGGGGTAGCCGCCCTCTTTATGCTCTCCGCCGCGACGGCGCAGCAGGGCAAGCCGCCGTTGAGCCCTCCGGCCAATACAGAAGTGACTATCAACGGACACCAGATCCGCATTGATTATTCGGCGCCTTCCATGCGCGGCCGGAAGATCATGGGCGAGCTGGTGCCATATGGCAAGGTGTGGCGCACCGGCGCGAATTCGGCGACGAAGCTGACTACGGATGCCGCTCTGGACATCGGTGGCCTGAAGGTTCCGGCCGGAACGTACACACTGTACACGCTGCCCGGCGAGAACGAGTGGTCCCTTATCGTCAACAAACAAACCGGCCAGTGGGGCACGGTTTACACCGAATCGCAGGACCTCGGCCGGGTGAAGATGAACGTCACTCATACGAGCGCGCCCGTGGAGAAAATGGCGATCATGCTCAGCAACGACGGCGGCAACAAGGGCACGCTGAAGATCGAGTGGGAAAACACGTCAGCCAGCGTGCCGATTACGGTGGAATAGCAGTGGGGCAGGCCATCGGTTTTTGTGGCCTGCCTGCGTTACGTCTGCAGGCACAGGGGCGAAAGCCGCCCGGGCAGACCACGAAGACGATGGTCCGCCCCACGGGGAGCGGTTGCACGGTGCTGGAGATCCGCTCAATTCGAGCGGCGATACCGCAGAATGGCCGAGTCGCCCGGCACGATGCGCAACGAATCGTCGGCCAGCCGGCGCAGCTTGTCGCGCATCCCCGCATCCGAGTACAGCTTCAGGAGAAGCATGCGGGACTGCATGTCGGCAGGGTTGTTCTCGATGGCTGTCTCCAGCAGCGGTATCGCCTCGCGCGGGCGGCCGCTTTCCGCTAACCAGCGCGCGTAATAGAAATACGACTGCGAATCGTCGTCGTTGAGCGAGAGCGCCTGCCGGAACTCCTTCTCCGCGGCCGCGTTGTGGCCGAGCGCTCCATCTGCGACACCCATGTCGATGTAGAGAATCGAGTACTCGGGCACGAGCGGCTGGGCGCGATGGAATTGCGTGAGAGCGCCCACGTAATCGCCGCGCTGGAGAAGGCTCAGCCCGTAGTTCACGAACCCGCGTCCATTTCCCGGACTCTTCAGCGTCACGTCGTGCCAGAGCGTCTCTTCTGACCGCCAGACCTGGTTGCGCTGCCACGTACCCCAGGCGCAGGCCGCTAACACAAACGCCGCGGCTATCGGCGCCCATCGCGGATACGGCTCGCCGACGAACAACCTCGCCGTCCAGACCGCTGCGAGTGTCAGTCCGACGAAGGCGAAGTACATGCGGTGATCGTTCTCCACCTCCGCAAGCGGCGTCCATGCCGTCGGGAGCAAGGCGAGGATGAACCAGGAAATGCCGAAAGCGATGGGGCGCGCAACGCGTCTCTGCGACGTCAGCCAGGCGATCGCGAGCAGAGCGGCCACGAAGACCAGTCCTGCAATCACCCGCGGATCCAGCGGGCGCGTTACCGCCTCCAGGTCGGAGTCCGCGCTGAGGCCCGTGGGCCAGAAGAACAAGCGGAAATAGTGCAGCGTGACCGAGGGCTGCGTGAGCCGGTACATTGCGGGATTGGCGCCGCCCGGCGAAAATGTCTCAGCTTCCATGTGCGTCACGAACAGCCCCATGGCGAGGCATGCCGCGATGGCGGGCGCCGATCGCGCGAGCGCGCGCACGATGTTCCAGTCCTCTTCGAACAGCAGAATGTACAGAAAGAGAATGCCGGCGAACACGGCCGCGGGAGGCTTCGCCAGCATGCCGACCAGCACAGGCGCCAGATAGAGGCCCGTCCTGCGCAGGCGCGGGCGGCAGATGTAGAGTGCAAGACCGGCAAGGACTCCAACAGTGGACTGTATCTCCGCGCGCTGAACGATGTAGTTCACCGTCTCCGCGTTCACCGGGTGCAGGCCGTAGAGAGCGACTGCAAATAACGCGAACCAGCGATTGTCAGCCGCCGGCCGTGCCGCTTCCATCAGGCGTACGAAGACCACGTACATCAGTGCGAGCTGCGCCAGATACCAGACGAAGGTCGAGACGTGAAACCAGAATGGATGGACGCCGTGCGCCAGCCGGTAGTCGATGGCCAGAGAAGCGGTCACCAGCGGCCGGTACGACTGATGATCGTCGAGCGTGCTGAAGGTAGTCGGATCGCGGAAGAATCTCGGGATGTTCGAGAGCGTCCGAATCCAGGGATTCTGGGTTATCGTATGCGCATCATCGAAGTGGAACGAGTTCTGAAAATGATTCGAATACGTCAGCAGGACAGCCGCAAACACCAGAACTGTCGCTATGAAGAAACGCCCTTCGCGCACGTGTCGGAGTTGGCTTCAGTCTAACACCGCTGGGGGCGCGCTTCAGCTGAAAGCCTGCTTTGCAGGCGAAAACGCCTGCTCTGCTGTCGCTCAGAACCAGCGGCTCATGATCACCTTCTGCTCGGTGTAAAACGCGACGGCGTCCTTGCCGTGCGCGTGCAGATCGCCGAAGAAGGAGTTCTTCCAGCCCGCGAACGGGAAGAAGGCCATCGGCGCGGCCACGCCCACGTTTACGCCCACCATGCCGGCCTCGCAGCGCGAAGAATACTCGCGCGCCGCCTTGCCGCTGCCGGTGAAGATCGATGTCGCGTTGCCGAAGGCCGACCGGTTCACCAGCTCGATGGCCTCCTCGAGCGTATCGACGCGCATCACCGAGAGCACCGGCCCGAAGATCTCTTCGCGCGCGATGGTCATCTCCGGAGTGACGTGGTCGAAGATGGTCGGTCCGAGGAAGAATCCCCCGTTGCCGCCCTTGTGCTCGCGGCCATCCACCAGCGGCGTGGCGCCCTCGGCCACTCCTTTTTCCACGTAGCTCTCGACGCGCTTCGCGTGAGCGGAGGTCACCAGCGGCCCCATCTCGACGCCCGGTTGCGAGCCATCGCCGGTGACCAGCCCCTCGGTGCGCTTCACCAGCAGATCGAGGAGAGGACCGGCCGCGTCGCCCACGGGAACGAGCACGCTGCCGGCCAGGCATCGCTCCCCGGCCGCGCCGAACGCCGAACCAATAATGGCCTCTACTGTTTTGGGCATGTCGGCATCGGGCATTACGACCAGATGATTCTTGGCGCCGCCGAGCGCCTGTACGCGCTTGCCCTGCGCGGCCGCCGTCGTGTAGATGTAACGCGCCACGGGCGTCGAGCCGACGAACGACACGGCCTTCACCAGTGGATGATGTAACAGAGCGTCCACGGCTTCCTTCCCTCCGTGGATCAGATTCAGCAGGCCAGGCGGCAGCCCGGCCTCGTGAAACAGGCTGGTGGCGAGCGTGGGAGTGAGCGGCACCTTCTCCGACGGCTTCAGCACGAAAGTGTTGCCGCAGGCGATGGCGAACGGATACATCCACAGCGGCACCATTGCAGGGAAGTTGAACGGGGTGATGCCGGCGCAGACGCCGATGGGCTGGCGGATGGTTTTGCAGTCGATGCCCACGGCAACATCGTTGAGCGAATCGCCCATCATCAGGCTGGGCATGCCGCACGCCACTTCCACCATCTGGATCATGCGGCGCACTTCGGCTTTGGAATCGTCGAGCGTCTTGCCGTTCTCGCGCGTCAGAGTTGCGGCCAGTTCCGCGGCATGCTGTTCCAGCAGCGCTTTGTAGCGATAGAGCACCTGGACGCGGTCCACCACCGGCACTTCGCGCCATCCGAGGAAGGCGGCGTGAGCGGCGCGCACGGCCCGGTCCACGTCGGCATCGGATGCGAACGGCACATGCGCCAGGATCTCGCCGGTGGCCGGATTCGTCACCTGTTGTGCAGTGCCGCCGGCCGGCGTCTCCCTCGCGCCGGCGATATAAAACGATACGGTATCGACTTTGGATTCCGTTGCAATCATGTTTCAGACCTCCAGTTCCGGTTGCGCGACCGGCGCAGCAGAGCGCTGCACGGAAGACGCTCGCCGCATCAGCATGACGTAAAGAGCGCCCGAGACGCCAAAGCCGACGAACCAGGCGTAGTCGTAGAGAAATCGGAGAGGCGGCGCCACAAGGCCGAGTAGAGCCACGGCCGCTCCGGCAGCCAGCGCGCCCACGGCCCTCCAGTTCACGCCGTTGTCGTATTCATAGATGCCGTGACGGCGATACAGGTCATCCACCTGTAGATTCGCGCGGCGCACCAGAAAATAGTCGGCGATCATCACGCCGGCAATGGGTCCGAGCAGGCCGGAGTAACCGACCAGCCACCCGAAGATGTACGCGCTGAAATCGCTCAGCAGCTTCCAGGGCATCATCAACACGCCGATGACGCCGGTGATCAGCCCGCCGGTGCGGAACGAAATGCGCCGCGGGTTCAGGTTCGAGAAGTCGTTCGAGGGCGAGACCACGTTAGCGGCGACATTGGTGTTGAGCGTGGCCACCACCAGCGCGATCAGCGCGACGAATGCCACCAGCGGATGGTTGAAGCGCGCCAGAAGCTGGACGGGATCCCAGATGGGCGCTCCGAAGATGACTGCGGAGGCCGACGTGACGGCCACGCCGATGAACGAGTACAGCGTCATGGCCGTGGGCAGTCCGAGCGCCTGGCCCAGCGCTTGCGCCTTCTGCGATTTGGCGTAGCGCGTGAAATCGGGAATGTTGAGCGCCACGGTGGCCCAGAAGCCTACCATCGCGGTGAGCGACGGAATGAAGAAGCGGAAGAATTCACCGGTGCTGTGAAATTTGCTCGGCGAGCGAAGCACGGGGCCCAGTCCGCCCGCCTTGCCCGCGATCCACCAGAGCAACAGCAGGCCGAGTCCGAGCATGAACGGCGCGCCGATGCCTTCCAGAAACTTGATCGTCTCGATGCCGCGCCAGATCACCGCGATGTTCAGCGCCCAGAATGCGAAGAAGCAGATCCACACGCCGCCGGAGACCGCGCCGAACCCGAGCCAGAGGATCTTCAGCATGGTGTAGATGGCCTGGCCGCCGATCCATGTCTGAATGCCGAACCAGCCGCACGCCACCAGCGCTCGCAGCACCGCGGGAATGTTAGCGCCACGCACGCCGAACGAGGCGCGCACGAACACAGGGAAGGGAATTCCGTACTTTGCGCCGGCATGCGCGTTGAGCAACATGGGGATGAGCACGATCAGATTGCCCAGCAGGATGGTGGCGATCGCCTGCCACCAGCTCATGCCGCCGGCGATCAGACCCGAGGCCAGCATGTAGGTGGGAATGCACACTGACATCGCCACCCACAGCGATGCGTAATTATAGACGCCCCATGAGCGCCGGCTCTGCGGGATGGGCGCGAGATCGTCGTTATAAAGATGAGGATCGCGCTCCACCGTCATTGCCACGCGCCTCCGCGCGCCGCGCGACGCAGATATTCGCCGCGGCCGGGCTTGCCGAGGAACTCGCCGCGGTCCACGATCACCTCGCCGCGAGAGATCACGGTGCGGGCGTTGCCGCGGACGCGGAAGCCTTCGAACATCGAATAATCCACGCGCATGTGATGCGTCGCGGCGCTGATCAGGTGGTCGGCATCCGGGTCCCAGATCACCAGGTCGGCGTCGCTCCCCGGCGCGATCTCGCCCTTGCGCGGATACATCCCGAAGATGCGCGCGGGCGCGGTGGAGGTGAGCTCCACGAAGCGGTTCAGCGAGAGCTGTCCCTGGTTCACGCCGTGATGGTAAATCAACTGAAGGCGGTTCTCGATGCCCGGTCCGCCGTTGGGAATCTTCGTGAAATCGTCCTTGCCGAGCGCCTTCTGGTCGGCAAAGCAGAACGGGCAATGGTCGGTGGAGACCACCTGCAGGTGATCGTGCCGGAGGCCCTCCCAGAGTTTCGGCTGATGCTCTTTGGGGCGGAGCGGCGGCGTGAATACGTACTTGGCGCCTTCGAAATTCGGGCGCTCCAGCTCCTCGATGGAGAGCAGCAGGTATTGCGGGCACGTCTCAGCGAAGGCCGGCACGCCACGGTCGCGCGCCTCACGGACCTGGTTGAGGGCGTCTTCCGAAGACAGGTGGACGATGTACACCGGGACGCCGGCGATCTCGGCCATGGCGATGGCGCGGTGCACCGCCTCGGCCTCGGCGCGCGGCGGGCGCGTGAGCGCGTGGTAGATGGGCGCGGTCTTGCCTTCGGCCAGCGCGCGGGCGATGAGCACGTCGATGACGCTGCCGTTTTCCGCGTGCATGCAGATGAGCGCGCCGTTCTTCGCGGTCTGCGAGAGCGCTTTGAAGATGGTGGCATCATCCACCATCAGCACGTTCGGGTAAGCCATGAACAGCTTGAAGCTGGCCACGCCCTCGCGCACCATGTCGTCCATGTCCTCGAGGCCGGCATTGCCAAGGTCGGTGACAATCATGTGCAGGCCGTAGTCGATGGAGGCGCGGCCTTCGGCCTTCTTCCACCACGTGTCGAGCGCGTCGCGCATGCGCGTGCCACGCGCCTGGATAGCGAAGTCGACGATGGTGGTGGTGCCGCCGAACGCCGCCGCGCGCGTGCCGGTTTCGAAATCGTCAGCCGACGTAGTGCCGCCGAAGGGCATGTCGAGGTGCGTGTGCGCGTCGATGCCGCCGGGGATCACGTACATACCGCGGGCGTCGATGACGGTGGCCGAGTCCTGCGGAATGTCCGGACGAACCTCTTTGATACGGCCGTCTTCGATGAGCACGTCCGCCCGCGTGGTATCCCGCGCCGTCACCACCGTGCCATTGCGAATCAGTGTGTTTGCCATGGGCTCATGGGCCGATTCCACTTAGTTTCGCACTGCCCGGCGGTTGTTGGGGACGCCGGCGCCCGATGATTACGCGGCAGAGGCTGCCCGGAATCCCGTAGAATGAAGAGAGATGCCTCTATACCGGCATTCGGGCCTCGTGTGCCCGGATTCAGGACCAACCAGTACCGCCGCCGCGTTCGCCAGCGGCAGAAACGGAAAAGACCAAAACTGATGGGCCAGTCTCATCGCCCCGCCGGCGTGTTGCTGGCCGAAAATCCTCTCCGCCACTGGCAGCATTCTCCTTCACGGTCGGCCCGGCGTTATGGAATGTTCCTCAGGGAAGCCGTTCGGTCCGTGCGCTCGGTGGCCTCGCTGGTGCCCAGCTCTGGTTTTCTCTGCCGGAAGATGTTGTCGAATATCGATTTCAGTACCGCCCGAACCATCGTGGAACTCGGCCCGGGAACAGGCGTGGTTACGGAGGAGATCCTCGCGCGAATGCGCGCGGATGCACGCCTCTACGCCATCGAGATCAACCCGGTGTTCGCCCGGCACCTGAGGGGCTTGTTCGACGACCCGAGGCTGATTGTCGTGGAAGGGTCGGCGCTCGAGCTTTCTCGTCATCTGGCCGCCTGCGGCGCGGGAGCAGCGGATGCGGTCATCTCGTCGCTGGGGCTTTCCTGCATGGAGCACGCTGAGAAGACGGAGATCCTGCGCCAGGCGCGGCGTTGTCTGAAACGCACAGGCGTTCTCAACCAGTATCAATACTTCCCCGGAGAGCTGTCGGCCATACCGCTTCCGTTTCGTCCGCGCGAGTCCTGTACGGTAAACGATTTGCTCAGGCGCATGTTCCGGCGCGTGGAGGCGACGCACGTGTTGCGCAACTGCCCCCCGGCGCGAGTTTACCTCTGCAGCCGCTGACGCCTCCTTTTTCGTGGTTCGCACCATCATCTTCGACCTGGGCAACGTCATTGTGCCATTCGATTTCAGGCGCGGGTACGCGCGCATGGAACAATTGTGCCCGCACGCGGCCGAGGAGATTCCAAAGCGCCTTCGTTCCACCGATCTGGTGCAGCGGTTCGAGACCGGTGAAATCGAGCCCCGCGAGTTCGTCGCCCAGCTCTGCTCCGCGCTCGATCTGCAGGTGGATTATCAGGGCTTTTGCGACCTCTGGACCAGCATCTTTCTGCCCGATACGCTGGTGCCGGAGTCTCTGCTCGATGCGCTCAAAGGACGCTATCGTCTGCTGGCGCTCTCCAATACGAATGCGATCCATTTCGAGATGGTGGAGGCGAATTATCCGCTCCTGCGGCATTTCGCGGACATGGTGCTTTCGTACAAGGTGGGCGCCGCCAAGCCGTCGCCGCGCATCTACGCCGAGGCCATCGCGCGCGCTCAATGCGCGCCCGGCGAATGCCTGTTCATTGACGATATGCCCGCATTCGTGGAAGCCGCGCGCCGGGCCGGCATGGACGCACTGCAGTTCGAATCGGTGGAGCGGCTGGAGCGCGATCTGAGATCACGCGGCGTAGAGTGGTGAAGCTGGTTGTCGGCGCTGCCTGCCGCAGGCGGAAACGCCTGCTCCACAAAGCCGCCCGGACTAATCGTACAAGACGTCGGCCATGCTCGGCGGAGGGCCGCCGTTGGTTTCCAGATAGCGCAGCAGGGCCCTCTCCGAACCGTCGAAGAACGTCTCGGTGAGTTGCCGGACGGCGACGCGGCGCAGGTTTTCACGGCTCACCGCGGGCGAGTACACGAACGCCCGGCCCGACTTCCGGCGGCTCACGTTGCCTTTACGGAGCAGGCGCTCCAGCAGGGTCATCACGGTGGTGTAGGCGAGGGGCTTCTCGGGGGCCAGGGCGTGCTGTACGTCGCTGACGTTCCCCTGGCCCAGTGTCCACAGCGCCGTCAGACAGCGTAGTTCGAGCGGCGGGGGCAGTTCCCGCCCCTTCAGTTTCGGCATCACGGCTCTTTCCGCAACGCCTCCTTCAGTTTCTCGCCGAACAGCGATCCGGACACGGGGTGCGGCTTCTGGGGCTCCGGCGCGGGCGTTGCCGCCACCTCGACGGTCCGGAGTTCCCCGTTGAGGAACAGCTCCTTCTTCAGGACGGTACGTTCCAGTGGCGCGCTGTATCCGGTCCAGCAGCTGGCCACGTGCCGGTCTTTTGCGATGGTCATGCGCATGCATTCCATGCGCGCATCCATATTGTCCAGATGATGGAGCAGCAGCGCCTCCGGGAACATGGGGACCCGCGGCGAGCCAAATTCGAGTTCGCCATGATGGCTGACAATCATGTGTTCCAGCAGTGATCGAGTGTGCGCGGGGAATTCCGGCAACGCGGCGATTTTCTCCGCCAGCATGCGCAGGGCAATCACGATATGCCCGAGTAACTGCCCCTCGCTCGAATAGCCGAAACTGCGGTTATACGTGAGCTCATCGATCTTGCCGACGTCGTGCAGGATCACGCCCGCGAGCAGGAGATCCAGGTCGATATTGCGATAGTGCGACGCCGTCATCTTTGCCAGCGCGCAGAGCGACAGCACGTGTTCGATGAGGCCGCCGAGCCAGGCATGATGCACGGTCTTGGCCGCCGGAGCCGTGCGGTACAACCTGGCAATGCGTTCATCATCCATGAACGCATTCAGCAGAGCGACCAGGTGCGGGTTCCGCATGCCCGCGATAATCCCACGCAGCTCGGCGAACATTTCGGCGCCGTCGCGCTCCGAGCAGGGGAAGTAATCGGCAAAATTCACCTCGTCGTCGGAGATGCGGACGAGCTTATGAATGGTGAACTGGGGCCGGTTCTGGAAAATCTGCATCAGGCCCTTCACCCGCACGAAGTCGTCGCGGTCGAAGGAGTCCAGCACCTCGGCGACGTTGTCCCACATCTTGGCGTCGATCTCGCCGCTGCGGTCGCCGAGCACCATGGACAGGTACGGCTCGCCCGATTTCTTCTGCCGTACGTCCCGCGACAGAACGAGAAAGACAGAGGTGATTACCTGATTCGCCTGAAGTTCGCTGATGCAGGGAGATTTCATTCGCTATCGGGACGAACTGGAACTGGATGTGCCGGCGGACGTGCCGGTAGCCTCCGTGCCCGGAACCGGAAGTCCGAGCAGGCGCTTCTTCCGCGTCTTCGTGGCCACCTCGGCTTTGCTCACCGTTTCGGGACGGAGCTGCGCCGTGTCCACCCACGCGGTTTCTCTTCCCGGAGCGGCGCCGGTGTCGACGAAGCCGGGCTTGATCTCGAGAAAAGCGCTCTCCCGAAGCTTTGTAAGATACTCGCGCACGGCGGGCTGCGCTTTGGGGTTCAGAATTTTTTCGGTGATTTGCTGTTCTACTTCATCGAGCGGCGCCTGGCCGGCTTTGACATGATCATCCACCTTAATAATCTCGAATCCTTTTTCGAGCCGGATCGGATCGGTAACGTAGCCGGCGGGTTTATCCCAGACGATCTGGAGCTCGCTTCGCAGATCTTTCTTCTTCCAGCCGCCCAGATCGCCGAAGTCCTTCGCGGTAACCGCGTCCGAATTCTCGTGGGCCAGGTCGGCGAAGCGCTCGCCGCCTCGCGCGCGCCGGACCAGGTCGTCGGCTTTCTTCTGCGCCGCCGCTACGCCGGCTGAGTCCCGCCCTTCAGTGGACACCAGAATCTCGCGAAGGAATACCTGCTCGTCGCGCACGAATTCCGATTTGTGCGCGTTATAGTAGGCTTCCACTTCCTTGTGGTCGACGGGCATTCTGCTCATGACTTCCTGGCGGATGACGCGCTCAGTCAGCATGTTGTTCGTGACGTCCGCCTTGTAGTCCTCGAACGACATGCCGGTCTCTTGTCTGATCCTGTCGTGAAACTTTTCGGGGTCGGGCTCGCCTACCTGCTTCTGCAGGTCGGCAAGGTACTTCGATACGTCGCTGTCCACCTTGAGGTCGAGCTCCTTACCCTTCTGCACCAGCAGCAGCTGATCGATCTTGTTGCGGAGCGTGTTCTTCTCCACTTCGGTCATGGCCTGCTGGAGCTCCACGCCCTTCATCCCCTGATGGGCGAGCGTCTCCTGCGCCTCCCGGCGGGCGTCCGCCAGATCGCCCCTCGTAATGATGTCGCCGTTGACCTTGGCTACAATCTCCTCCACCACGTCAACGGACGCGAACAAAGACGCACTCCCGGCTGTGAGAAGCGCGGTTACAACCCAAAACTTCATATGCACTATTATCGCTGAGCGGACACCTCCACGTGCAGCGGGTCCGCGTGGCGCAGACGATCGTTTTGTGTCGTCTGTGTTCTCCAATAATAAGATGGCAGGCCATGCAGCGATGGCCCGCCCCCCGCGGGTTCATGCGGCTGAGCTGACCATGTTCCGAACCGCCTCAATCACCAGGTCGGGCTCGTCCAGATGAACCCAGTGCCCGCTGTTCGGAGCCATGATGTGCCGGGCATCGGGCGAAATAGCGGCCACCGCGCCCGCTGGAATGGCGCGGTTCCTCGCGCCGGTGATCACGGTAACCGGGACGTCCCGCAACGGAGCAAGGCTCCGCGCTTCCGCCAGGCTCGCCTCGAGCATCGTGAGGTGGGCCGACAGCCCGAGGAAAGAACCAGGATTACACCAGTGCGCCATCACCATTGGCCACAACTCGCGCGGCATCTTGCCGACCTCGCCGGCGAGCCGGTCCATCACGCCCATCGTGCGCCCACCTGCAGCGTGTCCGATGGCGCGCGGAAACAGGCGTGAGCCGGTCATCAATGAGCCAAGCGCGAGCCGCACCACGCCAATGCGGGCCAGAAACGCGCCGCGGCGCGATAACCTCCTCCCACGCGCGAGCAGGCGCGCCTGCTGGGTGGACATCGGCGACCACTCCTCCGGCCAGAGCGGATCCACCAGTACAAGGCCCGCGATCTCACCAGGGTAGTGCGATGCGAACCAGCGCGCCACCAGGGCGCCGAAAGAGTGCGCCACCAGGACGAACGGAGGCCGGATGGCCGCCGCACACAACATCTCGCGCAGCTCCGCGACAATGGCCGAAGGTACTCTGTCCTGCCCGCAGTGGCTGCTCCACCCGAGACCCGCGCGGTCGTAGGAGGCGGTCCGCGCAAACCGGGCTACGCCCTCCTGCACTCGCCGCCAGTTCAGGCCGGTAGCGGAGATGCCGGCTTCGAAAACCACTGCCGGCGATCCCTGGCCTGTCTCGAATACGTGCAGCTTCCTCCCGCTCTCGAGCCGTACCAGACGACCGGGCGGCGGGTAACGCCGGGCATCGGCGCGCAGGCCGGCGGACTGGTATGCCGCGCCCGCCAGGATCAACACGGCGATGCTTCCGGCCACGGCGATAACGATGTACACGGCTAATCGGAGACCGCCAGCTCACCGGGCACGATGCGGCGCGTCCGCGGGAGAACGCCTCCGCTCGCGAGCACACCCATGAGCGCCAGGACGCCGAGGAAGGCTGCCAATTTGAGGGAATCGTAAACGCGGCCGCGGGGGAGGGTGCGCCACAGCAGTCCCACGACAGGCTGGGCGATGACGACGGCCCACACCGACCCGTAAAAGTAGCGCCGTTCCTGTCCTTCGCCTTTAGTCGACCGCCGCACGCGCGGGAGCAGCGCAAGCAAACCGAGCAGCCAGATCACACCGGCCAGCGGAAAGTACGCCGCGTCGTAGATCTCGCGCAATTGCCAGCGGCCGGTGACGGCCGCGACAGCAAGGCCCGCCGCGTTGAGCGCTGCATAAGTAATCACCGCGCTCCACGCCAGCGTATAGCAGATGCGCCGGTACAGCGGGTTCGGCTTGTCTTCGGTAAAGCGGATGATGTAAGGGCGCGGCTCGACACCCGGAAGTTTACCGAACAGACCGGCGATGCCGGTGCTCACCAGAACCATCCCCAGCCACGCCGCCATCCGGAGGTTCGCGCCATACGCAAACAGTTGGAACGTCAGCGGTCCGGGCGCAAGGAAGAACACGAATATCCAGATGGGCCAGTGCGCCAGCCGGTAATGCGGTTTGTTCTTCGCGCGAATCTTTCGAGCGCCTGCGGATTCGGTCCGAACAGTGTAGGGCAATGCCGTTTTTCAGCATACCAGGATGCGCGAACGCCGCGGGTCCGGACCTCAGGCAAATCCCGTAACCGAGGGTCGGGACCGTCTTACAGCGACGCTCAACTGAGCCCCATCGAAAGCGTGCTCGACAACTTCAATAGTTCCACAAGCAGCATTGTGGAACAGGCCTTTGGCCTGTTTTTCGCAATGGCATGAGGAGCTTCCCCGCGGGGCAGACGATCGCATTTTCTCGTCCGCCATCGATCGTGCTACAAAAGATGAGTGTGCGCTCACATTCCTCAACGTAGGCGGCCATGAGAGCCCTGCCTGCAACTGCCCGGAAGCACCGGCGTGTTCCCACGCAGCAGCGCGGTGAGCGCAGGGTTGCTCAATTGTTACAGGCTGCCGCCTCCGTCATTGCGGCTGTCGGTTACGATGCCGCCACCATGAGCGCCATTGCCCGGCGCGCCCGTGCCCCCATCGGCTCCCTCTATCAGTTCTTCCCGAACAAACAAGGCATTACGCAGGCCCTGCGCACTGCCTACGGACAGGATTTCGAGGCGCGCCTTGTCGCCCTCGAGGCCGGCGCCAAAGGGCTGAGTCTCGATGGCCTCGTGAAGAATCTCATTGCTTTGAGCGTCGATTTTGTGGAGAGCCATCCCGCATTCCTGCCGCTTCTCGATGCGCCCTCGTCCACCAGGAGCCCGGCGTCTCTGCGTGAAACCCTGCGCCTGCGTCTTGCTGCATGTATCATCGCTGTCCACCCGCGCGTCAATGTAACATCTGTGAAACGAATCGCCGCCGTCACTCTTCAGCTACTCAAAGGACTCAACCAGCTCTACGCCGGGGACTCGCCGCGTAGTTCTCGACAGTACGTTCGCGAGTACAGAATCGCCCTGGCCGCATATCTCACCGCCCGCCTGCAGAAGGGCCATCGAGGTAATACCGAATGAAGCGCCGTTGTTGTGCTGTCCTCGCGCTGGCCGCCGCGCTGGCGCTCATGGCCGGTTGTTCCGGCGAGTCCGCAAACGTTCCCAAAGCTCCTCCGCCGCCGGGGGTCCTGGTCACGCCCGTCGTTCAGCAGGACGTGCCCGTCTACGGCGACTGGGTGGCTACCCTCGACGGCTACGAAAACGCCAACATTCAGCCGCAGGTCGCCGGATATCTCGTCAAACAGAATTATCGCGAGGGCTCATTCGTCCATAAAGGCGATGTTTTGTTCGAGATCGATCCGCGCACGTTTGAGGCGGCCCTCGACCAGGCAAAGGGGCAGCTTGCTCAGGCGCGCGGCCAGTTGGCCCAGGCCCAGGCGCAACTTGGCCTCGCCATCATCAACGTTAAGCGGGACACGCCGCTCGCCGCCGCCCGTGCCATCGCGCAAAGCCAGTTGGATACCGATATCCAGACGCAGGCGACCGCCGAGGCCCAGGTCAAGTCCGCGCAGGCCAATATCCAGGCATACGACGCTGGGGTCGAAGCGGCCGAATTGAACCTTGGCTTCACTCACGTCCGCTCGCTCCTCGATGGCATCGCCGGTCTTGCCATGACTCAAATCGGCAATCTCGTTGGACCCACCACCGTGCTCACCACGGTGTCTCAGGTAGACCCCATCAAGGTCTATTTTTCGATCAGCGAGCAGGAATATATGGCGCTCGCGGACCGAACGCGCACCGACGGCGGTCCCGATCTCCTGCGCGCGGGCGCCGCCGTGCCGCTCGAGTTGACCCTTGCCAATAATGACGTCTATCCGCATCGCGGGCGCATCGTCTTCGCCGATCGTCAGGTGAATAGCCAGACCGGAACCATTCGTATCGCCGGCGCTTTCGCCAACCCCGGCAACGTACTTCGACCCGGTCAGTTCGGACGTATCCGCGCCATCACTTCGTTGAAACGGGGTGCGCTTCTCGTTCCGCAACGCGCCGTTTCCGAATTGCAGGGACGGTATCAGGTTGCCGTCGTCGGCCCCGATAATCACGTGAGCATCCGCGCTGTGCAGACCGGCGCCCGGGTGGGTGAAATGTGGATCGTCAGCGGCCCGCTCAAGCCCGGCGACCGCGTCGTCTCCGAAGGCACAACGAAGGTGCGGGAAGGCGCCCTGGTAACCCCGCAGCCCGATCCCGGCCAGCAGGGCCCCGCGGAGCGCTGAAGCATGTCGAAGTTCTTCATCGACAGGCCGATCGTGGCCATGGTTATCGCCATCATCATGGTGATCGTCGGACTCGTGTCCATGGCCGCTCTCCCCGTCGCCCAGTTCCCCAGCATTGTTCCGCCGGAAATCCAGATCTCCGCCACTTACCCCGGCGCCGACGCCCAAACGCTGGAGCAGTCCGTAGCCGCGCCGCTCGAATCGCAGATCACCGGCGTCGACAACATGAACTACATGTATTCGGTCAACGCCAACAACGGGCAGACGCAGATCACCGTCGATTTCGACGTAAAGACCGATCCCAACATTGACCAGGTGTTGACCCAGCTTCGCACGGCCCAGGCGCAGTCGCAGTTGCCGCCGCAGGTCAACACCGCGGGGCTGCTCATCCGCAAATCGCCTACCGCTCCGTTGATGCTGGTGGCCCTCTACTCGCCGCACGGCAGCTACGACAACGTCTTCCTCGCCAACTATGCCTACATCAATCTGGTGGATGAGTTGACGCGCGTACCCGGCATCTCGCAGATTAACGTCTTCGGCGCGGGACAGTACGCCATGCGCTGCTGGGTCAAGCCCGATCAGCTTGCCAAGCTGCAGGTCACCGTCCCGCAGATCATCGCCGCCCTGCAGGCCCAGAACAATGTCAATCCCGCTGGTCAGATCGGCGGCGAACCGGTCCCGGAAGGTCAGCAGTTCACCTATACTGTGCGCACCGAGGGACGCCTCGTTTCGCCGGAAGAGTTCGGGAATATCATCCTGCGTTCGAACCCCGACGGCTCCACGCTGCGCCTGAAGGACGTCGCCCGCATCGAGCTGGGAACGCAGTTCTACAACCTGCGCGGCCGCTACAACGGCAATCCCTCCGCCATCCTCGCCTGTTATCAGCTCCCCGGTTCGAACGCCGTCGAAGCCGCGAAGAAACTTCGCGCGCGCATGGCCCAGCTCAGCCAGAAATTCCCCGGCGATCTTGCCTACACCGTCAGTCTCGACACCACCGCGTCCGTAACAGCCGGCATGAAGGACATCGTGGTCACGCTGGTAGAAGCGCTTGCGCTCGTCGTCCTGGTGGTTTATCTGTTCCTGCAGGGATGGCGCGCCACCCTGATCCCTCTGCTCGCCGTGCCCGTCTCGCTCATCGGCACCTTCGCCGTGTTTCCGTTGCTTGGCTTCTCCATCAATACGCTGTCTATGTTTGGGCTTGTGCTGGCTATCGGTCTCGTCGTGGACGACGCCATTGTCGTCGTCGAGGCCGTGGAGCGCCACATCGAGGAAGGCATGTCGCCTCGCGACGCGTCTATCAAAGCGATGGAGGAGGTCTCCGGACCCGTCACCGCCGTCGCGCTGATTCTCGCCGCGGTATTCATCCCCACCGTCTTCATCGGCGGCATCACCGGCCGCCTCTATCAGCAGTTCGCCGTTACTATCGCTATATCGGTCATCATCTCGGCCTTTAACGCCCTGTCTCTCAGCCCTGCCTTGTCCGCCCTTCTGCTGAAGCCGAAGGATAACCGGAAAAAGCCCGGTTTGCTCGGCCGTTTTTTCAATTGGTTTAACCGCATGTTCGCACATGTCACGGAAGGATATGTCGGTATATCCGCCGTATTAATCCGAAAAGCCGTGGTTGCGTTGGCATTGCTTGTGGTTATGACAATAGCCGCCGTCATGATCGGCCGCAGGCTGCCGAATTCCTTCCTGCCGGAGGAAGATTACGGCTACGTCTACGTCAACATGCAATTGCCTTACGCGTCGTCGCTGCAGCGTACGGCCGAGGCCGCGCGCAAGGTGGAGGACATCGTTCTGCACACGCCCGGCGTGCAGGGCTGCACCTCGGTCATCGGCTTCAGCCTGCTCAGCCGCGTGCAGAACACCTACAGCGCCTTTTTCTTCGTCACCGAGAAGCCCTGGGAGAAGCGCAGGAAGCCCGCGGAACAGTACGATGCCATTCGCAACCACATCACCGGGGCGCTGTCCCGGATCCCTGACGGCGTCGCCTTCTCATTTTCGCCTCCCGCCATCCCCGGCGTGGGAACTTCCGGCGGCGTTACTTTCATGCTGGAAGACCGCTCCGGCTCTGATCTCGCTTTCCTCACCGGCAACGTGAACAGGTTCGTGGCTGCGGCGCGCAAGCGGCCCGAGCTCGTCGCCATCGCGACCTCTTACCTTCCCGATATTCCGCAGGATTACGTCACCGTGGACCGTGCTATGGTGACCCGCCAGCAGGTGAATATCGCCGACGTCTACCAGACCATGGGCGCGTTCCTGGGCGGATACCTGGTCAACTACTTCAACCGTTTTGGCCGCCAGTGGCAGGTGTATGTCGAGGCCGAAGGCGACTACCGGACCAACATCGAGAACCTTGGCCAGTTCTACGTGGCCAACAGCAGCGGCGCCATGGTCCCGCTGAGCGCCGTCACCAGCGTCAAGAGCATCGCCGGCCCCGAGTTCACCATGCGCTACAACGAGTACCACGCCGCTCAGATCAACGCCACCGCCGCGCCCGGCTACAGCTCCGGTCAGGCCATGAAGGCGCTGGAGGACGTTTTCGCCGCAACCATGCCGCGCGAGATGGGCTTCGATTATTCCGGCATGTCCTTCCAGGAGCAGAAGGCTGCGCAGGGCGTCTCCACCATCCAGGTCTTCGGCTTGTCGCTGCTCTTCGTCTTCCTGATTCTGGCCGCGCAGTACGAAAGCTGGTCGCTGCCGTTCAGCGTCCTCCTCGGCACCCCCGTAGCCGTATTCGGCGCATACCTGTTCCTGTGGTCGCGCCATTACGACAACGACGTCTACGCGCAGATCGGCCTCGTCATGCTCATCGGCCTCGCCGCCAAGAACGCCATCCTGATCGTCGAATACGCCAAGCACCAGTACGAGTCGGGCCATAGCGCGGCTGAGGCGGCGCTCATCGGCGGACGTATCCGACTGCGGCCCATTCTCATGACCGCCTTCGCATTCATCCTCGGCTGCATTCCGCTGTGGACCGCGAGCGGCTCCGGCGCCGTTTCGCGCCGCATTCTGGGCACCGCCGTGATCGGTGGAATGCTCGCTGCCTCGCTGCTGGCCATCTTCCTGATACCGGTCACCTTCGATGTCGTCGAGACCATCACGGCGCGCTTCACAAGCCGCGGCGAAGCCCCGGCCCCGGAGGAGGAACCCGTTTGACCGAGGCTGCCTCGTGGAGCAGGCGTTTTCGCCTGTGGGGCAGGCGCCTCGCCTGCGGAGGGCCCCCGGCCCTCCTCTTGTTCCTCTGCGGCTGTACCGTCGGACCAAACTACAAGCGCCCGCCGGTGAGCGTTCCCGGCGCGTACTACCACGCCCCCCCGGCGCCCGCGGCCATCTCGCTGGGTGACCAGAAATGGTGGGAGCTGTTTCAGGACCCCGAGCTCCAGAACCTCATTCGGGCGGGCCTGAAGAACAACTACGATGTGCAGATCGCCGCAAGCCGTATTTTGCAGGCTCAGGCGCAGGTCGGCATCACGCGCGCGAATCAGTTCCCCACGCTGGGCGCCGGACCGGCAATCACCAGTGAACGGCTTGCCACGTTCACCTTCAGCTCTTTCCAGCTTCAGGCCCTGTTCTCCTGGAATCCCGATTTCTGGGGCCAGTATCGCCGCGCCACCGAAGCGGCGCGCGCAGACCTGCTGGCCAGCGAATGGAACCGCCAGCAGGTTGTCAGCACGCTGGTGTCGAACATCGCCGTTGCCTATTTCGAAATGCGTGAGCTTGACGCCGAGCTGGACATCTCCCGAAGCACCCTCGCGTCGCGCCGCGAATCGCTCGCGCTGACCAACACGCTGGCCAACGGCGGCGCCGCGGCTCTTGTCGATGTGCGCCAGGCCGAGCAGCTCGTCGAAACCGCCGCCGAGACCATTCCCGATACTGAGCGGCAGATTGGCGTGCAGGAAGACCTGCTCAGCACGCTCGCCGGCGACAACCCGCACGCTGTCCCGCGCGGCCGTGCCTTGACCGGCCAGCCGGCGCCCCCGGAAGTTCCCGCCGGATTGCCATCGCGTCTGCTCGAGCGCCGGCCCGATATTCGCGCCGCCGAGGAGCAACTGGCGGCAGCCACGGCTAACATCGGCGTGGCCCGCGCGCAGTTATTCCCCAGCCTTCCTCTCACCGGCACGGCCGGAATCCAGAGCGCTCACCTCAGCAGTCTGTTCACCGGACCGGGGGCTGCCTGGACCCTCAGCGCTCCGCTGACGCAACCTGTCTTTGAGGGCGGCCGGCTCCGTTCGAACGTGCGCCTCTCCGAAGCCCAGCGGCAGGAAGCGTTGCTGACCTACCGCCAGACCATCCAGACCGCGTTCCGCCAGGTTTCCGACGCGCTGATCTCATACGCGAAGTATCGCGATTTCCGCGAGCATCAGGAGCGCCTGACAGTGGCGGCCGAAGACGCCGCGCGCCTTTCGGACCTTCGCTACCGCGGCGGCGCCACCAGTTACCTCGAGGTGCTCAGCAGCCAGACCAACTGGTTCTCCGCGCAGCTTAACCTCGCCCGGGCCCGCCTCAGCGAGCGCATGTCACTGGTCCAGCTCTACACCGCCCTCGGCGGCGGCTGGGAACAGTAGAGCAGGCTTTCAGCCTGCACCTAACTCGTGCTGGTGCGAGCACATCAACCTGGTAACCCACGCAATTGTGGGGCAGGCCGGCAGTATCGGATGCTCAGTGGTAACTCAGCCGATGCGAAACACGCCCCAAAGCTTCCTCCGAGCCGCAGCCGGCGGCGGTTGCAACGCCCACCCCAGACTCATGCGACTCCCTTGGCCCCGCGGGCCGTAACTCGCGCACCGCGCTGTTGTAGCCATCGGCGAAGTAGATAGTCCCGTCGTCGGAGATGGTCAAACCGTCCGCCGCAAAGTCCGCGGACGTGGCCGGTCCGCAGTCGCCGGTGTAATTGTTCCCGCTCGACAAGTTCCCCGCGATGGTGTGGATAATCTGGTCGGCCGACACCTCGCGAATCAGCCAGCTATCCGAAACATACAGGTTGCCCTCCCCGTCCACGGCAACCGACTGCGCATTCGTCTGAGCCGCCGCCGCCGGTCCTCCATCGCCTGCGAACCCGGCCTTTCCCGTGCCCACCACCGTCGTGATCGTGCCCCCGGCAGACACCTTTCGCACCCGCGCGTTGCCGGTGTCGGCGATGTAAACGTTGCCGCTCGCATCCACCGCTACCGCCCTGGGCCCGGAAAAGCTCGCCGCCGCCGCTGGCCCGCCATCCCCTGAATACCCGCTCCTGCCGTTTCCGGCAAACGTCGAGATGATACCGTCAGCCGACACCCTGCGCACGCGGTGATCATTCTCATCGGCAATGTACAGATTTCCGTCCCCGTCGAGCGCCAGCCCCCATGGAGTTATCAGACCGGCATTCACCGCCGGACCTCCATCGCCGCTGTGCGCAAGCGACCCGTTGCCCGCGAACCTGTGGATGACCCCATCAAGCCCGATCTTCCAGACGGTCGCATTATCGGAATCGGCGACAAAGACGTTCCCGGAGCTGTCCGAAACAACGCCGGACACTCGTCCCAGGTGCGCGCTGATCGCCATCTGCCCGTCACCGACGGCTCCGTCGATTACCGGGCTGCCAACACCCGCGATGGTCTCTATCCTGCCGTCGGGCGACATGCGGCGCACCATCTGGCCCATATAATCGGAGATCAGAAGATTACCGAATCGATCGGTGGTTACAAAGAAAGGACTGCCAAGTTGGGCGCGCGACGCTGGTCCGCCATCGCCGGCGTAGAACGGCATTCCAGTGCCGGCGACGGTCGTAATTATCCCTCCGGCCTCTGCTTTCCTCAGCCGGTTACTGAGAACGTCGGCAATGAGTAAGTGTCCACTGGAATCTACCGCGATGCTGCTGACCCAGGCCATACCGATCTGTGCGGCAGCAGCCGGACCATTGTCGCCGGAGTAACCCTGCACGCCGGTACCGACGGCCGTGGTGATGATTCCGCCGGGCGATACCTCGCGGATTCGCGCCCCATCGGCGATATAGAGGTTCCCCGCGCTGTCTACCGCAACGCCCGAAGGCGTGCTCAATTGCGCGTCCAGAGCGCTGCCGCCATCGCCCGCCATCCCCTCGGTTCCGTTTCCCGCCACGGTTGTGATGATGCCTGACGCCACCCGCCGGATCACGTGATCCACCGCAACATACAGCGCGCCGTTCGAGTCCAGGGCAATGCCCTCGATCGATCCGTATTTCTCCCCGATCGCGGCCTCTATCGCTGGTCCACCGTCTCCGCTGTTGCCCGCGGATCCGTTGCCGGCAATCGTACGGATCGTTCCATCGAGAGTAACTTCGCGGATAAGGTGATTCAAGGAATCGGCTATATAAACGTCTCCGTCCTTGTCCGCCGCCAGGCCCGTGATGAAGTTGGACTGACTGAAACCGGCGAAGGTAGTGATGATCCCCGCGGCCGAAACCTTACGGACCCGGCCATTCGAAATATCCGCGATGTAGACGTTGCCGCGGCCGTCCGCCGCCAGGGCGCCCGGATAAGCGAGTTGTGCGTCTACCGCTGGTCCGCCGTCACCGGAGAAACCACGCCGCGAGTTACCCGCGAACAGCGTGAGCATGCCATTCGCATCCAGCTTGTACACGCATTGACCGCTGGTGAAGTAAGTGGAGCCCGAATCATCCACCGCGACAGTGAAGGGTTGCACCGACGCCGCCCTACCGAGCACGGGTGTGGGCGCCGGCACGCCCCCTGCCACCGTGGAGATGACATACTGCTGGCCGAGCGCAGTTCCGGCCGCCACGAATAACGCTGCGCCGATGCGATTCATCCGGCCTCAATCTTATCGCGACTTTGTGGGGCAGGCCCCGGCCTGCGGCGGGCGCCCCCGCCCGCCTACTCGAACCGCAGCGACGCCATCGGGTCCGCACTTGCCGCGCGTTGCGCCGGAATGTAACTCGCCGTCAGCGCCACAATCGCCAGCAGAACCGACACGCCGGCAAGCGTGCCTGCATCGGATGGGGCCACGCCGTACAGCAGGCTCCTGATCAACCGTCCGAGCAGCGCCGCGCCAATCAGGCCGATCGCGATCCCGATGCCCACCAGTTTCGCCGATTGCCCCAGCACCGCCCGTAGCACCGCGCCGCGGCTTGCGCCAACTGCCATGCGGATGCCGAACTCCCGCATGCGCTGACTAACGGAGTAACTCATCACGCCATATAAGCCAATGGAAGCGACAAACAGAGCCAGTAACGCAAAGGTCAGCAGGACAGCCGTGCGAAAGCGCGATTGTTCCACCGATCCGTAGACGAGCTGCTTCATGGTCTCCACCTGGTCCATCGGTACGCCCGGATCCACCGACCTCACCGCCTCTCGCAGCGCGCTCGTCACGCTTGCCGGGTCCACCGACGTGCGCAGCACGATGGTCGGCCGAACCTCTACGTTCGGAACCTGCCCATACGGTATGTACATCTCCGGCGCTGGTTTGGCGGCGAGACCTTCGTGACGTACATCGCCCACCACCCCGGCAATTGTTCGCCACTTGTCATCGCCAAACCGCAATCGTTGCCCAATCGGATTCTGGCTGCCCCAGAACGTTCGCGCCATGGAGGCGTTGATGAGCACCACCAGCGGATGATCCTCGTCATCCTGGGCATTGAACCCGCGCCCGCGCAGCACCGGAATGCCCATCGTTTCGAAATAGCCTGCCGTCACCGGGCGATAGTTAGTAACATCGAACAGTCCCGGGGGTTTGATCGGACGGCCTTCCACAAAGAACGCCCAGTCGTTATGCGTTCCGCTCAGCGGCAGGTACGCAGCGAACGCCGCCGACCGAACGCCCGGAATCTCGCGCACACGTTCCAGCAACGCGCGCTGGAACCGAGTAATCTCCCGATGGATGCCCGTTCCGAATTCATTGCCGTGCGTATAGTACGGCGGCAGCGAAAGGCGCGCCGTCAATATATGATCGGTTCTGAATCCCGGAGTCACCTGCATCAGCGTCCGGAAGCTCTTCATCATCAGGCCTGCGCCGGCCAGCAGCGTCAGGGCAATAGCCACCTGGCCGACGATCAGCGCGCTTCGCAGCCTCGATTGGCCGGCCGCCACTCCTCGCGCATTCCGCTTGAGCGAATCCTCCACCGGCCCGCTCTGCAGGACGGGAACAAGCCCAAAGATAATTCCCGTGAGCAGCGACATTACGACGGTAAAGGCGAGCACTCGCCAATCCACCGCGATCTCAGACGTCCGAGGCAGGTCTGCGGGCAGGTGTCGAACCAATGCCGGTACGATCAGAAACGCGAAGGCCGAACCCAGCGCGCCGCCAATCGCGGCCAGCGCCATGCTTTCGGTTAGTAACTGCTGAGCGATCCGCCTGCGTCCGGCCCCCAGGGCGACGCGCAGCGCCATCTCCTTCTGACGCGCCGCCGCGCGGCTCAGCAGCAGGTTCGCGATGTTGGCGCAGGCAATCAGGAAAACCAACCCGACAGCGCCCAGCAGCGTCAACAGCGCGGTTCTCACATTGGCTACGACATACCCACCCATTGGCACGGCCGCGATGCCCATGCCCTTGTCGTCGCCCGGGTACAACTGCTGCAGAGTGCCCGCGATCCGGTTCAGATCGGCCTGCGCTCGCATCGGCGTAACGCCGGGTTTCAAGCGGGCGAATACATACAGCGGATGCGTGCCCCGCTGCCACGGTAAGGGCGGCGACTGCAGAGCGAGCGGCGTCCAGACGTCGAAGCTGGCGCGCCCCTCGAAGTCCGACGCTTTTCGGACCAGAGAGAAATCGCGCGGAAGCACGCCCACAACCGTGTAACTGCCGTCGTTCAGAGTAAGTGACCGTCCGATAATATCCCGCCGCCCCCCTGACACACTCTGCCATGCCGAGTAACTCAGGATGACCACCCGATTGCGCCCGGGCTGGTCTTCTTCCGCCAGGAAGTTACGTCCGAGTTCCATGCGAACGCCGAAGAGCGGGAAGAAGTCGGCCGTGACGTCTGCGCCCGACAGACGCTGCGCCCCGCTGGAGCCGCTGAAAATGAAGTCGGGATAAGGATCGACCGCCGCCATTTTCTGGAACGACCGGCTTTGCGCGCGCCAGTCGTAGAAGTTCGCCGGCGCCACCGTCGTCAGCTCGTTGTCGGCGAGCTTGCGTTCCCACAGCATGAGCAGACGGTCGGGTTCCGGATAGGGCAATGGCTTCAGGAGGACGCTGTTCACAACCGTGAAGATGGTTGTGTTCGCTCCGATTCCCAGCGCCAGGGTCACAATCGCCGCCGCCGCGAAGGCCGGATTCCTGGCAAAACCGCGCAACGCGTACCGCAGATCCTGCAGCAGTGCGTCCACCATGGCGCCGGCTTTGACGTCGCGCACCTTCTCTTTCACCCGCTCGATCCCTCCGGCTTCGCGGCGAGCTTCGCGGAACGCCTCTTCGGGCGTCATTCCGCGGCGGACCTTCTCGGCGGCCACAAGTTCCACGTAGGCGCGGACCTCTTCGTCGAGCTCCCGTTCCACTTGTTTCCGGCGGAAGATGTTTCGGCCGAAAGCGGTGAGCCTGCGGATCATACAGCCCGCAACGCGCTGGCCATCGCCAGCGAGATGCGCTCCCAGCGGTCCGCTTCACTGCGCAACCGGCCTCGGCCCGTCCTCGTCAGCCGGTAGAATCTGGCGCGCCGCTTCGTCTCCGATTCGCCCCATTCCGACGTCAGCCAGCCCGCCTCCTCCATGCGATGCAGGGCGGGGAACAGCGACCCGGCTTTCACCTCGAAGGCCCCGTTGGTGATCTGCGCGATCCGGCGCGCGATGCCCATGCCATGCATCTGCTCGAGCGCCAGCGATTTCAGGATGAGCAGATCGAGCGTCCCCTGCAGCAGTTCAGGTTCCATGCGGATCTCTTATAGACAGACTATAACACGGCTCGCAGTAGAGCAGGCTTTCAGCCTGCAACGCGCCACAGCCGCATCGCCCATGCCCACGCCGCGGCCGGCGCCAGCATAAGCACGCCGGCCACGACAGCCACCGTCCGTACCGGCACGCCGGCGTCCACCAGCAGACCCGCGCCATAGCTGGACGCTGCGAGCGTGAGCACCATGAACGCAAATTCGGCGGAGAACACCCGGCCGCGGAACTTGTCGTCGGTCATCTGCTGCAGCATGGTGGTGGAGAACACCCACACGGTAGACCCACCGGCATGCGCGACGATCACGGCTAAGCACGCCAGCGCCAATCCAGGCGCCGAGCCGAGGGCCACATAGGCGAGCCCGGCCAGCATGAAGCCGAGCACGATTCCGATGCGCAGCCGCGCGGACTCGGTACCCGCCCAGTATCCGGCCAGCACCGGCCCGATGATCGCGCCCACGCCGCGCGCCGACAATAGCAGGCTCATGCCCAGCATCCCTGCGCGATGAGCGTCGAAGCCGGCGAGGCGCACCGGGAACAGCCGCTCTCCCATGATGGGCAGCAGCACCCAGTTCGCGCCCAGCAGCCCAAGCCCGCCTTTTACGAACAGCGTCGCCAGCAGCCGCCGGTCGCTGCGCACGTAGCGGATGCCTTCGGCGATAGGCGTGAAATCCACCAGGTCGCGCGCGCACACCGGCCCGGCCGCGGCAACGTGCGGCTCCTTGAAACGCATGCGCGAGATGAGCAGCGCCGAGGCGACAAACGACAGCGAGTCGAGCACGAACACGGCATCGCGTCCCAGCCAGCTCGAGACGATTCCGCCGAGCGCCGCGCCAAGCGCGAAGTTCACCGACCAGGTCGTCGACGACAGCGTGTTCGCCGCAATCAGCTCGCCCTCGCGGACGATGTTGGGAACAACGCCCGTCCGCCCCGGTTCGAACAGCGCCCACATCAGAGTCTCGAGGAACAGCAGCGTATAGAGGAACCAGATCAGGTGCGGCCCGCGCACCAGCATCATGCAGGCGACGATCGCGGCGCGCGTCCAGTCGGCGAAGATCATCACGCGCTTGCGGCTGATGCGGTCGTTAATAATGCCCGCTGCAGGCGAGATGAAGAACTGCGGCAGCACCTGCAATACGAACGCGAGCGCCACCGATTTCGCGGCGCCGGTGAACTCGAGCAGCAGGCTGAACACCGCAACCGTGTACAGCCAGTCGCCCAGCTCGCTGACGGTCTGCGCCGACCACAGCAGGCGGAAGTTCCGGTTCCCGCGCAGCAGGTGAAGATAGGCCGGCAGGGTCGCGGAACGTTCGCTCATTTGCGGGCTGCTATCTGCCCGTGTACAGGCCCATGCGCTGTTTCACCAGCTCGACCGTTGCATTCGCGATGGGCGAAACTCGTTCGGCGGATTCGTTCAGCACGCGGTGCAGATACCCGGGCTCGGCCACCACCTCGCGATAACGCTGCTGCAGCGGCTCCAGACCAGCGATCACCGCCTCGGCCACCTGCTTCTTCAGGTCGCCATAGCGCATGCCGCTGAAGTGTCCCTGCATCTGCGTATCGGTCCAGTCGCTGAAGGCCTGAAAGATGGTCAGCAGGTTACGGACGCCGGGTCCCATGGTCGCGAAGTCCACGGCCGGTTGCGAATCGGTGGTGGCGCGCATGATCTTCTTCCGAATCGCCGCCGGTTCGTCGAGCAGGTTGATGGCGTGTCCCGCTGCAGTCTCCGACTTGCTCATCTTCTTCTCCGGATCGTCCAGCCCCATGATGCGCGCGCCCACCGCGGGCAGGCCCGTTGCGGGCATCACGAACGTCTCGCCGTAAAGCGAGTTGAAGCGCTGGGCGATGTCGCGCGTCAGCTCCAGATGCTGCGCCTGATCGTCGCCCACCGGTACGATCGCGGCCTGATACAGCAGAATGTCGGCGGCCATCAGCACCGGATACTGCAGCAGCCCGTCACCCACCGTCTCCTGCGCGTCCGCCTTGGCCTTGAACTGGGTCATGCGCTGCAGCCACCCAACCGGCGTCACGCAGGTGAACATCCACGCGAGCTCGGCATGCGCGTGCACCGACGACTGCACCATGATGGCGGAATGTTTCGGGTCGATGCCGGCGGCCAGAAACAGCGCGGCCGTCTGGTCGATTTTAGCCTTCAGCTCGGCCGGGTCCTGATAGAGGGTCACCGCGTGCATGTCGACGATGCCGAAGATGCTCTCGTAGTCGTACTGGATCTTCACCCAGTTGCGCAGCGCGCCCAGGTAGTTGCCTATGTGCAGGTTGCCGGTGGGCTGGATGCCCGAAAACACTCGTTTCTTCATCGCTGGAGTAAGATCCCATCGTAACGTGGCGCAGATCGTTGTCCAATATCGGCGGCTTTCGGCGTCTCTCCTGCGTGGGAACCGAAGACGCGCTCAAACTCATCGATCGCCAGAACTGGCTCGACCCGGTGGCCGACGCAGTGCAACTTGGCGTACACCAGACATTCGAATCGGCCGGCGAGGTCGGCCGCGACATAAAGGACGCGCTGCACGGCACATGGCTTGGTCATCCCGTGCATGCCGCAATTACCGACGTACCCGTGGGCGCGTGGACAGCGGCGCTGGCGCTCGATGCCGTGGACGAGATGTCCGCCGGCGACGGGTTCGGCAAGGCTGCCGACCTCGCCATCACGGTGGGTCTGGCCGGTGCAGCGTTGTCCGCCGTTACCGGCCTCACTGACTGGTCCGATACCGACGGCCGCGCCCGCAAAATGGGACTCGTCCACGGCATCCTGAACCTGACAAGCTCGGCGCTGTATGTCACATCCCTGGTCTGCCGCTCGAGGAACGACCGGTCGAAGGGCCGCGGGCTGGCCGCGCTCGGGTTTGCGATCTCGGCGGCGGCAGCGTGGCTGGGCGGCGAGATGGTCTACAAGGAGCAGGTGGGCATCGATCACGCGGCAGGCGCGCCTTCGGTGGACCAGTGGAGCGCGGTGTGCCCGGAAAGCGATCTCGAGGACCATAAGCCGAAGCGCGTGGATCTTCTTGGATATCCGGTTCTGCTGGTCCGCCGCGAAGGCCGCATCTATGCCATCGGAGCCCGGTGTTCGCATTTGGGCGGTCCTCTGGATGAGGGCCAGATCTCCGGTGACACGGTGACGTGCCCGTGGCACGGGTCGGAGTTCAACCTGACCACCGGCTGCGTGATTCACGGACCGGCGACAAGCCCGCAGCCGCGGTTTGAAGCGCGCGTAAACAACGGGCAGGTGGAGCTGCGATCGGCGGATTAGGTTACTGGAACTGGAACCAGTTCAGGTTGCCGATACCGCTGGTGTCGGAGCCGGTGTACGAGTAAACAAGGTAGAGGTCGTGGACGCCTTTGGCCCCGGACACCGGCGCAGTAACTGTGGTCCAGTTCTGCCAGCCGCCGGTGTTCTGGATGGTCGCCTGCGCGATGATCGGGCCGGTGACGCTGTCGAGCCGGAACTGCAGTGTCCCGCCCGAGCCGCCGCTGGCCACTCGCACGTTGACAGAACTTACTCCCGAACCGAAGTCAACGCGCGAGTACTTAGCCCAGTAACCGTTGGCGGCGTAACCCAGATCGTAACCGCCGTCTGTGTCCATGGTCGGCTCGGTCTGCAGACCGCGGATATCGTTGTAACTCGACGCCTGAATCTGTTGGGTAGCCTTCAGGTCGTATTGCCAGCATCGCGCTGAGAGACGACGAGCGGCGTCCCGGGCCGGCTCGGCGTCGCGACAAACCTCTCCGGGATCGCCGCTCCATGTCAGCGTGGCGCCGGCGAGAGCAGGCAACGTAACTGTTGACGACTTACCGCCCCAGACGACCGGAAACGTGCGGCTTACGGCGGAGTCGTTATAGGCTACAAGGGCTTTGGACTGATCCGGATTGACAAACGCGGCGGTGACGATGCCCGGTATGTTACTCGACCAAACGCGCATCGCGCCCGGGAGTACGAACTTACTGAAGTGCCCAAGCGTGTAATAGTCGATGTTACTCGTCACGGCGCCGCTGGCCGGGTCGACGGTGATGAGTCCGTTGCAGGTTCCGCAGCCGCCGGTATGAGGCCCGCGGTTCGGATCGAGCGCCAGAGGCCACTTAACGAACGAGCGGCTCCAGTTGCGCATCGACTGCGTAATCATCTCGAAATCGATCTTGACCTCGTCTGGTTCGAATGTTCCGCCCGAAGCTTCGGTGACGTACTGATTCTGCGCCGGGAAGAGATTGTGCAGCGTGGTCATGGAGCCGGGGGGGCCGCCATACCAGTGCCAGGCGATGCCGCCGATCTGCGGCGCGTTTGCCACGGTCGGGTCGCCGAGAACCGTCTCGGGGTAAGTGGGCATGTCCCAATTGTGGTCGTAGATAAGGATCTTTGTGCTGAGCTTGTTTGCGGCGAATGCCGGGATAACATAGTTGCGCAGTATGTAGAGCTGATCGGATGCGGGCATCTTTTCGCCAGGGTAATCGGTTGGAACGTTCAGCGGCTCGTTCTGAATGCTCAGGTAGCTGACCGGAACGCCTGCTGCTTCGTAGGCCTGAACATACTTCACCAGGTAACCGGCGAACGATGTATAGGCGCTCTGGAGCAGAGATCCACCGATCATCGACCCGGACGATTTCATCCAGCCCGGCGGGCTCCACGGCGTGCCCATCATCTTAATCTGCGGATTGATGGCCAGCGCCTGTTTGAGCAGCGGAATGATGTCCACCTGATCGTGGGCGATGGAGAAGCTGGTCAGATTCGGATCCGTACTGCCCGCGGGCATGTCGTCGTAGGAATAGTCGGAGCGCGTGATATCGGACGCGCCCATGGGGTTGCGCAGGAAACTGACGCCGATGCCGTTCGCGTGATCGAAGAGCGATTGCATCACGCCGGGCAGCGCGGCGGCCGGAATCTTCTCGTTCATCAGCCAGGCCGATGAGTCGGTCATGGAAGCGCCGAAGCCTTCGATGGTTTGAAAGCGCGCGCCGTCGTCGACATATACCGCGGGGCCGGTGATCGTGCCGGCCGGCGAAAAGGCGAGCGGCGACTGCGGCTGCATCAGCGTCTTCTGGTCGTCGGTGGTAAGCCAGACATTCACGTTCTGCGCGTTTGAGAGGACCGCTAAGGAAAGTAAGAGTGCGAGTTTCATACCAGGGTGATTTTACCGAGGATTTTGGAATGAGAGGCGCCGGTGGCCGACGGGAGGTTTCCGGGCCGGCGATGCCAGGTTTCATACGCGAGCAGCGCGAAGAGCATTGCTTCCTTGGCGTCGATGTCGATGTTGAGGTCGGCGGAGGTGATGACCCGGGCCTTGAGCAGTGCGCGGAGGCGTTCCATCAGGTAGCCGTTGTGGGCGCCGCCGCCGGAGACGATCACCTCGTTGGTGGACGGATAGCGGGCAATGGCGATCGCGATCGTGCGGGCGGTCAGTTCCGTGGCAGTCGTTATGTCGAGGCCACGAACGTTGCCGTACTGCTCGCGGCCGGCGGTTTTCGGCGGCGCCTCGGAGTAGTAAGGATCTTGGAGGAGTTCCTCGAGCAGCGTCTCGTTGACGCGGCCGGCGCGGGCCTGCTCGCCATCGCGGTCGAATGGGGGCGCGAGCGCATCCATGATCATGTTGCCCGGACCGGTGTCGAACGCGACCACGTCTTCCGGCCGCGCGCCCGCCGGAATCACCGTCATGTTCGCAATGCCGCCTATGTTCAGCGCGACGCGATTGCGCTCGGGGTGGCGGAAGACGCGGTAATCGAGAAAGGGGACCAGTGGCGCTCCGCGTCCGCCCGCAGCCATGTCGGCCACGCGGAAGTCGGCGACGACAGGCTTACCAGTGCGCTCAGCAATGACCGCGGCTTCGCCGATCTGCAGCGTGGAATCGCGGTGATGAAAGATGGTCTGGCCGTGCGAGCCGATCAGCTCGATGGCGTCGAGCGCGTACGAGCTGCGGAGGGCCTCGGCGAAGAGCGCACCGAGGAGGAAGTTGAGTCGCGAGATTTCGCCAGTGTGGGCGGTGGCGTTGGAAACGGCGAGGATCGCGGCGCGAACGTCCGGTGGGTAGGGGACGGTTGCCGAAGCAACGAGCTTCAGGTTGGCGCGATCGATGTCGCAGACAGCGACGTCGATGCCGTCCACGGATGTGCCGCTGATGAGGCCGGCGACGATCACTACTTCTTCAGCTCCTGCTGCAGGTCGTGGAGGAGGCGCAGGGCGTCTACCGGCCGCAGCTCGTCGATGTTCAGGTTGCGGATGCGCTCGGCCAGTTGCCAGTTGACGGGTTCGAACAAGCTGATCTGGGTGGTAAGCTCGCCCGTGACCTGGCGCTCGGACTTTTCGTGCATCCCAAGAATGCTGCGCGCCCGCTCGATCACGCTGACGGGCAATCCGGCGAGGCGCGCCACTTCGATGCCGTAGCTGCGATCGGCGCGGCCAGGTTCCACGCGGCGCAGGAAGATGACCTGATCGCCGGCCTCCTTCACCGATACGTGCAGGTTGCGGACGCCGGTGAGCTGGTCGGCCAGTTCGGTCAGCTCGTGGTAGTGCGTGGCGAAGAGTGTCTTCGCGCGGATGCGGCGATGGATGTGCTCGATGACGGCCCAGGCCAGCGCGAGTCCATCGTAAGTGGACGTGCCGCGTCCGATTTCGTCCAGCACGATCAGGCTGTTCGCGGTGGCGGTATTCAGGATGACCGCGGTCTCGGTCATCTCCACCATGAAGGTGGATCGGCCGCGCGCGAGATTGTCGGAAGCGCCGATGCGCGTGAACACGCGATCGACGATGGGCAGCACGGCGCTCTCGGCGGGCACGTAGGAACCGGCCTGGGCGAGGATGGCGATGAGCGCGGCCTGGCGCAGATAAGTGCTCTTGCCTCCCATGTTGGGACCGGTGATGACGGCGATGAACTCGGTTTCGGGCTTCAGGTAAAGGTCGTTGGGGATGAAGCGGCCGGCTTCGCGCTCGGTGAGCTTCTCGATGACGGGATGGCGCGCGGCGACGATGCGCATCTCGCCCGAATCGGAGAAGGATGGGCGTACGTAGCGGTTGCGCGCGGCGATTTCGGCGAGCGTGCAGGTAACGTCCAGCTCGGCGATGGCCGCGGCGGTGGCGCGAATACGCGACGCGAGCGATGCCGCGAAAGCGCGAATCTCCTGGAAGATCTCGCGCTCGAGCGTGAGCATCTTGTCCTCGGCATCGAGGATTTTACTCTCCAGCACCTTCAACTCGGGCGTGGTGAAACGCTCGGCATTCACCAGCGTCTGCTTGCGCTCATAATCGGCGGGCGCGAGCTGCTGGTTGGCTTTCGAGATTTCGATGTAGTAGCCGAAGACGTTGTTGAAGCGAACCTTCAGGCTCTGGATGCCGGTGCGCGCTCGCTCGCGCTGCTCGATCTGCGCAATGTACTGGCGGCTGTTCCGGCTGATGTCGCGCAACTGATCGAGCTCGGCGTGGAAGCCGTCGCGGATTGTGCCGCCGTCCGAGATGTTCACCGGGGGCTCGTCGGAGATGGCGGTGAGGATGCGGTCGCGCAGCTCAGGGACTTCGTCGAGCGCAGCGTGGATTTCGATGAGACGTCGGGCCCGGAACGCGCGGGTGTGTTTGTGAAGTTCCGGGATCGCGGCAAGCGAGCGGCCCAGCGCGAGCAGCTCGCGCGGACCGGCAGTGCCGAGGGTCAGCTTGGCGGTGAGCCGTTCGAGATCGAGGATGGCGCCGAGCAGCTTGCGCACCTCGGCGCGGGCGATGGTGGCGGCGATCACTTCCTGCAGAGCATCGAGGCGGCTCTCGATTTCCGCGCGATCGACGCTGGGGCGCAGCAGGCGCTGGCGAAGGAGGCGGCCGCCCATACCGGTGCAGGTCTGATCGAGCACGCTGATGAGCGTGGCCTCGTGCTTCTCGCCGGCGAAGAGGGGTTCGAGCAGTTCGAGATTGCGGACGGTGGAGGCGTCGAGCACCATCGAATCGGAGCGGTCGTAGAAAGATGGGCGGTCGAGGTGATCGAGCGCCGATTTCTGGGTGTCGCGGAGATAGTGCAGCACGGCGCCGGCAGCGGCCACCGCGAGCGGCTTTCCGGCGAGGCCGCAGCCTTCGAGCGTCAGCAGATGGAAGTGATCGCGCAGGGTGCGCTCGGCGTAATCGAAGCTGAAGATCCAGTCGTCGAGAGGGGTGCGGAGACCGGGCAGTCCGTCGAGGCTTTCCGTGGTGAGCACTTCGCGGACGCTGAGGTTCTCGAGCAGCGCGGGCACGTCGGCGCCGGCCATTTCGGTAGTGCGGAACTCGCCGGTGGAGACATCGACGTGGGCCACTCCGGCGCGATTGCCGTTCACGGCGACGGCGGCGAGATAACTGTTCTCGTGCGAGCGCAGCAGAGTGCTGTCGGTTGCGGTGCCGGGCGTGACCACGCGGGTCAGCTCTCGCCGAACCAGCTTCTTCGCGGCGCTGGGCGGCTCCATCTGGTCGCAGATGGCGACGCGGAAGCCTTTCTGGATGAGGCGCGCGATGTAGCCTTCCGCCGCATGGAAGGGCACGCCGCACATGGGGATGGGCTGGCCCTTCTCCTTGTTGCGGGAGGTGAGGGTGATCTCCAGCTCGCGGGCGGCGGTGACCGCGTCGTCATAGAAGAGCTCGTAGAAATCGCCCAGGCGGAACATGAGGAGCGCCTGGGGGACCTGCTGTTTGACGGCGTGATACTGCCGCATCAGCGGCGTGGAGGGTTCAGTGGACATTTATGGTATGCGTGGGCTGAAGCCCACACCGGCATCCGCCCGCCTGGTTGCTCCTAACAGGCATTCAGAAAATACCGAGCAGGCCGACGAGGCGTCGGCCGCAGGCGAGGCGCCCGCCCCACAAATGCCAGCCAGGTTACCGGTTGTCCAGACCAGGCGGCCTGAAAGGCCGCCGCAGGCTAAAGTCCGCCCCACAAATGCAGGCCGAAGGCCTGCTCTGCTGTTAACGAAGTCAGGCATAGAGGCCGCGGCGGCGGATGGCGAAGGCGACGCGATCGAGCGCCACCATATACGCGGCGATGCGGTTGTTCACCTTGTGCTTTTCGGCGTAGTTCACCGTGTCCTGGAAGCTGTTGACCATGATCTCTTCGAGGCGCGTGTTGACCAGCTGCTCATTCCAGAAATAGCCCTGGCGATCCTGCACCCACTCGAAATACGAGACCGTCACGCCGCCGGCATTCGCCAGAATATCGGGAATGACGAAGATGCCCTTGGCGGCCAGAATGGCGTCGGCTTCGTGAGTGGTGGGGCCGTTGGCGCCTTCGCACAGGATCTTCGTATTGAGGCGGCCGGCATTGGCGCTGGTGATGACGTTCTCCTTCGCGGCGGGCAGAAGCACGTCGCATTCGAGGTACATGGCCTCTTCCTTATCGATGTCCGTGCCGCCGCTGAAACCGAGGACGGAGCCGGTCTCGAAGCGATGAACCATGAGCGCCGTAATGTCGAGCCCATTCGGATTGTAGACAGCGCCGTCCCATTCGATGATGGAAATGATTTTGAACCCGGCGGCGGCCATGAGCTTTGCAGCCATTCCGCCCACGTTTCCGAAACCCTGGATGACGACGCGGGTATCGGCGGGCGCGAGTCCGAAACGGCGCAGAGCTTCGAGCGTGACGATCATGCAGCCGCGGCCGGTGGCCTCGGGACGCCCGCGCGATCCGCCGAGGTCGAGCGGCTTGCCGGTGACGATGGCCGTGGCGGTATGGCGCACGTGCATGGAATAGGTATCCATGATCCACGCCATGGTCTGCTCGTTGGTGTTCATGTCGGGCGCGGGGACGTCGCGCTCGGGCCCGATGATGTCGAGGATCTCGGCGGTGTAACGGCGGGTGAGGCGCTCGAGCTCGCTTTCGGAGAGCAGCGCCGGATCGCAGATGACGCCGCCCTTGGCGCCGCCGAACGGGATATTGACCACCGCGCATTTCCAGGTCATCCACGCGGCCAGCGCGCGGACTTCGTCGATGTTCACGTCGGGCGCGAAGCGGATGCCGCCCTTGGCCGGGCCGCGCGCGATGGAGTGCTGCACGCGATATCCGGTGAACACCTCGATGCGGCCGTCGTCGAGCTGCACGGGGATGTTAACCGTCAGCTCCAGGGCGGGGCAGCGGAGGACTTTTTGCAGGCCCTCGTCGATGCCGAGCCTGCGTGCGGCCTCGTTGAACCGCGCCTCCGCGGCGAGCCGCGGGTTGAGTTCCGTGGCCATGTCCGGAACTGCTTCCACGATCATGGGGGTGAACCTCCGTGTTTATTGTAACGGCCACAGGTTGTTGCGGCGCCGCTGCGGGCAGTTGGGCGGCCGCGGTGGAACGGGGGACTGCGGCACTTTGGCCGCCGCGGGCTTTCTGGAGGCGGCGCAGCTCGGCGCTGACGCTGAGCATGGTGCGGACCAGCAGAGCGCGGGAACGTTCCAGACGGAGGATGCGATCCTGTTCATGCACCCTCGCGACGGCCGCGCGTACAAGCACGTGCTCCGGATGCTCCGGGACGGACGCAACCATCTGGTAATGCGGCGGAACTTTGTCGAGGTGTTTGTCGACGGTGAGGCAATGGACGACGATGGTGATGGCGCGGAGTTGCGCGAGCGAGGTTTCGGCGTGAGCCAGCTCGTGAACGAGCGATTGTTCGAGGCGGCCAACGGGCCGGTGCTCGGCGATGTAATCCTCATGGACGCGCTGACCCCAGGCCGGGTTGAAGGGGATGGGATCGATGCAGGCGTCGGGAAACTCCCGGCGGACCTCTTCGGTCAGGCCGATGAACTCGGCGTCGCCGGGCGCCTGAATGGTGGAATCAAGAGTCATGGTTCAGATGCGACCAGATTAGCGGCGACTTATGCGCCACTTATACGAGGGTGGGGTCAGGCGATTGATATTGCGGGAGAAATGAGCAGGAAGATTGTGGTGAACGGGGCGGGCGGCCTGAAAAGACGCCGATGCAGGCTGAAAGCCTGCTCTACAAGGAAAGAATCGTGGTAAGCTGCGGGCCTATGCGCGCGAAACACCTCGTTCCGATGGTTGTCTGCACCGCAGTCTGGGCGCAGCCGGCGGCGCCGGTTCGGCCGGTGATCGATGACTATAACGGGACCAAAGTCTCGGATCGTTACCGGTACATGGAGAACCTGGACGACCCGGCGGTGCAGGGGTGGTTCCGGGCTGAGAACACTTACACGCGCGGCGTGCTGGCGAGCATTCCGGGGCGCGACCGACTGCTGGCGCGCATCGAAGAGCTGGACCGCACTGTGGCGCAGGTGTACGCGTCCCGCCTTCCCGGGGATCGGTATCTGATTGACAAGCGTCTTCCGGGTGAAAACGTGAGCAGGCTTTACACGCGCCGGGGAATGAGCGGAGACGATACTCTGCTGCTCGATCCCGCGAAGGTGAAACTCGCGCCGGCGGCTCAGGCGAAAGGCGCCAACACCATCTGGGGCTGGGCGGTTTCCGACGATGCGAAGTACGTGGCCGTCGGAATCATTCCGGGAGGATCGGAACTCGATGGCGAATTGCACGTGATCGAGATGGCGACCGGGCGGGAAACGGGCGACGTGATTCCGCGCATCGGCGCCGAGGCCTGGGATCCGCACTGGCTGCCGGACAACCACTCCTTCGTTTATGGCCGGCTGCAGAAGCTGCCGCCGAACGCGCCGGCCGCTGAGGTGAGGCAGAAGTTCCGCTCGTATTTGCATGTCCTGGGAACGGATCCGGAAAAGGACCGGCCGGTATTTGGTTACGGCATCGTGCCGGGCATAGATGTCGATCCCAGCCTGATCGCCTCGGTGCTGATGCAAGCCGGATCGCCATACGCGCTCGGCGTTCTCAACGGCAGCGTCACGCCAAACAGCGCATACTATATTGCCCCGGTGGACGCGGTGGGTAAGTCGAGCCAGAAGTGGCGCAAGGTGGCCGACTTCGCCGATGGAGTAACCAGCGTGGCTTTGCACGGCGATGATTTGTACGCGCTGACTTACAAAGATGCTCCCCGTTATAAGGTTGTGCGGACCGATGCTCGCGAGCCGGACCTCGCATCCGCGGAGGTTGTCGTTGCGCCGAGCGATTCGGTGATTACCGATATCCACCCCACCGCAGACGGATTGTACGTCGGGTTGATGGACGGCGGCGTCAGCCGGCTGGTGAGGGTTGGGTACGGCGCTCATCCGGCGGTGGATCGGATTGCCCTGCCTTTTACGGGCGCCGTTTATATGCCGTCGCAGGATCCGCGGCTGCCGGGCGTGTTATTTGGCATGGGTTCCTGGAACAGGGCATTCAGCATCTATAGTTACGATCCATCCACGCGACAGGTGATCGATACGGGCATGCAGCCGAAGGGTCCGTACGATCATCCCGACGACATTCAGGCGGTGGAAGTGAAGGCGAAGAGTTACGACGGGACGATGGTCCCGCTGTCCATCGTCTACCGAAAAGAAACGAAGATGGACGGGTCAAGCCCTACGCTGCTGGAAGGTTATGGCGCGTACGGGATCTCCATCACTCCCGAATTCGATCCGGTGCGGCTGGCGTGGTTCGAACGGGGCGGAGTTTTGGCGGTTTGTCATGCGCGCGGCGGAGGCGAGTATGGGGAGGAGTGGCACCAGGCGGGCAAAGGACCGACGAAGCCGAACACATGGCGCGACTTCATTGCGTGCGCCGAGTATCTTGTCGATCACAAGTACACCTCTCCCGCGCATCTTGCCGGCATGGGAGTCAGTGCGGGCGGAGTTCTGATCGGGCGGGCAATTACCGAGCGGCCGGACCTGTTCGGGGCCGCCATCGATAAGGTGGGGATGTCAGACACGCTGCGCATGGAGACCACCCAGAACGGCGAGACGAACATCCCGGAGTTCGGCAGCACGAAAACAGCAGAGGGCTTCAAAGCGTTGTATGCCATGAGCGCGTACGAGCATGTGGAGGAGAAGGTTCGCTATCCGGCGGTGCTGCTCGAGACCGGCATGAACGACCCGCGCGTCTCGCCATGGGAGATCGGGAAGCTGACGGCGCGTTTGCAGACGGCCACGGGGAGCGGAAAGCCGGTGCTGCTGCGCGTCGAGTTTGCAGGAGGCCACGGCGGGATGGGCGGTACGGAGCAGCAGCATCACCAGAATCTGGCCGATGACTGGAGCTTTCTGCTATGGCAGCTGGGCGCGCCGGAGTTTCAGCCGGGGCGGGAGGCGACGGCCGGGCGCTGAGCGCGACGCAGGCAAAACCGCCTGCGCCACCATGGCTGCTCAACACATTGCGAGGCGAGACTGCGAGGACCGAGATGCCGACCCCTTTTGAAAGCGCGCAATTGAATCTCTACTTATTCGACCTCAGACGCGAGCGGGTGCTGCGAGAGGCGCGGGCATGGTTTGTGGGCGACTTCAACCCCGTCAGCTTCAGCGATCTGATGGCGCAGGTGAGCGGTGAACGTAACGCGGCGTTCCGCATGGTAATCAGCTACTGGGACATGGCGGCGTCGCTGGTGACCAGCGGCGCCGTTGACGCTGACGCATTCCACGCGGCGCACGGCGAGATCTTCGCTACGTTCAGCAAGATTCAGCCGTACCTTGCCGAACTGCGGGCAGCAGCCAGAGAACCGGGATTTTGCGCGCACATAGAAGCAGTGGTGATGTCCGCGCCCGATGCGGAAGCAGTTCTGGCGCGCCGCCGTGAAGCGCTTCGCGAGGCCGCCAAATCGCGCGCATACACAGTGACGCATTCGGATACCTGACCGCATCTCCGAAGACGTCCCTCTTTACTTTTCTTTAATTTCGCGCAAGCGCGAACGGTTACACACGTTGAAGCCGAACCGATCGTTTCCGCGTCAACAGAGTTGTGAGGTCCGGTAGTGTTGTCCTTTTGGCGCTTGTCGCATCCGGCGCGAGCGCGCGCGGTGAAATGGCTCTGTTGCTGGAAGAGCCGTTCGCCTATTTCGGCAAATTCAATCCTACCGGGCACGCCGCCGTGTACCTTTCGCGGGTGTGCGCGGCCTCTCCGGTGACTCTGCGCCGCTGTCAAGGCGATGAACCCGGCGTCGTTATCAGCCGTTACGACAAGGTGGGCGGCTACGACTGGATGGCTATCCCGCTGTTCCCGTACCTGTACGCGGTGGACGAACCGAGCCAGATGCCGGCGATCGCGGACGCCCGTTCCGTGGCGGCGCTGCGCGATCGTTACCGGCGCGGCCACCTGCGCGAGATCGTTCCCGACGCCGATGGCGGACGAATGCCGGAAGGAAACTGGATCCAACTGATCGGGTCGTCTTATGACCGGCGGATTTATGTCCTCGAGATGGATACGACCGCCGACCAGGACGACCGGCTGATTGAGGAGTTCAACGCCGCCGCAAATAAGCCTCACTTCAACCTGCTGTTCAGTAACTGCGCCGGGTTCTCCAGCCAGGTGATCAGGGTTTACTATCGGGACGCGGTCAGCCGCAGTTACGTTCGGGACCTCGGCCTGGAGACTCCGAAACAACTGGCGCGATCTTTGATTCGGTATGGGCAGCGTCATCCGGAGACGGGTTTTCGCGCGTGGGTGATCCCGCAGGTTCCGGGGCTGCCGAGGAGCCGGCCGATCCGCGGCGTGGTGGAATCGTTCTTTCACGGGCCCGAGTACACGCTGCCGGCGGCGGCCGTGGCGGTGCATCCTCTGGTGTTGTGCACCGCGACCGTGGTGTACCTGGCGGGGCTGCACTTCCGTGGACGGGAGCACTTTCCCGGAGACATCGGGGCAACGCTTTATCCCGAGGAGATTCCGCGGAAACTCGCGTTTGATAATCGCGCGCTGGTCAGCGAGAGGCGGTAGCGGGCGCTGACGACGGAAATGGAATGCAGGCTGAAAGTCCGCTCTACTGTCGCTCAGCGGTGGGTGTCGTCGGTCGCTTTGTTGACGTCTTTGTTGACGTCGTGCTTGAACTTCTCGGCGTTTCTGGTCAGCGCGTCGTCGGCCTTGCGCAGGTCCTCGCGGGCCTGGCGGCTGCCTTTGCTGAGATCCTCTTTGGCTTTCCCCAGATCCTCATGAAGCTGCTGCTTTGCTTCGTCACCCTTGCGCCGCGCGCGCTCATTATCCGTCTGTGAACAGGCGCTGAATGTAACCGCGATGACCATGGTCGCGAAACCGGCGGACAAGCGTCTCATGTTTGTTGGACGCAGCGTGACAGATACGGTGTCACGCTCGTTATCCTGAAGCCATGGCCGACCGGCCGCTGGTCATCTACGACGGCAATTGCGGGTTCTGCCGCATCTGGGTGGAGTACGGGAAGGAGCTTACAGGCGACCGTCTCGCCTGGGCGCCCTCGCAGGAAGCCGCCGCCGACCATCCGCAGATCGATCCCAAGCAATTCGACAAATCCGTGCAACTGGTGTTGCCGGACGGCACGGTGGAGAGCGGCGCGCGGGCGGTGTGCCGCATTGCTGCGATGGCGCCGGGCAGGGCGTGGGCGCTGGGGACCTACGAGACCATTCCCGGCCTTGCCCGGGTGGAAGAGTCCTTGTACGCGTTCATTTCGGCGCATCGCGGCCTGGCGTACCACGCGACGCGGCTGCTGTGGGGCAGGGAGGTCCACCCGGCGAGGTACGCGTTCAGTGAGAACGTTTTCCTGCGCGGACTGGCGCTCATCTATCTGGCGGCGTTCTGGTCTTTCGCGGTGCAGGCGCGCGGGCTCATCGGCGCGAACGGCATCCTTCCGCTGGCGCCTTTTCTGGGCGCGGTGCATTCCGCATATGGCGGCGCGGTATGGCGGCTGGCGCCGACGTTGTTCTGGTGGAACTCGAGCGATGCGGCCATCGTGTGGCTGCCCGCGGCGGGCGCGATTATTGCGGTGATTGCGGCGGTGACTACGGGCGTGGCGCGCCGGCTCGCGTTCGTGGCGCTTTTTGTCCTTTATCTGTCGGTGTGCACGGCCGGTCAGGATTTCATGGAGTTTCAGTGGGACCTGCTGCTACTGGAGACAGGCTTCCTCGCCATTTTTGTGGGGCTCTCGCCAGGCATCCGCTGGATGGCGAAACTGCTGTTGTTCCGCCTGATGTTCTTTTCGGGCGCAGTGAAGCTGCTCAGCCACGATCCGACGTGGCGCAACCTGACGGCGCTCACGTTCCATTACCACACGCAGCCACTGCCGACGCCGCTGGCCTGGTACGCCGACAAGCTCCCGCTGTGGTTCCAGCAGGCGTCGACGGCCGGGGTATTCGTCATCGAACTGGGCGCGCCGCTCCTCATCTTCCTGCCGCGCAGGCTGCGTTATCTCGGCGCCGCGCTGCTGATTCTGTTGCAGGTCGATATACTGCTCACCGGCAACTACGCATTCTTTAACCTTCTGGCGATTGCGCTGTGTTTGCTGTTGCTGGACGATCGGGCGTGGCGAAGGCCGCGCTCGGCAACATCCGCACGGCCGGCCGGGATGCGGCTGAGGCGAATCGCCGCCATGGTGGCTGCCGTGCTGCTGGCGCTGAACGTCGGCCAGTTCATCGCTCTGTTTCGAGGCTCGGCGCCGCAGCCCTTCGCCGCGCTGATGCGGTTCACGGCGCCTTTCGGCATCGTGAACAGCTACGGACTCTTCGCGATGATGACCACCACGCGTCCCGAGATCATCGTGCAGGGTTCGAACGACGGCGCGACGTGGGTGGACTACGCTTTCCGCTACAAGCCTGGCGATCTGAAACGGAGTCCGCCGTGGGTGGCGCCGCATCAGCCGCGGCTCGACTGGCAGATGTGGTTCGCGGCTCTGGGCGACTATCGCAGCAATCCCTGGTTCATGAACCTGCTGGTGCGTCTGCTGCAGGGTTCGCCTGAGGTGACGGCGCTGCTGGAACGCACGCCGTTCGGCAAGACCCCGCCGCGCTACGTGCGCGCGATCCTGTACGAGTACAACTTCACCGACTTTGCAACGCGGCGGCGAACGGGCGAATGGTGGCGGCGCGATCCCAAAGGAGTGTATTTCCCGCAGATTTCGCTGGAAGACGTTCGAAAGGGACAGTAATTACCGCTCCCTCACGGTCGCGGCTCAGTTAACGTTTAGCGTTGCCGAGTGCCAGGTGATCTGGCTTAGGCGCGGCATCCGGACCGCTTTAGTACGGTACAAAATCGGAACGCAAGCCTTCCGCAGCTAATGGGACAGGGGGTGACCGTCGATTACCAACCTTAGCGATGTCTCTGAAGGCCAGGCTGTATCTCGCGTTCATCATCCTGCTGGGATCGCTGGCTCTGTTAACGGAACTGCCACATTTCCACGCGACGTCTCCGATCGCCTACTGGTGCTATTTCGCGATTTCACTCGCTGTTTCGAACTTCCGGGTGAAATTGCCGACGGTGAACGGCTCCATGTCGCCGCTGTTCTTCTTCATTCTTTTCGGCGTGGTGCAGTTCAGTCTTCCGGAGACGCTGCTGATGGGCGCGAGCGCCACGTTGCTGCAGTGCGTCTGGACGACGCGCAAAAAGCCGGCGCCGCTGCAGATCGCTTTCACCACGACTTGCACGGCCATGGCAATTGCAGTTACTTATCAGGCGTGCCATGAAGGTCCGCTGAGCTCCGCGCGCATCGATAACGTGTTGATGCTGGTGGTGGCAGCGGTAGTGCTCTTCAGCATGAACACAATGCCGGTTGCGGCAGCGATGGCGGTCACGGAGCAGAAACCGCTCTGGCGCGTCTGGCACGAGTGTTATTTGTGGTCGTTCCCGTACTACCTCTTCGGCGCCGCCGTGGCCGGCATCGTCAGCGCGGCGAACCGGGGATTCGGCTGGCAGTCGTCGCTGATTCTGGCGCCGGTGGGCTTCCTTATTTATCGCTCCTGGAATCTCTATGTAGGGCGCATAGAAACTGAGAAGAAGCATGCCGAGCAGATGGCGTCTCTGCACCTCAGAACCATCGAGGCGCTGGCGCTGGCAATTGAGGCGAAGGATCACACCACACACGATCATCTGAAGCGTGTGCAGGTGTACGCGATCGAGCTGGGCAAGGAACTGGGACTGAGCGCGACGGAACTGGAAGCGCTGCGAGCCGCCTCTCTGCTGCATGATATTGGGAAGCTGGCGGTGCCGGAACACATCATCTCGAAGCCCGGCCGCCTTTCGCGCGAGGAGTTCGAGAAGATGAAGATCCACCCGGTGGTGGGAGCGGAGATCCTCGAACGAGTACAGTTTCCCTATCCGGTAACGCCGATCGTGCGATCGCACCACGAGCGCTGGGACGGCAGCGGGTATCCGGATGGCCTCAAGGGCGAGGATATTCCGATCGGCGCGCGGATCCTTGCGGCCGTGGACTGTCTGGACGCGCTCGCTTCCGACCGGCAGTACCGCCGCGCGCTTCCTCTGGACGAGGCCATGAAGCGTATCATCGCCGAAGCGGGCGTGAGCTTCGATCCGCGGGTGGTGAACGTGCTGACGCAGCGCTATTTCGAACTGGAACGGATGGCGCGCGAGCACGACATTGAGAGGGCCAAGCTTTCCACGCACGTGCGAGTGGAACGAGGCGCCGCGCCCGCCGCCGGCTTTGAGAGCACCAAACGCGGCGGCACAAGCTCGAGTGTCCACGTGGATTTTCTTGCGTCGATCGCCGCGGCGCGGCAGGAAGTGCAAAACCTGTTCGAGCTGACGCAGGACCTGGGCAATTCGCTCAGCCTGAACGAGACGCTGTCGCTGTTGTCGATCCGTTTGAAGCGGATGATTCCCTACGATGCGCTGGCCATCTTCATGCTGCGCGGCGACGTGCTGCGGCCCGAATACGTCACCGGCGAGAATTCCCGCATGTTCTCATCAATGGAGATCCCGATGGGACAGGGCCTCTCCGGCTGGGTGGCCGAGAACCGTAAACCGATCGCCAACGGCAACCCGGCGGTGGAGCCCGGGTATATGAGCGACCCGGCCCGCTACACGACCATGCGGTCGGCGCTGTCTGTTCCATTGCTCGGGGTGAACGGGCTGGTGAGCGTGATGACGCTGTATCACGCCGACCGGGACGCCTTCAGCAAGGACCACCTGCGCATCCTGATGGCGGTGGCTTCCAAGGTGGCCCTTTCGGTGGAGAATGCGCTGAAGTACCAGCAGGCGGAGAGCTCTGCGGCAACCGACTATATGACCGGCCTGCCGAATGCGCGCTCGCTGTTCCTGCATCTGGACGCCGAAATATCGCGCTGCCGGCGGCAGAACACGCCGGTGGTTGTTCTGGTGTGCGACCTGAACGGGTTCAAGCAGGTGAACGACAGATTTGGACATCTGGAAGGCAATCGGGTGCTGCGGGCCGTGGCCGTGAAGTTAAAGGAATGCTGCCGCGAATACGACTACGTGGCGCGCATGGGCGGAGACGAGTTCGTGCTGGTGATGCCGGGCATAAAGGCGGACGCGCTGCCGGCAACGATTCAGCGGCTGCGCGTGTTGACCGCGGAGGCGGGCAACGAAGTATGCAAGGAAGACGTGCTGTCTCTGAGCATTGGGCATGCATTCTTCCCGGAAGACGGAACCGACGCGGAGCAGTTGCTGAGCGAGGCAGACCGGCGCATGTACGGCGCCAAGCAGCACGAGAAGCTGATGCTGGGGTCCCGGCGCGGGTACGATTTCGATCCGCAGCCGGCGATCACGCAGTGGTGAAGATTCACCGCGCGCGCGCCGTGTTTGGGCGGACGGGGGCGTCCGCCGCAGGCCGGGGGGCCTGCCCCACTCCGGTGTTACACTTAAGATAACTTCCGCTGGTTCAGGAAGGCCGTTTGACCCGTTTCCAGACCGCATTTCTCATCTGCTTCTCCGCCAGTTTCGCCGCGATTGCACAGCAGCAGCCAGGAACGGTGACCGTTCCGATTCACCTGCCGCCGCACGATCAGCCCAAATCTCCCGAGCCCGTTTCGCCGGACGCGGCGCTGCTGCGGGGGACTCCCGAGCAACAGAAAGAAGGCCAGCTCGACGCGAGCGAGACGCTGTTTACGGTGTTCGCGGCCATCAACGCCGCGGGCTTCGATACGGGTGCGAACTCGCCGTCGGCATTCCCGTTGCGCGCGGCTGTCCGGAAACGGCTCGCCGGTCTGGACACGCCCTCTCTCACCGAACTGCGGACGTTCTACCGGCTGCACACGCTGAAGGATCCGGTGCAGAACGTGAGCCAGTACATCTCGCTGGCGTTGTCCCTTAGCGGGCCTCCGGATTTCGATTACCGGCTCGATCCGAATAAACGGGCGCCGGACGTGGTGGAACTGGCGGGGTTGCCGGAAATCCTTCCGCGGTTCTATAAGGAAGCGAAGATTGCGGAACTCTGGAAGGAGGCGCAGCCGGCCTTCGACCAGGCGATCGAGCTCTACCACTCGCCCATCTCCCGCGCTGTACTCGAGGCGAACGCGTATCTGCGCAATGCGACGGGCGGTCTGCTCGGCCGGCGTTTTCAGGTGTACATCGATTTGCTGGGCGTTCCCGGCCAGACGCAGTCGCGCAGTTACCAGTACGACACGTGGGTGGTGGTAACGCCGGCGATCGCCGACACTCCCGAGCGCACCAGAGAGCTGATCGCGCAGCAGGTGCGGGAGGTGCGCCACGCGTACCTGCATTATCTGCTCGATCCTTTGTCCATCCGGTACGCGGCGAGGCTGGACGAAAAACAGGAGCTGCTGGAAATGGCGCGGCCCGCTCCGGCGCTCGACCCGAGGTACAAGACGGATTTCTGGCTGCTGACAACCGAATCGCTGATCAGGGCCGTGGAGGCGAGACTCACTACCGGCGAGGCGAAGCGGCAGGAACGTCTCAACGATGCAACGCGCGAGGGCTTCGTGCTGGCGCCGGCATTCTATGAGGGCCTGGTGAAGTATGAGGCGCAGCAGGAGTCGATGCGCGTGTACTATCCGGATCTGATCGGCGGCATCAACGTGAAGGCGGAGCGGAAGCGGCTGGCGACGGTGGATTTCGCGACCGAGCGCAGGAACCCGCCGCTGGAGATCACGGCGGCGCGGCAGCCGGAGATCAATCCGGCGGAGAAACTGCTGCTGGAAGCGGAAGACCTCTCGAGCAAGCGGCAACTGGAGCCGGCGCGGCAGGCATATCTGAAGGTGCTGGAGCAGCCGCCCGCGCCGGAGCTGCACGCGCGCGCGTATTACGGACTGGCGAGGATCGCAGTTCTGCAGAACCATCCGGACTCGGCGCTCGATTTGTTCCAGCGCAGCCTGGGGCAGTCTCCGGATGGCGAGACGCGGTCGTGGGCCTGCTATTATCTCGGACGGCTTTTCGATGCGCAGGGCGACACGGATAAGGCTGTGAAATACTATCGCTCGGCGCTCGAAGCGAACGGCGCATCGGCGAAAGCGCAGGAACAGGCGCGGAAGGCGCTGGCTGACGAACCGGGCGGAAAAGCCGCGAACCAGTAGGGATGTACATTACAAGCGACCGCCTGCTTATGCGCGCGGCGGCGATTAAGGACAGGTGCTACAGATGAGAATGCGGACGACGATCAACGCGGCCCTCAGCGGAGCCGTGATTCTGGTTGCGGGCTGGACGGCAACGGCCCAGACCCTGGCCCCGAAGTCGGCGAAGGAACGGGACGCTCTGATGGCCATTCAGAGCGCGCCCGACACGGATGCGAAGCTCAAGGCCATCGACGACATGCTGGGCAACTTCGCGGACACGGCGTACAAGCCGGTGCTGCTGGACATGGCCGTGCAACTGGCTCAGCAGAAAGGCGATTATCCGCTTACCGTTTCATGGGCGGAGCGCGATCTGGAGGCGAATCCGAAGAGCTACATTGCCATGCTGGCGATTTCCATGAACACCGCCGCCAACACGAAGGAATTCGATCTGGACAAGACCGAAAAGCTGGACAAGGCCGACAAGTATGCTCACGAAGCGCTGGAGACGCTGAAGACAGCGACAAAGCCGCCGCTCATTCCCGAAGACAAGTGGCCCGAAGCCCAGAAGGCGTTGCAGTCCAGCGCGCACGCGGCAATCGCCATGGTGGCGGTGGACCGAAAGAAATACGACGACGCGATCGCGGAATACAAGACGGCGGCGGAGCTTTCTCCGGACCCGGCAACCTCGCTTCGGCTGGGCGACACTTATGTGAAGGCGGGTAAATACGACGACGCGATCGCCACGTTCGACAAGGTGTCGGCCATGCCGGATATTCCGCCGCAGTACAAGCAGTTCGCGGAGAACGCGAAGAAACAGGCCATGGCCAAAAAGAGCGCCGCCGGCGGAGGCGCTTCATCCGCGCCGGCCACCCCGGCCATCCCGGCGCCGGCCACACCCGCCGCTCCGCAGAGCACTCCGGCTACAAAATAGCGGCGGGCGAAGGACCCCGGCGAGGTGTTCGCAGAGCTGGAACAGATACTGGGGCGGCAGTTCGCGAATCCCGAGCTTCTGGAGCGCGCGCTGACGCACAAGAGCCGGGTCCGGGAGAACGCGCCCGAGCAGGGGCGAGCCGACAACGAACAACTGGAATTCCTGGGAGACGCCATCCTGGGTTTCTTCGTGACCGAGGCCCTGGTGGCGGAGCACCCGGCGTGGCCGGAGGGTCGCCTTTCGCGGGTGAAGGCGTGGGTGGTGAGCGCCGCGCATCTGCATGAGGTGGCCCAGGCGCTTGGCCTCGGGCATCACCTGCTGCTCGGCCGGGGCGAGGAGATGAGCGGCGGCCGCGAGAAACGGGCGCTGCTGGCGGATGCGGTGGAGGCGCTCATCGCGGCCATTTATCTGGATGGCGGCATCGAGCCCGCGCGAGCGTTCGTGGAGCGGCACGTCCTGGCTGGCCTGCCATCGCTCGATTCGGAATCCGCGGCCGTCACCGACAACAAAACTGCGCTGCAGGAGCTGGCGAGGACGCTCAAGCTTCCGCTGCCCAGGTATTTCATCGTAGAGGAACGCGGTCCGGAGCACGCCCGGATATTTACCGTCGAGGCTCAAGTGGGACAAGACTGGCTGGCGCGCGCGGAAGGTCTGTCAAAGAAGAGCGCCAGCCAGCAAGCCGCGCGGCTGGTTCTGGACCAGTTGCTGAATCGCTGATCGACGCGTTACCGCTCCCTGACGGTCGCGGCTCAGAAACGGCGCGGTTGGATGCCGCCACTGCTCAGTTCTTCGGTGAAGCTCGCTGCGGCTCGGCGATTACTCCCACCTCATTCAAGATGACGATATCGACGCGGCGGTTACGCTGCCGGCCCTCTTCGGTGTCGTTGCTTTCCACCGGGCTGTTGTCGGCATAGCCGGCGATGGAGAGCTTTTCCTCCAGCACGCCGAATTCCTCGGTGAGCACCCGCAGGAGGTCGATACTGCGGGCCGCGGACAGTTCCCAGTTGCTCTGGAACTGGCCATTGTGAATGGGCATGGAATCCGTGTGTCCTTCCAGCCGGACCGGATTGGGCACCTGATTCATGATAGCGGCGATCTTCGCCATCGGCTCGCGGGCCTCGGGCAGCATGGTGGCGCCGCCCGATGGGAACAGGGCAGCCTGGCGGAAGCTGATGACCAGACCGCGCGGTTCCATGGAGACCTGGATCTTCCCGGCTTTGATCTCCAGTTCCAACTGCTTCGAGAGCGCGTTCAGCGAAGGCAGTAACTCCACCACTTTGCCGACCGGCGGAATGGGCGGAGCCTTCTTCAACTCGCCCCTCGGACCCTGCATCTTCGCGTTGCCTTTGCCCTTGTCTTTGGGCGCGCCGCCGAACAGAACCTGGACCACCGCGGAGAGCTGACCTTCCTCGAGCGCTTTCCTGACCGATTCCTCCGCTGCTTTAGCCTTGTTCTTGTCGGTCTGAGAGGTGGCGAACATGACCACGAAAAACGCGAACAGCAGCGTGATGAAATCGGCATAGGAGACGAGCCAGCGCTCGTGGTTCTCGTGGGATGCGGCGGGCTTGCGGCGCGGCATGGGTCAGACCTGCGCGGGCGCGGTTTTCGAGGCCGCGGGCGCATCCTTTTCTTTCCCCTTCTTCTTCTTTTCGGCGGCCCCGTCGGCGATGATCCAGGCCTCGAGTTTGCTGCGGACCAGCTTCGGATTGAGGCCCTCCACGATGCCCACGACGCCTTCGAGGATGAGCTCCTTCATGTCCGTCTCGACTTTGGCGCGGGCCTTGATCTTGTTCGCAGCCGGCAGGAACAGGATATTCGCCGCGGCAACCCCGTACACCGTGGCAACAAAGGCCACCGCAATTCCGTGACCCACCTCTTCGATGTTGGAGAGGTGCTTCATAACCTGAATGAGGCCGAGCACGGCGCCGATGATGCCGATGGTGGGCGAGTATCCGCCGGCGCTTTCGAACACTTTGGCCTCCGATTCGGCGCGTTCCGCTTCAATGGCCATCTCCAGTTCCATCATTTTCCGAAGCTCCTGCAGGTCGGTACCGTCCACGGCCAGGTTGAGGGCTTTGCGCAGGAACGGATCTTTGATCCGTTCCGCCTCGCTTTCGAGCGACACGATGCCGTTCTTGCGCGCCCGGGTGGCGTAACCGATGATCTCCTCCACCATCTCGCGGGGGGCGAAGGCGCCCTCGACGAACACGCTTCCAAAGCGCTTCAATGCGCGCGTGAGCGTCCCCAGCGGCGTGTTGACCATCACGGCGCCGAACGTTCCACCGAGGACAATCATTGCGGCGGTGAGCTGTGAGACATCAGTGATCTTGCCGCCCTCGATGATGAGTCCTCCGAGGATCCCTCCCAGCGCGACAAGTATTCCGCCGATTGTGCCGAAGTCGAGTTTGCCGCCGGATTTTTTTGCTGCGGGCTTCGCGGGTTCGTCAGGCATCGGACCTTAATCGATTACCTTCCGGTCCGGTTCGGAATGCATGATCTCGCGCCGGAATCGGATAACGCGATCGATTACCTCGTCTGCGCTCTCGAGCACCATGAATTTCTGGCCGGTGGTAAGGCTGACAACCGTGTCCGGGGTCACCTCAATGTGCTCAATGAGATCGGAGTTGATCACCAGCGGAATGCGATTGATGCGCGTAAGCCGAATCATGAGCTACAAGGGGCTTATCGGCGGGTGGGGGAGGGATTTGAGGGGGAGGGAAATCCAAACGAAGCAAAGGAAGAAAAGGAAGAAAAGGAAGAAAAGGAAGTAAGGGAAGTAAGGGAAGTAAGGGAAGTAAGGGAAGTAAGGCCGAACTAATTCAGGACTTTGAGGATGGCCCGGAGCTCGGTGCGGACCTTCTCGAGCATGGCGGCAGCCGGGGCGGCGGAGGGATCGGGGAACAGCTCCGCCTGGCAGCGCTTCGGCTTGCGCGCGGGCCGCGAATCGAGTTGCGGTTCGGATTTCGCGCGGTCGTCGAGGAACTTGCGCGCGCCCTCGATGGTGAAGCGGCGATCGTACAAGAGCCGCTTGATTTCCAGCACAGTTTCCACATCCCGGCGGCGGTACAGACGGTGGCCCGTACCGGATTTCTTCGGCATCAGCGAAGGGAATTCGGATTCCCAGAAGCGCAGGACGTAGGGTTTGATGCCGGCCAGCTTACTTACATCCCCGATACGGAAGTAGAGCTTATCCGGGATCTCCTCAGCGGGCGGCTGCTGGGCAGGGTCGATCATTCCTGCGCGCCATTCTACCGCACCATGAGGGCAGGAAGCTTCCTGGCGGCCGGGCTGAAGGCGGACGAGGCGTCCGCCGCAGGCGAGGCGCCCGCCCCACACTCAGGAGCGGGCGGCCTTCGCTTTGCGCCAGGCCAGTTCCAGCTCGTTGCGCGCCGATTCGCTCAGGGGCCCGGGCATCTCGCCTGGCTCGTATCCGCGGCACAGGTCCACAGTCCTGCGCAGGCTGTCGGCGAACTCCACGCAGGGCGCGCACCCGGCCATGTGCTGCTCGATCTCGCGGCAGGTTTCAGGCGGCAGCTCCAGATCGAGATACTCGGACAACAGCTCGAAAATCTCGCGGCAACGCTCCGTATCGTGCTTCATCGCTCCTCCCGGCGCCGCTTCAGGTAATCGTCCAGCTTCCTGCGAACGGCGAGTCTTCCGCGGTGCAGTCGCGTCTTCACCACATCCACGCTCAGGTCCAGCACCTCGGCGGTCTCGCTGGACGACAACTCCTCGACGTCGCGCAGGAGCACCACGGCGCGGTACGCCTCCGGCAATTCACCGATGGCCTCGTCGAGCACGCCGCGCAGCTCGGAGCGCAACAGCCCCGTATCGGGCAGCTCCCTCCAGTCGGCGATCTGCAGATGACGGTGTTCGCCGTCCACGGTCACCGCCGGCGCGAACTCTTCGAGCGACAACTCGATCGCCGGAGCGAACACGCTGCGCCGCCGCTTCATCAGGCAGGCGTTCCGCGCGATGCGAAATATCCACGGCCGCACGCGCTCGGGCTCGCGTAGCTGGTCAAAACTCTCGAAGACGCGGAGCAGCGTCTCCTGCGCCACTTCCTCGGCGTCCTCGCGCTGGCGGCACATCAGCCAGCTATACCGAAACAGCTTCGCGCGGAAGTACTCGACGAAGCGCTCGAACGCTTCCTCGCCGCCTGTCGATAAGGCGCCTGCAAGCTCGATTTCATATTGGGCATCCACGGGCATCCAGATCCCGATTGTATCTGGCGCCCGTAGATCACTCTTCCTTCTTACGACGCGGCACGGCGTCGCATGAGCCCGACATTCAGGTGGGCACGCCGAACTTCGGCAATATCCATCGCATTACGACGAAGTACGCCGCGATTGCCAGGATCGGGATCAACCATTCGGGCATTTACGATTTCCCCACCAGTTGCGCCGTGTGCACGGCCGTCTCCACCTGAGGCTGGTTGAGCAGCGTGTTGTGGATCAGGCAGGCTTTTACGGCGCGCAAAACTCCCGCCTCGTGCTTCGGGTCGAGCGCCGGGACGGTTACGTCAATGCGAAAGCTTCCCAAACGCGCGGGCTGCAGGGACTTCTCCGCCGTAACGCGGACCTCCAGGCCGTCGGCCGGAAGCGACCTCGTGGCCAGATACTGAGCCGCGTAGAAGCCGGCGCACGTACCCAACGATGCCAGCAGGTACTCCGGAGGCGTCATGCCCTGGTCGGAGCCGCCGTTGTCCAACGGCTGGTCGCAAATGACGCGGTGGCCCCGCGCACTCGCTTCGAACCTGACTTTGTCGAGATGACGAATAAGAACTTCCATTAGGATGCCTTCAATACTCAGGATGCGCTTTTTCGCGAAGCGTGACAACGCTCATGTCACGTCCGCGTTAATCCTGCATCCCCGCAATTGAAGCATGATGCGCAAGCTGATCCTGTTCGTGATCGCGTCCGAGGCGTGGGCGCAGGAGCCCCTTTCCCTCCGCGACGCCGTGCGGCTGGCCCTCGGCGGGAACATGTCCATTGCGGCGGCCACGGCGGATGCGCGCGCTTCCCACGAGCGCGTCGCGGAGGCGCATAGCGGCGCCTTGCCGAAGGTGAACTACACGGAGTCGTTCGCACGCAGCGATAATCCCGTATTTGTCTTCGGCTCGCTGCTTACCCAGCACCAGTTCGCCGCGGAGAACTTCCAGCTCGGGCCTCTCAACCGCCCCGATTTTCTCGACAACTTTCAATCGCTGGTGACCGTGGACCAGCCGCTCTACGACGCTGGCCAGACGCGCACTGCCGTCAAAGCTGCACTGCTCTCACAAGAGATGACCGCGGAGGAACAGCGGCGAACCGAAATGGAAACGATCGCAACGGTGGTCCGGTGTTATTACGGAGCTGTACTCGCGGCGGAGAACCTCGCGGCCGCCGAGCAGTCGGTGCGTTCGGCCGAAGCGGACCTTCAGCAGGCCGAATCGGTGCATGCCGCGGGCATGTCCACCGACGCCGATGTGCTCTCCATTCGCGTGCACCTGGCGGCGGTCAGGGAGCAGAAGATTCAAAGGGCCGCCGATCTGGAGGTAGCGCGCGCCGCGATCAACGACGCGCTGGGGCTCCCTCTGGACACGGCCCATTCGCTCACCAGCCCTCTCGATCCTCTGGACGTTCCCTCCGCGTCCCTCGCTGAGCTGGAGCCGGGCGCGGTGGACCGGCGTCCCGAAGCGCGGGAGGCGCGGCTGGCGTCGGGAATCGCGCGGACTCATGCCGACGCGGCGCGGCGCGCGCTCCAGCCCAGCGTCAGTTTCCACGGCGCCTTCGAAGCCGATCGCCAGCGCTTCATCGACCGGGGCGGCGCCAACTGGCTCGCCTCGGTCTCGCTGCACTGGAATCTTTTCAACGGCCTCGCCGACAAGGATCGCATCGCCGAGTCCGCGGACGCGGTGGCCAGCGCCCGCGCCAACGAGGAACGCACCGGCTCGGCCATCCGGCTGCAGGTTCGCCGGGCGCATGCCGACATTGAATCCGCCGGGCAGCGCATCGAGGTGGCGAAGGCCGCTGTCGCCGAGGCCGAAGAGAGCCTGCGCATCACACGCAATCGCTACGAGGCCGGCATGAGCAACGTGACCGATCTGCTGCGCACCGAGACCGCGCTGCTCGAAACCCGCACGCGTTATCTGGCCGCGGTTCACGACCAGCGCATAGCTGTAACCATGCTGGAGCTGGCGGCCGGACGGCTTTCCGGGGATTCGGAGGTTCTGAAGTAATGAAGAGATTCGCAGCAGGCGGAAACGCCTGCTCCACCATCGCATCGCTGCTTGTACTGGCATCGTGCGGAGATCAACCGCGGCAGCCGGCCCTTCACGCCGCGCCGGTCCCTGTCCACATCGTCATGGTGACCGAGCGGGACTGGCCGGCTACTTATGAAGCCAGCGGCACGGTTCGCGCTCGAAACTCCGCCATCGTGTCGAGCCGAGTGACCGCCTACGTCCAACGGGTGACGGTGCAGCAGGGCGACCGCGTTTCGCAGGGCCAGACTCTGATCGTGCTCGATGCCCGCGAGCTCGAATCGAATTACCGCCGCGCCGACGCGGGCGTGGCCGAAATCGCCAACTCCATTCCCGAGGCCGACGGCGCCGTAGCCGCGGCTAAAGCCAGTCTGGATCTCGCCCGCGTGACCGGGAAACGCATCGACGAACTCGCCGCGAAGAAGTCCGTTTCCAATCAGGAACTGGACGAGGCGACCGCCCGGCTGGCGGCCGCTCAGGCGAATTACGACATGGCCCGGGCGAAGCGCACCGAGCTGCAATCGCGCATGGAGCAGGCCACGGAAGACCGGCGCGCAGCCGCCATCACACGCGACTACACGCGCGTTGCCGCGCCGTTTGCCGGCATCGTTACCGCGAAAACCGTAAACGCGGGCGACCTCGCCACCACCGGCGCTCCCCTGCTGACTATCGAACGCCAGGACGGATACCGCCTCGAAGCCGCGGTCGACGCAGCGAAGCTGGCCGGCATCCGGACCGGCCTCGCGGTCCGCTTTGCGCTCGAACTCCCCGGATGCGCCGGTACGGCTCGCGTGTCTGAGGTTGTGCCGATGGTGGACGCGGCCTCGCGCTCCTACATCGCGAAAGTCGATCTTCCCGACTGCGCGGGCCTGCGCTCGGGAATGTTCGGACGCGCGTTCTTCCCGCTGGGCTCTCGCCACGTCATTGCCCTCGACGCCGGCGCGGTGGCCGAGCGCGGGCAGTTGCAGTCCGTCTTCGTGGCCGAAGGCGCTTCGGCGCGAGTGCGGCTGGTGACTACCGGCGAGCGCGCGGGCGATGCGGTGGAGATTCTCTCGGGGCTGAACCCCGGCGAGAAAGTGGTTGCACCGGTTCCGGCGGGGCTTACCGACGGCGCGGCCGTGGAGGTTCGTCAATGAGTGAGCCGCGGAAGCTCGGACCGGCCGGGCGCTTCGCGAGCGTCTGGCTCGCTTCCAAACTGACCCCGCTGGTGATCGTAGCGGCCCTGCTGATCGGAGCCTTTGCCGTTTGGAAGCTGCCGCGGGAGGAAGAGCCGCAGATCATTGTGCCGATGATCGACGTTTTCGTCGAGATGCCGGGCGCGTCGGCGCGCGAGGTGGAGGAACGGGTCACGAAGCCGATGGAGAAGCTGCTGTGGGAGATCCCCGGGGTGGAGTACATCTACTCCACCTCCAGCCCCGGCGGGTCGCTGGTCATCGTGCGTTTCAAGGTCGGTCAGGACGAAGAGAAGAGTATCGTCCGGCTCAACCAGAAGCTGCTGGCGAACTTCGACCTGATTCCGCCCGGCGCCTCGCAGCCGCTGGTGAAGCCGCGTTCCATCGACGACGTACCTATCCTGGCGCTCACGCTGTCGAGCAAACGCTACGGCGATTACGAACTGCGCCGCATTGCCGCGCAGGTGGATGACGCCATTAAGCAGGCGCCCGATGTCTCCGCCGTCACGCTGATCGGAGGTCAGCGGCGCGAGATCCGCGTCACTCTGGACGCGGCGAGCCTGGCCGCGCACAATCTCTCGCCGCTACAGGTTGCGGGCGCGCTCGGCCTTGCCAACCGCAGGCTGCCCTCCGGAACATTCGCTTCGGGCAATCGCGAATATCAGCTCGAGGCCGGCGAATTCCTGCGAACCGCCGACGATGTGCGGAACGTGGTGGCGGGAGTGGCCGGCGACCGGCCCGTCTTCGTGCGGGATGTGGCGACGGTGACCGATGGCGGCGAGGAACCCGCGGCGTATGTGCGCATGCTGCGCGTGACATCCCCTGGGTCGGCGCGGGAGTTCGATCCGGCCGTGACCATTGCGGTGGCCAAGCGCAAGGGCGCGAATGCCGTTGACGTAGCGAGCCGGGTGCTGCAGCGCGTCGAGCTGTTGAAGGGCCGAGTCATCCCCGGCGACGTTCGCGTGGACATCACCCGCCAATACGGCGAGACCGCGGCCGAGAAATCCGACGAGTTGCTGTGGCACATGCTCATCGCCGTGATTTCGGTGAGCGTTCTGGTGGCCATCACGCTGGGGCTGCGCGAGTCGCTCATCGTCTTCCTGGCCATCCCCGTCACCCTCGCGCTGACGCTGGCGGTGTTTTATCTCTACGGCTATACTCTGAACCGCATCACGCTCTTCGCCCTGATCTTCTCGATCGGCATTCTGGTGGACGACGCCATCGTCGTGGTGGAGAACATCGCGCGTCACTGGCGCATGCCGGGCAACACGTGCCGGCCCTCGTATGAGGTGGCCATAGAGGCGGTGGATGAGGTGGGCAATCCCACCATTCTGGCCACCCTGACGGTGGTGGCCGCCATTCTTCCGATGGCCTTCGTGGGAGGGCTGATGGGTCCGTACATGCGGCCCATCCCGATCGGAGCGAGCGCCGCCATGGTTTTCTCGCTGCTGGTTGCGTTCATCGTGACGCCGTGGGCGGCTGTGCGCATTCTGAAACCCGGAAACGCGGTGAAACACGACGGACGCGAAGACGCTCCCACGCGCTTCTATCGCCGGGTGATGGGGGCCATTCTCCACCGGCCGGCGCTGCGCTGGGGCTTCCTCGGCGGAGTGGTTCTGCTGCTGCTGGCATCGATGTCGCTGGTGTACGTGCAGTTTGTGAAGGTCAAGATGCTGCCTTTCGACAACAAGAGCGAGTTCCAGGTGATTGTGGACATGCCCAACGGCGCAACGCTCGAAGAGACTGCGCGCGCCACCGACGCCCTTGCCCGCGCCGCCGCCGCGCAGCCGGAGGTCACCAATATCGAAACCTACGTGGGCACGGCATCGCCCTTCAACTTCAACGGGCTGGTGCGGCATTATTACCTGCGCCGCGGCGCCAATGTGGCCGATATCCAGGTGAACCTGGTCGGCAAGAAGGACCGCTCGCTGCAGAGCCACGAGATCGCCAAACAGGTCCGCCAGAAGCTGCTGCCCGTCGCCGCCACGTACGGCGCGCGCATTAAGGTGGCCGAAGTGCCGCCCGGTCCGCCGGTGCTCGAAACGCTGGTGGCCGAGGTGTACGGACCAACGCAGGAAGGCCAGTTGGACATCGCGCGGCGCATCCGCGATCTGTGGAAGCGCACGGACGGCGTGGTGGATGTCGACTGGTACGTGGAAGATGACCAGACGAGGTACCGGCTGGTGGTGGACAGGGAAAAGGCCGCGCTCAACGGGCTTTCGGTGGACGAGGTCGCGCGCACCCTGCGTTTGGCCTCTACGGGATACGCCGCCGGTCTTCTGCACGTCGATTCGGAAAAGGAAGACCTCCCGCTGACGCTGCGCCTCGATCGCGCCACGCGTTCCGACCTCGACCGGATTCAGGGCCTGAAGGTTGCCGGACGCGACGGGAATCTTGTGGCGCTCAGCGAAGTGGTGCGCGCCGTGCCGGAGCTGGCCGAGAAGAGCATTTACCACAAGAATCTGATGCCCGTCACGTACGTCATCGGCGATGTCGCCGGAGCGATGGAAAGCCCCGTCTACGCCGTTCTGAAACTCGGCCCGGAGATGGAGAAGATCAGGCCGGCGGAAGGCTACATCGTCGAGCAGAACATGGCCCACCAGCCCCGGGACACGGAGCGTTACGCGATGAAGTGGGACGGCGAATGGCACATCACCTACGAGGTGTTCCGCGACCTCGGCATCGCCTTCGCCGCGGTGCTGGTTCTGATCTACGCGCTGGTGGTGGGCTGGTTCCAGTCGTTTATAACGCCGCTGGTGATCATGGCAGCGATTCCGTTCTCGCTGGTGGGCATTCTGCCGGCGCACGGGCTGCTGCACGCCTTCTTCACCGCGACGTCGATGATCGGCTTTATCGCCGGGGCGGGCATCGTGGTGAGGAACTCCATTATCCTGGTGGATTTCGTGGAGCTGCGCCTGAAGCAGGGAATGCCGCTGGAGGAGGCGGTAATCGATGCCGGCGCGGTGCGTTTTCGTCCGATGATGCTGACCGCGGCCGCGGTGGTGGTGGGCTCGGCCGTGATCCTGTTCGACCCGATCTTTCAGGGCCTGGCAATTGCGCTGATGGCCGGCGAGGTCGCCTCGCTGGCGCTGTCGCGCATGACCGTACCGATTCTGTATTTCGTCGTAAACCGAAGGAGGAAAGTGTCATGACGATCGAACGTTATCTACGGCTGATCGCTGGTTCGTTTGTGCTGCTGTCGGTTGCTCTGGGCTACTGGGTGCATCCCGCGTGGTTCCTGTTCACCGCCTTTGTCGGGCTGAACTTGTTCCAGTCGGCGTTTACCAACTGGTGTCCCATGATGGCAATCCTACGCAGGCTGGGCGCGCCGGATGCAGGCTAAGAGCCTGCTCTACATCACTGCTTCGCCATGTCGAGGTCGATGGTCAGTTTGGCGTCATCACCCACGATGGCCGCCGGGTATTTGGGGCCGATGCCGAAGGCTTTACGGCTGATGGTTGTCGTGCCAGAGAAACCGGAGTGAGGCTTGTGGTCCATGCCCTGAATTGGCCCGGTGGGACCCTCCACCTCCAGGACTACGGGCCTGGTGAGGCCGTGCACGGTCAGATTGCCGGAGATGGTGAGCCCGTTACCCTTCTTTTCGACGCTTGTACTGACGAAGGTTGCGGTGGGAAACTGCGCGACGTCGAAGAAGTTGGGACTTTTGAGATCCGCGTCGCGCTGAGGTTGCCCGGTATCGACGGTGGTGACGTCGATGGTTACGTTGACCGTCGATTTGGTGATATCCGAGTCGTTGAGCACAATCGTGCCGCCAATGTTGCCGAAGTGGCCACGAACATTCGACAGACTCATGTGCAGGATGGAGAAATCCACAGCGCTGTGGGCCTTGTCGGGGACCCAGGTGGAGGTTTGCGCGAGCGCCAGCGGAGCGGCCAGCGCCAGAGTTACAGCGAGTGAAGGAAAACGGATCATTTAAAAGAACCCTTTCAGGGAGATATTCGACTCGCCGCGGCACGGGTGGCAAGCGCGCAACGCGGCGGGCGCGCGACAGGAGTACCGATACCCGACAGACGTGACGCCTGCCTTTTGGTCACGGATTATTGTAACGCGAGCCGCGCAGGCAGACGGTAGTGGGTCAGTTTGATCGGCAAAACCATGGCGTGCGAATCGGTTTCTTCGTCCGTCAATGCGCGGAGCCGCCTCCGCATGATGGTTTTTCCGCGGCTGCGGGGCATCGGCGTTTGGAACCTGGTTGGCCGTTGCGGCAAAAGGTATCGTTTGCCAGCGGCGTGCCTGCAGGATACAGATGATGTGCAGGATCAGAAACAACGGCACACCAAACGTCGAAATAAAGCTCATGGGAAGGACGGCCATGGGTGCAGTGGGGATTCCGTGCGGATCAATGACCCCGGCCAGCGTGCCCATGGCCAGCGCGTTGACCAGGTCAGCGATTCCCATGAGCTGCCAGAAGATGAATCCTTTGCGATGCGCAGGGTTCGCCAGCCAGAGAGCGGCGAACGGCGCAGTCGCGCCGACGATGATGTCGCCCCATCCCGCAGACAAGGCAAAGAACCCGGGCAGAATCCGATAGGCGCCGAGGACAAGGAACACAAATCCGGCGATGCGAATGCTTTGCACCAGTGTGAGAGTTCGCGGGCTTAGCGACAGAAGGAACTGCCGGAGTCCCGGCGAGGATGCAAACCAGACCAGAAAGAGCAGGATGGGCGTCAGCACGGCGAGGCCGAACGCGATCGGCGGCGTGTTCGGAGCGTTCACGTAGAGGTGCAGTGCGGAAGAAGACAGGGCGAAGACTAACCAGGCTGCCAGGAGCCCGGCGCTAAGTTTGGCGTATCTGGACATGGCGAATCTCCTTATTCCGTGACCTCTGCGGTCACCTGGTTGGTTAGGTCCAAAAGTTCGTTCCAGCGCTTCTCCCCGAGCCGCGCACGCAAGTCCTGCTGTACTTTTTCCCAGTGGGGAAGCGCGCGCTTGTATCTGGCCTTGCCGGCCTTGCTCAGGGAGAGCAACCGCTCGCGGCGGTCCTCCCCCGGTCGACTGGCGATCCAGCCTCGGCGCTCCGTGATGGCAAGCGTGCGGGTGAGGGTAGTGCTGTCGATGGCCAGAATCTCCCCGAGCGTTCCCTGGGAGACTTCTCCGGCGAGGGACAAAGCTTGCAGCAGAGTGAATTGCGTGGCCCTCAGTCCGAGTGGCCGGAGAGCCGCCTCGTAGTGCTGCGTCAGCACGCGCGAGGCCCGACGGAAACTGGCGCAAAGACAGGAAAGAGGGATGGTCGGGGGCTTACTCACGCCTCACTAGATGCATATACATCTATCCAGGATTCAGTGAAATCGTTTCTGGTCCAGTGAAGCGCACAGTGGGAAAGTCAAACCGAGCCACTATCAGGCAGACCGTTGAATGTATCGCGGATCATGCTGACGCTGCCGTCCGCCCCGCGCGCATATACCGTCAGGTACGTGCCGGAACCCGGCATGCTCTTCGACCCGTCCCTGGGCTGGAACACATGGCTTTCCACTTGCCATGTTCGATCACGACGTCGCCGCGCTGTCCGACGCCGGCAGGATCGAGGCTGAAACCCTCGATGCTGAATTGCGCGAAGGCGTGCGTGAACGATGCGCGTATCGCCGGGATTCCCTCCAGCGCCTGGTGGCCCGGCGGGAGAAAGACGCTTTCCGGCGCAAAGAGCCGACTCGCTGCCTCGGCGTCGCCCGCGTTGACGGCGTTTAGGTGTTGAGCGCGCGTCTGATCTACGGCTTGCTTCAGGGACGTGGAAAGTGCTGAGCTTCTGCTTCGTTCCATGGCCGGATGTGTAACGACCCGGCTCGCCGTTACACATAAAATACGAGTTGATGACTGGTGAACTGAACGACGCGGAGCTCGCGGAGCAGATCGGCGCGGGCAACCCGCCGGCCGAAGCTGAGTTCTTCCGCCGCATGGCTCCACGGATTCGGCTCTACGGCCTTCGTCATCTGCGAGACGAGCACGCCGCGGACGATCTGACCCAGCACGTGCTGATCACGGCTCTGGAGGCTTTGCGGGCGGGCCGCCTGCGCGAGCCTGAAAAGCTCGCATCGTTCGTGCTGGGAACGTGCCGCATGACCGTGCTCGACCATCGCCGCGGCGCGCGACGCAAGGAGCGGCTGCTCGAACAGTTCGGGGCGGATCTGCCCGCACCGGCCGCGGCGGAGCCTCTGGTCGATCGCGAACACCTTGCGCGTTGTGTTCAGGCTCTGCGGGAGCGTGAGCGCACCGTGGTTGTCATGACGTTCTATGACGAGCAGGCGGGGGCGGACGTCGCGCACTTCCTGGGCGTGTCCGAAGCCAACGTGCGGGTGATCCGGCATCGCGCCATTCACCAGTTGCGGGCCTGCATGGGAGTCGCCGCTTGAGCTGCCGGAGTCCGATCGATACAGCCGTTCTCGCGGATTACTGGCGGGCGGCGCTGGCGCAGCCGGAGGAAGAGTCCGTCGAGGAACATCTGTTCGTCTGCGATGAATGTGGAACGCGGCTGCGCGAGGCCATCGCTCTGGCCGAGGGAGTCCGCACGCTGGCGCGCGAGGGGTCGTTAATCATGATTGTCAGCGACGCGTTTCTGAAGCGCGCGGCAGAGCAGGGCCTGCATGTCCGTCAATACGCGCCGCCGCGGTCAGGAAGCATCGAGTGCACCGTGACCGCCGAAGACGACCTGCTGATTGGGCGTCTGACCGCCGACCTGAGCGGGGCAACGCGGGTGGATCTCAGCTTCTGCGACGGCGAGCGCGTTGAGCGGCACAGGTTGCCGGACATTCCTTTTCATCGCGACGCGGGCGCGGTTACCTTCCAGCAGTCCATCAGTTACGCGAAAGCCGCTCCGTCGGAGACCATGATTGCGCGCCTGTTAGCACTCGATGAGGCAGGTGGCGAGCGTCTGCTCGGCGAATATACGTTCAATCACACGCGCACGATACCAGGACCGGCTGACTGGTAGCCGGGGATTTTGTTTCATGCAGGCTGAAGCCTAGCCAAAAATATTTGAAATTTTCAGACTGACGGTGCGGAATAACATCGGCCCTGCTGTGGACTGCGAGGCCAATGACGGTTGCTCTGCATGAGCCAGGGGAACGAAACCTGCGGTTTCTTTCCCTCGAACCGTTTCTTCCCTTGCTCCGAGCGGCATTCGTCAGCAACGGAAGGCAATCCCGGCGAGAGCCGCGAACTTGCGTGGAACAGTGCTATCGACCTGGTAGCCTGGTTTACCAATCACCGTCGAATTTCGAAACCACCGGTCGCTTGTCCGATGATCTTGTGGTCGAGACGAGAACAGTGGGAGGCGACCGATGGAGATTTTCGCGAAGCTGTTTGGCAGCCTGCTCGTTTTTGTATATCACTGCTTCGACCGCATTGTCATCAATGGTTATCTGATCGGACTTTCCCGGCCTGAACAAGTGGTTTACTTCGTGCACGAGGTGCTGGGCGTACCGGTGGTGAGCAAGGAAGTTCTCAGCCAGCGCACTCTCGATTACCGGAACTGGGTGGACGCGTTCGCCCGCAACCACCACATCCCCATCGAGTGGGCCGAAAAGGGCGTGCGCAAAGAAGATTACGTGCTGCCTGCGCTGGCGCATGGTAAAGAAGAGCGCTTTTGGAGTGTACTTCATCTTCAAGAGCATGGAACAGGGCCGCACGTTCCGCATCCGCACGCCGATGCATTCCACCGCGGATCCCAACTACCGCATTCTGTCGCAGCGACGCAGCCGCTTCACGCATTACTACTTCTACATCCGCGATGAAGTCCGGGGGCCCATGATCCTGCGCGTGGCCTCTTTCTTCCCCTTCCACACGACCTATTGGATTAACGGTCACTCTTTCCTGGAGCGGGAACCGACCAGAACCGCAGTGGCCTTCCGCAAGGACGATAACGCCTTTCTCGCTGTGGCTGATGTCAGGGTCCTGCAGAGTGCCGCCGACCGGCTCAGCCTGGAGATCATCCGCAAACAGCTCGACTACTGGACTTTCCTGCTGGGGCCGAAGTTTTCAAAAAAAGAACGCAGCCGCATGAATCTCTCACGCTTTTACGCCATTGCACAGATCGAATACTGCCGGAACTTCATCTTCAAACGGCACTTTCCCATTCACAAAATCTTCGAACGGAGCTGCGAGATCGGTCTGTGGCGACTCACCGCCAATCGCGACCGTTCCCTAACCAATCCACGACCGTTCCGTAACAGAGCCGCGACCGTGAGGGAGCGGTAACGAATCGCGACGGGGCGGACGCATCGGCGCGCGGCGCCGCTTGCCGACGCGCGCGGCTCAGTTGAAGAAAGCAAAAAATGGCGACGGGGCGGGCTGGCGAGCCCGCCCCCTGGAACGTGCCGAACGAAGGTAGTTATTTCGTGGTCGTATCGCTCGACCCAGCCGCGCCGCTCTGGCTCGCTCCGGAATCGCTCGACTTGTCACTGGCCGCGCCTGACGATTTGTCCTTGTCCTTGTCCTTGGTGCTCTGGTCGGTGCTCTTATCGCTCCGATCGGCACTGCCCGATTGACCCGACTGGCTCTGATCCTTAGTTGTGTCCGAGCTTGAGCCCGACTGGCTCTGGCTCTGATCCGTCGATTGCGTGCTCGAGCCCGACTGGCCCGCCTGGCCGGTCGACCCCGTGGAAGATTGCGCCGCAACCATCGATATCGAAGCGGCCGCCATTACGAACGTAAGCAAGGTTCTCTTCATGTTTTTGTAACTCCGCGTGAGATTAGTTGAACTCTCGGAATGTGGACAGCCGCCGGACCACATAGATTACCTCGGAATTTTACGGGCATTCCCTACGGTCCGCGCGTCCATATTCTGTGTCGCGCGCAATTCTCCTCGCCCTCGCCGTCCGGCTGACTTACGCTCAGGTGAGCGTCCTTACTTATCACAACGATCTGGCGAGAACCGGCCAAAACCTCGCTGAAACGGCCCTGACGCCGGCCGCGGTGAGCAGTACGCGCTTCGGAAAGCTGTTCACCCAGCCGCTCGACGGCGTGGTCTACGCTCAGCCGCTCTATGTGCCCGGCGTGACCATCCCGTCCAGGGGAATCCATAATGTCGTCTACGTGGCAACCGAGCACGACAGCGTCTACGCCTTCGATGCCGACAGCACAACCGCCCTGAGCGCACCGCTTTTGTGGCGCGTGAGCTTCATCAATCCGTCAGCCGGAGTCACCACCGTTCCTGCCGCCAATACCGGATGCAACCAGATCGAGCCCGAGCTTGGCATCACCGGCACTCCCGTCATTGACCCCTCCACCGGAACCCTGTACGTGGTGGCCATGACGCTCGAAAACGGTTCATACCTCCAGCGCCTGCATGCGCTCGACATCGCCACGGGCGCGGAGCGGGCCGGTCGTCCGGTTGAGATTCACGCCACCTTCCCAGGCACGGGCGAGGGCGGTTCCACGCTCACCTTCAATCCGAAGAACTACAAGGAGCGGCCCGGCCTCGTGCTGCTGAACGGAGTCGTATATACGAGCTGGTCTTCCCATTGCGACATCGGCGCATATCACGGCTGGATCATCGGCTACGATGCCGTGACGCTCGCGCAGACCTCCGTCTGGAACGATACGCCGAACGGCAACGAAGGCTCGTTCTGGGCGTCGGGCGCGGCGCCGGCGGTGGACGCGGCCGGCAACATCTACGTGATCTCCGGCAATGGCAGCTTCGACGCGAACACCGGAGGTCCCGATCTTGGCGAGAGCTATATTCGCCTCTCGACGGCTGGCGGCATTCAGCCAGCCGATTATTTCACGCCGTTCAATCAGGCATCACTGAATGCAGCGGACACCGACACGGGGTCGAGCGGGGCGCTGCTGCTACCGGACGCGGCCGGCAGCGCGGCGCATCCTCATCTTCTGGTCAGCGCCGGAAAAGAAGGCCGCATCTACCTCATCGATCGCGACCACATGGGCCGCTTCCAGGCCGGCAGCGATAGCCAGATTCCGCAGTCGCTGCCCGGAGTCATCGGCGCCCTGTTCGGCATTCCCGCATATTTCAACAACACTGTCTACTTCTCCGGTGCGGGCGATAACCTGAAGGCATTCTCCATCGCCAACGCACAGCTCTCCGGCGCGCCTACGTCGCGGAGCCCCGAGCAGTTCGGCTATCCCGGGTCCACTCCGGTCATCTCGGCGAATGGCGCGAGCGGCGGCATCGTGTGGGCGCTGGAGCAGGGATCGGGCGGCACGCTGCACGCATACGACGCCACCGACCTTTCGAAGGAGTTGTTCAGCGGCGGCACAGGTTCGTATGTGAAGTTCTCGTCGCCAACCGTCGTCAACGGCCACGTGTATGCGGGAACGCAGAACTCGCTGCTGGTCTACGGACTCACCGGCACGGCCGTGGCCGACACGCCGGCCGCGGTGAATGGAGCCACCTTCCAGGCGGGCGCGGCGCTGGCGCCCGGGTCCATCGTCTCGTTGTTTGGCAGCTTCGGCGTACCCGCGACGAAAGCCCCGCATGGGCAGAATCTGCCCACCGTGCTCACCGGCATTTCGGTGCGCGTGAACGGAGCGCTCGCGCCGCTCTTTTACATCGGGCCGAATCAGATCAACGCCCAGTTGCCGTACGAGCTGGCCGCCGGCGTGTGGCCGGTCGTGGTGAGCGTGAATGGCGCCGATCTGGAAGCCGGCACGGTTCAGGTGCAGGCCACCGCGCCGGGTCTGTTTCTCATCGGCGGAGCGCACGCCGCGGTACGCAACCAGGACAACAGCGTGAACAGCTCCGGCAATCCCGCCGCGCCCGGCACAATCGTGAGCGCGTATCTCACCGGCCAGGGCGCACTGGCCACGGCGGTCGCCGATGGCGCGCTTGCGCCGGCGAGTCCGCACATCGGCGCCGCCGGGAATGTCACGGCGTCAATTGACGGGCAGCCGGTCGCGGTGCACTTTGCGGGCCTCAGCCCCGGGTCGGCGGGCCTCTTCCAGGTGAACCTCGCAGTGCCGCAGCTCCCGGCGGGCGATCATGCCCTGGTGATCACCATCGGCGATGTTTCGAGCAACGCCGCGCCGATCTCTGTGGGGCAGTAGGCTGAAGTGTGGGGCAGGCGCCCTCGCCTGCGGCGGACGCCTCGTCCGCATAGAATGGTCGTTCCATGCGACTCCTTCTCGCCGCACTGCTTTTCGCCGTCAATCCTGAGCTGCTCCACAGCCGCTGGACCGCGCAGTGGATCACCGTCCCAGACGCGCCGCCGTTCGATTACGGCGTGTACCATTTCCGGAAATGGTTCGACTTAGCCGCGAAACCGGAGCATTTCGTCATCCATGTGAGCGCCGACAATCGCTATCAGCTCTTCGTCAACGGCCGGCGCAGCGTGAACGGTCCGGCGCGAGGCGACCTCTATCACTGGCGCTACGAAACGGTGGACATCGCGCCGCTGCTGAACGCCGGTCGCAACACCATTGCCGCCGTCGTGTGGAACTACGGACAGTACGCGCCGGAAGCCCAGCAGACGTGGCAAACCGGCTTCCTCGTACAGGGCGATACGGAACCTGAGCGCATCGTGGACACCGGCGATTCCTGGCGCTGCATCCGCGATGAGGCGTACTCGCCGCTGCCGGTCACGTGGGAAACCGTGCCTGGTTATTTCGTAGCCGGTCCCGGCGAGCACGTTGATGCCGCGAAGTACCCGTGGGGCTGGGAACAGCCCAGCTTCGATGACTCCCAGTGGCTCTCCGCGCGCACCCTCTCGAACGCCGCGGCGCGCGATTCGTCCGACTCACCGAATCGCTGGATGCTGGTGAGCCGAACCGTGCCGCAGATGGAGGAGACGCCACAGCGCATCGTGGACGTGCGCGAAACATCCGGGCCCGCGGCCCCATCCGGCTGGCCCGCTGAAGCGCACGCGTTTACCATCCCGGCCCACACCCACGCACGCTATCTGCTGGACCAGACCTTCCTCACCACCGGCCATCCAGTTCTGCGCGTGAGCGGCGGCCGCAGCGCGGAGGTCACGCTGGCGTACGCCGAAGCGCTCGCCGATCCCAACGATAAGAGCCGGCTGCTCAAGGGCAATCGCAATGAGGTGGCGGGCAAGAAGCTCTACGGATACCAGGACGTCTTCGTGGCCGACGGCGGCCGTGAGCGTGTCTTCACGTCGCTGTGGTGGAGAACGTGGCGATACATCGAGCTCACCGTCGATACCGCGGATGAGCCGCTTTCCATCGATGACCTGTCGGCCATCTTCAGCGCGTACCCGCTCGAGCGGCGCGCCCAATTCGACGCGGGCGATGCGGAGCTCACCCGGATCCTCGACACCGGCTGGCGCACGGCGCGGCTTTGCGCGCACGAGACCTACATGGATTGCCCCTACTACGAGCAGTTACAGTATGTCGGCGACACGCGCGTGCAGGCCATGGTTTCTCTCTACATGAGCGGCGACGATCAGCTGATGCGCAACGCCATCGCGCAGATCAACGACTCGCGCACCGCCGAGGGTGCCACGTACAGCCGCGCGCCATCGCGATTGCAGCAGTACATCCCGACCTTCTCACTGTGGTGGATCGGCATGGTTCACGACTACTGGATGTATCGCGACGATCCCGAATTCGTCCGCTCGATGCTGCCCGGTGTGCGCCAGGTGCTCTCGTTCTTTGAGCGCTACCAGCGGCCGGATGGATCGCTGGCCGGCGTGCCCTGGTGGAACTTCGTGGATTGGGTTCCGGCCTGGCGCGATGGCATACCGCCGCTCGGGCCGGACGGGTCGTCGTCGATATTCGATCTGCAGTTGTTGCTCGCGTATCAGTGGGCGGCCGAGCTGGAAAATTCGGCCGATGACCGCAGCCGCGCCGAGGCGCTCAGTAAGACGATCGAGGCAAAGTACTGGGATGCGGACCGTGGTCTGTATGCCGACAACAGTGCGAAGAACACGTTCTCGCAGCATGCCAACGCGCTGGCCATCATCGCCGGAATCGCCGGCCGGCACGATGCCGCCGCCGTGATGCGACGAACGCTCGACGACCACTCACTCGCGCAGGCCACATTCTATTTCCGCTTCTACGTGAACGCTGCCATGAACCGTACCGGCGAAGGCGACCGGTATGTTCCTTCGCTCGACCCATGGCGGAACATGCTGCGGCTCGGGCTGACCACGTGGGCGGAAAACCCGGAGCCGACCCGATCCGATTGCCACGCGTGGAGCGCCTCGCCCAACGTCGAGCTGTTCCGGACGGTGCTCGGCGTGGACAGCGCCGCACGCGGCTTTCGCGTTGTGTCAGTGCGGCCGTTTCTCGGACCTCTGCAGAAAGTCTCGGGCGCCGTGCCCCATCCGCACGGCACGATCCGCGTCTCGCTCGCCCGTAGCGGCGCTACTGGAATTCGAGGTGAAGTTGAGTTGCCTCCGGACACGACAGGGTGGTTCGAATGGCACGGGTCACGGGCGGCGTTACGGCCCGGAAGGAATATTATCGCAGCTCAATAACTCAATCGCACGGATGCAACAGCGGCTCAGCCAGCGCGTCGCGGCGCTGCCGGTACAGGGCGGTTGCGGCTTCCAGGCGGCTGCGCGCGGCTTCGTCGGTCAGATTGTGTTCGCTGTCCGACACCGCGGCAAGCTCCTGGAACGCACTGTCATATGCCTCACGAAGGACCTCATAATTGACCTCGTCGCGATCCGGACAATTGCTCATAGGTCTTAGACGATCCGACCCGGTGAAAGGAAGCGGCGAATCGCTTCGTGTTTGCACCCGCACAGATGCAGTTATTTCGAAAGCTGGTACACTGGAACTGTCTTTGACCGCATCCGTCCTCGAACGAGTGCCTTCCAGCCGCGGCGTCCTCCCCGGAGTCCGCTTCCAGCGAAGTCTGACAAAGACGATTTTGAACAAGGGGTGTGAGAGTCTGTGACCAGCATCTTCGTAGGAAACCTCAGTTATCAGACAACGCAGGACGAACTGCACGCCGCATTCGCGGCGTACGGGGCAGTCGAGCGCGTTAACATCGTGACCGATCGGGACAGCGGTCAGCCTCGCGGGTTTGCTTTCGTCGAGATGACCGAGCGGCGGGACGCGGAGACTGCGATCTCGCAGTTGAATGGGGCGGAATTGAACGGCCGCGCAATGAACGTGAACGAAGCGCGCCCGAAGCCGACCGGCGGCGGTGGCGGCGGCGGTGGATTCGGTAATCGCCCGCGCGGCGGCGGCGGTGGTGGCGGCGGTCGCGGAGGACGTGGCGGCGGTGGTGGCGGCGGCGGCCGCGGTTCACGCTGGTAGCCGACAGTCGGAGGCCCAAACGGCCTCATTGATTTGCTCCGCCGCACCGTGCCGATGCATGGTCGGCGGATTTTCCTTCAGGAGCAACTATGGCTGGACGCGGATCACAAACCTTCAAGAAGCGCCAAAAAGAACAGCAGCGCAAGGAAAAGCAGCAGGAGAAATTTGCCAAGCGGCTGGAGCGCAAAGGGAATCGTATGCCCCTGCCGCGGGAAGAGGACCTTCCCACCACGCCGGAGAACCTCCAGATAGTTGACGATATCACCGGCGAAATTTCCCCCGACGAACAGGCTCACTGGTAACCGGTCGGCCACTCCGGACACGCAGGCTACACTGAAATCTCATGCAGTGGAGCAGGATGTTCCTACCCACGCTGCGCGAGAGCCCGGCCGGAGTTGACTCGCCTGGCCGCCGGCTCCTGCTGCGCGCCGGATACATCCGGCAGACGAAAACCCAGGCCGACGCGTGGCTGCCGCTCGGCCAGCGTTCACTCACAAAAATTGCCGGTATTGTTCGGGAGGAGCTGAACCGAATCGGCGGCCAGGAGATGTTCCTGCCGGGCGATCGCGCTGCGGTGGAACAGGTGGCGCGCGCCGGCCTGCGCAGCCACCGCGAGCTTCCGCAGCTTTGGTATTCCGTGCACGGCGGCATTCGCCAGGAGGCATGCTCATTCGACCTCGATGACGCGGCGCTGCATCTCGCGGCGGAGCGCGTCGCGCAGGCGTACAGGCGCACGCTGATCGGGTGTGGACTGCCGTTCATCGAAGCAGGCGCCTTATGCGGCGCGGAGTTTCTGATGCCCTCGGAAGCGGGCGACGAGATGATGGCGGAATGCGTGGCGTGCAAGGCACACGCCACCCTCGAAAATGGCTCGAGCGAACCGACGCCGCGACAGCAGGAGGACCCCGCTGGCGACCTGCCGCCCGAGCCGTTCCACACCCCGGGCGTTAAGAGCATTTCCGAATTACGCGATTTCACAAGTCTGCCCGAAACGTCATTCCTCAAGACCCTGGCGATGGTGGCGGATGGCGAACCCGCGATCGCGCTGCTGTGCGGCGACGATCAGCTCAGTGAATTGAAGTTTGCGGCTGCCACCGGCGCGGCCGGCATCAGACCCGCGCTACAGGAAGAGCTGCGGGCGTGGTTCGGCGCTGATGCCGGCTCTCTCGGCCCGGTGGGCGTGAAGGGCGTGCGCGTGCTGGTGGATGACGCGCTGAAGAATCGGCGGAATCTGATCTGCGGCGCCAACATCACCGACTATCATTTGCGCAACGTAACCCCTGGCAAGGATTTCGACGCCGAGTATTTCCCGTTGCGGCGAGTAAAGGAAGGCGATCGGTGCCGGGGATGCGGGCAGCCGCTTACGTTTCGTCCGGCGCACAGGTTGGCGCAGATCACACGGCTGGGACTGACGCCTGCCGAAGCGGCGGGCATTCACGTGTCGAACGATGCGGGCGTGGAGATAGCGCCGGCCATGGGTTCCTCCCGCATGGACATCCAGCGCGTTCTGGAGTGCGCCGCGGAGCGCTTTCAGGATGCCGATGGGTTGACGCTGCCCGTATCCATCGCGCCGTTCGATGTGATCATTACGGCGGTGAATGTTCGGGGCACGCCGCAACGGGAGACCGCGGAATCGCTGTACGCCGAGTGCCGGCGCGAAGGTCTGGACGCGCTGCTCGATGACCGCGACGAGCGGCCTGGCGTGAAGTTCAAGGACGCGGACCTGATCGGCGTTCCCTGGCGCATCACCGTGGGCAGGAAAGCCGCGGAGGGAATCGTGGAGATCACGGAGCGGCGCGCAAAGACGAAACAGGAGAAGCCGGTGACCGCGGCGGCTGCACTGGTGAAAGCCGCGATCGGCGCTCACGCGAACCCATGACCATCGACTGGAACGCCATCCGCGACGAGTTCCCGGCTGTCCACGGGCTCACGTACCTGGACACCGCCTGTTTCGGGCAACTGGCCCGGCGGACGACCGAGGCAGTTGCGCGGCACTTCACGCGGCGCGATGAGCACGCCTGCCACGATTTCCTGAGCTGGTTTGACGACGCCGATCGGACGCGCGGAAAAATCGCGCGGCTCATCAACGCGTCTGCCGACGACATCGCCTTCGTCCCCAACGCTTCGACCGCTCTGGCCACTCTGCTGGCCGGCATCGACTGGCGCACGGGCGACCGCGTGGTCACCATCGAGAACGAATTTCCCAACAACCTGTATGCGCCGGCGGCGCTCGGCGGCCGTGGCGTCGAGTTTATCGAGGCGGCGTGGGACGACATTGACGATGCCCTCACCGACCGCACGCGTCTGGTGGCGCTCAGCACGGCGAGCTACGCTACCGGGTTTCGGCCGCCAATTGAGACGATCTCGGCGCGGCTGCGCGAGCGCGGAATCGTCTTGTTCGTCGATGCCACGCAGAGCGCCGGCGCCATTCGGTTCGACGTGCAGCGCGTGCAGCCCGACGTTCTGGCAGTGCACGGATACAAGTGGCTGCTGTGCCCCAACGGCGCAGGGTTCATGTACGTACGTCCCGATGTGCGCGAGTGGCTGCGCCCGAACGTGGTGGGCTGGCGCAGCCATTACGATTGGCGCAATGTTGACAACCTGCACCATGGCACGCCGCAGCCGGCCGCGCGCGCCGAGAAGTACGAAGGCGGGATGCTGCCGTTCGCCCTGATCTATGCAATGGAGGCGTCGGTGAGCATGCTGCTGGAGATCGGCCCGGAGCAGATTGAGCGGCGCGTGATGGCGCTGGCGGCGAGGTTGCGTGAGATCCTCTGCGAGGCCGGCGGCGAGTTGCCGGACTACGAATCGCACATCGTAACGGCGCGCTTCTCCGGCGTGGATGCGAGCGCGCTGCAGCGGCGGATGGCCGAGCGCAATGTGCTGATCTCAGCGCGCCACGGGAGCATTCGCGTATCCGCGCACATCTACAACAACGAGGCCGACCTCGAAAAGTTTCGCGACGAACTGGATGCGGCGCTGCGCGGGCGGCAATTGTGGGGCGGCCTTTAGGCTGCGGCGGGCTGTCAGCCTAATGCCATATAGTTTTCGACGGCGAGCTGAGTCGAAGTCCCTTTTTGTGGGGCAGGCCCCCCGGCCTGCGCGGGGCCCCCCGGCCCCGTTGGCCGCGCGGAGAGTAGCGTTGAGAGCAGAACCGATTTCCTGCGGCGCAGCCGGTACCTGCGCACGGTTTCGGGATGGTAGAAATGCAACTCGATGGAGCGCTTCAGCTCTTCGATCTCGCCGTCCAGGCCGCCGATGTCGGCGAACGTCTCGCTGGGCGTCTCTTCGAGGAAATATTCCTCGCCATGCGCCTTGTCCATCTTTTCGTACGCAACGCCGTTAGTCCGGTCGACGCGAAGCAGGTCGCCGCCCCTGAGCGGCGTGTCGCGCAACGGGGCCGCCGCCAGCACCACGTTCTCTTCATCTCTCGACCTGATCACCAGCCGGCCGCCGCCGGCGTTGCGCGCGAACGACGCGGTATCGCCACAGGTGAGCGCCATGAATTCAGTCCTGCGCAATATCACGTTGCGCTCCTTCGCCAGCAACACCTCATCGCCGGGCCGGAACTCATCGGGTTCGTTCTCGCCGAAGCCGACCGCGCGCAGTTCCCCGCCCATCCGCACGAGGGCTTCCAGGCCGTCGCCGGTTCGCCCGACGAAGACCGCTGGATAGTGCGGCGGCGCGGTGAGCTCTTCGATGGTTTGCCGAATTTCTTCCTGAGCGGCCCGAGCCGCGTCGAGCCCGGCCCGCAGGCGCCCAAACTCCTCCAGGAACATGCGGTCCACCTGGGGACCGGCCTCCGAACACGCCGCACGAAGCTGCTGCAGCAGCCCGACGTTTGCGTCGAGCTCCTCTGGCCCGCATCCCGAAGCCAGCAGAGACCGTAAGAGGTTCAACGCCGCGCTAGCGCCGGGCGCCTGATTCGACATGGGTTTCCTCCAGAACATAGAATCCGCGGGCGTGAATGCGGCCCTCCCGCCAGCCGAAGAGGCTGAAGCTGACATCCGCAAACGCAGTATCGTTCGCCACCAGGCCCAGGCTGTGCGCGCGCGGGAAGGCGGCGCGCATCACTGCTCGATCGTCTTCGCTGAAAAAGTCCTTCGCCAGATGACAGGTCTTCTGCTTCTCCAGCGTGCACTCCCGGGCGCGACACCACATTTTCACAGGATGAGAGTGCATATACCCCAGGTAGATTTCCGCGCGGTTGCGCAGGCTGATGGCAGCGCTTGCGGCGCTCCAGGTTTCCGCCGTGAAGGTGAGTTTGACCGCGCTGCCCCGCGTGTGTTCGGCAGGAATGAGCGCCGTCACTTCCGCGAATATCTCCGGCAGCGCGGGATCGTGGTGCAGGCGGCCGATCAGAATGCCTCCCGTCTCCGTCCCCTCGTCGCGCCGCGTCAGCGCCGCTGCATCGTCCAATACCCGCCGCGGGATAAAGACGGGCATATCGTCCGAGTCCACCACTCCTATGGGCGATGAACGGCGGAGGTAATCGCCGAGGCCCGATTCGATGAAATCGATCGACGGCGACTCCTCCACAACCTCCAGTTGCAGGCCCGCAGCGGGCGCGGCGGCATACCCGTTCTTCGCAAAGGCCACCGCCTGGAACAGGTACGTATCTCCCGCTGCGAGCTTCCCCCGCCTGACTAGATCCGCGGAGGCTTCAGCCGCGGCTTCTTTGAAATAGCTCGAGGGAAAATCGGACGCGACCTTTTGCCCACCGCTCGAGTACGCGACGCGAAAGCCGCGCAGGCATGGAGCGCCCTCAGCCCTGTCCCAGAGCGGCTCGATCGAGGCGGCTCCTTGCCAGCAGAGCGGCACGCCGCCGCGGCGCGCATGGTAGAACCGGGTCCATTCGGCAGCCGGTTCCCAATCCACTGCCGCGGACGCAGAGCCCAGGACGGACCCGTCCTCCCTGAAGAGCAGCATGCCGTATCGATACTCGGTAACCACCATCCCAATTCCCCTCGCCGGTTCACCCGGCGTCGATGTTCGGCTGCAGCATCAGCTCGTCGCCGGCGGCGAGCGCATCGCCGACCCTCTCTGCCGCGTTCAGATGCCGGCCCTCGCGCTCCAGCCGCGCCTGATACGCGAGCGGTTGGCCATTGGGATCATTGGAGGGCAGATTCATCTGCGACAGCAGGCTCTGCACCAGTTCACCCACCGTCGCTTCGGCGGGAGCCCGGGGCACGCGAAATACCTTCTGTCGGGATACGTCGCTCACTGTCAGGCTGATGCCTTCCAGCGTTTCTGTTTGTGTCATCGGCTTAAGCTCCTTTGCTTTGGTGATTCAACGCCGGCCGCGCCGCCCGGTAAATGCCGGCTAGCGCGCCGTCCTTCAGGACTCCCATTTCGCGGGCGCACTGCCGGCCGGCTACTGAAAGCGCCGCCAGCGCGTGGGCCGTTTCGTCCGCCGAAGGTTCGGTCTCTACGCGCACCTCGAAACCGGCCTCCGTCCTCTCGCCATCCCTACGCACAAAGGCGCGGACATAGCGCAACGCGGCGTTCGCCTCCAGCAGGTACAGATACAACGCCTGCGGCATGTTGCCACCGGCATCGTCATGGCGATACAGCGTCAGGCCGAACCGCGCACCCGCCCCGCAATGGCTAACCTCGGCCTGCAGGAACTGGCTCCCGGTCTCGAGATCCACGAGCAAAGCGCCGCCCGGCCTTTCGTGGAACGCCCAGCCGGCCTCGCTGAGCAACGCAGTCAGGCGGCCGGGGATGGCCTGCCCGTCGCCTTTCAGCTCCGAATAAGCCGCCCCATCCTCAGCGCCCTCGCGGGAGAGCCATTCACGGAGCCGGTAAAGTGCGCCCCGCATTCCTTCGAGATGTATACGAATCGTTTCCGCGGCGGCATCGCTCTCTTCCCGTAGCGGGAACTCCGCGCGCAGGCGGAACTCGGACCAGTGGCGGCGCATTGCGAACTTCACCGCCGCGGGAATCTCGCGCGAGCGCCCCACGAGCGCGCCCAGCCGCCCCGCCGCCGGGAGCACGCCGGCTTCGGCATCCAGCAGCAGAAAGCCGTCGTCGCGCCGCACCGCCACCGTGAACGCATGGCCCTTACTCAGCGCCAGGCGCCAGCGGTCCGCATCGATTCGGTGGCATTCCTGCGAGAGGCGCGCCAGGTGTTTCTCGAGCATCATACGCGCTCGACCTCGAGCCGGAGCGGTCTCCGTTTGAGAGGCTGGCGGTCGGCAGGAAATAGCGCCTGGTTGTCGCGCGCCCAGCGGCACGCCTCCTTGTTCAAAGCCTGGTCTTCGCGCGCCGTCAGCCTTTGCCATGAAAAGATCTCGTAGACCTGGTACAGCAGATCGACGATCGCCATACCAGGCGCGATTTTGCCAACGCAGATCAGCGGCGCCCCGTACGCCACGTTGGGATGGTAGACATCCAACGGGCTCAGCAGCGTCAGCGTCTCGAATGGGCGGGCCGTGCGGAGATAATCGGCGCCGAAAAACAAACCCGCCTGAAAGAACTCGCCTTCGCGCACCACCCCGTCGCGCCCCCTCACGAACCCGCGGCAGTTGTACGACGCAATGAAGTGCTGGCCCGTCGGCAGGCACTCCAGTTCGAGAATGTCGCTGGCCCGAGCGAGCGCCCGGCCCTCTTCGGCCTGCCGCTCGAGAAACGCGCGAAAGACAGGATCAGGTATGCTCATCACAGCTGCCACTGATGCAGGTTACTCGAACCAGCGCCCCTTTCGATCTCGCAATCCTGCATCTCAGCAAACTTTATGAGTTCGTTTCATTTCGCGCGCGCCATCACAGCATTCGTCTGGCGATCTCAAAATAGCGATCGCCTGCCTGCACGACATCGCCACAGCGCAGACCCACTTCGTCCAGCGTCCGGCTCATGACAGCCTCCGGCAGACTGCGGTCGAGGCTCTCGACAACGTCGAAGCCCGTCGCGATCATCGGTTGCCGGCACACGGCGCACCAGCGGCGATTCGCCTCGAGCGAGCCGGCGAGATGGAACAGCCGCTTCTCGCGCCCGCACGCGGAGCAGAGCAGCCGCCGGATGAAGCGCTGTCCCGGAACACGCACGATCTCGGCCATGGCGAGCAGATCCGCGATTCGCATTCGGCGCGTCATGCAGTGCAGCGGTTCTACGCGCCAGGTTGCGTGATCGAACCGGCAGCGCGGATTGCGGCGGAACGACGTCACCGAACAGCTGTGCCAGCGCGCATTGAACGTGACCTGCCGCCCAATCGCCGCGCAATCAGTTTCGCCGGTGAGCATCTTCCGGCATTCCAACGCCAGCATGGAAGCCGCGAGCGCGCCCAGCTCGGAGGGGACCCGTTCGGCGCAGTCTCGTTGGCCGGGCCGCCGCATGGGTATAGCTGCTCGAGCTGACGATAATCCTCTTGGACCACGCGCATTCGAGGCACGGCGCTTCGCTCGCGGGCACGTAACGTTCACGCGTGCCAGCCACTCGAACCCAAGCACCCCTTGTCCGCGAATGGACTCCCAACCGCCAGGCGCATTCATTTACTCGTTGCCGCGCGACCCGCGAATCGAGGCACGACAGAATGAGGTCCGCGTGCCAGGCGCCCAGGGGCACGTCCTCCAGCGGCGCGTGAATCGCTTCGATCCCGAGGCTCGGACTAATCTCCGCCAGCCGCCGCGCCTGCACAAGGACTTTGGGCTTCCCCATGTCGGACGGCACGATGTACTGGTTGAGCAGATTGCGCGGGGCGTTGTAAACATCGCGGTCAATCAGAACCACGCGCCCCACCTCAGCCATACGGCAACGCTTTCCATCAGGTGCGAACCGATATTCCCCCCGGCCCCGGCCACCACGACGGATTTGCTGCCCATGACGTCATACCTCCGGAGTCCACGTGAAGCCGGCATCGAGCGTTGTGGATTGGGGGCAGAAGGCGCACGTGGCCGCGTATGTCGAGCAGGGAAGCTGTTCGCCCTGGTGATACCAGATTCCACAGTTGGGGCAGCGCACAGCCAGACCTCCGTCCTGAATCGGTTGGCGGCAGCGCCCGGAAAAGATGGCGCGCTCCGTTGCGGCGAACGCTTCCACGTGCGCCAGCGTCTCTGTGGAAAGAAGAGCGCGTCGGACGGGAATGCCCGGATCTATCCCGATCCTGACACGCGCACACCGGCAACGGGAGCGAAGCCGTTGATGCGGATGTTGCTGTCCGCCGCGGCCAGCAGAACCCAGACCGGAGAATCTCCGGCGACGGCGCGCATGATGACAGCCGGCCGGTCCTCGCCGAGTTCGAATTCCGCCGCCAGGACACGTGGCGGTTGCACTGAGATATCGACTGCTCGCCCATCCAGTGGTATAACAGCCCATAAGCTTTCGTCGCCGCGAAACCAGAGATGCGCCATGGAGCATTGCCTCCTTCCGGAATCAGGACTTGTGAACAGCGCCAGCGCGCACGATGCGGAGTCTGACTTGCAGCCCGGTACGGGTTTCGACAAGGCCCGCTTCGGGTCCGAGCGCGTTGCGCAGGCGCCACACCAGCTGCGTAACGCGCTGACGGTCGAAGTTCCGGCCAAGCAGGTCCTGCAGCAGCTTGCCGAGCTTGTCGAGGCTCTTCCAGGCGACGATGGCGTCCGGCGACGGCCCGTCGTCGGCCGCGAGAAGCATGAGCAATTCTTTGAGCGTCCGCGCCAGTTGCGCCCGCACGGCGCCATCGAAAGCGACGGGTGATTCCGCCGCCCCGCTTTGTCCGCCTAACGGCGCGCACGGTTGGCGCGGGCCCGCTCTCAGCCGTTCTCGCGCCGCGCCGCGGACGCGTCACCGGGACGCCGAACAAAGCCCGCAGCGCCTTCTCGAGCGCGAGGAGCTTGAACATCGCCCCCTCGGCAAGCGCGACGTCTCTCTCGAGTTTTTTCTGGACGCGCCCTACAGGCCTGATCGCTTCGCTGAGCAGACGGGCGACATCGCTGCCCGGAGCCGGGTTAAGCAGGGCAGGCGCAGAGGACCCGCTCATAAACGCCATCCCCGCAGTTTGCGATCGACGTGGATCATCACTGCCCCCATCCGTTGCCGCCGCGGACAACGGGGAAAACTCAGAACTGGAACGGAATGATAAGCGATTTCCCCGGCCATGGCAAGCAGTATTTCCACCAGGCATAGAATATGCATTCGAGCAGACGGTTTCGGATAGCCACGTCATGCATAGCGTATGCGATGCTCAATGGGACATAGATTAAATATGCCGACCTC
>CAWACP010000009.1:0-59204 GCA_963780655.1 uncultured Acidobacteriota bacterium | reverse complement strand
AGTCCCACCCCGGGCACCAATCCTGTCCTCGCCAGAATGTTTCACTTTCTCCCAAATGGATAGACCCGCAGGGCCGAAGTCAAAGAACGACGGCCTGTAACGCCTTGGAAACGTTAGACATTCGGGACAGATCTAGTGTGGTACGGCAAATGCCTTAGAAGAGAACTGGTGTTTCTGCTGAACGCGTTTTCGGCCACAGCTTCCGTTTTCGGTCCGCCTGTTTTTTCGTTCGTTCTGACGGCGAGGGTGGAACGAGCGCCCCTTCAGGTTACGAGCACGCCCGAGCCCGCTACTTTGATGGTGGTTGGCGTGGCCCTTCTCGCGTTTTCCTTTGGTTTGGCGAAACTGCGCCGCAACTCACGTTCCGACCCCGATTGAAGCTACTGAACCGGCACGCAGCGGCGCTTCGGCTGAGCTGAAGAAGCAATAGCGGGGCGCCGGAATGACACGCCCCGCGGCGATGGCGGCAAATCGTTCTGCTATGGCTGGGTCTGGGCGAACAAGCCGTTGCTGAACAACCCCGGCAGAACAGGCGTGCCCTCCAACTGGACCGCATCCAGGGAATCGGGATCGAGGTCCAGAATCTGAAGAATCGTGGGCGCCACCTGCCTGGTCTCAACCCAACTGTTTATGGTCCTCGCCCGGAAGACAGGGTTCGACACCAGCAGCATCACGTTAGTGTCGTCAAAAGCGAACCCGCCGTGCTCCTCCTGTTTTTTCGCGCTTCCGGTGTAGATCACGCCGATGTTCGGCGCCACGAGGATATCGGGAGTGCGGGGTCGCCCCCGGGCTGCAATGCGCAGCGCGGAGCGTTAACGATGGGCACTCCGGGCGCGTTAAACATCGTCTCCAGTGAGGCGGTCGGTGTAGCCGCCCTTCATTCCGTTTTCGATCAGCTTTTGACCGGCGCTGACGGACTGCAAGTTCATACCGAATCTGTCAGGTACCGGAGCAGTCTTATCGCCAGTTCACCACCGCCTTGACTTTCAATTGGTCGTAGCACTGGATGGCCTGAAAATCGGTGGTCCAGTCATTTCCCGGAACGGTAGCGCTGCCGCTCGGCTGGATGGTGGAGCAGTCGAAATTTGTGCCGGCCGTGACGACGCCCGGCAACGGGATCTGATTGGAATTGACTTCCGGCGAATAATAGTCGCTCAGGTTGCTCGATTTATTGGTTCCGGTAGGGCCGGAAACCGCCGGATAAACGGCGTGCTTGTCCGACCAGGCGGTAAAGCCGCCGGCCGCGTGGATTACGCCGTAAATAGTGTTGGTACGAATGAAGTTCCAGGGATAAACGGGAGCGCAGGGGGAAGGCGTTGAGAATGGATCGCGCACGAACTTTCTGGGACAGCGCCGCTTCCGGGAACAAATCGTTGAAAAGCGCAGCCCGCCAAAAGGCTCCTCAAAGAGGTCGGTCTTCAGAATGGTTGCCGGTTGAACGCCGTTCGCACATTGCCCTGACAAGGGTGAGGTGCTCGCGGCCCTCTTGGTCCGCCACGAGCGGATCGAGATACCAGGAAGGGCTTCCCACCCTGGCGATTCGCAAACAGGATGAAGCGCACGTCCGAACAAAAAAATACCCAGGCCAGCACCAGGATCTTTCCGGTTCATCGCTGGATACCTTGAGCATTCGTGAGATTGACTCAGCGGTTGGTTTCAAGACCTGCTTTCGAGTCAGCACCTAAGTAGACATGGCGCGAGTTTCCCACTACAGGCGCGATGCTCCGTTTTCCAGGAAAATCCGCGGCCTGGCGTGTCCAGAATACCCATCCGCCGATTCTACAGGACACCAACCCTTTACACAAACCCACCACTGGATCATCATTCAGGCGAATCTGGGATTCTGGAACTACGTTGTGTACACGACGCTTCTCGACGGTGACAAGATCCATCAGCGGGTATATGCTGAACGGGCATAGTTTTCGAAACGGAGGGAATCTAGATGAGTACGCCGATTGCCATGTCGGTCAGAGACATTCACTGCTTCGATACCAACGACGTGATTGGTTCCGATGAGCCATACGTGTTGGTGGCAGGCATTGACCTCACGGTTGTTCCACTTCCAAACGTTGAAGTTACCCTCTACGGGCCCTGGAGCGATGTCGATAGCGGAGAGACCCACCTCACGTTCCCGGTTCCGGTTTTTCCGCCGAGCACGCCTGCCCAACTCCAGCAGGATATGCTGAATGTACTTTCCCAGATCATACCTTTCCTCAGAATCCCCTTTTGGGCCCTCGATAACAAGTCAGCCAAGGCCATTGCGAAGCCACCTGACGTCATCATTCTGGCTGCCATGATGGAGCACGATGACGGCAACCCCAACTCGCTGCGTGAGGCCGCGAAATCGGCAATCGTAGCGGGCCTCGCAGCTTCCATTGGGATGCCCAGAGATACGCTGGTTCCCAAGTTAAAAAACGATATGGACGCGGCACTGGACGCGTTTAACGTGAATGCCGGCTTTTACAGCACCGACGATCATATCGGCCACACGGCGGAGCTGCGACTAACGGCTAAGGACCTCGATAAGGCAAGCAAAGGCGTGCATTTCATGAAGCTGCGGTTCATGGATGACAGCGCCGACTATCGGGTCACTTTCGAATTGGCTCCCTCCGTGCCCTTACCGTAGACGCACAGGACGGCGCGTTACCAACTTTTGCAAGCGATGCTACAGCCTTGCCCGGCGGGAATCGAGGAACCGCAGCCAGTCGTCCATGCCGTCGCCGGTCTTCGCTGAAACGCGGATCACCGGCATGCCGGGGCGGACGGCGTCTATATTCGCCATCGCCGCGATCCAGTCGAACTCGACCGCTTCCGCCAGATCCGTTTTGGTGATCACGGCCGCGTCGGAGCCGTGGAAAATGGTGGGATATTTCAGCGGCTTGTCCTCGCCTTCGGTGACGGACAGCAGAACCAGGCGCAGATCTTCGCCGATGTCGAACGAAGCGGGACAAACCAGATTGCCGACGTTCTCGATGAACAGCAAATCGAAGTCGCGAAGATTCCAGCCGGTCAGCGCGCTCTCAATCATGGCCGCGTCGAGATGGCAGACGGTGCCGGTGCTGATCTGCCGCACCGGGGCGCCGCTGCGGGCAAGACGCGCAGCATCGTTGTCCGTGGCAAGATCGCCCACCAGCGCCGCCGGCCGGTATCGCTCCTTCAAAATGGTGAGCGTCTTTTCGAGGAAAGCCGTCTTGCCGGAACCGGGACTCGACACCAGGCTCACCACGAACACCCCCGCTTCGTGAAAGCGCGTCCGCAGGGCGCGAGCCATCTCGTCGTTGTGCTTCAGAATGTTTTTGCGAACTTCGACGATTCGCGGTCCGGCGCTCATGAGGCCAACTCCAGCGCGGAGACCTGCAGTTCATCGCCAGGAGCTTCTTCCACCACGAGCCGGCAGTTCTCGAGCGGAGTCTGCTCGCGCGCCAGTTCGTAAGCCGCAATCAGCGCCCGCGGCACAACTCCCGACAGAGCGCCAATTCTGATATGGATCGCTTGCAACGCAGAGGCGCCGCCGTGCTTCTCCGCCTCTTCCTCGGCCATATCGAGAATGCTCATGGCAATGGAAAGCTCATGCATGGAAGCACCCCAGCGCGGCCTGCCCGAGGCTGATGCCGCCGTCGTTCGGCGGAACCGCGGCATTCGTCCACACCTCGGCCCGCATCGAGGCGACGTCCTGCAGCAGAAGACTGTTCTGAAAAACGCCGCCGGACAGCGCAACCGTGTCGATGTTGTTCGACTCGCACAGAATCGCGATGGCGCGGCAGACTCCGGCAGCAACGCCGCGATGGAACGCCCGGGCGATTTCGCTCGGCGCACGTCCCCGCAGCCGGTCCTCGATAACGGCCGTCAACAGCGGGCGGAAATCGAGCTCGTCGCCGGAGATGGGGAACGGGTACGCATCGGCGTTGCCTGCGCCCTGCGCCAGATGTTCCAGCCACATGGCTGCCTGTCCTTCGAACGTGATCTCGCGCGTGAAGCCAGCGAGCGCCGCGGCGGTATCGAACAGGCGGCCGATGGACGTTGTCGGAAATGCCCGGACACCAGTTCGAGCCAGTTGCAGCGCCTGCTGGAACCGATCGGGGAATCCCAGGTCGGGTATTTCGTCGAGTTGCACCAGGAACCCAGCAGCGCACTGCACCGGATTGCGGGCCGCCGCGTCACCGCCCGGAAGAAGCGCGCCGCGCAGATGCATCACGCGCTCGAAGCCCTCGGCCACGCTGCCGCGGAAGAACTCGCCGCCCCAGATGGCGCCGTCGTCGCCGTATCCGGTTCCATCGAAGCTCACGCCAATCACGCGCTTCTCCCAGGCCTCCCGTTCCGCGAGCACCGAGGCCACGTGCGCGCGATGGTGCTGCACCGCCGTTCGGCGCGCTGCCGGCAGTTCGAGCGCATGCACGGTGGAAGCATACTGCGGATGCAGGTCGTGCACCACGAGCAGCTCATCGCGGTTGACGTCGTACATCGAGGTCAGGTCGTCGATGGTTTGCCGGAACGCTGCGAGCGCTTCGTAATGCTCCAGATCGCCAATGTGCTGGCTGACGAAGGCCTGCCCATCGGTCACCAGCGTGATCGCGTTTTTCAGGTCCGCGCCTAGGGCGAGAATGGGGCGGGTTGCCGGAAGGCGGCAAACGGCTCCAGGCGCGTACCCTCGCGAACGGCGCAGAATCACCGGGCCGAACGGACCCACTCGAGCCACAGAATCGTCCACGCGCCGCGCGATGGGGCGCTCGCCCACCAGGAACGCATCGGCGATGCCCGCCAGAGTCCGCCGCGCTTCGTCATCCCGATACGCAATCGGCTCGTTCGAGCGGTTCGCGCTGGTCATCACCAGCGGATCGGGCGCGCCCATATCGAACAGCAGGTGATGCAACGGCGCGTAGGGCAGCATGACGCCCAGTTCGGCGTTGTCGGGCGCAACCTGATGCAGGCCGAAGGCCTGCTCTACTGTGGAGCAGGCGTTTTCGCCTGCATCTTTCTTCGGCGCGAGGACTATAGGCCGCGCCGGCGACGTGAGCAGTGCCTCCGCTTCGGAACTCAGATCCACCAGCACGCGCGCGATGTCGACGTTGCGAACCATGATCGCGAACGGTTTTTCCTTGCGATATTTACGCTCGCGTAGCGCGCTCACCGCGCCGGCATTCTGCGCGTCGCAGGCCAGATGATACCCGCCAATTCCCTTCACCGCGACAATCCCGCCGGCGTGCAGCATCGCCACGATTTCCTCGATCCCCGGCGTATATCGCGGACCGCAGGCCGGACACGCGATCGGCTGCGCGTGAAAGCGGCGATCCATCGGATCGTGATACTGGCCGCTGCAAAGCGCGTCCATCGGCCATGCCCGCATGGTGGTGCCGGGACGGTCGTACGGCAGACGCTCAATCACGGTGTAGCGCGGGCCGCAGTTCGTGCAATTGATATATGGATACCGGAAGCGCGGGTCCGCCGGGTCGCGCATCTCGGCCAGACACTGTGCGCACACCGGCAGATCGGGCGATATTCGTACAGTCGGCTGCCCATTGCGGCGGCTCTCGCGGATGGTGAACTCGGTCAGCCCCGCGGGCTCGGACGGCATTATGTCGATGGCGGTGATGCGCGCTGCCGGCGGCGGTTCGGCGGACAAGCTGCGCAGAAATGCAGCTAGCGCGGGCTCGGCCCCTTCCAGGTGAATATCGACGCCCGACTCCTCGTTGAGCACCCAACCGGCCAGGTGGTTCTCCTTCGCGAGCCGAAAGACGAACGGCCGGAAGCCGACGCCCTGCACTACGCCGCGCACGCGTACAGAGCGGGCCGCGGTCACTGTTGACCGCCCGTGCTGGTAGCCACCACACACCCGCGCCCCTGCCAGCCGATCTGCTTTACCTGGCCGTCCTCCAGCAGCACCGGCACAGTAGTCTGGCCTCCGGTGGCGGCGCGCATACGCTCCAGCGCCTCGGCATCGTGCTCAACATCATGCTCGACGAACTCGCGTCCCTGCCACTCCAGCCACTCGCGCATCTCCTGCGTGTACGGGCAGCCGGCCGTTCCGAACAGCTCAGTTCCGGCCATGGATGCACGCCTCCAGCAGTTCGCGAATGGTGTGATAAATGGACGCCTGCACTTCCTGGATGCGCGGGATGTAATCTGAGCGGACGATCAGCGGATGATCGGCCAGGCCGCGCCGCAGAATCTCGCCGCCGTCGTAACCGAGCAGCGCGACCGTCATCATGCCGCGCCGCCGCGCCTCCTCCAGCGCCATGATAATGTTGCGCGATCCGCCGCTCGTGGAGATGCCGACGGCCACATCCTCGGGACGAGCTTGTGCGATTAATTGCCGGAGGAAGATCACCTCCGTGCCGACGTCGTTGGCGAGCGCTGTGATATTGGCCGGCTCGAGGGCAAGCGAGACGGCCGGAATCGGCCGATAACCGGCAGGGGGCGCGATGCAGTCGAGCGCCCAGTCGTTCGCGTCGGTGGCGGACCCGCCATTGCCGAACAGGATCAGCTTGCCTCCGCGCGCCACGCGATCGGCAATGGCCGTCACCGCCTGCGCGATCGCTTCCGATTCCTCCTCGGCCACGGCTTTGCGCAGCTTCGCGTCGTCCTCCACCTTCATCACAATTGACGCCGCCACCTCTTCGAGCACGCCCGTGGTCTGCTGCTTTTCCTGGCCAAGATACGGATACAGGAAGGCCGATTCGCCCACGTCGTGGCCGAGCACGCGGCGCTCGAAGAACACGTGCACTGTCTCCCACAGCGTGTGATAGAGGATCTCGATCATCTCCTGGTGCACGAACGGATTGTCCGTCGCGGCGCGAAACCAATAAGACCCGGAACTGCCGGGCAGCGCGAAGGTCATCGCCCCGCGGGCCTCAGCGCGGCCGAGCGCCGCTTCCACCTGCGAATCGCCTTCCGGTGGACCGAAGCCCATCACCATGTCTTCGGGCCGCAGCAGAGCATCGAGCGCGGAGTCGAACAGGATGGACAGGTCGAGCGCAGGCAGCGCGCGCTTCCCGACAATGACCGGGTGAACGAACTCCACCGACACATGCTGCGCGTCGGTGGCGTAGGGCCCGCGCCCGAACGCCAGCAGCCGGCCGCCCGCAAGGAACCGCTCCGACATGTCCTGGCAAGCCGCGGCCAGCCGCATCGCTTCGCGCTCGAAGAACGGTTGCAGCACGGCATTGCGGCCGGCGAGCGCTTCTTCAACACGGCTCGCGAGTGTGGAGGCGCCGGTCAGCATATGCGCGGCAGAGGATCTCCTACCAGCATATCGATGACGCGCGTACCACCATAGGCGGTGGTCCCGAGCACCGTGGCCTGCGGCTCCGCGCGTATCTCGCCGATCATTACCGCTTCGCTCCCGCCGGGCGCGTTGCGCAGAGCGGCAAGGCCCGCTTCCGCGGCGTCTTCAGCAACCACCGCCAGGAACTGCCCCTCATTCGCGATGTGCAGCGGATCGAGCCCCAGCAGCTCGCATGCGCCGCGCACGGTATCGCGGACGGGCACGCGCCCTTCTTCCAGATGCACGGCGACGCCGCTGTCGCGCGCCAGTTCGTTCAACGCCGTAGCCACGCCGCCGCGGGTAGGATCGCGCATCCAGCGGATGGACGGCCCGATCGCGAGCGCCAGCGCCTCAACGAGAGGAAGCACGGAGCGCGTGTCGGAGCGCAGCTCGTCGGCCTCCAGATCCAGCTCGCCGCGCGCCAGCAGGATGGTGATGCCATGATCGCCAATAGGCCCGCTCAGCAGCACCTTGTCGCCCGACCGAACTGATTGCGGCGCGATGGACACCCCCGAGATCGGCTGGCCGAATCCCGCGGTGGTGATGTACATGAGATCGGCTTTGCCGTGCTCAACCACTTTGGTATCGCCTCCGACAATGACCACACCCGCGCGCGCAGCGGCCGCGGCCATGGCGCGCACTTCCGCTTCGAGAATCTCGGTGGGACAACCGGCCTCGATCACCCAGGTGCCCACCAGCGCCTGCGCCCGCGCTCCAGACACGGCAAGATCGTTCACCGTCCCATTCACTGCCAGCTCGCCGATGGAACCGCCGGGAAAGCGCAGCGGACTTACCACGAAGCTGTCGGCCGTTATGGCGATGTTCGCCCCGTTCACCGAGATATGCGCCGCATCGCCCAGCGGCGCGGGCACCGGACCGAAGAGCAGGGGCGCGAAAAGACCTTCGACGAGACGGCGGCTGGCTTTGCCTCCAGCCCCATGGGCCATTTCTATCTGCGCGTCGCGAAAGCGAAGCCGCGCCGCGGCGGTGGTCATGCGCGCCTCCTCAGGCCGGAACGGCAATCTGCGTCAGCGTCTTTCGATGCTCATAATTGTAGTATGCCGCGCAGGAACCTTCCGAAGACACCATGAGCGCGCCGACGGGCCGCTCCGGCGTACACTCGTTCCCGAACAGTTTGCACTGCGCCGGCTTGAGCACGCCCTTCAACACCTCGCCGCACTGCGCCGCTTTCGGATCGGTGACGCGCACGCCGGGAACGGAGAAGCGCCGTTCGGCATCCCACTCGCCATAGCTGTCGCGAATGCGCAGCGCCGATTGCGAGATGAAGCCCATGCCGCGCCACTCGAAATAATTGCGCAGCTCGAACACCTCGGCCATGGCTTTCAGTGCGGCGCGATTGCCCTCCCATGGGACCACGCGCTTGTACTGGTTCTCCACCTTCGCCTCGCCTTTGCGCATTTGCTCCAGCAGCATCACCACGGTCTGCAGAATATCCAGCGGCTCGAAGCCGGCGACGACAATCGGCTTGCCCTCGTTCTTCGCTATCCACTCATACGGGCGGCAGCCGATGACTGTCGATACGTGACCAGGTCCGAGGAACGCGTCGATGCGCATGTCCGGCGAATCGAGAATGGCGCGAATGCCGGGAATAATCGTCACATGGTTGCAGAAGACCGAGAAGTTGCGGATGCCATCCGCCCTGGCCTTCATGAGCGTGAGGGCCGTCGAGGGCGCCGTAGTCTCAAACCCAATGGCGAAGAACATCACGTGCTTGTCGGGATTCTTCGCGGCCATGCGCAGCGCGTCCGCCGGCGAGTAGACGATGCGCACATCCGCGCCGCGCGCCTTCTGCTCCAGCGGACTGCCGTGCGTTCCCGGCACGCGCATCATGTCGCCGAACGCGGTGAAGATCACGTCCGGGTTCGCTGTCATGGCCAGGCCATCGTCGATCCGCCCCATCGGCAGCACGCACACCGGGCAGCCCGGACCGTGCACCAGCTCGATGTTGGGCGGCAGCAGGTCCTTCAGCCCGAAGCGATAAATAGCGTGCGTGTGGCCGCCGCACACTTCCATGAAGCGGTAATGCCGGCGCGGGTCGGCCAGCCGCCGTATCTCATCCGCCGTCTTCGTAATGATCGCCGGGTCGCGAAACTCATCCACGAATTTCATGCTTATGGACCGCCTTCCGCGTAGCCTTCCACTTCCTGCCGCGCCGCCTCGTCTTCGCCGAGCATGGACAGAGTGTGAATCTGGTCGAGCGCCTGCTCCTCGCTGATCTTGCTCATGGCGAAGCCGACGTGCACCAGCACCCAGTCGCCGATTTTCGGCGGATCCTCACTGAGCAAACCCATGTGGACGTGGCGGCGCACGCCAACCACTTCCACCAGCGCCCGATCATGCTCGTCGGAGGAAAGCTCCACCACCTTCGCCGGAATCGCCAGACACATGTTCTTATCTCCAGCCGCTCCCTCTGATGGCGGCTCAGTAACGGAATCTTACATGGTGCTGATTTTGATGTAGCGCGCGATGTCAGGCGCCACGGCGGCCACTGCCACCGCTGCCAGCACCACTGCCATAGCTTTCAACCAGGTGCTCATGTTCTTCTCCCTGTTCTTCGCTGAGTCTTTCCACGAGCGACTGCACCATGGCGGCGGCCCCATCCAGAGCCGCCTGCACGGGCTCGCTCAGGCCCATGCCCTCGTCAACGTTGCCAGGCTCACAACCAACGACGTAAACCTGTGACGGGCTTCCCCCCATTGCTCGCGCCATCTGAAGAACGCGCAGCGGGTTCATCCCATGAGGATCCATCTCGGCCGAACCGGTCGCATCGAGCGCGCCCGTGTCCACCTCGATCGTGTACAGCGTGCCCGGAGCCTCACCGCGCGGCGCCGCATCCACCAGAATGAACGCGTCATCGTCCTCGAGCAACGCGAACGCGAGATCGAACCCCCGAATGCCATAATCGACCACACGCACGTTCGCCGGCATCGGCCGCTCGGCCAGCCGACGCACCACCGCGCAGCCGAACGCGTCGTCGCCCAGGAAGATGTTGCCTATGCCCGCCACCAGGATGCGGCCATTCATGAGGCATCCTCCAGCGGCTCCACTTCATCCGGCGAGAAGAAGAAGCGGTGCCCAGGCTGGCGCAACATGCCGAGATCGCGTCCGGGATCGTTCTCGAGCACCACGGCCAGATGAACCCGGTTGTCGTAATCGAGCTCAACCGACTCGATCTCGGCTGCCTGGCCGTCCAGCGCAAAGTCCATGATGTCGGCCTTTTTTCGAGGGCGCAGCCGTACGCGATCTCCAACCTGATACATCTTCATACGCCTCTCCCGGCCCCATGCGGGCTGCGCAGCACGCCGTGCAGTTTCATCAGCTCTTCCGCGCCCAACGATTCGGTTCGTTCCAGAATCCGCCGAGTACGCTCGTCGGTGGCGCGCATCTCGGCCTTCTCCGCGTCGGTCATGGTCATGATGCGCAGCGTGAGAATCTCGTCGATCTCGGCGCCGTCGAACAGATCGCCGGGGCTTTCCGGCGCCACCTGCGGATAGTCGTAAAGGATGATGGGCGACACGAACATGCAATCGTGCGATCCTTCGTCACCCGCGAGCACCGGCCAGACGCCCACGTTTGAGCACCCCGCGGCGGCCTCTCGATATTCCGACGGCGGATCGGTAAGTGACACGAACTCGCCGCCCGAGACTTCGGCGATCGCGTGTACGGCGATCAGCGCCTGCAACGATGCGTCGTCGCGCTTCGTCTCGATTGATCCTTTGAACTCGGTTTCGTTCGAAACCTCGATGGTGAGCTTGTACAAACCTGGCGCGATTTGTTCCGACGATGCCGAAGCGATCCCGTCCACCTGCTCCTGGCGGCGGCCGTCGGCGCTCCACGCGGGAAAGCTGAAGCGCTGCTCACCCGGTCCCGAGATCGCGAGTTCGCGCTCCATCGCCTCCTGCCAGCCGCTGCGATCGAGCAGGTGCAGGAACCGGACGTGAACGGCGACCGACTCCGGCCGGCCCGATATCAGCAGCTCGGCATGCAGGCGTGACGGGTCGGAGCCCCAGGCTTTCGGGAACAGGCCGCCAAATGTCCAGCGCTGGCGATTCTTCACCGATGAGAGCCGGTATGGATACAGCATGTACCCTTCGTACAAAACTGCGTCGGCGATGCTGCGGACATTCTGGTTCATGACAACAGCCGCTCCAGCGCAAGGTCCCACGTGGGGATGCTGTTCTGCATCTTGTATTCGTGCAGGCGATCGAAGACGTCGCGGCGGAGGGTGAGCCACGCGGTGTTCGGATAGTAGAGATCGATGACCCGCTTCCAGACGCTCACCGGAAGTCGGTAGCGCGCCTCTTTGGCCCACGGAATCTGCGCGACGGTGAACCCTCGCTCGGGGTGATCGTAGAAGACGGTGCCGCTGAACAGGACGCACAGCGGCGCCTCGCCGGATTCAAGCGCATGGAAATATTTCGTGGAAGCGACATTGAAGTCGAACGAGCAGGGCACGGGAACATCCGCCGTCACGGCTCCGCTGAACGGCGGCACATTCACGCTCGTCATGGTCCACATCGACGTGCGGAGCGTCTGCCCCCAGCGCTCGGGCGGCCCGTACAGGTCGAGCAGACGGGCCTGCTCTTCCTTGCTGTACGGGCGGCGGGGGGCTTCAATCTGGATCTGACACTGCAGGGCGATGCCGCGAATCGGCTGATCCGGCGGCGTGTTGGAGACGCGCAGCTTCAGGGCCAGCATCGGCGCGGCGGCGTACGGCACGGGCTCGGCGCCTTCAATTACAAAACTGAGGTCAGGCATGCGCCTGCGCCTCCTCCACTACAGAACGCGCCTGGAGCGTTTCGAAGAACCGGTCGATTTCGTTCCAGACCTCTTCGCCTCCGGAGAGGCCTTTCCAGTGCAGGCGGATCAGTCCGGTCAGCCGGTAGCACTGATCGACCGGGGCGATCCACGCGTCGCGGCGGCCGCGCGTCCGATTCACCAGCAGCGCTTCAACGTCGAGTTGCATGCGGGAGAGCGCGGGGTTATTGCACACAATATCGGTCCAGGCGCTGAGCGTGAGCAGCGACTCGGTATTGCCGGCAGGACTCGGATAGTATGCGACCACCCTGCCGGCCATCGACTGATTCACGAAGAAAGCCATGTCGATGGGCAGCATGAGCGCGGCCCAGTCTGCATCGCTCATGTGGAATTCGACCAGGCGGCGGGCGTCTATCGGGATACGCGCAAATTTCAGACCGTCATCGCGATAGCTGAACAGAATGGCGCAGGGATCGCAGGAGCACAGAACACGCCCCGTTGCGCGCTCGAGCAGATGCGGATGCGGCTCGGCGAGAGCGGCTGCGCACAACTCACACCTCTCCTGCGGCGGCGTGCGCCTGAAACCGCGCAGGACGTCGAAAGCTTTTGGGTCTGGGTTCATATTGACAAGACCGCGGCCCTTTCAGGGCTCCGTGGGGCAGACGATCGGTTTATGTCGTCTGCCTGTTCGAGTGCCCCGGCAATGGCAGACGACAAAACCCGATCGTCTGCCCCACGGGGACGTGAAGTCACATTTTCAAGGGGCACAGAATCAACCTGCTACCAACGCCGTCAGTGGAACGAAGCCGCCGCTGACCGGAGCGCCGCCCTCCACCTGAATGTCCACCGCATCGGGCGCCGCTTCCATGAGCGCGGTTTGCACTGCCTCCCGAAGCCCCGGGCCGCCTTTCACGCGCACTCGAACCACCCCGTTTGCCGTCGACAGCAACTCCACCCCCGGCCGGTCCAGCGCGCGCGTTACACGAGTTTCCAGGTCAAGCGGGTGAAGGTCGTGCAGAAGCAGAAGGCTGCTGACCAGACCGTCGGCCGCGAAGGCGTCGAATGCCGCGCCACCGGTATCGAGATCGGCGAGGACATCCATCATTCGTTCGAGACCGGCGGCGTGAAGGTCCATGACCGCCTGCACCAGATCGAGAGCGGTCTGCCGGGCATACGAATCCGGCAAAGCCTGGACCTTCTGAACCAGAGCTTCAATGGCTTCCTTCGTCACGGGTTCCCCTGCAGACCGAACATGGGCGAATGGCGCGTCTCCAGCACTTTGCCATTGCCAAGGTACATGTGCACCCCGCAGGGCAGGCAGGGATCGAAACTGCGAACAGCGCGCATGATATCGATGCCCTTGAAATTGTCCGGTCCGTTTTCTTCGAAGATGGGCGTGTTCTGCACCGCATCCTCATATGGTCCGAGCGTGCCGTAGGAATCGCGCGGGCTGGCGTTCCACGGCGTGGGCGGATAGGGATGATAATTCGCGATCTTCCCCTTGCGAATCACCACGTGATGCGAGAGCACGCCGCGCACGGCCTCGTGGAACCCGCAGGAGATGGCCTCGTCGGGAACCTTGAAATCGGTCCAGGTGCGAATGCGCCCTTCGTGCACCTCCTTCAGGCCCTTGTCGAGGAAGTGGAAAGCGCAGGCCGCCGCGTACGCCTGGAAGTACGTGCGCGCGCGGTCCCGTTCAATGGCGTTGCTCCACTGCGGAACCTTCCATTCGAACTCTGTTTCCGGCCCGTTGAGGGTCTTCGGAAGGAAGATCTTCACGCTGTTGCCGGTGGCCTTGACGTAGCCGAAGTCCACCAGTCCGGCAAGGGCGGTGGTCCACAGCCGCGCCAGCGCGCCTCCGCCGGTATCCAGAGCCAGATTGTCGCCGGTGCGCTCGTCATACCAGCGCGGCGACATCACCCACGTGTACTTGTTGTCGAAATCGCGCTTCTGCGGACGCGGCGTGGTGGTTTGGTTCCAGGGATGGCGCTGATCCACCGGATTGCCGAGCGGATCGTGCCTGACGAACGTCTCTCCATTCTGCCAGTCGTCATAATACGAGCTGCCCAGCAGTATGCGTATTCCCAGATTGATCTTCACCAGATCGGTGGTTACCAGCTTACCGTCTACAACAACGCCGGGCGTGACGAACATCTTGCGGCCCCAGTGAGTCATGTTCCGGTAAGTGTAGTCGCAGGAATGCGGATCGTTGAACGACCCCCAGCAACCGAGCAGCGTTCGCCGGTACCCCACCTTCTCATATCCGGGCATGGCGTCATAGAAGAAGTCGAAGAGGTCGTCATGCAGCGGCACCACGCGCTTCATGAAGTCCGCGTACTGCACCAAACGCGTCAGATACTCGGAAAACAGCTGCACCGAAGGTACGGTTCCCACGCCGCCGGGATACAAAGTCGACGGGTGCACGTGCCGGCCTTCCATCAGGCAGAACATCTCGCGAGTGGTGCGGCTCATCTGCAGCGCTTCCCGGTAGAACTCGCCGGTAAACGGATTCAGCGCCTTCATGATGTCGGCGATGGTTTTGTAACCATGCGCCTCGGCATGCGGCGACGGCGTTTTTTCGGCCTTCGTATACACGCCGGGATTGGTCTGCTTGACCATCTGCTCGCAGAAATCGACGCCCACCAGGTTGTCCTGGAAGATGTTGTGGTCGAACATGTACTCGGCGGCCTCGCCGAGGTTCACGATCCATTCGCCCAGATCGGGCGGGCGAATGCCGAACGCCATATTCTGGGCATAACAGGCGCAGGTGGCGTGATTGTCGCCGCAGATACCGCAGATGCGGCTGGTAATGAAGTGAGCGTCACGCGGATCTTTGCCCTTCATGAAGATGCTGTATCCGCGGAAGATCGATGAGGTGCTGTGGCACTCCGCCACGTGGCGATTATCGAAATCGATCTTAGTGAAGATACCGAGACTGCCGACAATGCGGGTAATCGGGTCCCAGTTCATCTCCACCAGATTCTTCTTGCCACTGGTTACGTCAGTTGAAGGTAAAGTAACTGTACTCATGTTGCGCCTCTTATTGATAAGTAGTCGGATGGTAGCCAGTGGTTAGTCTGGAGCCGGTGTGACGCCACTTAGGCTCCTTATTTACCGTGTGGTTAGTGACGCTGCGCAGGCTGCGCACCGTCGGTCCATAAGTCTGAATCATCGCCGATGACAAACGCGCGCCGGGCGGCTCATCCATGAACGGCATGAACTTATCGGGGAAACCGGGCATGGTACAGCCGATACAGATGCCGCCCACGTTCGGGCAGCCGCCAATACCGGACATCCAGCCGCGTTTCGCTACATTGCAGTTCACAACCGGGCCCCAGCAGCCGATCTTCACCAGGCATTCGGGTTTGCCGTACTCACGGGTGAAAATCCCCTCCTCGTAGTAGCCGGCGCGGTCGCACCCATGGTGCACGGTCATGCCGAACAGCCATTCCGGACGCAGATTGTCGTCCAGTGGAATCATGGGCGCCAGTCCCGCGGCCTGATAAAGAAGATAGAGCAGCGTCTCGGTGAAGTTGTCGGGCTGCACGGGACAGCCGGGCACGTTCACGATGGGCAGGCCCGCTTTTGATTTGAACTTCCAGCCGAGATAGTCGGCCAGGCCCATGCAACCGGTGGGATTTCCCTGCATGGCATGAATACCGCCGTAGGTGGCGCAGGTCCCGATGGCCACCACCCCGAAGGCCCTGGGCGCCAGCCGGTCGATCCACTCGCAGGTGGTAATGGGCTGCCCGGTATCGGGATTCGTGCCCATAGCCGCCCAGTAACCCTCATTCTTGATTTTCTCGTTGGGAATGGATCCCTCGACGACCAGGACGAAGGGATCGATTTTGCCCTCCTCCGCCTGATAGAAGTGCTTCATGAAATCGTCGCCGCATTCGTAGGCGAGCACGGGGTTGTGAAGGTGGACTCTAGGAAGGCCGGGAATCGCGCCCAGAACTACCTGCTCGATGCTGGGCTGCATTGCGGCCGTTATGGAAACTGAATCGCCATCACAGCTCAGGCCGGCGGTAATCCAGAGAATATGTACGTCACTGACTGCGGGGGGACGTTGGGTCATCCGCCCGTAGGCGCTTACCTCCAACGGCATCTGCTTCCTCCAGAATCGCGGATTCCGGGGCGCGGCAGCGGGGCAGCGGCATGGCCAGGGCGGCCCGTGAACAAGGGCCGGACGCGGCGACGTCGGAGCGACGTAGGGCGCCTCTGAACCGTGTTACATTTTGCTCCGTACCGTGGACGCCATCGGACAGAGAGCGTTACGCGATTCTGCCCAGGAATCTGACCGTTTAGCAGTCGGGCGCTCGCGTGAGCGAACCGGTGAAACAAATGCCTTCCGGAGGAGTCTATTCACGACCAGGGCATTCCCTGGTCGTGCGAGATGCCGCGCGATACCATTAATATCCTGCTGCTCGAAGACAATCGGCATGACGCCGGACAGTTCACGCGAATCATGGCCGACCGCGCGAATGTCCTTGTCGCCGGCGACGGCGGCGAAGCGCTGGACCGCGCGTTTCAGCGTGGCAGATTCCGGACCGACCCTCCTCTTCACGTTGTAGTTCTGGACCTGAACACCCCGCTGATGAGCGGACATGAAGTCCTCAACGTTTTAAAGGCCAATTCCCAAACGGCAAATCTGCCGGTGATCGTGTGGAGCGGCTCCACGAATCCGCAGGACGTTCGAAAGGCTCTTGCACTCGGAGCCAGCGCCTACATGGTGAAGGACATGGACATGGCCAGCACAGAATTTCGGCTACGGGCGTTCGTCGACTTCTGGGCGAAGAGCGTGGAGTATCCGGCGAAGCTCGGCGCCACCGCCTGAGCGCATAGTCCCGCTCACTGCGCCGGGACTTTATAGGTAATGCTCTGCGCCACCGAGTTGCCGCCCTGTGTCGCCGTCACCTTCATCTCGCAGTCCCCGGGCTTCGCCGCAATCGCGGACACGATCATCGGGATAGCGCCGGACGCGTCGGGCTCGGGAAGATCTGCCTGCCGTTTCGCCAGCATCCGGCCGTCAACGGAGAATTGCACCTCGATTTTCGGCTTTTCCGCATTGGCCTTGTCTGGATAAACCACGAAATAGACGTACTGCTGCGAGCCGCGGTCGAGCTCCGCGCTGAGCGAAGGAACGACGCGGCTGGTTCCGAACTCGAACGGATTAGCCCCATCCGCTTGTCCTTTGGCCGACTTGATCTGGCGCGCCAGCAAAATGCTGCTGAGTCCAAGCCCCTTGGTTTCGGTGATGTCGATCGGGGTACTGGCGGCGCTCGCGCGATTGCCTTCGCGGTCGAGCACGGCCGCTTCCACCGTATACCGCCCCGGAGGCAAATTGACGGCGTGCGTGTACGTGATGGGCAGCGTGCGGATCTGCGCCATGCTTTCATCGGGTATCTCGAAAGGCGTATCCTGGCCGAACTTATCGACGATCTGGCCGTTCACGTCTTTGACCACGGCGAACACCGAAACGTGCAGCCGGTTGCGTTTCTGAGCGGGCTGCGGCGTTGCGGTCATGGCTCCGGCCGGCACCTCGAAGACCAGGCCATATTCGATGGAACCATTCTCCGGCCGGAACTGAAAACCCGAAGAACGGAAATCGAAAGCGTGAGGCTTCGGATCCGCGGTCAGCGCAGTCAGACCTGCCATTTCGAACGGCATCAGGGCCGGTGATCCTTTGATGTCGGGTATAGCAAAATAGCCCTTGCGGCTTTCCACCGTCAGGTCGGCCCGCGCCAGCCTGACGTCGATTTTGCGCAGGCGTCCATCATACTTGTCCGACGTGGGCCGATACACCAACTCATAGTGCGAGTCAATGTCTTCGATCATGCGCTGGTAAGGTTTTCGCAGGTCATTGGTTCCACCGATCAGGAATCCGCCGGTGCCCTCCGCGAGCGCGCGCAGGCTGGCCTGCGAGTCCGATTTGCGCACGGCGTCGTGCAGATAATCGTCCTGACGAACCTTCTCGGCAATCAGCCCGGTTTTGCCGACCGAGCTTGTGTTCGGAGGATCGGCCTCGTTCGTCGCCTGCGACTGGCTGAGGGACGCGACATGCTGCAGCGCCTGATTTGCAGCCTGCGTGTTGGAGTTTTCACTGAGGCCGTTCGTATCGAGCGAATACACCGTGATATTGGCGCGGTTCGCCTTGTCCAGCAATCGTCCGAACAACTCGGGGTCGCCCGCGCTGGCCAGGCCGGGGCTCAGCAGGAGAACGGTCTTGTGGCCCGGCAGCGTCGCCAGATCCTGGATCATGGCGGCGACCTGATCCAGTTGACGCATTCCTTCAATTCCGCTGAACTGGCGGCGCTGACCTTCCAGGTCTCCGCGCTGAGCGTCCGCAGCCAATCCCATTGTTTGGTTCGCGCCGTTGTTCACGCCAGTGTTCAGCGTGCCCGTACTGAAGTGCTCAATAGCTCCGCCGGATGTTCCGTAGTTCACGCCCTCAATCCAATCGACGTTCGGCGAGCCGTTCAGAATGGCTTGAGCAGAATCCGCGAACGAAGCGGTCAGGCCGGTGAAACCCTGGGCCGCGGCGCGTATCAGTTCGTCGCGATTCTGCGTGAACGAATGGAGCGGGACCAGCCGCGAGCCCAGACTGAACACGCCGATCCAGGTGTCCGGCCCCAGGTGGTTCCGCAGAAATTCATCAATGGCCTCCACGGTGAACTTCTTCATGGGCAGATTCTGGCTGCTCTGGTTGTGAAGAACGATGCACACCAGCTTCGTTTCACGCAGCGGGCGAGGGGCGGTACGGGCCGCCGGGGAGACTCCCGATCCGTTCACCTGCTCCGTTACGGCGTGGCCGGCTGCCAGGCGCATGCTCAGGGGCTGTTGCTTCACTCCGTCCTCGTAGATCTCCACGTCGCCCGGGCTCAGGTTCTTCACCAGTTTCCCGCGCTTGTCGCGCACGACAAGATCGAGAAGCACCTCGTTCACGGTGGCGTGAATAGTCGGTCCCGGCTCAGCCGCCGTTTGCGCGGAAATAATTTCGGGGGAAATAACCGCAAGAATGCATGCGCAGAAACGAAAAATAGTGTCCCGCATGCGCGTATTCTATCGCTTCGCGGAAATGAAGGGGCAAGGGCTACAATTCAGGATGATTTTGCTCGGTCGAAACATTCCTGAGCTATCTTCGCCAGCAGCAGCGATTCCTGCCAGCGGTCGCTCTCTTCGGCGCCGGCGAATGTTCTGGCGTAGTAGATCTCAGGCCCAAGCAGTTCCGGCGCGAAACAGATGAACGGCGGCGCGCCGGCATCCCGCCGGAAGGCGCGGAACACCGCCGTCCACAGCGCGCGGAAGTGTCTGGACGTACAAAGGCTCTTCACCAGCAGCGGCGCCCACCGCCGCCTGAATGCATCCGGGACTGGCGATCCGGCCGTGCAGGAACCGCACACGCTCGATCACCGGCGCGATAAACGCCAGCTTCTTCTCGAACCCGCCGTACACCATCTCCTGGCCCGCGTACCAGTGGGAGAAGTCGCCGTTGAATCGCAGGTCCGGAAAGCGCTTCAGGAACTGCACCGTGCGCCACATGTCCTGGCAGATGGTGGCGCGGTGCGTTTCAACGTACAACGGAACGCGCCAGCGCACTGACGCGGAGAGAATGCCCTCCAGGAGGCGTCCGGCTTCATCATCGTCTTCCATTCCCCAGCCCGCGTGTACCGTGGCGCACTCGAGCCCGCCGTCCGCCACCTGTTCGGCGAACGCCTCCGCCTCCTGAGCGTTGTTGACGCGCCCGCTTGCGGCCACGCCCATCTTCAGCGCGCGGCAGCAGGCTCGTTCTTCCGCGGACCCGACGTCCGACAAACTGAACGCCGCTGAATCCCGCGGCCGCAAGCGCTTCGAGCCGCTGCCTGAATTCGCCGCGCGGGGCGGATGACGATGGCGGCATCGAATCGAGCGCCATCAGGTTCATGTAGAGCCGCAGGGCAGGCTCTTCGCTCATCGCGCCACGGGGTCTTCGGTTTTCGCGAGGCTGCGCGCGCTCTGGTCCTTCTGGTCCTCCAGCCACGCCACGTCCGCGTTCGAATCGTTGAAGCGGCGCAGACCGGCTTCGAGGATCGCGGAGTCCGGCACCTTGTGCAGCGGCGTGTAACGCGGATGATGCGATTCCTTATAGGGATCGTTCGCAGCGGCGTTGTAGCAGCAGATCATCGCCCAGCGCGGGTTCTCAGAGCGATTCTGATCGGAACGGTGCAGCAGGTTGGAATGGAAGAACAGAACATCGCCCGGGTCCATCTCGACATAAACCAGTGCGAGGCGCTTCTCAGCCTCGCGCACTCGTTCCATGTCGGCGCCGGCCTGATCGCCCGTCAGAACGTGATCGATACGGCCCATCTGGTGCGAGCCCTTCAGCACCTGCATGCAGCCGTTCTCGCGGGTAGCCGGATCGACGGCGATGAACGCGCTGGTCAGGTTCGGGAACAGCACGCCATTCTGATACCAGTAGCCGTAATCCTGGTGCCACGCCCAGGCGCCGCCCACTTTGGCGTCCTTCATGATCATCTTGGAGTGGTAATGGTACACCTCTCCACCGAGCAGCGTTTCGGCCGAGTTCACAACCGACTCGCACCGCGCGAACATGCCGTAAATGGTGTCGCCAGGATGATTCCAAAGCGAAAGCCGCACCGTGCCGCCTTCACCGTCTCCACGTCCGAAGGAATGCTGGTCGAGCGCGCGATCTTCCTTCGCCGCGCGGCGCAACAGATCAATCTCCGTAGCGCTGAACATCTTGCGCGCAATCAAAAAGCCATCGCGCTCATAGTCGCTGACGGCGGATTTTCGAAGCGGACCCGTGGCCATACTACGTTTCCTTTCTTTACGAGCGAATCTGCAGATCCGTCATGAGGCGGTTCGTGGAGTTATACGCCTCGCGCACCCAGTCGACAATCTTGTCCGGCTCGGGCGAGTACTCCAATTCGATGCTGACCGTCCCATCGAACCCGTTGTCGGCGAGGGCTTTCAGATATGGCGGGAAGTTCACGACGCCGTGGCCGGGGGGCAGATCGCCATGCTTCTTTCCATCGCAATCGGAGAGATGCACATGCCCGATGCGGCCGGCGAGCGCGCCAATTCGTTCCGGCGCGTCGTGGGCGAGGGCCAGATGGGAGACGTCGATGTTCGCCTTCACGTTCCCCGCGCCGATGTCCGACAGGAACCGGTCCATCAGGGCTATGTTATTGACGATGGAGAGAGCAAAGGGCTCGATCTCCACCGCGATCTCGAGACTCAGGCCGGCGCCGTACTCGCCCAGCTCACGGACGCCTTCCACGGCCCAGTTCCACTGGTCGCGCGGCGCGATCACTTCCTGATTCCAGATGTACTCGCCCACCACCAGAAGCAGGTTCCGGCCGCTGAGTTCATAGGCGAAATCCAGATATCGCTTCGCTCGGTCAATGTGGAAGCGGCGCACCGGCGTGTTGAAGTCGGCAATGCCCAGCGCGCAGCAGACGGTGGAGACGACGGGCAGACCGGCCGCCTCGCAACCCTCGCGGATGGTGCGGCGTTCCTGCGGGGTGATCTCCAGCGGGTCGGCGAAAATGTCGATTGTATCGAAGCCGATCTCCCGGGTCAGCGCAATGCCGCGAGCCGTATCCACGGACGTTCCCAGCCACGCGGAACTGATGAGCCCAAGCTTCATGGTCGAACCCCCTTCCGGTCGAGGGAAATACTATCATAAACTGTCCATTGACATCATGAACGTTTAATGTAAATTTCATAGCGGAGCACTAGTGGATCTCGATCTGGACCTCAGTCACGCCATTCCTCTCCCCGAGCGCCGCGATTTCGGCATCGGAGCCGTGGGCGCCGGCTTCATCATGCGCGACGTGCACCTGAAAGTGTACACGCACGCCGGCTTCCGAGTGGTCGCCATAACGTCGCGAACCCCGGAAATCGCGCGCGAAGTCGCGGACATGTATGCCATCCCGAAGCTCTATGACACCCTTGGCGAGATGCTGCGGGACCCGGACGTGGAGATTCTGGACATCGCCGTGCCGCCCGACCGGCAACTGGGGATCGTCCGGCAGGCCGTCGACGAAGGGCGCCACCTGAAGGGCATTCTGGCCCAGAAACCGCTCGCCGTCAGCTATGGTGAGGCCACCGAGATTGTGAAATTATGCCGCCGCAGGGGCCTCCCGCTGGTGGTGAACCAGAACATGCGCTATGACCAGTCGATCCGCGCCCTGCGAACGCTCCTGCAGCGCGGTTATCTGGGGACGCCGGTGCTGGCCACCATCGAGATGCGCGCGGTACCGCACTGGCAGACCTGGTTGCGCGATTATGAACGGCTGACCCTGCTCAACATGAGCATTCACCACATCGACGCGTTCCGGTTCCTGTTCGGCGACCCGGAGTCCATCTTTGTCAGTGTTCGCAAAGATCCGCGCACCCGCTTCGCGCACGAGGACGGCATCTGCCTGTACATCCTCGAATACGAGAACGGCTTCCGCGCCACTGCCTGGGACGACACGTGGACCGGGCCGCGCACCAAAGAGGACGACCTGAACCCGTATATCAAGTGGCGCGTCGAGGGTACCGACGGGGTGGCGGAAGGAAGCGTCGGCTGGCCGCACTATCCGAATCACACTCCGAGCACGCTGACGTTCACCACGTCACGACAGCCGAATGTCTGGATCACGCCTCGCTGGAACGAAGTCTGGTTCCCGGATGCGTTTCAGGGGCCCATGGGCGAGGTGATGAACGCTATCGCCTGCGGTATTGAGCCCCCCGGCAATGGCGCCGATAATCTGAAGACCATGGCAATCGTCGAAGCGGGCTACCGTTCCATCAAAGAGCGGCGGCTGATCCGGATCTCGGAAATAACCGGGGAGGCTGCCAGGCGCTGAACATGCCTCGACGCTCCGCATCTCCGACCATGCGTGACATCGCCCGCCGTGCGAATGTCTCCATCGGCACGGTTTCGCGCGTGCTCAATCGCCACGACGATGTGGACCTGGAGTTGCGCGACCGCGTGGAAGCCGTCGCCCGCAAGGTCGGCTATGAGTTCAGCGCACGAACGCGCTCCGCGGTGCAGACCAAATCGCGCATCATCGGGCTGGTGCTGCTCAATAACCCGGGGCTGAGCTCCTGGCAATCCCTGCTGCTGCTGGGCGTGGAGGAGTATTGTTCGTCGTCTGGTTATTGCCTGCTGTTTGCTCAGCATCATTATGCGCCGCAGCCCACCGGAAAGATGGAAGTGCCCGGCCTGGTGCAGACGCCCGGACTGGCCGACTGCGTGATCATAGCCGGCTCCATTCAACAGAACGCGCTACAGAGCTTTCGACGATTACGGACTGCGCTACGTGCTGCTGCGGAACCATCTGATGGAGCCGCTGGAGGGACCGGTGCAGGGCGCACTCGTCGGGTACGACGATGCCGGCGGATGCTATCACGCGACGCGCTATCTGGCGCAGCTCGGCCATCGTCATATCTGGTACATCGGCGATGCCTCCAGGCCGTGGCATCGGGGGCGCCTGCAGGGCTACGCCTGCGCAATCGAGGAGCTAAAGCTCGAATCGCACGTGCACGCCATCGCGCTTTCCGACGACGAGTTCGAAAATGGCCAGGAAGCGGTATCGTACATTCTCGATCAGGGCTGGCCAATGACTGCCGTTCTGGCCGAATCCGACCAGCTTGCATTTGGCCTGCGCGAGGGTTTGCGGCTGCAGCGGCGCGAGGTACCGAAGGATGTCAGCATGATCGGGTTCGAGTATGAGCCCGGCCGCGGCCACGGGTCAAATCTCACCAGCGTCTCCGTCGATATGGTGGAAGTTGGACGGCAGCTCGCTCGAGCGGCTATCGCGCAGATCGAGAACGGCCGGAAAGAGGCAATGCCGGTCACGGTGCCGGCCCGGCTGGTGAAGCGCAGCACCTGCCGCCCGATGCGCAAAGATGAACAGATGGTGCTGTGAGTTTGTATTACATCAGCATAGAATCGTCGCAGCCGGCGAAGAATTCAGCACCGCGCTACCGCTCCCTCACGGTCGCGGCTCAGTTCCGCTGGCGCTCTGGTCGCGGCTGTGCTGCTCTGTGGGGCAGGCTGTCAGCCTGCGGCGGCCTGTCAGGCCGCCATGGCCAACCCGAAGATCAGATCAGGCGGGCTGACAGCCCGCCGCAGCCTAAAGGCCGCCCCACAAACGGCAGCCAGGTTACTGCTATTTCTGGGAACCGCCCGCGGGTCACCTTTGCTGTATGCGGGTGCTAATCGCATTGTTGTGCACCTCGGCCTTCGCGCAGAACGATAACGGAGCCAGCGAGGCGGTGGATAGAGCCGTCGCCGCGATGCAGGCGGGCGATCTCCCCTCCGCGGAACAGACGCTCCGATCCGAGCTTCGCGCCCATGCGAATGAAGGACCGGCGCTGGAAGTGCTGGCCGCCGTTCTCGATCAGGAAAAGAAATACGGTGAGGCCGATCCGGTGTACCGGCGTGCGCTCGCGGTTGAACCGCGCTCACCCAGCCTGCTGAACAATTACGGAAACCACTTAATCTCGACGGGCCGGACCAAAGAGGCGCAGGCAGCTCTCGCGAAGGTGCTAGCCATCGATCCACGGAATCCCAATGCGCTGCTGCAGGTGGCCAGAATTGCGCTCGAACAGCATCAGCCGGCCGAGGCGAGCCGTTGTCTCACGCGGTTGCCCGCAGAGATAAACGATCGCCCCGACGTTCTCCTGTTGCGCATGCTGACCGCTTACGAGCTTCATCGCACCGCTGAGGGCGACGCGCTGCTGTCTCGGCTGGCCGATGCGGCGAAGGGCGATGCCGGGCACAACGTTGAGATAGGCGAGGCGCTCTCCGCGGCAGGCCTCTACGATAAAGCGGAAACGTTCTTCGCCCGCGCGCTGGAACTCGCGCCCGATCGCTTTGAGGCGCTCTACGACCTCGGGCTGGCGGCAGCGCATGCCGGGCATCACGACCGCGCTCGAGAAGTGCTCGGGCAGGCAATGGAGAAGCAGCCAGACAACGCCGATGTGCTGTACGACCTGGCCGCCATCGACATGCAGACGAACCGTGCCGAGGATGCGCTCGAGTTGCTGGGCCGCGCGCGCCGGATAGCCCCGAATCATCCCGACGCCATCGCGCTGCTTGCGCGGGCCGCCGCGCAGGTGGGTTATTTCGGCGATGGCGTGAAGGCGTGGGACGATTACCTGAAGCTTCGTCCGCGCGATGCCGTCGCGAGGCGCGAGCGCGCCTTCGACGAGATGGCCATCCCCGAGAACGAGCAGCAGGCCATGGCGGACCTCCAGGCGTACGCGCGGGCGCATCCGGACGACCCGATCGGCCACTACGAACTCGGTGCAGCCCAGAGCGCGAAAGCGCCGGAGCAGGCGATTCAGGAGGTCACGCGCGCCCTGTCGCTGAAGCCGGATTTCTCGTCCGCCCATCTGCTGCGCGGTCTGCTGATTTACCGGCAGGGCGACACCGCGTCGGCGCTTCCCGATTTCGAAAAAGCGTCGAAGGAGGATCCGGGAAACGCGATCATTCTCGGACGGCTCGGGCAGGCATACATTGCGCTCGACCGGGCAAGCGATGCGCTGCCGGTGCTGCAAAAAGCGGCGCGGATCGCTCCCGATAACGCGGCGGTCCAATTACAGCTCGGGCGCGCCCTCAGCGTCGCGGGAAAGTCCGAGGAAGCCCGGACAGCATTCGCACGCTATCGGGAGCTGAATGCGAAGGAGGCGCAGTCGCCGCATCACGCGGGCCTTGTGGATTTCCTGAGCCTCTCGCCGGAAGAGCAATTTGCGCGCTATCGCGCCGGCGTGGAACGTACCGTAGCGAAAGATCCGAACAACGCCGAAGCACAGGTCCGCTATCTCGGCTTGCTTCTCGGCGACGGCAAGACGGCGGAGGCTGAAGCCCTGAGCGCTAAAATTGCGGCGCTGCAGCCTGGACCGGCGCTGCTCGAAGACGCTGCGCGACAGCTTCTGGATGCCGGCCAGTATTCTACCGCGCGCGATCTGCTGCGAAAACAGGATGGCGCGCCCGAACTGACGCTCGATGTGGCGATCGCGACAGCCCACCTGGACGGTCCGGCGGCTGCCCTCACGATTCTCGATCGGATTCCCGCGGGTGCGCGCACCGGCGACTACTACCTGGCACGGATTCAGTTTCAGGACGAGAGTCCGGAAACGATCGCTGCCGCTCTCCAGGCGAATTCGCAGCGCCCCGATCTCTACCGTTCTGCGGCGGCTGTTCTGCTGCAGGGCAAGCGGGAAGCAGAGGCCATCGAGCTGCTCAACAAGGGCGCGCGACAGCTTCCGAACGACCCCGGTCTGCGCATCCTGCTGGCACTGGCGGCGACGCTGCGCGGCCAGAACGCCGAGGCGCAATTTCGAGAAATGGAAGACCGCTGGCCGGAGTCTTCACTCACGTGGCTGGCGGAGGCGTTCGTCCTCGCGTCACGCAATCAGCGCGATCTGGCCCGGCACGCTCTCGAAAACGCAAAAGCGCTGGGCGCGGCCGGACCGGCGGTGGAGGCCTGCCAGAAGTCCATCGACGCCGCCGTCAGTGGCGACGTGGGACGGCGGGATGAACTCCTGGAAGCGATTCGTTTATGGTTTGGATAACACCCGCCCGCACGCTCATGAAAAGTTCTTGAACAGTTCATTGCAGTGTGGTAACGTTTCCTGCAGCAGACCAAAGTGTCTTCAGGAGGTTTTGTGCGCGTTCTCCCGATCACGTCCAATTCGGGGCATCGAGGCTCGTCGATGCACACCCTGTGCGCCTTCATCTTTTTGGGTTTGTGCGCCCAGCTGGGTTTCGCCCAGACATTCACGTCATCGATCACCGGAATCGTCAGCGATGCCAGCGGCGCGGCGGTGGTCGGCGCCAAACTCAGTCTGAAGAACATGGCTACGAACGACGTCCGCGAAGACGTTTCACGCTCGGACGGTTCTTATCAATTCAATAACCTGGCCCCCGCGACATATGAGATCACAGTCGCCGCCCCGGGATTCAAAACGTTCGAGCAGCAGAATCTGGCTCTGCAGGCCAACACGAACAGCAGCGTGAACGTCACGATGGAGATTGGCGGAACCTCGGAAAAGGTTCAGGTGACCGCCTCTGCCACGCTCGTCGATACAGAAACGGCCAATAATGCCATCACCATGGAAAGCCGGCTGATTGAGAATCTCCCGAACGGCACGCGCAGCCCGCTGAATTTCGTGTTTTCGCTTGCCGGGACCACCAACCCGCCGCAAAATTACGGCGGCCGCTTTCAGGTGCTCGATCAGTCCACGGCGAACTTCGGCCTGAACGGAGGACGGTCGGACGAGGAAGCCATCCTCGTGGACGGAGCGCCCGACCAGGCGATTGACTGGGGCGGGCTGCTGGTTTCGCCGCTCCAGGATTCGGTACAGGAGCAGCAGGTGGTAGTCAATACCTACGACTCGCAGTACGAGCGCGCCGGCGCGGGAATCGTGACGCTCATCACCAAGGGCGGCACCATGGACTTCCACGGCGAAGCCTACGACTATCTGCAGAACTCCTGGTTCAACGCCAATTGCTGGGCCTGCAACAGGTACGGTTCACCCCGAGGGGAGTACAAGCAGAACCAGTTCGGCGGCAATATCGGCGGCCCCATACTGAAGCGCTACAATCTGTTCTTCTTCGGCGGCTATGAGGGCCTGCGGCAGCCGAACAGCCAGAATTCCGGCCTGCTCAGCGTGCCCACACAGGCCGAGCGCAGTGGCGATTTCTCGCAAAGCATGATCGTCGTGAACAACGTCACCGTCCCCGACATCATCTACAGCCCGTTCACGACTACGGCGCTCGACAACTCCGGCGCCAACTTCACGCGTCAGGCATTCAGCGGCAATATCATTCCCCCCAACCTGATCAACGCGGTTGGCCAGAAGATCGCGAATCTCTATCCGCTGCCGAACCGCGCGCCGCAGATTCCGGGCACCGACGTCGGCAACTACTATAAGCAAGCCTCCGGCAACACGCTGAGCGACAAGATGGATACCCGCGTGGACTGGGCACAGAACTCGATCCACCGCGTGTTCTTCCGCTTCTCGGACCGATTCCGCCAGGGCAACACGTCGCCCTGCTTCTTCTGCAATGGCGCCGACTATACCACGAATTCCCTGAGCAGAGGCTGGCTCGCCGTGCTCAACGATACCATCACGCCATCGCCAACCTGGGTAATCAATTCTCTGGTGAGCTACGGCTACTGGCGCGAGGCAAGCGCGCTGACCGACTTCGGCCAGTTGACCGCCGCCTCCATTGGCCTCTCACCGGCCCTGTTTCAGGCGCCGGTGTTGCCTAACATCACCGCGGATAATTACACCCAGCTCAGCACCAACCTGAACTACGCCGATTACCACTATGCGCGCGATACCTCGACAGCTCTGGTGAACGTCACGAAGGAACTCTCGAAGCACACGCTCAAATTCGGCGGCAACTTCGACGTGCAGCAGATCAGCAACTTCAAGGATTATCCGGGCAACTTTTCCTTCAGCAACTCGCTGACCTCCTGCGATCCGCAGGCGAGCGGGCCATGCCTCGCCACCAATCAGCAGTCGAGCTACAGCGGCAACGCCATTGCTTCTGAGCTGCTGGGGACGGCGAGCAGCGGCGGCCAGGGCATCGGCATCGACGCGGCCATGACCATCCATATTTTCGGCGTTTACATTCAGGACCAATGGCGCGTCACGCCGAGATTGACCATTAACGCCGGCATTCGCTATGAGAACCAGCGTCCCGCCACCGAGCGATGGAACCGCCTGATGTACTTCAATCCAAACGCGGCGAATCCTATCAGCGCGGCTGTGGCCCCGCTGCTTGGCCGCCAGATTACCGGCGCGTTCCAATACGCAGGCCCGGGGAACCGCTACGCCTGGCCCGCCGACAACACCAACTTCGCCCCGCGCATGGGCATCGCGTACAAGATCACAGACAAGCTGGTGGCGCGCGCGGGCGCGGGCATTTTCTTCCTGCCGGCCTCCGCAATGATCAGCTTCGACAACCCCGGCCAGTTTTATGGTTTCGCCTCGCAGACGCCCATGATCGCCACCAGCAACAACGGCTATACGCCGAACGCTCTGGTCAGCAACCCGTTCCCCAACGGAATCAACCAGCCCACCGGCAGCAGCCTTGGCGCGCTGACTCTCGTCGGAGACGGACTCGGGCAGATCTGGCTGAAGGCCCCTCACCCGACGCCTTACAGTGAACAGTGGAGCTTCGACCTGCAATACCAGATCGGCTCGCATTCCGTCGTCGAAGCCGGCTACACCGGCGTCATGGGGCGCAAGCTCCTGTACGGCAATCCCAACCTCGATTTCGATCAGTTGCCGGACCAATATCTCAGCCTGGGACCGCAGCTCGATGCTCAGGTGGCGAACCCGTTTTACGGCATCGCGCCCTCGTACAGCTACCTCGGGTCGCAGCCGACCATCGCCTATAACGAACTGCTCCGGCCCTTTCCGCAGTACACGTACCTGCAACTCACACGCTCACAGCCCGGCGCCCGCTCGTCGTTCAACGCCCTCAACCTGAAGTTCAATCACACCTTCAGCGCCGGCCTCAGCCTGCTGACCACGTATCAGTGGTCGAAGGCGCTGGACAACGGCCCCGAAGACTTCCTCGGCTGGGCCACCGGTAACTCCTGGCGCGACTCCTACAACACGATGCTCGATTACAACATCAGCACGCACGATGTGCCGCAGAGCTTCGCTACGGCCCTGCTTTACGAGCTGCCGTATGGCAAGGGCAAGCACTGGGGCAACAATGCTCCGGCCGTGGTGCGTCACGTTCTGGGGAACTGGCAGTTGGCGTCTTCCATCCGGCTCGCCAGCGGTCTGCCACTCTATGCGCCGTTCTGGAGCTACAGCAACCACCTGAACAATTACGGTTTCCCGGGCCCGCAGCTTCCTAATGCCATCAGCACGCCCCATACGACAGGCAATCCCAACGCCTGGATCAACCCTTCGAGCTTCGTTGCGCCGTCCTCAGACTTCGTGCTTGGCAACGGCGCGCAGCGTTACACGACGCTCCGCGAGGCGCCGGAACGGAACATGGATCTGGCGGTAGCGAAGAACTTCCTCCTTACCGAACGATTCCGCTTGCAGCTGCGCGGCGAGGGGTTCAACATCTTCAACTACGCCCAGTACAACCTCTCCGCCTTCGACAACTATCCACTTTGCATTACTTGCGGCGATTTCGGCGATATGAACAATCAGGAGAACCAGCCCAGGCTCCTTCAGTTCAGCCTCAAGGTCTTGTTCTAACCAGGGCAGCTCCGCGCCCGGGCAGAAATGACGCGCCGCGAGTGGTCGAGGACAATGGTCGGTGGCGCACTCATGGCAGCGGCATCGGCTTCGGACAAACAGACTTACGCGGTGATTGGGGCGGGCGTGTTCGGCGCCTGGACGGCGCACCACCTCCGCTCCGCCGGCCACAACGTCACCCTTATCGATGAGTATGGGCCGGCCGGCAGCCGTGCCAGTTCAGGCGGCGAGAGCAGGATCATTCGCGGCTCCTATGGCCCGGACGAAGTCTATACGCGCATGGCCGCACGGTCGCTGGGGCTCTGGTCCGATTTCTTCAGGCGCACGAATCTCCCGTATCTGCGGCGAGCGGGCGTCCTGTGGCTGGCCCGTTCGGGCAACACGTATGTGCAGCAAAGCCGCGAGATGCTGACGAAGGTGGGTATGCCGTTCCACGACCTCTCGTCCGCCGATCTCGCGCGGCGCTACCCGCAGATCCGATCATCGCCGGACACGATCGCCATCCTCGAGCCCGAAAGCGGCGCGCTCATGGCGAGGCAGGCTGTCCACGCCGTGGTAGAGGACTTCGTCCGCATGGGCGGCGTGTATCGACAGGCAGCGGTCGCGGGTCCCCAGGGCAGCGGCTCTCTTGCCACGATCAACACCGGCGCCGGTCAACGCATCGAAGCGGATGCGTTCGTCTTCGCATGTGGCCCCTGGCTCGGCAAGGTGTTCCCGGACGTGCTCGGCTCGCGGATCTTCGTTACCCGGCAGGAGGTGCTCTTTTTCGGCATACCCGCCGGCGACACGCGCTTCGCTCCGCCGGCCTGCCCGGTCTGGATCGATTTCAGCGACGACCGCGGCATGTACGGGTTTCCCGACCTCGACACGCGCGGATTCAAGGTGGCCTTCGATCGCCATGGACCGGCATTCGATCCAGACTCCAACGACCGCTTCGTACGTCCGGAGAAAGTAGTGGAAGCGCGGCGTTATGTAGCCAAACGGTTCCCCTCCCTGGCAAATGCGCCCGTGGTCGATTCGCGCGTGTGCCAGTATGAAAACACCTCGAACGGCGATTTCCTGATCGACCGGCACCCCGCGTTCGCTAATGTCTGGCTGGTGGGCGGCGGCTCGGGTCACGGGTTCAAGCACGGGCCCGCGGTAGGCGAGTACGTGGCAGCCCGCGTCACCGGCGCTGCATCGCCGCCGGTTGAGCCGCGTTTCTCGCTCGCCTCCAAGAAAACTGAACAAAATCGCGCAGTCTACTGAGTTGTCGAACCGCGAAATCGCAAACAGAGCCGCGACTGTAAAGGAGCGGTAACGACGCTCCCGGAGCTTGCGGTACCGCTCCCTGACGGTCACGGCTCAGTAACATACAGGAGTGGTTTCAGTGTTCACCCCGCCGCTCGTTCCAGCCTTCGTGCTCCCACCAGTCGAGGATGCGGTAATGGGGATACGGCTCCTCGCGCGGGAGTTTGCTGAAATCCACGATCGCGGCCTGCTGGTGGTTTCCGTCCTGCGACTGGTAATACCACGTGGCCTCCTGTCCGAGCTTCGCCGCTTCGCCTGAGACGAACAGATGCCGCTTCTCGTATTGATAAGGGGCGTGGCGCCCTGGCTGTGCCCCATACGCGACATCCACCAGCAGTTCGGTTTCCCGCGACAGCCTACCTTCGCCGAGCATCTCCTGCATGGCCTTCACGACAATCCAGTTGTTCGTCCGATGATCCACATGGCGCTCGTCCGGATGCCCGGTGATAATCATCTCCGGCTGGTACTCGGCGATGAACTGCTTCGCCGCCTTCACCACGGCGTCGCGGCTGTAAGCAAGGTTCGGGATGGCCGACTCGCGATAGGGCGAATGCTCGCTGGCCAGCAGCACCGACAAATACGGATCGCTGTCCTGCGGGTGATCGAACCAGATCTGCTCGAGGCCTCCGTCGGGCAGCCCGAGAAACGAAACAGCCTCGCGCGGCACGCCGAGATGCCCCAGCGAAGCGCGCGCCTCCTCCATCCTGACCTCGCCGAAATCCATCGCCCGCGCAGCATCGCAGGAGTGCATGTAGAAGCGGTCGCAGCCGCCTGCATCACCGCCGGTCAGATAGACGAAGTGGATCGGAATGTGATTCTCCACCGCCGCGCGGATGATGCCCGGATGCGCGGTGTCGTCGTCCTGGTGCGCGCAGAAGATCAGGATCGACTTCGGCAGCCTGTTCACCGCGAATTCGAGCTGGTTGCGATCCACGACGTTGCCGGCCGAATCCGCAAGTTCTACCCGGAGGATGTAGAGCCCCGGCTCGCGCGGCTTAAGTGTCACGCGATGCGGGCCGGCAATCGGACCCGGCACGCCGGCCGATTCCAGCTCGTGTCCGGCACCGTCCAGCACACGCGTCCGCAGCGAGAGCGAGCCCCTGATATCGGGCGGTTTCACCGCGAACGACAGCTCCGGCGGCGCGCCCGCCCTGAACATCGTGTGGCTCGTATCGAACGTAACGGCAGCGGAGACAAACTCCGGCGGATAGAACTGCCGGTATGCCTCCGACTTGCGCACCTCGCTGAGGCGCCAGTAGAGGTACAGAAACGGATACTGCTTCGGCAAGGGGGTGTTCGCCGGGGTGGTAAACGCAGGCGGCGCGAAGGCGAGATCGTAGATCCGATCCGGCGTCCGGCTGTCGCGAATTACCACCGAATAGTAAATCGCCACCGGCTCCTTGTCCGCCTGAACCACCGCGGCCTTCTGCGCGTGGAAGGTCTTCTCCTCGCCGGGCCCGAGCGAGAGAGAGCCGGCCACGATTGTCTTCCAGGCGGGCGGCTCGTCCGGCGCGGGCGCGATCCACGGGTAGGTGTACGATTCAAACTCCACCTGAAGATGATCGAGCGCGCGGCCGGAAATATTGCGCACGACGATGGACGGGTTCACGGCATCGCCCGACGTGTAGAATGTTTTGTCCAGCTCCACATCGAGCACCTTTACCAGCTGCCTGTGTACCGCGAAGGACGCCGCGCCGGTCACCACCGGGCCATTCTCCGGCTTCAGGTCCACGTCATAGCGGCCGGTCATGGCATCAGCCGGAATCTTCCAGACGCGGGCGTACTCCGTGCCGCCGATAGCTATCCCGCCGGCGACCGGAGTGCTCGTCCCCGCATAACGAATCGCAATGGTCGCGCGCTGCGGCGTCTGCAGCCGGATCCGGACCACGTCGCCGACGTTGTAGTTCGTATAGTCGGTAATGGGGCCGGTGCGGGTCTGGGCCCCGAGACGCAGACAGAGAAGGATCAGGAGAGCTGCTGAGCGTTGCATGGAAACCTGCGTTTGCTTTTAGTATCGGCCAGGCGCAGCGCAACACTGTTCAGCGCTGTGGGGAACAGGGTCGTCGACTTACTGGTGGTAGCGTCCCCGTGACTGAAACTGACCCGGACGGCGCAGATGCACCCCAGGCCGGCGCTTTCGAGCCCGCGGAGCAAATGATACCCGAGCGCGGTCCTCCCTGCGGTAATGAGGTTGTTGTGATTCCTGCAGTGCTGCAACGATGCGCCGGATCGTCTGAGCCCGTTGTGGAGGTCCGACCGTTTGAGACTATCAATCCCGAACTGGATCGGCTCAGAGACTCTCTGATCTCGAGGAAGTAATCTCCGGCGAGCGCGGAGCGACCATTTTCAGAGCGGCGTATTCATTTTGCCGGAAAATCCGCGTTCATCTGCGTTGATTCGTGGCTAAAGAACCTGCGGCTATCGCTGGATCCGGCAGGAGCCGCCGTGGGCGAAGGCGCGGACCTGGGACTCGGTGGCCATCGTGGTGTCGCCGGGGTAGGTGGTGAGGAGCGCGCCGTGAGCCCACCCGAGCCGCACCGAATCGTGCGGCGATTCGCCCGACAGCAGCCCGTAGAAGAACCCCGATGCGAAGCCGTCGCCGCCGCCGACACGGTCGAAGACATCGAGCTCGCAAAGCGGGGAAACGCACCGCTCGCCGTTCACCCAGGCTACGGCGCCCCAGCGATGGCGATTGGTGGAGTCCACCTCGCGAAGAGTCGTGGCGACGATGCGTATGTTCGGGAAGCGGCGCGTGACATGCTCGATCACGCCGAAGAACGCAGTCGGGTCGAGCTTCGAGGTGGCCGCGACCTCGGGCCCCGGCACGCCGAGCCCCTTCTGCAGGTCTTCCTCATTGCCCACCAGCACGTCGACATTTTCGACGATGCGCGCGATTACATCGGCGGCGCGCGCGGCGCCTCCCGAGATCTTCCACAGCTTCTCGCGATAATTCAGGTCGAAGGAGACAACGGCGCCGGCGGCCTTCGCGGCCTGCATTGCTTCGATGATCAGATCGGCCGTGGTTGCGGACAGGGCCGCAAATATGCCGCCGCTGTGGAACCAGCGGACGCCTTTGGCGAAAATGGCCGTCCAGTCGAAATCGCCGGGCTTCAGCAGCGCGCCTGCTTCGTTCCCGCGGTTATAGAAGACCACTGGCGGCCGCACGCCGTGGCCGCGATCGCTGTAGACGGCGGCGATGTTGGGCCCGGTAACGCCATCGTGCGCGAATCGCTTGTAGAACGGGCGCACGCCCATGGCCTTCACGCGCTCGGAGACCAGATCGCCGATGGGGTAGTCGACCATGGCCGTGGCGATGCCTGTTTCGAGACCGAAGCAATCGGCCAGGTTCGCGGCCACGTTGAACTCGCCGCCGCTGACGTGGATTGCGCACTCGTGGGCCTTGCGAAACGGGATGACGCCGGGGTCGAGGCGGTGGACCAGGGCGCCGAGCGAGAGGAAATCGAGCGCGCAGCCAGTGCGGATTTCGAGCGGATTGGAGTGCGATGACATTTCGACTTCAGGAAGACGGATCGTCCCGGAGGTGCGGGCCGCGGACTATCAGTTCGCCATTCTGCAGGCGGAACTCGGCGCGCCACCAGAACAGCCGCAGGCGATGGTTGCGGCCCGCGACGTGGGAATCGGCGGAGAGGACGACGGTCAGGTGATCGTTCTGGCGCTCGGCAGTCAGATGAAAGCAGTGCGGCGCGCCTTCGCGGCAGTCGGCCAGAACGACGCGGCCGGATGACTGCCGGGGCGCCGATTTCACGGGTCGAGCACTCTTGTCGAGCAGAGTGACGGTGAGCTCCGGATAGTCACGCTGTTCCACGCCTATGCGGGCCAGGGCCGTGCCGTTTCCGCTTTCGCTGATGTTGATCAGCTCGAAGGCATCGCCGGAAGTGCGCTCGAGCAGCAGGTCGCCGAAGCGCGCACGGCGGATTTTGATGTGCGGTGAAACAGTCATCCCCTGCGGCTTTATTGTATTGAAAGCCGAGGCGGTCCGGAGAAAGGCACTCGCCACCCACTCGCCTCGGCCGCGGCACGGGCGGCTCTGATGAGTGGACGCTTCGTGCAACGCATACGGGTCTTAAGATGGATACACACATATATGAAGCTCGGGTTTTGCTTCGCGACTCTCATCCTCGTTTCGGCAGCGGTCGCGGAACCGCTGACTGTGTGCGAGGCGCTCGAAAACCGACTTGAACTGAGCGGTAAATCGGTGCGGATCAGAGGCATTTGGGGAGTCGGCGATGCGGGGCAGGAGCTTGACCCTGTGGTCGACTGTGCGCGTCCACTTGTGCAGGATGGCTGGGCATTCCAGGCCACGATCTGTGTTGTTCCCGATCAGAGCGAAATGAGTGTCAGGGAGTACATTGCAGCGAATCTCCGGCTGCGCGACGCACACCGCGCCACGCACGGCGTGGGAGTGATCGCCACACTGTCAGGAAGGCTTGAAGGCCAGCCCCATTTCATGACCTTTCACGACGCATTCGGGGTCGAACTCGTGCGGGCCTTCGGAGGATACGCAGCGGCGCAGATGAGGTTCTGGAAAGCCGATCACTTCGAGATCCATGAATACACTGCCGAGGAGGAGAAACGCGGACTGGAGCAAGCCCGGAACTTTTTGCCAAGGCGTGTGCAAAAGTGATTGGTAGAACGCAACTGCCAGACTGGCGCTGCTCTATTCCAGCGCCAGTCCGATTCTCCGCAGCCCTTCGGCGAACATCGTGGGATCCACGCCCATGCCGATGCGGAAGTGGTTCGGCATTTCAAAGAAACGTCCCGGAACGGCGCTGGTCTCATAGCGCTCGCAAAGATGCTCCAGGAAGGGCTCAACCTCTCTGGTCCGCAGCCTCAAAAACGCCGTCGTACCAAACTCGGTTGGAACCGCGGACAGCCGTGTATCGCCCGCAAGAAAATCCACGAGTGAACTCCGGTCCGCCTCCACTTTGCGGCGGGCCCATTCGCGGATCGTGTCCAGATGGAGGAAGGCCAGCACGCTGAGCAGCTCGGCCGGGTGCGCCGCATTCACGCCGAACAGATTGTTGAGCTGCCACATCGCGCGCGCAAGATCCGGTTCCGCAATGATCCATCCGCAGCGCAGGCCGCTCAATCCGTACACCTTGGTGAGGCTGTTCGTGATCACGAAATCCGGCCCCAGATGTACGGCGCTCGGCGGCGTGCGCTGATAAACGGCGTCGAGATAAACCTCATCCACCAGAACGCGGGCGCCCACGCCGCGCGCCAGATCGCCGACCTCGCGCAGCGCCGTCTCCGGCGTCAGCGCGCTGGATGGATTGTGCAGATTCGTAATCACGATGAGCTTCGTCCGGGGACTCATCGCCCGTTTCACTTCCGCCGGGTCCACCGCATAGCCGTTCTCTTCCCGCCGCGCAAACCGCCTGACCTGCGCTCCCAGGTAGCGCGCCGTGGAGACCAGAAGCTCGTAGGTCGGGTGCTCGATCAGAACCTCATCGCCTGGTTCGAGCAGCGTGGCCATGGCCAGATGATTCGCGCCGGATGTGCCCGCGGCGGTTACTACGCGCTCCGCGATCCACGCCGTATTTCGCGGCGATCGCGTCCAGCAGCGGCCGATATCCGTAAATCGTGTCGCCGTTGATCTCCAGGTCCTCTGCGCGGAACGGCAGATCGCGCAGAGAGAACGAACCCACACCACTCGTGGCCAGATTGAAACGCGCTTTGCTCCGGGTTTTGGCCCAGTGCATGTAATCGGAGTGCTTGTGCATTATTGCGCTTTCGCGCGGCTCCACAAAAAATAGACGGGAATGCCGGTGGCCAGAATCAGCAGCCCGACGGCGCTGTTAGCAGGATAGCTCGCAATGGTGTTGGCCACGACGAATACGCAGGCGAGCACGAATGCGATGGTCGTGTACGGGTGGCCCGGCGACCGCCAGTAAGCCTCATTCGCCGGCCTGCGGCGAAACACGAACAGCGATGCGGCGGTGAGCGAGAAGGAAATGAAATCCACCGAGACGACATAGTTCAGAATCTGTTCGTACGCGCCGGAAACCGCGATGATGGTCGCGAGCAGCCCCTGCAGCACGATGGCCACAACCGGAACGCCCGTGCGCGCCGAAATGCGGCCCACCGCCTGGAAGAAGAACCGGTCGCGCGCCATGGCGTAGTAGACGCGCGGCGCGGTCAGCATCCCCTGACTCAGGAACCCCAGCGTGGACACCGCAATTCCCACCGCGATGAACATGGCCCCGCGCTCGCCCATGGCCGCCCGCATCACAGCGGAAGCCGGGGTCCGGGTCCGGGCCAGTTCGGTGGGGCCCAGCACGCGCAGGCAGACGAAGTTCACCGCGAGATAGAGCGCCACCACGCCGAGCACACCAGCGACAAGCCCGCGGGAGAGGTCGCGCCGCGGGTTCCGCATCTCTCCCGCCACGAAGCTGGCCGTCTGCCAACCTCCGTAGGCGAAGGCCACGGGAATGGTAGCCGCGCCGATCGCCTTCAATAGTCCCCACGACGGCGCCCGACCGAGAAGAGGCCGCGCATGAATGGACCCGCCGCCCCAGATCAGGCCCGCTATGACCATGGCCGCAATTGCCCCGGCTTTCAGCAGCATGAGCGCGCTTTGCGTCGCGCTGCCGGCGCGGACTCCAACGCAGTTGATCGCGGTGAGCCCCAGCAGCGCCGCTGCGGCAATGACGCCGTCGCTCTGGCCCGAACCGCTGATCTCGCGAAAATACTTAGCAAACGTGACCGCCACGGCTGCCATGCCGCCGGTTTGCGTCACCAGCAGCAGCACCCAACCATATAGAAAGGCCACGGCGGGATGGTAAGCCTCGCGAAGGTAGAGATACTGTCCGCCGGCCTCGGGCATTCGTGTCGCCAGTTCGGCCCAGATGAACGCGCCTAACAGCGCCAGAACGCCGCCGGCAATCCAGACGCCCAGGATCAGCGCCGCGGTATGGACATGGAGAGCGACGACGTAAGGGTTGATGAAGATTCCCGACCCCACGATGCCGCCCATCACAATCATGGTGGCGTCGAAGAATCCGAGCTGTCGGCGCAGTTTCGGTGCGGCCAATCGGCTACTGTACCCGTTGATACAACAAACGCGCAAGCACCGGCGTCAGCGGCGTGAATTGGCCCTGGCGGATTCGATTTGCAAACCGCGGAAGGGCTCGGAGCGCTGAGGAAGTCTTACGCGAACCCGCACCCGGATCCTGTGCAACTGCCGGAGCAACGGCATGTAACTCGTGAGGACGGCCATTCCGACGGCGGCAAAAGACAGATAATACCTGCCGTCGCACCGGTAACAGATGACCGGACGGTAAAAGCGGAACAGGTATTTCACATCGAACATTTCCAGCCGGGGCAACGCGAAAAGACGTTCATCGCATTTCGGACATGCCATAACTGCCTTATCGGCGGAGTCCGGCGAATACCTTAGAGGTCCGGCTGATGTGGCGCGGATGCCGGCACTCGTCACGCCGTATTCGCCGGGTTTGAACCTTCGCTTCCAGATAACCTGTGCGTTGCCGGTCTGCCAGCAGGGCACCACACCCAGGTCACGGTCAGCCACCTGGCTGCAAAACGCCGGAACATCGCCGAGCGAACAAGCGCTCAAGGTCGCGGCTACAGGAGATCGCGTCGGGTGGACGGCAGGACGGTTGAAAGGCATCGCACAGTTCCGGTGCGCACAGTGGACATAATTGCGCATTATCGGAAGTCCGGGCCGCCGGGATCTCGACCGTTCGCACTGAGAACAACACCAGGCCATCCAGCCGGTTGCGAATACACGCTCACGTAGGCTGTTTCCGAGTGCCCGACTACTCGGGAGCTCGAGCGAGTCACGCTGCGTTCCTCCGTCTCTTCTTCACCACGTCCAACGCAGCCATGATCCTCGGATCGTTCAACGTCCAACCGCCCGAGCTTCCAGTTCAAACTGGCGCCGGCGCCTGGCAAGCGGCGTCCCTATCTCCCCTCCGGCCGAAACTCCCAAAGATGGGCAGGTGATGGCCTCGGTAGTGGGGCTGCGCGCGGCGCTATTGGGAGCGGCGCGATCAGCAAGGACGGGAAGAAGCTGCTACTGGGATTGCTGGAGCTGAATTCCTGGTTCATTTCGCCGGAGGTCATCGATCTGGCGACGGGACGCGCTACGCGGATTCCGATTGACGCGCAGGGAGATGCGTGGAGCATGGCCTGGACGGAAGCGTTGGACCTGAATCCCGAGGTTGGCATTCCGCTCGCTCTTACGCACACGCGCACGCGGTCGCACGGGGTTTCAAAATTCTTCGTAGCACGACGAATTTGGCTCTCTTATATAGAGAAAGGCCCCAATCCGGGGAAATGGCTTCAGCGTGGCTGTGTGGTTCTGCTTGGACACCTGGCATCACGCGCCATGTGAACTGTTTCCGAGTGGCCCGTGGTACATTCCCTATCCCCTTCCTGACCCGATAAAATGAGTTCAGCCGCCTCCAATGCCTCTATCCGTAGGCGACAAACTCGGCCCCTACGAGGTCCTTTCGCCCATCGGCGCGGGCGGCATGGGCGAGGTCTATCGGGCCCGCGATACGCGCCTCGGCCGCGATGTCGCCGTCAAGATTCTCCCGCCCGGCATGGCCAGCGATCCGTCCCGCCGTCAGCGCTTTGAACTGGAGGCACGAGCGGTCGCCGCGCTCAACCATCCCAACATTGTGGCTCTGTATGACGTGGGCGAGGGATATATCGTCAGCGAGCTGGTGGATGGGGAACCGCTGAGCGGCGTCAAACCTGGCCTGCGAAAGGCAATCGACGCCGGGGTACAGATTGCAGCGGGGCTGGCGGCGGCGCATAAAGCGGGGATCACGCACCGGGACCTGAAGCCGGCGAACATTCTGCTCACTCGCGATGGGCGGGTGAAGATTTTGGATTTTGGGCTGGCCAGGATGGCGGAGGCGCATTCGGCGGCTGCCGGGACTACCGAAACGATGACGGCAAGAACGGCGCCTGGGGTGGTCATGGGGACCGTAGGCTACATGTCGCCGGAGCAGGTCCGGGGTATGCCCGCGGACCACCGGAGCGATATTTTCAGTTTCGGTCTGGTGCTGTATGAATTGCTCGCGGGAAAGCGCGCGTTTGTGCGGGACTCGTCCATCGAGACCATGAACGCGATTCTGAAGGAAGAGCCGGCGGAGTTGCCGGAGATGCTACCGCTCGGCGTGCGGACGATTGTGGCGCGGTGCCTGGAAAAGGATCCGGACAACCGCTTCCAATCGGCGAAAGACTTGGGGTTCGCACTGGCGCAGAGCGGAATGCAGTCGGGGAGCAAGGCCGTGGTGAAGCCCTCTCCACGACGGCGGACGGCGGCGTGGGTGGTGGCGGCTGTGGCCGCGATTGCGGTGGCGGTGGGCGCGGGCCATTTCCTATGGCGGTCGCCGCTACCCCCTGTGTGGACCGTCGTAATGCTGGGAGGGCCGGAGACCGCCCTGATGCCGCGCATTTCTCCTGACGGACACACGCTGGCGTTTACCACTTTAGTGGCGGGACAGACGCAGGTGGCGGTGATGAGGCCCGAAGCGGGCAACTGGAGTGTGCTCACGCACGCGCGGGATCGCCCCGAGATCTCCGCCATCAGTTGGGCTCTGGACGGCAACAAAATTTACTTCGACCGGGCACTGGACACGCCGCGGGGAATTTACAGCGTTCCCGTGCTTGGCGGCGAAGAACAGCTTGTGTTGGAAGACGCGATGTATCCGGAATCACTGCCAGACGGCAGCCTGCTTGCCGCGCGGCTCAACGCCGAGCATAAATTGCAGCTTTTTCGTTTTTGGCCGCAAAGCGGAAAAGAACAGGCCTTTCCGCTTCAGGTGGATCTGCCCACCACCGCGCCGCAGGTCCGCGCCTTTCCCGACGGACACCATGCGGTGGTGATTGGGACGCCGATTTCGCAAGGTGCCGAACCGGGAAAAGAGATGTACGTGCTGGATCTGGACTCGGGAAAGATGCGCCGGCTGTTGGAGAGAGGTGGACTCAACCAGATCAAGGCGCCGGCGGTGACCCGGGACGGCCGTACGATCCTCTTCGCCGATCAGGTAGGATTCGGCATCTTTGGCATGGCTTCCGATGGGAGAAGCGTTCCGCGCATGTTGTTCCCGCTGACCGCTACTGCATGGAGTGCCGATACCGGTCCGGACGGCGCGGTTTACGTTGACCAGGTGGAGCGGCCGGTTTCGTTGTTGCGCGTCTCGGCGCGCGGCGGGCACGCGGTGCAGTTGGGGCAGTATCCGCTGCACGATGACGACGCCCGATTCGCGCTGCTGGGCGAGGGCCGCGCCGTGTGGAAAGAGCAGGTGGGGGGCCGCGACCGGCTGGTGATCGTGGCGGAAGGCAAAGAGCCGGTTCCGCTGTCGGGCACCGATGAGGAGACCACTTTTCCGGTGGTCCGGACAGGCGCGCAGGAGCTGGCATTCGCGATTGGGCAGGAGCGGCGCACCATCGGGATTGCTTCGATCGCGTCGGGCACGATCGAGCGGCGCATCGCTTTCGGCGGGGGCGGGCTCAGTCACATTGTCGCCACCCCGGACGGAAAAACGCTGTACTGTACCGCGGCAGGCGCCATCTGGATGCAGCCGGCGGCGGGCGGAAGCGCCACGTGGCTGCGGGCGGGCAGCGCGGTGGCCATGGACCCGGACGGGAAATTCATGGTCGTGACCGACGTGCGCGAAGGCCGCGTTCGACTTTGGCGCGTGCCGTTGGACGGCGGGGCCGAACGGGAGATTCCGGTCACAATGTGAACGGAACATCCAGAATTGGACCTGTCAGGTCCAAAAACCGCTCAGGCTGGTCTCCCGGGTCCAAAACCGGTCCAAACCACCTTCCTGCATGTGTCTGAAAACACGCGAACCGAGTCTGTAAGTGATTGATTCCACTTCCCTGAAAAAGATGATGTCCGGACTAGGAACTCGCTTAGTTTCAGTAGCTTAGGTCGAACGCAGCCTTGGCGAGGCTGTTGTTGATCCTGAGCCTGCACTCTCGAATCCGAGAATCACCAATGGAATCTTGAACCTGGAGCTTCCTCAGATTTGCACCCTGGACTCTGATTTTTGTGCCTTGACGTTGCAGGATCGAGGCTGGCGTCTGGATACAAACCGGATCTTTCGCACTGGCCGGATGCATTGGAGGGAACGCTAACTAATCGTTTGCGTCGGTGCGGACGCCGCGCATATCGGTGCGACGGAAATCATCGCCTTTGTAGAGCAGCACGTCACCATTCGCCTTCGCGAGCGCATCGCTGCAGCAATCACCCAGGTTCAGACCCGCTGCGTGCCGGCCTTTGCCGTACTTCCACCATGCCTCTCGTGCAAGGGCCAATTGCTGGGCATCGAATGCAACCACTCGAATGCGGCTCGTCTCCATGAAACGGTCCAGCGTCGCGAGTCCGGCCTGACGTTTACGCGCACCGATGACCAGGGTCACCTCCAGGGCGGACACGGCCGACATCTGCGGGTCGGTCGCATCCTCGATCACGTTCGCATAGAATGGCGCTTCATCCTCGCCCAGCAGGATCGCGAGGACTGCCGAAGCATCGATGATCATCGAGGGCTAACGAGGAACTCCGTGCTCGTCGTATCCGAGAATCTCGGCGGCGGTGCGCAGGTCGTAGTCGGGCAACGCCGCGCACTGCTGACCAATCTCCAGCAGCTCCCCACGGTGAACCCCGCCGACTCGTGCCGGAGTGCGCGCGAGGCGCTCACGCAAGGCTCTCACGACAGCCTCGTCCACGGTCTCGCCCGTCCGTTCGGCGAGCCTGTGGGCCAGTTCGTCGGCATCAGGATGTTTCACGGACAAAGCCACAGCAGGAGCCTCCTTCGATATTGTCGCTGGTCAAACGCGCCCTGGTCAAAGCCGGGCGGCCCGCGCGCGGACACGGACGGAGGCTGGCCTGCACTGAGTTAAAGCTGCAATCGGACGATCGCATTCGGTGTTGCGAGATGCCGGCAGACGGGTGATCGCCACATGCCTGACTTGCCCAATTGCGAAATTCCCCTATATGCAATGTCTTCGTGCTACGACGACATTGAAAATGCCTGCAAATCGCGCGCTAAGGCACAGGACATGCCAAACCGAAAAGCTGGAGTCGATGTGGAGTCCGCGTGGAATCCAAAACCAAAAAGGCTGCGTCCTGGCGTCCAAATGGAGTCCAAATCGGCCGTTCGTATCTCGTTGAAACCATAAGAAATTCGCCTGTAAGTGATTGATTCCACATACCTGAAAAGGCTGGCGTCGGCGTTCGAGTCGAGCGATAGGTCGCTTCCACCCGGCTGCTTACCGAGAAGCACTTCCGCAAGGTCATCGGCTTCCGCGACTCCTGAGCTCGCTCGCTCATTCTCGGCAAGAGGAACATCCCGACCCTCCAAACAGAAAGCGTCCGGCGCGGAGCAATCGGGCCGTCAGTTCGGCCAGACCGGCTATCGCCGGGCTGTATCCAGCGGCGTCGTGCAAAAAGCACATCGTTTCGCGGCGATCGGAATCGTGCTGAGGCACTCCGGGCACTCCTTCGTCGTGGGATCCGGAGGCGCTTGTCCCCGCCGCACGCGCGCCATCAGAGCGTTTACCGGCGCTACGACGAAGAAGTACACAGCGGCCGCTATCAACAGAAATGAGACGACCGCGTTGATGAAGTCCCCTATCGGGAACTTGCTTCCGTTGATGGTGAACACGATCGCGGAAAAGTCCGGCTTGCCCACTATGGCGGCTATGAGCGGCGTGATGAGGTCCTTGACCAGTGCCGTAACCACAGCGCCAAAAGCCGCGCCAATAACCACGGCCACGGCCAGATCCAGAACGTTTCCTCGCAAAATGAACTGCTTGAAGCCTTTCAGCATTCCATCCTCCCGGTCTCGGCAGAGTGTTGCTGTTACATCATGCCAGACCGCGCGCGGAATTGCTCATGCCGCTCCGGATACACTGGTAAGAACCATCCGGCAGGGTCCCGTCCATGTGCACCGATCCACCGCGCGTAAGCAGCCCCGTCACCGGAGTCCCCGAAGGTACGCCTGAGCCTCGCGAACGAGCGGTCAGGGAAGAACTCAGCCGCATCCTGAAAAGCGGGGCTTTTGCGAGGTCCGTCCGCCTGAGCCGGTTCCTGACATTCTCCGTGGAGGCGTCGCTGCAGGGTGAATCGGAGCGGGTGAAAGAATATACCGTCGGCGCTGAAGCCTTCGGCCGCGGTTCTTCGTTCGACCCGCGCGTGGATCCCGTTGTGCGCGTAGAAGCACGCCGGCTTCGCGCCCGGCTGAAAGCGTGGTACGAAGGCGACGGGCGGTTCTCCAACATCGCAATCGAACTTCCGCGCGGCGGTTATGCCGCGGTATTCCATGACCGCGCGGACCGATCGCTCGAGGCGGCTTCGCCCGCGCCAACCGGGCAGAAGACCATCGCCGTTCTGCCGTTCACCAACCTGAATCCGGGCGCCGACGGCGACTACCTGAGCGACGGGCTCACCGAAGAGCTGATTCATTCGCTGACGAAGCTCAGCGGCCTGCGCGTGGTGGCGTGGCAATCGGCGGCGCGCATGCGCGGGCACGAGCAGGATATCGAGGAGATTCGCAGGCGCCTTGGCGTGGAGAGCGTGCTGCGCGGAAGCGTGCGCTGCTCGGGTGATCGTCTGCGCATTACGGCTCAACTTATCGACGCGGCCACCGGTTACTATCTCTGGTCCGAAGCCTGGGACCGCAAGGCTTCCGACGTCTTTGCCATCGAGGAAGAGATTGCCCGCGCCATTGTCGATACGCTGCGCGTGCACATGGGTGAGCGGACAACCCAGCGGCTGACGCACGAGCCCGCGAACCTGGAGTGTCACAATCTCTACCTCAAGGGCCGGCTTCACTGGAACAAACGCACTGCCGACGGCTTGCACACGGCCATTGGCTGCTTCGAACAGGCGACGGCGATCGACGCCGGCTTCGCGCTCGCGTGGGCCGGACTGGCCGATTGCTACGCCGTGCTGGCCGACTACGGTCTCATGGCCCAGGCGGCGAGCATACCCGCCGCCAGCAGGGCTGCAAACCGCGCCATGGAGCTCGATCCTTCGCTGGCCGAGCCCTATGTCTCACTCGGTCTTTTTCGGGCGCGTTACGAGTGGAATTGGGAAGAGTCGGAGAGGCTCTTCCGCAAGGCGATCGAGTTGAATCCGGGATACGCTACGGCGCACCACTGGTATTCGGTGGATGTTCTGGCGATGCGCGGCCGGATGGACGAGGCGCTGTCAGGAATAGAGACAGCTATCTCACTCGATCCGCTTTCGCCGATTTTGCGGGAAGGACGCGCTTATCTGATGACGCTGTCGCATCGGTACGGCGAGGCAATGGAGCAGCTGAAGGCGCTCGGCGAAACGGATCCGACATTTCACAAGGCGTGGACGTCGATGGGGCGCGTGTACACTCTGCTCGGCGACTACGCCGAGGCCATCACGATGTATCAAAAGGGCCGGTCTATTGCGGGTGACGTGCCCAGCCTTCTCGGCGCCCTCGGCCAGGCGTACGCGCTTGCGGGCAACACCCGGGAAGCGAGCGAGCTATTGGGCAAGCTGCGCGATATGGCGCGGCACAGACACGTTTCTTCCACCGCCTTCGCAATACTGCACCTCGGGCTGAGCGAACACGGCCGCGCGCTCGACTGGCTGGAAACCGGCGTCGAACAACGCGATCTCTCGATGGGTCCGCTGAATGTGCATCCGGTGTACGACGCCATTCGCGGCGAGCCCCGGTTTCAGGCTCTGCTTCGGCGGATGCACCTTATCGACTGACTGACGCCGCTCCTTATTACCGTAAACGCTACGGTAAGCGACACGGTCTCCTTACTGCCCTCGCGCGGGCTTCCGGCCGCATGCTTGCTGGATGATACTCGATGCCCTGTCGCTCACTGTTTTCTGCTGCGCTGCTCTGGCCGGCCAGAACACATCCGCGGATGACGCCACGAAGCACAACAACCTGGGCGCGGTCTATTTTGCGCGCGGCCAATACGCCGCCGCGGAGGCGCAGTTTGTCCAGGCGGTGGACCTATGGCAGGCAGCGCTGCCGGAATCCGACGCGAAACTCGCTTCCGGATTGCTCAACGTTGCCGCAGCTCTGCGGGCCGAGGCGCGATACTCCGAGGCGGAGCGCGCCTACCTTCGCGCGCTGGCTATACGAGAAGCGTGGACGCCGCTGTCCGAGGCGGGCGTCGCCAGCGTGCTGCATGGACTCGCGTTGCTCTACAACGACACTGGCCGGTACCGCGAGGCGGAGCGGATGGCGCGGCAGGCGCTCGATCTGCGCCGCAGAGTGCTTGGCCCCGACGACCGCGCGACTGCAGAGACGGTTGAGTCGTTGGGTGTCATCCTGGAGTTCTCCGGACAATTGTCAGCGTCGATCCCGTTCTTTCGTGAAGCGCTCGACATCAACAGGCGCGCTGTTCCGCTCGACGAAGCGCGGGCGGCGGCAAGCCTGGTTCACCTGGGTCTGGCAACGCGGCTTCAGGGAAACCTGCAGCTCAGCCGGACGTACCTGGAGCAGGCCGTTCCGGTGTACCTGCGCATACTGCCACATCATCCGGTGACGGCCGAAGCGCTCAACGGGCTGGCACAGGTGCTGCGGGCGCAGCGTCATCCGGAAGCCGCGCTACAGAAGTGCGAGCTCGCACTCGCCATCTGGCGCGAGGCCCTCGGGACGGATCACCCGATCTACGCCGCCGGTCTGTCGAATCTTGCGCTGATCCTGGAGGATCTGCACCGGAACCGCGAGGCCCGGACCGCGTTCGAACAGGCGCTGGCCATCGACGAGCGAAGGTTCGCACCGGGGCACCCCTGGCTTACAACCGACCTGAACAACCTTGGCGCACTCTCCGCGCGCATGGGCGATGCGGGCGCCGCCGAACAGTACTTCTCCCGCGCCATACAGAGCAGTGGTCCGGAGACCGGCACACCGACGGCTTTCGCCATGCAGAACCTCGCGGCTCTGTACAGGAAGCAGCACAGGGAGGCGGAGGCGCGCGAGTTACTCGGCCGGGCCGCGGCCATTTTCAATGGCGCCGACACGTCCGATACGCGCGTGGCCGGCATGCTCGACGGCTACGCACGCCTGCTGCGCACGGAAGGCTCTTACGCGGCAGCGGCCGACGAGGAGACGAAGGCGATGCGCATCCGCGTGCGCAAGGCTGTGGCGTCGGCAACCGTGCAGTAGCACGATTGTGGGGCGGGCGCCCCGCCTGCGGTGGGCGCCCCGCCCGCCCGGTCCAGCGCAGAACGCATTCAGAAAGTACGGAGCAGGCCGACGAGGCGTCGGCCGCAGGCGAGGCGCCCGCCCCACAAACCCCAACCTGCCCCACTTTGCTCATCGCAGCCGTGCTAAGATTTCTAACCGATGCAGCGTTCGCCCTCGCAGAATGTAACTCAACTGCTGCTCGCGTGGCGCGACGGCGATGAGGGCGCGTTCGATCTGCTGGTCCCCCTGGTCTACGACGAGTTGCACCGGCTTGCGCGCCGCTACATGCAGCGGGAGCGCTCCGGCCACACCCTGCAGACAACGGCTCTGGTCAACGAGGCGTATATGCAGCTGATCAGGCAAAGGGAATCGAACTGGCAGGGACGTTCCCATTTCTTCGCCGCCTCGGCCCAGGCGATGCGTCACATTCTGGTGGACATGGCGCGCGGACGCGGCCGTCAGCGGCGGGGCGGCAATATCGAAACGCTGTGTCTGGACGAAGCCGCGGTCTTCACGCCGGAACGCGCCTCCGAACTGGTTGCCCTGGACGATGCCCTCACCGCGCTCGCGAAACTCGATGAGCGAAAGAGCCGTATTGTTGAGATGCGCTATTTCGCCGGGCTTACCATAGATGAAACGGCAGAGGTGATGAAGCTGTCGCATGCCACTGTGGAACGCGAATGGCAAAGAGCAAAAGCCTGGCTCAGCGTGGAGCTGACGAAAGGCTCTTCGGCCGCGCTCTGAGCCCGCTTCGCACATCGGCGCGTAAGCGATGACGCCGGAATTGTATCAGCGCATCAACGCTCTCGCGGACGCCGCGCTCGAGATGAGCGGCGACGCCCGTGGCCGTTTCCTCGATGCGGAGTGCGCGGGAGACCCTGAACTGCGCCGCCAGGTGGAGGCGTTGCTGGACGCACACGATGCGCCCGATCCGCTCATGGAAGCGCCCATTCTCAGCCAGCTCGCGCGAGACATCGCCGCCGCGCCGAACGCCGGGGATCTGGCCGGCCGAAAGATCCTTCAGTATGAGGTGATATCGCGTCTGGGATCGGGCGGCATTGGCGAGGTGTGGCTCGCCAGAGACCTCCGGCTCAGCCGGCAGGTGGCGCTGAAGCTCCTGTCTCCCACGCTCGCCGGCGACCCGTCTCATATCCGCCGTTTCCAGCGCGAAGCCCGCGCGGCGTCGAGTCTCAATCATCCGAATATCGTCACCATTTACGAAATCGGAAGCGCCGATGGGTTCGACTTTATCGCGCAGGAGCTGGTTGCGGGCCAGACGCTTCGCCAGCTGCTGGGCGCGGGGCCGGCGGACCTCACCATGGTCCTCGACATTGGCGCGCAGGTGGCCGCGGCACTGGCGGCCGCGCATGCCGCCGGTATTGTCCACCGAGACATCAAGCCCGAGAACATCATGGTGCGTCCGGAGGGTCTGGTGAAGGTGCTCGATTTCGGCCTGGCCAGATTTGTGGAACAGCCGGCGCAGAGCAGCGCCAGCCGCTCTCGAAACGCTTCCATCACTCGTCCCGGGATTCGTGCTCGGAACCGCGAAGTACATGTCGCCGGAGCAGGCGAGGGGCCGTCCGGTGGATGCGCGCAGCGACATTTTCAGCCTGGGCGTGGTGTTGTACGAAATGCTGTCGGGGACGTCCCCGTTCAGCGGCGAGACGCCCAGCGACGTTCTGGCCGCCATTCTGGCGCGGGATCCGCCGCCCATTTCGCGTCTGTTGCCGAACACCCCTCCGGCGTTCGAGGCCATTCTGAGCAAGTGCCTGCGGAAGGACGCGGCCGAACGGTACGAATCGGCGCAGAGCCTCCACGTCGATCTGGAGCGGCTGCTGCGCCGCATACGCTATCCCAGTCAACTGACCCCCGATTCCGATGAGCTGCTGCTCGCGCGCGATGAAGCTACACGCCAGCTCGCTCTCGGGAAACCTGTCCAGGCGCGCCGCCCGCGCTGGCCCATTGTTGCCGTTGCGGCGCTGGTTCCTCTCGCCGTGCTGCTCCTGTGGCTGTTCGGACGCAACGCGGGCTTGGCGCCATTCAGTTCGATGACGGTCACGAGGCTGATCACCCAGGGTCAGCCGGAAGATGCGGCCATTTCGCCTGACGGCTCGCGCGTTGCATACATATTGGATAAGCCGGGCGGCCAGAGTCTGTGGATCCGGCAGATGGCCACCGCGCGTGAGACCAGGATTCTGGGTCCCGAGGAAGGTGAGCACTCCGACCTGTCATTCTCTTCCGACGGCGCCTATCTCTTCTATCGCCGCATCAAGGCCAATGGCGTATATGCGCTCTACCGGGTGGCAGCGGATGGGAGCGATCTGGTTCGGATCCACGACAATCTCGCGAGCTCCGTGGCCTTCTCCCCGGACGGCCAGCAATACGCGTATGTGCGGATCGAGCCGATACATCACGAATCGGCTCTGGTGATCGCCAGGGCCGATGGATCGGGTGAGCGCACCATCGGCACGCGCCGCCGTCCGCTCTATTTCTCGAGATATGGGCTGGCATGGGCGCCGGATGGACGGTCCATCGCCTGCGGGGTAGGGCAGGCTGCGGCGTACACGGATCAGGGCTTTCGTCTGATCACTGTACGCGTGTCCGATGGTCGGGAATCGGACCTCGGCTCTCACAAGTGGATGTTGTTGGGATCGACGTTCTGGCCCGCGCACGGCGGACGCCTGTATTTGTGCGCCGCGGACCACCTCGACGATGCGTATCAGATCTGGTCGGTGGCGGTGACCAGCGGGGAAACGGCCAGGGTCACCAACGATCTGGGCAATCACGCGCATGTCAGCATGACGCTGGACGGGCGCACGATGGTCGCGGTGGAGACTCTGAACTCATTCGATTTATGGGTGGCCCCGCACGGCGACGCGAACCAGGCCGTACAGGTAACGTCCGGCAATGTGCGGAGCTTCAACAGCCTGACGTGGACACCGGACGGCCGCATCGTATACTCCGCGCTGGCCGGCGATTACCGCAACATCTGGATAATCGATTCCTCCGGCGAGAATCTGCGGCAGCTCACCAGCGGCCCCGATAACAAGTACGAAGTGGCGGTCACTCCCGACGGGAAGTACATTCTTTACCACTCGCACGGCGCCATCTGGAGAGTAGGAATCGACGGCAGCAATCCGGTCCAGCTGACCCACGCGCCGAACGATGTGCATCCGGAGCCCTCGCCGGATGGCCGGATGTTTTACTACGCTTCGTTCAGCGAGTGGTCGCCCGGCATAGGCGGCAAGCCGATGCTATGGGAGGCGCCTGTTGAGGGCGGCGCGCCAGTTCAGTTGAGCGATATTGCCGCTTCCGTGCCGAAGATCTCCCCGGACGGACGGCTCATCGCGTGCGAGTATTTTCCGGGGATGGATCCGCAGCTGTCGGCGCATTACATTGCGATTCTGAACTCGCGAGGCGGTGAGCCCATCGAAGTCATCCAGAACGCGCCCGCGGACCGGAGCTACATTTCCTGGGCGCCGGATGGACGCGCAGTTGAGTACAGCCAGGTGGGCGGGCGCACGGAAAACATCTGGCGCATTCCGCTGTCCGGCGGCGAGCCCCGGCGCGTGACGGATTTCAAAGCGAACCTGATTGCCGGATACGCCTGGTCTCCGCGCGGCGACAAACTCGCCCTCGCACGCGGCACGCGCACGCGCGACATCGTGGTGATTCGGGCCGCCGGAAAATAACTGCGCAGGCCAAAGGCCTACTCCACTGTTGCCGTGGTTGATGCGCCGTGGTGGAGCAGGCGTTTTCGCCTGCTTCTTACTGTTCCGTCCGCGGCGCAAAGCGCGCCTGGAAGCGCTCATGCCGGGTCCGCGCTGTTTCCATCAGTTCGGCGAAGCCGGGCTGGTTGCGCAGAGGATCGAGCAGCGGGTCTGTCCTGAAGTACGGATAACAGAAGAAGCCGCCATCGATGGCCCGTCGCAGGATCTTCATTCCCGCGCTCGCGTCGCCCAGGGCGGCAAACGCCTGTGCCAGTTTGTACAGGCCTTCGGGATCGGTCACGCCGCGCTTCTCAACGCGCTCGAGAGTCTGGTTGAGAACACGCAGACCGTCTGCTGAATCGTGGCGGAGGGCGTCCGCAAGCGCCTTGCTCAGCGCCGCCTGGAACGTAGTGGAATTCAGCACGTATGCCCTGTCGAAATGGGCCAGCGCGGAGCCGGCGTCGTGTTTGTAATATTCGGCGAAGCCCCGATAAAAAAGAATATAGACGCTGTCGGTTTGCGGCAGGCTGTTGAGAAAGCGATCGTACTCCCCGAGATAGAGGTACGAATTGAGCGCCGAGCTGTAGAGCTTCACCTGTGGGTCGATCTCGCGGGCCCGCTCGCATTCGCGCACCGATTCGGGCAGCAGGCCGGCGAATCGATACGCGTATCCCAGCTCCCAGTGCGCGTCGGCGCTGTTGGGATTTCGTTCCAGAGCGGCGGACAGCAACGGAGCGGACTCCTCCACGCGGCCAGTGTCGGTGAAGAGATTGGCCATGTAGACTCGCGCCTCGATCAGAGCAGGATTCAGCGCCAGCGCCCGCTCATACGCCGTCTGCGCTTTGCGGTATTCATCGCGCCCGCCGAATACAAGTGACGCGTCGGAGGTGTAGGCCTGGCCGAGGTGGGCCCACGTCAGCGCATAATTCGGCTCCTCCGCCGCCGACGCTTCGAGAGCCCGGATCGCGCCGGGGAAGTCGCTGATGGCGTACAGATCGACGCCGCGCAGGTATTCTTCATAAGCCTCGCGGCCGATCGGATTGTCGAACCGCAGACTGCCGGCTTCGCTGGGCGATAGGTTCAATTCCAGTTGCCGGATGATCTGCTGCGCTACTCGATCCTGCACCCGGAAGAGGTCCTCATAAGGGGTGTCCAGAGTGTCCTGCCAAAGAACGCGGTCCTGGTGCGCATCGATAAGTTGAATATTGATGCGCAGGCGATCGGCATCGCGGAGATAGCTGCCGGTGAGCAGAACATCGGCATTCAGTTCGGCTGCGGCCTGGCGCGGATCGACAGACCGGCTCCTGTACTTCTCCACAGCGGATGACGGCCGAACCGCCACCGAGCGCACATAGCCGAATTTCGTAATGACCGCGTCGGCGAGTGAGAACCCCAGAAAGTCGGTAGACGGGTCAGGGCGCAGATTTCTGAAAGGCAGAATGGCCAGGCTGCGGGTCCGCGCGCCCGAAGGTTTTTCGACCGCTTTGCGCCGCGCGACGAGAAGAATCCCCAGCACGATGAGGCAGAGCAGGACGGCGGCGACAGCGATACGCCCCAGCGTCATCCATGTGCGCGAGCCCTGCCCGGCCGCGCCGAGCTCCAGGTTCTTCTTCAGGCGTTGCAGCTCCGCCAGCATCTCCCGCGCGCTCTGATAACGGCCGTTGACGTCCTTGCACATCGCGCGCTCGACGATGCGCACCAGCTCCGGTGGAGCGGCGGGCGCAAGTTGATTCAGAGGGCGTGGGTCGTTCAGCAGGATCGAGGCAATGCGGTCGCTGTCGGTATCGCCGTCGAACGGGGCCTGTCCGGAGAGCATCTCATACATCACGGCGCCCAGGCCGAATACGTCTGCGCGGCCATCCACCGGCACGCCCCGCGCCTGCTCCGGCGACATGTATTTCGTGGTTCCCAGAATCGTGCCGGGGACCGTGGCGTTGGCGGAGCGGAGCGCCACGGCGCCCGATCGTAGCTCGCCGACCCGGGCCAGGCCAAAATCGACGATCTTCAGCAGCCCGTCGGTGCGAATCATGAGATTCTCGGGCTTGATGTCGCGGTGCACGATGCCCGCGTCATGCGCTGCCTTCAACCCCGCCGCGCACTGTATCGCGATATCCAGGGTTGCCGCGGCGTCAACCGGCTCCGCGAGCTTCTGCCGCAGCGTCATCCCCTCCACGTATTCCGAGGCGATGAAGAGCCGTCCGTCGTGCCGGCCCACCTCGTAGATGGTGAGGATGTTCGGGTGGTTCAGCGAAGACGCGGCCCACGCTTCCTGTTCGAAGCGATGGACGTCGCCTTCACTCGGAACGGATTGCGTCGGGAGGGTCTTGAGCGCAACTCGCCGCGGCAGGCGAGTGTCCTCCGCCAGGTAGACCTGCCCCATGCCGCCTTCTCCGAGCAGCGAGAGGATCCGGTACTGAGCAAACCCGTTGCCCGGCAGCAGAGGCGCGCGGAACAGCCGGCCGAGCAGATCGATCCTGAGGCTCTCGTTGCCGGCGCACGCTTTTTCGATGAACTCCGGCCAGAGCTCGGGCGGCAGCTCGAGAGCGCGCTTCGCAAGATCATCGAGCTGCTTCCGGTACTCGGGACTGGTAGTTGGCGCCATACGTTATCCAGCCGGCCGACTCTCGCCCTTTCAGATATGTTAGCCCGCTTGAATGACAGGGTCGTTGAACGCCGAAAAAATTGATGCAGGCATGAGTGAACTCGCCGCAGAACGACGCTTTCACCGATGGGCGGACATGAGGCCGCCGCGATTTCAGAACAGGAGAAAGCTATGAAAACGATCAATCAGTTTCGCGCGTCATTCACGCGGCTGTCGGCCCTCACCGCTGTGGCCGCCTTCACACTCACAACCGGAACGGCTGGAACTTACCTGCCGCCTCCGGCGAACACCGTATCCACCATCCCGTCGAACGGCGATGTCAATCCGTATGGCGTCGCGTTTGTTCCGCTCAACGTCACAACCGGTGGGGCGCTTCACCCGGGAGACGTCCTCGTCAGCAATTTCAATAACAAGTTGAACCTGCAGGGAACCGGAACGACGATCATTCGCATCGACAATTCGCACAAGGTCAGCACGTTCTATCAGGCGTCGAAGGGGCATGGCCTGACTGCGGCTCTGGGCGTCACCCAGGAGGGGTTCGTGTTCGTAGGTAGCCTTCCCACCACCGACGGGACCATGAACACCGTCAAGCCGGGCTCCATCCTGATCCTCAATAACAAAGGCCAACTCGTGCAGGAACTGGCCAGCAACCCCGTTCTCATTGACGGACCCTGGGGCATGGCGATTAACGACCAGGGCGCCACAGCGCAGGTGTTCTATTCCAACGTCATGTCGGGAACGGTGGTGCGGCTGGATGTGGAGTTCAATCAGAACGGGATGCCGGTCACGGTGCTGGATACGGTGGAGATTGCCTCGGGGTACCCGCACCGGCTCGATCCGGCCGCCGTCGTGCTCGGACCGTCCGGATTACTCTTCAACCCCGCCAACAAGACCCTGTACGTCGCGGATTCCGAGGATGACACCATCTACGCCATAGCCGACGCAAGCAGGATTAAAACGGCCGGGGGAGTGGGAACGGCAATCTATACGGATGCGGTCCACCTCCACGGTCCACTCGACCTCGCGATGGTTCCGAACGGCGATCTGATCGTTGCCAACAGCGACGGCACGAACGTCGATCCGAATCAGCCGAGCGAGCTCGTGGAGTTCACGACGCAGGGCGTGTTCAAGTCCCAGTTCTCCGTCGACCCGAACAACGGCGGCGCGTTCGGTCTCGGTTCGCAGTGGGTCGGAACCAACCAGGCTTTCCGGTGTGCCGCCGTGGATGACAATGCCAACAGCCTGACGATCTGGACAAAGGTGTTCTGACGGCTGCGAACGTCGCGTTCGAATCGAAGCGCCGCCCTGGTCACTAACCGGTGACCTGGGGCGGCGTTTCTGTTTGTGGAACTACTTCCTGCCTCCGAAACTCCGCAGCGCTGCCGCTTCACTGGTGAAGGTCTCGAAAACAGTCAGAAGCTTGGTTATCTGCATCAGGTCTTGTACCCTCGTCTGCAGATTCAGTAGTTTCATCTGTCCGCCTCTCTCCGTGACGGCGGCATAGCTGCTGATAAGCTGCCCCAGCCCCGAGCTATCGATATAGCTGACGCCGCCAAGGTTCAGCAGGAGGTTCTTTTGGTCTCCGGCGAGCGCCTCACGGATGGAGTCGCGCAGGTCAGACAACGGCTCGCCGAGGCTGATGCGGCCGTGCAGGTCGAGAATCGTCGCTTCAGGGGTCTCGCGAATATCAATCTTCAGGCTCATGGGATCTATTCTCTACGATCCGCAGTAGAGCAGGCTTTTAGCCAGGCTTTTAGCCTGCAATGCAGGCCGAAGGCCTGCTCCACAAAGATTGCCGATCGGCCCGCGCAGGGGGGACATAATGTTCCGTTGTGCTTTCAGCCTGCACTGGAGAGAGCCTCAGTATCGCCACTCGGGCGTGCGCTCTTTACGCGCTTCCTGTAACGCGCGGCGCACTCCCGCAACATCGAAGTCTTTCGCGTAAACCGGACTTCCCGGCTGCTGACGCCACGATTCAGCGAGCCCGCCCGCAGTCGACGCCGTCGAAGCCAAGGTCATCGAGCAACTGCAGGACAACCTGCTTTGCTTTTGGATCGTCCCCCGCCACCGGAAGCGCGATGCGATCAGGCGCTCCCTTCGGCCGGCCCAGATCGTGCAGGTGCTTCGCGTAGATGTTGTTAAACGTTTTCACTACCGGGCGCCCGAGCTGCTGTTCCACCCACTGGCTCTCCGGCGTGCCGGCTTCGATCGCTTCAATACGCCCGTCGCGTTGCTTTGGATAGTAATTCCCTGTATCCACGACAACCGCCTCTTTCGGAACGTCTTTGAACAAACCGTGTGGCAGATCAGGGATATTCTTCTCGGGGATTGTCACGATGATCAGGTCGCGGCCGCGGACCGCGTCTTCCACCGTGACCGGCGTGGCGCCCGTCTCTTTCGCCAGTCCCGCAAGCGATTCGGGCCCGCGGGAGTTCGCGATCTTAACGTCATGGCCGAGGGCGCGCAATCTCCGGGTCAGCGCGCCCCCGATATTTCCTGTGCCGATGATACCGATTCTCATGCCTCGTTGGATGCGTCCGGCGGAAGAACGATACCTATGGGCATATCATTGGACCCATGAAGTCGCTCCCGCTCCTCGCTGGTCTCGTCGCGCTTCCCGGATTCGTGGCATCCTGTTTCGGTCAGCCAATGTACGATCTGCTGCTCAGGAACGGTCACGTGATCGACCCGAAGAACGGCATCAGCGCCAAACGCGATGTTGCCATTCGGGATGGCCGAATTGCCGCCGTTGCCGATCATCTGGACCCGCGATCGGCTTTGAAGACCGTCGACGTCAATGGGCTCTACGTCACCCCGGGTCTGGTGGACATCCACGTGCACGTCTTCGCCGGAACGGGCGAGCGGGATTCCTACGCGGGAGACAACAGCGTCTATCCCGACGGCTTCACGTTTCGAGTGGGTGTGACCACGGTAGCGGACGCCGGCTGCGCGGGCTATCGCAATTTCGAGGAATTCAGGGACCGCGTGATCGACCGTTCCGCCACGCGCGTGCTCGCGTTTCTGAATATCGTCGGCCACGGTATGCGCGGACCGAAATATGAGAACGACGTCTCCGACATGGACCCGGCGCCTGCGGCCGCAATGGCGCTGCGCCACAAAGGACTGATCGTCGGCATCAAGACCGCGCATTTCGCAGGGCCCGAGTGGACGGCAGTGGAGCAAGCCGTCGAGGCGGGAGCCATCGCCGGCATCCCGGTAATGGTGGATTTCGGCAAAGACTGGCCGCAGCGGCCACTGCGCGAGCTGCTCACGAAAAAGCTGAGGCCCGGCGACATCTATACGCACTGCTATTCAGGCCTGCGCCATGAGCTGACTGACGACGGAGATCTGAACCGCGGCATGGTGGAGGGGCGTGCGCGCGGCGTGATCTTCGATGTGGGGCATGGCGGCGGAAGTTTTGCCTGGCGCGTGGCCGTGCCGGCGCTCAGACAGGGTTTCCTGCCCGATTCCATCTCCACCGATCTGCACATCGGGAGCATGAACTCCGGCATGAAAGACATGCTGAACGTCATGAGCAAGTTCCTCGCCATGGGCGTTCCGCTGGACGAAGTCATCCGGCGATCGACATGGAATCCGGCGCGAGAGATTCAGCACTCGGAGCTGGGCAACCTGTCCCTGGGCGCGCCCGCGGACGTCACCGTACTCAGGCTCGAAACCGGCAACTTCGGGTTCACGGATTCGTGGGGCGCGCGGCTGCAGGGCACAAGCAACCTAGTGTGCGAGCTGACCGTCCGCAACGGCAAGGTAGTGTACGACCTGAACGGCATTACGCGTCCGGCCTGGGACACTCTGCCGAAGAATTATACGCAGACCGGCGATCCACGCTGGGACGCCATCAGCCCGGCACCACAACCGAAGTAACTGCGCAGGCCGAAGGCCTACTCCACTAAGCCATACCGGCGCCCTGCGTCTCTACATACACGGAGTAAATGGACTGGCTCGCGGCCATGAACAGCCGGTTTCGCCGCGGGCCGCCAAAGCAGAGGTTCGCGCAGATCTCGGGCAGCAGGATCATGCCGATGCGCTCCCCCTCCGGCGCGAACACGTGAACGCCGTCGTAGCCAGGGCCCACCCATCCCGAGCCGGCCCAGATGTTGCCGTCCACATCGGCGCGGATTCCGTCCGCGAGTCCCGTGCCCACTCCTTTCAGCTCCATGGAACAGAACTGCCGGCCGTTGCGCAGCCGTGCATCGCTGACGTCGTAAACGCGAATATTCTTCGGGGCCTCGGGGTAATGCGTCGCGCCGGTGTCGCAGATGTAGAGGCGCTTGTAGTCGGGTGAAAAGCAGAGGCCGTTGGGCTTATACAGGTCGTCCGCAACCATTTCCATCCGGCCACTGACGCCGTCGATGCGATAGACGGCTTCCTTGATCTCAAGAGGCGTCTTGCCGCCTTCATAGTTCACCAGAATGCCGTAACCGGGATCGCTGAACCACACCGAGCCATCCGGGTGCGCCACGATATCATTCGGCGCATTCAGGCGCTTGCCGTTCCATTTATCGGCGAGCACCGATACGCTGCCGTCGTGTTCGTAGCGGACCACGCGCCGGGCGCCGTGTTCGCACGTGAGTTGCCGGCCCTGGGCGTCGAACGTGTTGCCGTTGGCGTAGTTCGCCGGCTTGCGGAAGATGCTGACGTGCCCGTCCTCATTGAGCCAGCGCATCTGGCGGTCGGCGGGGATATCGCTCCAGATCAGGTACTGGCCGCCGCTGTTCCACGCGGGTCCTTCGGCCCACAGCATGCCGCTGGCGACGCGGGTAATGGCTGCGTTGCCGATCTTGTACTTTGCGAACCGCTTGTCGACGGCGATGACGTCGGGATCGGGATAGCGGATGGGCGTGGCGCCCGACCAGTCACGCGGAGACTGCGCCAGAATCGCGGTTCCGCCAAAAGCGGCGGCAAGGAAAGAGCGGCGGCCGACAGGTTGCATCGGGGACAAGTATATACCGGAGTCGTCGATGCCGGAGACGGAATGAGTCGCGCGAATCCGAGCGCTGAAATCTCGGCGTGAATCGCGCGGCGAGGCGATCTGAATCATATCGACAACTCCGAACGGCCAGGCTTGTGTCTCCGACAGGGCCTCTGTATAGTGAGGATTCTCAGAGATCTTC
>CAWACP010000008.1:0-79864 GCA_963780655.1 uncultured Acidobacteriota bacterium | reverse complement strand
GGTGCGCTACCAGGCTGCGCTACGCCCCGACTCTCTACCCTCCTGATTCTAAAACACTTTCCACGATTTAGCAAGAGACGCTGTTCGCAACCGTCTCAAAACCGTGACAGAACTTCTCGGGGAGCCGGAAACCGTGACAAAGCTTCTGGTTAACGTTACCAATCACTTAGGAACGCCTCGTTCCCATCAATAGCAATGTCCCCGTCGCCGAGTTACCGCCGGAAAGAGGGCGGTCTGCCACACGGGGGGCCGTTCACACCCGAAGAAGTTGGCGCAATCGAACCGAGTCTGCCCCGGTTGCCGGGGGAGAGCAGTCTGGAACTCCTGATTCGGTCGATTCCGGTCACGGTCGCCACAAAAGACGCCTGGCTCGACTCCAGCGGAGATCTGAGCGAGTACGGTCCGTCGCAATGTTGGAGACTGGAGGAATAACCAATGCGAATCGGAATTGCCGCGGATCGTTTACTCCGCGCATCACAGAGTCGAAGACGACGATACGAATATGATTTATATGGGCGCCCAGATAATCGGACCGGCTCTGGCGAAGGACTGGTCAACACTTTTCTGGCGGCCCGCTTCAGTGGGGCCGAACGCCACCGCCCCGCCTGGTCAAAGTTCACGCACTGGAGAACGGGGAGTGACGCGAGAGGGGAGGGTTCGTGAGATCTTCATACACGCGTGAGAGGATTGCGCAAGGCGATGAACTTCCATGCCCGTAAAGGGTTCCTGCGCGGTCTCGCATGGATTGGGGCTATGCCGCTTGCCCTTGCTGCCACGCCCGATATCGGCCGACTCCGCTCAAGCCTTGAAAAATTCGGCTGGCTGGACGGCGAATCGGTGGAGAGGCTGCAGGCCGGGCAGGTCGTCGCCAGGGTCCTCGACACACACAGAGATTCTGAGGTCGCTTGTTTGGGCGCCGTGATCATCGCCGTACCCAGCGAATATTATCTCAACCAGTTTCGAGACATCGGCAGGTTCAAGAAGGGTCCGGAAATTCCGCAGGTAGCCAGACTAAGCAATCCTTCATCGGTCTCGGATGTGCGGAATCTGAGTCTGACTCGCGCCGACGCTGACGCGCTGAAGACATGCCGGCCAGGGAACTGCAACCTGAAGCTGTCGACCGCGATGATGGGGCAGATCGCGAAAGGGCTCGATGGGTCACCGAACACCCTCGCACGGGCGGATTTGGTCTTCCGCGCTGTTTTGATCGACTACGTGAAAAGGTATCTGGCTGAGGGGAACCGGGGACTGGCTTGCTACGCGGACGAGAGTCCACCGGTTTGCCTCTCGAAGGAACTGAGCGAGTTGTCAGGTGAGTTTTCTTTGTTGCGGCAGTACGCTCCCGCGCTTTACGAGCAACTCAGCCAGATCCCGGCAGCAGGTCCGGACAGTTTTCTGTATTGGTCCCTGGAAGATCTGGGACCGTTAAAGCCGGTGTTGAACGTGACTCATGTAATCATCTACTCGGAAGAATTCGAGGGGCTCCGCTGGAGTTTCGTTGTGTCGAAGCAGATCTACGCGAGTCATTACTTCCGGGCTTCGCTGGGGCTGACCGTTCTGGTGGATGTTGGTCATGGGAGCGTCCTTATGCTCTATCTCAACCGCTCCCGGGTTGATGGTCTGGGGGGCTGGCTGGGAGCGGTCAAACGCGCCCTTGTCCGGCACAAACTGCGCAGCGGGATCGAGCAGAACGTGGCGCGCGTTCGGGCCAGTCTCGAGCGATCTTACCGGAGTTCGCAATGGCCCAGGTGATGCAGAAGAACCCCGCTGATGCAACCAGCCATTTCGCCCAACGATCGCCAGGAAGCTCGAACTCCGTCCTGATGATGTTTAGCGCCGCAATATACAGGAGTGCGCTGGCGCCGATGGAATGCCAGAATGCCCAGCGGCGTCATGCTGGAGAAAGACACGGCTAGCGGGGCGGTCGGGGAGCCCGAGGCAACCAGAGAGCATGAACCGGCGCGCCGCAGTAGCAGCACGAACCGGTCCAGATACACAGGAGCCGTTGGATCTCACGACGCGTCCTCGGCAGGGTCCAGCCAGAGATTCTTTTACTGCGGAGCGTGTCCGGAGTAAGGAACCAGCGGGCCAGCATGACCAGCGTCACTTGCCGCAGCCGGCGCCACTCACGCCGGCTTGATGAACCGCGCCTGATCGAACCTGAGGACTCCTCCCCCAACGGGTCCCAGCCCCCCTCCAAAAATGGGAATGCCTCGGCCGAAGAGCGAGACGATCAGCGGACTTCCCGCCGCGTTGTGGTTGATCGTCAGCGTCGCGTTGCGCACGGTGGCGGCGGCCGGTTTGAACGTGACATTCAAAACAAAGCTGCCGCCGGGAGCAAGCGTGAGAGGACCGGACGTCGACAGGGAGTAGTCGGTGCCGGCCGGTCCGCCGAGCGTCATGCTGCCGATGACCAGCGGCGCGCTGCCGATATTGCTGAACGTCACCGGCTGCGTGGAGCTCCCGGGGAAGAATACGGTGAAGCTCAGCGTGGTCGTGGACGCCTGCAAAGCCGGCGACAGCCCGACTCCCGCGAGCGGAATGGTCAGCGGAGCGCCGGTGGCAAAAGACACCGTAATCGCGCCCGACCGGAGTCCGCCGATGGTGGGCGTAAAGGTCGCATTGATGGCGCAATTGCCCCCGGCCGCCAGTGTGCCAGGGCTGGCCGGACAAGTGGTGGTCTGGGCAAAATCGCCGCTGGGCACAATGCTGGTGATGGCGATCGGATTCTTTGTGTTATTCGTCAGGGCCACCGGTATGGGCGCGCTGGTCGTGCCGACGGCCTGGGCGGGGAAGTCGATGGACGTGGGCGAAACCACCACCGATGGCAGCGAGATCAGCCAGAACCACATCTCGAAATCGCCGCCCCTTCGTCCAGTACCGCTCGGCAGCACAATTCCGGTGCGCTGATTGCCCGAAGCATCGGGCGCCGCCGGACCGCCGACGGCCTCTCCATCCAGGTACAACGAAGGGTTGCCCTGCGCCCAGATGAAATTCCCTTTCAGCCGCAGATGGGCCAGCATCGGACCGGGAGCGGGCGTCTGTCCCAGGATTTGCGAAAGCTGGTTCTGAATCCATGTGGCGGCCGCCTGTGTCGGAGTCCAGGTGATGATCGTTCCGGCGCCATCCAGTTTCAATGACGACTCAACGATCATCGGTTGAGCCGCGAAGGGCAGTTGACCGGCTGCGGCGTTCGGCACGTCGATGGTCACCAGACACGCGGGCTTGGTGAGCGATCCGTTGCCGCCGATGGATACGGGATCGATCGGCGAATCGCAAGCGATGCTGATGCCGTTCGCCAGATCCTGCAGCGCCACCGTGCCGTCGTTGAGAACAACGCCGGCGTTCGGCGAAACGCCGGTGGGATTGGTCAGAAACACGACGGTGATGTGGATGCCTGAATCGGCCAGAGGGGCGAAGAACTGGCGGCAATCGCCGGCCGAAGTCCACGCGGGGCCGCCGAAGTTGACGATGCCAAGCCGGCAGTAATGATGGCGGATGCCCTCGGGAGACCGAAACTGCGGAGTCCCGGAACTGTCCCGCGGCCAGTCGACATCGCCGGTAACGGTGCGCGCCGGAATCAACCAGTAATCGCCGGTCTGATAATCGCCGCCCGCCGCGAAGAAGACCTGAACGCCGCTTTCCAGATCCATCCAGGATCCTTCCTGAATCGCCACATCTCCTCCGGGCGACGCGGTGGAAACCTGCGCACCGGACTGGTCCCAGCGGCGCACCTTCGGGTTGCGCACCGTCTGGTTGGTGAAGGCGTTCAGAAAGTTGCTCAGATCGGCGGGATTCGCCAGCGACGCGTCGGCCGTTAAGACGGGACCCTGCGGTCCCTGCGCGGCGCCGGTCAACTGCACCAGAATCCCCGGCGTTCCGGAAAGCTCGCGTCCATCTTCGGTAAGTTCCACCCACTGTCCCGCGCCGAAGCCGAGCACCTGGTCGCGGCCGAGCGAACCGACATTGAGGGTAAGCGCATTGCCGCTCAGCGTGGGCGCGGGCGAAACGATGGCGGTGGTCACCGAGCCGTTATCGCGCGACCACTTGAAAGTCGGCTTGCCCGTGGCAAGGCTGCCCGGCGCGTGCACCTCCACGCGATAGAGCTGATTTTCCAGCCGCCGGAATCCGGCCCGCGGAGGCAGGATGCAGGCGGACGTGGCCGCCGCCGTGGGCTCCGCGCGCGCGGCAACCTGTCCGGTGCTCTGGGGAACGAGGCTCGCAAAACCCGGCGTCGTGGAGCACGTGGGGTTCGCGGCCGCGAGCGGAGCCAGTTTCACCTGCCAGACGGTCTTGATGCGCGTGGTCGTGTCGGGGCCGCTCGCCGGGCCCAGCGCCGGGTCGCGAATCTCGCCATCCTCGAGCGCCGTGACGGTCCGCTCCCACACATCCAGATACGCGTGCGCCAGGCCGCCGGCCGGGAGCGGCGCGGGAGCCGGGCTGTCGGGCTGCGTGAGATATGTCGTGATGCGCCGCAACTGCGGACCGGTTTTCCCCGCGAAGCCGCCGATATTGCCCGCCAGCGTCAGCGTCTGCGTGGGCACGTTCACGGACTGGATGGTTGTCTGGACAGGAGCGGGAGCGGTGTTGTCGGTTGCCGAGATCTCCACCCACTGGCCCGCGGCCAGTTCGCGGCCGTCGAGCACCATGTTCGTCACCTGCACCTGCGCCGTTCCCGTGATGTTCACCAGCGGCGCGAGCGTCGATTCCAACTCGCAGAGCAGGCCATCCACGTACATGCGGCCGGGCGACAGAGCCAGGTCGCTCGAGGCGCCGGTCAGCGGCAGCGGAATCACCTGAAAGCCCGCTGTGTCGCGCGGCGCGCCCGTGCGCCCGATCGCGTCCTCGGCTTCGGTGCGCGCGCGGTGCGCGGCTATGTCCGCCTGTTCGTTCCAATCCGCATCCACGCTCACCCGGCCCTGCTGCTGCCGGACGGCGCTGTAATGCTTCAGAGCATCGAAAGTGCTTCGAGTGATATCGCCTGCCACACTGCTCTCCTTACGTGACGAAGAGAATCCCCGCCTCCATGCCGAACCGCAGGAACTCGTTCAGGCTGGCGGTCAGGTTGTCTTCGCGCTGTGGTTGTTTCAGGAAATCGAAGGCGCCCATCTCCGACCTGTCGTCGGCGCCCGTGCGGATCTCGGCAGCGCACCCGAGGCTGAGCTGCGCGTATCCGGGCTGGCCCCAGGCGATCGAAGTAAACGTGGGCGTCAGGCGCGCCCGCACGATCGCCTGCGCCACGGGATCGGTGACGCCCTTCAGCGCAAGGTCGGGCTGCGACCGGTATCGGCGCGGCGTGCGCGATCCGGGCGCAAGATAGCAGAATCGCATGCAGCCGGTTTGGCGCCGCTCGGTGAACACCGGCACGGTGAAGATGCTGTTCCCCGCCTGCAGCGTCCGCACGCCGCTCGCTGCCGCCGAGCCCACGCCGCCAAACACGGTGCTGGCCTGAATGGAGGCGTCGGCCGCGGGCGCGTCGACAGCGATGCCGCCCGCGCCGTCCAGAATGCTGTCCGCGACGCTCAATTGCGCCGCCGCGCCCAGCGACAGCGGCCCTGAGATGCTTCGGTTGAGCGTGACGGCAAGCGCCAGGTTTTCGTTGCCTACCTCGATCGAAGGCGCAGCCACCAGAACGATGAACTCGCGGCTGCTCGAAAAGCCCCCTGCATCTGTAACGGTCAGGGTTGGCGTGAAGGTCCCCGCAGCGGTGGGCGCGCCGCTCAAAACGCCCTGGCTGCTGAGCGTTATGCCGGGCGGCAGGGCGCCCGCGGTAACGGCCCACTGGAACCCAGCGACGCCGCCGCTCGATACGAGGGCGATGCTGTAGGCCGCGCCGGTCAGGCCCGCCGGCAGCGCGGCGGTAACGATCGCCAGCGCGGGCTCGATGTTCAGTGAGAAGGTCGCGGCCGCGGTTGCTCCGGCTGCGTCCGTCACCTGTGCGGCGAACGTACTGGATGCCGCCGACGATGGCGTACCCGACAGTGCGCCCCCAGCGGATAAGCTCAGGCCGGGCGGAAGGCTGCCGCTCGCCACCGACCAGACGAACGGCGCCGTTCCTCCGGTCTCCGCCAGTTGCTGCGAATACGGATCGCCAGCCATGCCGGCCGCGAGCGCGCCGGATGCGCCGATCGACAGCGGTGCGGCGATCGCAATGGTGAGCGCCTGGCTGGCCGTGGCGGCGGAGCTGTCCTTCACCTGAACCGTGAAGTGGAACGTGCCTGCGGCGGACGGGTTGCCGGTGAGCGTTCCTCTTGTGGCATCGAGCGCGATGCCCGGCGGGAGCGAGCCCGCCGATATGGTCCACGCAAAGGGAGCGACGCCGCCCGCGAGAGCGAGCGCCTGCGAGTAAGCCACCCCCTGATCGCTGTTGGCGAGCGCAGTCGTACGGATGGCCGGAGCGGCGGCCACGACGAGCGTGAATACCTGCGTGGCGCTGGCCGATTTGCTGTCCACAACCTTCGCGGTGAAAGCAAAATTGCCGGCCGCCGTTGGTGTGCCGGAAATGGCGCCGGTGGATGCATTGAGGCTCAGGCCCGCCGGCAGTGCGCCGGCGCTGACCGACCAGGCGAACGGCGCAACGCCGCCCGATGCCGCGAGCGTTTGGGAGTAGCCGGACCCGACGCTCACGGCCGGCAATGCGGGCGCGGTGGCGACACTGAGCCCAGAGGCCACCGCGATGGTGAGCTGCCGCGTCGTCGGCGCGGTCCCGGCGGAATCGCTCAACTGCACAGTGAAGGTGAACGATCCAGCCGTTGTGGGCGTACCGCTCAGAGTACCGGTCGATGCGGCGAGCGACACACCTGGAGGCAGCGCTCCGGCAACCACGCTCCAGGCGAGCGGCGGCCGTCCGCCCGTTCCGCTGAACTGCTGGTTATAAGCCGCGCCGGTGGCCGCGCCTGCAAGTTGCGCGGTAGCGATCACCAGCGGAGGCGCGACGACGGAAAGCGCGAACACGGCGGATTGCGCGGCCCCATTGGAATCGGCGACTTTAATCGTAAAGCTCGCGTTGCCGGTCGCGGGCGGCGTCCCGGTCAGAACCCCCGCCGCGCTCAGATTCAGCCAGCCGGGTAAACCAGTCGCAGACCACGTGTACACTCCACTGCCGCCTGTGGCTGCCAGCGTCTCGCTATATGGGGTCAGGGCGGTCGCCGCGGGCAACGGAGAGGCCGTGCCGATTGTCAGTGCGGGATTCACCGGCAGCACGAAAACTCCGCTGCGAATCGCGCCCGCGGTATCGCGAACGGTGACAGTGAAACTGAAGCTGCCGGCAGCGGCGGGCGTACCGCTGAGCACCCCGGCCGCGCTCATGTTCAGTCCCGCGGGCAAACCGGCGGCCGACCACGTCAGGCCCGTGCCGCCCGCCGCCGCGAATGTCTTCGAGAAGGGCGCGCCCGCGGTCGCGCTGGGCAGAGGCGAGGTGGTGGTGATGAACAGAATCGGCGGCGGGGGCGGTGGCGGCCGCAGAGGGATTTGTGGACCTGTCGCAATCGGCGATAAGGCCGCGCGCTCGATCAGCGACACGGGATGCACCGGCACGACCCCTGGATTCAGGCTCACGCGAACGGCTGGCGGCGGCACGACGGTCGAATGAATCAGTTCGAGGCTTCCCAGATTCCCCGGCGCCACCGTAATGGAGCCCTCGATCAGCAGCCCGTTCAGAATCAGGCTGCCCGGCGTAGCGCTGCCTGCCGGCGCCGTTCCCGTCACCTGGATCTTTCCTCGAATATGCGGGCGCGTGCCCACCGGCTCGAGCGCAGTTTGCGCAGCATTGCCGTGATGCACACCGGGCCAGTCCGCCGCCACGATCAGCAACTGACTGCCGTTGGGAATCGTAATGGACGGGCTGTCCGCGTACGTCTCGCTGTCGAGGATCGCAATGATGCCGGTAGCACCGGGCGCCTGAGCGTTCCATCCCGTCGCGGGCTCGGCGACGGCATCGGTCAGCGTCGCGAAGATTGTCTTGTTATCCGCGGCGAGCTGCTTGCTGACGGCCACCTGAAAAGTCGCGGCGCTCTGCGGCATCGAATCGCTGCGGTCGTAAGGACCGCCGCCCAGATTGCCGCTGAATGCGTAGGAGTAACTCACCAGCACCTGCGCCGGATTCGCGGGAATCGAGCCCGCGGTAAAGAACAGCCGCCCCAGCAGCGGATCCACCGATACGGCGATGGGCATGGAGACGGGCGCGCCGCCCGAAGACGGCGTGTACGATTCCGTCGCGGGCGGATGCGGCCAGGCGCCCGGATTCGCCGGGTCGTTCAGGTCGCAGATTATGATCTGTTCCGGCGGAACGGGCTTGCCTGCGACGGAAATCGCCAGCACCGGATTCGCGCCGAAATAAACGCTGGAAGGCGTGGTCTTGTCCACGATCGCCTGGCGCATTGCCTCGAGATCGTCATAGAGAGCGCGCCGTCGAAGCGGGCCCGGAACCTGCGATTCCGTCAGCACCCGCGCGCCCTCGGCGAGAGCCTGCGGCTGGTTGAACAACGGCGCGTCCAGACCGACGGGGTTGAACCAGTAGCGGCCGTCGCTGCCGTCGGTTACCGGGCGCGCCGTCGCCTGAACCACCGGAAAGCTCTCCATCCGCCACAGAAAAATGCCCAGGTTCGGCACATTGTACTGGCCGCCGGCGTCCGTCACCGACCGCACGTCCAGCGTGTGGTCGGCCTGCTCGAAGGGACCGCCCAGCAATTCCAGAGCGCCGGTGTCCCGGAAATCGGGCGTAATCAGGTTTTGCGGGCGCAGGTGATTCAGAAATTGCGTGGTATCGAGAAGTTCGAAGAATTCCACCACGCGCGCCGGCCAGTTCGTCACGTCGCGCGCCAGCCCCTCCAGCATCGCGGCCGTGCCCTTGCTGCGCCGATACCTGAGCGTATGCGCGACATAAGGACGCGCGGTAAACGCGCCGCCAGCGATGGGCTTCAACCCGCGCGCGCCCAGCAGATCGCCGATGTAGGGCGCCACCCACTCCTGGCACGTCTCGATGAACCAGTTCTCGTACAGGCTCGCAATGTCGGCATCGAGAACGTTGAGCTCGCTCTCGATAATGGTCAGCAGCGCGCGCAGCGGCTCGCCCTGGGCGCTGTCGCGAACGCGATAGACGGCGGGCAGCAGATTGTAGAGCCGGCCGGCTGTGGCGCTCATGGCTGCATCTCCAGCAGCGTTATGCCGGCCGGGTTCACCAGCAGAAGCTCGGCCGGAAGAATGGAGCTTCCGGCAAGACGCGCGGGCGACGCGCAGAGGACCGGCGGCACGCGCTCGAAAAATCGCAGGAAAAGCCTCGGCGCCGTCACCAGAAACAGGCCGGTCAGATCGCTGGCAATGACCCCAGGTACCGACTGAATGACGGAGGTCACCTCGGAGGCGGTCACCGGCTGGGCGAAGGACCGCGCGTCAAACGAGAACGCCTCTTCGAGCGCCGCTTTCACCGCGGTGAACACGTCGGCGGCCACGTAGCGCGGCGCGTCTGCCAGAACCCGCGCTTCGATATCGAAGAACAGCGGCTGGTAATTGGCCACCAGCGCCTGCTGCACCGGATCGCGCGCCCGATCGATGGCCCCGAGCAGGCTCGCATAGAGCGCCGATTCCGGGTCTACTGCCGCGCCGCCCGCCCCGGCCACGGTGAGGTGCACCAGATATCGATCGCCGCTCCACAACGCCGCCGCCTGCGCCTTGCCGATGCCCGCAAAAGCGCGCGCGAAGTTCTCGTAATCGTCCAGCGACACGATGCGGTCGAGCGTGAGCACGCGCAGTGGTGCATTCTGGCGCGCGTGATCCAGGTCTTCGGGGTCCGCGGCGCCGCCGGCCGCCAGAGGGTTCGTCACGCCGCGAATGCCAGGGGGGCGCATTTGCAACAGCGTGAGACTGCCGGCGTCCACGTTGCCGTCGAGCCCGATGCCGGTGCGATACGTCGCCTGCACGTTGCGGCTGCCGCTGGGCAGGCGTGCGCCCGCCCCTCCGTCGCCGAACGTGACCGTCGTGGTTCCGTCATCTTCCAGCCTGACGATGTAGTCCTGATCGGCCGGACCGGCCCCGTAGAGCGAGGGGACCTCGTTCCACAACAAATCGTTCACGCGCACCGCCAGCGTGCTTTCCGAGCCGGTGGACGTGGGAGCGGCCGTATAAGTCAACGGCGGCCGCTTCAGCGTGAAACTCTGGTTTGCCTGGGAAGCGTCGCCGCCGCCCAGCGTCTCGGTCACGGTTTCGCCATGCGTAGCGTGCGCCACGTTGGCGTTCAGCGTGACCGTGTTCCGCACGTAGTCGTTCTCGAGGCCGCTCGAGAACTGCAGCGTCGTGAAACCTCCCACGTGCGTGATCTGTTCGATCGTCAGAACTTCACTCGCCGTCACGCCGGGCGCGTCTCCGGCTGTGCGCGCGCCGGTCCAGGCGACGGCCTGCCCGATGCTCAGACCCGGCACCAGGCGGTCCAGCATCACTTCCGTTGTGCCGGCGGAAATATCGTCTGCGATCGGCAGGTCGGCCAGTTCCAGCGGCTCGCTCTGCGCCCACGCGACGGTCTTGCGGACAAGATAATTCGATGGCTTGACGGCGATGCCGGTCGTTCCATCCGCTACGGTCAGGAGCGCGCCCGTAACGCGCCCGCTCAGTCCGAAACCGGCCAGAGCCGATTCCACCACGCCGCCCGCGCGGTACACAGCAGGGTCGCCGGTGGGGAACTCCAGCACGATCCAACTGTCCCGAACGATACCCGGAACCACCTGATCGAGATAGATGTCGGCATTCGAATAGGGAGCGTTGGCGATCGAATCGGTCCAGATCGGCCATCCGTTCGTATCCCAGTCGTTGGGGTACAGGAAGTTGCCGCCGGCCGCCCCGGCCTTCGTGAAACCCTCGCCGGCGGGCGCGAGCAGGCTGCTGTAGAACGGAGCATTGTTCCCGAAAATGCCCGCGTGCGTGCGCAGGGCGAAGATGCCCGGATCCGGCGGCGGCAGCTTTGCCGAAGGGTTCGGCGCGGGAGGCGGTGGCGGCAGCCGCCGGAACGTAAAAGGCGCAAGTGAGACGAAGTCGTCGATATCCCAGCGGTTCATCGTCACCACTGCGTGGAGGTCGCTTTCGGTGATGCTCCCCGCCAGCACCGCTCGGGCATTTTCAATATTTAGCGATGCCGATTCAGCCGCGAACTCCACCTCCGGAAAATCGATGCGCACGAAGCGAGGAGGCGCGGGGCTCTGGCCCAGGTCTTCGCGGAGATCCACCTGGGTTCGATTCAAAACGGCGTCTACGGCGACATCGCGCACGACGAACACTTTCGTCTCGACCGAAGGCGTGTTGTTGTCGTTCCTGCCCACCATCAGCAGGCGGTCGCCGCGGCGCAGATTGGTGGCCGTGCCGGAGAAATACACGACATTCCCGAGTGCGATCGCCGGCGCCGGATCGGGTATGGACTCGCTGGCGAGCGGGTAGATCTGCGCGGCCGGAATCATAGTGGCGGATCCCGGTGGAAAACTCGAGTTGGTTCCCAGCATGTACAGACCGGTTGTTTTGCTTCCCGGATCGAAAACGAGGGCCAGGTCCTGCGGGCGCGTCAGGCGCGGGTTCAGAGCGTTACGCGAAGCGTATGCCCGGATGTCTTCGATGGTCTCGAACGTCTGCGGCAATTTGCCCTGCGGCGGGACGTTCTGCACCTTCATGCCGCTCGCCAGCTGGGCCACGCCTGGCGCGCCCGGGCTGTTATCCACCGTGAACGCCAGAAACGCGCTGGCCGCCACGCCGGGACTGAGCTCGTAGCCGATCGCACGGGCCAGTTCCAGAACCGAGAAGCGCTCCGTCGCCGTTCGCAGGTAGCCTTCGTTGGCGATGCGCTCCTGATAGAACGCCAGCACGTCGGCCACAACCGCCCAGGCATCCAGCCACGCAATGGCCGGATCGTCCGCGGCGCGCGTCGTGAGCGCCGCCAGGGGACGCGCGCCCGCGTTCCCACCATCCGGAATCGCCACCGAGTGGATCTGCGCGAGCATGTCGCGCAGGAAAGTGGCCCACGTTCCGATGCGGTACGAGAGGGTGGAGAGTCCGGGCCGGTTGTACGGCGCCGGGTTCAGCGGCGGGCCGGGGGGACAGCAGCCGTTGCTCATGAGCCGCCCTCCATGAAGAACTCGATCTGCCCGTTCTCCGGCTCGTTCGGATCGTTATCGAGCCGCGCGATCTCGAGCCGCGCCATCTCGATCTCCCCGGCTTCCAGCTCGCCGTGCGCCGCCTCGCCGAACCGCTGGAAGTGGCTGGGCGGGTTGGTGGTGTCCACCCACTGAACGCCCGGAATCTGCATGGCGGCCGCAACCACGCGGCTCAGGTACACGGTCTGGCCGAAGGTGAAATTATCCGGATGGAAGAACCCGCGGCTGCCGTCCGGCAAATCGCGATTGCTGAAAGCGTCGAGCAGCGCGTGCTCCACGTCGCTCTGGAAATAGCCGGGCGCAACGTAGACGGTCAGGCCGATATCGAGCGGCACAAAAATGGGCGCTTCCACGTCCAGGTCGAAGCCGGCGAGGCGCAGAGGCTCCAGAAAACTCCGCACCTTTGTTCGGAAATCGGTGTCCACCGGCTGGCCGCCCGGCCGCTGCACGGTCACGAACATGGTGTGCCACGTGCCCGTGAAGCGCAGCGTGGCTTCGGCTTTCTCCACCTGAGAGAAGCGCTCGGCGGCATCGGCATAATCCTGCTCGGTTACCGCGCGCTCCTGCGTGCGGAAGGCCTGCGGCGCATACAGGCGGACCTCGGTCAGCGGTTCGGGATCGATGCCGCCCTGGCTCGGCAGGGCATTGCGCACGGTCGCGATGCCCGCCAGATTCGTCACCGCATGAGCGATCGCTTCCGCGCCCACATTTCCGGCGCTCCCGTTGCCCGAGCGCGCGGTGACCGTGAAATCGGACGCCGGCAACGCGCCCAGAATGCCGTCGCCGAACCTCAGGGTGGCGCTTCCGTCGTCCTCCGTTTCTACAACGAAATTGCGGTCGAACGGACCGGCCTCCAGCAGGTCGCCGAGCGGGGTCCACACGGCTCCGTTGGCGTCCGTGAGGGTAACCGCGGGTCCCGCGGCCCGCGGATCCTGAGTGAGCGATGCGGCGGCTGCGAGTGTTTTGTCGAACGGAGTGAAGAACGTGATCTCCGTGTTCGGAAGCCTGGGCCGATATCGGCCCGGCGTGAACTTCAGCGTTTCGCCGCCGGTTGTCTGCCCGTGATCCGCCAGCACGAGGTTGGCTCGCGCCACCGTGAACCCCTGGACTCCGGATTTCGAAATTGTCAAAGGAAACGGCAGCGCATCGTCCTGGCCCCACGCGATCTCGACAATCGGCGTCGGAGGGTTGGTCAGCGAGTCGGCGCCCGTGGTCACCGCCGTCAGGCGGACCACCGAGCGGCGCGCCGGGTCGGCATCGGCCGCCACTCCGGTGGACGGGCTCACCACCTCTTCGAACAGCAGCGCATCGCCTGCCGCCAGTTGAATCGGTCCGGAGCCGCCATCGTTCCGCAGCGTGGCTTCAGTGGCGCCTTTCGGGAGACAGCACGAATCGTCTCCCCACGTGTAGAACTGCATCTGGTTGTGCGCCGCGCGCAGCGTCGCATCATGCAGCGTTTCGAACACCACCGGCCCCTGATTCAGCGCCGTCTGCATCTGGCCGGGAGGAAACGCGCCGCGCGGAGCGTTGATCTGCGTCAGCAGCGCCGTGCCGGGCCCACTGGACGACGGTCCGGGAAGCGTCGCGCCGTCGGCCGCTCCGCCGGATGTCACCGCGATGTGCACCCACGCCCGCGCATTCACGCCGTCGTGCATGGCGTAATCCAGCAGGCGCGCGTGGCGGCGTACGGATACGCGTTTGCGCGCAGTGGCCAGATACGCCTCCGTCGCCACCGCATCCTGGTAGTAGCTGAGCCGATCAGCCGCATAGGCCAGCACTTCCACCACGGCATTGCCCAGGTCAGCCGGGCTCTGTTCCTGCCACCCGGGCATCGTCGCCGAAAGACGATCGAGCATCAGCGTGCGGAAACTCGAATAGTCCTTCGCCAGATAATCGATCGGCGGCGCGGCAGGCAGGGGTTCCGTCGGGCACGCCGTGGCGGCCTGGCAATCGAAATCGCTGGGACATTCCACCTTGAACGAAAAGTCCAGCGAGGCGAACTGCACGTCGAAGCCGGCGAGCGGCGCCGGGTTCGTCTCCGACTGCACCAACCGCAGCGTGTAGGGGGAGAAATCGCCCGCCACGTCGGTGCGGATCACCAGGACGTGATTGGCGTTAGGCAGGCCGGCAAAGAATGCCTGCTCCGCTGCTGTCGCCGGCGGGCTCGGCACCGCGCTTGCCGGAAAGACCCAGACCACATTCACCGGCGTGATGCGCGTTCCGCCTTCGATCAGCACATTCTGAACGGTCAGCGTCGGCGCGGGCTGGAGCAGGTTCACCAGCAGGGTCTGCTGCGGAGGGCTTCCGATGGAGGCGGCCTGCTGATCCAGCACGTCGAGAAAATCGATGCCGTTCAGCGCGGGATTGCCGAGCACCGCCTGCCGCCGCTTCGGATTGTCGCAGATGTATTGCGGGCTCACCTCAAATCCCTTTCGAGAATTGCGCCTGCTGCCGCACGCCGCTCGCGCGGATCACGTACTGGACCGTCACCGTGAGGGTGGAATCCTGAGTCTCGACGCGGACCGCTTCCACCTGGATCAGGTCGCCGACCCATTGCTGCAGCGTGCCCTGCACCAGAAACTGCGTCGCGGCCGCCAGTTCGTCGCTCGATGGCGCAAAGGCCATCTGCAGGAGACCGCTGCCGAACGTGGGCCGGTTCACGCGTTCGCCGGGACTGGTGAACAGCAACTGCTCAATCAGGTCCTCGACATGATGGTCGCCGGCCACCGAGGTCCGGCCGCGGCCGTCGATCTGAAATGGAAAATCGATGTTCATCACACACCCAGAACCCGCGTCTGCGTCGAAGCCACCAGCAGCGGCGTGCCAGTTGGCACGCACAAGCCCAGGCTGCTCTGCAGCACCACCGGGAATCCGTTCGCCAGAACCCGGGTGGATGCCACCGAGAACTGACCCATCACGCACGGGCCGTTGGCGGCGGGCGGAGGCGGAAGAGCGCAGCCCGCCACCTGATACTGCGCGGTGATCAGCACCACCGGCAGGCCGCCCACCAGCACGCGCGGGAACACCGTGGAGGGCAGAGCCACGCCCCCATGCGAGCACTTCACCTGCGCAAGCGAATGAACCAGAAATCCCGGCATATGTTTCAGTCCCGATCCTGCAGGCTGAAAGCCTGCTCTACTACACGATCGTCAGCGCCCCCTGGTTGATGGTCACCGCCGGGCCCGCCATCACGATGCTGGCCCCCTTGCCGTTCTGAATAATGATTCCCGTATCGTTCACCAGGATGAACGCGCCCGTGGCGCTCTTAATGAGAATGCCGCCCGTAGGGCCGGGAACATCGCTTATGATCAGGCCGTTCTGCAGCGGAGTCTGGATCACGATGCCCGGAACGCCCGGCGGTATGGCGTGCGAGAGTACGGGTACCTCCGCCACCGACCCCCAGAAGATTCCCGTCCAGATCGGGTAATCGAGATCGCCCTGCTCGAATTCCACCCAAACGCCCGAGCCCGGCATTGGCACGCTGAAGATCCCGCTCTGCAGTCCTCCGATAGGAAGCGAGGGCATCGCCCACGTGGTGAGCCCGAACGCGGACACGTCCGGCACGATCACCTGAATCCGTCCGCGCTGCTCCGGATCGATGTTATTCACCACCGTGCCGCGGAACTTCCCCAGAAACTTCTTGCATTCGATCATGCGGGTACCCTCGGAACCGTCGAGATCAGGCCGTTGCGAGTCAGCGTGAAATCCTGCAGGTACTCGCCGCGCTTGAGCTTGTGAGTCACTTGCTTCACGTAATAGAGTCCCTCGTACGGAATGCCGGCGCCGCGCACGCCCACCAGCCGGCGCGCCCTGAGGATTCCGCCGTAGCGCAGCACGTCCAGGCTGCCCGTACCCGTCACCGCGTCCGCCTTCTTCGAAGCGTCCGCCATTCCCGTCAGCGCCGCTTCGATGGGCGACTGCTTCGCCGTGCCCTGCATCAGCGTGAAGTTCAGCGGCAGCGGCGGAATCAGTCCCAGCGGCGGATTGAGAGGCGAAATGTCCGGAACCGGGATGGGGATCGGCGCATGCGTCTCCTGCTCGGAGATGAATACGATGGGCAATCCGCCGGCCTGGCTGTTGAAGCTGAAGCTCAGCGATTCCACATTAGTGTGCGCGTCCATGTCTACATTCAGGGCGGGCTGCGGATCGCTCACCTTGATGTCCGGTCCCCAATACCCCACGCTCGATCCGGGCGCCGGGCCCGGCTCGATGTAGAATACATAGCCCACCGCGTCGGCCAGCTTCTTCAGATAGCAATAATCGGTGCCCTGATGAATGGGAATGCGGTCCACCGGAATCGGCACGTCGATCAGCACGCTGGGGATTACCAGCGGCATCACGCCCAGAAACGCGTACTTTGCCAGCACCACCAGGGCGCGGGCTTCGGGCGGCATGGCCGGGTAGGGAATGCCCGTGAAATCGATATAGTCCATGGCGCGCGTCAGGTCTTCGCCGGTGACCGTGAGCACGGCGCTGCCGCTTTCAGTCCCGCCGCTCACCTCGTGGTTGGTCATCACGCCGTCCATCAACACCTGCGGCGCGCCGTTCAGCGTCACGGCGATCACCACGCGAACAAGCGGGATTTGCACGCCCGCCGCCACCGTGAACACCGTGTACAGCGGCGAACGCTTGTCCAGCACGAACTTCAACTGAAAGCCGCTGGGCCCATCCGTGCGCGAGGTGACCTCCACGCTGTCCAGAGCGTCGATCAGCTCCCGCGGAACAGGCTCCGCTTCCACCGGGCCGATCATCAGCGTGAGATCGATTCCCTTAAGCATTCTGCGTTCCCGGCAGGGCAATGGTCAGCGTGAGCCCCGCCGCTTCCAGTTCCTCGGGCCGCATGGCGCCGTTGGCGTCGCACAGACGCCAGAACAGCTCCGGATCGCCCAGGAATTGCGCGGCAATGTTATCCAGCCGCTCGCCGTCAGTCACCGTGTGCTGCTGCACCGGCGTCAGCCCATCGGGCGAGGGGACGAAGCGCCGGCGCACGTAAACAATCGTCTGTCCGTTTGTTTGGAGGGTGCCGGTATCGATCCCGCGGTAACGGCTGTTCTGCGGAAACAGACTGGCTTTGAGTCCCGTGAACTGCAGAAGCGTTTGGAGATTCGCCGGGGTCATCAGATGCTCTCAAGTCCGAGCGCGCCCAGCGTTCCCCGGCTCAGCCCGCTCAGCACTTCCTTCTGAATCAGGTACGCCATAAAGATGTTGCCACCCTTGTCCTCGAACCCCAGATCGTTCACGTTCAGCACGCGCATTCCCAGGCTCACCCGCGCGCGAATGGGATTGAGGTTCGCGTCGAAGGCCTCCTCGGTGACGCTGAAATCGGTGATGCGCATCGGAATGATGCGGCTCCTGCTCCAGACAAACAGACTGAGCGGCGCCTCGACCGGCGCAATCTCCAGCACTCCGGAAAGCGCCAGAGTGTTGGCCGCCAGGAGCTGCGAGCTGGGCGGATGGACGATGGTCTCGAGCGCAGCAAGCTGGGGATGGATGCCGAACTGCGCGGTCACCGGATTGCTGTCCGGGAATTCGAGCTGATCGGCGGCGTCGATTTCCGCGTCAAGCTTCAGCGTCTCCACGGCGGGGCCGGTGAGCCGCAGCGCTTCGGACCGGTTTCTGGCCTCGGCCCGCACCGTTTGCGCCTGCAGCGTGCGCGTGAGCGAATCGGGATTGTACTGCAGCACGATCACGCGCTCCACGGCGCCGCTGTCCGGGTCGGCCAGCACGATGCCGGCTTTGAGCAACCGCGGCGAGTTGGGAAAAGCGCTCATGAAGCGCTCCTGTCGTCAATCTGCTGAATCAGCCGCTGGGCAAGGGCCGCCATCTCCGGGATATCGGTCCACGTGGAAACGCGTTTCAGCAGCGGCGCGTCTTCCGGCCCCGCGAAATAGCTGTAGCAATAGAGCGCGTAGAGGCTCTCTGGGAGCCGGCGCTGTGCCACCAGTTCCGCCAGTTCGCCCCGCACGGCTTGCGCAGCCGGCCGCTGGAGCAATAACAGCGGATACGGATTGCCGGAAGAAAGTACGATGCGCATCAGATCCTGCGCGATCTGTTGCTCGGGCAACTCCACGAACCAAACCCCGGCATCGAGCGCTTCGATCAGGCCCTGGCCGGCACGTTCGATTACGCCGAGCAGTTTCGGATAGAAAGCCTCGGGCGCGAAACGCGCGAGCACCAGCATCGCCGGCCTCGCCAGCGCCGGGTCGGGATTGCTCCCGAGAAAATCGACGATGCTCTGCGGCGAGCCTGCGAGCAGCTCCTGAGCGGCCGGCTCGCGGATGAACTCGTCGTACTTCGAGCGCAGCTCGAACGGATCGGGTTGCGCCTGTCTCAGCTCCTCCAGCAGCATCTCGAGTCTCTCCTGGCTCATGGTTTTTGTCGCGCGGCGCCGGCGTAGTCGTCCGGCCGCCTCGGCAGCGGAGGATTATGCTCCGCCGCGATCTGCCGTTCCACGTCCACGGCGTGCTGCTCCTGCGGCGGAGTGCCTCCCGCCGCCCCTGCGCCCCGCGCCACATGCGTCCCCAGCATCTTGGGCAGCGCATGGCCGCACAGCTCATGAGAAAAGATCAGATAGAACGGAATGTCCACCCAGTTCCCGTTGATCTTGTATTGCCCCTGAAATCTCGGATCAGCGTTCACCGTGGAGTCGGTTGCAACTCCACCCTGCCCCGGTCCTGCGCCCGCCACGGATCCCGGAGACGTATTCGGGCCGCCCGGGTGAAACTCGATGGTGGCTGTCTTAGCGTTGTTGATGGTGTCGCAGACGCAGCCACAGCCCACCGGCGTGCTGGAAACGGCTGCTGAAAGCCAGGGCGGTCGAGGCTCCTCACAGAACTGAGCGTGCTCGGGCGTTACGTTGCCGGTAGTGGTGTCCACCTGAAAGTGGCCGTCCGGGCATGTGTCGCCGAGCAGCCCCTGAATCGCGGCAGTCAGCGGCGTAGCCCGCCCCGTTGCCCCCGCGGGCAAAGGGATACTGTCGTTCGGGTTTACCACCAGCTTTCTCTGCAGCAGCGCGCGATGGAGCGGCTTCGGCCGTTGAGCGCCTGGCGCAGCGATCGCGTTGCCCAGCGAATCCGCCTCCGCCTCGGCAGGGCAATGCGCTGAGCCGATGGTCAGCCTTGCCGGAACCGGCGCCGAGCCCTGTTGCATTACATGCACCAGTTCATGAGCCAGAAGCTCCCGGCCCGCTTTTGTCGTACCCGAATACTGGCCGGCGCCGAACACGACGTCGTGGCCCACCGTGTAGGCCAGAGCATTCACCGCCCGCGCCGACTCCGCCGCCCGCGCGTCCGCATGCACCCGCACCTTCCCGAAGTCGTGCCCAAAGCGCGGCTCCATGAACGCACGCGTGGGCGCGTCCAGCGGCTGCCCCGGCGACCGCAGCACATCATGCACGATCGGCGGCGCGGTGGCCGGCGTCCTGCCGCCCCGGGCCGTCCGCCGCTGCAGGGTCGCCTTCTTCCTGCATTCCTCGCACTCGCCCTCGTGCCCAGCCGACCCGCCGCAGGCGCACTTGCGCTGCAGCACCGCAACGCTTCGTCCCGCTCCGGCTAGCGGCTTCACTGCGATCTGCCGTTCAACGCTCATTCGATCCCCAATACTCGATAGCCCCGCCGATCCCGCTCTCCGGCGGCTCGGCGCCGGCGCCTCGCCAATCCGCAAGCCGCCGCTCTCTCATCAGCTCCAGAAACGACCCGATCGCCTGCCTCTCGGCGACGTTGAACTGCCCTGCCCGCGTCCGGAAAAAATCGGCCCTCCATCCTGTAGTCCGCCGAGGCGGGATCAGATTGAACACCACGAAATCCTTCGCGGCTTCCTCGCTCGCATCGATGGCTGCCATCATGTAAGCGCCAAGGTAATAACGAAACGCTTCGGGAGTGAAAAGCGGCAGCGCCTGCGAATACGCGCCGACCATCTCCGCCCCGACCTCGCTCCAGCGCTTCCCCGCAAAGGCGCGAGCGATTTCGCGGCACTCGGGATCCTGGCCGCTCACCAGGTTGCCGTCGCCGGGATAAGGCGCCTCCGCGAACGCGTTCGCTATCTTCGTTTTGACCTCCTCCGCCGAATGCGCCATTTTCAGACCTGTCAGCATTTCGCTTTCACCACCGCCTCGCATTCGCGCAGGCCGGCGTAGAGCTGCGCGATCTGCTGCATGTGCCCTTCGTATCCCGGATCGCCCTTCTGGAAACACTTCTTTTGCAGGTTCACCCGCACTGGAATGCACCCGTTGTACGCCGCCACTTTCGCCGTAGCAGTTGCGCACGTATCGGTTTGCATGCTGCATCCGCGGACCTTATCGCACTCTTTCTTTACCTCATCGTGGAGCCGATCCACCTCGGCGTCGGTGCACCTTCGGCTCTTCGGCTGCGGGGGCGCCGGCTGCTGCGGCACAGGCTGTGGCGTGGTCTGCGGCGTTGGCGCGGGCCTCCGTCTGCTTGCTTCCGTCGGGTCCTGCTCCAGCCACGGCCGCAGTTTGTCCAGGTCGGCCTGAGTGATGGGACCCGGCGGCGGCGGGAGTTCCAGATCCATGGGCCGGTACGTCGGCGCGGCCGGCTGATGACAGCCGGCAATACATACCTGGAGCGGATTCGGCAGAATGACATAACCTTGCCGTTGCAGGGCCGACTGGAAGCTCGTGTAGCCGATAAGGTCGATCGTCGCCAGCACCAGGACGACGCCCACCGCGATCGGGATGGCCACGGTGCCGGCAGCAGCGCCGGCTGGCGCCGCGGCCGTGGCAGCTCCTTCTTCAACCACGCCCGTCCCGATCGATTCTGCCGCGCCCGCTATCCCTCGCTCGGTGAACCATCGGGCAGTGGCCCGTTCCAGCGCGGTCTTCGCGGCGGCTCCGCCTGCGGTTTCGGTTGCCGGCGCTACAGCAACGGCTCCCGCCGCCACGACTCCTGCTCCCGCCGTCTTTCCCTCGCTCGCGGGAGGATCGCCCAGTCCCGCGGTCACTCGGCCGGTGCGGTAAGCCTGGTAAGCCTCCGCCTCCGTCAGCAGATGCGAGCAATCGCCATCCCGGCATTTCCGGACGGCATTCGCCGCTTCCACAAGTCCCGCCCTCCGGTACATCGCTTCCACATCTTCGGAAGATTTTTCACGAGGCGCGTGGGTTCCCGATGCGTGTACCGGAGCATAGGCAGCCACCGAAGGAGCGCCGGGGGTGAACGTTGCCGTGCGCCGCGCGGGTTGCGCCTGGAACGTGGCTGCAGGTCGAGCCGCCTGCGCTCCGCCGGGCGGATATGCCGCGATCGCTGCCGCGTATTCCTTCTCGAGCCCGTGCGCCTTTGTGTAGCGCAGATAGCCCTGGATGAATCGTTGCCGCTCGTCGGGCGATGACCAGTGCGTCTGCTCCACGGACTTCTCGAGCGACACGCCGCTCCGCACCAGCCCCGCGTAGAACTGGTCGTCCGATCCCGCCGATTGCTGCTGCCCAGCTCCCCCGCCCCTCGGAAATGGATCGCCGCCGCTGTGGCTCTGGACATATTTATACGCGTCTTCCAGGTCGTCGCGCTGCACCGACGAATCGCTCACGCGCGCGATGGGACCTACGCGGCGGCCTGCGGCGATGTCCGCGGCCGCTCGGTCGGCGTCGGCCTCTCCCGATTCGTCGATTCGAAGCGGCGAATCCGCCCGGCCGCCCTGTTGGATGACGTGCGACAGCTCATGAGCGATCAGCTTCCGCCCACCGCTCGTACCGGCTCGATATTGCCCCGCGCCGAATACAACGTCATGGCCCACCGTGAAGGCCAGAGCGTTCACCGCCCGCGCGGATTCCGCCGCTCGCGCGTCCGCATGCACCCGCACCTTCCCGAAGTCGTGCCCGAAGCGCGGCTCCATGAACGCGCGGGTGGCCGCATCCAGCGGCTGCCCCGGCGACCGCAGCACATCATGCACGATCGGCGGCGCGGCGCCTGGCGTCCTGCCGCCGCCGGCCGCTCGCCGCTGCAAGCTTGCCTTCTTTTTGCATTCCTCGCACTCGCCCTCGTGCCCAGCCGACCCGCCGCAGGCGCACTTGCGCTGCAGCATCGCAACGCTTCCCCCGTGCGCGGCCGGCTTCAGTGCGATCTGCCGCTCGGCGTTCATCAGAAGGCCACCCCCACGCCCGCAACGACCGTATCGGCATTGGGACCGCCTGTTCGAGCACCTGCACGATTCGGCGGGCCGCTCTGGACAAGATTCTGCAGGTGCTGGTAGTCCACTTCCACCCGGACCGTCTTTCCCAGTGCTATCCCCACGCCCGCTCCGAACGTCGGACCGGTCGCGGGCTCATACGCACCTTTCCCGCCGCCCGCCGCCGGGACCCCTCTGATCGCTCCTGCCGCCCAGCCGGCATCCACCCGCAGATTCACCGGAACCTTCGACGGGATGTTGACGCCCACGCCGCTGGACACTCCTCCGACGATGGATTTGTCGGGCGCGTAGTCCACGCGTACGCGCAACGGGATCTGCACCAGATCGCCGACCTTCACCGATGGCGTGAAACCGATGCTCCACGCAGCCATGAACACCGGGTCCACTCCCGCTGCCGCCTGCACGCCGACGCCCGCAGTGGCCTGCTGCCGGCGTTCGCGCCGCTGTGATTTCGCCGCTTTGCTCACCTCCTCGACCACCTTCTTTTCCGTCTCGCTGCCGGGAGGGGCGTCGGGAAGCTGCGTCAACTGGAGCGCACTGATGTGGAGGACCGACACGTCGCCCACCACTTCCACCTGGCCCGGTTTGGAGCCGGGCGCGATCCGGGCCGACGCTCCCATTGGCGCGTTGGGAACCGACAGACGGAACCCGCCGCCCTCCTTCTTCGCCGTAATGTTGCCGATCGACAACAATTCCTTCGACCCGGCGCCGGCATCCCCCGCGATGGCGAATTGAAACGTTCCATCCGCTTGCCGGCTGAGCCGCAGAGTCGCGTCTTTGACGGTTTGCGCGGAAGCATTTCCCTGCGCCGCCAGCGTCACGCTGGGAACGACAGCCTCGAACAGGTCGTCGGTCGCCGTCTTTACCGTCGCAATCTTTCCCTCGGCGGCCCGCAGGATACCCAGCGCCGTCGCGGAATCCGGATCTCCCTTCATGTACCCGGCGATCATGTCCAGGTTCATGTCGCTCAGCAGCAGATTCACCAGCAGCCGGCTCTTCTCCGGATAAGGGAAAATGGCGCGGGCCGTGACCGGCGCGTCGCCTTTCGCATCCTGCCTCTGCACCACGCCGCCGCCCGCGCTCTGCTGAACCGTGTGCACCAGCTCATGGGCCAGCAGGCGGCGGCCGGCATCGACGCCCGGCCGATACTGGCCCTCGCCGAAGACGATGTGACGCCCGGCGGTGTAGGCCAGAGCGCCGATGGCTCTTGCGGATTCCCCTGCCGCGCCGTCGGCATGAATGCGGATCCGGCTGAAGTCGAACGACGACGGACCCGCTGGACGGCGCACGAGCGAATCGGAAAGCCGCGCGGCTTCCATTTCGCTCCTGTCGCTCGCCGGCACGATGTTCATGTCAGTGCCGGTCTGCGCATGCACCTGCACCTGCCCGAAGTCATGGCCGAACCGTGGTTCCATGAACGCCCGCGTGGACGCATCCAGCGGCTGGCCGGGCGACCGCAGCACCTGATGTACGACGGGCGGCGCTACCGCCGGCTCCCTGGCCGATCTCGTGGTCATCCGCCGTTCGGCGCTCATCTCGATCTCCCCGGCATGATGAACAGCGTCGCCCGGACCTGCCGGTCCTTTTCGTCGAGCTTCTTCGAAGCGCTCGCGTCTCCGCAGTTGTGAATCCCGTCCTCGAGCGCGGGGCATGCCGCCGTCAGTCCAGGCGGGTCGGCGGTGCGGTCGCCAACGCCGGCTTGTGCAAGGGCGTTCGCCACCGACCGCGCACGGTACTCGCCCAGCTCGCGGTTGTGCGCCGGCGGACCCTCGATCGAAGCCTTGCCTGTCAGTTGCACCGAAAACTGCGGGCCTGTCTTCAGCCAGGTGACCAGCCCGTCCAGAGACATGCCGCCCGAAGGCGTCAGGCTGTCCCGCAATGCCTTCCCATCGCTCACCACGCCGGCGGGCATGTTCTGTTTGAAATAGATATCCATGCTCACCGTCAGCGGCTGCGATGGCCCGAGCCCGAGCGAGGGCGTTCGCGGGGGCAGATCGCGGCGCGAGAGCGGCGGCTCGGCTGGCGTGCCGATGCCTTTCCCGGGCAGGCCGGGCATTGTCGGCGTTATGGGCTGATACTTCACGCAGCGAGTTCCATCGGCATATTCATCCGTCCCGCAGCAAACGCCCATCGCCGTCATGCGATTCACGGGACAACAGCGATCCACATCCACCGTGAAACCGGGACAGCACAGGCCTTCATAGCGCATCCGCCAGCCCGTCGGGCATTTCGTGTTCCCGCCGCCGCCCTTGTCGAAATAGTGGAGCCCTTTGTTCACATCCTCCAGCGACCCTCCGCCGAGGGGCGTCTCGAGTTTGGGATCGAACACCCAGTCGCCTTTATGAAGGATGGGCGGCGGGTCCTTCTTTTCTTCGTCACCCTGAGGCTGCCTGCGCAGGCACGCCCCCTCCCGAACCGCCGGGGCACCCGTCCGGCCGCGGCCCACCTGTTCCGCTTCGCGCTCCGCCGCATCGTCGCGACTGCCCATCGGGATCCGGTCCGGAGTCCCAGCAACGTCTCGCTGCTGCACCACGTGCGCCAGTTCGTGGGCGAGCGAACCCAAACCAATCTCCGGCGTGTTGAACACGACGTGGCTGCCGACGGCGTACGCCCTGGCATTCACCGCTCGCGCCGATTCGGCGGCCAGCGCATCCGCGTGCACGCGTACGTTGCCGAAATCGTGCCCGAATCGCGACTCCATCAGCACGCGCGTCCGGTTATCGAGCGGCCGTCCAGGCGAGCGCAGCGCTTCGCGAACGATCGGCGGAGTCCGCAGGGGTCCCGAGGATGTCCGTGCGTGCGCCCTCATTTCCTCCCGCGCCTTCCCTTCAACCCGCCCTGTACGGCGTCCGTCACCTGCCTCCGGATCGCTCCGGCGGGCGCAATGCCCTGCTCTCGAATCACGCGCGCCACCTCGCGTTTGATGTCGTCGGCGATCCGGAACCGTTCGTCCGCCGGGAATCCGTCGAGCACCAGTTCGCCGATCCGGACCTGGATGCCCGGCTTGGTCACACCCATCCGGCCACCTCCGCATCGGTGAGCGGACGCTCCTGCTTGGCGAATTCGCTTCGCGCCGCGCGCAGCAGGTGCTCCATGCGTACCGGCTGATCTTCCTCCGCCGCCAGAAACGCCGCTCCCACGGCGATGTTGCGGATGTGCCCGCCGGTCGCATTCAGCCGCGCCAGCCGGTCCGGGCGCAAGCCCTCCACGGGAGTCGCCGCCGGAAAAACGCGCCTCCAGATCTCCGCCCGCTCGGCCGCCTCCGGAAACGGAAACTCCACCACGAAGCGAATTCGCCGCAGAAAAGCCTGATCGAGGGCGCTCTTCCGGTTGGTGGTGAGGATCGCCAGACCGCGATACGCTTCCATGCGCTGCAGCAGATAGCTGACTTCGATATTGGCGTACCGATCGTGGCTGTCCTTCACTTCGCTGCGTTTGCCGAACAGCGCGTCGGCCTCGTCGAACAACAGAATGGCCGCGCCCGCCTCGGCGGCATCGAAGACTCGGCGAAGGTTCTTCTCGGTTTCTCCGATGTACTTGCTCACCACCTGGCTCAGGTCGATGCGATACAGGTCGAGACGGAGATCGTTGGCAAGCACCTCGGCGGCCATGGTCTTCCCGGCCCCGCTCGGCCCCGCGAACATCGCGCTGATTCCCAGGCCGCGCGATCCTTTCGTCGCGAATCCCCAGCTCTGATACACGGTGGCGCGGTGGCGAACCTGAATGGCGATTTGCCGCAGCGTCTCCATTTGTTTCGCGGGCAGCACGATGTCTTCCCAGGCGGCCGCGGGCTCCACGCGCTGCGCCAGAGCCTCCAGACGCGGGCGCGCGTGCATGCGGCAGGCATCCCACAGCCGGTCGAGCCCGGCATCGGATTCGGGCCAGAGCGCGCCGGCCACGGAACGAATTGCGGCGGGGCTGAGGCTGAACTGACATCCCAGTTTCCGGACCGCCCCATTCGCCGCGGGAAACGCCGCCAGTGCGCCCCGCCAGATTTCCGCCTGCTCATCGGACGTGAGCGAATGGACGTCCAGCAACTTCGTGGTCCGCGAACCGGCCGGCCGCGCTCCGCGCGCCGAGATGAACAGCGGGCTGCGGACCGATTCCATTAACGCCGCCACCGCGCCTGCGGCGGGACCCTCCGCGTGATCCATGTCGCCGCATTCGATCAGCAGCGCGCTCCCGCTCAGCGCCGCTTCACGGTCCCAGAGCCGCACGAAGAGATCGATCTCGGCCGGGGTCTGCGGGGCGTTGTTCGCCGCGAGCGACCGCAGTTCCAGCCCGGCCATGGCGGCCGCCGCCCCGGCGATCTCCGCCCGCGCCGGACCATCCGCTCCGCATAACTGGATGACGGGCAGCAGGCCGTACTCCGCCGTCCTGCGCCACGCCGCCGCGGCTTCTTCGGCGATCGCCCGATGCGAGGGCGGAAGCTCGGCGGGCGCCGCGACGCGCCGCAGCAGCGGGCGCAACCGCTCGTCGATGGACTGCACGCCCGTGAGGTAATGCAGGATGCGCTCGTCGATGCGCAGCGGGCTCGTGGTGAGCGCATCGCCCGGCAAAACCTCCACCAGACGCCAGTAGCGCAGGGGGCGCAGCGGCGAGAGTGCGCTCCAGTGCGCGTCTGGAAACACCGCCATCGCCATGCTGAACGTCGGCCGCGAGGCGCACAACTGGGCCAGTTTCGAATCGAGCTCGATGCCCGCCGACAGCAGCAGGATGTTGCGCTCGAACGCGGTCAGACCGAGCGTGGCACACACCGCGTCCAGCTCCGCCGAGCCGGCTTCGTCGGCCGTGGCGTCAGGAGCGGGCTCCCGTTCGCGCCCCGCGAGGAAGGCTTCCACGGCTTCGCGCACTTCCCGCACCGCCCCCATCAGCCGGCGCTGGCCGTCGGTCATCGCCGTTGCGGGAGCGCTCATGGCATGGCCACCGTGGGGGTCGAGAAGTCGGCGCTGACCGGGCTTTCGGCCCCGTCAATCTGAACACGCGCGAGATATGTGCCCGTCGGCACACCGGCAATGTCGATCTGCGCCTGGTTCGATTCCGTCTTCTGAACCATCGGCTCGGAAACGAAGGATGCCGGAGGGTTGGCGGTCCGGTTATTCAGGAGAAGCACCGCGCGCTGTCCGGGGCCGATATTCGGCGCGAGCGTCAACGTGACCGTCGTGACGCCCAGCCCTTTCACAGCGGCCGTCGCGGCTGTAATGGTGGGCCGCAACACGAACGCCGCGACATTCGATGACACGCCGCGATGAAGCGCCGGCGGCGTTCCGATCGAAACCTTCTGAATCACCTCCACACCCCTCACACCGGCGTGAATGTCCGGGGGCAGCGGTACGGTGATCTGCGTATCGGTTATTGCGGTGGGCGCGACCTCCTCGCCGTCGATCAGGACCACGGTGGTGGGCCCTTGCAACTGCCGCCCCTGAATCGCCAGCGTGCTGCCCGCAACGATGGGCTGGCCCGACTGCGAGGTAATGCTGTCGATCTGCGGCTCGCGGAACGGCGCAGCGGAAAAATTAACGGCCGCCACCGGCAGCGCGGCCGCCGGCTGCTGGGCGGCCTCGATCAGCACCACCGAAGCCTGGTAAGCCGCCGACAGCGTGTACTCGATTTGGAAGAATACCGACCACAGCTTGGAGAACTCTTCGAGACTCAGCGACATCGGCGTGAATTTGACGCGCTCCGGTTGGTTCGCAAGATCGGACGCGCCGAGCGAAGCGAAATCGGTCATCGCCTTGGCTATCGCCGCCGGCGCGAGCAGCGGCTGGGCGTGCAGCGTGCTGGCCACCGCGCCCAGCAGCAACTGCGGCTGCAGAAGGCTGTCGTCGCCGTGAAACGTGAACAGGTAATGCAGATCGAAGGCGGCCTGCGGCCTCTTGAGTAACGTTCCGTCGGAGCCCCGCGTCGGCAGGTCGTCGTTTCGATACGCCGCGTTGGGCGTCACCTGGTAGAGATATACATTCACCAGGGGCGCCGGCGGCGTGCCCGAGCCCGCATCGGGCCGGCTGAAGCCGACCGTCGCCCCGGCAACCGCGGTGGCAACGACGGGCTGCAGCACTTCCCGCAGGGCCGCGGTTACGGTGGCGATCGCCAGTGAGTTGCTCATCGCGCGCCCCGATCGCGCTGGCTCAGATAGTCGGACAGCGAAAGGGCCGTCGGCGCCGCGCTTCGGGCAACGGGCGCGGCTTGCGGCTCGGGAAACACTGCGCGGACCTCGATGCGTCCGATGTTGACCTCCACCGCCGGCTCTTCCCTGTAGAGCAGCCTTTCAGGCTGCGGCGGGCTCTCAGCCCGCCTGGCCACCGGACCACTCGAGTCCAGTCCGGCAGGGCGCTCCGGTTGAAGCTCGCCCGGCGATGGGCGGGTCGCGTGCCTGTCCTCGGTCGCGATGCTTTCGAGCGCCGATACCCGCACGATCTCGCCGGGCTCAGACGTCGTCGGAGAAGGCCGCGGGGGCGAGGGTTGCGGCGAAGGCTGCGGAATGCCCAGAGCCTCACCGCGCGCCACGATCACTCTGGTCGCGGCCGCTCTCGTCGCGGTCGCAGCCTCGCTCTTCTCCGGCGCGGGCTCTCTAGTCTCGACGCGTGCCGGCACACGCGGCGGCGCCTGCGCTTCCTCGCGAGCGAAAGCAGTGTGCGGCGGCAGCGGCGATGGCGATTGTGCGCGAGCGATCGTCGCGCGCCGCGGCGCCGGCGTGAAGAACTGGGCTTCCATCCGCGGCCCGGGCGCAAAAACCGGTGCGACCACCGGGCGCGCCACGGGCGCGACACCAAGGGCCCGCGATGCCAGCCGTGAGAGAAAGTCGGCCATCAGCTCGCCATCTCCAGGTAGTGATTGCGCCGGCTGTCGCTCATCGCCAGAATTTCCGCTTCGCTCCAGCCATAGGCCAGCGCGAGCGTATGCACTTCGCCGAGCAACCGCCTGGCGAGGACTGCGATCTCCAGCCACAGGAAGCCGGCAATATCCAGCGCTACGCTCCAGGCGTGCCCGCACACCGCGCAATCAAGGGCAAACGCGATATCCGCCATCGGATCGCGCTCCGCCATCAGCGAGGCGATCCGGGCCGCCGCCTCTTCCTGCAGCGCCTCCCCTCCTGCGTCCACGCATCGTTCCACCAGTAGCCGCCGCGCCCTCTCCACATCGCCGCACCCGGCGACAGCGTTCAGATCGCGGCTGTCGGGCAGACGAAAACGCAGCCTGAAATCGCCCGTCTCAATCTCGTACGACTCCTGAGCTTCGCCCAGGCCATCCGCCGTGAGTTCGGCGGTTCGAACGGTGAACTCCAGTGCCTCCCCGCACCTCGGGCAATCGGCTTCCGCGGTGGCCGCTGGTCCGAGAATGCGCTCCCGCAGGCGCAGCAGGCGCTCATCGCGCCGGCCGACAGACATCGACGCGAGTTGCTCGGCGTCGAGGCCGGGACACGCCGCGGCGAGCAGAACCAGGGCGCGGTCCACCGGACGAAGGCGCGCGCCCCGCTCCCAAACGGAAATAATGTCGGACGCCGGCGCCGCCGCCATACTCGCTTACTGCGCCGGAAGCGTGAAGCTGGGCTCGGTCGGCTCGGTCACCGAAAGATCCCGCTCCCAGCCTTCGTTCTCCAGCTTGATGGTCTGGATCGCCACGGCGTTGGCGTTCGCATCGAGATCGGGCAGCGGATGATACTCCGACACCCAGCAGCGATAGATCCTGTAGCTGATCGCCAACTGGCCGGCCTCGTTGTAGAAATCGAGAATGATGTCCTTGCGGAAATCCTTCAGCGATACCTCCGACCCCAGGCCCGCTCCGAAATTCCAAACCTTGTTGGCCCACTTCTCGAACTCGGTGTCGTGCGTGACGCCGCGTTCCAGAGTAATGGCGTCGAATTCGTTGCGCCCTGGCGATTTGCGGCTGGTGGAAGGATCGCCGCCCTCGCGGTGCGTCACCACCTGGGTAGTGCGCTTGAGCCCGCTCACCTTCGATACGCCGGCCACATATCGCCCGTCCCACTTCACTTTGAACTTGAAGTTCTTGTAAGGATCTTTTCGTTGGGTGTTCACGCTGAATTGCGGCATTCGTGTTCTCCTTACACCTGTCCGGCCATTTGCTGAATCTGGATGACGACGAACTCCGCCGGTTTGAGCGGCGCGAAGCCCACCACGATGTTGACCACCCCATTGTTGATGTCGGTCTGGGTGGTGGTCTCGCTGTCCACCTTCACGAAGTACGCCTGCTGCGGCGTGGTTCCCTGAAACGCTCCCTGCAGGAACAGGCCCTGCAGGAACGAACCGATGTTCAGCCGGATCTGCGCCCACAGCGCCTCGTCGTTGGGCTCGAACACAACCCACTGCGTGCCCTCGAAAAGGCTCTCCTCCAGAAAGAGCGCGAAGCGGCGCACCGGAATGTATTTGTAGTCGTCGGCAAGCTGGTCTGCGCCGGCAAGCGTCCGCGCGCCCCAGCAGATCGGGCCGAAGACGGGAAACGTCCGCAGCGCGTTAATGGCGAGCGGATTCAGAACTCCGTTTTCGCCGTCCGTGAGATTGTATTCGAGCTGCTGCACGCCCGTGAGGCTGGCGTCGGTCCCGGCCGGCGCCTTGAACACGCCCCGCGTGGCGTCGGTGCGCGCGTAGAGTCCCGCGATGGTTCCGCTCACCGGCGTGGCGCGCAGCCGGAACCCATTCAGCGGGTCGGGAATCTCCACGCGCGGAAAATAAATCGCGGCGTTGCGATTGCGCAGCGATGCATTGGCGTCCAGCCAGGCGGCGATCGCGGTGGGCGCGTCGTTGGCGCCAACCGTTCCCGAGCCCTGCGGCGGATCGAGAATATAGAACGCCCGGCGCGAATCGCAAAGGGAAATGGCATTGGTGGCCACATTGAAGGCGTGGGTGTCCGCGCCCGCCGGCATCCGTCCCGTGACCGGGATGGAAAGAATATTGAACAGGTGCACGTTCATCAGCGCGTACATTCCGGTCTTCAGGACCTGGTCGCCGATAACGCCGCCGGTCATGCCGTCGAGGTCGTTCACGGCGTCCCACTTCCCGTCGCTGCCGGCCACGGGAGCCACCTGCGCCCCTGCCGCCGTTGTACCCGCGGCGTACTGCGCCACGTTCACCGCGCCCGCGGCGTCCAGCCCGAGAGCCGTGGCCAGTGAGCCCGCGCCGTCGGCAAACGTGAGCGTGTCCTGCCATTTTCCAGTGCCCGCTTTGAACTGCAGAAACACACTGGTCGCGGAGCTGCCAACCAGCGCGATGGTGACTCCCGCCAGACTCGGATCGGCGGCCCGAATCAGGCTTTGCAGCGTGGACGCCAGCCCGGCCGGAGTCGTCGGAGGCGCGGCGCTCAGAGTGACGGTTTTGGCGGGGTTCCCATTGAGTGCCACGGTCATCGAATCGCTCGCCTTGGGCACGCCCGCCGGAAGCACGCCGTTTGGAAACGCTTTGCTGAGCGTGCCGGTTTGCGCCGGCGCGTGCGTCGATGTCGGCGTTGCGGTGGGCAGCGCAAGCTGGATCAGGCCGGAGCCGGCGTTCACTGTAGCGACGGCGTCGTTCGGCTGCGTATGATCGATCACCAGGTTGCGCCAGGTCTCCGAGCTGACCGCCTGAGGCTTGCCGGCGACCATCTCGACTTCCGTCACCGTCATGTTGAAAAGGGAGGCGGGATTGGTGGTCCCATAGTCCACGTCGATGCGGATGTGATTACCCCACGCCCCCGGGCTGGCCGCATTGACCACCAGCACGTTATTGCCGGCTCCATCCTGCAGCGTGATCGATGCGGCCGCCGCGGCGTCGCCCGCCGACGTCGATGTGGTGCGAACCACCCACGCCGTCGTGCCGCCGTTCAGGAAGAACTGCTGAATGGCATAACTCGCCTCGCTGAGCAGATCGAGACCGCCGAACTGCCGCTCGAAATCGGCAAAGCTGAAAACCTGGACCGCCTGGTTCAGCGGACCGCGTGAGAAGTAATCGACAAACGCCCCGATCGCCGTGCTCACGCCGGTGATGGTTCGCACGCCGCTCGGGATCTCTTCGATATAAACGCCCGGATAGGTTGGTGTAACAGCCATGATGCGCTCTTCTATTCCTCCTGTTCCTGCTCGATGACTCGGAGCTTATGGACCGGCACGACGACCTCCTGCTTGCGAACCACCTCCACGACGGCGAACACACGCGCCCGGGCTCCCGAATCCGAGAACCCGATCACTACGCCCTCCAGCGCTTCGCCGGAAGCAACCGGAAACAACTCTTCAGGACCGGGCAGAAACACGTCCGCTCGCGTGAAGCTCACCCGGTCTCCTTTGCGCGTAGCCGCCTCCCAGAGCCGCGCCGGGGAGTTGCAAGTGGAGCGCCACGCGAATCTGCTTGTTGTTGCCGAGTAGCAACCGCGGTTCTCTGCAGAGAATTGCAGTGGCGTCTGCAACGATTAGCAGAGTTTGTAGAGCAGGCTTTCAGCCTGCAATCGCCTGCGGTGGCCGCTTGTCAGCAGTGAGCCGCGCGGCGCCGCGCCTGGATCTTGTAATACAGAGTGCGCTCGCTGGTCTGCAGGAGATTGGCGGCTTCCCGCCGGGCGCCGCCGGCGCTGATGGCGTTCTCCATGACTTTCCGCTCGATCTCGCGAATCGCGTCCTTAAAGGAGAGCCCTCCGGAAATCGCCGTCCAGAGCATCCCGGCAGCCCGGTCGAGCAGACCCGGATCGGCCCGCTCCGGTTCCGTCTTCTCCTCCTGCGCCATCCAGTCCGCAACCGTCAGCGAGCGCCCCTGCGTTTTCGAAAAGAGCATCCGCTGGACCAGGTTGTCCAGTTCACGGACGTTGCCGAAAAACGGCTGCGTCTCCAGACAGCGGATGAGCTCCGGCTCGATGCCCTCGATCGGCTCGTATAAATCGCGGTGACGGCGTGCGAGGGCGAGGATGAGCTGCGGCAGATCCTCGAGGCGCAAGCGCAGCGGCGGCAGGAACAAGCGGACTACGTTCAGCCGGTGGTAGAGATCGCCCCGAAACCTGTTCTGCTCCACCAGCGGCTTCAGGGGCTGGTTGCAGGCCGCGATAATGCGAACGTCGATCGCTTTCTCGCGGTCCGAGCCGACCGGACGCACGATGCCCCGCTGGATGACGTCCAGCAGCTTGGCCTGCAGCGGCAAAGGAAGGTCGTTGACGTCGTCGAGGAACAGCGTGCCCTGATGGGCCGAGGGAAAAAGACCCTTGCGATCGGCAACCGCGCCGGAGAACGCGCCCCGCGTGTGCCCGAACAGCTCGCTCTCCGCGAGCGCTTCATTGATGGTGCCGCAATGGACGGTCACGAACGGAAGGCTTCGGCGCTTGGCATCCAGGCGATGAATGGCCTGGGCCAGCACCTGTTTTCCCGTGCCGGTTTCGCCCTCGACGAGGACGGTAACGTCGCTCACAAGCGCGGCTTTGCTCGCCTGGCGCAGAACCGGCGTCATGATGCCGGAGCCGGTGGTCAGTCCCAACTCGGCAAAAATGCGCCGCAGATCCTCGCCCGGCTGGCTGCCCGCGGTCAGAAATCCACCTGCCTCGGCCATCGTCTCCTCCGATGCGATTCCGCCGAGATTCGTCACGATTACCGCCGCTCACCCAGCCCGGCCTCCGAGATCGGCCCGGGTTCCGCGCCACGACCGTTGGGTCGTGGCGGCGACGAACTTCGGTTTAGGCAGATCAAATTCTACACGAACCGTTCACGTTAAAGAAGGAAAAGAAGAGGCGAATCACAAAAAGCCGGAAAAATCCGACCGAATTTCCTCGATCAGAGTAATGCCGGCTACAACTGCATCCGGATCCTGCGCGCCGTCAGTGAATACGAGATGCGCAGGAAGGCCTTCGCCCACGGTGGGGTGCGTGAAGACAGCATCGCGCGGCGCGGTGTAAGGCAGCTTCCCCATCATCGCGGTCTGGACCACCGCACTGCCTGCATGGGCAGCTTCGCCACGCCGTATGGGGACCCGCCGCGACCGCTTCGGTTTTCGTTGATCCGACTCGCGCTCTTTCCGGATCGGTGAAAAGACAGAACGATATCAGGCGATCGCGCGTGTTTCGAGAGCCACCGTGAAAGTTGGCCTGTACAATGCAGAAGTCGTCCTCGGAGACAGTCGTGAACTGAGGGCTGCGTGCGCACTCGCCCAGGGCCCGCCGCCGAGAATGATCTGGAAGGCGATCGAGTTCGAAGGCTTCCACGGACCGAGCAACGGCGGCGTGGGCACTCTGCACGGCGACCGCGTGTTCCTGAATCCGGGCACTCACGCGGCAATCCTCGGGCATCCACGGCCTTCGCGCCGCGAAACCGCTCACGCACGCAGTTCTGCCAGCGCGCCGATGCGAGCCCTGGACCATCGCGGACACATGGCAGCCCGCGAGCGTGGGTCTGGTACATTTCGGATATGCCTGCTACTCCGGCTCGCTGCCGCAGCGGGGCCGAATGCCCGAAACAAATCGAAATGCCTTTGTAAATCAGCTACTTCGCGTTGAGAAGACGCGCACCCTTGTGGTACTATTCTTCAGGACTGCCTAAGCCCCTCCAATCAAGCCATTTGACGGTTTGAACTGCAATTCGGGCCTCATACTGCAGCCGCGCACATTATCGTAAGGAGTCGCCGGCGTCTTCATGAACGTTCGCTCGGTTTTCAGTCTCATCTCGTCCGATCTTGCCATCGATCTGGGCACCGCCAACACGCTTGTCTTCGCCAAGGGCAAAGGGATCGTGGTGAATGAGCCCTCCATCGTCGCCATCAACAAGAACAATGGCGAGGTGGAAGCCGTGGGGAAAGAAGCGAAGGACATGCTCGGCCGGACGCCGGGCAACATCGTCGCCATTCGGCCGATGAAGGACGGCGTAATCGCCGACTTCAAAGTCACCGAGCGCATGCTGAACTACTTTATTCAGAAGGCGCATGGCCGCAAGATGCTGGTTCATCCCCGCATCGTGATCGGCGTTCCCAGCGAGATCACGCAGGTGGAAAAGCGCGCCGTCGTCGATTCCGCCTATCGCGCCAAGGCCAGCGAAGTCCATCTGGTGGAACAGGCCATGGTAGCGGCCATCGGCGCCGGGCTGCCCATCACGGAGCCCTCCGGAAACATGGTGGTGGACATCGGCGGCGGCACTACCGACGTCGCGGTCATTTCGCTCTCGGGCATCGTGTACTCGCGGTCCGTTCGCGTGGCCGGCAACGAGATGGACGACGCCATCATGCAGTACCTGAAGCGCAAGTATAACCTGCTGATCGGTGAGCGCACCGCCGAGGCCATCAAGATTCAGGTGGGCTCGGCCTACCCGCTCGACCGTCCGATCACCATGGAGATCAAGGGCCGCAACCTGATCGAAGGCGTCCCCAAGACCATCACCATCGACGACACCGAGATCCGCGAATCGCTGGCGGAATGCGTGGCCACCATCATGAACGCCATCCGCGTCGCGCTGGAACGGACCCCGCCGGAGCTGAGCGCCGATATCAGCGACCGCGGCATCGTGCTTACCGGCGGCGGCGCCATGCTCAGGAATCTCGACAAGCGCATTCGCGAAGAGACGGGCCTTCCGGTGTCCATCGCCGAAGATCCGCTGGCCAGCGTCGTTCTGGGTACAGGCAAGATGCTCACCGATTTCAAACTCCTGCGCCGAATTGCGATTGAATAGAAGCATAGAAGCATACGTCCGGCTTTCCGGAGTCGCCGTTCATGGACACGTTCCTCAATCGATACCGTAACCTCACCGTCCTTCTCCTGGTAATTACGGCGCAACTTCTGCTGCTGGCGTGGCAGGTAAAATCCAGCCAGGACGTGCGGCTGCTGCGTGTCTGGAGCGTGAGCGTGGTGACGCCGGCCACTACCGTTCTCGAAATCGTGCGGCGCAACACCATCGGCGTGGTCGCGGATTATTTCGTTCTCATTGGCGTGCGCAACGAGAATCGCCACTTGAACGAAGAGGTCGGCAGGCTCAAGATGCAGAATCATTTCCTCACCAATGAGCTGTCCACCGCCGATCGTTTGCGCGCGCTGGCGGTGTTCCAGAGCCAGACGCCTTCGAAGACTATCGCGGCGCGCGTGATCGGCAGCGGAACGGCGGCTAACTCGGCCTCGGTTTTCGTCGATCGCGGCACGGCATCGGGCGTGGAGAAGGGAATGGCGGTGGTGACTCCGGATGGCATCGTCGGCAAAGTAGCGGAGGCGTATCCGACGGCGTCGCTGGTGCTGCTGGCAACCGATCCGACCTTCGGCGCCGGCGTGGTCTCGCAGAAGAGTCGCGTGCACGGCACGTTGAAAGGCTCCGGCCATGGCCAGTGCATTGTCGACTACGTGCAGAACGAGCAAAAGGTCGAAGTCGGCGAATGGTTTTACACCTCCGGCTACGACCGCGTTTTCCCTCGCGGATTCCCCGTTGGCCAGGCGTCGGTGGTGCGGAACGGCCGTTTCGGTAAGGAGATTTTCGTCTCACCCAGCGGGTTCCAGGGAGGCCTGGATGAAGTGCTCATCGTCACTGAAGGAATCCACCAGAAGATTCCCGAACAGGCCACGGCTTCCTCCGATGTCCACCTCACCGCTCCGCCGCCTTCCGAAGAGACGGGTGCGCCGAGCGGCCTCAGCGCCCTTCCGGGTAACACCGATGCGGACCGCATCAAGTCCGCTTACAAGAGAATCGGCGATGCGCAGAATCACGTCTTCGGTGAGGGCACGCCGGGTTCAAAGCCACCCGACTTCAATATCAGGGTGAGTGGAAATCCACCGCCCGCGAAAGCGCCCGCTGCGGCGCAGCCGACGGCTACGGCGCCCGCCCCGGGCGAGGAGCTGGACAGCGACGTCCATAATGACCAGGCGGACTTCGCCACTCCCGAGGACAAGAAAGCGGCGCCGTCGCCAGCCCCCCCGAAGCGCAAGCAATGACGCGAATGACGCCATGCCGGCCATGAGCGAGTTCAGCGAGCGCCTGCTCACCGATTCCACGAGGAAGAATGCCAGAACCGCGCGTCTGCGCTCCGTCGGCTTTCTGCTGGTTCCTTTCTTCGCGCTGCTGTTCCAGGTTTACGTCCCGCGGTTCTTGCCCTTCCTCGGCTATCTCGAGCTTCCGCTGCTGGTGACCATTTATTACGCGCTCTCACGGCGCGAGCCCATCTCGGCCGTGTTCTTCGGCGCCGGCGTAGGCCTGGTGCAGGATTCGCTGTCGAGCCAGCCCATCGGGATGTACGGCATCGTCAAAACTCTGGTCGGCTATTTCGCGGCTTCCGTCAGCATGCGCTTCGACGTCGAGAATCCGGTGCTCGTCGGCATCCTGAGCTTCTTCTTTTACTTCTTCCACGAGTTCTTCTATTGGGTGCTGAAGCGCGCGCTTCTGGGAGAGTTGACCAACTTCGATCCGCAGCAGACGTTCATTTACGGCTTGCTGAACGCCGCCGTAGCGCTGCCTCTTTTTCATATCCTGGACAAGCTGAAGACCCGCGCCTGAAGCGCACCCGCGAGGGAGTTGGACATGGCCCTTTCAGGGCCGCAATCGGGGGATGAAAATACCGTTTCAGGGGAGCCCGCGAAGCTTTGGCTCCGTGGGGCAGACGATCGGTTTATGTCGTCTGCCTCTTCGAGTGCGCGGGCAATGGCAGACGACGAAACTCGATCGTCTGCCCCACGGGGAGGCGAAGGTACATTTTCAGGGGAGCGGTTTGGTGCGGCTTCGCTGCTCTGCGGACAGGCTCCAGCCTGGGCCGGGACTGTCAGGTGGCCTGCGTTCGCCGGCTGTATGTTGGATCGACGTGAGCACAGTGGGAATTGCCCCTGGACTTGCCGGAGCACTTGCAGCAGGGCGGCTAATGCATGGCCTCCTGTACGGAACGGAATCGATGGAACAGTCACTCCTGCCTGTATCCGCGTTCATCGATGGCTGAGTCTCGTCGATTAACGCCAACCAACCTCCGGCCGGTTGGTTCGTCGTAATCCGTTCACCACCCAGCGGCGCTGCGTTCGAAAGCGGGAGCGAGTCCCTTGCCCCCGTTGACGGATTCCCGCGTCGCTTCAGCGCGCGTTGAGTTCGTCGCGTGACCACGTACGCCGTCCGCCCGTACCGAGGGATCCAGCAGACCGGAGAGCGGCGATGGAGCGTTCTCGCGCGGCGGAGTTCGCGCATGCCGCAAATAGCTCTCAGTCGAGCGATGCCGTGCGCGCTCTGGACACGGGCGAAACTCGTTTCGCGGCCTCCCCGATCACTTCGAGGTTACGCTTTACCCCGCTGAGTGCAACGTTCGATCCGTTGGCAGCGCTCCAGCATGTGGTGGAGATAAAGCCGGTCATGCTTCAAAGCGGAGTTGCCTCGTGCAGGATTTTATCGCGGACATACCAATGGAGCGACCTCTCGGTGCCAGCATGAACCCGTACGCCAAGGAGTTCCTCGAGGTCCTGAACCAGTCCGGCATGATCGAGAAGACTACGCCCCGTTTCCCTTTCCACCAGCAAGTCGAGATCGCTGCTTTCGTTCGCGTCACCCCGGGCAAACAGACCCGAACACACGGACATTCCGAGCGCCGTATTGTTCGGCGGTGCGGAGGATCTCCTCTCGCCGTTCTGCGCGCAACTCGTCCAGTGTGAGCATGTCTCCATTGTGCGACAGATGAACCGCCGCGCGATCCGCGTGCATCCGCGGCCATGATGACAACATTCTTTAAGCGATCTCACTCACCGCCATCAACAACTTACCCGCGATCCCGTATCCGCCCCGCCCGGAGCCCTGCGCTATCCTCCGGGCAAGAGTTCGTTGCTCACCTGTCGAGAGAAGCGGACCACTGAAGCGCGTGCCGAAGGGAAGGCCTTCCCCGAAGCGGCTTATTGCAGCACCATCGTAGTCAGTGAAGAGTCCCTGGGCGCCCCCGCGCGAGAATGTCATTGGACTCGTTCCATGGAGTGACAGGCGGCTCGTCCGGCCGTGATCCAGGGCCCCTCCGCCGTCAGGGTTACAGCGTGGCTCGAAGGGCCCTTTAGAGTTCCTGATAAACTAAGAACAAGATCGTCACCGCGGGTTTGTAATTGCCCCTGCCCACTACCAGCGAACGTGAAATCGACCGAGTTCCGCCTCCGCCTCCACGCCTGCTGCGCGGCGAGACCAAGTTCGGCACTGGCAAGATCGCTTTCTTCCAGTACCTTACCGTAGGTGTCTTCATCTTCCTGGTGTCCGGCTTCTGGGACCTGCAGGTCCGCAACCCCGAGTTCTACGGCGAGCGGGCCGAAGAGAATTACATCAAGTCCGTGCCGGTCCTCGCTCCCCGCGGCAAGATCCTCGACCGCGACGGCCGCGTCATCGTCGACAACCACGCTTCCTACGGCCTGATGATCTCGCGGGAGAACCTGAAGTTTGAGCATCTGAAGCCCATCGCCGAAGGCCTCGGCCTCGATTACAACGATCTGCTCGACCGCCTGCGCCGATTCGACAGCCGCCCGAAGTACGAGCCCATCATCCTGAAGGAAGAGCTCACCCCGGAGGATCTGGCCTTCGTCGAAGCGCACCGCGATGCCGACACGTTTCCGGAGATGTCGCTCATCCCGGCGCAGCGGCGCCTGTATCCCGCCGATGGCATGGCCGCGCACGTCATCGGGTACGTGGGCGAAATCAGCGAGGCCGAGCTGGACTCGCCCGACTACATCACCAAATACCGCCCCGGCGATATCATCGGCAAACAGGGCCTCGAGAAGCAATACAACGACACGCTCATGGGCGTCGATGGCCAGCGGCGCGTCAAAGTGGACAATATGGGCCGCGAGCGCGAGCCCATCGACGACAAGCCGGCCGTTCCCGGCAAGGACCTCAGGACCACGCTCGATCTCGACCTTCAGGCCGTGGCCGAACTGGCCATGGAGAACAAGCGCGGCGCGGTGGTCGCGCTCGACCCGCGCACGGGCGAGATACTCGCCATGGTGAGCCGGCCCAGTTTCGATCCCAACCTCTTCGCCGGCCGCATTCCCGCCCGCGACTGGAAGGAGATGGTGGAGAATCCCGACCATCCGCTGCTCAACCGGGCCATCCAGGCGCAGCAGGCGCCCGGCTCCACGTTCAAGCCGATCATGGCGTTAGCAGGTCTGGAATCGGGCGTCATCACCGACGATTTCAAGGTCCATTGTCCCGGCGGTGCAAGCTTTTATGGCCATTACTTTAAGTGTTGGGAGAAGCATGGCCACGGGGTTGTCGAGATCCACAAGGCCATCGTCCATTCGTGCGACGTGTTCTTCTACACGGTCGCCAACAAGCTGGGCATCGATCGCATCGCGCAGTACGCGGAAATGGCCGGATTGGGCCACAAGACCGGTATCGATCTGCCGAACGAAGCGTCCGGCGTAATGCCCTCAACCAGGTGGAAGATGCGCAACTACCACCAGAAATGGTACGCGGGCGAGACCATCTCGGTGGGCATCGGGCAGGGCGCCGTCACGGTGACGCCGTTGCAGCTAGCCGAGGCCATCGGCGGCATAGTGACTGGCGGGGTGTGGCAGACGCCCCATCTGGTGCGCGATGCGAAGCTCGAGCCGGCCCGCCGCGCCGATCTCAATCTCGAAAACGTGCAGAAGGTGATCTACGGGATGTACGGCGTGGTGAACGAGGGTGGTACCGGAGGCCGCGCCAAACTTCCGGGCATCGACGTGTGCGGCAAGACCGGTTCGGCCCAGCTTGCTTCCAACGTGTTCCTGAAAGGGAATGCGAAGCTGGCGCATTCGATGAAAGACAACGCCTGGTTCGTGGGCTTCGCTCCCAGGCAGAGTCCCGAGATTGTGGTGGTGGCCCTGTTTGAGGGCGGCGAGCACGGCCAGTTCGCCGCGCCCATCGTGCGCGACGTGCTCAAGGCATACTTCGATAAGAAGGCGCGCGTGGCGGCCCAAAGGCCCGAGATCACCGACCTGGGAGAGCCTCGGTTATTCACCAGACCCAAACCGAGCCACGACCGTGAGGGAGCGGACTAACCACCATGTCCTCCTATCGTTCCATCCGCGACTTCGACTGGGTGCTGCTCATCGTAGCTCTCGCCATCTGCGCTCTGGGCGTTCTCCAGATTTTCAGCGCCACGCACGATACCGCCTGGCAGGATGCATGGTGGAAACAAATCATTTACATCTTCCCGGCGCTCGGCCTCATGTGGCTGGCCAGCCGGATCGACTACCACACGCTCCTGAGCCAGTCCCCGGTCATGTACATCGTGTCGATTCTGGCCCTGATTGCCACTTTCATCGTCGGCAAGACCGTTTTCGGCTCGCGCCGGTGGATTCCGGTTGCAGGATTCCGGTTCCAGGTGTCAGAATTCGTTAAGCTGGTTCTGGTTCTGCTTGTTGCGCGGTACCTGGTCGAACTCAAATCGGAGCAACTCGAATTACGCGATCTGTTCAAACTGGGTGGTCTGATCGGCTTGCCCATGCTGCTGGTCCTCAAACAGCCGGATCTCGGTACCGCGTTAACCTATCTGCCCATTCTCGCCGTCGGCATTTTTCTGGCGGGTCTGCCGTGGAAGTATGCGGCGGCCATTCTCGTGATCTTCGCGCTGGTGCTGCCGCTTTCCTGGTTCGCGCTGAAGGATTATCAGAAGGCTCGTCTGGTGAGTTTCCTCGATCCCAATCAGGACCCGAAGGGGACCGGATATCAGGTCATTCAGTCGAAGATAGCGGTGGGTCACGGTGGGATGTGGGGCCGTGGCGTCACGCACGGCTCGCAGACGCAGTATCGATTCCTCCCTGTGCCGCAGACCGATTTCATCTTCTCGGCCTTCGCCGAGGAGCACGGGTTCGTCGGCGTTATTGTGGCGCTGGGGCTGTACTTTCTGCTGCTGATGCAGATTGTTCAGAACGCCCAGATGGCTACCGATCGCGCGGGAATGTACATATGCATGGGCATTGCCGCGTTGTTGCTGTTTCACGTTCTGGTGAACGTCGGGATGGTGGTGGGACGGATGCCGGTTACAGGCATTCCGCTGCCGTTGATGAGTTCCGGCGGTTCCAATATCATGTCGGTTTTTTTGATGCTGGGGCTGGTCAACAATGTCCGGCTGCGGCGTTTCGTGAGTTAGCTTTCGAATAGTTAGCTGAGCCGCGACCGTGAGGGAGCGGAAGAATTTTGAATTGAACGGCGGCCGGGAGTGGCCGCACGTGGGGAACGGTATCCGATTTAAACGGGTTCACGCTTCGAGAGATTGAGCCGTGGGCCGCTGGCGTTCGATGCGGCGGCCGGGGCTGTTGTACGACGGCGAGACGAGAGCGTGGTTCAGAGGCTTCGCGCCTCCGCTTTTCGAGCGCCGACAGATTTTGTGAAGTGCGCGCCGGGGTAACGGTCTTCTGATCACCCGGCCTGAACACCGTCGCATCCGATTACCCGCCTCCTCTGCTCCGTTCCCACCGGCCTGACTGAACGGAGATCATTCATGACCAAAGAGTTAGTGATTTCGGCGAACCGCCATGAAACAAGGGTGGCGGTTCTCGAAGACGATCAACTGGTGGAAATCAACTTCCAGCGATCCAACGAATACTCGCTCGCCGGGAGCATCCATAAAGGGCGCGTGACGAGGGTGCTTCCGGGGATGCAGTCGGCGTTCGTCGACGTCGGTCTCGAGCGCGACACATTCCTGTACGTTTCGGACTTCCTCGAAGAGGGCGAAGACTACGACATGGGCGATAAGCCGGAGCGCCCGGAGCGTTCGGACAGGCCGGAGCGTGAAAACGGCCGCGGCCGTCACGAAGATCGCGGCGTGCGAGGGCCGGAGCGCCCGGCGCGCATCGAACAGACTCCCAGGCCGGAGGCTGCTCCGGTTGCTGAATCGGAAACGCCGATCGAGGCGGCGGGCGAAGGTCCTGCTGCCGAAGCGGCCGTGGCCGCTCGTACCGAGACCCGCGAAGGCCGGCCTGACGATCGCGACCGCCAGGGTCGCCGTGGCCGGCGGCGCCGCAATCGCGGCCGCGGATTTCCCGAGTCGAAGTATGCGACGGAGGTTGGCAGCCCGGCGCCCTTCCGCCCGCCCGCTTCCGCTCCGCTGCCGCCCGCTTCAGCGCTCGAGCGCGAGCCCGCGCCGGACAGTATCACGGCGCCGTCGCAGACGGACGATTTCATGGTCCTGCCGGGCGAATCGCTGGCGAAATATCGAGGCTCCTACATCGCGCCGCTCGATGCCGATGAGGAAGATGAGATTGCCACGGTGCAAGCCGAGGCCGACGCGCTGACCGGAAACGACCGGCGCGGGGACGTGGAGGAGGCCGCCGAAAAAGCCGAACTGGAGGCCGCGAGTCCGGAAACAGCCGAGGAAACCGAAGACGTGCCGGTTCCCGAAGGAGATGCGGCCGAGCCCGCCGCTGAGGTTCCGCGGGAAGCTGAATCGGAATCCGAGGCGTCTGAAGACGCCGAGGAGTCCGAGGAGTCCGAGGACGACAGCGAGCAGTCGAACGAGTTTGCCACCGACGTGATGCTCGAGCATCTCGCCAGCGGCGCCGACGGCGAAGCCGAAGCCGACTCAACGGAAGAGACCGAAGCTGCCGACAGCGAGCCGCTGGATACGGCCGGGGAGAACTCGGCGCAGACCGGCCCGGACTCCGCTGAGCCTGACGATCAGCGCGAGCGGATGGATCAGCCGGCTGCGTCCGCGTCTTTCCGCGACCGCGGCGGCCGTTATCCGCACCGCGTATCGCGTCGCATGCGGCGCAAGATCCGTCAGGGCAGGGACATGCCCGCCGAGGCTCCCGCGCCCGCCGCCGAGCCCGCTCCGCCGCCGCCCAATCGACCCGAGCAGCGCGCGGTGAGCCGTCCCGAAAAGGCCGCCGCCCAGACCTCCATTACCGACATGCTGAAGGCCGGCCAGGAGATCATCGTTCAGATTGCCAAAGAGCCGCTCGGACAGAAGGGCGCGCGCATCACTTCGCACATTGCGCTGCCGGGCCGTTACGTCGTCTACATGCCCACGCTCGAGCACATGGGCGTGTCGCGCAAGATCGCCAGCGACGAAGAGCGCCTGCGCCTGAAGCGCATCCTGCACGCGCACCACTCGGGCGTGCCCGGAGGCTTCATCGTCCGTACCGCGGGCGAGGGCAAGAGCGAGGAAGAGCTCGCCGCGGATATGAACTTTCTGTTCAATCTGTGGATGGACATTCGGCAGAAGGCCGAGAAGAAGCCCGCTCCCGCGCTGCTGCATCACGATCTGGATATCGTACAGAGGCTCCTGCGCGATCAGCTCACTGAGAATTTCAAAGCCATCTGGGTGGACAACGAGGACGTCTACGAGAGCGTGCTGAACTTCGTGCAGCGCTTCCAGCCGGCGCTGGTCAGCCGCGTCAAATTGTACACGCGGCCCGCGCCCATCTTCGAAGCGTTCAACATTACCGCGGAACTGGAGAAGGCGCTTCGTCCGAAGGTCTGGCTGAAATCGGGCGGCTACATCGTCATCAATCAGACCGAGGCGCTGGTGGCCGTCGACGTCAACACGGGCAAGTACGTGGGCAAGTCGAACCGGCTGGAGGACACCATCGTGAAGACCAACACCGACGCGGTGAAGGAGATCGTGCGGCAGATTCGCCTGCGCGACCTTGGCGGCATCATCGTGGTGGATTTCATCGACATGGATGAGCGCAAGAATCGGCAGAAGGTGATGCAGACGCTCGAAGACGCCATGCGCGCCGACCGCGCTCCGTACAAGATTCTCCAGTTCAACGATTTCGGACTGGTGGCCATCACGCGCAAGCGGGTGAAGCAGAGCCTCGAACGCACGTTGTGCGCGCCGTGCCCGTATTGCGATGGCGCGGGCTATGTGAAGAGCCCGCAGACCACGGTGAGCGAGATCCTGCAGGAGGCCCACAAGATCGCCAAAGCTGTGGAAGGGGAAGAGGTGATCCTGCGGGTGAATCCGGAAGTGGCGAAGCTGCTGAACTCGCATACCACGCGCTACCTCGAGGAGTTGGAGGGCATCCTGCGGCGTCCGGTGCTGGTGAAGAGCGACCCGCTGCTGCATCAGGAGAAGTTCGACCTGGCGTAGAGCAGGCCTTCGGCCCGCATTGGGGCAGTCTTTCTCAAAACGCGCGAGAATGACTTACATGCGGTGGTGGGCCGTTCCGCTCTTCTCCGGCGCGCTGGCCGTCGTTGCCCTGGGCGCGGTTCTCCGCACCGTGCAGGCGAGCGACGATCTCGATGCGGGTTCCATTCTGGTGGCCTCCGAGGCTCTGCAGGACCCGAACTTCGCCAAAGCCGTGATCGTCCTGCTGCAATATGACGAGGACGAAGGCGCCATGGGGATAGTCATCAACCGCCGCACCGACGCGCAGTTGGGCAGCGTCATGCCCGACCTGAAGAATGGCGCGAAACACCGCGTGTATGCCGGAGGTCCGGTGCAGACGGACATGATGGAAGTGCTGTTCCGCGCAACGCCCGCGCCCGAGTCCGGCCTGCGCGTGATCGGGAGTCTCTATGCCACGGCGGATTCAGACTCCATCCAGAAGCTGGCCGAAACCACCGCTCCGGAGCGTTTCCGGTCGTATCTCGGTTATGCCGGCTGGGAGGCCGGCCAGCTCGAGCACGAAATCGCGCTGGGTGCGTGGACGGTAATGGGCCCGGATCCTTCCCTGGTCTTCGATGACGACCCTGACTCGTTATGGCAACGGCTCAATCGCCGCGGCCAGATGCGCATGGCTGCGGGTCACTTCGGCCGGGCTTCGGCGGCATCCAGCCGATTGCGCAGGATCCGCATCAGATTCTCGGCCTGAGTTGCGCGCGCATCCGCCAGGGCAAGACTGGCGCGAAGCGCGGCGTTTTCCTTCCGGAGCTGCTGAGCGGTGGCCGGCTCGCGCGAAACCGGAACAGGCGTTTGCGTAACCGGGGCAGCCGGCGGCGGCTGTTCGCCGACGAATCGCGCGAAGGCCGCGAGAGGCTTCGCTCCGGTATCCAGGCGCAGTGCGATGCGGACATCCCCGGTACGGCGGGCCCAGGTGAAAGAGCCGTTGCGGGCGTCGTTCGCATCGAGCGGAAATCGGGCGGTGGCGTCGCCGTCCGTGATGGCCAGTTGTCCGCCGCGGACATTCGCCATACGGGCCGCGCCGTGGTCCCAGTCGATGAGTAACTGGCCGTTCCGATCCATCACGGTCATGTCCGCCGGAGTTACAGCCGCCGACGGGGGCCCGCTCGCCCTGGTAACCAACCACTTCGCGCCAAGAGCGCCGAAAACGATTCCGGCAGCGGCCGCCACCACCAGCCAGGTGTTTGGCCGAGACAGCCACTTGTTTTCCGGCTCCGTAATCGAGCCGCGGACAGCAGCGGGAGTTTCGCTCGTTACGATGGCAGCGGCGAAATTCACCGGCGGCGCAACGTCCGCGACTGACGCGGCGTGGCCGGGCTCGGGCGCTCGTTCAGCTTCACGCACCAGCGGCCGCGTGGGCGTCGTCGGCCGCACTCCTTCGCTTCCTTCGATGTTGAATTCCTGAAGGCTCTCGTCAGTGCGGACCTGCGCATGGGCATCCCGGAAAAAGAAACCGGCGCGCGCGGCGCCATGCCGCCCCGGCCGCAGCACCAGGCAGACGTCCGTCGGCGACGGGAAGAATTCGTTGTAGAGCGCCAGGTCGGAATCGCGGAGCGCCAGATCGCTGCGCGTGTGCGAGACGAACCAGCCCACCGGCTCCACTCCGGCCAGATCCATCCCGCCGGCGTGAGTCTGCAGGAGTTTTTTCAGCTCGGCGCGGTCGCGATCGGAAAGAACGAACGCCGGACCCGCCGCGTGCTCGCAGGCGATGGGACGCCACGCGCGGACGGAGACGCTGTCCGGGAGTCGCGATCCGAAAAGGACGCCGCCTACCTCCATGCCGCCGCGCGCGAGCGCCTGCTGGCCATAAGCCGCCGCCGCGCGCAGCTCCTGCATCAGCTCCGGCCGGTATTCGATAACAAAGGGACACTCGGCAACCCGCCAGTACTCGAACAGCGACTGAGTGGCGGCGACGCCTCCCACGCCCTCATCGCTCACAGATACCCTCCCGCACTCGGCCTCTTCGGCACGCCGATGGAAGTGGTCGGGTTTTCATCGCCGTTGTCCTCATCGTCCGGCTCCTGGAGGTGGTAGTAAAACGTCACCAAAGCCATGCCGGCGGTAATGGTCAGCAGGGCCAGCAGCCACAAGACGGCGCGCCGCTTCCTCCCCCTGGCCGGCCTGGCGAGCGCCGCCGAGAATCGGACGAAAGCCCATGACGAGGCCACGATCAACGCCATCTTCAGATACCACGGCATCATGTCCAGATGGCCCTGTCCGCCGATTTCCGACCATGCCGTCGGGATAGCGATCAACGCGATGAGGAATTCCAGCGACAGCGCGACTGGCAGCAGATCGGGGACAGCCGGTTCAGGCGGACTGGCCGCGGGCTCGGACGGCGTTTCCTCGGCTACGGGCGCTGCTCCCGCCACGGGCTGCAGCGCGTCAATGGTGTTCTGCTCCACTCATCCTCACCGTAGCATTCCGCGGGGTTTGTTCGCGGCGTCCGCGCGCAGGCACGCCATCGTCCGCCGGGCGATCTCCTCCGGCCCTGGTTCGAAGTGGAACACCTCCGCCGAGATCCATCCGCTATAGCCGCGCCTGGCAAGGGCCTCGAAGATCGGTTTGAAATCATAGCCCCCGGCGCCGGGATATTGCCCATCCATTTCGTTCACGTGCACGTGGCGGATCAGATCGAAGTAGCGGTCGACGAGCGCCGCGTGGGGTTCGGTTTCATCCGCGGCGTTGTGCGTGTCGAACATCGTGCGCACGGCGGGCGAGCCGATCTCCGTCACCACCGCGGCAGCCTCGCGCAGGCGCGTGATGACGTCGCATTGATCCGACGGAAGCGCCTCCACCAGGATGGTCACGCCGCGTTCTTCCGCATGCGGCGCCACCCCGAACAGTCCCTCGGTGAAGCGGCGAACCGCGTCAGCCGGCGATTGCTCGCCGCGCGTATCGCGCTGCTTCGGCGATCCGAACACCATCACGCCGCCGTCCCCGAGATCGGCGCACAGGTCCACCAGGCGCCGCACATGCTCCCAGCCGCGCGCGCGCATGGCGTCGTCAGAGGTCGTGACGTGCAGCCCCTCGGGCGCCATCATCAGCCAGTGCAGACCGACGAACGAGAGCCCTTCCGCTTCGATGGCGGCGCGGTGCTCGCGTATCTGCGCAGCAGAGATGCGCGCCGGATCGGCGGCCAGCGTGAACGGGGCGATTTCAATACCCCTGTAGCCGGCGTTGCGCGCGCAGCGGCAGGCTTCTGCGAGCGGGCCGCCGCCCCAGATCTCGTTGCAGATGGCGTAGCGGAACCGCTCCCTCACGGTCGCGGCTCTGTAACGCCTTGCTGAGCCGTGACCGTAAGGGAGTTGGACATGGCCCTTTCAGGGCGGCAATCAGGGGATGAAAATACCGTTTCAGGGGAGCCCGCGAAGCTTTGGCACCGTGGGGCAGACGATCGGTTTATGTCGTCTGCATCTTCGAGTGCGCGGGCAATGGCAGACGACGAAACTCGATCGTCTGCCCCACGGGGAGGCGAAGGTACGTTTTCAGGGGAGCGGTTGGCATAGTCATCGCGGAGCCGTTCGAGGCGACTGCCTTTGCGAAGTGCGCGTACGTACTCTCTCGAGTCGACGGGCTCGATGCCCTTGCGGATTCCCAGAGATATCGTCATCGGCCGCTACCGTCCCAGCGCCCGGCGCATCTGCATGTTCGTCACCAGCCGGTGCAGATAATTCGGATGGACGCCCAGCAGGCGCGCGGCCTCGGTGAAGTTCCCGTCCGCCTTCTCCAGCGCGTCCTGAATAAGACGCTTCTTCGTCTGCCTGATGACATCGTGGTAGGTGTTCGAATGTTCGGTCAGATCCCCGGCCTCGATCACGGCTTCCGGCAGGTCGTCGGGCGTGATCATGTCGGACGAACCGAGTACCACCGCACGCTCGATGGCGTTCTCCATTTCGCGCACATTGCCGGGCCAGGAATAGTTCATCACCATGGCCCGCGCTTCCTTCGACATGCCGACGACGCGCCTGCCGGCGGCGCGGCTGTACTTGTCCATGAACCAGGCCGCCAGCACCAGGATGTCGTCACGCCGCTCGCGCAGGGGCGGGATAGAGACGGAAAGCACGTTCAGCCGGTAATACAGATCCGCACGGAAGACGCTGTCGCGAATGGCCGCCTCGAGGTCGCGGTTCGTGGCAGCCACCAGGCGGATGTCCACGCTGATGGCCCTGGTTCCGCCCACGCGCTCGAACTCGTGCTCCTGCAGCACGCGCAGAAGCTTGGCCTGCAGGGCGGGGGCCAGCTCGCCGATTTCGTCCAGAAACAGCGTGCCGCCGTCGGCCGCTTCCAGCTTGCCTTTGCGCTGGGCCACCGCGCCGGTGAAGGCCCCTTTTTCGTAACCGAACAGCTCGCTTTCGAGCAGACTTTCGGTGAGCGCGGCGCAGTTGATGGCCTGAAATGGCCGCTCGGCGCGCAGGCTGTTGCGATGGATGGCGCGCGCCACCAGCTCCTTGCCCGTGCCGCTCTCGCCGCGGATCAGCACCGTCGAGTTCCCGGGCGACACCTTGGCGATAAAGCGGAAGACCTTCTGCATGCGCGGGCTCTCGCCCACCATGCTGTGCTGGAGGTTGATCTCCGACCGCAGGCGGCGGTTCTCGCTTTGCAACAATTCCAGCCGGCGCGCATTCTCGATGGCCAGGGCCATAATGCCGGCCGCCGCCGTGATCATCTGGAAGTCGCTTTCCATGAAGCGCCTGCCACCTTCGCCGCCCAGCCAGACTACGCCCAGGGGCCGGTCTCCTGAAACGATGGGAGCGGCCACCCAGGCATGATTCTCATCGCCGCCGCTGAAGGTATGTTTCTGGTCCATGGCGCGGTCGAGCGCCCCGACGTCGAACCGCTCCCGCCACGGCGACTCCAGATCGCCTGAGCCGCCAAGGCGGGTCATGCCGTCCTCGCCGCCCGCGAGCCAGAAGCCGCCGCACCTGGCCGGTATCAGCTCGAAGAGATCGCGGAAGAGCGCTTCCTCGGCGTCGCGCTTTTCGGCATCGCTCTGCGCCAGGCAGAGATCCTGCGTCAGCCGCGCCACCGCGCTCACCCTGAGCAGAGCGGACGCTTCGCGCGCCAGAGGAGCATTGGGCGCGAAGACGGTGAGGGCCTCGGGCTTCGAGGCAGTGCGGCTCCTCTCTGTAACCGACGAATCGGACCCGGGGCTGGAACCCGCCCGCAATCGGAAAATGAACGAGCACTCGCCCACATCGACGCGGTCGCCGTCTTTCAGATGTTGAATCCGCACCGGCGAGCCGTTGACGAAAGTTCCGTTGTGGCTGTCGAGGTCGCGAATCTGAAACCGCTCGCCGTCCCGTTGAATGACGCAGTGCCGGCGCGACACCGAGAGCACCGGTATCGCAATCTCGTTCACCGAAATCCGTCCAATGGACGTTTCGGCGCCGGAGAGCTGATATCGGCTGCCCTTCAGAGGACCGTCTGTCGCGATCAGTATACCGGTCATTGTGAAATAGTGGCGGCCATCGCCGTACGTCTACCCTGCAGGCGTGTCGGTCTATCCGAAAGGATAGATCAAAACGGCGCCTCGTCGCGGCGCAGCTCTCGCTTTCCGCGCAAATACAGTGTATTAGAGTGCACGGGGCGTTTGGCGCCGTGGGTGCATAAACAATCGCGCGAACGAAGAACGAACAGTTCAGATTCGGAGGAAAGGCAGCTGGGTTATCGGCTTACCAGCCGGTTCGGAGGAACCCCAGCGCCACGTCAGGCCGGGAAACCGACTGGTTGTTTCCGGTCAGGAGAGGGCAGCCGGCTCTTACGGAGGAGAACGGCTGTCCCCATCCGTTTCGGTTCGCAAGGATTTTCACCCCGCCATGAATCCCACAAGTCGCGCGCCGGCGCGCGGCCGCCCCCCGCGGGCACAGGATATGCTGACGGCCCTCTGAGGCCGGGGACTACCTGCGCGTGAATCGGCCATCCACAGGCTATTTCATGCGGCCGCGTATTCGCTTTGCGAGTTTCTCGATTTGTTCCGTCTTTTTGATCGCGGACACCGATACGACCCAGCGGTCGTTCTTCTCGATCTGCGCCTTTAGCTCTTCCGCGGCGCTCACCAGCGCCTGCGCGTCCTTCAGTGAACTCTCGTAGGCTTCCTTCGCCCGCAGGTTGGTAATGGATCTTCCGTCGGGAAGCCGCTTCTCGGTCTCCTCGTCCGGGGTCGGCGAAACAGGGATGTGGTCGGGAACCTGGGCAGCTGCCAGCCACAGCGTGAGGACCGACGCGGGAAGCATACGCGCGCGTAGCATTCCATCATCATAGCCGCGACAGTGCGATTACGGGCATGCAGGCTGAAAGCCTGCTCTACTTCCGCGTTCCATCCGCGTCCGCGCGGGCGCCGTCGCTGAAGCGTACGCCACGACTCGACGGTCTTCATCGATACTTGTCCGTTAGATGCTTCCTGTAGTCTTCAGCTCTGCCCTCTTCCAATGTTCCCCTCAGCGCCCGCAACACCGTGGCATCACGTTCAGAGCCAGCCGGATTCGCTACGGCGAGAAGATATGTCTCTACCATTGCGGAGAGGGAAAGCCCATGCTCCCTCGCATACCGCTTAGCGAGCGCAACCACCTCTCGATCGACACTGAGCGTGAGCTTAGCCATGACGGTTCTACGCGCGGAACATATTGCGCGCGAGGAACAGCAGATTCGCCGGGCGCTCCGCCAGGCGGCGCATAAAGTATGGATACCAGGCGGCGCCGTAAGGCACATACAGCCGCATCCGGTACCCCTCGGCCACCAGTTTCCGCTGCAGGTCGCGCCGGATGCCATAGAGCATCTGGAACTCGAACCGGTCCGGCGCGATCCCGCCGGCCCGTGCATGGGAGACGGTCGCATCGATCATGCTTTCATCGTGCGTGGCGATCGCCGGATCGGCGCCGTGGTCGAGCAGTTGCTGCATGAGGCGGATGTAGCTCGCATCCACGTCGGCCTTTTTCGCATACGCTACCGACGGCGGCTCGCGATACGCGCCTTTCACCAGGCGCACTGGGACGCCGGCGCCGTTGAGGCACTCGATGTCCTTCTCGCTGCGATAAAGGTAAGCCTGGATCACGCCTCGCACGCTGCCGTGCTGCTGGTGCATGGCCGCGACGATCCGGAGGGTACGGTCAACGTACTCGCTCGATTCCATATCCACTTCCACTGCTGAGCCGAACGAGCGCGCGCGCTCCACCAGCGCCGCTACATTGTCGAAACAGACGTCCTCGCCCAGATCGAGCCCGAGCTGAGTCGGCTTTACCGAAATCGTCGCGCGGAGCCCCGAGGCAGCGATGCTGTCGAGGATCGTCAGATACGAATCGCGCGACGCGTGCGACTCCTCAACCGAGGTGACGTTCTCACCGAGCTGATCGAGCGTGGCGTGGATGCCTTCGGCTTCGAGGCGCCGGCAGACCGCCAGCTCCTGGTCGAGAGTGCGTCCGGCAATAAAGCGGCGGGTCAGGCGCTCGGCCACGGACGATGTTTCCATCCAGTGTCGAAGCGATTCCTGCCGCGAGAGAAACAGCAGCGTTCTGCGCATCATGCGGCGGTCACCGTGATGATTTCATTGTAGGGGGCGCGAAGCGAGCGGCGTCCGCACGCTATAATGGACTCTGTCGTCCTTCCCGCGGATCCATACACACGTGAAAGTCGGTTTCGTAAGCCTCGGTTGCCCCAAGAATCTTGTCGACAGCGAAGTCATGATGGGACAGCTCGTCTCGCGCGGTCATGAGCTGACGCCCCATCCCCAGGACGCCGACGTCATCGTCGTGAATACCTGCAGCTTCATCGACCCAGCCAAACAGGAGTCCGTGGACACCATCCTCGAGATGGCCGAGTACAAGAAGACCGGACGCGCGCGGAAGCTCATCGTCGCCGGATGCCTGGTGGAGCGATACCGCGGCGATATCCGCAAAGACCTGCCCGAGGTGGACGCGCTTATCGGCACGAATGAGCTGGAACGAGTCGTCGCTCTGTGCGAAGGCGACGAAGCGCAGCAACCAGCGGCCGTCCCGTATCTCTACCACGACCTCACGCCGCGCGTGTTGTCCACCCCTCGCCACTACGCCTATATCAAAATTGCCGAGGGTTGCGACCATCCCTGCACCTTCTGCGTCATCCCGCAATACCGCGGCGCATTCCGCAGCCGCAGGTTCGAGTCGGTTGTGACGGAGGCCACGCGCCTGTTCGCGCAGGGCGTCCGTGAGATCAACCTGATCGGCCAGGACACCACGTGCTACGGCGAAGACTTCGGCCTGAAGGACGGGCTGGCGCACCTGCTGGCGCGTCTGGCGCAGATCGAGACGGCGCACGCGAAATGGGTCCGGTTCCTCTACTGCTATCCGAACAAGGTGACCCAGAAGCTGCTCGACACCATCGCCGAATACCCGGCGCTGGTGAAGTATATCGACATGCCGCTGCAGCACGCCAGCGCTCCCGTGCTGAAGCGGATGAAGCGCGGCGCGAGCGGTGACATTTTCCTGAAGCTGCTGGAGCGCATTCGCGCTACCATTCCCGACGTGGCGATTCGCACCAGCATGATCGTGGGCTTCCCCGGCGAGACGGACGAAGACTTCCGCACGCTCTGCGATTTCGTGAAGGCCGCGAAGTTCGACCGGCTGGGCGTGTTCTCCTACTCGGACGAGGACACCAGCGCGAGCTACGCGCTCGATGCCAAGGTGGATGCCCGAGCCATCTATAACCGCAAGCGCCGCCTGATGGCAATCCAGCGCCGGATCTCGCGCGAACGCAATCGCGCGCTGGTGGGACGCGAACTGGACGTGCTGGTGGAAGGCCCGTCCGCTGGAGACGGAGCTGCTATGGCAGGGCCGCCTCTCCACGCAGGCCCCGGAGATCGACGGCTTCTGCTACATCAACGACCTTGGCGACGCGCCACCGCGGCCGGGACAGATCCGGCGGATGCGGGTGAGCGAGGCGCACGACTACGATCTGGTGGGCGGGCTGACCGATGAGAGCTTCGAGCAAGAACCCGCCGCGCCGCCGCCGAATCCGTTTCGCATTCTCGCCGCGGAGCGCCCGCAGATGGCGCCACTGAGCCGCTGACCTACAAAGCCGATGACCTGTCCGATTTGCAGAAAGAAAGAAGTCTCGCCGAAAGACCCGTACGCGCCGTTCTGCAGCGAGCGCTGCCAGCTCATCGATCTGGGCAACTGGGCTTCGGGAAAGTACGTGATCCCAGGAGCGCCCGCGCCGCGCAACGGCGGCGACGATCCCCCGGACGATGAAGCGGAGCAGCCGTGAACCGGCCCTTCGCTTTCCTGGTGGCGACGTGGTTCGGATGCGGATACTGGCCTGCTGGTCCGGGTACGGCGGGTTCTCTCGCTGCCGTGGCCATCGGCTGGGCGGCGGCGCACTACTTCGGATTCCAGCCGCGCTGGTTTCTGTTCTGGGCGGGCGTGATCACGCCGCTCGGGATATGGTCGGCGGGCGTGGTCGAGAAGGCCGTGGGAAAGAAGGATCCCGGCATCGTGGTGGTGGATGAAGTGGCGGGACAGTGGCTCACGCTCGCGGGCGCCACCGCGCTGAACTGGAAGAGCTTCGCGGCGGGGTTCCTGCTGTTCCGTCTGTTCGATATCTGGAAGCCATTTCCCATCCGGAGGCTGGAGCGACTGCCTGCCGGAGCCGGCATCATGTGCGACGATCTGATGGCCGGAGTGTATGGCGCGCTTGTGTTATTAGTGGCAGGGTGTTTCAATCTGTATTGAATATGGCCAGCAGGAAAGACGTGGACGGGCGACCGCAGATTGCGCGAGTGACGCCGCAGGCCGCCATTCCCGGAGGCGAATTTCAGATTCGCGGCAAGGGCATGGCGCCCGGCGCGGATCGTCCGCACGTCACCATCGGTGATGTCTCCGCGCCCGTAGTGATCGGCTCCGATTCCTACGTCGTGGTGCGGGTACCCGAGGGCGCATCGGGAGATCTCGTGGTGGAGTCGGGCGACAACGCCAGCGCGGCCTGGACGTGCGATGTCGGCGTTCAGATTGCCGAGAATCTTCACCCGGTTGCCAATCCGGCGGTCGATCGCTTCGGCAACGTCTACGCGACCTTCAGCGGCCAGCGCGGCCAGAAGACGCCGGTGGCCGTGTACAAGATCGATCTCAATTATGCCGCCCAGCCCTTCGTGACCGACCTGATGAACGCGACCGGCCTGGCCATTGGCCGCGACGGCATGCTTTATGTGTCCAGCCGCTATGACGGCATCGTCTATCAGGTGCAGCCGAACGGATCGATGTCTGTGTACGTGGAAGGCATGGGCGTGGCCACCGGGATCGCCTTCGATGACGACGACAACCTGTACGTGGGGGACCGCAGCGGCACCGTTTTCAAGATCAGCCCGCAGCGGCAGATCTACGTGTTCGCGACGCTGGAGCCGTCCATCGCCGCCTATCATCTGGCGTTCGGTCCGGAGGGCTATCTGTACGTGACCGGCCCGACTACGTCGAGCTTCGACTCGGTGTATCGCGTCGCGCCGAACGGCGATGTGGACATCTTTTACCGGGGACTCGGCCGCCCCCAGGGCATCGCGTTCGACGCGGAAGACCGGCTGTACGTGGCGGCCTCGTGGGGCGGCAGGCGCGGCGTGGTGCGTTTCGGCCAGGATCGCAAGCCGGAGCTTTTCCTCTCCGGCCCGGGTATCGTCGGCCTGGCGTTTACGCCGTCGCGGTCGGTTGCGGTGACCACGACGAACGCGCTGTATCGCGTGGACGCGGGCATCCAGGGCCGGCTGACGTTTTGATCGACGTGGCGCACGCTTCAGCGTGCTGGTGCGAGCTTCAGCTCGCGCTGCTCGGACCGTGGGCTGAAGCCCACAGCAGCACGCTGAAGCGTGCGCCACAAGGGCGATCCCATGCCTGACGCCGAGATCATCGCCGTCGGGTCGGAACTGCTCACGCCCGGAAAGATCGACACCAACTCGCTCATTTTGACCGAAGAGTTGAACGGCATCGGCATCGAGGTGGTCTCAAAGACGATCGTCGGCGATCACCGCGCGCGGCTCGCGGCCTGTATTCGCGCTGCGCTCTCGCGATCGCAGGTGGTGGTGCTGTCCGGCGGCCTCGGTCCCACGGAAGACGATGTGACTCGCGATGCCGCGGCCGCCGCACTCGGCCGCGAGCTGATTTTCAGCGCTGAGGTGTGCGCGGCCATCGAGGCCCGGTTCCGCAGCTTTGGGCGCAGGATGACCGACATCAACAAGCGCCAGGCGTTCGTCATCCAGGGCGCCGAAGTGCTCGCCAATCCGCGCGGTACCGCTCCGGGACAATGGATCGACACGGGCGAAGCCGTGCTGGCGCTGCTGCCCGGACCTCCGCGCGAGCTGAAGCCATTGTTCGTCGGCGACTGCATTCCGCGGCTGCGCGCGAAGTTTCCGCCGCAGGTAATTCGCACGCGGTTCTTTCGCGCCACCGGAATCGGCGAGGGCGATCTGGACGCGCTGATCGCGCCGGTGTACACGCGCTACGCGAATCCGGCGACGACTATTCTGGCGAGCGGCGGCGATCTCCAGATACATCTGCGTGCGCAGACCCGGACGGAAGCGGAGGCCGAAGCCCTGCTCGACGAAGTGGCCGCGCGGATCGTTCCACTGCTCGGCGACAACCTTTACTCGCTGAATGGCGATCCACTGCAGACGATTATTGGCGGCCTGCTCCGCTCCCGTGCGCAGACGCTGAGCGTGGCCGAGAGCTGCACCGGGGGGCTGCTCGGCGGACGGCTGACATCCGTACCGGGCAGCTCCGACTATTTCCGCGGCGGCTTCGTCACCTACACGAACGAGATGAAGCAGGAGATGCTGGGCATTGACGCCGATTTGATCGAGCGTCATACAGCCGTTAGCGAGCCGGTTGCGCGCGCCATGGCCGATGCAGCCAGGGCGCGGACGCGATCGGATTATGCGCTCTCGATCACCGGCTACGCGGGTCCGGACGGCGGCACCGCCCAAAACCCGGTGGGTACCGTGTTCGTGGGCCTCGGTGCGCCGGATGGAACGGACGTGCGCCGGCTGCGGCTACCCGGCGACCGCGACCGCATCCGGGCTTTTGCGGTACAAAACGCTCTGGACATGCTGCGCAGGAAGCTCGCAGGCTGAGCGAGCGCCGCTGCGGCTCAGATCAGGCAGTATTCGCGGAGGGCTTCAGCAACTTCTGGCGGCCTTCGTGGGCAGCATCCCCCGCGCTTCTTCGGAGCTGCGAATCCCGTTCAGCGCCTCGTACCCGTCCATCTCCGGCATCATGATGTCCAGACAGATCAGGTCGTATGCTTCGGCGGCGTCCAGAACAGCGCCGACAGTCTCCTGCAGCAATAGTCTGCCGGTAAGATTATCTTCCACTATCAGTGTTTTCAGGACCGTCGTGTTCCCGGGCGGCGCGTCGTCAGCGACGTGCGCATGGCGTCCTCCGCCATCCGAAATTGCCGCTCGAGTTCGCGAAAACGAGCATTCATCGCCTCCGCGTCCCCCACTCGCGCCGCCATCTGTACGTCGCGCGCCGCTTCCCGCAGGGCCTCGGCGCTGACCCTGGCTGCCGCGCCGTGGATCCGGTGGGCCTGGCGCTCCACCGCGCGATGTCATGCTCGCTCAGATGCATTGCGAGCGCGGCCAGTTGCCGGGGCATGTCATCGAGGAAGCCGCCGACAACCGCGCCGGCCAATGCGCGGTCGCCCATCAGCCGCGCGATGAGGGCCGCTTCATTAAATGCCGGAGTGGACGGCGCCGGGCAATGACCTGCTGAGCCCGGGCGCGGATGCGTGTCGGCCTTCGGGCGTCTCAGGGAGCCATTTTCCGATGGCCGCTCTTACGTCAGACGGCTGCACCGGTTTCGAGATATAGTCGTTCATTCCCGCCGCCCTGCATTTCTCGCGGTCACCGTTCAGCGCGTGCGCGGTCAGCGCGATGATCGGGATGCGTGGATTGCGGACGCCGGATTGCGGATCGCGGATGCGCGCTGCCGCCTCATAGCCGTTCATCTCCGGCATCTGACAGTCCATGAGCACCAGATCGTAGGGAAGGCGCCGGAGGGATTCCAGCGCTTCAACGCCGTTGGCCACCGCGTCGGCCCGGCAGCCCAGTTTCTTCAGAATGGCCAGCGCAACCTGCTGGCTGGAGACGTTGTCGTCGGCAATGAGGATGCGGCCGCCTCGTTTTCTGTGCCGACTATTTTCGATCCCGTCCGGGGATGGCGCGCGAAGATCGTCGGCCGGTGATTCGCCCGGCTGTTTCTCGAACGCCGCGGTAAACCAGAACCGCGAGCCCTTACCCGGTTCGCTCTCCACGCCGATCTCGCCACCCAGCAGTTCCACCAGTCGCCGGCATATGGCCAGCCCCAGACCCGTGCCGCCGTACCTGCGGGTTGTGGAGCCGTCCGCCTGCGTGAACGGCGAGAAAATGTCAGACTGCCGATCCGGAGGAATGCCGATTCCGGTGTCCTCCACGGCAAAGCGCAGCGCGGCGGAATGTTCGTCTTCACGGTCGAGGCTGACGCGCAGCATTACCTCGCCGCAGGGCGTAAACTTGACGGCGTTTCCGCCGAGGTTCACCAGCACCTGCCGCAATCGTCCGGCATCGCCGCGCAACCGGGTGGGCACGTCAGCCCCGATCCGGCAGGCCAGCTTCAATTCCTTGCCGCGAGCGAGGGGCGATAACAATCCCAGAACATCGTCAATAATGCTCCGCAAATTGAAATCCTGAATATCCAGATCCATTCTGTGCGCCTCGATTCTGGAGAAATCCAGGATGTCATTGACGATGGAGAGCAGCGATTCTCCGGATGAGCGAACGATTTCCGCGTACTGGCGTTGTTCGGACGTCAGCTCCGTCTCCAGCAGGAGACCGGCCATGCCGATGACGCCGTTCATTGGCGTGCGGATCTCGTGACTCATGTTCGTCAGGAATTCCGATTTGGCCCGGTTTGCGGACTTCGCCGCCTCCTTGGCGCGCCGCATTGCCACCGCGGCTTGTTTCGACTCGGTGATATCCTCGGCAATTCCGGCAATCCGGACGATGCTGCCGTCATCGCCGCGAACCGGGAAAGCCCGGTCCCGCACCCATTTCACTTGTCCCTTCGGCGTTCGAATCCGGTATTCCGATGGCACGAGCTCTCCCGCCAACTGCCTGCGGAATACTGAGAGAGCGAAGTCCCGGTCCTTCGGTTCGATCGCCTCGGCCCAGGTCATCGGTTCACGATAGAGCTCGTCGCAGCTGCGGCCCCAGATCTCTTCGTACGCCGGGCTCACATACAGCATCCGATCGCCCCCCGCGTTCATCATCCAGAACACTTCGCGGATATTTTCCGCCAGCTCGCGAAATTTCTCCTCGCTGTTGCGCCGAGCCTCATCTGCCTGTTTACGCTCGGTGATGTCCAGCGACAACCCCACGTGGCCCATGTATTCACCTTCGTGGGACCAGCGGGGCTCCGCGTGCGAATTAATCCAGCGCCAGGCGCCATCCGACCGGCGAACGCGCGCCTCCGCTTTGAAGGCTACGCCGTCGCGCACCGCGGTCTGGAACGAGCCAATGTAGGCCGGTGCGTCATCCGGATGCACGAACGGACGCCAGTTGCCGCCTTTCACGTGTTCGCAGGTGGTGTCGAAAAACTTCCGGTACGCCCGATTCACGAATTGCGGATCGCCGTCCGCGTGCGTCACCCACATCATTGCGGGACATCCGTCCGCCATGAGGCGAAAGCGCACCTCGCTCTCCCGCAGCGCCTGGTCCGCCCGCTTGCGCTCGGTGACATCGCGAGCGATGCCCAGAATGGCGCTCGTTCCTTCGTAAGGAATCAACACGTCAGAGATTTCGACGTCCACGAGCGTGCCATCCCTGCGTTTTACGCGGTACTCGGTCGCCCCCCTGCGCGTTTCCGAGTTCCCTAACTCTCCGATAGCCTCCAATGCCCTCGGAAGCTGCTCCGAGCTGAGCAGAGAAGAGTAACTCAGATTCGCGATGTCTTCACGCGCATAACCCAGCAGCCTGAGAGCAGCCGGGTTGGCGTCCAGAAAGTTGCCGTTGAGATCGTTGATATAGAGGCAATCGAGCGAACGGTCGAACAGCGCCCGAAACTGTTCCGCACTGCTGCGCACTGCCGCATCCGCCCGCCGCTTCTCCGCGATATCACGCGCGATGCCTGCCTCACCCACGATGTTTCCCGAGGCGTCTCTGATGGGGAAAACCTTCAGGCAGACGTCCACCGTTTTCCCGTCTTTTCCGACCCGGACAGCCTCGAAATCGGAGACTCGCCGGCCCGAATTAACGCTGTCGCGAATGGACTCCATTTCCTGGGAATGGCCGGGGGGCAGGAGAATGGAGATCGGCTTTCCGATCACCTCCTCCGGCCGGTATCCGTAGATGGACTGGGCGCCGCTGTTCCAACTGGTAATCGTTCCTTCGAGCGACATCCCCACAATGGCATCGTCGGAAGAATCTACGATCGCCGCCAGGAACTGACGCGCTTTCTCCGCTTCACGGCGATCCGTAACATCCTGTTTTAGGGCAATGTAGCGGACGATGTTGCCATTCGGATCGCGCACGGGAGTAACCGTCATCTCCTCGGTATAGAAGGACCCGTCTCTGCGCCGATTGATCAGTTCCCCGTGCCAGGTTCGGCCCGCTGTAATGGTTGCCCAGAGATCCCGGTAGTATTCGGACTCCTGCCGGCCCGATTTCAGCAGACGCGGATTCTGCCCCAGCACCTCCTGGGCGCTATAGCCCGTCATCCGCTCAAAAGCAGGGTTGACGTACAGGATGTCTCCCGCCGCGTCGGTAATGATGATCGCTTGACCGGCCTGGTTTACCGCGGCGGCGAAGCCCATCGCGTCGAGGGTTCCGATCTCCGGGGCTGACCCGGCATGATCGCGTCTGTTGTCCATGGCGTATTGACCTTGTGGCGAAGCGCTGCTGGAGTTCTTATCGGCACAAGGGCGTCCTCGGGCAAGAGATTCTCCACCGATTTGTTTCGTTATGGAGCCCCTGCATCCGCCTGCGGCAGCGGGACGAGGCGTCCCGCGGTCCGGGGGGCGGCCCTGGGGGGCCCCCCCACCAGGCCCCTGCCACGCGGTTGTGTTATCGGCTCCTGATCATGACCAGGGCACGAGCCGGAGTTTGCCGGTCAACGGATCGTCACCTCGGGCTCACTGGTGTTCCTCTGATAACAGCTCTGCCATCCTGAACCGGCGATGCCCGTTGGTACACTGGTCACCGGTGTTGTTCCGATTCGTCCTGGTCCTCTGCGGGATCGCCCTTTCTGCTCATTCCGCAACGAAGCCTCTCCTCATCCGTAACGTGAACGTGGTGGATACGGCAGCGGGCCGCATACTCCCCGGCCGCTCGGTTCTGCTCGATGGCAAAGACATCCGCAGCGTGGCCGGCTCGAAGTTCCGGCCGCCCAAAGGCGCAACCGTCATCGACGGATCGCGTAAGTATCTGATGCCGGGGCTCTGGGACATGAACGTCCATCTCTGGTTCGGACGGAGTGCCCTGGCTCAGTACCTGGCTGCGGGCATCACCGGCGTGCGGGACATGGGCAGCGATCCGGTACGCACCAGAGAGTGGCGCCGCGAGGTGGAAGACGGCTCTCTGCTGGGCCCTCATGTGGAGACCTGCGGGGCGCCGTTCGACGGCGTGCCCTCGACCGACCCGCGGCTGCCGGTGATCGTGCCGCGCTCACCGTCCGACGCCCGTCTGCTTTACGACCGCGTGGACGGCGATGGCGTGGACTTCATCGGCGTTCTGCCACGCCTCCACGCCGACGTCTATTACGCGCTCATCGACCGCGGGCGGAAGTGGGGTCTGCCGGTGGCCGGCCTGGTTCCGGATGAGCTGAGCGTCTGGGATGCCATCGATGCGCGCCAGCGGAGCATGGAGGAGATGGCAGGATTGTTGCTGGCCTGCTCGCGGGAAGAAAACAAGCTGCGCTTACGGCTTCTGAAAGCAGAGCAGTCGGGCGATGCCGCAATGGGGAGCGTGGTGCAGGCGCGCGCTCTCGATACGTTCGATCTCGGCCGGGCCGAGGAGCTGTTTCACCGCATGGCGCGGTTCAGCGTTTGGCAGACGCCTACGCTGGTGATGCGCCGTCACAACGCCTTCGACCTCTACTCCACGCTGGTCAACCGGATGCAGGCAGACGGCGTGCCGCTGCTGGCAGGATCGGGCGCGGGAGAGGCGGGATTGCACGACGAGCTGGAGACGATGGTGGCCTCCGGTCTCACGCCGGCGCAGGCCCTGCGCACCGCGACCACAAGCGCCGCACAGTATCTGGACGCCGAAGAATCTCTGGGGAGCGTGGAGCCGGGCAAGCTTGCGGACCTGGTGCTGCTCAACGCAGACCCGTTGGCGGACATCCGCAATACGCGCCGGATCGTGGCGGTGTTCGTGGGCGGCCGCTATCTGCCGAAGGCGAAGCTGGATGAGTTGGCGGGAGCCCTCGCCCGCAGCGGGCCCCGGCCAGGCCCCGGCCCGCCTCCCCGAATAGCTCCACCAGGCGGGCGGGGGCGCCCGCCGCAGGCGAGGGCGCCTGCCCCACAAAACGCAGGCTGTGAGATGCTCGAATCGGGATGACAGGAACTATTTCCGTTACGCGGCAACTCCTCGACAGGCTCGGCATTGCCGAGGTGAACCCCGGCGCCTCCGATGGCGAGTGGGTCGAGACGGCCGGGGAAGAGCTGGTCTCTTACTCACCGATCGACGGCCAGGAGATCGCGCGCGTGCGCCTGGCCGATGCCGCCGCGTATGAGCGGGTGGTGAGCAGATCGGTGGTGGTGTTCGAACAGTGGCGCATGACGCCGGCGCCCAGGCGCGGTCTCATCGTGCGCGAGATTGGCGACGAGCTGCGCCGGTGCAAGGACGACCTCGGCGCTCTGGTCACCATCGAGATGGGCAAGATTCTTGCCGAGGGCCGCGGCGAAGTGCAGGAGATGATCGACGTCGCGGATTTCGCGGCCGGCTTGTCCCGGCAGCTCTACGGTCTGACCATGCACAGCGAGCGGCCGCGGCACCGCATGTACGAGCAGTGGCATCCGCTGGGCGTGGCCGGCGTCATCAGCGCGTTCAACTTCCCGGTGGCGGTGTGGTCATGGAATGCCCTCATCGCCGCCGTGTGCGGCGATTGCGTCATCTGGAAGCCGTCGCATCAGACGCCGCTCACCGCCATCGCAGTGCACAACATCTGCAATCGGGTACTCGAGCGCCACGGATGGAAAGGCGTGTTCACGCTGCTGATCGGCTCCAGCCGCGATATCGGCAACCGCATGCTCGACGACCGCCGTCTGCCCCTGATCAGCGCCACCGGGTCCACGCGCATGGGCCGCATCGTGGCGGAAACTGTTGGCCGCCGCCTGGGCCGCACGCTGCTCGAGCTGGGTGGCAACAACGGCGTCATCGTGATGAACGACGCCAATCCCGATCTCACGCTTCGCGCCGTCCTGTTCGGCGCGGTCGGCACGGCGGGCCAGCGCTGCACCACCATCCGCCGCCTCTTCCTGCAGCGCGGAATAGCGAAGCCCATGATCGACAAGCTGCTCAGCGCCTACCGCCAGGTCCGCGTCGGTAACCCGCTCGAAGAGGACACGCTCATGGGGCCGCTGGTGGATCGCGCCGCGGTGGACACCATGATGAAGGCGCTGGTCCGTATCCGCGAAGAGGGCGGGGAAGTGCTGTACGGCGGCCGCGATTTGGGCGGATGTTACGCCGAACCGGCCATCGTGCGCGCGCAGCCCGGCATGCCGATTCTGCGGGAAGAGGTATTCGCGCCCATTCTGTACGTCCTCGAATTCGATGAGCTGAATGAGGCCATCGCCTGGCACAACGATGTGCCGCAGGGGCTTTCCTCCGCCATGTTCACCACCAGCGTGATCTCCGCGGAGACGTTCCTCAGCCACGCCGGCAGCGATTGCGGCATCGCGAACATCAACATCGGGACCAGCGGCGCGGAGATCGGCGGAGCGTTCGGAGGCGAGAAGGACACCGGCGGCGGGCGCGAGTCCGGCAGCGATTCGTGGAAGGCGTATATGCGCCGGCAGACTGTGACCATTAATTGGTCGGACGATCTGCCGCTGGCGCAGGGGATCAAGTTCCAGATCTGATGAGCACTGCGCAACCGCTCCCTCACGGTCACGGCTCTGTAACTGAGCCGCGCGCGTCAGCAAGCGTTGCGGCAATCTCCTCCCGGATCTGCTCGGTGATCCGCCCGCGATCGCGCAGAACAAGGCCCTCGGTTGGAATCGGGTGTCCGATTACCATGCGGACGCGGCCCGGCATGGGCACGCCCGATCCGTACGGCAGGATTCGACCGGTGCCCGCCAGCGTCAGCGGCACGATGGGCGCGCCCGATTTGATGCCGATGTAAGCTGCGCCCTCGGTGAACGGCCGCAGCCCGCCGTCATGCGAACGTCCCCCTTCGGGAAACACGAGCAGTGAGACGCGCCGTTTCTGCACGGCTTCCGCGGCCATGCTCAGCGTCTTCAGTCCCTGGCGCGCGTCGCCGCGAAACACCGGGATATGGCCGGCGCGAGCGAGGTGCGTGCCCAGCAAGGGGATGCTGAACAGGCCTTTCTTGGCAAGGAAACGGAACTGAACGGGAATGTTTGCCAAAATCACGGGCGTGTCCATGTAGCTCACGTGGTTGCCGGCGAAAACATAGACTCCGTCCAGCGCGATCCGGTCGAGTCCTTCCACTTCCACCTTCACGCCGGAAACGCGCAGCAGCGTGCGCGACCAGGCCGCGGCGATGCTGGCCATGATGCGGCCGTGCGGATCGAAGAAGGAGGTGAGGAGGCTGACCGATCCATAGACAACGGTGGCCAGCACAATCAGCGGGTCGGTGAAGATCCACGCCCGCAGCTTTTGCAGCATGAAATTCTATTTTACGAGCCGCTGCCGAGCCTCGCCCACCAGATACAACGATCCGGCAACAAAAATGACGTCATCGGGAGCAGCGTTCCGGCGCGCCATGTGGAGCGCAGCCTCGAAATTCGCGGCCGTGCTGATGTCCGGGTGCGGCGAGGCGATGGCGGCAAGCTCCGCGGGCGGCATGGCGCGCGAGTTCGCGGGAGCGGTAACGACGATACGCGAGGCGAGCGGAAACAGCTCGGCGCTCATCTCGGCCACGGCTTTGTCGCGCATGGCGGCGTAGATCAGGTGCACGCGACGGCGCGGGTGGAAGCGGCGGATGTACGCGGCCAGAGCTTGTGTCCCGGCCACGTTGTGCGCGCCGTCGAGAATGATGTCCGGCCGTTCGGCGACCAACTCGAGGCGGCCCGGCCAGCGCGTCGCCGCGATCCCTTCCGCCGGATAACCCAGATGCCTCAGCGCCAGTGCAGCGGTAACGGCGTTGCCCACCTGGTGCTCACCGGCCAGCGGGCACTCGACGCGCCGGCCATCGATGACGAAGCTGCTGCCGCGCGCGGTGAGCCGCACATCCGTGACGCCGGCGTCCGCGGCGCGCTCGAACGGCACACCCAGGTTGCGGGCGCGGGACTCGATCACTGCGGCTGCCTCGGGCCGCTGGCGCGCAAAGATGGCGGGAACGTCCGGCTTCAGGATGCCGGCTTTCTCCCCGGCGATCTGTTCCACCGTGTCGCCGAGGAAGGTCGGATGATCGTAGTCCACGGGCGTGATGACGCACAGCTTCGGCACCACCACGTTGGTGGCATCCAGACGGCCGCCAAGGCCGACTTCCAGCACTCCCGTCTCTACGCCGTGCTCCCGGAACAGCAGGAAACCCATGGCCGTCACGCTCTCGAAGTAAGTGGGATGCAGATCGATTGCGCCGGCTGGCGAGCAGGCGCCGGGCGGCTTCATGCACCTCGTCGAATGCGGCGGCGAAGTTCTCGGGCGACACGTCCTGGCCCGCGATCCGGATGCGTTCCACCGGCTCGACGAGGTGCGGGGATGTGTAGAGGCCGGTGCGCACTCCGGCAACACGCAGACCGGCTTCGATCATGGCCGAAACAGAACCCTTACCGTTTGTTCCGGCTACATGCACCCAGCGGCAGCAGGCGTGCGGATCGCCCAGCGCGGCCAGCAGCGTGCCAATGCGCGCGAGGCCCAGCTTCGCCGTGTGTACTTCATTGCCGAGCGAGTAAAGATATTCGACCGCCGCGGAGTAAGTCATCGGTACGCGGCCCGGCTCCGAGTGAACACCAGCCAGCCAAGGAGCGCCGTGAAAATGCATCCGCCGACGAGCTTCAGCTCGAACGCCCAGCGGTTGTGGACTTCAGCAGGCGGTACGACAGAAACAACGAGGGCGATCGCCGATGTGGCCAGCCCGAGCACGCCGGAGATTCGCTTACCGAAGCGGATACCCGCGCCGAAGATATATATGAACGGCAGCAGCGTTGTAATAACGCACATATCCACGAGGGTTTGGTAAGCGCCCCGAAGCGTCTCGCCCCACTCCATGGAGAACAGCAGCACCGTGGCGATAGCGCCCTGGGTAAGTATGGAAACGTGCGGCGTGTGCCAGCGCGGATGAAGGCGGGCGAACACGGGGGGCAGGAAGCGGTCGATGCCGATCGCCAGCGGCAGACGAGTGCTGCCGGCCACATAGCACCAGAGCTGGCCAAGTCCTCCGATGGTGACCAGCAGCGCGAATGTCGGAGACAGCCACCAGGCGCCGAGGCGTTGTCCCGCGATCTGGCCTGCCTGCGTCAGTCCGGTGAGGACGCTGATCTGTTCGGGTTTTATCAGAATGAGCAGCGCCGCGGTACCCGCGATATAGAAGCCGGTGCAGATGGCGCCGCTGATCCACGCGGCAAGCGGGATGGTGCGGTCGGGATTGCGAATCTCGCCGCCGAGGATCGCCCCGAGTTCCAGCCCGGCGAAAGCGAACGCGATCTGCGACCACAGGTTCACCGTCCCCCAGTTCACCATCGGGGCGATGTTGAATCGCGTGGCCGAACCGAAACGCAGCGCCACCAGAAGCGCGAAGGCGGCCAGCAGCGTCGCGATAACCCATGTGGAGAGGCCGCCCGCATTCGACGCCCATTTTCCGAAGCGCATGCCGAAGAGATTGCCGAGAAACGCCACCCACAGAACGAGGAGCGTCACGGGAATCGCAAACTGCCGCGTCTCGGCGACCGAAGACGCCCCGAACATATATGCTGCCATCGAGACGATGGCGAGGACCAGCGTCGGAAAGTAAATGAGGTTGGAGGTCAGATAAAACCAGGCACACAGGAATCCGTGCCATGGTCCGAAGGCTTCGCGCGCCCAGATGTACAGGCCGCCCTCCTCCGGGAAGCGTCGTGAAAGCGCGGACACGACGAAGGCCGACGGCAGGAAGAAGAACAGAACGGCGACGATCCAGAGCGTGATGGAGCCCGGACCGGCGTGGGCCGCGGCCGCGAGCCAGCGCACGCCGGCAATGGCGGAAATATTGAACAGCACCAGATCGCGCAGGCGCAGTTCGCGCGCTAATTTCGGCGCCGTGTCGGCCATGCGCGGTTCTCGGCGTTCAGGTACGGCGCGTGAGCATGGTCACCAGAAGGGCCAGCACCCAGCCAGGGGCGGTGATCAGGAGCGCTTTGCCCTTCGAAACTTTCGCGACGTTTGCGTATATCAGCAGTGTCATCACGATCTGCCAGATCATGAAGATCGAGAAGAAGCCGAGCGCCGCGCCGGCCACGCCGTGAAGGTTGACGAAAATGTCCAGCCCGAACGGCTGAACCACATCGGCCATGGTCTGGATATCGTCAGGCCCTTTGGTGCGGACCACGAGAAAATTCGCCACCTGTTGCAACATCGAAATCATACTGACGGCGAGTGAGAGCGTGAACAGAGTGCGGAAGCGGACCCGCACATCCACGGCGGCTCCGACTGCGAGCATCAGCAGCGCGCCGATGGCGGCAAAGAAAGCCATAAGCAGCGGCATGAGATAAGCGCTGATAGTAGTCCATGTCCCCGCGATGGAAAGGGTCCGGCTCAGTTGCTCACCGGACATGCCCTGCTCGACGAACTGCGCTTTCAGAGCGGGGACGATGAAAGGAACCATCTGGAGCTGGACCACCGCAAGCACTATGCTCACGACGATCAGAGGATAAATCCAGAACCATCTCATCTGTACGCGGCGGGCGGTGGCCGCCGGGTCGTAATAAACGCCCACGAGTCCGAGGAGACCCTCTTTAGGCGAGGCCACCGGCTCAGCGGGCGATGGCGCGAGACCTGCACTGTTTTCAGCCATGTTGACTCCTGTTTGGTGCGGATCGAATTATATCGTGTCTGCGTTACGCTGGGGTGTAATGCCGCGCTGAGGCGTTCCGGCGAGCCTCTGGAACTATGCGGCGGAAAGTACCGGTACGAGTACCAGGAAATGCGATACCCTCATTTGGCGCGTATTTTTACCCCCTTTTTGTGCTACGCGGCCATCGGCATTCTGGCGGGAGTTACTCTTACCGGCAAAATGCGAATCGCGGTCTGGATTTTCATGGCAGGTCTGGCCGTGAAAACCTGGCTGGCAACCCTACAGCGCCGATAAATTCACTGTAAAACCTATTGAATCTGCCGATACAGGAAACAGAGCCTGAGCGGTCCATGTGCGTTTCATTCTGGAACGCCGGTTCCGAACTGGAAATGAAACCCGAGAAACGCAGTGCCAGAACGACACGGAACGGGCTCGGCTCTCAGGCGAATGCCGTCGGGAATTGTAAGTGAAGTGAGCGCAGACCAAAACTACATCTCTTTTAGTTCCAGGACTTATGGGCCATAACCGTACTTCCGTCATACGAAAGCTTCCCGGAATAGCTGAGGTCATCTGAGTTGTGGACTAAGGGTTGCTTCTGATGAGTATTCGAGGCAAAGCCGAAGAGAATTCATAAAGGGCTGGTAAACATGATAAAGGCAAAACGAACAGATCGGGAACAGGCAGCGAGAACAGCATGGCGTGATCGCGTCATTCTCGATCATCTCCCTCTTGTCAAGGCTATTGCCGTAAGGGTTCATGAGAACCTTCCTGTACACGTCGAACTGGACGATCTGGTGCACGCCGGTGTGCTCGGGCTGTTCGACGCAGCGGAGAAATACAACCCGGGTAAGCAGGTTGTGTTCTCCAGTTACGCCAAGCACCGTATCAAAGGCGCTATCCTCGACAGCCTGCGGCAGCTCGACTGGGCCTCGCGTGATCTGCGCCGTCGTCACAAACAGGTGGAGTCGGTTACGCGCGAGCTCGCCACCGCGCTGCAGCGCACGCCCACCGAGAGCGAAGTCGCCGAAAAGCTGGGCCTCGATGTTGAGCGCTGGCGTCATATGATGCTCGATCTGCGCAACGTGGGGCTGGTTTCCGCATCGGCGCGCAACACGGACCACGACGATCTTCCGGCGCCGGAATTCCCCTCGAAGCCCGAAACGCATCCGGACAATCTGTGCGCGCGTGCGCAGATGCGTTCCGTTCTGGGCACGGCGATGAAGGCGCTGCCGGAACGGTATCAGAAAGTGGTGGTGTTGTACTACACGAACGAAATGACGATGAAGGAAATTGGGGGCGTCCTCGGCATCAACGAGAGCCGCGTGTCCCAGATCCATAAATCGGCGCTCGAGAAGATGGCGGTAGTGCTGGAATCGAACGGCATCCACTCCACCTGTGCTTTTTGTTAATGCATGCACGATAACGGCAACATTCGCCGCCATAAACGCATCGACCTGAACACCAAAGCGAAGGTCACCTGGACCGACCGGTCCGGACGGGACAAGTGGGCCAGAGCTACGCTGTTCGATGCCTCCGCATCCGGCGTCCGCCTGGAATTGCCGGAGGCCGTGGAACCGCGGTCCATGCTGTGTTTCGGCTCGGAAAACGGCAAGCTGCGCGGCCAGGCTGTGGTGCGCTTCTGCAGACGCGAGGGCAACAAATTCGTTGTCGGCGCGGAGTTGGTCGGCGATACGTTCCGCGATCTCCTGACGTAGCTACAAGCAAATCGAATCGCCCCGATAAATTTTTTCTGGTTCCGCTCCCATCCCCCGCCCACGATAATCAGGTCTGATGCCACGTCGCAGTCTGGCTGTGTTGCCGGGGTGTGCCCTCGTGTTCCTGCTCCCGGCGGCAGGGTGGGCACAAGCGGTTCCTCCTGCCATGGAGGCAAGAATAAGCGCCGTCGAGTCAGCGGTTAAGGCCGCACAAAGCGCCGGCGACAACGCCTGGATGCTGGTGAGCGCCGCGCTGGTGCTGATGATGACCGGGCCGGGACTCGCGCTCTTCTACGGGGGTCTGGTCCGTCCGAAAAACGTCCTCAGCAGTCTCATGCACAGCTTCATCCTGATGGCCGTGGTCACCGTGCTCTGGGCGATTGTGGGATACAGCCTCGCGTTCGCCGAGGGCTCGCCCTTCATCGGCGATCTCCGCTACGCGTTCCTCAACGGCGTGGGAGCGGCGCCGAACCCCGACTATGCCGGCACCATTCCGCAGCAGACCTTCATGATCTATCAGCTCATGTTCGCCATCATCACGCCCGCATTGATCTCGGGCGCATATGCGGAGCGGATGAAGTTCAGCGCCATGCTGCTGTTCACCGTTCTGTGGTCGCTGATAGTCTACTTCCCCATGGCGCACATGGTGTGGGGCAAGGGCGGCCTGCTGAACGCGTTTTCCGGCGGCAGGATTCCGTGTTTCGATTTTGCCGGCGGCACGGTGGTGCACATCACTTCGGGAGTCTCCGCGCTGGTGTGCGCCCTCTGGCTGGGCAAGCGGCTGGGCTATCCGATTGAGCCGATGAAGCCGCATAACCTGGTGATCAGCTTTATCGGCGCCTGCCTGCTGTGGGTGGGCTGGTTCGGGTTCAACGCGGGCAGCGCGCTCGCCGCATCGCCGCTGGCCACCAGCGCATTCGTCGCCACGCACTTCGGCGCGGCCGCGGCGGCGCTGGGCTGGATTCTCATGGAATGGCTGCGCAACGGCAAACCCAGCGTGCTGGGCGGCATCTCCGGCGCGGTGGCCGGTCTGGTGGCCATTACGCCGGCCTCGGGCTTCGTCAAACCGTTTCCCGCGCTGCTGATCGGTTTCATCGCCGGGATGGTCTGCTACCTGATGGTAGCCACGGTAAAGAAGAAGTTCGGATATGACGACACGCTGGACGCATTCGGCGTTCATGGCATGGGCGGCACCGTTGGCGCGGTCCTGACCGGCGTGTTCGCCACCAGCGCGGTGAATGGTGGATTGAAAGATGCCGCCGGCCACGTGTTGCCGCTCGGCCTTGTAGACGGCAAGCCGTTCCAGGTTTTGAACCAGACCGTCGGAGTGCTCATCTCCTGGGGCATCGCCATCGTGGGCACTCTCATTATTCTGAAAATCTGTGACATGCTGCTCGGCGTGCGAGTGAGTGCGGAGCAGGAGTCCGAAGGTCTGGATGTGAGTTTGCACGGCGAAGAGGGATATAATCTCGAAGCGTGATCTATGAAGAAGATTGAAGCGATCATTCAGCCGCACAAACTCGAAGACGTGAAGACCGCGCTGAAGGCCATCGGCGTGGATGGCATGACCATCACCGAAGTGCGCGGACACGGCCGGCAGAAGGGGCACAAGGAGATCTACCGCGGCATGGAGTACGAGGTGGATCTGCTTCCCAAAATGAAGCTGGAACTGGTGGTTTCGTCTTCACGGTCGGAAGAAGTGATCCAGACCATCTCGAACTCCGCGCGCACCGGCAAAATCGGCGACGGAAAGATCTTCGTCTACGAGGTGCTGGAGGCCGTACGGATTCGCAACGACGAGCGCGGAGAGGGCGCGCTCTGACACCGAACTTTGAAACCGATACCAGTGGCCTGGCGGTGGCGCAGCCAACCTCCGTCGCCGCGGACCTTCGCTGGACTCCCGGCGGAGCCGCCGAGGAAATCCTGCGCCGCTCCGGCGAGGTGGATTCCATGGTGGAGGCCACCTTCTCGCAGGCGAATCCTCGGGTCACGGTTGTTGCCGTGGGCGGTTACGGACGGCGCGAGCTGTTCCCCTACTCCGACGTCGATCTGCTGCTGCTCACCGCGGCGCCCGAGCAGAACAAAGAGGAACGGGAGCTGATCTCGGATTTTCTGCGGCGCCTGTGGGATGCCGGATTGCGCGTGGGCCACTCGGTGCACACCATCGAAGACTGCTGCCGCCTCCATCCGGGGAATCTCGAGCTGACCGTGAGCCTGCTCGATCACCGCTGGGTGTTCGGAGACCAGGCGCTCTATCACCGGCTGGATGCCGAGCTTCTGAAGTTCTTCCATCAGGAGCGAGAGGCGATCACCGCCGAGCTGTGCGGGGCCGTGCAGGGACGGCGTAAGACATACTCGGACACCATCTATCATCTGGAGCCAAACGTCAAGGAACACCCCGGCGCGCTGCGCGACCTGCACGTCATCCGCTGGCTGAACATGCTGCGTGGAACCCAGGCCGGGGCGGATCTGGATGAAGCCGCGGCGTTCCTCTACTCCATTCGAGTTTTTCTGCACCGGCGCTCGGGCCGCGATAACAACCTGCTTTCGTTCGACGCCCAGGAAGCAGCGTGGACCGACGTCGCCTCGTCGATGCGAACCTACTACCGCAATGCGCGGGAGATCTGGCGCGCCGCCAACCAGGCGATCGAGGCCGCCGAGCGACGGGACCTCGGGCTGTTCGCGCAGTTTCGCGACTGGCGCGGCCGCCTCTCCAATTCCGAGTTCACGGTATCGCGCGATCGTATTCTGCTCCGCGAGCCGCTGCAACTCGAACGCGACCCCGACTACTCCGTGCGGCTTCTGCAGTTTGTCGCGCGCCATGGCCTGCGGCCGGGCCGCGAAACCGAGAGCCGCATTGCTGCGTCGCTGCCGAACATCTGGACAACCCGCCTGCCGACGTGGCAATCGGTGCGCGTGCTGCTCGCGTTGCCGCATGCCGCCAACGCCGTTCGCACCATGCACGACACCGGCCTGCTGGCGAAGCTCATTCCGGAGTGGAACCGCATCGACTGTCTGGTGACGCGCGATTTTTATCACCAGTACACCGTGGACGAGCACACCCTGGTGACGCTGGAAGTGCTGGAGCAGCTTCGCGAATCGCGCGACCTCGAGCGGCAGAAGTTCCGTACGCTGCTGTCCGAGACGGCGGCCATCGATATACTTCGCCTCGCGCTGCTGTTGCACGACCTGGGCAAGGGCGGCGGGACGGGCGAGCACGCGCAGGAATCCGTTCGCCAGGCGAGCGCGGTGCTGCAACGCCTCGGCGCGCCGGAGCACGAGCGCGACACCATTCTCTTTCTCATTGAGCACCACCTCGATTTGTCCGGAATGATGAACTCGCGTGATCTGCGGGAGCCCGCCAGCGCGCGCTACCTCGCCGAGCGCATTGGTACGGTGGAGCGATTGCGTCTGCTCACGCTGCTAACCTACGCCGACATCAGCGCGGTGAATCCGGCCGCGATGACGCCGTGGCGTCTGGAGCAGCTCTGGCTGACCTACCTCGCCGGCTACGAGGAGTTCACGCGCGAGCTGGATACAGCCCGCATTCAGACCGCGGCGCTGAGCGCTGAACTGGCCGCTTTCATAGAGGGGTTCCCGAGGCGCTATCTCAGCACGCATCGGGAAGCGGACATCCGGGCGCACCACATTTTGTGGCACGAGAATCGCGAAAAGGGTCTGGCGATTTCCATCGAGCGGCTCGCGGGCGCCTGGCGGCTGACGGTGATCACCACCGACCGGCCGGGCCTGCTCGCGTCCCTATCCGGCACGCTGGCCAGCTTCGGGCTGAATATCCTGCAGGCGGAGGCGTTCTCCAATACCCGCGGCATTATTCTCGATACGTTCGCGTTTTCCGATCCGCATCGCACGCTCGAGCTGAACGCATCGGAGGTCGACCGGCTCCGCGATACGCTGCGTCGCGCGATTAACGGCAAGGCGGACGTCAATAAGCTTCTTGCCGGCCGGCGGAAACAGGCTATCAGTCCGGGCGCGAGGATTCCGGTATCGGTGGCTTTCAACAACTCGGCGTCGGCCAGCTCCACGCTCATCGAGATCGTGGCGGAAGACCGGCCGGGTCTGCTGTTCGATCTCACGCAGGCGCTGTCTTCGGCGGGACTCAACATCGAAGTCGTGCTCATCGATACGGAGGCGCACAAAGCGATGGACGTGTTCTATGTCCGCTGGCAGGGCGGGCGCATGCCGGAAGAGATGCAGCCGGAGCTGAAGCGGAAACTGCTGGCCGCGTGCGGGCGCGAGCGCGATTAGCGCAGCGGCGCCGTGAGAGTTCCCAGTTCGCCCGATTCGCTGCGCACCGCAACCCGCAGCGACACGGCCCCGTTCTTTGCCCGGAATGAATGCCGGTACGAAAAGCCATCCTTCATCATGGCCGCGTAGGAGTCGTTTTTCAGCTTCAGGCCAAGCGTCTGCTCCAGCCGCTCGAGTTGTTCACCGTCTTCGTCGCACTGCATCAGAGCGATCTCCACCTTTCCGTTCCAGCGGTCGCCTTGTTGCGCGAGTGCCAGTTCCGTTAGGCCGATGTCCAGCTTCAGCTCATAACCGGAAGAGCTCGGCGTCAACTCGGCGGATAACGGAATGCCGACCGCGTTCACGGGATTGCGCAACGCGTCGCGAAGCTGTTCTTTCGGCGGCTCGGAAAGCGGCGCGTCGAAGTAGCCGTGGCGCCAGCGCAGCCGGGCATCAGGCCGATCCTTCAGCTTCACAGTGATCTCGTGGTACTTGCCGTCGTTCACCAGGCCCCGCGGGTAGAAGCCCAGGCGATATGAGGGATGCGAATCGTCGAAGGCGGCTCCGATGGCGCCGCTGATGTCGTTCGTGTTGACGAATGCGCGCCCGCCTGTCTTCGCGCTGAGCTCGATGCCCATGGACTGATTCTGCTCGATGGGCAGCGTGTGCATCGTTGAGCTGTCTTTGACGAATTTCCAGTTATACGTGTGCGCCCCGCCGGTGCCTTTCGGCGTGCCTACGGAGGCATCGACGAATGGAAACTCGAGGCCCGCCGGATCGACGAAATACAATGCCGCGTTGGCGTCGTTGAATGAGCGAACGGTCTTCACCAGACCACTGTGATCGCTGACCGGTCCGCCGAAGCCCTCATAGGTCTGGGCGAACCCCGAGGAAATCCAGATTACGTCCTTGCGGCCAGGCACTCCCCTCAGACGTTTTGCCAGGGAGGCGAGAGCGCCGAAGGCCATTTCAGGGAGCGCTCCGGAGCCGGAATAGAACTGATGCGCCCGTGAGCCGGGCGATTCGCCGCTCAGCCAATTGGCGAGCTGGAGGTCGAGATCGGTATGGCCGTTTGCGAACTCCGGCGTGAAATCCGGTTTCCCGCGATACGAAGCGAGCCTGCGCACAAGCGGACCGGAAGCGCGCGTGAAATCGTGCAGGACGGCGTACCCGTTCCCGATCAGCAGATAGATGCCGACGGGCGCGCCGGGCGGCATGCCGCGCAGGAACTTCAGCAGTTGCTGACGCGCGAACGCCATGTCTGCCCAGTCGGTATTGAGCTCGTCCATCAGAATGACGGTCACATGGTCGGCAGCGCCGCCCGTTTCCTCACGGTTCGAGAAGACGCGTCGTCCGTTTGCGCTGTTCGAAGCTGGTACGGCGCCCGCCGGGCCGTTCTCGCCCACGAACACCGCGATGTCCTGCGGCCGGCCGTTATCGAAAATCGTGAAGTCTTCTCTTTTCAGGCCCGTGATCGGCGCTCCCCGCTTGTCGCGAACGATGACCGGAACTTCCACCAGCCGCGTGGTTGTTCGAATGGTAAGTCCTGACGCAGGCGGCTCCGGCGCTTCCGGCTGCTCGGGTATGAGATCTTCCGCAGGTTCGGGTTCCTGCCATGGGCTCGGCTCGTCGGCCTCCGACGGCTCTGTCTCTCCGGCCGCCGGCGCACTGTCGGCCATCAGCTTCGCTTCCGCCCCGAACTTCCGATAGTGAACGAAGCGCACGTCGTTCAGATATTCCACGCGCCATTTGCCGGAAACCGAATCGTGAAAGGTGGCGTCTGACAGCGTGACGCTGCGGACAGGACAGAGAAACACGCGGGATCCGATCCGCACGTTGCGATAATCCACCACGGTCTCGGACTCACGCGTGCCAAAATCCTTCGGCAGCTCCAGCGCCTGCCGCGTGACGCGCAGAGCGGCGCCGGAGACTGGTTCGATATACAGCCACCCCTTGTATGCCGCCCGGACCACTGCCGGGCGGGAGCTGTTCTGCGGACAGCACCACCCGACGGTAAAGCGCGAGCGGTCGGCCGACACCGAGTAACGGAACACGGCCGTGCGCACGCCATTGACTGTTTCCCAGTGGCTCCATTCCATGCTCGGCGCGCTGTCCGCGGTGAAAAGCGCGCCGAGCATGCTCCCGAACTCACCGAATGTCGTCAGGCCGGATTGCGATTCCACCGACGCGGTTTGCCCGGCGGCAGTATCCGAGACATACGACTCGACGCCGTTGCTGAACGACAACTGTCCGATATCGGTGTTGCTGAGCCGAAACCCCTGCCAGGCCTGCCGGCGATAAAAATGGCGGGTGGCGCGCGTGCAAAGAAAATTTGGAAGTCCGGCGACATAGCGTGCGGCGTAGTCTTTGGCGCGCACGAGAATCGCGGTCTGTTCGGCGGTCGTGGGAGCGTCCACGTTCAGGCGTTCGTCCGCGGGCGCATCGAGAAATGCGCTGGCCGCTGCAAGAATCTGTAGAGCATCCGATGTGCGGGGGCCGGGGCACTCCGCCAGCAATTTCGACAGAACGGTGTCGGTAATCCGCTCGGTGAGCTCGACATCGGCCAGACCGCGCGCGATATTTGCGTCGCGTTTTCCATACTCCCCGGCGGCGGTGAGCAGAACTTCAAGCTGTTTAACGGAGACGCGTCGTTCGGCGAACGCAAAATTCGCTGCGCATAACAGCGCAATTGCACCGGCAGCGACTTTCATGGGCTCACACCATTGTCTCTCTCACCGGTCCCGCTGCACGGCGCCATCATCGGGAAGGCGGACGTGCATCAGCGATCTCACACAGGCGCTGTCTTCGGCGGGATGTTGGAGGAGATGCAGGCGGAGCTGAAGCGGAAGCTGCTGGCCGCGTGCGGGCGCGAGGCGGACCGCGTCCAGCGCAGAATCTTCGGCTCCGTGGGGCAGACGATCGGTTTATGTCGTCTGCCTGTTCGAGTGCCCGGGCATGGCAGACGACAAAACCCGATCGTCTGCCCCACGGGGATGCCAGGATGTATAATTCGTCTCCATGCAGGTCTACTATCTCCAGCGGTTTTGGTTCGGCAACGTTTACAACAGCTCAGACACGCAGCAGAATCACACTTTCACAATCTCCATCGATCCGCCTGCGACAGTGAAAGGGCAGATCTTCCTGAATATCCTGTCGCAGGGCGTTGATTTCAATCAGGGCGTCGTCGGGTTGGCGGCTGCCTGCGTCAAGCTCTACACCTACCTGGATGCGAACGGCCGGGAGCAGACAGTGGATTACACAGGACAGGATCCGTTTGGCAGCATCTATGTCACTAACATAACGAGCGTAACCTGGGAGTTAATAGTGACCAAGGCCTGGGCGGGCGCTCACGGAATGATTTACTACATCGAATAGGAGGAGAAATGCGCTCAGATACTCACCTGAATGCAGATATCGAAGTTATCGACCGGGTGGTTATTTACGATGCTCAAACGGGAGAGATCGTAGGAAGCCAGACCTTCGGAGCGGCCGGTAAGCCCAGCGATGCCGCACGGCAGCGGTTCGAGTCGGCGCTGCAGCGCGGCGTCGAGGAAATGGAGAAGCGGCGGAATCGGAAGCTGGCGGTCCACCGATCGCCGGAATTGAACCGCCTGACATCGCTGCATCACCGTGTGGATATAGCGAGCGGGAAGCTGGTGGAAGCCGGACCGCCGCCGGCGCGGATCAAAGTGGAATAACCGAGGCCTGCATCGCGTCCGTCCGCGCACCCGCCCCTGAAAAGGATGTAGTCTGGAAGCGCAGCATATTCATTGCAGGTATCAATATATGTGTTCCTTATTTCCCGCCCGGGCGCTCGTGCTCGTTGCCTTCGTGGTTTCGGTCTGCTCCGGCGCGACCCCGCCAACCGATGCGGGCCGCACCATTACCTTCCTCTTCGGCCCGGTGGATGCCGCGACCGCATCGCAGTCTGCCCGTACCGCGGCTTCGGTCTGCCGCCGCTGGATGAAGGACGGCAACGCGAGCGCCGGCCTGTTTCGAGGAGGCGTGGTGGAGACCATCACCGCCGAGAAGGCGCGCGCCAAAGCGCTGGACGATACGTTTGCCGCCGCCGCGAAAGATGCCGCCGACAGCGACCCCGCCAGCTTCGTCTCACAACTTGACGACGCCGTGGCCGGACTGAAGCATCAGCCGGGGACGCGAATCGTGGTCGGTTTGCTTAATCCTCCCGCGCTCTCGGGCGACAGCGAGGAATCGCTGAAGCGCATTATCGATTACGCGTCCTCGAACTCGGTGCGCATCGTTATTCTGGACGCCTCGGGAACGAAACGGGCCGGTGACGACATCTGGAGCCAGACGGGCAGCGGTACCGGTGGCGCTGTCGTACAGAACGCGCGTGCGCTGGACGCGGCGCTGCTGTCCATCGCCGGCAGCATCCCGGCATTCGCGAATACGAAGCCGGAGCCGGAAAAGACCGCCGCCGTTGCTGCTGCCGCGCCCTTGCCAACCGGCATCCCGGTGAAGGTGCGCTTCATCCAGATCTCGCACCGGAATGGAGGGACCTCGTACCGGACAGCCGTCGAACCCGGAAACAGCGGGAGTTTTGACAGCGTCAACATGGGCGAAGCCGATTCCAATGTGGAAGGCGGCAGGGGTCCTCTGCACGGATGGCTCATCGTCGAAGCTCCGCTCAAAGCACTCCACTTCAACGAGGACGACCAGAAAGGCGTGTACTACGGTCACGTAGTCGTCACTGAAACAGTCCGCAACGAAGACGGCAAGGTGGCGTGGACGGCGAAGAAGGATGTAGTTGCGCGCGGACCGCTTTCCAACCTGCGCGATCGGCGCGCGGGGAATGTCTACTATATGCGCGATATCATGCTTCCCAACGGCAAATACACACTGGAGGCCACTGTGGATGACCAGCTCGCCGGCAAGAGAGGCGCCGTACGCGAGCCGCTGCAAACGGGCGCGAACGTTCCCGGACTCATGGTGAGCGACGCCCTGCTGGTGAAGCCGTTCCACGGCTCGGTGGACAAGTTCGAGGCCGACACGATTCTGGCTTATGAGGGCAACGCGCTTTCGCCGCTGATAGAGCCGGTGTACCCCGCCAACCAGCCCTTTGATGTTCAGATGTTCGTCATCCTGTACCCCGACATTTACGGAATCCAGCCGGAGATCACCATAGAGGTGCTGCGTGAAGGGAAGGTGCTCACGCGCGCGTCGGTGCCGTTCAAGTCCATCATGCGGCACGGTTCCATGTCGGACAAATCGATGAGTATGTCGATGCTGGGAGGGATGCAGCACGGCTTCGATTATCTGGCGGCTGCGCACGTGGATAAACTCGATCCGGGCGAGTATGAGGCGCGCGTCATCGTACAGCAGAGCAAGAACGTGGTTGCCCGCTCAGCCATGTTCCGCGTAGCCGAGCCCGGTCCGGCATCGCCCGCCGGCGAAGGCAAATGACTCCGCCCATGCGATCATGAGAAGTGCTGCCGCGGGCGGTTAGCTCAGCTGGTTAGAGCGTCTGGTTTACACCC
>CAWACP010000007.1:0-446050 GCA_963780655.1 uncultured Acidobacteriota bacterium | reverse complement strand
CAGCCGCAATCCCTCCCGGCGATGCGCTGTTCCGTAAGCAATTCGGGCCGGAACGGTCAGCTCCGCTTCCGTGCCGGCGCCCGGTTCGCTCCAGAGTTTCAACTGCGCGCCTATGCGTTTCACGCGCTCGCGGACGCCTGGCAATCCCCAGTGCCCCTGGCGCGCGCCTTCCTCGAGGACCTTACGGTCGATGCCCACTCCATTATCGCGAATCCGCAACCGGAACAATTGGCGGTCGTAGGCGATTTCGGTCTCGATGCGGCTGGCGTGGGCGTGATGAAAGGCGTTTCTCAGGATCTCGCGCGCAATCCGGTAGACATCGTCCTGAAGGAGCGGCGACAAGGGCTGCCGCGCTCCTTCCACGGTGACCTGAAACGCCGGCGGGTGGCCCTCCGCACTGGAGGATCTCGCCAGTTCCTTTCCCGCGGCTGTGAGCTGTTGTTCCAGGCTGCTCTCCAGCGCCGGGTTGGCCCGCAGGCCCTGGATGGCATCCCGGCCCTCGGCCATGGCCTCGTCTCCCTCGTCAATCGCCTTGTCGAGCGTGCGGATGGCCTCTTCGGTGCGCCCGGGGAGCAGGTTGCGCGCCGCCTGAAACGAGAACATCAGCCCCTGGACGCTCTGCAACAGCGTATCGTGCAACTCGCGCGCGATACGCATACGCTCGTTCAGGCGCGCCTCGCTGGCCATGGCGAACTCGCGCTGCAGTTGCCGAACACGGAACCGGTAGGCCGCCCAGAGAATTGCCAGAAACACGGCCGCGGAGAGGGCCCGAAACCAGTTGGTCCTCCACCAGGGGGGCGTGATGAGAATGGGCAACGACACGCCTTGTTCATTCCATACGCCGTCGCTGTTCGATCCCTGCACGCGAAAAACATATTTGCCGGAGTCCAGATTGGTGTAAGTAGCCAGGCGCTTTTTGCTGCCCACCTCGTTCCAGCCAGGATCAAAGCCCTGGAGCTTATATCGATAACGGTTCTTCTGGGGGTTTGCGTAACTCAGCGCAGCGAATTCAAATGAGAAGACGTTGTCCCGCCAGGAGAGCGTCAGGGAATCGACGTAAGGGATGGCTTTCTTAAGTTCCGACTTAGCGCCGATGGGGACAGGTTTGTTGAAGATTGTGAAGCTGGTGATGACTACGGGCGGCACGTAGGGATTGTCCCGGATGTTCTCAGGGAAGAACGCATTAAACCCGTTGCTGCCGCCAAAGAACATCTCCCCATCCGGGCCCTTATAACAACCGTCACTGAACTCATTGCTCTGCAGGCCGTCGGAGGCGTCGTAATTTCTAAAGGTCTGCAGCCTGGGATCGAATCGGGATATCCCCTTCTGAGTGCTGAGCCAAAGCCTTCCCAATCCATCTTCCTGAATGCAGCGAATCGTGCTGCTCGGCAGTCCCTGGCTTTCCGTGTAGCGGGTGAATGTTCCGTTCTGGCCGTTGTACCGGTACAGTCCGTCAAATGCTCCCACCCACAGCGCGCCAGTCCAGTCCTCGTGGATAGTGGTGATACCGCCGCCGTTAAGTTTCTGCGAGTCCCGCGAGTCTGGCGTGGAAGCAATAAAAGTCTTCGACTTGTCCTCGAAACGGATCAGCGCGCCGCCAAACGTCCCTAACCACAGCGTCCCGGAACGATCCTGATAAATGATCCAGATCCAATTTTCCAGGCTGACCGGATTAGTCGGAACAGGCCGGTAATTCGTAAACCCGTCCGTCGCTGGATCGAAGCGGCTTATGCCGTTCTGTCCGCCAACCCACATGGCGCCGTTTCGGTCTCCATAGATCGTGATAACGTTGTCGGAAATCAAGCTGTTGGGATCATCAGGGTTATGCCGGTAATGCTTGAAACGCCCAGTGCGTTCATCGAACCGAACAAGACCGCTGCCCCCGCCACCCACCCAGAGATAACCCGTTGCATCCTGGTAAATGGCGTTAACGTTAGTGCCTTCACCGAGCGTATTCTTGTCGCCAGGCCTGGGAACGTAATGGATGATCTGGCCCGTCTTAAGATCGAATCTGTCCAGGGCGCGAGGAAACAAGCCTAACCACAGAACGCCTTTGGGATCCTCATAAATCGCCTTCACCCTGCCGGGTAAAATACCATTGGGGTCGGCGGGGCGATGCATGTAATGGACGAACTGTTCCTGCCGGAAATTCAGAATATTGAGCCCCGCATTCTCAGTTCCCACCCACAGCACGCCACCCCTGTCCTGATAGACTGACATAACGGCGTTGGTATCGAGGCTATCCGGGTTGCTTTCATCGTGCCGGAACCGGTACGTGAAACGTTCGGCGCCCCGGTCAAAATAATAGAGACCCTCGCTCGAGGGGACCCATAATCCGTTCTGCCCGTCAACCACAAGCTTGCTGTTCACCGAGCCCCCGGTCATCGTCGATGCCAGGGCGCCGACGGCTTGGGCGCCAAATGGGTATCTCGTCAAGCGCTCTGCCCGTGGATCATATTTCACGAGCCCGACGATCGGGGAATTGGCCAGCATCCACAGATTGCCGGCTTCGTCTTCACACACACTGTCTGCGCTGAGACCATTCCTGGTTGCAGGAGGGCGAGCAATCTGTCCAGTCTGTTGGTTCAGATGGAACAGACCGCGCTCGCCAACAAACCAGATATCCCGATGGCTATCCTCGATAACCTGACTGATCCCCCCGACAAACCGGCCATCGCTGTCATTTCGATAATGAGTAAATCTTCCGGTCGTTGGATCAAACTTGTCGAGGCCGCTGTCCTGGGTGCCAAACCAAAGATAGCCGCGGCTGTCTCGGGAGATGCGGGTGACGTAAGCGCCACCGATACTATTCGGGTTGTAGGGGTCATGAAGGTAGCGGGTAAAGCGTTCCGTTACAGGGTCGAATTTGTTCACCCCAGTGTTGGTGGAAATCCACAGATACCCGTGATCGTCTTCCACCAGATCCTGAATAAAGTTGGAGTTCAGGCTACCAGGGTCGTTCGGGTTGTGCTTGTACACGACGAAGGCGTTACCGTCATAGCGATTGAGGCCGTCTCGAGTGGCAAACCACATGAATCCCCGGCGATCCTGCAAAATGGCAGTAACGTAGCCTTGAGACAGGCCATCGTTGGTAGTGAGATGAGTGAACTTCAGGTCCCCCACCAGAGCACGGCCGCCCTGGGCATGGATGTTCGGAAAGTGGCCGGCGCGGGAGTCAGGTCCCTCATGGCCGTCCCCAGGGAAGCCGGCCTTCATCGTCAGGTCGGGTAAGCGTGTGACCGGGCGGGGTTCATCCGCAACGGCACATGAGGCGTGAATAAGGCACAGAAGCAAAATCCGCCCCGCACTCCGCAATCCCCACCTTGTATTTTGGCGGATAGTGATCATGCAACCGCGCTGTCTCCCGTGACGAAATGCACTCGCCCGCCACACAGGGCGGTTGCGGCAACAAACCTGCCGTCCCGGAGCTAAGCAAGCCCCTGACCGGTATAGGCCCGGATTTCCCCGGGGCGGCTGGCGTCAACTTGCCGCGGCCGTCAGATCACCAGCCTCGGCGCGCCGGCCGATCGCGTCCACAGTCGCGACCGCGTACTTATGAGCGCCCTCTGCTGCGATCTTGTCCTCAAACAGGAAAGGGCTCTTGTCGACCTGCGGGCGGTAGTTCACGCGACCTATATTCTGACCGTCGCGCAAGACCTCGTAGTGCGAGATGGGCTCGTCACCGGCGTAGGCGGTTTGCCACGTCAGCGTGACGACGCGCCTCCCGCCGGCAGAGTCCTGCGCGAGCGCCACGTCCCGCGGCGGGGTCAGATCCTGATGTGGCAACTGGAAGTAGTTGGTCTTACCGTCCTGGATAGTGGCCGTGTTTTTCTCGATGGCACGCCGATCGGAAACCGACAGGCCATCGGGCTTGATCTGCGTGGCGATCAGGTTCTGTGCCAACTGGCAGTTCCTGGGGTCATCGTCGATATGGCCGGCGCCTACGATCAGCGTTCCGATGCCGGGCGTGGTGAGCGAATACTGGATCAGCCGATCGCTGGGGAGTGACGGACTGCCGACAGTTCGGATAACATGCGAAGGGTTGTTGGAGAACATGGGTCGCTTGCCGTACATGGAGCCGTCGGCGAAAGCTTTCATGCCGATCATCCCCACTTTGCGAGCGGCGGCCACCGGAATATTGTTGTACTGCATGTTGAAATTGAGGCGATCGTTGGCGTTAATCGAGACCAGCATCCCTTCCAGTATGTTCCCCGTATCGCGCTGGAGCATCTCGATCATCACAGGAGGTGAGTTGTGGCCCGAGAACCCGATGTGGCGGATCAGCTTCTCCTCATTGGGGTTGAGGCCGGTGAGATTGGAGCCATCGCGCAGATCACGAAGGACAGCGAGGGCGCCGATGTGCTCGGCCTGGGCATCGGTCTTATCGAGCCCGGTATAGAGAGCCTCGACTTCTTCCGGGGTGGATATTGAATGGCATAACACCATGTTCAGATACGCTCCCCTGGGATAGGCGCCCTCTCCATCACCGAAGATCTGGCTGAGCGTGCGCCGGACGTCGTCGGCGGCATGTGAACCCGCCGGTCCGTTTGTGAAATTGTGGACGTTGGGGTTGGGGATTCCGCCTTTGGCCCAACGCTGCGCGGTCTTGCTGTTCAGGAAAATGGAATCCCGCAACTTCTGGTTGTACCCCGGCGCTCCGGGGATCAGGTGTAGTTCACGGAAGGCTTTGCCGTAATTCAACTGGCTGGGGCCGTAAACGTTCGAGGTGTCGAAGTAGTTGATGCCCAGGTGAAAGGCTTTGAGGATGATGCGGACCGGGTCCTCGCCCTCGGGTGTCCATTGCAGAGAAGCCTGACCACCCAAACCCAGAGTCGTTGCCTCGAAATTCAGACGTCCCAACTCGCGTTTCAGCAGCTTGCCGGGCCGGGTCTGTGCGCCAGCCACGAAGGGACCGACGCATGCTGTCTGGAGTAACTGTCTGCGGGAGATCGACATAGGAAAGGTCCTCATCAGGAGGATACATCAAGAGGACCTGCATCGGTTGTCTGCCGTGGTCACGGTTGCGCCTTGCTCTTACGAAACAGCCGCAATCCCTCCCAGCGATGGACTTTTCCGTAAGCAATTCGGGCCGGAACGGTCAGCTCCACTTCCGTGCCGGCGCCCGGCTCACTCCAGAGTTTCATTTGCGCCCCGATGCGTTTCGCGCGCTCGCGGACGCCCGGCAATCCCCAGTGCCCCTGGCGCACGCCTTCCTCGAGGATCTTCTGGTCGATGCCCTGTCCATTGTCGCGAATCCGCAACCGGAAGAAATGGCTGGCATAGGCGATTTCGGTCTCGATGCGGCTGGCGTGGGCGTGGTGAAATGCGTTTCGCAGGATCTCGCGCGCAATCCGGTAGACATCGTCCTGAAGAAGCGGCGGCAAGGCGCTGCCGCGCTCCTTCCACAGTCACCTGGAATGCCGGCGGCTCGCCCTCCGCACTGGAGGATCTCGCCAGTTCCTTTCCCGCGGCTGTGAGCAGATGTTCCAGGCTGCTCTCCAGCGCCGGGTTGGCCCGCAGGCCTTGAATGGCATCCCGGCCCTCGGCGATGGCCTCGTCTCCCTGCCCGATGGCCTTGTCAAGCGTGCGGATGGCCTCTTCGGTGCGCCCGGGGAGCAGGTTGCGCGCCGCCTGAAACGAGAACATCAGTCCCTGAAAGCTCTGCAACAGCGTGTCGTGCAGTTCGCGCGCGATGCGCGTCCGCTCCTCGACGCGACCCTCCAGGCGCACGTTGAACTCGTGCTGCAGTTGCCGGACACGGAACTGCCCGGCTGCCCACAGCATCGACAGGAAAACAAACGCGCAAAGGGCTCGAAACCAGTTGGTCCTCCACCAGGGGGGTGTGATGACGATGGGCAGCGACACCCCTTGTTCATTCCATACGCCATCGCTGTTCGATGCCTGCACGCGAAAAACATATTGGCCGGGGTCCAGGTTGGTGTAAGTGGCCAGGCGGTGTCTGCTGCCCACCGCGTTCCAGCCAGGTTCAAAGTTCTCGAGCTTATATCGATAACGGTTCTTCCTGGAATTTGCGTAACTCAACGCCGCGAATTCAAAGGAGAAGACATTGTCCCGGTAGGAGAGAGTAAGGGAATCGACGTATGGGATGGCTTTCTTAAGTACCGACTTAGCGCCGATGGGCACAGGCTTGTTGAAGATTCTGAAGCTGGTGATCACTACCGGGGGAACATAGGGATTGTCCCGGATAGCATCGGGGAAGAACGCATTTAACCCATTGCTGCCGCCGAAGAATACCTCGCCATCCGGGCTCTGGAGATAACAGCTTTCACTGAACTCATCACCCTGCAAGCCGTCGGATATGTCGTAGTTTCTAAATCTGTCCATCTGAGGATCGAACCGCGATATCCCCTTCTTGCTGCTGAGCCAAAGCCTGCCGGCGTTGTCTTCTACAATCCCGAGAATGACGCTGCTGGGTAGGCCCTGGCTTTCCGTGTAGCGGGTGAAGGTTTCGTTTTGACGATTGTACCGGTACAGTCCATCCCAGGCGCCCAGCCACAATGTTCCAGCCTGGTCTTCGTGAATGGCGGTGATACGGCCGCCGTTGAGTTTGTGAGGGTCACCCGACTCGGGCGTGTAGTTCACAAAAGTTTTCGTCTTGTCATCGAAACGGACCAGCGCGCCGCCCCTCGTTCCCAACCACAACGTGCCGGAGCGATCCTGATAGATGAAAGAAACGCTGTTGCGTTGGCTGGTCGGGTTTCGTGGATCGGGACGATAGTTAATAAACCGGTCCGTCTCTGGATCAACGCGGCTTAGACCGTACCGCTGGCCCACCCAGATGTGGCCGCTTCGATCTCCATAGATCCTGTAAACGCTGTCAGAAAGCAAACTGTTGGGGTCATGAGCGTTGTGGCGGTAGTGTTTGAACTGCCCAGTGCGTTCATCGAACCGATCAAGACCGCTACCCCAGCCACCTAACCAGAGATAACCGCGTAGATCTTTATAAATAGTATCGTATGGGTAAATCCAACGTGGCTGCCGAAGGTCACTGCCTTTACGGAGGGTGTTCTTGTCTTCCGGGCCGGGAATATAGTGCGTAAAATGCCCCGTTTTTCGATCCAATCTATCCAGGCGGCGAGGGAAGAGGCCTACCCACAAAATCCCACTGGGCTCCTGGTAAATCGCCGTGACCTTGCCAGGTGAGAGACTATTGAGGTTGTTGGCGTGGTGGCGGTAAAGACCGAATTGCTCTTGCCGCAAATTCAGGACGTTAAGCCCTCCATTTTCAGTTCCCACCCAAAGCAAGCCGCCCCTGTCCCGATAGACTGAGGCAACGGTGTTATCGCTGAGGCCATCCGGGTTGGTTTCGTCGTGCTGAAACCGGTACGCCCAACGTTCTGTTCGGCGGTCGAAGTAATAGAGACCCTGGCTCGACGGGACCCAGAACCCATTCTGCCCGTCAGCCAGAAGGTTACTACTAGCCACCCCAATGGCACCGGCGCCAACCTGGTAGCTTGTGAGTCGCTCTACCTGGCGATCATATTTAACTAGCCCGACGATCGGGGCATAGGCTAGCATCCAAAAAGTGCCGACGTTGTCTTCATACAGATAATCTGCGGCCAGGCGATGAATGGTTGCGGGAGGGCGAGTAATCTGTCCTGTCTGTGGGTTCAGATGAAAGAGGCCGCGCTCGCCCACAAACCAGATATCCCGATGGCTATCCTCGATAACTTTAGTGATCCTGCCGACAAATTGGCCATCGCTGTCATTCAGGTAATGAGTAAAGGCTCCGGTTGATGGATCAAACTTGTCGAGGCCGCTGTCGCTGGTGCCAAACCAAAGATAGCCGCGACTGTCACGGGCGATGCTTTCAACGGAATCGCCGCAGATGCTGTTGGAGTTGTTCGGATTGTGACGGTAACTTACAAAGCGTTCGGTTGCGGGATCGAATCTGTTCACCCCGCCATCGGTGGCAACCCACAAATAGCCCCGATCGTCTTCCGTCAGATCCCAGATGTAATTGGCGCTTAAGCTCCCAGGGTCGTTGGGGTTGTGCTTGTACGCGACGAATGTATTGCCATCGTAGCGATTGAGGCCGTCTCGGGTGGCAAACCACATGAAGCCCCGGCGGTCCTGCAGAATTTCAGTAACACCGCTCTGAGACAGGCCATCGCTGGTCGTGAGGTGTGCAAATCTGAGGTCTGTCACCCGGGTATGACCGCCCCGAGTGTCAAAACTCTGAAACTCGCGGAGGGGCGAGTCAGCTCTCCCTTCGCGATCCTCGTGGGCGCCGGCCTTCGTCGTCAGGCGAGCGGAGCGTGCGGCTGGGCGGGGTTCAGCCGCTGCGGCATGTGAAGCGTGAAGAATGCACAGAAGCAGAATCCGGCTCGCAACCCGCAAGCCCCACGCTGTGTTTTGGGGAACGGTGATCATGCAGACCCTGCGAGCACAAAATCGTCATCCGACCCGAATCAGTTTTTGTCTGGCGGGCACTTTTCCACCTTGCTCCTGCGAAACAGCCGCAATCCCTCCCGGCGATGCGCTGTTCCGTAAGCAATTCGGGCCGGAACGGTCAGCTCCGCTTCCGTGCCGGCGCCCGGTTCGCTCCAGAGTTTCATTTGCGCGCCGATGCGTTTCGCGCGCTCGCGGACGCCCGGCAATCCCCAGTGCCCCTGGCGCGCGCCTTCCTCGAGGACCTTCCGGTCGATGCCCTCTCCATTGTCGCGAATCCGCAACCGGAAGAATTGGCGGTCGTAGGCGATTTCGGTCTCGATGCGGCTGGCGTGGGCGTGATGAAAGGCGTTTCTCAGGATCTCGCGCGCAATCCGGTAGACATCGTCCTGAAGGAGCGGCGACAAGGCGCTGCCGCGCTCCTTCCACGGTCACCTGAAACGCCGGCGGGTGGCCCTCCGCACTCGAGGATCTCGCCAGTTCCTTTCCCGCGGCTGTGAGCTGTTGTTCCAGGCTGCTCTCCAGCGCCGGGTTGGCCCGCAGGCCCTGGATGGCCTCCCTGCCCTCGGCGATTGCCTCGTCTCCCGCGCCGATGGCCTTGTCGAGCGTGCGGATGGCCTCTTCGGTGCGCCCGGGAAGCAGGTTGCGTGCCGCCTGGAACGAGAACATCAGCCCCTGAAAGCTCTGCAGCAGCGTGTCGTGCAGTTCGCGCGCGATGCGCGTCCGCTCCTCCACGCGCTCCTCGATGCGCGCGTTGAATTCATGTGCGATCTCATGGAGGCGGTACCGATACAGCGCCCAGAGCAATGCCAGAAACGCGGCCACGCACGACAGACGGAACCAGGTGGTCTGGTAGTAAGCCGGGTCGATGGAAAACTCGAGGGAGTCGCCGATCTTGTTCCACACCCCGCTGTTGTTGCACGCGATGACGCGGAAGCGGTATTTCCGCGGCGGCAGATTCGAATACTCCACGTCGCGGTCGTTGATGACTTCCTTCCACTCCGGGTCCTGGCCCTCGAGCATGTATTTGAAATGGACCTTCTCCGGCGCCGCCAGGCTCAGCGCGGTGTAGTCGATCCTCACGTCGCGGACGTTGGCGGGCAGGTGCATCCCTTGCTCCAATTGGTGGGTCTTGCCGTCGGCGCTCACTTGTTCGATGTGCACCGGGGGCGGGAGTTTGTTCTCCGCGAGATGACGGGGATCGATGACGTCGATGCCTCCTGCCGCCAGGAACCAGAGTTTGCCATCTGTGGACTTCGCGACGGAAGGGCCGAACGAGGCAGCAACCGCGCTGGGCCTGACACCGTCCGCCGCGTCCCAAAGCCTCGATTGAACCTTGCGATTCGGATAGGTGATCCACGCATCCAACTCGGCCCGCGTGATGCGCACCACGCCGCATGCCGTGTACAACCACAAGGAGCGATCATCGTCCTCGATCGTCCAGTGAATCGTGTCGCACGGCAAGCCATTCCTGGTTGTAAGCGTAGCGATGCGGCCGTCCTTAATTCGGCTAACGCCGCCCTCCTCGGTTCCGACCCACAGCGCCCCATCGCTACCGAGTCGAAGACCGGGAACATGGCCCTTCCCCAGGCCATCAGCGGTTGTGTACCTCACGCGAACCTGACCATCCTTGAAATACTGCACGCCACCGTCGTTCCAGAATGAAAGCCAGACGCCACCCTGGTCAGAAACGATGACCTTAGCTTGTTGGCGGCGTCCGAGCGCTGACCAGGGGAATTGTTCGACCAAATCCCCGTTCAGCATGTGCGAGAGGCCACGATTGCCTGAAAGCCAGAGATTCCCCGCCTTGTCTCCGGTAATGGAATATACTTCCTGGCTGGGTATGCCATTTACCGCAACAAACCTGCCGTCCTTGAGATAAGCAAGTCCGTGATTCGTGAACACCCAGACGCGCCCACTATCATCCTGAAACAGCGACTGTGCCACGTCATCCGGCAGCCCACTTGTCTTCCGGAAAATCGTAAATTGTCCATTCTGCCATCTGGTTACGCCATCGTGAGTGGCTACCCAAATGCTCCCATCGGTCGCTGCCATCACCGACTGAGTCAGGTCACTGGACAGACCTTGTTTCGCTGAAATCGTAGTGACGGCGGGCTCTCGAAACCGCCCCAGTCCTGTCGTGGTGGCCACCCAGATAGTGCCTTCACGATCCTCGAAGAGACTGCAGCTGATGTTGCCTGAGAGTCCGTCTGATCTGTTAAATACGTCTGTCCTGCCGTTGTGGATATGGATCAGCCCCCGCTCGTGAGTTCCGATCCAGAGGCCTCCATCGCGATCGCGGAGCAGTTTATTCGAATCGACATCACGGTCCGGAAGTGGTCGCGTCCGATTGGTGGCGTCCCAAATCGGATAGGATTCGAGTTTGTCGCCAACTACCTGCCTGAGCCCTCCGCCGTTCACGCCAACCAGCAATCGCCCGTCGTCGGCGGTACTCAGGTCGCCGATCCGCATTCCGGGCAGCGCATAGCGCTTTGGAGGACCGGGCTTCCATCGCCAAAGTCCGGATTCCGCGCCTGCCCAGAGATTGCCCGAGCCGTCTTCATACACGCTCCAGACGAATGAGCCGAGGCCGCCATCCTCGCCAAAGCATTGCGCGCGCCCGTTTCGGATTGCGCACAGCCGGCCGGTGGGAGTACCGAGTGCGCCCGCCCAGACCGTTCCCTCGCGGTCTTCAAGCAGCGATGTCACAAACAGTCCATCGAGCGCGGGGTACCGGGTCAGTTTGCCGGCCCTCCAACTTACAAGCGCGCCAAACGTGCCGATCCAAAGAGTGCCGTCGCGCGTGCACAGCAGCGCATAAGGCCTGTCCGGGAGATGCTGACCTGCCGGCGGCCGCCAGGGAACAGCGTGAACGCCATCGAAGCGAAATAACCCGAATTCGCTGCCCAGCCAGAGGTACCCATCGGGCGTTTGCGCTATCGCGAAGATGGTGCCGAGGGAGAAACCGTTCCGAACGGTCCACGAGGTATGCGCGTACTGCGTGACGTCCAGGGAGGGATTCAAAGCGAAGCCGCAACCGCCGCCGGCGATGACAAGGCCCAGCAGAATGGCAACTCGTCTTTCCCAATCGCCGCGTCGGCTCATTGCGTGTCAGGTGTTTTCGGATACCATCTGCAATATACTACGGCTCGCCGATTCCTCAACGAAACTGACGTGAGATATTGAGTTTTCGCATGCGCGACTGCAGCGTGGTACGGTTCAGTCCCAGGCTTGCCGCCGCGCCGTCCGGGCCTCCCACCTGACCCTTTGCCTTCTCCAGCGCCCGAAGGATCCTCTCCCGTTCGGCATCGTCCGATTCGGTCGGCCTTGAACTTCGCGATGCAGGCGGAGCAGGTTTGCCGATGAGTTCGGGCGCCATCGCCAACTGCAGCACGTTCCCGTTGGTGAGGATCACCGATCGTTCCAGCACGTTCTGCAGCTCTCGGATATTGCCGGGCCAATCGTGGTTGGTGAGTGCGTCCAGAACCGACGCAGGAATCGTATCGATGTTTCGGCCCATGCGTTGCGCATGCTTCTGGACGAAGTAGCGAGTGAGCAGCGGTATGTCTTCACGGCGGTACCGCAACGATGGAACATGCACTGGAAAGACATGCAGCCGATAGTAGAGGTCGGCGCGAAACTTGTTCTCCTCAACCATCGCCTTCAGGTCCCGGTTCGTCGCGGCCACGAAGCGGGCGTCGGTCCGGATGGTGCGATTGCCTCCAACGCGCTCGAATTCCTGGTCCTGAATTGCGCGCAACAGCTTCGGCTGGAGTTCGAGCGGCATTTCCCCGATCTCATCGAGAAACAGCGTACCCCGGTGCGCCAGTTCGAAGCGTCCGATCTTTTGCGCTACTGCGCCGGTGAACGAGCCCTTCTCGTGCCCGAACAGCTCGCTCTCGAGCAGGCTGGCGGGGATGGCCGCACAGTTCACCTTGACGAAACTGCCCTTGCCGCGGCTGCTCAGGTCGTGAATTGCCCGGGCGACCAGTTCCTTTCCCGTGCCTGTTTCGCCCAGGATGAGAACCGTCGCGTCCGTCGGCGCAACGGTTTGAATACTCTTCAGGACGGCTTGGAAAGCCGGCGCTTCGCCCACCATGTTCCCAATGTTCTGGTCGAGGCGAATCTCGTCCTCGAGATAGAGCTTCTCGGTAGCGAGTCGCTCCTTCATCTCCGCCAGATCGCGATACGCGATTGAGTTCTCCACCGCAATGGCAACCTGGCTGGCCACCTGCATCAGAAACTCGACATCCTCGGGCGACCACTCATCATCGCTCATCCGGCAAAGCGCAAGCGTCCCGAAAGCCTGATCGCGCGTGATCAGCGGAACCGAGCACTCGGACTCGAATCCGAGCGACACAAAGTATCGGAAATTCGGATTCGGATAGCGGTCGGTATCGGAACGTCCGGCCACTACGGGCTTTCCGGTGGCGAGCACCTCCTCCGCCGGCATGCCCACCGGGTTGAACGGCCCCTTCAGTTCCTCGAAGAGCCGCGGACCCGTGGTATGCAACGCGTACACATCCAGGTGGCCGTCGTCATGGCGTAACGTCAGCATCGCGTAATCGTGCTGGATGACCTTCGAGAGCTGGCCCGATATAGCGGAAAACAAGTCGTCTCGCCCGAGCTTCGACACGAGCGCATTCGTGATGTCGAACAACGTCCGCAGCCGGTCACGCTCCCGGACTGCCGCCTGCCGGGCGAGGAACGACTCCACCGCGACGGCGAACTCGGTGGCAACGCGCTCCAGGAACGCTATCTCGGCGGGAGTGGGGTCGAGTGGCGCCACAGAGCTGAAACCGAGCGCCCCAAGCCGGTTATCGCCCGCGGTGAGGGGGACGAGTATCAGGGCGCCGATCCCCAACTCGCGAGCGACTCGTATGCCCTCCGGCCAGCGAGTTTCTGATTCGAAATGTGAGAGTACGAGCGGCTGCTGGTTCAGCCACACCCAGCCAGCGGGGTCCTGGTCGACCGGCAGTCGAAGGGTTGTGAAGACGGGATTGCCTGGCGCATTCAGAATGTGCCCATCCATCGCGTTGCCGCTGGCATCATGCAGGATCAGCCCGACATGATCGAAGGTGACGATGCGGCGAAGGGCTTCGGCCACGCCCGAGAGGAGGCTCCGCAGATCACTGTGGCCGGCGATGGAACGCGAGAGCGCGACCACCGCCTCATAAATGTCGGTAGAGGAGGCTCCCACAGGCCCGATCATACCCGATTTCGTAAGGAGCCGACCACCACCTGCCGATATCAATTCATGTCCGCCGGCACATGCTTGCGCGTACGTTCGCTGAGGAGCTTGATCAGCTTCGTTCCCAGTTCCCAACCATCCGTGCCCGGCCCTATAGCCACACTGATCTGGGCGTGCGTGCCGACGCGCGCAACGATCTGGATGAGGTCCACGTAGTCCAACACAATGAACCGGAGTTGATGAGAATTTGCGCTCGCGCCGAGGGGTGCGTGATACTCCGCGAGCATCAGCGTTAACGGATCGACAAGCAACGAATTGTCAGTGGTCGTACCTGCGCGGACCTCGCCGGTTTCGGGATCGCGCCAGGCCCAACGGGGTCCTCGGCCCGCGTCTTCAACGCCTACCTATTTAATGGCTGCGTCCAAAGACAAGACCTGCCGGACTAACACTGCAAAATGCATCTTCCCGCTTGAATCCATGACGTCGCTGCTCGCAGGTGAACTCATAATGTTCTCCACGTCCTCGGGCTCAGGCGTCTCTATGTCGCTCGGTAGCTGTCCATCGATCGCGAATCGCCGCTGGCCCCCCGGACGGATGGCATCGACAGCGCCGCGCCGCAAGCGCCCGCCGCGTGCTCAGGCAACCGCCGAGAATCGGCATACTGAAGAGCAAAGCTCGTACTGGAGTATGGTTCGGCCGCTCGCCTGAGCGGCCGATTGAGAAATTACGAAGATTCAGACGGCAAGCGTGTCAGGGCAGCCAGTACTCGGTGCCCGGCATAGAAGCCGTCATGGCCTTTTCGCGGACCGGAAACGTCCGCGCTGTCTCGGGGGGAAATATTCTCGGCGCTTCAATCTCGTCAAGATCATCGGGTCGAAGTGCGAGGGGATCGGGCTGTGATGGCAGCTCGACTTCGCTACGGCTGGTTGGCACGGAGCCCTTCGTTTCGTCCGTGCAAAATTCGTCCTGCATGCGGCTCATACTTTCTTCGCTCAACACTACGATTTTACGCTCTTTTCGGATCATCGTAAGCGCTTTTTTCTTAATTTTCGATGACGGCGGCGGGCGCCGGGTGCTGGTTACGGTCGCTTCGGGAACTGACGAACTGCCGACGAATTCAAGCTGACCCCAGACTCGCGCCGTAGTTGTCCACCGACGAACGTAACGGTTTCCGCCCGACACTGCAGGCGCTTGCCACCAGGGTTGGCTTCCTCTTCGACGCCCGGAACCAGGGGAAATTGCCACATACTGTCTCACCAACGTTCGTACGGTTACCTGTGGCTGCGGACCAAAGCGCAATGACCCCGGATCCCACCACTGTCGCGGACAACTGCGTCCGTCCGCGGCGTTGAAACGCTTTCGATTTCTCGGCGGGCGCCGATTTCGGGCGTTTGCCGTCGGCGCCTGCCGACAGGGGGAACCGATGCCTTGTCGAAAAACCCAGCAACGGCACGATGTGTATGTGCAAACGGGGATCTGCGGTGGTCGAGGTCGTGCACATGACGGAGTGATGAATGTAGACGACATTCCGGGAGTCCTGATTGCTGGTTCTGCGGGAAACCAGTAACCGCCGGTGTCGGGTCTGTCCGCTGTCGACAGGCTTCCAGAGAAGAGGAGTAGGTAAATGTCAGCAATGGACACATCCCGAATGAGTATCGGGATGCGGGCAGTCATGGAGATGGTGGAAGCGGCGCGCGACCAGAGCGAAGTGAGAGGTTTCCTCGCGCAACTCTTCCGCGGCGAGGTCAGAACCGATCTCATTCGTCCTTATCCGGTGCAATCGCAGGAGGACGTGGCGTGTGGCGCCGACTTCCTCAGTCGTATGGACAGCTTCTTACGCGACCACGTTGATCCAGACGAAATGGACCGCACCGGCGAGATCCCGACTGAGGTTCTGGACGGGTTTCGCAGCATGGGTGCTCTGGGCATGAAGATCCCCAAAGAGTACGGTGGCATGGGATTGTCACAGGCCAACTATGCGCGCGTCGCCCAGATGCTTGGCAGCTATGACGGTGGACTGACGGCGCTTCTTTCCGCACACACTTCAATCGGCGCCGGCCAGCCCATCAGGATGTTCGGCACGGACGAACAGAAGACACGGTTTCTGCCACGTATCGCCGCCGGCCAGTACACGGCGTTTGCGCTGACCGAACCCGGCGCGGGATCGGACCCGGCGAAGGTGCAAATGACTGGGACACCCACGGAAGATGGCAACGGGTACCTGCTGAATGGTCAGAAGCTATGGTGTACGAATGCTCTGATCGCCGATCTTCTGGTAGTGATGGCCGTTGTACCGGTGACAAAGGACGGCAAGACGAAACGCGCGATTACCGCCTTCATTGTTGAACTGCCGAACCCCGGTGTCAGCATGAGGCGATGCCGGTTCCTGGGACTGCACACGCTGCAAAACGCGTTCATAACGTTCCGAAACGTCTACGTGCCCAAAGAGAACATCGTCGGCAAAGTCGGCCAGGGCCTGAAGATCGCGCTGACAACGCTGAATACGGGCCGTCTGACGATCCCCGCTGCCTGCATCGGCGCCTCGAAAGTCTGCCTGCAAAAGCTGAAGAAATGGGCGAACTGCCGCGAGCAGATGGGCGCGACAATCGGCAAACACGGGCTGATCGCGGAGATGATCACGGACATGGCCGCAGATATCTTCGCTATGGAAGCCATCGTCGATTACACGAACCAGCTCGTTGACAGCGGCAAGGCGGATGTTCGGCTCGAAGCCGCCGCATGCAAGCTGTTCGTCACAGAACTGACGAAGAAACACACACTCACGGCGCTTCAGGGCAAGGGCGGCCGGGGATACGAAACGAACCAGTCGCTAACGGGCCGTGGCGAAGCAGGAGAGTCGGTGGAACGCGAAGTCCGCGACAACCTGATTAATACCATCTTCGAAGGCTCCAGCCAAGTCATGGTTTTCATGATTACGCGGGACGCTCTGGCGTGGCACCTGAATGTCGCCGGTCCACTTACGAATTCACAGATCCCATTGAAGGACAGGCTTAAGCTACTGTGGCCCGCCGCGCGAATCTATCTGCCATGGTATGTCTCCCTGTGGAATCCGTTTACGCCACGGTGTCGCGATGTCGTTCCCGCAGGCCTGCGGAAGCATTACCGGTTCGTCGTGCGCGAGGGTCGTCGTTTCGCTCGTTCGTTGTTCCATGCGATGGCCGTCTATCGCAACGGTATGGTTGACCGGCAGTTGCTGTTGTCTCGGTACATCGACATTGCATTGCTGCTCTTCGCGATCGAAGCGTCGTGCTCGCGCGCCGAACGGCTGATTCGTGGCGAAACGGATGCTGCAGCAGGAAACCGTATCTTCCAGCTGGCGGATTACTACTGTCGTCGTGCCGAATTGAAGATTGCCGAACTGTTCCGCGCCGTCACTCAAAACGTGGATGACGAGAATTATGCGGTGGCTCAGACGGTGCTGAATTCGGACATCCCTGTCCTGCGCCAGGGCATCATCGTCCCAGTCGCGCCATGCGGGTCGCTGGGCACGAGAGCGGCCTGACGCCCGAGGAAAAATAACAATGAAACTCAACGGGAAATCCGCGCTTGTTACGGGCGCAGCCAGCGGTATCGGTCGGGACATCGCTGCCTTGTTCGCGCACGAGGGCGCGAAGGTCGCCATCGCGGACCTGAATCAGGAAGCCGCGGACAGGACCGCCAGCGAGATCGTTGCAAACGGTGGCGTGGCCATGGGCGTGGCGATGGACGTCAGCGATGAGCAACAGGTGCACGATGGCGTCGAGGGCGTCGTCGGCAGGTTCGGCGCTATTGACATCCTGGTCAGCAACGCCGGCATCCAGATCGTCCATCCGATCGAGGAGTTCAGCTACGCAGAGTGGAAAAAGATGCTGGCGATCCACCTTGACGGCGCCTTCCTGACAACGCGCGCGTGCCTTCGGCACATGTACGGCTCCGGCCGGGGCGGCAGCATCATCTACATGGGATCCGTGCATTCGAAGGAAGCCTCGCTTCTCAAGGCGCCATACGTAACCGCCAAGCATGGCTTGATGGGACTCTGCCGGGTGGTGGCCAAAGAGGGAGCTAAGCACGGCGTCCGCGCCAATGTCATCTGCCCCGGGTTCGTACGCACTCCGCTGGTGGAGAAGCAGATCCCGGAGCAGGCCAGGACCCTGGGCATTTCCGAGAAACAGGTCATCAGGGATGTGATGCTCAGGAACACGGTGGACGGCGAGTTCACCACGACTCAGGACGTGGCCGAGGCTGCGCTGTTCTTTGCGGCCTTTGGGTCGAACGCGTTGACCGGCCAATCGCTGATCGTCAGCCATGGCTGGTGCATGGAGTAATCCGGAGGCGCGCATGAAAACGATCCCGCTGCATGAATCCGTTGACATGATCCCCGATGGGGCCACGCTCATGATCGGGGGCTTCGCGGGCTGCGGCACACCCGAGCCGCTGATGGATGAACTGGTTCGCCAGGGTAAGCGAGAACTCGTCGTGATCGCGAATGACGCCGGCAGGCCCGGCGCGGGAATTGGCAAACTGGTCCGCGCGAAGCTCGTCCGCAGGTTGATTGCCAGCCACATCGGCCTCAATCCCGAGACCCAGCAGCAGATGATTGCCGGCGAGCTGGAAGTTGAACTGGTCCCCCAGGGAACCTTGATCGAGCGCATCCGCGCGGGCGGCGCCGGCCTTGGTGGCGTTCTTACCCAAACGGGGCTCGGGACGGTGACCGAGGCAGGCAAGCAGAAGATCTCCGCAGGAGGCCGCGATTACCTGCTCGAGACGTCACTTCGCGCCGACTATGCGCTCGTGCATGCGTTTGTCAGCGACTATCTCGGCAATCTGGCCTACGCGCTCACGGCCCGCAACTTCAACCCGGTAATTGCCACGGCCGCTGACACGGTTATCGTCCACGCGCTGCACATCGTGCCCGTCGGCGTAATCGCCCCAGACCAGGTGGTCACTCCCGCTCCGTTGGTGGATTACGTCATCGCAAAGGAATGAACTCATGGATCCCCAAACCATCATCGCTAAGCGGATTGCCCTGGAGCTTCGCGACGGCATGCTCGTGAACCTCGGAATCGGCATTCCGACCCTCGTCGCCAACTTTGTTCCCGCGGACCTTCATGTCTTCTTTCAATCGGAAAACGGGCTCATCGGGACCGGGCCGGTTGCAGAGCCGGCTACGGCGCTCGAGTTTCTCACAGACGCAGGGGGCCGGCCGGCGACGGCGCTGCCGGGAGCATGCGCTTTCGACAGCGCGATATCGTTTGGCCTGATTCGCGGCGGCCATCTCGACCTGACGGTTATCGGCGGGCTGCAGGTGGACCAGCGCGGCATGCTCGCCAACTGGATGATTCCCGGCAAGATGGTTCCGGGAATGGGCGGGGCCATGGATCTGGTGACCGGCGCGAAACGGGTATTTGTGGCGATGCAGCACTCGGCCAAAGGCAAGTCCAAGATCGTCAGGCGGCTGTCACTGCCGCTTACCTCGGTGCGCCCCGTTGACCTCGTCGTGACTGAACTGGCGGTGATCGGCTTCTCGGACGGCCGCTCGACGCTGCTCGAGACCGCCCCCGGTGTGACAGTCGATCAGGTGCTCGAGGCAACTGAGGCTGAACTGGTCGTAACTGGGCAGGTCCCCCAGATGGCCATTTAAGGAGATGGCACTGAATGTTAATAACTGATAGTGATAAAGTAGCGCACGTTTCCAACGCGTTCAATACCCCTGCGGAAGTCGGCGAGTTGTTCACGAAGCGAGTGCAATGCGCTCAGCAGGCATTCACCGAACGTGTTCGTAAGGCGCAGGAGCAATACGTCGACGCGCTGTTCAGTTGCGCGTTGAACCCGTGGGAGGCCTGGCAGGCGTGGTATCGGTACGGCATCGATCTGGCGGAGCGATCCGTGCTGTTCTGGGACACGCTCCGGCAGCGCGGCAACATTTTCATCGAGCACGAACGCGCAAACCTGCCGCCCGTGCTCCACTTCGACTACGAGATGGTCATGGACGCGCGCGCTTTCCCGCGCCCGGTGAATTACGCCATGGTCAGGATCATCCCGCCGGCAGGCGTAGCCGTGGACCCGAAGCGGCGGCCCTATATAATTGTCGATCCCCGCGCCGGTCATGGCCCGGGTGTCGCCGGCTTCAAGGATGATTCCGAGATCGGGGTGGCGCTGCACGACGGGCACCCCGTGTATTTCGTAATGTTCTTCCGCACGCCCGAGCCGGGTCAAACCGTGCTCGACGTCTGCGCGGCGGAAGGTGAATTCGTGAAAAAGGTGCGAGAGCTGCATCCGGACGCTCCGAAGCCGGTGATCTTAGGCAACTGCCAGGGTGGCTGGGCGGTGATGATGCTGGCCGCCTCCAATCCGGAGCTGACCGGCCCCATCGTGATCAACGGCGCGCCCATGTCCTACTGGAGCGGCGCCTCGAATCCCGAACAGAAAAGCAATCCGATGCGCTATCTGGGCGGTCTGGCCGGCGGGTCGTGGTTCGATTCATTCATTGCGGATGCAGGCAACGGCATCTTCGATGGCGCCTGGCTGGTGCAGAACTTCGAAAACCTGAACCCGGCGAATTCGTTCTGGGACAAGTATTATCGTCTGTTCGCCAATATCGACGCGGAGCCGCAGCGCTTTCTCGACTTCGAACGGTGGTGGGGCGGCTTCTACCTGATGAACCGGGAGGAGATCGACTGGATTTGCCAGAAGATGTTCGTCGGTAATCGAGTGTGGAAGGAGACCGATAAAGAAGGCAAGCCGATGTTCGATCTGCGCGCGATCAAGTCTCCGATCATTTTGTTTGCGTCCATGGGTGATAACATCACGCCGCCGCAGCAGGCATTCAACTGGGTGGCGGACACCTATGGCTCGACGGAGGAGATCAAGGCGCGCGGGCAAACGATCATCGGGCTCGTGCATCCGAACATTGGCCACCTTGGCATCTTCGTATCGGGCAAGGTGGCAAAGAAAGAGTACGCCTCCATCGTTTCAGTAATGAAGTGCGTCGAGGCGCTCGCGCCGGGGCTGTATGAGATGAAAATCGATACGGTGCGTGACGAAAGCGGCAAAGAGACATACGATGTGGAGTTCATCGAGCGTCAACTGGAGGACGTAATCGAGCGTATCAACCGGTTCGGCCGCCGCGACGAGAAGCCGTTCCGAGCGGCCGCAATCTCCGCCGACCTCAACCAGCGTGCCTACGAAATGTTCGCCCGCCCGGTCGTCCAGGCGCTGGCGACCGATAGCGGGGCCGAACTGATGCGCATCTTTCATCCCATGCGTCTTCAGCACTGGGCATTTTCGGACCTGAACCCGTGGATGAGCTGGCTGAGCTCGGCGGCGGAGATGGTCACCGGAAACCGGCATGCCGCCGGCAAGAACGAAGCGCCCCGGCGGATGGAAGAAGCAATGTCGGAAGTGATCAGCGCGTCGCTCGATTATTACCGCGATGTCCGCGACGCCATGGGCGAAGCAGCGTTCTTCGTGATGTACGGGAACGTGTTCTCGCTGGCCGCGGCAGATCTCATGAGCGGTAAGACGGCGGCGCCGGCGGTCATGGACCGGCGTGTCTTCGTGGAGGAGGCTCTGCGATCAATCGCCGAGGGCGGCTATGCGGACGCCGTGGCGCGCGCCGCACATGTGCTGGCCCGGGAAGGACAGCCGCTTCCGCTCGCGCTGCTGGAACTGAAGGAGGAGCTCATCGAGGAATATCAGAATCTGCTTCCGAAGTGGACGCCCGACGAAAGCCGGCGCGCAATCGGCAAACAGGAGATCATCTGGCGATATGCGCCGGAGAAAGCGATGGCGACGTTCCCGATGCTGCTGAGCAATCCCGCCGATCGCAAGCGGTTCCTCAAGCTGATTGACAAGCTGCTGGCGGATGAGCGCGTCAACGGCGCCATGACGCCTGAGCAGAAGCGCATGGTCAGGCGAATTCGCCGGGCGTGTGCTGCCGGAGTGGGCACGCCGGTCCTCCGGGCGGGCTGACTGGGCCGGGCGCTGACGTGCCGATCACGGGCTTCTTTCGATAATCGTCAGCTGCCTGTCCGACGTATGGCGGCCGGCGGCGCCATTCTCTCGCGCGGTTCCTGGCGGCGGTCTGCGACTTGACCGCCGCTTTCGTGTTATCCATGGAAGTCTGCGCGCTCCTCGCGGTGCGGCGGAGAACAGCTCGTCCAGCCCGAGCGTCGACAACAGCGTACGCAATCGGTCCCGCTCCCGGACTGCTGCTGCCTGGCGAGGAAGGCGTGACGAACCGACCACCACCGCCGCCCTGAGCTGGAGGTGCAGGTGTCAGCAGTTCATGTCAGCCGGCGCATGCTTGTACGTACATTGATTGAGGAGCTGCAACAGCTTCGTTCCCAGTTCACAACCATCCGTGCCGGGGTCTATAGCTACACTGATATGGGCGTGACTGCCAAAACGCGCAACGATCTGGATGAGGTCCACGTAGTCCAACACAATGAACCGGAGTCGATGAGAATCCGCGCTCGCTCTACCCACGCGGGGTTCGTGATATTCCGCGAGCATCAGCGTTAGCGGATCTACAAGTAACGCATTGTCGGTGGTAGTACCTGCGCGGACCTCGCCGCTTTCGGGATCGCGCCAGGCCCAACGGGGTCCGCGGCCCGCCTCTTCAAGGCCTACCCATTTGATGGCTGAGTCCAATGACAGGACCTGCCGGACTAACATTGCAAACGGCATCTTCCCGCTCGAATCCATAGTGTCGCTCTTCGGAGCTGTGCTCATAATGTCCTCTCGGGTTTCAGGCGTTCACTATCTCTCCCGGTAGCTCGACCAGTTTTCGAATGTCCTCATTCGGCCTCTGGAAACTGCACATTTTGCGCAACGAACAAAGTTACTTCGACCTTGCCAGACTCGGGAAGCTCCTTATACTGCACGGGACCAGCGGTTCCCCGCACCTGACCGCTGCGCAGAGGCACATTCACGGCGCCTGCCTGAAGCGTTACCCGTTGCAGCATGACGCTCGTCGCCTCGCTGGGGCTCGCTGCCGGCGCGACCTCGCCGATCTGCCCCGATGCGACGTCGCCAGTCTTTGCCACTACCTTCCCGTGGACTGCCAAATCCTCCGCCAGAACAAGAGTGACCGGCTGGCCGGTGGCGGCCCCTTCTGCGTTGAAACCAGTGACGGCGATCAGCGGAACCGGAGTCCCCTCGCGTAACACAGGCGTGTCTGCGGCCGATGCCAGATGCGGGGCGTTGTGCGTCACGCCATGCGACAAGAACTCCTCTGCCAGGTTCAGGCCCACTTGTCCCGCTAAGTGGAACATCACGCTTCTGCCCAGCAAAGTGTATTGTGTCCTCGAGCCCGGGTAATACGTCTCCGAGATCTCCGCTGCGCCGATCGTACCTATCAGTTCGGCGTACGGCGGCTGCCACTTTCCGTTGTCACCCCTCGCTAGAAAGGCGGACTTAATCGCGTACCATGCGCGCTGTCCCCTGGTTCCCTCTCCGCTGTAGAAGTAGCGGGGGTCCTGATGCAGAACCGAGTCCGCCAGCACTGACGTGAGCAGAAGACTTGTCGCGGCGCCTGCGTACGCGCCCCCAAAGCGTTTGGCAAAGCCCTCAGAACCCTGACCCCACTGCCAGTAACTGTTCCTCTTTTGCTGAATACCGGCGGTAAGCCCGGCTATGGCGAAGGTGGCTGGGTCCAGCAGCGTCTTGAGGCTCAAATGCAGCTTCTGTTCGGGGGATAACGGGGCCGGATGTTTTTCGAAGCTGACATAGTAATTCGGGATTACCCCGAGCGCTTTCTGCTTCAGCTCCTGGTTCAACTGCTCCGCCGCCAGCTCTTCCGGCGGCAGCCCTACAGTTACTGTCGTTGCCTGCGGCGCCACGTCGAGGACAGCCAGCACCAGCTTCGATTCCGGCGGGACCGATGCAGGAACATTCATTGTCCAATCAGACAGGCCGTCGGCGGAAATCCTGACCTTGTAATCACGCAGGCGGCAAAGACGAGATCTTAAACGCACCCTCGCCATCACTTACTGTCGTGCGCGGCTTGCCATCGGCGCCTTCGGCCGTGATCACCGCGCCGAGTATCGCCGCACCGGAGGGATCCGTAACATTGCCCTGAATCGAACCGGTGGTCTGCGCGGTCGCCGCCCCCCCGATAATCCACAGGAACACTAAAGACGCTATCGCAAGGTTTTTCATCAACACAGTAATGAGCGTGCAGTTGAATGACCAGCGTTAGGCGCAGTCAATCGAAAACCTGCGCGTGCACGGACGCCGAGAAACCGGCACATGACATCGGCAAGTGAGTTATTCGGCGCTCAGCGTTACAGAGCCGCGACCGTTAGGAAGCGGTCCCGCAAGTGTCATTCCGCCGTTTCAGCTCCCGCTGAATTTCGAGAACTAATATCATCGTCCGGCACACCTTCCGGCTTGTCAGTGGCGGGATGCTGCCATACAACCAATTCCACAGTGCCTGCGATTCGCGTCCGCGCGGTCAGCAGCAACCGTAGCGGCTGGGCGCACCCCGCCACTGTCTGGTTATCCTGCACGAAGCGGAACCCGCGGATGAAGATGGAGGGTGACTTCACAAGGTCGCCCCACAATCGCAAAGGCGCACCCGTGTCCGCGGCCAGCCACAGCTCGCCACGAAAGAGCCCCACCCGTTTATGCCGTGGCCTCAGGAGAACAACGTACGCGGCAACCCCGTTGTAATCCGACGTTCGGCTGTAGGTGAGCCAATAGTTCCGGCGTGAAACAGCGAGGTCGATCTTCCGTCCTGCCGGATTCGTTTCGTGGGAGAGGAAGCGTGCGATGACCGCCGTCCTGACGACCTTGTCTCCGCTGAACTGGAGACCGCGATAGACGACCTTGCCCTGAGAAAACGACCTCACGCCAGTCATACTGCCTTGCTTGCGCAACGCTGGTATGGAGGCGTGTATCTGGACGGTGAGCACGGAATCGGAACAGGCGGGCTGCTCATCGCCCACTTTGGCCAGATACCGGTCGAGCGCCTCCGCCGGCGTTAGTGCCTGGGCGGCGCCGAGTCCTGGAAATGGTCCTGCGGTTAACAGAAATATCGCACGCCAGAAGCGCACTTTAACTCCCCGGTCGCATTCGCACCTGCGCCGTTGCTTCTCCTACGCCGCCCGCGTGGATTCATTTCGCGAATTGGAGGAAAGCCGAAAGGGGTCGGCGACTGAGAATGGGTTACGCTTCTCTTCCAATTCAATCCACCGGCAGACCAGGCGGCGTCCCTCCGTACTCCAGGACATCGAAAGGCGTCTCATGTGTTTGCTCCTTCCATGAACACATCCCGGGAACGATGTTGCACTCGGCTGCCCAACCCTGTCTCGCCTAACTGCAAGCCGGCAGCACGACCAGACTGGTCACGCCCGAGCCATTGCCCAGTGTCACGAGTACAGAAACCGGCCCGGCATGTTTACACGCCTGCCAGGTTCGAGCTTCTGTGAGCGTTCTGAATGGTTTCATTTGGCTAATGCCTCCTCTGTCACCCTCGACAGGGATGTGTGCGCGCCGGCTACGATCGCCCGCCGGCCTTCGGGGCTCGCGGTGAAAATGTCTCCGCTGATCGACGGGTGTTCCTTATCGGGAGGGGAGCGCTTTGCCGGCTTGTCGCCTGCACCGAGAGTGCGTACCAGATAGGATGTGTATAACCCCTTGGCGAGCAGGTGCACGCCTTTTCCGGCCAACCGACGCAGGAGGGTTATGCCTGCCTGATCCACTGTCGTGACGTCACGCAGGAACAGGTGGACCGGCTTTCCGCCTGCCTCCGCCTGACTGCAACAGGTTTCGACTACATCGACGGACTCGCCCGAGAGTTGTCCATCGATAGTGACGAACGTGCGCGTTCGTTGCTCTGTTTTCGTAACCCGAATCATGGCCACATCCGTTAATGAGTGTGCACTCTGCTGCCCAACCCAATCGGACGAGAGCAGGCGCACAGACCCCGAATAAAAACGCAGCCCAGACAGCTATCAGGCGCCACGTGCCGCCGGGACTCCGGCGTGTGCCGATGCAAGTGCCGAGCGATTGGCAACGGAGAGCATAACGCGGGGTGGCGATCGCCCTAACATACGAAGCGGGCAAAGCGCAGCAGATCGCGCGCGGGTGTGGCACGCAGGTTGCCCAGACATGGAACAGCCACTCGAGAAAGGGGCCGAAGATGACCAGACCAAATACTCCGCTGGATCCGACGAGAACGGGACGTCAGGCGGAGAGCCTCGAAACGAATCTCCACAAGCTTATCGTCGGACAGGATGACGCGATCGAACAGATCGTCAACATTTATCAAATGCATCTGACGGGCATGAGCGCTCCCGGACGGCCGGTCGGTAACTTCCTCTTTTTGGGGCCGACGGGATCCGGCAAGACTCGCATCGTGGAGGCCACCGCGGAGTGTCTGGTGAAGAACCCTCGTGCGGTAATCAAGATCGACTGCGGCGAATTCCAGCACAGCCACGAGATCGCCAAACTGGTCGGCTCCCCTCCCGGATACCTCGGCCACCGCGAGACGCATGCGCTGCTGAGCCAGGAAGTGCTGAACCAGTACCACACCGATCAGGTGAAGCTGAGCTTCGTGCTGTTCGACGAGATCGAGAAGGCCAGCGACGCGCTCTGGAACCTGCTGCTGGGCATCCTTGACAAAGGCACGCTTACGCTCGGCGACAACCGCAAGGTGGATTTCTCGCATGCCATGATCTTCATGACCAGCAATCTGGGCGCGGCCGAAATGGGCGCGCTCATGAGTCCGCGGCTCGGTTTCGGCGCTGCCGAGCGGGCGCGGCAGAACGCCGCGGGCAATATCGATGACAAACTCGCCAACAAACTGAAGTCGAGCGGCATCGAAGCGGCCCGACGCAAGTTCACGCCCGAGTTCATCAACCGCCTGGACAAGATCGTCACCTTCAAGCCCCTCGGTGGTGAAGCGTTGCAGCGTATTCTTGATATCGAATTGAATCTCGTGCAACAGCGCGTGTTCAACACGAACTCCGAACGCGCGTTCATTTTCAAGGTGACGGCGGTGGGCAAGAACTATCTGCTCGAAGAAGGCGCCGACGTCAGGTTCGGCGCACGGCACCTGAAGCGCGCGATCGAACGGCTGGTGGTTCAGCCGATCTCGAACCTCATCGCCACCGAACAGGTTCGTGGTGGCGATTGGATCAAGGTGGACTACGACGGCGAGCGGCGTTGCATCGTCTTTACGAAGGAAGCGGAAGGGCTTCCCTTACAGGCCATGGCGGATCTGATGGACCACCCACTTTCTGTACCGAGCTTTGCGATGGCCACCGGAACCCCGAAGCTACGCGGCGCACTCCCACGCAGCTTCGGCGAGAAGTCGTCACCGTTGCCGCTGTCGCGGTAGCAGGTGCTTCGGCACGCGCCGACGCGACTGCGCCGGGCGATGCCAGAAGAGGAGTCAGAGAATGGTACGCAAGCTGCCTCGAAAATGGCATGCACCTGTTAACAGGCTCTGAACTCTTGCCGCGGATTGACCGATTGAAGAAAAACCTGCGGTGGGCCGGCTTACTGCTGATGGTCCTCCCGCTTGCGGCGAGTGCTGCTGCGACGGCTTCAGCGCGATCGGAAGAAGCGCCGCAGAATATCGCATTGGCTCGATACGTCGCATCACTGCAAAAACCCGATCCGTTCTCGCAACCGGGAATGGTCGCGATTCTGGTTGAGGCATCCCTGCCACAACTGTACAAGCAAGCCCTGATGGTGGTGATATGCGAGTCCGATGAAACGGGCCGCAAAGCGTACCACGTTCTGGACATCGAGGGCGATGGCGCCGTCTTCAACGAGGTAATCGCACGATTCTTTGCGAGCTGGGCGCTGGTTGGAGATCTGCCCAAATCGACAATCGCAGTTACTCCGGCCAACTACCGGTTTCGTTTTGCCGGTACGGTGAGCACGGGAGAATCGTCAGCGTACATTTATAAGATCCGTCCGAAGAAGGGCCGGCCGGTACCGGTGGATGGGGAGATCTGGATGGATTCCAGCACCGGCGCGGAGCTCATGCTGAAAGGTCGCGTCAAAGGCGCCCTTACCATGCAGCACGCCGATATGGTTCGCGAGACCACGGTCGTGAACGAGTCTGTATGTCAAAGGGTGACGCACCTGTCCTTTGTGACTCCGCGCCTGGGCCCCGGACAGATCGTCGTCACAGAATGTCCGCTGCAGCCGGGAGTCGAACCGGCGCCGCCGCCCAATCTCTCGACGAGCCGGAACATGCTCCTAGGGATCCGGCCCACGCCCTGAACGTCGGCACCGCATATGCTGCAAAGCTCGCGCCAGCGTAACAGAGCCGCGACGGTTACGGAGCGGTAGGATTCAGGTCCGGACCGCTCAGCAACCGCTCCCTCACGGTCACGGCTCAGAAACGCTTTACGGAACCGTGACCGTAAGAGAGCGGTGTTGCGCTCTATCCCAGATAACGTTCATATATTGGTTGCGCGTGCGACAGTCTAAGGACAATTGTCAAAATGAAAACAGCGATTATCAGGGCTGCCACCAGCAGCCATAACATTCCGCGATAATTCATCTCCGCTCCTTGCTGCCTCAGCGGCGCCCGGGCTAAACTCACGATTCCCACCCTCCGCCAAGGCTCCTGATAAATCTCCACCAGCCAGTTCAACTCGGCCAACTGCGCCTGAGCCAGGCCTAGTTCGGCGTCGAAAGCATTGGTCTCGTTCGTGAGCACTTCCAGGTAACTGCTGGCCCCGCCGCGATACCGAATCTCGGAAATCCGGGCTGCATCCTGAGCTGCAGTTCACAACTCCTGCCGACGCTCCCGGAACTCATGACTCTTCCGATATCCGATCAGCGCGTCCGCAACGTTGCGGAAAGCCTGCTGGATCGTCTGCTGGTAAGCGAGCACCAGTTCCTTCTGCCGGGCCTCGCTGAACCGCACCCCCGAGCGAATTCTGCCGCCCGCGAAGATCGGCTGCGCCAGCGACCCGCCGAAGTTCCAGAAGCCGGCCGGTCCGGTGAACAGGCTGGTCAGTGATGAGCTCTGAAATCCGCTGTCCGCCGTCAATGCGATCTGCGGAAAGTAAGCCGCTTTCGCCACTCCGATCTGAGCGTTCGCCGCCATCAGCTGGGCCTCGGCGGCGCGAATATCGGGCCGCCGCTCCAGCAGACGGGAGGGAATTCCGGCGGAACCTCGGGCAGATGCGGCTGGTCGGTCAGCGCCATGCCTCGCGCTACAGCACCGGGGTTGTGCCCCAGAAGCGTGCTGATCAGGTTCTCCTGTTGCTGGATGCGCCGCTCCAGGTCGGGTATGTTCTCGGCGGCCTCGGCAACCAATTGCTCCGCCTGGCGCACATCGAGGATGTTGGTCACGCCGCCACCAGCCAGCGCCCGAGTCAGCCGCAGCGAGTCCTGTCGCGACGCCAGGGTGCGGCGCGAAATCTCCAGCTGGAGGTCGTAGGCGCGAAGCTGGAAATATGCGCTGGCAATGTCGCTGACCAGAGTACTGATCACCGCCCTGCGGGCCCATTCCGTCGCGAGAAGATTTGCCCGTGCCGCTTCGGTGCCGCGGCGGTACTTACCCCAGAAATCGAGTTCCCAGGCGAAGGAGGCGCCCACGGACGTCGCGCTCGTTTCGTACTCGTTCAGCGGCTTCTGCCGCGCGTAGCGCGTATCGGAGGAGGAGGCGCCGGCGCTGACTGTCGGTAACTGGTCTGCGCGGGTTATGCCTAACTGCGCCTGAGCTTCCAGAATTCGTGCCGCCGCGATGCGGACGTCATAGCTATTCTCCACGCCTGTCCGAATCAGTTGCTGAAGCTGCGGGTCCTGAAAGACTTCCCACCACTTCTCGTCTCCGAACGACTGCTCTGCAGGCGCGGCCTGTTCTTGTGGACTTCCGCGGTACTGCGCAGGGGCATCGATCTTCGGCCGCTTGTAATTGGGTCCCACGATGCACGCGCAGGTGAGGACCATTGGAACCAACAGAGCAATTAGCTTTTTCACGTCAGTCGCCCTCCGCTACACTCGGCTGCGGAACCTGTGTGACAACATGCGTGCTGTGCTTCTTCCGCCCCGCCAGACGCTCCACGATGACGTACAGCGCGGGGATAATGAAGATCGCCATGCCTGTCGAGGCCAGCATCCCGCCAACGACAGTGGTGCCCATGATCTGGCGGGCTACCGATCCCGCCCCGCTCGCCATGCACAAGGGCACACAACCCAGGATGAAGGCCAGAGATGTCATCAGGATGGGTCGCAGCCTGAGCCTTGCCCCTTCCAGCGCCGCCTCGATCAGCGGCCTACCTTTTCCATACTCGGTTTTGGCGAACTCGACGATCAGAATGGCGTTCTTTCCGGCCAGCCCGATCAGCATCACGAGCCCGATTTGCGAATACACATCGTTCTCGATTTGCACCATGAACGACGGGAAGATCATTCCGAGCACGGTGCGCCGCAGCCACAACAGCCCGAATCCGCCGAACAGCGCCACCGGCGTGCTCAGCAGCACCCCGAACGGCAGTGACCAGCTTTCATAAAGAGCCGCCAGAATCAGAAAGACGAATGCAAGGCAGAAGACGAAGATGACCCAGGATGGAAGGCCCTCGCGCGCCTTCTGCTCCTGACGGGACATGCCCATGTAGTCGAAACCCATCTCAGCGGGCATGGTCTGGTGAAAGACTTCTTCCAGAGCGGCCACGGCCTGCTCCGAGCTGTAGCCGGGGGCCGCGCTTCCGAAAACCTGGGCCGAGGAATACTCGTTGTAGCGCATCTTGAATTCCGGGCCGTAACGCGACTCGAATCTGGTCAGCGCGGACAGAGGCGCCATCTGCCCCGCGTTGTTGCGGACATAGAACTGACCTACGCTGTCCAGGTTATTGCGGTACGGTGATTCGGCTTCGACATATACCTGCCACGTGCGGCCGAATTGGTTGAAGTAATTCACGAACTGCCCGCCCATGAAGGTCTGAAGAGTGGAATAGATGTCCTTGAGGTTGACGCCCTGCTTGAGGGCCTTTTCCTTGTCCACATCAACGTACTTCTGCGGGACTCCTGGTATGTACGTAGTGGTGACCATGCCGATTTCGGGCCGTTTGCGAGCCGCTTCCAGGAACTTGTTCAGGTTGCTCACCAGAAACCGGGATTCCCGGCCCGCGCGGTCTTCCAGCACGAACTGGAATCCGCCGGCAGTGCCAATTCCCTGAATGGCCGGGGGCGAGAAGGCGAAGACGGTTCCCTGCGGCAGCGTGAGAAGCTTCAGGTTCAGTTTCGCCTTGATCACCTGATACTGCTGCTCGATCTTCGTCCGGTCTCCCCACGGTTCCAGGGTTACAAAGAAAAAGGTATTGAAAGTGGTGCGGGCGATGCTCAGCAGACTGAAGCCGGTGACGCTGTCGTAGTATTTGACTCCGGGCGTGGATTTCAGGACGTCTTCCACCGCGCGGGCTGCTTCTTCCGTGCTCTGAATCGAAGCCGATGCGGGCAGTTGCATCTGGATGAACATGTATCCCTGGTCCTCTTCGGGGAGGAAGCTCGACGGCAGGGATCTGCTGAATATACCGGCCACGACAGCAAAACCGGCGAGCGCGACGACGGCCAGCGCGCCCTTTCGAATCAGCCCGCCCGACAACCGCACGTACAGGTTGCTGCCCTTCGCAAACGTACGGTTAAACCAGTTGAAGAATCCGGCAAGCGGTCCGTGAGTTTTCTTTCCGGGCCGGAGCAGCGTCCCGCCCAGCGCCGGGCTCAACGTGAGGGCGTTGAAGGCTGAGACGATGGTCGATATGGCTATGGTCAACGCGAACTGCTGATACAGCCGGCCGGTGATGCCCGGGATGAATACGGTCGGCACGAACACCGCTGAAAGGACCAGGGTCATGCCGATGACCGGGCCAGTCAGCTCATCCATGGCCTTTCGCGCCGCATCTTTCGGCGAGAGCCCTTCTTCAATGTGGCGCTGTATGCCTTCGACGATAACGATGGCGTCGTCCACAACCAGGCCGATGGCCAAAACCAGACCGAACAGCGAAAGGGTATTAATGGAAAAACCGAATAACGGAAACAGAGCGAAGGTGCCCACCAGCGAGACTGGCACTGCGAGCATCGGGATCAGAGTCGCGCGCCAGTCCTGCAGAAACACATAGACGACAAGGATTACCAGCACGAACGCGATGACCAGAGTAAGGACGATCTCCTCCATTCCTGCCTTTACGGCGTCGGTGGTATCCAGCGCTACCGCGTAATCGACGTCCGGCGGGAAGCTCTCCTTCATTTTGGCCATGAGCTTCCTCACTCCCTGCGCCGCTTTCACCGCATTAGAGCCGGGCAACTGATAGATTCCGATCGTAGCCGCGGGCCGCCCGTTAAAGCGATTCACAACGACGTAGTCCTGAGCGCCGAGTTCCACCCGCGCCACGTCCCGCACCCGCACCACTCCGCCGCCAGCGTTCTCCCGGACAATAATGTCGCCGAACTCTTCGGGTGACATTAGTCGGCCCTGAGCACGGACCGCATAAGTGAACCTGTGCGCTTCAGCCGTGGGTTCCCCTCCCACCTGACCGGCCGGATTGACGGTGTTCTGGGCCTGCACCGCGGTGACGACGTCGCTGGCAGTGACGCCGAGCTTCGCCAGGCGGTCGGGCTTTACCCACAAGCGCATGGCATACTGCCCCGCGCCGTACACCTGCGTCAGGCCGACGCCGTAAGCCCGGGCAAGCGGCTCGTTCAGATTGATGTAGGCGTAGTTAGACAGGAACGTCGCGTCGCGGGTGCCCTTCGGCGAATACAGCGAAATCAGCAGGAGCGGTGAAGTCAGCGACTTCTTCACATCGATGCCGTACTGCGTGACTTCGGGCGGAAGCTGGCCGTTCGCGAGTTGCTGTCGCGATTGGGTCAGCAGCAGGTCCGTGTTGGGGTCGGTTTTGAGATCGAAGTTGACCAGGATCCACGAGCTCGAGCCGTTGGTCGAGTTGATGGAGTACATGTAGTCCATGTTGTCCACGCCGTTGATTTGCTGCTCGATCGGCGTGGCTACGGCTTTCTCCAGACTCTCGGCATCGGCGCCCACGTAAGTAGCTACCACGCGGATTTCCGGCGGAACGATGTCCGGGAACTGAGCCACCGGAAGGCTGATCATGGTGATCGCGCCAACGATCACCATCAGAATCGAGATGACGATGGCCACAATCGGACGGCGTATGAAAAATCGCGACATAGTTCACCGCGCCTCCGCCTGAAGGTTCGCCTGCTTTACTGTCACGACAGTTCCATTCGTTACCCTGTCGATACCTTCCACAACCACCTGGTCGTCGCGCTTCAGGCCATCGTTAATCACCCACATCGTGCCGGACTTCTCCCCGGCTCTCACCTCGCGAATGTTCGTCTTGCAGTCGTGGCCAATCAGCGCGACCTGGTAGCTTCCCTGAAGCTCCCTGACCGCGCTTTGCGGTACCAGCAACGCGTCTTTTTTTACACTCGTCTGGATGCGCACACGTCCGTACTGGCCGGGCCGCAGGATGTTGCCCGGGTTCGGAAATGCGGCCACCATACGGATGGTGCCCGTGGCGGTGTCTATCTGACGGTCGGTCATGATAATCCTGCCTTTGTGCCCGTACACCGTGCCGTCCGCCAGGATCAGCTCCGGCGCAGTATCGACCAGGTCCATTGGCTGCCCATAGGAGCTGGCGTGCCTGGCCCGCAGATACTCTTGTTCGCTTACCGCGAAGTACACCTTGATCGGATCCACCTGCGACACGGAAGTAAGGTGTGAGCCGGGCCCCACCAGATTTCCCATCTGCACGTCGGCAATTCCGGCAATGCCACCCACGAGCGAGGTGACTTTTGTCCAGCCGAGGTCCAGGTCGGCGCGTTCCACCGCCGCTTTGTTGGCTTCGATAGCGGCCTGCGTGGCCTGCACGGCGGCATGCGCCGATTCAACGGCGGCCTCAGCGGCGAGTTTGCCCTGGACCTCCGTGTCCAGCTTCTCCTTCGCGACGGCGTTCTGGGCCACGAGCGGCGTATCGCGATCCACGTCCAGTTTGCTTTTGCCGAGTTGCGCTTCCGCCTGCGCAAGGTCGGCTCTGGCGCGGGCCAGTTCGCCTCTGGCGCGGGCCAGATCGCCCAACGCCCGATCGAGCGCCGCCTGGAACGGCCTCGGGTCAATCTCGAACAGAACCTGACCTTTGCTTACGACCGACCCTTCCGTATAGTTCTGTTTGATCAGATAACCGGAAACCTGCGGCCGGATCTCGGCATTGACGTAGCCTTCCAGCGTCGCCACCCATTCGTTTTGCACGGGCACGTCTCGCTGAACCGGGTTTGCAACCAGCACTTCAGGCGGCGGTAGTTGAATGCTCGCCCTGCTCTGGGCGCATCCAGCGAGGGCCGCCAGAGTAACCATTAAAAGAAGACATCCCAGCAATGCCGGCCTGCAATTGTCGCCGAGGCGGACCGCGAACGCCGCCTCGAGTCCGGCATTTGGACTGCAAGAGTCCCGCAGATTTGTAACTACTCGAATTGTCCTCATGTCTCCCATCTCAGAAAGCCTGATGCCGATCTGCTCTTACTTTTGCGAACTCCGTTTGCCGCTACTGCGGCGTTGTCCCCGAGAGGTCGAGCAGATGCTGCAGCAACAGATTGTTGCCACGAAACCGCGCCCCCATCCTGCCCAGCCACAAGAGTGTTTGCTCGCCTTCCTCATCCGCAAACGTGAGGTCCGTAACATCGATCTCCAAAGTCCCCCGCCATGCATTTGTTTGCCAGACGGTTTTTCGCAATTCCTCCACCCACGGTCCAACCAGCCGGCCTTCGAGCCTCAGCAGGATCTTGTCGCTGGTATTGATGGCGGTAATTCGCAGCACACCATATGATCGGCATGCATCGTTCCCAACCCTGACGGCTGGAACACATTGAATCGGCTGACCGTTCGCTCGAATATCAGCGCTTGTGCCGACGTTCTTCTGCTTGACTGCAAGCACCTGCTGAACTACAAGCACATCAGGCTTGCAGGTGCGAACATAGGAAATATGGGGCTCGGAGCTTCGAGTTCGAAATCCGGAGGCCCTGCAGATCGGCGTTTCCGGAACGCCGCGAACTCCACCGCTTCTGAACCGAATCCCCAGGCAGTGCTGGAACTGATCTCAGCACTGATATGCAGTTTCGCTCCGCATGCTCTGATAGGGTTACTGCTGCCCGACGAACAGCGCGGCGTGGCAGCACTGCATACCGTGCCCGCGAGCACGCCGGATGGTGTAATCCCTTCCAGTACGGAAGTCCAGCTAAAAGGCACGGCAGCGGGGCTGGCTTTCGACCGGCAGCAACCGGTCCTTCTCGAAGACGGCCACGCCGAACTCCTCAGGTATCCCGAACTTGCCGCAAGCCTCAAAGGCGAGCCGATCGGCGGTTTTTACGCCTTTCCTGTCTCGACCTCTCAGAGAAGGCTCGGCGTGCTCCTTGTCGCGACGAAGTCAGCCGTTCTCAGTAAGGATGATGTCGGACGGATAAGCCGCGCGGCATCCCACCTGGCCATCGCCCTGGAGAGCGGCGCCTCGGAGTCAGCCAGCCAATACCACCTCGAACTCGTGCGCGACCGCGACCGGCTGAAGTTATTGCTGGAGATCAACAACCATATCGTTTCGCGGCTCGAAATCAATGATTTCCTCCGGGCGGCTTCGGCCACCATTCGACGGTTCTTTGGTAACGATCTGACGGGCTTTTGGCTGCTGGACGAGGAATCGAAACGATGGAGCTGTGCCGTGCTCGATTTCCCTTCCAGCCACAACGAATTGGCCAGAATTGATATTCCGGTGGTCGCGGAGTCGCTGATGGACAGGGTCCGCGCGCGCGCCCCATTCGTGGAGACGCCAGCCGAGATGGAGCGGCAGCTCCAGGTGCCGCCAGCCTTTGCCGCGCTGCTCCGAACCGAGTCTATCGTCTGCATGGCAAATGTTCCATTGGTGGCTCCCCGCGGACCAATCGCGGGGATGACGCTCGGAAGCCGGCGCGCGAACGCATTTTCGCAGGGAGACCTCGATCTTCTGGCGCAGGTGGCCACGCAGATCGCCCTTGCGCTGGACAATGCGCTTTCCTATGCGCGTCTCAACGCCTCGCGCGATCATCTGGAAGATCAACGCCTGTATCTCGAATCGGAGATCGTATCGGAATCCGGTTTCGAAGACATCATTGGCCGAAGCACCGCGCTGCGCACGGTCCTCGATCAGATACCAGTCGTCGCGCCAACCGACTCCACGGTCATGATCCACGGGGAAACCGGCACGGGGAAGGAGCTGATCGCACGCGCCATTCATCGGCTCAGTTCCCGTTCATGGAACACCTTTGTTCGTTTGAATTGCGCGGCCATTCCCTCCGGACTTCTGGAGAGCGAACTTTTCGGCTACGAAAAAGGTGCATTTACCGGCGCTCTGACGCAAAAGCGCGGCCGCTTCGAACTCGCCGACAAGGGAACTTTCTTTCTTGACGAGATCGGCGATATCAACATCGACCTTCAACCCAAGCTCCTGCGCGCCATTCAGGAACATGAGTTCGAGCGCCTGGGCAGCACCCGCACCATTCGGGTGGACGCTCGTCTCATTGCGGCTACTCACCGGGACTTGCAGAAAATGATTGGCGACGGCGCATTTCGGGAAGACCTGTTCTACAGGCTCAATGTGTTTCCGATCAGGGTGCCTCCTTTGCGCGAGCGCCGCGAAGACATTCCGCTCCTCGTCCAGTACTTCCTCTCCCGTCTGTGTCGCCGAATGCACAAATCGATCACCAGCATTCCCCGTGAAACCATGGCCGCACTGATGCGCTGGGATTGGCCGGGCAACATCCGTGAGTTAGGAAATTTCATTGAGCGCGCAGTGATCCTTACGCCGGGAGATACGTTAAATGCTCCCCTCGCCGAATTGGCTTCGCCCGGAATGGGGGTGGCTCCGATCCTGAGTCTCCGTGAAACGGAACGAAACACCATCATCGCGGCATTGAAGGCAGCGAAAGGCAAGGTTTCAGGCAGGAACGGCGCAGCCGAGCGCCTGGATCTCAAGCGAGGGACGCTGGAATACAAAATGCGCAAGCTACAGATAACCCGAACTGATTATTGCCGGCCGGCGGTGTGGAGCAGGTCTTAGGGGTTGTGCAGATCGGGCAGCCGGTTCGGTCTGGCTCCGTCCGGGTGGATCATTCCACAATCGCGCGCTGGGTGCTGCAGTTCGCTCGCGTGCCGAACGAACGCATTCGTCCGAGGTCCGCCATCTTTAATCGTTCGTGGCCTATCGATGAAATCTGCATCCGCGTCGCAGGCCGGTGGACCTAAGCTCTCACCGAATCGAGAGCGCGTAGCGGCCAGGCGCTTTCTCCAGCTGGCGCTGTGGCGCGCCAGTCAGATTCGGTCGACAGTGATCAATGTTGACCACCACCCGCGTAGATCTGTGGAGAGAGCACTCAACACAATCGCCGATACGAAACCATGAACGTACACCGCCTTGTCCGCGTGTGTACTGGAACTGCCCGTCAATCTTCTTCCCCCGAGAGGCCTGCGTCTTCTCCTGGGCGACGTCGATGAACACCAACCGTCGCGTACCTGGCGTTGACGCCGAATCCTGTTCGCCACTTCGTCTTCGCGTTCCTGGTGATCGAACTGATGAACCGAAGTCTGCTGCCGCTGGCCAGCACCACCGGTGACGGAATCGGCGTGCCGAGTTGTTTGCGCATGAACGTGGCCAGGCCGGGCCGAAGTCGCCAGCGTCCCGATGTATCCGTTCAGGTACAGCCGGTCCAGGCAACTCCACCTCCAACGTCACGTGCCCATTCAACAATTCCGGAATCCTCGCCATGAGCGAGATTCTACGAGATTACCCACCTCGTCGGTTTGAGCTCTAAGACCTCGCTAGTGCATCGGTAGCCTGAAAGGGACGTTGCGCTGATCATTCAGGGTTTGCGACAGATCGGCATCAATCAGATCGAGTGACGCCTGATTGACGCTGTATTCCACATTCACGTACTTCAGCGTGTTGCCTTCAATCCAGTAGCCGAGAGCGGGGACAATTCTGTGATCCCGGAAGGCGATCAGATAAATGGTCGGCTGCTCGTCGTTCTGTCCGGTAACGGAGCTGCCCGGAACGGCCCCTGGCCCGGAGGTCTGGAACCTGTTCGCCCTGGATCTCTCGAATGCCGAGCCATTCGCGCCCGCTTCGGCATTCGGCCGGTCGGTAATCACGTTCTGATTGACGATAACCGAGGACGTGGGTGAGTTCGGAGCGGAAGCTTCTGGCAGATTCTCCTCGTCCTGACTGCCATCGTCATAATACGCCGGCGCGTACCCCGCGAAAAGGGGGTACATCACCACCTCGCCCTGACGATCCCTGTGGCGTTCACGATGATCTTCGCCCTCGGTGCGGCCGCGAACCCCTCGGCCGCCGCTGTTCCCCGACGCGCCATTCGTTCTGGCCGACGAACCGATAACAGCGCGCTGACCAGGAAGCACGATATGCGGGCCACCGCGAAAGCTCTGAGCCGCACGGGTGAGGTTTGGCAGTAATGCAAGCAATACTACTCCGGCAATCCATATAATCCACTTTCGAAACGGAGACGTCCGTGTCACTCTGCTGTATGCCCCCTGCAACGCTTGCGGAATCCCAGGGCGCGGCTCCTCTCGGAAATCGATGGATCCGTACATCAGTTCGCCTCTTTCACGGCACTCGCACTTCCGAGAATGGCGGCCCTGTCACGATGGCTTGCGTCGTGACAGACAACGGTTAACTGGGCACTCTGCTGTAGGCAGCAGACGATGTTTCGGCGCGGGGAAATCTGAACCTGAAGTGGCGATAACACGTCAACACCGCTGAGCAGAGTCGGGGAACTCCTCATCTCGGACACTGTCGACCGTGGACGCGGATGAACGCCAACGCGGCGCCCGTACCAGCGCGGCCCGTTGCCCAGTGACAGACCCGAACCGGCGCTACGCCGCGCGGCCACACCGGCGGTTGATTCCTGGCGAATTGCCTGAATCGACAGGAACTTCTTCGACGCCATCGTCTGCCGTAGCTCGTGAAGGCCGCGCAGGTTCGAAAGGTCGTTGCTGTCGAGCATTTCGCCGCCCTCGACATCAAGAAAGTACATCACCGAGTGGACGTTTCCGTTATGTCTGAGCCCCAGCGTATGACCGAGTTCGTGCACGGCAGCGGCGTAAATTTCGGCGCTGCTCATCTCGTTCGCCGAAGCCGAACTAACGGCAATCTTCCCACTGAAACCGGTCCAATACGGCAGTTGCGAACGCGCTACGATTCCGGCCTCGAGAATATCCGGTCTGCCATCGACGATCCTGACCGCGCAAACATCGAGGTTTGTTTCCTCATGGAAATTCGCGGCCAGGACGCTATTCCAGAAACTGAGCGCCCGCCGAAACCCGTCGGCCCATGGCTCGGCTGCGTCAATCCTGACCCCGATATCTCCCAGAGAAAAGTTCCGCAAATCGTTGTATTTCGCGCAGGACGCATCCGGGCTCGTCCAGTTCGATCGGGCCCGGTTCAGGGCCTGGGTCTGAGTCGCATTGCTCTCGATATGTGGGGCGCTGCGTATAGCTCCGATTTGAAGCGGGTCGTGTTGCGCCGCCCAGATCAGGCTGGGGAGGTAGACGATTACTGCGAGTATCAAGGAATCCTCACAAACTCTTTTCAGAAACCCGCAATGTAATCTCCAGGCGAGGGTGTCTTCAGAATCAATGTTTTCCGGGGTATCTCGCGAACGAGCATCGCCTTCCTGCAGCTATTGATGAAAGCACATGCCGAACTTCGGCTCGTGCCGGATTCCAGAAGCGGCTCACTGTTGTTTCAGGCGATCGAAGAGTTTGTGGGGCGTCGCCTGAAAATGTCGTTGTTCCGGCACATGCGAGCGTACTTCACCGATATGCGCGGCTTGACGTTATTGGCGCCCTCACGCGGCCAGGCCCGCGAGTTGCGGGAAGGTCGCCCGCTGGGGATTGCAGCGCTGGAGGACAAAGTGGTTCAGCAGGCTGTGGTCACCATCCTCAATGCGATTTACGAGGTGGACTTCCAGGGCTTTTCCGACCGGCTTCGACCCAGCCGATAGGGCACCCGTCAGCCGTGAGCTGCGCCATGTAAAGGTCAGGACGAATGAGGCCGGCATGGCGGCGGTTTCTGAGTAAGTTCCAGATCGCTTTCCCGAAGGACGCTCGAATACATGTATTCTTCGCATCGCATCGGCATCCGCAAAGAATCAAAACTCCTGGATCGCGAATTGCTGTTTACTTCCAGAGAAGGTCGAACTCTATGAGCGTTGATGGACCAGTTATCGTGGCGTTTGCGGCTCTCGGTGGATCCCTCGTTGGCGCTTGCTCGTCCATAGCTGCGACGTTCATGGGACAGCGGCTACAAGCTCGATGGGCCCGCCTCAGAGCTGAACTAGAGGAGCGCGAGAAACTCTACGGAGCATTCGTCGAGGAAGCTGTACATCTGTTTGTTGACTCTATTCATCGGTCGGCAATCGACCCCGCCAAGATTATGCGGCTTTACTCAAAGGTGGCCCGCATACGCCTCACATCGAGTGAGCGGGTTCTTCGTGCCGCGGAGGAAGTTGGAAAGCGGCTGCTTGAGGCGTATGAACGGCCGGCAGAGGATCCCGCCGAGGTTTTTGCGCGATACGCGAAGGGCGATGAGCATCTGGATCCGCTCCGCGAGTTCACGGAAGCTTGCCGCCAGGAGGGGGCTAAGGCTCTTAAACAAGTGTGAAGATGCCCGTTACGATGATAGATTGGTAAGTCTTCCCGGATCGAGCATCGTGCAGCCTCTCCATTCAAGCGGGCGCATGCAGCGCGCAGTCATGACCAGGTCCCGAGCACGCAATGGGTTTCGATTTGACACTTCGATCACGCTGCGTTTGCTGGCAATTGCTTGCCCAGCGTTGAGACAGATGTTGTTAATCGCGTTGCGTGGAGATTCTCGGCAGGTGACTCGGCACGTTCGGCACATTCGGCAGCTGCCATTCCTGGCACGTCGCACCGGAAGCAACAAAACAGGGCAATTCGCCGTGGCGTAGTTCTGGAGCTTCGACTGCCTATGTAAGGCAGGGACAAGATAGACAATATGCAGACCAGTACTATTACCGCGGCACAGGGGTTACAGGACAAACTTACCGCACGCACCGCCCGCGTAGGCATCGTGGGCCTGGGCTACGTGGGCCTGCCGCTCGCGATGGAGTTCGCCCGGGCCGGCTTCGACGTCGTCGGCATAGACGTTCTGCCTGCCAAGGTGGAAACGCTCAACACCGGCACATCCTACATTCAGGACGTCCCGACCGAGGTTCTGCGGCCGTTTGTCGAGAGCGGCCGGTTTCGCGCCACCGCCGACTTCTCGGCAATCCGCGATTGCGACACCGTCAATATCTGCGTGCCGACGCCGCTACGCAAAACCAAAGATCCGGACATGAGCTATATCGTGTCCGCATGCGAGGAGATCGCGAAGTATTTCAGCGCCGGCAAACTGGTCATTCTGGAATCCACCACCTATCCGGGCACCACCGACGAGCTCGTTCTGCCGATGCTGGCGAAGAACGGCCTGGAGGTCGGCCGAGACTTCTTCCTGTGTTTCTCGCCGGAACGCGTCGATCCCGGCAACCCCCGTTTCCAGACGAAAAACATCCCCAAGGTGGTTGGCGGAGTGACGGCGGCGTGCACCGAAATGGGCGCGCTGTTCTACCGGCAGGCGCTCGAAAATGTGGTGCCGGTCAGCTCCACCACCGCGGCCGAGATGGCCAAGCTGCTCGAGAACACCTTCCGCATGATCAACATCGGCCTGGTGAACGAACTGGCCATGATGTGCGACCGCATGGGCATCAACGTATGGGAAGTCATCGATGCCGCCGCCACCAAGCCGTTCGGGTTCATGCCGTTCTATCCTGGACCCGGCCTTGGCGGCCATTGCATTCCCATCGATCCGTTTTATCTTTCCTGGAAGACCAGACAGGCCGGCATCGAAGCGCGGTTCATCGAGCTGGCGGGCTATATCAACGGCCAGATGCCGCACTTCGTCGTGGACAAGGTGCAGAACGCGCTGAACGAGCAGGCGAAGCCGGTGAAGGGCTCGCATGTTCACGTGCTCGGCGTCGCCTACAAGCGCGATATCGATGACGTGCGCGAATCCCCGGCGCTCGACGTCATTCTGCTGCTCGAGAAGCGCGGCGCGAAGGTGTCATACAGCGATCCCTACGTGGCGTCCATCCGGCTGGATCATCACACATTGCAGGCGACTCCGGTTGAAGATGGCGTCTCATCGGCCGATTGCGTCGTGGTGATCACGGATCATGCCGCGTTCGATTATGGCGCCATCCACGACCGCGCGAAGCTGCTCGTGGACACGCGTAATGCCTACAAGAGCCGGAAGTCTGACAAGATCGTGAGGCTCTGATGCCGGCGAGAGCACGCGCTGCCATGTGCGCCGCCATAATGGCTCTCGTCTCAGCTATGTGCGCAACACGAAATCCGGCTCGCTCTCAGTGAATAAGCCAGACGGCGCGTGGTTTCCGGAGACTGACGACCTCTCTGGTTATGCGCTGCAGAGAAGGTCTGGCAACAATAATCCGTTCTGCCATCCGGCCACCATGCGAGATTGCCAGGGCAAATCCGGCCGACCCCGCAGACCACATAGAGGCAATCGGGGATTCCAGAAGAATTGAGACCGGAGACGGGTAGCAATCTAAATAGAAGGCGGCGGTTGGCGAGACCTGGAGGAGCCATTGCAAGACGCTGGTGTCGCATTTTGCCCGGTGGCGTCGAAATCCCGGTCACACGCGTGCTGCTAATCGAGTGGACCTCGTGGAGTACGGCCCCAGCCGAACATTCAACAAGAGGGCAATGGACCGATTTAGCACGGGCCTGGCACACCGATTCTGACAACAAGAACAGCCTCACCGGTCGCGGACCCCGTCCTGCTCGAAGCAGAATCGGGAGGGGATTCCGGGGCGCACGTTTCACGCGAAGAGTTGGGGTGCAAATTCGGGGACGTTCACGGTGACGCGACCCACACGCGGTTTCGAGGAAACGTACCTGGTGGTCACGCGCGACGGTTGCGCGGCGCCGGATCTGAATGTCGAGCAGCGGGCAGCTCGACGAGCCGGACGACTCTGTCGGGCCAATGAATCGCGGCTGGAAACCATTCGGCGCGCGAATGTGCGCTCAGGAATTCGTGATCCGGAGCGTTTGGTGAAGACACCACCGGTATACAGTTCACGGGCCATGTTGCGCGCCAGGCCAACGTGGCGGGTCCACACATTTCCGCTCAGTCCAAACTGGCTGGCATTCGCTGCATTAACTGCGGCATCGACATCGAGACGCTGGTGATCGCGCCGACGGGCCCGAACGTCTCGTCGTCGAAGGCAGGCAGGCCTGGAGGCACACCGTTAGTGGACACGCGGGCGTACAGGCCGGCGCGAACATTCTCGGGCGCCTGCGTCGCGGGCCAAAAATATCGTCTTCTGCGTGGTCCTTTTTATGGGCATGTCGGAGTGTCACCCACCCACGGACGCAGTCGATCTTTATTTTTCCGGCCAGCGCCAAATACCGATGAGGTGCACGACCCACAACGTCGCTCCGTGAGCTTTCCTCTGCCACGGCGAACTCAAAACGCTGAAATTGATTCGGCGAGGACGGGTGCTGCAAACGCTCAGCAGTCAGGGTGGGGTGGCAGAATGCCGAGAACCCAGTGATCCATAAACGATTTATTTATATAGAAAGCTCTGTGGCTTACCAGAGGGCGTCTCGGAGCTAATTACACCCAAGCTTCCAAAGCTAAAGCGTAAGTTATTGATTTTACATGGCGGTGAGGGTGGGATTCGAACCCACGGAAGAGTCACCCCTTCAACGGTTTTCGAGACCGCCCGATTCAACCACTCTCGCACCTCACCGTGCCGTCTTCATTTTACCTGATGCCGCAAATCGCCCGGCAGCCCCACGCTTCAACCTGCCGCGTCACACGCCCGCAATGCCGACCTGCTACGATGCCCTGATACGCTGGGGCGGCGCCGCGCATCCCATCTCCGAATGCACCGGTAACGCCCTCTGGCGCAAACTGTCTTATATATGACTGGATTCCAGCTAATTCATATTCGACGTCACCGGACCGCCGCCGATCACCCCATTCAGAACGGAGCCCTGCAACATGCCTGAACAGAAGAATCCTCTCGCCGCGCTGGCCGACTTCGGCCAGGCTTTCTGGCTCGACTACATCCGCCGCAACTTCGTCGAGGGCGGCGAGTTCAAGCAAATGATCGACCAGGACGGCCTGCGCGGCGTCACGTCGAACCCCTCCATTTTCGAAAAGGCGATCGGCGGCAGCACCGATTATCGCGACCAGCTCAACGAGATTCGCTGCCATCCGGACGGCGATGCCCAGCGAGCTTTCGAACTGCTCGCCCGGCGCGACATTCGCGAGGCCGCGGACCTGCTGCGCACCGTCTATGATGCTACCGACGGCGCCGACGGATTTGTCAGTCTCGAAGTGGCGCCGACGCTTGCGCACGACACGGCGGGAACCATCGCCGAAGCGCGCAAGCTCTGGAAACTGATCGACCGTCCGAACCTCATGGTTAAGGTGCCGGGCACGAATGAAGGCGTCCCGGCCATCGCCACGCTCATCGAACAGGGCATCAACGTCAACGTCACTCTGCTGTTCGCCGTCGAAGCTTATGAGGACGCGGCGGAAGCGTACATCGTCGGTCTCGAGGAAGCAGCGCGCAGCGGCCGTCCGATTAACCGCATCGGCAGCGTCGCCAGCTTCTTCGTGAGCCGCATCGATACCGCCGTCGACAAGCTCCTGAAGGAACGCTGGAAGGGGGCGCCGGCTGAGGATCGCATCGCCATCGAGGGCCTGCTCGGCAAGACCGCCATCGCCAACGCCAAGCGCGCCTACGCACGGTTCAATGGGATGTTCTCCGGACCGCGCTGGGAGGCTCTCCAGAAGAAGGGCGCGCGAGTGCAGCGGCTGCTCTGGGCCAGCACCAGCACCAAGAATCCGGCATACCGCGATGTCATGTACATAGAAGAGCTGATTGGTCGGCACACGGTGAATACGATGCCGCCGGCCACCGCCGCGGCATTCCGCGATCACGGCCGCCTTCGCAACGCCCTGGCGGAAAATCCCGAAGCCGCCGAGCAGGTGCTCCGTGATATCGAGCGCTTTGGCGTGTCACTCGACAAGGTCACCGAGGACCTGCTTGTGGACGGTGTGGAGCAGTTCTCAACGGCGTGGAACACCATGCTCGATGCGATCCGCGCATCCATGAAACCGCAGACCGGCCGCCAACAGCTTCAGCTTCCTCAGTCGGCGAATGCCGCAGTCGAGAAAACCGTCGCGGAATGGGGGGCGAGCGGCAAGGTCAAGCGCCTGTGGGATGGCGATGCCGGCCTCTGGACCGGCGCTGACGAATCGAAATGGCTCGGGTGGCTGCGCATTGCCCACGAGCAACTCGAACAGGTCGCGAACTTCAAGGCGTTCGCGGAGGACGTGAAGGCCGCCGGGTTCGAGCATGCCGTCGTGCTCGGCATGGGCGGCTCCAGTCTGGCGCCGGAGGTTCTGGCGAAGACGTTCGGACAGCAGCCCGGATTCCCGAAGCTCGAAATACTCGACTCCACCGATCCCGGCCAGGTGCTTGCGCTCGAATCGGGCCTCAGTCTTGCGAAGACGCTGTTCATCGTGTCCAGCAAGTCGGGGTCAACGCTGGAACCGAATCTTTATTACGAGTACTTCCGCAGCCGCGTGGAGGCAACCGTCGGCGCCGAGAAGGCCGGCCAGCATTTTGTCGCCGTCACCGACCCTGGTTCCAGCATGGAGAGGGTTGCCACAGCGGCTGGATTCCGGCAGATCTTTCACGGCGTGCCATCCATCGGCGGCCGTTATTCGGCGCTGTCGAACTTCGGCATCATTCCCGCCGCGGCCATGGGCCTCGATGTGGAACGCCTTCTACAGGGCGCGGAGCGCATGGTGCAGTCCTGTGCCTCCTGCGTGCCTGCCGCGGACAATCCCGGACTGCAACTCGGCGCGGCGCTGGGAACGCTCGGCAACGCCGGGCGCGATAAGGTCACCATCGTTGCCTCACCGGCCATCGGCGATCTGGGCGCCTGGCTCGAGCAGTTGATCGCGGAATCCACCGGCAAGATCGGCAAGGGCCTCATCCCGGTGGACCTGGAGCCGCTCGGACCGCCGGAGGTTTACGGCGCCGATCGCGTGTTCGCGTATGTGCGCTTCACGCCCGAAGCCGACAAGGCGCAGGATGCCGCCATCGATCGCCTTGCCGCGGCTGGGCAGCCGGTCATTCGTATCGACGTGGACGACCGTTACGATCTGGGCATGGAGTTCTTCCGCTGGGAGTTCGCCATCGCCGTGGCCGGCAGCGTTCTCGGCATCAACCCGTTCGATCAGCCCGATGTCGAAGCGAGCAAGGTGGCCACCAGAAAGCTGACCGAGGAATACGAGAAGAACGGAAGTCTGCCCGAAGAGAAACCGTTCTTCGAAGGGCAGGGCGTGAAGTTGTTCAGCAACGACGCGAACGCCCGCCAGCTTGCCGGCTCCGATCTGATCGCGGTGCTGCGCGCACATCTCGATCGCGCGAAGGCGGGCGATTACGTCGCCGTTCTCGCATACATTAACCACAACCAGCGCAACACGGAACTGCTGACGGCCATGCGCGTATCCGTGCGCGATTCGAAGCGCGTGGCTACGTGCGGCGGCTTCGGTCCGCGATTCCTGCACTCCACGGGACAGGCGTACAAAGGCGGTCCGAACACCGGCGTCTTCATCCAGATCACCTGCGATGATGCGCACGATGTGCCAGTCCCCGGACACCGCTATACTTTCGGAGTGGTGAAAGCAGCTCAGGCGCGCGGCGATCTGGAAGTGCTGGCCGAGCGCGGGCGGCGTCTGATTCGCGCGCATATCGGCGCGGACGTCGAACTCGGCCTCAACACGCTGCGGGACGCCATCGATGTCGCGGTGCATTCGACCCCGGCCGGACGGAGTGGAGCGTAAATGCAACTGGGAATGGTTGGACTCGGGCGCATGGGCGCCAACATGGTACGCCGTCTGATGGCGGCAGGGCATGAGTGCGTCGTGTACGACCAGGCGACCGAGCCGGTTCAGGAACTCGCGCGCGACGGCGCGAAACCGGCCACCTCGCTCCAGCATCTGGCGCAGCAATTGAATGCGCCGCGCGGAATCTGGGTAATGGTGCCGGCAGGAAAGATCACCGACGATGTCATCGCGCAACTGGGAACGGTCCTCTCCGCCGGCGACGTGGTGATCGACGGCGGCAATTCGCACTATGTGGACGATGTCCGCCATTCACGGGAACTCGGGCAGCGCGGCGTGGAGTTTCTCGATTGCGGAACGAGCGGCGGCGTGTGGGGCGTCGAGCGCGGCTATTGCCTCATGATCGGCGGAAAGAAGGAGCTGTACCAGCATTTCGAGCCGATCTTTCGCGCGCTCGCGCCTGGACTGGGCAACATTGAACGAACGCCCAACCGCGAGAACCTGAATCCCACCGCCGAGCTCGGCTACCTTTATTGCGGGCCCGCCGGAGCCGGGCACTTCGTAAAGATGGTCCACAACGGCATCGAATACGGGCTGATGCAGGCCTATGCCGAAGGGTTCGACGTGATGCGCAACGCGGACACGTTCGAGTACGATCTTCCGCTGCCGGACATCGCGGAGGTGTGGCGGCGCGGAAGCGTCGTCTCGTCATGGCTGCTCGACCTTACAGCAATGGCGCTGGCCCGCAGCAGCGATCTTCGCGATTTCAAGGGCTATGTTGCCGATTCGGGCGAGGGCCGCTGGACAATTGAGGCTGCAATCGCGGAAGCGGTGCCCGTGCAGGTGCTGAGCGCCGCGCTGTATGCGCGCTTCCGCTCGCGGATGGATCATACTTTCGCCGATAAAATGCTCTCGGCCATGCGCAGCGGATTCGGCGGACACAAGGAACAACACGCCGCGCCCGCGCCCGCCACAAAGGAGGAAACCGCATGAGCGCCAGTACGCTGCAGGCCCCGGCATCGCGCCCGTCCAGCCGTCCTCCGGCTGCGTTCAAACCCGCCGGCCCATGCGTGATGGTGATTTTCGGCATCACCGGCGACCTCACCAAGCGCCTGCTTTTTCCGGCCCTCTATTACCTGGCCGAGCAGAAGCTTCTGCCGGAGGAGTTCGCGGTGGCCGGCTACGCGCTCGGCGATCTGGATGAAAAAGGCCTGCGCGACATGCTGGCCGAAGATCTCCGTACCGTGGTGAAGAACGCCGACCCGGCTATCGTCGAATGGCTCTGCTCCCGCGTGCGTTTCGTCCGCGCGGGATTCGACGATAACGAGGGCTGGAGAAGTCTGCACAATGTGCTGGAGGAGATCGATCGCGAGTATCACAGCGGCGGTAATTACCTCTTCTACATGGCCACTTCGCCCGATTTCTTCCAGGATGTGGCGCGGCGTCTTGCAGCCGAGGGACTGCTGGAACAGCAAAATGGCCAATGGCGGCGAGTGATTTTCGAGAAGCCGTTCGGGCGCGATCTGGGCAGCGCCAGGGCGCTCAATCACGAACTGACCAGCTTCATGCGCGAAGATCAGATCTTTCGCATCGATCATTATCTGGGCAAGGAAACCGTCCAGAACATTCTGGTGTTTCGCTTCGCCAATGGCATTTTCGAGCCCATCTGGAACCGCCGCTACGTCGATCACGTGCAGATCACGGTGGCCGAAACGGTGGGCGTGGAGCGGCGCGGCGGCTACTACGATCACACCGGCGCGCTGCGCGACATGGCGCCGAACCATCTGTTCCAGTTGCTCGCGCTCACGGCCATGGAGCCGCCCAGTTCCTTCTCACCGATGGCGCTGCATAACGAACAGGTGAAGGTGCTCGAAGCCGTGCCGCCCATCAGCCCGCTCGATTGCAAGTATTGTACGGTTCGGGGGCAATACGTGGCCGGCGTCATCGACGGCGACCCGGTCACGGGCTATCGTCAGGAACCGTTTGTCAGTCCGGTCTCGCAGACCGAGACTTACGTGGCCATGAAGGTGATGGTGGACAACTGGCGGTGGGCGGGCGTGCCATTCTATATCCGCACGGGCAAGCGACTGCCGAAACGGGAAACAGAGATCATGATTCAGTTCCGGAACCCGCCGATGTCGCTGTTCCGCAAGAGCCGCACCACGCTGCCGCAAGCCAACCGCCTGATCATCAAAGTCCAGCCGGAGGAGAGCATCGCGCTCGAGTTCGAAGCCAAAGTGCCCGGACCGGTGGTCACCACGCAGCAGGTGGAGATGCGGTTCTGCTATTTCGACTATTTCGGCATGGAGAATCGCACCGGTTACGAGACGCTGCTCTACGACGCGATGGTGGGGGACAACAGCTTGTTCAAGCGCGCCGATATGATTGAGGCCGGTTGGACGCTGGTACAGCCCGTCCTGGACGCCTGGGCGGAGGGCAGCGGGCGCGATCTGCACTTCTATGCCGCGGGCTCCGATGGCCCGGATGCGGCCGACCTGATGATGGAACAGGACCATCGCGCCTGGAGGTCGCTGCAGTGAGCTGCACCGTTCGAACTCTGTTCGTGGACATTGGCGGAGTGCTGGCCACGAACGGGTGGGACACCGATTCGCGCGCGGAGTCGGTGCAGCACTTCGGGCTGGACGCGAAGGACGTCGATTCACGGCACCGGCTGATGTTCGAGCTGTTCGAAACGGGCAAGATCTCCTGGAACCAGTACCTGGATCGGGTCATCTTCAACCAGCCGCGCTGGTTCACCCGCGAAGACTTCACGGACTTCGTGTTATCGCGCTCGCGGCCGTTCCCGGACACGATGAACGTGGTGCGCGACGTGAAGGAGCGCAATCGCCTCCGAGTGGCGGCCGTGAGCAATGAGGGCCGCGAGTTGACGGAGTACCGCATCAAGGCGCTGGACCTTTGCTCCGTCATCGACATTTTCGTGTGCTCGTGTTTCGTGCGATTGCGCAAGCCGGATATCGACATTTTCCGGCTGGCCCTGGATCTCTCTCAGTCGCACCCGCATGACGTGCTCTATCTGGAGGACCGCGCCATGTTCGTGGAGGTTGCGGCCACACTGGGCATTCGCGGCATCGTGCACAAATCCGCGGAGGAGACGCGAGCGGCGTTCGAGGGCTACGGCCTGGCTGTCGATCGCGCCACTGCCGCGGCGTGAAGTAGAGCAGGCTTTTAGCCTGCATAGAGCAGGCTTTTAGCCTGCATGCGCTGCCAGCGCGGCCTTCGCCGCGTACCAGCCGCACATCCCGTGTACGCCGCCCCCCGGCGGAGTAGACGAAGAGCACAGGTAAACTCCGCGCGCCGGCGTCGCATAGAAGCGCCACCCAGGCCGCAGGAACAGTTGCGTCATGGTGGGCGCGCCGCCATCGATAGAACCGCCGACAAGATTGGCGTTGTGAGCTTCGAGGAAGGCCGGGGACATCACGTGCTTCGCCAGCACCACGGAACCAAACCCCGGCGCGAAGCGCTCGATCTGCGCTTCGATGCGCGCCGACATGTCGGTTGTCGAGCCGTTCGGTACGTGGCAGTACGCCCACAACGTATGTTGTCCCGCCGGAGCGCGCGATGAATCGAACAGGCTCGGCTGCACGGCCAGGACGAACGGGCGCTCCTGCGCGGCCCCGTCCCAGGCAGCGCGCTCCGACGCCGCGATCTCTTCGAGAGTTCCTCCAAGGTGGACCGTTGCGGCGCGCGCGCACTCCGCCGCTTTCCACGGGGCCGGCGCGCTCAGGGCGAAGTCCATCTTGAATACGCCGGGTCCGTAACGGTAATCCGCCAGCTTGCGACAGTAATGCTCGGGTAGTCTGTCCGCGGCGATCGCGAGTAACTGCCGCGGAGTAACATCGCACAGGACCAGCGCCGGATCGCCTAAGTCACCAAGCGACCGCACCGCGGTGTTCGTGATGATGCGCCCGCCGAGCGATTCGAAGTACGATGCCAGAGCGTTCGCAATTCTCTGCGAGCCGCCACGTGGAATCGGCCAGCCAACGGCGTGGCCGGCCAGCGCGAGAACCCACCCGAACGCGGCCGACGGCGCCATATCGAGTGGAAGAATCGAGTGCGCGGCCATGCCTGCAAACAGCGCTCGTGCGCGGGCGCCGCGGAACAGGCTTCTGCAGACCGTGGTTGCCGCCCAGGGCGCGACGGTTCCGAACCGTGCCAGTGCGAAGGGATGACGCGGGATGTGGATGGGTCCGAGTATGTCGCGCGAAAGGCCGTCCCAGGCGCGTGTAAGTGGTCCGGCGATGCGCTGCCACGCTGCCCCGTCGGATCCCAGTTCCGCGGCAGTCGCGTCCACGGAACGCTCGAGGGTGACTGCCGAACCGTCGTCCAGAGGGTGGGCCAGCGGCGCGGAAGGCTGGATCCATTCGAGGCCATGCTCGGCAAGCCGAAAGGACTGAAACGCAGCGGAACTGACGGCCATGGGGTGCACGGCCGAGCAGATGTCGTGGACAAAGCCCGGGAGGGTCAACTCCCCGGAACGTGTGCCGCCGCCTATGGTGGGCTGTGCTTCAAGAACGGTCGTTCGCAGACCGGCGCGAGACAGAACGATGGCGGCGGTGAGGCCGTTCGGGCCGGAGCCAATGACGAATGCCGGGCCCCGCTCCCTCACGGTCGCGGCTCTGTTAGTGGCAGTTCCTGGTGGGGCGGTCCCCCCGGACCGCGCGGGACGCCCTCGTCCCGCTGTTGCCGGCGGAGGCAGGGGCCTCTGCGCGGGCGAGGGCGCCCGCCCCACCACGAATTACCCACTACATCAAGCTGAGTGAAAGGGATAGTCACCAGCCCTGCTCCACCAGCACATTATGAAACGCCGGCGTCTCCAGCGAAACCGGCGGGAAGTAACTGCCCACCAGTTCCCGGCGCCACCACTGGCCCGTTTTCCTGCGCTCATCGGGCGATGTGAAATGGTACTCGTACAACTGCGCGCGCACATAGCGCGGTGCATGGTCGTGGAACGGGTTCCACGCGAGCAGGCTCAAAGTATCCCGATCGTTCTGCAGCAGTTTGGCCATGAAGTGGACAAACCACGGGTATTGAGAGTAGTCACCCATGGCCGCAAACCACATCAGCCAGTCGAGCCGGAGATGATATGGCGCAACCTGAGGAGGCATGCGGCGGGGATCGCCCGGCTTTCCCCGGAACTCGTACGCCAGCCACTTAGTGGCCGAAGTAAGTACGGCGTCATCGGTTCCCTCGACGATTACCTCATACCTGGTACGAGTTATACCGCCAAACGCGCCGTAAGTTCCCACGAGGTGCAGCGGATTGTAACTCGTGTTCATGACCTGACGCGGTGAGAGCATGTTGCGAACCGGATTGATGCTGAGCCAGATAACCATCGCCAGCAGCGCGTACACCACAATCCTGTAAGCGAGCGCCGGCTCATGCGTCACGGCCGCAGGCACATGAAACACCGGTCTGAGCAATCGGTCATCGAGCATCGGAATGGCGAGGACGATAGTCAGGAAGTTCAGCCACGACAGATTGCCGCTGGCCATAATCGTCGCCTGAAACGCAATGGTGATGATGCCGGCGATGGATGCAATGGGCTGCGGAAGGAAATAGCCGAACGGGACGATCAGCTCCGCGAAGTGGTTGAACCCAACGCCCAGCCGGTGAGTCCATTGCGGACCCCAATGGAAATACCAGCTCAGCGGGTTCGGCATGGGCTGCGTTTCGTAGTGGTAATCCAGGCAGGTGTAATCGCGCCAGCAGGGATCGCCGCGAAGCTTGATCAGGCCGGCGCCGAACATGATCCGGAACAGCAGCCAGCGCAACAGCCAGATGGTGATCCGCTGGACAGCGACGTGCCTCGCGCCAAGAAATATCGTGAAGAATCCCGCCTCCAGCAGAATCGATTCCCAGCCGAACGCATAGAAAGTCTGCCCCACGTTGACGAATGACATGTAGAGCGCCCAGAGAGCGGCCCATACGAAAACCGAGAACCATGTGGAATAACGGTCGGAGAGGCCCGACAACGCAAGGCAGGAGAACAGCACGCCGATCCAGGCGACCAGCATGAAGACCCGGTCGTTAGGGAAGAGATAGAACAGGCTCGGCGCGTCGCGAAAGCTTACCTGCTTCACGAAGGACGGCACAGGAAGGAGCCCCTTCTCGCCAAGCAACGGCCTGAACTGATTCACCGCCGCGATGAAGGCAATCAGGTAAACGATCGCCAGGCCGCGCTGGAACACGAATCGCCCCAGCCAGTACCCGCTCGTGTTGTCCAGCCAGGCGAGAAGGGGCATAGCGAGCGGAGCAGGCCGGTTCTGCTCCGCGATATCGCTCACGATACCAAAGAAAGCTTACGCGTGAACCGCGCCGAGCGCCTCGCGATTGACCGAGCTTTCGGCAATTTCGGTCAGAAGCTGGTCGGCGGCTTTCTCTTCGTTCAGGGTTTGTTCCAGCAGCCGGGCCGCGTTGGAGTGGCCAAGAAGCTGGGCGTAGTCACGCAGAGATCCGTACATCGCCATTTCGAAGTGCTCCACCTCGTTGCCCGTCTTGATGAGGGCGGCATCGCGCAGAGCCGAAGGATCGGTGCTGCTGATGATCTTCTCTCCCACGGAGATCATCTCACGAATAACGGGATTCTTCTGGGCGTCGGCCCCCTTGCCGATCGATGTGAATACCTGTTCCAGGCGCACAGCCTGTTGACGCGTCTCTTCCAGATGCTGTTCAAAGGCGGTCCGAAGCCTCGGCGAGGTAGATGCCTGTGCCATCTTCGGTAGCGCCTTCACCAGTTGCTGCTCGCAATCGTACGCTTGCGCCAGCGTGTTCTCGAAAAGCTGCTGCATATTTTCAATCTTCATGATTCCGACCTCCACATGTAGGACCGTTAACGAAGGCGCACTGTTACGACAAATGATGTTAGGTAACTACCCCGCGAGCACGTTGCGCGCAATCGTACTTACGCGCGGACCCGGTAGCACGATTCCGGCAAGGTTCAAAGGATCGGCATTCGGAATCTGGATTGCGTCCTCGGGATGCGATTCGGCGCGGCGCACTGCGCGGAGCAGGTCGATGGCCTCAGGCGCGGCAAATTGTTCACCTGACAATCCAGCGACAAAGCGGCCGCCACGCAGTTCGCCCTGGGCTTCCTTACGCCTCAGGACCGGCAACAGATCCCGCCAGAACGGCGCACTGGTTTCGCGCGCGAGCATGTCGCGGAACAGCACGCCCCAGCGCCGCACCAGTTGATCGGCGAAGGCGGCGATGCGCTCAGGACCGCCCCCGTTATCTGCTGCGCGGCGCATCAGAGCCCAGCGGCCGGCGGCATGCCGCGGCCTGGCGATTCTGCCACGGCCCTCTCCGCGCCTGCGTTTCGGATCGATGAGCGCGCGGAGGTTCTCGAAACCATCGGCTGTCACCACGCCCGCGGCAACCAGTTCCCAGAGCGCGTCCTCCACCTCGCTCGGCAGGTGGCGCGTGATGCGCGCGAGGTCGGTGAAGAAAGAGGCTCCGTGCTGCTCGAGCGCAGCGAGGATGTCACGGGCTACAGGGGAGAGGGGGGAACGTACTCCCTGTGGGGCAGACGATCGGTTTTCGTCGTCTGCCGTCGGTTGTTCCGCCAGCCAGTCAAAGTTCTCGCGCAGGAAGAGCGAGATGGGCGCAAGCCGCGTGGGCCGTACGCGCCGGCCGCTCCCGTCCTCCATGGCCGGATGCGGCGACAGGCGGCCCCACATCACCTCGCCGGACAGGCAAAGCTCATCCAGGTAATCGGGCGTGTAGTTCGCAATTCGCCGCGCGAGCACTTCCGCTTCCCAGGAAGCCGCCGGAATCTCGTAGCCCTGCAATTGCTGGATGATCTGCAGCGTGCCATCCACGCCGTGCAGTTGCGCACCCGGCGCAATGTGCTGCCAGCGGCACAGGAACCGTTGGAAGTCCAGCGCAGATACCGGCTCGATCTCGCGCCGAAGCTGGCCGATCGTGGCGCGGTGAATTCGCGCCAGAATGCGCCGGTTGCACCATTCCATTTCACCTACGCCTTCCGGCACGGAGAAGCGTCCCCTCAGTACCTGACCTTCGGCTTCCAGAGTGAGCAGCGCGCGTTCCACATCTTCGCGGCTGAGCGCCAACCGCTCCGAGAGAGCGCCGATCGTCGTAGGGCCGAGCGATTCCATCCAGCCGCGCACCGTGAGTACGCAATCGTCGAGGGCCTGCCGCCGCTCCGTTGCAATCCAGAAAGGCCGCCCTCCGCGTGAAACCGTTGAGGCGCGACCGGTAGCTTCCAGTTCCTCGAAATGCACCTGCCATTCCGCCACGGGCGGCAGCGTGATCAGCGTCAGCAAGGCATCGTGAAGCTCGTCGGCATCGCGCACCTCGGGCCAGACCTCGGCGGAGATCTCCGCGATGGCCGCCGGATCGAGAATGCCCGCGCCTCCCACGAAATCGGTCCGCAGAGAGCTTCGCAGTTGCACTGCGCGCGCGCGCCGCTCCTCCAGCGGAGCATCGTCCAGATACGCGTAGGGATTAGCGCTGAGTATCTCGTGGGCGAAGACGGATGGCTCGGCGTTATCGCGAGCCAGCGCGCGGATGCGCCCATCCAGGATGCCCTCGAGCAACTCGGTGAGCCCGTCCAGATCCATAGCCTCGTGCAGGCAGTTGTCGATGGTCTCCTTTACCAGCGGATGCTCAGGGACGCGGATCTCGCCGGTAAGATTCTCGGCGCAGGCCACCTGATCGGGAAACACGGACGCGAGCAGGTCGTCCGAGCGCATCCGCTGGATGTGCGCGGGTACTTTGTTGCCGCCTCGGAAGCGCAGTACCGCCAATGCGCGAGATACGTTCCATCGCCAGCGCGCCGTGAACATGGGCGCGGCGAGCATGGCCTGTGTGAGAACATGTTCCAGGGTCGCCGGCCTCAGAAACTCGAATACCAGCTCCAGCGGAAACGCATGCAGCTCGCTGAGCGAGATGAGCAGGCCGTTATCGGTGGCCGCCGCCTGCAATTCGAAATTGAAGGTCCGGCAGAAGCGTTTGCGCAACGCCAGTCCCCAGGCGCGATTGATACGCGAGCCGAATGGAGCATGGATAACCAGCTGCATGCCGCCGGCCTCATCGAAAAACCGCTCCGCCACGATGGTGGTTTGCGAGGGTAGCGACGGAAGGCCCGCCGCGCCGGCCTGAATGTAGGCGATTGCCTGCTTTGCTCCGGATTCATCAAGCGCGCACTCGGACTGCAGGCCGAAGCCCTGCTCCACTAACGCCGCTCGCAGATCGGAGACGCTTTTCGACAACTCCGCCGACCGTCCCGGCGCCTCGCCCAGCCAGAACGGCACCGAGGGCGGCGCGCCGTGCGCATCCTCCACGTACACGCGCCCGGAGCCCACGCGCTTGATGCGCCACGATTGCGTGCCCAGCAGGAACGTGTCTCCGGCCAGGCTCTCCATGGCGAAATCCTCATCCACCGTGCCGATGTTTCGACCGTCCGGCTCGGCTGTGACGGCGTAATTCGCATTGTCCGGAATGGCGCCGCCCGACGTGATTGCCGCCAGCCGCGCGCCGCGCCGCCCGCGTACGCGATGGTTCACCTGATCGCGATGCAGGAACGCGCCGCTGCGGCCTCGCGACGTCGTAATGCCGTCGGACAGCATGGCCACGATCGCATCGAACTCCTCGCGCGGCAGGTTCCGGTAAGGCCACGCACTCCGCACCAGCGCGTACAACGCATCTTCATCCCAGCTCTCCGACGCCGCCGTCGCGACAATCTGCTGGGCGAGGATATCGAGCGCGTTCTCCGGAATTTCCAGCCGCTCCAGCTCACCGCGATGGATGGACCGCATCAGCGCAGCGCACTCGATGAGATCGTCTCTGGTGGTGGCGAACAGACGGGCCTTCGGCCGCGCTCCCACCCAGTGACCCGAACGGCCGAAGCGCTGCAGCGCCACCGCGATCGACCGTGGCGACGCGATCTGCACCACCAGATCCACTGTGCCGATATCGATGCCCAGCTCCAGCGACGCCGTGGCCACAACCGCCCTGAGTGCGCCGTTCTTCAGCCGCGTTTCGGCGTCCAGGCGCAGCGCCCGCGAAAGACTACCGTGATGCGGCAACACCGCGCCTTCACCCAGCCGCTCGGCCAGCGCATGCGCAATCCGCTCCGAGAGCCGGCGCGTGTTGACGAATACCAGCGTGGTGCTGTGCGCGAGAATCATCTCGGCGATGCGGTCGTAGATCTCGGCCCACATCTCGTGCGTGGTGATGGGACCCAGCTCATCCCGCGGCACGACCACCGCAAGGTCCATATCGCGGCGATGACCGATATTGACGACGTGAGTCGCCGGCCCGATGAAGTTCGCAACCAGCTCGATAGGCTTCACCGTGGCCGAGAGGCCGATGCGCTGCGGCCGCACTCCGGTGAGCGCATCCAGCCGCGCCAGCGAAAGCGCAAGATGCGAGCCGCGCTTATCGTCCACTATGGCGTGGATTTCGTCAACGATCGCTGTGCGCGTGGTGCGCAGCATGGCTCGCGACCGCTCCGCCGTGAGCAGGATGAACAGCGATTCCGGGGTGGTCACCAGAATGTGCGGCGGCTTGCGGCCCATCTGCTGGCGCTCGTGCATCGGCGTGTCGCCCGTGCGCACGGCGGTTCGAATCTGCTGCAGTTCGATGCCGCGCTCCTCGGCCAGCGCGCGAATCTCGGCCAGCGGGACCTCGAGGTTTTTTCGCACGTCGTTGCTGAGCGCCTTCAGTGGCGACACATATACGACGCGCGTCTCATCGGGCAGCGAGCCAGTGCGCGCCTCGCGAACCAGCTCATCCAGACAGATCAGAAACGCGGCCAGCGTTTTGCCCGACCCCGTGGGCGCCGAAATCAGGACATCGCGCCCCTCGCGGATCTCCGGCCAGCCCTGCAACTGCGGCTCCGTGGCGGAACCGAATCTGCGGGCAAACCACTCCTGCACCAGTGGATCGAAATGAGTGAGCATAGCGGAACCGCGCGGCGAAGCTACAGCCTCATTTTAGCGCGCGAGGCCAAATCGGACCTGGCATTTCCCGTGCATGTACCGGATTGCATGTTCGTTATGCGTCAGGTCGGCGTGCGTCAAATCGTTGCAATTGCATGCCTTGCGGCCATTTCGGTGAGTGCCGCCTCGAAGCCCACGGCCGCTTCCAAAGAGAAAGTTTTGCCGCCCGGGGAAAACGTACTCTGGTCGGATCCCGGAGACGTCGCATCCTTTGATTTCGTCAACGGCGTTGGCGGCGAGGCGCTCGCGCCCCGGCCCCCGTTCCGTTTCGTCAAAGAGGACCTGTCCGGAACGCAGCCCAAAATCGACGTGACGGATGCCAGCGGGGCTTCGTGGAACGTCAAGTTCGGCCAGGAGGCGCATGGCAGCGCTTTCTCGACGCGCGTCGTGGCCGCGTGTGGTTACACGGTTGAGGCGGAGTATTTCCTGGCCACGGGGCACGTCGAGGGCGCGCACGATATCAAACGTGCCGCAAAGTGGGTGGACAACAACGGCGATTTTCGTGGCGGCCGTTTCCAGCTTCGGTCAGGGACGTACAAGTTCCTCGACGGATATAACTGGGCGTGGGATTCGAATCCATTCCTCGGCACTCCCCAGTTCAACGGCCTGCGAATCCTGATGATGCTTCTGGCGAACTGGGACGCCAAGGACGCGCACTACTTCTCCGGAGAGGGCGCCGCGGGAAGCTCCGATTCGAACCTCGCGGTATTTCAGGACACCACCGCCGACCATCCGCGGTACCTGTATTTCGTGAGCGACTGGGGCCGCACGCTGGGCAAATGGAGCGACATTCCCGGACTGCGCGACGGCTGGGACGCGAAGGCATACGTCGCACAGACGCCGAATTTCGTGATCCGGGCCGGCGACAACGACATTCAGTGGGGCTTCAAAGGCACCAACAAAACGACGGTTTCAAGGGATATTCGCGTCAGCGACGTGCAATGGCTGATGCAGTACCTCGGCCGCATCACCGACGATCAGATTCGCCAGGGGTTGGTGATGGCCGGAGCTACGCCGGACGAAGAAGGCGTTTTCTGGCGCGCATTGCGGGACCGCATCGACCAGTTACGCCGCGTCGCCATCCAGTAGAGCAGGCTTCGGCCTGCAGTTCTAATCACCCTCTACAGCACCTTCTTCAACGCCTGCTCCATTGCCGCCGGCTCGAATCCGAAGGGTCCCGGCGTCGTCTTGAACGCCACGCGGCCGTCGCGGTCGATTACGTACAGGCGATCGGGCCAGCCGGTGTACGCCGTTTCAGTGGTGTTCTGAAAATTGTCGATCAGGGCCGGGATGCGGATATTCAAACGCCGCACGCAGGAATCGGCCACCGCGGTACGCTCGCCATAGCTGCGCGGCAGGTTATAGACGACATTCTGCCGCATATTCGACGGCATTTGCCAGACGTCGGCGGAATGCGCCTCCTGAATATACACAATGAAGAACTCCGCGCGGTCCTTGTATTGGTCATACAGCCTGTTGAGCTCAGGAACCTCCCGGCGAAATGGCGGTCAGGTGTAGCTCCCGAAGATCAGCACCACGGGCCGCACGCCGCGAAAGGAAGAGAGCGCCACTTCGGATTTGCCGTCCCGCGTCTTCAGGCGGAAATCGGGCGAGGGGTCGCCGGGGTCAAGCGTGCCTTCTCGCGCACTGTTCCACATGGTTTCGAACGGCGCCAGCGCCATCGCGAACTCAGGCAGCTTCGCCATCGTGGCCGCGAACTCAGCGGGCGGCCTGGTCATCTGGTAGTACATGAATCCGGCAAAGCAGATCCATACCTGGAGGATGATCACCAACACGTTCCGTAGAATTCGCAATCGCATGTTCGTTCAGACTACGCGCTCTGTAGGCCAGCGTGCAATAGTCACTTTGCGTTATAGACCTGGGAACCTCTGGTCAACTCGCACGTATGAAGAGCGTGGTACAAGATCTTCGTCTTTCGCTGCGCGAGCTTTACAAGAGGCCGGGACTCGCCCTCACGGCAATCGTTTCACTCATGCTGGGAATCGGAGCCACCACCGCCGTTTTCAGCGTTATCTACGGCTTGCTGGCCCATCCCTATCCTTATAAGGACCCGGACCGCATGATCCACCTCGTGGTGGTGAACAACAGCGGCGAGGAGAACTGGCCCGGCGTCACCGGCCCGCAACTCAGGCTGCTGCGGCAGATAAAGGGACTGGAAAGCGTCGCGGCGATGTGGGGCACGTGGAACCTGACCACCACCGATGAAGATCTGCCGGAAGACGTGCCGTCCACGCAGCTCACGTCGAATGCAGGCATTCACTTCGGCGTTCCGGCGATGCTCGGCCGGACGTTGATTCCCTCCGACGCCATCGACGGGCAGGAGCCGCAGCCCGTAGTGGTGCTCAGCTACCGTTTCTGGCTGCGGCATTTTAACGGCGATTCCAATGTGGTGGGGCGCAGGCTGCAATTGGTGCACAAGAACTACACCATCGTGGGAGTCCTGCCGCCACGATTCACGTGGGAAGACGCCGATGTGTACCTGCCGCTGAAGGTCTCGAGCGACCAGAATATCCAGTACGGTCCGCTGCTGAGGATGAGGCCGGGAGTGACGCATGCAGCGATCAACGCGGAACTGCAGCCGCTGCTGGAACAGTTCGCAAAGGAGACGCCAACTCACTTCCCGAAGAAATTCCGCGTGCGCGTGAAGGGCCTGAACGATCAGTTTGTGCAGCGGCTGGGAGGCCAGCTCTTTCTGCTGTCCGGGGCCGTGGCGCTGCTGCTGCTGGTGGGCTGCGCGAATGTGTCCATTCTGCTGCTCGCGCGGGGGACGGCGCGGCAGCATGAACTAGCGATCCGCAGCGCAATCGGAGCGAACCGGTGGCAGATCCAGAGACAGTTGCTCTCCGAGGCGCTGGCGCTGTCGCTGCTGGGCGCGGTGTGCGGCGTGGCGCTCGCGTACGGGATGCTTCCGGCGCTGATCCGCTGGCTGCCGGATTACTCGATTCCCCACGAGGCGGTGATCCGCATCAACGTGCCCGTGCTAGCGTTCAGCGTCGCCATCGGGATTATAACCGGCGTGCTCTCGGGACTCGCTCCCGCGCTCCACTTCTCGCAGCCGCAACTGGCGCAACTCATTCAGTCCAGCTCCAAACGGTCCAGCGGAGGAACGCGGGGCAAGTTCACTTACAAGGCGCTGGTGGCCGCGCAAATCGCGATGACGCTGTTGCTGCTCACTTCCTCCGGCGCGGCCATTAACGGCTTCAGGAAGCTCCTCGAAACAAATCTGGGATACGATCCGCACCACACCATGTCGGTGGGGATTCCGGTGCATCAGAACGCGCATGTGAGCTGGGAGGACCGGTCGCACTATTTTGAGCAGTTGCTGGCCCGCGTATCGTCCACGCCCGATGTGCTGGCGGCGGGCATTTCGACGAACGCTACGCCGCCCTCGAACGGAAACGATGTTTCGTTCGAGCTCTTCGGACGCCCCACGGGCGAGCAGGAGCACGTGAGATTGAACATGGTGAGTCCAGAGTATTTCACGGTGCTGCGGATTCCGCTGTTGCAGGGGCGGCTCTGGGACCAGCCGGAGGTGGGACGCGGCGCGCGCCTGGCCGTTATCAATGAGACCATGGCGCGAAAATACTGGCCGCACGGCGACGCCGTGGGAAAACAGTTGCGGGTGCCGGATATGAAGGCCGAGCCGCCATTCTCGCAGGCCGTTGCGAACAGCAACGGATGGATGCAGATTATCGGCGTGGTGGCAGACGCGCGTAACGACGGGCTGCGGAAACCCGTGAAGCCGTCGGCGTACATACCTTACACGATGAATATGCGCATGTGGACGCAGATCCTGGTGCGCACGCGAGGGGAGCCGCTGGCCTTATTGAATCGCGTGCGCGCGGATGTCAGGGCCGTTGATCCCGATCAGCAGGTGTTCGGCGAAACCCGCGATCTGGAACAGTGGATCCAGCACGAGGATGAATACGCGTACGGCCGGTTCGTGGCTGCGCTGTTCGGCGCATTTTCGCTCGTGGCTCTGGTGCTGGCGGCGATTGGATTATTCAGCGTGGTGTCCTGGGGCGTGACGCAGAGAACCAACGAATTCGGCATCCGCATGGCGCTGGGGGCGACGCCCGCCCAGGTGCTCCGGCTGGTGCTGCAGTCCACGGCGTGGACCGTGTGCGCAGGCCTGGTGGGTGGAGCTGTTCTGAGCGTCATGTTCAGCGGACTCGTGCGGCGGTGGGCGGAAGGGAGCGCACAGTCTCCTCTGGTGATCGCCGGCGTGGTAAGCCTGCTGGCAGCGACGGCGCTGCTGGCCTCGCTCATTCCGGCGCGGCGCGCGTTCGCGATGGACCCGATGAACGCGTTGCGTTATGAGTAGGCAGGAGTAACCGCGCAGGCTGAAGCCTACTCTACTGGAACCCGGTGTTGTAGAGCAGGCGTTTCCGCCTGCCTGGTCTGCGTTCAGCGGGCCGCCGTGATCATCGCCTTCCACGCTTCTTCATCGTGGCCTGCGCTTAGCCGGTTGCCGGCGCGCACCAGCGGCACGCGCAGCAGCTTCGGTTGCCGCTCGATGCGCGTCACGAGTTCAGCCTCGGGCATCCTTATGTACTTGAGCCCGGCATCCACATACGCTTTGCCCTCTGTGTCGAGCAGCGCGGCCAGGCCAAAACGATCGGTGAACCTGCGCATCTCCGCCGGCGCCATCGGTCTTTGGCTCAGATCTACCATCTGAATCGGGACGCGCCGCTCCTTAAAGAAGCGCTCGGCTGCGCGCGTTTCTTTCGAGCTCCTGATCCCGAAGATCTGGATGGTCACCGCATCAGGCATGAAAAATGGGAGTCAAACCCCGAGCGTTTGCCAGCAGATCGCGGCGCTCGTCCGCGGTCAGCGGCTTCAGCCCCGGCGCCGCTTCCATCGCGATGCGAAACAGGCGCTCATCGCCCGGTGGAATGGCGGCGGTGACGTCCTCGGAGAGCGTGAAGCGCAGCGCCGTTCGGGCGAGCTCCGGGTTCTCGATCGGGCGGTACCAACACTTGGCCGACGTCTGCTGTTCGCCTGGTTTCCAGGTGGTCTGCGCCATGGCCTTGAGCGCGAGCCGGGCGACACCCTTGTCCTTCGCTGCAGCGAGAATCTGCGGGCCGAAGTTCCCCTGCGCGTAATTCACGTAATTGACCGGGAAGAGCACGGAGTCGAAGCGATATTGGCCCAGCAGAGCCAGCGCGGCTTCGACGTTGTGAGCCGAGAATCCGAGATAACGAACCTTGCCTTCCTGGCGCGCCCTGAGGAACAGCTCGCCCGCGCCGCCGGGCGCCAGAATCTGCTGCACATCATCCATGCAGCTCACAGCGTGGAACTGGTAAAGATCGAAATGGTCCGTCCGAAGGCGTTTGAGGGATCGCTCCAGTTCCAGCCGGGCGCCTTCTGCATCGCGCCGCCCCGACTTACAGGCAAGGAAGACGTTCCCGCGATGCGGCGCCAATGCGGGCCCGAGCTTTTCTTCGGCCTCGCCATCGCCGTACGAAGGCGCGACATCGAAGTAATTGATGCCGCGCGCGACCGCGTCGGCCACCGTGCGATCGGCAGCCGGCTGCTCCATTCCCATCACAACGATTCCGCCGAAGCCGATCACCGAAAGGCTGACGTCTTTGTTGTACGGGCGTTTGGGGATGTCCATGGCTGGGCTCTTCTACATTATGATCGCGTGTTGCAGTCTGAAAGCCTGCTCTGGAGATTGGCCCTTTCCGGCGCTGTTTCGCCGGGCACAACGGAACATATGTTCCGCCGGCGATTATTTGACAGTTGAAAACAAAGCAGTTACGAAGGGCCGCGGAACATGATGTTCCCTGAGCGGGCCGAACAGCTAATCTTTGTGGAGCAGGCCTTCGGCCTGCAATGCAGGCTTTTCAGGCTGAAATCCTGCTCTACAATAATTCTGTCCATGGTGTTTACCAAACGTCTTCGCGATGGCGTTCGCCGCGGGGAAATCACCTGCAGCGTGCGCATCTGGCAGCGTCCCCACGTCACGGTCGGCCGCCGGTACCGCATGGAAGAAGGCGAGATTGAGGTGGAGTCTATCACCCCGATCGGCTTCCCCGACATCACTCCGGAACTGGCCCGCGAGTCGGGATTCCTGGGCCTGGTCGATCTACTCAAGGTGGCGAAGCACGGCAAAGGCGAGAACATCTACCTGATTCGCTTTCACTACCTGCCGCCGCGGGCGCGCCGCGCCCGATAGAATAGCCGAAGCAATGCGAGCATCCGGTGTTGCAGCGGTCCTGACCGCATTCGCGTTTGTCGCTTACGCCCAGAACCTGTCATTCGGCGACCGCGAAGCGCGACGCGATCCCGCGTGGATGAACCAGCTCAATATCTACGAAATCTGGCTGAACGCCTTCAGCCCGGAAGGCACCCTGCGCGGCGCCATCCCGCGTCTGCAATACCTGGCCGATCTCGGCGTCAAAGTCGCCTGGCTGGGACCGATCGCAAAGCGTTCGACGGCGGTTCCCAATGCCTCGCCATATAACATTGCCGACTACAACGCCATCGATCCGCAGTACGGAAACGATGCGGACCTGCGCGATTTCGTCGCGGCGGCGCACAAAGTCGGCCTGAAGGTGATGCTGGATATCGTCTATTACCACGCGGCCCCGGACAGCGTGATGCTCGAGTACCCGGACTTTTTTGTGAAGACCATCGGCGGCAAGCTGGCGCGCGGCTTCTGGCCACAACCGCTTCCGGATTTCAATAATCCTCAGGTCAGACGATACCTGATCGACAGCCTTGTCCACTGGGTGCGCGATTTTGGCGTCGATGGCTTTCGCTGCGACGTCGGGGCGGGCGTGCCGGTGGCCTTCTGGGAACAGGCGCGCAAAGAACTGGACAAGGTGAAGCCCGAGTTGATTCTGCTGTCCGAAGCGGACCGCCCCGACGATCAGCTCAACGCGTTCGACATCAGTTACAACTTTCATTACTACCTGACGCTTCGCTCGGTGCTGGGCGATGGCGACCCGGCCATACGGGTGCGCGAGCAGTGGGAAGAGGCAAAACGAACCATGCCGCGCGGGGCCCGGCTTCTGCACTACAGCGACAACCACGATTGGCGCAGGGCCGTGGTGCAATTCGGCGAGAAGGCCACGGTGGCGGCATCGGTCCTGAATTTCACGCTGGACGGAATTCCGCTGATCTACAACGGGCAGGAGGTGGGCGATCGCACGCCAACCCACTGGATTAGGCCAGCGCCCATTCAGTGGGAGGAGCCCGGCATGGCCGGAGACAACCGGCAGCTTCATGCGACGCTCGACACTTACCGAAAGCTTTACCGGATGCGATCGCAACATCCGGCGTTCACATCCGGCGAACTGATCTGGATCAACAACACCGAGCCGGACAGCGTTCTCAGTTTTCTGCGGCGCAACGCGGATGAAGAGATCCTCGTGTTCGTCAATCTGTCAAATCGAAAGGTTCACGTCACGGTCGATCTTCCGGTAATGGATTACTACTCGGTAGAGAATCTGCTGAAGGACGGCAAAACCTGGTTCGAGCTGTACTCCGGCCGCGTCTCCGTTACGCTGGGTGCGTTCGAGCAGATGGTGGGGAAGAAGATACCGCTCGCCCCGCTCGAGAGCCAGCCGAGGAAATCGAATTGAACCGCCGGCAATTCCTGAACAATTCTCTTGCTGGCGCCGTCCTCACGGCCCGAGCGACGCCGTCCACCGAGATCGCCCGCGCCCGCTTTCCCGATGCATTCCTGTGGGGCATGGCCACGGCTTCTTATCAGGTGGAAGGCGCGTGGAACGAAGACGGCAAGGGCGAATCCATCTGGGACCGCTTCTCGCACACCGTCGGCAAGGTGAGAGGCGGCGCCACCGGCGATGTCGCCTGCGATCAGTATCACCGCTACGAGCAGGACATTGCCATTCTGAAGCGCCTCAACCAGAAGAGTTACCGGTTCTCCATCTCCTGGCCGCGCATTCAGCCCACCGGCACGGGGGAACCGAACCAGAAAGGCCTCGACCACTACAGCCGCCTGGTTGACGCTGTGCTGGCGGCGGGCATTCGCCCGTTCTGCACCCTTTATCATTGGGACCTTCCGCAGGAGCTGGAAGACCGCGGCGGCTGGCCCAATCGCGAGCTGGCCGGTTACTTCGCCGATTACGCGGGAATTCTGGCGAAGCATCTCGGCGATCGCATCACGGTGTGGGCTCCGTTCAATATGCCGTGGACGGTGGCGTATCTCGGGTATGGCGTGGGCGCGTTCCCTCCTGGCCGCGCCAGTTACAGCGACTTCCTGAAAGCCGCGCACACCCTCAACCTCGCCCAGGGGCAGGCATTTCGCGCCATCAAAGCAGTGTCGGCGAAAGCGACGGTCGGCAGCGCCTATGGCATGGCGCCGGCGTATCCGAAAACCGGCAGCGAAACGGACCGCGCCGCGGCCGCGCGGTACCACGCCATGAACAATGTCTACTTCCTGGAGACGGCCATTCACGGACGCTATCCAAAGGCCTTCGTCCTCGACACGCCTTACGACGCGATGGGGTTCCGCTCCGGCGACGACAAAATCATGCGGGTCCCGCTCGACTGGATCGGCTTCCACTACTACACGCGCCGCATTGTTTCCGATGCCGGCGGCCCCGGACACACCGGAGGAGGGACCTTCGGAACCGAGATCGAAGAGGACGCCTCCGCCGGTCGCGACCCGTACACGCGCTTCCACGCCGTCATGCCCACCGAAGGCCCGCTCACCGATGCAGGACTGGAGGTCTGGCCGCGCGGTATTTACGACCTGGTGATGCAGATCTCGCGCGAATACAACCACCCCATCATCGAAATCACCGAGAGCGGATGCAGCTATCTGGACGCGCCGTATCCGAAGGAACACGGGCGGGTTCCGGATGCGCGCCGAACCGATTTCTTCCGCCAGGAATTGGCCGAACTGGCCCGTGCAATCGCCGATGGCGCCCAGGTGCGATCCTTTCATGCATGGAGCCTGCTCGACAATTTCGAATGGGCCGACGGGTACAGTCAACGATACGGACTGACGTATGTGGATTTTCGCGACCAGTTGCGCACCGTGAAGGATTCGGGCTTGTGGTATGGCCGCGTCGCCGCCGCGAATCGGCTGGACGTATAGAGGATCGTTTCCGAACGCGGCAATTCCGGAAACGAACAGTGTGCGGTTGTGGGGAGGACTGATTCCCTTTATTTGTAAGCGCAACGGGGGGCGACAGACGTGCCGAGTTCCCCGGCCATAGAGGGCCGCCATGATTGAATCCGTCGTGTCTTTCCTGAACGAACTGAAAATCGGTTTCCGTTCGCTGAGCCGGGCAAAAGGTCTGACGATAACGGTCATCCTGACGCTCGCCCTCGGGATCGGCGCCAATGCCGCGATGTTCAGCCTCGTCCGTGGCGTACTGCTGCGGCCTCTGGTGAACCGTGATGAAGCGCATCTCATCTACATCCGCCAGAGCGCGGGAGGCGATAACGCCACGTTCTCGATTCCGGAGATCGTGGACCTGCGCTCGCGCCTGAAGAGCTTCCAGGCGCTGGGCGATTTTTCGACCATCGGTTTCACCGTAGTCGGGCTCGGAGAACCTCGCGAGATTACGTCCGGCGTGGTGGGCGGATCGTATTTCCGGGTGATGGGGCTGCGCCCGGTTCTCGGGCGACTGCTGGATGCACGCGACGATGGTCCGAACGCAGCGGGCGCCGTTGTGCTGACGTATCGGTTCTGGTCGGAATCGCTCCACGGCGATCCGGGCGTCATCGGAAAAAGGATCCGGCTCGATTCCTTCGATTCGCGAACCGCCACTGTGGTGGGCGTGCTGGAGCCATGCGTGCCGTACCCGCAGGACACCGCGATCATTGCCAATGTGGTCACCAGCGCGCATCATCTTTCGGCCACGATGGTGACCAGCCGGATACATCGCATGACCGAATTGTTCGGAAGACTGGCGCCCGGCGCAACTCTGACAACGGCGCGCGCGGAACTCGAATCGGCATACGGCGCCATGAAGAAGGCGTATCCGGAATCCTATCCGGAAAAAGCTCATTACCATATCAGCGCCGTGCGGCTGCGCGATCAGCTCACCTCGGGAGCGCGGACCATCCTGCTGGTGCTGATGGCTGCGTCGGTGCTGGTGTTTGTTATCGCCTGCTCCAATGTCGCCAACCTGATTCTGGCTCGGACCCTGCGCCGCGAAGGCGAGCTGGGGATTCGCGCGGCCCTGGGCGCGAGCTCCGGAGCATTGCGCCGGACGCTGTTGGCTGAAAGCCTGTTGCTGTGCGGTGGCGGGGCGCTGATCGGCCTGTTGATCGCGCAACCGCTCGTGGCCATGCTTTCGCGATACGCGTCGCGTTATTCCGTGCGCGCTCTCGACCTGTCGGTGGATTCGAGCATGCTCCTCGTTGGGGCAGGCCTCGCGGTGCTTGCCTCGCTGCTGCTGGCATTCGTGCCGCGGCTGCCCTCGTCCGGAGGCGCTCAGGGCTTCGGCCTGTCCTCCGCGAGCACTCGCGTTACCGGCAACGCGAACCGGAAGCTGCGGATCTTCGCGGTTGTGCAGATCGCCGCTTCCTTCGTGCTGGTGGCCGCGGCCGGCGCAACCGTCAAGACGCTGCTTTCGCTGGAGGCCGCGCAGTCCGGGTTCGAGACGCACAACGTGCTGGCCATTAACACGCCGGTAATTCACTACGGAAAAACGCTTCCTCAGGTGGTGAATTACTATCGGGAAGCGACGCGGAGAATCCGTGAGCTGCCCGGCGTTCAGAACGTGGCCGTCGGCATGGCAGTCCCGTGGCGCGATTCGGCGGACTTCCAGCTCCAGATTTCGCCCGACGGGCACGTTGCAGGACCGAGCGAGGAACAACAGCGGGCGCAGGTTCGGATCGTCTCGCCCGGGTTCTTCGCCACGCTCGGCCTGCCGATTATCGAGGGTCGCGACCTGAACGACGCCGACCGCAGCACGAGCCAGCAGGTGGCGGTGATCAGCCAGACGACGGCGCAACGCATGTTTCCTGGCCGGGATGCGCTGGACCATTATGTGACGTGGACCGACCCGATCCTGAAGGCCGTTCCCCTGCTCAACGCCACGCCCCTGCGAGTCGTCGGCATTGTGCCGGACATGGACGACGTGCACATTGTGCCGAAACCTACCATGACCGTGTACCGGCCTTTCGACCAGGAGCAGCTGCTGGGAGGACAACGCATGTTCGTTCACGTGCGTTCGAATCCGTATGCTCTGGTTACGCCGATCACCCGCCTCCTGCGCGGAATGTCGCCTGACCAGCCCGTTGAACACGCGGCGACGCTGGACGACGTCCGCGCGGAGGTGCTCTCGCCGGATAAGCTGAATGTGGCCGTCTTTGGTGTTTTCGCGGCTGTAGCGCTGCTCATCGCGGTGGTGGGCGTTGCCGGCGTGCTCGCATTTTCGGTGAGCGGGCGCACGCGCGAATTCGGCATCCGCCTGGCGGTGGGGTCGCAGCCGCGGCATTTGCTGCTACGGGTGATCGCGGAAGGCGCGGCCATGGCTATCGGCGGCCTCGCCGTCGGGTTTGCCTGCGGGTTCTGGCTGGCGCAACTGGCCGGCAGTTTCCTGGGAGATGTGAAAATGCCCGGCATACTGCCGGTGGCCGGATCGGCCCTGGTGCTGCTGTTGGCCGCAATCACCGCCGCGGCGATACCGGCAGCGCGAGCCGCCCGAATCGACGTGATGCAGGCGCTGCGCGCGGAGTGAACGGCATAATCGGACAATGGTACGTCAACTCGTGACCGTCCTCGCGTTCGCCGCCATACTGGTGAATGCAGAGTCCGCGGAAGATAAAGAGGCCGTTGTGGCCGCGCAGAAAGCGTTTGACGCGATTGCCGCGCACGACGCGCCGGCCATGCGAGCCTGCATGCTCCCCGACGCCCGCATCTACTATGTCCGCGACGAGGAGCCGCCGGCCAGCACGGCAGTGGCGGACGCCGCCATCCATATCGCCGGCATCAAAGGCGAATTGCTCGAACGCTTCATCGGTTCGCCGCAGGTCACCGTTCATGGACGGATTGCACAGGTCTGGGGAGAATACGAATTCCTGCGTGACGGCAAGCGCAGCCACTGCGGGGTGGATTCGTTCAGCCTTCTGAAAACGCCGGAGGGCTGGAAGATCGCCGCCATTGTGTACACCGCCGAGACCACCGGTTGCAGCGGTCAATGAGGAGTGTCAAACGGCGGATCTGCGGAGCCGCCACAACAACAGGGCGCCAACTCCGATCCCAGCCAGAGCCACGGTAGAGGGCTCGGGCGCCGCGGCCAGATCGGCTTCGGCGACATTCGCCAGAGCTGTGTGCCCTGTCGTCGTGGGGTGCTCAGCGTCCCAGAACAGGTACTGATCCGGGTTCACGTTCTGATTCCCATTCATGAAATTTGCCGCGGGGCTCGTGATATTGGTGAACCCATAAGCGGATGGGTCGTTGGCAATGGCGTTGAAAAGGGCGTAGGTGTTCATCCCGACCATCGTGATCCCAGGATGGCCTGCATCCAGCAGGCCTATGTCGGTTGCCCACGCCTGGTTGAACGCCATGCTCGCGTCATTTGCAATCAGCTGCGCCGTGGGACCTTGTGAAGCCACCAAAGGAATGTTTCCCAGCGGCGGCAGGTTCAGCCACAGGAATTCCTTGCCGCCGGCGTTGGCGAGCGTGTTGATGTAGCCCATGATGTTGGCAGCAGCCGTATCGGCGGCGGCTACGGGGTTTGTGGGGTTGTCCAGAATGTCGTCGGACCCGCCCCAGAACACGTAGAGGTTGTTCGGCGAAACGCTGGTACACGCGCCGCAATAATCGGTTAACTGCAGGCCCATGTTCTGCACCAACCCCTGGTAGGCGATGCCGGAACCGGTCTCGGCCCCCGCAAACGCGTAATCACTACCGCCCGCCAACGACGGCGCGGGCACGGGAAGGCCGAGCTTCGGGGCGAGCTGCTGGACCCACAGGCCCTGAACAGCGCTGCTCGGGCTTGTGAGCGACCCATCCGTAAATATTCCGTTCTGATAAAACGGAGCGTACGGGAGCTCGGTCTGCGGCAGCCCGGCCAGGAGGCCGCCCGCTTCACCGCCCAGCGCCGCCGTGGTGGTGATGGCCGTGTTGCCCGCGTCCGACAAACTGTCGCCGAAAATCACCAGGCCGGTGAGACTCGATGCCTCCATGCTGCTCATAAGACCGCCAGCAAGAAACACACCAATGGGAAACGCTGTTAGAGCGCGCATGCGATCATCCTCCCTGTACTGGATCCTCAGCTTCACCGGAGGCGCTCCGGCGACCCCAGGCGTTCTTTGGAGGTCCACTGCCGAGGTTACGTTTCGGCCATTTTACCCTGGCTCGCATGCAGCGCGCACTCACGCGGACAAGCGGAACGGTGTAACGTCAGCCTCATCTCTGAAGAGCGCACGCCTTCACCGGTTTGACATTACTGCTGCTGCCGGCATAGAATTAATTCGATTACTTTAACGATATTTATTACTGATTAGTCCCATGACCGACAAAACTGCCGTCCGCATCGATCGCCGGCTGGACAGTGACGACCTGATCGTCATTGCCGGCGCCGGTGGATTCATCGCCGGAGCGCTCGCTCGCTACTTTCACGATCTCGGTTTCACGCGAATCCGGGCCATCGATCGCAAGCCGCTGCCCGAATGGTACCAGCGCGTGCCGGCCGTGGAGTGCCTGTCGATGGACCTGAGCGAGAAGCAAAACGCCATTCGCGCCGTCGAGGGCGCCACGGAGGTCTACAACCTTGCCGCCGACATGGGCGGCATGGGCTTCATCGAACATTTTCGCGTGGAATGTCTGCGCAGCATCCTGGTGAACACTCACCTGATCGACGCCGCGTGGCGCGCCGGAGCGAAGCGCTATTTCTTCTCGTCATCGGCATGCGCGTACAACACCGAGCTGCAGAAAGACCCGCATGTCCGCGCGCTCCGGGAATCGGACGCCTATCCGGCGATGGCCGAGCGCGGCTATGGATGGGAGAAGCTGATCTCCGAAATGTTCTGCCAGGAGTACTGGGCGGAACGCGGCCTGGAAACCCACATTGCCCGCTTCCACAATATCTACGGCCCGAATGGCACCTGGTTTGGCGGGCGCGAGAAGGCGCCGGCGGCCATCTGCAGGAAGGTGATCGAAGCGCAGGACACCGGCAATATGAACATCGAGATCTGGGGCGATGGAACCCAGACGCGAAGCTTCTGCTTCATTGAAGACTGCGTACTCGGTATCGATCGGATTATGCACTGCGATCAGCTCATCGCCACGCCCATCAACCTCGGTTCGGCCGAACTGATCTCGATTAACGATCTGGTCACCATGGTGGAGGAGATTGCGGGCGTTCGGCTGAAGCGCAGCTACGATCCCGATGCCCCGCGCGGCGTCGCCGGGCGAAACAGCGACAATACGTTCATCCGGCAGGTCCTCAACTGGGAGCCGCACATTCCGCTCAGGACGGGGATGGAGAAGACCTACGCATGGATCGCCCTGCAGTACGCCGATCGGAAAGCGGGCAAGCGAGTGGTAACGGACTGACCGTGCAACCTCCGCGGAACGTGGCGGCCCCTCTTTCGGCCAACCTGCACGATGGTCAGGGCGCCGAGCCTCGCGACGGCGATGTCGCGGCGCTTCACAGCCGCATTCCCCACCGGCTGGCTCTGGCGGGCGGGTGGATCGATCAGCCTTTCGTTTCCAGACACCATCCCTCTCCGCCCGGCAGCATGGTGGTGGTGGCCCTCGAGCCTGGAATGTGGTTCATGGACCGCTGCGGCATGGCCGGCAGCACTCGCCGCATTGCCACCAGGATCTGGAATGGCGAACTCCCCGCTCGGCCTCGCCAGGAGCTTGTACGCGAGCTCTACGAGGCCGAGAATGCCGGCAAGGCGGAACCCTCGGGCTCGCAGGATATGGTCGGTCTCATCTACCCTGGCGTTAGCCGAATCGATTACGATGCCGCGGTGGAGGGTGGCCGCTTTCCCGCCCATGTCGAATCGAACTGCGATCCCGAGGTCGCTCGATGGCTTGGAGAAATGCTGTATCTCGCGCCCATCAACCAGCGTCCGGCGGGGTACAACCCTCTCGGCATCAGGAACCTCGATCCCGGGTGGATTCGGAAACTGGGCGACTCAGGCAAAGAGTGTTTCGAGGCGATCGTGAACATGGACGTTCGCAGGCTGGGCGCGTCGATGAATCGCTGTATGAGGTGCTGGGAGGAGATCCTGCCCCACACCGTCAAGCACCCCACCATTAGCATCGACCTGAAAGCGATCCTGTCCTGGTTCCAGTCGCGCTACCCGGGCGCAATGTATTCCGGATGCGGCGGCGGATACATGATCGTGGCTTCGGAGGAGCCAGTCCCGGGCTCTCTGCGCGTTCGCGTGCACACGAAATAACTGCGCGCTCAAGTACAATCAATATCCGAGTGATTCCTGACCCGGCAACTGTGGCCGCCATTGGCGCGGCATCGGATGACGCCCGTCGAAGCACGCGCGAGGATTGGAAGAATACCATCCTCGCGGGTCTGGCCAACTACATCGACGCCGGTTCTATCGTGTCGGGATCCGCGGCGCTGGCGCTCTGGGCGACAGCGTATCACCTCAGCACGACCTTTATCGGACTGCTCGGCGCCTTTAGCGCAAATGCGATTTCGGCGGGCGTGGGCGCGCTCATCGGCGGCCGGCTCTGCGATCTGGTGGGCCGCAAGAAGATTTATCAGTACGATATGCTCTTCTACGCGTTCGGGATGCTCTGGCTCGTGTTCGCCACCCAGCCGTGGATGATTGTGGTGGGCTTCATTCTGGTGGGGCTGGCTGTAGGGGCCGACATTCCCGCTTCGTGGTCGCTGATCGCCGAGATGGCCCCGTTGGGAGGACGCGGGAAGCACAGCGGGGTTGCGCAGGTGCTCTGGTACCTCGGACCGGTCGTCGTGCTGGGCATGTTCCTCGTCCTCGCGCCACTGGGCGTGCTGGGCGCGAGGATTGTATTCGCCCACCTGGCTGTCGTCGCGCTCGCGCTGACTCTCCTGCGCTCGCGGATGAAGGAGTCGGCGGTCTGGGAAGAGGCGAAGGCCAGACGCGACGCGGACCCCCTCGCGGCTCAGGCGAGTTTCCGGGCGCTCTTCACTCCAGGACACATGAAGTCGATGCTGTTCCTGATCGGCATGTATGGCATCTGGAATCTGTGGGCCGGTACCAACGGCTTCTTCTTCCCGTATATCCTGCGCACTGTAGGAGCTCAGAGCCAGGCCACCAGCGTGGCGATGCAGGCGGCGGGTTTCCTGGTGGCCATGCTGTCCATCGGCCTGGTGTTCATGCGCTACTCGGACAAGGTAAATCAGCGCCTGCTGTTCGCGACCTCGGCCGTCATCCAGATCATCGGCATGGCCCTCCTGGCGATCTTCCCGCTCACCACGCCCGTAGCACTCGCTTATCTTGTGCTGGTGTGGTTCGGCTCCGGCTTCGGCGCGCAATCGTTCTTCCAGCTCTGGAGCGCCGAGCTTTTCCCGACGCTGATCCGAAGCACGGCTCAGGGCGCCACGTTCGCAGTAGTTCGCATCGGACTGGGCCTCTGGAGCTTCTTCGTGCCCGTCCTGACGGCGACCGGGTTTACGCGGCTGGCCTGGATACTTACCGGCTTCCTGGTGGCCAGCGGCGTCATCGGCCTGATCTGGGCTCCGCGCAATGAAGGCAAGTCGCTCGATGAAATCCAGGCGGAGCGGGCCCAGCGCGTTGAATTACGATGAAGCGGTCTTGTCCGTGATCAGGTTCTTCAACGTGTCGGCCCCGAACCCAAGGGCAATGACAGCGCCGATGGCTTCGGGCAGCGTAAGAGAAGCCGCCTGCTGCCGCGCGGTGGTGATCAATCCAAACACCGCCACAGCCAGCACCAGTGCGAGCCGGCTCGCTTCCAGAATGGTCTCGGCGTGTGGTTTCCACATCCGCGCCATGCGCCGGGCCGCCATCCCCATCCGGTCGCGCCATCCCGCGTCGGCAGACAGCCACTCGCCGACCCGCAGCTGTTTGACTAGTGGGGGCGCCACTGAATCACCGTTGAGGTCAGTAACCTCGACGGTTGCGTCATAACAACCATCCCGTTCGAATCCGTGGTGGACCTCCCAACCTGTTTCCGCCGCACAGCCGTCCCCGAAGTTCCAGATGCACGTCCACTCGTGTCGCGCTGACGATTCGTTGAGAGCCTGCCGCCTGAAGAGCAGCTGAAAATGCACGCAGGTGGCGGCCCGAATCTGTGCCGGCTCAACCAGTACCTGCAGCCCCGAAGGCTGTTTTCGCGCCTCCTCCACCAGTTCGGGAGCGTAGACGTTCTGCCGCATCTCGGCAACGAAGAGTCTCGCCATGCGCAGCGATTCGGGCGCATCCGGGCCCAGATATCTGAAGAATCTGGTTCGGTAGTTTTCGAGAGCAGTGAGCACGTCGCTGGCGCGCGGGGCGGTTATCGATATGGGAGGCCCGGAGGCCGATGCTGTCGCCGCAGCCGCCGTATAGGCGCCGGATTGGGACCGCTCGTAATAGCCGAGGAATTCGTTCAACAGATCCAGCTTCAGTGATAATGTGTCGCGATCTGTATAAAGGGGCGGCGACAAGGGAGTTTTCATGCTCTCCGAAACCTGATTCGCCAGAAAGGCAAATTCGGCCGGCCAGTTCTGATCGATGGTTCGTTCGGCCAGGCGCTTTTCGCGTTCGCCGATCTCCTGCTCGAGGTCGGGAATCTGCTTGCCGTCTTCCAGTAAATGAAGCAGGTCGAGCGCATACTTTACCGACGCGCGCATGTTCTGCAACTCCTCCTCGTTTGTTCGTCCCGATTCGATGGGCGCGAGCGCGTCTTCGCATGACGTTTCTATCCAGTGCAGAACGGTCGGCGGGATACCATCCTGCGCCTGCGAGCGCGTGCGTCGCAGCACGATGGAGACATCATAGGCCACCGCCCCCCAGGCCTCCAGCATCCCGATGTTCGTGGTGGCCTGCGACACCACATCAGCGAACGCCGGGAACACCCACCACGTCGATTCCAGATCGGCGGCCAGCGTGCGGCATCCTCCCGCGAGCAGAACCCGCCACTCGGATCGGATATCGCCGCCCAAACCGTTTATCTGCGCCTCGACGGCCCGAAGGCGCTTCTGCAACTGCAGAGCCCGGGCCGTGTTCGGCATCCCGCAATGCACCCAGATGGAAGCAACTCCGCCGGCGGTAAGCAGCAGAAAGACGCACACCAAATTGAAGAATTCCTGAAGCCCGTCGGACCAGAAACGAAGACGCACACTCACCGGAAGCACCTTGAGAGGGGCCGGCGGGATGTTCGCACTCGCGAATACAGGCGTCAGCACAAGACCGCCGCTTGTCATTTCGTCCTTGATCGTCCCCTGAGCCAGAAACTGGCTGATCCAGCCGGCGACGCCGGCGGGCCTTGGCGCAACCGTTGCAAGATCGATATACGCGCTACCCCCGGGCGGCAGGTCGACGATGTCTTTCGACGGTGATTGGAGCTGATCGTCCAGCCGCAAGGCCCAGTGGAAACGGTAGGTCATGGGGTCGGCATTCACCAAACGAACCAGGTAGTGCTGCTCGCCGGTCCCCAGGGCATCGAAATCCAGCTCGGGCGGATTGCCTGGCACGTCCAGGCTCACGTTGAAGGCGTCCGGCACGCGAACGGCCTGCAATATGCATTGCTTCTGGCCGGATGTCGTCGGGATATCCGAATCGGCGTTCCGAAGGACACCTGTCGACTCGCCCGCCTCCCAAAGATGCACGACCGTCATTTTGGCCGTGAGCTCATGGCCTGCATCCAGCGGTTTCAGTCCGTTCAGAATGCTTTTGTCGGCCACGCTTGCCGCACTCCAGGAAATGGTTGCGCCTAGTGGCCACGTAGCGCCATTCGGTGCGTGAAAGTCGAAATCGGATATGTTCAGCCTGATGGCAATCGGGCCCGTCCCGGCGTTCCGCAGCACAACCGATGCAGCCACAGTGCCAGTCGGGTCGGCGTGCAGGACGGGAACGTCTTCCACAACCAGACCTGGCGCTGGCGGCTGCTGCGCTGGTACCTGCTGCGCTGCTTGCTGCGTTGCCGGCTGCTGCCCTGCCGGCTGCTGGCCCGCCGCAGTCATTGCCAGGCCAACAAAAATCAGCGCTCCAGCGTTAGCTGCTACAAAGCCAGACCGCACTTAACACCTCCAACGATCCACTTATATTACTGGAAATGGCGACACAAAAGGGGAGTGCTTTCAGGCCGTCAGACACCTACTTGCTGCTCGCTCGCCGGCCCTTCGGCTTGTTCTTAATCATGAGATTGAGCGCCACTGCAGCGCGGATAAGATGCTTCAGGGCCGTCTCGTCGATCTTGTCGCCTTCGTGGATGTCGATGGCGCGCCTGACATTCCCGTCGAGGCTGGAGTTGAACAGACCCGCAGGGTCCTTCAACGCAGCTCCCCGGGCAAAGGTCATTTTGACGCTGTTCTTGTACATCTCTCCCGTGCACACGATGCCGTCGTGGGAAAAGACGGGAGTCCCCATCCACTTCCACTCTTCGACGATCTCAGGGTCTGCCTCGTGTATGATCTCTCGCAGTTTCCCCAGCGTCTTTCCGCGCCAGTCCCCGACTTTCCTGATCTTCTCGTCGATTAATTCAGAGGCAGATTGCGCCTGGACGGGCTTTTTCATGTCGCACCTATTTTAGCTGCATGCGGCCGGCCGCCCATTCAGCCGATCCGTCGCCCGCTGCGCCACCTGATGGCATAGGGCAGCACGAACAGGTACAGACCGGTGAGCAGGAGCAAGGCGAGCGGGAACACAGCCAGGAAACCCACACTTGCGGTATACTTGCCCGCCATAATGGCGACGACGTTGATGATGACGGCCACCGTAAAAACCATGGACAGCCAGCGGTGGGTCTGGCGAACCCATTTGTTCCAGTTCAATGTGACCTCCTCATTCACAACTTTCGAGCCGCCTTCGGCGCCCCATCGGGCGTTTCAATACCAAACTGCCTGGCGTACTCGGCGTTCAGCCGCTGCCAGCCGTCCAATTTCATCGCCTCGCCACCAGCGATGCGGCCCATCGGCTCACCGGCGAGTAGCCGCTCGAGGACGTCGAAGCAGATGTGCCAGCCCGCGGCGCCCCACGAGATGAAGCGGCGATCGATGTTGTGCCAGAGCGTCAGGCGCGTGCCGCCGCCGAAGCCTTCCAGTTCCCACCGCGTGTCGTTGTACTCGAGCACCCTGGGAGCGTCGGCTCGCGTCACCCTCGTTTCCAGCGGCGTGGGCGTCCCCAGCCAGGTGAGCTTCACCGTTCCAACCGTACCCAGGCTTCCATCGGCCACGAAGGGCGCCCACTCGCGCAGATGCGCCGGGTCGGTAAGCGCCTGCCAGACTTTTTCCGGCGAGTGGCGCAGTTCTCTGACCAGAATGAGCGTCCACTTCTCTCCGTTCTTCCGTACCTGCGCCCCGCTGGCCGGGCCCGGTTCGTACTGCTCGCGATTGCTCATCTTCTTCTCCTTGTTTTCTTTTTCGCCGGCGCTGACTGATCCCTGCGGTCGTTCCAGAGCATCAACGTGAGCGGACCAGAACCGGTGGAACGGAGCCAGCCAGGCATCCACCTCCTGAAGTGGTTCAGGTTTCAGACGGCAGAGACGTCGTTGTGCGTGCACCGACTGTTGGGACGAGACCAGAGATTCCACATCCTTGATATACGCCACCGAGCATATGCTTGTCAAGGCATACGCGAGGCGGCGTTAACGCGACATCGCGCGATAATATGCCAGGGGTGGATCCATGCGTTACGATCGTGCAGAAGTTTCCTGGGATGCGGAGCAGAATAGCTGGCTTATTCGGATTCAAATCGGCGAAGAGGTAATCCGGCGACATTGCAAGGCGCCACGCGATGCCGACGACGATCGATTGCGCTCGGCCGCGGAAGAGACGGTGCGAGAAGAGGGCTACGAACCCACCTCCGGTAAGATCATCATCGCCCGCTGAACGAGCAACCTGCCGTCAGGCTAACTCGCCAGAAATCGCCCGAGGTCGCGCGCAGGAAGAAGCTGATCGGGAATTCCGCCGTCGTACATCAGCCGGAGCCCGCCGGCTTGCACGGAGACATCCGTGACCTGCCTCGCGCCGCGCGGCGGCACGGTGAGAAACGCCGCATATCTGGTCTTTGTTTGCGATGCCGCGGGAACCGAGGCCAGCGCCGGCGTGCCGAACAGAGGACCCGCCATCGTGTTCTCTCTTCGAGTAACCGGCAGCGGACTTGCTCCGAACTCGATACCTCGCGTCTCTTCCGTGCCGTTCCACGGTGGATACGCGCGCGCGTGATTCTCTTCCCAGAGAGCCACCCATGGAAAGTCCGCTCTTCTGAACACGTATCCGAACAACAGCCGGTACTCCGCGTTCACCGCGCCAACGAAGGCATGCTGACGTTGCGGGTCGATTTGTATTCCGGCGACGAATCCGCGGCCCTCCTGCTGGAGCGGGACGCGCAAATCGCACACGGCGCCGTCGTACCGGGGCGCCAGCGGCCATTCGAATTCCGACGCCGATGTCAGGAGTTCGTGGCCTTCGTAGCCGCCCGGGAGAGTAATGCCGCGCGCTCCCGGAAGGCTGACCGTGCACTGACCGTTGCTGAGAAAAGGCGCCCCGAGCGTTACGTGCTGCTGCCACTGGAAGAACTGATCGACGGCCCTCAGGTTGGTCACAGTTTCGCTGACGCACACGACGCTCTCGCCGTCGAACAACGAGACGGTGCGCTCAAACTCCAGCCCTGCCGCCGGCAGACGAACGGACGACCGCAGCGTGCAAGCGTGCTTCTCTGTAGACGGAGTAAATGACCAGGGCGACACGCCCGCTTCGCCGTGAACCGTTCCGCCACAGCGTGCTTCCTCCGCTGATGGTATTCCGAAGAGATCGAGGCAAAGGCTGTGTCCGGCCAGTCCGCAGAGAGTCCTGCCGACGGCAGGAGCACCGTAGCCCGCTTCACGCGCCGCCGCGTCGTAGTCAACCGGGTCGATGCTCTTCCAATGCGGAGTCCAGAGCGGGTTGACCTGCGAGAACCCGGTAGCTGCTGCGAAATACAGCTCGGCAATGTGGCCTCCGCAGACGAGCTGCGTCAGCTCGACAATGTCGTTCCCCATCTGAAACGCTTTTCGGCCGTTCCATTGAATCGGATGGCACTGCACCAGGGACGCGCCTCGGCGCTAGTCTAACAGGCCTTGGCGTAGGAGTTACGTGGAGCAACAGTAGAGCAGGCTTTCAGCCTGCAGGACCGGAGGCTAGACGCGGCGCACTTCGATGCCGGCTGCGAGAAACGGCGCGATCGCTTCATCGGTTGCGGAAGAGTCGGTAATGAGAAGGTCGACAGCATCGAGGCCGCAGATGCGATGAGTGGTGGTAACGCCGAGCTTGGTAGCGTCGGCTACCGCGATCTTCTTCTTTGCGTGCTGCACCATGACGCGATTGACGGCGGCCTCGTCCGCATGGTGGCAGGTGAGGCCCGCGGCGGCATCCACGCCATTGGCCCCGATAAACACCTTGTCCGTGAAGATCTGTTCGAACGCCTGAACCGCCAGCGAGCCTACCAGAGAGAACCAGCGCCCCCGCAGCGCGCCGCCGCTCACAACCACGTCCAGATCCTCGCGCTGGCTGAGTTCCATGGCGACGTTCACCGTGTTCGTAACCACAGTGATTCCACTGCGGTGCCGGATGCTGCGAATAACCTCGGTTGTGGTGGTGCCGGGGGTGAGGGCAATAGTATCGCCGTCCTCGATCAGATCGGCGGCGGCGATCGCGATACGCCGTTTCTCCTCGGCGCGGCGCTCCATTTGCTCACGAAACGAGGAATCGTGGCGAAAGCCCTCGTAGAGCAGCGGCTCAACCATCATGGCCCCGCCGTGCGTGCGGCGCAGCAGTCCGCGATTCTCCAGCTCCTGCAAATCGCGGCGCACCGTGGCAATCGACACATCGAGCAGAGAACAGAGGTCCTCCACCGCTACCGATCCTTCACTCTGAAGGTGGCGCAGTATTCTCTCGCTGCGGTTTGCCGTGCCGTCACGACGTGCCATAGGTCACTATCGAGAATACAAAATGCTCAGGGCGTTCGATGTTGCCAGAACTCCTGAATCTCTTCGAGCGTCTTACCTTTGGTCTCGGGAAGCCAGCGCCAGACGAATACGAACGTGACCGCGCAGAGCGCGCCATAGAACCAGAATGCGCCGGCGGTGGTGAGCAGGCGGATCAGCGTGAGGAACGTCAGGGTCACCGCGAGGCAGGCAATCCATACCGCCATCGTGGCGATGGACATCGCGCGCCCGCGCACCGAGTTGGGGAACAGTTCGGAAATATAGACCCACGCGCCGGGACCGAGGCTCACCGCAAACGACAGCACGTACGCAAGGATGAGGCCCACAATGAGGGAATACGATTGCTCCTTCTGCTGGAACGCGAAGCCGAGCGCGAGCAAAGAGAGTCCCATGCCCGCCGAGCCGATCAACAAGAGCGCGCGCCGGCCAACGCGATCGATGGTGAACATGGCGACGATGGTTCCGCCGAAATTGATGGCGCCGATCAGCACGTTCGCGGCGATGGCTGAAGAGGCGCTCTGCCCCGCGTGTTCGCGCAGCAGAATTGAGCCGTAATAAATGATGGTGTTGATGCCGGTGACCTGCTGCAGGATCGCCAGAACCACCGCAAGCGCGAGAGGCCTGCGCAAACCGGGGCGGAACAGATCTCGGAAAGCCGTGGAAGCTTCCTGCGCGATGCTCTGATGAATTTCTTTCAGCTCGCGCCGCGCCTCGGTCGGGCCGACCACGCGTTCGAGGATGGCGAGCGCCTGGGTCTCGTCGCGCTTCGCGGCCAGCCAGCGGGGACTTTCGGGAATGCCCAGCAGCCCAAGCCAGAACGCGATAGACGGAACGGCGGCAATGGCGAACATCCAGCGCCAGTTACCCGGCCCAATGCCGGCCAGTTGCCAGTTCACGTAATACGACATCAAAATGCCCGAAACAATGGCGAGCTGGTTGATGGATACGAGCCGCCCGCGAATGCTCGGGGGCGCCACTTCGGCGATGTACATCGGGCCGAGGACGGAAGCAAGTCCGATGGCGATTCCGGCAGCGAACCTGGCGGTGGCAAGTTCGGCAAGGCCGCGTGGAATGGCCGACGCGATGGACGCCGCCGCGAATACTATGGCTGACGAGATGAGCGCCCGCCTGCGCCCGAAGCGGTCGCTCACAATGCCGGCGAGCGCGGCGCCCAGAATGCAGCCCACCAGCAGTACGCCGGCGGTTAGCTCCACCTGAAAATCGGTGAGCCGGAACTCGTCGCGCAGGAACGGCAAGGCGCCGTTGATCACCGCGGTGTCGAAGCCGAACAGCAGTCCCGACAAGGCCGCAACGGCGCAGATGAGGTAGACGTAGCCGGGGCGAACCGCGGTGTCCTTTGCCGGCGTCATGGTTCGAAACCCTCCCACAGGTGAGCGACAACGTCCGGCTTCGATACCCACTGTACTGCATCGGGTTTGGCCTTCAGATGCGCGTAGAGCGGGATGGAGGGATCGAGCCCAAACTCCTGATAGCGCCGCGCGGGCCGCACCTCGATGGGTCGCGGCTGGTAATGCGAGTTAGCTACCCAGCGCACGGCGCCTTCGGGGTCGAGCATCGGAAACCACGCGAGACCGCGATGCGCGCGCACGCCGGCGTAAACGAATCCGTAATCGCGATCGCACCAGGCGCCAAACACCAGAGGATGCTCCGCATCGGCGCTGATTACAGCGTGCGCCCATTCCGGCGGAACGATGACGCGGTCGCCAGGCGCAGCGTCGATCGCCAGGCACCGTCCAGGATCGTCATTCGCCGTCTCCTGCATATAAATCAGCGCGCGACCGCGCCAGATCTCGAAAACTTCCGGGGCCGACCAGCCGCTGTTGCCTGACACCTTGTGCACGTGGCCCTGGCTGCGCACCGGCTCGTCGCCGAGCCTTCCCGCGGCGTATGCGACGACGCCAAAGAGCAGATTGCGCCTCGCCAGCTCTTCGCGATCGGCGGGCTTGCCGACGTCCATGACGATGGCGTACACCGGATCGGGTCCGCTCGATTCCGGATCGCGCAGGCTAGGCCGGATCGCCTCGAGCTTTCGCAGCTCCGGCTCGGGGCCGAACACATCGCGGCCGTACTGAAAGCCGAGTGGGCTGAACGTGGCCTCGATGTCGAGGCCGAAATCAGACTCCATGTTCATTCCTGACGGACGCTTTCACGGTCGCGTGTGGCATGTGATCGCCCAGCGGGGTTACCAAGTAACGGCCCACGGATGCGGGGACAATGACCGTCTCAGCGTAGTGCACGACGAACGGATCGAACGCGGCGTCGGGACTCTCGATCACCGCTTCCGTGCCCTCCACCAGATTCAGCACGTTCACCGAGCCGCCCGTGAAATGCGGCGTGGGGCCGTTGAACCAGTGGCGCCGCGTCTCGATGAACTCGAGCGAGTGCAGCCCCGTTCTCTCCTCGCGCCAACAGGCGCCTTCGGAAACCAGCTCAGTCTGATTCACCAAATTGTTTCGTACCCATTCGGTGGTGCGGTCCCACTGGATGTTAGCAAGCCCGTGCCGCAGGTGGATGGGGCGCGGACGCCCGTCCATCCCGAGCCGCCCCCAGTCCCACAGCTTGAAGGTGAAGATGTAGGGCGTGGCGCTGATTTCGAGCACCACGCTGTTCCGTCCCGAGCAGTGGATGGTGCCGCCGGGAATCAGGAAGTGGTCGTGCTTGTGCGCGGGCCATTGGTTAACGTACTGCGCGGCCGGGAACGGGCTGCCGCCCTCCTGCGCCGATTCCAGATCGGCGGCCATCCGGCGGCAATCGACGCCTTCCTTTAGACCGAGCCACACGGAAGCGTCGGCGCCGGCATCCAGCATGTAGTAGCTTTCGTCCTGCGTGTAGGCCATGCCGAAGTGCTCGCGGATGTAGCTGGTGAGCGGATGCACTTGTAGCGAGAGATTGCCCCCGTTCATGGTGTCGAGGAAATCGAAACGGATGGGGAACTCTGCGCCGAAGCGGCGATGGACCGCTTCGCCCAGCAACTCCTGCGGGCGGAAGAAGACCACGTCGAGCGCAGGAACTTCCACGCGGCGGTCGCCGAAACCGAGCAGCAGGCTGTTCTCTTCCGGGACGCAGTCGAAGCACCACGCATAGTTCGGCTTCCCCGCGGGCAGATCGAACTTCTGCATCATCCAGTTGCCGCCCCACGGACCGGGATCGAAGAAAGGCACAACGCGAAACGGGCGGGATGCGGCGATCTCGAGACCGCGCCGGAAATCGTCGCCGGAGATCATCTTCGGCTCGCCCGGCGCGTTGGTGTCGAGCAGGAAATCGATTCGGTCGAGCAGTTCTCGTTTCAGCCGGTCGGCCACGCGCCAGTCGATGAAGAACGCCCGCTTGTATTTCAGACTCGGCCGCTCGGCGAAATTTCCGGCGCCCAGATTGGCGATCTCCCGCCGCCGCTGCCGCTGTTGGATCTCCCATCGGGCAAGGTCCGAGTAAACCAGAATGTCGGGCGCGGTGGCTACCATCGCGGCTCCGGTCCCGATCACCAGCGTCACGCCTACGTGCTGTTCCGAAGCTTCGCGCCGGAGTGCCCGGAGCCGGTCCTGATCGAACAAGGCATCCAGGCGGAGGTTGTTCATCAGGCCGAAGACCGGATCGTCAGTCAGGAACGGCCGGACAATGCCCTCAATCTCGTCGGCCGACTTCAGCGCATCCTCGGAGTGAATCACGCGATTCGGGCGAAGTTGCGCCGAGATGCCGTCCTCGATTTCGCGCGTGTTCACGCCCGGATAGCATTCCACGACTACGGTGGCGCCTGGACTCGCCGCGGCGCGCAGGCGCTCGCCAATGTTCGTCCATCCGGAGGTGCAAAGATCGGAATCGGCGTCTACTGCCACCTGGGGATGCTTGTCATACCCAGCCCTCATGACACCGCCTCCGCAAACAACGGCACGGCGCCCAGCAGGGCCGCATCGTCGCCGCATTGCGCCGCAAGCACAGACACCTTGCCCCACGGGGTCCACGCGGTCTCTTCCACGCGCCGGCGAATCATCGGCAGAATCCGCTCGGCGCTGCGCATGACGCCTCCGCCGATCACCACCGCCTCCGGGTCGTAAGCGTGAACCAGGCTTACGGCCAGTCCCGCCCAGACATCGATGCAATACTCGGCCACTTCGCGAGCCACCACGTCGCCCGAATCGGCAACGCGAAACAGCGTGGCGAAGTCGAGGGCGGTCTCGCCGGCGAGAATGCTTGCGGCGTATCCGGGCCAGTCACGGCAGATGTACGGAAGGGCCCACGTGGACGCCTCCGATTCCGCGCAACCGATAGCGCCGCAGGTGCACCGTCGACCTCGCGGATTCATGGTCAGATGACCGCCGAGGCACCCTGCTTGCGAGTGCCGGCCGCGGATCAACCTGCCGCCGATCATGGCAGCACCGCCGATGCCGGTACCGAGCGTCATCATGACGATGTCGTCGAAACCGCGCGCCGCGCCCACGCTGCGCTCGCCCAGCAGAGCCAGCCGCGCGTCGTTCTCGATGTGAAATGGCAATCCAAGCGCCTGTTTCGCCCACGCCGCCAGATCGAGGCCGGGTGCATCCTCATATTTCCGATTGGTGGAGAGCACGCGGCCCGCGCTGAAATCGGCGAGCCCACAAAACCCGAGAACCACGCCGGAGCAATCGGCAGGTTGGACACCGTCGCGGCAGCAGAGAGCGCGAAGGACATCGGCGAAGTGCGGCAGCATGGGCGCAAGGCGGCCCGATCCCGACGAAGGAACCGTCTGTTTCGCCAGCACCTGGGTATCGCGCACGAGGGCACACGTAGCGTGCGTTCCTCCCAGATCGATGGCGAGTACCTGCATGTTGCTATGTCCACGCTACACGATTCTGATCGTGAATTCAAGAAAAACGATCACCACAACGCGCTAAATCGGTGTATGATCTATCTTGATGTGATCGTTGTTAGCCGTTACGATCAAACAGCATGTCTCCCGACCGAAGGGACTTCCTGAAAATAGTGGCCGCGTCCGGGCTCCTGCCGGACCTGCGCGCTGCGGAAACGGTTTCGATTCCGACCTGCGCATCACTCGCGAGCGTCGCCATGCCGCACGGGTTTGGCGACCTCTTCAATCCGCCCGGGCTGACCAATTTTCTGGGCTGTGCACAGGCGGCGCTGGACGTGACGGCCATTCGCAGCGTCTCCTTTCCGCCCTTCGCACAGGGGGAATCGCGGGGCGACGGCCGAAGCGAGCTGATCGGAGTGCTGTTCGTCGATGGCGAGTATTTCACCTCGCGTCGGGAGCCGATCAGCTTCGTCTGGAGGCCGGACCGGATCGAGCGCTCGGCGGAATCTCGCGGCCTGCGCCTCTCCAGCGTGATGATCGTACCACCGGAGCGGAATGCCGTCGCGGTGCGGCTGCGCGTGGAGAACGTACACGGCGAGCGCCGCACGGTGGAGATCAGGCTGCTGATCCAGGGCGGCGTCGCGAAGAAAGTGGAGCCGTGGGGCTGGCAGAACCCCGGCGAATCCGACAATCGCGTCACCGTCGCGGCGGACCAGAGCGCGGTGGTGTTCGAAGCGCAGCACTCCAAGGCAGCCGCGGCAGTGGGGGCATGGCCCGCGCCATCGGCGATGGACGGCTCGGCACTGACGTATCGTCTCGACCTCGGACCCGGGGAGTCGCGCGACATCGTCTTCAGTAACGCGATTGGCGAGACAGCCGCCCAGGCGTTACCGGTGGCGCTCGCGCTGGCGCGCAATTTCGATGAGGAGGCCCGGCGCTCGCGAGACGAATGGAATGCCACTCTGGCCGCGGCCTTCACGCCGGGGAACGGCCGATTCAGCGGCTATCTGCCGACGCTGGTTACGTCCGACGCGTCCATCGCGCGGCTGTATCACACGGCTCTGATGACGCTGCTCTTTCATCGGCGGAACACACCGGCATCGGTATACGGAACGGTGTACGTAACGCTCGCTCCGCGCTATTGGGAGACCACCACCTTCCTCTGGGACATCAGCCTGAGTTCCACTATGCTGGCGCTGCTGGACCCGGCGGTGCTGCGGCGCATGGTCGAGACGTGGATGACGCTCGACATCCACAAGCACTTCGGCACCGAGTTCCTGAAGGGCGAGGGCGTGGGGCCGTGGTATTCGGTGAACGATTTCGCGATGTGCCGCATGATCCGCGAGTACGTGCGCTGGACCGGCGATCACGCGTGGCTGGACAAGCGTGTCGGCGGCGTGACCGTGATGGACCGGCTGGTGGATTACGCTACGCACTGGCGCGCGCTCGACGTGAACGGTCATGGGCTGGCCGATTACGGCGAGGTCAACAATCTGCTCGAGGCCGTCAGCAGCTACGTGCACGAAGTGGCCGGCCTGAACGCCGCCAACGTGTTCTGCCTGCGCTTTGTGGCGGAATTGCTGGATCATCGCGGCGATGCGGCCCGCGCGTCGGCGCTGCGCGCGGAAGCATCCACGCTGGCCCGCCATGTCCTCGCTTTGTACGTTCCGGGCGCCGGGTTCTGGAATTGCCGGCTGCCCGACGGGCGCATGCAACCAGTGCGGCATTGTTACGATTTCGGAACCGTGCTCTCCTCTATTCCCGACGACCTGAGCGCCGCGCAGAAGCGCGAGATGGTGGCGTTCTTCCGCCGCGAGTTGCAGACTCCGGCGTGGATGCGCGCACTGTCCGCTCGTGACGGCGACGTGATCTTCAGCGTGCGGCCGGATCACCAGTGGACCGGCGCCTACGCGGCCTGGCCCGCGATTGCTCTCTCGGCTCTGTACAACGCCGGTGAGGACCGTGTGGCCGAGGAGTGGATGCACGGCCTCGCGAAGACCGCCATGCAGGGGCCTATCGCGCAGGCGCATTTTGCGGAAACGGCCGTCGATCCCGAAGCGGGCGGAGGCGCTCGCAAATCGCCATCGGACGTTCCGTGGATCAACGACTGGGCCTGCGTCGCGGGCAGTGCGTTTCTGGAGCCGATTCTCGATGGTCTGTTCGGCATCCGGGCGCCCTTGTTCGGCCCGCTGACTGCCACGCCCCGCTTTGCCGGATTCGATCCGGCAGCCGAGCTGCGCGGGCTGAATTATCAGGGCCGGCAATATCGTGTTAATGCCCGCGGAGCAGCGTGACGGGAGGACTCAACCCAATGCTCCCGAGGATCGCAATCCTCATCGCGACAGCCGCCGTTCTCGCTCCCGCCCAGCAGTCGCTCGACTGGAGCGTGGACGCGGGCAACGACTACTGGATTCAGCCCGACATCGTATACAACGTCGCCGGCGATCATCAGAACAAGCTGGACGTCATCTATCCTCACAGCGCCACCGCGGCTGTTCCCGCTGTGATTTACATTCACGCGGGCGGCTGGGTTTTCGGCACGAAGGAAGGCGCGGTCCTGTACACGCTGCCGTATTTGCAGATGGGCTGGGCCGCGGTGAACGTGGAATACCGGATGGCCAGCGCCGCGAACGCGCCCGCAGCCGTGGAAGACTGCCGCTGCGCTCTGCGCTGGATTGTGCAGAACGCGAAGCAGTATCACATCGACCCTGCGCGGCTGGTGGTGACGGGCAATTCGGCCGGCGGTCACCTGGCGCTCACCACGGGCATGCTCACCGAATCAGCCGGCCTCGATAACAACTGCGCGGAGGAGGGACCGGAGCCGCGTGTGGCCGCCATCGTGAACTGGTACGGCATCACCGACGTCGCGGATCTGCTGGCCGGACCGAATCGCAAAACGTATGCGGTGGACTGGCTGGGCGGCTCGCAGGACCGGCTGGCAATTGCGCGCCGCGTCTCGCCGCTGACTTACGTGCGCCGGGGTCTGCCGCCCATTATCACCATCCATGGCGACAAGGACCCGGTGGTTCCGTACAGCCATGCGGTACGTCTGCACGAGGCGCTGGACAAGGCAGGCGCGCCGAACGAGCTGTACACGGTTCCGGGCGGAAGTCATGGCATGTTCACCGACGAGCAGAATCGGAAAGCATTCGCGGAAGTGCTGCGGTTCCTGGCCGAGCATGGTCTGAAGCCCACGCCGGCACGCTGACATGCAGGCTGAAGCCTGCTCTACTGTTTGCGCGGAGCGAATTGTCGAGTCGGCTCTTAGCCTAATGCCGCTACTTTTTCAAGGGAGGATGTCCAGCGGCGGTTGTGGGGCAGCTTGCAGCCTGCGGCGGGTTTTCAACTGTTTTCAACCCGCCTAAGCGCCGGTTACAAACCGGCGCGCAGGATGCAATCCTGCCCCACGGTTACTGTCAATGTCCGGCTTTGGGAAAGTATTCGGCATTGGGCTCCTGGCCTGCATGGGCAGGCGGTTTCCCGGGCTACACTACTCGTTAATGCCGGCGGCGTCAGAGACCGAGACCGCGTCCATCAAACGGCGCTCGGGGGCGATTGCCCTCCGCGTTCTTGCGGCAATCAGCTTCTGCCACCTGCTGAACGACATGCTGCAGTCGACCATCCCGGCGGTGTATCCCATACTGAAGGCTTCCTACCGGCTGGACTTCGGGCAGATCGGGCTCATCACCTTTGCCTCGCAGGCCACCGCGTCTCTGTTGCAGCCGTTCGTGGGCACATTCACGGATCGCCGGCCCCTTCCGTATTCGCTGCCGCTGGGCATGGCTTCCACGCTCGCGGGACTTCTGCTGCTGTCTGTCGCCCCGAGCTACGGCTTCATCCTGCTGGCCGTGGCGATGGTGGGGGTGGGTTCGTCGGTGTTCCATCCCGAATCGTCGCGCGTGGCGCGGATGGCGTCCGGCGGCCAGTACGGTCTGGCGCAGTCGCTGTTCCAGGTGGGCGGGAATACCGGGTCGGCGATGGGGCCTTTGCTCGCGGCATTTCTGGTGCTGCCAGGGGGACAGCGCAGCATTGCATGGATGGCCGTCGCGGCGCTGGCAGCTATCGTCGTGCTCACGCGGGTGGGGGCGTGGTACAAGCGCCATCTGCATGGCCTGGCAGCGCGGCACATCAGGCGGGAGGCGGACCCACAGCTCTCGCGCAGGCGAACGGCAGCGGCGCTGGCCGTGCTGGGCGCTCTGGTTTTCTCGAAATACATTTACCTCGCGAGCATTTCCAGTTATTACACGTTTTTCCTGATCAGCCGTTTCCACGTTTCCGTGCGCACATCGCAGATCTGCCTGTTTGTATTTCTCGGCGCGGTGGCGGCGGGGACGGTGATCGGCGGACCGGTGGGCGACCGCATCGGCCGCAAGCACGTGATCTGGTGGTCCATCCTCGGCATCCTGCCGTTCACGCTGGCGCTCCCTTACGCGACGCTGTTCTGGACCCTCGTCCTGACCGTGGTGATCGGGCTGGTGCTGGCCTCGGCGTTCTCCGCGATTCTGGTCTACGCGCAGGAGCTCGTGCCCGGGCGGGTAGGGATGGTCTCGGGCCTGTTCTTCGGACTCGCGTTCGGAATGGGCGCCATCGGGGCGGCCCTGCTCGGCCAACTGGCGGACGTCACCAGCATAACCACGGTTTATCGGGTCTGCTCGTTTCTGCCCGCGATCGGGATGCTGACGGTGTTTCTGCCGAACCTCGAGCCGAAGATAGTGCTGAAAAAGTAACTACGCAGGCTAAGAGCCCAATGCCATGTAGTTTTCCCGCTTTCGAACACCTGGCCGATGTGGGGGGGCGCCCTCGCCCGCGGCCGGCGCCCCCGCCGGCCTGCTCCCATACGCGACAACGCTACTCTCCGCGCGGCCAGCGGGGCCGGGGGGCCCCGCGCAGGCCGGGGGGCCTGCCCCACAAAAGGGACTTCGACTCAGCTCGCCGTCGAAAACTATATACTGGACGCTGCCTGGAGTGTCTCTGCCGTGTCTTCCTTGTAGAGCGCCGCGCCCGCCAAACAGGCCACTACGATTTCCGCTAATCCGTACGAGATGCTGATCAGGCCCAGCCGCTTCGGGATCATGTGCATCACAACCGGAGCCACCATCGCCAGCACGTAACCGAGTACCCACACGACCGCCGCAGTGAGCAAGGCGGTCTTCGGACCAGGCCCGAACCGCGGCCGCAGGCACGCGTACAGGAATATGGCGGTGAGTCCGATTGCCAGGCTCCAGAGGTTGAACGCGATGATGCCCTTTGTGGTGATGGATCCAAGACCCAGCCTCGCGCTGACTGCTGCCCAATCGGCGCGCAGCAGGGTGTTATTCATCCAGAATTCAACAACGTCAATAATGACGGCTGCGACGATCCCGCCCAGGACCAGCCGGCCGATGTTCAGCTTCTGCATGGAACACCTCCAACGGAGAGAGTTCCGGTCATTCTATTGCGATCATGTCACGGAAGCAAGCCTCGCGCGGCTAGGTGGTCCGCTAAAAGTGCGTTGATCGCTTTTTCGGCGCTAACCCTGATCGCCGTATTCATAGTCGGGACTGGCCTCTCGCACGAAGCTCTGGGCGTCAAAATCCCACACCCAGGAGAATCCCGCCACCCGGTGCCTGTCCGCGCTGTCGAAGTAACCCACATATCCTATGAGAAACAGTCGTTGCAGTTTGGCCAAAGCAACGCCGCGTTTAGCCGAATTTCGCGCTTCCTGGATCAGGGGCAGCGTCTCGGGATGCCTTTGGAAAAATGTTTCCGACTCCGAGGGGAACCGTGCTTCGATGGACTCTCCCGGATCAAGTTTCGGATCGGCGAAGGGCACGCCTTGGTTACCGAGGTACGGAGGAACAGGAGGAAGCCGTTTCTCGATGAGAATCTCAAACCAGCATCTGTCGACTCTGGCAGACGTGTCGCCTGTATTAAATATGCGCAAGGTTCCAGCCTCAGGGGTCCACGAGTCTACCATCTTCGTGGGGAGTATGTGTCGTACGGCAATTTTGGGGCGGTGCGACACGGTGAACGCCTCCTGCATCCGCGTCTCCTGCTGACGCATGTACCCAGCCTGAGCCTTCATAGCAAGCCACTGGAGAATCGCGAGCGCTGCCAACACGCCAGTAAAGATCGCGACCAGCCAGTCGGTGAGTTTGTTGTCAGACGGCGCGGAATAACCACGCTTATTTCTGGCACCAGCCTGATTCTTACCTGCTGGATCGGCGGTCGCCTGATTGACCGGGGCAACAGAACCTGCGGCGTTGGCGTGATCGCTTTTGGAATCCTGGTTTTCTGGAGCAGTCTGACGCTGCTTTGTCTCAGCAGCTATCGCTGGAGTTGGGGTTGGCGTCTGTGAAGAGCACACGGACGCAAGGCACAGAAGTACCGCGGGCAGGGTTCGCATGGCCGCATTCTATCGCCGCCACGCTTTGCGGAACGGGCGGCGATAGATGAACGCCGCGGGGGAGTCACTCGAATTCCGGCTGGAACGCATCAAGCGTACGGGTAACCTGAGATTCGATTTCCTTGAGCGTCTTTACCAGATCGAGTCCCTTGTCGGTGGCTACGAAAAGGGCCGTCTGGAAGTGCATCTTCACTTCATAGAGGGAGATGTTAGGCTCTGCGCTCTCCACCGGGTGAAGCCGTCCGTAGCAGAGGGTGACGTGTTTGATGAGCCCACCGCTTTCGTGGAGGTCGCTAAGAGCGACAAGGCGCCTCGTCCAGTCGCATCGGTTGTACGGCTGCAGTGCCTCGATGGCTGCTACATGAGACTCGCTGATGCCGCTCAGGAAACGGACATGACGCTGGAAACCCTCTCGCGTGCTTTCGATGGGGAAGTGTGCCTCGGGTTGAATAACCCCGGAGTCCAGTTCGGCCAGACTGCTCGTCAGGCAATTCAGAGCCGCCCTCAAACACCTGACGATCTCCCCGGCGAGGACACCGCATTCCTCAGGGATCGGGGTGTCTCGACGTTGGATACGGTACAGGTCCTCGGGATTTACAGGCAGTGTGGTTTCCGTCTTTGCCTCGGTGATCGTCGCCTTCTGCTCAGTTGCACAAAACTCGGAACAGAGAGACTGAAGCTCCTGCACCTGTTTTTTTGCCCTGTCCCTTTGGAGGTAGGCATTCTCTAATGACGGCATTTGTCGCTCCTTGTAGCGATTCCTTGATGCTGAGGTTGGCCGCCAACAGGTCAAGGTTCCCGCGTTCGTCCCGGTTCATGAGGCCGAGACCAGGCGGCCAGATCCATTGTGCTCCCGTGGTGGCGGACGTTCAGAGAGCGGTTGCCATTCGATCACGCCGCCTCCAGCAGTTCGCGCACGCTCCAGACATGATCGGCGATCCCTGCTTCCATCGCGGGCGTGACGCGCAGCGATTTGTGAACGCGGCAGAAGTTATAGAACCCGAACCACAGGCAGACTGCGGCCCAATGGTTCTCCCACTTCTTACTGAAGGCATTCGTCAGCCGGGTGAATCGGCGCGTTGCCATCCGCACGCTCAGATTGCTGCGCTCGACGATGCTGGTGCAGATCCGTTCCGAATCGGGTTGACCGAAGACTGGGACTACCTCCACTGCCGCGACCTCCGGGGGCGAGTACCGCGCTTCGCCTTCGCTCGGCGCTCTGTACACCTTAATGAGCTGCGCAAACCCCGTCAGTTTGTCGTGCAGCGTAGTCGTGATCGCGGACCTGTACGGAATGAATCCATCGGTTGTCGCCTGAAAAGTGTCCTTCGACGTGGCGTGCCGAATGCCCTCGACGAAGACATCCGTTGTCGCCTGATCCCGCTTTCCGAGGGCGATGTTCAGGACCAGCTTGCTGTGCCGCTCGATGGCAACGAAGGTGTAAGCGTCTCCGAGGTTCGGATCGTCTTCCGGCTTCACGCGTTTCTGCTTCTTACCGATGAACGACCAGACTTCATCGCACTCCACGTCCCGGACCTTTACATTCCGGATTCTCGTCGCCATGATGCGCTCACACTTCGCGCCGGCCAGCACGAGCAGCTTCAGGATCGTCGTGTGGTGGACGCCGGTGAGCCGTTCCGCGCTCGACACGCTGTTGCCTTCGAGCAGGAGCTTCAGGACCAGCTCGGCCCGCGCTTCCGCAAGGTACATCCCCTCAAGCGTGTCCGAGTGCGGTTCGGTGAAGGTTTTCCGGCACTGTTTGCAGCGGAACCGGCGAAGACCGTTCCGGTGTTTGCCGAAGCGCTGACATTCGCTGCGGCAGTTGTGGCATGTCATTCTGGCCTTGCCTTTCGCGGGCAATCGCGCCAGAATGGCATTGGGTTCGCAAAACCTGCCTTTGGCGTAAGCCCGAGGTTAACCCCGTCGGCAGCTCGAAACTGCCGACGGGGTGAATTAAGTTTTCGAAGACCTCGACGTTCCGGTCCCCGGTTTAATCGCTTCGTAGTACCGCACCCAGACCATTGCGCTGCTGTTCACTGCCCTTGTCTTGCGTCGGAACGACCGCACCCGATCAGGAATCCTCTTCAGCGAAGTATGAATTACCGCCAGCGGGTTAGCGTAGCGACTCACATCCACCCCATTGCTTTCCAGCTCGTACCTGATGACCGTCGCATCCAGCGGTTCTTCGGACTCCAGCAGGACACGATAGCAGCACTCCTGGATACCGCATTTCGCAAGGTCTGCCCATTCCGTACTGTGGTCCTGATCCAGGTCCGAACAAACCTCGCCGAGCACCTCAACAACGGTCTTCAGCTTTTCCGCGCGCGCCAGCAGCTCTGCCCTCTCTTCTTCGACCTCTTCGAGCCGTTCTTCTATCTCGCGGAGCTCATCCCGAGTCTTATCGAGTTTTGCCCGATACCGATCAGGCCGTGTAATCGGCGTCGTCGGCGATTGTTCACTATTTTCCACCACGCTAGAGGGAGTATACGATGGCGGTTTACACAGAGTCAAGAGACAAGTTACACGATCCGTGTAAAGACTGGAGGGAACTCATTTCTTATGCCAGGGAGGACCTCGGCAGGACCGCGAGCAAGCGCCGCCGCGCCCACCTGGAAAAACTGATTCGGGTGTGCAGACAGCTCGTCAGCGAGGGGTTTCCGTGCCCGGCGAACGGTCAGTCCGAATAACAGGGCAAGCTAATGCGCGAGACTACCTTCCTGTCAATACCCCATCAACGCACAAATAGCGCACTACCCGCGGCTACGACGACTACGAGCGGCGGGAGAGCGACCACCAGACAGGATGCGCGCCGCACAGCGCCAGCCCGGCTGCGAGCACGCCGGCCATCACGAACGGCGGTCTTGCGGAGCGCTCCAGCGAGTCAGCATGCCAGAGTGCGGCCGCGCCCGCCACGAACAGCAGCGGGGTCAGCGAGGCAGACGCAAGGACCACGCCGCGCGTTCGCGTGCTCAACAGCGCGTTCAGAATGGCGCCGGCAACCGACAGAACCAGAGCGGCGATGGGCAGACGGACCACCATCTCCGAGATCGCCTCCAGTGAGTTCCTGACCACGAAGGCGTGGGCGCTCATCCCGCTCGCGGCGAAGGCGTCATGAAGCCGCGCTACGACGTGCGCCTCGAAAACAAGGTTGAAGGCGAAAGCAAAGCCGAGTCCGGCAATCATCCCGACGGCCGCGCAGCACAGGCCTGCTAACACCGCCGATGCCATCGACCGGGTTCGCCCCCACGCGGCCGATCCGGCGGCGCCAAACAGCCCGAGCATCAGGAGTACCGCGCCGGCGCCTCGGACGAGATTCACCGTTCTGTTTCCGGCAGGCGCCAGGAACTCGATGAGATGGTTCGCGATGAAGACCGCGGCCAGCATCAACCCCGCGCGGACGCCGACGCTCAGGACGGTGTTCACAACCCGGCCGCTACTCCACCTCGTGCGGCGCCTTGTACCCGGCCTTGGCGATTACCTGATACTTGATCGGCTTGCCCTTCCCATCCACCACCTTGAGAGGCTCGTTCGTGGCCGGGTTCACCAGCTCCACCTTGATACGCCGGTAAGAACCGTCGCGCGCCTGGTTGGTGGGGTGGTACGTCAGCGTGTACTGGTTGCGCATGGCGTCGGAGATGGTCTGGAATATCGACGGGAACTCGCCAATGAAGCGCGGGAAGAACGCCTGGCCACCGGTTTCTCTGGCGAACGTGTTCATCTGGTTGTCGGCCTGTATCAAACCGATATCACTATCGGAGCCCATCAGGATGCGTAAGGTCTGCCCGAGGCTGAAGGCATACACCGGAACGCCCGCTTCCTGGATGCGCTTGCGGGCTTTGTCGTAAGTCAGTCTGCTGAACGTATCCACGCCGGTTGAAAGCAGCAGGATGGCTTTGCGCCCCTCGATATTCTCCATGCGCTCCTCGGCGTCCACCAGCGCATCGAAGAGGTTCGCTTCGGACATTCCGGGAATACGAAGCCTCTGTAAGGCCTCGTAGGTTTTCGAGCGGTCGCTGGCGAAGTCGGAAAGGACTTCCGGCGTCATGTCGTAAGCGATTACCGCGATGTAGTCCTCAGGCTTGAGCGTCTGCACGAATCCATAGGCGGCTGTCAGGGTCTGATACCAGACCGGGCTCCAATAGCTCTGGCCCATAAACCTGTTGCTGAACTCCACGAGCAGGCACACAGTCATGGGCGCCTCGCCTTTGGAGAAGGTGTCCACCTTCTGCGGGACGCTGTCTTCAAGAACGCGGAAGCGGTCCTGCGGGATGCCGGGGATAAAGCGGCCCTTGTTGTCGAGGACGGCCACGTCCACCGAGACGGTAGTAGCGTTGCTCTGAAACGTGGGCGATCCCTCGGGCGCGCCCGGCTGCTTGTGGAACTCGGACGGGATCTTCTTTTCTTCGGGCTGCGTAGCGTCGCCGGCGGGCTTGCGTGGCTTCGCTACGGTATCGGGAGAGGGCGTCTCGGGTCCTTCCTGGGCAATGGCAGCGCCGGCACACAGTAAGAGCAATGGAACGAGAAGTTTGGAGATCCTCACAGGCGTGCTTCCTTCAGGGAACTATATCAGAAAGATTGACGTGAACCACAGGCCTGTGGTTTCGGTAGGGCCGATGCAGGCTGAAGCCTGGTCTACTGCACCCAGGGACCCTTGTCGCCGTGTTTCTTCATATACACCTGAAACTTGCGGCGGGCGCGCTGCAGCTTCCACTGCTTGTAGCGGTCGGCCAGACTCGCTGTGACGGCAACCGGCCGCCGGCGCTTCCGGTAAGACCGCACCAGCAGATAGCCCATAGCCAGTCCGCCGAGGTGGGCGAAGTTGCTGACCCCCTGATTAGCCTGAAACGACATCATGAAGGTGATGGCGCCGATGATCAGGACGAACCACTTCACCTGGAGCGGAATCAGAAACGCGAACAGAATAGTGCGGTTGGGGAACAGCATCGCGTAGGCCATGAGGATGCCGAAGATGGCGCCCGATGACCCGATGGTGACCGAAAGCGGGTTCCCCCACGGCAGAGCGTAATTGAGGAGAATGACGCAAACCCCCGCGCCAATGCCGCAGTAGAAATAGAACTGCAGAAATCGGCGAGTTCCCCAGGCGCCTTCCAGATCCGCTCCGAACATCCAGAGCGCCAGCATGTTCCAGAGGATGTGGCCGAAGCCGCCATGCAGGAACATGTAGGTGAACACCTGCCAGACAAAGAACAGCGTGACCACGGCTGCCGGTTGCAGACCGAAGATGTTCGGCGACGCCGGAGATACCAGACCGGCGATCTGCGCAAAGAACGACAGGATGAAAATGGCAGTGTTGGCTATGAGCAGCCACTTGACGCCGTTCGGGAAGCCGGGAAAATACAAGACACCCGATGAGCCGAATCTGCTGCGGTGGGCCATGGGAAAACCGGAGGCGACCTCGTTAACCAAAGAATATCAAAAAGGACCGCGGCGCCTCGGGAGAAACGCGCGCATCAGCGGCCGGCATCGCGCCGACGAGGGCGCGAGATGTGCGTGGCGGCCGCGTTCAGTCCAATGGCCACGGCGATCCACACCTGCCAGTGCGACCAGACGCCGGACGAGATGACGAAATCCTGAGTCCAGCCGAGATCGACGCCCAGCCTCCAGACACCCAGAGTGAGCGCGGCAAGCGCTCCGCTGCGAAGCAGAAACGAAAGCGCATCGACTGCGCCAATGGACGCAGCAGTAGTGGGCTCGATCGCGGGATGCAGGCGGACCGTAACGGCGCTTGCTGTCCGCGGCCGCATCTGCGGCGCTTGCTCGGCGATTTGCTCCACTGACACCGTATCCATTTCGAACCTGCCTGGCAAATAGATGCAACGACCCTGGCCGAAGTTTCGACGGCGAGCGAGGGCGCAACATTTGCCTGCAATTTTGTTTACGGGTGCGCCGCGTGAATCGGATTTACCGCAGCGATTCCGAATTCGGTACGAATGCGCGCGCGCTTCTCCCGATTTCCAAAGAAACAGTCATCAGATGTTCATGTTCGATGGCTCGGCCGCCGGCGAGCGGCTCACCTGCCGGTTCAGCACCAGCACTGCCGCGAATAACACGACGGTGAGCGCAAGCCACAGTTGCCAGTGCGATAACGGTCCGGCGGCGAAGGGAAACGCCCGCGTCCAGCCCAGATCCACGCCAAATCGCCAGAATGCGAGGGCGAAGGCTGCCAGAACAGCCGGCTGCAGGAGGACGGCCGCGGCCTCGAGTACTCTCGGAACAGTATTGCGCTGCTGCCGTACCCTCCGGCCCCGACCCAGTCTTAGTCTTACCAGCATGCCGCTGACCCGCTTATCGGCAACTTGCATGCCGTTCTTCACTGCGGGGGGACTGTTCGGCATGATTCCTCAACACGCTGCTACCATGGTGTTTTCCCACGCATGCTGCGCTTCGAAACCGCCGGTGAATCGCACGGAGAGTGTCTGATTGCCACACTGACGGGTCTGCCCGCCGGCGTCCCGGTTGCTTTGGACGTCGTAAACCACGAGCTGTGGCGTAGGCAGCAGGGCTATGGCCGCGGCGGGCGCATGAAGATTGAAACGGACACGGCGGAAATTGTCGCCGGCGTTCGCCATTCGCAGACCATAGGCTCGCCGGTGGCCATCATCATTCGCAATCGCGACTGGAAGAACTGGACCGAAGCTCTGCCGGTGGAGGATGCCGAGGGCGCGGAGGATAAACGGAAGCGCGTCACCCGCCCGCGTCCCGGCCACGCCGATCTGGCCGGCGTTCTGAAGTACAACTTCGACGACGCCCGCTATGTTCTGGAGCGGGCCAGCGCGCGGGAGACCGCGGCGCGCGTGGCAGTGGGGGCCATGGCGAAGCTCTTCCTGCGGCAGTTCGGCATCGAGATTCTGAGCCACGTGATTCAGGTGGGCACGGCGCGTCTGGAACGGGCAGTCGCCTGGGATGAGATTGTGGAGCTGAGCCGCAAACGCGAGGTGTTGCTCGGCTGCGTGGACGCGGAAGCCGAGCAACGCATGAAAGCCGTTGTAGACGAGGCGTATCGCACCGGCGATACCGTTGGCGGAGTGTTCGAGGTGGTGGCGCACAACGTCCCGCCCGGTCTGGGATCGCATATCGCCTGGGATACGCGTCTGGACGGCCGTTTGGCACAAGCCATCGTCTCCATCCAGGCGGTCAAGGGCGCGGAGATCGGGTTTGCCGAGGAAGGCTCGGCGGCGTTCGGCTCGAAGGTGCAGGACAGCATTCATTACAGCCGCGAAGATCGCCGGTTCACGCGCGGCGCGAATCGCGCGGGCGGCCTCGAAGGCGGCATCACCAACGGTCAGGACATCCTGCTGCGTGGACTTCTGAAGCCCATCTCGACGCTGCGGCGGCCCCTCGAATCGGTGGATCTGGACACGCGCGAGCCCGCCCTCGCCGCTTATGAGCGCAGCGACGTGGCGGTGATCCCGGCGGCCGGAGTCATCGGCGAGGCGATGACCGCGCTGGTGCTTGCGGAGGCGTTCCTCGAAAAATTCGGCGGCGATTCGCTGGACGAAACGAAAAGGAATTTTGCAGGATATATCGAGCAGGTGAAGAATTTCTGATGGTCTACCCGATTGTGAAGCTGGGCGACCCGGTGCTGGAGCGCGAGACGGAGACCGTTTCGCAGTTCGATACGCCGGAGCTGCGCCAGTTGATTGCCGACATGTTCGAATCGATGTATACCGCGCGCGGCGTGGGGCTGGCGGCGCCGCAGATCGGTATTTCCAGTCGGCTGGCGGTGATCGACACCAGCATGGGCGAGCAGGAAGCGGACAAGCTGGTGCTGATCAACCCGGAGATCGTGGGCCGGGAAGGCGTTCAGACCGGCGAGGAGGGATGCCTCAGCATTCCGGGTTTCCGCGAGCAGTTGGCGTGTCCGGAGAAGGTGACCATCCGCGCTCAGAACGAGAAGGGCGAGTGGTTCGAAAAGACCGGCGAAGGCCTGCTGGCGCGCGCGTTTCTCCACGAGACGGACCACCTGCGTGGCAAGCTGTACATTCATCGCGTAAGCGCGCTCAAGCGGGACCTGATCAAGCGCAAGGTGAAGAAGCTGCAGAAGGCGGGCGAGTGGTAACGCACGGTCTCGCTCCACCACGGTGCAGCAACAGCTTGCGGCAACAGTTGAGTAGGCCTTTGGCCTGCGCAGTTACTTTTTCAGCACCGTCTTCAGCGTGCTGGCGCCAGCTTCAGCTCGCGCTGCTTCGAGTGGGGCAGGCGCCCCGCCTGCTTGGTCCGGCGGAAGACGTATTTAGAAACAACCGAGCAGGCCGACGAGGCGTCGGCCGCAGGCGAGGCGCCTGCCCCACAAAGTAATGCGCCTGATCTTTATGGGGACACCGCAGTTCGCCGTTCCGACGCTCGAGCGCATGGTTGCCGCGGGTCACGAGGTGGCCGCCGTTCTGACCCAGCCCGACCGGCCGAAGGGGCGCGGAGGACAGCTTGCGGCGTCGCCGGTGAAAGAAGCGGCTCTGCGGCATGGGCTCGCCGTCCATCAGCCGGAGCGCGTGCGGCGTCCTGAATCGGTGGAGATGCTTGGCTCGCTGGGTGCGGATGCGATGGTGGTGGTGGGCTACGGTCAGATCATTCCGCAATCGATTATCGATCTGCCGCGATACGGCATTATTAATGTGCATGCGTCGCTGCTGCCGAAGTACCGCGGCGCGGCGCCGATCCAGTGGGCCATCGCTAACGGCGAGAAAACCACGGGCGTCACCACCATGAAGATCAACGCGGGGCTGGATACCGGCGACGTGCTGCTGAGATGTGAGACGGCCGTCGGCGAGGAGGAGACCGCGATCGAGCTGAGCGCGCGGCTGGCGGAGGCCGGCGCCGATCTGCTTGTGCAGACGCTGGCGGGTATCGAGAACAAGACGATTCATGCAACGCCGCAAAACGATGCCGACGCGACCTATGCGCCCATCCTGAAGAAAGACGACGGGCTGGTGGACTGGACGATGGCGGCTGAGGCGATTCGGAATCGGGCGCGTGGCTTTCTGCCGTGGCCCGGCGCCTGGACGTACTTGCGCGGGCAGGTGTTCCATCTATGGAAAGCTCGGGCAACGACCGGCAATACCCGTGGCGCGCCTGGCGCTATGTGTGTCGATCGCCGGCGCCTGTTCGTCCAGTGCGGCGGCAGCACGCTGCTCGAGTTTCTCGAAGTGCAGCAGGAAGGCCGAAAGCGAATGACCGCCGAGGCGTTCATCAATGGCCAGCGTCCCGGTGAGAACGAGATACTGGGGAGGACGGCCGCTTGAATCTGCCAGCCGGTTTCCGCTATGCCGCGACGTACGCGGGCATTCGCAAAGACGAGCGGGACGATCTTGGCCTGATCGTATCGGACTCGCCCGCGGCGGTGGCGGCGGTATTCACGCAGAATCGCGTGCAGGCGGCGCCGGTGCGGCTGGCGCGCGCGAACATAGCGCGCTCGGGTGGGCAGGTGAAAGCCGTTCTGGTAAACGCCGGCAACGCGAATTGCGCGACGCGGACCGGCGACGCCGTCGCTCAGGCGTGCTGCGAGTCGGCGGGAAGGGCACTGGGGGTCGCGCCGGAGCAGATCTTCCCGGCATCCACGGGAGTTATCGGCGTGGAGCTGGACTCGTCGCTGATCACGAACAAGCTGGCTGATCTCGCGGCCGCGCTCTCCCCGGACCGGTTCGAGGATGTCGCGCGCGCCATCATGACCACCGATACGCGCCCCAAGATGGCCGATGCGGCGGTGCAGATGGGCGGCCGCCGCGTGACCATCGCCGGCATGACCAAAGGCGCCGGCATGATCCATCCGGACATGGCCACGACGCTCGGCTTCGTGATGACCGATGCGGCCGTCGCGCCCGCCGATCTGAAGGCCATACTCGCCGAGGCCGTGGCGGTGAGTTACAACCGCATCTCGGTGGATGGAGACACTTCCACCAACGATACGCTGGCCGTCATCGCCAACGGCGCGAGTGGCGTGGCGCCGGATCGTAAGCTCTTTCAGCAGGCGCTGAATGGCGTGATGGAGAGCCTGGCCGAGCAGATTGTGCGCGATGGCGAAGGCGCGCGAAAGCTGATCACGATCACGGTTTCAGGAACGCGCGACGATGCGGCCGCCGTGCGGATTGCGCGGGCCATCGCCAACTCGCCGCTGTTCAAGACCGCGATCGCCGGATCCGATCCGAACTGGGGGCGCATTCTTTCGGCGGCCGGGAATGCCGGCGTGGAGTTCGATCCCGCTGCGGTGGACATTCATCTTCAGGGGATGCCGGTGTGCCTTTCCGGTCTGGCCGCCGATTTCAGCGAGGCCGACCTGAAGCGAAAGCTCGATGAGCCGGAGTGCCAGGTGCGCTTCGAGATCCGGGGCGGCGGGCCTGGCCGCGCGCTGTTTCGCACCTGCGACCTGACGGAGAAATACATTGAGATCAATGCCAGCTACCGGACGTGACGGCCCCCTGAAGACCGCTCCCTGGCGGTCGCGGCTCTGTATCTGCATCCTTCTTATCGCCCCTGCGCTGCGCGCCGATCCTCAGGCCGAAGTGATGGACCTGCTTGGCTCGGCGGCCATTGCGCTTGGTAACAACAACGTGCCGGCGTTCATGGACGCCTTCGATCGCAACATGCCTGACTACGACCGCCTGCGCGGTAATGTGTCCGCACTGCTGGGCGAGGGCTCCATCACCTCGTCCATCCTGCCGCTGAAGGACGACGGCGACGAAGCGAAGCGCAGCCTGGATCTCGACTGGTACATGGAGGTTCACACCCCCGATCCCGACGGCCCGCTGGTGCGGCGGCGCGAGGTGGTGCACTGCCACGTGGAGAAGCAGGGAAAGCACTGGAAGATCACGTGGCTCGATCCGATTTCATTCTTCGCGCCACCGAGGTTCGATACCAAATGACACTCACACGCCGGATGGCGTTCGCCTCCATGTTCCTCATGCCCAGTTTTGCCGCCGATCTGAACCTGATACCGTGGCCTGCCCACATCGATCGTGGCGAAGGCGCCCTGGCGCTCGACCAGCACATCTCCATCCAGATGAACGGCGCCGATCAGCGCGTGCGCGCCGCCGTGGCGCGTTTCATCACGCAACTCAGCGCGCGAACCGGGGCGCCGTTCGAGCCGGACATGACCGGCGCGCACCCGAAGCTGGTGGTCGATTGCGGCGGTCCGGGCGCCGCGGTGCAGAAGCCGAGTGAAGACGAGAGCTACCGGTTGAAGGTTGACGCGAGCCAGGCGCGCCTGAGTGCGCCGAACGCGCTGGGGGTTCTGCACGGCCTCGAAACGATGCTGCAACTGGTGGAAGCGGGCGAGCAGGGCTGGCAGATCCCCGCGGTGGGCATCGAGGACAAGACGCGCTTTGTGTGGCGCGGGCTGCTCATCGACGTGGCGCGCCACTTCATGCCGCTCGACGTGCTGGAGCGGAACATGGACGGCATGGCCGCGGTGAAGTTGAACGTGCTTCACCTGCATCTTTCCGACGACCAGGGCTTTCGCGTCGAGAGCCTCCGCTATCCGAAACTGCAGCAGGCCGGCTCGGACGGGCTGTATTACACGCAGGACCAGATTCGCGGCCTGATCGCTTACGCTCGCGCGCGCGGCATCCGCATCGTGCCGGAGTTCGACATGCCGGGCCATGCAACCAGCTGGCTGGCGGGTTATCCCGAACTGGCCAGCGCGCCCGGTCCATACCAGATCATCCACAGATGGAGCATTCAGGACCCGTGCCTCGATCCGACCAATGAGGCCACCTACCAGTTCCTGGACGGCTTCATCGGTGAGATGGCCGGCCTCTTCCCGGACGAGTATTTCCACATCGGCGGCGACGAGGTGAACGGCAAGCAGTGGAACGCGAACGAGCGCATTCAGGCGTGGATGCACGAGCACGGCAAGACGAGCAACGCCGCGTTACAGGAGTACTTCACGGAGCGCGTGCAGGCCATCGTGGCGAAGCATGGCAAGCGCATGGCGGGCTGGGATGAGATTCTGGATCCGGCGCTGCCGAAGGACATTCTCATTCAGTCGTGGCGCGGGCAGAAGTCGCTCGCCCAGGCCGCTCAGGCGGGATACCGGGGCATTCTCTCGGCCGGCTATTATCTGGATCTGATGATGCCCGCCGCGGAGCATTACGCAGTGGACCCGTTCGCCAACGAGAGCACTGTGCTCAACGACGAGCAGCGGGCGCGCATCCTGGGCGGCGAGGCCGCGGAGTGGAGCGAGTACGCGACGCCGGAGAACATCGACGGGCGCTTGTGGCCCCGGCTGGGCGCCATTGCCGAACGCCTGTGGTCGCCGGCCGAGGTGAAAGATCCTGTCGATATGTACCGCCGCCTGACGGTGCTGAGCGCCGATCTGGAATGGCTCGGGTTGAAGCACCGCGCGAATTATCGCCGGATGCTGGATCGGCTGGCGGGCAACGGTCCGCGGGCGCCGCTGGAGGCTCTCGCCGGCGTCGTGGAGCCAGTGAAGGGATACGCGCGCGAGCACGTTCGCCAGTATTTCCAGGACACGCCGCTGAACCGGATGGTGGACACCGTGCCGCCGGAAAGCGATGTGGCCCGCGAGTTCAATGCGCTCGCCGCGCGCGTGAAGGCCGACCCCGAGGTGCGCCCGCGGGTGCGGCTATGGCTGGCGCAGTGGCGCGGCAACGACGAGGAGCTGCGTCCCGCGCTGGAAAAGTCGTTCCTGCTGGAGGAGCTGATTCCGGTGTCGCAGAACCTTTCAACGCTGGCGACGGTGGGTATCGATGCCCTGAGCGCTATAGAGCACGACCAGCCGCTTTCGCCCGAGGCCAGCGCCACCCAACTGGCGGCCGTCGATGCGGCATCGAAGCCGCACGCGGAACTGCTGCTGATGATCGCGCCGGGAGTGAAGAGCCTGGTGATGGCCGCTTCGCAGGGCGCGGCTCCGGCGTCACAGTAGAGCAGGCTTTCAGCCTGCATACCCACAGCCACATCAGCGGTGTGCGGCGAGCATCGATAGCTGCAGCGTCACGGTGCTGCTGCGCGTCCCGTTCGTCCCGGTAATGGCTATCATCGTCGTCACTGGCGGCGACAGAGCGGCTGCCGAGAGCGTCAATGTCGCCGTTCCGCCCGCCGATGCACTCGCCGGCTTGAACACCGCAGTAACGCCGGAAGGTAATCCGGTGGCCGCCAGCGCCACGGTACCCGTAAACCCGGCGCCCAGCGGCGTGATGCTGACGGTGGACGTCGCTGACGATCCCGTCATCACCGTCAATGCATTCGGCGATGCGCTCACTTTAAATGCGGGCGCGGCGGGGGCGGCCACGAGGTTCAGCGTCAGACCGGCTTTGGCCATCGCGGCGCCGCTCGCGCCGGTAATGGTCAGCAGGGTGGTGTAACTCGCCACCGACGGCGAGGCCGTCATCGTCAATGTCGCGATTCCTCCAGCGGCCACCGCCGCGGGCGAGAATACGGCAGTCACGCCCGGGGGAAGCCCCGCCACCGAGAGCGCGACAGTTCCGGTGAAGCCGCCCGAACCGGTAACCCCGATCTTCGATGTGGCCCAGGATCCGGCCGCCAGCGTCAGCCATGCGGCGGAGACGCTGAGCTTCACCACCGGCGCGGCAGCGACAACCGTAACGGCAAGCCCCGTGGTGCGAACTACCGCACCGCTGGCGCCGGCAATGGCGACGGAGTGCGTAGTGCTCGGGGCCGATGCAGCCGCCGTGAGGGTCAGGGTGGCGGTTCCGCCGGACAGCACGGTTGTGGGCGTGAACGTCGCTGTCACCCCCGACGGCAGCCCGGTCGCCGTAAGCGTGGCGCTCCCCTTGAAAGAACCGGAACCGCTGATCGTTATCGCCGCTGTTGCCGACCTGCCCGCAGTCACTGTCATCGCCGCAGGCGCTGCGCTGATGCGAAAGTCAGGAGCAGCAACGACCGCAACGTTGACGAACGCCGTGGCGCTCAGATTGCCGCTCGCGCCCGTGACGGTAATGCTTTTCGAAGCCGGCGCGGCGGTGGAAGAAGCTGTCAGCGTCAGGGTGGAACTGCCACCGGGAACCATGAATGCCGGCGCGAACGACGCGGTCACTCCCGCGGGCAGGCCCGTTGCCGAGAGCGCAACATTGTCCTTGAAACCGCCCTTAGCGACGACGCCGATCATCGTCGCCGACGACGATCCGACGGCAACCGAAACCGCCGCCGGGGTGGCGCTCAGCGTAAATCCGCGAGCCGCGGCCACCGTGAGGGTGACGCGCGCCGAGTTGCTTATGCCAGCGCCCGAGCCCGTGATGGTGACCGTGGCGGCGTTCAGCGGAGCCGTTGCCGACGCCGTCACGATGAGCAACGCCGGAGCTACGCTGGACGCCACCGGCGGATTGAAGACCGCGGTAACGCCCTGCAGCAATCCGGACGCCGCCAGCGTCACGCTGGTCGCAGAGCTAACGCTGACCACCGACGTCACCGACGACCCCGGCGCTACGGCCAGCGCTGCCGGCGTGGCGCTCACGGTGAATCCTGTTTGCGCGCACGAGCGTACCACGCGGTAGATGTTCAAACGGCCGCCCGTTACGGTCTTCCCGGCCAGCGCCGGGTCTGGATCCACGTTGTTCAGAATCGTCTGCCTCAGCGCGGCCACCGGCTGCGGACAAACCGATAAGACCAGCGCGGCTGCGCCCGAAACATGCGGCGCCGCCATCGAGGTTCCGTCCCAGAATGCGTACTGCCCGCCGATCACGGTGGAAAGAATACCGACGCCCGGCGCGCCCAGATCCACCGACTGCGCGCCGTAGTTCGAGAACGACGCGAGTGCGTCTTTGCTGTCCGTGGCCGCCACGCTGATCACGTTGGGGGCGCGGTAGCTGGCAGGATAAGTCGGCGTGGCGTCCAGGTTCCTGCCTTCGTTGCCCGCCGCCACGACGAACAAGATCCCCGCGCTGTTGGCGGCGTTGATCGCGTCCAGCAGCGATTGTGACGGCCCGCTCGCTTCCCAACTGTTCGACAACACTCGTACGTTCGCCGCCGGCAACACCGACCGGAGCTGTATCGCAAAGTCGATGGCGCGGATGGCATTTGCGACCGTTCCGTTTCCGCTGCCGTCCATGAAACGCAGGCCGAGGATGCTGGCGGTCCAGTTGATGCCGGCGATGCCGGCTCTGTTATTTCCGGCGGCGCCGATGGTTCCCGATACGTGGGTGCCGTGGTTGTATTGATCCATGGGATCGCAGACGTTGCGAATTGCATCGTAACCGTGGCTGCCCGCCGGGCAGGTAATGGAATCGCCCGGGCCGAACGTGACCGTGAACGACGACGGCGCGCTCCAGACATTCGGCGCCAGATCGGGGTGCGTATAATCGATGCCCGTGTCCACCACGCCCACCACCGTTGCCCGCGACCCCGTGGTGATGGCCCATGCGGGAACCGCATCGATGTCGGCGTGGGGGAGACCGCCGCTCTGCCCGGCATTCTGCATATCCCACTGCTCGGGGAACAGCGCGTCATTGGGCCCGGTGGATGGGAGCGCGTCCACGGCGTAGACCATGTAATCGGGCTCCACGTAGAGAACGTCCGGCTCCATCGAGAGGCGCTGGATCATGCTCGCGGCCGATTCGGTGGCGGACCGCATCTGGACCACTCCGCTCGATCCCAGACCGCGGCTGAATCGGACATTGTGCTCGCGTACGAGCGCCGTCCTCAGCCTCGCAGTCGCGCTGTCGCGAAACTTCACCAGCACTTCATTGGCGACGGCGCGGCGGCCGCCGATGATCTCTTCCTGCTGTGCCGCGATGGGCAACGTGACAGAAAATACGGCGCACAGCCCCACGTACGTGCGGATGAACTTCATGTGATTGCTCACTGATCTCATCGGCGCGCGCGGAGGGACTACGGGTTTTGTGGCCCTGGAAGACGCGCAAAAGATCACCTGGGCGGTACTAATCCAGCCCGGTTTCGCGTCGGCTCTTCAGATGGCCACGTCCCGTCTGGTTTCGGTGATCCGCGTCGCCAGCGGCAACTTTCTCGAGATGTACGACTTCATGGTCTTCGGCTACTACGCCTCGGAGATCGGCCGTACGTTTTTCCCGAATGGCAGCGCGTTCGTGTCGCTGATGCTGTCGCTCGTGACCTTCGGGGCGGGATTTCTGATGCGGCCGCTCGGCGCCATCGTTCTCGGCGCGTACATCGATCGGCGAGGACGGCGGCCTGGCCTCATCCTCACGCTCGCGCTGATGTCGTTCGGAACGCTTTCGATCGCCTGCGTGCCGGGATACCGGACCATCGGGCTGCTGGCGCCCGTTCTGGTGGTGATCGGCCGCCTGGTGCAGGGCTTCTCGGCGGGTGTGGAGCTGGGCGGGGTGTCCGTCTACCTCGCCGAGATCGCCACGCCCGGGCACAAGGGCTTCTACGTGAGTTGGCAGTCGGCCAGCCAGCAGTGCGCGGTGGTGTTCGCGGCGCTGTTGGGCGTGATCCTCAATCAGACGCTGCCGGCCGGCGCTGTGGAATCCTGGGGATGGCGCATTCCGCTGTTCGTCGGGTGCGGCATTATCCCGCTGCTTTTCTGGATACGGCGATCGCTGGAAGAGACCGGCGACTTCCTCGCGCACAAACGGCGCCTCAGCGTTCGCCAGATCCTGGAGTCGCTGGCGGCGAGTTGGCGCATCGTGCTGCTGGGCGTGATGCTGGCCACCATGACCACCGTCGCGTTCTACATGATCACGGCGTACACGCCGACGTTTGGTAGCGCCGTCCTGCATCTGGCGAGTATCGACAACCTGGTGGTCACCATGTCGGTAGGCCTTTCGAACCTCTTCTGGCTGCCGGTGATGGGGGCTTTGTCGGATCGCATCGGACGCCGTCCGCTGCTGCTGGGCTGCACCGTGCTCGTGCTGGTCAGCGCGTGGCCCGCGCTCGGGTGGCTCGTGTCCGCGCCATCGTTCACGCGCCTGCTTGCGGTGGAGCTGTGGTTTTCATTCCTGTACGCGAGCTACAACAGCGCGATGGTAGTGTTTCTGACCGAGATCATGCCGGCCACGGTCCGGGCGTCGGGATTCTCACTCGCCTACAGCCTCGCCACAGCGATCTTCGGCGGCTTCACGCCGGCAGTCTGTACGTGGCTGATTCACTGGAGCGGGAATCGGGCGATCCCGGCGGTGTGGCTGTCGTTCGCGGCGGCGTGCGGGTTGACGGCGACGCTGGCGATACGCCACAACAACCGGTAACCTCGCTGGCGTCTGTGGGGCGGGCGCCTCGCCTGCGGCCGACGCCTCGTCGGCCTGCTCGCTGTTTTCGGAATGCGTCCTCCGCCGCACCGGGCGGGCGGGGCGCCCGCCGCAGGCGAGGCGCCTGCCCCACGCTCACTCCCAGTCGCATAACGATTCCACCCACGCAGCCGAGCCGTCGCGCAGCCAGCCGTCGAGCTGCGCCGGTTCCTTGAGCTGCTGCCCGCGCCGCCGCTGCACCACAAGGAAGCGGCACCCGAAATCGGGCAGCGCCGTCATGTCGCCCCAGAGCTTCTCGAACTGCGCCACCGGGAAGATGTCCTCCTGGCCTTTGCCCCAGCGCTTCTTTACGTCCTTGATGGTGATGTAGGTGGGCATGCGCGCGGCCATGCGGCGAACGGCCGTGGTAACAGCGGCGCGGTCGGCCAACGCGTCGCGCGAGAGTCCGAAAAAGGCGAGCAGCCGGTCGATGTCCACCCACATGGTGTTGCTGTTGTAGTACGACATGCAGCTCTCGGCCTCTTCGCTCGGGAGCGCCAGCCCCTCGATGATGCGAGGTCTTCCGTCCACGCGCGCGAGGCCGCCGCCGCGATCCTCCAGATGGCGTGCGATCACTTCCGTGGTCATCGCGGCGCCCTGCTCCATGTGCCAGCCGAGAACCCCGGGGTCCGGCGACGCGCCCACTGTATCCACGTTGTGCACCATCAGGTGCCGCAGGCCCGGATTCTCCGACAGCATCGTCCGCAGAACGCCGTTGCGCAGCATATTCGGAATCTCGAACCAGTGACCCGTGGGGTGCAGGCACTGCGGCGCGAGATTATCCGTATAGTCGGTGCCTTCGCCGGCCTGCTGCGCCCAGCCGATGAGCGCGGCGTGCAGGCTGTCGAGCATCTTCTGCTTCTGCACGTCGAGCATCTGCTGCGGCATCTCCTGCCAGGCGAACTGCAGGTCGCGCGCCATGGGAACCATCCGCAGCCCGATGCTTCGTCCCGGCGAAAGATAGAGCGGCCCGCCGTAGCCGTAATTCTTCTCCGCCTCCAGATAGTCCGCGATGGGCGCATGCGTGAGATAGCTGGTGGTGATGACGTGCGGGACGGGCGCGCCGGAGATACGCGCGGCTCGGCGGCTCTTGGCCAGGTGAACCTCGATGAAGCTGCGATGCCGGCCGGCGAGCCGGCAGAAAGGATTCAGCGCCTTCACCACGCCCGCTCCGTGCGTCCAGCGCGTACCCGCGCCGCCCGCCAGCGTCACTACGGCCACCGCGCCGGAGGCAAGCGCCGCGAGGCCGGCTGAACGGAGCCGATCGCCGATGTCTTCTTCGCGGCCGATGTCGGGTGCGCTAACGTCTTCAATCCGGCTGCGCGCGGGAAGCCGGTTCTGCGCCAGACCGATGCGGCCGGCGCGCAGGTCCGCCTGGATCTGTTCGTGCTGCACGCGGTCGAACCCATTCTGCTCGAGCAGCTCGGTCAGACTTTGCGATGTTTTTGCTGGCTCCGCCGAGCGCGGAATCAGGTGCTCGAAAAGGCCGTGCACCATGCCGGAAAGCTCCGGCGAGGTGCGGCAGGCTTCGCCGAAATGATCGAGTTCGGCGCGGCGGGAAGCCGGGAGCAGCCTCGGCTCGGTACGCAGCAGCGCGGGAACGATGAGCGTGTAATAACCGGCGGGCATCAGCGCGTCGCCGCCGGTCAGCAGCTCCGCGCGCGTTCCCTGTTCGTTGATGCGGAAGTTGTACACCACCGGGTCCATGGCGAACGGTACGGCATGCTCCAGACTCCGTTTCGTTTCGAGCATGATGGAGCGCAGACGCCGCCTGGCGCATTGCCGCTGTTCCGGGCTGAAGATGAAGCCCATACCGCCCCCGGACATGCCGCCCAGCATCCAGAACCCGCGGAATGCCGCGCCCATCTCGCCGCTCGCCCGCTCGATCAGCGTTTCGGTGTAGAGGTTCGCCGCCCAGGGAATAATGGTCTGCACCGGCCCGCGGAAGTTTCGCCACGTGGCGTCGCCAATGCGATCCGCCGCCCCCGTTTTCAGCAGGCCGACGATTTCGTCGAAAATCCGCATGGCCTCCTGGCGGCCCTGCCACTCCGCTTCCGACCGCAGCAGGTATTTCTCCGTGACCATTTCGAGAATGGGTCCGACGTCCTGCGCCATGCCGCCGTGCACCAGCACGAGGCTGTTCTGCAGCTCCTCGCGCGTGCGGCTGGAGATCTCGGCCTCGGTGAACACGTGGTGCCGCGGAAGAAGACGGCCGCGGCTGACGCCGAACTCCGGATCGCCTTCAGCCGCGCGGACGCCCTCGATAATCTTCATGCCCGGCCAGACGCCGCCGGAATCCTGCCATCCGCCGCCCGATCCTCCCAGCCATTCACCGAGGATGGCCCGCGCCGCCACCAGACGCCGGTCGCGTTCCTCGAGGCCGCCGGTGAGCGCGCGAATCTGCCCGGTGGCGCGCATGCACACCGCGATCAGGCAGGCGAGCAGGTTGGTGGACACTGCGAGCCGCGACCCCTTGGGAATATCGCGGACACGACTGACCAGCTCGATGCCGCGGCCCGGGCCCGCCAGCTTCGCCAGCAGGTCGGCCAGGGGCTGATGAGCGCCCTCGAGTCCCTGGGGAATGACGCCGGAGGCGATGAGAGCCGCCTTCAGCAGCCCGAGATAGTCGCGTGCGAAATCGAAGACCTCATCGAGAGTGGTGATTTCGGCCGTAGCGCCCAGGTCAACGCTGGTGAGCCGCAGCACCGGCTCGTCGATTACGCGGAAGTACGCCTCCACCGGCGGGCGCGGATCGCCCGAATCGTCCTCAGCCGCCACCGATAAATCGATGGAGACGTTCAGCACGCGCGCGCCCTCGGGATAATCCATGCCGAGGAAGAAGATGTCGCTCCAGCCGCTGTGGGTCAGGTCCATCCGCACCGGGGTGGTTTCGCGCAGGATGGGATACAGGCGGCCGCCATTGGCGCATTGGAGCAGCTCCGGACGGACCGCCAGCGGATAATCGTCGGCATGCCCGGTCCGGGACATCCACTGATTGCCGCGCACCGCGCGAACGCTGCGGCGCACCTGACCCGCGAGAGTCTGAAACGCGAGGCCGTGATACGCCGCCGCCAGCGCGCTCGACAACGGAGCGCCGGGGCCATGCGCGGCCTGCTCGGCCAGCAGGATGTCGATGGCCTCCTCATACCTGCGCTTCAGGATGTTGAGAGTGGCGGAGAAGGGAATCAGGCCGCCGCCCGAGACGCCTTCCTTATACGGCAGGTGGAAGCGATGAATCGCGTACAGGAAGAACTGCGCGCGGACGCGCTCGTAGAGGTTGTCACTCGAACGGCGAAAGCCATCGAGGGCGGCGCACTCGGCGAGCAGAGCGGCAGCGTCCGCGGCGCGGCTGAAGGCGTCGAGAGACCGGTCGCGCACGGCCGGTTCGGCGCTGCTGATGATTCGTACCAGGCCGCTCATGCGCGGTTCGCCAGCAGTTCGACGATCTGCGAGAGAATCTCGCTGCGATCACGCCCATCGAGAGCGAGAGCCAGCTGTGCCTGCAACAGCCCGTAGCGGACGCCGACGTCATAGCGGCGGTTGCTCTGTTCGATGGCGAGGTACTGCTCACGGCGCGCCAACTCGCCCAGCGCGCTGGACAGCGAAACGTGCGCGCCGTTCTTCGCGAGCATGCCGCCCAGGATGTCGAGCGCCGCCGCGGTGAGCACGTGCATGCCGAAAAAGCAGAGGTAGTGTCCGGCGCGCAGGCCGGGCACAATCAGTTCCTGCTCCGCTTCCGTCGGATTCGGCTTTTCGATGACCGTCTCGACGCGGTAGATGTTCCGGGGCCCGGGCAAACGCTGGCCGCCTACGGCGCCGAAGTGCGAGATCTGATTTTCGCGGGTGCTCTGCACCGCCGACGCCGAGCAGCGTTCGGCGGCGGCAAGCTCGATCAGATGGAGCGCGCAGCGGCGGCCATCTCCGCCGATGTAGACGTGATCGCCAACCAGGTGCAGAAACGGATCGGCGCCGATGAAATCTTTCGCGCACCAGATGGCGTGTCCATAGCCGCGCGGCTCATGCTGAGCTGCAAATCGCACGCGGCCGCTGAGCTCTCCGGCAGCAGCCGCATAGGCAGGCTCGTCTCCGGGCGCCACGACGACGCACACCTCTTCGACATCTCCGCACAGCGCTTCTTCCAGCAGAATGCGCAGCAGAGGCTTCTCCAGACCATCGCGATCCACCAGCACCTGCAAGGGCAGCGTCCGCTGGCTTCGCCCCGCGGCGGTAATGACAGCTTTTCTGATTTTCAACTGATTCCCCGGCGTGAAGTTCCATCATAACCGCCGCCGCCGTTCTCGAAATACCGTGACGGAGTGGTTCCCAGCTGCGCGCGGAACATGGCGATGAAGGCGCTGGCGCTGTTATATCCCGCTTCCAGAGCAGCGGTGGTCACCTTCTCGCCGCCGGCAAGAAGTTGGACTGCATGCAGCAGCCGGAGTTGCTGCCGCCATCGCGCAAAGGTCATTTTTGTCTCGTGGATAAACAGGCGCTCCACCGTTCTGCGGCTTGCGCCGCAATCCTCGCACAGGCGCTCGAGCGTTCTCTGGTCGCCGGGATCCGCGAATAACACGCTGGCCACTCTCACCGCCCGCGAATCCGACGGTTGCGGCAACTGCAGAGGAACGGAGTGGGCCGACTCCAACTGGTCCAGAATCATTTCAATGATCCGGCGTTCCTGCGGCATTCGCCTGCTTAACCTTGAAAAAGCGCAGGCATGGAGAATCAGCTCGCGCAGCAGCGGCGAGACGTTCATGACGAAACATTTCGTCCAGTCGCGGCGATACCGGGGCAGAAAATACAGGGTGCGCATTGAAACAACTCCCGACATGACGACAGCGTGCGGCGTCTTCGCCGGGATCCATACCGCCCTCAGCGGCGGCACAACCCATAGTCCCTGGTCCGTCCGGACGGTCATGACGCCCCGAGACGCGAACACCAGCTGGTGCTCGGGATGGAAGTGCTCCGGGAGCTTCTTCCCATTAGGAAAATCGCAGGACACAGTGGCAATCTCGGCCAGCGGGCGGCCGCGATCGTCCATCAGAATGCTTTGGCACTTTTCCGGCACTTCCTGTCACAATAACGCGAGAACACCAGCGACGCAAAATGTACCCTGAGGCAGGAGGATAACGGAACATGCTTGCATCCGCGAAAATGATCGGCTTCGTGGCCACGCTCGACTACGAGAAGGCGCGCGCTTTTTATGAGGGAAGACTGGGCGGCGATTTCGTCAGTCTTGACCAGTACGCCCTGGCGGTTCGCATTGGCGAGAACCAGATTCGCATCGTGAAGATTCCCGGCTTCGCGCCGGCCCGGAACACCGTGCTCGGCTGGGAAGTGCGGGACATCGAAGCCGCGGTGAAATGGCTGCGCGAGCGGGGCGTCGCGATGGAAGATTACCCCTTCATTCAGGATCGTGAACACCTCATCTGGACCACGCCCGATGGCAGCAAGGTGGCCTGGTTCAAAGATCCGGACGGCAATGTGTTGTCGGTAAGCCAGCACGATCGGACATGAGATCGTCGGAGATCCTGTTCCTCGTGTTCCTCGCCGGGGCCGTTGTGCAGACTATGTTTCGAGGTCTGCCGACCCGGGCGGTGATCATCGCGTGCGCGGTGCTGGCATGCGCCTGGCTTCTCTTCGCCTGGCTCGCGCGATACTCGCGAATCAGGGCAATCGGCATCGCGCGCGACTGGGTTCCGCTCGGTCTTGTGCTGGTGGCGTATCGCGAGATGGATCTGTTCGCGTTATAACAGCCGTGTCGGATTTCCGCCTCGAAAAAGCCCGCTCGGTCGGCATTGACGCCGTCTGCAATGTCACATGGCAATCGTCCGCTGATGCCGTCCACGACGCATTCGGCGATGCCGGGTTACGCGTCGCCTTTGAGTGCGCGGGCGTTGAAGACTCGCTGGACGATGCAGCGCAGAACATCCAGAAGGGCGGGCTCATCGTTGTAGTGGGTGTCTACAGCGGCCGTCCGAGCGTGGACATGGCCATCGTCAACGATCGCGAGCTGCGGCTGGTCCCAACCCTCATGTACCAGCAGTCGGATTACCGTCAGGCTGTCAAGTGGTTATCCGCAGGCGCCGTGAAAGTCGAGCCGCTCATCTCGAGGCATTTCGCATTCTCCGAGTATTCCGACGCGTACCGGTTTATCGACCAGAATGCCCAGGCGATTCTCAAGGTAATCATCGATCTGGAATCGGAGCCTGTGGATCGTGCGCTTCGGGGGGCTCAGCGCGCCGCAACTCAGAGCCTATACAACCGAGACCGGGCTCACACCGAAAAACTCGTGCTCGATCCGGTGTGCGCAGCTCGAAGCTGCGGCAGACGCGCGCGGGAGCCCGCGAGTTGTTCGCGCTGACGCGCACTGGAGTGCAGCACGTCGATGCCTTGCGCTTCGAGCGAACGGTTCCGCTCGGTGGCCGACGCCTTCGCCGACGATACAGGCCTGGGACCGCACCGGCGTGGGGCTGTACCTGATGGACTTCGGCGGCAATACACTCGACGCGCGCAGCGTGGCCCGGCGCATGCTGATCCAGGTACTCGCGATTATGCAGAGCCTGGAAGGAATCGCACCAGCGAGGGCACGGCCGCCCTGCGAGCGGCACGATGAAAGTACTGTGGTTCTGCACTATCTCGATGTCATAGATGCCGTCGAATATGAAGTGAGCGCGAAATGACCGCAACGGCGCAGCCGCAACGCGCGGCAATCAGCGATATAACTGGTTACGCGAGAATCCCCGTGCACATTATGAAACTGGTCACCCCGGCGATCGTCCTGCTGGCCGCCTGCGCGCTTGCTCTGCCTGCCCTGGGCTCACCGACCGATCAGAAGGTCGTCTGGCAAATTGGCAACTTCGACCATTCTTCGGCTGAGTTCCACGGCCAGGAGGGAAGCGAGACTGCAATCGTCGACCTCAGTGCGCCCGAAGCGGTGGCGCACTGGCCCGCGTCACAGGCGGGTTCGCGGAATGCAAAGGCGGGAGCGAGGCCGCACCCGCGTCTGGTGCGCTTTCGGCTGAACTCCGCGCCTGCCGGCATGTATGCGCTGGAGGTGAGCGTTTTGACCGGCAATCCGCGCGTGCCCAGGCTGGAACTCGAGCTGAACGGCTCGCTCGGAAACGTGTACCTCAACCGGCGGCTGACGTATTTCGCGGAAGGCAGAATGGATTCGCCCATCAACGGCGAAGCGCACGAACTGATCCCGATCCCGGCTTCGTTGCTACGTGCAGGACAGAACGAGCTGCGCATCACGGCGGTAGACGACTCAGCTGATGAGACCGGCGACTCCTCTGTCGAATGGGACGCTCTCCGCATGGTGCGATACGACGAGCCTGCGGACAGCCCCGCGCAGACCACCATCGACCCGACGTACTTCTACGTCCGGGACAACGGCGCGTCGAAGGAGATTGTGGACGTGACGGTCACTTTGCAGAGGCCGGTCGCTGACGGCTCTTTGCTGGTGACGCTGAACGGCGCCGAGTTTCCTGCGAAGCTTGCGAGCGGCAGGTTCGGCGAGCAACGGTTCGAGTTCGCCGTGCCGGAGTTCGCGAATGGCGCCGAGGCGCGCCTCGCCCTCACGGTGGACGGCAAAACTGTCGTCACCGAGAAAGCTCTCACGCCACGGCGCAAATTCACGGTGATGATGGTTCCGCACAACCATCTCGACATCGGCTTCACGGATTACCAGCCGAAAATCGAGGAACTACAGAATCGCAACTTCGACCGGCTGCTCGACGAAATGCGCACAGAGCCGAATCTGCGCTTTTCGGTGGATGGCGCGTGGCCAGTGGAGCAATATCTGAGAACACGCGCGGAGGCTGCGCAGCGGCAGTTTCTCGAGCAGGTTCGAGAAGGGCGCATCTCGATCCCGGATCAGTACGCCAACCTGATGGCCGGCGGAGCAAGCCTGGAAACGCTGGTGCGATCGCTGTACGCCGGGCATGCTCTGAATCGGAATGCCGGCAGGACCGCTGAGTACGCCAATATCACTGATGTTCCCGCGGTGCCGTGGGCTTACAGCTCGGTGCTGCACGCGGCCCGCATCAGGTACTTCGCCCAGGGCGCGAACGACGATCGCGGTCCGCAGCCACTGTACGGCCGCTGGCAGACCCGTTCTCCATTCTGGTGGCAGGGTCCCGACGGCTCAAAGGTACTGATGGCTTACACGCGGCAATACTCGCAGGTCTGGTTCGTTTGCGGGCTGCCTCCTCAGGAGGCGGGCTGCCGCGAAGGTCTGCCCGCTTTCTTCCAGACGTATGAGTCTCCTGGCTACGCGCCGGACGTTCTGCTGATGTACGGGAGCCAGCTCGAGAATACCGACCTGATTCCGGGCGAGGGCGCGTTCGTCCGCCGCTGGAACGAGAAGTACGCGTGGCCGAGGCTGGAGCTTGCGACATTCCCGGACTACTTCCGGAGGATTGAGCGTGACTTTGGCGACAAGCTCGAAACTGTACGCGGCGATTTCGGGCCGTATTGGGAAGACGGCATCGGCACGGATGCGCAGTTCGCATCGGTCTACCGGCAAACCGAGAGCCGCGCAGCCGCGGTGGAAACGTTGGCTTCCATGGCCGCGGTTCTGCGCCCGCAGTTCGCTCCGCCTCAGGACCGGTTGCGCCGGCTCTGGAGCGATCTGATTCTGTACGCCGAGCACACCTACACTTCCTGGGGCGGCTACTCCCGGCCTGACAGCGAGGAAAGCCGCGGCCAGATCGAAACCAAGCATTTTCACGTTATTGACGCGCGCGAACAGGCGCACTGGATTGCCAACGAATCGATGAGCCGTCTGCTGGATGGGATCGCCGTCGAGCCGCCCGCGCTGGTGGTGTTCAACTCCCTGCCCCACCAGCGCGATGGGCTGGTGGAACTCGATCTGGATTCGGGAACGGAACTGGCGGAGGCCGGCAACGGCGCGCCGGTGGAGGTGGAGACCCTCAGTGAAGGCAACGGATACCGCCACGTGCGTTTTCTCGCCGAACGGATGCCCGCCCTGGGGTACCGCGTTTATCTGCTGAAGGCAGCGCGCGATCCTGCGCCCGCAGTCACAAGCCCGGTTTCGGGCAACTCGATGGAGAACGCGTATTATCGGGTGACCGTGGATCCGGCGCGCGCGGCGGTCACCAGCGTCTTCGACAAGCAGCTCGGGCGTGAACTGGTGGACGCGAAGAGTCCGTACCTGCTGAATCAGTACCTCTATGTCAGCGGCGGCGACGGCACGCGGCTGATTAACATGCGCGACCACATGCCCGCGGCCTCGTTGAGAATCACAGCAGCGGCTGGTCCGGCCGGTGTGCAGGTCCATCAAACGCCGTGGGGCAAGGTGCTGACCATGACCTACTCGGGCCCGCACGCTCACTCCATCGTCACCGAGATCAGGCTGTTCCAGAGTGGGCAGCAGATCGAGTTCGTGAACCGCGTTTCCAAAGATGCGTGCAACGACAAGGAGGCCATCTATTTTGCGTTCCCCTTCGCGGCGCCCAATCCGCGGTTTGAGTACGAGGGCCAGACCGGCACAGTAGATCCGGCGCGCGATACTCTGGCCGGCGGCAATCGCGAATGGTTCACCATTGGCCACTGGGCGCGGGTCAGCGGAGGCGGAGTCAGCGCGGCCATTCTCCCGCTCGATGGGCCGTTGGCCACCTTCGGCGACATCAATCGGGGCCGCTGGCCGGAGAACTTCAGCCCCATCTCGGGGACCATCTTCGCGTACGCGCTGAACAACTACTGGCATACGAACTTCCCGCGCGTACAGAGCGGCGATTTCACATTCCGTTATGTGCTCACCAGCGGAACGGAACTGAGTTCGGGCGGGCTGAGCCGGCTCGGGCGCGAAGCGCTGACGCCGCTTGAGGTCGGCCAGTTGACGCCTTCCGACAAAGTCGGCATGCGCGGCTCGCTGCCCGCGCGCGACGCGTCGTTCCTCGCAATCGACGGCGCAGGCGTGGAACTGGAGACGATCAAGCCGGCCGAGGACGGCAGCGGCAACATCCTGCGATTGCTGGAGACGTCAGGCAGGCCGCACGTTGTTCGATTACGCGGCGGGTTGTACCAGATCGAGCGGCTCTGGGAGACCGATGCTCTGGAAAGCGACCATCGCGAAATTGCGGTGTCGGGCGAGAGCTTCGACGTAGAGTTGCCGGCATACGGTGTCGTCACTCTGCGCGCCATGCTGCGCGCAAAGTGAGTGAAACGCGCCAGCACGGAAGCGCGTTGAGTGGCTCCGAACAATATGCGCTTTGCGTTCTTACATGGCGAATCCGTGGATCCATACCCGGCTGCATACCGCGCGAGCGAGTTGCTCGCGGGTACTTCCCGGTGGGCGGGCCCGCTGGTGGCTAACCGGGGGCATCAACGATGAAGTCGGTGCTGGAGCGCGCGCTTCGGAACAGCAGCAAAAGCGGGGACACCATTCTCGATCCCTTTGGCGGAAGCGACACGATTGTAATCGCCTGTGAGAATACGGGACGGCAGGCGCGCATATCGAGCTGGAGTCGAGATATTGCGATGTCATCGTGCGCCGATGGGAGAGAGTTCACCGGCGGCGATGCCCTCCGGAAGGGACCAGACACGATCTGAATCTCTGATATCATGGCTGCTCGGTGTTATAGAACATTCTGACCGTCAATTGATTTTGTTTGCAGAAGAGGACAGTTTGGATCCGAATGCGTTTCGCACTCTCATCGAACGCTTGACCGGGACCCCGATAAAGGAACTATCGGAGGATGAGAAGCGTGAAAACAACGACCTTTTGGAACCCGTTATTGCCGACGACAACCGTGAGCTGGATTGTTCACAGTTCAATGAACTTTTACTCCTGGTGAACAAAGATCGCGTTGAGCCAGCGTTCTATCGCCGATTTTTCCCAGAGCGAGCGCTTGTAAGCGACCTCATGCTTGGCGTGGAGCGATTCCGAAAGGTCGCGATGCTTCAATACGGCAATTTCGTTCACGCATATCGCAAGTTGTCCAGAATGGGCAGTATCGAGGCACTGGATCATGAGCTCCGTGAGCTATTGACCGAATCCCCCGACCCGGCGGCACCCTTCCTGAGTCGTTCGCCCAAGGTCATCGACGTTGAGCATATCCCACGCAACGATACACCCCTCGTTGGCTACTTGTCTGTCGGCCTGCTCGACCGCGAAGAAAAGGCTGCGAAGCTTCTTATGGCGGCAACGAAGGATGGGACTGCGAGCAAAGACTGGGACGCGTACACGGATCTAGTCAGCCGTTCTGTACAGCCCGCACTGGCGACCACTGCTCACGCTGTCGTGTCGGCGTTCCGCCGCCGTTCCGCATCATCTGGAATCGGTGATTTCGCAACGTTTCTTGACAGTTCACTTCCACGGATCGTCGCGCGAGCTGGGCAAGGAGTGCAAGTTCAGAAGAAGGCCGCAAAGAACCAGGACATTTATCTTACTTGGGACCACATGGACGTCTACTTTGCAACTTCCATGCGAAAGCCATGGGAGTTCTATGATCTATACGGGTTTATCGCTGACCTGATGACCAGGCCTGAGCTGTCGGACTTGCGATTGCGACACTTCGATCCTACGCAGTGCTTCACCAAGTTGCCGGCCGATAAGGGTCTCGTGGAATGCCTGATGCTGAAGCGCGCGAAGTGTACGGTTTATTCAGTCCAGGATTCTGATACGCTTGGCAAGGATTCGGAGCTAGCAGCCACACTGGCTCAGGGCAAACCGGTGATTGCCTTTGTCCCGGAGATCGACGTGGCTGACCGCGCGGGAAAGCTGTTTGAGGAGAATCCCGCGGCGGTTCTGGAACGATTGCGATTCGTATTGTATGCTGACGAGAACTTCATGGCTGAGACTGGCCCGGAAGAATACAGTTTTGTCGCCGAGTACAAAGGACTCCACGATTGCATCCTCCGAATGCCCTTCAGATCTATACCCGATGACGCGACTGACGAATTCCGAGCCGCAGATCGCTCCAACTTGGAACGGCTGTGCAAGATCGTCGCCGCGGCAGAGAAGAGGATTTACGATAGGCGGGCCATGACATTGAAACACTCTCACCCGCTCGCGCTGCAGGTAAACTTGGATACTGGCGTCGCCAATGGTGTTCTGGTTGTCCGCACCGTAGAGGACTGTGCTCGCCTCCTGCGTTCGGTGCTAACCCGAACCATGGATTTCGCGCTCCGCGATGAGAATGGGATGTGGTGCTTGAGAGAGGCGATCTCGGGGTGCGCATTTCGGGTGACTACGAAGAATCGGAAAATAGATAACTGTTTCTGGAATTTTTACTTGCGTGATGCATCAAACGACTAAGGAGAACACGTGAAAAACGATCAAGCCATGCTATTCGCGGCTCTGGGTGATATTGATGTTGACATCAACATCGAAGAAACGACATCCAGTCTAGAAGAGCTGCGACAGGACTACAGCGAACGGTTCTTCACCCAAGAAGGTCTGGAATTGCTGCGATCCGCCGGTATGGAATGTGCTGGAACCGGCGAGCTTGAATTAAGCGAAGCGCCTTATTAATGGCGCAGCTTAAGCTTTCTGGAGCGTTCCCTTCAGATTCCTGCATTTGCACGCGTCGCTCTTGATGCTGGATCCGCTGGATCCGCTGGTAATGTCCCACGCCACCGTCAGGGGTGGCGGCTTGACCTACCTTCGTTGGCGTGCAAGAGCTCCCGGGTTCAAAGAAACCCGCGGGCCCGATCAAACGTTTCAAACGCTTATGCCACTCCGTTGCGGCTAAAACCCTACGAGCATCTCCCAGCTATCGCTCTGCTAACCTGGAGATAAGCATGAACGAAAGTGCTGCCGCCGCGCAGGCCATTGTTTCAGAGACGCCGCCCACCACCGGCCCGGGGCGGCTGATGTCGCTGGATGTTTTTCGCGGCGTCACTATGGCTGCCATGGTGCTGGTGAACAATCCGGGTGGTCCGGGCGCCTACGCACCGCTCCATCACTCCGTCTGGAGCGGCTGGACGTTCACCGATACGATCTTCCCTTCGTTCCTCTGGATCGCCGGCGTGGCGCTGACGCTGTCGTTCGCAAAGCGACGCGCGGCGGGCGCCACCCGCGGCAAGCTGCTGCTGCACGCTCTCCAGCGGGCAGCCATCATCTACGCCATCGGCCTGTTCATCTACCTTTACCCGCATTTCAATTTCTCCACGATGCGCGTGCTCGGCGTCTTGCAGCGGATCGCCATCTGTTATCTGATTGCGGCCGCGATCTATCTGTACACCGGCGTTCGCGGACAGATCGCCTGCATCATTGCCGTGTTGGCCGCGTACTGGCTGCTGATGACGCTGTATCCCGTGCCCGGCTATGGCCCCGGACGGCTCGATATCGATGGCAATTTTGAGCACTACATCGATCGCATGGTAATCGGCGTCCACAACTACGCGGCAACGAAATCGTGGGACCCGGAGGGCATCGTCAGCACGCTGCCGGCTATCGCCACTGCCTTGTTCGGCGTCCTGACCGGGACCATTCTGCGCGCACGCCGCCGCCTCGCGGAATCGACTGCGGCCGTTTTCGCCTTCGGCGTTCTGCTGCTGTCAGCGGGCATGATCCTGAACACGTGGATGCCCATCAACAAGCAACTGTGGACGCCCTCGTTCGCCGTCTTCATGGCCGGACTGTCCACGCTGGGCTTCGGGGTGTGCCTGTGGGCGTTCGACATTGCAGGGTATCGCTCGTCGTGGGCGCGGGCGTTCGTGATTTTCGGCCAGAACGCGATCGTGGTTTATGTTTTTTCCGAACTGCTCGATTCCACGCTCGAGAACTACCAGATCACTCCGCACGTGATGAGCTGGTTTTACGGGTTTCTTAATCAGGCGAACGCCTGCCTGGTCTACGCGCTGCTCAATGTCGCGGCTTGTTACGCTGTCGCCTGGTTTATGAATCGACGCGGGTGGATGGTCCGCCTCTAGCAATCCATCCGCTCCCTGACCTGATCCACTGCGCGCCTGGCCTCGCCGATCGATGCGCGGTGATCCATAATCCCGGTAACGTCCGAGTTCGCGAAAGCCACTCTGCCCACCGGATCCCGGCGCAGCACCTCGCCCGGCGCCGGTTCGCCGTTCCTTCCAAAAAAGAATCCGGGCTGAGCACTGAGGTATGCGTGGCCCCAGCGATTCAGAATGATGCCAAGTATGTCGCTACGCGCATCGAATCCTGCTCCGAACACCATGGCAAGCTGTTCGCGGATGCGCCGCTCGTATTCACGGAATGGCGTCTTCAGCAGCTCCTCGCGTCCGCGGCTCACCTGCTCCTGAATCGGTTTGCCCGGATAAGAGAACAGGATCTTCAGCGTCAGCGCGACTGGCGAATCCGGCAAGATTCCAGCCGGTCCGGGACCGAAGGTGGGCATCTTCCGAATGGCCGCGGAGTTTCCGATGCCTTCGAACCAGCGCACCTCGTGGAAGCCGCGCTGGTACATGGCGCGCCAGTTTCGGAGCGCCACGTTCGCGACCAATGCGGGCGACCGGTGGAACTGCGCGTAGGCGGTCTGGTGCGACGCGGGCAGGTCTTTCACAATCCGCCTGGCCGTCCAGCTTCCTCCCGCAACGATCACCGCGTTCGCGCGCACACGGCACAACTTCCCCTCACGGCTGTACAACACCGACACGGCGCTGGCCCTTTCCGGCGTTCCGTCGTGTTGCACTAAGATGACCGTGCAGCCCGATCGGATCGCCGTCGGATTCCGATCCGGCCGGTCCAACTCTTTGCGCTTTACCGCGCTGCGCGCGACGTTTTCCATGGTCGGCGGCCCGGGGATTCCGCCGGGCAGCAGCGTCTTCACGATATGGCGTGCGACGCCGGCATTGCCGCCGGGGAACATTTGCGCTCCTTTGTCATACTGCCAGGGAAGGAGCACGTCGGCTGCGTAGTCGGCGTAGGCTGAAATCGCATCGGCGCCCAGCCCCGAGCCGCCGCCCGAGATCGGCGAGAGGTACGTCCGCACCGTGTCGCGGCTGAGTCCGTAGATGTTCATCAGGTGCTCTTCGAGCGAGATGCTGTCAAGCGCCCGGGCCTGGGCGTCCCCGTGCTCTTTCGGCTGCGCTTTCGCATAGACGCCCTCTTTGTCGCGCATACGCAGAAGCTCACCACGCGCGGATTCCGGAATCGGAGCGCCTTCGAGGCGTTTGCCCCAGGGGTCAACCAGCAGAGTGCCCGGCGAGCGGCCGAACTTCGGGCCAAAGAAGAAGGCCGATGTCGGACCGCCCTCGAAGTAATTGGTTCTGCCCAGCGGCATTGCCGGCGCGTTCCCCGTCCACGCCTGATAATCGAACGTCATTCGGTCGATCCCGATCGAGCGGTAGAAGCTCTCGAGAAACGAGCCCTCGAGCGGAGGGAAGAACATTGCCGACGCCTGCTGTCCGATCACGCGCTGGCCGTCAACGCGGAATTCGTTCTGTTTGGCCAGCCCGCCGAAAATGGGGTGGTCCTCCAGCACCAGACATCGGCGTCGGGCGCCCGTGTCCCGCTGGAAAAACAATGCCGCTGCAAGCCCGCTGATGCCACCGCCCACCACCACAAGGTCGAATGCGCCGGCGTCTGTTATGGAATTCGCGTCCGTGTGCGCGTACGCGCCATCGCGGATCCTGTGGCCCTCGGCCATCACCTCGTACGTGTTTCCATTCGCGCCCGCGTAGTCGCCAACGCCACTCGGTCCGTTCCAATCCTCGGCCTCTCCGCCCAACAGGTCCAGCGGGCTCGCGCCCTGCAGAAGCATGGCGCCCGTCCCGACTTTGACGCCGTTCAGAAAATCGCGGCGAGTGAAATCCGGCTCCTCCGCCGTAGGTTTACGCATGACTTCCAGGATAGCGCGGTCTGTTTCTTCAGCATCTGTCCGTGCGCCACAATAGTTATTTAATGCCCGAGTCTCCCATCACTCCCCGCGCGCAGGACTTCGCCGCCTGGTATCAGGACGTGGTCATTCAGTCGGACATGGCTGAGCCCGCCGAAATCGTCAAGGGCTGCATGGTCATCAAGCCCAATGGATATGCGGTCTGGGAAATCCTCCAGAGCGAGCTCGACCGCCGCTTCAAGGCCACCGGTCACCAGAACGCCTATTTCCCGCTACTCATTCCCATGAGCTTCCTCCGCAGGGAGGCCGAGCACGTCGAAGGCTTCTCGCCGGAGCTGGCCGTGGTCACCATGGCCGGCGGCAAGGAACTGGAAGAGCCGTACGTGATACGGCCCACCTCGGAGACCATCATCGGCCACTTCTTCGCGAAATGGATTCAGAGCTGGCGCGACCTGCCGATGCTGCTCAACCAGTGGGCGAACATCATCCGCTGGGAGCTGCGCACGCGCATGTTCCTGCGCACCACGGAGTTTCTCTGGCAGGAAGGCCACACCGCGCACTCGAATCACGACGAGGCGCTCGAAGAAGTGCTGCGCATGCTCGACATCTACGCCGAGGTGGCCGAGCAGGTGATGGCGATGCCCGTTATCAAGGGCGCGAAAACTCTGTCGGAGAAGTTCGCCGGCGCGCTGCGCAGCTATTCCATCGAGGCCATGATGCAGAACGGGCTGGCGCTGCAGTCCGGCACCAGTCACGATCTCGGGCAGAATTTCGGCAAAGCGTTCGATGTGCGGTTTCAGAACAAGGAGGGCCAGCTCGAGTACGTGTGGCAGACGAGCTGGGGCGTGAGCACGCGCCTGATCGGCGGGCTGATCATGACGCACTCCGATGACAAGGGCCTGGTACTGCCGCCGCGGGTGGCGCCCGTGCGCACGGTGGTGGTGCCCATCTACCGCAAGGATGCGGAGAAGAGCCGCGTGCTCGAAACGGCTCAGAAAATCGCGGCAGACACCGGCGCGAAACTGGACGATCGCGAGGGCCTCTCGCCGGGCGCGAAGTTCTTCCACTGGGAGCGCCGCGGCGTGCCCACGGTTATCGAGCTGGGTCCGCGCGATCTGGACAGCGGCAATGTCGTGCTGAAGCGCCGCGACACCGGACTGAAGGAGACGGTCCCGCAATCGGCGATTGCGGACAGGCTTCCCGCCGAACTCGAGGCGATGCAGCAGGCGCTCTTTGCGAAGGCGAACCAGCGCCTGCAGGACAACACCGTGCTGTCCGATTCGCTCGAGGAAGTGGAATCGATCCTGCGCGATGTCACTGCCGAACGGGGCGGAGGCAAGTTCATCATGGTGCACATGAAGGACGATCCAGCCTGCGACGCGCGCCTGAAGGAGTTCAAGGCCACGGTGCGCAACATTCCGCTCGTCGACAAATACGACGGCCCAGGCAAGTGCATCATCACCGGTGAGACGGTGGACCGCCGCGTGGTGGTGGCGAAAGCGTACTGACCCAATGAACGCGCGCCGGATTCTTCCGCTTGCCTGGCGCGCGCTCGCGGCACTCGTTCTGCTTCTCGCAGTTGTGTACGTGTGCGACGATCTCTCGCTCCGCTTCGGCATTCCGAGCGGCCGCCAGGCCTACGGGACCATCCAGGTGCGCCAGTATTACGAGATCCCGCAAAAGAACAACCGCGTGCAGTTCATGCCGGCGGACCCGGCCACCGTGACCTGCGTTCATTCGCTTTTCCCGCACTTCGGCTACAGCCCCTGCTGGTACGCGAGCCGCCACACTCTGAGAAAGATCGAGATGTAGCAGGAACCACAGCCCGCTTCGCGCGTATTCCAGATGTCGGCTGGAGGGCGCGAATGGCCACAGTATGGCGTGACTTCACTTTTGGCTTAAGGCTTCTGCTAAAGAACAAGGGCTTAACGGCCATCGCGGTGCTGGCGCTCGCGCTCGGCATCGGGCCGAACACGGCCATCTTCAGCGTCATCTACGCCACCCTGCTCGCTCCCATGCCTTACCCGCACGCCGCACAGCTGGTGATGGTCTGGTCGAAGATTCAGGGCTTCCACAATGGCGTGGCCGCCGGCGATTATCTCGACTGGGTGCACCAGAGCAAGTCGTTTCAAGGGCTCTGGGCATGGTCGGGCTTCAGCGCGAATCTCGGCGGGACTTCGGAACCCGAGCAGGTCCCCGGTCTCCTGGAACCGCCCGGCATGATCAGCGGCATGGGCATCGTGCCGATACTGGGCCGCGACTTTCTGCCCGAAGAAGGCCAGGTAGGCAGAGATCACGTCGTCATCCTGCGGCATAAGCTCTGGGTGCGGCGTTTCGGAAGCCGGCCGGACATCGTCGGATCGCACATCAGGATTAACGGTGAGCAATACACGGTGGTCGGTGTGCTGCCGCCCGGCCAGCAGGACCGCATGAACGACGACATCATTGCACCGCTCGCTTTTAAACCCGAGCAGGTGAACCACGATTTCCACTGGCTGCTGGTGATGGGCCGCCTGAAAGACGGCGTCACCATCAAACAGGCTCGGGCCGACATGGATGCCGTCACGAAGCACATCGGCGAAGTCTATCCGCAGGATAAAGGCTGGGGCGCATTCGTCGAGCCGCTCAGAAACGACTTCCTGCCCAAAGAGCGGATTGCCGGCTTATGGCTGCTGATGGGAGGCGTAGGGTTCGTGCTGCTGATCGCCTGCGCCAACGTGGCCAATCTTCTCCTGGCGAGGGGAACCGCTCGCCAGCGCGAAGTCGCGGTGCGCGCCTCGCTCGGCGCTTCACGCCGCAGACTTTTTGGGCAGCTCCTCACGGAGAGCCTGGCACTGGCGCTGGTGGGCGGTATTCTTGGCGTCGGGCTTGGCTGGGGCATTCTCAAAGCGGTGATGGCGTTTATGCCGGAGAACACGCTGCCTTCCGAGGCTGATGTCACGCTTAACGTACCCGTCCTTTTGTTCACGTTCGCCGCCACCATGCTGGCGGGAGTCCTTGCGGGCTGCGCTCCGGCGTGGCAGGCGGCGCGGCTCGATCTGAACGACACGCTCAAGCAGACCGGGCGCTCGCTCAGCGCCGGACGTCACTGGCTGAGGCGCACGCTCGTGGTCGGCGAGTTCACGCTGGCCTTGACGCTTCTCGCAGGAGCAGGCCTCGCGATCCACAGCTTCATGAAGGTGACGAGAGTCGATCTGGGCTTCCGCACCGACCATATCCTTAACTTCTATCTGCCTGTGCCCGACGGCCGCCTCACCAAACCCGACCAGATCCGCACCTATTTCCGCGAAACGCTGGCGCGCATCGATGCTGTTCCGGGCGTAATGAGCGCGTCGGCCAGCACCGGAACGCCTCTGCTGGGGACCGGCTTCGGAATGCCTTTCTATGTTGCCGGCAAACCGTTCGCGAATCCAGCGGACCGTCCCGGCGCCGGGTTTCAGCCGGTAACGCCGGATTACTTCACAACCTTCGGAGTTCGCATGGTGCGCGGCCGTGTGTTCGATGACCACGATACCGCCGGCGCCCCGCGCGTGATGATGGTGGACGAGAACTTCGTCCGGCGCTATCTGAAGGGCCTCGATCCGCTGCGGCAGCGCATCGTGGTGGAGGATCTCATCCCCGGCGTTCAGAAACTCGGACCGCCGGTGGAGTGGCAGATCGTGGGCGTCTTCCACACCGTGCAATACGGGGGCCGGCCCTCGCCTGAAAACGCCGTGATGTACGTTCCGTTCTGGCAGAGCCCATGGCCGAACGCCGCCATCGGCGTGCGCACGGGCAGCGATCCCGCGTCCATGACCAAAAGTATCGCAGCCGCGGTGCATACGCTCGATCCCGACCTGCCGCTCGCGCAACCCAGGACGATGGAGCAGGTGGTGAAGGAATCGCACGCAGACGACCGGTTCAGCATGGTGCTCTACGGCAGCTTTGCCGCGGTGGCGCTGCTGCTTGCCGCTCTGGGCATCTATGGCGTGATCGCGTTCCTGGTGGAGCAGCGCACGCATGAGATCGGCTTGCGGATAGCGCTGGGCGCGGGACGCGTCGAGGTGCTGCGGCTGGTTCTGGGCGAAGGCATGGCCCTTGCGGCGTCCGGTCTTGTCCTGGGACTGGTTGGGGCGTGGCTGGTGGGGCGCACAATGCAGTCGATGCTCTACGGCGTGACCGCTCTCGACCTGTCCGCGTTCAGCGCCGTTGCGGCAGTGCTGCTGGCTTCGGCGTTGCTCGCCTGCTATGTACCGGCGCAACGGGCGGCGCGGCTGGATCCGATGATCGCGCTGAGGCAGGAGTAGTTCAGCCTGCACTGGAGATTAGCCATTTCGCTCGACTACCAGACCGTGAGTTCTTTGCAGGGCACGCAGAATTCGTGGCGCACTTCAAGCGTGTACCACGTTTTTGGTTGCGGCGATGCGGCTTTGTGGAGCGGGCCTTCGGCCTGCAAAGGCGGGAGCTACTGAATCCGTGGTCGGATGCGGTCGTTCAGCACCAGTTCGTCGAAGATGGCCAGCACCTGCTTGCGGCACGAATAGACTCGCTTCCGCAGCCATTTGTCCAGCGCCAGCCTGGGAACATCGACGTCGCGGCGCAACGCCTCCGCGGAATGGCCACGCAGGAAAAGGCCGTAGAACATTGCCGCTTCACGCTGAGGCGCCAGTGGATCGAAATCTCCCCGAACCATCTTGCAAACTGCTCCGCCGCCCCGTTTCGGGCCGCGCTGGAAAGGGCCAGTATAAACACCGCCTGCACCTGAACCAGCGCCTGCAGGACAACACCGTGCTGTCCGATTCGCTCGAGGAAGTGGAATCGATCCTGCGCGATGTCACCGCCGAACGGGACGGAGGCAAGTCATGGTGCACATGAAGGACGATCCAGCCTGCGACGCGCGCCTGAAGGAGTTCAAGGCCACGGTGCGCAACATTCCGCTGGTCGGACAAATACGACGGCCCAGGCAAGTGCATCATCACCGGTGAGACGGTGGACCGCCGCGTGGTGGTGGCGAAGGCGTACTGACCCAATGAACGCGCGCCGGATTCTTCCGCTTGCCTGGCGCGCATTCGCCGCATTCGTCGCCCTTCTCGCAGTTGTGTATGTGTGCGACGATCTCTCGCTCCGCTTCGGCATTCCGAGCGGCCGCCGGACCTACGGGACCATCCAGGTCGCCAGTATTACGAGATCCCGCAAAAGAACAACCGCGTGCAGTTCATGCCCGCGGACCCGGCCACCGTCACCTGCGTTCATTCGCTTTTCCCGCACTTCGGTTACAGCCCATGCTGGTACGCGAGCCGCCACACTCTCAGAGAAATCGAGATGTAGAGGACCACAGCCCGCTTAGCGCGTACTCTCACGGTCGGCAGGCGGGCGCGAATGGCCAGACTTTGGCGTGACTTCTTATTCGGCTTCAGGCTGCTCGGAAAGAGCAAGGGCTTCACGTCATTAGAGCGGCAACATCCACGGCTGGTGGAATGTGCGCGTGGCGAAAGATCGGGAAGCGGACGCGCGCGAGATTCTGAGCGCCTCGAAAACACAAGTGATGGCCGTGAACGAAACGAGCTGAGACCTCGTATCAGAAATAAATGACTCCTGTCCTCATGATCGTCAGCATTGCCGCCGCTGCATCAGCAGCCGCGGTAGTCGTGGTGATGCACCATCGCCGGCGCTCCCGGCAGAAGTAAATGCGCAGGCTAAAAGCCTGCTCTACTGTTGAGAACGCATTGTAGAGCAGGCTTTTAGCCTGCATTGCGCTTCCTGCGCTGACGAAAATACAGGCCGCCGGCCAGATTCACCGCGGCCACCGTGCCGCCCACCTTCAGCGTGAAGCCCAGCGGGTTCTTCACCGCGATGATGGGGAAGACAGAAAGCGTGACGTACAGCGCGGTCATCACGAAGCCGGAAAGCGCGGCCGCACGCACGCTCCACGCGGGCTTCTCACCCGGCGCCCACAGCGGAATTGCGAACATAACCAGATAAGTGAGGCCGTACATGATGCCGCAACCGTTGTTCAGGAGCTGGTATGCCTCCTGGCTGGCCACGCCGGCGTTGGCCATCAGTAAAACGATGAGCGTGAGCGCGCCCGAGAACAGGATGGCCCCTACGGGAGTCTTGTGGCGTGGGTGCAGGCGCGAAAACCACTCCGGCAACAGGCGATCCCACCCCGCCACCATTGGCAATCGCGTGGCGACGTTGAACTGCAGCGCGTTCTGCGCAACGCGTCCGGCAATCAGCACAATCAGAATCGCCGGCGCGAGCACGCGCCCAAACGACCATCCTTCGGTTCCGCGGCTGATGATCTGCGCAATCGGCGAAACCAGATCGATTTCCTCCGGCCGCGAAAACACCAGCACGAAAGCCGTGCCCGCCACGAACATCGCCGTTACCAGAGGCGCCGCCAGCCAAACCGATTGGCTGATCGATCTGGCCGCGTCGCGCGTTCGATACTCCCCTGCGAATACCGCCACGCTTTCAAATCCCGACAGGGCGCCGAAGGCCATCTTGCCAAGGATATTCAGGTTGTAGAGATTTGCGGCCGGCGGCGTGAATGCAAGCGGCGTCGATGCCGCATGGCCGCTCAGCCAGTGCGGAATTGCCAGCAGCGCGGCGATGGCGAACAGAGCGATCAGCATGATGCCGCCCAGGTCGTGGATCCATCTGCCGAGCGACAGCCCGCGAATCGCCACCACGATCAGGCCGGCCACTACTGCCGCGCCGAGGCCGATGATGATCCACTTGCTCTCCGCGATCCAGGCGCCACGCGGTCCGGCGGCGTAGGCGAGATTGTTCGCGGCGATCACGCCGGTCTCGGAGATCAGGATCAGCGTGTAGACCCACAGATTCAGCGAAAGCAGAAAGCCGGCCAGTTCACCGAAGCGCAGCTTGGCCCACTGATACATGCCGCCCTCGAGCGGCATCTCGCGGCTGAGATGAACCACCACCATGCCCGACGGGAGGTAGAAGAGCAACACCGCCGGAAGCCAGAACATGACGTGCGAAGGACCCAGCCTGGCAGCCGTTCCGATCCACCCGAGTCCGACAATGTAGAGAACCTGGATCAGGACCAGGTCTGTCAGGCGGAGCTCTTTGCGCAGTTCCGCGCTGTGGCGTTGAACGTCGCGCTCGGCTGGCGTCATCTGGATTCAGCGGTGGAGCAGGCGTTTTCGCCTGCTATGGTCCGGCCGGCAGAGTGACGGCGTCCACCGCGAAGACCGCGTCAATAGAGGGCAGTCCCTCGAACGCCAGCATGGTGGAGGCGGGCGCGGCGGCGCCCTCGAACTCGCCGCGAACCTTGCGCACCTGCTCGGTCAGCGACCGCGACATCAGATAACAGTGCACCAGAATGGACCGCCGCAGATCGCCGCGCGCCGATCCCACGTCCTTCTGCAGGCGCTCGAAGGCGAGCTTCACGTCGGCGTCCTGAGCGCCGAAGCCGAGCTGCGATCCCGAGATGACGATCTGCCGCGCGCTCACCAGCGCCATGCCCGGGGCGCCGGAAGCGCCCGTGACGAAACGCAGCGGCTCAGTCTGGGGTTGGGCAATGCGCGCCACGGCTTCGCAGGCCGCGTTCGGGCGCACGGGCTCGCGCTGCATCTGAACCATGTTCACGGCAACCGGAACGCCGGCGGGCTGCGGCCCGGCATCGTCCAGACTGCTGACGTAGCAGGTCATTCGCAGGATGTCGCCCATGTGCATGCCGCCGGATTCGAGCAGTGCCCGCACTTTGGCCGCGGAGTCGGTCACTGACGCAGCGGACTGCGCGGAGATGAAAGCGAGGCCGTCGGGGTTCGTTTCGCTGTGGGCCTCGGCCGTGCTCTCGATCAGCACCTGCGCTCCCAGCATAGGCAGAGCGCCTACCTGAACAACCGTGAGCGGAGGCAGCAGCCGTTTATCCCCGAACACCTCGGCCTCCACGTCCTGCACGCGCCGCATATCCCCGGAACCCGCCACAAACGCGCGCAGCTTTACAATTTCGGCGCTGCCGTTACTGCGCAGCAGGCTCCTGAGAGCCTCACGAACCTGCGTGGAGAGCAGGCCGCGGCTGCCGAGCGGGGAACTCTGGAACATCAGGCGGGTTGTATCGACGGTAATGGCCGGCAGCGGTTCTCTGGTCAGCGGCGCGAGGACGGGTATCGCCGTCTGCTTGTCTTTCGTCTGCCGGATCGGCAGATCCGCGTAAGGGATGTCTTTGATCGGCCGCTGCCCCGTTGCAACGACGGCAAAGAAGCCCATGAGCGCGGTAACGGCAAGGGGAAACCGGTGGCGCACGGTAGTGGCGATTGTAGCAGAGAATTCAGTTCGTCGGTGCCCTTTGCAATTGGACTGGTAGCAAGCAGTCCAATATGGTACGCTTGCGAAGAGAGACGCGATGCTGCCGTATCCGACATTTTCGGCCGATTCGGATGAGCCCATCTATCGGCAACTCTACGAACACATACGCGGCTCCATCGAAGCGGGGACGCTCAAACATGGCGACCGCCTCCCGCCAACCCGCGAATTGGCTGGTCAGCTTGGACTGAACCGGACGACGGTGTCATCCGCCTATGAGCTGCTGGAATCCGAGGGTTTCATCAGCGGCCAGGTGGGCCGGGGCAGTTTCGTCACCGCGGGCGCGCGGCTCAACCCGGCAATGAACTGGGATGCGATGCTGCCGGCCGCCGATCCTCGGCCGTCCGCGCCTGAGGCAAGCATCAGTTTCTCCAACTCGCGCCCTTCCGAGTTCCTGTTCCCGGTGGACGCGTTTCGCGACACCTGCACCGAGGTGATGCAGTCGGCCGAAATGCCGCAGATTCTCCAGCTCGGCTCGCCCGCCGGTTACGCGCCGCTGCGCCGGTATTTGCTGGAGAGCAGCCGCCGCGAAGGCGTGGCAAGGGACGGTGACGACATTCTGGTCACCAGTGGCTGCCAGCAGGCTTTCGATCTGCTGCAGCGCATACTGGCGGCCCACGGCGAAACGGTGGTGCTGGAAGACCCCGTCTATCCGGGTTTGCGCAGCGTGTTCAGCCGCGCGGGCGCAAACGTGGTCGGCATCCCGGTGACCGCTAACGGCATCGACGTCGAACACGCCGAGCGCGTATTCAGCCGCCAGACGGTGCGCATGGCGGTGGTTACTCCGAATTTCCAGAACCCCACCGGCGCGACGATGCCGCTGGAACAGCGGCGCAGGCTGCTCGATCTCTGCCGCCGCACTGGCGTGGTGCTCGTCGAGAACGATATTTACGGCGATCTGATTTATGAGGGCGCGCCAGAGCCCGCCACCCGCTCGCTGGATGGCGGCGGCGATACCGTGTTATTGCGCAGCTTCTCGAAGCTGGCGTTTCCGGGATTGCGGACCGGCTGGGCGATCGGTCCCGCCCGCCTCATCGCGCGGCTCACCGAAGCGAAGCAGTTCAGCGATCTGCACACGGATCAGCTCTCGCAGGCGGTGCTGCTGCGGTTTGCGGAAAGCGGCCGTCTGGCCGACCATACGCGCGAAGTGAGGGAGTCCGGCCGGCAGCGGCTGCGCGCGGCTTTGAAGGCCTGCGTGAATTATTTCCCCTCGGGTACGCAGGTAACCCGCCCGCGCGGTGGCATGAATCTGTGGGTGCGCCTGCCCGAGCCGCTGGATGCCGGGGAGTTGCTGTCGCGCGCTGTGCGCGAAGGAGTCAGCTATACGCCGGGCCGCTGGTTTGCCGTGAGCCGGACCGAGCCAGGCAGCCTGCGTCTGAGTTTTGCATCGCTCGCGCCGGAGCGCATCACGGAAGGCATCCGGACGCTGGGGCGGATTTTCACGGCAGAGTCGGAAAAGGCGCGGGAGAGCGCGCAGCCGGAGCCCGCTCCGGCGCTGGTGTAACTGAGCCGCGACCGCCAGGGAGCGGTTATTTAGGAGAACACACGATGTATCTGGACGATCAGTTCCGTTTGAAGGTTGGCCTGGCCGAGATGCTGAAGGGCGGCGTCATTATGGACGTCACCAATGCCGAACAGGCCGTCATTGCGGAGAAGGCGGGCGCGGTGGCCGTCATGGCGCTGGAGCGCGTCCCCGCCGATATCCGCAAGGAGGGCGGCGTGGCGCGCATGGCGCCCATCTCCAGGATCCGCGAGATCATGGACAACGTCACCATCCCGGTGATGGCCAAGGCTCGCATCGGCCACTTCATGGAAGCGCGCATCCTCGAGGCCCTGAAAGTGGACTATATCGACGAGAGCGAAGTGCTGACGCCGGCCGACGAGGAGCACCACATCGACAAGCGCGACTACAAAGTGCCGTTCGTCTGCGGCGCGCGCAATCTGGGCGAGGCGCTGCGGCGCATTGCCGAGGGCGCGGCCATGATCCGTACCAAGGGCGAGGCCGGTTCCGGCAACATCGTCGAGGCCGTGCGCCACATACGCACCATCGTGAAGGAGATGAAGCAGCTCACGGTGCTGGGTAAAGAGGAGCTGGTGGCGGAATCCAAGAAGCTGCAGGCGCCGCTCGAGCTGGTGCAGTGGGTGGCCGAGAACGGTAAGCTGCCCGTGCCTAATTTCTCGGCGGGCGGAATCGCCACGCCGGCCGACGCCGCGCTGGTGATGCAGCTTGGCGCGGAAGCGATTTTCGTCGGCTCGGGCATTTTCAAATCGTCCGACCCCGAGGCTCGCGCGCGCGCCATCGTCAAAGCCGCCACGTATTTCAACGACCCGGAGAAGCTGCTCGACGCGAGCCGCGAGCTGGGGCTCGCCATGCCTGGGCTGGACATCTCGCAGGTGCCGGAAGGCGAGCTGCTGCAGACCCGAGGCTGGTAAGGTGGCCGGCAGAAAACGCGTCGGCGTGCTCGCGCTGCAGGGCGATTTCGAAGCTCACAAGCGCGCCATCGAGCGCGCCGGCGGCGAAGCCGTGGAGGTCCGCGAGGCCGGTCAGCTCGCGGATCTCGATGGGCTGATTCTTCCCGGCGGCGAGAGCACCACCATGCTCAAACTGCTCGACCGCGAGCGCCTGATCGAGCCGCTCCGGCGCTTCGGCGAGCACCGGCCGATATTCGGTACCTGCGCCGGCGCCATCCTGCTGGCGAATCAGGTCCTGAATCCCGAGCAGGAATCGCTGGGCCTCATGGACATGACGGTGGAGCGCAACGCCTACGGCCGCCAGATCGACAGCCGCATCGAGCATCTGCCCGCGGAGAACGTCGGCGGCCCCGGCGATCTGGAAGCTGTATTCATCCGCGCGCCGATTATTCGCCGCGTCGGCGAGGGCGCGAAAGTACTGGCCTCGTACCAGAACGATCCGGTGCTGGTGGAACAAGGCCGGCATCTGGCAGCCACGTTTCATCCTGAACTGACCCCGGATTCCCGCATTCACAAGCTATTCCTCGACAAACTCGCCGATTAACCGCTCCGGCGGGCATCCATACCGGAAATTTCCCAGGTACAAAAAAGCTGTTGCGATTCTGCGGAGTCGTGTTAAACTCCTCCATCTGTATTTCACCTTACTGGGGAGAACGCACTCAATGAAGCTTTGCGTGATTTTGATCGCCGCAACTGTCGCTACCGTGGCTGTTTCCGCTGCAGACGCCAACAAGGATACGAAGCCGGATGGCAAAGGAGACCTGTCACACCCGGCGCAGGCACAGCGCGATGCAGCCACCGGGAAACCAACCCGCACCAACGGAATTTCCTATCACGGCGGTCCCGTGATGGTGAATACCAAGAACGTGTACTACATCTGGTACGGCAACTGGTCGGGCAACACGGCCGGCAGCATCCTGGACACTTTGGCATCCAGCATCGGCGGGTCATCATATTTCAACATCAACACCACCTATTACAACGGCGCGGGGCAGAAGGTCTCGAACTCGGTTAATTTCACCGGCAGCACCAACGACAACTACTCGCAGGGTGCAAAACTGACCGACTCCGGCGTCGAGGCTGTAGTGCAGAACGCGATCAATTCCGGCGGGCTTCCGCTCGATACGAATGGAGTCTATTTCGTCCTGACTTCTGCCGATGTGAACGAAACGTCCGGCTTCTGCACGCAGTATTGCGGGTGGCACACGAACGGCACAATCAGCGGCAAGGATATCAAGTACGCGTTTATCGGCAACCCCGACCGTTGTCCGTCGGCCTGCGAGGAGCAGAGCACGAGTCCGAACGGCAATGCCGGCGCGGACGGCATGGCGTCGATCATCTCGCACGAGCTGGAAGAAGCATCCACCGACCCGGACCTGAATGCCTGGTACGACCAGAGAGGCGAGGAGAACGCCGACAAGTGCGCCTGGACGTTCGGTACAACCAAGACCGCTTCGAACGGCTCGGCGTACAACATGACGCTGGGCGGCCGCAATTATCTCATCCAGCGGAATTGGGTGAATGCGAGCGGCGGGTATTGCGCGTTGTCGTACTGACTCAGAGTAAGTTGCGTATGAGGGCAGACCACCGTTTAGGTGGTCTGCCTTTGTTATCTTACGAAGCCCGCCGCAGAAGCCAGGAGGCTGCTGAATCTTCGCGGCGGGAGCGTGTGCGCTCGGGATTCAGAACCGATGGCGGCACACTCTGCGGAACGGACTTGTAGAGCGTGAACCCTCCCTCAGCCGACGCCTCGATTCTGTGCATGTGCCACCGGCGGCCATACAATTTAAATTCCTGGCTGGCTCCTGGATCCACTTCGCCAGGGTACGCGAAGATGGGCGCTTTCAGGAACAAGCCGTCGTCCGTCCGGAACAGTTCCACGACGCCATAAGAGCGGTACACGATGCCAGGCGAGCACCCGGCCTGCTGTTCCAGACGATGCGCCTCCCAGATTCGGCCATCGGGCGTCAGCAGCGTCGATTGAATGGACAGCGCCTGATTCCTGTCGCCCCACCGGGGCTCCGGCCAGGTCACGGGAATGAACAGCTCGGTTGAGCCGGCGTAGTGCTGAGGCAGGCTGAACTCGCACACCTGCTTCGCCAGGTCGGCCGGCAGATTAGCGCCACGCGGCGCCGGGAAGAGCCAGGCGTACCCGGATTCGGCTGGGGGGGGCGGTTCGAGCGAGCCGAGGAGATACAGGACAACGTCGTTTAGAATCTCACGAAGCTTCGGATCGGCAATACTGGCATCGGGCAGCGCGGTGGTGACCAGCGATTCGAGGCTCGCCTGCCGAATGCGCCGCCAGCGCAGGATTTCTTCCGCCGGAGTCGGCTGACGTTTCTGAAGCTTATCGAGCGCCTGGGCGGTCTCGATATCCGGCATGCTTGCCCAGGGCCGCAGAATTTCCTCGAGGCACACCGCGATTTCCTCGTTCGCGGTCGAGTCAGTCCAGTCGTCGGGAATGGTCCGATCCGCATATTTCTCGGCGAGGGCCGCCGGCAGCCAGCGGTTCAGCAGCGTATCCAGGAATGCGCCCGAACGGAACTGCGGTGGCGCAAAATGACCCGATGTGAATGCAACGAATAGTCCGGCGCCGCGTGCTTTCCGGGCCGACCGGGGCTCGCTCGCGCCAACCCACCTGTCGGCCGCTTCCAGCGCCTGCGATTCAGCCGGGGCGATGGCGTCCGGTTCCCGCAGCAGGTTCCTGATCTCTTGTCCCAGCATGGCCCAGTGCTCGGGCCCGCGGCTCTCGCGCAGAGTCTGGAGCCAATAATAAGCCAGAACCGGCAGGCTATCCGGAAAACTGCGGCGGCGGGCGCGATCCCGCAGACAACGGATGTCCGCATCCACCTGCTTGTGAACGCCTTCGAGGCGAATTTCCCGCGGCCACCTGCGCGGGGTGAACTCAATATGGTTGAGCCACTCGGTGGAAATGGTGGGCCACGTTATCCTCCGCAGCTGTGGCGTCGCCGTCGTTGCGCTGCTGGCGAATTGTTCCTGCGGTTGCATAACACTGATAGGATGAGCGCCGCCCCGTGGTTGTTTCAGGAGTCAGGGCTGTCAGAGTTTTTTAATGCAGTTTCCTCGCCAAAGGACCCGTCAGCATCTCCGGTTCCAGCAGCCGCATGTCGGTCACCAGAATATCCGGCGAGTGCTCCGCAAGCGCTTCCATGCTGAGAATACCGGTACCGACCGCCACGCTGCGTACTTTGTTCGCCTGCGCGGCAAGGATGTCGTTCACGTGGTCGCCCACCAGCGATACGACGGCGCCACGCCCGATCCAGCCTTCCGCGCGCGCCCGCCGGACGGCATTGCGCACCAGACCGGCCCGCGTCCGCGCAGTCTCACCGAACGCCCCGAATCGGAAGTACTCGGCCAGCCCGGCCTGCTGCATTTTCCTCCAGCCGATGCGGGTCAGGTTCCCGGTTACCAGGCCGATCACCGCGCCCGACCGCTGAAGGCGAGCCAGCAGTCGGCGCACGCCCGGGCAGACGCGCCGGCTCAGGTCGGGGCAGGTTCGCAGATACAGCCTCTCGGCGGTTTCGACGACCTGCGGCAGCGATTCGCGGACCAAAGCGCGGCCGGCGCCTGCATTGCGCATCATGGTTTCCAGAATGCCCGGGTCAAGCATCCCGGCAACCGGCACCCCGTCCGTGGTGGTCTGGAGACCGGTGACGCGCCGAACCGCGTCAACCAGCGCCTGCCGATGATGCGGGCCCGCGCGGCGCACCAGAGTGCCATCAATGTCGAATAAAACCAGTGCATTCGCGGGGGGCATCCTTTACTATAACGGCATGGATCTGCAGTTCCCGAACGGGAAGATGCTGCGACTGATCCGCGGCGATATCACCGTCATCCGCGTCGATGCGATTGTCAACGCGGCCAATTCCGGCCTGCATGGCGGCGGGGGCGTGGATGGGGCGATTCATCGGACCGGCGGGCCCTCCCTGATGAAAGAACTCGATGCGATTCGGGCCGAGCAGGGTGGCTGTCCCACCGGCAGCGCCGTCGTCACGGGCGCGGGAGCGCTGCCCGCGCAGTACGTGTTTCATGCCGTGGGGCCGGTCTACACCGACGGCAGGCAGGGTGAGCCGGAGAAGCTGCGCTCGTGCTACGAGACGTGCCTTCGTCTCGGCGAGGAGCGTGGAGTGCGCACCGTCAGTTTCCCAGCCATCAGCACGGGCGCTTACGGATACCCGATGCGGGAGGCAGCGCGGATCGCGCTCGAGACCGCGGCCGGTTGGCTCGAGCGCGAGCACGTGGGCATTCGCGAGGTCCTGTTCGTGCTCGCCACGGCGGAGGCGTACGAGATCCATTCCTCCACCCTGGCCGCGATGCGCTCGAAACCGCTAGAATATCGGTGAACGATGCAGGTCCTACACGCCGGCGAGCACAAGCTGATTCTGCTGGAGCTCGATCCGGAGTTCCTCTCCAATATCGCGCGGCAGGCGGGATTCGACCTGAAGGTGGACGACACCTCCCGCAACATCGCGCTGGATCTGTGGGCGAACGACCGGCAGGCGCCGCTGCTCCTGTTCGACGCCGCCGACCCGGGCAATCTCGGCTGGTTCTCGCGCTGCCAGTTTTATGTGGACGGGAACACCGGCGCAGTCCTGCAGACGCCGCTCAGCGTCGCCAACCAGAAGGACCGCGCCGGACGCGCCCTCCCCAACGCGCTGCGGCTGCAGATAAGGAAAGAACTGCCGTCGTCATTCCGGCTTCCCGGGAAGCAGGCCGTGAGCGAGCAGATGGTTTACGCCGTAGTGTATAACTTCCTGAACGCACTGCTGAACACCGGCGTAGGCGTGTGCGGCGGATCCATTGTCAAACCGCTGGCGGGCCGCTCGGAACACGTGGGCTCTCGCAACTGACAACGGCATAGTACGAACCCGATACCACTGGCGGGCTCGCTTGTACAGTTGTCCCGTCTCTGTCGGATACACTGAAAGAACGTGAAGTACAAGGTCCTGTTTCTTTGCATCGGCAACGCGTGCCGCAGCCAGATGGCCGAGGGGTTCGCACGGGCGTACGGATCGGACATTATGGAGGCGCAGAGCGCGGGGCTGGGCCCGGCGCCCGGGATGCCGATCCAGACCATCGAGACGATGAAGGAGAAGAACATCGACCTTTCGGGACACTTTCCCAAGGGCATCGATGCCGTCGACCGGAAGGAACTCGCTCTGATTGTCAATATGACCGGGCAGAAGCTTCCGACGAAGATGACGGTTCCGGTGGTGGACTGGGACGTGAAGGATCCGATCGGTAAGGACGACAGGATTTTTCAGCAGACTCGGGACGACGTCGAGCGTCGTGTGATGGAACTGATCATGTGGCTTCGCGCGCATCGGGTGGCCGATCAGAAGGACGCTTCACGGGCAGCGGATCCGCGGACTCAGCCGCCCGGAACCGATCCTCGCGGCGGATTTGACACCCAGCGCAGGCGCTTCCGATAATAGAGGCGACCCACCCATCGTGCGGATGTGGCGGAATTGGCAGACGCGCCAGATTCAGGTTCTGGTGTTCGCAAGGACGTGGAGGTTCAAGTCCTCTCATCCGCACCACTCATTCCCCAAACCGGCTTTGACATCGGGATGAAGGTGTACGTCTACTATGTCGGCAAGGTGCGCGATCGCCACGCGCATGCGATCGCCGAGGAGTACGTGAAGCGCACGGGCCGGTTCGCCGCCTGCGAAATGCGCGATATCGATCCGCGGCGGTTCGATCCGGCAACGCGGCATGCCGGCGCGATGAAGATCGTGCTCGATCCGGATGGGCGCCTGCTGAACTCACTGCAGTTCGCCGCGCTGATTCGGAAATCCGAGGAGGCGGCCAGGGACATGGTGTTCATTCTGGGCGGCGCCGATGGGCTGCCCGCAGGATGGAGAGAACAGGCTGATGTGGCGCTGTCGCTCTCGCCCATGACGTGGCCGCACGAACTCGCGCGCGCGATGCTGGCCGAGCAGATCTACCGAGCGTTTACCATGCTGCGCGGCCACCCGTATCCGAGATAGGCAAGGCTGAAGGCCTGCACCGACCCAAACGCACGGCACATGATGTGCCGAAGCCCTCCCGTAACTCTTTCATTTTCATCGTCAAAAATTCACCGACGGCTCATTATGGGCCGTCGTGCCGGGAGAGAACGCAATTGCAGGCTTGCTCTGCAATGGCTGCAAGCTCCCGATGCTGAGTTGTGGAGCAGGCGTTTTCGCCTGCAGCGCAAGTGGCCAATCTTCAGGTGCAGGCTGAACCCTACTCTACTCTGGCCTGGGATTCCATTGCTGCCGGCAACGACGCAACCCGTGGGTCGCCGTACAGCACCCGCAGCGCGTCCGCTTGCGCCGGCTGTACAAGGCCGGGCGCCACCAGAAACCACGACCACTCTGCGTGATCGAACATGGAGGCTTCCGGAATACGGCCCGCGGCTTCGAGTCCCACCGGCTTGCCGACGGCGAAAACCGACAGCCCGGAATCTCCGCGCCGTCCACTGCCTGCGCGCATTGAAAGCGCGTCGACGTAATTCAAACCGGGGAAGAAATCGGAGTACAGGGTGGCCGGCGACGATTCCGGATCCGCTTCCCACACCCACACGAGATTGCGGAGCTTGTGGTGGTTTACCAGACGGTCGTAGAGCTGCCGGTATAACGCAGCGGAACCGTGAATGCCCGCACGGCCGGACCACCAGAATTGCGCTCCGTTCGCTTCGGGATAGGGCCGCCACAGCACCGGCACTCCGGAATTCTGCAACTGCTTCAGATAAACGGCTATCGCATCCACCTGCTCGCCCCACCTGAGGTTCAGGCGGCTTCCGGGCTCCGTCAGCTCACTCCACTCGTAGTCGGTGAGTTTGCCTGATTTCTCGTCAGTCGGACGAGCGGCCAGCCAGGCGAGGCTTACGATCGCGTGGTTGCGGGACTGCCGTTTGGCCTCGTCGATGATCGCCTGGGCCGTGGCCCCGGCATTGAGATCGGCGGCGTAGATGGCTGGATACTTCCCAATCATTCCGGCCAACTGGTCCGTAGCCGCGGCCGGCGCCTGCGGATCGTTCTCCTGACCGCTGAGGATACCCTGGGCCGCCGTGTTCCGCAGCCGCGCCAGCAGTTCCTTCGCCTCGGGAATTGGATCGGGCGTGTTCAGCTCCGCCACGGGAGCCGATGACGCATTGTGAAGCGCGGCCATGGCGGATGCGAAGCGCGGATCGTCGCGGGTCAGGACAGCCGGCGCGTTGAACAGCGCGCGCAGGTTGTCGAGCTGGTTTGCCGTCTCCACCCACTCGCTCCAGATCATGAAGTATGTGTAACCGGGCTGGCGCGCGAGAATCTCCGGCATGGGCGCCGTGCCCACCTCGCCGAGAGCGACCGGTTTTCCCGCGGCGATGGCGACCAGGTCGTCGTAATAGCTCTGTTTGAACTCGCCGTAGACGTCTACCGAAATGATATCCGCGTACTCGCGGCCGGGGAAGTAGTCGGTATAGGGACCGGGTCCCTGGCCTCCGGAACCGGGCGAATTCGCGTTCCACACCCAGATGAGGTTGTCGAGCTTGTGATAGTTCACGAAGCGGTCGAACATCTGGCGGTACAGCGCTGCTGAGCCGTTCGGTCCGGGCCTGCTGCCCCACCAGAACCAGTTGCCGTTCACCTCGTGATACGGCCGCCATAACACCGGCACGTGCGCATCGCGGAGCTGTTTCAGATACCCGGCGACGACGTCCACCTGAGCGCACCAACGCTTGTACAGATCGGTTCCAGGCGTGGTCAGCTCCTTCCACTCGAAATCGGTGAGGTGACTCTGAACGTGTTCGCGAAACGAAACCGGCTCGTCGTGCGTGGGCGGAACAGCGTGCCAGGTCAGTGTGACCACGGCGCCGTTGCGGTACTGCCGCTCCACCTCTTCGATGAGCGCCGGACGCGCGAGCGTGGAATCCTTGTCGTCGCCGCCCTGGAAGCCGAAATCCTGACCGAAGAGCGCGGGATATTTGCCGGTCAGATCGTAGGCGCGGTCGGTCCATCGCGCGATCGCGTTCGGATAGTTATGTTGACCGGCGAGCGTCTGGTGGCCGGAAATGGAATAGAAATAGTGCAGCAGCGCCCTGGCTTCGGGCGAGGCGTGCGGATTCACGGGCGCAGGCTCAGCGGCGAGCGCGTCTGTCGTACAAAGAAACAGGAGTGCGGCGATTACGGCTGCCAATGGCCGGGTGGACATGGCGTGACCTCCGGAATAAAGTATTGTGAACTTCCACTCTACTCCTGAGGCGTCCAATCAGTCGTCACAGAGCCGCGACGGTTACGGAGCGGTAGGATTCTGGCCGGACCGCGCCTCCCGTGGGGCAGACGATCGGGTTCTGTCGTCTGCCATGCCCGGGCACTCGAACAGGCAGACGACATAAACCGATCGTCTGCCCCACGGAGGCCGTCTCGGTTCGGTTACGATGCGGCTACTGCACCTGAGGTTTTTCGCCCGGCTTCAGCAGACTCGGCGGCTTGCGCTTGTTCTTGTCCTCCGCGGCGGCTTTGTCGTCGGCTTTGCGCGCCGCGGCCTCCTTCGCCGGCATCATCGATTCCAGTTCCTTCTTCTCGCGGTCGTTCTGCGCCTGCACCTCGGCCGACCTCTTCGTCATGTCCTCGGCGGAAAGCTCAGCGCTGTCCTGAGTCGCTTCAAGCGCCTGGGTGAGCACGAATTCGTAGCGGGGATAATCCTTCGGCGGTTTATCCGCGATCTTTTGCAGGTCCGCCGCCATTTCTTTCTCGGCCGGCGCAACCAGCTTCATTCCCTCGGTGATATCCAGCTTACGCGTGAGCGCGTCGTCGGCGACGGTGTCGATAGCATCGATGATCTTCCCGTAGTCCTCGATTGTGTCGTGCACCAGCAGAGACCGGCCGGCCTTGTCCTGGCTGAGCAGTTGTTTGATGAGCGCGACTCGCTGCTGGGCGAACTGGATGTAAAGCTGCAGGCGCGCATTCGGCTCCTGCGCCTCACGTATCTGATCCACTTCATCGCCATTCAGGAAATCGCGATCCTGGGCGGCGGCGCGCGGCAGCCCGCACATTACCGCCAGCGCACAGAAAGCCGCCATAGTACGAAACCGCATAACTCCGCTACCTCCCTGCCATGATCGCCGCCAGAACCTGATCGTGCAGATCCTGGACCCGAGCTTCCGTCTTTCCCACTTCGTCGCGGTGCTCGTAGTCGACATCGTTCTTAAATCCATCGAGGCGCCGAATCAGATCGCGCAACCTGAGTTCGACGCGCTTATAGTGCTTATTGTTGCGCGGCCTCCCTGACGCCTGTTTCAGAGACGCATCGGCCAGCTCGGCGGATTCCCGCAATTCGCTGAGCGCCGCCTGAGTCCCCGCCCAGTTGCCGGCGTCCCACGCCTGGCGAGCGGCGTCGAGTTCCTGATTCGCATGATCAACCGCCGCCTCGGCTCGCTTATTCGGATCGCTGACCGCCTTCACGGCAGCCAGGTCGGCTCGCGCGGCGCCCCCGGCGAGCAGGAGTGCACATAACAAAGAAAAACAGCGGTTTGCAGTCATCGGCGGTTCAACTCGTCGGTCAGAATGCGTACGCGCTGGCGCGCCTTGAACTCATCGTCCGGGTTCTTTCCGCCGCTCGTTTCGAGGAAATGGCGATAACTTGCAATGGCCGGCTTTACCTGATGAGTCTTGTCCAGAACAATGGCGCGCAGGAAGAAATGTCCAGGTTTATCCGCGTTGAGCGCGTGGACGTGGTCGAGCGCAAACAGGGCGCCGCCATAATCCTCGCGGATGACGTCGAGGCCCGCCAGTTCGCTCCATGGCTGCCAGTCCGTCGGCCGCAATCGCGCCGCGGCAAGGAACTCCTGGCAGGCCGCATCGAAACGCCGCTGGTCTCTCAGAATGCGCGCCTTCACCATTACCAGATCGTAATCGTCCGGTGTGGCCGCTAACGCTGTATCGATCAGCGGAAGGGCCTTGTCGCGCTGGTTGGCCTTCAGGTAAGCTTCGGCCAGGGCGACTCGGTTGGCATTCGTCGGCTCCTTCGCCAGTGCATTCTGGAAGTGGGCGATCGCGTCCGCGGCGGCGCCTGACTGTAACTCCAGCCGGCCGATGTGCTCCTGAGCGCCGGGGTCATCGGGAAACTGTTTGTAGATGGCGATGGCGTCTTCGGCTCTGCCGGCGTCCTCGTACGCCTGGCCGAGCGCAAGCAGAAAGTTGTGATTCGCTGGGTCGAGTTCCACCGCCTTCCGGAAATGCTGGGCCGCGTCGTCCAGTTGTTTCTCTGCCATCAGGGCGCGCGCCAGGCCCAGTTCCGGGGCGGCCGATTTCGGATCGAGTTGGAGGGCCGCATCGAACGCCTTGCGGGCGTCCTCGGCATCGCCGGCCATCAACAGCGCCTCACCCAGGTACCGCGCCGGACGAAACTCCTTCGGTTTTTGTAGGGCGGCCTTTTCCAGCAGTGGAGCGGCTGCGGCAGGCTGCTTGTCGCGCAGCAGGAGAATGCCGAGATTCAGCTCGGCTTCATACAGATCGGGCTTCAACTCGAGGGTCTTGCGATACTGGGAGGCGGCCTGATCGTCGCGCTGCGCTTCGCTCAGGGCCAGCGCGAGGTAGAAGTGCGCGGCCACGTCCTTCGGATCGGCGGCAATCGCCTGCGTGAAGCTCTCGATGGCGGCGTCGTAGCGCTTCTCGTCCAGTGCCTTCATACCCTCGGCCGAAGGATCGCTCGACAGCGCCACGAGCCCGGCCAGCAGGGCCGCCATGGGCCACATACACTTTCATTGTACGGTGGTTTTGTGGGGCGGGCGCCTCGCCTGCGGCCGACGCCTCGTCGGCCTGCTCGGTCTTTCTGAATGCATCTTCCGCCAGACCAGGCGGGCGGGGCGCCCGCCGCAGGCGAGGCGCCTGCCCCACTCGAATCAACCACTTACCTGCCGGGTCTGGTGCTTTTTCAGGTATTGCCCCGTATATGACTGCGCGCACGCCGCGATCTGCTCGGGCGTTCCCTGCGCCACGATGCGCCCGCCGCCATCGCCGCCCTCAGGCCCAAGGTCTATGATGTAATCCGCGCTGCGGATCACATCCAGATTGTGCTCGATGATCAGGATGCTGCCGCCGCTCCGGATCAGCCGCTGAAAGGCGTCGAGCAGCTTCGCGATGTCGTCGAAGTGGAGGCCGGTGGTCGGCTCGTCGAAGATGAATAGCGTGCCGTCGCAACTCGCCTGGCACAGATGGCTGGCGAGCTTCACCCGCTGCGCCTCGCCTCCGCTGAGCGTCGTCGCCGACTGCCCCAGGCGCAGGTACCCCAGTCCCACATCTGCCAGAACCTTCAGCCGGTTCGCCAGCTTCGGAACATCGGAGAAGAACGAGAGCGCCTCGCGCACGGTGAGACCCAGCACCTCGTGGATGTTCTTCCCCTTGTACCGTATGTCCAGAATGGCGCTTTTGTACCGCGTGCCCCGGCACTCTTCACATACCAGCTCAACATCGGCCAGGAACTGCATCTCCACGGTCACCGTGCCGTCGCCCTGGCACGTTTCGCACCGCCCGCCGGGAATGTTGAACGAGAAGTGCCCCGGCGTGTAGCCGCGCTTTTCCGCCTCGGGCGTCGACGCGAACAGCTCGCGGATGATATCGAAGGCCTTGATGTAAGTGACTGGATTCGAGCGGGGCGTCCGCCCTATGGGCGACTGGTCCACCAGCACAATCTCGCGCAGCAGATCGGCGTTCTCGATGCGGCGGCACGTGAGCTTCTCGACGGCCGTATCGAAATCCTGCGTCATCTCCGGCCGGTCCTGCCGCAACTGGCGCTCCAGCGCGCGGTAGATGACCTCGTGCACCAGCGTGGATTTGCCCGATCCCGACACGCCCGTCACCGCCACCATCATGCCCAGCGGAATGGTCACGTCCAGGTTCTTCAGATTGTGCGCGTTGGCGCCGTAGAACTTCAGCACGCGTTTCGGATTCACCCTGCGGCGCGTATATCCGTGCGAGGTCTTCAGCTCGCCGCGAAGATAGCGGCCAGTGAGTGAGCCGTTGCGGTCGGCCAGCAATTGCGGAAACGTGCCTTCGTAGATCACACGACCGCCGAGCTCACCCGCGCCCGGTCCGAGATCGACAATATGATCCGCTGACTTCATCACGTCGGGATCGTGCTCCACGACGACGATGGTGTTGCCCAGCTCGCGCAGTTCCTCCAGAATGCGGATCAGCCTGCCGGTATCGCGGCTGTGCAGTCCGATGGAGGGCTCGTCGAGAACGTAGCAGGCGCCGACGAGCCGCGAGCCGAGGCACGTGGCGAGCTGAATACGCTGCGCCTCGCCGCCGGACAGTGTGGAGGAGAGCCGGTCGAGCGTGAGATATTCGAGGCCCACGTCGTTCAGAAACCGGAAGCGCTGCCGGATCTCCACCAGCACCTTGCCGGCAATCACGGTCTCCTCCGGGCCGAGCGCGAGTGTTTCGAAGAACGCGTGCGCCTGCGCGATGTTCATGCTGACCACGTCGGCGATGGTCTTCCCGGCGATACGGACGTTGAGCGCCTCGCGGCGCAACCGGGCGCCATGGCAGTCCGGACACACCGCGTATCCGCGATAGCGGCTGAGGAACACGCGCACATGGACTTTGTATTTCTTCGTCTCCACCTCAGCGAAGAAGCGGCGGATGTGCTCATACAGGAACTCGCGCTGCTCGGGCGTCAGATCGCAGATGGACGTCTTCAGTGGGAACTTCGCTTTGCGCGCGGCCGCATCGAAGAACTCTTCGCGATACCACCCGTACTGCGGCTTGGTCCACGGGTCCACCGCCCCCTCGGCAACGGTCAGGGTCTTGTCGGGGATGGCCAGGTCCAGGTCGTAGTCGATGGTGTTGCCGAACCCTTGGCAACGTGGGCACGCGCCGGTGGGGCTATTGAAGCTGAACAGGCCCGGTTCGGGGATCGGCAGCTCGATGCCGCACTGTTTGCAGCCGAACTTCTCCGAGAAGCGCAGCGTCTCGGCTTCGAACGTGGGCTGCTGGAACAGCACTTCGCCCGATTCGCGGTAGCTGATCTCCACCGCGTCGGCGATGCGCTGGTGCTCGTCGGGTCCCAACGCGATGCGGTCCACCAGAATGAACACCGGGTGGCTGAAGTCCACTTCCAGCAGCGATTCGGGGGTGGAGAACTCGAAAACGCGGCCGTTCTGATAAAGCCGGTTGAAGCCCTTGCGGCGGAGGTCGAACAGCTCGTCACGCAGGGCTGACGTGTTCTTCCCCGCCGCGCGAACGGGAAACAGGATGTACCAGCGCGACCCGGCCGGCTCCGCGAGCATGCGCGCCGCGACGTGATCCACCGTGTCGCGCTGCACCCGTTCGCCGCAGTTCGGGCAGTAGCTCCATCCGGCGCGCGCGAACAGCAGCCGCAGAAAGTCGTAGATCTCGGTGGAGGTGCCGACCGTGGAGCGGGGATTGCGCGTGGTGTTCTTCTGGCGGATGGCGATGGGCGGCGCGATGCCCTGCACTTCATCGACATCGGGCTTCTCCATGCGCTCGAGGAACTGCCGCGCGTACGAAGACAGCGATTCCACGTAGCGGCGCTGGCCCTCCGCGTAGATGGTGTCGAACACCAGCGACGACTTCCCCGAGCCGGACACACCGGTAACAACGCTGATTCGGTTATGCGGCAGTGCGAGCGAGATGTTCCTGAGATTGTGGACTCGCGCGCCACTAATAACGATGGAATCTTCCAGGGAGCCTCCGGCGGGAGCGCGTGACCGCGCTACTTTTATTATCGCAGGCCGAAGGCCTACTCTACTGTCGCCGTTGTGGAGCAGGCGTTTTCGCCTGCATTGGTCGTCGCTACTGCATCGCGCTGAACGTCGTCCACGGCTGGGAAGGCAGATCCTTCAGGCCCTTCTGCCATGCGAACTCCGGATGTTCCTTCAGGTGCTGGGCCGCGTGGAAATCGATGCCGCAGGCGTGGCCCATAGCCGCCGTAAACGACATGTGCGCGGCCATGGTGGCATCGGCTGCCTTGTTCTGCACCGCGCCGGCCGGTCCGAACGAGGGCTGCCATGGCTTCGATCCGCGCGGGGAAAGGTCGATGTGCCCGCAGAGCGTCCGCTCGTTCGGCGTCGTCGACTTCGCGAACGTATCGTAATGGTCGGCAAGGAAGCGCTGGGCGGCGGCCACGTCGATGCTGCCCTTGTTGTCCGCCATGAGCTGGTTCCAGCGGGCGTGCCGCGCGTTTTCGCTGTTGCTCATATCGTCCGCCGACCAATCGGTCTCATCGCGAATCAGCTCGGGATTGATCGGAAAGTTCGACCCAACGAAATACCCGTCCTTCTTCTTCTCGAACGTGACGTGCTTCAGGCCGAGTTCGAGCGACCCGATCTCGTTCGCGCGCATGTCGGCCACCAGCCAGGTGTTCGCGTAGCCGCCATTGTTGCCTTCCTTCATGATGGCCGCGAACTCATCGACGCTTGTCGCATACTGCATCGCTTTGCGCGCCCGCACGAATTCCGGAATGCCCGCGGGATCGAATCCGGAGAAATGGCTGATGGTGGTCTCGGTGATCACGATGCCGGCGTCGTTCATGCCGAAGTCGTCGCCGCTGTGGATGAGCCCCGGAAGGCCGTCCATCAGAAAACGGTGGCCGGACGCCGGCGCCACGTCGAAGATGATATTCCAGCGCTCACCGTCCAGATAGTCGGTCCAGTTGTTATGGGCGATTACCGGGCGCCCATCGCGCGTGTACGCTCCCGTGGCCACGAACGCGCTGCAATGCTCCGGAACGGGCAGGGGACGGCGCCCCGCGACGGCAGACGAATTCTTGTGCTGTTTGTCGTACCAGTTCGTGTAATAGGGCGTCAGCTCCATCCAGGCGTTGAGGGCGACGACGTCGGCAAGGTCGAGCGTCGCTCCCCGCGCGCGCAGGCCATCCACGATGCCCTGCAACTCGTCCCGGTACTGCTGCTCGATGTGCGGCAGCAGGACGGTATTCGCGGCGTCCCGGTAGAAGGCCCAGGTCTTGTCCGTGCCGTGCGTCATACTCAGCCGAGCCACGCGAAACAGATCCTGAATCTCCGGCGCGAGCAGGTACCCATGCTGGAAGCCGATGTCCGCGGGGCTGCCCTCCAGATGGACGAAGATCCAGCCGTTCTGCTCCGGCTTGCGAAGGGCGTTGTGCAGCCGTTGCTCCACCGCTTGTTCGCGCGGTGGACGGCCTCCGAGGAACAGCAGGGAAACAAGAAGAATGCCCAGCGCGGTGCGTCGCATATATGAGAGACAGCATAGCGCGAAAGATACTGGAACGGGTGTAAGCCGAGGCACATCCAAGCCTCTGCATGCGAATTCTCAGCGGGAGCGGAGTACTTCCCTGCCTCTTCTTCTTCGTGATGACAGCTTCGGAAATGCGTTCAGCGCCGGTTCGCCTGGGCGCCGGCGAACAGATCAACGATATTGAGTACGGCCGGGCAGGCGACGTGAGCCTGCGCATGGACGCGCACATTCCGGACGGTCCGGGGCCTTTCCCGGCGGCGATCATTGTCCACGGGGGCGGCTGGTTTTCGGGCGACAGCCGGCAGAACGTCCGTCCTCTGTTCGCGCCGCTCGCGGATGCCGGTTTTGCGTGGTTCTCCATCAACTACCGGCTGACGAACGACATCTCCCTGTTCGGCCAGGCCGTGGACGACGTGGAGGCCGCGGTGAACTTCGTCTACGATCATGCCGCTGAATACCGCGTCGATCCGAACCGCCTGGCGCTGATCGGCGAATCGGCCGGCGCCCAGCTCGCATCCATGGCTGCGCTGCGCGGCCGGCTGAAAGCGAACATCAGGGCCGTGGTGGCCTTCTACGGGCCTGCCGATCTGGTGATGCTGGCGAAAACGTCGAAGCAGATTCCGGACTCGGTGCGAAAATCCATCCAGGGCACGCCGTTCGAAGCGGTGGTGCTGGCGGGCCTTGCGCAGTTGTCGCCCATCAATCACGTGAGCCGCAACATGCCCCCGTTCCTGCTGATCCACGGCACTGACGACGGCATGGTGCCGTTCGAGCAATCGAAGAACTTCTGTGACCGGATCCATCAGGCCGGCGCCACGTGCGAGCTGTATCCGGTGAAGGGCGGCGACCACGGCATCCTGTGGTGGGATTCGGTGCGCCTCACCGCGTACAAGCACCACATGGTGGCCTGGCTCGAGAAGGAGCTTCGCCCGGAGCGGACCCACCTCGCGCGCGTGTCGTAGTGGGACGACGGGTGAAGTGCAGGCGAAAATAGCTGCTGCGGCGAAGGCCTCAGCAAGCGCCGTGTCGGAGAACAGGTGTGCACCTCATCAATAAATACCAAGTGAATCACCAATCTCATGCGCACGGTCTTCAACGGTCTTCAGGCAATACTCATCCATTACGATTCCGGACTCTGGCGAGACCACACCTCCCCAGCCATTGACCCTGAGTCCACAGATTGGCGCCCCTCGCCACTCCGCTGCTATAACGGCTCTCGCCGGCTTCGTCCAAAAACCCGTCAGCCGTTCAGAAAAAAGCGGCCGATGCGTTCATGACCAGGATTCAGGGAACATGTGATCTCTTCCCCTAACGCGAACAGAGTCCCTGGCCGCTTTACACCAACATTTCGATGACTCAGGCTTCGTCAGAAGGTGAAGCTGGCTATCTTCGAGTCTCATAGTAAGCCCGCACAGCACTTCTCGTTACGGAATACCGCCCAGGTGGAACCTCCTCGGGAAGTCCTTCGATAATCTGCTCCATGTATTCACCGACCGCGGGTGTCGTAGTCCACGCCCGCAAGCTGCTCATCCCTTGATCCGGCATTCGAACAGGCGCAGACTTGTAGCTACAGATGTCTCTCGCCAGCCGAATGCTGGCGCTGCTTGCTGTAGCCAGCGCCGTCGTGGTTGCCGGTCAGGACAACCAGCCACAACCTCCAAAGAAAGGTTCCATAGTCGGAGTCGTCGTTGACGCGAAGTCCGGCGAGCCGTTACGGAAAGCCACGGTCATCCTGCGCCGCGACCAGCCTTCCGGGATTGGAGCAACGACCGATGCCGCGGGCAAGTTCGCGTTCGAGGAACTCGAGCCGGGCTCGTGGACCATCACTGTGGAAAAGGACGGCTTCATTGCGGCAAAGGACAGCCAGAGGCGCGTCCTGACCGTCAGCGCCGGTGAAAGCACAAAGGACGTCACTCTGAAACTGGTGCGGACCGGAGCGATTACGGGCCGCGTCACCGATGCCGATGGCGATCCCATCGCCGGGGCAAACATCCAGGTGCTTCCGGCGAGGGCTCGCAAGGGCAACGCACGTCCCGGCGCATATGCAACCACGAACGATCGCGGCGAGTACCGCGCCTATAGCATCGCTCCGGGAGATTACAAAATCTCCGTCACGGCGCAGGTTCGCGGCGACCGGACGGACGTGCGCATGCAGCCACCGGCCGCCGACGCCTCGCCCAGCGTCTGGTATCCCGCCGCGCTCAGCGCGCATGAGGCCGCCATCGTCAATGTCGAATCAAGCGCGGACCTTCGCGGATACGACATTCAGTTGGTGCGTGCGACCGGCGTGCGGGTCCGGGGCCACGTGGCAGTCCCGGGCGGTTCGCCGGCGTTCGTCGTCGTGATGCTGACGGCCGGCGCGGGCAGCGAGTCCGCGGCCGGCCCAATGCGTCAGGCGCTGGTGCGCGACGCGAAGGGCGAGTTCGAGCTGGGCGGCGTGCTTCCCGGACAATACCGGCTTACTGCCGTCAGCGGGTTCATGACCGACCAGCGACTGACGGCCACGCGGAATATCGAGGTCAGTGGGGCGGACATCGACGGCATCCAGTTAACGCTGGCGCCTCCGGTCTCACTCACCGGGCGGTTCATACTGCCCGAAGGCCGCAAACTGCCGGCAGGCCTCATGGTATTCCCTGTGCCTCGGGATCTCGGAAACGGCATGAATATCGGTAATGGCAGCATGCCGCAGATGGCCGCCGACGGCAGTTTCAGCCTGAAGGACGTTGCCGCCGGCGATTATGACCTTGTGGTGGCCTCAATGAACGCATCGGGCGGCAATGGTGACGATCTCTATATCGCGGCTATTCGCATGGGCGACGCGGATGCGCTTGCCGACGGCGTGCGCGTCGGCGAGGCCGCGCCGGCGCCGATCGAGATTGTTCTGAAGGCCAACGGCGGCGCTGCCGATTGCACCGTGAAGGACGAAAAGGGCAATCCGGTTCCGGGCGCTCAGGTCCACCTGGTGCCCGATCCGCCAAAACAGCAGCAGCTTGCGTTGCAGGGCCAGTGTCAGACCAACGCGAAAGGGACTTGCACGATAACCGGCATTACGCCGGGCGAGTATCACGTGTATGCGCTGGTTGCTGAAACTCAGGTGGATTTTCGGGATCCCGACGCAGTGAAGCCGTTCGCTGAACATGGCAAGGGTGTGAAATTCGGAGAAGGGGAACGGCAGGCAGTCGATCTGGACGCGATCACGGATGAGTGAGCGTGCTCCACAGGCTTACTTCGCCGCGAACGATTGCGCGCCCAGCGCGTTCAGCCGGAAATGCTTCGCGGGAGCGGCCGGGCGTCCGCCGAAGCGGATGTCCAGAGCGGCATCCTTGTTGAACGTCACCTCCGACCCGCGCGAAATAATGTTCGAGTAGACCGACCACGCCAGTCCGTAAAATCCCAGGGCCGAGGCCATGGGGCGCGACGTCTGCGCAGCTACGGCCCCCAGCAGTCCGAGTCCCGACGCTCCGCCGAGCGTGCGGCCGCCCGTATTGTTGTCCGGAGTCCCGGTGCGTTTGCCCTCATCGTTGTCGGCCGATCTCATGGCCATGAAAGCCGCAAGGGCGGGCGCAATGAAGCGCGTCTTCGGCTCGGTGGCCTTCACGCTGCCTTCGTCATCCACCTTTATCGCACCCGGGCCGCCCGATTCGGCGGCCTGGAGCGTGGCCAACGTCTTTTCCTGCGTACCGGCGACGGTTGGCGGCAAATCGATTGTGCGGAAGTTGAACCGGATCTGGCCCCCCCGATGCAGCCAGCGCGCCCGGTGCGCTACCGTAACAGCGCCCGTCAAACGGGTGCCCTCGGGCAGAATCAGCTTGTGCCCGGTGGAGAACAGGGGCGCCGACACCACTGCTTCCACCGGCTCGCCTGGCTTCGAATCGCCGGAATCGAGTGGAGTGATGAGGCGGCTGTGCACCACGCTGTCCAGCGGCGGCTGCGAGCCGAGAAGCTGCAGGTCCGCGGTCTTTATTGTTTCGGTCCCGAAATCGAGCGGGGCCAGCAGCTCCGCGTCGAACCTTGTTCCGCGGCGGATCCACTGCGGATGCCATGGCAGCCTGCGGACCAGGTACTCTTCAATGAGCTCCATCTTCCCGGGCGACCGCACCGTGTCGATCGCCGTGTCGATACGGTTGCGCGCCTGCTGCTTTGCCGTGCCGAGGATGCCGCCATTCTGAGCGTGCGCCTTTGCCCGGGGATTGTAGAGCGTGCTGAGTCCGGGAGTCTCGGCCGTCCGCAGCGCGATCTTACGGCCGTCGGGCAGCAGAAGCGTGGTGAATTCCACCTCCGCCTGGCGAAGCGGCGTGAAATCGCCGCCTATGATCGCGGAGAAACGTTGGTACTTCGAAACCGGTTTCAGCGAGGACACGCGTCCTTCCACGGTGGTCCCGGCCGGGACCACCTCGCGGTCGAAGGCGAACAGCGGCTCGATGAGCTTCGCGTGAACAGTCTCGTTCTGCCGCTTCGTAAGCCGTTTAGACAGGTAGACGCGAACAGGAACGCCGGTGGCGACCGTGAGCGGGATGGTCTTAACATCCTGGGCGAAGGCGGCGAGCGAGATTGAGGCGCCAAGGACGACGCGGGAGCACTTCGGATACTGCATAAGGAAGGTGAATGTTGCCGATGGTAGCACGCCGCCGTTGCGGGCGTGCGACGTCCCCGGACTTGCCCTGGTATGGGTACACTGGTGTGCCGATTGCCTCGTAGGTCCACCAGAACGCAGACCTGTCTGCGTGCCATTTGCCCCAGGCAGTGATTGCGCAGGTAGTTAGTCAGGAATTCAAGTAATTTTCATATAACAACCTGGGTGTACGCCCCCCGCAAATGGGTGATTTAGCGCAAAAGGAGGTTCGCCAGTGAAGACTCAGGAAATCGTTATCGCCAGCGCCGTGCGTACTGCGATCGGCAAGTACGGCGGAGGTCTGAAAGACAAGTCACCGTCCGAGCTCGGCTCCATTGTCATAAAGGAAGCCGTCAGCCGCTCCGGCATTCAGCCGGCCGATGTGGAACATGTGGTTTTTGGCAACATCATCCACACCGATCCGAAAGACATGTATTTGTCCCGCGTCGCCGCCGTGAACGCGGGTATCCCGGTGGAAACGCCAGCGCTTACGTTGAATCGCCTGTGCGGGAGCGGACTGCAGGCCATCGTCTCCGCCGCGCAGATGATCATGGCCGAGGATATCCACATTGCCGTAGCCGGCGGGGCCGAATGCATGAGCCGCGCCCAGTACTGGCTGCCAGCCATGCGCTGGGGCCAGCGCCTCAGCGACAGCACCGTACTGGATGCGATGGTCGCCTCTCTTACCGATCCGTTCGACAACGTTCACATGGGCGTCACGGCGGAGAACGTCGCGGAGAAATACGGCATCACCAGACAGGCTCAGGATGAGTTCGCGGTGGAGAGCCATCGGCGGGCCATCGCCGCGATGAAGAACTGCCGGTTCGTGGAACAGATGGTTCCGGTCGAGTTGAAGACCCGCGAAGGCGTAGTAAAGTTCACCACGGATGAGCATGCCCGCGCCGACGTCACTCTGGAAGGGCTGGCGAAACTGAAACCCGCGTTCAGCAAGACGGGCACGGTGACGCCGGGGAACGCGTCCGGTATCAATGACGCCGCTGCCGCTGTAGTCGTCATGGACGCGAAGGCGGCCGAGGATCGCGGCATAAAGCCGATGGCGCGGCTGGTGGATTACGCCATCGTGGGCGTCGATCCGAAGTACATGGGCATGGGCCCTGTTCCGGCCATTCGCAAAGTCCTGAACAGGACCGGGTTGACCCTCGATGACATGGACACCATCGAGGTCAACGAGGCGTTTGCCGCGCAGTCGCTCGCGGTCATCCAGGAGCTCGGGCTGCCGCTGGAGAAGACAAATCCGAACGGCGGGGCCATAGCGCTGGGGCATCCGATTGGCGCTTCGGGCTGCCTGATCACCGTCAAGATGCTGTACGAACTGCACCGCATTGGCGGCCGTTATGCGCTTGTCTCGCTGTGCATCGGCGGAGGCCAGGGCATTGCCGCCATTTTTGAACGACTTAACTGAACCGCGCACTCATTATTAAAGGGAGAAGCATTTGTATGTCTGAAACCAATGGAAACGGGAAAGCCGTCCTTCACGGGAAGACGGCGCTGGTAACAGGCGCATCGCGCGGCATCGGCCGCGCCATCGCGCTCCACCTCGCATCACTCGGCGCCGACGTCGCGGTCACGTATTGCAGCAAGCAGTCGGACGCCGAGGTGGTTGCCCGCGAGATCTGTCAGATGGGCCGCCGCACCATGGTGGTGCAGGGCCACGTCGGCAATCCAGCGGAGGCCCGCAATTTCGTCAAACGCGTCCTCGATGAATGGGGACGGCTGGACATCCTGGTGAACAACGCCGGCATCACGCACGACAAGTCGATTCGCAAGATGACGGACGACGACTGGCACGAGGTGCTGCAGGTGAACCTCGATGGCGTCTTCTACTGCGTTACCGCAGCCATCCCGGCCATGATCGCCCAGAAGTTCGGGCGGATCATCAACGTCAGCTCTTACGGATGCCAGGGCGCCAACTTCGGCCAGGCGAACTACGCCGCCAGCAAAGGCGCAGTGGTCGCATTCACCAAGGTTCTGGCCATCGAGCTCGCAAAATACAATATCACGGCGAACTGCGTGTCCCCGGGATTCACCGATACGGATATGTTTAACGCCGTATCGACGGAGATTAAGGACCAGATCAAGGCGAAGATTCCGATGGGCCGATTCGCGACTCCGGAAGACATCGCCAATGCAGCCGGGTATCTTGCCGCCCACGCGGATTATGTGACCGGTACGCAGATCAACGTCAACGGCGGGATCTACTTCAACTGAGCACTGCGTCCTCGCGCACGGCTCGGAACCGAGGCCTCGACCCAAAGGGAGTGGTTGCTCGGAACCGAGCTCTGTCCAGCGCGTTCGCGGCCGGTTCCGAGATGGAACCCGAAGGGCGTGGTTTCTCGGAACCGAGCCGCGAGGGATCGGATACAGCCTGCTTATGCCGCGGAGGGGTGCCACCCTGCGTCGGCCCAGAGCTGTCCGGTCACGGCCGAGTTCGAAACCATGAAGCAGATCGCGTCGGCGATCTCTTCGGGCCGGATCAGGCGCCCGAGCTGCGTGTCCGGCAGGATGTGCTTGCGGATGTACTCCTCGCCGAGCGCCCGCACCATGGGGGTGTCGGTGAAGCCGGGGTGAATCACGCCACAACGCACGCCATAAAATGTAGCTTCCTTGGTAAGCGTGGCTGCCGAGCCCTCGAGACCGGCTTTGGCGGAGGAATAAGCTATCTGTCCCTTGATCCCCTCCGATGAGACGGAGCCGATGAATACCACTACGCCCTGGACGCCTTCATCCGGCATCCAGCGCTTGAGCCCCTGCCGCATCCGGGATTTCGCGAGGCGCGCCAGCATTTCCAGCGCCCAGTAAATGGGTGCGATCAGGTCCACTTCCATGACCAGACGGAAGTCCTCGAGCGGGTAAATCTGTGGTTCCTGCGTCTCCTTGTTCATGCGCACGGCCAGCGAGTCGCGGGTTATGCCGGCCGCCGGGACGCAAATCGTAACGGGACCGTACTCGCCGCATACAGTGTCATAAACACCGGCGCGAAACTGCGGGTCCGTGACGTCGCCGACGAAGGTGGCGACGGCCGTGGTTTCGATCCTCCGAAGCCGGCTGGCGACATCGTGGACTGCATCCGACTGGTCCACGAGGGCGATCATGCGGGCCTGCCGCCGCGCCAGTTCCAACGCCACCGCGCTGCCGATACCGCTGGCAGCTCCGGTCACCACCGCAACGCCATTTCTGATTTCCATGTGATCCTCCCTTAACGGCCGGATCGCGCGCCCAGCCACGCGTCGATATGCGGCCAGGTTAGCCTGCGGGCGCCGCTGCCCGCCATAATTCCGATGTGGCCGCCCGGAATGTGGAAGACTTCCTTATCCTTGCTGCTTACCTGGTCCATGATGGGTTCCGACTGGCACGGCGGGGTGATGTGATCGGCGCCGGCGATCACGGTCATCAGGTTCGCGCGGATGCGGCTGACATCCACCCGCTCGCCGCGCATGATGAGCGTTCCCTCCATCAGCCGGTTGTTTCTGTAAAGGTCGACAACCAATTGCCGGAATGCCCCGCCGGTCATGGGAATGTTGTCGGTCACCCAGGTGTTCATGGCGTGCCACGATTCCACCACCTTCGGGTCATCGAGATTGTCCCAGAGCCGGAGGTAGTTGCCGATGTAATTCTCCACCGGCTTTAATGCCTTGGCGCCGTATTCGATCATCCCGGCCGGCATGTTGCCGAAGACGGCCAGAACCTTGTCGACGTCGAAGTAGCGTTCATCGGTCCAGCGCGAGAAGGTGATGCCTTTGCGGTCGGAGAAGTCGAGCGGCGCTGTGAGCAGCAGGAGATTGCGCAGGCCGTCGTCGGGCCGCAGCGCCGCATAGATAGTGGTGAGGATTGCGCCAATGCACCAGCCGAGCATGCTGAACTCGGCGCTTCCGGAAACCGCTTTGAGCTTGCGAATCGCGCGCGGCAGGTAGTCGAGCGTGTAATCGTCGAATTTCAGATCCTTGTCCTCGATGCCCGGCGCGCCCCAGTCGAGCAGCCAGACGTCGTATCCGCGGCCGACCATGAATTCCACGAAGCTGTGTCCGGGCCGCAGATCGAGGATGGAAGGCCGGTTCATCAGCGCGAACACCAGCAGAAGGGGTACGGGATGGCGCTGTTCCGGCGGAAGAACCGGGATGTACCGGTAGAGCTTTGCTTTATTGAGAGTCCAGATGAGCTGCTTCGGCGTCTGCGCGATTGCTGCGCGCGTGGTCATCACTTTCGCGAGACGCCGCAGGTTTTGCTCTGCGTGGCGCATTTGGTCTTCGGCGTTCCCGAGAGTGATCATTGGCCGTTCGCCTCCTTCGGGGGCGCGGCGGGTTTCGCGCGGGAACCCCTGGTCTCCATGCCATCGAGCCGCGCATCCATGTCGTCCAGCTTCATCTCGATGTTCGTCAACCGCTCGGCGAGGCTGATGATGTCGGCGCGCGTGGGCATGCTGAGCTGTTGCAGCGCCTGCACCATGGTCTTCTCCAGCATTTCGCGGAAGGGGATGGACGCGGTCAGCCACGCATCGAGCATCGCGCCGCTGCTCTTTGCGTAGGCTTCCGTGTTCACGGCCTCAATCATGGTCTTCGACCAGGCGTCGAGACTCGCATCGCGCATCCCGCGCCAGGCATCGAACGGATCGAAGTTCTTGTTCTCCGGATTCGAATCGCTCATCCGATTACGCTCCCCAGGCCGCGCACCTGGCGGCCCATCCAAAGACTACACCCGATTGAGGCGCCGCCCGGCGAACCGAAAGGCGGCGCCTCCGCACCCCGTCAGGCTTTGGCGGTGGCGGTCCTGGCCTGCTTCGCGGCCGCTTCCACCATTGCCTTCTGCGCCTCGATCACCGATGCGACATTGCGCTGGGCCGCCTCGGTGGCCTCGGCAATGGGAGTACCGGCGATGCCGGTCTGCTTCTTCACCGTTTCGGCAACGTTCTTGTTTTGCGTCGCAGCAAAATCGAGCGCGATGCGATGAACGGCGGCGGTGCGGTCGGCAGTTCCCTGAACGAACTCTTTGAAACCTTCAGCGCCATCGCGAAGGTTTTCCGACCGGTGCTTTACGAGCTCGACGGCGCCGGCGCTCTGCTCGACGTATACGTCGATCATGCTCTTCTGGGCCTCGACCCACTTGTTCATGGCCTGCAGTCCGAGGTCGAACAGGAACAGGCCGGACGCAGCAGGAACCCCGCGAAAGGCCTGTTTCGTGATAGTATTCATGTCGGCGGCCTGCTGATTCACGATGTCGAGGGTGGTCTTCTGCAGCGTGGCCATTCTCTGCACGCCCTTGTGGAACAGATCCGCGACGTGATCAATGGAAATCTCCGGCGCTTCAACCTTCTCGGCTGCAGCGTCCGTTTCTTTACCCGGCTTTGGGTTGACGTTCATGTTCAGCTCCTTATTAAAGCGTTTTAGCTATGCTGCACTGCAGCACAACTTCATTCTACGCCCGCTGGATACGTTGTCAAGGGGGTGCGCGCGCTCGTGGAATCAAAAAAGGTCTTGATCCGGAAATACGAAAACAGACGCCTGTATGACACTGCGAACAGCCGCTACGTCAATCTGGAAGACATTGCGGCCATGGTTCGGGAAGGAGTGGAGATTCAGGTGATCGACAACGCCACCGGAGAAGACCTTACGCGCATCGTGCTGACGCAGATTATCGTGGAGCACGCGAAAGCGCCGGATTCAGGCTTCCCGCTCGACATGCTTCGCCAGATGGTGGTCGCTTCGGGACGCGCCAGCCACGAGGGGTTCGTGCGCTACATGCAGACGATGTACGACATGTATCAGAACGCATATCGCGCGTTCACGCCCGCTCTTTCGCCTTTCGATTTCATGCAGTCGATGACCGGCGCGGCAGGCCGGGCCCGGCCGGCTGGTGCTGCGCCGCAGCAAGCGCCGCCTGCCGCCGAGGGGGCTCCGGCAGCTGAGAGCCAGGCCACCGTCGATGAACTCCGCCGCCGTCTGGAAGAACTCGAACGGATTATACGGGAGACGAACGCTGCAAAGAAGGCCCGGGATGAGCGTTCGCAGGGCAGGCGGAGGCGCGGCTGACTTTTCTTAAGAATCAGTAATTATCCTGGGTAGTACTTCCTCGGCTAGTGATTTACACTCTACCTGTTAGCTTTCCTGCCGGAGTGTAATCGCCTCCGGCTCACCCTGTAACTTACTTAACCGTTGGTACAAGGAGGCCGGTGTGACCCCCAGCGTCGAGTCCTCTAACGAAATATTGTTTGAGTATCTCAGGGACGTGGAAGATACCCTCACGAGCCTCCATCAAAGGCTCGCCCACGCAGACACGCCCGAACCCGATGAAATTCAGCGGGAGATTGCAGCAGCCGTCGTCATGCTGTACGGAATTCGCCAGAACTACTGTCCCGACCAGACCCGCCCCGGACCGCATCCGATCGTGTTCTCCGGGTACGCCAGTCGCGGCTGGAAATCGCGCGCGCTCGAAGAAATGGTGGCCAAAGCATCCTGCGGCGCATTCGTCGCCGCCGGCGCGGACTGAGGACGAATGATAGCCTGCTCCTGTGGGCTTTGCTCTGTGGATCGACCGGCGCGAACGAATTGTCTGGGCGCAGGGGACCCACGAGTACCGGCCCATGGGAGCGGCCGCCATCGCCATCACCGATCAGTTTCGACCTCGCGACTTCCGGGCGTGTCGCCGCGCTCCGCCACGCCTGCGTAACTCCTTTGCGGGCTTTTTCGGCTCTCTGGAAGAGGTCAACGCGCGACTGCGCCGCCGGCGGGAGTGGCGTCTGCGCTCGACGCCGATTCACGTACGGTAAACGGCCGGGACATGGCTGCCGACGTGGTCGACTTTTCGTCAATCAGGGCCGCTATCGCCGTGGTGAAGCCGTCCACGAACGGCTTGCCCTGGTTCACCAGATTATCCATGGTCATGAAGTCCGCCTGCTGATCGGGCCAGACTCCGATGTTCTCGATGTACGGCGCCGCCGGGTAGCCCGTTTCGGTGATGGCCTGGTTCCGGATGAGGATGCTCCACGGCAGGTTAACGTCGGCGTCCATATACACCGAGAACGGTCCCGATTCCACCGCGCCGCCAGCCCCCATTGTGCGTGTTCCGTACTGGATTGAGCGCTTGTTATCCTGCATGATGGCTGAGAAGAGCTCAGCCGCCGAAGCGGACATGTCGTCGGTCAGGATCAGAATGGGCTTGCCGTATCCGATCGGCAGATTCAAATTGTCTGTTGCCGGCGGGATCGTCTGGCTGTCTCCGCAGAGAGGCACAGGATCGGTGAATCCGCGGCTCTGCGCGTAAGCGGCTTGCGCCGTCTTCACGATAACCTGAAGTTCCTGGATGTCGGCCGGGGAAGCTCCGGACGACTGGGCATCCTGAAGGTCCTGCTCGAATCCAAGCAGGATGTCCCATGTCATCCGGATCTTCAGGCCCAGGCTCTGGAACTGATCGCGGAACAGCAGCGCCGCGGTCTCTTCCGCCTCACAGGCGTCGCCGCCCGGATTACGCGTGACGTCCACTACCAGCCCGTCGGTGTTGGCCTGCATCCATGCGATCTCCGTGGTCAGATCCGGTATGTCATAAAGTTCGAACGACGAAATCCGAATAAAACCGACGGTATGTGCGCCGGCGGTGAAGGTTCCGGTGAAGTACTCATCGTACTGGCCGTTTCCCAACCGCTGTTTGAACGACGACGGCATAGTAAAGAACGGGGCGAGGTCGCCCTCTCCGGTAACGAAGGCCAGACGCGGCGCCCGGAGGTCGCGCAGAGAATAGAGGCGCTTCAGGTAATCGGGTACGACCGGCGCCGTCTTATGCGCAAGGGCTCGCCGTGAGCCGCCCCGGCCCGGAGCCGGAGTTCCCCGTGGAGGCGCGCCGATATCGGGAACGGGGCCGACATGGGTGTAGGATACGCCGCTCTTTATCCACGACACCGTTTTGACGTCGGTGGTTCCGTCCGCATGCCGCACCTCGACATTGGCGTAATCCGGCACGGCGGAAGCGCGCGGCCACCAGCTCTGGTCGCGGCTGAGAATCGCCGAGGCCGCCAGCCGGGCCTGACTTTTCGGATTGGCCATTCCGGCGAACGGCAAGACCTGATTCATCAAATCGTCAACGGCAACCGCGTTCAGACTGACCAGGGCGTCGCCCACCTGAAACGGGTATTGTTTTTCCGGTAACGCGGTACGGTCGATTGTGTCGATCACCACCTTGCCGTCGTATACATCCAGAGTCAGAGGCAACGTCGCCTGCCACGTTGAATACAACTGCAGGACGGCATGCGAATCCTGCCAGGCCGCAACGTATTCGGCGCAAACATCGAAGAATGAGATGTCGTCGGTGGTCGCGTTCACCTTTTGCAGCCACGGCGTAAGATCGAGTCCGTCATAATTGAGTGCGGTTTTCTTCCATTCGTAAAATGCGTAGCGCTTGGCAAATGTTCCCGCCAACGACTCGAAATCGGCAATCTTCTGGTTCATCGTCATCTGCGCGAAGGCAGAGAGCGGACATAATGCCAGAATTGCAATTGCAATCGGTTTTCGCATGAGATTAATTGCCTGGGGCCAGCATATCACCGAAGAGCTGATGCGCCGATACTGATTTATGGACGCGCGGCGGCCAGGGAGCGGCGGTAATATCGGACCAGATGAATACGCGAGATACGCTATCCGAGATCGCCGGCATTGGCATCGTTCCCATCGTCCGTTCCGAAAGCGCCGACGCGGCGATCGGCGCGATTGAGGCGTTATACGACGGCGGCATTCTGGTGGCGGAAATCACGATGACGGTTCCGGGAGCGATCGGCGCGCTCGAGAAGCTGGCGGACCGATTCGGCGATCGCATGATTCTGGGGGCCGGCACGGTGCTCGATCCGGAGACCGCGCGGGCGTGCATCCTGGCGGGCGCGCAGTTTCTGGTGACGCCTGCACTGAAGCTCGCAACCATCGAGATGGCGCGGCGCTATTCGAAGGTGATCATGCCGGGCGCGCTCACGCCCACCGAGATCCTCACGGCGTGGGAAGCCGGAGCGGACGCCGTTAAGGTTTTCCCGTGCGGCGCGCTGGGAGGCGCGAAATATATTAAGGCGTTAAAAGCGCCCCTGCCGCAGATCGAGCTGGTGCCCACCGGCGGCGTCAATCTCGATACAACCGGCGAGTTCCTGAGGGCGGGCGCCTGCGCCGTCGGAGTTGGCGCGGAACTGGTGGACAGCGCGAATCTGCGGGCCGGTAATTTCGGTGTGTTTACGGACCGAGCCCGGCAGTTTCTCACGGCCGTCGCAAAGGCCCGCGCCGAAATGTGAGCTCGATACAATCCACTGGAGTCTGTGTGGAGCAGGCCTTCGGCCTGCAAAGCAGGCCTTCGGCCTGCAAAGCGGGACGAGGGCGTCCCGCGCGGTCCGGGGGACCGCCCCACCAGGCGAGTATTGTTCTACAGTCCTGGTAGCGTTCGCACCGACCGGCTGGCATCGGCTCTCACCGCAGCCTGCTCCGTCTCCGGCGCGGCCCCAATCTGGCGGGCCTCCACGACAAACCGCTTCGGAGCCGAGCCGATGTAGTGGAACGGGTAGCAGGTAATCATGGTCAGCTCAGGCTGTGTGGACGCGCGCAGCACGCCGACATCGTCCGGCTGCACCACCTTCACCGATTGCACCGCATATTCGTAGCGGCCTCGCAGCGTCTCGAACGTGATCCGATCGTTCACGCGTATGCCCTGCAGCGGCCGGAAGAACGTGTCCCGATGCCCCGCGATGGCCACATTTCCCGGCTGCCCGGGAACCGGAGAAGACGGCAGATGTCCCACCGCGCGTCGCAGCGTGTCCTCATCGGAGCCTTCCCGAACAATCGCGCGCAATCCCAGCCTCGGGATCTCCAGACGGCCCACCACTTCATCCCGCGGGATGACCATGCGCGGCTCAGGGGCCCTTCTGGCCATGGGGGCGCTTTGCGGCGGCAGGGTGCGAGGACTGAAGCGCAGCTCATCGCGCAGAAACTCCCGCACTGAAACGGGTTCGCCTTTCACCTCGCGATCGAAAGACCAGTTCTCCCAGGACTGATATACCACCGCGCTTGCCTTCACCCAGATGAACGCGTCCAGCAGAACCAGTCCGGCGAAGAGAAGCACATACTCCGCCAGACGCCAGCCCAGCCTGCGGTCCGGTTGAATTCGCGCTTTCATCGTTTCTTCCGGCTTTTGCCGCCGGGGGCCAGCGATGCATCGACATCCTGTGTTCCGTTTGGCCGGTACAAATAAGACGTGCGGGTCCGTGCGATCAGCCTGCCCAGGTCCGGCGCGCTGACTTCCACCTTCACGTGTCGAAGCTCCTCCCGATTGCTCTCGGGCGGCTGATAGCTCAGCGTGTAGCGGTTGCGGATATCTTTTGCGATTTGTCTGCAGATCGGCACGATTTCCGGGAGGTTTTGCGGATAATAAGCAATGCCGCCGCTCACCTGCGCCAGCCGGTTCAGAATGCCCGGGTTCTTGTCGGGATCGTCGGGATCGAAGACTCCGACCGTGTAGATGGTGGCCGTGGTTTCCTCCACCAGCTTCATTACATCGTGAAACTTGTGCGTGCTGACATTATCGCCGCCATCGCTGATGAGCACCAGCGTCTTCTTGGCTTCGCGTCCCATGTCCAGTTGCCTGAGCGCCACAACCACCGCGTCGTAAAGCGCCGTGCGTCCCTCCGGCTTGCCCTTGAGCAGCGCCTGGCGCAACATTTGCAGATTGTCGGTGAACAGGACGTCGTCCGGGAGGCCGTGCCGCGGTCTCTCGTTGAAATTGACGACGAACATCTCGTCCTGCGGATTGCTCTCTTTTGCAAAGGTGAGCGCCGCCGTCAGGACCTCAGGCCGCTTGGGAGCCATACTCAGGCTTTCGTCCACTACGATGCCGACGGTAACCGGTATGTCGCCGGCGCCGAAATCGAGGATGGGCTGCTCTTTGCCATTATCGAAGACGTGGAAATTTTCCTTCTTCAGGCCTGAAACGAAGCCCCCCGCGGGGTTCCGGACCGCGACGTCGAGCAGGACCCGGTTTACGGTGCTCTTAATTGTAAATTCCGACTGATCGCCCTGCGCGGAAGATGAGGCCGTCCCGGGCGGAGGGGCCGGCACAGGCGCCTGGGCGACGAAGGCGTAAGCAAGCAGTATTACCAGCGGCAACATGGCCCACCACACAGCCGGCTGAAATCGCCCGGCTCAGTTGAACAAGACAAGAAAAGCTGGCGCCACTCCCTGGCGGCGCCAGCTCATATGAACGGAGCGTTCTGCCGGCGAACCGTTACGACTCGCGGATCAGGCGCAACGTCGCAAACAGACCCAATGAAAACAGACCGGCAAGCGCGATCAATGGATACGGGCTGGCCGTCTTCGGTAGGGCCGGAGCCGGGGCCGGTTCAGTGGCCGGCGCAGCCTCAGGAGCCGGCGCAGGCGTGGTGTTCTGCGCTACCTCTGTCTGCTGGGTATACTGCTCGCCCAGCGGCTGTTCCTGACCCTGTTCGTTCACGCTGCCCACCTGAGCCGTGGTCAACTGGGACTCGTTCTCGGCGTAGGTAGTAGGAACGCTGGTCTTGGCATAGGTGGCGATAGATGCCGCGGCGTTCTTGGGGTAAGCGAATTCCTGACCGAAGTTGTCACCGGGGTAGAACCAGGCGCGCAGGGCCTTCGGCTGTCCGGGAGGCGTTTCCCAGAACGTGAACTCGGTCTTTCCGGTTGGCTGCAGACGATAGTTCGGCAGCGCCAGAATGGTTGTCACGATGTTACTCTCGTCGCCTTTGTAGATCTGGACAATGTGCCGGTTCGAGGGCGAATTCATCAACTTCATCACGTACTTGCCGGGCTGCAGTGTAGCGCCAGGCACCTGAATCGCCTCGTTGACAGTAAGAATGGTTTTTTTGTTCCATTCGTCGGCCATGACATTTGGCGCCATGAGAGATCCGAACACACCGACGCCGGCTGCAATGGCAAGAGCTTTCAAACTCGTCATATCACTACTCCTCCAGTCGTTTCTGTCGTTGTCACCGCGTTGCCACAGCAACGGCCGGTGGGTAACGTTGGGCAAGCCCAGGCGGGCCACCGCGCAGGGTATGGTGCAGCCCAGGCGCCAAAGCGGCAAGTCGATGAGTCTGCGACGTCTGAGCGCTTTCAGAGCCTTCGGCGACGGCAAGAATTACAGAAAGCGGTGAGGACAGGTTACACGCCGAGTCACGCTGGCGTCGGCCTGCCGACACTCATGCGACAATCATGCGACAATAACGTCGAGCGCGTCGTGGCGCCTCCGGGTCCGCGGAAAGGGCTGAGCCCACACCGAACATCATCGTTTAGCAGACACCTTCGTGGTGATCTTCCTTTCGCCCGAATGAGCGGACACGGGCAGGAACGGCGACAAGCCGAAGGAGGTCATCATGACACGCTCTCTCCCGGAAAACCCCGATCTCGCGCAACTTCGCAAACAGGCAAAGGATCTGCTGAAGGCGTTTCACGCCGGCGACGCAGGCGTGGCGCAACAGGTCCGTCTCTGGTATCCGGGCGCTGTTCCGCAACAGTTCCAGCTCAGCGATGCTCAGCTCGCCATCGCTCGCGCATACGGCTTCTCCAGTTGGCCAAAGCTGAAAGCCTTCATCGACGGCGTCACCGTGGGCCGGTTCATGGCCGTGGTTGAAGGGGGCGACACTGCCGCGGTTCGCGCAATGCTCAGACGCCGTCCCGAGCTTGTGCACATGGATACCGCGCACGACAACGAACAGCGCGCGCTGCATCGGGCAGTGCTCGCTCGCGATGCCGCCATGGTCCGGCTGCTCATGCAGGCGGGGGCCGACCCGGATCAGGGCGTCTTCCCGCACCGCGATGCGACTACCGCGTTCGTCATCGCGCGGGACAGGGGCTACGGAGACATCGTTGACATCATAGAGCAGGAGAAGGCGAAGCGGACCGGCGCACCCGGACAGGACGAAGCGCCCGCGCGCGAACCGCTGGACGCCGGCCGAGAGTCAGGCGTACGAGATGCCATCGCCCAGGGCGACGCGGCGCGCGTCCGTGAGCTGGTGAGCCGCAATCCGGGCGTGCTGCGCGACATCACATGGAGGCGAGGCGGGCTGCTCAGCGTGGCGGTGAACAACGGGCATATCGACATCGTCAGGTTGTTGCTCGATCTGGGCGCCGATCCGGATGAGCGCACCATGTTGCAGGAGCTGGAAGAGCCAACCGAGAGCTGGGGCGGACCGCTGTGGTGCGCGGCACAGGGCGGAAGGCTGGAGATTGCCGAGTTGCTGCTCGATCGCGGCGCCGACCCGAACGGCAACGTCTACGCGTCCGGCTGGCCATTGCTGAATGCGTACAGGCGCAATGACGAGCCGATGAAGCGCCTGCTGACAGCGCGCGGCGCGAAGATGCAGCCCTATATGGCGGCGGAGTTTCACGATACGGCTGAGGCCGCGCGAATGCTGGCGGCGGACGCGGGCGAGGACCTGGCGCAGGAGCTGGCCTGGTCCGCGGCAGGCAGCGGCTGCGCTTCCATCCTCGCGATGGCGCTGCCGCGTCTGCGGTGGCCGCGGGATGACCCGCGCTGGCACTGGATCCTGATTCAGCCAATGCGCCGCGCCGATGGCGATCCGGCGCACGAGGGACTCTTCCGCTCGCTGGCGCTGTTACTCGAGCACGGCATTGACGCGAACGTGACGAAGCGATTCGGTCAGACGCCGCTGCACTTCACGGCCGCGCGCGACGGCGTCCACGAAGCCGACCGCACGCGCTTCGCGTCGATGCTGCTCGACAGCGGCGCACGGCTCGACCTGCGCGATCATCTGCTGCAATCGACGCCGCTCGGCTGGGCGTGCCGCTGGGGCCGCTCGGAGCTGGTTGAGATGTTCCGATCGCGCGGCGCGCCGGCAAACGAGCCGGACGCCGTGCCCTGGGCGACGCCGCTCGCCTGGGCGAAGAAGATGGGGCATCGGGAGATCGAGGCAAGGCTTCGCGCGGGAAAATGCCAAACCGCAGGCTGAAAGCCTAATGCCATATAGTTTTCGACGGCGAGCTGAGTCGAAGTCCCTTTTGTGGGGCAGGCCCCCCGGCCTGCGCGGGGCCCCCCGGCCCCGCTGGCCGCGCGGAGAGTAGAGTTGTCGCGTATGGGAGCAGGCCGGCGGGGGCGCCGGCCGCGGGCGAGGGCGCCCGCCCCACATCGGCCAGGTGTTCGAAAGCGGGAAAACTATATGGCATTGAACTAAACCGCTTCGCGGTAGCTCATCCCCGAACTTTCCATAGTTGACGTTCCGCCGGAATTCGCAGGGGCTCCCATCTGGAGAACCATGGTGTTGGTGTTCGCAGCACCGAACCATTCCAGAAGGGAGTTGCCCCATGAATCCACTTCGTCAACGCATGATCGAAGACATGCAGGTGCGCCATCTGGCGCCCAAAACTCAATCGTCCTACCAGCAGCAGGTCGCCGCGTTCGCGCGTTATTTCGGCAAGTCGCCCGAACTGCTGGGACCCGAACAGATCCGCACCTATCAACTGTACCTGACGCAGAAAGGCCTCTCGGCCGCCAGCCTTATCGTGGCCACCTCGGCGCTTCGCTTTCTCTACCGCGTCACTCTGCAGCGGCCCTGGAGTATCGACCGGATTCCTTTGCCCAAAGCCCCACAAAAATTGCCGGCGATCCTCAGTCGCGAGGAAGTCGCCCGTTTACTCGCAGCCCTCACCGACGCCGGCCAGCACGCGGTTCTGAGCACCGCTTACGCCACCGGACTTCGTCTTTCCGAACTCACTCACCTGCGCGTCAGCGATATCGACAGCCAGCGCATGACCATTCGCGTCGAGCAGGGCAAAGGACAAAAGGACCGCTATGTCATGCTGTCCGAGCGGCTGCTCCCGGAGTTGCGCGCCTGGTGGAAGCAGACGCGCTCGCGGCGCTGGCTGTTCCCGGGAGCCCGCCCCGACGAGCCCATCTCGCAGGGAGCCATCCAGAAGGCCTGCCGGCAGGCACGGCAGCGCGCGGGCATCGACAAGCACGTCACTCCGCATAGTCTGCGCCACGCCTTCGCCACTCATCTGCTGGAAGCGGGAACCGATCTCCGCATTATCCAGTTGCTGCTCGGCCAGCGCAGCCTGAACACCACCGCCCGCTACCTGAAGATGGCCGCCACTACGGTCTGCGCGGCCGTCAGCCCGCTCGATCTGCTGCCCGGATCCGAACCTGCGCAACCGTCGCGCTGAAGTATCCGTGCCCCGCCCCCCGCTGGAAGTGGCGGACATTTTCCGCCGCTACGGAGAAACCTATCGTCAGAGCGCCTCGTTGTCGACCGCGCAACGGCGCGTCATGACCGCCATCGAAGTGTGCCGTACCGCGGCGCTGGGCGGACATCGCGAGCAGTGCGACCAATGCGGCCACCAGCGTGTATCCTACAACTCCTGCCGCAACCGCCACTGCCCCAAATGCCAGTCGCTGGAACGCGCCGAGTGGATCGAAAAACGGCAGGCCGAACTCCTCGACTGCCCCTGCTTCCATGTCGTGTTCACCGTGCCCGAACCGCTCGCCGAAATCGCCTTCCAGAACAAGGAAGCGGTGTACGGCATTCTCTTTCGCGCCGCCGCCGAAACCCTGCGCACCATCGCCGCCGATCCCCAACACCGCGGAGCCGAGATCGGCTTCTTCTGCGTGTTACACACCTGGGGTCAGAATCTGCTCCATCACCCTCATCTGCACTGCCTCGTGCCGGGCGGCGGACTCTCCCCCGATGGCCAGCGCTGGATCTCCTGCCGCCCCCGCTTCTTCCTTCCCGTCCGCGTGCTCAGCCGCCTGTTTCGCCGCCGCTTTCTCGAGGCCCTCGAAAAAGCTTTCGCCGCCGGCACGCTGAGTTTCTTCTCCGGTCTCCAAGCGCTCCGCAACCGCACCGACTTCCTGCGCTGTCTGGCCCGCACACGCCAGACCGAATGGGTGGTCTATGCCAAACCGCCCTTTGCCGGACCGCAGCAAGTGCTCGATTATGTGGGACGCTACACCCATCGCGTGGCCATCGCCAACCACCGCCTGCGCGACATGGAAAACGGCCGGGTAAGCTTTCTCTGGAAAGACTACCGCGACGGTCAGCAGAAAACCCTCTCGCTCGCCGCCGCCGAGTTCATCCGCCGCTTTCTGCTCCACGTCCTGCCGAATCGTTTCCAGCGCATCCGCTACTACGGTTTCCTCGGCAACCGCCACCGCGAAGAAAAACTCGCTTTGTGCCGTCGTCTGCTGAACATGCCCCCGGCGCCCAGGCCGGCGCAGGTTGCTCCCGATTACCGGGACCGCTGCGAGCAACTCACCGGCGTTTCCCTGCGCCAGTGCCCCATCTGCCGCTCCGGCGCCATGCGGGTGATCGAGATCCTCTCCGCTATGGGAAAACAACCCGCAGCTGCGGACACCTCATGAAACCAGTGCTCATCGGCGCAAACTCGGCCCCTTCATCCCCCCCGGGCCCGCGCCGCAGTGTCTCTGCCGCGCCTGCGTTCACCAATCCCGCGAACATTCTCCGACCCAGCGGCAGTTTTGGGACCCATCGACCGCCCGCTCGTCCCCGACCCGAATGCCCGATCACCGCGACTGTCCTGCTTCCACACTCACGCAAGAGGCGCCCCGCGCATTCCAACCCCATAGCTCCCGGCACTGCCCGGCGGTTCAGTTCAATCGGTTTTTAGCTCACCGTTGCGGCGCTCAACTTCTTCGCCCACCCCCAGCTCTTTCCCGCCGCAACGCTAAGCTAAAAACCCTCTGCATTGGGCTTTCAGCCTGCACGTTACCCCGCCGCTTCCAGCGCCTCGGTCACCGTTTCCCACTCGGCCGTCAACGCGGTCAGCTCCGCGCGGCGCTCTTCCAGCAGCTTCGAGACGCGCTGCGACTCCTCCACGCTCACGAACCGGCTCAGCTCGTCCTCAAACCCGGCAATCTCCGCTTCCAGCCGCGCCGCCTTCTGCTCGAGCTCGCCGGCGCGATTCTGCATCTGCTGAAGCTTCATCGGATTCAGACGCTTACTCTTCGCGCCGCTCTCGCGCGCGCCGTTCGGATGCGTTGCCAGCGCCGATTCGAGCGCCGCCGGGCCTCCGCCCTCCTTGCGCCACAAGTAGTCCTCGTAGTTGCCCGGATACACGCGGACCACGCCATCACCCACCTCGAACACGCGCGTGGCCAGCTTGTCGATGAAATACCGGTCGTGGGAAACGAACACCACCGTGCCGGTGAACTCCGCCAGCGCGTCCAGCAGCACGTCCTTGGCGCGCATGTCCAGGTGATTCGTGGGCTCGTCCAGCAGCAGGAAGTTCGATGGCCGCAGCAGCATTCGGGCCAGCGCATAGCGGTTTCGCTCGCCGCCCGAGAGCACGCCGATGCGCTTGAATACGTCGTCCTCGCTGAACAGGAAACAGCCCAGCAGGCTGCGCAGTTCGGTCTGCGTGCTGCGCCCGTTCACCGACGCGATGTCGTCAAGCAGGCGCGCATCGGGGTCCAGCTCCTTGTATTGGTCCTGCGCGAAGTAATCCGGCTCGGCGTTGTGCCCCAGCCGGTATGTGCCGGAGGTCAGAGGCTCCGCGCCAACCAGCAGCTTGATGAGAGTGGATTTCCCTGCGCCGTTCACGCCCACCAGCGCGATGCGGTCCCCGCGCTCGATGATGAAATCGACGCCGCCGAACACGAACTTCTCGCCGTAGCTCTTCGCGACGTTCTGAAACTCCGCGACAATGCGCCCGCTCGGCTTCGGCTGCGGGAATGAGAAGTGGATGGTCTTCTCGTCGGGTGGAATCTCGATGCGCTCTATCTTGTCCAGCTCCTTGATCCGGCTCTGCACCTGCTTCGCCTTCGATGCCTGATAGCGGAAGCGGCTGATGAACGCGTCGAGCTGCTGGATGCGTTCCTGCTGGTTGCGGTAGGACGCCTCCAACTGTGCCCGCCGCTCCTCCCGCAGCTTCAGATACTGCTCATAATTACCGGGATAGAAGTGCGCCGCCTTATTCCAGATCTCCACGATGCGGTTTACGGTCACATCCAGAAAGTACCGGTCGTGCGAGATCAGGACGAAGGCGTTGGGATAGGACGTGAGATAGCCTTCCAGCCAGTTGCGCGCTTCCAGATCGAGATGGTTGGTGGGCTCGTCGAGCAGCAACAGGTCCGGCTTCTGGAGGAGCAGCTTCGCCAGCGCGATGCGCATCTGCCAGCCGCCGGAGAACTCCTCGGTGCGGCGCGCCCAGTCTTCCCGGGGGAATCCGAGACCGGCCAGCACGGTCCCCACCTGCGCCTCCACGGTGTAGCCGTCCTGGGCGGCGAACTCGTTCTCGAGCGTGTGGTACCGGTCTGAGACGGCTCGATAATCGTCGGAGGCCGGGTCCAGCTCGCCCATCTTCCGGGTGAGCGTCTCCATCTCCTCCTCCACCTCGCGCAGGGCGGCGAACACGGTCATGCACTCGGCGAATACCGTGCGCCCGGACAGGGTCAGGCCTTCCTGAGGCAGGTAGCCGGCGGTGATGCCTTTCATCCGGTTGATGCTGCCGTAATCCGGCTCTTCGAAGCCGGCGAGCATTTTGAGAAGCGTCGATTTTCCGGTGCCGTTGGCGCCCACGAGGCCCGCCCGTTCCCTGGTGGTGACCAGCCAGTTGAGGTTCTCGAACAACAGTTTAGGGCCAAAACGTTTCCCGGCAGAAGCAAGCTGAATCATGGTTCGAATGGCGCAGCGGCGGCCCGTGGAGGGCTGCCACACAAGTGCTCTCTCCTTCCATTGTAAGTTGTAAGTTCCTGTAAAACCGAGGAATACGCCCGAAAAAAGACGCGGGGGCCGTTGTGGATTTGTGAGACGATGTTACGATCGCGAAGACTGAATATCAGGAATCGGCGCAAACCGCCGATCAACTTTCATGCCCGAACTACCAGATTTCGGTTCATGGTCCCCGCGGGAACTCCAGCAGGCGGAGAACGCGGCCATCGAGTTCCTGAACGAGAACATCGAGGGCATCGCGGAGACTTTCGACAAACGGCTGGCTCTGATGCGCCGCGTCACCGGCATGATGCGCGACTCTGAAGCCACTTTCGAAGACCGCATGCTCTATCTTTCTCTGCTCGAGGAGATTGCGGTATCGGTTCGCGACAGTGCGCACGAGTTCTTCGAGATAGGTTGCGTGCCGCGCGTGGCCAGCATCGTGCGGGAGAACTGAGCGCAGGCTGAAGCCACTCTACTGAGACCGGATTGTAGAGTAGGCTTTTAGCCTGCATCGGCACGCTTCGGTGCGCTACCGTTTGTCGCAGTCGGGGCCCTGGCCGAATGCGAGAGTCATCGATACGACCGCTGGAGCGAGCGTCTGCGCGGCCGAGTCCGAGGACGAAAACTCCACCTCCCCCTGCAGTTGGTCATAGATCTTCCGCCTCTCCGGCGGCATGGACCCGTTAACGTCCAGAGTCAGGTCCAGAGCGCCGCACATACCCGACTGCAGGCGCTCCAGCCTTCCGTCCTCCCATGAAACCACGGCGCCCCCGTAGTCCCAGCCGAAGCCGTAAAACTGGAACGAGCGCCCGTTCAGCCGCTCCAGCATCTTCAGCGAAGTCCCCAGACTGATCCCGTCGGCCGTATGCCAGCGGCAATTCGCCTTCTCATCCTGGCAAATGGCCACCGAGTTCACATGACCGTCGTCGGTCCAGACGATGGCCAGCTTCTTGTCGGGTTCGTCTGCAAACAGAATGGTGCCAGGCTCGGGCTCGTCTTCGCCCACTGTGACATCAGCTTCCACCACATTCTTCGCGCCGAACATGCGGATCAGGTCGGCGCGGGTGCTGGTTGCAGTGATCGGCCCGAGGCGTTTGCCGGGGACAATCAACCAGTCGTTATCGCCGGCCACCAGGCAGACCGCTTCCAGCGTGAGGATGGTCGCGAACCGCCCGGCAGCGCGCATGGGAGTCAATCGATAGTACGACGCTCACCTGCCATAAGGTTACAGAGGCTGGTCTCGTAGGGCGCGCGCGCGATGCCGCGCTCGGTGACGATCGCGCTGACATAGCGGTTGGGAGTCACGTCGAAGGCCGGGTTCTCCACCGGAATATGCTCGGGGGCGATAGCAACCCCAAAGACGTGAGTCACTTCCGCGGCGGCGCGCTGCTCGATGGGGATCTGGTCGCCCGATGCAAGCGTTAGATCGAGTGTCGAGAGCGGCGCGGCAACGTAGAAGGGCACGTTATTCTCCTTCGCCAGCACAGCGACAGAGTAGGTACCGATCTTGTTCGCGACATCGCCGTTCGCGGCAATCCGGTCGGCGCCCACTATAACGCAGCCGATCCGGCCGGACTTCAGGAAATGGCCGGCCATGTTATCGGTGATCAGCGTGGCGGGGATCGCGTCGTGCTGCAACTCCCACACCGTGAGCCTCGCGCCCTGCAGAAATGGACGAGTCTCGTCGGCGAACACGTCGATATGCTTGCCGGCTGACACCGCCGCTCGAATTACCCCCAGGGCGGTGCCGTAACCGGCCGTTGCAAGCGCGCCCGCGTTGCAGTGGGTGAGCACCGTCTTGCCGTCGGGGACGAGCACGGCGCCGTTCCTGCCGATCGCCTCGTTGATGGCGATGTCCTCGACGCGGATCTGCTGCGCTTCCCGAGCCAGGCGCTCGCGGATCGCCGCAAGCGGCTGGGTGCGCAGGCCGGCGTACAAGCGCTTCATGCGGTCGATGGCCCAGAACAGGTTCACGGCAGTTGGCCGGGTGGCCGCCAGCGTGTCGCAGATATACGCGAACTGCTCATCGAGGTGTTCCGGCGACGCATGCACGACGCCCAGCGCTACGCCCATGGCCGCCGCCACACCGATGGCCGGCGCCCCGCGGATCACCATGGAACGAATGGCTTCCGCCACGTCTTCATAGCCGCGGCAGGTGACGTAGACTTCTTCCCGCGGCAGTTTGGTCTGGTCGATCATGACCACGCCGTCCGCGGTCCACTGGATAGTTTCAATCATTTGGCGTGTTCCGCAAAAACGAAGGCCGCAAACTGGGTCAGGTTGAAGGTGGCGTGCATCATGACCGCGGCCAGTGTGGAGCGCGCCGCGTATCGGGCATACCCAAACACGATGCCTGCAAACGAGATGAGCACGACGTGCTGCCACGACCAGCTGTATTCCGGACCGTGCATGCAGCCGAACAGCACGCCGGCCAGTACGATGCCGCCCGCGGCGCCGAGCGAGCGCGCAAACAGAGGCATGAGAAACCCGCGGAATACCAGTTCTTCGCAGAAAGGCCCCAGAACCACCACCAGGATACCGAGCAGAATCACCGCCGAGCGCGTCTGTAAGAGGTCCTGGAACGGCAGTTCGATTTCGCGCGCATGCAGCAGCAGACCAAGCACGCCAATCGCGATGGCCAGCGCCGGACCGAGGAACGCGCAGATCCACGCGGCGTATCGCGGATAGCGGAAACCCAACGCCTGCCAGAACGGACGCCCATAACGGAGCCGCAGCAGCACGAACAACGAAGCGGCGATGAGCGCGTAGACGATGATCTGGAGCAACAAAACAGTGATCACGCGATTGCGCGGACGCAGGATCGCTACAACCACGGTGGACGCAATGACGCTGAGAAACGTGACCGAAATGAAGAAGGCGAGGTCGTGATACGACCAGAAGACGTTATCCGAAAGAGCCTCGGCGCGGGTCTCCTCGTGTGCCGTCATGCGGCGCCCTCGATGAGCGCGGCGGCAAGCAGCGGGATCATGAGCTCGTGGTGCCCCGTAATGCTGTAGCCGCGACCGCCGGATTTAGCGTGTGGCCGGTCCACTACGTTCATCTTTGGCCGGTAGTGCTGGAGAAAATCGAAGTTGACGGTGACGAATTCGCGCAGCGGGTGTCCCAGGTTTCGCACCACCGAAACCGCCTTCAGGAACACCTCGGGCAGCACAACGGCCGACCCGACGTTGATGTACACGCCGCCGTCGTTCAGCTCCTTCACCAGCGCGCATAGCAGGCGGAAGTCGCGGTGAGCGCCGCGGCCGAGCTCCGCTCCGTTGCAGCCGGGGAACGTGTGCGGCGTGTCCGTGCCGATGGCTACATGGACCGTGACCGGCACGGATTTCTTCCAGGCCTCATGCAGAAGACTCCTGGCCGCGAACGCGCGGTCCGCTTTCTGTTCCAACGTCCGGCCCAGCGCTTCGCCGATGCCCATATCGTCATCGGCGGCCGCACTGATGGATTCGTTCATGTAGCGTCCGGTTTCCTCCGCCGAGCCGAAGCGGCCATCGGGCAGCACCGTTTCGACATCTTCGCTGGTGTGCCCGCAGAGCGCGATCTCGAAATCGTGGATGGCGGCGGCGCCGTTCAGCGCGAATGCCGTGGCGAAGCGGCGCTTCATCAGGTCGATGAGCACGGGGGCGAGTCCGGTCTTGATGACGTGTCCGCCCAGACCCCAGATCACCGGCTTCTTCTGCGCCTTCGCCAGCTCGATGGCTTCGACGACATGCCGGAACGAGTCGGCCGCGAGAATGTGTGGCAACGAATCGAGCAGTGAAGCGACTCCGGCGCCTTTCCGGTATGGCTTCGCGAAATCCTCGGCTCGCACCTTCCCGCCGCGCGCCGCGAGCGGCACCGTGCGCAGGCCGGTGAATTCCAGCGGCTGAGTTTTGTATCTGCTCATTGGTTATTGCAGGCCGAAGGCCTGCTCTACTGCCCTTTGTGGAGCAGGCGTTTTCGCCTGCAAGGTTCTTTGGAGCACTCTCTTCAGCGCGGCGCCGGTGTAGCTGCTGCGGTTCGCGGCGATCTCTTCCGGCGTACCCGCGGCCACGATACGCCCTCCCTGCTCGCCGCCCTCGGGACCAAGGTCGATGATCCAGTCAGCCGATTTGATCACGTCAAGGTGATGTTCGATCACGAGCACAGTATTACCCAGATCCACCAGCCGTTGCAGTACGTTCAGCAAATGCTTCACGTCCTCGAAGTGCAGCCCGGTGGTGGGCTCGTCCAGAATATAGAACGTTCGGCCCGTCTGCCTGCGGCTCAGCTCGCGCGCCAGCTTGATACGCTGCGCTTCTCCGCCCGACAGCGTGGTGGACGACTGGCCCAGATGGATGTAGCCGAGGCCCACTTCGCAGAGCGTCTGCAGCTTCGCCTTGATGGCCGGCATATTTTCGAGCAGCGGCAGCGCCTCTTCCACGGTGGCGTTCAGCAGATCGGAAATGGAGTAGCCCTTGTACTTCACTTCCAGCGTTTCGCGATTGTAGCGGCGGCCTTTGCACACATCGCAGGTGACGTAGACGTCCGGGAGGAAGTTCATTTCGATGCGCTTCATCCCGTCGCCCTGGCAGGCTTCGCACCGCCCGCCCTTCACGTTGAAACTGAACCGGCCGGGCTTGTAGCCGCGCTCGCGCGATTGGGGCAGCATGGCATACAGGTCGCGGATGGGCGTGAACACGCCAGTGTAGGTGGCCGGGTTTGAGCGAGGCGTGCGACCGATGGGCGACTGGTCGATCTCGATGACTTTGTCGATATGCTCCTTGCCCACGATGTCGTCGTGCGCGCCCGGCTCGCCGTGCGACCCGTAGATCTCGCGCGCCAGACCGCGGTACAGAATATCGTTTACCAGCGTCGACTTGCCGCTGCCCGATACGCCCGTCACCACGATGAACATGCCCAGCGGGAACTCCGCCGTGACGTTCTTCAGGTTGTGCTCGCGCGCGCCGCTCACCACCAGATGCAGGCCGTTGCCGGAACGGCGCACCTCCGGAATTTCGATGCGGCACTCGCCAGCAAGGTAACGGCCCGTGAGCGAATCGGGGTTCGCTTCAATTTCGCGAGGCGTGCCGCTGGCCACCAGTTGGCCGCCAAGGCGTCCTGCCCCCGGTCCGAGATCCACCACATGATCGGCGCGCTGGATGGTCTCCTGGTCGTGCTCCACAACCAGCACGGTGTTGCCCAGATCGCGCAGCCGGCCGAGCGTGTCCAGAAGGCGGTCGTTATCGCGCGGGTGCAGGCCGATAGAGGGCTCATCGAGCACGTACAGCACGCCGCGCAGCTTCGAGCCGATCTGCGTGGCCAGCCGGATTCGCTGCGCTTCGCCGCCCGAGAGCGTGGCCGCGGACCGGGCCAGGTTCAGATAATTCAGCCCGACAGCGCACAGGAACTCGAGGCGATTGCGGATCTCCTCCACCACGCGGCCGGCCACCTGCCGCTCCCGCTCGTTCAACGTCCACGCGCGTACGGTATCGAGCGCGCGCGAAATCGCCATCTCTGTTACGTCGGCAATGCTGAGCCCTTTGACCTTCACCGCCAGGCTGCTCGGCTTCAGTCTGCGGCCGTGACACGCCGGGCAGGTCGAGGGCGACATGTAATCAGTCAGCCAGTCCCGGTAGGCGGGGCTGGGTGTGTCCGTGTAGGTTTCATCCAGGATCTTCAGAATGCCGGGAAAACCGCTGCCGCCGTCCAGCAGCAAATCCTGCGATTTCTGCGGCAGATCGGAGAACGGCTTCTTCAGACTGATCCGCAGCCGCGCTGCCGCGTCGGCAATCTGGCTGGTGACGAAGCTGGAGCCGGCGCCAGGCCCGAGCGCGCCTTCGAGCAGAGGCTTCGATGGATCCACCAGGATCTTCATCGGATCGAACGCCCACTTGCTTCCCAGACCGCTGCACTCCTCGCACGCGCCGAACGGGCTGTTGAAGGAAAACGATCGTGGCTCGAGCTGCGGCACGCTGGCGCCGCATTCGGGACACGAGAGCTTCTGCGAATACAGGCGCTCGTCGCCGTTGATCACGGAGACGATCACCAGGCCGTTGGCGAGGCGTCCGGCGGTTCCGATGGACGCTTCGAGCCGCTTCTCGACGCCGGGCCGGATCACCAACCGATCGACCACAACCTCGATGGTGTGGTTGCGCCGGCGATCGAGCTGAATCTCTTCATCGAGGGAGCGCAGCTCGCCATCGATGCGCGCGCGCACGAAGCCCTGGCGCGCCAGCTTCTCCAGCTCCTTCTTGTACTCGCCTTTGCGCCCGCGCACCACCGGGGCAAGAATCATGACTCGCTCGTCGGTGCGCAGAGCCATTACGTTCTGCAGAATGGCTTCGGTGGACTGCTTCGCGATCTCGATGCCGCAGTTGGGGCAGTGCGGCACGCCGATGGACGAATAGAGGACGCGCAGATAGTCGTAGATTTCGGTGATGGTGCCGACGGTGGAGCGCGGGCTGCGATTGGTGGTCTTCTGCTCGATGGAAATTGCCGGGCTCAGGCCGTCGATGGAATCCACCTCGGGCCGCTCCATCTGATCGAGGAACTGGCGCGCGTAGGGCGAGAGCGTCTCCACATAGCGGCGCTGGCCCTCGGCGTAGATGGTGTCGAACGCGAGCGAGGATTTGCCGGAGCCGCTTAGTCCCGTGACCACGGTGAACGTGTTCCGCGGGATCTCCACGTCGATGTTCTTCAGGTTGTGCTGCCGTGCTCCGTGCACGGTGATGCGGTCGAGCATGGTTGGTATCGAGCGGCCGGCGGGCTTTACTCCAGTTTAGCCGGTGGGGACTCCGTGGGGCAGACGATCGGTTTATGTCGTCTGCCATTGCCAGGGCACTCGAAAAGGCAGACGACATAAACCGATCGTCTGCCCCACACGGACTCTCCCTATCGGCCTGACGATCCGAAGCCGCCCGCGCCGCGCGCGCTCTCGCCCAGTTCGCCTTCGTCCCACTCCACCGGCTCGTAACGCGCGATGACCATCTGCGCGATGCGGTCGCCCTTGTGGATGGTGTAGTCGGCCTTTCCGAGGTTCAGAAGGATGACGCGGATCTCACCGCGATAGCCGGGGTCGATGGTGGCGGGCGCGTTGGGCAGAGTTATCGCGTGTTTCGCCGCCAGGCCGCTGCGTGGGCGGATCTGCGCCTCGTAGCCGGGCGGCAGCTCGATGGCGAGCCCGGTGGGAACCATCGCCGGAACGCCGGGAGCGAGCGTCACATCGGCGGTTGCCTGCAGGTCCATGCCCGCGTCTTCGTCGGCCCCATGGGCGTATTTCGGCAGCACCGCTTCCGCTGTGAGCCGTTTGATTTTCACGCGCATTGAATCCGCTATCATAGCGTCTTGCCCGAGGAGAATTCGTCGAAGCGCGTGCTCACGGTCGCGCCCATGCCGCCGGAAAAGTGCGCCTACGCCCTCGCTCGTTACAGCCGCTCGCCTGATTCGATTCGGCAATCCATCGAGTGGGTGCGCACGCACGATTCGGCGAAGTTCCTGGAGAGCTTCTATTTCCAGTATGGGCACGGCTCCATCGCCGACCTCGGCCATGTGGTGATGTGTTTCGAAGGCATCTCCGAGATTGCGGCGACGGAGGCCGAGGACGAGCAGGTGTGGGACGGCCAGGCGCGCTCGTCGCGGTATCAGGATTTCGGCCGGTCGGGCGTGGTGGTTCCTCCGGAGCTCGATGGCGGCCACGCCGAAGCGTATCGGCGCGCAGCGGCCGGGCTGCTGGCGGCGTACAACTCCGTCCACGCGCTCATCGTGGATTATCTTTCCGAGCGCCTGCCGCGGCCGGAGCCGATGAAGCCCGACGCGTACCGCCGCAACATCGCCGCGCGTGCGTTCGATGTGGCTCGCTATCTGCTGCCCTTTGGCATTCCCACGGGCGTTGGACAGGTGACCAGCATCCGCACGCTGGAACGGCAGATCCGGCGTCTGAAGGCCAGTGAGTACGGTGAGGTTCGGCAGCTTGCCGACGAGATCGCCAGCGCCTGCGCCGCTCCGCCTGAGTGTGTCTGGGATGCCGGGCAGGCCGAGCCGCTCGCGCCGACTCTGGCGCGCTACGTGGATACCGACGAGCACCTGGCGCAGTCGCGGCGCGATCTGGCGCTCTGGGCTTCGCAGAACCTCGGCGCACACGCTGAGACGGCGCGCGCCACCTCAGTCGATCTGGTGCACCCGGCAGACACGCCGGCCGACATCGTCGCCACGCTGCTCTATCCGGTGACGGATCGGCCGTTCCGCGAGCTGTACGAACTCGCGCGCGCGTGGAGCGCGGCGCAGCGCGCGGAGGTGATGGATGTCGCTCTCCAGTCGCGCACGCGCCGGGACGAGCTACTGCGCGAATTCCGGGGCAATCTCTACGCGTACGACATTGTCATGGACATCGGCGCATATCGCGATTTTCACCGGCATCGCCGTTGCCAGCAGTATCGCCAGAGCTTCACGGCATCGCTGGGTTATGAGAAGCCGGAGGCAATTCCCGACGCGGGCGCGGCGAAGATCTACGAGGATGCGATGGCCTCCGCGTACGCGACAGCCTCCGGCCTGCCGCACCCGACCGCGCACTATCTGTATCCGTTCGCCACTCGCTCGCGCTTCCTCTTCAAGATGGATTTCGCCGAGGCCGAATACATCTCGCGGCTGCGCTCGGGCGTGAAGGGCCACTTCAGTTACCGGCGCATCGCGTGGGAAATGAAGAAGCGGATGGAAGAAGTCGAGCCGGAACTCGGGCGGCTGATCGAGGCGACGCCGCCGGAAGTGGAAGACCCGCTGAAACGGTGACGGATGAGGCAGACGACGAAACCCGATCGTCTGCCCCACGGGGATCGTTATACACTCGGTTCAGAGGCGTCATCCATGTCCGATTCCACCGACCTTTCCCGCCGCGATGTGATCAAGGCCGCCGCAGCGGCCGGAGCTGCCGCGGTTCTCATCGAAGCCCCCGCCATCCAGACCGTGAAAGCCGCCAACGACACCGTCGCCTACGGCATCATCGGAGTCGGTGGCCGCGGCTCTTATCTCCTGAAGCATCTGCGCAACGTGAATAACGGACGCTGCGTCGCCGTGTGCGATCTCGACAGCGACAAGGTGAATCGCGCCGCGCAGTTGATCGGCACGAATCCCGCGAAATACACGGACTATAACCAGCTGCTCGCCGACAAGAACGTGGAAGCCGTCATCATCGCGGTGCCGCTGTTCTATCACTACAGAATCACGCGCGACTCCCTCCTGTCCGGCCGCCACACCTTCTGTGAAAAGAGTCTCGTGTTCACGCCTTATGAGGTGCACGCACTGCGCGCCCTGGCAAACGAGCGCTCGAAACAGGTGCTGCAGGTGGGGCTGCAGCGCAGGTACAGCAAGTTCTACCAGATCGCGAAACAGATGGTGGACAAGGGTCTGCTCGGCAACGTGACCCACATTCATGCGCAGTGGCATCGCAATCCCGGCTGGGTGATGCGCGGGTTTAACTGGCGGTTGTACCGCGAATACTCGGGCGGCCTGGCGGCTGAGCTGGCCTCCCATCAGGTGGATATCGCCGAGTGGATCTTCGGCGCGGCCCCGGAATACGTCATGGGCGTTGGCGGTCTGGACACGTGGAAGGACGGCCGCGACGTATTCGATAACATCCAGCTCATCTACAAGTACCCGAACAATCAGAAGCTGGTCTACAGCTCCATTACTACCAATTCGCACCTGCCTTACTTCGACAGCACGCGGCCGGAGTTCGGTGAGTTGATCATGGGTACGGGCGGGTCGCTGGAACTCACGGTGGGGGACGGCGAGCTCACCATGCCGACGGCCCTGTTCTACAAGGAGACGTCGAAGGTCAGTTCGTCGCCTCCGCCGCTGCCCGGACAGAAAGAGAAGCCCGTTGCCGCAGGCGCCACTTATGCTCTTGGCGGCGGGCAAAAAGCAATGCCGCTCGCCGTGGCCACGGGCGGTCTTGACGTCACCGGCAACGATTCGTTCCTCGACCGCGAGCTGAAATTCGCGAAGCGCTGGCTCTACAGCAAAGGCGTGATGACCGATGATGAGGATGCGAACCCGGTGGAGACCGAGATGCTGTCGTACTTCAATAACTGCCGGAACGGCGGCCGTCCCAACGCCAATCTGGACATCGGCCTCAACGATTCCATCGCGGTGATGCTGTCCAATCTGTGCATGAGGGAAGAGCGCCGCGTCAATTTCAGCGAAATTGAGAGCATGGGCAAGGACATGAGCGAGCAGGATTATCTGAATCGGCTCGCGAAGTCCGAGCAGAGCTATATAGAGTCGCTGGCCGCGAAAAAGAAGGTCGACATCGCCTGAACGCTTGCTGCCGCGGCACGACTGGCGCGCGCGCGTTGTGCTATAGTTTCGGCTTTCCGGCCTGCGGCCGGGCAGCGGGCGAATGTTTTTCGATACCCCGGTTTACTTCTTCTTCCTGGCCATCGTCGTTCTGTTGTACTGGCGTTTCGGGCGCTACCAGCAGAACATACTCCTGCTCGTTGCCAGCTATTTTTTCTACGGCTGGTGGGACTGGCGCTTCCTCTTTCTCATCTTCACTTCCACCGTTGTCGACTTTTTCGCGGCGCGCTACATCGCTTCGTCCGATAACGCGGCGCGCCGCCGCATCCTCCTGACCATCTCGCTGGTGGTGAACTTCGGTTTTCTCGGCTTCTTCAAGTACTTCAACTTCTTCGCGGACTCGCTGTCTTTCTCGCTGGCGCACGTCGGCGTCGGCCTTAGGCCGACATTCCTGCAGATTATCCTGCCGCCCGGCATCTCCTTCTACACTTTCCAGGCCGTGGCTTACATCGTGGATGTGTACCACCGCAAGCTGGAGCCATCGCGGTCTTTCATCGACTACGCCCTGTTCATCAGCTTGTTCCCGCACCTGGTGGCCGGTCCCATACAACGCCCGTCGCACCTCCTCCCGCAGGTACAGCGCCCGCGCCGGTTCGACAGCGAGCGGTTCTTCGACGGACTGATGCTGATTCTTTCGGGCTTGTTCCGCAAGTGCGTGGTGGCCGATAACTGCGCCAAGATGGCCGACGCCGCGTTCTCGGGGCGAATGGGCGAGCCGAACCTCGGAGTAGTGCTCATCGGGACCTACGCCTTCGCCTGGCAGATCTACGCCGATTTCAGCGGCTACAGCGATATAGCCCGTGGAAGCGCCCAACTTGTGGGCTTCCATTTCATGGTGAATTTCCGGCAGCCTTACCTGGCGGTCAGCCTGCAGGATTTCTGGAGGCGCTGGCATATCAGTCTCAGCACCTGGCTGCGCGATTATCTGTACATCCCGCTCGGCGGCAATCGCAAGGGAGAGCTGAAGACCTACCGCAATCTGATGGTCACCATGCTGCTTGGCGGGCTGTGGCACGGGGCGAACTGGACGTTCGTCGTCTGGGGCGCCCTGCACGGCGTTGGTCTGTCCATGGAGCGCTGGTTCGCGAAGGGCCGCGACATGCTGAGCCGGTCTTCAGCCGTGGAAACCTGGTTCTCGCGGATCGTCATATTCCACCTGGTTTGTCTCGCGTGGATCTTCTTCCGCGCGCAAAACATGAGCGCGGCGCTCGACTTTCTGGCGGGAGTCGGCCGGTTGCGGTTCGGCCCGGATTTCGGCGCCGCGCTGGCGTTTATCGCGGTATTCACGATTCCGCTATTTCTGCTTGACCTCATGCTGGAGTACCGTGGAGAGGAGTACGTGTTTCAGAGGGCGCCTGAGCTGTCTCGCGTGGCGGCCGGGCTTGCGCTGGTTCTGGCGGTGATCGCTTTCTCTGCCAATGTCGGCGCAGCGTTTATCTATTTCCGGTTCTGAACCGCAGCCGCGAATCGTGTCCATACTCGTTACCAGACCTGCCGAAAGCAAGCCCCGGACGCGGCCCCGAATCGCACCCTGGGTGGTGCTGCTGGCTTCCATCGCCGGCCTGTTCCTGGTAGTGGAACTGGGCGTACGTTTCGGATTGGGCCGCCTGAGCCGTATCGAAGGCCTGGCGGAACGCGAATACCGCGGCGTAATGGCGCTGCGCGGAAATCCCGAGGCGGGCAGGACCGTCCTTGCGCTGGGCAACTCGTTGCTCGAGGAAGGCGTTGATTTCCCGGCGCTGCGGCAAACGCTGGCGCCTGATTTCCGCGCTGTTCGATACATCATGGAGCAAACGCAGTACCTCGACTGGTACTACGGGCTGCGAAGATTCTATGGCGCCGGCGTGCATCCGGGTATCGTCGCTCTCAGCCTGAATGCCGAGCAAATGTCGGACGACAACATCCGTGGCGACTATTTCGCGTATCGCATGATGCGTACCCGGGATTTCTGGAGAGCGTCACGGGATGCGCACCTCTCGCCCACCGCGACATTCTCCCTGTTGCTGGGCAGCGTGAGCGCGTTTTACGGAACCCGCTCGGAAACGCGCAATGTGCTGCTTGCGAGAACGGTCCCGGTGATGCCGCAGCTTCTCCGTTATATGGTTCCCGCGCACGGGCCTGTCCTGCCCGATCGCGAGCGTGTAGTTGCCGCCGCAGCTCAGCGGTTGCGAGCCCTGGATGACATGGTTCACGGCGGAGGCGGACGGTTTGTGTTCATTATCCCGGCCAGTCTGGACGCGCACAACGCCCTGTATCTGACCGAAGCGGGTGCGCGCGCGGGAGTACCGGTCCTCCTGCCCCTCGCTTCGGAATCGCTCTCCGCCGCCGATTTCAAGCAGGACGGCTTCCACCTGAATGCTCAGGGCGCGGCGCGTTACACGGCCGCTCTTGCGCCTATGCTGCGCAGCAAGGCTGCGGAGTTATATACGCAGCAGGGGCGGCTCGGAACTGAGCCGCGACCGTGAGGGAGCGGTTGGGCTTGTTACGGCGAAGGCGCCCAGTAGCCGCGTTTCGCACTCACCACGGCCCTGCTGTTGCGCACCGTCACATCGATCTTTCGGAATTTGCCGTCCTGCGCTTCATTCGTTGGGACGTAGGCCAGCATGTAGTATTCACGCCCGTCCGCGAAGGCTCGCTGGAGGCCGGCAAACAGATCGTTGCTGTTTCGGTAAGCCGTTCCGCCCGTGGCCGCGGCGATTTCGGAGAGCGTCATCCCCGAGTCGGTGGCGATGTCGTTCAGCGCGCGATCCATTTGCGGCGCGACCGATCCGCTGATGCTTCGCGACGCATCCATGGCCGGAGAAGTGTAGAGCCCGCGGGAGTCGATCGTGTCGATGGTCACATTGGCCTTCGCGGCGATCCTGAACACCGGCTCAATGGCATCCTGCATTCGCTCCACTGGCCGGCTCGAGCGAAATTCCGGGAAGTACGCTTCGAGAAGCGGATACGAGGTCTCGCCGGGTGTCAGCGAAAAACCATCGGAGATGAGGACCAGCGTACGCCGGCCGCCGTCGCGCGCCAGTTGATCAACCACGGCCCGCAGTTCCCTCAGGAATTGTGCGATGCTGAGCCGCTCCTGTTCGGCCAGCGAATTCGCCTGGCTCCGCAGTCCCTGTTTCCGCGAGGGACAGCTGATATCGCCCGCGTCGCACAACTCCCGGACGTCCCGCAGGTCGCGCTCGTAGGAAGAGGCCTCGGATTGCAGTGAGCCTCTCTGCCCCTGCAGGAACGTCTTGCGAAATTTGCCGGCGCCGAGAGTTTCGAGAATCCTGGACGGGTCGGAAGTTGCGTCCTGGATGACCTCGAGGTTTTGCCCCAGCGCGATCACCGCGTAGTGCGAGTCCCCCGCCTGCTCCTGTTGAAAGAGCTTCTGCAGCGCTTCCCGAACATGCACGAAGTTGGCAAAGGAGGCGTGCATCGTATCCACGCAGATAACGAATGTATGCCGCGTGGCGAGAGGTTTGCGGCCGACCGTTGGGGGACCCTTCGCACCCGGCTCCGCGCCGGGAACCGCGGGGCTGCCGATATCCGCCCGCTCACTCGAGAATGCGGTGATCTTCTGCTCCACCCCGTCTTCGGAAATGCGGAAATCCGCCTGCGTCAGTCCGGTGACGTGATGGCCTTCCTTATCGGTGACCACTACGGGAACGAGCACCTGCCGCACATTAACCCTGATGATCGCCTCGGACGCCGGCTCGGTGGGTTTCGGAGCCGCTGGTCGGCGAAGCAGCGCCTCCTTCGCGTCTTCGTCCCATGCCGCTGGCCCCTGCGGATCTCCCGTATCTTTTTCGGATCCGTCCACCCGGTAGTCGGAGAACCGATGCACGGTGTGGAGCTCTCCGCCGACAAAACGCGCGTCCACGGTGGCGCTCGTCGGCAGCCACAGCGGCGTCTCAACGTTTGAGAATTTCACGGTCGTGAAGCGGACATCACGGCTGAAGTTGTCCAGTTCCTGCCCGGGCGGAGGCCTCAGGAAATCCGTGCGCCAGCGCAGAACCCGCCCGGTCGCCTCATCCAGCCACACCAGACCTTGCCTCGACTCGTCCTTCGCAGCGAAGGCCACAACAAGACTCCGCTGCCCGCCTTCTGCCAGGACCCCGAGATAGCGGAAGCGCGACTGGCTCTGATTCTCCAGCAGCAGGTCGCCGAGGATTGCCATGAACCCCCCCGATATGAGAAAAGCGCTCGGCGCATTCGGCTGCGCCTCATCGCCTGTCGCCTGCCTCCGTATTTCCGCGAAAGGGCGAACCTGCACCACATAGCGGAAGCGATCGCGATGGTCGGTCCACGTCTTTGGCGCGTTGTCGAACCGCATCTCGTGCACGTCCTCGGCGAACGAGACGCTGATAAAGTTCGCGAGCATGCTCTCGAGCCGCGCGCCCGCGGTGCGCAGCAGCGGATCTAACGTGCTTTGGTCGGAGTCGAACTGGAGCGCGCTCAATTCAGGGGCGGCCTTCAGCAGTTCCTCCCGGCTGGCATCGACGAAGCCCGGGCCGGGTGCGGACCAGGCGCACGCCGTCAAAGCGATCGTTCCAATGGATAGCCGTACCGAAGTGAGCATAATCAGGGCAGCGGCGGGGGCGCGGGCGCCTCGCCAAACATGGTTCTGGCAACGGGTCGCTGGAGCACCATGAAGGTGAAGATGCCGAGCACTGTTCCGTAGGGTACAGCGAGGCAGCTCAGGGCACCCACCACCAGCAGGAACGTCCGGTGCGCTCTTCTGCGTAGCCAGTATCCGGTGTACAGCAGGCAGACGGCATAAGCAACGGTTACAAGCAACATTGCCGTCAGGATCGCTTCAATCAACGGCAGAATTCCCCGGGGCAGCGGGTTCTGCCCATTGCGCTCGGCGGCGCTCTGGATGGCCGTGAAGACAAAGCCTATGAAGCCCACGTAACAGAGGGCCAGAAGCGAGTAGAAGGCTGCGATACCGCCCTGGATAAAGTAGCCGATGGAAAGCAGTTTGAGATCGTGCTCGGTGGTGTCCATCGACGGTGAGGATATCAGGAACGGCGGAAGCCCGGCATCGCGCGCTGAACTTCGTGTTCGGAGTGGGGCAGGCTTACAGCAATGCCATATAGTTTTCCCGCTTTCGAACACCTGGCCGATGTGGGGCGGGCGCCCTCGCCCGCGGCCGGCGCCCCCGCCGGCCTGCTCCCATACGCGACAACGCTACTCTCTGCGCGGCCAGCGGGGCCGGGGGGCCCCGCGCAGGCCGGGGGGCCTGCCCCACAAAAGGGACTTCGACTCAGCTCGCCGTCGAAAACGATATGGCATTAGGCTTACAGCCTGCGGCGGCTTTTCAAGCCGCCAGGCCGATTGCAAATATTGCAAATCGGCCGCAGGATACAATCCTGCCCCACGCCTCTGCGGTCCGGAACAATACAGCTTAAGTGAACAGCATTTGGATCAGCCGCCGATTGCCGCCAGCCTGCCTCTGAATCGATACTGTTGGTGAAAGGGCAACCTTCGCTATGAATGGGAATCTGTCGAATGGCCTCCCGCCGCTGGCGACTGCCGGCAATCGCATTGTCAACGCTGCCTCCGGCGCAACGGTCATCCTCCGCGGCGTGAATCGCTCGGGCCTTGAATACTCCGATCCGGATGAACAGGGCTTCTTGTCGGGCGCGGCAATCTGCCGATCGGAGATTCAGAGTATCGTTCAGGGCTGGCATTGCAACATCGTTCGCGTTCCGTTCAATCAGGACTTTGTGTTGCATGGCCGGGGCGGCCGCTCCGGTGAGGAGTATCAGAGCGCACTCGATCAGGTGATCGCCTGGAACTCGATGTTCGGTTCGTACACCCTGCTCGATCTCCAGTGGCTCGATGCCGACCGCATTTATGGAGGGAACCGGAACTTCGTTGCTCCTCTGCCCAACGCCGCATCGATCGATCTGTGGACGCTGCTGGCCCGCAGATACAAAGATGAACCCGCGGTTCTGTACGACATCTTCACCGAACCGCACGATCGTCTCAGCGACGATCCGTATCCGCTCAACAAAGAGGATGGGACAACGTACCCGGCCGGATCAGCGCTCGGTGACCATGCAGGAGTGGCAGCCCTGGGCACAAAAGCTGACGAGCGCCATCCGCGCGGAGAACCCGGACTCGCTCGTTTTCATTCCCGGCATCAACTGGGCGTACGATCTGCGGGGAATGCCCATGGATCTTGCGAACGTCGTTTACTCATCGCACGTGTATTCCAACAAGGGAACGAACTGGGCGGAAGCTTTTGGCGATCTCGCGCAAACGGTTCCGGTCTTCGCAGGTGAGTTCGGTGAGGAAGACACGCCTGCAGGTCTGGACTTCGTCGGCAAACTTCTCGCTTACATGGGGCAACTCGGGATCGGATGGACCGCGTGGAGCTGGTTTAACGACCCGTTCCTGATCACCCGTTTCGCCCCAACCGGGTTCGGCAGCCTTGTGCGGCAACAACTCGCAACCGCATAGCCGGGCAGAGCGTTAGCTGGGCAGGGGGCGTGGATGCTATCCTGGACTTTAACGGCCGATTCTCTCACTCGGAGCCGGCCGTATTGCTGAAGCGCACAGGAAGCGGCCCCGCCGCCGCTGCCGCCGTGCGCGAAGTGTCGTGGAGAGAACCCTCGAAAGATGCTGCAAACCAATATCCCGTCGTCGTATGACAGCCTGGAAGATGCGAATCCCCAGGAGACCGGCGAATGGCTGGAAGCGCTGGAACAGATTGTCGAGGACGAAGGCCCTGAGCGCGCTTCGTACCTCCTGAAGCGGTTGCTCGAACGCGGGGCCAACTGGGGCGTAACCGCTCCCCTCAGCGTCAACACGCCTTATATCAACACGATCCCCGCCGACGCCGAAGAGCCCTATCCGGGAGACCGCGAGATGGAGCGGCGCATCAAGAGCCTGATTCGCTGGAACGCCATGGCCATGGTGGTGCGTGCGAACAAGTACGACCCCGGCATTGGCGGCCACATTTCCAGTTACGCTTCGCTCGCCACGCTCACCGAAGTTGCCAACAACCACTTCTTCCACGGCAGCTATGGAGACCAGCCCGGCGACCTGGTCTATTTCCAGGGCCACTCGTCGCCCGGTCCGTACGCGCGGGCGTTTCTGGAAGGCCGGCTGTCGGAAAAGCACCTCGAGAACTTCCGCCACGAATTGCGCGACCAGCCTGGCCTGCCATCGTATCCGCATCCCTGGCTGCTGCCCTCGTTCTGGCAGTTCCCCACGGTTTCGATGGGGCTCGGTCCCATCAACGCCATCTATCAGGCGCGCTTCATGCGCTATCTCGAAAACCGCGGCATGCTGCCGCACACGCCGCGGCACGTCTGGGGGTTCCTCGGCGACGGCGAGACCGATGAGCCGGAGACGCTGGGCGCTCTCACACTGGCCTCGCGCGAATCTCTGGACAACCTGATCTTCGTGGTGAACTGCAATCTCCAGCGGCTGGACGGTCCGGTGCGCGGCAATGGCCGCATCATCCAGGAACTGGAGGCGGCGTTCCGCGGCGCGGGCTGGTACGTGATCAAAGTCATCTGGGGCGCCGACTGGGATCCGCTGCTCGCCGCCGATTACAGCGGCGTGCTCATGAAGCGCATGGAAGAATGCGTGGACGGCGAGTTCCAGAACTACGCGGCCAAAGGAGGCGCGTACACCCGGCGCGAGTTCTTCGGCAAGTATCCCGAGCTGGCGCGCATGGTGGAGCATTTGTCCGACGAGCAGATCGGCGCGCTGCGCCGCGGCGGCCACGATCCGGTGAAGGTGTTCAACGCTTACCAGCGGGCCATCGCTCACAAGGGCTCGCCCACGGTGATCCTCGCGAAGACCATCAAAGGCTACGGCATGGGCGAAGCCGGCGAAGGCCGCAACGTCACGCATCAGCAGAAGAAGCTGAATGAGGACGAGCTGCGCTACGTGCGGCAGCGGTTCGATATCCCCGTGCCCGAGGAGAACGTCCTGACGGTTTCCTTCTACCGGCCGCCGGACGACAGTCCGGAAATGAAGTACATGAAGGAACGCCGGGAAGCGCTCGGCGGCAGCCTGCCCGCGCGCAGTCCGAAGCCGATCGAGCTCAAGGCGCCGCCAGTGGAGTTCTTCGAAGAGCAGTACGGCGGGTCACAGGGGCGCGAGGTTTCGAGCACCATGGCGGTGGTCCGCATCATCACCATGCTGCTGAAGGACTCGGCGCTCGGCAAGTACATCGTGCCAATCATCCCCGATGAGGCGCGCACCTTCGGCATGGAATCGCTGTTCCGGCAGTTCGGCATCTATGCGGCCAAGGGCCAGCTCTACAAGCCGGTGGACAGCGACATTTTCCTGTACTACAAGGAAGCGCGGAACGGCCAGATTCTGGAAGAGGGCATCACCGAGGCCGGCTCCATGTGTTCCTTCACGGCCGCCGGGACGTCGTACGCCAACTACGGCGTGCCCATGATTCCTTTCTTCATCTACTATTCGATGTTCGGATTCCAGCGCATCGGCGACCTGATCTGGGCGTTTGCCGACTCGCGCGGCAAAGGATTCCTGGTGGGCGGAACGGCCGGACGCACCACGCTGTCGGGTGAGGGACTGCAGCATCAGGACGGGCACAGCCAGGTTCTGGCCTCCACCGTTCCCACGTGCCACAGCTACGACCCGGCGTACGCCTACGAGATTGCGGTGATCGTGCGCGACGGCATCCGCCGCATGTACGAGAACAACGAGGACCGCTTCTACTACATCACGGTCTACAACGAGAACTACGCACAGCCGCCCATGGCGGAAGGCGCCGCCGAGGGCGTGCTTCGGGGCATCTATCGTTTCCGCGCCGCTGAAGGCGGACCGGCTCAGGTACAACTCTTCGGCAGCGGTCCAATTCTGAACGAGGCGTTACAGGCCCAGCAGATTCTGGCGGAGAAGTACGGGGTGCGCGCCGACGTGTGGAGCGTCACCAGCTACAACGAGCTCCGCCGCGACGCGCTGGAAGTGGACCGCTGGAACAGGCTGCACCCGACCGAGACGCCGCGTCAGCCGTACATCCAGGATGCGCTTGCCGGGCATGACGGGCCGATCGTGGCCGCCACCGACTATATGAAGCTGGTGCCCGATCAGCTTGCGCCGTGGCTGCCCGGCCGCCTGACTTCGCTCGGTACCGACGGCTTCGGACGCAGCGACAACCGCGAATACCTGCGGAACCATTTCGAGATTTCGGCCAATGCGATCGCTTCGGCGGCATTATCGGCGCTGGCGAGCGATGGCGTGTTCGACAAGGTGAAGGCAGCGCAAGCCGTCGCGGAACTCGGCCTGAATCCCGAGAGCCCCGATCCGGTAACCACGTAACAGAGCAGGCTTTCAGCCGGCATTGGGTATGCTCTTTCTGACTGAAGCGGAAGTGCGCGGTCTCCTCCCAATGAACGAGGCGATTCGCATGATGCGCCTGGCCTTCGACGCAGCGAAACGAGGCGAAGCGCAGAGCCAGCCACGCCGCCGGCTCATATTGAAAACGGGCTCCATCCTGCATCAGGTTCCGGGAGCGTTCGGCAACTACTTCGGCATGAAGTTCTATGCCTCGAATCCGAAGTATGGCGTGCATTTCCTGTTTTCGCTCTACGATTCCGAAACCGCGAAGCCGCTGGCGTTGATGGAGGCGAACGCGCTGGGCCAGCTCCGCACGGGCGCTGCCAGCGGCTATGCCACGGATCTTCTGGCCAACCCCGCTGCCGATACCGTCGGCGTCATTGGCAGCGGCTTTCAGGCGCGCTCCCAGGTGGAAGCAATCCGCGAAGTGCGGTCCATCAAAACGGTCCGCGTGTGGAGCCGGCATCAGGAGAAGCGTGAGGCATTCGCCGCCGAGATGAACGCCACCGCAGCCGCCACGGCCGAGGAAGCTGTGCGCGGAGCCCAGATCGTCGTCACTGCCACTTACTCAAAGGATCCGGTGATTGAGGATGGGTGGATCGAGCCGGGGGTGCACATCAACGCCATGGGTTCGAACACGGTGAACCGGCGTGAATTGCCTGCCGAGCTGGTCCATCGCGCCGGACTGATCGCCGTCGACGCTCTGGACGCGGCGAAGAACGAGGCGGGCGACATCATCATGGCCGATGCGTGGGAGAATGTCGTGGAGCTTCAGAACATCGAGCGCGGCTGGGATACGCAAAGGATCACGATTTTCAAATCGGTCGGTCTGGGGATGGAAGATGTGGCGGCGGGCAGCTTTGTGTATGAGAAGGCTTTGGAACGAGGAATCGGTCGACCGCTGGGCGGGTAAAAACTATTCCTGAACGGAGGCCTGCTGATCGGAGTCGCGCCAGGCGCTGATCTTCAGCCGGCGGCAAACCCAGCACAGCCCTTCGGCCGAATTGGGCGAGCAAGCCGATCCGCACACGGTGCATTTCGCTGTGCGTTGCAGGGTGTCGGTCTCGAGAGAGCTGGTCGCCTGCTCGAGGATCCGTTTGTCGATCACGCGCTCAGACGCCGCTGGCGGCTTCCGTTTCATCTATCAGCTACCTTACCACGGTTGTCAATGGCGCTGGAGCTGTTGCGCCGTTTGGCCGATGTTGCCGTTCGTGAGGCATCGGCAAGCACTCGGAGCGCTCGGTTAACCGACTCGCTGTTTGGGAACAGGCTCGCCAGATCCGCATCGACGAGAACCAGGTTCGTCCCGGCGGTTGCGCGGCGGTGGTACTTTCCACGCACGCCGCCGCTCAATTATGAGAGGTCGTACTCTTTTCGCAGATCGTCACCGCGCTTAGTTGCCGATTTCTTCCTCATATTGTTGTCGTTCCTTCCGCGTGGCGCGGCGTGCGCTGAAGATCCGAGTCCTGTTGCGCCGTTCGCAATGGGAAACGAACACAAGACGCGTTCTCATTGTAAAGCCGATCATGATCTCACGGCGTTCCTCTGCCGAATAGTCGGGATCTGGAAAAGTGATCGCGAGCGGATCGAGGAAAACGGTCCCTGCCTCCTCGAAATCGATGCCGTGCTTTTCAGATTCGCCGCAGCTTTTCGACGGTCCGACTCGAACGTCACGCAACCGAGTGTAGCTCACCAGTTAAGAACACGAACGCGGCCAGCGCAGGCGCTTATCGATGGTACCGGCGGCGGATCCACACGATCGCGCCCGTGACGAGGCCGAGCACGAAACCGGCCTGAGCAGGCGAGCCAGCTACGGAACCCACGTCCTGAAGCAAAATGAACATCTCTGCCGTTAATGATGAGCGGCGACCCCTCCCGGTTCCCGCTATTCAGTAAAACGAGGTGCACAGGCCGCCGGATTGTGGTCTAATGGCGAAAAAGAGGCGAAAGTGAATCTCTCGCTCAGTTTCAATGAAATTGCCCCGTGCGGCGGTCTCGAGGCATCGGTGGCTCGCTTCAAGCAGTGGATGAGCGCGCCTGATTCGCCCATCCGCGCCATACGCCATCAACCGGCACAGCCAGGCCGATACGCCGAAATTCCCGCTGAGGCTCACCCGGCGGTTCGAGCCATGCTGGACGCGCGCGGAATCCCGCTGCTCTACACGCACCAGGCCGATGCGTTTCGTCTGAGCGTCTCGGGAAAGAACATCGTGGTGGTCACGCCGACCGCGAGCGGCAAGACACTGTGCTACAACCTGCCGGTTCTCGAAGCACTCGCGCGCGATCCGCAGGCGCGCGCCATGTACCTGTTCCCCACCAAGGCGCTGGCCGAGGATCAGTTGCACGAACTGCAGGCATCGCTCGACGCCGCGGGGTCGGACATTCGGGCCTTCACTTACGATGGCGACACGCCGCAGGATGCGCGGCGGGCCATTCGCGAGCGCGCCAATATTGTCCTCACCAACCCGGACATGCTGCACTCAGGCATCCTGCCACACCACACGAAATGGGCGAAGGCGTTCGAGAACCTGCGGTACATCGTGGTCGACGAGCTGCACTACTATCGCGGCGTGTACGGCAGCCACCTGGCAAATCTGCTGCGGCGGGTGAAACGCATTTGCGAGTTCTATGGATCGCCGCCGCAGTTCATCTGCTGCTCGGCCACGATTGCGAACCCGCGTGAGCTGGCCGAGTCGCTCACCGGCCTGCCCTTCGAGCTGGTGGACAATAACGGCGCGCCGAGCGGCGAGAAATATTTCGTGTTCTACAATCCGCCGGTGGTGAACCGGCAACTCGGCATCCGCCGCAGTTATCTGCATGAGACGCGTCGCATTGCGGTGGAGTTCATCGAACGGCGGCAGCAGACGCTGGTGTTCGCGAATAACCGGCTGGCCACCGAGATCCTGCTCACCTACCTGCGCGATTCCTGCGAGCGCGGGCCGCTGCCCGGCGATATGGTGCGTGGCTATCGCGGCGGTTATCTGCCGCGCGAGCGCCGTGAGATTGAACGCCGGTTGCGCGATGGCGACATTCGCGCCGTGGTTGCCACCAATGCGCTCGAGCTGGGCATCGACATCGGCTCGCTGGACGCGGTGGTGATGGCCGGCTATCCCGGCAGCATCGCTTCCACCTGGCAGCGCGCGGGAAGAGCGGGCCGCCGTCAGACGCCGTCGATCGCCGTGTTCGTCGCCTCCAGCGCGCCGGTGGACCAGTATGTGGTGGAGCATCCGGAGTATTTCTTCGAAGGCTCTCCCGAGCACGCCTGCATCAACCCGGATAACCTCGAGATCCTTCTGAATCACCTGAAGTGCGCGGCCTTCGAGCTGCCCATCCGCGATGGCGAGAAGTTCGGGCCGCACGACGTGGACGAGCTCTGCCGGTTTCTGGACGAGGATGCCGGCCTGCTGCACCATGCGGGCGGATGCTGGCACTGGACGTCGGACACGTATCCGGCCGACGCTGTCAGCCTGCGCAGCGTTTCGAGCGACAACTTCGTGGTGGTGGACATCACCGGCGATCACAAGATCATCGGCGAGGTGTCGTTCACCGCCGCGCTGCCGACCCTGCATGAGAAGGCGATCTATCTGCACGAAGCGCGCCAGTACCAGGTGGAGCGTTTCGATTACGATGGCCGCAAAGCGTACGTGCGCTCGGTGGATTCCGATTACTTCACAGATGCCATCGATTACACGGAAGTACGCGAGCTGGACGAGTTCGAATCGGCTGCGCTGACCGGCGCGGCGGCGGCGCACGGCGATGTTCGCGTGAACACGCAGATTGTCGGGTTCAAGAAGGTGCGCTTCTACACGCTCGAGAACGTCGGGGCGGGGAACCTCTCCATGCCCGAGCGCGAGATGCACACAACGGCTTTCTGGCTGCACTTTCCGGAGGCGTTCCTGCAGCAGTTCCCGGATTTGTCGCCAACGGAAAAGCAGAACGGCCTCACCGGCATGGGCAACGTGCTGCGCACCGTGGCGGCGCTGCTGCTGATGTGCGATCCGCGCGATCTGGGCCTGGCCATTACGGACGATTCGTCGCAGCCTGGGCAGGCCTGGGAGCCGGATCTGTTCCTGTATGACAATTATCCGGGCGGCATCGGACAGAGCGCGCCGCTGTTTCGCATCCGCGGCGAGCTGCTGAAAGGAGCGGTGGAGCTATTGCGGGGGTGCGGATGCGAGGCCGGATGCCCGGCGTGCGCGGGTCCGATCGGTGAGGTGGGCGAACGGGGAAAGGAATCGGCGGTGCGTATGCTGGAAGCGCTGACCTCGGATTAGCGCAGTGTGGGGCAGACGATCGGTTTATGTCGTCTGCCTGTTCGAGTGCCCGGGCATGGGCGGACGACAAAACCCGATCGTCTGCCCCACGGGGAGGCGTAATACAGGGTCAGGCGCGCACGAACTCGTAACGGTCGAGCGTGGCCGCGAGGGCGCGCTCGTCGTCGCGGCGCACCACCTTCCCGTGGCAACGGAGCCGCACCGGCCTGCCACTGCCTTCCGGGGCCGTGGGCAGCGTGATCACGTATTCGATCGGCTCGCCAACCGGCATGTCCATGTTCGTCCCGAAGAGGACCCCATTGGAACTGAGGTTGAGGGTTTCGGTAACGCTTGGCTCGGCCCCGGTGCGAAACAGTTGGAAGGGCAGCGTCAGGTTGAATCGGATGGCTTTTCGTTGCTCGGTCACGTCAACAATCTATTGAACTTTCGTTCCAGGGTCAACCCCTGACTTAGTGCGAAAGTCCCGGTACCGCCTGCTCGCGGTGGTGTCGAACCCCAACTAAAGTATTCACCCTGGAAGCCGATATACCTTCCAGGTGCAGATTAACGAAATCTCTCCTGAGCTGGCCGATGCGGCAGATGTACTCAGCGATCAGTTACGCGTTCACCTGCAACAACTTGCAGTTTCTCTCCTCCCCCAGGCCGACGCTCTGGAACGTAAGTTCCTGGCGCGGCTCAAACGGCTCGGTTTCGGGCCGAAGATTCGGTCGGCGCTGGCTGCGCTGACACCCGGGGCCGCGGCTCGGATACTGGGCGCTCGCCGTCCTCCGCTGAAATTCATCGAACAGGTGGAGTACAACGGCCGCCGCCTGGCCAAATTGAACATCTCTCCGGGCGCCATTATTGAGGCGCTGCAGGAATACGACAAGCTGCTGACGCCCACGTTGAGGCGCTTGCTTCCGCACGAATACACCAATTCCCAGTGGGTTCGCGAACAGCTCCATTTCTGCGTAATTCTCACGCTGAATAACGCCTATTATCAGGTCCGGGAAGCGGAAACCCAGGCATTTTACGAGCTGTTTCGGGTGGAGCTGGAATCGCGCAATCTCGATGAACTTTTGCGGCGGTTCCTGCAGACCCTGGTGCAGGTCTGCCAGGCGGACGCCGGCCAGCTTTATCTTCTGAACGAAGAGCGTTCCGTCTGGACGCTGGAGGCCAGCGCCACGGCGGGTGGGCTGCGCAACGAGCGGCAGCTGGTGCCTGCCGACGCCGGGCGCATGCGACAGCTCGAAAAACCGCGGCAGATCGATGCCGGCAATGGCAATGGCAAGTGCGTGTTGGATGAGCGCTGGCGCAAGCGCTATGCCTCCTGCTGGTCGATTCCCCTGGCGGCCAACGGGCACACGCAAGGGGTGATGCAATTTGCCTTCGCCAAGCCCTATGAGTGGCTCCCACGAGAACAGGACCTGCTTGCCGCAGCGGCCGAGCGGTGTCTGATGGCCGCCGAGAAAGCGCGCCTGATGGAAGACCTCGCCGCCCGGGAAGAACAGGTGCGGCAACTCGCCGAGCACATGCTGCACGTGGAAGAGATCGAGCGGCGGCGCATCAGCCGCGAGCTGCACGACGAGGCCGGCCAGTCTCTGCTCTGCATTCGCCTGCAGATGGAACTGGTGGAGCAGGCCATCCCCGCGGAGAATCAGGAGTGGATTGTTCGCCTGCGCGAGGCGCGTGAGATGACCGAGCGGACCATCGTCGAGATCCGCAGGCTGATTGCGGCGCTCAGTCCGGCGGTGCTCGAACAACTGGGGCTGGGGGCGGCGCTGCGGCAGCTCATCAACCGGTTCCGCCTGCTGCATCCGTGCCGCGTGCGGTTGCACCTGGCTCGGTTAGGACAAATCCCTCATAAGACCGAGATCATCCTATATCGCCTGGTACAAGAGTGCTGCAATAACATCGCTAAGCATTCATCCGCCGCCAACGTAAACATTTCCGCGAATTCCGCCGATGGAATGGTCAGATTGTGCGTTGAAGACGACGGGGTCGGCTTCAATGTGGATGAGGCGCTGGCACGGCGTGACTCGTTCGGTCTTTCAGGCATGCGCGAACGGGTGGCTCTGCTGGGTGGGCGTTTCGAGATCCGGAGCTGGCCGGCAGGCGAAGAGCGCCCCCGTGCCGTTGGCAGACACAAAGGAACCAAAATATCGATTACGTTGCCGCTGGGAAACGAAGGCTCAAACGTGCAGAGGCGGGTCGGGTTTTGAGCGCGGAACGGATCATTCGGAGAAAGCCGGACACAGGATTATGACCAGGATTCGCATATTGCTGGCGGACGACCACACACTGTTTCGACAGGGTATCAGAACACTCATTTCCGCGGAATCCGATATGGAAGTCGTGGGTGAGGCCTCCAACGGCGGCGATGCCGTCGAAAAGGCGAACGAGGCGCGCCCGGACGTAGTCCTGATGGACATCGGGATGCCGGGCCTGAGCAGTTTTGAAGCAACCAGACAGATCAGGAAGAACCGCCCGGAAACCCGGGTGCTGTTCCTCACCATGTACGACGACGAGGATTACCTGGTGGAGGGCATGGAAGTAGGCGCCAGCGGGTACGTTCTCAAGGACAGCCCGTCCCAGCAGTTAGTGGCTGCCATCAGAGACATCTGCCGCGGCGGAAGCTATCTCAGCCCGCGCATGCTTTCTCAACTGGTGGATGACTTCCGTTCACGGATCAAATCAGCTAACCGGCTGCCGAGGTTCGCAACCCTGACCACGCGCGAACGCGAGGTCCTGAAGATGCTCGCCGAAGGGAACTCGGTGAAGGAGATCGCCTGCGATCTGAACCTGAGCGTCAAGACCGTGGAAGCGCACAAATTCAATCTCATGCGCAAGCTGGATATCCATAACAAGGCCCAGCTGGTGCAGTACGCCATCCAGAAAAAGATCATCAAAATACCAAATCTGGCCTGACTGAGTGGCAGTCTTGTTACTTCCCCACGGGCGGCTTCGGCCGCCCGATTTTTTTTCGTGAAAGCTGCGCCACTGGCGTCCGCGCCGCTCTCGTGCAAAGCTGAGAAGCATGAAGAAGTTCCTGATCGGGCTCATTACCGGGTTCGTGCTGGCGGGCCTCTTTGTGCTGATCATCGCGTTCGCCCTGGTGCGCATCGGCTCTCGGCAGCCCACCGTCGCCGAAGGCTCCACGCTGGTGATGAAGATCGAGGGCGAGGTGCCGGAGAAAGCGCCGCCCGAGTTGCCGCTGCCGTTCCTCGAATCGCAGCAGCCGGTCACCGTCGTCGATGTGTGGCGCTCGCTGCGCAAAGCGGCCGCGGATTCGCGTATTCGCGCCGTTATCTTCGAGCCGCGCGGGCTCGATGTCGGATTCGCCAAGCTCCAGGAAATTCACGCCGACCTGCTGCAGTTTCGCAAGTCCGGCAAGCCGCTGGTGGCTTTCCTGCGAGCGCCGGATGCCCGCGCATACTATCTGGCTACCGCCGCGGACCGCATTTACATGAACCCGGAGGACATGCTCGACCTGAAGGGCATCGCTCTGGAGGCGATGTACCTGAAAGGCACGCTCGACAAGGCGGGCGTACACGCGGATGTCATTCACGCCGGCAAGTACAAGGATGCCGGCGACATGTTCACCATGACCTCCATGTCGCCGGAAACCAGCGAGGTTCTGAACAACGTCCTCGATCAGTATTATCAGGACCTCGTCCAGACCATCGCCACCGCGCGCAACAAGACGCCCGCGGCCGTGCAGGCGATCATCGATCAGGGGCCGTATAACGGCTCACAGGCGCAGTCCGCCGGACTGGTGGATGTCGCCGGGTTCGACGACCAGGTGGTGGGCGATCTTCAGAAGCGCCTGAATCAGAGCGCACTAACGCGCGTGTCGCTGCGCACGTTTATGAAGGCCTCCGGTCCCGACACGATCGGACGGAACCGCATCGCTTTCATCGTCGGCGAGGGCATGATTACGCGGGGTGAAGACCAGCCGGCTTTCGGCGACACCGGGCTCATGACCTCGGGCGGCTTCACAAAATTGCTGCGCGAAGTGGGCAATGACTCCAGCTTCAAGGGCGCCATCATTCGAATCGATTCGCCCGGCGGCGACGGCGCGGCCTCCGATGAAATTCTGAACGCCGTGAGGGACCTGAGCCGGAAGAAGCCGGTGGTCTTCTCCATGAGCGACTATGCCGCGTCAGGCGGCTACTTCATGGCCATGACCGGCGACCCCATCGTCGCCTACCCGAACACGCTCACCGGCTCCATCGGCGTCATCTTCGTCAAGTTCAATCTGCACGGTCTTTTCGACAAGTTGGGAATTCAACTCGACATCCTCAAGCGCGGGCAGAATGCCGACCTGTATTCGTCTTATCAACCCCTGACCCCGGCGCAGCAGGCAAAGCTGACTCAGCAGATCGACGAGTTCTACAAGGCGTTCGTCGAGCGCGTAGCCGAGGGCCGCCGGCGTCCCTACGATCAGATCGAACCGCTCGCCCAGGGCAGGGTGTGGCTCGGTTCGCAGGCGAAGCAGAACGGCCTCGTGGATCAGAATGGCGGTCTGGACACCGCCATCGAAGTGCTCAGGCAGAAGGCGAAGATCGGCGCGCAGGAGCAGGTGACGCTGGTGGCGTATCCGCCGCGCCAATCGCTGTTCGAAGTGCTGATGAGCCGTCCGGACGAGAGCCCGGCTGTTTCCGGGCGGATGCGTTCCGAGATGCGCGCGCTATTTGGCGATCTGCCGCTGGAGGCGTGGGCCCGCGGCGGCTTCATGAAGGTGATGCCTTACACGCTTCGCCTGCGGTAAGCGCGAACCGAGCCGCGACCGCGAGGGAGCGGGCCGTTCCTAATCCCGTACGTCGAAGCCGGCCACGAACGCGCTGCGCTTGTCGGGGCTGCTCCAGGTTGTGCCGAGTCCCGAGCCCGCGTATGATTCGGCCACAGTGTACGCGGCCATTGCGTGATTCACGTTGGTGAGCGGCTGATACCAGACCTCTTCGTTGTGGCAGATCTGGTCGTGGTCGCCGAGCGGGCGCGTCTCGATCTTCGCGAGGCTGCCGGCCACCATCTTCGCCTGCATGCTGTGGATGCTGTTATTCGCCAGCTCGAATGCGATGGGCTGATACTCCACGCGCACAACGTCGTTCAGCAGCCCGTTCCCCGCGCGTTGCGCAAACTGCCGGAGAGCCAGACGCTGCTCGGCCGTCGCGCGATCGTCGATGATAAGCACTGCCTTCACCGGATACGCGCTCTCCTTCAGATCGCCGAGCGTCGCGCTGGCGCGCACGACGCCCATCACCGCAAGGCCGTCGAGGTTCACGCCGCGCCATTCGCCGCGGTCAATCTTCCAGCCCATGACCGCAAGGTCGCCGGCCGAACCGGTTTCGGAATTGGCGAAGCAGGGACCGGTATACACGTCCGCGGTGCGGGCTTCCACATACTCACCCCGAACTTCATTGTTGACAGGCAGGCTTCCGGCAACCAGAGATGCCGCAGCGAGGGAACTCAGCGCAACAAAACACAACTGCATATCTTCAGGCTAACATTAGCCCGGACCCTATTGGTCGTATATCTCGGGCCGCGGGTCTAACCGGCGTGCGCCGAGACGTTTCCGGGGTTGTCCTTCACGATGGCCCCCTCGCCGTGACCGCCGAGGTCCACCATCAGTTGCTGCAGCGCCCCGTCGGCGAGGACATTGTTGCTGACGACGCAGTGTTGCAGTTCCTTGTAGACGATCCCGAAGGACGGCGACCAGATGCCGGCATTCCCATCGTCGCGCCCCAGTTCCAGGTTGTTGGCACAGCAGGTGATGCCGCGCACGCGCTCCAGCCGGATCTGGGCTGAATCGTATGTGCCCGGTTTCGCATTCTTCCCGCTCCGCTTGACGAAGTTGCCGGTGATGCTCATCTGCCGGCTGTCCAGCACCGCCAGCCCGCACGTTCCCGCGCGATCCAGAAAATTGCCGGTGATGTTGTAGCCGTCGCCGCGCATTATGAGGATGCCTTCCGCGCCGTTCCACTCGATACGATTCCCGGTGAACGTGCACGAGGCATTCTCGTGCCGTGCGGCGAATCCCGCCCCGCCGTTTCCGGACATCCAGTTATCGAGCAGAAAGCCGTCCCATCCGCGCAACGCAATCCCATCGCCGCCGTTATAAGCGATCATCGAGTGGCGGACAGAGAAACACCAGGCGCGGTCGAGGCGCAGGCCGTCGCCGCTGAAGTTCGCAATCTGGCAGCGTTCGATGCGGAAGGTGTCTTCCTGCTTGCCGTAATCGGGCTTGTTCAGCCAAACGCCGTGCACGCCGGCGCCGAGTTTGCCTCCATCGAGGGAGAGCCCGTCGATGGTGACGCCGAACGCGCCGGTAATGTCGAGCAGACACGGGGCGTGTTCATTCGCGAGCCGCAGCACCGAGCCGAATCCATGCTCGTAGTCCCAGGCTGGAATCCCGGTGAGAGACACGTGCGGCCGCATCCGCAGTTCCGCGCACCGATAGATTCCCGGCGGCAGAAAGACGGCGCCGCCACGCGAAGCGGCTGCATCGATCGCGCTCTGAATCGCTTTCGTGTCGTCGCTCTTCCCGTCGCCCCGCGCTCCGAACTGGCGCACGTTCAGAACGGTGTCTGGCGCGGTTTCAGCTGCCTCCGCCGCCGGCCTCATGGCCAACCACATGCCTCCCAGCGCAGCTGTCCGGGCGATTTGCCGCCTTGCGGGTGTTGGTTGTTCCATCAGGCCGGGACGGTCACCCCGGCCTTGAGATACCAGGGCTTCGCGGTGGTGATGGCGGCATTGACCGCTTCGATGTTCCTGACGCCCTCGTTTGACAGCCAGTCCTCGAGCGCCTTCACGCCCTGCTTCGCATACACGGGAATTCCTTCCTTCCACGTGGCGCGGCCGCACAACACGCCGGAATAGTCAGTGCCGGCCTCGGCCGCCATATGGAGAGACTCGACAAACTGCGCATTGCTGACGCCCGCGCTCAGGTAGATGAAGGGCTTTCCGGCGACGTCCGCGCACTCGCGGAAATGCTGGAGCGCTTCCTGACGCGTGTACGCCTTCTGGCCCTTGTATACACTGGAACCCTCCACGTAGTTCGCGTTGATGGGGACCTCCACCTTCAACACATCCACTTTGTACTGCGGCTTCGAAAACTCCTCCATGCTTTTCTTCACAACCTGCGGCTTGGACTTCGCGAATTCGAGACCCTTTTCATCGCCTCCCTGCGGATCGTAGCCGACGAATTCCAGGAAGAACGGAATCTGGTACGTCTCGCACTCGGCGCCGATCCGCTCGATGAACGCGTGCTTGATGTCGTTGATCTTCTGGTCGTCGAAGGGCGTGTAGTAGATGAGAATCTTCACCGCGTCCGCGCCGTTGTCAACGATACGCTTCACGGAATAATGCGGCAGCAGGTCCGGCAGACGCCCGGGTTGGGTATTGTCGTAGCCGCTGAGTTCGTAGGCGAGCAGCAGTCCGGCGTTTCGGGCGCGCGCTTTTGCAGCGGGCAGCCCCCACTCGGGATCGAGCAGGATGGCGCTGGCGTGCGGCGTCAGTACCTTCGAAACGGCTATTTTGAACTCGGACATCATCTCGTCGGTGACCGCTTTCGGGTCGATCCCTTTGGCCGCTGCGATGGACTTTTGCAGGCTTCCGCGCTGGTCCATTGCGGCAGCGGCGATAACGCCCGCGCTGTTGGCCAGAGCCTTCATACGCGCGATCTTTCCGTTGGCGAGTGGCATGGAAATTATTATGGCATGGGGGCGCCAGCCGGGCCAGGCCGGGATGCTAGAATGAGGTATCCAAATCGGGCCGTGGCGCAGCCTGGCTAGCGCGCTTGCTTGGGGTGCAAGAGGTCCCGGGTTCAAATCCCGGCGGCCCGACCAAACGTTTCAAACACTTACACCCCATTCTGTTCTAAGAACCTCGTTTCTGGCGTCCAACTGGAGTCCAAAATGGACGCCGACCTCCGCCGTCGCTTCGACCAGATTCTGCTGTTCGCGGATTCTCTGGCGCTCTCTACTCCCTATAAAACCCGACAAACCCGACAAACGCAGCCTAAGCGGTTGATTCGGCAAGGGCGGCGCATGTCGGGTAGGCGCAAAAACCCGACAGAGAACCCGACATGCAACCCGACAATCTTCCGACGGATTCCTCCGCCAGATCAGTCCGGGAATCCCCGGCGTTCTGCCTGACCCCATTCGTCACATGAATGCGCAGGCGTGCATGTAACAGACGCGACCTGAGTATGAACCGAGAGCGCCGGGACAAGGTCGCCAGCGTATCCGTCAACACGCGAGTGATTGCTTGGGTGCAAGAGGTTCAAATCCCGGCGGCCCGACCAAACGTTTCAAACACTTATACCCCATTCCGTTCTGAGAACCTCGTTTCTGGCGTCCAACTGGAGTCCAAAATGGACGCCGGCTCGGCCGCCGCTCCGGCCAGATTTTGCTGTTCGCGGATTCTCTTGGGGCTCTCTACTGCTTATAAAACCGACAAACCTGCCAAATGCGGTCTAAGCATCTGATTCGGCAGGGGCGGCGCATGTCGTGTAGGTCCGATTTCCCGACACCGAACCCGACATGGAACCCGACAAATCTCGCACGGGAGTCTCCGTAAGCCCTGAAGGCCCCCGACCGCCCTCGTTTTCTACGCGCGCAGCCCCCGAATTTCAGCCGGTTCTGCTTTCGTGATATGGCCGGCCCAGCAGGATTTGTCCGAATACGATACCCTAGTTTGTGGTTGTACTATACCCCTGTTTTGGGGTATCCTCGGTCAATTTGGATCTTTACAAAGTAGTGCAGCCGATCCACTGCGTGGAGCGAGTAGCTGACGGCGTGCTGCAGATCACGACGATCGCAGTGGGAACGGTTTTGAACATTTTTCCAACAAAGGCCTTCGTGGCCGACGAGGAACTGGAGACCGTCCAGATCTTTTATGACGGTCGAATCCTGAACGTTTTTCGGGCGGACTTGCGGGAGCGTACGGTGAAGGTGAAGGGCGACGGGTCTTAATCGGTTGTATTTGATTAGTTGCCAGTGATTAGTTGCCAGTTGCTGTCCGTCTCCGGCTTGTGCTATCGCCTTCAAAAGCGCCAGTCGAACCGTATTGCATCCTGTGACGAAGATGAACACGACGCCAGAGCGCACTGAACGCAGACGAAGAAGAAAGCTTACCGACGACGTAACTACGTTGGGTTATAACATGATCGACGGGACCGCTCTCACGCTTGCTCGCGTCAGAATGATCGACGCATTTGAACGATTCCATGCTGCGTACCTGACTGGCGACAGGTGCACCTATGTCAAATTGTGGGGCGATTACAAGGCAGTTTCTAAGGATCTTCAGGCACTGGTGGAAGGTGCGGGATTGTATGAACTGATGAGCGGTCGAACACATGAGAGGCGACATACCTGACGTTGCTTCGCAGCCGCTATTACCGCAACAGCGATCTGATCTGGTGGGCGACTTCCGCAGCCAGACGATCCAGGTTCCGACGCAGATCCTCCCTTCGCGAAATCGGCCACAGGATGGTTATCGATTCCGGTATTCTGAACTGGCCCCTTTCGGCATCTTAGTTTGGCCCCCTCTGAAACATAAGCGGAATAATCTGTTCCGGGCATTACAGTGGCCCGGATCGGAGGACGTCTATAACGCCGACGGTAGTCCGTTCACCCGGGTTTCCGAACAACGGTTGACCCGTGCCGCCAGCCAACCGGCAAGCTCTTCTCCGCGGGCCTCTGGGACGGAACACATTTGGTTCTCAGCGTTTTTTCGCTGCGTCTGTTGACGACTGAACCACGCGATTGCTATTCAGGGATCGCGATGATTACGTCTGACCAAGCGATGGCAGTTGAGATCTGGTCCATCGACCGCCTCGTTTTCTACGCGCGCAACCCGCGCAAGAACGACGCCGCGGTGGACCGCATGTGCGGCAGCATCCGCGAGTTCGGCTTCAAGATCCCGGTGCTCGCCCGCAGCAACGGCGAGGTGGTCGATGGCCACCTTCGGCTGAAAGCTGCGCGCAAGCTGGGCATCGCCGACAGTGCCGGTGATCCTCTGCGACGAGTGGACCGATGCGCAGGTGAAGGCGTTCCGCCTGATGGTGAACCGATCGGTCACGTGGGCCGAGTGGGACGAAGATCTGCTCGCCCTCGAGTTGCAGGAGCTCAGCGCCGCGGATTTCGATCTGAGCCTCACCGGCTTCGACCCGGGCGAGATCGATGGGCTGCTGGCCATTCCGGATGAGGAGACGGCAAACGCGGCGCCGCCGGTTCCGGAGAATCCGGTGTCCCGCATCGGCGACCTGTGGCTCTGCGGCAAGCACCGGGTGCTCTGCGGCGACGCGACCAGCGCGGAAGACGTCGGCGCGGCTGCTCGGCGAGCGCAAGCCGATGCTGATGGTGACCGACCCTCCGTACGGCATCGAGCTCGATTCGGAGTGGCGGGACCGCGCCGGCCTGAACGGCTGCGGGCCCGCCGAAGCCAGCTACATGAAGAACCGGACCGAGGGCCACACCGAGACGACGATCTCCGGCGACACCCGGGCCGACTGGTCGGAAGCCTTCGAACTCGTGCCCAGCCTCCAGATCGCCTACGTCTGGCACGCCTCGAAGTTCACGCGCGAGGTGCTCGACGGGCTGCTGCGCATCGGCTTCGAGCACCACCAGCAGATCATCTGGGACAAGGGGCGCACCGTGCTCACGCGCACGCTGTACTGGTTCCAGCACGAGCCCTGCTGGTTCGTCCGGAAGAAGAACGCGCCCTGGTACGGCAAGGCCGGCGAGAACTCCACGATCTGGGCGTCGCCGTCGCCGAAGTTCATCATGGGCGGCTCCGACGAGGAGAAGTTCGATCACCCCACGCAGAAGCCAGTGGAACTGATGCGGCGCCCGATCCTGAACCACACCGAAGCGCGGCGAGCTGGTGTACGAGCCCTTCCTCGGCAGCGGCACCACGCTGGCGGCCGCGGAACTGACCGAGCGCGTCTGCCTGCGGCATCGAGCTGGACCCGAAGTACGTGGACGTCATCGTGCAGCGCTGGCAGACGCTCAGCGGCAAGCAAGCCACGCTCGACGGCGACGGGCGCACGTTCGAGGCGGTCGCCGCGGAGCGCCAGAAGGCGGTTGCGTGAACGGGAAGGCTGCCGGGCGGCATTGCGAGGAATGGCCCACGTTGCGCCACGGCTGGCCCATGTTCGTTCGTACGCGTCCCCGCCAGCGTGTGTGCGCCAGAAGCAGAAAAGCCCGCCACGGCAGCGCCGGGCGGGCCAGGAAGGGAGAAGCGTCGATGCTACTTGCTGATGCGGTAGGTGCGCTCGCCTCCCTCCGGCTTGAAGGACTCGACCGTGTACCCGGCCTTCTTCATCGCGCCGGCCATGAACCCGCGGACGGTGTGCCGCTGCCAGCCCATCTTGTCCATGATCTCGACCAGCGTGGCGCCGTTCTTCCGCTGCAGCATCGCGACCACCTGAGCGGTCTTGCTGCCCTCGCGCGGCCCGGCTGGCTTCCGGCTCCTTCGCGGCCTTCTTGGCCTTGGGCGCGTTCTTCGCGGGGGTGGCCTTCTTAGTCGCCTTGCCCTTCGCGGGCGCGCCCTTGGCGGCCTGTGCGCCACCTTTGGCCTTCCGTGCCGCCTTCGGCTTCGCGGGCTCCGGCGTCGCGGCATCGCCGAGTCTCTGGATGCGTTCCCAGATGCGGCTGACGGCGGCGTTGCCGTTCTTGAAGCGCTTCACCGGGGCAACGCCCGGCAGGCTGTTCCAGATGGCCAGCAGGCGCTCGGCCGGCCAGCCGGCGATCAGTTCGGCCAGTTCGTTCTCGGCTGGCGAAGCTGTCGAAGGGGTTAGTGGTTGCGGCGGCGGCCTCCTCGGGGGTGCCGTGCGCCGTGATGTTGTTGTCGGTGTCCAGAGTGAAAATCATTTTGATGCTCCTTTGTTCCGCGCTCTCCGCGGTCATGGACATCGATCACTCCGTTTGCCCCGGAACGCAAGGCAATTGTTCGGGAAATCGATCATGGCGAAGGACTGGCGATTATGCACGGTCGCCGGACACACGCTCGGCAGCATTTGACATCTAATGGCAGCCCGCGGCTCAACGATGGCACGCAAGCAGGACGACGCCATCGCTGCGCTACTTACGCAACGCAACGTGGAGGAAGCAGCTCGCGCGGCTGGCATCGGAACCCGAACCCTCCTGCGCTGGCTCAAACTCCCCGATTTCCAGGCCGCTTACCGTCAGGCACGCCGGGATGCGTTCGGACAGGCAATCGCCCGCCTGCAGCAGGGAACCTCGGCGGCGGCAACGACTCTGCTGAAGACCATGATCGACCCCGCCACGCCAGCCTCGGTCAAAGTACGCTCGGCCGAGGTGATCTTCAATCAGGCCACCAAGGCCATCGAGATCGAGGATATCGAGGCACGCGTATCGGAGCTGGAGCGCGCTACCGAAGCGGCAAAGCAAACGAGGTGAATCAGGCATGTCCCGCCTTTCACGGCGCCTCCGAAAACTCGAGGAACGGATCACGGATCGTACTGGACTGGTTCCGCGTTCGGAAGCGTGGTTCCGATACTGGGGCGAGAAGCTCGATCAGTTCCTGGAATCCGGGGAAGAAGACGCCCTCCGCGGCATCTCACTTGCTGTGATTGACGCGCTTATGGAACAGGACGACGCTCGAATCGGAACCCTGCCGTTGGAAGTCGCCGCTGGAAATCCTTCGAGGCAGGGTCGGTGAGATGAGAAACCTGAGCGGCAGAATCGAAAAGCTGGAACATCGCGCCGTCGCCAACGAGCAGATGGGGCTTATCGTAAGGGTGTTCTCTGTCGATACGGTGGGATTGCCCATCGACAGGTGCTCGGAGATTCTCAGAGAATGCGGATTCCTGCGAAGGGACACGGGGCTGATTGATTTCACGAAAATCCCGAAAGGTCTCAGCGCGGTGGAACTGGAAGGCTATATCAGGAAGCACGGTGATGCGATTTGCCCGCGTCCCCGATCCACCGGTGCTCAGGCGTACGTATGAACACTCGGTTGCGGCGGGCGGACAGCTACCGATATTAGTTGATATCGTTCCACGTTCGGCCCGACGCCGATCATCCAGTTTCCGGGGGCATCGGCTCTCTTTCCGAGTGGCCCGTCATGCGACTAGGCATCGAGCTGATTGCCTGTGAGGAGCTACATTCCGCATTAGCCATTTCTCGTCATTCATCGCCGAGGAGATTCATTTGGTATTCTCGCCATTAGATGTCCTCATACAGCGTGTCTAGATTGACGCTTTTTGCTGCCCTTTCGGCATTGGAGCAGGATCTTCGAGCAATAGTTTTCGACGCCCTGTGCCCGCAGCTGTCAATTGCCGAGCTATTTTCGGGAAACGACGACTTGCTCGCGCGGGTCCAGAAACGCCATCGCGAGGACGCGGATGCAGTGTCTGCCACGCCCGCGCTGCAGGAATTGCTGAATTATTCCGACTTTGCGGATTGCAATCAGCTACTGCAAAAGCATCGGGCTTCCTTGCCAGTGCCAATCCAAACACAGCTACCCACTATCAACGAGACCGTCGTGGCGTTAGCTCCTATTCGCAATCGCGTCATGCACACACGTCCGTTGCATTATGACGATCTTGCCGCGACGCTCGATCGAGAAACCGACCTGGTCAAGCGCAACAAGATGCTCTGGCCAGCTGTCGAGACCATGCTGAAGCGCTTGCAAGACGAACCAAGCTTTGTGCTCTCGCTTGAATTGCCAGCGGGAACCGACGTGGAGCCCGTCAGTCACAACCTGCCCATTCCGGATTTCGATGAAACGGGGTTCATTGGGCGCGACGAGCAACTCCGGCGCTTACGGGTCTTGTGCCAAGGACCATACCCCGTGATTACGATCGTCGGCGAAGGCGGCATTGGCAAAACCGCCCTCGCCTTGCGCATCGCGCACGAAATGCTCGATCAAAGGCCACAGCAGTTCGAAGCGGTGGTCTGGACCACCGCGAAAACCACGATGCTCACGACCAAACAAATCATCGAGATCGATGGTGCCATCTCCGACTCATTGGGTATGCTCCGTGTGGCATCCACTGCGCTCTCGGGGCCGGCGTCAGCCGAAGACCCGATGCAAGAATTGCTCAATTACCTTGGTACATTTCGCATCTTCCTTGTATTGGACAACCTGGAAACCGTATTGGATGAACGATTACGCACGTTCTTGGCCCAGTTGCCACACGGCAGCAAAGTCCTGATCACCTCACGCGTGGGCGTCGGCGCATACGAGCATCCATTAAAGCTTGATGCCCTGAGCAACTACGAAGCCGTACAACTCCTACGAGCGCTTACCAAAGCACGCGGACTCAATAAGCTGCTCAACGTCAGCAACCAAGTCGTTGCCGGGTATTGCGATCAGATGAAAAAGAATCCGGGTTACATCAAATGGTTTGTTTCCGCTGTGCAAGCCGGTGCACGACCAGAAGAAGTACTCGCGGATTCGACGCTATTCTTGGACTTTTGCATGTCCAATGTGTACAGCTTTCTCTCCGAAGACAGCCGCACGATCCTGCAGACTCTGCAGTATGCATCAGGGGCACGCAGCCAAGCAGAACTCGCCTTTCTCAGCGACCTTGACTCCGTGAGCCTTCAACGCGGCCTGCAGCAGTTGTTGACGACAAACATGGTGAACATGTTACCCGTCCCTAAAGGCGCGTCGTTTCACTCGACGTATGACATTTCAGAGCTTGCGCGCGAGTATCTTGGCAAGCGCCACCCCGTCCCAAGTGCCGTTGGGCTGCAGTTGCGAGATCGCCGACGCGCATTGATGAAGGCCAGTGGTGAGATCGCCGAAGGACGCAAGGCTAATCCGTATTCAATCCGTACGATTCATGTGCGCTCGCCATCTGATTACATCGTTGCCAAATACCTGACCGACGCAATGTCGGCCGTCAACAACGACAACTTAGAGAAGGCGGAAGACCTCGTTCTTGAGGCCAAGCGGCTTGCACCAGCATTCCACGAAGTGCACCGAGTCGAGGCGTTCTTGCGTGTCGCTCAAGACAATTGCACCGCCGCAGCCACCTGTTACGATGCTGCTATCGATATCGAGCCGAACGGCGCAGCATTACGCTTGTGGTACGCAGGGTTGCTCGTGCGGTACCTCGATGGCGCAGAGGGCGCACTCGAACAACTCAGGGTTGCAGTCGAGTTAGACCCCAATGCGATCGAGATCCAGTCTGAACTTGCGTACGTGTATCTAAGTACCGGCGACTTCGAGCACGCGGAGACGACGCTCAAACAGCTCCTGAGTCGCGTTATCTCCAGCGAGCGATTGCAAAAAAAGATTTTCGATCTGATGCTGCAACTCTATCAGCGAAAGGCGGAACGCAGTGCGGGCGCCGGTGATTACATGAAAGCGCTCGATACGTTGGATGCCCTGAAGAATGCCTTTGAGGGCATCCCCGCACGGTTTGTTGACCGTCAGATGCTACAGAAGCTGCAACGCGCCAAGTCTGTCGCGCGCGGCTGTGGGCGAAACGTCGCAGACGCCAGCTACAAGCGACGAGCGACAGATCTCTCGACCTGGTTCACGGCGCAAGTTGATGGTGTCCAGTCAGTAAGAGCCGCTGCGAAGGAGGTGTACGGGCAAATCGTGCGATGGTTTCCTGATCGGCGGTTTGGGTTTATTGCTGGCCCGGAAGGCAAAGAATACTTTTTCCACTTCTCCGCCGTGATCTCCCCGAATGTACCGGAGGATGTGCATCAGGGCGCACGTGGCCTGTTCAACCCAGAGAAGGACATAAAGGGTGACCGCGCCGCAAACGTTGAGCTGACGGACCTTATGCAATGAGAGGTTGAATGGCGTAATTTGGCGAAGGGAGCGTCTGGATCTAAACCCGCTTTTGCGTCACGCTTCCTTCAATTAAGTCGTAGCAGAGTTGGTGCCGAATTTAGGCGTTTTCCAGTCTGACCGCTTCCGAGCGGATGGTCAGCCACTCGGACAGAGGCGTGCCCAGAAAACCCTCGGAGAGTGGCAAGCGCAACCGCTACCGATATCAGCACATAACGGACCGGGGTCGCGCCGCGGCCGTGCCTCGCCGGACGTAGCCGAACGAGGACAATCGATTCGCGAGCTAAAAGGCGCACACGAGTGCCGGGGCGAAGCCAGTTTCAACAAGCGTGCGGCTCGCGTAACCTGTCGGCAAGTCCGGTACCGGCGGAATTAAATCTGGCCAAATGCTGGTCAACGCGCTGCGATAGGTGTACACTCGATGAACCCTTAGAGCCTGGATGGACGAATCGGGCGAGAAAGAGAGGAGTGTCTGATGACACGCATAGCTTGTCGTACAGTTGTTTGGAGCATCGCCCTTGCGGCGGCCTCGATGGTAATGGCGCAACAGCCGTCGGCCGTCCTGCGGATTATTCGCGAGGACATCAAGTCGGGTAAGTCCGCTGCGCACGAAAAGACGGAAATGGCCTTCGTTCGGGCCGCCTCGAAGAGTAAGTATCCGAACTATTCTGCCCTGCAGAGCATAACCGGTCCGAGCCAGGTCTGGTTTCTGGAGCGGTACGATTCCTTTGCGGGGCTCGAGGAGACCCTTAACCTGTCCAATGCGGAACCGCTGAATACGCTGCTCGGCAAATTAGATCAGCAGGATGGGGAGTTACGCTCTGGTGAACGCGGGATGATCGCGACCTACCGGGAGGAGCTGAGCTACCAGCCCGTGCCCGCTAACCTGCCGAAATACAGGTTCTACAGCATCACCACCGTGCGGGTAAGACCGGGTCACGGCGACGACTTCGAAGCTCTGTGCAAAATGCTCAGGACGGTTTGGGAAAAGTCGGACAGCAAGCAACGCCGAGTGGTGTTCGGGGTGACCTCCGGCGCACCGGGGGGAACTTACCTGATGATCAGCGGCATGGAAACGCTGAAATCGATGGACCCGCCCAGACCCGCGAAGAGGGGACCTGAAGCGTTCGGAACCGAGGAATGGGCGCGCTATGAGAAGCTGTTCTCCGATACAGTCATAAGCACGGAGAACACGCTGTTCGCCGTCAACCCAAAGATGAGCTATCCCTCGAAGGAGTTCATCGCGGCCGATCCCGACTTCTGGGCGCCAAAGCCTAAGCCAGCCGCTGTGGCCAAACCGTCGGCAGGGGCCAAACCGGCGGCTGAGACCCCGCCCGCAGCGGCGAAGTAGGAACGCAGAGCGGACGCTGTTCGGAGCAGTTCAACGCTGCCCTGCCTGCCCCCAATCTGGCGCAGCGTGGCCTTTATGATCGCTATATACTCCCGAACCTGGGTGTCCAGTTGCCGACAGAGTTCGTAGACTAACAGGTGCTCTTCAACGGCCTGAACAGACACCGGCGAGAGTTCCCCTCGCTCATAGCATTCCAGGATCTCGTCGGTCAGATGCCGCATCCAGATGTTGGTGGGCTTCCATTGAAGAAATCTCTGGAGCAAGCAACCATGAACGCCCGAGCCGCTGGGCGAGAGCACCGGTCGATGCAAACGGCGTGTCCTCCGCGGCACCGGCCGTCGTGCTCCTCGAAGCTCAGCTCCGCTTTATTGGGGTGTCGGAAACGGCTGCGCGAGAGCGGCGCGACATCGCGGGTTCACTCTAAACACACTCGGCGGTGATACAATCCCACACATCTGTCCGGAGGGGCGCAATGAAGATTATTGTCTCTCTCCATAAAGACGGCACGGAGCTCGCGGGCCGCGGTCGTAGAGATGGCGAGGCTGGGCGACCTTGTGACGGCGATAAGGCGCTTAATCGAAAGGGTACAGATCGTGCACGGCGAGACTTTTTGCGACTACGAGATCAGTATTAGGAGTATGGGTGTTGTAGCCGCGGTGGTCTCCAGCCATCCAGTTCAAGACTGAGATTGGGTAACTGAAGCGCCCTGGAAGGCTTGCTTCCTGCCTTTGCTTCATCGTGAGCGTTTGACGCCTTGCGAAACACTCTCTTCGAGAGTGGTCCGGTTCTACGAACACAAACCAGGCCCGGACGAACTGACCGAAGCGGTGCTCGATTCGCTGGATTGCCAGGTTGGGCCGCGCTGGCGTACTAAACCCGCCCGGAGTAGCTACCGATATTGCCCGATAACGCCGCCACAGGTTCGCGCAGATGACTGGCGAGATGAAGTCTCCACAGCGCTTGGTTCCTCGCATGAAACCTGTTTCCGAGTGCCCGAACCCACTAAGATTGAGAGCGTGAACAGCTTTGCCGCAGCTATCAGCGATGCCCCGGCGTCGCGAGCGCCCCGAAGCGTCGTCTGGCAAATTCAGCTTTTTCGAGAACAGGGTTCCGGGCGTGAGCAGCCTCTACCGGGCCCCCGTTTGCGTCATCTTCCAGATGGTAGATCGCAGTTCGTGGGACCACGAAACCAGATGTCCGTCCGGGGTCCAGGTCTCAAAGTGAAAGTCGCCCGGGAAATCCACCGGGATCCGCGTCATGCGCCCGGTGGCGAGATCCACCACGCCCGGCTGGAAAAACCACGAATCGAGCGAGGCCAGTGGCTCGGCCAGCTTGCCATTACGAATACCGCTTGAAATGATCTCCGCATCGGCGAGGTGGAATGGACCGTTGAGCGGAATCTCCCTTTCCCCGTCGCCGTCGAGCGGCACTTCCACAAGCCGCGTTTTCCCGCTCTCGGCCATCTGCACTAGAAGAGACAGCCCGCCGGGCATCACCGAGACGGATTCGCCGGCGTGCAGTTTCTGCGGTTGTCCGCCCGCCAGCGCAATGGACCAGATGGTTCCCGCGGCGGCGCAGTAGAGCGTACTGCCATCCGGACTGGCGGCCAAAGATCGCGGCTCGCCTTTATCAAATGCAATGCGCCGCGTGACCCGGCCGTTGGAGAGGCTGGCGAGGGCCAGCGTGCGGTGGGGTTCTGGTCCGATGATAAATACGATCTGACCCGGTCCGGCAGCCGTGGCGGGGGTGGAGGTTTCCTCGGTGGTATTGACCAGCGGGACCGCGTCCTTTCCTTCCTCGAAAACCATCAATCGCGTTTGGCCCGCGCGCCGGGTGGGCGCAATTACCCGCCCATCGGAAAGTAAGAGGGATACCTTTTGTTTCCTGAACACAGCCTGGCTCGGTAAAGTCGCAATCACGGTTGCCGGCCCGCCCGTGGGCGCTGTACGCAGGATGTGTACAGGCTCGTCCCACTCATCCAGGTAGATGGCGCCGTCCGGGCTGGTATCCAGGTATTGCACGAATTCCGATGAGCCAAACAGGACGCGCGGAGAACCGCGTCCCGAAGCGGGGAGTGATACGATGTCCGTCCGATCCTCCGCGGCTTTCGAAATAAGCACGGATTTGCCGTCCCGGCTCACTGCCAACGCGCGCGCGCTGGAGTCGTCGCCCGCGCCGGTGGGGAGCCTGCCGATTTGCCCGCTGGCGACATCGAGAATATAGACGTGAGGCAAGCCCAGTTGGCCGGGGCCCAGCGGCTCGCCCAGGATCACTGCATGGCGGCCATCCGGAAACACGCGAACGTGCGCGAACGCCGACATTACTTTGATGGGGAAATCCTGGAGCCGACCGTTTTCGGGCCAGAAGCGATAGACCCGAAGCTCGCGCTGGCCGCTCAGACGCACGACTAACAGACTGCCATCGGGCAGCGGTTCCGGTTCCTCTCCGTCCTCCAGCACCGGTTGTTCCTCGCCGCCAAGGGCGGGCACGCTGTAAATGCCCAGAGGGATATCCGCCTGGCGGTCGAAAAAGATTCTGTTGCCGTCGGCCGACCAGTTCAGTTCCACCACAGGCCCGGCGTTGCGTTTGTGGGTGAGGATGGTCCAATCACCCGTGTCGGGCTTCATCACCCCGACCTGGGTGAGGCCTCGCTCCATGGCGAGGAACGCAAGCGTGTGACCATCTGGCGATATGCGCGGCGCCATGGCGATCTCTGGGCCGCCTAACAGGACGCCCGCCCAAGCGGCTCCCGGACGGCTCGAAAGGTTGCGCCACCCCAGGAGCGCAATGCCCGCCAGCGCGAGCGCCACGGCCCACGTGCCCACCGGACGAAACCAACCGGCGCGCTGCGGCTTTGCGGGCACCGCGGCAGCCGGTGGTGCTTCGAGTGCCCATACGAGCGCCGCTTTGAGATCGCGGGCCGTTTGGAACCGCTGATCGGGGTCTTTGGCCAGACATCGCCGAAGGATTCGATCGAGCGCCGCTGTCGTGGTCAGCAGCGCCGGTTCGCGCTCGAGAATCGCCGCCATCACGCTCGCCGAACTCTCGCCCTCGAACGGACGCTTCCCCGTCAGCGCCTGGTACAGCACACAACCGAAGCTGAACAGGTCGCTGCGAGCGTCGGCTTCCTTCCCTTGCAACTGCTCCGGCGACATGTATTGCGGGGTTCCCATGATGTGTCCCTGCCTCGTCACCTGCGTCAGCGTCGGATCGGTTTCGTTGAGCGTGGGGCTGCTTTGCTTGGCCAACCCGAAATCCAGCAGCTTGATTCCCTGTTTCGTGACCAGGATATTGCCGGGCTTGAGATCGCGGTGGGTGATGCCCTTCTGATGCGCGGCGTCGAGAGCATCCAGAATCTGCGTTGCGTATTCGACGGTCCTGTCGCGTGTAAGAGGGCCCTTTAGCGTCGCGCCCTCGATGAACTCCATCACCAGGTAGCCGGCACCGTCAGCCAAAGTTCCAACGTCGTAAAGCTGACAAATATGCGGATGATTCAGCGCCGCCACCGCACGCGCCTCACGCTTAAACCGCTCCGGTAGTTGCTCCCTGGCAACTTTGATCGCGACCAGACGATTGAGCCGCGCGTCGTGCGCCTTCCAGACCACACCCATGCCGCCCGCGCCGATGGGTGAAAGGATTTCGTACGGCCCGAGTTTGTCGCCCGAAGCCAGTGGCATAGTGGTAACAGCTGAGTTTATCTGATATAGGCACTCATGTCCTGAATCACGGGCTGTCCGGAGATTGGGCGCGCGCGATTGAATTGACGGGGAAGGCCTCACAGACGTGCCCCAGCGTCCCTTGGCTACCGATAACACGTCATAACGCCGGGACTACCGCGCCCGCGCTGTCGTGGCTCTTTCCGAACAAAACGTGAGAATGGCTCTTTCCGAACAGAGCGGTGACTCCAAGGGCTCACAACCCGGCCCCGCAAAAATGTGCAAGACTCCAATTGACCGCCCTCCGTTCGGGAGCAGCATGAGGACGTGTGAACGCATCAACGACTGCCTTCGACTACGACGTCGCGATTTCGTTTGCCGGGGAACAAAGAGCAGAAGCCGAGGCGATCGCACGCTGTCTGCGTGACGCCGGCGTCCGGGTGTTTTATGACCACTACGAGGCGGCGAGCCTGTGGGGCAAGGATCTCTACGAGCATCTCACAGCGGTCTACGAGCACAAGGCGCGGTACTGTCTGATGCTCGTCTCAGCAGCATACGCCACAAAGGTTTGGACAACGCACGAACGCAAAAGCGCACAAGCACGCGCACTGCGCGAGCGGATGGAATATGTCCTCCCCGTTCGATTCGACGACACCGAAGTGCCCGGACTCCTTCCAACAACGGGGTACCTCCGCTACGCTGAGCACGGGCCAGACAGTATCTGCGCGATCCTCCTTACAAAACTCCAGCGCGAACACGGCCGGCAACGAGAACCTTCAGCCGTTCCCAACGATCCACCGGAGTACGCACACCAACGTAAACAGCTCCCGGATACCGAGATTATGGAGCGCATCTGGGCCTTACCGCGCTGGCGCATCTGGATTTGCGCTATGCAGTTTAAGACAGCACGCTTTAGGGACTTGGAACACTGCCGTTCCTTTATGCAGCACGCCCCGGTGACGATCCACTCGTGGTACCCGTACCCGTGGGTCGCGTCCGCGGAGATCCAGACTGGCAATGAGTGGATTGCCGGGGAAATCGATCAAATCGACGGGCGCGTGCACCACCTGCAGCGCTGGGTCTTGTTTCGCAGCGGTCAGTTCGTCCACAATTGGGCACTCGACGACATCCCCGCCCGCGGAAACCGCGTGCACGTCCTCCGCATCCTCGACGCGACCACCGCCGTACTGGAGTTTGCGGCACGCATGGCGCAAGAACGCGTCCTCGCCCCACAGGCAGCACTCAGTATCGAATTGCACGGCATTGCCGGCCGAACCCTCACTTGGCCACAAGATGTCACGGGCCGCGATGATGCTGCCCCATACAACGCATGGGCGCAGGATAACGCCATCGGCACCCACCGCGTCGTGACTCTCGACGAGCTAACGAGCAACAAACGACGCATCGCACGCGAAATCGCCTGCGACCTCTACGCCGACTTCGGCTGGACCAACCCACCACTCCAACGGCTCAATGAGGAACAAGAACGCCGATTCGGACGCGCCTAGCCCGCACAGGTACACCCGCTCGCCGTCAGATTAGTCATCCCCGGAGGCTTGCTTTTTCGCCACCTTACGCTCGCATGGCGGGCGGCAGCCCAAGGCCTGTTGGCGGTGCTGGCCAGCCGGGACCGGGTGGGTTGTCCGAGCGTGCGCCCCAACGTCGCCGGCCCCCTACCGATAAGAGGTAATAACGCTGCCGTGACCCTCGGTGTCCACGCCCCATTCCGCGCGGTTGCGAGAACCGAGTGAAACTTCCCTACAGTCGGGACTTGGGGCCTCTTCCTGCGATGTTGCATGCTCCAGGCTTTTGTGTTCGGCCGCTGCGAAGGTACCGCGGTCCGGAGGCAGGCGGGTCAGTCGTCTCCGATTGAGCGGGATGTCTTAGAACCGGTCGTCGTCTGTATATGCCTACCATGCTCGCGCTGAAACGCGCGTCGTATGAGAAGGGTTCGCACTCGCCTAAAGGCAATACTGTTCACTTAACGAACATTTTAGTGTTATTATGTTTTAGGGCTAACGCCTCCAGAAGGAGGTTGTCCTATGCGCGTTGCCACCGTAGAATCCACGACGCTGCTGACGGTTTCTTATGACGAAGCTCGAGCGCTGTTGCAACTGGAGTTCTGCAGTCGGGCGGTCTACCAATACTTTAGCGTGCCCATGGCGGTGCATCAGTCGTTACTGGCTGCGCCATCCAAGGGGCGCTATTTCAATCAGGCGATTCGCGGACGCTTCCCCTACCGTCTGATCCCAGATTTCGAAGCCGCTCCCCGGCGCGCAGCAATACCTGCCAAGTGCGATCGTTGAGGAGAACCCAATGGCGCGCACCTTGGCGGAGTTGCCGGCTGGCAGCCGGATCACTGACTACATTAGCCTCGGCGTGATAGCCAAGTTCTTCCCCGCCGAGAAAATCCATGAGGTTCTGGAACAGACCAAGCGCGCCAGTGTCCGCGAGCGCGACTTGCCGGCGCATGTGGTGGTCTATTACGTTATCGCGCTGGCGCTGTACATGCGGTCCTCCTACCGTGAAGTTCTACGCTGTCTGCTGGAAGGCGTACAGTGGCTGCTCGATCCTTCCGCCAAGGTGAAGGTCGCCGGTAAATCCGGCATTTCCCAGGCGCGCAGCCGGCTGGGCGCCGAGCCGCTGAAGAGACTCTATGGTGCGGTGGTGGCTCCCATTGCGGAGAAGCACACCAAAGGCGCTTGGTACCGGCAATGGCGGCTGGTCAGCTTGGATGGCAGCACGCTGGACGTTGCCGATACGGCGGAGAACGACAAGGCCTTCGGGCGGCCGGGATCCAGTCGCGGGTCCAGTGCTTTCCCCAAGATACGATTTGTAGGACTGCTGGAGAATGGGACACACGTGCTGTGGGGCGCGCAGATGGATCGATACGCCACCGATGAACTCACGCTGGCTGAGAAAGTGATTCCTTTGCTCCGCAAAGGAATGCTGTGTATCGCCGACCGGTTCTTCCCCGGTTACAAACTCTGGCGAGCAGCCGCAAACACGGGAGCGGATCTGCTGTGGCGCACGCGCCACAATGCACGCCTCGACGTGGAGAAACGCCTGCCCGACGGCTCCTATCTCAGCCGCATCTATGCCTCCACTAAGGACCGGCGGAAGAAACGCAACGGGATTGTGGTCCGTGTCATCGATTACCGCTTGAAAAACGTCGCCGACTGTGAGCCCATCTACCGGCTGATCACCACCATCCTGGATCACGAGCAGGCGCCGGCCAGGGAGTTGGCCGCCTTGTATCACGAGCGTTGGGAGATCGAAACCACACTGGACGAATTGAAGACCCATCTGCGCGGCGCTCAGATCATATTGCGCAGCAAGACGCCAGAACTGGTCCAGCAGGAGTTCTTCGGTCTGCTGATGGCGCATTTTGCCATCCGCGGCCTGATGCACGAAGCCGCCCTGAAGGTCGATGAAGATCCCGATCGGTTGTCCTTCGTCCACTCCGTGCACGTTGTCCAGCGGCGGATGGCGCGTTACGGCGCTATTCCCCCCTCGCCAGAGAAAAGCATTCCATGAAGCGATCCTCGATGAAATTCTTGAGGAGCGCGTTGTTTCAAGTCGCGGTCGGATCAATCCGCGCGGCGTGAAGCGCAAGATGAGTAACTACCCTCTTCGCCCACGCAAGCGGATGCGCACCCATCGTATTGATTTTGTCAAGAAGGTAGGGATCGTTAAGTGAACAGTATTGCGCCTAAAGGGGATCAACCCGATTACGTCACACTCGCGTACGGTGGAGAACCATTGATACGAGTCAAAAGGCGCGATGTTGACCCACCACCAACCCTTTCCCGCTTTCGCGTCCATTGCAGCGGCCGTGCGGAACTTTTGGGCAGCTTCAGTATTGGTTGACTGCAGGGCACCCGTGGCTGCGAGCACGCCGTCCGCAACCAACACCCTTTGCCACATGCCCTGCTTGGTTGCGTAGGCACATCGAACGACTGCGGTGCAGATTACGGCGAAACAGGCGATTAACACAAGTCCCGCCTTACCGGCAGGGTGATGGATCGTCCGCGAACCGTGGCCCACAAAGAAGGCGCAGGCAACGGACCAGACGATCGCGAATTTCGCGTAGCTGATCCACCTGAAACTCTTTTGGAATTCCCGATCCCAGTAATCGATGCCCGAAAGTAGAGCCCCTTTGCCTTCGGCGCGTGCTTTCGCCAAAGTGTTAGCGATGGCCTGATCCAGCGCGGCGAGGTCATCAACACTTGGCAGGCGGCCCCAAAGCTTCTCGGCCGCCGGTATTTGAGCGAGAAGTTTCGTTGAACTCCAAGCCATTCTAATCGGAATTAGTGCCGCGACTACGACAACGACGCGGTTGTAGATATACACTAGCGCAGCAAGCAGAAAGAGCACGACGATCGGAACGAGTGGCGTCAGTTTGTACTGGTCCAAGTCTGCGGCGGCGCCGCGCATGTCAACAGATACCAAGAATGTCGTGATTTGTTGCCGAATCCCGTCAATGGAATCCGACGCACCAATAAACAGTGCGATGGCGATCGTTATAGCCGCTTGAGTCGCAGCCGGGAACAAGAACTCCCAGGCATCGTTTATCGCTCGCGTAGCGCTGCTGACAGGGCTGGAAGTTTTCTCGGTACCGAAGTCGTTCATGAGGGCGAACTCGATGGTAACGCGATTATCGGTCGCTGACAGCAAAACCGTCGTTCAAAGTATAGTCTCCAAGACGCCCCTCCGTGTCGAGGAACTACCCAGCAATCCGCGCCCTCAGGTCCGCTTTGAGCGCCTGCTCTTTCGGACTTCTTCCGTTGCTTTGGAGCCACGCTTCGAGGCGGCTGAACTGAACCTCGTGCACGGTTGCTGGCGCCTTTACGGCGACTCTCAGGCGCGTGGACGGGCCGACGCCGGCGTCGGTGAACCCACACGCCGGAACTCCGCGACGGCCAGCGCGGCAGCTTGAAACAGCGATTCGCCGACCACCTCCACGGAATGTGTCAGGCCCTCGGGATCTGTAAACGAGACTACACAGGCACGCGGACCAGGCACGGTTTTAGTATAGGCGAACAGGAGACGAACATTGGCGAGAGAGAAAACGATGGCCACGGCCACTGCTTCCTGTGGAACACCGCTCAGAACTGCTCCTCTCGCACCACGAACTGCGGGCCGCCCTGATCCTCGCTGGCAAGCGCATCCGATTGCTAAGCTTCGGCCGGCGTGACGCCCCCCCTGCTGCCCGTGCTCCGGAGAGTGCTCCGCGAGGCGCGGGCGGTTGCCGCACCCGCTGGAATACCGCGATAGAATGAGGCCGATCCAATGAAGCTTTCGGTTCTCGCGCTCATCGGCGCGCTGTCGATCACGAGTGCTCATCCGAGCCCGATTCCTTCCGAGAAGCGACGTCCACGAAACTGCGTAATAATGTGACGTTTTTGCACGCCACTGAAGCGGTTCGACACGCGGAGGCTTCCGATATGACCGCTAGCCACGGGCACGTGCTACAGCAGTCTCATCAAACGTGAATACGAACTCCAGCGAAATCCATCGAGAGGCAGCGCGAGATCATCCTATCAATGTCGCCCACCACCGGGGGCGAAGAAGTCGGCACCTACGCGTTGAAGCAGGTCCGCTGGATCGCGAACTCCCGATTCGAAAATGCGCCGAGCCAGATCAAGAGCTCGCTTGACCTCGGGACCGGGATCCAACCGCAAAGTCTCCATTAGCTCCTGAGTCCGAATGGGTAGGCTCAGGTGAAAGTGATTGGCTACCTCTCCATCAATGAGTCGTTCCATTTCGGGAACGGGGTCGAGGTCCTCTGGCAATGACATGAGATAGTCCCGCCAGTCGCTAATGCGCCTTTCGCGAAACGATCGCGCATTTATGCGCTCGCCTAGCCTGGCGGCGGCGTTCTCAACCAGCAAATCGAATTGGTGAGGCCGCCAGTTCCGGTTCAGTCTGCGCCGCAAATCTTCACAAATCATCTTACTGTCTTCTTCAGATGCGCTAATAGTTGACAAGACGATGGTGCAGTAAGAAAGGACTCCGCATACATCCGTACAGAGGCGCTCGAAGCATGCGCGCCATTGAGCCGGGTTTGTGGGATAAACACCTTTACAGGTCTGTACAAACCAGTCTGACACCGCCTTCCTAATATTCAAGTCATGACCGTCATCAAAGCCGAGGTTATGAGACTGAAACGTACGCAGCTGTTGCACTGTGTCACGCGCTTGGTTGTGACGCTCGCGGTCGTTTAGCTGTGGAAATTGTAAGCCCAGAAGGAACGGAACACTAACGCGACCCGCCTCGAACAATAGACCAAAACACCACGACGTGAGCCAGAGGAAAGACGCCTCGTCGGCATCGCCAGATGGAGGACGGATATTCACGTCACTGATCGAGTCAGGTCCAATCTGCGCGCGGAGGCCGTCGCGAAGGTCGGTATAGCGCACATTGAGGTCGGCAAATGTCACTGGTGGCTCGCACTCTTTTGAGGGGCATCCGCGATTGGGCCGATGTAGTTGAATGCTATGCAGAACGACGTAACGGTTCGACCGTACGCCAGCTCCCTGTCAGGAAAGTCTCTCCCAAGCATCTGGATGAGACCGCCCGATTCGTTAACGCGGATTGTAAAACGTCCCGGTTCCTGCTCGGCCTCAATTCGGCCTGAAAACATAACAGGAAGCCGATCGGGTCCAGTAACTATATGCCGCCGAATGACCCGTTGGGGGTCAATGAAATCGGTATCCCGCGCTAAATCTCGCCATAGCCGATGCGCTTGAGGCTGTTCACCAGTCACCCACGCCAAAACGGCCTCAAGATAAAGAAGAGCGTTGTCAGACACAGGAGAAATCAAGACGTTCAGATCTCGAACAAGACGTAACAATTCGCGACGGTCACTATCGTTGTACGGAAGTGGAGAACGCTCTCCATGTAATAGCCTGCGACCCACAGCAGCAACCCATTTACATTGAAGTAAGTACCGAAGACAGCGGTCATCACTGGCGATCTTCGCAAGATGGGAGGTTAAAAACGCCGCCGCATTGCTAGCACGCTGACAATTCGCGACATCAACTTCGTCAGGTCCGCCGGGCTGGAGCTGCGGTCCGAGAGATCGGGCCCTAAGATAATAGCCTGCAGTCGATCCATCGGTCTCCATTGCAACGAAAGCTGCATCACTCAATTCCTGTGACCGAAGCCGTTCGCCAAGCTTAAACAATCGTACATAAAAGTGCGACCGCTGTTCGGGCGGTAAAGACTCTGGGTCTATACGATCGAGAACAGAATAGATGTCTGCTAGTAGCTCAGCCCGTTGCGATTCGGTTAAGCCCGGAAACTCTATTAAGTCGGCAGGAATCCATAGGCTAACATCGAGCGGAAAGTAGGTACTGCTAACCGCTACGGCAGCACGGGTTGCGACCCGAGCTGCTTGGTACGCGGACCAGACGTCTTCGGCCGAAGCAGACTGTTTAGCTCTGTCGGTGGCCAGAAAGCCGTAGATGGCCGCGCGCTCGACGGACAGATTAGCGCGCATGCGTCGCGCGCCTCGACTTGTTTGAGTAGCAAGATGATCGATGCCGGCCTGTACTGCCTCCCGGGCCTCCTCAAGAATGTTCAGCTTCTCTTCCTGCGTAACGACGTTTTCCCGTATGGCGCTGCGCCGGAGCACGGCCTCCTGCAATATGAGGCTTGGATCGTCAATGCCGTATGTTAGTCGAAGAGCTGTAAGAGCCCGCCCGGCGTCAAGATATGTGTCCTTGTAGCGATTTCCGAGTGGGCCATCTGGGCCTAGCTTCTGGACGAGATCCAGGACGAAACGCCGCTCGCTTCCGCCGGCATCCCAAGACAGACGAGCCGATCTAAGAAGCTCAGCAAGCAGAGCACCCTCGGCGGTGGCACTTATCAGTCGGCGCCGACAAATGAGCTCGGCCTCTAGGGTCAAGCGTGGTGACACCGAGAGATCCTCTCCGTCTGCGTCGGACCAACGCCATCGAAAGAGATCAAGGCTATGAAACATCTGACGTATCAGCAAAATGTCAAGCTGCAGTGTTTCGCTGCCGATTGCGCGCATCAGGAGGTTAACTGGAACCGCGCAATTCACACGACCCGCGGCCATGACAAAATCAATGGCGCGGCAAGCTGAATCGTCGGCACCTGTCAGAATGTCATCTATTCGGTCACTGAGCACAGCCGTGTCTTCTGCTGCCAGCCCCGCGGCGATGAGCTTCGCTGCAAGAACCGATTGTGGTGCGACGGGCTGAGTTTGCGCTCCCCGCTCTCGAAGGAGTCGTTCCGCGGCGCGAGCTTCACCGCCGAGTCCAATCGAAAGCCTTTGCCTGCTTACAGGGAGCGTTCGATAAAGAGTTGCCAGCACGCTACTGTCGTGACCGATTCGGCTAGTCGGCGCTTGGTCATCGCCGAAGCGTTTCAGTAGATTCGATAATTGCTCTCGCTCATCGCTTGAGAGCGCACCGGATGCTTCAATGCACGTTCGCGGCAACTGCTGCTCCATCTGGCGATAGGTCGAACCGATTACAACAATACGTCGCCCTCTGCTGCGCAAGCCCAGTAAGAGATCGCGATAGCGAATCATCGGGGCGTTAGCATCACAGATCAGGATCGTCACTGCTCCACCACTCTGCTCTACTAATTCACAAAAGGGCTCGACGTCCGCCGGTTGTGGTACGCGTCCAATCGCATACAGAGCCGCCGCCCTTTTATCTTCACGTATGCGCGCGACGATCCTGGCGAGAGCGATGGTCTTGCCTGCCCCAGATTGACCGTGGATGATGATCGGTTCTGTGACGCGGGAATGTTCGTCGATAGCGCTCTTGACCATGAGCCACAGGCGGTTCTCAAAGTCTCTCGAAATTGCGAAACCTCGGCGCACACCTTCCACCAGAGCCCGTGGACCGCCGGCATCCCCGTGGAACTGCCGGAAAGCGGTGTATTCTGCTTCGGACCCATTGCTGACTAGAGGTGCCGACCATGAGTCGTCTACAATCGTGGCAACCGCTTCTACTCGAATCCGAACCTCCGGCCGGGGCGAACAGGATCGGCCGTTGTTGAAGGAAATGGTTCCCGCCTCTGATGGTACGGGTGCCGCGACATCATACAACCTTCCTGATGACTGAAGCTCAGCGATAATCGTCCCAAGTCGTTTAGGTGTCGTTAGTAGTCGCCCATGCTGGACCAACTCTCCAATCTCCTCGCTAGTAGCTAATGCCGGTTCGACGCCGCACCAGATGACTTGACCTGAAGGCGTTTGCTCGACGGCCGCCAAGAGCGGTTCAATCGATAACCAATCCCGGTTGGGGAGAAAGCCGTCGATCACAACAAGTCCGAGCGCCGTTACGGTTTCTGGAAGCCGATTCAGCATCGGGATTGCGTGACGAATAGAACGAACCCTCAGTTCAGAGCGGCTACGCGGCGACATTGCCAAGGCATCCGACAGCCCCGCTCGTCCGAACAGATAGTAAATCGGCGTCCGCGCAGTGCTGCGTGCGGCTAAAGGCACTTCGGCGGCGGTCAGAATTACTTGTGGCTGCCGAAAGGTCAAGGCGAACACATCATGCACCGTCGGATCCAAGGTCGACGTGAATATCGCGCTCCACGGCAACTTGGCAACCGCCTCTAACCAAGAGGGTATGGGTCGGCGTCTGAAGCGTTCTGCGAGCCATTCGTAGAAGTTCCCTGGTAGAGGTTCTCCACTTATGATCTCGGGCCAAGTGCAGTTTCCCCCTGTCCGGCCAAGTCGTTTCAACGCTAGTGCTAGCACGGGATCTGGTTCGCCGCTTAGCGACCAGGCATCTTGACCGAGCACCAGCACAAGCGGATTCCGAGCACGAAGCGCCTCGAGAATCAGCTCCTCAGGGGATGCCTGCTGACCCACTTCCATCCGTTGCTCCTATATCAGACAAGCATCGCATACCCTCAGTGCCACAAACGTCGTCGGTGCACTTAGCAGAACATGACTGGAGTCTGTAGACCCATGGGTTCTCGCGTAGAATTCCGGCCTCCAACCGTCGTTCACAGAAGGGAAAAAGGCAGCTTGGCATTCTTAGATAGCGGAGGTAAGGTCCACATAGCTACCGATATTGCCCATTAAGGAACATAGAATGAATGATTTGGCAGTGGTTGCGAAGTCGGCGGAATGGCAGCGGCTGAAGACGCCTGGTGCTCGACAGCGTCTCGTCGCCGATTACGAAGCGCGTTTACAACATGGCGCTCGATGAGTTCTTCGCGTGGTACGAGCTGGAGCCCCGGCCGGGGTTCTCCAAGGCCACCGTGAGCGCGTGGCGCGTGTCGCTGGAGGACCGCGCGGCTCGGTTCGTCGTCGATCATCGTCCGGATGTCCGCCGTCCGCAAGCTGGCGGTCGAGGCGGCCGACAACGGCCTGCTGGCGCCGGAACTGGCCGCCGGCATCCAGCGCGTGAAGAGCGCGAAGTCCATCGGCGTGCGCGTCGGAAACTGGCTCTCGCTGAAGCAGGCGCAGGCGCTCCTGAACGCGCCGGACATCACGACGCTGAAAGGGCTGCGCGACCGCGCGATCATCGCCGTGCTGCTCGGCTGCGGGCTGCGCCGGTCGGAGGTGGCGGCGCTCACGATCGCGCACGTCCAGCAGCGAGATGGCCGGTGGTGTATCGTGGACCTCGTCGGCAAGCACGGGCGCGTGCGCACGATCCCGATGCCGACGTGGGTGAAAGTCGCCATCGACGCGTGGACCGCGTCGGCCGAGGTGGCAGATGGCCACGTGTTTCGGCCCGTGGTTCGCGGCGACCTGCTGCACGGCGAACGCCTTTCCGAGAAGGTCGTCTGGCAGCTACTCCGTCCGTCATGCCGTCGGCTGCCGGCGTGCCCGGCATCGCGCCGCACGATCTGCGGCGCACCACTGCGAAGCTGTGCCGGGCCGCCGGCGGGCGAGCTGGAGCAGATCCAGTTGCTGCTGGGCCACGCGTCGGTCCAGACGACCGAGCGGTACCTCGGCACGAAGCAGGATCTCGTGCACGCGCCGAACGACGGGATCAAGCTGCGGGTGGTCTCCTAAAACGACCAGATTCTGTTCGCACCGCGAAGGTTTCGACAGCAAGGTACACACTACATTCGAAGGTCATCGAGGAATTCGCTGTGGGGATCTGTCGCCGTGATGAGCAACTGATCCCTAGCGCGGGTCAGGGCGACGTAGAGGAGGTGTCGCTCGGTGTTGTAGACCTCTTCGAGATCGGCTTCGTCCGTCACTGACTCGATGCGCGCCTGCAGCGGCAACACTTCGTCGTCGGCCGCCATGACCAACACTGACTTGAACTCGAGGCCCTTCGCGAGGTGCATTGTGCCAATAGCGATGCGGTCAGGCGCGACGTCGGGCGCATCGTCGAGGAGCTGCCAGCGGTGGCCTGCTTTCTCGACCGCGCATCTGGCACGCTGGATTTGATCTCTGGAACGGACGAACACACCGATTTCCCTCGGCTGTCCGCCCAGAGCAACCACCTTCTTGATCCAGATCGCGGCGGCCTCGACTTCCGCCGATTCGGTCGGAAACGTCTCGATCGAGGGCGGCGGACCATTGAACACCGACACCGTGCCGCGACGATCCTCCTTGTTGCCGTCCACGTCGGAAATCTCAGGCCCGAGGAGTCGGTCGGCCTGAGCGCGGATCTGGTGAGACGTGCGGTAATTCACCTTCAACGTCAGCGACCGGCCCCGCACATCCACGCCGACGGATTTCCAGGAGAAAGGCTGCTGGAAGATGCGCTGGCCGAGGTCGCCGGCAAAGAAGAGCCCGTTTGGCCGATTCGAGCCCAGAGCGGCGAGCAATCGGACCTGGGCCACTCCGATGTCCTGCGCCTCGTCCACCACGACAAAATCGAATGGAGGCGGGTGCCCTTGCTGGTACCGCTCGGCGAGGCGCGTGAAGACTGCTGGCTGCGTGAGGAGGTGTTTCGCGGCCAGCTCGGCACGGAGCTTTTCGAACACGTCCCAGAAAAGTTTGCGCCTCGCCTCGGGAAGCCGCGTCTTTCGCCCCAGCCGTGCGACGTCGCGGTACGCCTCCCAGGTCCCGATCTGCCAGGCGTCAACGACGTGCTCCCATTCATTAAGGACGAAGTTGATGCTGAACTTCTCAGGCGGTTGCCCAATCAGCGCAAGGATCTCTTCTCTGGTAACGTACTTCGGCGCACCGAAGACGGCCGCATAAAGCCGGCGCGCAACTGCATCGAGCGATTGTACTTCGATGCGTTCGGCGAGCCGCGGTTCGTTGGCAATCAGTAAGCGGAGCCTGTCGTCTAGCGCCTTCGCCAGCGATGCAGAAACAGTCGTTAACAGGACGCGCGCTTCAGGATGCCTGCGGGCGAGATGCGCTGCGCGGTGAAGGGCGACGATGGTCTTGCCCGTTCCCGCGGAACCGGCCACGCGCGCCGGTCCAGTGAAATCGCGTTCTACCATCCTCCGCTGCGCGGGATGCAGGAAGACGGTCCACTTCTCCCATGGATAATCGAGGGCGCGGGCAAGCTCGTCCACATCGTTCATCACCCGGAATCGGCGCTGCGCGTCGGGATGTGCGAACGGGTCCGTTCCGGGCGCGACGATTTGAGCGGGTGCAGGCTTCGCTCCAGTGGCGAGCGCAAGAACGGCTTCGGCTGCCTCTGCAGGGAGATGGGCGGCAATGTCGAGAATGGTGTCCTCAGTAGCTTCGCGAACCTGAGCGAGCCATTCGGGCGGGACGCCATATGCCAGCAGTTCGTCAGTGGAAACGCCGGCGAACAGCGACCGCGCTTTGGCAGGTGCCGGGGCAGCGCCCTCGACGTAGCGCGGGACCACGATGTCCCTGACCATCTCGTGGATCTCGACGATCTGTGCCGCGCCCTGTTTTCGGATGTGTTTCCAGCTTTCGGCGCTCGGCCCACTGGTACGCCTCGTCGTGATGATCGACGTAGCAGAGCAGGAGGCTCTCGTCGGTGCGGTGGACGATCATGCGCACGTCCAGGTTGACGCGCACCGACCAGAAGCGTCGGGTCCTTGGCCTTTTCGAGCTTGTGCAATTGAAGGCTCGGATGGGCGGGGTTCACCTGAAGATCGAAGGCAGTGGTTTTAACGGCCTTCTGCTCTTCCGCGGCGAGGCGCGCGAGGCTATCGGTGAACGTATCGGCGATCCGAAAGTCCATAGGCGCTCCGATCAGGACACGCGGAAAACTTTCATGACCTCGTCGCCCAGGTGATTGATCACCTTGACCGCGATCCGTCCGGAATCGGGTTTATCAAATGGCCGGGACGTATCGCTGTTGAGAGTGGCCCAGGCTTCCTCGTCGACCTCGGCCCTTAGCGTGGTCCTGAGCGCCTTGTAGGGATCGTTGGCGCCGAGGAAGTAAGCGTGGCGTACGAAGAAGCTCTCTTCGTTATAGTCGGTATCGACGAACCAGCAGGCAATTCCGGCGGTGCTGTCGCTGCGGACTTCGCCGGTATTGGGATGGAAAACGTCGACGCCGTTGATTTTCACCCGCACTTGGTTGTTCTCGGCGGGCAATATTTCGATGTCGGGCTCGCCGAAGATGACGAAGAGATTGCCCTTTCCGGTGTTCTTGAGTTCACCGGCCATGTGGAGGTCGGCGTTAATGCGGGCCTTCAGCACGGGCACACGGCCGAGCTTGTTGAATTCGGAGGAGTGTGCGTCGTAGTTGAACGCACAGGCGATCAGGACGTCGAAGCCCGCATCGCCGGCTTCGCGGGCGGCGGCTACGAGATCAGGGCGCGAAACCGTTCCGAATTCAGGGCCGATGAGGACGGCGGCGCGCTTTTCGCGTTCGCCTTCGGTGTAGCGGCCTTCGGCGCAAACCAGGTCGCCGGGCCATGGTGTCAAAGACGAGAATGCTATACGGTCTTCCTTGTGGGCCTGCTGGACTCCCGCGGCGCGGAGATTGTCGAGGATGACGTGAACGAAGTCAGGTCGGTCGGCGTCCGCGGATTGCGCGACGGGATCGATGAGCTCTTCGTTCTCACCAACGGTGAGTGCGCGATGCGGCGAGATGCTTTCGACCGTGAAGGGTCCCGCTACCCGGACCTTCCTGCTATCTTCATACGGCTTGTCGTAGAGGAACTCGTAGTCGGCCTTCGCGGCGATGGATGCGTCGATTTCGCGCTGACGTGCGATGCGGGTCTCCCACCACTCTTGGTGGAGACTCCTTCGCTTCAGCGGCCCATTTCACGCCGGACTCGCGCGGGATCTGCCATTCTTCCCATGACTGTTTAAGCGCTTTGTTGAGCGCCTGGCGGAGGGACTCCAGCGTCGGCTGATATTTGTCCCAGATGACGTCAATTTCTGCGTTGTTGGCGATGGATTTGAGCGTGATATGGGGCACGCGCTCGTAGACGAAGCCGTGACGGATGTTGTTGTTCGTGGGCGCGGTGGAAGGCTCCTTACGTGTTGCCTGTGCTTCCTTTCGCTGGCCATCGGGGCTGTCGGCGAGAACGTAGTACGGGTAGCGGGCGCCCATGATACGGGCGCGAGCGAGAGCGAGCGCCACGCGCGAAGTGTCGATAGTGATCCATCGGCGGCCCCACTGCTCGGCCACATAAGCGGCTGTGCCGGAGCCGCAAGTGGGGTCGAGCACAAGGTCACCGGGGTCGGTTGTCATGAGGATACAGCGCTGAACTACTCGGGTGTTGGTCTGGACGACGTAGACTTTCTCGCTGCCTATGGTCCCACCGGTGTCATCCCACGCGCTGGTCAGGGGAAATGTCGGAGACTCGTCGATGTAACGGACTAAGCTGAGCGCTTGCCCATTGCCGTGGAGCCGGTTTGCACGCGCCGCACGGTCGAGGCCTGGCTTCGTCGTGCTCCAACCGCGAGTGCCAGACGGGGCGAACGTCCGCCCATGGAAGAGGTACGGGAAACCCATTGCGGATGTCTCACCGGCCTCGCGGCCCTGACGCTGAGACGTTGCATCGCCGAGGCGTACAATACGCACAGACGGGTCGCTCAGGTTCCAACCGTGCGACTTAATTTGAGAGAGGCGGATCCGTTCCGTTTCGCGCTCAACGATCTGCCAAGGTCCGGCGTCCTGCGGATCAAAGGGTCTCGTCAGGAACAGCCTGCGGAATTTCAGGTAGTCGCGATTCTTTGCGTACCAAAGAACGAAGTCCTTCGGGTTGGCGATCACGTCCGACGTGGAGCCCGATGTCGTGTGATACGCGATCTGACTGATGAAGTTGTCGTCTCCGAACACCTCGTCCAGCAATGATCGAACCCGATGCACATTCTCGTCTCCGATCTGAATGAACACAGAGCCGGTGTGCGCGAGGAGATCGCGAGCAGCAGTGAGCCGATCGCGTAGGTATCCCAGATAAGAATGAACGCCATATCGCCAAGTATCACGAAACGCTTTCACCTGCTCGGGCTCTCGTGTTATATGACTCAGGCTGCCATCCTTCACTTCACGATTGGTGGTCGACCATTGGAAGTTCGAATTGAACTTGATCCCGTAAGGCGGGTCGATGTAGATGCACTGCACCTGACCGCGAAGGCCTTCGCGCTCGGCAAGACTGGCCATCACCTGGAGGCTGTCGCCCAGGATCATCCGGTTGGTCCAGTTGGCGTCGTGCTGATAAAACTCCGTGCGGGCGTTTTCGCTCGGCAGACCGTTGAAGTCGGCGAAGAGGTCGAACTGATTGTCGGTCGCCCGCTGGCCAGCTTCGGTCTGGCGCATCAGGATCGTCGATCAGGACCTTCGGGTGCACTTTCTCCTGAATGTAAAGGGGCGGCGCCTGAACCACGAGGTCGGACCAGTCCTGTTCGTCCTTTCCGCGCCAGACGAGTTGCGGGTCGAGGTCGCGATTGCGGCGCTCGTAGGCGACGCGGACGGGACTTTTCTCGTCGTTGCGCATCACCGACTCGTACTCGGCGGTGGGAATGTTCCTGCGGGTGGCTTCCTTGTGCGTGAGCGTCTCCACGCTCTTCTTGGTGTCCTTTGTCGTCTTAGGCATTGTGTTCCTCACTGCGACCGCTGGGGCGGGACGGACTAGATCATCGAGTCGAATTCGGCCTCGACCCGGGCTTCAAAATCGGACTGAATCCTGTAAACCTCGGTGAATTCGGCGAAGGCCCAGCGGCCGAACCGGCCATCGTTGTTGACGCCGGGAACCCAGTAGTTTTCCATGGTGGCCTTCTTCTCCTTTGCGTCCTCGCCGCGGAACCCCTTGATTTCAACAATGAGGTGCAGCGGGTCGTCGTCGCCGCGGCCGTCGTCCACCAGGACGATGAAGTCGGGGCGATAACGGCGGTTCTGCGAGCCGAGGCGGTAGGGCACCTCGAAGCCGAGATTGTGGTTCTTCACGTAGGCGCGTACGCGCGGGTGGGATTCGGCAACTCGGCAGAACTCAGCCTTCCCAGTCGCTGTCGAGGATCACCCAGTTGATATGGCAACGGCGGGGGTCGGTTTTCCAGCGGTCTGGTCTTGCGACGTATTGAATCTCACGTGGACGGTGGAGCCGGCCGGGTTGTAAGGATCAATGACTGCTTTCACCGGGCGCTCGTCCGCATGCGCGCTTGTAATCGCTGCGGTGATGCGCTCGCAGGCCATGTCCGCCAGCTCCTGGTACATGAGCTGGGCGGGGTACGTGCCGCCGCTGCAGATGAGGCAGGTATCGAGCCACTCTTTCGCGATGCGCTTGAGCTGGCCGAACAGATTGAGCCGGGGCTCTTCGCCGGGGTCGCGCCACTTCGTATAGAGCAGGTGTTTCGTGAGGTAGTAAAGGACGCGTGGAGGTGCGGGCATCCTTCAGGTGTTCGAGAGTGAGGTCGACGCCTTCGCCGATGATGCCTTCGTTCTTGGTGATCGGAGGGGCCGACCAGGTCGGGGGTCAGTTCCAGCATCGAATCGTCGGTGAATCTGGCGGTTAGGCGCTCTTCGGGAAGCTCGACGCGATAACCGGCGACGCGCGGAAACCGGATTTCCAGGGCGTCGCGGTCCGGACGGACGGCCTTCACCTGAATGGTTTCGCGGGGCGGCTGAGGCGGCGCAATGACGGGCTTGGCGGTGAAGTCGAACGGGATGCCGAGGATGTCGGCGTATTCGACATTGAACCGGTTGTCCTCGTTCAGGTCGTAGGACTGGCGGCGAAGAGCGCGACCGATCACCTGTTCGCAGAGGAGCTGGGTGCCGAAGGCGCGGACGCCGAGAATGTGCGTGACGGTATTGGCGTCCCAGCCCTCGGTGAGCATCGAGACCGAGACGACGCAGCGGATCGACTCGCCGAGGCGGCCCTCCTTGCCGACGGTGTTCATGACCTCGCGAAGGAGTTCCTGATCGGTGATTTTCTCGGCCTGCTTGCGGTCGCCGGTACGTTCGATGATCTTCGCGGCGGAAACTGCTCGATTTCGGCGGCGGCCATCTGGCGGAAGTTGTCGTCGAGGGCTTCGCCTGATTCGAGCTGTTCGCTGTCGATCAGAAGCGTACGGGGACGGGCGAGCGGGTTGCCGTGCTCGTCGTAATTCCGGAACAAGGCAAGGCGTCCTTCGACGAGTTGCTCGGTGCCATCCTCGTTGGTGCGCGTGAACCCGGAAATGTAATCGTAGACGAGCTTGGAAGCGGAAGTGTTGTTGCAAACAACGATGAAGCACGGTGGGACGCGGATGCCTGTCTCGTGCCAAAGCTTGAACGTCTTATCGTAGTGGCCGTACAGGGCTTCGAGGGCGGTCTGGAGCGTAGTGGGGAGGCGAGCGGATCGAGTACCAGCTTTGCCGCCTTCGCGCGGCCCTTCTGCGGCATGTCGGCGCGGATATGCTCCCACAGATTGCGGAACACCGGGCCTTGGTCTCCAGGAATATTGTCGGCGACTGGAACGCGGGGGAGTTTGACGATGCCACATTCGATGGCGTCCATGAGGGAGAAGTCGCTCATGGTCCATGGGAAGAGCGTCCCTTCCGGGTAGCCGGAGCCGCGGAGGAAGAACGGCGTGGCGGATAGATCGATAACGTTGGAGACGCCCAGCTTCCGTTTCACCGCTTCGAGCCCGGAAATCCAGAGGCGGGCTTCTTCGTTGCGCTTTTCAGCTTCCTTCCTTTCATCGCCCTTGAGGTCGTCTTCTTCTTCCTCGACCTTGTGGCGATAGCAGTGGTGAGCCTCGTCGTTGAGGACGAGGATGTCCTTGAGGCCCATGAGATCCGGCATGACGCGCTGGATCATCTGGCCTTCCGTCTCCAGAGTGTCGAGCGGCTCTCCACGGCCCTGGAGGAGACTACGTGTCCCTTTCGATAGGTCGAGACGCTCGCGGAGCTTGAATGCGTGAAAGTTGGTGACGACGATCTTGGCGCGCTTCAGGTCCTCGATCATCTCGGCGGGAACCAGCTCACGCCGTGCGTAGTAACTGTCGGGATCGTTGGGGAAGAGGACGCGGAGTCGGTCCTTGATGGTGAGGCCGGGGGCGACGATCAGGAATCCGCGGCTGAATCGCTTGCTTCCCGGTTGGCGAACCTTGTTGATGGTTTGCCAGGCGATAATCATCGCCATGACGGTGGTCTTGCCGGCTCCGGTCGCCAGCTTCAGGGCAAGCCGGTGAAGGTCGGGATTGGCCTCACGGTTCGCATCAGCCAGGTAGTCGAGGAAGAAGTCGCCCAGTTTGCCGGCTTTGGGGGCGACCTCGGTCAGCCAGATGGCGGTCTCGACAGCCTCAAGCTGGCAGAAGAAAGGACGAATCCCGCTGAAATTGTGATGGCGCCAGTGCTGGAGGAGGCGGGCAGTTTCGGGTGTGACCTTCCAGTGGGCCGGGTCGGAGAGGCGCCACCGTTGATTTCCTCCCGGAGACGATTGATCGTGTCAGCCGTGCGGTATTGCTGTTTGTCGGTGGAAAGGCCGTGCCCTTCGTCGAAGACCATGGACTGCTGGTCCTTCGATCTCACTTTCCGAGGCTTCGGGATCGGCGTAATGAAATCAACCGTGCGCCGCTTCTCCACGATGTGTTGCGTCGGCTGGCCATTGACAAGCTCCCAATGGCGGCCGGGATAATCGTAGGGAGAATTCAGGATCGGGCGGATGAAAAAGTCGTTATCCATGGCCGAGATCAGCCTGGTGTCGCCGTATTCGGGATTCAGGGCTCGGCAATTAACATATCACTCCGGACACTGACGAACACTGTTGCCTGGATAATGCGTGGGCGCTTGAATAGCGAGCGCCCGTTATTCCGCATTATCGTTAGCGATCCGGGTCGGTTCCGACGTGACCGCTGACGTGTCGACTAATGCGATGCCGAGCCGATCACCGCCAGCACCGCCACGAGAATGACAACGGCGACCGCCACGCCCACTACGAACCCCATGGCGCTTCCAGCGACGCTGGCGTGCTGTCCCGCCGAGTTGCGGACATGGTGACCGCGTAAATCCCCGTTCCAGGAATTCCGGCGCTCGTGTATATGCCGCGGCGATTCACTCCGACGTGTAAACCGCGCGGGCCGACACTCAGCCCGGCGCCGTGCAGCCCGAGATTGAGGTGGATGCCGGGGGCGAGACGGATCGAGCGGCGGAACCGGAGAGCCATGTGCTGGAATGATAGCTCTGGGAGAGGGCGTGGGGCAGCGATGCCGGCCGTCACATTGGACCGTTTTCCACAGGAGCGAGAGCCGAACTACAATCAAAAAACCGAATGCGCCAGGGATTCGACGCCGAAGTTGAGTCTTTATTGAACGCGGTGCTGTCGCTGCACAAGGCTGATGGGAGAGTGTTCGAGAACATACGGGCTCGCGTTTCTGAGAAGCACATTTTCGTGATGGACGTCACGTTGCCGCTTGAAAAGGGCGACACTCTGGCTCGCAAACTGCCCAACGGACTGTGGGAGTTATTCCTCGTCGTTGATCCTCGATATCAGTCGGGTCTCCTGGGCGTGCCAGCCTGCTTCAAGGTTGAGGTGCAACCAGTGGCACCTGGTCAGTTGCCCCGGTATTTGAGCAAACGATCGGCCCTCGGCGAAGACGTGCGCTCCGACCCTGCAACGGGTCTCGACTTCGCTTCCGAAGATGGAAGAAAGAGCGCTGTGGCAGCTTACACGGAAAAGAACCAATGCTCGGAGGCGGCGCTGGCGCGGACCGCCCGAGTAGATCCTGCCGATTTGAGCAAGTGGAAGAAGGGAGTGTTGGTTTCTACGTCGGACAAGAAGACGCGAATTGAAAACGCCCTCAGGAATGACGAAGCCCCCGCTACGAAGGCCGAGAACTCGAGGGATTCTTAGCCTCGGCTGACCGCTCAAAGATTCGCCAACGTTGGCGCACCAATTCGCCAACGCGCCAAGCTTGAGCGCCAACGTTGGTGCCCGGCATCATCAGGTTGATGGCGACCGCTACAACTGCTGCCGAGACCTTACGGACAAACCGGCTGTCCCTCGGAATCTCCCAAAGCCGGCTGGCTCGGATGTCTGGGGTCAGCCGATTCAAAATCTGCACATTTGAGCTGGGCAGTAGTTCTCTCACTTCCGAGGAACAGCGTCGAATCAGGATGGCTCTGGAAGGGGAGGCGGCGCGGCTTCGAACCGTCGCGGCGGACATTCAATTCAGCCATACCGAGGCGGCGGGGACGGATGACTGACGATCTCCTGACAGACGAATTGGCCGCGCGCGTCCTGGGATGGCGTCTGGCTCCCGGCCGGTACATCAAAACGGGACGCCGCTGGATGCCACGCTCACGATTCCGGCCTCTCGACGATATCCGAGATGCGTTTCGCCTGCTCGACGCCGCGACCGACGACTATTCGTTGATCGCCAGGCGCGGCGGTGTTTTCACCGCCGAGGTACGGCTCGGCGCACGAGTCGGTAAAGCTTCAGGCGGGTCGAAGGCCCGGACAATCACCATTGCTCTGACCGCGGCACTTGGCCTTGGACTTACGGAGGAAGCGGCCACGCCAGCCTCTACGTCCGCGGCCGGTCGCAGCCGAAGGTTACGGAGCGACGTCGATGGCATCTGAGCCTGCTGCCATTCCCATGGAAGCCGGCCGTCGCGGTGAGCGCGTACCGCCGATCAAAGGAGGTCCGCTGAGCGAGAGTGACCACGCGACTCTCGCTTCATCCTGGATAACCCGCGACATTGCCGATGAGGCCATGCTCCGCCGCGTAGATACCTACGAAGGTCGCGAAGTTGTCGGTCAACGAGGCACGCGCGATTGCGCCGGCATCCTGATTCCGTACTACTGGCCCGGCGAACCGTATGCATTCAACTATCGACTGCGTCGCGACAATCCCGAATGGACCGCGGGCAAAGACGGCAGGGTGAAGCCCGAGCGAAAGTACCTCAGTCCCCCGCGAGGCCAGAACCGGTTATTCATCCCGCCTCGCATCACACCAGAACAGCTGGCCGACGTCCGGATTCCGATTGTTCTGGTCGAGGGAGAGAAAAAAGCTCTGGCTCTCGTGCGGCTGGCTGACCACGAGGCCGAATTCCCTCGATTTATCCCGGTCGCGATCGCCGGCGTCTGGAATTGGCGCGGCGTCGTCGGGAAGACCGGTGGACCGAAGGGCGAACGGCTCGACGTTAAGGGTCCCATCAACGATCTGAACCGCATAGAGTGGACCGGCCGAACCGTCTTCATTGTTTTCGATTCGAATGTCGAAACGAACAACAGCGTTAAGTGGGCCCGGAAAGCAATCGCGAGGGAACTCGCGACGCGCGGGGCAGAAGTGCAACTGGTCAACCTCCCGGAGAACTGCGGCGTGAACGGGATCGACGACCTGCTCGCCGCCTGGGGGCCGGACCGAGTACTCGAACTGTTCAAAAGCTCGGTTTCGGGTAGCCGGCTTCACGTCGTGCTTCCACCGCAGTTCCAATCGAGGCCGGAGGGAATGTTTCGGGTCAACGCAGGGCCTGGAGGGCTATCGCAGGTTCAGCTCACAAACTATCAGGCGGCCATCAGGACCAACATTCAACTGGACGACGGCGTCGAAAAGAAACGCGAATTCGAGATCGTCGCTGAACTGATGAGCCGGAGGTCTCCATTTACAATCCCTGCCTCGGAGTTCGCGCGCATGGAGTGGCCGATCGAACGGCTGGGCGCGGCAGCGATCACATTTCCGAACCAGAAGGAATATGCCCGCGCTGCGATTCAGTCGTTCTCAATGACAGCGGAGGAGCGATGCATCTATACGCACACGGGTTGGTGCAAAGTAGACGGCCAGTGGCTGTTTCTCCATGCCGGCGGTGCAATCGGCGGCACCGGGGCTGTGTCCGTAATCAACGTGCGTCTCGCCGGTTCGATGAATTGTTACGAATTGCGCCTTCCCGCCAACTCCGCAGCCATGATCTCTGCGGTCAAGGCGAGTCTCGAATTGCTCGAATTGGGGCCGCCGTCGATCAGCTTTCCGTTACTTGCGGCGACGTACCGGGCGGTCTTCGGCGAAGCAGATTTTGCTCTGCATGTCGCGGGAGAAACAGGGGCGTTCAAGAGCGAGGTGGCGGCACTCCACCAGCAGCATTTCGGCGCCACGATGAATCGGCTGAAATTGCCGGGCGCCTGGTCATCTACCGGAAACGCCCTCGAGTCTCTGGCCTTTCATGCGAAAGACGCGCTCTTCGTCATTGATGACTTCGCGCCCCAGGGCAACAGTGCTGACGTTGCGCGCTACCACGGAGCGGCAGACCGAGTGTTCCGCGCAGCAGGTAACCATGCGGGCCGCAGCCGGCTGGATTCCACAGCCAGACTGCGGGAGCCCAAGCCACCGCGCGCTTTGATCCTCTCCACCGGAGAGGAAGTGCCACGCGGGCAGTCGATTCGAGCGCGATTGCTAATTCTCGAACTTTCAAAGAACACTATCGACATCGCCGCACTCACGGCATGTCAGAGCGATGCGAATTCGGGCCGCTATGCCGAAAGCATGGGCGGTTTCGTCCAATGGCTCGCCAGCCGGGGTGACGAGGCACGTGGGCAATTCGACCGCCTCGTCGCGCAGTATCGTTCCCGTGCTCTTGGGAGCGCCTCGCACGCGCGCACGCCGGACATCGTCGCGAGTCTGCAGGCGGGATTTGAGTCGTTCCTGGAATATGCGGTCGAGTCCGGAGCGATTGCCGCCGCGCAGCGAGACCGCCTCGCGCGTCGCTGCTGGGACGCTTTGAGCGAGGCAGCAACCGCACAAGCCAAGCACCAGGCGGCAACCGAACCCGCGGCGAGATTCCTCACGCTGCTGCGCTCGTTAGTCGCGTCCGGCCGGGCACATCTCGAAGCGCGAAACGGCGGCCCGCCCGCTCGGTCACCCGTGTCCTGCGGTTGGCGGGAGAACTCTGGAACGTCGGCACCCCTCGGCGAATGCATTGGCTGGGTCGAGGAGGACGACGTTTACCTCGAACCCACGGTGGCTTTCCGATTGGCCCAGATCGCTGCGCGCGATGCAGGCGAGGCGCTAACGGTTGGTGAACACACACTCCGGAAAAGACTTCGTGAGAAGGGCCTGCTGGCGTCGGTCGACAAGAAGCATGAGACGCTCACGATCCGGCGAACCATATCCGGCTCCACGAAGGACGTCTTGCATCTCCTGAGGGCCACCGTGCTGCCCGGCGTATCCGACGCCGATGAGGATGCCGAATGAGCCGGGCGCTTGTCGGGTTCGATGTCGGGTTGCATGTCGGGTTTCTGGCCTTACCCGACATGAACCGGGCTAGTAGAATCAACAGCTTAAGTTCGATTTGTCGGGAATGTCGGGTTTCTGAAGGAGGAGAGACGTCCCGCGATCTCTGCCGTGCGAGTACGACGGCATCGGCGGTGGTTGCGAGCTGCCTCAGATTCTCCCAAGTCGCTCATATTGTTGGACTTGAATGATGCGCGGCACCGAAGGTACCCTTCACATGCTGGTCGGAGGCCTGCGAGTGAAGGCGCGAGTTCAACATCCCCAGGTTACGCCGCGGAAGGATCGTTCGGGCCATCCATGGATCTTCCGCTATTACGCTGACGAGCTTCAGCCAGACGGGTCGACGAAGGTCCTCCGCCGCATATTACGAGATCGCCCCGAGCAGGGGCGACGGCGCCATCACAAAAAGGCAAGCGGAAATCGAGCGCGACAAGTTCCTTGCGAAGCTGAACGCTGCGACGACGGAGCAGGCTGTCCAACAGGTCGCGTCCACCGGTGTTACCATCTTCGGCGACGTCGCAAAGATGTACGAAGAGGGCTATCTCGCTCGCGAGAACCAGATATCCAAACCAACGCGCGAGAAGGAAACGTTCTACCTGCATCAGTACATCGTGCCCCGGTGGGGCACTCTGCCACTGAACCAGATTCGGCCGAAGGCGGTCGAGGACTGGCTGCACATTACGTTCGAGTCGTGGTGGACCATGCACGGTGTTCGAGCGATCATGAGCCGCGTCTTCTATTACGCCGAAGGTCACGGTTTGTGGGAGGAAGGCAGGCGTAGTCCGGCAAGCAAAGCGAAGCTCGGCAAAAAGCGTCACAAGAACGAGCGCAAGATCCTGTCCTTCGACGAGACGGCGCGCGTGCTTGCCCGCCTCGAAGATCCCACCCTGTTGATCATTGAAACCTGCATCGCTACGGGCGCGCGGATCTCGGAAGTGCTCGGCTTGAAGTGGAAACATGTGAACATCGACGTCGGCACGATCAGGATCGAGCAGCGCGTCTGGCATCAGGACATCGGCAGGCCCAAAGAGCGAGGATAGCCGCCGAACGCTCGGAATCGGCGATCTGGCGGTGCGCTACCGCGAAAGGGCCGAGACACACGGTGCCACGCCGGACACCTGGGTCTTTCACCAGAGGCGCGCACCAGCGAGACCGCTCTGGGACTCGGGTGTTCGCGATGCTCTTCACCAGGCAGCCGAGGCAGAGGGATGCGATTTTCAAGGACTCGGACCGCACTCGTTCCGTCGGGCGAACATCACCTGGCGGCAGCAGGTGGGTGGCAGCGCCATCGAGGCCTCTAAGATTGCGGGCCACAGTGATCTGGAAATGACCGGCGAGTACACTTTCGTCACGGCTGAGCGGCAGAACGAGCTGACGCGGCGTATCCAGGACAAGCTCGCTCAGGCAATCGAACAGGTTCAAAGCACGCCGTTGAGTCCGTCTCCCGACGTACCACGATCTCCGGGAAACGGCCAGCATCAATCGCAGCTGGCTACGACGCTTATCCAGTAGCGCGCGGCCGCGCCGCGCTCAGTCAGTGTTGTTGCGCGGAAACGTCCACTCCTTCCGGACATAGCTGCCTATATGATCCAACTCGGGGAAAAGGGCGGCTTCGTGCATGCCGACGCTTCGAAGCTGATCACGGAGCTTCCTCTTGGCAGTGCTTGGAATGCAAAACCGCACCAAGAACTTCTTCGCCGCCTTTTGCTGGTCATCTAGCTCCTCGGGATCGCGCACGTCATGTAGCAGGAACGATAACGGCTTGTCCTCATCTCCCGAAGCTTCGGCAGGACGCCCTCGCTTCCCGCCAAAAAGGAGCACCATTGAAAGCTGTGAGGTCATTCTCGGGTTGAGCCGGTTGGGGAAAACGGCCACTGGCGATGTGAGCAGCTTCGCCAAGGTCGGATTGTTTTGGGGACCTTTGCGCCGGTGACCGCCGAGCCACAACTTAAAGGAATGTATGTCGCTCTTCTCGAATTCGCTCCCCTTATTAATTTCCTCAATAATGTCAAGACTTCGATTCCTTTGAAATACGTATCTGAGATCCTTCTCCCCGCGCGCACTCGCCATAGCACTGCGTATGGCCACATCGATGCTATCCGAGCCGCAAATGTAGCCTTTTGCCTTATCGTGCAGTCGAGTCAGTGAGTTCAGACGACGTGCATTCAAAGCGAATAGTTGACCGTCCGCGTCGTCGTCCTGTTCGTTCCCAACTGCAAAATAGAGCGCGATAAGGATGCTCTCCGTCCAATCCAATAGCCGGGTCGGAAGTTGGTAGTGCTGTAGTAAGCACAACAGGTCGAAAGGAATCCGATATGTCTCTTCGTAAGACGGATTGCGCTGCCGGAAATGCTGGATCATCATGCTCTCGTCGTACCACGCGTCCTGTACGTCCTTACCGTCGATCTGGGGTGTGCGAAAAATCGACGGGATCAATCTATGCTCTCTGGACTGCCCCCGAAACCAGAGGCCGAACGGGTAAGGGTACTGTAGATCCTGTTTCTGCACTTCTTCGTCAGCATAGATTTTTCTCAGGAATTTCTTGCGATCGCAAACGACCGATATCACCTTCTCAAGGGAATCTAGTTCGAGATCCTTTTTCTGTTTCGGTTCGGACATTCCATACACTCCTCGCTGCGCTCTTATCTTGCCCGGCAGCCGGTACCTGTCGTTCATCGCATCAAATGATCGCGAAAAGCTCGGTCGTGACCTGCTGTCGTGATTCCAGCAGCGGACCTCCCGGATGCTTGATGCAATATGGGTCCATGCCGTTCAGCTCGCCCGTTTCCACCCAAGCTGCCACCCAGCATCCTCCCCAACAACCTCTTCCATAGTCTTCGCACGCTTGACAGGCAGCGCTCTTGCCCGCAGATCGGAGTCGCTGCAGTGTGTCGCTGTGCAGCCAAATGTCCAGGAGGCCATTCCGCTCCGACACCTTCCCGGCCAGCAGCGCGCCGTTTCCTTTTGCAGCCTGCACGAATCCGCAGGGGTAAACTTCACCGGTGTGCGTTACGTGCACGCCCCACAACGGCGCACCGCAAGATGGCGGGCTACGTAGATCGAAGATCGGGATCTGCCGGGAATTCTCAAAAATATCGAAATTGAAAGAAAGAACTACGCCGGTTTGGCTTCGCAGTTGGGAGGCGTGACGGGTGTATTCGAACAGTCCATCTCGCGTGGGCATCTCGTCGCGGTGCCCTGAAGCCCTGCCCGTCAGGCGCACCGGGATGACTTGAAGCGCGGCATTGTATCTTAGAGCCAGCTCGATCAAGTGCTCCAATTCCTTCCGATTGCATGTGGACTTGAAGATCGTGCTAGTGATTCGGGGATGCAAACCGGCCCTGGCCAGCCTCTCCAGCGTCAGAAGGGTTTTCGCATAGGTGCCGGCACCCCGGAGGCGCTCGTGCGATTCCGGAGTCCCGTCAATGCTGATATTCGTCTGGATGACGTTCTCGTACCGCGCCAGCTCTTCGGCAAAGTCATCGGGATGGTCGAGATGAGACCACTCACCGTTTGTAGCAAGAATTACCGCCAGGCCCAGACTTCGGGTTGCATCCAAAGTGTGGAAGAGGTCGGGTCCGCGTAAAGCGATCTCTCCACCGGTTAGCTGCACCTGAAAAGCGCCGGCGCTCGCGATCTCCTGCAAGAGAAAGCCCTCGAAATCCTGAGAGACGGGTACACGGGCATGTTTGAAATCGCGAGGTCCACACCCCACGCAGTAAAGATTGCAGTGCGGTTCGATGCCGTAGTAAATGCGTAGTGGCCGACTCAGGCACGCGGTGGCCTCGTCAACAACTTCGAGAGCCACTGCCATTTTGCCAGCGCTGAAGAACTCAACTGGCCACCGCAGCCTAGCGCCGAGGACCGGCAGCACACCATCAGGGTCGCCCTTGATGGCGGCAACCTCGGGAGTGCCCAAGCCATAGCGCCGCATTTGGCCGCGTCCATCCTGCGTGATCAACCCGTCTCTATCAAGCCTGATCCTTCGCAGATCCACCATGCAGTACCTCTCTAAACGAAACCTCGCCGGTATTCCTCCGCCACCATGAAATCGACGAGAGGGTTGTAGCGGCTCATAGGGCAATTGGGGATACACTCCCGCGAATCTACCGCGTCGAAAACCGCGCGATGGCTCGCTGAATCCCAGATTTCAAAGAAACCCCCGTTACGAATGTTGCCCAAAGAATGCTGGCGTTTGCGATGCTCAAAGAAAGCGCAAACATACACTTCGCCATCCCAATCAACCACCGGGTGAAGGAACGTCATGAGGCACTTCTCGGAACTGAGAATCCCATGGTAGGACGGGAGAAAATCAACTGACAGAGGTATTGCACCGAGCGTAGACAACTGCTCACGAATCTGTTCGCAGACTCTCTCGGCTTCTCCGCTGCTCACAACGAGCTCCGTGGGGAATCCTAAGAACTTCAGTTGAAGGTAATCGGCGCCGATGTCCATCGCTTCGGAAACAGCCCACTGTACGTCGCCGATATTCAGCTTCGATATCAGCATCTTAATGCCAATCCGAGAACCTCCTACGGCGCGTTTTCTTAAGCTGATCAGGGCCTGCTTTAGACGTCCGTAGCACAGTCCTTTTCCCCCATGAACACGCCGGTACGTTTCATCGGTAAAAGCATCCACGGAGATGCGAATCCAGGTGCAACAAGCTACGGCCCGCTCCTGAAGTCCCACTTGATCTATGAATGGATAGCCGTTCGTTATCAGTCCAACTCGAAAGTTCCGATCGATGAAGCAGTCGAACAATTCTGTTGCGTTGGGATGGATCAGAGGTTCGCCCCCGCCCGACAGCTCGATGTTTTCGATGCGCCTTCCAGCCAGATCCTCAAACAACCTTCTCATCAAGGAGAACTCGGCGAAGGCTGTCGCGTCGCCATGATGGTGCTTAAACCTGCAATGGGGACAATGGAAATTACAGTAGTTGGTTGGAAAGATCTCGACGACTTCCGGTGTGGGGATGGCGCCCTTCACGATCTGCAGCACCTTCGGCCAGGCTGAGAGCACGGGAAGCGCCCACGGATCGTATCGGTCGGGTACCATTTTCGCCGGTCCCCCTAATCCTCTTTGCGATTTTGAAGAGAGGATACGGTTCCAACCAAAGCAATCGGCGTGCCACGTTCTCCTCGTAACCGCCACAACGGATTGGGGTGATGGCCGGCCACAACGAAGTGTGCGATCTCGTGTAATGGGTGCTGGCGCGCAAACGGGGGGGTTTATTGCCTCACACAAGCACACAGCGAATCGCTCCTGGGAGAAAATCAGCGTGGTGGCAGTCGAGCTGGATCTGTGTGGGAATCCTTATAGGAGAAACTCTTGTCGTCTTCTCCGCGAAGGAGTTCTGCGCTTTCGAGGATAGCCGCGCGCGCGAAGACCGCCAGATCGTGGAGTCCGCTGGGAGTCCAAATCCACCTGACTCACCGTTTGGCGTCCATTTGGCGTCCAAATCGTGTGGCCTCAAGTCTTTTATTTTCAGCGAGGGCTGTCTGTAAGTGGTTGATATTTCTTGCTTGGGGTGCAAGAGGTCCCGGGTTCAAATCCCGGCGGCCCGACCAAACGTTTCCAACACTTACACCCCATTCTGTTCTGAAAAGGCCATCACCGGAGTCCATGTGGAGTCCACATGGCGCCCAAACCTCAGCACCACCATGAGCATGTGAACTGTGGCGACGTTAACTCGTTGTGAGTAAAGCACGTACCACGTTCGCCACGATCGGCATCGTGTTTTCGTGATTCTTCTCCGCACGAAGAATTCGATTTTCCCTATATGCAGGTGGTGATGGTGGCGGCGCGGGGGGCGGTGGAGACGACCTCGACTTACGCTCGTTACTTCAGCGGTAATCGCCGGACACGAACTCTATCGCGATCGGCTGAAACAACGGCGCCTTGGGCGAGGGTGTCCTCACATCGAACCCACACGGATCTGATCAACTCAGCCTGCGCCTGGGCGTCCAAGCCCTGAACACGCAGCAGCACAACCGACGGGGACCCGTGCCCGGTTAGGGCGAGGTGGGCGTGAAAATCGTGGTCCAGCGTGACGCAAACTCGTTCATCGTCCCGAGCCGTTCTGAGAATGTCGACATCCTCGGCACGTTCCATTCCGATCTCTGAGACGTGCATTGCATCAAACCCGTGCTGGCGAAGAATGGTGGCCGCGAGTGGTGCGAGCCCTTGATCCAGCAGAATGCGCTTCACGCTACGCGAAGATGCTCATGCGATCATCGTCGACAGTTGCTGCCGCGTACTGCAGCGCCTGTTGAAGATCTTCGACTTCCAGGAACGGATATTCGGCCAGAACCGTTGCACGGTCAGGATAAGTCGCAAGCAATTCGAGAACCCGACGCACGGTAATCCGCATTCCGCGGATGCATGGCTTGCCGCCACACTTTCCGGGCTCGACCGTTATCCGGTCAAAGAAATCCACCGTCGCCATGTGCCCAGTGTAGACCATGATAGCGGTGTTTGCCGATTCAGGGCTGCAGATTCGAGAATCGAGATATCAGGTGCGATAGTCGAGTTCTTTGGGCGGAGGGTCAGTCGGCGACTGCGCTTCGTGGTATATGAACGTCCCCAGCTCTGTGGTCATGTCGTTGACATACGAAGATACGGTGAATTTACGTTCTTCCGCGTTGACAACGAATCTCAATCTTCGATGGCGATCATCAATCACCTCAGGCACCAGCGCTCCCGAGACGCCATCCGCATCAGCGGTGTCGACGGTGATGACGTATCCCCGGACTTTTCTACCATTCAATGCTTCAAAGCCCCTGTGTTCGTGGTTTCACTTCAATATCTTATCGGACTACGCGGCCGATAGCGGCTGGCAACGGCTCCAGCATTGACCCCATATGGCTCGCTCTTCAATTCGGCGGCGAAAGCGTTACGGTCGAGCTATGTTTCCGCATTAAAAACAAACCAAATAAAACATTCGCATTTTGATATGTTCTTCTGCCATACTCCTCGCAGTTGATAGCGATGCGCCGGGACGCATCGAAATAAAGTCTCCTTCCCGCTCCTCGGCAGAGGAGCTGTATCCACTGCAGGAACACAAATCACCCAATGTCTGGAACACTCGTGCCCTTCTATTCCTATGACGGGTCGTACATCGACCACATCACGTTGAAGCGCGCGGAGCGACTCGAAGCATCCGGGCGCGTCAAGGTCGTGCGCCACAAGAAAGGGCACGTGAACCGCGAGATCACACTGCGCGGCAAAGATCAGCCGCGGCAGACGGCGCTGCGGGACTATGTCGGACAGGCGTACAGCCATCACCGGCAGCTCGGCGACGGTCATAAGACGTGGAAGCTGAAGCCGCTGCAGGGCGGGCGTAGCGAACGAACCTCGCCCGGAAGACCTGCGGCCGATCTTCACGCGCGTCCTGCTCGAATGCCAGACGGAAGCTGCCGCGCGATGTGCCCCGAGTGCGAGAGCCCACAACATGCGGATTCACGAATACGCTTTCGGCCAGTGTCCAGAGACGGGCTATCACGATGCGGGTGAGCGCTTCGAATGCCGCGACTGTGGAGCCGAGGGAGATGTCAGCGATCTGGTGTGCGTGGGCGATGCCTACTGAACGCAATTGCAGGCCCGTGGCGCAACCGATAGGTACTTCCCGGCGCGCGGCGGCGGCGGGTGTGCATGTAGCGCGGTTTCGCTAGTGCGACGGCGGAAAAGAGGTGGTGGGTTTTGACAGGAACCGCAGACATAAGCGCGACAGAGGCCCGCGACGGCCTGATCCTAAGCAATCTGGGCCTCGTGGGCCCCATTGCGCGCCGCGTACAGGAACGGCTGCCCGTCCACGTGCAGTGCGAAGAGCTGCATAGCGCGGGCGTCGGGGTTGATTGACGCAGCGTCGCGATACGACGAAGGCCTCATGGTGCCGTTCCGCAGCTACGCGAAGTTCCGCATCCGCGGCGCGATTCTCGATCAATTGCGCCGCTTGGACTGGGCAACGCGCGATCACCGAAAGGCGATCAACGCTGGCGCGGCGCCGACGGCATCGCACGTGAACATCGATACGCCGGTCGATGACAGGGGCACGTTTCCTGAGATTACGGCAACAGTGCAGGACACGCCGGATTACGGCGCGTTACGAACGGAACTCGCTGAGAAGCTGACCGATGCAACGCGCGAGCTGCCGCCACGGTGAGGCGGTCGAGGTCGTACGCATGGCCACCAAAGATGCCTGCGAGCACGACATGCTGGTGCAGATCCGCTGGCAGCGACGGAAAATGGCCGTTCCGCTTTCGCAATTGGCCGCTATCGATCCCGACGAACCAACCGAAGAAGCCATTGGCGACTGGCATTACTGGGTCTCGCAGGGCTACTGCCTCTGAATTACGCACGCATACCGAAAGCTCACGTTGCTCTGGAGCCACGTTGCAGGCGCCTTTACGGCGACTCGCAGGCGGGTGGACGGGCCGACGCCGGCGTCAGTGAATCCACATCGCCGGAACTCCGCAACGGCCAGCGCGGCAGCCTGAAACAGCGATTCGCCGACCACCTCCACGGAATGCGTCAGACCCTCGGGATCTGTGAACGAAACGACGCAGGCACGCGGACCGGGCACGGTCTCACGGGTAGAAGTAGGCGAATCGCTGCTTGTATTGGTGGCGCCGCCAATCGACCGAGCGGGTACTGGACTAGAATGGGGCCAGAGGAAAAGACGAGGGCCGAACCAAGGGGCCTGAGAGGACCAATGAACTCAATTGACCGTCGCAGTTTCCTGGGCGCCAGCGGGGTGCTTGCCGCCGCTTTCGCGCCGTCGCCGCCTGCTCAAAGCGAAGCGCTTTATCCGGTCAAATGGTACCCGTTCTCGGGCCACCCCGACTCCGACACCTGTTGGTCGCTCTCGGTGGGGCCGGACGGCCGGATTTACGCCGCCGCCTGCGCCGAGACGGTGCCTGGCGGCGTGGTGAAGCCAGTTCGCTACAACGAACATCGCGACGACCTCGACTACCTTTTCAACATCGACGAAAAGGTGGACGACCCGGGCGATTCGGGCAGGGCATCGCAATGCAAGATCCACTACAGCTTCGCGCCGTCGATGCACGACGGCGTGCTGTATATGGCGACTCACCTCTCCGGCCCGCCGATCGACCTGCCTGTGTATTCGCCCTGGTACTCCTGGCACGATGAGAAACGCTGCTTCCGGGGCTCGGCGCTCCTGGCTTACGACACCCGCAACGACAGCGTGCTGTGGTGGGACACCCTCATGCCGAAAGAAGGCTGCCGCTGCCTCTTGCACGATGAGGAGCGTGGCCTGCTCTATGCCATGAGCTATCCGCGCGATCACCTCTTCATCTACGATCTGCGCGCACGCCAGCGCCGCGATGTTGGTCGCATCGGCTCCATTAATCCGCAGTGCCTGTTCCTCGATAAGCGCCATCGCGTCTGGACCAGCAGCGACTACGGACGGCTGGTGCGCTACACGCCCGATACCGACCGCCTCGAGATCTCCCCGTCTCTGCTGCCCCACGACCCTGCCTGGCAGACCGGATGGCACGACGTGTTCTACGACATTGCTCCTTCACCCGACGGTGAGTGCGTGTACGCCTCTGCGTGGTGCCCGAATCCCCGACTCATGCGCATCTGGCCGAATGAAGCCGAGTGGGCGCGAGTGGAGGACCTCGGACCTGCCACGCAGCCCCGCGACGCCGGATGGCCCATTGACATGTATACGGATCATTGCGGCGGGCTGACGTTCGCGGGCGACGGCAAGCTCTACTACGTCGCTTCCCGCTGGCGTGATCCGAAGTACAATCCGATGCCGGAATCGCACAAAGAAACCGAGGGGATCGTCTGGCGTCTCGATCCGGCGACTCTCCGGCGAGAAGAGGTTGCCCGGCTCGAGCACCCGACGGGTTTGGCGCACTATGTTTCTCGCGGCGCCGTGGACCACAACGGCGACCTCTTCTTTGGCCACGTTGGCAACCACCCCTCGGGCATCTTCAGGGTCGCAATGCCGGCTGACCGGAAGAGGAAGAACGCACACCTCCCAATTCGGATGTGGGGCTGAGGGACAATCACTATGCCGAAGAGACCGCGATTTGATCCCGCTGCGCCGCAGATCAAGGCCTATCTCGATGAACTGGCCCACGGCCAGTTCGTCCGTGAGGGTACGATGGTCGCGTTTCCCACCTGCCTGCCGGGCATGACTACGCCCATCACCCACGATGAGTGCCACATCACCGCGCTCGACGTCAACGCTGAGGGACATGTCTACGGCGGAACGAGCGGGCGCCAGGCGCACCTGTTTGGAGCTGCTTTCCACGGCCTGACCGGAATAGTGATTGATGCCGGCGTTGTCCCGGGCGGCGCGTACTCCCAGGCTATCTGCTGTGCCGAGTCGCGGGCGATTGCGTTCGTGAACGGACCGCGCGGCGGCCGCGCGGTAGCTCTGCCCTACCTGAACCTCACCGAGGACTTCATCCAGGAGTGGGGTCTCGATCGGCCGGTTCTCAGCGACCTCGGCGAGTGCGTTGCCGGGGAGCCGGTGGTACACGCGGTCTGGGCTCCGCTCGTGAAAGTCGTTGCCGGCGTGACGACACATCATGTCTTCACGCTGGACGTCGAATCCGGACAGATCGGCATTGCCGGCGAGGCGCCAGGTCGTGGCCGGCTGGCCATCGGTTCCGGCGGTGGCGTATTCGGTCAGGAAGACGGCCCGCGCCTGTGGCGCTTCGATGTCGCCTCCAGCAAAATTCGCCGGAACGCAGTCGCTCTTCCCACCGGAGATTGGACCGCCCCGTTGCAGTGGGCCCGCGATCGTCACTCCGGCCGGTTGTTCACGGCTGACGCCGCAGGTCAACTCTTCTCCTTCGATGAGATGGAGGGCTTCCGCTCGCTCGGGAAAACGCATCTCGCGCCGGCAGGGCCCATGGCGGCGACGCCCGATGGAAGAATCTTCGGCTTCTGCGGCAGCGAAATGGCGAACCTGTTCTGTTGCGACCCGGCGTCGGGCAGAGTCTCCAATCTCGGCGTGGCCGCTGCGGTTCTCGAACGGCGCCGGTATGGCTATCAGTTCGGTGACGCTGTCACCGGCCGGGATGGTGAAATCGTGTTCGGCGAAGATGACAACAGTGGGCATCTCTGGCTTTACTTTCCGCGGCTTGTGGCAGCCGGCGGAACGTCGAGCAGCACTTAGCCGGCACGGTTCAAGTCGGCCGAGTAACCCGCAACCGGGCGCCGTCCGGATCGCCGGACGGTCAGGCGAAACCGAGCTCGTTGAAAAAGTGGATGCGACGTACATGCATCCAAAGCGCGGCCTGCAGCATCTCCATCGTGCCGGCGACATCGAGGCGGCCGAGGCCGCCATCGCCTGGCGCCGCCGACATCGACCAAGTGCAGCGTGATGCCGGCGCGGACCCACTCCTGCACCGTCTGCAGCGCGTCGATGATGGACCTGAACAGGCGATCGAAGCGCAACGTAACGACGTGCTGCGCTCCAGTGCGCTGCAGCGCGAGCAGCCTGGCGGCCTCCCGCGCGCTGCTGCAGCGGCTTCGAGCCGCTCACGCTGGGGCCGGCGGCGTTTTTTTCAGTGTGAGCCGGGCGCGGTTGTAGAGGCTCACAGTGAGCAGTTCCTCCCGTTTGCGCCACTTGCGGACGATCTGGCGCGAAGTTCAGGTAAAGGATGTAAAGGAGGTATCGGTCGGCATCGGTCGGTTTTCGGATTTAACGTTTAAGAGCCGGGCGGTCGCGGGCCGCCCGGCCGGTTTACTTTTCACGATGCCGGCATGTTGTGCACGAAATCCCAGCCGAACACCGTTTCACCAGACAGCGCGCCCGTGTTTGATTGGGTGTAGAAGGTGACCACGATTGTCTCGAAGGTCAGGCTAAGGGACTCGCCGACAGTCAGCGAGCCGCTCCCGTTGATCTGGTCGCTGCTGACCAACACGTTCTTGAGCTCCACAGTCATGACGTTCACGCCGTCGCGCATCTGCGTGAGAGTTATCGGAGTCACATGCGTCCCGGTGACGAGCAGGCGCATGAGACCGGGGGTGCATGAGTCAACCACTTTGGTGATAGTCATCGGACCAATCTGCGGCGGCGTGAAGCCGGCGCCACTGGCCAGCTGCTGCGCGGCGGACGGTATCTGGAGCGGCGATCCGAACGTCCACGACAGCACATTGCAAGTCCCGATTCCGTTGACGGTGAGCGTTATCGTGTCCTGAGCGGCAGCCATCGTGGCGATCGCCAGCGCGCAGAGAGTTAATGTCGTGAGTTTCATTTTCTGTTCTCCTTCCTCGCGGTCATTCCAACAGGCGACAACGGCGCGAAGGAGGGGCCAGATTATTTTTGCCGCCATGCTATACTGCTGCGACAACGCGCCGGCTATGACGCCCGACCGATCGCAGATGATTGCGCGCGCCACGGTCCCGGCGTCCCTCGGACGATACCGGCTGCGGCGGCTGGTTGGCGAAGGCGGCATGGGCGCCGTGTACGAGGCGGAGCAGGAGCAACCCCGGCGCATCGTGGCGCTCAAGGTGATCAAGCCGGGTCTGGTGAGTGAGAACCTGTTGCGGCGGTTCGAGCGCGAATCCGAGATGCTGGCGCGTTTGCAGCATCCGGCGATCGCGCAGGTGTATGAGGTGGGCACGTCCGACACGCCCTTCGGCCCGCAGCCGTGGTTCGCGATGGAGTTCATCCACGGCCAGCCATTAGGGCAATACGCGGATGCGCATCGCCTGAACGCGCGGCAACGGCTGGAACTCATCGCCCGAATCTGCGACGCGGTGGAGCATGCGCACCAGCGCGGCATCATCCATCGCGACCTGAAGCCCGCCAACATCCTGGTGGAAGAAAGCGGACAGCCGCGCATTCTGGATTTCGGCGTGGCGCTGGCCACCGACTGCGACGCGCAGGCCACGCGGCAGACCGATGTGGGCCAGTTGATCGGCACCCTGGCCTACATGAGTCCGGAGCAGGTTCTGGCGGATCCGCTGGAGCTGGACACGCGCAGCGACGTGTATGCGCTCGGCGTAATCCTCTACGAACTGCTGGCGAACCGTTTGCCCTACGAGGTGAGCAATCAACTGCACGAAGCCGTGCGCGCGATCCGGGAGCAGGATCCGCTCAGGCTCAGCTCGATTGATCGGAGCTATCGCGGCGACGTGGAAACCATCGTGGCGAGGGCGCTCGAAAAAGACAAGGCGCGGAGATACGCTTCGGCGGCGGCGCTGGCGGAAGATATTCGGAGGTATCTGCGCGACGAGCCAATCACGGCGCGGCCGCCGAGCGCGACCTACCAACTGGGGAAGTTCGCGGGCAGGCACAAGGCGCTGGTTATCGCGACCGGAGCGGTGATGTTGGTACTGGCCGCGGGCGCCGTGATCAGCGCGCGGGAAGCGGTAAGGGCTCGCCGGGCCGAGCAGACGGCGCAGGCGGTGAACGACTTTCTGCGGAACGATGTGCTGGCACAGGCAAGCGCTTACGTCCAGGGCGGCGCAAAGACCAAACCCGATCCGGATCTGAAGGTGCGAACCGCGCTCGATCGCGCCGCGGCCCGCATCCGCGGAAAGTTCGACCGCCAGCCGGAGGTGGAAGCCGATATCCGCGACACCATCGGCGAGACCTACATGGACCTGGGCCTCTATCCCGAGGCGCGCACGCAACTGGAGCGGGCCTTGGAACTGCACCGCTCCGATTTTGGAGCCGAAAATCCGAAGACGCTCAAAACCCTGGGCCGCGTCGGGCGCACGGTCTATCTTCAGGGAAAGAATTCTGAGGCGGAAGCGCTGTGCAGCCGGACTTTGGAAGTCGAGCGCCGGGTACTGGGGCCCGATCATCCCGACACGCTCTATTCCATGGACAGTCTGGCGAACGCGTACACTGCCGAAGGCAAGTACGCCCAGGCTGAGAAGCTTCTTGGGCAGACGCTGGAGATCCGCCGGCGTGTCTTGGGTCCCGAGCATCCAGGCACCCTCACTTCCATGACCAGTCTGGCCAATGTTTATGACGAACTGGGCAAGTGGGCGCAGGCTGAAGCGCTTCACAGCCAGGCACTGGAGATCCGCCGCCGGGTGTTGGGACCGGACCACCCCGAGACTCTGCGTTCCATGAACGGCCTTGCCAACATTTACGACGATGAGGGCCGATCCGCGGAGGCAGAGGCGCTCCAACGCCAGGCGCTGGAGATCAAGCGGCGCGTGTTGGGCCAGGAACACCCCGAAACGCTGATCTCCATGAACAATCTGGGCATGATCTATTACGAGGAGGGCAAGTTCGCTCAGGCCGAGGCGCTGCATATTCCTGCGTTGGAGATCAGCAGACGCGTCTTTGGCCCCGAGCATCGCAACACCCTCATCTTTGCGAATAACCTTGCCAACGCGTACACCGCGGAGGGTAAATATGCGGCTGCGGAGAAACTGCTGAACCAGACCCTCGAGATCAAGCGGCGCGCGCTGGGACCGGAGCACCCTGACACGCTGCTTTCCATGAGCAATCTGGCGAACGTGTACGGATACGAAGGCAGGGACACTCAGTCTGACGCTCTCTTCCAGCAGACCCTGGAGACCCGAGGCCGAGTGCTGGGCCCGGAACATCCCAGCACCCTGAACACTCTCTCACTGATCGCAGATACCTACGAGCGCAGGCGTCAGTATGCCCTTGCGGAGAAGTTTGCTGCACAGGCCCTGGCCGGACGCCGGCGCACTTTGGGGCCGGAACATCCGGACACGATCGCCTCCGGCGCCGACCTGGCCCTTGCCTGGGTATCGCAGGGGAAGTTTGCCGAAGGCGAACCGCTCGCGCGCCAGGCCGTCGACTTCTACCGGAAAAAGCATGCGGACGATCCGGTGCGCTTCATGGCCGAGAGTCTGCTGGGGGCCAGTCTCGCCGGGCAGAAGAAATACGCCGAAGCGGAACCTCTGGCGCTGGAAGGGTATCAGGGCATGCTGGCGCGCAAAGCGCTGATGTCCGTTCCGGATTGGTACTATCTGGACCGCGCCCGCGAATGGCTGGTGCGGTTGTATGACGGCTGGGGCAAGCCGGACAAAGCGGCGGCGTGGAAGAAGCGATGAGTGCTGGCAGGGGATACTATCGGAGATTCTTCGCGGGCAAATGCAGGCTGAAAGCCTGCTCAATGCAGGCTGAAAGCCTGCTCTACTGTTCTCGTTCGGAAGTAGAGCAGGCTTTCAGCCTGCACGTAACTCAGGCGCCAGGTTCCGAGGCGTCACGTCCGCACAAGCTCCAGAATGGCGACGTTGTTTTCGGGCTCGACGAAAACCCGTCGTGAGGCGATTCGAGACGAATCGATGTTGTCGCCGAGCGCAAGGAGTTCTTCCCGCGACCGGTAGATGAGCCACCAGTCCATCACCGCCTCCAGATATGCGGCGCCGGAGATACCGCGGACGAAGTTAGCGACCCACACCTTCCCACCCGGGTTGAGCATCCCGACGGCGGTTGACAGCAGCCGCGCCGCGGCACGATCCGACAGTTAGTCATAAAGCCCCAGCGTGTAAATGAAGTCGAAATTCCCCAGAGTATCGAGGCCGTGGTGGATGATGGTCCGGGCGTCGCAACGGCGCACGTCAACGCCAAGGTGTCCCCAATCGCGGCGCGCCTGTTCCACGGACAGTGGATCCTGATCGACGCCCACCAGCCGCCCGAGCGCTCGGTTATGCAGCGAGCAGAGCAGCGATGCCTCGCGGAGGTGGCCGCAGGCAATGGAGAGCACCTGAGGACGCTCGCCTGCCGCGGCCATCCGATCGACCTCGGCGGCGGTGATCCGGAGCCGGTTGCGCACTGCCGCGGCCGGAGGCGTGTGCGTGTGAAATTTGTTGAGCTGCCTGCCAAGCCCGGAAGCGCTGTCGATCATAGGCCCCACATTGGCGCTTCCGTAGACATAGTCAAGCAACTCGGCGTCGCCGGGATAGCCTCGCGGGCGCCTAGCGGAATGACGCACGAATGGGTCCTCGAGCAGAACCGGATACACGGAGTGGCCCCGAACGCCCGATACGATCTTGTTCCGCCACCCGTCCTCGCTGCTCAGATTGCGCTGAAGCTGGAGATTGCTCATCATTGCCCCGATGGTAGCGTCCACCGGCGCTCCATCGTGGAGTTGGTTCAAAACGGCGTCGAACATTTCATCTTCCCCCTCGCTCGAAGAAGCGCGAGACGAGAGAAAACGGGGCCAGTATTTTTGCCGCCATGCTATACTGCTCCGGCAAACGCGCGGCTATGACTCCCGACCGATGGCAGAAGATCAAGCACTTGTGCGAGCTGGCGCTGGAGCGCGACCCGGCGGAACGCGCTAAATTCCTTGCCGCGGCCTGCACTGACGATGCGGAACTGCATCGCGAAGTCGAATCGATGATTGCGCGCGCCACCGTGGGCGAAGGCATCCTCGAGAGGCCCATCTGGGAAACGATGGAACTCCACCTCGCGGCCGCGGCATCCACCACGGGTGGCGCGGAAAAGGCCGTTCCGGCGTCCCTCGGACGATACCGGCTGCGGCGGCTGGTTGGCGAAGGCGGCATGGGCGCCGTGTACGAGGCGGAGCAGGAGCAACCCCGGCGCATCGTGGCGCTCAAGGTGATCAAGCCGGGTCTGGTGAGTGAGAACCTGTTGCGGCGGTTCGAGCGCGAATCCGAGATGCTGGCGCGTTTGCAGCATCCGGCGATCGCGCAGGTGTATGAGGTGGGCACGTCCGACACGCCCTTCGGCCCGCAGCCGTGGTTCGCGATGGAGTTCATCCACGGCCAGCCATTAGGGCAATACGCGGATGCGCATCGCCTGAACGCGCGGCAACGGCTGGAACTCATCGCCCGAATCTGCGACGCGGTGGAGCATGCGCACCAGCGCGGCATCATCCATCGCGACCTGAAGCCCGCCAACATCCTGGTGGAAGAAAGCGGACAGCCGCGCATTCTGGATTTCGGCGTGGCGCTGGCCACCGACTGCGACGCGCAGGCCACGCGGCAGACCGATGTGGGCCAGTTGATCGGCACCCTGGCCTACATGAGTCCGGAGCAGGTTCTGGCGGATCCGCTGGAGCTGGACACGCGCAGCGACGTGTATGCGCTCGGCGTAATCCTCTACGAACTGCTGGCGAACCGTTTGCCCTACGAGGTGAGCAATCAACTGCACGAAGCCGTGCGCGCGATCCGGGAGCAGGATCCGCTCAGGCTCAGCTCGATTGATCGGAGCTATCGCGGCGACGTGGAGACCATCGTGGCGAGGGCGCTCGAAAAAGACAAGGCGCGGAGATACGCTTCGGCGGCGGCGCTGGCGGAAGATATTCGGAGGTATCTGCGCGACGAGCCAATCACGGCGCGGCCGCCGAGCGCGACCTACCAACTGGGGAAGTTCGCGCGGCGGCACAAGGCGCTGGTGACGGCGACGGCAGCGGTGATTGTGGCACTGGCGGCGGGCGCCGTGATCAGCGCGCGCGAGGCGGTGAGAGCGCGCCGGGCCGAGCAGACGGCGCAGGCGGTGAACGACTTCCTGCGGAACGATGTGCTGGCGCAGGCCAGCGCTTACGTCCAGGGCGGCGCAAAGACCAAACCCGATCCGGATCTGAAGGTGCGAACCGCGCTCGATCGCGCGGCGGCCCGCATCCGCGGAAAGTTCGACCGCCAACCGGAGGTGGAAGCCGCCATTCGCGACACCATCGGCGAGACCTACATGGATCTTGGCCTCTATCCGGAAGCGCAGGCGCACTTCAGGCGGGCGCGTGACTTATACAGCCAGGCGCTGGGAGCGGAGAACCCGGACACGCTCCGGGCGATCAGCCGGCTGGGCGCTATTGCCTATACTCTGGGGAAATATCCGGAGGCCGAGTCGCTGCTCCGGACAGCGCTGGACGGCCAGCGGAGGATTCTCGGATTCGATCACCCCGATTCGCTGTATTCGTTGAATAACCTCGCCATCACTTATGCATCGGAGGGCAAGTACGCGGAGGCGGAGCCATTGCAGCGTCAGACGCTGGAGATCCGGCGCAGGGTGCTGGGCGCCACGAATGCCGGCACGCTGGCGGCCATGCACAATCTGGCGAACCTCTATTACGCGCAGGGCAAGTACGCGGAGGCCGCGAAGGTGGGCCAGCAGACGGTAGAGATCCAGCGCCGCGTGCTTGGGCCGGAGCATCCGGGCACCCTGAGTTCAATGACCAATCTGGCGAATGCCTACGACAGCGAGGGAAAGCACACCGAGGCGGAGGCGCTCTACCGCCAGACGCTGGACGCCCAGCGCCGCGTATTGGGGAACGAGCATCCCGACACTCTGCGCACGATGGCCAATCTGGCGACTGTGTATGCCGAGGATGGACGATACGCGCAGGCTGAGCCGCTGCAGAAGCAAACGCTCGAGAGCCAGCGCCGCGTTCTGGGCGCGGAGCACCCCGAAACGCTGATGTCCATGGGCAGTCTTTCCATTATCTACACCATGGAGGGCAGGTACGCGGCCGCGGAATCGCTGCTGATGCAGGCGCTCGAAGCGGAGCGCCGCCAGGCCGGTCCGGAGCATCCCAATACCCTGAATTACATGGATAATCTCGCCAACGTTTTCGGGCTCGAGGGTAAGTTCGAACAGGCCGAGCAGCTGTTCGGCGCGACCCTCGCCACCAGCGCCCGCGTGCTGGGCAAGGAGCATCCGGCGACGCTTGCTTTTGTCGCGAGCTGCGCAATCATGTATCAGCGAGAGGGCAAGTATGCGCTGGCGGAAACCTGGGCCGCCCGGGCGCTTGCGGGGCGCCGGCACGCGCTTGGCTCCGATAATCCGGACACGATCGCTTCGGCAACCGATCTGGCGCTGGCGTATATTTCACAGGGTAAGTTCGCGGAGAGCGAGCCGCCGGCGCGCGAGGCGGTGACGTTCTTTCGAAGCAGGCAGCCGGACGACTGGGACCGATTTCGCGCCGAGAGCCTGCTGGGGGCCAGTCTTGCCGGACAGAAGAAATACGCCGAAGCGGAACCGCTGGCGCTGGAAGGATACCAGGGCATGCTGGCGCGAAAGGCACAGACGGCTGTTCCGGATTTGCCTCAACTGGAGCGCGCGTGCAACTGGCTGGTTCAGCTGTATGAAGCATGGGGCAAGCCGGAGAAGGCGGCGGCGTGGAAGAAGTGAATATCAGGGCAGGGGGACGCTTCGGCCTTCGAGCTGCTTTTTGAAGAAGAGGCGCGCCGTTTGCAGCTCGCGCTTCACGATGCGCTCGCCGATGTTCAGCGCGGATGCGATTTCGTCCACCTGATTGCCGGCAAAGTAGTGCATCTCCACGATCCGGGCCTGCCGGAGATCGAGGGCCTGTAAGCGATCGAGCGCCTCGTGGATGGCAATCACTTCTTCCGATTGCTGCTCAGTGAGGCGAATCTCGTCGACCAGATCGACGCGAGCGCGACGCGGGCCGCGGCGTTTCTCCGCCAACCTGCCGCGGGCATGTTCCACCAGGACCTGGCGGCCCGTCTGGTTTCGTCGCAGAGAGCCGCGCTCGGGCCTGCAGGTCTGCGGGGGCGCTTATATGCTATCTTCGGCGATCGTTCGCGCGACCATGACTCGTGTATGAGGTCCGGCTGGACGGCCCTAACCTCAGGGATTCTCGACCATCCAGACGTTCGACTCTGTATTGCCTTACACCATCGCGACGTGCCGGCCGTCGGGCGATGGAATACCTCGATCACAAGTCCCTCTTTGAACGTGCGCTTCAGCGCCTCCCACTTCGTATTGAGGACGGTAACCTGCCACTGGTACTCGATGAATCGGGCGATGTACGCATCGGTTGGCCCGAAACCTTCTCTCTGCGCGATCTTCAATTTCTCGTCCAGCTCCATCACGACGGGGATCGCTGCAGCCAACGGCGGGACAAGGCGAGAGTTCCACACGGATGGGCATATACTGCTTGACAAACTGCATTTCTGATTAATTCTGAAACTCCAATCAGCTTTTGAAATGTGGAGGATACGCGATGCGTCGAAGTACGGCAACGTCGTGGATTCTGCTTCTGGGGGCAGTCAGCGCTGTGCATGCCGCAGAAGTGGTGCTGGAGAACACAATTCCGTCCGGAAATCTCGAACTTCAGCCGCCGATTCTTACCGGAGCGGGCCTTTTTCTCGGTAATGGCGGGGGAGTTCTGGCGGATGGCTTTACGCCGGCGGTGAGCGCAACCCTCGACCAGATTGGCGTTTTCGTAGGGTATGACGATTTCCCGTCGTTCGGCGTCGACGGACAATCGCCGATAGTGCTTACTCTGTTCACGGATAACGCAGACTCGCGTGGAACGCCAATCGAGAGCTGGACAGTCCCTATAAACGACAACTCGCCCTTCGGTTTGGAGGTTACCACGGTGGATTCAGTCCTGCACCCAATGCTGCTCGCCGGACAGCAATACTGGCTCTCCGAGGTGCCCGAGGATCCACTTCATACAGGCGTTGGATGGTTTCTGGCATCCGCCGGTTATCCTGGCATTGAATTACCAATAACCGGAAATACCATGGGCACAAACAATGCATGGGCTCCCACGGAAGTGAATCTGGCAAACGAGTTCGATGTGCTTGGCACGGCGGTTCCGGAACCGGCATTCTTTGTCATGGACGCGCTCGCTTTGACTATTTTGTTGGTTTGTGGAGGACACAAACAGGAAGTCCTTCAGGGATCAAAGACCAGGCTTCCGTGACCGTGCCAATTCGCTATGGGACCGGATTGAGGATGGCGCCGGCCTGATCTTCACGCTCGTCGGCGGCTTGGATGAAGTCGCCATCTACCCGCGAGTGCTGACGGCCGACGAGGTCCTGAAGGACTATGTGACAGGGACTCAGAGTATGGCTGACGCCTGACACACGCGCCTGGCTCCGATAATCCGGACACGATCGCTTCGGCAACCGATCTGGCGCTGGCGTATATTTCGCAGGGCAAGTTCGCGGAGAGCGAGCCGCCGGCGCGCGAGGCGGTGACGTTCTTTCGAAGCAGGCAGCCGGACGACTGGGACCGATTTCGCGCCGAGAGCCTGCTGGGGGCCAGTCTCGCCGGACAGAAGAAATACGCCGAAGCGGAACCGCTGGCGCTGGAAGGATACCAGGGCATGCTGGCGCGAAAGGCGCAGACGGCTGTTCCGGATTTGGCTCAACTGGAGCGCGCGCGCAACTGGCTGGTTCAACTGTATGAAGCATGGCGCAAGCCGGAGAAGGCGGCGGCGTGGAAGAAGTGAATGTCAGGTCAGGGGGACGCTTCGGCCTTCGAGCTGCTTTTTCAAGAAGAGGCGCGCCGTTTGCAGCTCGCGCTTCACGGTGCGCTCGCCGATGTTCAGCGCGGATGCGATTTCGTCCACCTGATTGCCGGCAAAGTAATGCATCTCCACGATCCGGGCTTGCCGGAGATCGAGGGCCTGTAAGCGATCGAGCGCCTCGTGGATGGCAATTACTTCATCCGATTGCCGCTCAGTGAGGCGAATGTCGTCGACCAGATCGACGCGGGCGCGATTGGGGCCGCCGCGTTTCTCCGCCAACCTGCCGCGGGCATGTTCCACCAGGACCTGGCGCATGGCGCGCGCCGCCAGGGCAAAGAAGTGCGCCCGGTTCTCGAGCGTTGGGTGGTCTCCGCCCAGCAGGCGCATGTAAGCCTCGTGGACGACGGCGGTGGGCTGCAGGGTGTGGCCAGGCCGCTCGCGCTTCATCATGCCGCCGGCCACCCGGCGAAGTTCCCGGTACACCATGGGCAGAAGCTGCGACGCGGCGTTGGCATCGCCGCTCTGCATGTCGAGAAGCAATTTCGTCACGTCACCGGATTCGGCCATCGCGGGACCTCGCCGTAGAGGAAAGAGTACCACGAGGTCGCTCCCGGAGGGGTCGATGTGCGAGTGCGCGGGACCATGGAGACCCTATGCCGCTGAAGGATCTCAGTAAGAACGAACTCGGAGTAGTTTGATCTGCTTGCTGAAGTCGCAATCTACCTGCGAGTGCTGACGGCCGATGAGGTCCTGGAGGACTATGGGACCGGTTAGGGCGCGCACCTGCAGTGGGCCGATTTATGGGTGCAGCTTCTCGGGTCGATTCATGCGGCTGTCTTCTGGTTCAGTCCACTGGCCTGGCCGCTGCGCAAGCAGCTCGCGACGCTGGCGGAAACGGCAAGCGATGAGGCTGCTTTGCGCGTAGTCGAGAGCCGGCCGCTCTACGCTGAAGTTCTGCTCTATTTTGCCGGCAAGCCGCGATTGCCGCTGGCCGGAGTGGCCATGCGCAACGGTGAGCCGCCGCGTGGAGCGGATCCTTTCGGGAACTGCTCTGCCTGCGCCGGACGGCTGGAAGCGTTATGTGTTCGTGGGAGCATGGGTGGTTTGCGTGGTGGCGATTCGCCGCGGGAAGTGCTCTGCGGGTCGAGGCTCAACAGCCTGCTGCGATCATGGCGCCGCCACCCGTTCCATCCGCGCCCGATGCTCCGCCGCCGGCGGCCACGATGGCGAATGCGCAGGCTCCTGTTTCGGTGCCGACCGCCCCGGACTCCCGGGCTGCGCCGCCGAGTCCGCAGCCACTGGATCCGAAATATCGCTCTTCATGGGTGTGGAACTACGAGAACGTCCAACGCACTCCCCGCACCAGATGCCCTCGATTGCAGTCAGACGCTGAGATGCCCGAGCGAGTCGGCTGAGGGGGCAACGAAACGGCAACGAAACGGCAACGCCAATGACTGAGGAGCCGCTCGCGGTCTGTCCGTTCTGCGGGTCCGAACTGCTGAACCGAGGGCGCCGTTTCACAAGACACGGTCCAATGTCCCGGAAAGCGCCTGCGCTGCCTGTGTCGGAGCCGCAGCGGCATATTCTCGAGGCCGTTGCAGCCTCGCCCCAGATACCCAATCAGGTCAGGCAACGCGCGCGCATTCTCCTCAAGGCGGCCGACGGCGTTTCCAAGCATTGCGCACGAGTTGAACATCGGGCGAGCCGCAGTGATACAGTGGCGCAGGCGGTTCGAAGCAGGCGGCGTCCGCCAGCTCTGGGATGCGAACCGCTCAGCGCCAGCGAAACCCGTTTCCTCCGTGAGCTTTCGGTACGCGTGCGTAATTCAGAGGCAGTAGCCCTGCGAGACCCAGTAATGCCAGTCGCCAATGGCTTCTTCGGTTGGTTCGTCGGGATATCGTTGGCGGCCTGTCTTGAGTGGTTTCTTCCGGTTTGTTGTTCATCTTTTCGTCCCTTCAGAACTGCTGTTATTACAGTCTGTGTTGTAGACAATCTCGCCGTGAGGCAGCACACAGCCTTCGTCACCACGGAACTGTGAACGGGGTGTTGTTGCTACATGCTTGTGGGTTTTCGCTTTGGCGTTGTTTGCGTTAATTTTGGCAAGTTCAATGGAGAGCAGATCGGGTTGTTTGGATGGGAGATATTCTCGGATATTACCGATCATTCGGTCAAAAGTGTACGTCACCTCAGTCTTCGGAATATTGCAGACGACGACTAACAGCACACCCACAATCAAAAGGGCAATGCATGTATACCATGCGCCTCGAATGTCTCCGATCTTCCAACCCTTTCTTGTCAGCAGGTCATAAACAATTTGCTTCATGACTTTACACCCTTCAGAGCGGCGATCCTGGCGTCATAAGCTGCCTTCCGGCGCTCGAACTCATCAATCTCGCCGTCCGTTCCAGATACGCTTTCGTCTCGAACCGGAAGTTTGCAATCGTACCAACTTCTGGGTAACCGACATCACCGAAGCATTGGCAAAAGATGCCCCGCAATGTGGGCAGAATGCGCCATCCGGGGCAGCCGGGTTACCGCATGATGTGCAGAACTTGTTCACAAACCCTCCGTGTTTCTCACCGAAACTGCACGGTCAATCTCGTGCTGTTCATCAACCGGAGGCAGTCTGGTCCATCTGTTCCTGTGTGGACACTACAGTTGCGGCTCTGGAAGAAAGGCGGCGATGAACATCTGCCGTATCGGGAGAGTCACACCGATGATCGACCCATAATCTTAGAACCTGTAGCCGTCGTCTCAGAATTCCGAAAAACTGCGGCCCTCGAAGCAGGCAGTAATTCCAGAGTGTTTGGGTCCGAGATCGGTGCAGATGGCCGACCGGTATTCCCTTTCCATGCGTATAAACGAGCGTTCACGATCACCGCAGCCGGGAAACAACTTGAAATTAGTCCACCAACACGCGTCGGATGCGGGTACTGGTCGAGTGATGATCACGGTACTGCGAAACGGGTCAGCGGCTCGGAGTGGGTTCTCAGTGCAACGAAATCCATTCGGACAAACCCAGAACAGAGGAGAATCGAACACAGAGATCGACATTGTGCCCGGATGGCTGATCGACATTGGATTGCGAGTCCGATTCGTGAAAGCGCGATTCGACCACCAGCTTTACCAACACTCGTTACCGACCTCTGAGTTGTTCCCGTATCGCCTGCTCCACTTCACCATCGAGTTTCACCCAAATGACCGCCCCGGATGGGTGGCAGTAAGGGACAGGCCGTTTCAGCTTTCGTGGTTTCGTCAGAATCCACGCATAGGTCCGTCGATAGTGGCTCAACACAGCCTCGCTCGGACGCATCCCGGCCTTTTTCGCATTCTTACGGAACTCGTCGGCTGTTAGTGGTCCTACGCAACCTACAAGGTCACATACTCCCACGATGGTCCCGGATCGGCTGGCGATAAGTCCGATCCGGCCACGTACGGACGTTCTCGACCCTCGAATCTCCCACATTTTCTCGTTGGCCAGAATCTTATCGATCCATGGATGGCGGATTAGGAGGGCACGCAACGGGGGTCTCCAGTTACGGGCGTCATTCACGGTCATCGCGTCTTCCTTCTTTGCGGATAGTCTATGATCTGCCTCGTGACCTCGCTGATTTTCTGTTCGGGCCTCTTCGTCGTGGCGTCATAATCTGATCACCGAATCTGAAAAGGCACGTCATCATCGGCGATTGCAGGGTTGGCGTACTCTCTTCTTCGTTAAGTACGTCGAAATTGCAGCGGCTTCCGACGATCAAATCAGCCTCTTCTCGTTCCGGCACACGGCCTTCACGGACGTGCCTTCCCATCTCGAAAGCATAGCCCCATGCCTTCTCAACACCCTGATTCAGTGGACGAGGGAGCCAGTCAGATCGGGTCGGGGCCTCCGAGACAGATCCGCAATCGCTTGATGAAGTTCCTGCCCTGCCGATTTGTACGTGGCGTCGGCGGGAACCGCGATGGCTGTCGTGGTTTGGTTCTCGAACTCCTCATCGCCACGGCTGAGAATCGACCCGTTCTCCAGTTTCCAGCCGACTCCCGCTTCCCTGAAGTACTCGTTCACGGTGGCAACAAACTCGGTAGTGCTCATGGGCGGCGGCCTGCTTGCAAGCCGGTTGCGGCTGCGCCAGGACTCTGGACCGGCGATCAGGCAGACGCAGACGACAAAAGGCGACCGTCTGCCCAACCTGAGATGACGTACGCCGGGACGGAGTTCAGCAGGAAGCGTGCGGCGCGGTCCGGCTTGTCGGTTTCGAAGAGGCAGGTCCGGGCGCCGGCGCGGCCTTCCACGCGGACTCGGTCCTGGCACGGGCTGACGCGATACGCGGCGCTGGAGCCGTGATGAAGGCGGAGGGATTCCAGCGGCCAGTCGGAATCGGCCAACATGTGAATCCCTCCTTCGGCGGAAATCAGAATCGTGAGATCGGACGGCGTGCAGCCGGCTTCGAGGGTGTTCTCGGCAGTAGCGAGGATCTCGATGGCGTCAGCGATAAACCGGCTCACGAAGTACTTATCGTAACGGCGGGCTGGAAGTTGAGCGATTTTCGGCTTCGGCGAGCCAGCCGCGGCGCAGCCGATCCTCGGGGATGCTGGACAGGTACGGCTTGATATCGAGGATCGGGGTGCCGTCCAGCATGTCGACGCCACGGACGCGGAGGACCGAACCCTCGCAACCCAGCAGCTCGACGACGGTGAGGCCGATCGGATTGGGTCGCTGTGGTGAACGGGTGGCAAAGACGCCGTGCGGCCGATTGTCGCTCGGCGGCGTGGCGGTGAGACGGGAACCCGCAGAGCGATCGAACACCCAGATGACGAACAGGTGCGAGAAACCTTCGATGTCCGCCAGCCCGGGAGCAAACTCGGCGCCGATCTCGAGAGCGCCTTCGGCCTCGTGCGTCGCGCCTAATCCCTTCGGAACGTCGCGGGGATCACGGTAAGGGCTTCTGACATATCCGATCGGCTGCATGGGGAACATATAGATCAATCATGCGCCAAACATACCGGACCGAAAAGGTAGTGTTATGCTTGGGTCAGACCCCAGTATTTTCCCCGGGTCCCCTCCAAACGCCGGAAGTTGCTCGCCGTCGCTCGGAGCGCCGATGCAACGGGTTTCGGAAAGGTCTGCAACCTCTTGAAAATACTACTTTACAATCCCGACAATGGTGTGACCGGCAATTTCATGCCTCATTTATGGATGTTCCTGCTCCAGGCGCGCACGCCCGCCGGCCACGAAGTCGTGCTGCTGGATGGCAATGCCCAACCGATGAGCGACGCCGAGATCGTCCGGTTCGCACAGGACCGAAAGATCGACCTGGTGGGCATCGGCGCCATGACGCGAATGATTGCGAGGGCTTACCAGGCGGCGGACGCCCTGCGCACCGCCGGGATCAGAGTGGTGATGGGCGGTCCGCATGTCACCGAGTTGCCGGACGAGGCGCTGGGGCGTAGCGGCGGCCCTCGCCATGCTGACGCCGTGGCGCTTGGGGAAGCCGATGAGACATGGCCGCGGATTGTCGCCGATGCGGCTCGCGGCGAACTGAAGGACGTGTACGCGCCGGTGGACGCTTTCGGGCAGGAGCACAAACCGGATCTGGGCGAGTACCCGCAGATTCCGTGGGAGTCGCTCGATCTGGAACAGTTCAACAGGATTCCGGCGGCCGTCCGGCCGATCATGAGACATTTCGGCGTCGAGTGGGAAAAGTTTCACCTGATCCCGATCGAATCGGGACGCGGCTGTCCATACGGCTGCGAGTTCTGCACGGTGACAGGATTCTTCGGCGATTCTATCCGTTTTCGATCGAACCAGAGCGTGGTGGACGAGATGCTGCGCGTGAAAGCGTGCGCCCGGCAGAACCGCGGGAAAGCGGCTGTCTTCTTCGTGGACGACAATTTCGCGATCAACGTGAAGCGGACGAAATCGCTGCTGCGGGACATCATTGCGGCCGGCGCTCAACTGGCGTGGGTGGCCCAGATCAGCGCGAACCTGCTGCGAGACGAGGAACTGATCGACCTGATTGCGGAGTCCGGGGGCAAGTGGATCTTCATCGGCATGGAATCGCTGGACCCGGCCAACCTGGCCAACGTGAACAAGAGTTTCAACAAGCCCAGCGAGTATCGCGCCGTTCTCGAACGCCTCGCGCGGCGGCATGTCTACGCGATTACGTCGTTCATTTTCGGCCTGGACAACGATACGGCAGGGGTGGCGGAACGCACATTGAGCCAGATTCGCGAATGGCCGCCCGGACTGCCCGTCTTCGGACAGATCACGCCGTTTCCTTCCACTCCTCTTTATACGCGGCTGGCCAAAGAGGGCCGGCTCACGCGCCCCACGCACTGGCTCGATTTCGCGCCGTTCCGGATGGCGCACACGCCGCTGAAGATGAGCATCGACGAGGTGCACACGGAAGTGGATTACGCGTGGACCAATTCTTACAGCCCCGCGCGCACGCGCAGCGCACTGGCGTCAATCGCCGAGGCGCCGGCGCCGTACAAGATCAGTCACCTGGTGGCGCGGCTGTGTTTCCGCGGCATTTACTTTCCGCAGAAGGGCGCATTCGCGTGGCTGAAGGTGATGCTGGAGAACCGGAAGATCATCTTTCAGGTGGTTCGCGAATGCTTCACGAACTGGCGCGGGTCGGCAGCCGAAGGGGTGCGGCTGCAGTTCGATACGGGCGTGGCGCGGGAAGGCCGGGCGCTGGCGGACGATTCGCCGGGTTCGGTGTGAACTGCCACTTTGCAGGCCGAAGGCCTGCTCCACAAAGACTCCAGTGGATTGTGGAGCAGGCGTTTTCGCCTGCATGTCCAGCCGTTGACTTCAGCACCGTCTGAAAGCGTGTCATCGGCGGGGGAGTCGGGGCGGGCGCGGACCGTGGCGGACCGCTGAGAGCGCCGGGACATACGTCAGCTCCTCGCCGGAACTGGCGCGGCGCAACATCAGGCCGCCGCGGCTCATGTCGCCCCGGCCGACGAATTCGGCGGGAAAGAGCAGCCTCTCGCCGAACACCTTCAGCAGTGGATCGATATACTTCGGCGTGGCCACGCTGCCCAGCAGGATGAGATGGCAACCGGGACCGGCGGCCTCGGCCAGCGCGCGGGCGTGACGTTCGAGCGGCTCGCGGTAGCGCGGGTCGTCATGATCGATGGGCACGCTCCCAATGGCCCGCAGGCTGTCGATGGTGACGATGCTGTCGGGCGGCACGAGACCGAACCCGGCCGCGATGACCAGCGATCCGGGGACGCCTTCGGGCGGGGACTCGAAAGCGCGGGCATAGGCGAGCTTGCCGCGGAAGTAGAGGCCGCTGGCGAAGCTGAAGATCTCGCCCAGAGGAGCGCCCTGCTCGCGCAGCTTCACGGCCAGCGGAAACATGGCTCGTTCGTTCGCCAGCATGCGGGCGCGCACGCCGTCAGCCCGCGCCGGGGAGAGAAGAAAGACCTTGCTCAACGTTCCGTGCTCACGGCGCTGCTGCGGCGCGAAAAGAGAAAATAGAACGGCACACCGGCGATCATCAGGGCGATGCCCGCAAAGGCCTGCACGGGCGTCGTGAAGAGCGTGTTGATGAGCAGCCACGCCGTTACCAGCAGGAAGAGCGCCGGGACCACCGGATAGCCCCACGTGCGATAAGGCCGCGGCGCATCGGGCATGCGGCGCCGGAAGACGAACACCGACGCGGTGGCCAGCCCGTACAGCACCCACGACGCGAAGATGACGTAATCGGTGAGGACATCGTAGGAGCCGGAGAGCGCGAGCACGCTTGCCCAGACGCCCTGCGCGATCAGAGCGTTTATCGGCACGTGGCTCTTTGGCGAGACCGCGGCGAGCTTGCGAAAGAACAGGCCATCCTGCGCCATGGCGTACGGGATTCGCGAGTTGGCCAGCACGGAAGCATGCAGCGCGCCCACCGACGACGCAAGCAGCGCCATAGCGATCAGGCCGGCGGCGGCGCTGCCGAGGAAACGGCGCACGGCCTCGGTGGCCACCGACGAACTGAGCGGCACGCTGGCGATCTCGCGCGGCGCCAGCACATAGAAATAGGAGAGGTTCACGAAGACGTAGAGGGCGGCCACCACGAACATGGCGCCCATGAAGGCGAGCGGCAGGTTACGCCGCGGATTGCGCACCTCGCCCGAGAGCGGCGCCAGATTGTCCCAGCCGTCGTAGGCCCACAGCGCTCCGAGCATGGCGGCGCCGAAGCCGGCCAGTCCGCCGCGAGCCGCCGCGCTGACGCCCTCGCAGGTTCCGCCGGCCGCGCTCATGGCGAGATGTCCCCAGTTGCCGTGGGCGAGCAGCATGGCGCCGCTGCCGATCAGCACGAGCAACGAGAGCTTCACCAGCGTAAGAGCCGAGGCCAGGCGTCCGGTGGCAGTGACATTGGCGCAATTCACGACAGTGATGACGAAGATCCACGCGAGCGCCGTGACCTGTAACAGACCGAACGGAATCATCAGGCCGAAGAGGTTGGCCGTGAAGAACGTGCGGCTGAGCGCGCCCCCGGTGATGATGTTCAGGAAAATGGCGGAGCCGGTGGCGAGCGCGGCCTGCGATCCGGTGCGCGCGACGAAGAAAATGGTCCAGCCGTAAAGGAATCCCATGGGCCGCCCGTAGGCGTTACGCAGGTAGACGTATTCACCGCCCGCCTCGGGCATCATCGCGGACAGCTCGGCGAAGGTCAGGGCGCCGGCAAACGCGAGCAGGCCGGCGACGATCCAGACCGCGAGCACCAGCGTGGGACTGCCGACGTTGCAGGTCATGACGCGGGTCTTCAGAAAGATGCCCGTGCCGATGATGTTGGCGATGTTCACGGAGATGGCCGCGGGCAACGAGAGTCCGCGGACGAGCGATGATTTTTCGAGGGGCGCGCTCATGCCGCGGCGTTCTCCTTTTCGTGAAAGACGAACGAGGCGAGGAGGCCGGTGGCGAACGTCACCGCGGTCCCGATGAGCACGTACCAGGTGAACGCGATCGGCGTGGCCGCTTTGACATAGAGCATGACGAGAAGGCCCGCGGCCATGCCCGCGATGGCGGCGTTCTGGCCGACGCGGCGTGTCAGCAGCCCGAGGAGAAAGACGCCGAGCAGGCCGCCATAGAGGATAGAGGCGATGGAGAGGCCGGCTTCGAGCACCGATCCCCAGTGGCGCGCGACGAGTCCCACAAGAAACAGGATGGCGCCCCACGCGATGGTGGCGAGGCGGGCGAGGCGGAGGAGGTGAGCATCATTTTCGGCGCCGCGCGCAAACAGAGGCTTGTAGAAGTCCATCACCGAGGTAGACGCCAGAGCGTTGAGCGCGGCGCTGAGGTTGGACATGCCGGCGGCGAGAATTGCGGCGATGACCAGACCGGCGACGCCCGGCGGCAGGTCGTACCAGACGAAATCGGGATAGATACGGTCGGCTGGGTTGGGCGCGGCGAGATGGAGGTCGCCATAGTGGACAAACAGCATCGCTCCGATCAGAAGAAAGAGGGCGAACTGAAAGAAGATGACGAACCAGCTGGCGAAGAGCGCGGCGCGGCTTTCCCGTTCGCTGCGGGCGGCGAGCAGGCGCTGCACCATAAGCTGCTCGGTTCCGTGGCTGGCGGTGGTGAGAAAGCAGCCGCCGATGAGGCCTGCCCAGAAGCTGTAATTGCGCGAGAAGAACGCGGCGTTCAGGCTGAAGCGAAAGTCGAAGACCTGGAACTTGCCGGCCGGCGCGGCGACGGCGGCGACGTGCGCCCAGCCACCGGGAATTTCGCGCAGGATCACGACGAAACTGATGAGGGCCCCGCCGACGTAGAGGAACATCTGCACGACGTCGGTCCAGATGACGGCGGTGAGGCCTCCTTCGAAGGTGTAGAAGAGCGTGAGGCAGACGATGAGCAGGATGGAAGCGGCCTCGGCCGCGCCGGACATCCCGAAGCGGCGATAAAGCGGCGCCAGCACGATGCCCACGATGATGGAGAGCGCGAAGACGCGGACGCCTTCGGCCAGAGCACGGAGGATGAGAAATGTTCCGGCGGTGAAGCGGCGAATACGCTCTCCGAAACGTCGCCGCATCAGCTCATAGGCGGTGAACATCTCACCGCGGAAGTAGTGCGGCAGGAAGAGCGTCGAGATGACGATGCGCGCGAGCAGATATCCGAGGACCACCTGCAGGAAGCCGAAGTTGCCGTTGAAGGCGAGCGCGGGTGTGCCGATGACGGTGAGGGTGCTGGTTTCGGCGGAGACGATGGAGAGCGCGATGGCCCACCACGGCGCGGTACGTCCGCCGAGGAAATAATCGCGCAGGCTGCGCTGCGATTTACGAAAGCGCGCGCCGAACCAGGTGATGCCCGCGAGATAGGCGGCGATGACGGCGAGGTCGAAGGAGTGGCCGGCGGTCATTAGGGAGGCGGACCGGGGGTCCGCCGCAGGCCGGGGGGCCTGCCCCACCATAACACGGCAATCGAGGTGAATCGACGCCTGCGCCGCTCTCAGGCCGTGGGCGGCAGGGACCCGAAACCCGACATCTCGGCCGCGCTGACCAGCCGATCGATATCGAGGAGAATCCTGACCTTGTTCTTCACCCTGGCCGTGCCCAGGATGAATGGCGTGGCGAGCTGCGGGCCGAAATCCGGCGTGTTCCTGATGTCCGTGGCGGTGAGGCTGAGCAGTTCGGAGACAGCGTCCACCACAAAGCCGGCCTGTAAGTCGACAAGCTCGCCGGGGACCTGCACCACCACGATGCAGGTGCGTTGCGTGTAGGGAATGGAGGGCAGACCGAATTTCAGGCGCAGATCGATCACCGGGATGAGCTTGCCGCGGAGGTTGATAACGCCCCGCAGATACTCAGGCGTCTGCGGAACCGAGGTGATCTCCTGGACGCCCATGATTTCATTCACCTTGTCAACGCGTACGCCGAACTCTTCGGGCCCGAGTCGAAAGGTGAGATATTTTCCGGCGCCGGCCGTAACGCCGGGCGTGTCGGTGACGGTGGTCTGCATTCGTCTCCCCTGCGGGTGTCGTTCGAGCCGCGTAATTGGCTCTGGATCTCTTATCGGCAGGGGAAGCGGAAGGCTGGAGCATTATTTGCGAGCGCGGGAGGGGCGGATGGTAAACTAAGTGTGTAAACGGCGGCTGTAGCTCAGTTGGTAGTAGCGCCAGATTGTGGTTCTGGATGTCGTGGGTTCAAATCCCACCAGCCGCCCCACGCCGCCGTCGCTCAATTATCCGTACTTCAGTAAGTCCTGCATTCTTTGCCCGGACTTCGCGATCCGAGTCCCGCCAAAGTCCCCACCGGTCGCGCGCTACGCGCACATCAGGCTCAACGCAGAGCGGACGTGCTTGCAGGTTGTGTGAGAACCGCAGCACGCTTGCGGAACTACATGGGCGGACAGCCATGGACATCCGGCGCTTTTTACTTCTGATTACGCTGCTCGGCACGGCGCTCCCCTTGGCCGGGCGAAACTACGGGTCGCGAATGGAGTATGTCGGCGGCACCATCGCGCAGATTCCGGAGGGCTGCTCAGGCCGCGCGCAGACCACCGACGCGCAGTACTTCGTTTTCTACTCAAAGGGCGCAAGCTGGCGGGTGCCGTGGGAGAACATCAACCTGGTCGAGTACGGCCAGAAGGTGGACCGGAGATATGTGGCCGCGGTGGTGCTGTCGCCGCTCTTCCTGCTCAGCCGCAAACGCGAGCACTTTCTGACGGTGGGATACACGGACGAAGACGGCCGGCAGCAGGCCATGATTTTCCGCGTGAACAAGGCGGACATCCGCAGCGCGCTGGTCAGCCTCGAAGCGCGCACCGGCCGCAAGGTGGAGTTTCAGGACGAGGAGGCGCGGAAGGCCGGGAAAGGCTGATGATACCGGCTCTCCTGCTCGCCTGCGCACTGCTGGCTGCGAATCCGCAAACGGCGAAGGACGCTCCCGGCAAGGACGCCGAGACGCCACGGCTGCAGGTGGCCAGGCCAGCCGTACCCGATCCGGACGACCGGCTTGCCGCCCAGGAACTCACTGACGTGCGCCGGGTCTACGTCGATGTTCTCACCGGGGGAGAATCCGCGGCCCAGTTCCGGGACATGATCATCAGCAGTCTGCAAAAGACGAAGCTTTTTATCGTGACCGAGAATGAGGACCGGGCCGATGCAATCCTGAAGGGCGCCGCCGATGACAAAGTGTTCAAGGACACGTTCCACTCCTCGGACAACCTGAATATGCACACGCAGGTGGGCGGATCAGAGAGTTCCAGCGGGGGCTACCACGCGCAATCCGGGTCCAGCCACAACGCCGGCATCAGCGTCGGCGAGAACGAGTCGACCAACATCGAGGAGCGCAAGCACGAGGCGTTCGCGGCCGTCCGGCTGGTGAATCGCGACGGCGACGTGATCTGGTCGGCCACGGAGGAAAGTCTCGGCGCAAAATTCCAGGGCGCGAGCCTCGATGTCGCCGAGCGGATTACGAAACAGCTGGCGCTCGATTACCGGCGCGCGAGGACCGGACATCCCGCGGCGATCGCGCCAAAGCCGGTCGACTCGCGGTAGATCCAATAGGGTTCAGTTTGGTGTTCGCAGTGGGGCTGGCTTTCAGCGGATTGTATCCTGCGGCGCAATCGACGGGGACCACGCTCGGGGCAAACAGGCGAAATCGCCTGCGCCACCATCGTAAATATTTCGTAGTACCTTGTCCAATTCCCTGGACAAGTGACTGATTGCGTTGGTGTTCCTTGTTTGGAACTTCAGTGGCACTAACCGCTCCTGGTTCTGTCGATGGAGTACGTTGTCCCATTTTTTGAGTGGTTTGGAGACCTTGCACAGTTCTGTGCCCGGGTGATCGGCGCGGCGCTGACGCCTCCGGTCGAAGTCCGCGAGTTGATCCGGCAGATGGACGAGATCGGCTCCAAATCGCTGCCGCTGGTGGCGCTTGCCGGCGCGGCCACCGGCGTGGTGCTGTCACTACAGACGCGTGACAGCCTGGTTCAATTAGGGGCCGCGTCGCTGTTGCCGCAGGTCATTCTGTTCTCGATCATTCGGGAGACCGGCCCCATCATCACCGGATTGGTGGTGAGCGGTCGGGTGGGCGCCGGCATCGGCGCCGAGCTGGGATCCATGAAAGTGACGGAGCAGATCGACGCCATGGAAGCGTCGGCCGTCGATCCCTACAGGTTCCTCGCGGTTACCCGCGTGCTGGCCTGCGCGGCCATGCTCCCGCCGCTTACGCTCATCGCGGATTCTTGCGGCGTATTCATGGGCTGGGTAGCAAACACCATCGTCGCGCCGATTTCGCTGCGCATGTTCATAGACGATGGCCTGAGAGGAGTCAGCTTCAGTGACTTCATTCCGCCAACGCTCAAGACGGCCGTGTTCGGCCTGATCATTGGCATGGTTTCGTGTTTCCAGGGGATGCGTACGAGGGGCGGCACGGCGGGCGTCGGCCGTTCGGCCACCAGCTCAGTGGTGCTCTCGTCGCTCTTCATCATCGTCGCCGACGTAATTCTGGTGAAGCTGATACTGGTGTTCTTCCCCGATGCGTGAGGATCAGATGCCCGAGCAACACAATACGCCGCCTGTCGAAGTGAAAGGGCTCACGAAGTCGTTCGGGAAACAGCGCGTGCTGAATAACGTAGACCTCGCCGCGGCGGGCGGTGAAACCATCGCCATACTGGGGCGCAGCGGAACCGGCAAAAGCGTCTTTCTCAGGCTGCTCATCGGACTGCAGAAGCCCGATTCCGGGTCCATCCGGATTCGTGGCGAGGAGATCACCGCCATGCGCCCCCGCCAACTGAACGAAGTCCGGAAGAAGATCGGTTTTCTGTTCCAGCAGGCGGCGCTCTATGACTCGCTTACCGTGGAGCAGAATGTGGCGTTCCCGCTGGTGCGCCACACTCGCCTGAGCGCCGATGAGCGGAGGCAGCGTGTGCGCGAGCTGCTGTCGAGGGTGGGCATGGAGAAGGATTTCGAGAAGATGCCATCGGAGATATCGGGCGGCATGCAAAAGCGGGTCGGTCTGGCCCGCGCTCTGGCGCTCGATCCCGAAATAATCCTCCTCGACGAACCGACGGCCGGGCTCGACCCGATTACCGCCACCGAAATCGCCCAGCTGATTTCGAGCATGAAGGCGGAACGCGAGATTACGGCCGTGGTCGTCACCCACGACATTCACGCGGCCAGGTTGTTCGCGGACCGCTTCGTCATGCTTCATGAAGGAAAGATATTGATCGGGGGCACGTTTGAAGAGCTGCGGAGGAGCCACGACGAGTTTGTCGCACGCTTCCTGCAGCAGGCTGCTTAGAGGCTGTTATGTACACATCCCTTCGACTCGGCTTGTTTGTCGTCGCTGGTCTGGCGGTGCTCGCCTGCGGGGTGTTTCTGATCGGAAACACACAATCGATGTTCCACTCTACGTACCCGGTGAGAGCCGAATTTCAGAACGTGGCCGGGCTGAATAACGGCGCCGACGTTCGCGTAGGAGGAATTCATAAGGGGACGGTGAAGCAGATCGATTTGCCGAGCCGGCCCGATGGGAAGGTGGTGGTGGTCATGAATCTCGCAAAGGCGACGCGGTCCGTTGTGCGAAAGGATTCGGTGGCCTCCATCAAGTCCGAGGGGCTGATGGGAGACAAGTACGTCGAGATCTCGTTCGGGTCAGTGAATGCGCACGAGCTTAAGCCCGGCGATACTATCGGGAGCGCTCCGCCAGTCGACATATCCGACCTGATCAACAAGACCGGCGTGATTCTGGATCAGGCCACCGACGCGGTAAAGAACATCAATGGAGCAGCCGGCAATCTGGATACGATCACCGCTACCATCAGCCAGGGAAAAGGCACGGCCGGGAAGCTGATCGACAACGACTCGGTCTATCGGAAGGTGAACTCCGCCGCCACCGATCTCCAGGAAGACGCGGAAGCGCTCAAGCACAATTTCCTGACTCGCGGGTTCTTCAAAAAGCGGGGCTACGAAGACGCGGACGAGTTAAGGAAGCACGATGTTGCGGAGCTGCCGCGAGCGAAACCGGAGCGAACATTCGAGTTCGACACGAACCAGCTCTTTACCAAACCCGATACAGCGAAGCTGAAGAAGGCGAAGGACCTGGATGAGGTCGGGCAATTCCTGCAGCAGAACAAGTTCGGACTTGCCGTCGCGGTGGCGCGCGCGGGGATGAAGGGCGATTCCGACAAAGAGCGCCAACTCACTGAGGCGCGGGCCATGGTGGTTCGGGATTATCTGGTAAGCCATTTCGCCCTGGACGACACGCGGCTGAAGACCATGGGTGAGGGAAAAACGCCGGAAGCGGGCGACAACGGCGATGTCCAGATTGTTGTTTATCCCGCTACAGCCGGGGAGAGCGCATCGCTCGAGCGATGATCGCGATACGTTCCGGTAACGTGGAGCGTGGCGACGAAATTGCACGAACGCGCACGGATGGCTGAAACGGCGGCAACGATTCTGCTGGTGGACGATGAGCCGGCCGACCTGCGGGTTATCGCCGAGTTGCTCGAACAGGCCGGACACCTTGTCCTGAAGGCGAGTAACGCTTATCAGGCGCTTCAGCAATGCACGGCCGTATCGACGCAAATCGATCTCGTGATCACTGACGTGGCGCTGCCGGGAAAGAACGGGATCGATCTCTTCGACGAGCTCTGCGGCCTGTGCCAAAGCAACCTGAAAGTGTTGTTCATCTCGGCATATTCAGGTTCGGAGCTGCTTCGATTGCATGGCGTTTCCATGAACGACCTGCACTTCCTGCCGAAGCCGTTCTCGGGGGAAGAGCTGTCGCGGCGCGTGCGAATGCTGTTGGACAGCTCAGACACGTTCGCCTTCCCTCTACAGGGTCAGACGCGAACCTGAACGAGTTCCCGCCAGGCGTTTAACGGCGGAATCGGGTAAGCGGCGGCCGCAGCGCGGTACGGCAGCAATTCCACACACTGAAAAAAATAGCGCCCATGCCGAGAAACAGCAGGGCCGGATTACTGATTCTGTTCAGAAATACGGGATTGGTCATAAAGGCCTGGGCTGAAGCGTTGCACGACAATAACCAGAACCGAGGTCAGCGAATTTCAGAGAAATTGCAGTACGTGGGCGCTACTACTACATCGCAGGCCAGGCAATCCGCCAGTTCGGCTTCGGGAGTGTCCATGTTCAAGCGTTTCTTCGTGTTCTCGTCGGGCGCGGAAACAGCGCCTCGCGAACTTATCCACAGCGCCGCTGACATATCCGCCAGTGAGCCCGCGCAGGAGGTCGCCTCAATGTCCATGCCCAAATCCGCGCCGCCGGTCGGCTTTCCGTCATTCGATGAAATCTTCAATTCCGCGACCCCGCGGCCTCCGGTCATGAAGTGGGGGATTCAGAAGGTGGCCGAAATGCTGTCCAGCCCCCATCTGCAGGGCATGTCGCAGGACGCGAAACGCGCGTCGCTGCTGATGGCGCTCGAGGCCGCGGATGTGCACATCGAGGATCTGCTGCAGGATGCTATGCTCCGCCAGCGCGCGCTGAATGAGTTCGAGGAAAAGCAGGAGGCGAAGGAGCAGACGTTCGAAGAGCTGAGGGATGCCGAGAACCGGGCCATCCAGGCGGAGATCGAGCGGGTAACGGCGCAGCACATGGCGCGCATTCAGGCCAACATCGACGAGGTAACAGCGCGCCAGGACCATCTGCGAGGCTGGCAGAAGCGAAAACAGCAGGAGTCGCAGCGTATCGCCTCCGCGGCGGCGCTGTGCGTACCGAAAGGCGGAGATGCCGCAACCGGCAGCTACACGGCCGTGCTGGCCCGCTGCGGCGGCGGAGCCGGCCGGTAGCACCGCATGGTGGGCGGCTCGCCCGCTGCCGCAAGGAAGACATCAGGAGACACGAACAGATGAAGAACGAAGAACTGGCAAGCGGCCCGCCGATCGGGCTGGATATCGGAACCAGCAGGATTGTTGCCGCGCGCAGCGTGAACGGCGAACAGCCGTGCGAGGGGCAGCTCAACGCTTTTATCCACCTACCCTGGTCGAAGCTGGCCGAAAAGCTGCTGATCCAGGAAAGCGTCTTTCACGAAGTCCGCGGCAGCGAGATCGTCGTGGCGGGCAACGACGCCGAGAAGTTCGCCGAAATCCTCCATATCGAGACGCGGCGGCCGATGGTGGACGGCCTGCTGAATCCGGACGAGCCTCACGGTCTGGCAGTGCTGCGGATGGTTGTCACCCGCCTGATTGGCAAGGCGACGGGCGAGGGCCAGAAGGTGTTCTTCAGCGTTCCCGCGCCTTCGGCTTGTCCGCCTGACTCCCGCGGTGACGGGAGCTTCTCGTATCACGAAAAATCGTGCCGCCACATTCTGACCGAGCTCGGGTACGACGCGACGCCCATCAACGAAGGTCTGGCCGTGGTGTTCAGCGAACTGGGCGCCTCCAACTACACCGGCATCGGCATCTCGTTCGGCAGCGGATTGTGCAACGCCTGTCTCGCGGTTCTTTCGGTGCCGGTAATCAGCTTCAGCACTGCCAGGGCGGGGGATTTTATCGACTCCCGCGCGGCGCTCGCGGTGGGTGAAGTATCCACGCGCGTGCGCGTGCAAAAGGAACATACATTTCGGCTGAACGGATTTTCCGGCGACCGCGTCCAGAACGCGCTCACCATCTACTACGAAGAGGCAGTGCGCAACCTGCTCGAAGCGTTGCGCGACAATCTCTCTTCGGCCCGGCGTCTGCCGAAACTCGCCGCCCCGATCCCGCTGGTCGTCAGCGGCGGAACGGCGATGCCTAAGGGTTTCTTCGAGCTGTTCCGGAAGGTGCTGGCCGGTTACGAGCTGCCGGTGCGTCTCTCCGAGGTGCGCGTATCGGCCGAGCCGCTCAATTCCACCGCACGCGGGGCGCTCGTCGCGGCCATGTGTTAGGCGGTGTAGGATCTCCAGCGCCGTGCAACCGCAGGCCACAAACACCGATGGCCTGCCCCACGGGGAGTGAAACGCCGGTCTCCAAGCGGAGTCAGATCTCCGACACTACGCCCCGTTATCCGATAGAATACATACGGTTTCATATGCTCCGCCTCATTCTTACGATTGGACTTGCGATGACCTTCATCGCAGGGGCGGCTCAGCTTGCGCCCCCTTCCGTTATTGGCAGTCAAAAGGCAGTTACCCCGGCCGGCGAGGAAGCAAGTATCGACCTTGTTGTCCGCGACAAGCATGGACGTCTGATCCGCGATCTGCATCCCGGCGAGATTCGTCTGAGCGACGAAGGCGTGCGCACAAGGGTCACCCGTCTGAGCCTGGTGAGCGGCTCCGAAGGCCATTACGCCGCATTCGTATTCGATGGACTCGATGCGGTATCGGGAAAGCTGGCACGCGATACGGCGCTGCAGATTCTGGGCTCCATGCCCGCCGGCGTGCACATGTCCGTCTGGAAGATTCACGATCGCCTGACTCTGCTTCAGCCGCCCAGCGCCGACCGCGAAGCGGCCAAACGAGCCATCGAACGCGCGACGGCAGCGGACGCGCATGGCGGCTCGACGCCCGATTCAGCCGCGTCCCCCGATCCGGCCTCACCGCTGGTGCAGGTTTCGAGCGCTTCGGAGCGGATGATCAGGGACGAGCATTTTCATCCCTGCATCTCGCGGTTGCTCGCGCTGGCGCAGCGTCTGGGGACGCTGCCGGGCCGCAAGAGTATTCTCTATTTTTCCGATGGCGTCGATGTGATGGCGGCGTCGCCCGAGCATCTCTGGTCACTCATAGGAACAGCGAACCAGGCTAAGGTCAGCATCTACGCTCTGGACGTGAGTGGATTGACGAAAGCCGCGAGAATTGCGGCGTATGGGGCCCCAGCTCCGGCGACGGAAGCGGATGCCGATGTGGGCGTGATGGGCAACGCGCTGGTTCCGAAGGCGACGGCAAAAGCCCTGGCGGATGCGTCAATGCCGGCCGACAATCGGCCGCCCCTGCGCAAACTCGCTGAGACCACCGGCGGCATTTACCTCGACGAAACCAACGATGCGCACGCGCACATTGAATGGGTAGCCGAAGATCTCGGGGTCCACTACGAGGCCACGTACCTGCGGCCCGTTTCCGAATCCGATGGGCGTTTTCGCCCCGTTTCCGTGCGGGTGGCCCGCAAGGACGCGATCGTGCAGGCGCGCGCGGGTTACTTCGCGCTGCCTCCCAAATCCGGAATGGACCTGCGGCCGTTCGAGGTGGCCCTGCTGGACGCGCTCGATGGCGCCGACAGAAAGGAGACGTTCCCGCTGCGCGGCCGTGTTTTCCGTTTCGGCCAGGTGGGCGACAAGACGGAGGCCGAGCTGGTGGTGCAGGTCCCGTTCGCGGCGTTTGCGTGCGTAGACCTGAAGGATGCTCCCGCCTGCCGGTCCCATTTCTCGATTCTTGCCCTGCTGAAAGACTCGAGCGGGCGCATCGCAGCGAAGTTCAGCCTCGATCGGCCCGCTCAGATGACCCACGCGCGTCTCACCGAGGCGCGCAAAGACGTGTTCACGTTCCAGCGGCCGTTTGAAATTGCGGCGGGCGATTATCATGTTGACATCGCCGTATTCGATCGCGCCGGCGGGAGCATGAGCACGAAGACCGTGGCCTTCTCGGTTCCGAAGCCGGCGGCCGGCGTGTCTCTCAGCGATATCGCCGTGCTCCGGAGACTCGAGCCCCTGACAGCCTCAACCGAGCTGGAACCGTTGCAATATCAGCGCCGGCTTCTGATCCCCGATCTGGCGTTTTCGTGGGCGCAGGAGGACCGGCACGTACCGGTGTTCCTGACCGTTTATCCGGATGCGCACAGCAGTGAAAAACCAAAGCTCACGCTGGAGCTGGTTCGGGGTGATCAGACTCTCGTCACACTTCCCGCCACGCTTGGCGAAGCCCGCCCTGGACAACCCATTCCGTTTGTCACCGCGATCAGGACCGGCCTTCTCGGGCCCGGAAACTGGCAGTTGAGAGCGCGGGTCAGCCAGGGTAGCGGGTCGGTGGAACAGGACGCCGCCTTCGAGGTGCAGCAAGGCGCGGCCGGTGTTCCGCCGAGCGAGACTGCCACGCTGGACAAGAACGCCGTCTTCGAGAGCGGACCCGAGTTGATGAGGACGCTGCTGAAACCGAACGACGCCGAAATGAAGCGCATCATCGATGCCGCGCGGCAGCACGCTCTGGCGTATAAGGACGATCTGACGAACTTCGCCTGCATTGAAGTGACTCGGCGCACCGTGGACAAGGCCGGTTCGGGAGACTGGAAACCGAAAGATACCATCACCGAAGTTCTGCAGTACATCGATGGCGCCGAATCGGCGCAGCTTCTGGAAGTCAACGGCAATAAGGATCCCGGCCAGATCGATACCACCGCGGGCCGCGTCTTTGGCGAGTTCGCCAGCCTTTTCGACCTGGTGTTCTCGGAGCGGGCCTCCGCCGACATCGAGTGGGAGGACATTACCGACTGGAAGGGCGCGCGGGTGAACGTGTTCCGTTTTCGCGTGCCGGCTTCGCGGTCCAGCTATCGTCTGACGGCTCGTAATGGCGGGAAAACCATGCTCGCCGGGTACAAGGGGCTGGTGTATATCGATGCGAACAGCAACATCGTGCGGAGGATCTCGCTGGAGGCTACCGGCATTCCGAAGGAGTTCCCGATTTATCGGTCGGACATAGCGGTGGATTACGACTGGGTCCAGATCTCCGGCCGCGAGTATCTGCTGCCGCAGTTGACGACGCTGTACATCGGCACAGGCAAGCACTCGCTGGTGAAGACAGAGAAGGAATTCCGCGATTACCGGCGTTACGAAGTGGGAGCGGACTGGAAGGGCAACGCCGCGGCCGCGAGTAGCGCGTCTGAGACGCCATAGTCGCGCATGCAGGCTGAAAGCCTGCTCTACTGTCGCTTCATGATGGTAGTGTAGAGCAGGCTATCAGCCTGCAAGCCTATGGATCCCACTCTTCGCGCAATTCTCGCCGTCCTGATGCGCTGGATTCACATCGGCTCAGTGATCACGCTGCTGGGCGGGTTTCTTTATGCGCGTCTGGTTCTGGCGCCGTCGCTGGCGTCGCTGCCGGGAACCGAAGCGAGCCGGCTGGGCGAAGAAACGGCTCTCCGCTTCCGGACCATCATCATTGCCGTGGTGTGTACGATCCTCGGCTCGGGGTTTTACAACTACCTGACAAAGACCGCGTTCCCGCCGCACTACCACATGTGGATGGGGATCAAGCTGCTGCTTGTCCTGCACGTGCTTGCGGCAGCGCTGTTGTACGCGCGGCCGGGCATCGATCAGGCGAAGCGCAACCGGCGCGCGGCCGGAATCATCATCTCAGGCGTGGTCATCGTCATGATCTCGGGCTGGCTGCGATACATCTCTCTGCCGGCGGCGGTCAAACTGCCGTGACCGGTTACGACGCGCTGTACGAGGGGGCTGCGTGGCTGGACGTCTCGTCGCGCGGCAGGATTCGCGTCTCCGGCGAGGACCGCGCGCGCCTGCTGCACGCCATGACCACAAATCATATCCAGCAGCTCAAGCCGGGTGACGGTTGCTACGCCTTCTTCCTCTCGGCGCAGGGACGGATCCTGGCCGATTCCAACATTTTCTGCCGGCCCGATCATTTCCTGCTTGATACCGAACCGGAAACCACCGAGAAGCTATACCAGCACCTTGACCGGTTCATCATTGCCGACGACGTGACGCTCGAGACCATTACGGCAGAGACGATGGCGATCGCGGTGGAAGGTCCGCGCTCGGGCGACATCCTGCGCGTCGCGGGCGCTCCCGCGCTGGAGCTCGAGTACGCTAACGAGTCGTGGGGCGAATGCCTGGTGGCGAAGGTAAGTCTCACGAGCGCTCCGGGCTGGCTGGTCATCGGCCCTGTTTCGGAGCGCGATACCCTCGCGGCGCAACTCGAGCGGGCAGGCGCCACGGCGGCATCGGGGGAGGATTTCCGTACGGTTCGAATCGAGATGGGAAGGCCGCGCTACGGCGAGGATATGGGCGAGCGCAATCTGGCGCAGGAAACGAATCAGTATCGCGCCATCCACTTTCACAAGGGCTGCTACCTGGGCCAGGAGATTGTGGAGCGCGTGCGCGCCCGCGGACAGCTCCATCGCAACCTGATGCGGGTGCGCATCGAAGGGGAGAGCGTGCCGGAACCCGGGACGAAGCTGCAGGCCGGCGGTAACGATGCCGGTGAGATCACGTCCGCGGTCTGGTCTTCGCGCCAGCGCGCTGTGGTGGCGCTTGCTTATGTCCGCACCGAGGACGTGCGGCCTGGGGGCGAGCTCGATCTGGACGGCCGGCGCGTGGTGATCCTGTGAAGCTCGCTCCATTCCTTGCTGCCTTTTCGACGCTCGCCTGCGCCCAGGTGAAGTTCGAACAGAAGCCGGCCAGCATCGACATCGTCATTGACGGCAAGCCATTCTCAACCTTCTATTACGGTCCGGACACGGCCAAGCCGTACCTGCATCCGCTGCGCTCGGCCGGCGGCGTGACGGTGACCAGGCGCTGGCCCATGGAAACCGTTGCCGGCGAGAGTCGCGATCACCAGCATCACCGCGGAGTGTGGTTCGGCTACTTCGACGTGAACGGATACGATTTCTGGTCGAACGAAGCAAGTTACACGACGAAGAACCGCGGGCGCATCGAACTGAACCGGATCGTGTCGGCGAGGGATGGCGTGATCCATGCTCTGTTCGACTGGCGCGATCCGTCCGGCGCCTTGCTCCTGACCGAGGATCGCTCGATGACCTTCCGCGGCGATGCCGCGCTGCGCATCGTTGATGTCGTTATCACGCTGGCAGCCGTGAAACAAGCCGTATTCGGAGACGATAAGGACGGAGCGTTCGCCGTCCGCGTGGCCGACCAGATGAACGAACAGCACACCGGCCGCATCGTCAATTCAAACGGCGCGGAAGGGATGAAGAACGCGTGGGGGAAGCGCGCCGACTGGGCGGATTACTCGGGCACGGTAGAAGGCGAGCGGCTGGGCATCGCCATCTTCGATCATCCCGCGAACCCGGGCCATCCGAATCGCTGGCACGTACGCGATTACGGCCTGTTCGCGGTGAATCCGTTTGCACAGAACGCCTTCGACGAATCGCTGCCGAAGAAGACGACTACGCTGGCGCCGGGCGGGAAGCTGCGGTATCGCTGGCGCGTGGTGATCCATGCCGGCGGCTGGAAGGAAGCCGGCGTACCCGCGCTGTACGAACGCTACGCGACCTCACCCTGAGCGACGTCGGAGGCCGCAAAGAATCTTCAGTGCCGTGCAAACGCTCCCTCAGAAGGTGTGAAGAATTTGGCGCCGCTCCCTCACGGTCACGGCTCTGTTTCGATGCCCGAGCTTGCGGCATTGTGGCAGAGCCGCGACTGTGAAGGAGCGGTAACGTGGCGTCCCGCTGGTTCAAGGTGTCAATAATTCGGCGCCGCTGGATTCTTCGCACACGCCGCGCTATTCTCAGGAATTCGGTCGCAGTGGTAGAGAAGTGCCTGAACCGGTGAGAGCTTTTCCCTGGCGCGTTGCGCTGAGTGCGCTCGCGGTTCTATCCCCGATCGTGGTCTCTCTGGCGGGGGCAGGCGAAGCGGCGCCGCGCATTCCGGTGCAACTGATCATTGCCGGCTCGCTGTCGGAGGCGCAGCGTATTCTCGCGCGGCTGAAGAATGGCGACGATTTTGCGGCGCTGGCCCGCCAATTCTCCATCGATCCGACGGCGAACGCCGGCGGCTACCTGGGCAAAGTGGCCCCGGACAGTCTGCTTCCGGAACTGAGAAATGCCCTCGACGGCCTCGAGCCAGGTCAGGTCAGCGCGATCGTCAGGATTCCGGCAGGGTACGCGATCGTCAGGCGAGCCCGCGAAGACCAGAACGATGCCGCCGAGCCGCAGCGCATGCTGGCTGTTTCCGGTCCCCTGAGTTCGCCCCTCACGCACGACACCTCGGGATATCAGGAACTTCTGGCGGCGATTCGGCAGTTCACGCCCGCCGATCCGAACTGGGGCATGGATCTGGAACAGGTCTGCGAGGTGAGGCGGGAAGCGCCGGCGCGCGGCATTCAGGCCATCCGGGCGTATCTGACCGCGAAGGGCGCGGCAATGGATCCGAACGATCGAGAGGCGTTTGTTTCCACGCTGGCCGGCCTCTTCTCGTCCACCGGCGACATCGACAACGCGCTCGTTCAATGGGAGGATGCGTATCGGCTTGCCGCGTCCTCGGGACGCCCGGACACAGTGAAGCCACTCGAAGAGACCCTGGCCGTGGGCTACCTGCACCGGTTCCTCCAGAGCGATCGCCAGATCGCAACCCAGCGCCAGATCATACCCCGATCCATGGAAGCAGTTGGTGGCGAACCCGGCGATATCGAGAACGCCGTCACTCATCTGCTGCGGGCGCTCCGGGACGATCCGGCGAATCTCGAACTGCGCTGGCTGCTCAACCTCTCGTACATGGTGGGCGGAGGGTATCCGGGCCGCGTGCCAAAGGAGTTCCTTATCCCTCCTTCGGCGTTCGCGTCCGGCGAGGACCTGGGACGTTTTCCCGACGTGGCGCCGGCGGCGGGGCTGAACGTTTATGGAACGGCGGGCGGCGCGATCGTGGACGATTTCGAAAACAACGGGCTCCTGGACGTGGTGACTTCGCAGATCGACGATTGCGCGCCGCTGCACTTCTTCCATAACAACGGCGACGGCACGTTTACCGATCGCGCGAAGCAGGCGGGGCTTTCCGGCGAGACCGGCGGCCTTAATATTATTCAGGCCGATTACAACAACGACGGCTGCATCGATATTCTGGTGCTGCGTGGAGGCTGGGAATTTCCGAGACGGCGTTCCCTGCTGCGCAACAACTGCGACGGAACATTCACCGACGTTACCGCGCAGAGCGGGCTCATGGCGCCGGCCAGATCGTCGCAATCGGCTGCCTGGGCCGACATAAATAACGACGGCAGGCTCGACCTGTTTATCGCCAACGAGAATTCCCCGTCGCAGTTGTTCCTGAATAATGGCGACGGGACATTCACCGATATTTCCCATAAAGCCGGCATCGACCGGGTAGCCCTCAGCAAGGGCGTGGTGGCGGGCGATTACGACAACGACGGCTATCCCGATTTCTTCGTGTCGAATTTCAACGGCGAGAATTTCCTGTACCACAACAACGGCGACCTGATGTTCACGGAGGTTGCGGCCGCCGCCGGCGTACAGGAGCCGAGGATGAGCTTCGCCGCGTGGTTCTTCGATTATGACAACGATGGCTGGCCCGATCTCTTCGTGACCGATTATTACCTTTCCGTGGATGAATCGGTACGAAGCTGGCTGAAAATGCCGCGGCGAGCCGAGACCGTGAAACTGTACCGCAACAATGGCGACTCCACTTTCCGCGACGTCACCGCGGAGGTTGGGCTCGACCACGTTTACATGCCCATGGGTAGCAACTTCGGCGACATCGACAACGATGGCTTCCTCGACATCTACCTGGGCATGGGGAATCCGTCGTTCGCTTCTTTGCTGCCGAACACGCTGCTGCGCAACCAGGGAGGGAAGCGGTTCGTCGATATTACGGCATCGTCCGGCGCCGGCGCAATCTCGAAGGGCCACGGCGTGGCCTTTGCCGACCTGGGCAATACCGGCGACGAAGATATCTTCATCGTTATGGGCGGCCCCACCGTTGGCGACAGCAACACGTCCCGGCTTTTCCGGAACCCCGGCGCTCACGGCAATGACTGGATCACGCTGCGCCTCGCCGGCGTGAAGTCGAACCGTTCGGCCATCGGCACGCGCATCACCTTGACGGTGAACAACGCGGGGGTCGGCCGGCGGCGGATAGTTCGAACCGTCGGCAGCGGTGGATCGTTCGGCGCATCTCCGCTCGAGCAACATATCGGTCTGGGGAGATCAGCGACGATCGAGAACATCGAGGTCTGGTGGCCGGCATCGAAAACCAGACAGAACTTCGCGCAGGTCAGGCCCAATCAGTTTCTGGAAATCCGGGAGTTCGATGCGGCGCCTCACCCGTTGAGCCGTCGTTCGTTCCAGGTTGGCGGAGCAGCGCGATGAACCGGCGCCTGCCGGCGATTCTGGCGCTCGTCCTGACGCTTCCGGCGTGGAGCGACGGGCGCTATCAGGCCACTGGTCTGGTGCTGACGGTCGATCCGCGGACCCGAACCATCCTCGTTTCGAACGACGAGATCCCCGGCTTCATGGAGGCCATGGTCATGCCCTGGAAGGTTGAGCCCGAACAGCTCACCGGCCTGGTCCCGGGCGCCAAAATCTCGTTCACCCTCGTGGTGACGAAGACTGCCTCCCAGATCTCGAACATACGCGTGCTCGAGTACCGCAGCACCGAACGCGACCCCGATCAGAACCGCCGTCTCGCGGCGCTCGAAACCGCCCTGGGCGAGGATCGCTCGAAGGACATGGTTGCTGTCGGCCAGACAGTGCCGGATTTTACGCTGACCGATCAGAACAATCGCGAAGTCTCTCTGTCCCAGTTCAGCGGGAAAGTGATCGCCGTGACCTTCATCTACACACGATGCCCGCTGCCCGACTACTGCTTTCGCCTGTCGAACAATTTCGAAACGCTGCAGCGCCGCTTCGGCAACCGTCTGGGGCGCGACCTCGTGTTGCTGAGCATCACCTTCGATCCGGTGCATGACAGTCCGGAGGTTCTGGCGAAATACGCGGAGGTCTGGAAGGCTCGCGACGGCTGGCGGTTTCTCACGGGGCCGCTACCGATCGTGAAACATGTCTGCAGTCTGTTCGGCATGAATTTCTGGCCCGATGAAGGCCTGCTCACGCATTCGCTGCGCACAGTGCTGATCGATCGGGACCGCAAACTGGCGGTGAACATCGAAGGAAATCAGTTCACGGCAAAACAGCTTGGCGACCTCGTCGAGGTCACTCTCGATCGCCGGACGGATGCATCCGAGGCAGCGCCTGATCGAGGTCGGCGATGATGTCGTCCACGGCCTCGCTGCCGCGGCACAGGCGCACCAGCCCTTCGGCGATGCTCAGCTTTTCGCGCTGCTTCGGCGAAAGGTCGCGATGCGACGCAATGGCCCGGATAGAGCATCAGGCTGTGCACGTCGCCGAGTGAGTTCCGCAAACCACCAGCCTGAGGGACCATAAAGCGGAACACCTCTTCCCTGCCCGCGCGAGGACAGGCGCTGGGCCACGCGACAGGCGTTCGCGCATTGCCGTCCCATGCGCAGCACGAAGGTCTTCACGCCGCACGGTCAGATAGCTCTCGAATGGACCGGGTCCGGAAATACGAGACCGACCGCAGCGTTTCCGCGTGCGGCGAGTCGGCGATGACCGCCCCGCCCAGAACATCGCCGTGGCCGGCCAGAAACTTCGTCAGGCTGTGCACTACAAGATTCGCGCCCAGCTCGAGCGGACGCACCACCAGCGGAGTAGCGAACGTGCTATCGACGACGGCCTCGCCGGCCGCGCGCCATCCTGGCAATACGGTCGATGGCGCCCACACGGAGCAGCCGGTTTCGAAAATCACGCAGCCCGGCTTGAACGACGCCATCTGGTTCTCTACGGCCGGCAGGTCGCAGATGTCGACGAACATCGTCTCTGCGCCCAGCAGCTCCATGATCTTCGTCAGCATGGCGGTTGTGACGACGTGGAACGCGCTGGCGGCGAGAATGCGCTTCGGCCGAGGCTCGCTTGCGGAGGCGCAGCTTCCGGAGCTGAGGCGATGCCGCCGAGCCCTCAGACTACGCTGGCTGCTCAACCTCGCTTACCTGGGGGCGTAGGGTATCCGGCCACGTGCCAAGGCAGTTCATTCCTCCTGCGGCCTTCGCGTCCGGCGAGGACCTGGGCGTTTCCCGACGTGGCGCCCGCGGACGGGCTCAACGTCGCGGCTGGGTTACTGGACAGCGCGGTACTGTGGGCTCAGCTCACAGTCGGCCAGAGCGAGCTGACGCTCGCACCGGCACGCTCAGACGTCCTTTGACCTGCGCCTCCTTGCCCAGCCCTCTTTGTTCACCTGGCGGCCGCGTCCGAGAGCCAGCGCGTCCGGAGGCACGTCGTCGGTGATGACCGACCCGGCGCCGATGTAGCTGCCGTCGCCGATCTCCAACGGCGCCACCAGCGTCGAATTGCTGCCCACGAACGCACGTTCGCCGATCAGGGTCCGGTGCTTCTTCAAGCCGTCGTAGTTGCACGTGATTGTGCCCGCGCCGATGTTTGATTTCGCGCCAATCCGCGAGTCGCCCAGATAGGCGAGGTGATTCGCTTTGGCGCCCGCGCCGAGATGAGTCTTCTTCATCTCGACGAAATTGCCCACGTGCGCTCCCTCCCCCACCTCATTCTCGAAGCGCAGCCGTGAAAAAGGCCCCAGCCGGGCGTCACGGCCCACGTGCGACGAGCCGATCAGCGTGTATGGAGCAATCTCCACGCCGCTCTCGATGATGGAATTTTCGATGACGCTGCCTGCGCCGACGCGGCAGTCCTCGCCGATGGAGGTCCGGCCCAGGATGCGCGTGAACGGCTCGACGATGGTGTCCTGGCCGATCACCGCCGCCAGGTCGATGGTCACGGTCTCCGGCTTCTCGATGGTCACCCCGGCCAGCATGAGCTCACGCGCCTTGCGCTCCCGAAAGACGCGGTCCACTTCCGCCAGTTCGATGCGCGTGTTGATGCCCAGCAGCTCGCTCGCATCGGCGATCTCGATGGCCGCCACGTTATGGCCGGCGCAATTCAGGATCTCCACCATGTCGGTGAGATAGTATTCGCGCGCCGGGTTATCCGTCCTCAGCTCGTCGATGTGCTTCCACAGCAGATCGGAGCGAAAACAATACATGCCCGGATTGATCAGATCGATACCGAGCTGTTCGGGCGAGGCCGCCTTCTGCTCCACGATGGCGCGGACGTTTCCACGGGCGTCCAGCAGGACGCGCCCGTAGCCGGTGGGGTCCGTTAGCCGCGTCGTCAGCATGGCGGCCGCGGTATCTCCCCGTTGTTGATCCTCGACCAACCGTTCCAGGGTTTGCGGAGAGATCAGCGGACAGTCGCCATACAGGACGACGACGCTGCCGGCGTGGTCCACGGCGTCGCGGGCGGCCATCACAGCGTGACCTGTGCCCTTCTGCTCGGTCTGAACCGCGAAACGCACGCGGCGATGCGCCAGCGCCTGTTTGACTCCATCGGCCTGATAGCCCACCACCACCACGATGCGCTCTTCCGGGGCGATGCGCGATGCGGCATTCACCACATGCTCCACCAGGGTCATGCCGCCCGCCCTGTGCAGGACCTTGGCGCGGCGCGACCTCATGCGCGTTCCGAGTCCCGCGGCCAGAATGATCACGCTGTTCTGCGAATGCATTTCAGTGCTCCGTTTCAGTGTGGGGCAGGCTTTCAGCCCAATGCCATATAGTTTCCCGCTTTCGAACACCTGGCCGATGTGGGGCGGGCGCCCTCGCCCGCGGCCGGCGCCCCCGCCGGCCTGCTCCCATACGCGACAACTCTACTCTCCGCGCGGCCAGCGGGGCCGGGGGGCCCCGCGCAGGCCGGGGGGCCTGCCCCACAAAAAGGGACTTCGACTCAGCTCGCCGTCGAAAACTATATGGCATTAGGCTTTCAGCCTGCGGCGGCTTTTCAAGCCGCCTGGCCGATTGCAAATCGGCCGCAGGATACAATCCTGCCCCACATCTAAGCCGCGTGCCTCCCGCGCCGCCCAGCGCGGGCAAGGTCCATGGCGATCTCCGCCGCCAGACCCGAGTTGTGCCTGATCTTGTCGGCCTCGGTGAGCAGACCCGCGCCAACCACCTCGACGCCGAGTTCGCGCAGCGCCTCGAGATCGTTGACCACCGGATGAGCGCCCTCGGCGGCGTATTTCTGCAGCATCGCCGCGCTGATCGGCGTAGTGTTGACCACCGCGACGTCCACCACGCTGCGGCCCGCGTGCTCGTTTATGATGCGAACGTGATCGGCCGCGGTGAGGCCGATGGTCTCGCCCGGCTGGGCCATGAGGTTGACGAAGCACGCTTTGACCGCGTGCGAACTGGCGATAGCTTCGGCGATTCCCTGAACCAGCAGGTTGGGCACGATGCTGGTGAACAGCGATCCCGGGCCGAGCGTGATCAGGTCCGCAGCGGCGATGGCCTCCAGCGTTTCGGGAAGCGGCGTGCACACCGGGGGATCGAGCCGGATCCGGCAAATGCGGGAGCGAGTGCTGCTGATACGCGTCTCGCCTCGGACCAGGGCGCCGTTGTCCAACTCGGCTTCCAGCGTCACGTTCTGCGCCGTCGCCGGGAAAATTCGTCCCCGGCTGGCCAGAATCTCGGAGGAGGTCCGCACGGCGACAGCGAAATCGCCGGTCACGCGCGTGAGGGCGGTCAGAAACAGATTGCCGAAACTGTGCCCCTTTAACTCGCCCGCCCCGCCAAACCGGTACTGGAAGAGGCGGGAGAGCAACGCCTCATCTTCTGACAGCGCCACCATGCAATTGCGGATGTCGCCGGGAGGGAGAATGTCGAACTCGCGCCGCAGCCGGCCGGAGCTGCCGCCATCGTCCGTGACAGTCACGATAGCGCTGAGTTCGGCTTCCCTGCCCTCGCCTGCCCAGGCTTTGAGGCCATGCAGCAATGCGGAAAGGCCGGTACCGCCGCCGATGCTGACAATGTGCAAACAGTCCATGGTAAATCAACAGGATCGCAGATTACTGACCCCAAGCGGGCCATCAGGTTGTGCTGCGCACGCAGGAAGACTCTCTGCGAACTACAGGGGTGAGCTGCAGGCACTCCGTAAACGATCAGGACTGTTCGTCGTCGTCGTAAACGGCGACCGTTTCCAGGTCGTCGGCTTCGAAGACCTGGTCGCAATCGAGGCAGCGGAGGTAATCGACGCCATCCCGCCTCGCCAGGATCTCAGTACGGCTGTGCTCGCAGGGCATACAGGAAAGATAAACCTATTCTATGCATGTGCAAGATGCTGTCAAGCCCCATTTCTGAAGAGGGAGCAAGGGGGCTCGGGCAGGCTGGAATTATTACGGCGCCACCAGGGTCAGCGAACGCGTTCGGTAATAGTTACCGGAGCTTCCACCCGGAAACTGATCTTGGTTTCCGTCGGAAGATTGACCGAGCGGTTGTGCGTAGCAACCGCGACGCCGGCCCCGGCAGCGCCACCCGCGATGGCCCCGATAGCCGCGCCCCGGCCCGACCCGGCGGCAGCGCCAATCACCGCGCCCAAAACGGCGCCACCACCAACCTTCGCCGCGTCGGCGCCATGCGATGCCTCACCCGTCTTCTGCAACGTCGCCGTGCTGATTGGCACACGCTGGCCGTCGGAGGTATCGACGTGGGTGAGAACCAGACCGAGGCGGGAGCCGCCGGTCACTCGTCCACCCGGCGCAAGCTCAATCACCTTCCCCTCGGCGCGCGCCCCGCGCTCCGCTATGACAAAGCCGCCGACGGTGAGCGGCTGGTCCAGCGTGGCAAAAAAGGTATCGCCATTCTGGTTCTTGTCTGTGGAAATGCTCTCGGACAGGCGCACGGTGATCAGCATTCCGCGCTGCAGCGTGACGCGGTTCGGCGCGGGATTTGCCTCAGCCGGAGGCTGCGGATTTTCCTCCGGAGGTTCCGGAGCGGGCTGCTGCGAGGGGGGGACGACGGGGGTTGGCGCCGCCTGAGTGGGTGGTGGCGGGGTATCCACTCGGACGGACGGCGGAACGTCGTCAGCTACGTCGTTCCGGGGCTTCCCTGAATTGCGCGCGACAAGCACGGGCTTTTTGCGAACCGGCGTCCTCACCGGCGCGGCCGAGGGCCTGGGCCGCGGCGGCGTGTGCTCCACCACGGTGATAGGGGATGTCGTATCGGGGGGCGCCGGCGGCGGGGGAACGACCGCTACCGGTCTCGAATCCGGCTCCGCATTCTGGGCGGAGACAACAACCGGCGGCTGCGGCGTTGAGGGCCGCATCGCTACATAAACCAGCCCCGAGGCGCCCAGCGCCCCTCCGACGAACGCGGCAAGGATCTTTGAATTAAACACAAAAAGCCCCTACCAGTTTAAACGCGACTCGACGTTGCTGAGTTTCGCCTGGTGGGCTGCCTTACCGCCAGTCTTCGTGGGCGTGACGCCATTCCCAATATTCGCGCTGCTCCCGGGCTCTCAAACGCCGGTATTCCCGATACCGATGCTCACGCCGCTCGTCCATCAGCCAGTGGCGATAAGCGCGATTCTCGCGTTCGTTCCACTCGTGCCAATCGTGGTGTTCACGATCGTAATACCGGTGATAATGTTCATCGGCAAAACTTGCCATGGGCGCAGCCAGCGAGGCTCCAAAAACCAACACCGCGATTAACCTTTTCATTGTGAGTGACTCCTCCGGCACAGCTTAAGCAAATCCGTAGCCAATTGCAATGAATGATTCTCAATGAATTATCAGTCGGCGGTGTAGACGCGCATCGCTGCCGCAGCGCCGCCGTGCGCCCGTGCGGCGACGTACCGCCTGTCGAGATCGGGCGAGAAGAATCCGGTACGTGTCGAACACGATGAGGCGCGCCGGCTTGCGGCAGACAACGAACAGCCGGCGATGCGCCTCATCGGCCATGGGGAAACTCGCCTCCGGTTCGCCAGTTCGCGACCACCTTCATGTTCTTTCGGTCCACCACCGCAACCTTATGCGACTCGGGAAGGTTCACGAAAATCCTCGCGCCGTCCATCGTTTCGTTGGCCACGAACAGGCGGCCGGAGGGAAGGTACAGAACGCCCTGCGGCTCCGCCAGGCCGCGAATCGTCCCGATGCGCCGCGCTTCTTTGAGATCGATCACTTCGACCGTGTCATTGCCCAGCGCGGAAACGAAGAGCCGGCGCCCTGGAACATCGATAGACAGGTGATCGATCCGCCCTCGACGCTCGGACGAAAACGGGCGCGCCGAACATGTTATGAATGCAACCGGGCATTCCCGTTGCCGTTGGCCTTCTGAATAGTAATGCAAGCGGTGTCGAGGGGCAGGACGTCGCGCCAGTCGCGCACCAGCTTTTTGTACTCGATGCCGACCGGACGAATTTTGCGGTCGAGGGTGTAGAGCCCGAGCGGGTTCACGTTGCCGTTGTTCTCCCGTAGAGCGGTGTCCCAGTCCACCTGATCGGTAAGGCTGTACCACGTGAAGCCGAGGATCGGCACCCCGCTGTACTTGAGCAGCGCCATGTTCGCCCACTCCTTCCACAACCATCCCGGCGCCCTGTCATCCTCGGCCAGGTTAGTTTCCGTGTGCATAACCGGCAGGTGGTAACGATCGTAATACTGCTTCGTGATGATGTAATAGCCGAACACTTCGCCGGTGCCGACCAGCGGGCCCTCCGGCGGCACCATGCTCTCGTTGGTGAAGTAATAATCGTTGCCCATGATGCAATGCGGGCGCATTTGCCGGCCATGTTCGAGGAACCAGTGATACTCGTCCCGGGTGAGGCCGTTGTCCATCAGGAATTCGTACATTTCGGAGCTGACCTCGTGGCCGTAGCAGAGGTCGAGTGAAAGGAACCGGCGCTGGTTGAGCGTGCGAGCGCGATCATATGCGTCCGGCGACCGCAGATGGTAAAACGACGTGGCTTCGCTCTGGACGAACATCGCGTCCGGGCATAGTTCGAGGATGGCTTCCTCGGCCAGGATGGTGGCGCGGCACTGATGCTTCAGCGAGGTGACGAAGGCGCGCTCCGATCGGAGTCGCTCATTCCACCAGCCGAATTCAGCCGAAAACGTGGCGTTCACGAAGATCTCGTTCACCGGCGTGTATAAGTGGACCCAGGGAAACCGCTGTGCGAAGGTCCGGCCATACTGAGAGAACAGCTCCGGCCAGTCGGGATTCTGAAAATCGCCAATCCAGTCGGGCACGCCGAAATGGCAGAGGTCGCAAATCGGTATCACGCCCAGGCGCTGTAGCTCTGCAAACGTCTCGTCGCAGAATGTCCAGTCGTATCGGTCCGGCGCGGTGTGGCACCGATAATAGACTGGTCCGTAGCGCAGGTAATCCAGCTCCTGGTCGCACCGGACCAGATGGAAATCCTCGCGCCAGCGCTCGTAAAAGCCGCATTTTTCCATTTCGTCGACGCGTTCATCCGCGCCGCTGCGGCCGGTGATCACCGGGTAGCTGCATTCAATGCCGGTGGCGAACATGAAACGATTTGAATTCATTGCGCCTCGCCTGTTAGACGAAGCGCTCGACAAGGGTTGCACCATTGTGGGGCGGGCGCCTCGCCTGCGGCGGACGCCTCGTCCGCCTGCTGAAGCGGTTCGAGCAGGCGGGCCGGGGGCCCGCCGCAGGCGAGGCACCCGCCCCACAAGGACTTACAAGGATCGAGTTATTCGTATCGGAGCGCCACCATGGGATCGACGCGCATAGCCGCGCGCGCGGGGATGTACGCCGCCGCCACGGCGATCAGCAGAAGCAGGCCGGACACGCTGAGGAACGTGAGTGGATCGGTAGCGGTCACGCCGAACAGCATCGAGTCCAGCGTGCGCGTGAGCGCGACGGCCGCGATGCAGCCGAGGACCAGTCCGATTGCCGCGAGCACGGCGCCCTGGCCGAGAACCAAACGCAGAACGTCACGCCTCGCGGCGCCCAGCGCCACCCGCACCCCGATCTCGCGCGTGCGCTGGCTTACTGAGTAGGAAATCACGCCGTAGATGCCCACCGCCGCCAGCAGCAGCGCCATCCCAGCGAACACGCTGAGCAGCAGCATGGAGAAGCGGCGGCTGCTGCTGGTTGCATCGATGAGCTGCTGCATGGCTTGCACGTTATAGACAGGCTGGTCCTTCGACGCGCCGATCACCTGCGTTTTCACGGCCGACGCGACCGCGAGCGGGCTCAGAGGAGTCTTCACCACGAACGTCGTGCCCTGGGCGAAGAACGTGAGGAACTCATTCGGGAACTGGGTCCACGACATATAAAACTGGTTGCGAATACGCGCGTGCGGTTCTTCGGCCGCGCCGAAGTGACTCACGTGACCGACGATGCCGACAATGCGGAACCTGAATTTCGCGCCGGGGAAAATTACGAACAGACGTTGGCCGATGGGGTCCTGTCCCCGGAATTCCCTGCGGGCGAATTCCTGGTCAATCACGGCGACAGGCTCGGAGTGATTGTTGTCGGCATCGGTGAAGAAACGGCCACGCAGCAACGGGATGCTCATTGTGGCCAGATAGTCGGGACTCACTGGGTAGTCCATAGCCCAGATCGCGTCAGCCTGCGAGGTGGGCGCCGGGCGCCCTTCGATGCCCAGAGGAATCTCGTCATCGCTGGTCAGCGGCAGGTCGGTGCTGAGGGCGGCGTGCTGAATGCCGGAAATGGTCCGGACGCGGTCGAGAAGCTGCGTCATCGCGAGGCGCAGACGGTCGCCATCGTGCGAGACGGCCGGCGAGAACGACACCTGGAAGGACACTACATTCGCTGGATTGAACCCGAGGTCCGCGCCACCCAGGCTTTTCAGAGTACGGATCATGAGGCCGGCGCCAACCAGCAGCACCATCGCGAGGGCCACCTCCAGGATCACCAGCCCTCCTCGAAATTTTCCGGACTGCGCCGACAGGCCCCGGCCGGATTCGCGCAACTCGCGATTCAGATCGTTTTTCCATGCAGCGATGCCGGGTACCAGACCGAAAGCGATCCCGGTGACAGTGGCCGCGGCCAGCGTGAACAGCAGCACCGTGCTGTCGAGGCCGATGTCGCCGGCACGCGGTAAATCGGCGGGAAGAGACGGGATCACGGCGGCGGTTCCCCAGGCAGCGAGCACCAGTCCGACCACGCCGCCGATGAAAGACAACAGCATCCCTTCAGCGGCTAACTGGCGAAGGATGTGCCAGCGCTCAGCCCCGAGCGCGGCGCGGATGGCCATTTCGCGCTGACGCACGGTGGAGCGAGCCAGCAGCAGATTGGCGACGTTGGCGCACGCGATCAGCAGGACGAACCCAACCGCGCCCAGGAGTATCCATAGCATTGACCGGACGTCGCCCACCATCCACTCCTTCAGCGGCCTCAGGTGGACCCCATGGTCGGCATCACCGGCGGGATACTCGCGGGCGAGCCGGTTCATGATTGCCCCCAGATCCGCGCCCGCCTGCGCAATGGTTACGCCATTTTTCAGCCGCGCAATGGCGCTGATGCCGGGTCGCATACTGCGGCTGTGGAGCGCCATCGAATTGCCCCACTGCTCGATGGGCACGAACACCTCGGCCCGTTCGTCGAACTGCTCGGCATCGGGCACGACGCCGATGACGGTATAACCCTTGCCGTCGAGCAGCAGCGAGCGGCCGAGCACGCGCGGGCTCGATGAAAAACGGCTGCGCCAGAGTTTTTCGGAAATGACCGCGGCCGGTTCCGAACCGCTCTTATCTTCCTGCGGCGTGAACCAGCGGCCGATGATCGGGCGAATCCCCAGAACGTCGAAGTATGAAGCCGACACCATCAGGGTGGACAGGCGTTCGGGCTCGCCCGATCCGGAGAGAGTCAGCTCATTGTGGCGGCTCGCGGCGATTCCCTGAAGGGTCCGGTTATCGGCGCGCCAGTCGAGAAAGTTCGGGTATGAGACCGACATCTCGCCAAATTTCGGCGCGCTTTCCCGGATGCGGATGAGTTGCTCGGGGTGCGGATAGGGCAGCGGCTTCAACAGGACCGCATTGACGACCGAAAAGATGGCGGTGTTCGCGCCAATGCCGAGGGCCAGCGTGGCAGCTGCGATGACGGTGAAGGACGGTGCGCGGGCCAGCAGGCGAGCGGCGTAACGGAGGTCCTGCAGAAAGGCGTTCATTACTATGAAATACGGGCACACTAAGGGCCATTGTTCCATTGCGAAATGAGGGAGTTACAAGCGCTCCGCTGTCCGATTCGGGGATGGTCTGGCCGAAACCGGACGGTGGGCAGTGGGGCAGTTAGCCCGCCCTGGCCGCGCGCCCGGCTTGCTCGGCCTGCCTGCCACGACGCTGCTCAACCCGTCGGCGCCCCTTGATGCCATCTGGAGCAGCGCGGAATGCGCCCCGTTTCTGCGGATCACTGACCAGCGAGGCCTGTCGGCAAGAAGGTCGGCAATGGAGTTGGCCCTGCTCGACCACCTGGCCCATGCGGGCGCGGTCGACGAAGCGATGCATGCCGCCATCCACCGGCTGGCTGCGCATCCGCACGGCCGGATTGAACAGCTCAGTCAGTGGATCGGGCTCGGGAAGCGCCAGCTCCAGCGCCGGTTCGCTACGGCGGTCGGCTACGTTCCGAAGCTGTTTCACGGCGTGCTGCGTTTCCAACGCCTGCTGGATCTTTCGGTTCGTACGAGTGCGCCGCGTTCCACTTGCATCCGCGCGAGGTCCCGCTCTCCAGTAACCCAATGCGCAAGTAGTTGAATCGGTGTGGGGCAGGCGCCTCGCCTGCGTCGGATAATCCGAAACGGCAGATCAGGCGGGCTGACAGTTCGCCGCAGCCTAAAGGCCGCTCCACAAACGCCCGCGAGGTTACTGGTATTTTTGGGAACCGCCCCCGGGTCGCCTTTGCTGAAGCGTGCGGCACATCAGCCCGGTTTGCCGGTGTAGTGTTCCTTGTGATGGACAGCGCCGTGATCTTCGAGCGATTCCAGGTGCGTCACCACCTCGGCGGGCATTCCCAACTCCGCCGCCAGCCGCTCTTCCAGAATGGTCGCCTGGCCGTGCGCTTCACCAACCGAAGTCGCCTGAGGGAACAGGAGATGTACTTCGACGATCTGGCGATAGCCGGTGGTTCGGAAACGCACGCCATGATACTGGATGGCCAGCTCCGAACAAATCGTGTCCAGTTTGTCTCGAATCCTGCGGCCGGCGTTCGGGTCGGAGTAATCGAGCAGCCCCATGGCCGAGCGCCACACCAGACGTCCGCCTGACCAGAGAATGTTCACGGCCACGGCGATCGCTACCAGGGGATCGAATGGCTTCCAGCCCGTCAGCAATACCAGTCCCAGCCCTGCCATGACGCCAAAGCTGGTCCAGCTATCGACGAGCACATGTTTGCCGTCGGCTTCCAGAATGAGGGAATCGGTCCGGCGCCCGACGCGCAGCAGATAGTAACCGAGCGCCACATTGATAATTCCCGCGGCGAATATCAGCAGCGCGCCGGCCCCGAGGTTTTCGAGTACCAGACCCCCCATCCACCTGCGGATCGCTTCGAACAGGATCGCCAGTGCCGCCACGATGATCATGGCGCCTTCGAATCCCGCCGAGAAGAAGCTGATCCTTTCGAAGCCGTACAGGAACTTCGGGCCGGCGGGCCGGGCGCTCAGGCGAAGACTGAAAGCGGCAAACGCAACAGCCACCACATGCACCACCGACTCGGCAGCATCGGAGAAGATTGCAGCCGAGTGAGTGAGCAGGAAAGCCGTGACCTTGCCGGCCAGCATGAGCAGTCCGACGACGAGAGAGAGACGGATCGCAAGCCGCGCATCGCGCAGGTTCCGTTCATCGGTTGGTGTTGTGCTCATCCCCGCCGGGGCTGTTCTTCAGCGCCGCTCGGACTCAGCGGTCTGCAGGTCCAGCCCGATACGCTCTCCGTTGACCAGCACGAGGCCGGCGCCAATCAGCTCCTGACCCGTCATATCATACTGCTCATAACGGCGCAGGTCGCTCCAGCGCAGGAAGAACTCAACCGATTCGGAAGCCGGCCCTTTGACGGTGGCGCTGAAGTCGATTCCGTCGATCGCGGGATCGTCTTTGAAGTACGCCAGCACGGGCCGGATGAGATGCGAGACGTGCTCATCGAAGGCCAGCGCGGCGGTTCGGTATTGCGAGCCTGCCTCGGAAGCCGGCAGCGTGGTGGTGATCGACAACTGCAGCCATGAACCTCTATGAAAAGCGATCAGCGCCGGGGGAGCGTAGGAGACGAAGTGGGCCTGTGCATCCAGTTCATGCGTAAGCCTGTCCAGCAAGGGCTGGAGCGTCGTCTGCTGCTGCTGTAATGCCGCCGCAGAAAGATCGCGGACTGGCGCGGGCGCTGCGATGGCCTTCGCCGGCGCCGGCTCCGGGGCCACATCGGCCAGAGCCGCCGATACGGCGTGTGGCTGATCGTCGGCCGTACTTTGCCCGGACGCCTGCACATCGTCTTGTGGCCAAAGCCTGGTGGCGTTCCCGTCAAGAAACACGCGCGATTCGATCAACGCCGTGAGCTGCTCGTTCACGTCGGTGCTCATCACCACCTTCTCCGCCACGGCGCGCGGCACCACGAGCGCGACGTTCTCGGTCTTCTCCACTGTGACTCCCATCACCTGCTTACGCACGTGCTCCGAGACCTCCATGGCAATGGCGTACAAGAGCGGCTCGCTGGCCACCCGCGGCTCCGTGGCGCGCAGGATGGGCAGCATTACATCGAGGTAGGTCCTCTTTACGCGTTCGTTCCGATTGAGGAAGTCGCCCGAGTAAGCGGCGAAGTAGTTGCCGGTGACCTGCAGCACCGGATGGCCTTCGAAGTTGGCGAAGCGAATGGAACGCTGATCGCTGGCCGCCTGCTGGCGCTCGGTGAGCCCGAGGGAACGGCTGAGCGCGAAGCGGTAGGGATAATGGTGCGAAGTGATGTCCTCCGCGGCGGCCTTCAGTTCGGTGAAGTGCTTCTGCTGGAGCGCGCGCATCTCCGGGTCGAGAATCTCCGGAGGCGCGAGCACCTGCGCCGTACACGCCAGAACGGAGGCGAAAAACAGCAGAAACGAACGTGCGAGGTCAGCGCTCGGCATAGACAATCTCCAGGGGCTGGTATGGCGGATCGGCAACGGCTCGAATGTAGGCCGCCAGCGCGTCTACGTCGCCTTTGGTAAGCGTGGCGCCGTAGGGCGGCATCTCCGCGGATCTTCCCAAAGCCGGGCCGCCGTGCTGGATGATCGCCAGCAGGTCGGCCTGGCTCATTCGGTTCAGCGTATTACCGTCGCTGAACGCATGCGCCTGCGCCACCAGATTATCGTGGTTCGACACCCGCTCGGGCGTGGATTCCGGATCGTGGCAGCGGGAGCAGTACCGGTCGCTGAGCTGCTTGCCCTGGTTCTGCTGGAAGCCCAGCGCAAGCTCATCGACGCGCAACGCCACCGGAGCGCGGCCCGCGCCCTGGGTGTACGCCGCGATCTTATAATGTCCCGCCATGCCGCCCAGTGCGACGGAAGTGGTGAACTGGCCATCGGAGCCGCTGACCCCGGCGCTCGGGTCGAATTTCACGCCGTCCGCGGCGCGGAACCACACCGAGACTCCGGAGACCGGAGAACCCTTCGCGTCGTTCACCTGCACAATCAGCGGTTGATCGAGCTGGCTGCCGATCGGCGTCACCTGTTTGCTGCCGCTGACCTCAACCAGCGCAGCCGGAACGGCCGATGGCGGCTTTGCGGGCGCGGGCCGCTTTGAGCAGGCGGCGCTGAAGATGGCGACGAGCGCGGCCAGGAGGATCGGTTTCATTTGCCGCTCCTCTGCGTAATGAGAAACGCGGTGAGCGAGCGTGCGTCTGCGTCGCTCATCTGCCAGTCCGGCTCGAGCGTTCCCGGACGCAGCGCCTGCGGGCCTTTCAGCCAATGGAAAATCCAGGCGGCATTCAGGCGCGAACCCACCTGCGACAGGGTGGGACCGATGTAGCCTTTATCCTTGTTCGGGTCGACGATGTGGCACGACTGACATGCGTACTTCGAATAGAAGAGCTGCCGGCCCCGTTCGATCTCGGCGGCATCGGAGGAGGCCTGCATCGAATCGCGGTCGAACGCGGGCGTCTGGTACACGGTCATGATGTAATCCGCCAGGGTTGCGGCTTCCGCGTCAGTCACGTTGAACTTCGGCATCCGGCGGATCAGCGCGGGCCGCAGCGTGTTCGGGTTTTTGAAGAAGGCTACCAGCCAGCCGCGCTGCACCGCGCTGCCCTCCTGCGTCAGGTCGGGGGCCAGCGTGCCGCCGGTTCCGTTGATGGCGTGGCAGCTCACACAATTCATGTCGCTCATCAGCCGTCCTGCCTGCCCCGCCGGCCGGTAGTTGCCGGGCGCCGGACCGGCGATGCGCAGGTTTGCCGGGAGGGATGCCGCGCGATCCGTCTGCGCCAGCAGCGCCGTCACCAGTGAATCCACCTGGTCGGTGGAAAGATTGAAGCGCGGCATGCGCAGCGCCGAGCCGAAGCTGCGCGGCTGTTTGATTTTGGCCTCGATGTATGCCGGCACGGTATGTTCCATGCCCGGCAGAAAGACGATCTTCTCGAGCTGGCGGCTGCCTACCGTGGTGAGAGAGGGCGCGAAGTTGTCAGGCTTCGGAATGCCCTCGATCTCGTGGCACGACGCGCATCCGTCTTCGGTAACCAGCCGTTTCCCGTGCGCCACCTGTTCCGGAGTAGCGGGGTCGAGGTGCACGTTGGCGAGGAAGTCCGCGTCGGTTTTGTTCGCCAGGAACCCGGTGAGCAGCCCGATCTGTTTCGCGTCGAAACGGTAATGCGGCATCGGCGTGGACGGGTCGTAGGTCTGCGGATTGTCCACCCACTGCCGGAGCCACTCCGGCCTGGTCTTGGTTCCCACCTTCGTCAGTTCCGGACCGATGTCGCCGCCCACCATCATCCCGGCGGCATTCTGAACGGCATGGCAGGAGGCGCAGAACGATTCGCCGTACAGGCTCGCGCCGGCCTGCGGCGCGTTCGGGTCCGGCGCCGCGGCGGGGGCGGCCGCGGCGGCCGGCGTCTGACGCGAGGGCGTCGACTGCGCCATCAGGAACGCGGAGATGTCGCGCGTATCGTTGTCGCTCAACTGGAAGTCGGGCATGGTGGCTGTGGCCGAGTAGGTCTGCGGTCCTTTCAGCCACGCGAAGATCCACTCGCGCGAAGTTTTGTCGGCGATATGGACCAGCGGTGGAGGATGGTCGCCTTCCGCCATGCGCGTTCCGTCCGGCATCACGACGGTATGGCAATGCACGCAGCCATAGCGCGACAGCAGGGCGCGCCCTGAGTTCAGCCGCGGCGTTGAATTCAGCTTGTCGGTGTGGCACTGGCCGCACGACGATTCCAGATAGCGCGCGGGAAGGATCGGCTCTTCCCATGCTTTGGTGCTGCGATGCGCCTCCTCGGCCGTGGTGGCGGCGCCCTGGCCACGATGGCAGATGACGCAGCCGAACTGTTCGAGCGAATGCGGGATGGGCGGATGCGGGCGAAACGGCTGCGTGCTGACGTTCTGCAGCGTGGGTTCCTTCAGCGCCACGTGACACGATGCACAGCGGTCCACCACGCTCAGAGATGGAATCCAGGTCTGCTGCACTCCGGGGTGGAAGCGCCGCCGCAGCGTAAGCGCGTCGCCCCGGCCGCGGATGAGCCGCAGGTACGACTGCTGATACCGATACCACTCGCGAAAATGATCGCGGGCGGGCACGATGGCCAGAGAAAATAACAGCACCACCGCGCACGTGGCGAATGCGCGGGCGCTGTCCCCGAACAGCGTGGTCCTCACCGCTGCGAGCCGCGCACGAACCCTCATTGCAGACTCCATGGCCACACCAGCGCCCAGCCGGGGCCGCGGAAAAATGTACCGATCACGGTGAGGACGGATGCGGTCAGCAGAAACCAGGTCATCACCCAGAACGACAGCGGCCGCGAGGACAAGCTGCGCCGCCCCGCTTCAACAGGACCGCGGGCCGCATTCAGCATGGCCGCGCCGACGAGAACGGTGGTAGCCAGCACGGCGTACACCTCGAAATACAGCAGAAAGACGATCAGCGCCAGAAAGACCACCAGAAACACGCGCAGGCGCTTCTGGCGGTTGCGCGTCCAGACCCCGGACGACTCGATGTTGATGTTGAAGTAAGGGATCACCACCAGCGCGATCACCACCAGCGCCGGGATGAGCACGCCCGCCACTACCGGCGGAAAATAGTGCAGCAGCTCCTGCAGGCCAAGGAAATACCACGGCGCCTTGGCGGGATTGGGCGTGTGCATCGGATCGGCAAGGCCCTCGAGCGGCGCGTCCTGGAACAACGAGAGCAAAACCAGAACGATGGCCAGGATCTCCACCGCGACCGCGGCGCGGAACAGGCCCTCCGGCCACGTCATGACGTATTCGTCGTCCCGCGCCTTTACCTGCGGCGACGTCCGGCGCGTGACGAAGGCGACGCGAACCGGCGCCTTGCGGCTGTCCGATTCCACTGCCGCGACAAAGGGCTTCTCACTCATGTTTGCGCTCCTCGCCGGTGTGCAGGCCGCCATCCTTGCGGATGCGCCAGAAATGGACCGCGATCAGCAGCGCCGCCAACAGCGGCAGAATCACGCAATGCAGCACATAGAAACGCAGCAGCGCGTTCGCGTTCACGGTGTTGCCGCCCAGCATGAGAAAGCGGATCTTCGCGCCCATTACCGGCACGGCCGAAAGCAGATTCGAGCCGACGGTAATGGCCCAGAACGCGAGTTGGTCCCAGGGCAGCAGATACCCGGTGTAGCTGAGGAACAGCGTGAGCAGGAGCAACACCACGCCGATCACCCAGTTGAATTCGCGCGGCGGCCGGTATGCGCCGCGGTAGAACACCTTGAACATGTGCGCGAACACCAGCAGCACCATGGCGTGCGCCGACCAGCGGTGCAGATTGCGAAGGAACACGCCCGCCGACACGACGAACTGCAGGTCCTTCATATCCGCATACGCCTGCGGAACTGAAGGATGGTAATAGAGCATGAGCAGAATGCCCGTAACGGTCAGGATGATGAAGGTTGCCAGAGAAAGCGTACCCAGAAACCACGTGGCGCTGAAGGCCAGCGAGCGCTTGCGCATCTTCACCGAGGCGAGGTGCAGGAAGACGTTCTGCTGCACCGACAGAGACCGATGCAGGTTGCTCTCTCCGCTGCCGCCCCGAAATACGGAACGCCACGCACGCGTGCCGCGCAGATCGTTCCAGTAGCCCTCGATTATGCCCGGCATCTCATGTCCTCAGATACTGGCGCGCCGGCACGGGGGCGGAGCGGTCCACCAGCAGATCGCCGTCGTCGCTGAGCCAGGCGCGCAGCCAGGGAAGCGGCCGCGGCGCCGGGCCGTCGATCTTCACTCCCAGCCGGTTGAATTTGCTGCCGTGGCAGGGGCAGGCGATGATGCCCAGCTCGGGCTTCCACGCCGTCAAACAGCCGAGGTGCGTGCAGGTCGCCGACAGCGCATAGAAACCCTCGGGCGCATGCACGACGTAGACGCCCGCTTCGAGGTCCTGGGTGACCGAATCGGGTGGAAAGCGGTCGGGGTTGCCCATGTTGGCTATCGGCGATGGCTCGTAGAGCACGTTGGGCGAGAGGAACTCGTACCCGAACACCGCCGCGCCGCCACAGGCCACGCACAACGACCCGACCCCGATCTTCACGAATGCCTGCCGGCGCGATGCGTCCTCCGGCTCTTCCGGCTTCGGTTTGTGACCTTCATCCATAACGTTCCTCCCCATCCCTCAGCGGTTGTCAACCGCTCCCTTACGGTCGCGGCTCAGAAAGGCGTTACAGAGCCGCGACCGTAAGGGAGCCGGTCACGCAAGTGGCATATTTAGTGCACGCGCACCGCGGCCGTCGCCCATCCGATCGACTGCGCTGGGATCAACGCCGCGCCCTCCGGCTCCACCCAGGTGTAAGCCTCCATCGTGATCACGTCCACCGGACAGCGTTCGGCGCACAGCCCGCAGCGAATGCAGCGCGTTTCGTCCTTGAGCATGGCCGAACCGGTGATTACGCCCAGTTCATCCGCCGCCACATCATCCAGCTCCACGGCGTACAATCCGACGTTTGCGCCGATGTGCTCCAGCGTCTCCAGCGGAAACTCGATCTGTTCCAGCGGAACCAGCTTCAGGCAGCTCTCCGGACAGACATCCACGCACCCGCCGCACAGGATGCAGCGCGAGCCGTCATCCTCGTTGCCCTCGAAAACCGTGTTAACCCAGCAGCGCAGGCAGCGGCTCGCTTCCCGCATGGCGGCCTCGTCATCGTAGCCGACCTCGACTTCCGTCATGCCCGTGCGCCGATCGAGCGGCAACATGGGTACGGGCTGACGCGGGATTTCCATGAAATCCGGAAAGGGCCGCGATTTGTCGAGCACTTCGATTTCGATCTCCGGGTCGGGGTGCCGGCGGCCCCGCAGGTGGGCGTCGATGCCCATGGCGATCCGTTTACCGTCGCCCACGCTGTCGATAATCAGCCGCGGTCCGAAGACGCAATCGCCGCCGGCAAAAACTCCCGGCGCAGTAGTCATCAGCGACTCCCGATCCGCCACGATGAGCCCGCGCGGGCTGACCGCGACGCCGTCCTCAGGCGCCAGAAAGTCGAGCTTCGTGGTCTGCCCGATGGCAAGAATGACGGTGTCGCACTCGATAACCGATTCGCTGTTGTCCACGAACGATGGGTTGAAACGGCCCGTAGCGTCGAACACGGATTTCGTGGTGAGCACCTCCAGCCCGGCCACTTTGCCATCGCGCGATACGACGCGCTTCGGACCGAACCCCGCCCGCAGAACGATGCCTTCCGCTTCCGCCTCTTCGATTTCTTCGAGCGCGGCCGGCATCTCGTCCTGCCGCTCGATGCAGACGATGTTCACTTCGCGCGCGCCCATGCGCAGGGCGGACAGCGAGACGTCCATCATCTCGTGCGCTGCCACCGCGGCGATGTTCTCGTCGCTGGGCACGGCTTCGGCAGAAATGCCCGCGTGCTGGCGGAGCACCTCGCGCGCAGCGGAACGGGCCACGTCCATGGCGACGTTCCCGCCGCCGATCACTACCACCCGGCGGCCGATGGTGAAGCGGTATCCGAGGTTCGAGTTCAGCAGGAAATCGATGCCTTTGAGAACGCCGTCCGCGTCGATGCCGGGGATGGAGAGATCGCGGCTGCGATGCGCGCCCACGGCGATCACCACCGCGTGGAACCCTTCGCTGCGCAGCCCGGCGATGGTGAAATCGCGGCCGGCTGCATGATTCAGCTTCAGTGTGACATCGCCCGCCTCGAGGATCTCGCGGATCTGCGCCTCCACCACGCTGCGAGGAAGGCGGTATTCGGGAATGCCGAGACACAGCATGCCGCCAGCAACAGGCGCCGCGTCGAAGATGGTCACGGAATAGCCCAGAAGAGCCAGATCGTGCGCCGCCGAGAGGCCCACCGGACCGCTGCCGATAATGGCCACGCGGTACGGCAGCTTCTCCGTCGTGCAGCGGGGCGCTTCTATCGGGCGGCGCGACTCTGGCCCGTGCCGCTCGGTCAGAAAACGCTTCAGAGCGCGAATGGAGATCGGTTTGTCGATGGCGCCCCGCCGGCACGCAGTCTCGCACGGGTGCGCGCAGACACGGCCGCAGACGCTGGCCATCGGGTTGGGATCGCGCGCATACCGGTATGCCTCCTCAAATCTGCCTTCGGCGATGAGCGAGACATACCGGCCCGCGTTGGTTTGCGCAGGGCACGCCATCATGCATGGGAAATTCGTATTCAGCCAGTCGCGGTCGACCTTCTTGTTACGAAACCGCATGCGCATGAGCGTGCTCTCCGCGGCGGGATTACTTCGTGACGGCGAAATCGGCCGTGGCGGCGCCCGATACGGCTACCTGCTTCGATACCGGTTTTGAGCCTTCGCGCCACGCGACCACGGTGTAGGTCCCGTCCGGCACGCCCTCGATCTTGTAATCGCCGGAGGCGTCCGCCTCGGCGTGATACGGCGTGGGCGACACAATTACGAACCCGGACATCTCCGGATGCACGTTGCAGAGTAGCGGAACCACCCCCGGCTTCTCGTATTTGAAGCTGCGCACCTGGCCCTTTGGCCATGTGCCCAGGTTGTGGCTGTCCTTCTTATTGCCGGAAATATTGGGCCAGAAGATGTTGTGCGCGACAGTGTCCTCGTTCAGAAAGTCGACGGTTTCGCCCACCTGAACCACCAACACGTGCGGCTGGAACAGAAGCGATTTCTGGTTCATGACGGCGTGCTTTTCCGGCGCGGGAAACGTCTTGCCGGGAATGGTGTCGACATAGACTACAGCGCTGCCCCTGCCGCCGCTGACCTTGCCGCTGATGCTCCCCGCCTGGGCGGTCAGGCCCGCGGCGAGAATGAACGTAAGTGTTGTGAAAGAGATTTTGTTGTTTGCCATAGTGTGGTTTCTTCAGTACACGAATTCCAGACCGAACACCGCGGTATTAACGCGGAACGGGTTCTCGGCCATCTGGCTGCCGGTTGCCGAATCCGTCGCGACCGTGACGGTCTGCTCAGGCCGGAATTGATATTCGAATGAAGCCTTGATGTTGGGATGAATCAGGAATTGCGCGCCGGGTGTGAACCGATTTCGCGTGGAGTGAAGCGGCGCGAAAAATGGCGTGCCGCTGAGCAACTCGAGGCCGTTGATGCGGTCGGCGGTTGAATTGACGCCGTCCCAGCGCATGATCAGCATCACCCACGGCAGGGCCAGATAGTCGGCCTGCACAAATCCGCCGCTGAACTTCGCGCGCACGCTGCTCATAAAACTGACGGGCAGCGGGCTGGTGGAGGACAGCGGCAGAAGAATGACGTTGCCGTTCGCGTCCACGGGGAGAAGATTGTTATCCCGCGCGGTCATATACAGCCCGTAAATATTAAGCGTCCGGTAATTGAAGCTGAAATCTCCGCCGGCGCGGTAGAAGGGCTCGCGCGCAACCAGGATGGCATTGCCGCCGTCCGGAGTAGCCCCGGCGAACGCCTGCCGCGAGTTGCCGTGCAGATAGAACGTGCCCAGATTCAGATAAGTGTGATCGTGCGGCCCCGTGGCGCCCGCGGCCTGAACGGCATTCCGGCTCTCCGGGTCGCGCTCGAGATTAAAGCGGTAAGAGAAACGCGCGTAGATGTCCTTGTTGCTCGCATCCGATCCGAAGCCCACGCCGCCGTTCGATCCACCCGTGGCCGACGGCACGTAAGGGCTGACGTTGTCTCCCTGAGCTATGCCACTGGTGTTCTGGTCGATGACCGCCAGCGAGTAGTGATAACCGCCGTATTGATGGCCGCCGCTAAGCTCGATGCCCTTCGCGGCTCCGGCAAATGTGAATGCGTTGGCGACGTTCTGCTGCCCCGCCAGCGAGTTGATGGCGCCGATGTTTGCTTCCGAGTAGATGTCGTAAGGGCTGATGTTGATGGTGCGCGCCTGGGTGACTGGCAGGTCGAGCTCGAACTGGCCGACACGCAGAGTGAGCGCATCGGTTGGCAGACGAAGGAAGCGCCCGACGTTCACGAATTTCAGGTAGCCGTCGCCCAGCCCGCCCGAGGCGTTCGCGCCGCCGACGCTGATGTCGTCGTCCACCCAGAACGCGATATCGCTGCCGAAATTGCCTGCGGTGAAGATGCTGAAGAATCCGGTTTCGAAGTCGGTGGCCGGTATGAATTGCGGCGCTGTGCCGGGAGCGGCAAGCGCGTTGAACTGGTTGCGGTTCCCCCCGGTCACCTGAAAGAAGTTGTTCATGCGCAGCCCGATCGGCGGCAATCCCGGAATCTGCCCGGGCCACACTGCTTTCGGCCAGACGTCTTTCTGGGCGGGCGCTCCCAGCAGCGCGGCCGGCACCTTCAGATAGGTGTCATCGTCTTTGGGAAATTTGAAGCCGGCATCCTTGAACGCCTTGCCGAAATCGTTCAGCTTTGGAAAGTCCAGATGGCAGGTGGTGCAGGAGGTCTGATAAATACGCGAGAAGGCGGGAATGGCCTTGCTCTCACGGGGCGCCAGGAGCAGCAGCAGTACCGGGAGCGCGCCCAGACTCGACGCAATGAACCGCAGGACGGATTGACGCATTCGCACCTCCTATCGGGCGCTGGTATGCCGCGTTCGGGTTAGCAGCTTCCCGACCCTTCTGGCAAGAGCGCGTTAGCGAATGGCTGGGCTTTCGCAAACCGAGGGCCACCGCAAAAACACAGTCCTCAGTTGCGATTCAGAATGCGATGAGGCTGGGAGTTGGGTTAAATGACGCAGACGCCCCATTGTTTTCCCGCACCTGCCGGAGTTTTCCGAGCCCTGCGCGATGAGCAGAACTCAAAGGTGGGTATATTGACCTACCACCATCTCCGGACAGGGCACAGCGGCGGCGAGGAGCGGTCCCGTCAGGCTTTTGATGCAGGGTCTTTCCGCGTGGATACTCCACAAAACTCTCCGAGCTTCACTTCTGCTGCTGATACTCGATCGGCCACCACGCGCAGCACGGCGCGCAGGAGTTCCACTCCGAATTGGGGATCGTCGCGGCAGCGGGCCATCAGGCTGGCGCCATCCATACACAGCGCGCTGCACCGCTCGCGCGCTCGGATCTGAAAGAACGTATCGCAGCCGTCCAGCAGCGACGACCAGCCAAATGCATCGCCCGGGCCTAACGTCTGCACACGCGCTGTGTAATACTGCGCGACAACGTCTACGCCGACGTTTCCGGAGACGATCAGATAGAAATGGATCGACCGCTCGCCGGCAGCGAGGATGATGTCTTCGTCTTCAAAAGTGACCTCCTCGGCCATGGACATCAGTTGCGATTGCTGGCCGACTGTCAGCCCCGAAAGAAAAGACATGTGTCCGGTGTGCAAGCAACTCAAAGGCCGAAGAGCTCTTTTTTTTTCACGTGGCTTTCGCAACACACAAGGCCGTAACCAGGGGACAATACCTGAAGACGCCCATGCAGGCTGCAGTTTCCGCAGCGTCGCACGCTGAAAAGATCCGGCCCACCCCCGCGGCGCGCAATGTCGCCGTGGACGCCTATCGCGGGTTCGTCATGTTCCTGATGATGGCGGAGGTTCTGCGGCTGAGCCGCGTGGCGGAATCGTTTCCCGGCAATCCGGTGTGGAGCTTTGTCGCTTTCAACCAGACGCACGTTGAGTGGTCCGGTTGCTCGTTGCACGACCTGATTCAGCCGTCATTCTCTTTCCTGGTTGGCGTCGCGCTGCCGTATTCCATCGCCAGCCGAGTGGCCAAAGGCGGAACATTCGGGAAGATGTTCGGACACGCGCTTTGGCGCGCATTGATCCTGGTGGCGCTGGGCATCTTTCTTCGTTCTCTCCACAGCCTGCAGACGAACTTCACGTTTGAGGACACCTTGACCCAGATCGGCCTCGGCTATCCGTTCCTGTTTCTGCTCGGCTTCCGCTCGCCAAAGTGGCAATGGAGCGCGCTGGCGGTCATCCTCGGGGGGTACTGGCTGGCGTGGGCGCTGTGGCCATTGCCCGGATCGGCATTCGACTACCGCGCTGTCGGCGTGCCGCCTGACTGGCCGCATCTGTTCACCGGCTTCGCCGCGCACTGGAATAAAAACAGTAATCTCGGATGGGCATTCGACCGCTGGTTCCTGAACCTGTTTCCGCGGCCACGGCCATTTGTCGCAAATGACGGCGGCTACCTGACGCTGAGCTTTATCCCCACGCTCGGCACCATGATCCTGGGTCTCGTGGCCGGAAGATGGATGCGCGACTCGGGGCCGCGCATTCCCATGAAGCGTTTTCTCGTCGCCGGCGCCATTGGTCTCGCCTCCGGGGCGGTTCTGCACTACACAGGAATCTGCCCGGTGGTGAAGAGAATCTGGACCCCGAGCTGGACCCTGTTCTCCGGTGGAGCGTGCTTCCTGTTGCTGGCGGGGTTCGCGTGGCTGATCGAGGTGAAGCACTGGCGGAAGTGGGCTTTCCCGCTGGCGGTGATCGGCATGAACTCCATCGCCGCTTACCTGATGGCGCACCTGTTTGAAGAGTTTTTCGTGAATGCCTTCCGAACAAATCTCGGCCCCGGCGCGTTCGCGATCTTCGGTTCGGCGCTGCAGCCGTTGCTCGAGGGCGCGGCAGTGCTGCTGATGTACTGGCTGCTGCTCTTCTGGATGTACCGGCGGAAGGTCTTCCTGCGGGTGTGAACCGGAGTTGTGGGGCAGGCACCTCGCCTGCGGCGGGTGCACCGCCCGCCTGCTGAAGCCATCCGAGGAGGCCGACGAGGCGTCGGCCGCAGGCGAGGCGCCCGCCCCACAAACCTGGAACAAGGCGCCTGTGAGTGCGCGTATAGATTCCTGACGATACCCATGCGCATCCGTTTTCCCGCGGTGGCCGCCGCGGGTTTGTTGCTGCTGATGTTCGTGCTCGCCGGCGGGGCCGCGCTGCGCGAGTCGGTCACCATTGACGAGGTAGCGCACATTGGCGCGGGCCTGAGCTACGTCCAGAAACTGGATCTGCGTTTCAATGACGAGCATCCGCCGCTGGCCAAGGTGTTGGCGGGCCTGCCGCTGGCGATACGCGGTACGCGCGCCGATTACTCCAGCCAGCAGTGGACCATAGGCAAGAGCTTCTTCCCGGCTTACCTGGGCGAATGGGTGTTCGGCGACTGGGTGATCGGGCGCTGGAACGATCCGCAAAGCACGCTGATGTGGGCCCGCCTCCCCATGCTGCTGCTTACCGTGCTGCTTGGTTGGGTGCTGTTCGTCCTGGGCCGCCGTCTGGGCGGCGACTGGGGAGGGCTGCTGTGCGTGACCGCCTACACGACCATGCCGGCGTTCCTGGCATTCGGTCCGCTGGTTCTCACCGACGTCGCCATTGCCCTGTTCGCCGCGCTGACGTTATGGACCGCCGGCGAATTATGGCGCAATCCGGACCGCCGCAACACGCGCTGGTTCGGTCTGGCTCTGGCCGGCGCGCTGCTCTCGAAGTTCTCCTCCAGCATTCTGGTGATCGCCCTGATCACGTTCGTCCTGACCACGCGCTGGTGGCCGATCGCAGACCAGCCTGCCGAAAAGGCCGCGGCCCGTGGGTGGCGGAAGCTCCGCTGGCGCGCGCTGCGCAAAGGAACGCTGCTCGCGGCGGGAGTCGTCTACGTGGTTTATTTCGTACTTTCGTGGAACCAGCCGGTGGACATTCCGGGACTTGCCGGCCGCGGGTTCCCGATTTCGCTTGCCGGCCGGCTGCTGATGCCGCTCTGGCTCTTTCTCCGGGGCTTCTTCTGGGTTGTGCTCACCGCCGTCCGGCCGTCGTTCCTGCTGGGCCGTCAGTATCCGCACGGGATCTGGTTCTACTTCCCGGTGCTGCTGATACTGAAATCGCTGCCCGGTTTTATCGTCCTGCTGGTTATGACGCTCGTTCTTGCGCTGTGGCATAGGCGGAAATCGCGCGGCGTATCGGTGATTCCGGCTGAGCTGGCCCCGCACTGGCGCGCGATATGGGTATCGCTGCTGGTATTCACCGGTATCTGCCTGGTGAGTCCCATGGACATCAGCATCCGGCATTTCAGCGTTCCGCTTGTGCTGCTGATCCTGCTGATGGCCCCTCTGCCGCGTCTGATCGAACGGTCCGCTGGGCGGATGGTCTGGGCCGCGGCTGCCGTCGTGATGGCCGCCAGTTGTCTGATTACCGCGGTGCGGATCTATCCTTACTATTTCCCCTATGCCAGCCCGTTCGGCATGGGACGCCCGGCCTACTGGCTGATGAGCGATTCCAATGTCGACTGGAATCAGGCGCTCCCCGAAGTGCAGCAGTTCGCGCGGCAGCGCGGGCTCACCGACGTGCCAGTGGATTACTACGGGATGGCTGAGTCCACCGTCTTCGTGCCGCGATCGCGAGTGTGGGACTGCCAGGCCCCGGCCGATTCCGACGCGGGCCACTGGGTGTTCCTTTCCGCGAACATGATTCTGGACGGCCACAACTGCGGGTGGATTATGCAGTATCCGCACGAATCGGTGGCGCAGGGTGGCATGTATGCCATCCGGCTTCCGTCGCCCATCCCGCCGGCCGGTACTCCGGGAGGCCCTCCCGTCGCCTCTGCGCGCCGCCTGTGGCTGAACGCTCCCATGGAGATGCGCGTGATGTTCCTCGACATAACAACGCATCCGGACCGGATTCAGAAGACGCTGGACGATATGATGGCTCAATGGCAGAAGGCGATGGACGAGGCGAAGCGCCGGAAACCGGGCGCCTGAATCGGGTCACGTGGCGCCTCCTCGGTATCGCCATCGCGCTGGCGTCCTGCTGCGCCGCTCAGGACTACGATCAGCCTTACCGCCCGCAGTATCATTTCTCGCCGCGCCGGCACTGGACCAACGACCCCAATGGCCTGATCTGGTTCGACGGCGAATACCACCTCTTCTTCCAGTACAATCCGTTCGGCGATGTGTGGGGCCACATGAGCTGGGGCCACGCGGTCAGCCGCGACCTGCTGCACTGGCAGGAATTGCCGGTGGCGCTCCCCGAAGGGAACGGCATCATGATCTTCACCGGCAGCACCGTGGTGGACCGGCACAATACGAGCGGATTCTGTTCCGGCGGCGCGCCCTGCATGGTGGCCGTGTACACCGGTTACACTCCGCCCTCCTCCGGCCGGCCCGCGCTGCAGACCCAGAACATCGCCTACAGCAACGATCACGGCCGCACGTGGACGAAATACTCCGGCAATCCGGTTCTCGACCTGCACATGACGGACTTCCGCGATCCGCACGCCTTCTGGTCGGATGCCGCGAAATGTTGGGTGATGGTGGTGGCGCTGCCCAACGATCACAAGGCGCTGATCTATCATTCGGCCGACCTGAAGCGATGGCAGCGGGTGAGCGAGTTCGGTCCCGCCGGCGCGACGGGCGGCCAATGGGAGTGCCCAACTCTGGCGGAAGTGCCTGTGGAAGGCGGAGCAGGGAAGAAGTGGGTCCTGAAGGTGGGACTCAATCCCGGCGGTCTGCAGGGCGGTTCAGGCGAGCAATATTTTGTCGGCAGCTTCGATGGCACGAAGTTCACCAACGAGAACCCGCCCGCAACAACGCTGTGGACGGACTTCGGCAAGGACTGCTATTGCGCCCTGCCGATCAACGGCGCTCCGGGTGACCGGCCGGTGGCGCTCGGCTGGATGAGCAACTGGCAGTACGCCGCGAAAGCGCCGACGCATCCCTGGCGCGGCCAGATGACCATTCCTCGCCGGCTGCAACTGAAGAAGGTGGCCGAAGGCTTGCGCCTGGCGCAGGAGCCGGTGGATCTGCAACCGCTGCGCACAGGGCACATCGCATGGCGCGGCTCGGACATCGCCTCGCTCAATCGTGCACTCGCCGCGTCGCACGAAGCAAGTCTGGAACTACATGCCACGGTGCTGCCCGGCAGCGCGAAAGAGATTGGCTGGAAGGTGCTGGCCGGCGACGGCAAATACACCCTCGCCGGATACGACGCCGAACGCGGCGAATTTTTCATCGATCGACGGTCCTCCGGCAACACGGATTTTCAACGCGACTTCCCGGCGCGCACCGCGGCGAAATGGCCGGCCGGCCGCGCCCCGCTCGATTTCACCATCCTGATCGACCGATCGAGCGTGGAGCTCTTCGCGCAGGGCGGCCTGGTGGCCATCACCAACCTGGTGTATCCGCCCGCCGGCGCGCACGGCATCGAGTTTGTCGCCCGGGGCGGGACGCCAGAGGATATTCGCGTGGACCTCTGGGACCTGGCCTCCGTCTGGCATTCCGCAAAGTAGGTGACCTTTATGAGGATCATTGCGCTCGCAGCGCTCATCGCCGGCCTTCCGCTCGCCTCCATGGGCGGATCGCTGTCCCTGGTCGTGCTCGGATCCGGTGGCCCGCGTGCCTTCGGACGCGCCGGATCAGCTTACATTGTCGAAATCGACGGCCGTCCGCGAATACTGGTTGACGCCGGGCCGGGAACGTTCCTGCGCATCGGCGAGATGAAGCTGGATCTCGATCGGGTGGATACCGTGCTGCTCACCCACCTGCACATCGATCACACCGGGGGCCTGCCGGGATTCTTCAACGCAAGGACGCTCACGGCGAGCGCACCGGCAATCCATTTCAGGGTGTTCGGGCCCGCGGGCGCCGGCTTATTCCCGAGCACCACCCGATTCCTGAACCTCCTCTTCGCGAAAGGTGGCGCCTGGGAATACGAGAAGACGTTCGGAGCAGACGAAGACATCAGCGGCGTGGACCTTCCGATTGATCTGAAGTCGCCGGAGAGGCAGATTGTCGACACCAACGGCGTGCGGATAACGGCTATCGCCACCCACCACGGCGATTGTCCTTCCGTCGGCTATCGCGTGGACTACGGCGGCGAGAGCATCGCGTTCTCGGGAGACATGGACGCTTCAGCGCTGCCCAATATTGTCCGGCTGGCCAAAGGATGCAGCTTGCTGGTGTTCCATTGCGCCGTACTCGACCCGCCTGGTTCGCCGCAGCGACTCTATGCGCTTCACACTCCGCCGCGAAAGATCGGTGAGGCCGCGCGAGATGCCGGAGCGAAGCGCCTTCTCCTCAGCCATACGGCGCCCGATGTAGAGGATGCGAGTCGAACCGTGCTGCGATCGATTCACGCCTCCTTTAAGGGACCCGTCTCTTTCGCCACTGACAAAATGCGGATTCCGGTGAATTAGAATTGCATGCCGGCAATAAATCGATCTGCCATACTGCGTGCGTACTTCATCATCCGCAGGTAAGGAGTTCAGCATGAGATTGACGGTAAGTCGCCCCTTGTTTGGGGCGCTGGTGATTGCGAGCACGTTGTTCGCACAGGACGCCGCGCGCGGCCATTGGACCGGAAATATCGACATCCCCGACCACAGCCTGGGCGTGCAGGTGGATCTCGATAAAACCGCAAAGGGTTGGATCGGCTCGATTGCCATCCCTGCCCAGAACGCATCCGGTCTGCCGCTGGAGGCCATCAGCGTCACAAACGACAAATGTATATTCCGGATCAAAGGAGCGCCGGGAGATCCCACGTTCACCGGCACTCTTTCCGCGGAGGGCAAGACGCTCTCAGGCGACTTCACGCAGGGTGGCGGATCGTTCCCGTTCAAGCTCACCCGCTCCGGCGATGCAAAGGTGGAAGAGATCAGGAGCAGTCCGGCGGTAGCAAAGGAATTCGTCGGCACGTGGGAGGGGACGCTCGAAGCGGGGCAGCCGCTCAGGCTGGTCCTGAAGATGGCGAACAATGAAAGCGGCGCGAGCGCGGTGCTGGTGAGTGTGGATCAGGGCGGCGCCGAGATCCCCGTTGCCGCCATCGAACAAAAAGACGCGAAACTGACGCTCAAGGTGAATGCGGTCGGGGGCGGATATGAGGGTGAACTCAATAAGGACGGCTCGGAGCTGAACGGCACGTGGACGCAGGCCGGAAACGATCTTCCGCTGAAGCTCGTTAAGAAAGTTGACGCGCCGGTGAAGAAGTAGACGGCGGCTCCTCAGGTTCGAGGCAGATGTATTCTCCGGGTGGGGCAGGCTTTCAGTGCTTTCAGCCTGCGGCGGCTTTTCAAGCCGCCTTAGTGCAGGCCGAAGGCCTGCTCCACAAAGGCTGCAAGCAGCCGATGCTGAGTTGTGGAGCAGGCATTTTCGCCTGGTGTGTCGAGTAGTGATGTGCATTCAGGGGGTGCAAGTCCCCTATGGACCGTGATTGACCGGAACCATCCGTCTAAGCAAGGGTGCTCGCCGCGAGGCGGGATCTGAAGAAAGCCGATGACGAAATCCCGGAGGCGACGTACAGGAAGCGGATGTGAGGCCATCGCAGCGTGGGTAACCCAGCCAGGGATGGGGATGCCCGAATGTCATTCGGAACGCTGTGGGGTAGATCCGACGCCTCCGGGAGAAGAAGGCATGTCTTACCTCGAGAGATCTCCGTTCTGGTCCGCACACACGGACTACCGCACGGGCAACCGGACGGGACAGGAGCGGAGAAGTCAGCAGAAGCCATAGTAATCCAACCGGATGAAGGGCCGAATCTTTAATGCAAGGAGCAGATGGAAGACTTCGATGGACGCAGGGCAGCAGAAAGACAAGGAGCGCCAGGGCGCAGGCGGGGTCGGCGGAACCGACCCTGCCACGCCGGGGCAGCAGCAAACGTTCACGGCATTCGACCAACAACGAGCCTTGACGAGCAGTTTGATGGAGCAGATTTGCGACCCGAAGAACGTGGTTCGTGCGTATCGGCGGGTTCGTTCCAATAAGGGTAAGCCGGGCGTGGACGGTATGACCGTTCACGAACTGGCCGACTGGCTTCGGAACAATCAAAGGGCGCTGACGGCTTCCCTGCTGGACGGGACCTACCGGCCGCAACCAGTACGGGGAGTGCAGATACCGAAGCCGGACGGAGGCCAGCGCCAGTTAGGAATCCCAGCCGCTGTGGATCGTCTGGTACAACAGATGATCCTGCAGGTGCTGAATCCGATTTTCGATCCCACCTTTTCCAACTCCAGCTACGGATTCCGTCCGCACCGGAGCCCGCATATGGCTCTGGAACAGGCGCGGAAATACGTAGCGCAGGAGGGGCGCGAGTTTGTCGTCGATCTTGATCTGGAGAAGTTCTTCGACCGGGTCAATCACGATATTCTCATGTCCCGAATCGCGCGCAGGATCGGCGACAAACACCTGCTCCTCATCCTCCGGCGCTTCCTACAGGCCGGTCTGATGCAGGATGGGGTGTGCGTAGCCCGCGAGGAGGGAACGCCACAAGGGGGACCGCTCTCCCCACTATTGGCCAACATCCTGCTGGATGATCTCGACCAGTTACTGGACAGCCGGGGACATCGCTTCTGCCGCTACGCCGACGACTGCAATATCTACGTGCGATCGCTGGCCGCGGGGCAGCGGGTGATGGAATCGGTCGTCGGGTTTCTGGAAGGGAAACTCAAACTCCGGGTGAACCGTGACAAGAGCGCCGTCGCTCCGGTCGGGGAACGCAAGTTCCTTGGCCATCGGCTGCTGTTGAACGGAAAACTCGGCATCTCTCCCAAGAGCGTGAAACGCGCGAAGGAGAGAATCCGGCAGATCACCCGTCGCAATCGGGGCGTCAGTTTTGCGCAAGTGATCGTCGAACTCAACCGCTTCACCACTGGCTGGATCAACTACTACCGCTACGCGGCTTGTCGGTTCGAACTTCAGTGCATGGACGAGTGGATTCGGCGCAAGCTGCGCTGCTATCGCCTCAAACAACGCAAACGCGGCCGGTCCATCGGAGCTTTCCTCCGTAAACTGGGGCTGTCCGCGTCCTCGGCCGCTCGTATCGCCGGTTCAGGGAAAGGGCCGTGGCGTTTGGCCTGCTCCCCGCCGGTTCATCGGGCCATGTCGACGGACTGGTTCTCATCTCAGGGACTCGTCTCCCTGCTCTCGCGATATGCGTCGTTACAACATTAAACGAAACCGCCGTATACGCCAAGTACGTACGGTGGTGTGGGAGGACGGGGCCGTGAGGCTCCTCCTACCCGATCATGCCCAGACGTTGACTTACATTTTCAGCACGGTATCAATCCGCCGATGCGAACACCTTTGCCACCTGCTCATCCGGATTGCTCAGCAGTTCCACCGGCGTCCCCACCTGTACATGCTCGAACAGGTCCTCCACGTCTTTGTTGCGCATCCGGATGCAGCCGTGCGAAGCGTACTTGCCGATGGAGCTCGGAACATTGGTGCCGTGGATGCCGTAACCGCGGATGCTCAATCCGAGCCAGCGCGTGCCGAGCGGATTCGCCGGTCCGGGTTGCACCACCTTATGCGGACCGAACCAGGTTGGATGCGCGACCCGGCTCACCACCTGACACGCGCCCTGCGGGCTTGGCGTGGAGAGCTTTCCCGTTGCCACTTCGTACACGCGGATCACTTTATCGCCTTCCATCAGTGCGAGCTTGTGATCGGGAATGCTGACGACGATGCGCGGCGCTGCAGCGTTCTCTTCGGCGAAAGCGCGCAGGCCCGCGAGCAGGAGCAGGATCGGAAATTGGCGGCTCATGCCAAACGAAAAGGCACGACCGCGTCCAATGTGGATGGGATTCGCTTGCCGTCACTTACACGCGCAGTCCCCGCCGGCGGACGTGGGCGCCTGAACACGTCGTGTCAGAGCGGACACGCGCGGCTCAGTTGCCGAGCCTCGCCACTATTGGTTGTGCGGCACGGTGACGATTGCCGATGCCGCGGCCACATTCCCAGCGAGATCCTTCCCCGTCACGGTAATCGTGTACTTGCGCCCGCTCGTATCAGAGCCGGCGCGCGCAGCCACCAGCGAAATCATGAACGAATACGAGCCGCCAGGACCAATCGAAACCGGCCGGCTCAGGTGAAGCTGGCCCTCGGAGTCGGTGACCGTGACCGATACGCTGCCCGGGTTGACGCCCGAAAGAGCATCGGTGATGGCGCCCGACACCTTGACCGGAACGCTTTTTCCATTGGGCGGCCAAAGCGTGGAGGGCGTGGCCGCAACGGTAATGGTCGGGGGCGTGAGGTCGATGTTCACGGCAGCGCTGATCAGCGCGCTGATGTTGCCGGCCTTGTCGAGAATACGCGCACTGACCGTGTGCCGGCCTTCGCCGGAGATGCTGGTGGAGACCGGAGAACTGGTGGAAACGTTGACGCTGCCCCCGTCCACCCAGTGCCGGATCTGGCTGACCCCGCTGCCCGCATCGCTTCCGGTGATGGTGGCCGTGACAGGCGATGAATTGTTCCAGCCGTTCCCGTTAGCGGGCGGGTTCAGACTAATGCTGCCGGTTGGCGGAGTGACGTCAACGGATGCGGGATACGGAAGCAGAACCACGCCGCTCATCGCATTGAGCGATGGCGACACCTTGCCGCCGGAAACGCTGTACTTCTCTCCACTGAGCGCGTCCTGAAGCGTTGTGCCGTCGGAATAGTAAGCGCCAACCGGGATAACCGGCGTGTTTGTGGCCGAGCCGTTGTTCAGCGCCACAATGGCCGTTTGGCTGCCCACACGCGCATAGGCGTAGGTGCTGCCCGCCGTTGTTGCCTGCTGCGTGTCTCCGGTCAACAAGGTGACGAACGCGCCGTTCCACAGCTCGGGATACTGTTTTCGCAGGTGGCCGAGCTTCGTATAGAACCCGATGACGCTCTGATCCGGCGGACCGTACACGCTGGGGTCGCCTGCCTGATCGGTCCACGGATACGGCGCACGATTATAGGGATCGCCGACCGGACCGCTGGAGCTGCTGAAGCGCGAGGGCGCGTTGATGGCCGCCTCGTCGCCGTAATAGACCATTGGCGCGCCGATGTAGGTGAACTGGAACAGCGCGGCGAGTTCCAGACGCTGCTTTGCCTGGGTCAGGCCGGTGTCACCCAGTTCCGTGAGCACGTAAAGAACGCGGTTGGTGTCCGGCGAATCCATCAGGTTCATCATGGCCGAGGTGGCCTGCGGCGGGTAATCGTCGCGCACCGCGCGCATGGCCGTATCGAACTGGCTGGGCGTGAGCGGAATGATCGAGTCGTTGCCGTTGTCGTTGTTGTCGGACCATCCGTACTGGCCGCGTGCAAAGCCCGTCACATTGCGCCGGAATCGGTAGTTCATCGTCGAATCGAGCTGGTCGCCGGCGAGCCACTGGCTGGCATTAGGCCAGATTTCGCCGATCAGCGGGCCGTCGCTCCGATAGCCTTTGGCGTACTGCCGTGTGGAGACCCACCAGGAGTGTGGGAAGTTCGGATCGGGGGCCACGTCGAACCGCCAACCGGAAGCGCCCGCATTGAACCAGTGCAGCATCACGTTATCGGGCGATCCGCTGAAGAAGAAGTCCTGCACGGCCTTCTGCGTATGGTCGAACGAAGGCAGGCTGTCGAAGCCGGCCCAGCCCGGATAGTCTGTTGAAGTGCACGGCACGTTGTTGTCATTGAAATGGAACCACGTACGGTACATCGACGAAAGCGACTGGCAGGCACCCACCGTCGCGAAGCGGTTATAGCGGTTGAAGTAGGTGCTGTCGGATGAGGCGTGATTGAACACCCCGTCGAAGATGGCCCGCATGCCGCGGCGGTTCATCTCGGTCATCAAAGACGTGAGCGCAGCGTTGCCACCCAACGCGGGGTCGACGTTCTTGTAGTCGTCCGTGTCGTAGCGGTGGTTAGAGCTGGCCTCGAAGATGGGCGTCATATAGATGGAATCGAATCCCAGGCCCTGGATGTAATCCAGCTCCTTCTGAATGCCCAGCAGGTCTCCTCCGTAGAAGATGCTGCCGAAGTTGTTGTAGCACCCGCTGCCGGAATTGTTGGGATCGCAGAGCAGCGTATTCCAGGGAGTGACTGCAATATTGCTCGAGGGCGGCTGGCCGTAGAACGACGGGCATCCGGCAGACGATCCATTCACGCAATAGTCATTGGTGGAGTCTCCGTTGCGGAAACGATCCGGAAAGATCTCATAGATGTTCGCGGCGGCCATCCAGCCGGGTGTCTGGAAGTTCGGATCGTAGACCGTGATCTGGAAGGAGTTGAAAGGCTCGCCATCGGACGCTGCGCCGGTTCCATCCTTGTTCAGGTTGTCGTAATCATCCAGATAATCGTCGCTGTAGAAACCGGTGGTAGTGTCTTTGGTGATTTTGAATTTGTAGTAATACACGCTCGGCGACGAAGGCAGCGTGATGGTGGTTTTCCAGATGTCGTACTCGGTGCTGCCTACCGTGATGTTCTGATCGAAGGGCATGCTGGTGTCGATGGGCCCGGTGGTGTTGCCGCTGCCCGTATCGAAGTTGTACGCCCGCAGAGTCAGGCTCCATACGCCCGTAGCATGCAGCGTACGGAAGCGCAGGGTCACCGCCGCGCCCTCCACTGCCGCGCCCTCTGTGCTCCGATAAAACGGATCGAAGGTGTTGTGATAGAACCCGGCTTTATCGCCTGCGCTGAATCCGGACGGCTGCTCGTTGGCGAACGGAGGGGTGCTGACGCCGTTGCCGGTATTGCTGACGGAATAGTATTGCGTGTAGGTCGCGGATGTTCCTATATTCATGCCAGAGTTATCGTTGGGGACCTGGCCGTAGACGTACCCGCCGGATGACGTCAGGTATCCGAAGAAATTGAACGATGCCGGGATTCCGCCGCCCCCCGTGACCGCCGACCATGGAATCGCCACCTCACGCACGTTCCCGTTGCCATTGGAAGCGTAGGCGCCGTAGCCCGAGGTTGGGCCCGACCAGGAGCCGCCGCTGTAGGTGCGGTACTCGCGATACCCGTCTTTGACATAGGTCACGAACTGGGCGGGAAAGGGCAGCGACGAGAAGCTCGTCCCGTCGTAGTCCTCGCCCGATGTAGCGCCGCTGCCGCCCGTTCCGATATAGATCACAGCGCCCTCGGCAAGGTTGGCGTTGGTAATGCCGACGTAGAGATTGACGGCGTCCCACGTCATGTACCAGGTCTGCGAGGTATTGGTGCCGATCTGGTTTGTTCCGTTCGACGTGTTGCCGTACTCGCCGGCCTGGATCACTCCGTCGACAGTGGCCGTAGTCCACTGGGCGCTGACCGGAGGAGTGAGAATGGCGGCTGTGAAGAGGATGGAAAGAGAGGTTACTCGGGTGAGCGACATGGCAATCGCTGGAGTATAGCCCAATAACGGACTTGCGGGGCCTTCGGATAAATCCGATTTGGGCCGCGCCGCGAGCGTTTACGCTTCCAGTGGACGCGACGGTGCCAACCGCCCGGCGGGAGCGGCTTTGTGCAGTAGATTGCGCAACGCGCGGCCAAAGCCTTCGAAGTGCACCTGCATGACGTCGCCTTCTTCCAGCCGAACGCTGTCGCCGAAGCTGAACGCGTCCGCGCCGAAGAAATGGATGTGCAGATCGCCGGGCCGCCGGTGCGCCTCGAACTTGAAATGATGATGCTCCAGATTCGCCAGCGTGTGCGACATCGCGCGCTCGCCGGTGCGGATGGCTCTCGACCACAGCGGCCGGCCGTCCCGTTCGATGGCCACCTCTCCGGCGACGGAATCAAACTCCGCGCCGATCACCAGCTCCGGTCCGATGGAGCAGGATCGGAGCTTCGACGCCGCCAGGTACAGGTAGTTGCGCCGCTCGAATTCGTGGTCGGAAAACTCATTGCCCTGAGTGAAGCCGATGCGCCGCGGCGCGCCCTGCGAATCGATCATGTACACGCCGGCGATCTCCGGCTCTTCGCCGCCGTCCGCGGCAAACTCGGGAACCTCCAGCGGCTCGTTGTGCGCACGCAGGCATGTCCCGGTTCCTTTGTAGAACCACTCCGGAGCCACGCCGGGTTCACCGCCGGACGGCCTCCCGCCCTCGACGCCCCACTGATACATGCGCATGCTGTCGGTGAGGTCTTCCGGTTTGCCGTGCATGGCCTGGCGATTCCGCGCGCTCGCCATATGGGTAAGGCCCGTACCGCTCACCATGCATCGGGCCGGCTCGCGAGGGTAGTCGGCCGAGGGTAGGAGCTTCCAGGTGGATGCGCCTGTGTATACCTCGTCGTAGTCGATTCGTTCCCCGGCAAGGAGTCCGCCCAGCACCGCGGAAACGCTGCATCCCTGCTCGATGCACGCCTGCGCCAGTGCGTACGCCGAGAGGCAGCCGTCGAGCAGCAGTAACCACGGCTCGTCCACCAACGCGAGTCTCCGGCCGCTTGTTCCCTCCAATTGCACAAGACGGATCATTCGCGAACCTGCAGCTTCATCCGCCAGGTCTGGTAAGCGTCTGTCATGAAATAACCATGCCAACCGCTCCCTTACGGTCACTGCTCAGAAAGGCGTTACAGAGCCGCGACCGTAAGGGAGCGGTCCCGAAACTGGCATTTATTTCATCACAGGCCCTGTAAGCGTTCGCAACACGCGCCGCCTCCGCTGTGTTCTTAGGTGCCGCGCGCCAGAAAACCCGCGGACTTCCCGGTGAGTTCCGCCGAACGCGCCGGACCGGTAGATTCGCGTACCAGAAATTCGGGATCTATGATGATCTCCCGGCCATCCGGAGCGGCTGCCTGCGGGTTTGAGAGCATCGAGTACAGTATGTGGCCAATGCGCTCTCTGGGAATGTCAACGGTGGTCAGGGGCGGAAAACAAAACTGCGACAATTTGATATTGTCGAAGCCGGTCACCGATATGTCGTCGGGCACGCGAATGCCACGTTCCCTCAACTCCTTCAGAACGCCGACGGCCATCAGGTCGTTGACGCAGACTATGGCCGTGGCGGGGAAGCCCGATGAAAGGATCTGCCGCGCGGCTTGCATGCCGCCCTCCAGAGTATCGGCGTCGCCGGCCACGCGAATATCGGCGCCGGCGCAATGCCTCGCAATCGCCTCAAACAGGGCTGCGCGCCTTTCGTCAATGGGGCCGAGCGCCGCGTGGTGGCCCACAAAGCCGAACTTCTCGTGGCCGAGCGCCGACAGGTACTCGACAATCCGCTCGATGCCTTTGCGGTAATTCAGGCGGATGTTGGTGATGTTCCGTTCTGTCGGACCCACGTCGTAGAACACTACCGGAATCCTGCTGTCGAGCAACTCGGCAATCAGTTCCTGATCCATCTCCGAGACAATGGCGGCCAACCCGGCAACGCGCCGTCCGATCATCAACCTGACGCTGGCCACCAACTGCTCGGAACGGTAGTCGGTGTTGGCGACAACGATTTCATACCCGTTGGCGTGACAATCGCGTTCGAGCGAGCGGTACACATCGAGGAAGAACGGATTCTCCAGATTCGAGACGATGACGCCCAGCGTTCTGCTGACGCCCCCTGCCAGGCTTCGGGCGTGCAGGTTCGGATGGTAATTCAGCTCTGAGACCGCTTTCATTACGCGGCTCCGAGTAGAGTTCTTCACCACGTCCACGCCGTTCAGAACGCGCGAAACTGTTGCGGTGGATACGCGAGCTCGCCGCGCAACTTCTTTCAGACTCATCCTGCTTGATCCGAAATGGTGTTCTGAGAAGTAATTCTATCCGAAAACGGCTCCCACCGTGGAGCAGACATCCCTGGCCGTGCAACGCGGGCCACGCACTTGACTCCACAGCGGCGCTCGGCGTACGATTCTTCTGAAATCGTTTACAGGATCACCATGATCGCCACGAAGCGAACGCTCACGCTCACCGCGGTTCTCGTTGCCGCCGTCTCCTGGTCCTCTGCCGCCGAGAAGCCAGCGGCGCGCATTAAGATCGATACCGAGCGCGTGATAGGCGAGGTCAACCCGCGCCTGTTCGGCAACTTTACCGAGCATCTCGGGCGCTGTATCTACGGCGGCATCTATGACCCGGGCAACCCTTTGTCGGATTCCGACGGCTTCCGCAAAGACGTGATGGAGGGCGTCAAAGACCTGAACGTATCGCTGCTGCGCTGGCCCGGCGGGAATTTCGTCTCGGGGTACCACTGGATCGACGGCGTCGGCCCGAAGGACAAGCGGCCCGCACGGCGCGACGATGCCTGGGGCGCTCTCGAATCGAACCAGTTCGGAACCGACGACTTTCTGAAGTACTGCGAGCGCACCGGCGCCGAGCCGTATATCTGCATCAACGCCGGCCTCGGCAGCATCGACGAAGCGCGCCACTGGGTGGAGTACTGCAACGAACCCGCCCACACCTACTACGCGGATCTCCGGCGCGCCAACGGTCATGATCAGCCCTGGAAGGTGAAGATCTGGGGACTCGGCAACGAGATTGACGGACCGTGGCAACTGGGCCACAAGACCGCGGAGGATTACGCCAAATTCGCACTCGAAGCGGCGAAGGCTATGCGGCGCGCGGACGATTCCATTCAGTTGATCGCCAGCGGCTCCTCAAACTTCCGCCCCGGTTACGACTGGATCGGCTGGAACCGTACCGTGCTGGACTATCTGAAGAACGACATCGATTACATCTCGCTGCACACTTACATCGGCAATCCCGAGAACAATCTGGAGCAGTTTCTTGGCGAAGGGTCGAACATCGATCGGCGCATCGATATCGTCGCCGGACAGATCCGCGCCGCCGAAGAAAGCCAGATCACGCATCGGCCCATTTACATCGCCTTCGATGAATGGAATGTCTGGTACAGGGCACGCGGAGGCAGCGAGTTTGAAATCGGCCGTAATGGGCTCGAGGAACGGTACAACTTCGAGGATTCGCTGGCCATGGGCATGTTTTTCAATTCCTTCCTGCGCCATGCGGATGTCGTCCGGCTGGCGAATCTCGCGCAATTGGTAAACGTCATCGCGCCCATGATGACCAACAAGGACGGCATGTTCCGGCAAACCATTTACTGGCCCGTGCGCGAGTACGGGAAACAGCGCGGGAACTTGTCGCTCGATACGCTGGTTTCCTCTCCAACTTACAGCTACAACGGCCGCCAGATCGGGTATCTCGATGTCTCCACGACTTATGACCCAAAGACTCGCCGGGTCTTCGTCAACGTTCTGAACCGCAGCCCTGATTCGGACATCTCCGCGCGAATAGACAATGTGGAAGGCCAGGTGTCGCCGGATGTGGGCGTCTGGGAAATGAACAACCCCGATCTGAAGGCAGTGAACGGCTTCGGCGATGAACGTATCCGGCCTGCCACGCGCACCATAAAGAGCGGCGGGGATCATAATGGCTTCACTTACAATTTCCCGAAGCACTCACTTACCATACTTACTCTGCAACTGACCTGACCAGGGAGGGACTATGCCGGCCGATCGCAGGGAGTTTCTGAAAGGGCTTGCGGCCTGGGGGCTCGCCGCCGTTGGGCTGCGGTCCGACGCGCCCGCCGCGCACATCGAGATACTTCCGGCCGAACCTGTGGGCGTGATTGCGCCGGAGATCTACGGGCACTTCATCGAGCACCTTGGCGGGGTCATCTACGACGGCGTCTGGGTGGGCAGGGACTCGAAGATTCCCAACGAGGGCGGCATCCGCCGAGCCGTCATCGACGCTCTGAAAGCGATCCATGCCCCGGTGGTCCGCTGGCCGGGCGGTTGCTTCGCCGACAGCTACGACTGGCGCGACGGAATCGGTCCTGAGGCGGAACGCAAACCCCGGACCAATTTCTGGGGCGGAATCGAATCGAACGCGTTTGGAACGCAGGAGTTCATGCGCTTCTGCGACCTGACCGGCGCGAAGCCATACCTGGCCGCGAATCTGCGGGGCCTCAACGCCCACGACTTCAACATGTGGATCGAGTACTGCAATTCGCCGGCGGGCAGCACCGAGGGCGCGCGCCAACGCGCCGCGCAGGGTCATCCGGAACCGTATGACGTTCGTTACTGGGGCGTGGGGAACGAATCCTGGGGCTGCGGCGGCAACTTTCTGCCGGAAGAATATGCCTCTGAGTTTCGCCGGTTCACCGCCTGGGTTCCACGCTATGCCAAACGTCTCGACCTTGTCGCGTCCGGCCCCAACGGCGGCGACGTGGACTGGACGCGCAGGCTCCTCCGGGCCATGGCTGAAAAGCACGAGGTCCGCAGCATCGGCGGCCTTTCCATGCATTACTACACCTGGAACCTCAGCGCGGGCCGCACCGAGGACTGGAACCTCGGCAAGCGCGACGCCCTGAACTTTAGCGAGTTGGAGTGGTTCGAACTGCTCAGCCAGGGCAGCGTGATGGAAACGCTGATCCGCGATAACTGGGCGGTGATGGCCGAATCGGACCCGCAGCATCACATGAAGCTGATCGTCGACGAGTGGGGCGCCTGGTACAAATCCGGGACCGAGATCGAACCGAGGTCGAAGTACATCCTCTCGCAGATGCTCACGCTGCGCGATGGGCTCCTCAGCGGCCTCACGCTCGACATCTTTCAGCGCCACGCCGACAAAGTGGCCATGGCGAACGCCGCGCAGCTTATCAATTGTCTGCACTCGCTGATGCTGGCGCGCGGAGATCAGTTCGTGCTGACGCCGGTTTATCACGTGTTCAAAATGTATCTGCCGCACATGGGCGCGCAGGCTGTGCGAACCGAGTTCGCCGCGCCCCCGGTCAGTTACGATCGCAACGGAGCGCAGGCCAGCCTGTGGGGCCTGAACGGCTCCGCGTCAATCAACGGCAGGAATGCGACGGTTACGGTGGTGAACCCGCATCCCACCGCGGCGGTGGACACGGAGATCGTGGTGCGCGGCGCATCCATTTCCGGCGGGAGCGGCCGGGTGTTGACCAGCGCCGATCTGCACGCTCACAACGATTTCGAACACCCCGACGCCGTGCACCCGGAACCGGTCAGCGTGAGCGCAGGCGGCGGCCGGCTGGTTCATCGTTTCGCGCCGGCATCGGTGACGGCCCTCTATCTCACGCTGGCATGAAGATGCTCAGGCCGCTGTCGATAGCGCAGGCAGAGGCCTCGAAGGACCGCGATGCGTGGACCAGATGTCGCCGGGCAATTACCGCGATACCGCATCGAACGCGATGAACCTGATCTCTGCCTCATTCGGATTAGCAAACGTCTCGGACGCTCCGGACGCTCCGGAACCGTGGCCGCGGCGCGAGTAGCGATGCTAAGATGAAAAGGCAATGGACGCACACGCGAACCCTTGCGTGCAGGTAGTTCCATCCACAGACCGCGCCCGTAGCTCAGTTGGATAGAGCGTCTGGCTACGAACCAGAAGGTCGCATGTTCGAGTCATGCCGGGCGCACCATCCACCGAAAAAAGCAGGCCCGTCCCAGTCCTGACTACTCGGTCTTCTCCTTCACTTTGGCGGCGCCTTCTTCGGTTTTGTTCGCGGTCTTGTGAACAGCTTTCCTGGCGCCCTTTTTCACGGCCTTGCCGGTATGCTTTGCCGCGTGACCGGTATCCTTTGCCGCGTCCTTCATATCGGACCCGGCGTCCTTCACGTCCTGCTTCCCGCCGTCCTGCGCAACCGCCATGCCTGCCGCGAACGCAGCTACAGCGAGAATGCCTGAAACTCTTTTCATCGGTACCCCCGCCCGTGCGCGTGCAATCGCACGGCCAGACCTGCGAGCGGTTCGCAGGCGTGAGCGCTATTCGAAAACGGATTCGAGTCGATGCTCGGCAGTTCGCGGTTCCGCAGCAGCGCCGCCGAGGCTCAGCACATCCACTCGCTGGCCCTCGCGCAAACGCTGCAACAGCAACTCGCGGCCGTTGGAGAATCTCACCGCATCGCGGTAGCGGTGTTCATCGAGGCCCAGCTCAACGAACGTGACCTCCTCCTGCTCGGCTACCCCGAACTCGCGCTGCAGGTCTTTGCGAATGTCGCGAATCAGGAGGCGCGCGCCGGGCGGAATGCACACCGCGCAGACAGCTTCCTCCGGCTCCGGAGGATTCAGCCATGCCAGCACTGCCCGCAATGAGAAACGGCGCTGTGGCTCAGTGCGTGAACGCTTTCGCTGCTGTCGCTCCAGAATGTTGGCCGGCGACGCCAGCCCAATCGACATTGACGAGAATCTGTACACTTCCAGTCGCTCTCCCTCACGCGCCAGCCGGTTTGGATGCGCAAACAGCGAATAATCGCACATGGTGATGGTCCTCCCTTCCTGTACCCTGTGTGGACGCCACCCATGGTCCGTCCAGGGAACCTGTAACGGTGACAACTCCGGTCGCGCGCCGTGTCCCGCCAGGCTATGATGGCACTTCAACACTGGCGTCGTGACGCAAATGCTGCCGTTCCAACTGGTTTGGCATCCGGGGTACGATCTTAACCTCGGTGCGCACGTGTTTCCATCGCAGAAATATCGACTGATCCGCGACCGCCTGCTGCTGGAGCGCATTGCCGCCGCCGGAGATTTTGTACAGCCCGGACCGGCTTCCGACGAGGACGTGCTGCGGGTTCACGAAGAAGGCTGGGTGCGGCGTCTGCGGACGGGCACGCTGGGATATATGGAGCTGCTGAAGCTCGAGATTCCCTACTCGCGGCAGATGGTGGAGGCGTTCTGGCTGGCCGCCGGCGGCTCTCTGCTGGCAGCGCGCAACGCCCTCCGCGACCGCGTCGGCTACAACGTCGGCGGAGGCTTTCACCACGCCTTTGCCGATCACGGCGAAGGGTTCTGCGCCATCCACGACGTGGCGGTGGCCATTCGACGCCTGCAGGCCGACCGCGCCATTCGCACCGCTATGGTGGTGGACTGCGATGTCCATCAGGGCAACGGGACGGCTGGGATATTTGCCATCGACGAAACCGTGTTTACGATCTCGCTGCATCAGTGGAACAACTATCCGAGCGAAAAGCCGCCTTCGGATATTGATGTCAATCTGGAAGACGGCACGCAGGACCGCGAGTATCTGGCAAGCCTCGACAATGCGCTCGAGCGCGGCTTTGAAGCATTTCGGCCTGATCTGCTGATGTACATCGCGGGCGCGGACCCTTATCGCGAGGACCAGCTTGGCGGGCTGTCGCTGACCATCGGCGGGTTGCAGCAGCGCGATGCCATGGTAATCGGTCGTGCGCTCGACGCCGGCGTCCCGGTGGCGATCACGCTGGCCGGCGGGTATGCATGGGACACGGCCGATACAGTGGCGATTCATTGCAACACCGCGAAGGCGGCCGCCGAGCTGCTGGCGCCCGAGCGCGGCGGAGCCTGACGCGCGGCATCAATCAACCTGCATAGAAGGCCTTTGGCGCGCGCTTTTCGTTATCCTCTGCGGATCAGGAACACGGCCGTCTCCGCGAGCAGGTTCGGCAGGAAGGGAACGCGCCGCCGGCCGGCGAGGAAAATCTGCCGCTCGGCTATCCAGCCCTCCTCGGCCACCAGCGCGCGAAAATCGGTGACGGTCAGAAAGTGGATGTTCGGCGAATCGTACCAGTTGTATGGGAACAGCCGCGTGCGCGGCGATCGGCCGGTCAGCAGATGCGCCAGGCGCACCGTCCAGTGCCCGAAATTCGGAAACGCCACGATCGCGTCCCTGCCCGCCCGCATCATCTCGCGCAAAACGCGCAGCGGCTCGTTGGTCTCCTGCAGCGTCTGGCTCAGAATGACATAATCGAACGCATTATCGGGATAATCCGCAAGGGCATCCAGTAAATCGCCGTGAAATACCGAAACGCCGCGGGCGATCGCCTTGCGCACCTTCGCTCCGGAAAGCTCGATGCCGCGAGCCTGCACTTTTTTGTTCGCCGCCAGCCAGGCCAGCAACTCGCCCTCGCCGCAGCCGAGATCGAGGACGCGGCTGTTCGGCCGAACCAGCTCGCCGATGATCGCGTAATCGCTGCGCCCGAGCACATCCAGCACAAACGGCTCGGCGCGCGGTTGCGCGTTCGCCGCCATCAGGCGAGACTCCGGTGCGTGCTCTCGAGAAAACCGCGGACCAGCTCCGTCTGTTCTGCCACATCCACCAGAAACGCGTCGTGCCCGTAGTTGGAGGGCAGCTCGCAATAGGCAACGTCGCAGTTGCGGCTGCGCAGAAGACGCACGATGTCGAGCGACTGATAACTCGGGTACAGCCAGTCGGACGTGAAGCTCAGCACCAGAAAGCGCGACTGCACGCGCTCGAGCGCCGCGGCCACCGATCCGTACGACACGCCGAGATCGAACCAATCCATCGCCTTGGTGATGTACAGGTACGAGTTCGCATCGAAGCGATCGACGAACTGGCTGCCGCGATAGCGAAGGTAACTCTCCACCTCGAAATCCACGCCAAAGCCAAAGCCGAATTCCTGTTTTCCGCGCGTGCGCCGGCCGAACTTCTCGCGCATGGAATCGTCGCTCATGTAGGTGATGTGACCCACCATTCGCGCCACGGCGAGCCCGCGCGCCGGCGGCTTGTTTCCGTAGTAGTTGCCGCCGCACCAGTCGGGATCGGCCATGATGGCCTGTCGTCCCACTTCGTTGAACGCGATCTGCTGCGCGCTGTGCCGCGCGGTGGTGGCGATGGGAATGGCCGCGGCCACCGATTCCGGATATGCCACCGCCCACTCCAGCGACTGCATGCCGCCCATCGAGCCGCCCGATACGGCCAGTAACCGTTCGACGCCCAGGTGGTCGATCAGCTTCTTCTGCAGACGAACCATGTCGCTCACCGTGACCACCGGGAAGGACATGGCGTACGGGCAGCCGGTTTCCGGATTGATCGACGACGGACCGGTGGTTCCACGGCATCCGCCAAGGATATTCGAGCAGATAACGTAGTAACGGTCCGTGTCGAAGGCCTTGCCCGGGCCGATCATGTTATCCCACCAGCCGGTCTGCCCGCTTTCCGGGCTGACGCCCGCGGCGTGCGCGTCGCCCGAGAACGCGTGCAGGATCAGGATGGCATTCGATTTAGTCCGGTCGAGATTGCCGTACGATTCCCACGCGACCTGAACGGGAGAAAGGTCGACGCCGGCGTCAAGCGAAATGGCGTCGAACGGGGTGACGTGTGTTTCCGCGATCATCTACAGGGACTTACCCGAATATACCAAGCTGAGCCGCGCCGTTACTGTTAATTCAGCGACGCGAGAACCCCATGGATCTTCTTCAGGTGCGCTTTCACCGCATCCGCATCCTCGGCATCCGGCCGTAGCTCGATAAAACGCGTCAGCTCTTTGCGAGCCTCCTGCAGCCTTTGTAAGTGCAGGCAGGCGACTCCGCGCAGTTTGTGGTCCTCCGCGTTGCCGGGATCGGCGTGCAGCAGGAGGTCGAGAACGGGGAGCAGCTTGTCCCATTTTTCCCCGTGCCCGTACACCGCTTTCAGGTTATTCAGCATCCGCACGAGAATGTAGCGCGTGGAAACGGGCGCGAGCGCGGTCGGGTCAGCCCCGATGTCCACGCCTGAGGTAGACTTCGCGAGCTCGGCGCATTGCGCCGCATCGAGCAGAACGCCCTGGTTAAACGGATCGATGAACGCGGCGTACTCACGATCCTCATAATGAACCAGGAAGTGGCCCGGCAGCCCAATGCCGTACACGGGTCGCGCAAGCCGGCGCGAGACTTCCATGTACACCACGGCAAGAGAAATCGGGATTCCGGTTCGGCGGGCGAGGACATCGTTCAGAAAGCTGTTGCGCGGATCGTAATACTCGGCCTTGTTGGCGCGGAATCCGCACGTTTTGAAGAGGACGTGATTCGCCACGCTGATGAACTCAGCGCCCCCTGCTTCCGGCGAAAGGCGGCCGGCGATGTTGGAGGCCATCAGATCGAGCGTCCGCAGCGAAGGCTCATGGTCGAGGTCCGGGTACTCGAGTTGCGCAAGCTCCAGGGCGGCCACGTCGAGGGGCACGCAGGAGTGCTCATCGGCGAGGGCAGCCAGCAGTGCGTCCATTTCTTCCATGGTACGCTGCCGTGGCGCACGCTCGGGCATGCCGGTGCGAGAATCAGGCTGATGAGCTTCCATGTTTTCCCCACGGCAGCCGATGCCGCGCGGGCGTGCGCCGTTCGCGTAGCCGGGTTGTTGCGTGAGCGGCTGGACGGTGCGCCCGTGGCGACTCTGGCGGTGTCCGGTGGCGCGACGCCGGCGATGATGTTCGACGCCCTTGCGGCGGAAGACGTCGACTGGAAGCGCGTCCATCTGTTCCAGGTCGACGAACGGCTGGTTCCTCCCGACGATCCCGGCAGCAACTACCGCCTCGCTCGGGAGAAGCTGATTATTCCCGCCGGAATCCCACCCGCCAACGTGCATCGCATCCGGGGCGAACTGCCGGGCCCGGAGGCCGCCGAGCGGTATGGGGAGGAAGTTCGGAACTTCTTCGGCATGGGTTCGGGCGAGATGCCCGTCTTCGACGTGGCGCATCGCGGCATGGGCGAGGAAGCTCATACCGCGAGCCTGTTTCCGGGCGAGCCGCTGATTGCGAACACCACGCGAATTGCCGCCGCGGTCAACACGCCGAAGCCGCCGCACGATCGCGTCACTCTGTTGACGGGTCCGCTTGCCGCCGCCCGGCACACTCTGATGCTGGTGGCCGGAGATGATAAGGCCGACGCGCTGCGGCTGGTAATGACCGAACCCCTCGATCCGTTCCGCTATCCGGCTCAGATCGGCACGCGCGATTGCCCAACGGCCGAATGGTACGTGGACGAGGCCGCGGCCGCCCGGGTCTGAGAGCGTCCTGTGAAAACGGCCCTTCTCTTTTCGGCAGGCGGCCTCTACGGCGCATATCAGGCGGGAGTGTGGCGGGAACTGCATGGCCGCATCCGCATAGACATCGTCGTCGGTGCATCCATTGGCGCGCTGAACGCGTGGGCAGTGGCAGGCGGCTGTACCCCTGACGAACTGGAACAGCAATGGCTCGGCCTGACGGCAATGTCACGATTGCGATGGCGTGTTCCGAGGAGCCCGTTGAAGGGGTTTGTCGACTTTCGCCAGATTGAGGGCACAATCCGGGCATTGTACGAGCGTTACACTCCTGGCGTGGATTTCGGCGTTGTGGTGACCGACACACTGCGGATGCGCCCGCGCCTGTTTCGGTCGCCGGAGGTGACCTGGCGGCACCTGGCCGCCTCGGTCGGGATTATCGCGGTTTTCGAACAGTATTGGATCGGCGGCCGGGTCTATTCGGACGGCGGGCTGCTCGGGGCGCTGCCGCTCTGGGCCCCTGCCGAAATGGGAGCGGAACGGATTATCGCCATCAACGCGCTGCCGGTCATGCCATCGGCGGTGGTGCGGACCGGCGTGAAAGCGCTGCGCGGCGCCGTGCGCTATCGCCCGCCTCGCATTGCCGGGGACATCACCGTGCACGAGATCCGCCCGGAGCGGGCGCTGGGGTCGGTTCGCGAATCGCTGGTGTGGACCGAGGACAATGTCCGCCGGTGGATGGAAATGGGCCGCGCCGACGCACGCGCCTGGCTGGAGCGCCACGGTCTGTAAAGGGCCCTGCTGGCCACCAGTTGTGGGCGCGCTTCAGCACCCGCGATACCGGTAACCTGGCTTTCGTGGGGCAGGATTGTATCCCGCCCGGCCGGCCGAAGAATGAAATCCTGCCCCACGCCACGCAAAAGCCTGCGCCACGGTGTGCGCCACATCCGTCCGTTGCGGCAGCCCGGCTAACCGCTCACTGCCTGTCGTCTCCGCGATCCTGTCGTGCACTGTGCGGCGATTCGGGTGAATGAAGTATTGCAGGAACCCGAAGCCCAGCTCGAGCGCGGAAGCGCCGTATCCGAGGGCCCGCTCGACGGAATGCCACAGCGAGAGCCGGTGGTGCACGAGGGATACCACGCGGATGCCCATAAGCCGCTTGCCGATTGTCCTTCCATTGCCGATATAAAACGATAATCCGAAAAACAGAACCGTATAGGCCAGACTGTACCAGTTGTGCAAAAAGTTCATTTCGATCTTGATATGAGCATTGCTTCTGCCGAGGCTGGTGAAACGATTCAGCAGCAGTATGACCAGAATCATTGCACCCGCGAAGAGCGCCCCGGCGCGTTCGGTTTCATGAGCGGAATAGCAGCGCGTTTTTCCTGCGGTGGCTGACATCGGGTCAGGTTTAGCGGTTGCGATCAGTTTACCCTGGCTCGGTCACGGTTACGCCTGTGATAGGAGGCCAGGAACATGGCGCCGAGCGTGCAGTCGCGGAGTTCCATGATGACGGCGGTTCGAAAATACGAAGCGCTGTTCCGCGAGGCCTTCAGCAAGTGGAACGCGCATAACGATCAGATGCTGGGAGCCGCGCTCGCCTATTACACGGTGCTCTCCATGGCGCCGCTGCTCATGGTAGTGGTGTCCGTTGCTGGTGTCGTGTTCGGCAGAGCCGCCGCCGAGGGCCAGATCATGGGCCAATTGCAAAGCCTCATCGGGCAAAACGGCGCTGCCGTCATCCAGACCGTCCTGAAGACCGCCAGCACGCCGAAGACGGGCGTCATAGCCAGCATCGTTGGTTTTGTGGTGCTGCTGTTCAGCGCCGCCGGTGTATTCAATGCGCTGCGGGACTCGCTGAACATGATTTGGGAAACGAAGCCGGCGTCAACCGGCTTCTGGACAACAGTCCGGCGAGAGTTCCTTTCCTTCGGCATGGTTCTGGGAATCGGCTTTCTGCTCATGGTCTCACTGGTTCTGAGCGCGGCCATCGCAGCTGTTGGCAAATTCATCGGCGGCCTGCTCCCGGTACCCGAGGCGGTGCTGCATGCGGCTAATTTCGTCGTCACGTTCGCGGTGGTGACTTTCCTGTTCGCGGCAATATATCGGGTCCTTCCGGCCACGGAGATTCCCTGGCGTGACGTGTGGATCGGCGCGGCTTATACGTCCCTGCTATACTCCCTGGGGAAACTCGCCATCGGCCTTTATCTTGGCAAAGCGAGCGTGGGGTCAGCCTATGGCGCGGCGGGGTCCCTGGTTGTCCTCCTGGTATGGACTTATTATTCGGCGCAGGTCTTTTATTTTGGAGCCGAGTTCACGCACGCCTATGCAAACCGGCATGGCTCGCGGAGCCCCGAACCCGAGGTGGGCGCAGGGGTTAAACAACCCGACAAAGCAAAGCGCGAGATTCCGTCGCATGTGTAACCGCTTTGAAAAGGCCGCTTGAAAATCAATTACAAACCAGTATTGACTAAGTCACGAAGTGCTGGTAGATTCTAATAAAACACATCGGAGATTTCGAGTTCGAGGCGTGGTTTCGAAACTCGAGAAGGTCACATGGAGCCCCAGCCTTCCACTTACGTGCTGCTGTCGCCTCTTTCCGCCGTTCGGCTGAAAGGAAGCGCGGAGCACAACCGTGCGGGCAACTTCGTCGTGCTTCCCGCCGGGCTCACCCTTGCGCCGAACGGAAACTCCACCATCGACGGCCTCATCGATGTGACCTGCGACGGATCCAGCTACGCCATCTTTCGTGTGGATCTGGAAGAAAGAGCGGAACTTCTGGAAGACGTTCCCAATTAGGCCGGGACGCCATGAATCGGTTCCGGCAGCCGGCGCGTCTACAGGGTATGATCCGGCCAACCATTGTCGTATTCGCCCTGGTTTCGTGCGCGTGGGCTCAGGCGGACGGGCCGCGGGAGCAGAGCGCCGGCAAACAGATCGGTAGCGGCGCGGCCAGCATTGGGACCGGAGCGGCGAAAGGCGCGGGCGAGGCCGCAAAAGGCGCCGGCAAAGGCGCTTTGGATCTGGTCACGCTGCATCCGATCGGCGCGACCGCCTCAGTTGGTGGAGGCGCAGTCGCCGCCGGGAAAGACATCGGCGTCGGAACTGTGAAAGGGACCGGCAAAATCGCGAAAGGCGTCGGCCACGGCCTCCGGAAACTCTTCTGATCAGCTACTCAAAAAGTGCGAACGGCGGCGCACCCGGCGCCGCCGCACTATCGCATGACCGCCAAGCCTGTCAATGGCGGTACTCGTGTCGCTCATGCCGTTCGTGCTCACGCCACTCGTGGTGTCTGTGGCCGTGGTAACCGCCGTAGTAGCCGTATCCGTAAGACGGGTACGCGTATGGCGCGTAGTACGGGTTCAGATAGTAACCCGAATAGGGGTAACCATACGGGTATGGGTACGCCGGATAGTAGCCGTAGGCCGGATAGCTGGGTCCTACATAGACGCCCCAGTGTACGCGGGCCTGGGCCTGTGTAGCGCCCGCCAACATGAGCAGAACAACCAGAGCGAGTATCGGTAAGCTGATTTTCTTCAACATCGTTACCTCCATTTGAGGCTGCTCGCTCAGCGCCTCTGCCTGTTAGACGCGCCTCCGCTCATGGCGGCGCGCGGTAACGGTAACGGTGGTCGGGCCTGGCTGTGTGTAAAAGTTATCCGGCCGGAATAATAACTCTGGAGGCGGAGAGGGGTGGCAGTCGGGCCAGGGTGGCCCCCTGGTTGGTTGGCAGGATCTGTTGGCGCCCCGGTGACCGAACACTGGGTCGGTCAGCAGCTCATGTTTGACGATTTCTACCTCTTTAACCTGAATGGCTGGGTATAGGCGCGTGGCAGCTGGTTCAGACCGGGTGGGTCGACGGTGGATACCTATTCAGCACGGGCGTTTCCCCGTCCGGACTGCGGTCAATTAGCATTAACGTTAGACCAGAGCGCGCCGCACCTGGCTTACATTTTGCGCTTGGTCCTGAGGCGGCGCGCGGCGTTGGAGGGGTTTATGATCGCAAGAGCGCTGCTCGCGCTTCTGGTTGCACTGCCGATATCCGTTGTGGGAGTCGGCACGGCAGCCCACCGGATCAACCAACTCCTCGACCCCTGCGTTGAGTGGGGCGTTGGAGAGGCCGGCGGCGGCTACTTAGGTCCGCATGACCCGTGTGGCCAACGCACTGGCTTTGGCGAAACCAGGACTCAGGCGTACCTTACCATTGCGGCGGTACAGGGCGTGATGTTGCTTGCGGCCGTCCTGGGAGTCTGGGGCGCTGCGCGCTCCCGGCCTAAGATGATGTTGCTGGCAGGTATTCTGACAATTTTTGAAATGTTTCCGACGGCGTTCAGCGTCTGGCCGCTGGCACTACTGACGGGCGCTGGATTTATTTACATGGGTCTTGAAGATCAGCGACAAACAAACTTGATCAGGCCAACCGAACTACCCGGCTGGAATGATCTTGGAAATATCGTTGTAGATGACGAATGCGACCACCATCATCAGAAACACAAAGCCGACCTTGAACACTGCTTCCTTCACCTGCATGCTGAGATCTCTCCGCAGCAGCATCTCGATCAGCAGGGTCAGAATAACGCCGCCGTCCAGAATAGGAATCGGGAGTAAGTTGAAGATCGCGAGTTGCAGGCTCACCATGGCCATCAGCTCGAGGAACGGCAGCGCGCCCTCCTGCGCGGCTTTCCGCGCGGCATCGGAGATCCCGATAGGGCCGGAGAGCGTCTTCGGCGACATGCGCCGCTCCATAATGCCCTTCAGCAGCTTGTACGTGAACGTCGCGCTTCTCGCGTTTGCGCGCACCGATTCACCCAGAGCGTCGGGAAGGCCGAGCCTGGTGTACACCACTCGTGGCTGCAGCCTGACGCCAATCATCCAGCGCGCCGCGCCGCCTTCGGCCGACATCTTCTTCGGCGAGACGGTCACGGTTACCGGCTTGCCGTTACGCAGTACCGTAATCTGAATGGGCGCGCCGTTGCTGGAAGTGATGATGTCCTGCAGGCTGATAGTAGACCGTACCGGCTGCCCGTTCACGCTCTGCAGAATGTCGCCCGCGTGCACGCCCGCCGCTTCCGCCGCGCTTCCATTGAGGAAGCCCGCGATCTCCACATCCATTTGCGGATCCCAGCCGGCGAAGCCCAGGCCCGACTGGTTGTCGAGCACCGGCGTCACGTTGAATCGCATTCGCTCGCCGTTGCGCTTTACCCACACCGTCAGCGGACGGTTCGCGCTCGAGACCTCGCGGAAAGCCACGTCCTCCCAGTTCGGGTCGGCTTTGTCGTCGATCTGCACGATTTCGTCGCCGGCGTGGATGCCGGCCTTTGCAGCCGCGCCCGTGGGCGCCACATAGCCGATCACCGGATCCGGATGATCCGTGGATTTCGCGTACTTCACCATGAACAGGCCGGTGACCAGCGCCACCGCGAGCACAATGTTCATGAAAGGTCCGGCAAAAGCGATGATCAGCCGCTGCCAGCGCGGCTTGGCCAGAACTGCCCGCGGATCGGTGGCGGTCTCGTCACCCGGCAACTCGCCGGCCATCTTCACGTACCCGCCAAATGGGATCAGCGAGAAACGGAAATCCGTCTCTCCTCGCCGAAACCCGAACAGCCGCGGTCCGAAGCCAAAGCTGAACGCGTCCACGCGAACATCGAATATTCTGGCGGCCCAGTAATGCCCCAGCTCGTGGATCAGGATCATGACCCCGATCAGCACGAGCAGCCACCAGACGCTCTGTACAACAACCATAGGAATTAACCAACCCTTACGTAGCCCGGGCGTCGCGCGCCCGATGCGGCCAGTTGCGCCGTCACCTGCCGCGCCACGACTCTGGATTCTTCGTCCACCGCCAGCACCTCCGAGATGGTACGGGGGCTCCGGACCGGCACTCGTTCCAGCGTGGTGCGCACCACCTGCGCGATACCCGGAAAGGAAATCTCGTCATTCAGGAACGCCTGCACGGCAATCTCATCGGCTGCGTTCAGAGTGCATGTCGCCGACCCGCCGGTCTCCTGCGCCTGGTATGCCAGCTGCAACAGCGGGAATTTCTCGAGATCCGGCGGCAGGAACGTCCAGCTGCGCGGCTGACTCCAGTCGAGGCGCGCTACCGGCGCTTCGGCCCTGTCCGGGTAGGTCAGCGCGTACTGGATTGGCATCCGCATGTCCGTCGCCGAGATCTGCGCCATCACCGTCCCGTCCACGTACTCCACCATCGCGTGCACCGACGATTGTGGATGCACGACGACCTCAACCTTGTTCACCGGAAGATGGAAAAGCCAGCAGGCCTCAATCACCTCGAAGCCCTTGTTCATCATCGTGGCGGAATCGATGGTGATCCTGCGGCCCATCCTCCAGGTTGGATGATTCAGAGCCTGCGCCGGAGTTACAAATTCGAAATCGTCGCGCGGAGTCTCGCGAAAGGGCCCTCCCGACGCGGTCAGCAGCAGGCGTGACACCTCGTCGCGCCGGCCGGCGCGGAAACACTGGTGCGCTCCGTTGTGCTCGCTGTCCACCGGAATCAGCTCGGCCTGATGCCGCCGAGCGGCTTCCATCACCAGAGCGCCGCTGGCCACCAGAACTTCCTTGTTGGCCAGACCCACGCGCTTGCCGCGACAAATCGCCTGGTACGTAGCTTCGAGCCCCGCAACACCGACAATGGCCGACATGACGAAATCCACATCAGGTTCCGTGGCGCAGGTGACCATGGGGGCCGAACCGCATTCAATTTGCGGCCATTCCCGACGCGCCAGCCCGGTTTCCTGAAGAGTGCGCGTGAGCGCCTCACGGCCTTGTTCGCTGGCTACGCACGCCATCTTCGGTCGAAAACGAGCAATCTGCGTCGCCAGCAGATCGGTGTTGGCGCCCGCGACGAGGGCAAAAATACAGAACTGTTCGGGGCGCCGGCCGACTACATCCAGTGTACTGACGCCGATTGAGCCGGTTGAACCAAGCACCGTGACGTTCTTCATCAGGAAGGCTCTATTATATCGTTGAAGAAGTTCTACTATCCCGATGGTACCGGCATTTCCACCCGAAAGACACCCTCTCGCGTTGTAAATACTTGTTAATCCCTTAAACTGGATTGTCAGGCAGCTTTCGGTGGGTTACCTGAAGTCCTCGTTGGAAACATGACCCTTTCGGGCGCCGGGGAGGATGCTTCAGGGGTCTTAATGAGGTTAGTCTCGCTTTGGTGGGAGTTGCCTCCCCGGCTTAATTCCAATTCTAGTATATGAAATTCTGAATTGCAACAGTTTTTTGTATGGATCAGGAGTGTTGGATAACTTGCAGTCCGGCGTACTCTTCCAGTACCTTGATGGTGGCACAGAGGTCCTCATCCCCGTAACCCTTTGCAATTGCAGCCTGAAACATCTGTTCGGTAACACCAGTAAGCGGAAGGGGTATGTTCCTTCGGCGGCCTGACTCGAGTGCCAGAGCCACATCCTTGGCCATCCATTTTGTGGAAAAGTTCGTGGAGAAGTCCCGTTTGAGTACCGCCGGGGCTTTTGCGGACACCAGACCTGACCGGGCCGCACTGTTGTTAAGGATCTCCACCATCAGGGCCGGGTCGACGCCTGCCTTAGTCGCCAGGACCATTCCTTCGTTAAACGCCATCAGCATGTTCGACAGGACCAGGTTCTGGGAGAGCTTCGCTTCCAGCCCCAGCCCCGGTCCGCCACAGTAGTAAAACTGCTTACCCATACACTCGAGCCAGGGCCGGATGCGCTCAAAAACGGCTTTATCCCCACCGATCATGAAGGTGAGCGAGCCGCCCTCGGCGCCCGCCTTCGATCCGGTACAGGGCGCGTCCAGAAATAGTATGCCGCGCTCGGTCATCCGACGCCCGATCTCCCGGCTGACCTCGGGCGAGATGGTGGAAGCGTCCGCCACCACCGTGTCCGGCTTTGCGCCCTGGATCACGCCGTCTTTGCCCAGCAGGACGGCCTCCGACATTTCGGACGTGCCGACGCATTGGAACACGCACTCGGCCTTTTCGGCCACCTGACACGGCGTTTCGCCGACAACGGCGTTGGGGTGCTCTGCCGCCAGCTTTCTCGCCTTGCCCAAATCGTGGGTCCAGATCGCCACCCGGTGGCCGGCGTTAAGAAGGTGCTCGGCCATCGGCCGACCCATGATTCCAAGTCCCAGAAAACCGAGATTCGCCATTGCTGTCCTTTTGTTTTGTGGGGCAGGCTTTCAGCCTGCGGCGGCTTTTCAAGCCGCCTGGCCGATTGCAAATCGGCCGCAGGATACAATCCTGCCCCATAATTCGTTTATTCCAGCACTTCCTGCTTAATCTTCTCTTCCATGTCTTCGCGATACTCGCGGAGCTTGTCGCGCAACCCCAGGTCGCTCAGGGCGAGCACCGCCACCGCCAGCAGCGCCGCGTTGGTTGCTCCGGCCTTGCCGATCGCCAGCGTGCCGACCGGTATGCCGCCCGGCATCTGCACCGTGGACAGCAGCGAGTCCATCCCCTTCAGCGACGCCGATTCCATCGGCACCCCGAGCACCGGCAACAGCGTGTGCGCGGCGATGACGCCGGCCAGGTGAGCGGCGCCGCCAGCCCCCGCGATGATCAGCTTCAACCCGCGCGCTTCCGCGGTGGATGCATACTCGGATGCGAGCCGCGGCGTCCGATGCGCCGAGAGCACGCGCGCTTCACTGGCCACCCCGAACTTCGCCAGAGTGTCGCGTGCATTCTTCATGGTCTCCCAGTCGGACTTGCTCCCCATGATGATGCCGACCAGAGCATTCCCCATGTTCTGTTCCATGCGGCGGCTCCTCTATTGACCCTGCGCCAGCGAGTACCCAGGCTGCCCGTCGTAGCTGCGCAGCCCTTCCGTCTTTACAATCTCGAGGCCCAGCTTGTCGATGCGGCCGAGCAGTTCCACGGTCTTCGCGATCGTCGTGCCGCCGTCGGCCTGGAAGCGGCAGCGGAAACTATCCGTGCAGAATGTCTCGGACATTCCCTCAGGCCACACCTTTACGCCACGGTTCGAGATCATCGTGAGCTTCAGGCCGTCGGCAGACGCGGGTTGAATCTTCGCCGCCAGGGCATTCGGGTCGGTTGAGGGCCACTCCACATAGACGTCAATGCCGTCGATCCGCTTCGCGATCGTGGCGCTCGCCCCGGCCGCTTCGGCGCGCGGAGATTCCGGAGGCGCCTCGGCATAGTGGACCGCTTTCAGGTGCTCGGGCGATTTCCCCAGCCGCGCCACCACCGCCCCGGCGAACTCCTTCGTCCCCACCTTCTCCTTGCTCACGCCCTCATCGAAAATGTCATAGGTATGAATGCCGTCTTCGATGGTGCGCAGCCACGCATTGTGGACGCGCTCGGCCACATCGGGCTGGCCAATGTGGACCATCATCAGCACGCCGCCCAGCAGCAATCCCGAAGGATTCGCCAGGTTCTGACCGGCGCGGCGCGGCGCGGAACCGTGAATCGCCTCGAACATGGCCGCCCCCGTGCCGATATTCGCCGACCCTGCCAGCCCCACCGATCCCGCAATCTGCGCGGCCACGTCGGAGAGAATGTCGCCATACAGATTCGGCATCACGATTACGTCGAATACCGAGGGCGTGTCGGCCAGCTTCGCCGCGCCGATGTCCACGATCCAGTGTTCCTTCTCGATGTCCGGATAGAGCTGCCCGATCTCGTCGTAGATGCGGTGGAACAGCCCGTCGGTCATCTTCATGATGTTGTCCTTGGTGAAGCAGGTGACCTTTTTCCGAGCATGCCGCCGCGCGTATTCGAAGGCGTACCGGACGATCTTCTCGGTGCCGGGCCGCGAGATGAGCTTCAGCGTCTCCATTACGGTCGGACTCAGCCGGTATTCGATGCCGGCGTAAAGGTCCTCTTCGTTCTCGCGCACGATCACCAGGTCCATGTTCGGGTGCTTCGTCTCGATATAGGGGTGATAGGAGACGCACGGCCGCACGTTCGCGTAGAGGCCCAGCGATTTGCGCGTGGTGACGTTCAGGCTCTTGAAGCCGCCGCCCTGGGGAGTGGTAATGGGCGCCTTGTAGAACACCTTCGTGCGCCGCAGGGATTCCCACGCCGCCGGGTCGATGCCCGCGCTGTTGCCGCGCAGATACACCTTCTCGCCGATCTCGATGATCTCGGCGTCGATCCGCGCGCCGGCTTCGCGCAGGATGTGCAGGCTTGCGGTCATGATCTCGGGGCCGATTCCGTCGCCATAAGCGACCGTGATTGGAGTGTTCGCCATGTTGAAACACCAGCGTAGCGCGCCGGGGCTATTGCATTCCGCGCCGCGCCCATGTAATATCGGTCGTATGCGACGTATCGTATACGACACGTCGTACAGAACGGAGTTATCGCATGTACGCTGCCATTTGCAACTGGATCAATGAGGTCTGGATCGTGGTCGGGATTGTCTGGGCCATAGGCTATCTCCTCGCCAGCCGCGCGAAGCGGACGCAAAGCGTTGTTTCACGCGTTGCTCACCTCGCCATCATGATTGCGGCGTTTGCGCTGGTTTTCAGGATGCCGGTGCACGAGGGATTCCTGTTCGCCAGATTCCTGCCCCCCGAAGCAGCAGTCGCCTGGACCGGGTTTGCCATCACGCTGGCGGCGGCAGCGTTCGCCGTTGCCGCGCGGCTTGTACTTGGCCGGAACTGGAGCGGTACAGTAACGGTGAAGTACGACCACACGCTGGTGCGCGAAGGCCCCTACTCGCTGGTGCGCCATCCCGTCTACACCGGCCTGGTGTTCGGTTTGTTCGGCACGGCCATCGCCTTCGGAAGAACCGAGTGTCTGGTTGGCGTTGCTCTCGCAGTGATCGGCTGCTGGCAGAAGTGGCGCATCGAAGAGCAATTCATGACCGAGCAGTTCGGCGCCCAGTACAGTGAATACCGGCAGCATGTGAAAGCGTTGATCCCCTATGTCTGGTAACTCCTCCGGAAGCTCAGCGCAGAGATTGCGCGAACGAGCGCAGCAGATCGACCGCGACCTGCGCGCGATCCGCCAGGCGTTGCAGCGGCCCGCCGAGGCCGAGTTCGCGCGCGGCGAGCTTACCGGTGCGCAGCGCGCCATCATGCAGATCATCGTCGCCTCCGAGGGGCTGAGCCTGAAGGAGCTGAGCAGCCACGCCGGACTCGCGCACAGCACGGTTTCGGGAATCATCGACCGGCTCGAAAAGCGTGGCATGGTAATCCGGCAGCCGGACGAGAAGGATGGCCGGTTCAGCAGGATCTTTCCGTCGGACGAAGTGACCGCGTTCATGCGCGAGAGGCTGCCGGCGTTGACCATGAACCCGCTGGTGGACGCGCTGGGCCGTGCGAAACCGGCCGAGCGGGCGATCATCGCCGAAGGCCTGAGCGCACTGCGGCGGCTGCTGGATTCATGAGCCCGCGAAGAATTTCCAGCACCGTGCAACCGCTCCCTTGCGGTCGCGGCTCGGAAACGCTGGCTGAGCCGCGACCGTGAGGGAGCGGTAACGCTGCGTACCGCTCGTTCGGAAGGTCTGAATCATTCGGCGCCGCCCCCTCACGGTCGCGGCTCGGAAACGTACTGCAAGCTTGCAACCGCAGCCGTGACCGTCAGCGGTTGCCGAATGTTTCACACGTCCTGAGGGAGCGGTTGGTTGCGGTGGTTGCGGCTTCGCTGCTCTGTGGCGCAGACGATCGTTTTTCGTCGTCTGCGATTACTTACAGGACGCGGGCAGGCCACAAACACCGATGGCCTGCCCCACAGGGACGATGTACCGTAGTGATATGAGGACGGTACTGCTCGCGGCGCTCGCGCTGGTTACCGCGGCTGCGGCGGCCGACCAGAAGCGCCCGGTGTGGAGCGATGCCGAAAAGCCCATCGCCGAGCAGATCCGTCATCTGCGCGATGTGCCCGACGACAAGCGAGCGGGCGTCACCAGACAACTTGCGCTCGACATCCGAGCTCTGCCCGTAACCGAAAATAAGCTGCGGCTCGCGGCCGGGCTCGCCAACCTGTCCACCGAAGGCGATTTCGGGCATGACGCGCTCCAGGAGGTCGCCACCACGCTCGCGTCCGCTCTGCACGAACAGCCTGGCATCAACGAGATCGACGGCGAGTCCCCTTACCTGGTGCTCGCTCAGCTCATACGGTATGAGAACGTACGAGTTTCACTGGGCGCTCCGCAGCTCACCGCCGCCCTCTCGAAGCTGGAGGCAGACGAGCAGGCGAGGCGCAACGCCGATTTCACGCTCACCGACCTGCATGGCAAGCAATGGACGCTCAGGCAACTTCGCGGCTCGGTAGTGGTGGTGAATTTCTGGGCGACGTGGTGCCCGCCCTGCCGCAAGGAAATGCCCGATCTGGAAGCCCTTTACGAGCGCTACAAAGACCGGGGCCTCGTGGTTCTTGCCATCTCGGACGAGGACGCGGAGAAGGTGCGAACGTTCCTGGCGGATCGGCACGTCAGCTACCCGGTGCTGCTCGATCCGGGCCGCAAGGTCAACGATCTGTTCCGTGTCGAAGGCATCCCCAAGTCGTTCGTCTACGACCGGGACGGGAAGCTGGTGGCGCAGGCCATGGATATGCGCACGCGCGGGCAGTTTCTGGCGATGCTGTCGCGCGCCGGCTTGCAGTAACCATCCTTCGCAATCGGGAATACTCCTCAAATAATTCGAGGGATAGAACCGAATTCCGGTACTCGCGGGCGTCACAGTCGCCTCATTTTGGCGTCATAATCGAGCAGCGCATGAAGGTTCAGATCATCAGCAGCCTTGCGATAAGCCTCGCAGGCGCCTGCTTCGCGGCGCCGATCTACACCATCGCCGACCTCGGTTCGCTGGGCGGCGCCACGTCGGCGGCTTTCGCTCTGAATTCGACGGGACAGGCAGTTGGCTGGGCGGCGACGCCGTCAGGCTACACCGAGGCGCTTGAATTCTCGGCCGGCTCGCCACAGAACCTGCTTACCGGAACGAACTGGACCGCAGGCCGCGCCACTGGCATCAACGACGCCGGGCAGATTACCGGCACGGTTTACGAGAACGGCGTGGCGCATGGCGTTGTCTGGACCAATGGCAACCTCGTCGATCTCGGGGCAAACACCTCCGCTGCCGCGATTAATTCCTCGGGGCAGGTTGCCGCGTCCGGCAGCCAGGCTTTTCTCTACGCAGGCGGAGCGCAGACCGGACTGGGCCTGCTCGGCGGCGGGACATGGACCCTGGCCGAGGGTCTGAACGATGCGGGCGCCGTGGTGGGCTACGGCGATGCGGGCGGACAGATTCGTGGATTCGTGTGGACCAGCTCCGGTGGATTGGTCGAGCTCGCGACCGTGGGAGGCCAATCCAGTTACGGCATGGCCATCAACGACGGCGGCGTCGTCGCAGGCACGGCGGCCAATGCTTCCGGATATCTCAACGCCGCTCGCTGGCAGAACGGCGCCGTAACCGATCTGGGTACGCTCGGTGGCAGCTCCAGCTACGCCTGGGGCATCAACAGTTCCGGCGAGATTGTCGGTTCGTCCTGGCTGGCGGGCAACCAGATCACCCACGCGTATGTGGACATCGACGGTGTGATGCTCGATCTGAACTCGCTGCTGTCGCCTGCCAACAGCGGCTGGGTGCTCACGGCCGCATACGGCATCAACGCTTCCGGCCAGATTGTGGGTGAGGGCATGCTGAACGGCCAGCCACATGCGTTTCTGTTGACCGATCCGCCGGCGCCCGGCCTGCAACTTGCGGCCACCATACCGGAACCCGCCACGTTCCTGCTGGCTGGCGCAGCGCTGTGCTGCCTCGGCGTGCTGCGGATGCGGTTTAGCCGACCACGCTGACACAATTGCGCGGACGCGCCTCGTCCAGCCGGTCCAGCTTTCGCAGTTCGGCATGCGTCCCCCGATAAATCTCTGCCAGTTTCTCCCGGATACGACGCCCGTCATCGCAGGCGCGCCGCAGCCGCTCCGCTACGGCCTCGCCGAATTCACCAGGATCGAGAGCCGCCACCGCGCGCACCGCTTCGTCCCGCGCCGCCATGGCCGATTCCAGCTCGGCGATATTCGACGGCGCGCAGTCGAGAATACGCCTGTTGGCCAGCTCCAGCCGCGCCACCGTGATCCCGGCCGGTTCATCAGCCATTCGGATTCTGCTGATAGCCATAGGTGCTGTAATTCATCGCCTCGATGGTCGAGTTCAGCATATTCTGCTGCGATTCCAGACTGGCGATCATTGTGTCCGCCTTCGCCATCTGCAGTTGCATGTTCTTCTGCATGGCGTTGGCCTGATCCACCTTCGTGTTGATCTCGTCCGTAAGATGCTGTTCTTCCTGGCTGAACCCGCTTTGTTCCTGCGTAATCATGCCCTCCACTGGATCGGTGAGCTGCGTCAGCGTGTTCGCGAACGAGGCGAGACCGGAGGTGGATGAGCCCACGTAAGTGAATGCACCCTGGATTTGCGAAGCCGACATCCCGCTGAGGACGGTGGGATCGAAAGACAGCTTGTCATCGGTCTGGTCCATGGTGATGCCAAGATCGGACAGGCTGCGCACCGCGCCTGTGCCCTGGTAAGAAAAAATCTGGCTCATATCCTCCCGGATGATGCTGAGAATGGAATCGCCCGAGAGCAGATCGGCCGTCTGGCCCGTGTGCAGATCGAGATCCGCCGTGAGGGCGTTGTACTGGCTCACGAATTCGCTCAGTGCGTTGGAAAGCTGGCTGCTGTCCGAAGACACGCTGACCGTGACGCTGGCGGTCTGGCTCGCTTTCAGCAGGTCGAAGGTGACCCCCGGTATTACGCTGTTGATGAGGTTGCTGGGGCTGTCCACCGGAATGTTGCCGTTCAGGGTGAAAACCGCGTCGGAACCGGGGCTGGTCTGGGTGAGCAGGCTCTTCGCGCTGGTGAGGCTGATCGCCGGCGGCGAGCCGCCGCTCGTGGACACGACCGAAATGTAGTACTGACCGCCGGCGGTGCTGCTGACCGTCGCGGAAACGCCCAGGTTCGCGCTGTTGATGGCCTGCGCCAGCCCGGTCAGATTATTGTTCGCGCTCGACAACGTGAACTGCGCGGTCTGGCTGCCCACCGTGAGGGTGAGTGGACCCGGCGCCACCGTTGCGCTGGTTGCATCGGCAAAATTCGCGGTCACCATGCCGCCGTCGCCGCTCGCATCCGCGGACAGAATATTCGTGGTGTCGGTCAAACCGATCGCCGTCGCGCCGGTTGAATTCGCCGTCACAGACAGGTAATCCGCGCCGCTCGCCGGCGTCAGCACGGCTGCAGTAACGCCGAGACTCGCGTTGTTGATGGCCCTGGCTACCCCTGCCAGGTTATTGCTCCCGGCGGCGAGCGGCAGCGCCAGAGTCTGGCTGCCCACCGTCAGCTTCAGCGTTCCCTGAGCCACCACCGTCGTGGAGCCGTCAGGGTAGCTGGCTGAATCCGCCGATGCCTGGCTGGCGATGGACTGAATGTCGGTGATGGTATAAGTGGCCGGGCTGGTGCTTCCCGTATTGGTTGCTGTCACCGTGGCCGGGTCGGAGCTTGTGGCCGTCATAGCACCGCCCGAAGATGCGATCTGGCCAAGGCTGGCGAGCGATTGTCCAAGAGCGGCGACCACGCTATTCGTGGTGCCCAGCAGACTGGACTTCTGGACAATGTCCGATTCCTTGTTCTGCAATTCGGTGATCGGGATCTGCGCGATCTGCACCGCCCGCGTCAGAATCGATTGCAGGTCCGAGGAATACTGGCTTACGCCGACAAAGGTCTGCGGCGACAGGGTGGACAGCGTTGCTGCCAGCGACGATGACGATGACGAAGTGCTCATGAGCGATATTCCCGCGCGGTCCTTCCGCAATCTACTCATCGGCGCGGAACAGCGTGCGCAAGAGGAATAGCCCGCTCTATTTCACGGGCCAGGGATTGTTCTTCAGCTTTTGAACCCAGATTGAAATTCCATCGTCCTCACAAACTTCCGACGTGGTCGTTGCGGACAAGCCAATGTGGAAGCAATTTTTCGACGAGGACCTCGTGCTGCGCGACAGTGCCGCGACCGGCGGAGCCGTGCGAGGGATTTCGGCCGGAACGGAGCTGCGATAATGCAGCATATCCCATGGTGGACTCGCAGCCGGGGGTAAAGGTCCCGGATGCCGACCCCGAAGGGAGATGTGCATGTCGACGCAGGCGCAGGCTTACATCATGGGAACCGCGCGCGGCAACGCGGTATATCTGGAAGAGGAGTTCCCCATGAGCAACCCTCACGATTCCGGCGCATTCCGCGCCGTTGCTCACACCGGCCCAGGCTTCCGCCGCGCCGGGGCTTCGCAGCGCCAGCGAGAGCCCCTGAAACGGTGACTGTCGATTGCCTTTATGACCCCACTCCGCGAGGCGCCACTCACCGAAATCCCGACGGGCTCAACCGACACCGAGTCTAAAGACGCGAGGGCGGCGGAGGCGTGAAGCGCGGCATCGCTGCCCTGGTCGGCGCCGGATTGTTGTCGTGTGCCGCCGCTCCGGATTTCGATGCCGCGGGCAGGCGCTGGTGGGCACACGTCGTGTATCTGGCGAGCGACGAGCTCGCCGGGCGCGACACGGGCAGCGAAGGATATCGCAGGGCCGCCGGGTACGTTGCCGAGCAGTTCGAGAAACTCGGCCTCGATCCGGCGGGAGAAGGAGGGTGGTTCCAGCCGGTTCGTCTGGTGGCCGATCGAATCGTGGAAGAGGAATCGAGCGTCGCGCTGGTGAACGATGGCCATGCGGAGCCGCTGAAACTGGGTGATGACGCGATGCTCGGCGTCAATCCGGACACAGCTGAGGATATCGAGGCGCCAGGGGTGTTCATCGGCTATGGCATCCACGCGCCTGATGCGAGCGAGGACGACGTTGCCGGCGTGGATCTGCACGGAAAGCTGGCCGTCTTCCTGAGCGCGCGTCCGCCAAAGCTGGCCGGGCCGCTGGCAGCACATCTGCAGTCCAGTGAGCAGCGCTGGCGCGCCCTGCACGATGCCGGCGCGGTGGGCATGATTCGTATTCCCGATCCGCGCGCGATGGACATCCCGTGGTCGCGCGCGGCGCTCTCGCGCTTCAATCCGTCGATGACGTTCGCGGTCGCGTCCATGCGGCCCATCACCGGGCTGAAGCTCTCGATGACCATGAACCCCGCGAGCGCGGACAAGCTGCTGGCCGGAACTGGTCACGACATGGCCGCGCTGCTGAACACGGCCAGGGCGGGCCAGGCGCTTCCGCATTTCGCGCTGAAGTACAGAATCAGAGCGCATGTCACGAAGAAGCAGTGGGAGCTGGAAGCGCCGAACGTGATCGGCATGCTGCCCGGAGGCGACCCGAAGCTGCGCGATCAATACGTTGTCATGAGCGCGCACCTCGACCATTTGGGCGTGGGCCGCCCGATCGATGGAGATGCCATCTACAATGGCGCGATGGACGATGCATCGGGCGTCGCGTCGGTGCTGGAGATCGCGCGGGAGTTGCGCGAGCGGGCCGCGCCCCTGAAACGGTCGGTGTTGTTCCTTGCAGTGACGGGCGAGGAGAAGGGCGAGCTGGGGTCGCAGTACTTCGCGGCGCATCCCACGGTGCAGGCGGTGAGCATTGTCGCCGACATCAATCTGGACATGTACCTGCCGTTGTTTCCGTTGCGCTACGTGGAGGTGCAGGGGCTGACGGAGTCGACGCTGGGCGATACGATTCGCAAGGTGGCGGCGGCCGATGGCGTAGAGGTGCAGGCCGATAAGGAGCCGCAGCGCAATCTGTTCATCCGCAGCGATCAGTACAGCTTCGTGAAGCGCGGCGTCCCCGCGCTGGCCTTTAAGTTCGGATACCTGCCAGGATCACCGGAAGAGAAGATTACGAAGGAGTGGCTGCGCACGCGCTACCACGCGCCGTCGGACGACGTGAATCAGCCGGTGGACAAGGCCGCGGCGGCGCGGTTCAACGAAATGATCGCGCAGCTTGTGGCGGCGGTGGCCGATGCGGATGAGCGGCCGGCGTGGAAGCCGGCGAGCTTCTTCGCGCGGTTCGTGGGGAAATAATTGTGGGGCGGGCGCCTCGCCTGCGGCCGACGCCTCGTCGGCCTGCTCGGCATCCTCTGAATGCTTCTTTCGCCGGACCAGGCGGGCGAGGCGCCTGCCCCACGTTACCCTGGTTGCTGCTGCGTCATGCAGTGCAGCGTTCCCAGCCCGAGCACAAGATCGCGGCAGGCGATACCGATCACTCGCCGATCCGGGAACAGGCGCGCGAGCGTGTCCAGCGCGACACGGTCGTGCGGATCGTTGAACACAGGCACAAGCACAGTCTCATTCGCGACATAGAAATTCGCGTAACTCGCAGGCAGGCGCTGGCCATCGAAGTACACCGGCTCGGGCATAGGCAGCGTGTGGACATTCAGGCCCGTTGCGCGCAGCAGTTCCAGGTTCTCGCGCAGCGGATCGTGATTCACCTCGTCCGGGTTCGCCTCGACCACGGTCACCACCGTGTCTTCGTTGACGAAACGCGCCAGATCGTCGACGTGGCCATGCGTATCGTCGCCGGCGATGCCGTGGCGCAGCCAGATGACGCGTTCCACTCCGAGATACTCGGCGAAGTAACGCTCCAGCTCCTGGCGCGGCATGCCCGGATTGCGCGCCTGCACCGGGCTGAGCAGGCATTCCTCGGTGGTGAGCAGGAGGCCGGCGCCATTCACGTCGATGCTGCCGCCTTCCAGCACGATGCCCGGCTCGAAGTATTCCATCTCCAGCCGCTCGGCGACGAACGCGGGTACCGCGTTATCCTCCGCCCAGTTGTCGTATTTCGCCCATCCATTGAAGATCCAGTTGGTAACGGCAACCTCGCCCTCGCGACCGCGAATGAAGAGCGGACAGAAATCGCGCGTCCAGCTCCGGTTGGTCGGGCACTCGAAGAACTCCACGGCGCTCAGGTCAGCATGGCACTTCGCGAGCACTCGGCGGGCCCGCTTCCCGGTTGCCGCGTCCTGCACCAGGATGCGCACCTTCTCCACGCGCGCAAGATGCCGCACGATATCGCCGTACACCCACGGGATGGCCGCGAACTTGCCGGGCCAGTCGGTGATCTCGTGCGGCCAGGAGAGCCAGGTGGCCTCATGCCGCTCCCACTCCGCGGGCATGCGATAGCCGAGCTCGGCCGGTTTTTTCAGCGAGGGAACCAGTCCCATCAGTCCAGCCAGCGACTGCAGATGGGTTGATAGGCGTCGATGCGCCGGTCGCGCAGGAAGGGCCAGTTGCGGCGCACCTCCTCCATGCGCGCCGGGTCGCATTCGGCGGTGAGGATCTCGTCCTTGTCCGCGGACGCCTGGGCAATCACCTGGCCGAACGGATCGGCAATGAAGGAGGATCCCCAGAACTCAATGCCTGTGTCATTTTGACCCTTCTCGAAGCCGACGCGATTCACCGCCGCTACATAAACGCCGTTGGCGATGGCGTGCGCGCGCTGGATGGTGCGCCACGCGTCGAGCTGCGCCGCGCCGTACTGCTCCTTCTCGGCGGGGTGCCAGCCGATGGCTGTCGGGTAGAAGAGGATCTCGGCGCCCTTCAGGGCAGTGACCCGCGCGCCTTCCGGATACCACTGGTCCCAGCAAACCAGTACGCCGATGGGCCCGAACGGCGTCTCGAATTTCTGAAAACCGAGATCGCCCGGCGTGAAGTAATACTTCTCGTAATACAGCGGGTCGTCGGGAATGTGCATCTTGCGGTACAGCCCCTGGACCCCGCCGTCCGTGCCGATCACCGCGGCGGTGTTGTGATACAGGCCCGGCGCCCGCCGCTCGAACAGCGATGCGATGAGCACTATCTGCAGCTCGCGCGCGATGCGGCCCAGCGTATCGGTGGACGGTCCCGGAATCGATTCGGCCAGCGCGAACAGCTCCGCCTTCTCTTCCCGGCAAAAGTACTGCGAGCGGAACAACTCCTGCAGGCAGATGATCTCGGCGCCCTGCGCGGCGGCCTCGTGCACGCGCCAGATGGCCTTCTCCAGATTCTCGTTCGGGTCGACGCCGCACGACATCTGAATCAACCCCGCGCGGAACTTGCCGTGAGCAGCATAGCGCATACATCCATTCTGCAATGCCCCGGCGCGCAGAAAGGCCGGCCTATCGAAGTCCGTCCCAGACCATCCGGTGGAACAGCTCGTCCATGGCGCGCGGCGATTCCTTTTCGCCGCGATCGAGCCACCATTTGAGCAGCGACAGCAAGCTCCCCGCCAGTCCCGAGGCGCGAGCGCCCAGCTCACGCTCCGAAAGCTTCGCGCAACGCCCGGATTCCACGAGCCGCCGCTCAATCCCGCGCGCAAAATAGCCTTGTGCGAGATCGAAGAATTCGTTGAGGTGGCCCGAATCGGCAAGCGTGCGATAGAGCTTGTTCTGATTCCCGATGTGCGCAAACATTTCCTCGACGGGCACGACTCGATTGGACTGTTCACGGCGAACGCTGAGCGCCGTGCTCATCGTTTCCAGGAACGTCTCGAGCTGGCTGAGGAGCAGGTCGTTCTTGTCGCGGAAATGAAGATAAAACGTGGAACGGCCAACGGAGGCTCGGTCCAGCACATCCTGTACCGTCACGGCATTGACAGGCTTCTCGACGATCAATTCCACGAGGGCTCTGCCCAGCCGCTCGCGCGTCCGCCGCACCCGCCGATCGGGGGCGCGGCGCTTTTCGCGCTGATTTTCAGACATTGACCGCCTCCTTGTTCAGCAACGCGGGGTCGGCTCTCGACTGCGCGGCGCTTTGCCGCTACATTGCGAATAGTACGACAAACCCCCAGGGAGAAACACAATGAATCAAAGAAATTTGCTTGCAATCGGGACGATGTTGACGTTCGCGCTGACCGGGGCCGCCCGCGGCGCACCCGCCGCCTCCAGCGGTCTGGCAACCGTCGAATCGCAACTGAAGGCGTTGACCGGCAAGCTCGATCTCACCGAAGATCAGCAGGCCAGAATCAAGCCGGTCCTCGAGGAGCTTCACGACTCCACGCAAAAGTTAGCCGAAGACGAAAGCCTGTCGCCTGACGAGCGGCTGGCGAAGGTGAGGCCCTTGCGCTATAAGGCCGACCGAAAGATCCGCGAGGTCCTGAACGACGATCAGAAGAAAAAGCTCGATCGATACGAGCAGGGACCGCACCCGGAGATGCATGGCAGCCTGAGCGGGTCGGCGTCACACTGACGGCCGGTTAACGCGCCTCGCGCGCGCGGCGTCTCTGGCAATATGGGTTCCATGCGCACCGTTACGCGAATTGGATTGCTGCTCTGGGCCGGGGCGCTGGCGGCATTCGGCCAGTACAAGAGTGAGCCGGCAGGCGCCCCACCGGCCGACGTAGCGCCCGCAATTCGGGATGCGCTGCAGAAGGACGGCGCGCGCATCACCGGTCCCGCGGGTCCGCTTTGCGAGATCTGGTTCCGCAGCACAGCGCCGTCGGCTCCGCCTTCCTCCGAGCCCGACGTGACGCTGCCCACCATTCCGCCGAGCGCGCTTATCGGAGTTATTCGCTACGACGCCAAAGGTCAGGACCGCCGCGGCCAGGCCATCAAACCCGGCGTCTACACGCTGCGCTACAACATCTATCCGGTCAACGGAGATCATCAGGGCGTGGCGCCGCAGCGGGATTTCGCGGTGCTCTCGCCTGCCGCTACCGACACCGACCTGAACTCCACGCCGAAGTTCGATCAGCTCATGGTCATGAGCCGTAAGGTGTCAGGCACTCAGCATCCCGCGGTGCTGAGCATGTGGAAAGCGGATATGGACTTCAAGCCCGGATTTGACAAGCAGGGCGACACGGACTGGGTGCTGCAGACGAAGATGGGCGACCTGCCGATCGCGATCATCCTGATCGGCGTCACGGGCACGTAGAGCGGTGCGCCTTTTCTGAGCCGTGACCGTGAGGGAGCGGTGCCGAATGATCCAGTTCCGAAACGAGCGGTACGCAGCGTTACCGCTCCTTCGCAGTCGCGGCTCGGAAACGCCTTTGCCTATCCGGATCGATAGGGTGTCTCACTTAGCGATGAGCCGCTCGATGGCTGCCGCGCCGCCGCGGACGCCCAGCGCCATGGCGCACCATACCATCCAATGCGACAGAGGGCCAGTGGTATAGGGGAAGATGGAGGCGGCATCCAGCTCGTAGAGCAGGGCCCACACCGCGAACGCAAACAGGATTACAGCGACTGGCGTAAACAGTGCCCCTATGAGCCCATAAGACTTACGAATCGCCGCGGCGCGGCCCGAGGTAACTGCATCCACGGCCAGCCCCGGGATCGCTGCCGGCAGGGAGCCGATGTTACCGAAAACCCCGTGTGGCGACTGCAGGCTGAGTTCCTGCGTTCTGGCCGTCACCGCCTCCGCGGGCCGTTCACTCCAGCCTCTGTCCATTTGCTCCTCGGTTCCTCCGCTGAAAATGAGTGCACGTCGGCAACCATTTGTTTCGGCAGGCGGCGGCGTTCGGGATTATCCTGTGGCGTTGTGCTGCGTCCTATAATTTCTCCCATGCAGGAACACCTCCCGTTGGCGGCGCTGCTGTCGCAGGCATGGGTTGCCTTCACGATCGAACTGGACAATGAGTTCGAGCATCGGTCGCCGCACCGCACGACAGCCCATCGCTCCGGCACTGAGTCGCGCGGTGGTCCGTGGCTCACATCTGTGGCGATGTGGTACAACTGCATGCGCTTTGTTGGCGAGGAGGGGATCACCGTCCGCGATTTGCGGCGCCTTGCCCGCATGTCAACCAATCTGGACGGCATGCGACGATGGGGCTACATCCTTGTTGAATCGGCCGGCAGGAAGCCCACGCTTTCCAGCGTGATTCGCGCGACCCCCAAAGGCCGCATGGCTCGCGAGGTGTGGCCGCCGCTCTTCGGCGAGATTGAGAACCGCTGGCGGAAGCGCTTCGGTGCGGGTGAGATCGAACAGCTTCGGGCATTGCTGGCCAGCATGATCGGCCGGTTTGACGTTGACCTGCCCGACAGCCTCCCCATCCTGAAGTACGGGCTTGTGACCGAGGCGCCGGATAACCGGACGGCGCCATCACAAGAGAATATTTCCGGTCTCCCGCTGCCGGCGCTCCTGGCGAAGCCGCTACTGGCATTCGCCATCGAGTTCGAGCGTGAGTCGAAGGTATCGCTGGCCATCTGCGCGAACGTGCTTCGGCTGGCCCCTGATGGAGGCGTGCGCGTGCGCGACCTGCCGCGAATGGCCGGCGTGTCGAAGGAAGCCATCGCCATGGCGTTGAGCTTCCTCATCAGGCGCGGCTACGCCACAGAGGCGCCGGAATCGCCCGGCAGCCGGACGAAGCTGCTCGTGCTCACCCCAACCGGCCGGCAGGCGCGAAACGATTACCTTCGGCACGCGCCGGAAATCGAGCAGCGGTGGCGCCGCCGTTTCGGAGCCGAAAATGTCGATGCTCTTCGGACGTTGCTCGAGCGCCTGGCGGGCGATCTGTTTCGTGGGCTGGAGCCCTGCCCAGATGGCTGGCGGGCTGCGGTCCCGAAGCCTGAGACGCTTCCACACTACCCGATGGTGCTGCACCGTGGCGGATTCCCCGACGGAAGCTGACCCGCGTCTGCTACAGCCAGTAGCCTCTCAAAACACTGGTTGTGTGGTAAATTACACCTATCGCCCTTGGACAGTAGCGCAACGCGGAGCCGTTCAGTATTGCGTGCGCGTTGCCGATAACGAAACCGGATATACTGCAAGGACTCCAGACCGTTATGCCGGCCAATGTCAGGATCAACAACCGGTACGAGATCCGCTCCACGCTCGGCCAGGGAGGCATGGGCGTTGTCTACCGCGCCTGGGATTACGTCACCAAACGCGATGTGGCGCTCAAGACCATGCGCGACATCGCCGACGCCGCGGCCATCGAGCTGTTCGCCAAGGAATGGACGGTACTGGCCGGCCTGAGCCATCCCAACATTGTCGACATCCTCGACACCGGCGAATTCGAGGAGAACGGCCGCCGCAAGCCCTATTTCGTCATGCCGCTTCTTCCGGGCACGACTCTCGACCACCTCATCAAGAGCGCGAGCCAGCGGCTCACGGTGAATCGCGCCGTAGAGATCCTGGTGCAGACCTGCCGCGGACTGCAGGCGGCGCACGAGCGCGGCCTCGTTCACCGCGATCTCAAGCCCAGCAACATTTTCGTGATGGAGGACGACGCCGCGAAAATCATCGACTTCGGCGTCGTTCATCTCACCGGTTCGCACTCGGTCACCGGCATTAAGGGCACGCTGCAGTATATGGCGCCGGAGCAACTGGAGTTGCAGCCGGCCACGCCTCTGTCCGACATTTTTTCGCTCGGCGTGGTCGGATATGAGACGCTCACCGGCCGCAAGCCGTTCGCCCGCCAGACCGAAGGCGACACCGCCGAGGCGGTCCGCAAGTTCATTCCCCCGCCCGCGTCCGACATCAATCCCGCCGTGAGCCAGGTGCTCAGCCGCGTCATGCACAAGGCGATGGCGAAGCAGCCGTGGCATCGTTTCGCCAGCGCGCGCGAATTCGCCGAGACGCTGCAGAAGGCCATCCACAATCAGCCGATCGAAATGTTCGATCAGACGAAGATCAAGCCGCGCATCGACCGCTCGAAAAAAGCGTTTAACGAGGGCGACCTGCAGTTTGCCGCCGAGATTCTGAGCGAGCTCGAAGCGGAAGGCCACATCGATCCGGACATGGGCATCCTGCGCATGCAGATCGATCAGGCAGCCCGCAAGAAAGCAGTCCGCCAGCTGCTGGAGAGCGCGCGCACGCGCTTCGAGCAGGAAGAGTTTCCGCTGGCGCTGCAGAAGATCCAGGAAGTGCTGCGCATCGACGCGGACAACGCGGATGCCCTCGGCCTGAAAGCCGATATCGAAAACCGCCGCAGCGAACACCAGGTAGAGAACTGGTTCAGCCTGGTGCGAGCGCACATGGGCCGCAACGCGTTCACGGAAGCCCGGCAGGCGCTGGAAGAGATCCTGAAAATCTCGCCTCGGGAGACGCGGGCGCTCCAGCTCCGGAGCGAGGTGGAGCAGAAGGAGCAGGACGCCATTCGCGTCCGCAACGAAAAAGAGCAGCTCTATACGCTGGCGCGCGCGGCCTTCCAGAACGGCGAGATCAGCACGGCCATGAGCCGCCTTGAGCGCGTGCTCAAACTCAACCGCGAGGTGCCCGACCGCGTGGTGCCGGATCGCGACGCTCTCTACCAGACCCTCTATAATCAGGTCCGCAGCGAACACGACGCCATCCGCATGGCCTACGAAGAGGGCCGGCGGGCGTTGACCGAACAGAACTTCCCGCGCGCGCTGGAATTCTGCGACCAGTACCTGAACAAATATCCCGGGCATCCGCTGTTTCAGGCGCTCAAGCTGGAAGCGGGCGAGATGCAGCGCCAGCAGCTCTCGTTGTTCGTCGCCGAGACCGGCAAGCGCGTGGACATCGAGCCCGACCTCGAGCGCAAGATCGCCATTCTGAAGGAAGCCGTGGAAAGGTATCCTTCGGAGCTCCAGTTTCAGGAGTCCCTGAAGCTGACACGCGAGCGCCGCGATCTGGTGAATTCCATTGTCGCCAAGGCGCGGCAATACGAAGACCGCAGCCAGTTCAGCGAGGCGATCGGCCAGTGGGAAATCCTGCGCAGCATCTACTCGCAGTATCCCGGGCTGGCCTACGAGGTGGATCAACTGGAGCGGCGGCGCGAGCAGCAATCGCATGAAGAGGCGAAGGCGCGCTGGACTGAGCAGATCGACCGGGCGCTTGAAGGCGGAAAGCACGAGCGCGCGCTCGATCTCACCGCGAAGGCGCTGGAGGAGTTCCCCGGCGATGCGGAACTCGCCAATCTGGCGGCGTTGGCGCGGCAGGGTCTCGAGCGCAGCGCCGAGGCAAAGAAGGTGTTCGAGGAAGGACAGCGGTTATGCGCCGCCAGACAGTACGAGCAGGGCGTCGCGCAACTGCGCAAAGCCGCTGAGCTGGACGGCCGTAATGACGCGATCGCCCAGGCGCTGGCCAATGCGCTGGTGGAGCAGGCGCGCGGCATGGTGGACAGCAACTGGAAAAATGCCGACAGCCTGATCGCCCAGGCGCTGGCTCACGACTCCACCAACGTCGCCGCGAAAAGCCTGCGCGCCCTGATCGTCGACCGCAAGCGGCGCGAGTTCGTCGATGAGGTGGTGACGCGCGCGCGGCAACTGCAACTGGAAGGGAAGCTGGAAGACGCGCTCGAGCACGTGGACCTGGCGCTGACGACGTACCCGGGCGAATCGCGGCTGATGCAATTGCAGAGCACGTTCCGCAACAGCATCACCTCGAGCAGCCGGGTGAACACGCGCGCGGCCTGCGTGAAACAGCTTCGGGAGCTTTCGAATCGGGCCGCAGGCGTCACCGACCCGGAGCAGCTCCGCGCGATGCTCGAGCAATCGCGCAGCATTTCGCGGCAGTACCCGGAAGATCCGGAAATCCGGTCGATGGCCGCCCAGGTGGAGGAGCAGGCCGCTTCACCGAAGACGCCAAAAACGCCACAGCGCAGCAATGTCTCCTCGGTTCCCCCGCAACAGGCTCAGGCGGCCCGCGCCGCGAGCGTCGCCGGACCCGCGCCTCCTCCGGAAGCGGAAACCAGCGTGCTGGAAGCCGTGGCGCTGCATCGGCACGATGCGAACGTGGACCAGCCGGAAACAAGGGCCATGCCCATCGCCTCGCCGCCCGGTCCCATCGCTTCGCCGCCCACGGCGCAGAGCGCGCCGCCCTGGACCCCCGCGCCTCCTCCGCCTCCGCTCCCGGTTCCTCCTCAGGCGCCTCCGCCGCGTGCGCAGCAACCAACCGCGCCCGGGAGACGTCCGCCCAAGTCTTCACTGCTGCTGATAGCGGGAGGAGTGGTTCTCCTGCTCGCGCTGCTGGCCGGCTCTTTGTTTGTGCTCCGCCGGCCGAGGCCCGTTGCGCAGCCGCAGCCGCCGCCCGTATCGGCCGGAGTCCGGCAGTATCCCATCGCCATTGACGCCGGTGTTCCGGGCGCGGTCATTCGGATCGACGGCCAGCCCGCGCAGCCGGGCAGCGTCTCTCTGAGCGCCGGAAAACATACTGTCGAGGCTGCACTGGAAGGCTTTAAGCCGGTATCGCAGCAGATCGACGCCGGCCCGAATGCGCCGCCTGTCCATCTCACCCTCGAACCGGAGCTGCAGCGCGTGCGCGTAACCACGGGCCTCGAAGCGGGAAAGGTTTTCCTGGACAATACCGAAGCCGGCGATCTGCAGGACGGCAGCTTCTGGAATGAGGGCATCGGCCCGGCGCAGCACAAATTGCGGGTGCGCGGGCGCGCGGGAGACGTGCTGTCCATCGCTTTCACCGCCTCGCCGGCAAAGCCGGCAGTGCTGGATGAGCCGCTCAGGAGTCCCGATATCGCGGTGGTGAGCACGCTGGGAACAAACGCCATCGTCTATTGCGGAGCGCCGGCATGCCAGGCAGGGCTGAAGGACCAGCCGCTGAAGCCGGTTCCCACCGAGGGCCTCGCGCTGTCCAACGTGGGCTCGAACGCGGAGCTGGTTCTGGCGGACGGGAAGAATACCCGCAACCTGACTATTGAATCGGCCAACGCGCCGGTGCTGATGGTGTACGCATCGACGAACGACAATATCGGCACGGTGCGAATCACGTCGAACGTCCCGGATGCGCAGGTTCTTATTAACGGCCAGGCACAGAAACGCGGGCTCCGTAACGGGAATTGGTCTCGCAAGCTGCCGCCCGGCACTTACGCAGTGCGCGTGACAAAGGATGGGTACGACGCCGCCGGCGAGCAGAAGATCGATCTGGCGAAAGGCGATACCAAAGCGCTGAACTTCGATCTGAAGCCGACCGTGGTGAGTTCGACGCTGCTAATCGACGGGGGCACTCCGAACGCCGAGGTATGGGTGGATGGCTCGCACGCCGGCACGCTGAACGGCAGCGGCTCGTTTACGCACGAGGTGAGCCCGGGCATGCACAATATCGAGTTGCGCCGGGACGGCTTCGAAACGGCGACGCTTTCGCGGCGAGCTTTTACGGCTGGACGGCAGACCCACATCTCGTCCGCAGATGCGCAGTTGAAGGCGTTCGGCACGCTCGCGTTTCAGATCACCCCCGGGGAAGCGATCATCCAGTATCATCGCGACGGCGATCCGGTAACGCATGAGGCCCGGAACAATGGAAGCGTGAATGTTCCGGCGGGCCGGTATGTCATCAGCCTGAGCGCGCCGAAGCACGAAAGCCAGGACACCACCGTGGAGATCGATTCGGGTCGAACTGCGCGCGTGACTCTGGCGCTCATGCCTGCCAAAACCGCCAATCCGGGAGCAGTGGCGCACAGCGGCGCCGGAGCGTTCGAAACGCCGGATGCCTGGGAGCTACAGAATGGCTGGTGGTTCCACAAAGGCTCCAGCTACGCCTGGCTGAAGGCCACACGCGGCACGGTCAATATCGACATCCAGCGCAAAGGCGGAAACTTCTTCCACCAGGGCAAGGTCGACTTTCAGGCCGGATACATCGACGAGCGGAATCGCGTCACCTACCAACTGGACGAGCACAAGCTGGTTCGCCGCGCTTTCTCCGGCGGCAGGAAGAACGAACACACTACGCCGCTGTCTGCGCCCGGCGATGTTTACCGGCTGCGGCTGGACGTAGAGGCCTCGAAGGTTACGCTGCGTGACGGCCAGGGCAACCTGCTGGACGAATACGAAGATACGAACGAGGACTTCACGGCGGGGAAGATCGGCTTCAAGGGTGACATTCGCCTCGTGGTGCGATGACGTGGGGCAGGATTGTATCCTGGGGCAGATTGTATCCCCCCTGGCCGACTGCAAGTAAATGCAATCGACCGCAGGATGAAATCCTGCGTCTGGAGATTGGCCATTTGCGCTGCAGGCGAAAACGCCTGCTCCACAATCCAGTGGAGTCTTTGTGCAGCAGGCCTTCGGCCTGCACCCGCAGGATGAAATCCTGCGTGCTGCGCCGGTGCGTGGCGCCGAGGCTTCGCGCCGGCATAGTCACAACTACGGGTTGCAGAGTGAAACGCCAGTGACCTTGTCGTCTGCACAGAAGTAACACTACGATGAGGCTCGCGGCGATCGTCCAAAAGCTCGCCGGCTCGGGCGTGTCGCCGGGTATGGCGGGCGAGCCCCTCACGAACATGGCGCCGCCGCTGGCGGTAGCGCTCCAGGATGGCGAACTTTTCGTACCAGTGTTCAGGAACGCAATCACCCACGAGCCTCTCGTGATGGAGGGACCAATCGTCTCCAGTTGGGAAGCATCATCCGGTTGCGACGCCCCCGCCAGCGTAGCCTTTCCCAGGTCCACCTGGTAGACATAGAAGCCGGTAGCGCCCGCATCGAGGAGCTCCGTCGATGGCAGGAACGCGCCAATCGGGTTTGCAGGTTTGGCGCTGATGCCGAGGTATGAATCGAGTTGTCCACCGGTCCACGCTGTCGCTTGGAACAGCGTAGCGGAACCGCTGAGCGCGCCGGTGACCGAATAGTACACCTCCGCTGGGTTCGGATCCTGGTTGTTCGGAACCAGCAGGTCGACGACGAACTCTCCCGTTACCGGTCGTGGGGACGCGATAAATCCGAAGGTGTAGTCCACGCAATCGCTCGCGCAATCATCCCTTAAGGTTGTCCCGCTGACGATGCCGGCGCCGGCGAGCCACAAGACACACGCCAGCAAAGAGTCGAAACGCACTTCGTAGTCATGGTGGCGTGCTGAGCACAATCTTCTCCGCTGGAGTGATGCGACAATCGGACTTGCATCGCCGCGCCGCCGCTTGGCTTCTTGCGTTCCTGTTCTTCTCGGCCTCCGCGATCTGCGGCCCGCTGCAACTGAAATACGTCGTTATCCTCACCCGGCACGGCGTACGTTCGCCGATCTGGGAGAAAGACCGGCTCAGCCAATACGCCGCCGACCCGTGGCCCGACTGGCATGTCCCTCCCGGCGACCTGACCCCGCGCGGCCGCGCGCTCATGAAGCTCATGGGCGCTTACTACCGTGACTGGCTGAGCAGCGAGGGCCTGCTCCCGCGCTCCGGTTGCGACGGCGCCGCGCAGACGTACGTCCGCGCCGATACCGACGAGCGCACAATCGAGACCGGCAGCGCGCTCGCCGAGACGCTTGGGCCCGGTTGTTCCATCGACGTTCATTCCCTGCAGGCGGGAGAAAAGGATCCGCTTTTTCACCCCACAGCCGCGGGCGTCCCCAGACCGGATCCGGCGCTCGCTGCGCAAGCCCTTCGCGAACGCATGGCCATCCTGCCGGGCCGCGCGCCCTTCGACTTGCTGCGGCGAGTTCTGACCGGCGCAACCGCTCCGGCGAAGCCTGTCGCGTTCGCCGAGAACGTCTCTGTCGAGGAGAAGGGGAACTCCGTCTATCTGACCGGTTCGGTTGCCGCGGCATCCACTCTTGTCGAGGACCTTCTGCTCGAGTACGCGAATGGATGGAGCGGCCCGCAATGCGGATGGGGCCGTCTCTCCGTCAGCGACCTTCGCAGCATCCTGGATCTGCACGCGGCTTATGCCGACCTGATGAGGCGTACGCCGTATCTGGCGCGCGCGGCGGGATCGAACCTCCTGGCGCATATCCTCGATTCGATGGAGCAGGCGGCCACCGGCAAGCCCGCTCCGGGCGCCCTGGGATCGCCCGGCGACAAGGTCCTCATCCTGTCAGGTCACGACACCAACATCTCGAACCTCTCCGGAATGCTGCAATTGTCGTGGACCCTGCCCGGGTACCCCACGAATGAGACGCCTCCGGGCGGCGCGCTCATATTCGCATTGTGGCGCGATGAATCCGGCGGCTACCAGGTCACCGCGCGCTATCTCGCGCAGACGCTCGAGCAGATGCACGACGCCACGCCGCTCTCACTGGCCGCTCCACCGGAGAGTGCCGAGGCCGGCCGCTGGCCCTGGCCCGTTTTCGAACGAGCGGCGCAGACAGCCATCGACCGGCATTTCGTAAAATGAGCCATGGCGGCCGGCGACGTCCGACTCACGCTGTACACCGGCTTCATTCAGCCCGTTAACGGCGCAAGCATTTATTACGAGATCGACGGGCAGGGGGAGCCGCTGGTGCTGCTGCATGGCTTCACGGGCTGCGGCGGCAACTGGTCCCACTTCGGCCGCAATTGGCGAGCGGGCTTTCAGGCGATCATGCCCGACCTGCGCGGCCACGGCCGCTCGACCAACCCATCCGCGGCATTCACGCATCGCCAGGCGGCGCTGGACGTCTTCAGCATTCTCGATCGCCTGCAAATCGGAAAATTCAAAGGCGTCGGCCTGAGTTGCGGCGGCAACGTGCTGCTGCACATGGCCACCATGCAACCGGAGCGTGTGGACGCGATGGTCATTGTCAGCCCGACAACTCACTATCCCGAACAGGCGCGCGCCATGATGCGGGCTTATTCCACGGACCAGCTCACCGTACAGGCATGGGCCGATCTGCGAGCGCGGCACGCCTACGGCGACGATCAGATCCGCGCACTGTACGCGCAGGGGCGCGCGTTCGCGGATGACTTCGACGATCTCAGCTTCACTCCCGCGCAGCTTTCAGCGATCACGGCCCGTACCCTGATCGTCTACGGCGACCGCGATCCGCTCTATCCGGTTGAGATTGCCGTGGAGATGTACCGGTCGATTCCGCGAAGCAGCCTGTGGGTGGTCCCGGGCGGCGGCCACGGTCCGGTGTTCGGCGAAATGGCCGGCCAGTTCACGGAAAGGGCCAGGAAGTTCCTGCATGGTTGATTCGAGTGGGGCAGGCGCCTCGCCTGCGGCGGGCGCCCCCGTCCGCCTGATCCGGCAGAACGTGCGCTCAGAACATACCGAGCAGGCCGACGAGGCGTCGGCCGCAGGCGAGGCGCCCGCCCCACAAACGCCTGCACCGCTTCAGCTCACCGGTTCAAGAACTGGTCCCGAAGAACTTCTGCCGGTTACTTCCACCAGCTTCTCGAAAAACTTCCGGATGATCAGCTTCGACGTCGCATCCAGCAGCCGCTGGCCGATCGCTGCGATCGTCCCGCCCACCTGCACTTCACCGTCATAGTTCACCGTAGTCGAACTCGCATCGATGGGCGCGAGCGTCAGCGTTCCCTCGCCATTGACGAACCCGATCTTGCCGGTGCTCTGAACAATCAGCTTGAAACTGGTGGGTGGATGCTGGTCGGCGATGCGCACTTTTCCCGAAAACAGGCCGGAAATGCTGGAGATCACCACCTTCATCTTCATCTCGTACTCGTCCGGACCCACCTTCTCCAGCCGGTCCGTGCCGGGCATGCACTGGGCCAGAATCGCGGGGTCCTGCAGAACTTCGTACGCTCGCTCGACGGAAAGCGGCACCCCCGAGGAACCGCCGATCTTCAAGCCGTCCTCGACATCGCCTGCGCCAGCGCGCGCTTCGTTTGCACGCGCACCAGCTGTCCCCGATACTGGGCCGACGCGTACAGATCGGAGTTGAGGTCGGCTCCGTCGGCCGCCAGCGCGGCAGCCTTCTCGATGTCGGCAGCGCTCCCGGCGGTTCCCTCCAGAGCGGCTTCGGCGGCATGCGCGCGATACGATTTGCCGGCCGCGCCGGTGACGCCCACACGCGCCATCGAGACTTTCCCGCCCGCTGCGCTCACCCGAGCGGCGACGCCCACCACGGCGAAGCCCGATGCCGGGTGCACCACTTTCTGATAGCTCGTGCCGGTTCTGTTGTCCTCCACCGGAACAATCACCTCCGTCACAATCTCGCCGGGATCGAGCGCGGTGGCAAACGTATCGACGAAGAAGTCCGCCGCGGTGACGGTCCGCTCGCCATCGGCCGACCGCAGAACGAGCCGCGCTTCGAGCGCCTGCAGCGCCGCCGGATAATCGGCCGCCGGATCGGCATGCGCCGCGCTGCCTCCGATGGTCCCCATATTCCGCACCTGCAGATCGCCGATGTGCGTCGCCGTCTCCGCCAGCAGCGGGCAGCGGCCGCGCAGCAGCGGAGAGGTCTCGATCTCATAGTGCGTCGCGGTGGCGCCGATGTGTACGGCGCCGTTCTCCTCCCGGATGTAGCTGAGGTCCTTCAACCGGGCGATGTCCACAACGCGCTCGGGCGTGGTGAAGCGAAACTTCATCAGCGGGATAAGGCTCATGCCGCCCGCCAGCACCTTCGCGTTCCCGCCCGCGATCAGCGCCAGCGCCTCGCCCAGATTTGCGGGCGCGATGTATTCGAATTCCTGTGCGATCATGCCTGACCTCCGGCCTGCACCAGTCTCCAGATTTTTTCGGGCGTCAGCGGCATGTCGATGTGCCGCACGCCCAGCGGGCTCAGCGCGTCCACCACCGAGTTCACCAGCGCGGGCGAACAGCCGATCGTCCCCGCCTCGCCCACGCCCTTCACGCCCAGCGGATTCACCGGCGATGGAGTGGTCGTGTGGTGGCTCTCAATCCACGGCATCATGCTGGCCTTTGGCACCGCATAGTCGGTGAGCTCGCCGGTGACCAACTGCCCGTTGTCGTCGTAAACGGCCTGCTCGCACAGCGCCTGCCCCAGGCCCTGCGCCACGCCGCCGTGCACCTGCCCGGCCACCAGCAGCGGATTGATGATGTTGCCGCAATCGTCCACGGCCACGTACCGCTTTATTTCGATGGCGCCCGTGTCGCGATCCACCTCGGTCACCGCGATGTGCGCGCCGAACGGGAACGTGAAATTCGGCGGCTCCCAGAAATTCGTGGACACCAGCCCCGGCGTCTCGCCCGGCGGCAGCTTCAGCGCGCGATAAGCCGCCGCGGCAATCTCCTGGAAGCTGACCGTCTTGCCGGTCTTCGGATCGGTGCAGAGGCCGCCGGAGAAAGTCACCTCTTCCGCATCCAGCAGCATTGCGCCGTACTTGCGCACCTTCTTCTTGATCTCCTGCAGCGCGAAATAAATGGCCGTGCCGCCGATGGCCGTGTTGCGGCTGCCGAACGTGCCGATGCCATACTGCACCACGTCGGTGTCGCCGTGCAGCACCACGATGTCGTCCAGCTCGACGCCCAACTCGTCGGCGACAATCTGCGCGAACGTGGTTTCCTCGCCCTGCCCGTGCGGCGACGATCCGGTGAGCACGGTCACTTTGCCCGTCGGGTCCACCTTCACGGTGCCGCTCTCCCATCCGCCCGCCGGGGTGGCCGGCGATGGACCGATGGCGCAGATTTCGCCATAGGTCGAGATGCCGATCCCCATCAGGCGCCCCTCGTCGCGCGCGGCCTTCTGCTCCTCGCGCAGCTTCTGGTAGTCCACCACCTCGATAGCTTTGTCCAGAGGCGCGCCATAGTTGCCGCTGTCGTAGGTCAGGCCCGTGGCCGTCGCGTAGGGGAACGCGTCGTTCGGCACGAAGTTCTTCCGGCGCAGTTCCACCGGGTCCATGCGCAGCTCGGCGGCAAGCAGATCCACCATGCGCTCGATGCCGTGCGTCGCCTCAGGCCGGCCCGCGCCGCGGTAGGCATCGGTCGGCACGGCGTTAGTGAACACGCCGACAATGTCGGCCATGATGTTGCGGCAGTTATACAGACCCGGCATCATCAGCACGGACAGCGTCGGAATGGCCGGCGTGAGCAACTGATGATACGCGCCGACGTCCTGCAGCAGCTTCAGCTTCAGTCCGGTGATTGTGCCGTCTTTACGAGCCGCAATCTCGTAATAATCCACATGCCCGCGTCCGTGAATGGTGCACTGAAAGTTTTCACGCCGGCTCTCGATCCACTTCACCGGCTTGCCCACCGCCCGTGCCACGAAGCACATCAACGCTTCCTCGGCGTACACGTTCAGCTTGCTGCCGAACCCTCCGCCCACCTCCGGCGTAATCACGCGCAGCTTGTTCTCCGGCACGCCCAGCATGAGCGCAGTGAGCGTCCGCATCAAGTGCGGGATCTGCGTGGACGAGTACATCACGAAGTTCTTATCGCCCGAGTGGTACTCGGCCACAACGCCGCGCGTCTCCATGGCCGTGGGGATGAGGCGCTGGCTGGTGATGCGCTGCTTCACCACGACATCGGCCGCCGCGAATGCCTTTTCGGTCTCGCCGCCCTCCTGATGGAAGGTGAACGAAACATTGTCGGGCCATTCGGGATGCACGGCGGGCGCGCCCGGTTCCAGCGCCTTCTCGATATCGGTGACGGCGGGGAGCGGCTCGTAATCCACTTCCACCAACTCGGCCGCGTCGCGGGCGATGTAGCGGTCGCTCGCCACCACCACGGCCACCGGATGGCCGACGAAATAGACGCGGTCCACCGCCAGGATGTGATGATGCGGCACCCGCAGGCCGGGCAGCGATGCGCCGCAGGGCACCGGACCGACGTGCTGCGTATCTTTGCCGGTGAACACCGCGGCTACGCCAGGGCGTTCGAGCGCGGCTTTCGCGTCGATGGATTTAATACGCGCCGCGCCGTACGGGCTGCGGACAATGCAGGCGTGGTTCATCCCCGGCATTTTGATGTCGTCCACATAGGTGGCCGTGCCGGTGATCAGCCGCGGGTCTTCGCGGCGGCGGATGCCCTTGCCGACCAGAGTTTCGGTGCGCGTGACGGTTGTGGCCATGGCGTTCTCTTATGCCCCCGCCTTCGCCGCCGCGGCTTTCACCGCGTTCACGATGTGCTGGTAGCCGGTGCAGCGGCACAGATTGCCGTGCAGGCCTTCGCGGATCTCCGCCTCCGTGGGATTCGGATTGCGCTCCAGAATCTGCTTCGAGGTCAGGATCATGCCCGGCGTGCAGAAGCCGCACTGCAGCGCGTGCTCGTTCCAGAAGGCTTCCTGCATGGGGTCAAGCTTGCCGTCTGCGGCCAGGCCTTCAATGGTGACCACATTGCGGCCGTCCGCCTGAACGGCGAACATAGTGCAGCTCTTGACCACCTTGCCGTCCAGTTGCACGGTGCAGGCGCCGCAGATGGAAGTTTCGCAGCCAATGTGCGGCCCGGTAAGGTCCAGGTTTTCGCGGAGGTAATGGATCAGGAGCAAACGAGGCTCGACGGCGTCGCTACGTTTCACTCCGTTAACGGTGAGAGTAATGGAGCGTGTCATGGGGAAATACAGTGGATAACAATAGCAGGAAATCCAGGCAGGAACAACGTGCTCTTGTGTGTGCTCTTTGTCGGGCGGGCGCTCTCGCCCGCGGCCGACGCCCTCGTTGGCCCGGACCACAGGCCTCTATGATTGCCGCGATGACCCGGTAGCGCTCGATGACCGAATGTGGCGGCTCATATTCGCTGCCCTGCGCGATCGTTCATCGCCGCCCTTCGTCAAAAATGTCGGCAGCGGGATTGGGCGTGATATGCTGTGCTGACACCGGAGGACAGGAGCAACTATGAAACACCCAGTGGCCGGGATCGTCGTCCTGATTCTCTTCGGAGCCCTGGCCTTAATCAACATCAGCCGCACTCCGCGCTTTCAACTGATCCATGCGTCAGAAGTTGTTCAGGTACTCGGCGCTGGCATGTGTTTCGGCGTCGCACTGGCTTGGGGCATAAGCGCTCTCCGCAAGGAATAGACTTACTTTCGGCGCAGCCCAGCAGATGGCCGCCCATGAGTCGGCGCGGACCACAGGTCTCCACGATCGCCGCGATGACACCGTGGCGCTCGACCAGGTCGCCAGAATGCGTATTGAAGTGAGTTCCGGCAGGTAACCCAAAAGGCCGAAGGCCTGCCCACGGTGGGCTAACAACAGCCCGCCTGCTGTGTTGTCGCAGATCAGAACTCACGACACTGCGACAGCACGCTAACCGGCCCCGCCGTTTTTGCGTCTATCGGGCATGACACAATGGCGGTCCGCCCTGCGCCTCCTTCTCCGCCGTCCCGGGTTCACGCTCGCTGCCGTCTGCCTGCTCGGCCTCGGTATCGGCGCGAACGCAACGCTGTTCACCATCGTCGACACGATCCTGCTGAAGCCGCTCCCCTATCCTGACGCCGACCGCCTCTCGTACGTCTATGAGGCAGACCCCGCCAGCCGCGAAAAAACCAGCCTGGTTGCGCCTGTGCGGCTGGAGGAGTGGAACCGCCTGAACCGGGCATTCACGGCAATTGCCGGTTATTACAACGAAAATGTCACCGACGCCACCGGAAGCGTGCCGGAAAGGCTGGCCGCGCGGCACGTGTCACCGCGCTATTTCACAGTTTTCGGGACACCGCCGTTGCTGGGCCGCGTTTTCAATCGGGCTGAAGAGACCGACGGCGGGCCGAACGCCGTAGTCATCAGTTACGGCCTGTGGTCGCGGCGCTTCAACCGCGACCCGCGCGCTCTCGGATCGGTCCTGCGGCTCGGCGGCGAGGCGTACACCATCGTGGGCGTCATGCCGAAGCAGTTCGCTCCGCCTTCGCAGGACCTCTGGCTGCCCGCACCGCTGGGCCAATATCTGGCGAACGCGCGCGATGCGCGGTTCTGGGTTGGCATCGGGCGGCTGCGGCCCGGCATCTCCGTCGAGCAGGCGCGGGGCGAGCTGGCCCGCGTCCAGCGCGGCCTCGGCGAGCAGTTCCCGGCAACCGACAAAGGCTGGTCGGCGCTGGTGATGGACATGAAGGACCAGACCATCGGCGACAAGGGCCGCTCGGTGTGGCTCGCCTTCGCGGCGGTGGGGCTGCTGATGCTGCTGGCGTGCGCCAACATCGGCGGACTGCTGCTTGGTCAACTGCACCAGCGCGAGCGCGAGCTGGCCATCCGCCGTTCGCTCGGCGCAACCCGCGGAGCAATTCTTGCCATGGTGATGCGCGAAGTGGCGCTGATTGCCTGCGTGGGCGGAGCGCTGGGGATCGTTGCGAGTGTCTGGTCGGTCAGCCTGGCCGCTCGATTGTTCACCACTCTGCCGCGGGTTGACGAGCTTCATTTCGATGCGCGGTCCGTCGCCTTCACCGCGGCCCTCAGCGTCATCGCCGCCCTGATTGCCGGTCTCGCCCCGGCGCTGCAGGCATCGCGACAACAGATCGCCGGAGCGCTGGCCCAGGGCGGACGCACACAGGCGGGCGGACGTCACGCGTTCCGCAACGGGCTGCTGGTAGCCCAGTTCGCCATAACCTTCGTGCTGCTGTGCGCAGCGGGGCTCCTGCTGCGAAGCTATCAGCGTCTGACCACGATGGACGCCGGCTTCGACCCTCACAACGTCCTGGTGTTCCATGTGGGCGCGGCATGGGGCGAAGATCGCGCCGTCATCGGCCGGCTGCAGCAGGAGATTCTCGCCGGGTTGCGGAACATGCCTGGCGTGGAGGCGGCCGGGATGACCAATTTCCTGCCCACCGATGGCGCGACACTGCGCTATCAATTCGTCATCGAGGGCCTGCCGGCCACCAACCAGCTCCCCGCCGGAGAACGTACCGTCAGCCCGGGATATTTGCAGGCCCTGCACATACCGCTTCTCGCCGGCGCAACGTGCCCGCAAACGCCTGACTGGAACCTAAAGCCGCAGCCCGGCAGGATGCTGGTGAATCGCAAATTCGTGGACGAGTTCGGGCGCGGTCAGAACCTGATCGGCAAGCAGATCGGCCTCGCTGGAACCGATATCCACTGGACCTCCGAGGTCGCGGGCATCGTCGGGAACGTGCGCGAGGACAGCGCGCGGACGCCGGCCGTGCCGTACGTTTACATGTGCGCCATGGCGGGCGGCTGGCCCGATCCTGATTATGTCGTCCGCACGCGCGGCGACGTGCGGGCTTTAGCAGCAGCGGTCCGGCAGCTCGTTCACAACCTCGATCCGCATCGCGCCGTCTTCGGCGTCAGCACGCTCGATGACCACGTCGGCGAGGAGCTGCAGCAGCCGCGTCTCACTGCCGGGCTGCTGGCGGCGTTCGCAACTCTGGCGCTGGCGCTCGCGGCGTTCGGCCTCTACAGCGTGGTGGCTCTGAGCATCACCGCAAGGAAGCGCGAGATCGGCGTGCGCATGGCGCTGGGCGCGCGGTCGCGTGAGGTGGTGGTCGATCTGCTGGCGGGAGCGGGCCGATTACTGGCCGTCGGCATGGCGGCCGGCGCAGCACTCGCGATCGCGCTGGCCACGGCCATGCGATCGGTCCTGTTCGGCGTCGAGCCGGCCGATCCTCTCACGCTGGCGGCGGTATTCGCAGTCCTCACCCTTGTGAGCCTTTGCGCGGTAGCGCTGCCGGCATGGCGTGCGGCATCCATCGATCCGGTGGAAGCCCTGCGCACCGAGTAGAGCAGGCTTTCGCCTGCATTTTCCTTGACGCATACTGTACTATCTGTCATAGTACACCTGTGATACCGTTCCGCCTCTCGTTTCAGCCCGGCATGGCGCTCTACGAGCAGGTGGTCTACGCCGCCAGAAAGGCCGTAGTCTCCGGCCAGATGCGCCCTGGCGATCCGTTTCCGTCGGTACGCACACTGAGCAAAGGGCTCAAAATCAATCCCAACACCGCGCACAAAGTGGTCACGCACCTCATCAACGAAGGTCTGCTGGAGGTGCGTTCGGGCGCCGGCACCGTGGTCGCGCCGCCGCAGCGCTCCAGCGCCGCCGAGCGCGCACATCTGCTCGACCGCGATCTCGAACGGCTGGTGGTGGAAGCGCGCCGGCTGGGCCTCACGCTCGACAACGTTGCCGGCGCACTCGCCGATCACTGGGACAAACTTGCGCCCGACGAGACACTGGCGCCGAGGGGAGTTCGCAGGAAATGAACGAACCGATCCGCACTTCCGGATTAACCAAAACGTTCCGCTGGACACCGGTTCTGAATGGCATCGAACTGGCGGTTCCGAAGGGCGCGCTGTTCGCCCTCATCGGTCCCAACGGCGCAGGCAAGACCACTACCATCAGGATTCTGATGAACATAATCCGGCCCACCGCCGGCCGCGCCGAAGTGCTGGGCATAGACTCGCGTCGTCTCGCCGGAGCCGCGTTCACCCGCATCGGCTATGTTTCCGAGAACCAGGAAATGCCGGAATGGATGACCGTGGACTATTTTCTGAATTATCTGCGGCCCTTCTATCCGGCGTGGGACGACCAACTGGCGGCGCAGCTTGTGCGCGAGTTCGGCCTGCCTGGTAATCGACGCCTGAAGGAACTGTCGCGCGGCATGCGCATGAAGGCGGCGCTCGCTTCGTCGCTCGCCTACCGGCCCGAGCTGGTGGTGCTCGATGAGCCGTTCACCGGCCTCGACCCGCTGGCGCGCGACGAGTTCATCGAAGGCCTGATCGAGCGCAGCGAAGAGACCACCATCTTCATCTCGTCGCACGATCTGGGCGACATCGAGACGTTCGCCACCCATGTCGCATATCTCGAGAACGGACGCATTCAGTTCTCGGAGGAGCTGGCGGCCCTTGCCCAGCGCTTCCGCGAAATCGAGGTCACCTTCGATGCCGCGCCGCCTTTACCCCTCGATTGGCCCGCGAACTGGCTGCGGCCCGAATCGTCGGCGGCGCTCATTCGCTTCACTGAAAGCCGGTACGATCCCCAGTGCACGCCCGCCGAGATACGAGCAAGGTTCGACGGCGTGCGGGACATTTCGGCGTCCGCGATGCCGCTGCGGTCCATCTTCGTCACCGTGGCGAAGTCGACTCGAAGCGTGGCGGCCGCGTAAGGAGGTACTCGTGATGGCACAGGCACTGCATATCTTTCGTAAGGACGTCCGCGCATTGCGCGCGCACATCGGCATCGTTCTGGCGCTTCTCGCCGGCTTCACGTGGGCGCACATCAGGCTGGACCTGACGCGCCGCCCAACGTTCGACTTCCGCGGGACGGTCGCATATTACAGCGGCGTGTTCCTCGTCTTTGCATGGTGGGTTCTCATCTCCGAGCTCATCCGCGAGGAGGCGCTCCCGGGGCAGCGCCAGTTCTGGATAACCCGGCCCTACTCGTGGCGGCAACTTCTGGCCGCGAAGGTCCTGTTCGTTCTCGCATTCGTCAACGCGCCGCTCCTCGCCGCGCAGATGCTGCTGCTGGCGGTATCGGGTTTCAGCCCCATCGACGCACTCCCGAAACTGCTGTGGCTGCAGTTCGCGGCCATTCTGTTTCTGTTGGCGCCGGTATTCGCGGTGGCGGCCGTTACGCGAAACCTGCTGCAATTCGTATTGACTGTCCTCGCCGCCGTTGTCGCCTTCTTTTACGGCGCGGACGCATTCCTGAGCATCGATCTGTCGGGCGGCGCATGGCTCAACAACGGCGTAGCGGTGGTCATTCTCTGTGTTGGCGCTGTGCCGATCGTTCTCTGGCAATATGCGCGCCGATCCACGGGAGCATCGGTGGTGGCGGTGACGGTCACCGCCGTGGCCGCGCTCGCCGCGTGCGCCGGTATTCCGGCAACCGCTCAGGCCGCTCTTCAGACCCGCATCTTCCGGCAGCCCGAGACTCGCAACATTCGCGCCTTCGTTCAGGATTGGGTGTGGGCCACCCCTTCCTACAGAAGCGAAGGGCCGATGGTCAGAGTTGAAATTCCCATCGCTTTCGCCAATGTGCCGAAGGGTGAATATGCCAATCTGTCGATGGTGAACTTCACCATCGATTCGCCGCGGGGCCTGCACTGGTCGTCCGGTTGGGAACAGCAGGGGTTCTCGCCGTTCTACGACCTGGTTCTGCCGCGGAGAGAATACGGCCGCGTCCAGAACTCCCGCGCGACGGTGAAAGGATCCATGTTCGTGGTGGTCTCGAAACAGACGACGAGGCCGCTTCAGCGCGGCGCCGTGATGCGATTGCCCGGGGGCGCCGTGTGCGAGGCAGGCCCCACCGCCGACGATTGGGTTTTCTGTAAATCGGCATTCCGGCCGCCTTACCGTTCCGCTGACGAAACCGTCATCGTGGCGCCCAAGTGGGTATCGCCCTGGCCGGCGGAGTTCTCGCTCGATCCCGTCTACATCGGGATAAGCCATGCGCCAAGTGGCCCTGGCTCATACGTGATCGAGGAGGACACGCGCGCCTGGATCCGCTCCGATTTTGTCGCGCACAACGTGCAGTTCCCGCTCTGATTGGCAGCCCGCTTGCACAATCGACAACCGGAGGAGTCGATCGTTATGTCGTTCTTTGTGTGGATACTACTCGGTCTGGTTGCCGGGTTCATTGCGAGTCACATTGTGAACCGCCGCGGCGAGGGCATGGTGCTGGACATTTTACTCGGTATCGTGGGAGCACTTGTGGGAGGCTGGCTGTTCCACCTTTTCGGTCACGCCGGAGTAAATGGCCTGAATCTATACAGCCTCTTTGTGGCGACACTGGGCGCCGTCGTTCTCCTGTTCCTGTACCACGCGATCCGGCCCCGCCGGCGGATTTTCTGAGGAGTCTGTACAGGCATTCCAGCGGTGAACTAAACCGCTTCGCGGTACAGCCAGTGGCGCGTAAGCGGGCGGCTGGTGCAATTGCCTCAGCGGCGGGCGCGAGGTTTCCTCCAGACTGGAGGACGGTTATTCCCAGTAACCACATTCCAATCCGAAGGACCCGATATGACACCGCTCAGACAGCGTTTTATCGAGGACATGCAAGTGCGTGGCCTCGCGCCCACCACACAACGAAGTTACATCCACTACGTCGCCGAGTTCGCGAAGTTCTATAACAAGAGCCCGGAGGATCTCGATCTGGAGGCCATCCGGCAGTACGAGATTCATCTGCTGAACGAGCGAAAGTTGTCGCCGCAAAGCGTCAATACATTCATTTCGTCGGTTCAGTTTCTCTATACCGTGACGCTGGAAATCCCTGGGGCAAACAGTGCTTTCCTCGGGTGCGTGTTGCCGAAACCCTCCCGGTCGTGCTCGACCCGGAAGAAGTCGCCGGCTTTTTCGACTACGTCCCCAGCCTGAAGTACCGGGCCGCGCTGATGCTCTGTTACGGGGCCGGCCTGCGCATTGCCGAAGCCGCCGCCGTCAAAGTAAGCGACATCGATTCCAAACGCATGCTGATCCGAGTCGAACAGGGTAAGGGCAGGAAAGACCGCTACGTTATGTTGTCGCCCCGGCTGCTGGCCGTACTCCGGCGCTACTGGCGCGCCGCCCGGCCACGCCTCTGGATGTTTCCCTCGTGGCGCGAAAACAAACATCTCACCCGACCTCGCTTTCCAATGCCTGCCGGGACGCTGCGCGGCAATGCGGCCTGACAAAACGCATCACCGCCCATACGCTGCGCCACTATGCCGCTTCCCGGACTATGCCGCGAGGATCAAAACGAACCGGTCCAAGGCTGGCAGGATACAAGGCTGCTTGCTCGTCGGCCGTTCAACATGCGGCATAGTCCGGATGCTTGGGATCAGAGTTGTTTGAGGAAGGCCAGCAACTCGTCGTCCGGTTGGTAGCGCTTGGGCGCGCCTTTAACTGGATTGGTCCTGGCTAATGCTTGTTCCTTCAAGGCGAGGTCGGCATCGAGATAGATCTGGGTGGTTTCGACGGATTCGTGGCCGAGCCACAGCGCAATCACCGCTCGATCCACACCGGCCTGTAGCAGTTCCATGGCAGCGGCGTGGCGAAGCACGTGGGGTGAAACCCTTTTCTTGCGCAGCGAAACGCAGTTCTTCCGCGCCTGCGCCACGTGGCGTGCCAGCAAGTGCTGAACGCCATCGGCACTCAAAGGTCCGCCGCGGGTGCTGGGAAAGAGCGTCCTGGAATCTCCTCCGCCTTGTTCTCGCATCCAACTTTTCAGGACCGCGGCCGTGGGTTTGGCCAAGGGCGTACAGCGTTCCTTTCGTCCCTTTCCCCGACAACGCACATGTGCGCCGGCTCCGAGCGAGACGTCCTCGTGCCGCAACGCGGTCATCTCGGACAATCGCAGGCCGGTCTGAACGGCGGTGAGCAGAAAGGCGTGGTCGCGCCGTCCCAGCCACGTCGTTCGATTCGGCGCCGCCAGTAGCGCCTCGATCTCGGGCCGGGTGAGAAAACCCACCAGGGCACGTCGCTGCCGTTGGTTCGGAATCGCCAGCACTCGTTGGATGATTCCACTGTGCGCCGGCGCTTCCAGCGAGGCGTAGCGAAAAAACGACCGGATGGCCGTCAAACGGAGGTTCCGACTTCTGGCGCCATTGTGACGCCGGTTCTCCAGATCTTCCAGGAACGCCCCCACTAAAGAGGCATCTACATCGTCCAGACCCAACTGAGAGGGGGCCTTATGTAGCCGTTTCTGGGCGAACTGCAACAGCAGGCGGAACGTGTCGCGATAGGAGGCGATGGTGTGTGGGCTGACTTTCCGCTGCGTCATCAAACGGGTAATAAAGAACGACTGCAACAAGGCAGGAAGGTTAGCGGGATCCCGCATTCAAGCCCTCCCATCGTTTCTCCAGCCTTTTGGCCGCTGCCCCCAACAGTTCAGGAGTGCCGGTCAGATACCAATAGGTGTCTGTAACGTGGGCATGCCCGAGATAGGTCGACAAGATCGGCAAGCGCCGCTTAGGGTCTTCGCCGTTGCGATACCAGCGCAGCAGAGTCTCGACCGCAAATCGGCGTCGAAAATCGTGCAGGCGCGGGCCACGGCTGGCGTCCACAGCACGCAATCCGATCTGTCGGGATAGGATGTAGAACGCCCGGTGGACCTCGCCTTTGTCCAATCGGTTGCCGTTCAGGTTTACCAGGAAATATCCCTCGGCGGGCACGCCGAAGCGCTCATCCCTGCGTCTCGCATAGTCGGCCAGGACCTTACAAGTCGAGGGATGCAGTGGAACCAGACGGGACTTTCCGAACTTGGCCCCTCGAATCGTGAGAATGCCTTCAGACCAATCCATATCGCCAGGTCGGAGGTTGAGCGCCTCACCCAACCGCATACCTGTGACCGCCAGCAACCCGAACAGACACCGGTAGGCCCAGGGACGCAGCGGGTCGATGGAAGGACGGCTTTTAGCCGCGTTCAGCAGTGTTTGGATCTCGTGATCGGAATAGAAGTATGGTTGAGCGCGTTTGGGCCGGTAAGGCAGCAGCCCGAGTGGAGGGACTTCTGTCGAGGGCTCCGTCGCACTCCAGTGCCGGGCGAAGCCACGCACGATGCTGAGCCGCATCGCCCACTCACCGGGTGTGTGATGGGCATTTTGCGTGGCCCATTCCAGTGCCAGGTTTACGGTAATGCGTGCACTACGCTTTCGTGCCAGGAATGACACGAACTCGCGCAGTGCGGCCTCATGTCGAACCATCTTGAAACCCAGACCGCGGCGCATGGTCAGGTAGTCTCGGACAGTCTTGCGGAGTCGATTCATCGACCACCCCCTGGCCACGGCAACGCCAGGGTGTGCAAGGCGGTGACGTCTACTTTGGCGTAGATCGCTGTCGTGTTTGGGCTTTGATGCCGCAGCAGTTCGCCGATCTCATCCAGCGAGCCTCCCTGCCGAAGGAGGCTCGTGGCCAGGGAGTGACGAAGCACATGGGCGCCGGTGTGCGCCGACTCCACGCCGGCATGTTTCAGGGCGCGCCTGACGAGCGAGGAGATCGTCGATGAGTTCCCCAAACCGACCAACGGAGCCCGATGGCGAAGGAATACACTGCGGGTGGCCGACCGCGGGCGGTCGTGACGTAAATAGGCGGCAAGGGCGGCGCCTACGTCTTCGGCCAACGGCAATTGGGCCGATTTCCCGCCCTTTCCGCGAATGGTGATCTGGCTCGTGCTCCAGTCAATATCGTCCAGGCTCAGCCCAACGACTTCGCCGGCGCGAAGGCCGAGCCGGGCGAGCAGCAACAAGATGGCATGGTTGCGCCTGCCAACGGACGTCTTTCGATCGCAGCACTTCAGAATACGCTCCACCATGGCAGCCGGCAGAAACCTCGGAAGCGTGGAAAGCGACCAGTTAGGGACCGTGGGGACGCAACCAGCAAGATCGGTAGCGATTGCTCCGCTGTGTCGCAGATAGCGAAAGAAAGCTCGAAGCGCCGTCACCATCAACCCGGCCCGCACCGGACTCAACTGATGTGCGTGGCGCATCACGAATCCGGTGACGTGCGTTGCGCGCAGCATGGTAAAGTTCGGGGCCTTGTTGTGAAATCGCTCGGCCAGGAACTGCTCCACGACGGGCACGTAGTTGAGCAGCGTTAAAGGGGACAGGCCGCGTTCCTGCAACAGGTAGCGTTGGAACTCGCCGACGATCCTGGACTGGGCGGTGTCCGCGACCGGTGGCAGGTCCTTCACGACGCCTATCTGGCGGAGCATGGTCAGCAACCGCTCCAACGCCTTCGGATCGCCTCGGCGAACCCGCTGCTGCCGACGGCGAAGGCGCAGAAAGCGATCCACAACCTTGCTATCCAGAGCCCGGACGTCAATGTGTTTACGATTCAGCCATCGGCTGAAATCAGCGATCACGACGATCTGCTGCTTGATGGAGTGGTGAGTGTAGCCCTGATCGGCTACAGCAGTCGCATAGGCGTCGAGGTGTTCATTCAAAGGCCCTTGGCGCAGTCGTTCAATCGTGCTTGAGAAAGTGAAAAGTTGGTCTATCACTCTCTCAGAGTGCCAGGGCACGTCCAACTATGCCGCGTCGCCGTCGTTCAAATGCCCACGAGTGGCGGCGCGGCTGCTAACACGCGGCATAGTTCGGGAAGCGGCATAGTGGCGTCTATGCCGCATGCGGCATAGGCGCCACTCCTTCGCCACGCACCTTCTGGAAGGCGGCACGGACACGCGAGTCATCCAGGTACTGCTGGGCCACAGCCGCATCGATAGCACGGCGCGCTACACCAGGGTCTCCGCCCATGTGATCGCAGGCACACCGAGTCCGCTCGACTCTGTGGGGGTCAAGCCGCCGGCAGCGCAGCCGAAGCGGAAATCCCGGAAATAATCCGGCAATGCCGCGGCCCGCTTTCGAAGTGGCCGGCATTTTTCGACAACATGGCGACGCTTACCGGGAAGCTCACCAGCTTTCTTACGAGCAACTGCGCGTCATGCGGGCCATCGAGACCTGCCGCACGGCGGCTCTCGGTGGCCACGTCGAAAAATGCGACGGCTGCGACTTTACACGCAACGCGTATAACTCCTGCCGCAACCGCCATTGTCCGAAATGCCAGAACGCGGAAAGGGCAAAGTGGCTCGCGGCGCGGACAGCAGAACTGTTGCCGGTCGAATACTTCCACGTGGTCTTCACGCTGCCGGAGCAGATGGCGCAGATCGCCTTCTACAACAAAGAGACGGTTTACGGCATCCTGTTCCGCGCCGCCGCTGAGACGCTGCTGACCATCGCAGCCGACAGGAACCATCTCGGCGCCGCAATCGGCTTCTTCGCCATCCTTCATACCTGGGGACAGAACCTGCTGCATCATCCGCATCTGCACTGTGTGATTCCCGGCGGCGGTCTCTCGCCCGATCACGAACGTTGGATCTCCTGCCCGGCTTCTTCCTTCCCGTGCGCGTGCTTTCCCAGCTGTTTCGCCGCCTCTTCCTCGAACAACTGGAAGACGCCTTCTATCGAAACGAGCTCCGATTCCCCGGTTCCATCGAGCCGCTTCACGATGCCTTCGCCTTCGAGCGACTGTTGCGCGCGCACGCGGACCGCGACTGGGTAGTCTACGCCAAACCGCCCTTTGGCGGTCCGCAACGAGCGTTGGAGTACCTGGGCCGCTACACGCATCGGGTGGCCATCTCCAACCATCGGTTGCTCTCGCTCGAAGACGGCCAGGTAACGTTTCAGTGGAAGGACTATCGGAGCCAACACCGGAAAAAATTGAATACCATGACCATCGGCGCCGGCGAGTTTCAGCGGCGTTTTCTCCTTCATACCCTGCCTCCCGGCTTCCAGCGCATCCGCCATTACGGCCTTCTGGCCAACTGCCACCGTACGGACAAACTGGAGTTCTGCCGCGGACTCATCCTGACCGGCGCCTGCCAACTCTTACCGCAGCCTGCCCAATGCGCGGAAATGAGGAAAGCGATCCTGGAGAAGCAAGACATCCACCGTTGTCCGCACTGCGGCGTTGGTTCGATGATCCGCATCGCCGTTCTGCCCTGCTATCGCTGGCCGGCGGTTCCGCCGCCGGATACCTCGTGAAGCAACGCCTGCTTATTGCGCCGAATGACGAGACAGCCGCAACTCCGGCCACCTGCGCCCGAACTGTGCCCACCAGGCGGCCGGAGGCTTGTTCCATCGGCGTCAGGTCGCGCACCGCTTCCACTTCGGCGCCCAAACCCGAATCCCCGCCCATTCCTGCCATCCGCGCGACACTCTCACCAGCCGCCTCGTCGCCCGCTCCTGTCGTAATCCCCTCGATCCGCCCAATCAATCCCCATACCCTCGACGGTTCGCCGGCGGTTTAGTTCACCGAGCGATCTCTTCAGCTTGCGGCACGAAGATTCGTCCGCTCCCGACGTTTCTGCGCCGCAAAGCTGAAGAGATCTTTTTCATTCACCACAACTTGTAAGGAATCTACCGCGCAAATCCAACGGATTAGCCTACCGCCGCCGCGTCCACCGACGCACCCGCGCTATTCTCAGGCCAAGGGTTCGTTGCTGATCTGTTCAGAGAAGCGGACCACTAAAGCGCGGCAAGCATCTGATCGGCGGCCGCCCGGCCGACTGCGTTACTCTGTCGGTGTATTGAGCGCACACACGCAATTCCGGCTGGTTCTGTTGAAGCCGTCGCATTATGACGACAACGGCTACGTTGTCCAGTGGATGCGTTCGGCCATCCCGTCGAACACTCTCGCCTGCCTCTACGGGCTGGCGCTCGACTGCAATGACCGGCGCGTGCTCGGCGACGATGTCGAGATCGTTGTCCGCTCTTACGACGAGACCAACACGCTGGTTCCGCTGAAGCGCGTCATCCGGTGGTTGCGCGGCGGGCGCGGCATGGTGGGGCTGGTTGGCGTGCAGTCGAATCAGTTTCCGCGAGCCATGGACATCGCGCGGCCGTTGCGCGCCGCGGGAATACCGGTGTGCATTGGCGGCTTTCACGTGTCCGGCTGCCTGGCGATGCTGCCCGAGATCACGCCCGAACTGCAGGAGGCCATGGACCTCGGCATCTCGCTGTTTGCGGGCGAAGCCGAGGGCCGCCTGGACGAGGTTCTGAAGGATGCCTGCCTGGACACCCTGAAGCCGCTCTACAACTACATGGACGACCTGCCCGCGCTCGAAGGCGCGCCGATTCCGTTTCTGCCCGAGCGGCGCGTCCGCCGAACCGGCGGCCGCATGACCAGCTTCGACGCGGGCCGCGGGTGCCCGTTCCTCTGTTCGTTCTGCACGATTATCAACGTGCAGGGGCGCAAGAGCAGGCGGCGGTCAGTGGACGATATCGAGACCATCGTGCGCCGCAACCTGGCGCAGGGCATCAATCGGTTCTTCATCACCGACGACAACTTCGCGCGCAACCGCGACTGGGAGGCCGTTTTCGACCGTCTCATTTCCATGCGCGAGAACGAGCGCCTGAATATCAAGTTCGTAATTCAGGTGGACACGATGTGCCACCGGCTGCCGCACTTCATCGAGAAGGCCGGCCGGGCGGGCGTGGCTCGCGTGTTCATCGGGCTCGAAAGTATCCATCCGGAGAGCCTGATCGGCAGCCGCAAGAAGCAGAATAAGATTGCCGAGTACCGCACCATGCTGCTCGAATGGAAGCGCGCCGGGGTGACGGTGTTCGCCGGCTATATCGTGGGGTTCCCGAACGACACCCCGGAATCGGTGCGTCACGACATCGAGATCATCAAGCGCGAGCTGGCCATCGATCTTCTGGAGCCGCATTGCCTGACGCCGCTGCCCGGTTCCGAGGATCATCTGAAGCTGAACCAGGCGGACGCGTGGCTCGATCCCGATCTGAACAAGTACGACCTCGAGCACGTGACCGTGAAGCACGCGCGCATGACCACGGATGAGTGGGAGCGCATGTATCGCGACTCGTGGCTCTCCTGGTATTCGCGCGAGCACATGGAAACGCTGATGCGCCGCGCGGCCGCAACACCCGGGATGAGCGCCGGCAACATGCTGTTCCTCCTGATGTGGTTTTACGGCTGCATCGTGCTGGAGAACATCGACCCGCTGCAGGGCGGTTATCTACGTCTGAAATCGCGCACGAACCGCCGGCCAACTCTGCCGCGCGAGAACCCGCTGGTGTTTTATCCGCGCTATATCGGGGAGATGATCTGGAAGCACCTGCGGCTGGCGCGCGAGATCGTGCACCTGTACGGCATTCGCCGCCGGCTGAAGCGCGACCCCGCCGCGCGCGATTATATGGATCAGGCACTCACGCCGGTGACCGAGACCGACGCCGAATCGCTGGAGATGTTCAGCATCGTGCAGTAGGGTTGAGGTGTTTCCGAGCCGCGACCGCGAGGGAGCGGAGGCGTATCGTTGATGGGCTTCGAAGCAAAGAAAACAGAACACTGCGGCCCGAAACGCGGCAACGGAGCATATTGGGGCTACAGATGGGACGCGAAGAAGGAAAGCAGCCGCATCCGGCGCGAAAAGTGGAAACGCGAAATTCGCCGCGATTGGACCGCTGCTCGGCCGGATGCCGAGGGGGAATCGTGATGCGGATAAAAGCGAAGCCTCTGAAGGAAAGCCCGGTAGCCAGACTGCGCAAAAAGGCGAGGCGTGGTTTCCGCGGCTACCCCGCCGCGACAGTGGCATTCTGTGGGCCGACGGCGGACTTCGCCTCGAAGGTTGCGGTTGGCGTCATAGCCGCGGAGGGCGCTGCTCCCGACCCACTCGAGGCGCGCCTGCCCACCGAGCTTCATGCCTTGCTCAAACGGGCGGCCGGATTTTGTTGTGCTCGCGGTGCGCGAAGCCGCTGTCCGGACCATTGAGGAACCGAGATTGTCCTCCTCTCCATCGAGGACAAGCGGCAGATTGCGGCAGCCCTTCTCCAACCGCCCGATCCGACTCCTGCCTGAAGAAAGCTTTTCAGCGCCGTCGTAAGTTGTTCGGCGTCGAATAAGGCTGCCTTTCATCTGGAGCCTCTCGGCGATATCCATCGACGCTCTTTCTCAAACGCGCGGCCACGGCTGAGCGGCTAAAGTAGATGTATGGAAGCAGTCTCAAACAAACAGCAGGCGCACGAGCTCATTGAGCGGCTGCCCGATTCGGAGATTGCCACAGCGGTCCGCTTCCTGGAGTTCATGCTGCTGGACCCCGCTACTCGCGCGGCCATCATTGAGCCGGTCACCGAGGAAGACCGGCGGCGCTTACGGGATGGTCAGGTCTGGTTTGCTGAGCGGGGCGGCAGGGGCGTCGCCATGGAAGATGTACTGGCCGACTTCGGTCTGAAGATCGATGAGTTCCCGCTCGGCAAGTGATGCCGCCCTTTCGAATCGAGTGGTTCGATGAAGCGCGGGCAGATGTACGCCATCTTGATCGCGCCACCGCCATGCGGATCTTCGATGGCATTCTCCACTACGCGCGCACCGGCGCCGGCAACGTCGACCCGCTTCATGGCGACATGGCAGGCTCGTTCCGGCTGCGGGTCGGGGATTACCGAGTTCTGTTCATGCTGGAGAACGACGTCATGCGCATCTTCGGCGTGCGCCACCGCTCGGAAGCTTACCTATGAACCGACCCGCCGTTGTGGTGATCGCGTCACCGGTGGCTTTGCCCTATGCGGCCAGCGGGGCTTCACCGCGGGTCTGCATCAGCACGACGATGTGAGTCCGCCGTGCGGCGAGATTCGGCCGCGGGATGCGCGTCGTCGAGGCGCCCGGAATCATCGACTTGGGAGCGAAACCCAACAGTCAACGACGCGCGTATACGTACGAGACGATCACGTAGAGCACGTATAGGGGGAATACGATGTAAATCAGCGTGTCCGCGCGAGATTTTCGATGACCGGCGTCGGTGCTGGCGTTTCGTCTCAAACGTGACATGAACGCGCAGTTAAGCACGACGACGGCAACACCCGAGACCAACGCCCAGGACCATACAGGCGTCGCTGGCGGCAGAATGAATATCGAGGTGATGACTCCTGTAACTGCGGCTAGGTTGATTAACAGGATTTTTTGCCAGGTCCGGAGAGAGTCAAATTTCATGCCCCTACGCCGCCTCAGCGCACGGACCCTGCCCTGGAGGGCCACTAGCTTCGTCACGACGGAACTCTAATGGCGTGGCGGGAAAGCGGCCGTAATATTGAAGTAAACCCCTGGAGTGAGACAGCAAGTTAAGGGGGTTATCGCCGTTCGCTGCAAAAGCATTGCCGGCGAGGACTCGGTTGCTCCACTCTGAAAATACCTGAGCGGAGGATAGGGCAACGCAGGGATGCGACCCGAGCGTCGACTCAGCGGCCGGGGCAAAGCCCCCGAACTCGGGAAGCCATCTCATGCCGCATCTCCCGCCTGACCCGCGAACTCGGAAGGCGACCGATAGCCGAGCGCCGAGTGAAGCCGCTGTTCATTGTAAACGCGGTTGAGGAAGTCGCCGATAGACGCGGTGGCGTCGCGCAGGTCCCGATAGTCGTTTCGATAAACTTCCTCGTATTTGAGCGTTTTCATGAACGATTCCCAAGCCGCGTTGTCGTAGGGGTTTCCTTTGCGGCTCATGCTGATACGTACCTTGTTTTCCTGTAGCAGGTCCGTGTAGATGTGTGAAGCGTACTGCACGCCGCGAATCGGAATGATGGACCAGGCCCGGATCGGGGCGGCGCTCGCTGAGCGCCATCCGCAATGCCGCAACTGCCAACTCAGCCTCGAGCGTTCGTCCCAGCGCCCACCCGATGACCTTGCGCGAGAATGCGTCCAGTACGACCGCCAGGTACACAAACTCGGCGCGCAGGCGGATGTAGGTGATGTCCGCCACCCAAAGTTGGTTGATAGCACGCAGCGTCATCCCGCGCGCGAGATTCGGATAGACCGGCAGATCGTGTCGCGAGTCCGTGGTGATCACAAACGAGCGCCGGCGCAGATACAGCAGGTTGTGTTGCCGCAGCAGGTGCAGCACGCGCTTATGATTCACCTCGAAGCCGCGCCGCTGGAGTTCCATGGTCACGCGCCGATAACCATACGCCGGCCATGCGAGCGCGACTTTCTGCAGCTCATGCCGAAGTTCCATGTCTACCGGCAACGAAGTCCGCGGCGTCTGCCACCGGTAATAACCCGCCCGGCTCAGGCCGGTCATTTCGCACAACGCGTTCACAGCTTCGCCTTTCGCCGCGGCTTGGCGAACTTCTTCAAACAGACATCCGCGCCACTGACGATGGCCGCCGGGTGATGATCCCTGAAATGCTGCAAGGCTTTTTTTTAAAAGTCGTTCTCCATGGTGACCTGGCCGATTTTCCGCTCCAACTCGGCGATGCGCCGAGCATCGTCCAGGGCGGCCAGATCCGCTCCTCTGGGCCCCAGGCCGGGAAACGCCTGCTCTCCTTTGGCGCGCCACTCTCCTCGCCAGCGCTCCAGCAGCTTGGGACTCAGTTGGTACTTTCGCGCAATCTCAGCCGTTCCAGAACCGGCATCCAACGCGCGCATGGCGGCGACCTTCAGATCGCGACTGTAAACAGCTCGGGACAAATACATACCTCGCTCCATTCAATGTATTTCGTCCCTTAACTTGCTGTCTCACTTTTGGGGTTCACTCCACTCAGCCAGTCCCGCGCATCCTGCTTGGAACTTGGCTATGGTAACTTTGGCCGAGGATAACGCGATAAGTCCTGTGTCTTTCCGACGAAAAATACGGTTACGTTAGCCGGACTGGTGATGAACTGAAACTGTTGCGCACAGGGCTCCTGGTTGGGGCACGTGATAAGTTCGCTCCGCAAGCGCTCCCGTTTTCCATCAGGACAAGCGAAGTAGTATTCGTCAACTCCGTAGCCCCTCGCACCGCTGCTGCTTGTCGAGACGAAGCCGGACTCCGGGACTCGAATCAAAGTCTTGAAGCCCTCTCGTTTGAAAGCTGGTTCACCGGTGACGTCATAACGAATCACAACCCATCCCTCAAAACCGCAGGGAATTAGAATCACATCGCCCGGGCGAACCCCGCACGACATCGCTACCGCCAAAACAAGCGATGCGAACAGGAGTGACCCCTGGGCACGGCTTTTCATGGGCAGTTGGGTGGATTGGCGCATGTCTTCTGCGGTTTGTCTGGCAAGTTTGTCCTGCCGCTGACGTCCATCGTCCCGCCGGTTAGGAGGGCTCCGGGGCTGTTTGCCGAGGTTCCGGCAGGTGTGTACTGTAACAATGTGCCCTGCGCACCTGTACCCGTATCTTGCACGTTGACCTCAAAGGCCGGGTACATCGAGATAGATCCATTCATGCTCACGCTGCTGCCATCTGGAGAAACATTGAACGTGAAAGTTCCGCCTGTTGGCGGCGCTCCAGGAACAAGGGGATCTGACGCGCTCATCGACAACGAAACAACGGATGTTCCATTATCGAGACGGGTGTTCGTTGTTACAGAGCCGGTCACGTTCGATTTGGCCCTTGCAGTGAAGAGCCCGTACACGTCCACCTCCGAACCGGATGTTGAGAATGTCGGCTTACCTATGAGTGGTTGAGCGCTCTCTGCGGGGTCTGTTTCAATCGTGAACACCGCTTGAGCTCGACTGGAAGCATTGGGTGCGGTCGAGAAACCACGACCATCTCCCTTCCATGTTGGTCCACCGCTGGCAGGGTACTTAAACGTGGCGTCGGGTATGAATGCTCTAATCGTTACCTTGAGTTCCTCTTGCCCATCGGGATCAAAGAGTGCCAGCGGATTATTGAGGACATACGGGTACTTATTCCATTTCTGCGGATTCTCGATCGTACGCTTGCTGAACGTCTTAGGATCCGGCGACGTGAACCTGCCCTGCGCCGCCGACATACGCGCCCCGAAATAATCGAGGCCAACTGGTCGGGCCACCGGCCGCAACGGCAGCTGCCTCACTGTGTCGGCCGCTCGCGCACTATGGCAGGCTGTCCCTCGTGTTCCAGTGGCGGCGGGGATTCAAGCAGTGGCGGAGTTCTCAGCGGCTTCTCCTTGAAGTCCTTACGCCGCGTGACATGCAGATCGAGAACCTCTTCAAGCTCGATGATGCGTGTGGATCCGGGCTTCCAGTGAAAATACCCGACGAATACAGCGTCTACATTCTTGTCCCTCGTACTTCGCAGTCCCCAGTCTAAAGCGCGCTCAAAGGCTTCGTAGCTTGGCCGTTGCTTCTGATCCACCGGCGGATATGGCACTATGCCTTTTGCGCAGCGAGGCTCCGTAAGGACGGAATACTCCAATCCATCACTCTTGAACCAGGCGTGCAGACGAACGAGTTTCCCGTCGAACCTTCCGGGGTGTCTGACTATTGCACATAATGTGGTCGAAATCGGTTCTGCTCGACCCGTGGGCTTCTTGCTTACGTCTGTCTGTTGTCCAATGAGAACGGGACAGGAACCGATCAGCAGCACGAGAGACCACCGACATGTTCGAATCCTACCGGCGCCAAAATCGACGTTGCCCATTATTTCCCGGTCTCCGCACTCGTTGTCGAGTCCTGAGCGCCAGATTCGACCGCCTCATTCCGGTACTGTTCGTCCTTATCACCCGGCCACATGGGATTCCAGAGGCCAAATTCCGACTCTATCCCCAGGCCTTCGGGCACATATGATTCCGTTCGATATGCGCGCCTCTCCGTTGCGAGCCGTTCAGCATGCGTCGCCGGATTGTGGCCTGACGGGAAATCATCAACGCCATGCTGCCCCTCGTGCACTAGGACTTCAGCGGCTGCTGTCTGGCTATATCCCGTAATCGCGTTCGTGAGTTTAATCGTCGTGAATGTTCCGCCGGCGTTCGTTTGGGTGTTGGTGGTTCCATCTGTGCGTGGAGGAGTCACGCCGAACTTCACAACGACTCCGTTGGCATCTCCGGGCTTTCCAAGGAATTTCAGGACGCTCTTTATGGCATCCCGTTGCTTTTGGGTGAGTTTCGAATCCGATTTCCACGCTGCGAGCGCCGCCCACTGGTATGCTGCTGCCATCTGGTTGCATTGCGCGGCTGTTCCGGCGCAGTAGTACAGGCCAGTCGGGTCTGTGTACTTCAGAGGATTGTTGCGCACGTACGCGTACAGGTTCAGGTTCTGCGGATCGGCTATGAAATTCTGGAACCGCTGTCTGTCCTTATCACTCCCTGTTTGCCAATTGAGCCACGGCAAGGGGTCCGGGCTGGTAAACCTCCCCTGTGCCGCACTGAAATATCTGGCCCCAAAGTAATCGAGGCCGGTTTCCTTATCTCTTACTTTGCCTGTGAAACCTGCGCCCACTACGCCGCCAGCTTTGCATCCTCCCGCGTCTGCATCAGCACGACGGTGATGTTGTCCGGGCCGCCGGCGTCGCGCGCGGCCTTGATCAGCGACTGGCAGCGGGTCTGCAAATCGCCATCGGCCTGGAGCCGCTCCGCGATGATGTCCGACGTCAGCACCCCGTGCAGGCCGTCGCTGCACAGCAACACCTGCGTCCCCGGCTCCGGGCGCAGCGCGTAGGAATGAACGCGCAGCTGCGAGCTGACGCCGATCGCCATTGTGAGCACGTGGCGCATGGGGTGCGTGCGCAGGCTTTCCTCGTCGATGCCCAGGCGGCGGCCCACTTCCTGCACCCAGGTCTGGTCCTCGGTGATCACCGTAAGCGTGTCCCCATCGTAGACGTAGGCGCGGCTGTCGCCCACGCTCGCGATCAGCAGCTCAGGCCCTGCTTCGAGCGCCGCCACCAGCGTGGTCCCCATACCCTCGAGCATGGCGTCATCGGCGGCCGCGCTCATCACCCGGCGGTTCGCCTCCTCAAAGGCGTGGGCCAGCGCCTCGGCCCCGGGCTCCGGCGCGTTCAGCATGCAATCGACAACGGTCTCCACGGCCAGCCGCGAGGCGTGTTCGCCGGCTTGTGCGCCGCCCATTCCGTCGGCGACGATATACAACCCGTGATCGCGGACGAGAGCGAAGAAGTCTTCGTTATTCGGGCGCACGCAGCCCGGATCAGAAAGGCCGACCGCCTCCATCATAAACGGCTTTTCGATTATAGCCGTTCCACTCGCGACGGTGCCGTTGGCGGCTGCTCTCCCGTGCGATATTGCGGTTGCAGTTTCCGGCTCCGCTTCGGGAATGAAGCGCTCTTCAGGCATGACAGCCTCCGCGCCAGCCACCACAGCCGGCGAATCCATCTTCTCGGACGGTTGCACTTCAGGACGACGAGACGCGTCGCCGTACCCGTCAGTTATAGCAGAGGTCTGCGGCTGCGCGGGCGCGGGACCGGCAGCGCGGCTATTCGACCCCTCGTTTTTGCGCAACCAGCGGACACGTATCTTCACGGCTTCTTCTGCAGGATAGCCTTTAACTGGAACCAGGCGCTCTCCTCATAGTTGGTCTTCAACCGCTCGAGCGCCTGCGTGCGCGCATCGCCCTTCTTCGGACCGCTACCCTGCAGGCAGAGCGCCAGGAGCACCGGCGCGTCCTGATCCTGCGGGTCACGTTCCAGCACCGCCCGGAACCGGTCCACCGCCGGGGCGAAGTTGCCCTCTTTCCACAGCGCGTAACCTACATTGAACTGGTATACAGGGTCGCTGGCATCGCCGTCCAGCGCTTTCTGAAAATTGCCGATGGCGGCGGGATCGTTACGCCGGGAGAGAGCGGCCCCGAGGTTGTTCAGGACCTCATTCAGTGGAACGCTTTCGGCCACCCGCTGGAATGCCGCGGCCGCGCCGGCGAAGTCTCCCGAATCGTACCGTGCGAGACCTAACAGAAAATTCGCCTGATTGAAGTGGACGTCGCCAGGCGATACTTTCTGCAGCCACTCGATGGCCCCGCGGTAATCATGGCTGTCCAGGTTGAGCCGGCCCAACTCGAAGGCCGCCTGCGAATAGCCCGGATTCAGGCGAACCGCGCGATTAAACAGCTTGCGTTTCTCGTCGGCCGTCGTCGCCAGCAGGCCGCGAATATACGATTCGATGGCATCGGCGCGCACCACGGGATTGCGCTTTGCGAACTCTTCTTCCGAGGGCGCCGAGTCCGGCGACATCATCTTCAGCGCCTGCCAGGCCACGTGCCGCTGCAGGACCGCCAGATCGTCCAGCGCTCCCGTCTCCTCGAACTGCGGACCGAGGCTGGTGTGCTTCAGGTCGAGCACGTGCGCGGTGATGCGCAGCGTCCCCCGCGCATTGGCCGTGCTGATCGGCGGGTTCTTCAGGTCGAAGTCGCCATAGATGACCGTGTCGGCATCGAGCGTCTGGCCCAGACGCATTACCGATGCCAGGGTCAGGGTAGAGTGCGTGTGGAACTGCAGGCGCTGCCAGGCCTCTTCGCGATCGTCGCGAGACAGGGTGAGGATGCCCTGCGAGGCCAGGCCCTCGCGGACGGTTTCGCCAATGCTCTCCCCGATCCAGTCGAGACTGGGATTGTTCGAGGAGTTGAAGAACGGCACCACGAGCGCGCTATCGGCGCGCGCGAGTGCCGTAAACAGCAAAAAACAGGGGGAAATCAGCGAGAACCGCCGCTGCACAACTTCAGTGTAACGCGAGCGTCACGGCAGGGCGGCGCAGACGGTCCCGCGGTTTGTCCACGCAGCGATCGGGTATTCTGGGAAACATCGTGACAGCGCCGAATGCACTCCCCGCGGTTCCCTTGACTCTGGAAGGCTCGGCCGTGCTGCACCAGATGTTTCGGGTGCGCTGGCCGGAATGGAAAGCGCTCGTTTCCACCGACCGCGCAAGCATAGCGGATGAGGGCGCGCGCGTCCTCGGAGAGCTGGAGCGCAACGCCGCCGGACAGAGCGCGGCATTCTCGGTGCTCGGGCACAAGGCCGACCTGATGTTGCTGCATTACCGTCCTTCCTTCGAGGAGCTGAATGCGGTGGAGTTGCGGCTGGCGCAGACGCGCCTGAGGGACTACCTGGAGCCGGTGGATTCGTTCCTTTCGGTGGTGGAGCTGGGTCTGTACGAATCCAGCCTCAAGACCTACACGGCGCTCGCCGAGCGCGGGGTCGAGCCGTTTTCCGAGGAGTGGAAATCGGAAATCGAACAGGTGACGGCGCGGCAGCGCGAGGCCATGCGGCCACGCCTGTACCCGGAGATTCCGAACGCGCGCTATATCTGTTTCTATCCGATGGACCGCAAGCGCGGCGAAGAGCGCAACTGGTATACGCTGCCAATGGCCGAGCGGCAGCGGCAGATGCATGAGCACGGCATGGTGGGCCGCCGCTATGCAGGCGAGGTGAAGCAGGTGATTTCCGGGGCCATCGGATTCGATGGCTGGGAGTGGGGGGTTGATCTGTTCGCCGAAGATCCCGTGGTGTTCAAAAAGCTGATCTACGAGATGCGCTTCGATGAGGTGAGCGCGGTGTACGCGCTGTTCGGCGATTTCTGGGTCGGGTTGCGCTGTCCGGCGGCGCAGTTTCCCGCGCTGCTGAGCGGCGCCGTCCCGAAGGCAGCCGTTACAGAGCCGCGCGCGTGAGCAAGCGGTTTTCCTAATTCGCCTGGTACTTCAGCACAATCCACACACGCCGGTTGCGGCTGTCGGCGGGGTCGGACGGGATCAGGTTATTGCGGTCCGCGTAACCTCTGATTTCCGCCACCTGGTCCGCGCGCAGGCCATTGGCCAGCATGATGCGGCGCGCCATGTTGGCCCGATCGAACGACAGCTCCCAGTTTCCGTACGCGTCGGAGCCGTGCTCGCGATAACTTCGCGAGTCGGTATGGCCCTCGAGGCGATCTCGTTGGGAAGCCCGCCCAGTTGCGCGGCCATGAGGGTGAAGAGCTGCTGGCCGCGGGGCGTCGGCCGCGGACTACCGCTCTCGAAGAACATGCCGCCGTTCTTCTCCATCAGCTCGATGCGCAGGCCCTCGCCAGTGGTGACGAACTCCACGTATTTCGAAAACTTCTGGAATCCCGGCAGATCGCCATGGCCCGTTCCAGCCGCGCGCGCAGATTGCGGACGTTCACCTTGTCGGTGGCCAGGCCTTCGCCCGTTCCGGCACGAAGCGCTCCGCTGAGCGGCATGGGGACCGCGCGTTACGTGGATCAATGAACCTCCGTGTTTGCGTTGCTTATCGGCGCCGGCGAGGAGGTCCCGTGGATTTATTTGCGTTTACCTGGATGATGCCGGGTTCGGCGCCGCAGGCGTGGCAGAGGGCGCGGTTGGCGAGGCGACAGCAGCGGGAGCGGCCGGAGCGCGCGCAGGAGTCGAGCCGGGCGACGCCGCGGTGTCCAGAGAGACCATGATTCTGCTTCGCGGAGCGTAGTACAGGCGAACCTTGCCCGATGGCGCATTCTCCTCGGCGCAGGCCTCTTCGCTCGCCTCGAAGTGCTCGCCGCGAATGACGAACCAGCACTTGGTGTGCTTCTCGCCATGCAGCCGCGCGAGGCCGACCCCGTTTTGCTCTTCACGGCTCACCGTGATGCGGCCGTCGATGTACGACACCTTGCCGGACGCGAGATCGAGCAGGAGAAGCAGGATGCTGCGGATGCTTTTGAATACGCCGGCCACAAACGCCAACGCGGACGTCAGCGTGGTGACGCCGAAGATGGCGCCCTGCGGCACGCCGAGCATGCTGGCGATCTTCATTATTATTCCGGGTACCCAATACTTGATGGCAAGGCAGAACAGCAGCCAGCCGACCAGCGCGCCGCCAGCATGACGGATGGGCCCGAGAGCGCTGCCGAACAGCATTGGTATCTGCCCGTTGGCGATCTTTCCGAGGCGGTTCTGTTCGAGATCTGGAATGGTGAAATGATTCAGCCGCGCCAGTTCGTTGATTGGATCGTTGGTTGATGGATCTTCCCGGACATACTCGATGAAAGACATGGCTCCGCCAGTCGGGACATCGGCAGATTGGGTCAGGAACTTGAGAGATCAGACGGCGCGGCCCAACGCCGCCGCGCCAAGAGCGCTCGCATACTGCCGAACATCGGCGGGCCATGACGCGACGCAATCGTCGAAGCGCGCGGCATCGCCTCGGAATAACGCTCTGAGCGCCTCCTCATAGCCGGGCTCATTTCCGGCCATAGCCGACATGAACCGGTGCGCCGCCTCCTGTGAATGGCGGACACGGTCGCGATCCACGTAATCGCGCCGTGCCTGCTCCACCAGCCTTCTCAAAGAGGCTGAAGCGCCTCCCGGCTGCGCATTCAGCCATTCCCAATGGCGCGGCAGTAAGGTGACTTCCCGCGGGACGACGCCAAGCTTCGGCCGACCCGCGCGCCGCTCCGGTTCGGCATCCTGACTGGTTTCCGCGCGATCACGGTGATCGAGATCCACCACCTCGCCGGTAGCGTCGTTAAAGACGAGCACGGTTTCACCGCGATCAAACGATTGCTTTGCCTCCGAGACGACCTTCCGAAGTTCGCCCGCGGCGATGCGCGTGGACCCGGCAAACGCTGTTGCTCCCACTTTGCTCTCCAGCCCGAGATTTACCCGGACGAAACTATTTTCGCCGGGTAAAATACTGGCGTCAATGCCGCTGGCCGACCTCGCGCTGATCCAGACCGAGCACCGCGATGATCGCCGCGGCAACCGGAGCGGGAGCGGTGAGCGAGCCGTCCCAGCTCATATAGTTCCCGCCGCTGGGGTCTTCGTAATCGGCGAGGTGGATACCGAATGCGCTGTCCATCTGCCGCACGGTCCCGGACACCCGGAGTGCGCGTTCCGTCGCGCTCTCCTCCACGACAGTGAGCCCGTACTGCCGGGCAAACTGCTCCACGGTGGCGACGTCGGCGGCATCGCCGGGCCGGCCTGCGTCGGGCGCGAGCGACTGAAACTGGCCGGCCTGCAGCGCTCGAGCCTCGGCCGCGAGCGGCGCTTTCCCGCCCTTGCCTCGCAGCACGATGGTAGCCTGAACAGGCTGCTGTGGATCGGTGACGTAAAGGCGCCTGGACGCCGGCTCGTGCTTCGGCTCACTGCCGGGAATGGGGACTCGCTGATCGGCCATACCCGATTATGCGCCGAGACGATCAGGCCAGCGGCGGAGCACGTTCTCCGGATTGACGATGGCTTTCCAGCGCGCGTCGAAGCGGGCCGCGATGTCCGGGCGGCTTTCGAGGACCGGCCCCAGACCCAGTTGCAGGTGCGGCTCCTCGACGGCGTCCTCATGCTGCAGCCGGTCCTCGATCTCGCTCCAGGAGGTGGTGAGGCCTCCGGAGTCGAGCAGCACGATGCGCTCGCCGCAGACGCCGAAGTTTTTCAGATGCACGTCCATGGAGAACACGCCACGCTGCCAGCCGGCTTCACGGAGAGCGAGAAATCGATCAAGCCACAGCTCCAGTTGGCTGAACGCGCCGGCCTCGGCCAGCTTGCGCAGGCGCTGGTCCAGCGTCTCTTCCACGCGCTCCACGGCTTCGCAGACGCGCAGCCAACCGGGCCAGCCGTGGATAATGACCTCGATCGGAGGGAACGTGATGCGCTCCGGTACCAGCGGCGTGCCAGCCAGCTTTGTGCGGGCCAGCCGCTCGCCCCTGCGGCCGCGCCGGATGTAGGTCTTCCAGACCGCGCCCGCGTGCGTGGCGAACCAGACGCTTCGCGGGACCACCAGAGCCGTGGCCTGGACGAACACGCGCAGCAGGCGAATCGTCTTCGAAGGGCCGCCCAGAAGATGCTCGGCGATGCGCGGCGGAAGAAGATGGCTCACCCTTCGCAGGGCTTTCCAGATAAGAATGAGGGCGAGGATTTCACGCGGTGAGCGCTCGCGCTTCACCACCCAGTGCTCGGACGCGTAAACGACCTTGCCGATACCTTCGCCCAGCCGGCACAGACGAGCGCTGGTCAGTTCCGCGGGCGCATGAGCGAGCGTCCGGACGCCCGGTGGAGCGTGTTTCGGCGCGGCAGCAACGGCCACAGCGTCCTCCGCTAATCATTGTAGAGCAGGCCTTCGGCCTGCAGGCAGGCGGAAACGCCTGCTCCACCACCGCGCAGCAGCAATCTACGGGACCTACGATCTATTCGACGGAAAAGGAGGTACCGCAGCCGCAGCTCTTCTTCACGTGCGGGTTCTCGAATACGAAACCGGAATGGATCAGCGAGTCCTTCCAGTCGAGCGTCATGCCGTTGAGGTAGGTGATGCTCTTCGGGTCCACGAATACCTTCACGTCGCCGAACTCGAAGATATGGTCCGTCGCGCGCGCATTCGCGTCGAGCCGAAACAGATAGCTCAGGCCCGAGCAGCCGCCGCCCTGCACGCCCAGCCGCAGGCCGCCGCCCTGTACGCCCTCGCGCTCCAGCGCCTGGCGGAGTCTGGACACAGCCTTCTCGGTCACGTGAATCACCGGTGCGGAAACTTCGGATGCCATCTATTCCACCTTAGCCGTTTCGTACGCCGGGGACAGCTCGCGCAGCTTGTTCACCACGTCGATGACGCGCTCGGCCGCGTACGTCACTTCTTCCTCGGTATTGAACCGCCCTACACCAAATCTGATGGCCGAGTGCGCCATTTCGTCGCCGACACCCAACGCCCTAAGCACATGGCTGGGTTCGATGGTGGCGGAACTGCACGCCGACCCGCTCGACAGCGCAACATCGTTCAGGCCCATCAGCAGCGACTCGCTGTCCACGTGAGCGAAGCTGACGTTCAGATTGTGTGGCAGCCTGCATTCAATAGATCCATTAACCACAATATCTTGCAGGCATGATTTCAGGTGATCCATGAGCATGTTCCGAAGAGCGGCCAAACGTTCCGATTCCTGCGACATCTCGAGGCGGCAAATGGCGCACGCTTCTCCGAGGCCCACGATACCCGGAACGTTCAGGGTCCCCGATCGCATCCCGCGCTCGTGCCCGCCGCCTTCCATCTGGGCAGCCAGTTGCACACGCGGGGCTTTGCGGCGTACGTAGAGAGCGCCGGCCCCCTTCGGCCCATACATCTTATGGCCGGACAACGACAGAAGATGGATGCCCTCACGGTTCACGTCAACGGGGACTTTGCCGGCCGCCTGCACCGCGTCGGTGTGGAAGAGAATGCCCCGCTCCCTGGCGATCCGGCCGATCTCGGCGATGGGCTGCAACACGCCGATCTCATTGTTCGCGTACATGATGCTGATCAGCACCGTGCGGTCTGTAATGGCGTCGCTCAGCATGTCGAGATCGATGAGCCCGTTCCGTCGGACGGGCAAATACGTCACCGCCCAGCCGCGCTTCTCGAGCCCCCCGCACACATCAAGTGTTGCTTTATGTTCTGTGGCGGCTGTAATGATGTGATGGCCCTTTTCGGAGAGAGCTCCAGCCACGCCCTTGATCGCCAGATTATTCGCCTCGGTTGCGCCGCTGGTAAACACGATCTCGCTCGGTGCGGCGCCGATCAGGTCGGCAATCTGCTTGCGAGCTTTCTCTACGGCCTCCTCGGCCTGCCATCCGAAACTGTGATGGCGGCTGGCAGCATTGCCGAACAGTTCGGTGAAATACGGGCGCATGGCTTCGAACACGCGTGGATCCACGGGAGTGGTGGCGTGATTGTCGAGGTAGACCGGGAGCTTCATACGGGCTTGCGGACGCCCGCAGGGAGCGAAGCGGGAGCGGCAGCGAGTCCGTAAAGCCTGGCAGCGGCGCGGGCATGCGCCTCGGGATCATCGGGCGCGTCGTCCACAGACATGTCGGCGATGCTGATGTCGCTTAGCAGACGCAGAATCCCTTCGTGCACCTTGCGCAGGGGTTCGCGCACGATGCATTTTTCGGTATGGTGGCACTCCCTGCCGCTATGCTCGGTGAAACAGGCGGTGAGGATGATGGGGCCATCGATGGCGCGAATTACCTCGAGCGCGGTGATGAGATGCGGGTCGCGGGCCAGCCGATAGCCTCCGTTGGTGCCGTGCTCGGACCGCAGGAACCCCGCCCGCGCCAGCTTTTGCAGAATCTTCGAAAGCAACGGAAGAGGCACGCCGTAGGTGTCGGCGATCTCTTTCGCGCTGGCGCTGTCCCCCCAGCCCCCGGCGCCGTTGCGGGCGCGCACGGCAAGATGCTTCAGTGCGATCAGGCCGTAATCCGCCTTTCTGGTCAGCTTGAGCATCGGGGTTGGAATTGGGACCGCTCTGGTCTCTTTCATTCGATTATCCCCCCGGACCGAATCGGCGTCAATTCCCTGAACCTATTGCATTTTCAAATAAAATCGGCGAGGGAGGGTAAGGAATTGCCTGGCGACGACGATAGAAAGAGAAGCGGGGAAGCTGCCAGCGGATGTAGTAGACTTGGCGTTTGATCTACCGTCGAGCGGCGACAGCATCGCCACGCTTTTGTCTGATCGGGTTCGAGGTTTTTTCGGGCTAGCATGGTTCGCCTGTTCCGTGTCTACTTTCCGGCCAGCGTCCTTGGGTTGCTCGCATCGGAGGCGGTGCTCACCTTCTCCTGCTACGTTGTAGCGAGCTTCCTGGTCCTGGACGCCGATCCGGAGATTTTTCTTCTCTACGATAACGGGCTGTGGCGCATTGCCCTGGTTGTGGGCTGCATCATGCTTGGCCTGTACTTCAACGACCTGTACTGGCGTTTCCGCATCAAGTCGAAGATTCTGCTGGTACAGCAGCTCTGTCTGGTAGTTGGGATTGCCTTTCTGACCCAGGCGCTGGTGATGTACATTCGACGGCCGGAGTGGGCGCTGCCGAAATGGCTCATGATTCTGGGCAGCGGGCTGACGCTGGTTTTTCTGCCGGCCTGGCGCATCGTGTACGGCTCGGTGGTGATGCGGGCGCTGGGATCGCAGAGAGTGGTGTTCCTTGGGGCATCGCCGCTGGCCATGCAGATTGCATCCGAGATTCTGGAGCGTCCCGAGCTGGGCCTGTCGGTGGCCGGTTACGTCGACAATCTGGAGGATGAAGGCCTGAAGATGCCCGGCGGCCCGCTCCTCGGCCCTATGGCCAACCTGCGCGCCATTGTCGAAGAGACCCGGCCCGACCGCCTGGTGGTGGCAATGGCCGAGCGCAGGCAACGCCTGCCCGTTCAGGACCTGCTCGACCTGCGTTTTTCGGGGATGCGCATCGAGGACGCGGCGGCATTGTACGAAACTGTGTTCGCGCGCATCTGCATCCGCGAGATTCGCCCGTCGCAGCTCATCTTTACGGGCGATCTCGGCCCCCGCCGCCGGAGCCTGTGGTTTCAGGATATTTATTCCACCATCGTCGCAGCCATCGTTTTCGTGGTCTCGTTGCCGATCATGCTGGCAACCGCCATCCTGGTGAAGTTCTCATCCCCCGGCCCGGTCCTGTTCCGGCAGAAGCGGGTGGGCAAAGATGGGCGGGTATTCACGCTGTACAAATTCCGCTCGATGTACCAGGACGCGGAGGCTCGTACCGGCGCGGTGTGGGCGACGAGGGGCGATCCGCGCATCACGCCCATAGGCAAGTGGCTGCGGCTGCTGCGCCTCGACGAGCTGCCGCAGACGTGGAATGTGTTGAAGCGGGAGATGTCGATTGTGGGCCCGCGCCCGGAGAGGCCGGAGTTCGTGCAGACGCTCTCTGAGCAGATTCCCTATTACCGGCAGCGCTTGTGCGTACGGCCGGGCATCACCGGGTGGGCGCAGATCAACCACAAGTACGGCGACACGCTCGAGGACAGCGTCACCAAGCTGGAGTACGATCTGTACTACATCAAGAACGTGGCGCCGGCGTTGGACTTGTACATCATGTTCCAGACGTTCAAGGTGATGGCGCTGTCGCGCGGCGCGCAATAGGCACGCAGGCGAAACCGCCTGCGCCACCATGGCGGCGCGCGAAGCGGCGGACTAGAATCAGAGTTTGCGCCCGCCCCCGTACGAGCTCCGGTTTTCATCGTGGGTTCGCCACGCAGCGGGACCACCCTTCTGCCGGTGACTCTCAACCGGCATCCGCGGCTCGCCATGTGCGGCGAGACAAGTTTCTTTCCACGCATCTATAACCGTCGGCGCGCTTTTGGCGATCCGGCCGATCCGCGGAATCGACAGCGGATCTGGCGCTTCAGCCGGGCGCGGGTGGGGTATGGACCTCGACATCCTGCGAGAACGGCTGCTGAGCCGTGGAGACAACTGGCGAGCTATTTTTTTTCCATGCTGCAGGTGTACTCCGACTCGCAGGGCAAACCATATAGTGGGATCACCCGTGCGCAGCTTCGCAACGCAGGCCAGCGCCTTGACTCACCGAGCGCCCCTTCGGAAGGAACGGTCAGACGATCGAACGAGTGGAGTACCAGCGAGTCCAGCAGTGGCGTCGAAGACCGTCCGGAAACCGGCAGGTCTCAACCGCGCGAGCGCGGCAACCAGATCCGTCTTGTAATCGTGGGCGTGAACTCCCAGATATCAGCGCTTTGCCTGACATGAAGGACCTTGAGAAAGCTCAACCCCTTACTGTCGCACACAGACGATCGGCGTCCGTGAGGGGATTCGCTGAAGGACATCGCTTCCACCGATGACGGGGAATTCACTCATGACCTTCAGACGATCCGCAACACTGCTTGTGCCGATGGCGCTGCTGTCCTTCGTGGCGCCTGCAGCCACCATCTTCGATTTCGAGGGCGACAGTCAGGGGACGTCAACCACTTTTACTGACACCGTGAACGGCATTTCAGCAACTTTTTCGAGTTCGGCCGATCCGGGCGGGTTCGTCGTTTATCCGAGCATCTTTGAAACCCTGACCGGCAATGTACTGGGCGACCCCGGTCCGGCCTCCGCGGACCAACTTGCGCTTAACGTGAACTTCAGCCGGAATCTCTCGGCGATCACGCTGGATTTCGCCACCAGCGATTTCATCACGCCGTCGTCGTTTACCATCACCGCGTACGAGAACTCGACAAAGGTGGGTTCTGTCTCTTCGAAAGGACAGTTCCTTACCGGATTCAGCTTCCCCGAGGGCGAGATCGCCCTGGCGGCCGGCGCCTTCAACAAAGTGGTGATCACGTCCAAAGCAACCGACTTCGCCGTGGACAACCTTGCCGTCGCGCCCTCAACCGCGCCGGAACCGGGCACGTTTGCTCTGCTCGGCGGCGGTCTGTGTCTCTCGGCGCTGCTGGCGATGCGGCGGCGCAAATCTTCGGGAAACTAATCCCGGTATCAGTTCATGCAGCCAATAACATTCGAGGAACAACATGAAAAGATCAACATTGCTCGCAGGTTCCCGGAGCGTCAAAACCGCGGTTTTCACTCTCCTCGCACTCTCGGCAACGCTGGCGGCGAGCAGTATTTTCCCTCTGCTGCCGCCATCGGTATCCACGGTCCCTTCGAACGGCGACGTGAATCCATACGGCGTCACTTTTGTTCCGAAGACGGTCCCAACCGGAGGCGCGCTGCACCCCGGTGACATTCTGGTTTCGAACTTCAATAATTCGCAAAACCTGCAGGGAACCGGCACGACGATTGTGCGGGTGGACAGCGCCGGCAAGGCATCCACGTTCTTTAACGCTCCGGCCGCGCAGCGCGGACTGAGCGCGGCGCTGGGCGTGCTTTCCAACGGCTTCGTGCTCATCGGTAACCTGCCCACCGCCGACGGCACCTCTGCGACGGCTCAACCCGGACGGCTGGCAGTCCTCGACCGCAACGGAAATTTCGTTGGCAGCATTGGGACATCCGCGGTTGTCGACGGCCCGTGGGGCATGGCCGTCTATGACACCGGCAACGGCGTGAGTGGCACGGCTCATGTTTTCCTCTCGAACGTGCTGAACGGGGTTATCGCACGGTTTGACCTGACCTATTCGGCCACGACCCTGAGCACTGCGGTAACGACGATCGCCAGCGGAATGAATCATCGGTCCGATCCGGCGTCGCTGGAACTCGGACCATCGGGTCTTGCTTACGATCCTGCGCACGACAAGCTGTATGTCGCCTCCTCGGCGGACAACGCAATATACGAAATCTCCGGGGCCGTGGCCGCTCTCGGGCCAGTCACCCCCACCCTGCTCCTGCAGGACGCCACGCACCTGCACGGTCCGCTCGATGTTTCGATTCTGCCTGACGGGCACATTCTGATCGCGAACAGCGACGGCTCCAACGTCGATCCCAATCAGCCGAGCGAGTTGGTGGAGTACTCGGCCACCGGTCAGTTTCTGGGACAGATGTCAGTGGATCCGAACAACGGAGGAGCATTCGGCATGGCGGTGAACAACATGGGCTGGGGAACCATCCGGCTGGCCGCGGTCGATGATAACGCGAACCAGCTGAATATCTGGACGACGGTGGTTCACTAAGCAGTCGACGTGGTCCCTGCCACGGGAACAGGCCCGTTCGGCTAAAATCAGAACTGAAGCGGGAGTAACTCAATGGTAGAGTCACAGCCTTCCAAGCTGTTGGTTGCGGGTTCGATTCCCGTCTCCCGCTCCAGAATCCCCGCAAGCTCGGCCGACCGCAATCCGCTCACTCCATGGTAATCCGTGCGTGCCGCGCGGGAGCCCCCAGGGTCGTCAACCAACAGGCGGCGCTTTGCACGACTATGCGCCAGCAAAAAGCGGGTAGTGCGCTGCAATTCCAGCCTGTAAGACTCATTAGATTATGAGGAGCCATTCTTGCGGGGATCGCCGGCTCATTTCATACCCTGCGGCAGAGATGCAACCGCCGTAGAGCCACCGCTGGAGGCCGCGTCCGGCGCACGACCGAACGGCCGCTCCACGCCCCCGGTTACAATAAGAGTTCTGGAGGCTGAATGGCTGTTTTGAAGCGCCGCCGCTCGGTGACGGTGGATATCGGTGGCGTCATGGTCGGTGGAGACCATCCGGTTGTGGTCCAGTCAATGACCAACACCGACACCGCCGATTCCGCGTCTACCGTGAATCAGGTGATGGCGCTCGCGCGCGCGGGCTCCGAACTGGTGCGCGTCACGGTAAACACCGAGCCGGCCGCCGGAGCCGTTCCGAGGATCGTCGAAACGCTCGACAAGTTCGGCGTGCGCGTCCCGGTCATCGGCGATTTCCACTACAACGGCCACATCCTGCTGCGGAAGTATCCCGAGTGCGCCCGCGCGCTCGCGAAGTATCGCATCAACCCCGGCAACGTCAACATCGGCAAGAAGCACGATGACAACTTCCGCACCATGGTGGAGGCGGCCATCGAATACGGCAAGCCGGTGCGGATCGGCGTGAACTGGGGCTCGCTCGATCAGGCGCTGCTCGCGCGGCTCATGGACGAGAACGGGCGGCTGGCCGAGCCGCGCGACGCCAAATCCGTGATGATGGACGCCATCGTCGAGAGCGCGCTTCATTCCGCCCGAGCCGCCGAAGAATACGGTTTGGCGCGGAATCGCATTATCATCAGCGCGAAGCTCAGCGGCGTGCAGGATCTCATCACCGTTTACCGGCGCCTCGCCGCGGAGTGCGACTACGCGCTCCACCTCGGTTTAACCGAAGCGGGTCTCGGCGCCAAGGGAATCGTGGCCACCACCGCCGCGCTTTCCATCCTGCTGCAGGAAGGAATCGGCGACACCATCCGCGCGTCGCTTACGCCGTTGCCCAACGGCGACCGCGCCGAAGAGGTGGCCGTCTGCCAGCAGATTCTGCAATCGCTCGAGTTGCGCAGCTTCACGCCTCAGGTGACCGCGTGTCCGGGCTGCGGCCGCACCACCAGCACCTTCTTCCAGGACATGGCCTATCAGATCCAGACCTATCTGCGCGAGCAGATGCCGGTGTGGAAGGCGCGCCATCCGGGAGTGGAGGAGATGAAGGTGGCGGTGATGGGATGCGTGGTGAACGGGCCCGGCGAATCGAAGCACTCGAATATCGGCATCTCGCTGCCTGGCACGTTCGAGGAACCGGTGGCGCCCGTGTACGTGGACGGTAGGCTAATGACCACCCTGCGCGGCGACCGCATCGTCGCCGAGTTCATTGGCATCCTTGATAACTACGTGGACCGCACTTACGCCAAAGCAGTAAGCGAACCGGTAGGCGTATCGTAGGCGCTGTCATGAAATAGCTATGCCAACCGCTCAGAAAGGCGTTACAGAGCCGCGACCGTGAGGGAGCGGTTGCACTGCGCTGAAGATTCCACAGAGGTGGCGCAGGCGGTTTCGCCTGCGTACGCTCACATTTCTGCATTCGCCGCGGCTCCCACATACGTATACCAAGTGTGCGGTTCGGAAACGCTTGTCTGGCCCTCGGGCTTGCGCTTGCCAGTGTGCAGGCGCAGGATAAGCCCGCCTATACATTCGGGACCACGGTGGTCGACGCGGGTGGCCTGCAAGGCCGCGTCTATTTCCTGAAGCGCGGATCGAAGGCGCTGCCCGACTTCGAGCGCCTGCGGCCGGTCGGCACGATATACACAACCTCGTTGAGCGTTTGGCCGCAGAACTTCGCTGAGGGATTTCCCAGCATTACTGAGCGGTTCGAGTGGTTCGCCATCGACTACAACGGCAGGTTCTGGATCGAGAACCCCGGAGCCTACCGGTTCAGTTTACTGGCGGATGACGGCGCAAGGCTATACCTGGACGACAAGCTGGTTATCGACAACGACGGGCAGCATCGCGCACAGGCGGTCAGCGGGGCGCCACCCTGACGCGCGGAGTGCACGATATCAGGGTTCAGTATTTCCAGGGGCCACGATACACGGTTGCGCTCGTGCTCGCGATCGCTCCGCCAGGCGAGCCGTGGCGCATTTTCGACATGAAGGACTTCAAGCCCCCGAACGATCCCGACAAGCTGGCGAAAGGCGAAGTGTCGGGCATTCAGGCCACCACCCAATAGCCGGATTCCTTTTCTTCCCTTGATTCTTTACCTTCTCTGCTTTACTTCTCTAATTCCTTTGTCTCTCTTTCTGCTATCCTGTTACATACTTCGGTAGAGGCGCGGGAGTCATCAGTAGCCGTCCTGCATGTCCGGGTTGCTCCGGTTGGGCGGCGAAAGGGACACAAGTAGTTCCCGCCGAAGCCGAGCCGGAAAGCAGCGTCCGGCCGGTTGGGGGGTTCGGCTAATACCGGCCCACTGTCATCCGGATCGAACTGGTCGATCGGGTGGAGCGCTATCGGGGACGCCGGGCTTCTTCAGCGCGCCTCCTTTCCTCCTTCCGTTCACCCCTTCGTTGCACACTGGAACCTGTATGAACGTGTTCGAACTGACGCGGGCGCTGGTAAACATCGAGTCGATCACCGAGAACGAGCGCGAGGTGGGCCAGTATCTCACCATCCGGCTCTCCGCGCTGGCCGCGCGCTACAACGGCCGCGTCGAGCAGATGCCCGTGACGTCGAACCGCGCCAACGTGCTCGCCACCTTTGGCGATCCCATCATCACGCTGTCCACGCACATGGACACGGTCCCGCCTTTCTTCCCTTCCTCGGAAGACGAACGGTTCATCCACGGCCGCGGGGCATGCGATACCAAGGGCATCATCGCCGCCATGATCGCGGCGGCCGAGGATCTGCTCGCGTCCGGCGTCCGCGGCATCGCGCTGCTGTTTGTGGTGGGCGAGGAGCGGAACAGCGCCGGCGCGTATTATGCCGCGCAGCACCCGCGAGGCTCGCGATTCCTCATCAATGGCGAGCCCACCGAGAACAAGCTCGCGCTCGGCTCCAAGGGGGCCATGCGCATGGAGGTTTTCGCGAAGGGCCGCATGGCGCATTCGGCATATCCCGAGCTGGGCGATTCCGCCATCGAGAAACTGCTCGACGCGCTCGCGCGCATTCGCGGCGTGAAGCTGCCCGTCGATGACGTGCTCGGCCAGTCGACCCTGAATATCGGGACCATTGGCGGAGGCCGCGCGCCCAACGTGATTGCCGATGAAGCTCGCGCCGAGCTGATGATTCGCATCATCGACGAAGGCCGGTCGGTTCACGACGCTGTTCATGCCGCGGCGGGGAATGGCGTGGAGATCCGTGACGTGCTGTGCATTCCCGCGGTACACCTCGGTTCCCTTCCCGGTTTCGCAACGACGATCGTCGCGTTCACCACGGATATCCCCGCGTTCGGCGGCGCATGGGGCCGGCCGTTTCTCATCGGACCCGGGAGCATCCACCTGGCGCACACCTCCGAAGAGCGTGTGCCCAAGGGCGAGCTGCTCTCCGCGGTGGGCCTCTATAAGAACATGGTTCAGCAACTCATTCGAGGATGAAATGACACAGCCACGCATCGAGGTCGGTATTCTGGGCGCCACCGGCATGGTGGGCCAACACTTCGTGAAATTCCTGCAGCATCACCCCTGGTTCGATCTGACCTGGGTGGGCGCGAGCGATCGCTCCGCGGGAAAGAAATACGCCGAGGCCACCGCATGGCGGCTCGATGGCGAAATGCCTGCGGGCGTCACGAACCTGACCGTGCAGGATTCAAAGCCTGGCAACGCTCCCCGGCTGCTCTTCTCGGCCATGGACGCGTCGGTGGCCACCGACATCGAGCGCGCCTTCGCCGAAGCGGGCCACGTTGTGGTGTCGAACTCGAAAAATCATCGCATGGAGCCGGACGTTCCACTGCTCGTGCCGGAGATCAACGCCGACCACCTGAAGGTCATCCCTCTGCAGCAGCGCCGGCGCGGCTGGAAGGGCCAGATCGTCACCAATCCCAACTGCTCCACCGTGGTGCTCACCATGGCGCTCGGGCCGTTCAAGCCGTTCGGCATCACGCGCGTCATCGTCACCACCATGCAGGCGCTCTCCGGCGCGGGCTATCCGGGGGTCGCTTCCATGGACATCAACGCCAACGTCGTTCCGTACATCGGCGGCGAAGAGGAGAAGATGCAGCAGGAGACGCAGAAGATTCTGGGCGATTTCACCGGCGACGGATTCCGGCCGCTCGACGCCCGCGTCAGCGCGCAGTGCAATCGCGTTCCGGTGGTGGACGGCCACACCGTGGCGGCATCGGTGGAGCTTCGTGAGAAGCCCTCCGAGACCGATCTGCGCGCGGCCATCGACAACTTCCGGGGCGTGCCCCAGCAGCGCAAACTGCCCAGCGCGCCGGAGCAGCCGGTGATTTACATGACCGCGAACGACCGGCCTCAACCGCGGCGCGACGCCGAGCGCGAGAACGGCATGGCAGTTTTCGTGGGGCGACTGCGGCCCTGCCCCGTGCTCGATTACAAGTTCATCGCCCTCGGTCACAATACGATCCGAGGCGCGGCGGGCGCGGCGGTGTTGAACGCCGAGCTGATGTATTCGGAAGGACTGCTCGACTGATGATGGTGATTTTTTGTGGGGCAGGCCCCCGGCCTGCGGCGGGCGCCCCGCCCGCCTGCGGACAGGATCGAAAGCCTGGGCGGCCGGGGCGGCCGCCGCAGGCCGGGGGCCTGCCCCACAGATCCCGGAGTCTTCCATGATCGTGATGAAATTCGGCGGCTCGTCGGTCGAATCCGCCGCGGCCATCGAGCGTGTCGCCGGCATTGTACGAGACCGGCTCGACCGCCATCCTGTCGTCGTGGTCTCGGCCATGGGCAAGACCACGAACAAGCTGCTGGCCATCGCCGATTTCGCCGTGCAGGGGCGCCGGGACACCGCCATCTCGAACCTGCTCGAACTGCGCGATTTCCATCTGCGCGAATCGGGCATGGAGCGCACCGTCGAGGAGCACTTCCAGGAACTCACTGAGCTGATGCGCGGCCTTTCCATCCTGGGCGAACTGACGCCGCGTTCCATCGACGCCATCTCCAGCTACGGCGAGCGCCTGTCCAGCCTCATCGTCACGAACCTGTTCCAGCACCACGGCATCCGCGCGGCGCACGTCGATTCGCGCCAGATGATTGTCACCGATAACCGGCACACGCAGGCGGCGCCTCTCTACGACGAGACCTGGAAGCGCCTCGCGGCCTGCCTGCCGACCATGGCCGAGAAGCGCGTACCGGTGATGGGCGGGTTCATCGCCGCAACCGCTGATGGCGTTACTACGACGCTCGGCCGCGGCGGTTCGGATTTCACCGCCGCCATTGTCGGCGCGGGCATCGGCGCCGAGGAGATCCAGATCTGGACCGACGTGGACGGCATGCTCACCTGCGACCCACGTGTCTCGGAAAACGGCCGCCGGATCAGGAAAATATCGTTTGATGAGGCCGCGGAGCTGGCCTATTTCGGCGCCAAAGTGCTGCACCCGGCCACGGTGATTCCGGCTCTCGAAAAGAACATCCCGGTCCTGATACTCAACTCACGCCGGCCGCAGATCGCCGGAACCCGCATCGTCGCCGAACGCGTGCACAGCTCCAACCCGGCCAAGGCCATCGCCTCGAAATCCAATATCGTCGCGCTCAACATCCGTTCCACGCGCATGTTCATGGCGCACGGTTTTCTCCGCCGCATCTTCGAAATCTTCGACCGCCACTCGGTACCCGTGGACATGGTTTCGACATCGGAGGTCAGCGTGTCGCTCACCATAGAGCCGACGCCGCGGCTTGCCGCGATCATCCCTGAGCTGAGCGAATTCGCCGAGGTCACTGTCGATGAGAATCAGGCCATCGTCTGCATCGTCGGCGAGAACATCCGCAACACGCCCGGTATTTCGGCTCGCGTGTTTAATGCCCTTGCCAATATCAACGTGCTCATGGTTTCGCAGGGAGCGTCGGCCCTGAATCTCGGGCTTGTGGTTGCCGCGTCGGATCTCAAGGCCGCGGTTCAGGCATTGCACGACGAGTTTTTCCGCGAGCTGGACCCGGAGGTCTTCGATGCCTGATCTGGCCATCATTGGCTACGGCAAAATGGGCAAGCTGATCGATCAGCTCGCGCCCGAGTTCGGGTTTAACGTAACTGCCCGGTACGACGTGGACCGCCGCGAGCCGCTCGACGATGTCGATGTGGCGGTGGAGTTTTCAGTCCCTTCGGCTGTGGTCAGCAATGTGGAGATGCTGGCGGTGCGCGGCATCCCGGTGGTAATCGGAACAACCGGCTGGCTCGACCAGAAAGAGCGCGTACGCGAGATCGTCGAAGACCATCGTTCGGCCGCTGTGTGGAGTCCGAACTATTCCATCGGCGTGAACGTGTTCACGCGCCTGGTGGCTGAAGCGGCGCGGCTGTTCGCGAACGAGAAAGAATACGGGGCGTGGGCGTGGGAGATTCACCACAGCACGAAAAAGGATGCGCCCTCGGGAACGCTGCTGAAGCTGGTGGAGACCATGAAGCAGGCCGGCTACAGGCTGCCGGTGGATGTGAGCTCGAGCCGCGCCGGCACGCATCCCGGAACGCACGAGATCGGTTTCGATTCCGGCGCCGATACGGTGACGCTTCGGCACACGGCCCGCAGCCGCGAGGGATTCGCCCGCGGCGCGCTGAAGGCTGCACAATGGGTGGTGGGCAGGAAGGGCTTTTTCGAGTTCAGCGAAGTCCTGTTCGGAAAGTAGAGCAGGCTTTCAGCCTGCATTTGTGGGGCGGCCGCCCTCGCCCGCCCATCAAGGAGGTCCCATGTTCCAGGGTTGCGGCACTGCACTGGTGACGCCATTCACGCGTGACGGTTCGCTCGACCAGGCGGCCCTGCGGTCGCTCGTTCGCCGGCAGATCGACGCCGGAATCAACTTCCTCGTCCCGTGCGGCACCACGGGAGAGAATCCCACGCTCAGCCGCGAGGAACATCTGCGCGTGGTGGAGATCACTCTCGAAGAGGCGAACGGCCGCGTCCCGGTGCTGGCCGGCGCCGGCGGCTACAACACGCAGGAAGTGATTCACCTGGCCAAGGAACTCGAGAAACTGGGCGCGAACGGCATTCTATCGGTCACGCCGTATTACAACAAGCCCACGCAGGAAGGTCTCTATCAACATTTCAGGGCGATAGCGTCGGCCGTGCGCCTGCCCATCGTCCTTTACAGCGTGCAGGGCCGGACCGGCGTCAATGTGGAACCGCTCACGCTGAAGCGCCTCGCCGAAATCGACAACATCGTGGGCGTGAAGGAAGCTTCCGGAAACATGGCGCAGATCGCCGCCGTTGTCCATCACGTGCCCGAACGGTTCACCGTTCTGAGCGGCGACGACTCGATCGCCATCGCCGTAATCGCCCTCGGCGGGCGGGGCCTCATCTCCGTTTCATCGAACGAGATTCCCGCGGAGATGTCGCAACTTGTGCGCAGCGCGCTCAACCGCGACTATGTGGAGGCGCAGCGCATTCAGCGGAAATATTTCGCGCTGCTCGAAGTCAACTTCGTCGAATCGAATCCCATTCCCGTGAAGGCCGCAATGGCGCTGTTGGGTCTGCTGGAGCCGGTATGGCGGCTTCCGCTCGTGCCGCCGTCGCCCGCGACCCAGCAGAAGATCGAGAAGGTTCTGGAGGACGTCGGCCTGCTCGCGGACCGGAGCGTCCATGCAGGCTGAAATCGAACGCCTGTTCGATAATCCACCGCCCGGATACAGCGAATCGGATTTCGTCCTCTTCCACTCCTTCAAAGAGGAGCTGAACGAGGGCCGCGCGCGCGCCGCCGAACCGGACCCGTCCAGCCGCACCGGCTGGCGCGTCAACGCCTGGGTAAAGAAAGGCATTCTCCTGGGGTTCCGCATGGGCTCCATTGCGGACATGTCGATCGACCCGATCCTGCAGCCATGGTTCGACAAGTCTACCTGGCCCGTAAAGCACATACGGCCGGAGGACCGCGTCCGCATCGTTCCGGGCGGCTCCAGCATTCGCGATGGCTGTTATGTCGGCAAGGGCGTCACCTGCATGCCGCCCATGTTCATCAACGCGGGCGCGTATGTCGGCGACGGCACGATGATCGATTCGCACGCGCTGGTGGGCAGTTGCGCCCAGGTCGGAGTGAATTGCCACATCTCCGCGGCATCGCAGATCGGCGGCGTACTCGAGCCGGTTGGCGCATTGCCGGTGATTATCGAAGACGAGGTGCTGGTGGGCGGCAACTGCGGCGTGTACGAAGGAACGGTGGTGCGAAGGCGGGCTGTGCTGGGCACGGGAACCATTCTCAACCGCTCGACGCCGGTGTACGATCTGGTCCACGGGCGCGTTCTTTCCGCCGGCTCCGATGAGCCGCTGGTGATCCCGGAAGAGGCTGTGGTGGTGGCCGGCTCCCGCGCGGTCACGCACGGTCAGGGCAAGGAGTGGGGCATCGCTCTGTACACGCCGGTGATCGTGAAATATCGCGACTCGAAAACCGACACTAAGATACAGCTCGAAGACCTGCTGCGCTGAGCCGGTTTGAGCCCGCCAGGGTTCTCGAGTCTTTCTTGCCGGGTGAGGTGGTGAAGACGACGACGTTAGCGCCGAGCGCATGTCAGCGACCCCTCGAGGCCTGCCTGATGTGCTCGGGCCGGCTGTTTAAGGCGCTCCACCTGTCCTTGTCGCCGGCATTCGGCTGCCAGCCGAACTTTGTGGCAATCACCACCTGCCCGCGGAACGCAGCGAGGGCTTCACCCAACAGTTCTTCGTTCAGGAACGGGCCGTACACTTCGGCGGTATCGAAGAAGGTAACGCCGCGCTCCACGGCGGCGCAGCGCGATCATCTCCTGCTTGTCCCCGGGCGCACCGTAAGACCAGCTCATTCCCATGCAGCCAAACCCGAATGGCCGACACTTCCAGATCGCTGTTTCCCAATTTGCGCTCTGCATTGCTCTCCCCTGCTGCTCAGCGGCCGGTCATCTGCTCCAGCTTCTCGGGGTACCGAGCGCCTTCCACCGTAATCTTCGCGGCGGCTTCATCGATGTCGCGCAGATCGGCCGGCGTGAGCTCCACTGAAAGCGCCCCGATGTTTTCCTCGAGGCGATGCAGCTTTGTAGTGCCTGGGATGGGCGCTATCCACGGCTTCTGCGCGAGCAGCCAGGCAAGCGCGATCTGCGCGGGCGTGGCCTTCTTCCGTTCGGCGATGCCGGCGAGCAGATCGACCAGGGCCTGATTCGTCTTAAGAGCCTCCGGCGTGAAACGAGGCAGGGTGCTGCGGAAATCGGAGCTGTCGAACTTCGCACTCTCGTCGATCTTTCCCGTGAGGAAGCCCTTGCCGAGCGGGCTATACGGGACAAGGCCGATGCCAAGCTCCTCCAGCGTCGGGATCACTTCCTTCTCGGGCTTTCTCCACCACAGCGAATATTCGCTCTGGAGCGCGGTGACCGGCTGGACTGCGTGCGCGCGGCGGATGGTTTGCACGCCTGCTTCAGAAAGGCCGAAGTGCCTGACCTTGCCTTCCTGGATCAGATCCTTCACCGCGCCCGCTACCTCTTCAATCGGGACGTTCGGGTCAACACGGTGTTGGTAATACAGATCGATGACATCGGTCCTGAGTCGCCGGAGCGAGCCCTCGACCGCCTGTTTGATATGCACCGGCCGGCTGTTCAGGCCGGGCGAACCCTTCATCCCGCTAGGATCGAGGCCCGGACTGAGATCGAACCCGAACTTGGTGGCGATCGCCACTCGGCCGCGGAACGGAGCGAGGGCCTCGCCCACCAGTTCCTCGTTGATGAACGGCCCGTAGACTTCGGCCGTATCGAAGAATGTGATGCCGCGTTCCACGGCTGCCCGCAGAAGAGCGGTCATTTCCTGCTTGTCTTTGGGCGGCCCGTAAGAAAAGCTCATTCCCATGCAACCGAGCCCGAGAGCCGAGACCTCCAGGTTGCTCTTCCCCAGTTTGCGTTTCTGCATATCGTTTCCCTTTCGCTGCCGTTCTCATCTCCAGGTTAGAGCCGGGCGCCCTCGAAGCGGTATCCCGATCCTTCCGATTTATTGCCTGATCCTCTTGAGCTGTTGATCCGCATACGGCGAAGCAGTTATCCTGGGGTCAAGAGGAAAGCAAGGCGGAATACCATGAATAAGCCCAGCGGAGTGGGTCGGGCAGAGGAATTGCGTCGGGAGCTGGCGCGGAGGATTGCCTTGTTCATGGGCTCCGCAGAGAAACGGGTAACGGACATTCCCGGCCTGCTGCTCGTCCGGCGCACGGCCCCCACGGCTCCGTGCTCCATGACGTACGAGCCCAGCGTGGTGGTGATCGCGCAGGGACGAAAGCGCGTGGACCTTGGCCAAAAGACGTTCATTTACGATGCATCGCGGTTCCTGCTGACGTCGGTCGAGTTGCCGGTGGCCAGCCGGGTGATTGAGGCAAGTGAAGAGACTCCGTGTCTGGCCATGTCGCTCAAACTCGAAATGCCCGTGGTGCGCGAGCTCCTGAGCCGCGAGGAGATTCAGGTGGCCGAGGCGACGCCGGACGCTCCGGGCATGGCGGTGGGTGAGACCACGGTTGAATTCCTCGATGCGTGCTGCCGGCTGGTGGACCTGCTGAACAACCCGCAGGACATTCCGTTTCTCAACGGACTGATTCAACGCGAGATCATTTACCGGGTCCTGCGCAGTGCGGAGGGCGCGCGGCTTCGATCCATTGCCACGCTGGGAGATCAGAGCCAGCGAACGGCAAAAGCGATCGCCTGGATCAGGGTGAATTATGCGAAGCCGCTGCGGGTGGAAGATCTGGCGGATGTCGCGTGCATGGGCGTGTCCACTCTGCATCACCATTTCCGCGTGCTGACGGCGATGAGTCCTCTGCAGTATCAGAAACAGCTACGGCTGCAGGCGGCGCGCGAGCGCATGCTGATCGACGGGGTGGACGCGGCCAGCGCGGCGTTCGAGGTTGGATACGAGAGCGCCAGCCAGTTCAACCGCGAATACAGCCGTTTGTTCGGCCAGCCGCCGATGCGGGATATTCGGACTCTTCGCTCGCCCGGCGCTCCGGCGCTGGAGTCGCTGGCGAGCCGGTAACCACGAACTTCCTGCGCCCATCGTGCGGACGGCGTGGGACCGACTGGCGGCGCTCTGTAATTAGTGAGGCCCTGCAATCCTACGTCGCCCAGACCGAGGGTACGCCCATGAGGTGCTCTGATCACGCCGTGAAGTACGTTAACGGTAATCTCCAAACACAGGGCCTTAAGAACTTCTGGAGTCTGTTGAAGGGCTCAATCGGTTCAAAGAACGAAAGCTCAGCGATGCCGGGCGTTTTGATATAGCGGGGCGCGGCATCGTCAGCAAACGCGTGACCTGCGAGCAACTGACTGGCCAAGAGGGTCACCCGGCTCATTAGCTGAGAAGGAAGCGAGGGGCCAGAAGATGAGGGACCGTCACTCAGTCCAGATCCCATCCCGGGGTAGAATAGAACCCCGGGCCGGGGTAAAATGAAAGCCCGGGGAGACAAACCGTGCAGATCATCTCGTTCATTAACATGAAGGGTGGCGTTGGAAAGACTACCTTAGCGGTTAACGTTGCCTACGGTCTCGCGTACCAGCATGGGAAGAAGGTTCTTATTGTTGATAGCGACCCGCAGTTCAACGCCACACAGTATCTACTGGAAGACGATGTCTACCTTGAGCATCTTAGGGATGAACAGCGCGGCACCCTCTACGACATCTTCTGTCCAAGACGCCCAGGGGTGCTTCGAACCGTAACCGGCCCCGGCCATCCGGTTAACAAGAAACGAATGGCATTGAGCGCATGTACACTTCCCATCTTTAACGGCGGCCCAGGGAGAGGGAAGCTTGATCTCATTCCATCCACCCTCAACCTTTTCGAAATAGAAATGTCGCGGCGCGGAACAGAGACACGCCTTAAGGCTTATCTTAACGAGAAGGCCACCGGATACGACTACGTCATCATCGATTGCCCACCCACGGTATCGATCTTCACCCAGGCTGCAATCTTGGCTAGCCATAAGTATTTGGTTCCGGTGAAGCCGGACCCGCTCTCGGTTATTGGTTTGCCACTTCTGGAAAGATGGCTCGAAGAGTACACCGAAGAGAACGGTGTGGCCATCGACCCCGTCGGATTAGTCTTCACAATCGTGCGGGGACCTACGCCCCGTCGAATGCGGGAGGTGATGGAAGAATTGCGTGAGGAGCGGGGAGATTCTGTATTCGCCGATCATCTTAGCGAGGCTACTGCGGTATCAGAATCCGTCGAATATCACCGACCCATTTTCTTGTATGCCCGAGGATCAAAGACCTCAAACCAAATGATCTCGATTACCCGCGAGTTCGTTGACCGAACGTCTGGAGATTAGCGTGGTTCAGGACAGCAGACATCGAAGTTTACTACAATTCATAAGGCGCATCGTAGATGTACCTCTCGGATACTCAAAAGATGACCTCTTGGCGTTTCGGAATGTCGCGTTACGGGCATATCCGTCACTGGTCGATGTAATAGACGCCTATATTAAGCTTTCCGACGTATCCGACACCGACGTGCCCGAGCCGTCATCCCATCGCGCCAGACAGAAGCGATCGGACGCCGAATCTGCACACCTCTTCGACATGCTTAGAGAAAAGAAGTTTTTCCCAATGAACAGCGACCTATCCGAATTTGCCGGCAAGGTGCTCCCGAGTCTAAGTCGCCATCGTTTCGACAAAATGTCCAGAGCAGAGATTTCCGGAAAGATCATAGAGTACTTAGAGACATTGCCACCCCGCACTAGACAGGCTCTCGAAGCCTCAATGAGAGATGCGCTAAGAGCCAGCCCGGGGCGGACCACCTCGACCACTGATCGAAAGAGTTTCGTCTCCAAGTGGGAGAAAATTATCAAGGGTATTGAGCTATAGCTAATGGCTACTAGGCCGATACAGGCTCTTTCAGACGACTTCTCCGACGTACTTGAACACTTCCAGACGCGTGGTGTGCTGCCCCACAATCCGAGCCAGACTCAACTGGAATTCATAAAGCGAATTCACCGGGCAACTTTCAGTCTTATCCTTTGGCGATTTCGTCTCAGTGGGCTCCCTCGGCGTAGCCGCGTCTTTGTCGAAGAGATCGCGTCAGATGCATTGCAAATTCTTCCCCAGATGCTAGTTGGTTATACCAAGACAACTAAACTACTCATTCGTGGAATCGTTGAGAATCTACTTCGCCATACTTACTTTCACGATCATCCGGTAGAGTTTGAACGAATGAACCGGGACAAGAAGTGGTACCTCCCGATAGATAAGCTGTTTGAGTACCAAAACACTCACCCGCTTTTTATGGCGACGGAGCGACAGTTCGACGCGATCAATCGCCTCAGTACTCTTTACAGCGATCTTTCCGCTGGCGTGCATGGCAGGACTGTGAAGGATTTGGAAATGCGCACTGCCCTGGACCGAATCATGTATACCGACGTGGATGCGCGAGCAGTAACCGAGCTGGTTGAGAGATGTGCGGAAGCGACAAACTTTATGCTTGCGGTGTTCCACCGAAGTCAGCTCTTACGTTTTACTGCGGATGATAGAAGAATTATTTTGCGCACCATGCCTCCCCGCGTACGGCGCTATTGGAGAGAATACGAATCGGAGAACTAGATGAACCCGCTTCCGCCCCCTCTGGTCCCGGCCCCGACGCTGAACGGATGGACAACGCTCCGCGAAGCTTTGTTAGCATACCGAAGGAAGCATACCTGAACGAGCAGGAACGACTAAAGGAATTCCGCGACCGAACGAAGCGCACGAAAATCCAATACCGGGCTGTCACGCCGATCCAAGTCTAGAAGTTTGCCAAGTACAAGTTGCCGAGACTGGCGATCGCGTATGAACAGTATTCCTAAAGAATAGACGAGCTGGAATATGCGGCAGACGCGGCCTGCGCAAGAACTCGCTCACCTCCCGCCCGCATGAAACTCTCGTGCGCTTCGCGCTCTCTTTCGCGAACCGTCTGCAGGATCTGCCCGAACTCCGAAGTCCCGCGCAAAATCTGCAGCCAGGGATCGTGGATCAGACCCAGCGAACTCCCGTAGCCGGACGTCACTGACTCGGTCAGGAACCGCAGCGCCAATGAAAAATCCCCGAACCTGGCCGCCTGACGGGCCATATAGAACCGCGCTTCCGGATCGCTCGCAGCGGCAGATCCGTTTTCCCGAAGCACTCTCAGCCCGCTTGTTGCGTCTCCGTCCAGGTAACAGCGCAGAGAGTTCATCAGCGCCGGCTGCATCGAAAAATGCTCCCGCCGGGTCCACATCAGCGCTGAAGCTTCGTCCGCCCGGCCCATCATGGTAAGCGTCAGGACATCGAAATACATTCCCGTCTTTGTGTCGTACCAGTAAAGCGCCTTTTCGTAGTCGCCGAGCGCGAACCAGGTGTGCGACACGCTGGTCGGGAAGTTTCGATCCAGCCGGAACGCACGGCCGTGCGCGGCCACCGACGCATCCAGTTGCCCGCAATAACGGCAGGAGTGCACCAGCGCCGCGAAGATTTCAGGATTACTTCCGTTGCGCTCCAGCATGCCGATCAGTCTTGCCATTGCATCCACCGCATGCCCCTCGTCGCACTGGATGGGCGTGTAAGCGCTGTGCGCAATCGCAAGGTTCGGATTAATCTGAAAGGCGCGGGCGAAAGCAGCGTGGGCCGAGCCGGCGGCGGCAGCCTCCGTCCCTCCGAACTTCTCCAGAAAGCGGTAACATCGCCCGAGCCGCGCCCATGCTGGCGCATAACCGGGGTCGACCTCGGTGCACGCCACATACAGATCGCGAGCGAGCGCCATGTTTTCGGTCGACCGCTTCAGCGTGAGCTGGTTGGCTCTGAGATAGAGCTCATAGGCATGCGCGGTAGCGGGAGTATCGACTCCCGTCATCAGGCTGTCCGCACCCCGCGTCCTGCGGATCAGCGATCGAATGATCAGTTGCGCGATCCCGCGATGGAGGGTGTGCAATTCGCCGGCTGGTACATCCCAGATCTTCGACCAGAGTACCGTCGCACTGCGGGCGTCGATCAACTCCGTCGTAGCGTGTATCTGTCCCGCGGCGCGGTCGATGGTCCCCCTCAGAATCACGTCCACATCCGCTTCGGCCGCTACAGCCTGCGGGTTCCAGTGAACGGGATCGAAGCGCGCGGCCATCTGGGTTGACCTGACGGTGAACGCATTGAGTTCGGCAAGAGTGGCGGCGATGGCCTCCGGCAGACTGTACCCGAGAAAATCGGCGCCCTCCGTTCGGTTGCTCTTGAATGGAAAGGCGATGAATCGTATGGCGCCATCGCTCCGGCCTTCGTTCGCGGACGCCAAAACATCCGCGACGAAACGGTACCCGTGTTTCGGAACCGTCTCGATGTACGCCGGCTTCCGCGTCGTATCGCCCAGCGCCTTTCGAAGCAACGCGATGAGGTTTGCAAGGTTCGCCTCTTCGACGAATGTGTCGGGCCAGAGCGCATCCATGATGCGTTGCTTCGTGAGCAACCGGCCGGCATCGCCGATAAGCAACGAAAGAAGGTCGAAAGCTTTGGGAGGGAGCGGTATCGCATCGTCTCCGCGAACCAGGACACGCTGGGCAGAGTCGATACGGAAGTTGCCGAACTGATAGCAGCAGGCGCGGTTTTCGTCCACCCTCAAACCCCCAGCGTGGCGTTAAGGAAAAAGTAGATTTTCCTTATGACCCGGTTCCCGCGCCGGCTTTATGATCCTTACTGCCGGTGGAAGCCGGCTCAGCACATTCTATCCAGACCGGCGGCTGTATTCAAATCAGCCGCGGGCCTGGACGACTGCGCGCCCGATTAAACACGAAAGGTTCAGGAAACAGCATGCGAACGATGATTCTGACATTACTCATGGCCGCCCCGTACGTCTGGGGCGATTCTCCCCGCTGCCAGCTCGTAGGCGGAGCAGTTTCAACCAACTTCCTCGACCAGGCATCGACGCTGGGGGTGGCCACCGGCGACCTCGCAGGCGGGCTGGGCGTGGACGTCAAGGGAGTTTCCCCTGGAATATACGCGCCGTCTCTGGTCTTTCACAATCACCACAAATGGGTCACCGCAACGGGGGACACGATCTTCTTTGCTGATGCGGATGCGACCGCCTACCCGGTCCAGGACGTTCCGGGACTCTATGCCGTTGCGTATAAAGCCGGAGTCCAGATCACAGGAGGCACAGGGAAATTCAACGGCGCCACCGGAACACTGCAGGCGTTTGGCGCCATAAACAACAATACAGGGCAGATCGTGTTGCGGTACAGCGGCAGCGTTTGCTACTCGCCGAACCAATGATCGGCAAAGCGCCGGGGTTGCGCACCGGAAAGCAGGAAACAGCCAAAGGACGAAGCGAAATCGATTGTGTTGTGGAAACGGGAGGTTCCCTCTATGCGTTTTTTTGCGTCCGCGATTTTGGCTGCCGGATTCACGGTTTCTGTTGTCTTTCCGCTTCGGGCTGCCACACTGTCTCCCCTCCAAACGGAGACGTACTGTAGCGACGGATTCACCACGATCGACCGCGTCGACGTTAACAGTTGTGCGCTGCCAAACGCGATCACCTATTACTCTCTGTCTCCGTTAGTCAGTCTGACGGCCCAGTTTTCAGCGCCTCCCGTCGACCCCACCAAGGGTAAAATCTCCGAGGGCGAGGCGCTGGCAACGGTCCAATACGGTTTTGAAGTTGTCGGAGGGAACCCTGGCGACGTCGTGCCGATATTGGTGGCCACGAATCTGTCGACAACCGGATCTTCGGAGTTCAATGCGCTCGGGCACGCCGAGATGGCCATCGATAACAGCTTTGGCGAAACCAAGGCGTCCGTTTGCAGCACTCAGTTCGACTGCGGTTCGACGGAGACCTCGTTCTCAGGGACGCTGGCATGGAAGGCTACGTCGGGAGACTTGGGGAACCTCCTCTTTCTTTCGGTCCTCGCCATCGGGGGCAACAGCAGCCTTCCGCAATCGGCGACCGCATCCGCCGACCCGTTCATTTTCATCGATCCCAGCTTTCCCGATGCCGCCGAGTACAGTATCGTGGTCGCTTCGGGTGCGAGTAACGCTCCGGCGGAGACGCCCGAGCCGGGTGGGTTTTCTCTGGCGCTTATTGCCGGAGCCCTGTTTGCGCTCAGGGCGACGGGGCGCCGACTGTCAGGAGGCCGAATCCGCGATCGGTAATCGGAGGTTTAGCGGAGACTTTGGGGTCTGCTCCGGAAATGAGATTACGTGGACGCAAGGCAGACGGTCTGGCCGTCTGCCTTCCACACAACGGGGCGCCGTCGTTACAACTTTCGTTGTGGTTGTCTTCAGCTTCTCGCGCTGTTCGCGCAGCACGGCTTTGCGGCCCAGGATCTGATCGCCCTCCTTCAGCTCGGCAGCCGGTAAGGCGCTCGGGCCCATACAGCGCCGGCTTATCCGCCCTCAGGATCCCGCCTTCCACCTGCCCCTGTCGCTAGCCGTTTTCAACGCGCTCCTTTATATCCCAGTACGCCCTTTCGATAAGTTTGCGTAGCGCCGCGACGTTGGTGGACGTTCCCGGTCTCAGCTTCACATGACGCATGAACCTGCCGCCGCCTTGCAACAACCGGGCCGGATCCGGCAGCGCCGCGCCGTGAAAGAACCCGACGTTTACGTGCGACGTAAATACGTTGACGTAGCCGAAGGGGGCATCTCCCAGACAGGCCACCGGACAGCCGTCATGCAGAAGCTCACGGACTTCGTCGCCGCATTTCCGCATTACCTCAAACCACTGCTGCGCTGTGGCGCCCAGTTCATCTGCATGGTCTTTCATCCACGCGTCGACCGCGGGATCCCGCTCGACAGCCCCGTTGAATCGAAGCAATTTCGTTCGCATCGGATCTGCAACGCCCGTGAGCCTATGGCGCGTCCCAGTCGAGCGCGTAGATTTCATTGCTGCCGGCATCCCTGAGGGCGATCAGCCCCCCGTCAGGGGTGAGCCCGACCCACGCCCAGTTCGGTTGGGACGGCGCAAATTTCAAATCCGTGAAACCGACCACGTGCTCCAGTTTGCCGTCGCTGATGCGCACACGGGACATCCCTGATGGAGACACTGCGCCCACGTCTGAACTCGTCTGGAAGTAGAGATACTGGCTGTCGCGCGACCAACTGGGCCAATTCGCGTTTCCAGCGAGGCGGGCGAGTTCTCTTTGCTGATGGGTCTGGACGTCATACAGCATCACCTTCGCGGGCTGCGGAGTGGAAAGCGCGGCAATGTAGCGGCCGTCAGGGGACCATCGTGGAGACCACAGCGCCTGCGACCCGGGCAGCACGGAAATGCCGCCGGTCCTGACGTCGATGATTCTCAGCACTGTGTTCGTGGGCGTCATGCCTCTGGCATAAACGGTGCCCGTGCCGAATACCAGCGAGGCGCCATCGGGCGACCAGCTCGGATCCGCTTCCCCTCCGGGTCCGCCTTCGCCCTGGGTCAGCATTCGCAGCGCCCCGCCCGCAGCCGGTTCCATGTAAACGCGCCAGCGCTCTCGAGGCGACCTCGCGCCAAACGCGATCTCGGTTCCATCGGGCGACCAGCGTGGATTGGTCGCCTGCATCGGAGGCGTGGTGAGTTGCAGCCTCCCGCTTCCGTCCAGAGCGCTCCGCCAGATAGAAAATCCTGGGTAGCTGTCGTAGGCGATCGATTTACCATCGGGGGAGTAGGCAATCTGCGTCGCCGCGAGGCCTCCAAGCCATGGCATCCAGTGCTCCGAATTCGGCGCATAGCGCACCAGCTCACCGCGATCCAGAACGCCATGGAAGAAGATGCGCTTGCCGTCGGGGCTGGGCACGGCGAATTCTGCCTGCATCGGCCCGGTGGTCAGCCGAACCGGAGTCCGGCTGCCCCGGTCGAAGAACCCGCCGCGCTCGCGAATCGCCCAAATCTCGGAAGGGCCCTGCAACTGATTATTGAGTTCTGCCGCATCGAATACGAAATATTTCTGGCCAGGAGTCCAGGAGCCGTACACTGTCGCGTGATCTTTCCACTGCGGGAACAGCGCGTGCGGGCGCGTGCCGTCCGCTGAGATCTCCCACAAAGACGGGGAATTGTTCCCTATCATGGAGAATCGGATGGCCCGGCCGTCCGGCGACCAGCGCGGATAAATCGCAGGGCCCTCCACGACAGCCAGTTTCCGCGAGTCAGTCCCGTCTTTGCTGGCGATGCGGAGTTGGGAACCTACGGTGTAAAAGATCTGGTCCCCTTTGGGCGACCAGGTTCCGGAATACCAGTATCGGGAGCTATAAGTCAGGTCACCCAGGAACAGGTCCCCCAGGCGGCGCGGCGCGCTGCCCAGGACGGGCGCCGCCCATAACGAACCATCGTGGGCGCCCAACAGCAGTTCGGAACGGTCCGGCGAAATGTCGAGCGGGCACATGCCGTCCAGTGCCGGCATGGGAACCGGTTCACCGCCGTCGGCGCTTACCTGAAAGAAACTATCGGCAGAGAATCCGTGCAGCGTGGTGTAATACACTCTCGTGCCGTCGGTAACGAATGGGCCTTTTCGCTGGCCATCGCTGGTGATCTGCGTTGTACCGCGCACATGCGGCGCCGGCGCGGGCCGCAGCAGCCACAGCAAAGCCGCCACAATCACTGCCGCGAGTCCGCCCAGCGCCATCCGCCACGAGGATCGTCGTCCTGCGGGCTGCACAGGGATGCTCGCCGCCGAAGCCAGCGATGGATCGTATGGTGCGTTCGAAGCCTCGGCCGAAGATGCGCTGGACGGTGTGGCCGACGCCATGCGGCCTGAATCCGAATCGCGCTTCAGGCGTTTCAGGTCGGCGCGCAGATCGGAAGCGTGTTGATAGCGGACGTCGCGGTCTTTTTCCAGCGCCTTATTGATGATGTCGTCCAGCCTGGGCGGCAGCGCCGGATTCAGACGCAGCGGCGATTCGTGCGCCTTGTGCAGAATGGCGCCGCAGACCGCCGCCGATGTGCTGCCAGGGAATGGCAGCCTGCCGGTGGCCATCTCGTACAACACGGCGCCGAAACTGAACAGGTCGGTGCGCGCATCCAGCTCTTCGCCCCGCGCCTGCTCAGGCGACATGTAATCCACTGTGCCCATTGCCGACCCAGGATTCGTGAGCGGCTCGAGCGCAGTGGACGTCGCTTCTTCAGCGCCAACCGCGGCAGCGGCGCGCGGCGCCGGCGTGATCTTGGCCAGGCCGAAGTCGAGAATCTTCGCATGGCCGTCGCGTGTCAGGAAGATATTGGCCGATTTGATATCCCGATGAACGATTCCCTTCCTGTGGGCGGCATCCAGAGCATCGGTGATCTCGATGGCCAGATCCAGAAGCCGATCGGTTTTGATTGGATGATGCGCAATGATGTGCCGGAGAGTGTCGCCCTCCAGCAGTTCCATCGCGATGAACGGCTGGCCCTCATGCTCGTCGACATCGTAGATGGTGCAGATGTTGGGGTGATTCAGGCTGGAGGCGGCCTGCGCTTCGCGCTGGAACCGCTCGAACGCCTGATGCGATCCTGCGCGCGGCTCCGGTAAGAACTTGAGCGCAACGAACCGATGAAGTCGGGTATCTTCGGCTTTGTATACCACGCCCATGCCGCCGCTACCGATCTCGGCGAGAATACGGTAGCGCGAAACCGTTCGGCCTGTCATGCGCCGAAGTTGATCCCTCTCAAGGTACTCCATCATACAACGGGCGTCCAAAACGGCGGTGTAGCACAATTGCCGCGCCGAAGGTCCATCTGATGGAGTGAGGAACTGATGCGCGCGCGGCCCGGAAAGCGCTTCCGAGCCGCGACCGCGAGGGAGCGGAGGCCCTCCCTTACACCTTGGAGGCCGGAGCCGCCTTCAGCTTCTCGCGCTGCTCGCGCAGCACGGCTTTGCGGCTGAGCTTGATTTTGTTGCCTTCGAGCGCCAGAACCTTTACCAGGATCTGATCGCCCTCCTTCAGCTCATCGCGTACTGCTTTGATGCGGTTCTCCGAAATCTCGCTGATGTGCAGCAGACCGTCGGTGCCGGGGAAGATCTCGACAAAGGCGCCGAAGTCCACCAGCCGGACCACCTTGCCAAGATAGGTTTTGCCCACCTCGGCCACCGCGCCAATGTCGGTGACGCGCTGGATGGCCTTGTTCGCGGCCTCGCTGTCGGAGGCGAAGATGTTCACCGTGCCGTCGTCGGACACGTCGATCTTGGCGCCCGTCTCGTCCACGATGCTGCGGATCATCTTGCCGCCGGGTCCAATCAGCTCGCGGATCTTGTCCACGGGAATGGTCAGCGTGTAGATGCGCGGAGCATAGGGCGACATCTCCGAGCGCGGCTCGGCAATGACGGCCACCATCTTGTCGAGGATCTCCAGACGCGCTTTACGAGCCTGTTCCAGAGCCTCTGTGAGCACCTTGGTGGAGACACGGGGAACCTTGATGTCCATCTGCAGGCCGGTGATGCCGTTGCGCGATCCCGCCACCTTGAAGTCCATGTCGCCGTAGTGATCCTCGGCGCCGGCGATGTCGGTCAGGATGGCGTACTTGTCGCCCTCCATCACCAGACCCATAGCGATTCCGGCGATCGGCGTCGGGATCGGCACGCCCGCATCCATCAGAGCCAGCGTGGCGCCGCACACTGTGGCCATGGAACTGGAACCGTTCGATTCGAGAATGTCACTGACCACGCGCAGCGTGTAGGGGAATGCCTTATCGTCGGGAACCACCGGAATGATGGAACGCTCGGCAAGCGCGCCGTGGCCGATCTCACGCCGTCCCGGGCCGCGCATGAATCCGACCTCGCCCACGCTGAACGGCGGGAAGTTGTAGTGCAGCATGAACCGCTTGGTGGTGATGCTCGGGTCGAACATTTCCAGCCGCTGCTCGTCTTCCTTCGTGCCCAGCGTGCAGGTGACCAGCGCCTGGGTTTCGCCTCGCGTGAACAGAGCCGAGCCGTGCACGCGCGGCAGCACGCCAATCTCAATGCTGATGGGCCGGATCTCGTCGAATCGGCGGCCGTCCGGACGCTTCCGGTCGTTTAGCATCTGATCGCGGAAAATGCGTTCTTTCAGGGTATCGAAGAGAGGGCCGGCCTCGGGACGCTGCTCTTCCGGCTTGCCCGCAACTACCTTCGCCTTCGCGGCGTCGATGCGGTGATAGCTGTCGATCTTCGAATACTTCTCCGTGCTCATGGCATCGGTGAGCTCGTCGCGAATCTCGTCGGAGATTTCGTCATAGAGCTTCTGATCGACAGGCGCCGGCGTATAGTCGCGTTTAGCCTTGCCGGCCTTCGCCATCAGCTCGCGGATGCCCGCGACGATCTTTTTGCAGCACTCGTGGCCGTATTCAATGGCCTGGATAACCTCGGCTTCGCTGACGTGATTGGCTCCCGCCTCCACCATGACGATGCCTTCTTCCGTGCCCGCGACGATGATGTTGATCTTCGATTCACGGCTTTCTTCGTAGCCGGGGTTGGGGATCAGCTTTCCGTTGATCAGACCGACGCGCACCGCGCCCAGGATGTGATGGAACGGGATATCGGAGATAGCGAGAGCGGCCCCGGCGCCAACCATGGCGAGGGTTCCCGGATCGCGCTCCGGATCGGCGGAGAGCACCATGCCGATGATCTGCGTTTCGTTCGCGAAGCCTTCCGGAAAGAGCGGCCGGACAGGCCGGTCGATCATGCGGCTGGTGAGAATTTCCTTCTCCGAGGGACGTCCCTCGCGCTTGATGAATCCGCCCGGAAACTTACCGGCGGCGTAGGTGTATTCACGGTAATCGACCGTGAGCGGGAAGAAGGATGCGCCCGGCTTGGGCTGCTCGTTCGAGCATGCGCTGACGAGGACTACCGAGTCCCCGGAACGCACCACGACGGCGCCATTTGCCTGCTTCGCTACTTTTCCTGTTTCAAGAGTGAGCTTTCGACCGTCCAGGTCGATTTCAACTGTGTGGACCATTAGGGTTCCTTTAACCAAAGCGCATCCGCATCTCGGAAGCGCCTGCTTTGATTAAGAGGAGACTGGAGTGAATCGCTTGAAGGGCCACGCCCACCGGGGCGTATTGCACCCTGCCAGCCGGCAGCTCGCCTAGCGGCGAATACCGAGGCTCTGGATCAGGGTCTTGTACCTCTCCGGGCTTCGGCTCTTGAGATAATCGAGCAATCGGCGGCGCCGTGCAACCATCAACAACAGACCCTTGCGGGAATGATGGTCCTTCTTGTGCGTCTTGAAATGCTCGGTCAGCTGAAGGATGCGCTGGCTCAGAATGGCTACCTGCACCTCTGGCGACCCACTGTCGTTCTTATGCTGTCTGTACTGGGTGATAACTTTCGTTTTAACTTCAGCCGCCAGTGCCATTACCGGATAGATACTCCTCGTCTATTCTTAATCCCGTTTATTCTTAATCAGCATAGCACAAGCCCGAGATGTAGATGCATCTACTTGACACCTCAACTGTGCGCACGTAACATGTGCACATGAACATCACTCTGTCGGTCGATGATGAGGTGGTCCGGAAGGCCAGGCAGCGAGCTGAAGCGCTGGGCACGAGCGTCAACCAGCTTGTGCGCGAGTATCTCGAGCAGATTGCGGGTAAGAGCGATCCTGCCGGCGATGCCGCCGAATTCGAACGGCTGTCGAAACTCACTCAAGGCAACTCGGGCGGATGGACGTTCAACCGTGACGAACTTCATCGGCGCAGATGAGCAACCTGGTCTTCTTCGACACGAACGTCCTCGTGTACGCCGATGATCTCTCGTCGCAGGTAAAGCGAGAGAAGGCGATTGCGCTTGTATCGGAACATCTTCGCGAGGGGACGGCGGTGTTCTCGCTGCAGGTGCTCCAGGAGTATTTCGTGGCCGCGACTCGCAAACTCGGATTGCCTCCGGAAGTCGCTCAGCGAAAGGTAGAGATCCTCAGCCGTGCGCGGGTAGTCCGTTTCGAACCGGCGGATGTGATCGCGGCGATTGAACTCCACCGGTTGACGCAGATCTCGTTCTGGGATGCCCTGATCGTGCACGCGGCGCGGTGCGCAGGCGTCGCTACTCTCTACACCGAAGACCTCCAGCATGGAGGTGTGCTGGGCGGGGTGCGTCTCGTCAATCCTTTCGCAGCGCCTTAGCTTTGGTCGTTATGCGGACCTGCCCAACAGGCAACCACTTGTCGTCATCGGATAATTGAGTGACGGTCCCGTTGGGCAGGCTTTCAGTCTGCGGCGGCTTTGCAAGCCGCCTGGCCGATTGCAAATCACTATTGTCCAAATTAGGTTAGGCCGAAATGGGTCCGGTACACCTTGCCACCGGGTGCCGACGCCAGTGCCGGAGGACTGGTAGCGTGGATTGGGCATCGCAAGTCCGATTCCAAACTACCAGGAGCCTTCCAGCATGAACCCAGTGTGCAGCATTTTCAGGCAGATGATCCAGTTGGTCCCGCGCGGCATGTTCGAGCGCCTCGTCAGAGAGACCAAAGCCGAGCGCCATGCGCGCGGATTTGGGAGTTGGGGACAGTTTGTGGCGATGATGTTCTGCCAGTTGGCGAACGCCGAATCGCTGCGGGAGATTTGCAATGGCCTGGCGGCCAGCGAGGGCAAGCTGAAACATCTCGGGGTGGAGCTGGCGCCGAAGCGTTCGACGCTGTCCTATGCCAATAATCACCGGCCGTTCCAGTTGTATGAGCAGGTGTTCTATGAGGTGTTAGAGCGCTGTTGTGGGGAGGCGTCCAGGCAAAAGCGGAAGTTCCGTTTCCACAACCCGCTGGTGAGCCTGGATTCCACGACCATCGATCTGTGCGCGTCGGTGTTCGATTGGGCGCAATACAAGCGGCACAAAGGAGCGGTGAAGCTGCACGTGCAATTGAACCACGGCGGGTATCTGCCATCGTATGCACTCATCAGCGACGGCAAGTGCTCGGATCTCGCTGCCGCTCGCCAGATGAAATGGGCCGGGGACACCATTGTGGTGTTCGACCGCGGCTATGTGGATTACCAGTGGTGGCAAAGCATTCACAACGACGGCGCCTTCTTTGTAACGCGCCGCAAGAAGGATGTGCCCTTGGAGGTGGTGGCGAAGCGGACGCCTCCACAGCACTGCAAGGTCGTGAAGGATGAGATTGTGCGTCTGCGCTCCAGCAAGTTGGCGGGCGGGGAGATGACGTTACGGCTGGTGACGATCTGGAACGAAGAGAAGGATGAATTGCTGGAGTTTCTGACCAACAACCTGAAGCTGGGCGCCACCACCATAGCGGCCATCTATCGCGACCGCTGGCAGATCGAACTGTTCTTCAAAGCGCTAAAGCAGTTGTTGCGGGTGAAAACCTTCGTCGGGACCAGTGCGAATGCATTGAAGACGCAGGTATGGAGCGCGCTCATTGCGGCACTTCTGTTCAAGTGGGTACAGCTGCGCAGCCAGCGCAACTGGTCGCTCTCCAACCTGGTGGCTCTGATCCGGCAACAGCTGTTTGTCTACCGCGATTTGTTCGAGTTGCTGAACAAGGAGTTGCAGCCGCCGCCGGAACTGGCGGGGATCCATGACGCCCAGATCCCCATGAATCTGGCGTTCGCGGATTGAAGCCCCCTAAGTTGGACAGCAGAACGCATTAAAACCGACGCGCCGTGGCGAAATGTGGAGATGAGGAAGATGCTCTCACCCTAATTTGGACAGCATGTCCCGATTCCGGCACCCCCAACCTGCTTTCGTCAACAGCGAGGAGGGTTAGTTATGTCCGTTGTTTTCAAAGCCGCGATGTGGGGTATTGCGCTAATTTGGACAATAGTGATTGCAAATCGGCCTGCAGGATACAATCCTGCCCCACCTCCCGGTCACGGTATTAGAGGAGCAAACACTTCCACGGGCACGCCGAGGATCAGGCCCGAAACCGGAGGATTCATGTCGACGATCATGAAGGCGCCTAACACTCCCATCAGCCCATCCAGAAAAAGTGAGCGCCGGATCTTTGTCTGTGGACGTTGATCAGTCGCCTCGAGAATGGCGCTGAGTCGCATGCCACGGTGATCGTATCATCACGGCGTCGGGCAGGGTTGTCCGTAACCCAGCGCTACACTCCGGGCCGAGCGGGCTGACAGCCCGCCGCAGCGCAACACGCTGCCCCACAAAACCCTCTCAGTCGTAATACTCGAGGCCGAGGTGCGTGATCAGGTCCTCGCCTTTCATCCAGCGGAGCGTGTTCTTCAGCTTCATGAGCTGGATAAAGATGTCGTGCTCGGGATAAATGTCCGGCGCGTGCATGGGCGCCTTGAAGTAAAACGACAGCCACTCCTGGATGCCGCGCATGCCGGCGCGCTGCGCCAGATCCATGAACAGCACCAGATCGAGCACCAGCGGCGCCGCCAGAATCGAATCGCGGCACAGGAAATCGATCTTGATCTGCATCGGGTAGCCGAGCCACCCGAAAATGTCGATGTTGTCCCAGCCTTCCTTGGCGTCGCCGCGCGGCGGATAGTAATTGATGCGCACCGCGTGGTACAGATTTCCGTAGAGCTGCGGATACAGCTTCGGCTGCAGGATATGATCGAGCACCGAGAGCTTGGTCTCTTCCTTGCTCTTGAAAGAGCCGGGGTCTTCCAGCACTTCGCCGTCGCGGTTGCCAAGGATGTTCGTCGAGAACCAGCCGTGCATGCCGAGCATACGCGCCTTGAGTCCCGGGGCGATCAGCGTCTTCATGAACGTCTGCCCGGTCTTGAAGTCCTTGCCGCAGATGGGCACGCTGTTCTCGCGCGCTAACTCGAGCAGCGCCGGGGTATCGGTGGTCAGATTGGGAGCGCCGTTGGCGTAAGGAATGCCCAGCTTCAGGGCCGCGTACGCGTACACCTGGCTGGGCGCGATTTCGGGGTCGTCCTTCATCAGGCCGCACTCGAAATCCTTCAGCGTCTGGTGCACCGCCGAAGGCCTGTGGAACACCTCGGTTGATCCGCACCAGATCATCACGACGCGCGAGACGCCGGTGGACTCCCGGAAGTTCCGGATGTCGTCCATCAGCATCTGCGCCTTGTCCATCTTCGTGCCGCCCTTTTTCACGTTGGGACCGTCGATGCGGCGAACGTATTCGTGATCGAACACGGCCTTCATGGGGCGGATGGCTTCGAGCGGCTCGCGCACCTTCTCGAGCAGCCCTGCCTCCAGCACCCGCGCCTTCGATGCGGCCTGAAATGCGGTGTCTTCGTAGATATCCCAGCCCCCGAACACCAGGTCGTCGAGTCCGGCGAGAGGAACGAAATCCCTGATCATGGGCGTGCGGCCTTCGTTGCGCTTGCCGAGCCGCACCGTGGCGAGCTGCGTGAGTGAGCCCACCGGCAATCCCAAACCCCGTTTCACCGCTTCCACGCCGGCCATAAAAGTAGTGCTGACTGCGCCGATCCCAGGTATGAGAATTCCAAGCTTTCCGTCCGCAGGCGCAATTCGGACGCTTTCGTTTGCAGCCACAATAATCTCCTTTTTGTGCGGGGTGACGCAGGTGCGCGGAACGCCTCGCGAGGTCAGGGCAGGCGATTTGTCCGCCCTGGGCTATACTAACACTTCATGCAGAGTCGCGCGACCAGCACGATGGCGGCCATCGTCGTGGATGATGAGCAGCCCGCGTGCGATGAACTGGTCTGGATGCTGAAGCAGTTCCCCGACGTCGAGGTTCTGGCCACTGCGCGAAACGGCCTCGAAGCCGTCAACCTGATTGAGGAACTCGATCCGGACGTCGTCTTCCTGGACGTGCAGATGCCCGGACTCGACGGACTCGGCGTCATCCAGAAACTGCAGGAAAAAGAGATCCCGCTGCCTCACTTCATCCTGGCCACGGCATACGATCAGTACGCCGTGGAGGCGTTCAAGTGGGGCGCGCTCGATTATCTGCTCAAGCCGGTGGATCAGGATCGTCTCGGGCTGACCATCGAACGCGCGCGCAAGGCGCTGGCGGAGAGGCCCCCGGCGTTGCCGTCGGCCATGCTCGTGCCGGAGCCCGAGCCTTCCGGCCGCGCGCCGCAGCGCACCAAGCTGCTGGTGAAGAGCAGCGGACGCAATCTCATCGTCGATGCTCAGGATATGGTTTACGCCACCATCGATGACGGCGTAATCACACTGGTTGCGACCAATGTCGAGGGCGAATCGAACTACCGCACCATCGAGGAGCTACAGTCGAACCTCGACCCGGAGACGTTCTGGCGCGTGCACCGGTCGTATTTGGTGAACATCAACCGTATTCGCGAAGTGATCCCCTGGTTCAAGTCGAGCTTCCAGCTCCGCATGGACGATCGCAAGCACACGGAGATCCCGGTGAGCCGCGTGCAAACGAAGCGGCTGCGGGCGCTGCTGAAGCTGTAGCTGTAGCCCAGACGCCGGCAGGGCCGCAAACACCGATGGCCTGCCCTACCCGAATCGAGCATTCGCTCCAACACCAGCCGCGCTTCGTCCAGCGCTTGAAGAATGAGAGCGGCCCAGCGTCATTACAACTAATGGTTTACACATCCAATGCCCACCAAACAGCCCCGGTCAACGCTCGCCATCGCACTCCCCGTACCCACGGAGCTGATTGCCCGCCGTATTTACCTCATCCGCGGCCAGAAGGTCATGCTCGATTCCGATCTGGCCGACCTGTATCAGGTTGAAATCGCAATGTCGACCGCTTCCCGCCGGATTTCATGTTTCAACTCTCCAGACAGGAGTTCGATTCTTTGAGATTCCAAATTGGAATCTCAAACACCGGGCGTGGCGGTCGACGCTACCTGCCGTATGCCTTCACCGAGCACGGCGTGGCCATGCTCTCTTCGGTGCTCAACAGCAAACGGGCCGTGCAGATGAACATCCTCATCATCCGCGCGTTCGTAAAGTTGCGCGAGCTGCTGGCCACCCACAAAGACCTTGCCCGCAGAATCGAGCAGATGGAAAGTAAGCAGAAGGATCACAGCGTCATGCTGGCCCTTGTCGCAAAAGACATCGAGGGCCTGGCCACCAGCGTCAGGAAGGAATTCAGGAACATGAGAGCGCCCCGCCGTAGAAAAGCCCCGGATCGGTTTCAAAGTAGATTAACCACGCCCCTTGCGCCACACGCTTACAACTGCGACTCCGGTGTCCCCAGCGTTCGATCCAGATTCACCGCCGCGCTGATCAGCGACAGATGCGTGAGCGCCTGCGGATAGTTGCCGAGCGCCTCGCCGCGCCCGCCGATCTGCTCCGCGAATAGTCCGAGGTGATTGGCGTAGCCGATCATTCGCTCGAACACCAGCCGCGCTTCGTCCAGCTGGGCGGGGTCGCGCTCTCCCGCGCGCGTCAGCGCCTCCACCAGCCAGAACGTGCAGATATTGAACGTGCCTTCGATTCCTTCCAGCCCATCGGGTGTCTGCGATGGATCGTATCGATAGACCAGGCTGTCGGACACCAGCCCGCCCTCGCGCCGCGGCCGGTCGATGGCTTCGAGCGTGGCAAGCATGCGCGGGTCGCGCTGCGAGACGAAGAACACCAGTGGCATCATCAGCGCCGAGGCATCCAGCGCTTCGCTGCCGAACGACTGCACATAGGCGCCCCGCTTTTCGCTCCAGCCTTTCTCCTGAATAGCGTTATAGATATCGTCGCGAACGCGCGTCCACTTGCCCCAATCGGCCGGGAAACCGCGCGTCCACGCGAGCCGCAGCGCGCGGTCGAGCGCCACCCAGCACATCACCTTCGAGTACACGAAATCCTTCGGGCCGCCGCGCACTTCCCAGATCGCTTCATCCTTTTCCTGCCAGTGGTCGCAAACCCAGTTGGTCAGGCGGCGCAGATACGTCCACAGCTCCCAGGAGATGGGGGTGCCGTATTTGTTGTACAGGTACACGGAATCCATCAGCTCGCCGTAAATATCGAGCTGAAGCTGGTTATATGCGCCATTGCCGACCCGCACCGGTTTCGATCCCTTGTACCCATCCAGATGCCGCAGCTCCTCCTCGTCCAGGTTGTGCCGGCCGTCGATGCCGTACATGACCTGCAGCGTCCCATCGGGCGCCAGTTCGTGGCAGCGCTGGTCGAGCCACTCCATGAACGCGCCCGCTTCCTCCGTGAAGCCAATGCGCATGAAGCTGTAGATGGTGAACGCGGCGTCGCGCAGCCACGTGTAGCGGTAGTCCCAGTTGCGCGGACCACCCACGTGTTCGGGAAGGCTGCAGGTGGGCGCGGCGACGATGGCGCCCGTGGGAGCGTAGGTCAGCAGTTTCAGCAGCAGCGCGGACCGGTACACGATCTCTCGCCAGCGGCCCTTGTAGGTGCATTGACGCAGCCAGTTGCGCCAGAATTGCACCGTGCTGTGGAACAGGCGCGTGGAGTCTTCATCCGACAGCGCGATCGGCTCGTCGTTCTTCTCACCGAGTTCATGCAGCTCGAAGCTGGCGCTCTCGCCTTCGTGCAGCTCGAACTCGGCCACCGTGGCGGGTCCGTCCACGCGCAGTCTCTGATCGGACGCCAGCGCGAGCTGCAGCTTCGCCGACCGGAACCTGGCGCCACCGTTCACCAGTTCCACCTCATGCGGATCGCGAGCGTAATTAAACGCCGGGCGGCACTCGGCGCGGAACTTCACAGCGCCCCGCAGCACGCTCACGCGCCGTATCAGCCCATGGAAGCCGCCATCTCTTCTTTCGTCGATGGGCATGAAGTCGATGATCTCGCCAACGCCGGCGTCGGACAGGAACCGCGTCACCAGCACGTTGGTATCGGGCCAGTAGAGCTGCTTATGCGCGACATCGTCGTTGTTCACGACGGAAATGCAGAACGACCCGCCCTTCTGGTCGTCGAGTATTTTGGCGAAAATGCTGGGCGAATCGAAATCGGGGAAACACAGCCAGTCGAGCGAGCCGTTCCGGCCGATGAGCGCCACCGTGCGCATGTTTCCGATGACGCCGTAGTCTTCAATGGGAAGGTAACTCATGAGGGTCCAACGTGGGGACTCCGCACTGCCGGGAATCATTTCAGCGCGCACGTTCGATGCCCAGGAGCTGCACCCTGGACCAGCGTCCAAAACGCCTGAAACCCCGCCATCCCATTGCAATTACACAACTATTACAGAAGCCGCGAGCACACGCTGGTACGGTGGGAAGGTGACGACTCTCGCCGAAGAACAAATGAACGCCGACGTGCTCGCGTTCTCCACCCGCCACAAGATGAACTGGTTCACCACCATCATCATGGTGCTTTTTCATGTCGGCGCCATTGCGGCGCTGTTTCTCTTTAGCTGGAAGCTCCTGGCCATTTCCGCCGCTTTGTGGATCATCACCGGCGGCCTGGGGATCAGCATGGGCTATCATCGCCTGCACACGCACCGCTCATATAAAGTGCCCCGGTTGCTCGAGTACTTCTTCGCTGTTTGCGGCGCTATGACCATGGAAGGCGGGCCCATTTTCTGGGTGGCCACGCACCGCATCCACCATCAGAAATCGGACAAGCCAGGCGATCCGCACTCACCCCGCGATGGCGCGTGGTGGGCCCATGTCGGCTGGATTCTGCTGGGCGACGTTCATCACAACAACACGCGGCTGATGTCGAAGTACGCGCCCGATCTGGCGAAGGATCGGTTCTACGTCTGGCTGAACAATTACCACTGGGTTCCGTCGGTAATTCTGAGCGTCATTCTGTATGCGGTGGGCGGCTGGGCGTTGCTCCTCTGGGGCATGACGCTGCGCATCGTGGTTGGACTGCATTGCACCTGGCTGGTGAATTCGGCGTCGCACATGTGGGGCGGCCGGCGCTTTGCCACACGCGACGATTCGCGAAACAACTGGTGGGTGGCCCTGCTCACGTTTGGAGAGGGCTGGCACAACAATCACCACGCGCACCCGACCTCGGCGCGCCATGGCCTGGCCTGGTACGAGTTCGATCCCACGTGGCTGCTGATCAGGACGCTGCGGCGGCTCGGCATCGCGAAAGCTGTCCGGGTGGCAAAGCTGGACAGCGTGTTTTCGGAACGCGAAGCGGCCTGAAGTGGCGCACGCCTCAGCGTGCTGGTGCGAGCTTCAGCTCGCGCTGCTCGGACTGTGGGCTGAAGCCCACAGCAGCACGCTGAAGCGTGCGCCACACCGGTCTACCGCTTCCGCTTACCCGCTCTCGTCTTCATCGGCCGCTCCGGCGCCGGCGCGGCATTGAATGCCGCCTCCAGATACTCGTTCTGTTCCTGCGTGTGCCGCTTCATCGATCCCGCGGCCGGGCTGGCGCTGTCGGCGCGGCCCAGATAACGCAGCTTCCGCTTGCTCGCCTCGATCGCCGGCCCGAAAGCGTCCTGCAGATACAGCCATGCCCCCATGTTCCGCGGCTCTTCCTGTACCCAGACAACCTCCGCCGTGGCCGGATAGCGATTGATCGCCTCCTTCAGCTCCGCTTCCGGAAGCGGGTAGAGCTGTTCCAGCCTGACAACAGCGACGTCCTCCGCTTTGCGCTGCTCGCGCGCATTCAGCAGGTCGTAATAGATCTGCCCGGTGCACAGCAGCACTCGCCGCACGCGTCCTGCATCGAGGGGCGCGCTCTCCGGGATCACTTCCTGAAAGCGGCCTGCCGTGAACGCCTCCATCGGCGACACCGCCCGCGGATGACGCAACAGGCGTTTTGGCGTAAACACGATCAGCGGCTTGCGCATGCCGCGCCGGTCCGGACCGCCGTACATCTGTCGGCGCAATAAGTGAAAGTACTGCGCGGGCGTGGTGCAGTCGCATACCTGCAGATTGTTTTCGGCGCAAAGCTGCAGGAACCGCTCGATACGCGCGCTGGAGTGCTCCGGGCCCTGCCCCTCGTAGCCGTGCGGCAGCAGCAGCGCCAGCCCGCTCGGCTGGCTCCACTTCGATTCGGCGCTGGCGATGAACTGGTCGATCATGATCTGAGCGCCGTTGGCGAAATCGCCGAACTGCGCTTCCCACATCACCAGCGTCAGCGGGTCGGCAACGCTGTAGCCGAACTCGAATCCCATGACGGCGTATTCGCTGAGGGAGCTGTCGAACACATCGAACGGCGCCTGCCGGGGGTCGAGATGCCGAAGCGGAATGTAGCTGTGGCCGTCTTCGTTGTCGTAGTATTCGAGATGCCGTTGGCTGAACGTGCCGCGGGCGCTGTCCTGGCCGCTGAGCCTGACCGGCGTGCCTTCCAGCACCAGGCTTCCGAACGCCAGGGCCTCACCCGTGGCCCAGTCCACCGGACCGCCATCGATCAGTTGACGCCGCTTCTCGACGAAGGCCCTGAGCTTCGGATGCACATGGAAATTCTCCGGGAAGGCGGCAAGGCCGGAGAGCACGCGCTCCGCGGTCTCGCGCGAGATGGCCGTCTCGGGCGATGGCTTCTGCACGTCTTCCATGTCTACGGCGCTCAGCTCGTCCACTTTGTAATGCTCGGCGTGCTGGCGCGAAAAATCGTAGATGGCGTTCAGGCCCGCGGCGATGTCCGAGCGCAGCTGCTGAACTTCCTCGGCGCTGATCAAACCCGCGCGCCCCAGCCGTTCCGAATAGAGCACGGCCACCGACGGATGGTCCTTGATCTTCCGGTAGAGCAGCGGCTGCGTGTAGCTTGGGTCGTCGCCTTCGTTGTGGCCATGACGGCGGTAACACACCATGTCGATGACCACGTCCTTGCGAAACATCTGGCGAAACCCATAGGCGAGTTGCGCCGCGCGGATGCACGCCTCGGGATCGTCGCCGTTCACGTGCAGAATCGGCGCCTGCACCATGCGCGCCACGTCCGTTGAGTAAGTGGCGGAACGGGACTCGTTGGGGTTCGTGGTGAATCCGATCTGGTTGTTGATCACCAGGTGAATGGTTCCCCCCGTGTGATAGCCCTCGAGTTGCGAAAGATTCAGCGTCTCGGCAACCACGCCCTGCCCGGCGAACGCCGCGTCGCCGTGTATAAGAAACGGAATGACGCGCTCGCGATTCACATCGCCCAGCCGGTTCTGCTTCGGCCTGACGATGCCTTCCACCACCGGGTCCACCGCCTCCAGATGGCTGGGATTAAAGGCCACCGAAACGGCGATCTCATTGCCTTGCTCGGAACGCCGGACGCCCGCGGCGCCCAGATGATACTTCACGTCGCCGGAGCCCTGGGTGCTGTCCGGATCGACGTTGCCTTCGAACTCCGAGAAGACCTGCACCATCGACTTGCCGACGACATTGGCCAGCACGTTGAGACGCCCGCGGTGGGCCATGCCGATGACCACCTCGTGAACGTTCGCGTCGGCCGCTCGTTCGATGGTGTCGTCCAGAATGGCGATGGCCGATTCCGATCCTTCCATGGAGAAGCGCTTGTGGCCGACAAAGCGGTTGTGCAGGAAATGCTCGAACTCTTCCGCCTCGATCAGGCGCTTCAGCGTGCGCACGCGCGTTTCTTTGCTCAGCTCCCAGCGGTTCGCCGTGGGCTCCATGTGCCCTTCCAGCCACTCGCGCTCCTCGGGGTGCTGGATGTGCATGTACTCGCAGGTGAGCGTGCCGCAGTAGGTCTGGCGAAGCGTTTCCAGGATCTCGCGCAGGGTGGCGTAGCGGCGGTAGCCGCCGGCCACGAAGGTGCCGGTATGAAACTCGCGGTCGAGGTCCCAGATGGTCAGTCCCCAGGTTGCGGGATCGAGGTCGGGATGATAGGGACGGTCCGTGGAGAGCGGATCGAGCTGCGCCATCAGATGGCCGCGCACGCGGTACACACGGATCAGTTGCAGCACCGCGGCCTGCTTGGCAGCTTCGTCCGCGCGCGACAGCCCGGGCGCATTCAGCTTCTCGCGCTTGTCGATCTCCCAGCGGACCGGCTTGAACGGTACGTGAAGGTCGGCGAAGATCGCCTCGTAGAAATTGTCCTCGCCTTCCAGCAGGTCCTGCACGCGCGCCAGGAACATGCCCGACTCGGCGCCCTGAATAATTCGATGGTCGTAAGTGCAGCTAATCGTCATCACCTTGCTTACGCCGAGGTTATTCAGCAGCTCGGCGGGCATGCCGCGGAAGGCCGCGGGGTAGTCGATGGCGCCGGTGGCGATGATGGCGCCCTGGCCCGGCATCAGCCGCGGAACGGAGGCGACCGTACCCACGGTGCCGGGGTTCGTGAGCGAAATGGTGGCGCCTTCGAAATCGGGAAGGCCCAGTTTCCCGCTACGCGCGCGCGCCACGATGTCGTCGAATGCGCGGACGTACTGCGAAAAGGTCATCGAGCCGGCGTCCTTCATGTTCGGCACCTTGAGCGAGCGCGAGCCGTCCCTGCCCGCGATGTCCACGGCGATGCCGAGGTTGACCTTCTCGCGGACAGCGCGAAAGATCTCGCCGTCTCCGGCCGCGAACGCGTAATTCACGGCGGGCACTTTGTCGAGCGCGCGAACGATGGCCCAGCCGATCAGGTGCGTGTAGGAGATCTTGCCTTCGCCGTTCATGGCGCGGTGCTCGTTGAGCACGCGGCGATTCTCCTCGATGGCCTTCACCGGAATCACCCGCTGCGAGGTGGCGGTGGGGATAGTGAGGCTGGCCGTCATGTTCTCGGCGATGCGCGCGGCGGTTCCTCGAAGGGGCGTGAGCTGCTCGCCTTCCACGGGCTGGTGGCTGGGCACGATCGCCTGCGGCTGAGCCGGCGCTATGGCTGTCGTGCCTCCGCCATTTTGCGGAGCCGGCGGCGCGCCGTGGCCGTTCCCTTCGAAGACGCCGGTCCAGCTTTCGTCCACGGCCTTCTTGTCGTGAAGGTATTCGATATACAGCTCGTCTTCGAGCCAACTGTTGACAGAGTGGGGGTCGGTTCTCTCAGGCATGGAGGGTATTGCAGCGCGGTCCTTGTTTTCAGGATACAGGAAGACAAAGACGGTAAAGGAAGTAAAGGAATTAGAGAATGGACGGGGACCGTGTCAGGCGTCTCGTGGGGCAGGCCATCGCCTTTTGTGGCCTGCCGCGTGGCTTGGGCAAGGCAGACGACGAAATGCGATCGTCTGCCCCACGCCGACGCAATCGTCGGCCGCTGCAGGGGCTTGGTGGGGCGGTCCCCCCGGACCGCGCGGGACGCCCTCGTCCCGCTGCCGGAGGCGGAGGCAGCGGCCTCCGCGAGCGTCCGAGAAAGATCCGACTCCTGTCCTGAGAGCGATCATTGCGGTGAAGGTTTCCTGTTCATTCTGAACGCGAAGGGTATCCGCTTGCAGGATGCGCTCGATAGCCGCGGCGATTTCATGATTCGACAGGCCGTAAACGCGACCAGGCACCCAAACGTTTTCGGCCATGGTGACGAGACTGATAAAGCCAGGACGCTCTTCCGTCAGGTGATGCGCATCGGCTTCTGGCGCCCCGTTCTCCATTGACGGCGCCCTCACCGATTGCAGTCTCCATATCATTGAGAGAGGCCCGCCGGCGAGGGTTAACGATGCCTTTCAGCTTCGACGCAGGGATTTTTGGAAGGATGACGACGCTGCCGTCCGGATGCACGAAGAATTTGATTCGGTCGCCCGGTTCGAGATGAAGATGTTCTCGAATGGCCTTCGGGATCGTTGCCTGTCCTTTTATGCTGAGCGAGGATTCCATCGCGTGACCTGTTTGCATTTTACAGACGCAATACCTCATCGCGCGGGACAGGTTATAATGTCGCGAACGTGAGGCTCAGCTGCGGCACAAGACTCGGGGCGTATGAAATTCAATCGCCACTCGGCGCCGGCGGCATGGGCGAGGTGTATCGCGCCACCGATACGAGGCTTGGACGCGAAGTGGCCGTCAAGGTTCTGCCTGCTGAAATGGCGCGCGCCGCGGACCGTCTGGGGCGTTTTCGCCGGGAGGCGAACGCGCTTGCGCAGATCGACCACCCCGGTATCGTCACCATCTATTCGGTGGAGGAGTTCGATGGCGTCCACTTCCTGACCATGCAATTGGTGGACGGCCACACGCTCGATCGGCTCATCCCGAAAGGCGGCATGGAGGTCGAGCGAATCCTCGAGATCGGCAGCGCGCTGGCGGACGCGCTCACGGCGGCTCACGAAAAAGGCATCGTGCATCGCGACCTCAAGCCCGCCAATGTCATGGTGACCACCGACGGGCGCGTGAAGGTGCTCGATTTCGGCCTCGCTAAGGATGTCGGCGCAAAGGTTGAAACCGAAGTCACCCTGACCTCGGCCGGAGAAACGCAGGAAGGAGTGGTCATGGGCACGCCGTCGTACATGTCGCCGGAGCAACTCACCGGGCGCGTGCTCGACCATCGTACCGACATCTTGTCTGTCGGAGTGCTGTTGCACGAAATGACGTCCGGAAAGCGCCCGTTTGAAGGAGCGTCCTCGGCGGAGCTGTTTTCTGCGATTCTGCGCGATACGCCGCCGGAGGTCAGCAAACTCCGCGCCGACCTGCCCGCCGACCTGTCGCGTGTGATTCACCGCTGCCTGGAAAAGGACCCGCGCGACCGTATGCAGACCGCGCGCGACATCGGCAACGAGCTTCGCGAGATCGCTCGCGGGATGAACGGTACGGAAGCCGTCGCGGTTCCGGTTGCGCGCGCCGCGCCCCGTGCGGATTCCGGCGCGAGCAGAGCGGAGGAAGGTTTTTGGGTCGCGGTGCTGCCGTTCAAATATACGGGCAGCAATCCCGATATTGCCGCGCTGGCGGAGGGCGTCACGGACGACATCGTGACGAACATGTCGAAGTTCTCCTACCTGCGGGTGGTTGCGCGCAGCTCGACGGCGCAGTATGCGGAGCGGACGGTTGACGTGCGCATGGCGGCGAAGGAGCTCGGCGCGCGCTACGTCATGGAAGGCAGTATCCGCCAGGCCGGAGCAAAGGTTCGCTTCGCCGTACAACTGGTGGACGCCAATAGCGGCGCCGGTCTCTGGGCGGAAACCTACGACCGTACCTTCACGGCCGACAAAATGCTGGATGTTCTCGATGATGTTGTGCCCCGCATCGTAGCCACGGTCGGTGACGCACGAGGCATTCTGGCGCACAGCATGACTGAAGCCCTCCGCGGCCGCGATACGGCAACTCTCACGCCTTACGAAGCCCTCATGCGCAGCTTCGGCTTTCATCAGCACGTCACTGAAGAGGAGCAGCTGGCCGGGGTCACAGCGCTCGAAAACGCGGTGAAACAGGCGCCTGATTATGCGGACTGCTGGGCGATGCTTTCCTGGCTTTACCGGGCGGAGTACACCCACAAATACAATCCCCGTCCGGATTCCATGGACCGATCGCTCGCTGCGGCGCGGCGCGCTGTGAACCTTGCGCCTTCCAGTCAGCTCGCGCATGCGGCGCTCGCCTCGGCGCATTTCTTTCGCCGCGAACTGGGCGAGTTTCGGGCCTCGGCTGAGCGCGCTCTGGCGCTTAACCGGATGCAAGGTTATACCACGGCGTTCCTGGGTCTGCACTTCGCTTATTCGGGCGATTGGGAACGCGGTTGCGCGTTGGCCGAGCACGCTATACAGCTCAATCCCAACCATCCCGGCTGGTACTGGATGCCCATGGCCGTCAACGCCTATCGCCAGCATCACAGCGAGCGCGCCCTGGACTACGCACTGAGGATGAACATGCCCGGCTTATGGACAGCGCAGCTGGAGCTGACCGTCATTTACAGTCAGCTGGGCCGCATGGAACAGGCTCGCGGCGCACTGCGTGATCTGTTGGCGATTCGACCTCAGTTCGCTGCTACGACGTGGGAGGACCTCACCATCTGGTGGCAGCCGGAGTTGATTGAGCAGATGCTGGCCGACCTCGCCAAAGCGGGCTGAGACGCACAACGCACAATCCGGAAGTCGGCACTATGCATGCTGCGCTTCGGCGACGGTGGGGCGATCCTCGACGCGCGTCACCAGCAGCGCAGCCACCAGCAGAAACACGCCGCCGGCCACCACCGCGGCCAGCCTGTTGTTATGCAGCAAATGGTTCATCACCCAGCCGAACCCGAGTGAAGCGATGATCTCGGGAAGCACGATGAAGAAGTTGAAAATGCCCATGTACACGCCCACGCGTCCGGCCGGAAGCGCGCCCGCCAGCATGGCATAGGGCATGGAGAGGATGCTGGCCCATGCGATGCCGACTCCGGCCATGGATGCCAGAAGCCACCACTTGTCATGGATGACCCCGACCGAGAGCAGGCCCGCGGCGCCGCACGACAGGCAAATGGCATGCGTCAGCTTTCGGCCAAATCGCATAGCCAGCGACGGGAGGGCCATCGAGAACAGAAAGCACACCGCCGAGTACGCGCCGAAACAGATGCCGCCCCACTCGATGCCTGCGTCATAGACGGCCGATTTCTCACTGGCTGCGCCGAATACATCATGGGCCACGGCCGGTCCGAAGTAGAGCCACATGCAGAAGAGCCCGAGCCAGGTGCAGAGCTGGACAATGGCGAGCTGCCGCATGGTCGCAGGCATGGCCGAAATGGCGTCGAGGATGTCGCGAACGTTCGCAGACAGGCCCCGAGGCGGCTTGCGCACTTCGGCGGACGGATCGGGCGGATATTCGCGCGTGGTCAGAATCGTCCACAGGACCGCCGTGAAGAACACGGCCGCGCCCGCGTAGAACGAAGCCCGAATGGCGGACGGAATCGCGCCGCGCTCGGCGTGGATATGCAGGACGTTCGTGAGTACGTAGGGGAGCGCGGAGGCGAGCACGGCTCCGGCGCCGATGAAAAAGCTCTGCATGGCGAAGCCCCGCGAGCGCTGATGTTCGGGCAGCATGTCGGCCACAAAGGCGCGAAACGGCTCCATGCTGATGTTGATGGACGCGTCCAGAATCCAGAGCAGACCCGCGGCCATCCACAGCGTTGACGAGTTCGGCATGAGCAGCAGCGCCAGTGAGCTGAGGATCGCCCCGGTGAGGAAATAGGGTTTGCGGCGGCCCAGCCGGTTCCACGTGCGATCGCTCATCTGGCCGATGATGGGCTGCACGATCAGTCCGGTGAGCGGCGCGGCAAGCCAGAGCACGGGAATCTGCGAGGCCGAGGCGCCCAGCTTCTCGTAGATCGAACTCATGAAGCCCATCTGCAATCCCCAGCCAAACTGGATGCCGAAGAAGCCGAACGACATGTTCCAGATCTGCCAGAAACGCAACGGGGGCTTTTTGATCACGGGCGCGGATCCTTCCGCCGCTGATTATATCGGGCTTGCTGGTCGCTTGCCGACGTTGCCTATCGCGCGCGACGGTAACGTGGCTGGCGTTTGTGGGGCGGGCCTTTAGCCCAATGCCATATAGTTTTCCCGCTTTCGAACACCTGGCCGATGTGGGGCGGGCGCCCTCGCCCGCGGCCGGCGCCCCGCCGGCCTGCTCCCATACGCGAC
>CAWACP010000006.1:0-1146912 GCA_963780655.1 uncultured Acidobacteriota bacterium | reverse complement strand
AGAAGGTCGCAGGTTCGAATCCTGCACCGCCCACCATGGCATACCTGAATTGCTAATCATGACGCCTGGCTGTGTTCGGCGACCCAGCGTCGGACCGGGTCCAGAACCGACCTGTAATGCTTCTGATACAACGCCGCCAGATTGTTCAGCGACTCCAGCCGAATGTGACTCCGCCCGCTGCGACATGGACCAGTCAACTGCGGTCCCGCAGGGGATAAAGATCGTGAATCCGTACCGCGGGCCTGCAGTGTCGGCATGAAGCCGGCGACGATCATCTGCTTAACGAAGGTCAGGTGTTTTTCCGGACATGGCTTGCCGGTGGGACGCGCAGGAGACGTTTCTCAGTTGCGGCCGGATTCCGGTTTACCGGCTCACCGGCCGCTCCGTCCAAGTCGATAACTCAATGACACCGCGGCGTACGACGGCAGATATACGCCCACCACCTGCTCGGTCAAGGCCAGCACTTCCGTGGTCTGCCCCGTGTAGCCGCTGGCTATCAGGAAATTCACCCCGGCCTCGAGTCTTTCGCCGATGCTCCGCTCCAGCGCGCCTCGAAACTCCCGCACCGGCACGCCGGTGAAGCCGTCGCCCAGAGGCGTTCGCCCCACCTCCTCGAACTCCGCGCGGACGTGAAGCCGCCATGGCAGCCGGTCGAAGGCGCCCAGAAGATCGACGATCAGCCGTGGCGCTTCCGGCAGGGGCAGTCCGTCCGTAAGCCCGCGCGCATCGGCCTTCGACACTGAGCTTTCCAGCAGCCCCCATGCGAATCGATGACGTGCCACCACGGTGATGTAACGGTTCCGGCTCGGTCCCTCGTTGAATTGCAGGCCGGTGTCCGGATCGATCTTCGCGAGCGTTTGTTCCTGCGTCACGTGGGCGAGCGTCACGCGAAGCTCCGTGCCTTTGATTGTCCTGCTCACGACCATCTGATATGCGTGCGCGCGGCTGACGAGCGTCCCCTGGGCGGTTCCACTGCCAATGCGGGGATCGTTGGTGAAGAAGGCCTGACCGAAGCTGAACGAGACCGACGGAAGGAGCGTGCTTGCGGGAGGCAGGAAGCTCAGGGTGGCCTTCGGCGAGTTTACACCGACCCACTTCCGATACGAGTTCGCAGCGGTCAGCAGGTCGGTGTTGTCGAAATCGACCTGATCGCGGCGCCAGCCAACGTAATAGCACAGCCATGGCGTGACGCGGCCATCGAGAGCGACAAACGGCGTCAGAAAGTTCATCGTGACGTCGTTCGCGGTGACCTTTTGAAATGGTCCGTAAATCGCGGGATTGATCGATTCATAGTGGTCCAGATCGAGCCGGCGCGGCGCCTCGCGTAAGTAGTCTATTCCCGACATGATCGATAAGTAATGACTTACTCGATGAATGTAAGTGGCGTTATCGCCCGCCACCGTGCGGAACTCACTCTGGCGAATCAGTCCGTCGCCGAAGTTCGAGTAGAGGGAGAGATTGTACGTCCGGAAGAAGGTAGAAAGCTGAAGCTCGCTCGCCGGCCCGATGCGCCAGATGTCGTTGAGAGCCGCTTCGGCGGTGTGTGTCCGATCGCGCTGGCGCGCGTCGATGGTGTCGTGAAGATCAGGCACGCCGATGGGAACGAGGCCGGGCACTTTCGACTGACCGTAGTAGCCGAGCCCGAACAGCGTAAGCTCGTGTCTGCCGACGTCCCACACGCGGAAGCCGTTGACCTTGTACTGCTGTCGGTGCTCCAGCGCGTCCAGGAATCCATTGCCGTAGGAAGCTTCGACGGCGAGCCAAGCGCGCGTCGCGGGATGCGCGGGGCTCCAGCCCGCAGCCAGATCGACATCGCGATAATCGGCGGTGAGCGTGACGAATGAAGTCAGCCGCTGGCGGAGCCCGTAGGTGGCGGCCAGATCCACCGAATGGTCGCCTTCGAGGACGTTGAATGCGCCGCCATCAGTGTCGACGCTGTCGATAACCGCCGGAATGATCGGGTTCGGATCCGCGTACCCGTTGCCGTGTGCGTTCGCGCTCAGATTGTTCGGGAGGAGGTAGCTGCCCACCTGAAAAAACTGCGCGATGGGTTCACCATGGTCGCCGGCAATGCCCGGCGCGAAATACTGGGGAGCTTTGATGCCGCCCGAGGCCGTCTCGGCGGGGACGCCGGGGATGGAAACCGGGACGCCCGGCCGGCCGGGATTTGCGTTGAGAAGATCGTCGCGGACGTGGACCTGCTCGGCGGGATCGGGGTGCTCGATGTCCACCCGCGAGAGGTCGGCGGTGACGTTGATTATCTCGCTTCGGGGATCGAGCCGTACGAACTGCAGATTCACCGCCAGCGTTCGATCGGCGCGGATGGCAATGGAACGGGCGATTGCGGCGAGTCCTGGAGCCACGGCGCTCAGGTTGTAGGCTCCCTGCGGCAGGGAGGGAAAAACGAAGCGGCCGTCCTGATCGGTGTCCGTCTGGGCGATGGTGGCGCCGGATGCCGCCGACGCGATCCGCAGCGTCACGGCGGTTGCCGGCTTGCCCTGTGGATCGGTCACCCGGCCGGAGACGCTGCCCGTGAGCAGCGCCGCGATGAGCAGAGGGGGGATCATGGCACTCGGATCGTGTTACGAAATTCAGAAACGTGCCACTGCCGAGCATAGCACGAACGTCTGAAGTGTGTTACGAAATCAGGCCGTCAGCGGATGTGGTTGATGTCAGGCTACAGTACCGGCACGGCTCGCGGTACTCCCCTTCGCCAGGGACTGTTCAGTACAGGTCGGCTATTCCGCGCGAGCGGCGCGTCCTCCAGCATTGCTACATGCCACTCCGACGTATCACCGCCGCCTGCGTTCCCGTCGCAGCGCTGGCTTTCTTCAGCCTGACCCCGGTTGGCGCAACGCCGATCTCCACAGGCCAAACCGTCAGTCCCGCGGCCCTGTCATCGCTGAGCGGCCTCACACTGCTGGCATCCATCACCGGCGCATCGTTCTCGACCGGACTCGAATCCGGCAAGTACGATGCTTACGTTTACCGGGACGGATCGACCCTCGATTTCGTTTACGACTTCAGCAACTCAGCGGGCAGCAGCGACAGCCTTCAGAGCGCGACGATGTCGTCGTTCGCCGGGTTCACAACCGACGTGTACTACGTAACGGGGTCCGGGCAGTCGCCGACTTCGGTGAGCCGCCTCCAGAACCCGGTAGTCAAATTCTTCTTTAACGGCCTGATTGCTCCGGGACAGAGCAGCGACCAGGTGGTGATCAAGACCAACGCGACACAGTACATTGCGGGCTTCCTCAGCGTTCAGGACGGCGGCGCCACAACCGTTTCGGCGTTCGCTCCCTCGGGCGTGCCTGAGCCGGCCCCAATGCTGCTGCTCGGCAGCGGCCTCATGATGATGGGAATCGCCAGGTGGGGCAGACGGTCTCGCCGTCTGCCTTCCTGAACTCGAATCACCGGCGTGATCTCGAAGGGCAGCTTTTCGCGGGCGGTCTGAACGTCACCGCGTGCGTCTTCATGAGCTGAAGCTGGTCGGTCCACGGACCCACCTTGATCCGCGCTCCGAGCGGCAGCGCCTCGAATGAGGTGCGGCATCTCCGGGCTGCGCTCCGCCAGCGCGCGTAGAAACAGACCAACGCGCGGCAGCTTTGTCTGCACAGGGCGATTTTTTCAGAATTTCGAGCGCCTTCCTGTCGGCGGTCCAGGATTTCCTGCTACCGTCGCCGGCGAGCGAACTGCAGGCCGGACCATGTCTCGTCGACGGAGCAAATCTTGTAGTCCACCCAGTTTTTGGCCAAACCGAATTCGCGCACAATTGTTTCGGTTATATCGGTCTTAACGCCCGAGGTCCTCTTCGGCCACATGATCCAGAGGCCGCCGCCGTCGGCTACGGCCTTTGCGGCAGTCTCGAAGCGGCGCTTCAGTGCGGCGATCGAAGCGGCGAAAAGCAGCACTCTGTCGGAGGTCCGCGGCTGGTTGTACAAAAGTACGCCGTCGGGAAGTGGAGCGAGCTTCGAGTCGAATCCGTAGGGCGCGCCGAGCAGGGCCACCGAGGTTTGCGCTCTGATACCCAGCTTCTTCACGAGCGGCGTGCCCGAATAGCCGGCCATGGCGTCGGGCGCGGCGGGCTTTGCGGGAACGGTGCGCATTGCCGCTTCGAGGTCGGCGGGCAGCTCGGCCCAGGAGAGAAAAGCGGCGTCGGGCAGGACGCGATGCGCCTTCTCGGCGCGCTCATCGTCGGCGGAAATGAAGATGAGCGGCACACGGCGCGTGGCCGAGGTCTTGCGCAGCTCGATACCAACCGCCAGGCCCTGCGAAGGCAGCCGGCTGAGATCGATGAGAAACGCATCGGGCGCGCGTTCGCCGAGTGCTCGGACAGCCCTCCCGTCCTTCGGCGCCATGACGGTCACCTCATGTCCGGCGCCGCGCAATCGAGCGGCGTGCGCTTCCACCTCCGGCGGTTTCCAGTGGATGACCACAATGCGAGACATCGCGGCTATTCTAACCGACGGTTAACCGCGTCGCGCGCCCGCCGGTCAGCGGCCGCCGTTCAGGAACGTCGTGTCGTAACGGCCGCTGATAAACCGCGGGTCATTCAGAATGCGCTCGTGGAGGGGAATGGTCGTATAGATCCCCTCCACCACAAACATATCCAGAGCGCGTTTCATGCGCGCGATGGCTTCGTCGCGGGTATCGCCGTACGCAATGAGCTTCGCCACCAGTGAATCGTAATACGGCGAGATAACGCCGTCGGTGTACGCGGCCGTATCGACGCGAATGCCGATGCCCCCTGGCAGGTTCAACCCCGTGATCCGGCCCGGCGAGGGCGCGAATGTGTCCGGGTTCTCGGCGTTTATGCGGCACTCAATGGCGTGGCCGCTCAGGGTAACGGGCCGCTCCATCACCTCGTCCAGCTTGTAACCAGCCGCAATCAGGATCTGACTGCGGACCATATCCAGTCCGGTTACGAACTCCGTCACGGGGTGCTCCACCTGAACGCGGGCGTTCACCTCGATGAAGTGAAGGCGGCCGGAGGAATCCATCAGAAACTCGACCGTGCCGGCGTTGGTATAGCCGATGCGGCACATGGCCTCACGGAGACGATCAGAGATGGACGCGCGCAGCTCCGGCGTCACCGCCATGGACGGCGATTCCTCCAGCAACTTCTGATGGCGCCGCTGGATGGAGCACTCGCGCTCGCCGAGGATCTCCACGTTGCCGTGTTCGTCGGCAAGCACCTGAAACTCGATGTGGCGTGGCGCTTCGACAAGCTTCTCCAGATAGAGGTCAGCGCAGCCGAACGCTCCCAGCGCCTCCGCCTGGGCCTGTGAGAACAGGCCGGGCATGTCGGCATCCGAGCGTGCGATGCGCATACCGCGACCGCCGCCGCCCGCCGACGCCTTGAGCATTACCGGATAGCCGATTTCATTCGCCAGCTCACAGGCTTCATCGCTGTGCTGGAGAACGTCTTTGGACCCCGGAAGAATGGGAACGCCAGCGGCGTCCATGGCGGCTCGCGCGCGCTGCTTCACGGCCATCGCCCGAATCACGCCCGACTTCGGCCCGATGAAGCGCAGACCGGAGGTCTCGCACACCTCGGCGAAGTCGGCGTTCTCGCTGAGAAAGCCGTAACCGGGATGTACCGCATCCGCGTTGGTGATCTCGGCCGCGCTGATCACGGAGGGGATATCCAGATAGCTGCGCGAACTGCGCGCCGGGCCGATGCAGATGGCCTCGTCGGCGAAGCGGACATGCAGGCTGTGGCGGTCGGCCTCGGAGTAGACGGCGACGGTAGCGATGCCGAGGTCCTTGCAGGCGCAGATGACGCGCACCGCGATTTCACCGCGATTGGCGATCAGGATCTTTCGAAACATGAGGTCAGCGAGGGCGCAGCGCGAACAACGCCTCGCCGTACTCCACCGGCCTGCCGTTTTCGGTCAGCTTGCTGATGATGGTGCCGGCCACCTCCGCCTCGATTTCATTCATCAGCTTCATCGACTCGATGATGCACAGCACCTGGCCGGGCTCGACCGAGTCGCCCACTTTGACGAAGGCGGGCGTGTCGGGCGATGCCGCATCGTAGTAAGTTCCAACGATGGGCGATTTGATAATCACGGTGTCGGGACCAGTGGCCGCGGATGCCGCTTTGGATGACGACTGCGCGAGGGCGGCGTTTTCGCTGTTAGCCGACGCCGCGAGGGCATGCGGCTGTGCGGCGGATGTTGCAACGGGCGCTCCTGCCGGTGACACAAGCACGTCGGCGCTGTTGCCGAAAGTTCGGCGGATGCGAACTTTGTTGTCGCCCCGCTGGACCTCGATTTCCGCCACACCGGTCTCAACAACGAGCTGGATCAGCTCTCTGATTTCTTCAATTGTCATGTTTCAGGTTTCCGTCAGCGGCGGCGCCCGGCAAGGCGCTTCAGCCGAGTCAATTCAGACCGCCATGAACTCCTTCGAAGTTGGCGTCAGCACTTCGCAGCCGTTCCGCGTGACCAGCACGGTGTCTTCGATTCGAATTCCTCCGAAGCCTTCGATATAAACTCCCGGTTCGATGGTAATTGTCATTCCGGCGCGCAGCTTCGTCTTGTCTTTGCCGCCCAGCCGAGGCGGCTCGTGGATTTCGAGTCCGAGTCCGTGGCCGGTTGAATGCACGAACGCTTTGTCGAGCCCGTCCGCTTTGAGAACGGCGCGCGTCGCGTGGTCCACCTGCACGGCGGTAGCGCCCTCGCGCACGGCGGCAATGCCGGCAAGCTGCGCCGAGAGCACGCTGTGGTAAGTTCTCTTCACTTTTGCGCCGGCGTTTCCGAGGAAAATGGTCCGGGTCATGTCGCTTACATACCCGTTCCGGGTCGCGCCCATATCTATCAATAGTAATTGATCGGCCCTGATGGGTTCATCGCCGGGATGCGCATGGACCAGCGCAGAACGCGGTCCGGCCGCCACGATTGTATCGAACGACGGCTTCTCGGCGCCGTTGCGGCGCATCTGATATTCCAGCTCGGCCGCGATGTCCGACTCGCGCAGGCCGGGCCGGATGCGCTTGAGCGTGGCGGCAAACGCTTTCGAGTTGATGTTCACGGACTCGCGGATGCGGGCGATTTCGTCCTCGCTCTTCACCATGCGCAGATTCTCGATCACCGGACCAATCGGCTTGAGCGCCGCGCCCAGCGGCATGGCCTCTTTCAGCATCTGCCACGATTCGTAAAGCATCCGCCCGCGCTCGAAGCCGATGCGTTTCAGCCCGCGTCTGCCGATCGCCTGCGTGGCCGCAGTGGCCAGAGGGGCGCGCACTGTCTTCACGATGCAACCGTGGGTCTCGTGCACGGCCTGAAGCGAGTAGCGCGGATCGGTAAACAGCGTGTTGCGCCCGGGCGTGGCCAGGAGCAGCGCATTGCTTCCGGTAAAACCGGTGAGATAGCGGATGTTCGGCAGCGCCGATACCAGCAGCGCATCGATCTTCAGCTCGCCGAAGCGGTCCGTAAGGGCACAGGACGCAGCGGCATCCGCCATGAATGCGGCGCTCATGTGATGAGCACCAGCTTGCCGGTGGTCTTGCGGCTCTCCAGATCTCGCTGCGCCTTCGCCACATCTTCCAGCTGGTATTCCCCGCCGATGTGGATCTTCAGCCGGCCTTCGTCGATCCAGCGCAGCACATCTCCGGCGCGCCACTGCAGTTCCTCGCGGGTGGCGGTGTAGTGCCCGAGCATGGGACGCGTCAGGTAAAGCGATCCTTTCTGCATCAGCAACAGCGGCTCGATGGCGGGGACGGCGCCGCTGGCATTGCCGAAGGTGGCCAGCAGGCCGCGCGGGCGCAGGCTGTCGAGGCTCTTCAGGAACGTCGACTTGCCCACGGAATCGTAAACGACGTGTACGCCCGCGCCGCCGGTGAGTTCCTTCGCGCGCGCGGCGAAATCCTCGACGCTGTAGAGGATCATTTCGTCGGCGCCGGCGTCTCGCGCCAGTTTCGCTTTCTCCTCCGTCGAGGTAGTGCCGATGACGCGCGCGCCCAGCATCTTCGCCATCTGCACAATCAGCAGCCCGGTACCGCCGGCGGCCGCGTGCACCAGACAGGTGTGCTCGGGCTTGAGAAGGAACGTGGAATGCGTCAGGTAATGCGCCGTCATTCCCTGCAGCATGGCCGCGGCTGCGCGCTTGAAATCCAGATGATCAGGCAGCTTCACCAAAAGCCAGGCGGGCACGATGACGTAGTCCGCTTCGGCGCCCCGAGCCATGGCGAAGGCGACGCGGTCTCCCGGCGCAACGTCGTGAACATCGGGCCCAACCGACTCCACCTTACCGGCGCCCTCCATGCCGAGCGTCACCGGCAGATCGGACTTGTACAGGCCTGCGCGATGGTAGGTATCGATAAAGTTGACCCCCGCCGCCGCGATCTTCACCAGCGCCTCGCCCGGTCCGGGCGCGGGGACGGGCACGTCATCGATGCGGATGTTTTCCGGGCCGCCGTATTCGTGAACACGCACTGCTCTCATGTGGTGTAGTTTCTCAGATTCGGGCGGGGCAGGCCATCGTGTTTGCCGGCGTGCAGTCAGGAATCGCAGATGCGAAAACCCGTTTCGGTTACGCGGGATTGGCCGTACCGACGCATACGTTGTACCGTTTCGACTGGGGGTCCACGGTTGGTTCCCGTTCCTCGTAACGTTGCGCCTTGACGCAGAATTTCCAGATCAGACGATAGAAGCGATGGCCAACGGCGCAGATGGCCTGTTGGTAGCGCATCCAGGCATTCAGCCGGCGGAACACCGGTTCGAAGATTGTGCCTTTGGCCCGCACCGCCGCTGGGGCTGTCGCTGAAGCCTGCTCCACAGCTTCAGTTCTTCAGTTTGATTTCGGCGAGCGTGTGCACCGCGGGGAGATCGCGCGGACCTTTGATGTGCAGCCGGATGCCGGTTCCTTCCGGATACTTTTCACCCTGCTCAATCATCCGAAGCACTCGCGCGGTAACGCCGCTCTGGCGCGCGGCCGCGATAGCCTTGTCTCCGAGAATGAATGCCACGCGGAAGCAGCCATTGCAGGGGGCCACCCAGAGGATGGTCCTCTTGCCGCGCTTGAGGCGCAGCGACCAGCCTGCTTTTACTGAATAACAATGCCACTCGTGAGTGGCTACGTCTTGTTGAGACGCGAGATCCGTGATCAACCGGTCCCAAACCGGTTTGGTGGAACCCAGGACGTCGCCGAGGTCGGCATCGGTGGGAGGTTCTGTCCTGCCGATGAAGGCGTTCGCGGGCAGAGCGCTCATAGGTGCTCCTTCCCCGGATGTGCGCCAGGCGGCGCGCACACCCTGACGACAGCTTAACTCGGATTATAGTGTTTAGAAAGGAGAACCGGAATGTCAAACCATTTCACCGGACTCAGTCTCGGACCGCCGCTGGGCGATCAACGGCTCGACCTCTGCGACCTGTACGCATTCCAGGCGCCCGCTGACAAGAACAGGACCGTGATCATCCTCAATGCAAATCCGAATGCGGACGCACTTGATCCCGATGCAATCTATCGGCTCAACATCGACAGCGATGGCGATTACCTGACGGACATCGCGCTCAGCTATGTGTTCTCGAAGCCGCAGAACGGCAGGCAGACCGTGAACGTATTCATGGCGAAGGGCGAAGAGTCGCGCTCAGCGGAAGCCGTTGGCAAGAAAATCATCTCTGACGGTGAAGTCTCGTTCGGACCCCAGCCCAACGTTATGACCGCGGGCGGCATCAGGTTTTTTGCGGGCAGCCGCAGCGACGCTTTCTTTTTCGATTTCGACGGAATCAAGAGCCTTTTCGATACGCGAGGCAAGCGAAACTTCACCGAGCCTCATCTCGGTGGCAAGTCTCCCTGGACCGGCGTGGATTCGAATACGGAAGCGAACGTATTTTCAACCGTAATCGAGCTGCCGACGAGCGAACTCAATCCCAGACCCGAGATCCATATCTGGGGGCGATGCAGCGTCAGACGCGATGGCAAGCTGGTTCATGTCGATCGCGCGGGCCATCCGAGCGTCAGCAGCTTCTTCAACACCGATGACACCAAGGAGGAATACAACGCCAGCGAGCCGGTCAACGATCGCAAGCGATGGCTCGACCAGTTCGTGCATCTGATGGGGCATACGGGCAATTACACGCGCGAAGAAGCGATTGCCGCGATCGACAAAGAGCGCACACTTCCCGACGTGCTGAGTTTCGATCCGTCGAGGCCCGCGGAGTATCCCAATGGGCGCGTCTTCACCGACGACGTGATCAATTACCGCCTCGCGTTCCTGACGAAAAATGAGTGTCCGCCCACGGGCCTCGAGCCCCACACCGACATTCTGAAGGAGTTCCCGTATATCGGGACGCCGCATTCGAAGAAGTAGACGATACGCGTCTATTGGGTAACCGGTGGAGGGGCGCTGTGCGGCTTGATCAGCGACGACGTGCTCACCCAGCCGCTCATCTCGTCTTCGGTGCGCAGCAGATCCTGCAGCGTGGTCTTGCCCAGCACCTGATCGAGCGCTGTTTGCACGGTGCGCCAGAGCGTGCGAACCGAGCAGTCCGTGGTGTGCGTGCAGAGGCTCGATTGCCCGGCATGGCTGCCGCAGAAGTCCGAATCGAACATCCTGCCGCCGAGCGCCGCCAGCACATCGCCGACGACGATCTGATTCGCCGGCCGAGAGAGCGAATAGCCGCCCACCTTGCCGCGCACACTCTTCACGAAACCGCTCTTGCGCAGGGTGCGCAGCAGTTTCGCCGCCCACGCTTCCGAGATGCCTTCGGCCTGGCTGATCTCGGGAATGGTCAGACCCACGCCCACGCCGCGCTTCCCAATCTGCAGCAGGCAGCGGAATCCGTACTCTTCCTGGGCGCTGAGTTTCATTAACGTAATCTCGTCATCGGCACTACATCGAAGCCCAGATCGAATCCGAGTTGCAGCTTCGCGGCGTCGGACATCCTGTTGCGGTCCCATGGCGGGTCCCACACCAACTCCACTCGCACATCGGTAATTCCCGGAACGGCGCGCGCTGCCGCTTCCACCTGGCCAGGCAGAATGCCGGCAACCGGGCATCCGGGAGCAGTGAGCGTCATCGTGATGTCGGCTTTGCCGGAATCGTCCACCCGCAGGCTGTAAATCAGGCCCAGATCGACTATGTTGACCGGTATCTCCGGGTCGTAAACGGTGCGCAGGGCATCGGTCGCTTTTCGTTCGAGGTCGGCGTTCATATTCACTCAGTGGACACTTTGTCGGCCGAACGCTCCAGCGCCGCGCGCATGGTGTGCCACGCCAGCGTCGCGCATTTCACGCGCACCGGGTATTCGCGTACGCCGCTGAAAACCTCCAGCTTGCCAAGGTCCCCTGCCGAGTCGGTTTTCCCGGTAAGCAGGTTATGAAACGACTGAAACAGGCTCTCCGCCTCCTGGCGCGTGCGGCCCTTCAGGGACTCTGTCATCAGCGAGGCGGAAGCCGTCGAGATGGCGCAACCAGCGCCCTGGAATGCGACATCGGTGATCACGTCCTTATCCAGCTTCAGTTGCACCAAAACGCGGTCGCCGCATAGCGGATTGTGGCCCTGCGCAGTCGCGCTCGCGCCTTCGACGGGACGGCAGTTGCGCGGCTTCCGGCTGTGGTCCACGATGATTTCGCGATACAAGTTTTGTAAATCGCTCAGATCGTGCATCAGCGAAAGATCTCCTTCACCTTTTCGATTCCGGCCACCAGCGAATCGATCTCCTCGCGCGTGTTGTAGAAGGCCAGCGATGCGCGCGTGGTGGCCGGCACGCCGAAGCGATCCATCAGCGGCTGCGCGCAGTGGTGTCCCGTGCGCACCGCGATGCCGTAGCTGTCGAGAATGGTTCCCACGTCGTGCGGATGTATGCCTTCCAGCACGAACGACAACACCGCGGCTTTCTCGTGCGCTGTGCCGATTAGGCGCAGGCCCGGAATTTCCGAAAGCTTCGCCGTGCCGTACTGGAGCAAGCCGTTCTCGTACGCCTCGATGTTGTCGAGCCCCAGATCCTCCAGATAATCGATGGCCGCGCCGAGTCCGATGGTGCCCTCGATGTTCGGGGTGCCCGCTTCGAACTTCCACGGTATCGTGTTGTACGTCGTGCGCTCAAATGTCACCGAGCTGATCATGTCGCCGCCACCCTGATAAGGCGGCATCTGCTCCAGCAACTCGCGCCTGCCGTAGAGCACGCCGATGCCGGTGGGGCCGTACATCTTGTGGCCGGAGAACGTGTAGAAGTCGCAGCCGAGCGCCTGTACGTCCACGCGCTTGTGGGGAACGGCCTGCGCGCCATCCACGAGCACCAGCGCGCCGTGCGCATGGGCCATCTCCGTTATGCGCGCGATCGGGTTGATGGTGCCGAGCGCGTTCGAGACATGGCCAACTGCCACCAGTTGCGTGCGCGGATTCAGCAGCTTCTCGAACTCGTCGAGCAGCAGCTCGCCTTCGTCGTTGATGGGCGCAACGCGCAACACCGCGCCCTTTTCTTCCGCGAGAAGCTGCCACGGCACGATGTTCGAATGGTGCTCCAGAGCGGAGATGATGATTTCGCCTCCGCGCGGCACGTTCCTGCGGCCCCAGGTCTGCGCCACCAGGTTGATGCCTTCAGTAGTGCCGCGAACGAAGATGATCTGGCGCGAGTCCTCAGCGTTGATGAAGCGCTGGATTTTGGCCCGGCTGTCTTCATACCGCTGTGTCGCCCGCTGGCTCAGCTCGTGCACGCCGCGATGGATGTTCGCGTAGTCGCTCATATACAGGTCGCGGATCGCGTCGATCACCTGCAACGGTTTCTGGGAGCTGGCGGCGTTGTCCAGATAGACGAGCGGATTGCCGTTTATAGTCTGCCGCAGGATGGGGAAATCCCGCCGTATCTTCTCGACATCGAAGGCAACGGCAGCGGTGGTCATACTGTCTTCATGCCGAGGCGCGCGGCGAGGATGCGCTCGATATCGGCCTTCAGCGAGTCCAGCTTCACGCGATCGACAATGTCGCTGGCGAAGGCGTGGATCAGCATCTCGCGCGCGGCTTCGAGCGCGATGCCACGGCTGCGGAGATAGAAGATGGCCTCGGCGTCGAGCTGCCCTACCGTTGCGCCGTGCGTGCAGCGGACATCGTCGGCGTAAATCTGCAACTGCGGTTTGGTGTTGATGGTGGCGTTTTCGGAGAGGACCAGATTCTTGTTGGTCTGCTTCGCGTCGGTCTTCTGCGCGTCCTTGCGGACGACGATGCCGCCGTGAAACACGGCGCTGGAATGATCGTTGAGAATGCCCTTGTACAGTTCGTGACTGGTGGCGTGCGGCATGGCATGGTCGATGACGGTATGCGTATCGACGTGCTGCAGCCCGCGCGCGACATACAGGCCGTTGAGGGTGCACTCGGCTCCTTCGCCCAGCACCGAGTTGATTTCGTTGCGCACCAGCGCGCCGCCGAATGCGAACGAGTGTGAGGCAAACGTGCAGCCGCGCTCCTGCTGCACCTGCAGCCGGGAAATGTGGAAGGCGTTGTCGGCTTCCTGCTGCAGGCGGTAATGAGTGATCACGGCATCCTGGCCGCCCACGACTTCGGTAACGGTGTTGGTGAGATGGGACGCCTTCTCACCTGCGCCGAGGTAGATTTCCACCACTGTTCCCTGGCTGCCATCGCCGAACACGATCAGATTTCGGGGATGCGACACCTGCGGGTGCGCGCCCCCCACGGAAGCGTAAACGAGATAGATGGGTTTGTCCAGAACCATGCCCGGCGGTACGGAAACGAACGCTCCATCGTCGAGGAAAGCGCTGTTCAGAGCGACGAAGGCGTGCTGTGACGAATCGGCATACTGCGCGAGGTGTCGCTCCACCAGCGCCGGCTCGGTGTTCAGGGCATCCCTGAGACTGCGCACCAGAGGGCCCGCCGCGCTTGCCTCGCTCATGTAGTGCCCGTTGTAAAACGTCAGGCTGTGTGCGTCCTTCGATATTTCGCCGCTATAGCCCCAGGCGGCCTGCGCCGGATCGAAGATCGTTCGCGCGATGGGCGAGACGTTGGTGAATCGCCAGTCCTCGTTTCGCGTGGTCGGAAAGCCGAGGTGCGTGAAGCTCTCCATCCCGCGCTCGCGGATATCGCGCAACCACGCTGGCCCCGTCCGCTCAGTCTTCTCGAAAGCCGATGCCCAGGAATCCCGCAGTTCTTCGACAGCCTGCGCGCTCACCGCCCGCTCCTCGCCAACAGAGCCTCGTCCGCGTCCATTCCGGCGTAGCCCGTCTCCTCCAATTCCAGCGCGAGATCTTTCCCGCCGGACCGGACGATCAGGCCGCCCGAGAGCACGTGCACGAAGTCGGGCTGCACGTAATTCAGCAGCCGCTGATAATGCGTCACGACGATCATGGCGCGCTCCGGACCGCGCAGCGCGTTGATGCCGTTGGCCACAATCTTCAGTGCGTCGATGTCGAGGCCGGAGTCAGTCTCGTCCAGAACCGCCAGCTTCGGCTCGAGCACGGCCATCTGGAAGATCTCGTTCCGCTTCTTCTCGCCGCCCGAAAAGCCGGAATTCACCGGACGGTTCATGAGCGACTCGTCCATTTCCACCAGCTTCGTGCGGCTGCGAACCAGGTTGAGGAAGTCCATGGCGTCCAGCTCAGGCAGATCGCGGTGCTTGCGGATCGCGTTGAGGGCCGCTTTCAGGAAATAAAGGTTGCTGACGCCGGGAATCTCCACCGGGTACTGGAACGCCATGAAGATGCCTTCGCGCGCCCGGTCCTCCGGCGAGAGCTCCAGCAGGTTATGACCTTCATAGATGACCTCGCCTTCGGTCACGTGATACATGTCGCGGCCCGCCAGCACCTGCGCCAGCGTGCTCTTACCGGAGCCGTTCGGCCCCATGATGGCGTGTACCTCGCCCTTGTTTACCGTCAGGTCGATTCCCTTGAGAATCTCCCGCCCGGCCACCTGCGCATGCAGATTTCGAATCTTCAACATAGTCCTAACCGACACTCCCTTCGAGGCTCACGCCCAGCAGCTTCTGCGCCTCCACGGCGAATTCCATGGGCAGCTCGCGAAACACTTCCTTGCAGAATCCGTGCACGATCATGGACACCCCATCCTCATTCGAAATGCCGCGCTGTCGGCAGTAGAAGAGCTGGTCCTCGCCGATCTTCGATGTGGACGCTTCGTGCTCCACCGTGGCGGTGGAGTTCTTCACCTCCAGATACGGGAACGTATGCGCCCCGCACTTGTCGCCCAGCAGCAGCGAATCGCATTGCGAATAATTGCGCGCGTCAGTCGCGCCCTTCAGGATCTTGACCATCCCGCGGTAGGTGTTCTGGCCATGGCCGGCAGAGATGCCCTTGGAGACGATGGTGCTGCGCGTGTTCTTCCCCATGTGGATCATCTTGGTGCCGGTGTCCGCCTGCTGGAAGTTGTTGGTCACGGCGACGGAGTAGAACTCGCCCACCGAGTTATCGCCCATCAGGATGCAGCTCGGATATTTCCAGGTGATGGCCGAGCCGGTCTCCACCTGCGTCCACGAGATGTGCGAGTTCACGCCCAGACACTTGCCGCGCTTGGTGACGAAGTTGTAGATGCCGCCGCGGCCTTCCTTGTCGCCCGGATACCAGTTCTGCACCGTGGAGTATTTGATCCGCGCGTTGTCATGGGCCACCAGCTCCACCACGGCAGCGTGCAACTGGTTGGTGTCGCGCATGGGCGCAGTGCAGCCTTCCAGATAGCTCACGTAGCTGTCGTCGTCGGCGATGATGAGGGTGCGCTCGAACTGACCCGTGTTCTTCGCATTGATGCGGAAGTACGTGGACAGTTCCATGGGGCAGCGCACGCCCTTCGGCACGTAGCAGAACGAGCCATCGCTGAAGACGGCCGAGTTGAGGGCGGCGAAGAAGTTGTCCGACGCGGGCACGACGGAGCCCAGATATTTCTTTATCAGGTCGGGATACTCGCGGACCGCTTCGGAGAACGAGCAGAAAATGATGCCCATCTCGCCCAGGCGCTCGCGGAAGGTGGTGGCCACCGAGACGCTGTCGAACACGGCGTCCACGGCCACGCCGGCCAGGGCTTCGCGCTCATGCAGGGGAATGCCCAGCTTCTCGTAGGTGCGGAGCAGCTCGGGGTCCACCTCGTCCAGGCTCTTCGGACCGGACTTGGCCGACTTCGGCGCGGAATAATAAACGATGCTCTGGTAGTCGATGGGAGGGAAGTGGACGTTAGCCCACTCCGGGTCGGTCATGGTCAGCCAGTGGCGGTACGCCTTGAGCCTCCATTCCAGCAGGAACTCGGGCTCTTCCTTCCTGGCCGAGATGAGCCGGATGACGTCTTCATTGAGGCCTGGCGGTACGGTGTCGGCGTCGATGTCGGTGACGAAGCCCCATTTGTACTCTTTGGTTGCAAGGCTTTCAATGGTATCGACTTCAGTGGGCATTCATACCCCTCCGCTTTCCACGTTACCGAATCTGTACCGCAGAGTCAAGATTCACGGGACGGGCGGCGCTCCCCAGAGAAAGGCGTGAGAGTTTTGCTTCTTCGCCGCACTAGTGTGCTGATTGCGCGGGGCCCCGTCTTTGTCATAGCTGCATGAACAAAGACCTTTTCGAGGAGACAGGAGTATTACAAAAATGCACTCACTCAACCCGGACCATAACAACTGTTTACACGACCTTGCCGAGACATATGTGCTGCGTCGCCTGAAGGCGATGGAACTCGATGAGTTCGAAGAGCACCTTCTGATTTGTATGGATTGCCAGGACCGGGTGAGGGAGTCTGAGGCATTTATCCAGTCGCTTCGAGCGGCGTTCAGCGCTGAAACGCATACGCATCGCGCGCTGATGCGTCCGCGAGCGTTGCGGGTGGCGAGGTCCCGGACGGCCCACGCGCAGTCGTAACCAGTAGCAATTTTCGGGATTTCATTTTCGTCTAAAGCAGTGTAATATTCGCGTAAGGAAGAAAAGCCGATGCCGAACGCCGCCGCGACTGCGCGCCATCCGGTCCTCGACAAAGCCGAATGGGACCTCGTGATGGAATTGCTCGAGCGGGAACGCCGAGAGATTCCGGTGGAACTCCATCATACGGCTACCCGCGAATTTCGTCAGCGCCTGCGGGATCGCCTGAAGGTGATCGACGCGCTGCTGGAACGGCTCCGCGTCACGGCGTGACCGCACTGGAGATTGGCCATTCGCCGTGCAGGCGAAAACGCCTGCTCGCACAACTCTGCATGAGGAGCTTGCAGCCATTGTGGAGCAGGCCATCGGCCAGGCCATCGGCCTGCACTACCGCAACTGATCCAGCATCTGCTGGGCCTGCGGGTGGCCGGGGTGCTGTTTGAGGAGATCCAGCAACACCGCCCGCGCCTTTTCTCGTTCGCTCTGCGCCGTGTAGACGCGAGCGAGGTTCAGATAAGCCTGATCAAAACCGGGCGCGACGCGGATGCACTCCTCGAACCTGGCCACCGCTTCGGGCGCCCGCCGAGTGCGCAGGTACAGCACGCCCAGGTTGTTCAGCGCCTCCGGATACGCCGGGCGCAGGGTCACGGCCCGTTGCAGATATTCGCCGGCGCGCGTCGTGTCATCCATCTGCGCGTAGACCATGGCCAGGCTGTAGTTCGCTTCCGGATCGTCGGGGCGCGCCGCCACCGCTCGCTCCAGCGTTGCGCGCGCGTCTTCCCAGCGCCGCTCCTGCCGGTAAGCATTTCCCAGATTCTCGAGAGCGATCCAGTAGTCCGGATTCAGACGAAGCGTATCCTCGAAATACGCGATCGCCTCGGCAGTGCGGCCCTCGCGCGCCGCGAGCAGGCCGAGGTTGTTGCGCGCGTTCGGCTCTGTGTCGGGATAACCCGCGGTGGTCTTCAGCGCCTGCTCGAAGCTGGCCCGCGCCTCGGCGTTCTTGTCCTGCTTCAGGTAAACGCTGCCGAGCCCGTAGTGAGCCTCGGCGCTCGCCGGATCGTCGCGCAGGGCAAGATGGAACGACGCCTCGGCCTGGTCGTAGTAGCCGCGCTGAAAGAAAACCGCCCCGAGGGACAGATTGTTTCGCCCGAATTCGTAAGTTGCGGCGTTGCCGGCGAAGGGAAGCGCCCGGGCCAGCCGTTGTTGCGACGTCCGGGAAATGTCACGGGAATCCGCATCGACGGCGCGCGCGGCGACCGGTCCCTGATAGATCTTGACGATATTTCCCTGCCGATCGATCAGAAACGAGGTGGGCAGAGTAAGATCGCGGTGGCGATCAAAGATGTAGCGGTACAGCAGGTTGTAGACGCCCGCCACGTCATTGGTTCCACGCTGCAGCCTGTCCGATTCAACGCGGAGTAAGTGAACGTTCCGAACGTCCCATGGCGACGGCGCCGAACCGAACGAGAGAAGCACGGGCTTGTCCCGCAGCGCGGAGAGGTTCCAGAAATCCGGCGCCGGAACAGGCGCGAGCAGCCATGTTTCGATGGTTGCCGGCAGAGGAGGGAGCGTGTATTGTTTCGTCGGCGGGGCGGCCGATTCCCGGAAAGGCTCCAGGCGAGACGGCGCGCGGCATTCTTCCACATGCACCAGGTGATTGGCCGGCAGATCTTGCAGTTCCTGAAGGAATCCGCTCGGCCAGCGAATGGAAGCGCGCACAGTCCCTTTCGCCCGGCCGAGTCCAAAGAACAGGTCTTTGCTGTGCTGCGAGAGGAAGCCCGATCCGGCCTGCAGCGTCCGCGTTTGCCGGCCCACGTCCGTTTCCACCGTCACCACCGCCCCGATCGCGTCCGGATTGCTCCGCACGCCACGCAGACGGATTGCGATAGCTGGCGGCAACTGCGCGACAACGTTCTTCATCAGGCGCAACTCGGGAGCTGTGCGGCTCTTGACCGCCATCTCCTGCCGTCCGTCACCGTCGAAGTCAGCCAGCGCGAACGACCGGCCATCTTCGAGGAAGTCGAGATCCACCGCGCCCGAAACATCCGAGAAGGTGCCATCCCGATTGTTCGCGTACACGACGTTGCGCTCGTAACCGCTCCATGTGTAGTCGGAGCGGATGAGCTCGTTGATGGCATTCCAGCCGTGCTCGTAATCCTCGGATGGCCGCGCCGTACCAGGCGATTTCGCCACCACCTGCCGCCAGAAGAAGCTGTTGAGGTCTTCGCGCACTTCGCCCGAGAGCATTCCGTTGACGATGTAGAGATCGGCAAACCCGTCGTGATCGAAGTCCCATGCGTCGCTCGACCACGACCAGCGCCCCATGCCCGCGCCGCTCGGCATGGTGGCGTCCTGAAACCCGCCGTCGCCGCGATTTCGGAATAACGAATTGCCCATGGCGTGCTTGCGATACAGCGCGCGGACCTCCGCGGGCGCTCCTCGCTGAAACTGTTCCTGAGCGGAGATGCGCTCGCCCGCCGCGGTCCACATATTCGCGACGTAGAGATCTTCAGCGCCGTCGTTGTCGTAATCGAACCAGCACTCACTCATGCCGGCGCCGGTGTCTTCCACGCCCTCCTGCGCGGCAATGTCGGTAAACGTTCCGTCTCCGTTATTGCGATACAGATTCTTTCGTCCGAAATCATTGACGACGTATAAGTCGGGCCAGCCGTCGCGATTGAAATCGCCCCAGCCGCAGCAGAAGCTGTACCGCGTATTATTCCGGTTGAGACCCGTTTGCGCGGTAACATCACGAAAGGCGCCGTCGCGATTATTACGCATCAGGTAATTCGGCGGCCCGTTCTCGGCCGCGTAATAAGGCGACGGGTACTTATACTGGCCGGCGCCCTGATAGTAACTGTAAAGACAGAAGTAGATATCCAGCCAGCCATCGCCATCGTAGTCGGCCGCCGCGGCGCCGGTAAAGGTTCCCGCCGGGGGATTCGCGAACTGGAACGCGTCGGGCCTGAGACGGAATTTCCCGCCGCCCTCGTTCACGAACAACAGCGGACCGGTGGCGCGAACGACAATCAGGTCCTGGCGACCATTGTGCGTGAAGTCGGCGAAGATGGCGCAGGCGGTGGCGTCGAGAAGGCCAACGCCCGACGCTTCGGTGATGTCCTCGAAGGTTCCGTCTCCGCGATTCCGATAGAGGCGGTTGGGCAGGCCCGCCGGTTGGCAAACGTAGAGATCGTCGAACCCATCGCCATCGATGTCGGCCGCCGACACGCCGTTGTGGCCGTAGATGTCGATGCCGGATGCTCCGTCGAGAACCGTGCGCCAGTAATCGACGCCCCGCAGCATCTGCTGTGACCAGGAAGAAGCGGCCGCGAATGCCTGGGGCGCAACGTCATCGAACCAGCGGCTGGCCGATCGGCTGCGTGTCTCCTCCGTCGGCTGCCATCGCCGCAAGCGAGGCTGGTCCGGCGTGGTCCATTCCAGATTCCACCAGCCCACGCGCTGCTCGCGGTGGAAGCCCGAGCCCTCGGCCACGAACTCATAGCGCACCCGCGTGCGGAGACCGGCCGCCTGCACGTCGATTTGGGTAACCTGGAACTCGGCCGTATGCAGCTTCGAGAAGCCGGCGAGAGAGGAACGCAACTCGCCAACGAACGCATCCCCGGCGAGGGCAGCCTGTGGCGAGAACGTGCAATGTCGCACCTCGAGAGCAGCGTCCGAACGCACCATCCGCGATTCCGCCAGATGCAGCGAACCGCCCAGAAAGTCCGGCGCCAGCGCGCTTTCGATGGCGCCCACGCCGGCCGGAGAAGCGAGCAGCGCTCGCCGCCAATCCGCGAGAATGGCTGCAATCCGGTCGTGATATCGTTCGGCGATGAAGTCATCGAGGGCGGCCTTTGTCTTCAGTTCCAGGTCCTCGAGCTCGGCGGCCTTCATGCCGCGGACCAAAGGCCAGCCAAGGCACGAGTGAATGAGGAAGTTGCGTCTTCGACGATCGAATGCGCGGCTCATCAGCACGGGCTGGAACCCAGAATCTCACACCAGTTCAAGCCCGGACGGCAGTGTGGCGCAGACGATCGTCTTTTGTCGTCTGCGATTGCTCACAGGACGCAGGCAGGCCACGAACACCGATGGCCTGCCCCACGGGGATCGCGCGTGCTACGCCGTGAAGGGCGGTTTCCTCGTCGCCACAATGCCCAAACCCTCACGAATGATCACCAGGTGATTTGCGGGAACCTGCGGGAACGCCTGCTTCACGCCATTGGGCCAGCGGACCTCCAGGCTCGCAGACGTCTCCGCGCCCAGCCCGAAGTGCAGCCGCTTATCATTTACCGACAGGAAGCTCGACTGGCTCAGCAACTCCTGCACCTGCAACCGTCCGCCGTAGCGAGCCGTCACCCGCGCGCCGATAGCGCTTCGATTCGAGGTGGTGGCTTCCAGCCCGACCTTCAGCCAGTGGTTCCGTCCCGAGGTGTCGTTGCGGAGCAGTGAGGGCGGCTCGTTCATGTTCATAATGACCATGTCGATATCGCCATCGTTGTCGAAGTCGCCAAACGCGCACCCGCGGCTGGAATGTGGCGCGGCGATGGCCGGTCCGGCTTCGTCGAACAATTCTTCGAACCGGCCGCCGCCCAGATTGCGAAACAGCATCCGCGGGCTGCGGTATGGGAAAAGCGGCAACTTATGTTCCAGCTCCGGGTATACCTGGCCGCTCACGATAAACAGATCGGGAAGACCATCGTTGTCGAGATCTTCGATCCCCGCGCCCCAGCAGACATAGCGGGTCTCCACGCCGATGCCCGATCTCAACGTCACGTCCGTGAAATCGCCCTTTCCGTTGTTCTCGTACAGGACGCAAGTATCGTCGGCGAAGTGCGTTTTCAGAATGCCCAGCGTGCCATCCAGCCGGTAGTCGCCGACGCCGACGCCCATGCCGGCCTGCTCGGCCCCGTCTTCGCTCAGCGCGACGCCGCGCTCCATGCCCTCTTCGGCGAAGGTTCCGTCGTGCCGGTTGCGGTAATAGAGGCTCGGCGTGGAATCGCAGGCCACGTAGATATCGGGCCAGCCGTCGTTATCGAAGTCGGCGGCCACCGCTGTCAGCGCGTATGCCCGGGCGGCGTCGATGCCTGCTTCCCTGCTGACATCGGTGAAGCGGCCATGACCATCGTTGTGGAACAGCCAGCAACGGCCCAGAGGAAGGCCGCGCGGACCGCAATGCACCGTCACGCCCTTCCAATCGCAGCCGGTGGGAATCTTAATGCCGGTGTTCAGGTCCACATAGGTGCTGAAGAACAGGTCGAGATGCCCGTCGCGGTCGTAATCGACGAAGGTGCACCCGGTGCTCCATTGCGGTATCGACAGCTCGAGACCTGCTTCGCGCGTGACATCAGTGAAGGCGCCGTCGCCGTTATTGCGAAACAGGACGTTGTGGTCCCAGTAGGTGAGGAACACATCATCGAGCCCGTCGTTGTTGTAGTCGCCAATGGTGACGCCATAGGCCCAACCGGGGCGCGCCAGGCCGGATTTCGCGGTGACGTCAGTGAAGGTGCCATCGCGATTGTTTTTGTAGAGGCGATTGCCCGCGCCCTTCGGCGTTTCATCGAAGCGCGTGCCGCCCAGGACCAGAATGTCGAGCCAGCCGTCGCCATCGTAATCGAAGAAGGCGATGCCGCAGCCGACAGCCTCGATGATGTGCCGCTTCGACTCGACGTTCCCGTAGATGGTGGGCGCCGTCAGGCCGGCCTGGCGCGCGATATCGGTGAACTTTGCGTCGAACGGCAGGCCGGAGCGCTTGCCGCGCTGTTGCGGCCGCACATTGCGGGTGGCCATGCCCTGCGCAAACAGAGACGATGTCAGCCCCTTGAGAGCGGCCCTTCGGGTTATCCGCATTGCTTCCAGGCGCTGTGCGCTCCGAATGTCAGATTATAGCGGTTTTGCGCAGGCGCCCCGGCGGCGCAGGGCGCGCAATCGTAAGCCGAATTTCCGGATAAACCCTTGCTTGACCATTGGACACGGTACGAACATAATCGACCCCGTACTGTGCATTCGGGAACCGTGGAAGAAGAGCACTTTTTCGACGGAGGAAACGGAGGATCCCATGCTTGCACCCAACGAACCCCCGAAAATTACGGAAGAACGAGTTGAGCGCACCAGGTTCAAATCGTTCCTCGCCGCCAATCTCAATTACTTTGGCAACCTGACGGCCGGCGCCGCCCAGCCGGTAACGAAGATCGTCAGTGACACTACCTACGAGCAACTCACTTGTATCGGGTTCAACCCGGATACTAATTTTCTCGAAGCCACCATCGCGGTGAAGCAACCGACTGGCTACTCAGGAGATCTGTGCAGCTCCGGGAGCACCGAATTTGTCAGATTCTTCATCGATTACGGCTCAGGATGGGAAGATGCCGGTGTCACGGCCGTTACGGTCCACGATATTCCGACGAACAATGACTGCGCCGGGCAGCCGGACAAGCCGCTCATTTACGCGGCCAATCTGCGCCTCCAACCCAATGCGAACTGCTGTAACACGCCTTTGCTTCCCAGGGTACATGCCATTCTCTCGTGGCAGTGGATGCCGCCGGCCGGCCCCGCTAACGCAGGTTGGACGCCGGTATGGGGCAACACCCTGGATTGTCAGATTCAGATCAAGCCGCGGCCGTGGAACCTGTTTTGCCTTCTGGAGTCGATCGGCGCATCGCTGCCGCAGAAGATCAAGGTTCCTCCGCTTTTCGAACAGGTTCAATTCGATCCGATCCCGCAGCCCGATCCGCCGCCGTTCACCATCGCCGAGTTAGCCGGGATCTACGGGCAGAAAGAGACTCCAGCCACATCCGTGGCCGCCGCCGTGACGGTTCCCGCACACCGCTTCGGCGTCCAGGAGCTGAATACGGTTCTCAACAGCGGAGTCTTTACCGAGGAACTGGTCACGGCGAAGACCGCGGAATGGGCCGCTGCCGGTCTGGATTTCGCGGGCGCCGTGGGAGCGCTTCTTAAGACCAGCGCGGACGTCGATTATGAACAGCTCGAGTGCCTTGGCCTGGACGAGGGAATTCCCGAAAGACTGGTCGGCACGTTCCGCATCAAGCGCCCGCTGGGTTACTCCGGCGATCTGTGTCACCCAGGCAGCCAGGAATATGTCGCTTTCTGGGCCGATTGGGACAACACCTGCAAGTGGACTTACCTGAGCACGGTGAAGGTCAATGTGCACGACATCCCTTCGATTCCGAAAGAGGGGTTGTGCTACACCGCCATTCTTCCAGTGGACCTGACCAAGATTCGCCAGAGCTGCAAGGAGCCGAAGATCGCCCGCATACGCGCGGTGCTCTCCTGGAACGTGCCGCCCTCCACCACCGATCCCGACGCCCTGAACTTCTATGGGAACCGGTTGGATGCCCACGTCCAGATCAATCCGGCGCTGCCGGGCACTCCCGAGAACCCGGAGATCCGGAACATCGGCGGCATTCCCGTGGAATTCATCGATACGCCCGCTCTCGGACTAACGCTCTCCGGCGTTGGCGCGGCATTCGCCTACTATCCCGGACAACCCGCGGACGCGTACGATCGCGAATGCCCCTTCGGCGGCAATCTCTACATGGACGGTGAGTACTACTGGGGTCTGTACTATCGCGTCAGGGTGCGCAAAGCCAGCAATCACCTCATCGTCAAGGTGCTGGATGACAGCTTCCAGGTAGAGCGCTGGGTCATCCCGCCTACATTCGACACGCAAATCGCCGTGGGCGGCTTCTTCAAGTATCTTTTCGGGCCGAACTATGTGACCCGCACCATCGCCGTGTGGTCCTCCGCGTCGTTGGGTATTCCGGACAAGGACGACCTCTGGGAGATGCAGCTCGACGTTGCCACCGCGCCGAATGAACTGAGCATCATCGGCAGCAGTCCGTGGTACCGCGTGCAGCTCGATAACACCGCGCCCGCCGGACCGCCGGCCATCCCGCTCACCATGGACATTCACATCGCCTCCGGCGGCGACTGCAAAGACTTCACGCAGGACTCGAAGGTCGGCGGGAGTTTTATCGCCGACGATCTGTATTTCGGGTCGTGGGGCCTTTCCACGGAACCGAACACGCTGGCGACGCCGTCGAACCAGCCGCAGGCCATCACTTGCCCGGGGCCTGGGCCGGCATTGCCGAATACGTCGCCCGCCCCTGGGCCGGGCGGCCATGACTGGTGCCTGGACACGCAGTCTCCGATCGAAATGAAACCCTGCGGATACGTCGTTCGCCTGGATGTATCCGACCGGTCGATTGTGCACAGCGTGCCATTCATTCACAATTCGAATAACATCGAAGTCGGATTGTGTTTGCGCGCGAAATAGAGAATCCTTCCGGCATGGAGCGAGCGACAGGCCGCTCGCTCCATGCCCGGACCACATCGACGCACACGAAGCGCGAGCTGAAGCTCGCACCGGCACGCTGAAGACGGTGCTGAAAAACTAAGTCAATGCTGCCCAGGACAGGCGAAAACGCCTGTTCCACAACACCAGTTCAATGGTTTACAGCCATTGTGGAACAGGCCTTCGGCCTGTGAACTTACTTTTTCAGCACCGTGTGAAGCGTGCGCCAAACACCGCTTCAGCGGGTCTCGTACAAAACGGCGGCCCGCGCCGGCACGCGGATCTCCACCTCGCCGTGGGAGACTTCCAGCGGTTCGGAAGATCCGAGCGCATCGGTGAGCCGCGCGCCATCGGGCCAGCGCAGCGCATCCACCGGAATCTTCAGCGTTTCGGCCGCGGGCCCATCGTGGAAGATTGCGATTGCGCCCTGATTGCCGGCCACGCGCGCGAACGCGTAAGCGCGTTCCGTCGCCAGCAGATCCACCTGCGTGCCGCGCCGCAAAGCCTCGGAGCGCCGGCGCAGTTCGGCCAGCCGCTGCACGTGCTGAAACAGCCGGTTCTCCTCCGGCGTGCGGCCGCGCTCCTCGAATGCGTTGCGCGTATCCTCGCGCCAGCCGCCGGGAAAATCGCGCCGATTGTCGGGGTCGTTGCCGCCGGGCATGCCGATTTCGTCGCCATAGTAGACCAGCGGCGTGCCGCGCACGCTGAACAGGAACGTGAATGCGCGCGCCAGGTCGTCCATGGTTGCGCCAGGCTCGTTCATGAAGCGCGCAACGTCATGGTTCCCGAGAAACGTCACCAGCCGCGACGCATCCGGATAGAGCCGATCGTGCGCAATCACGTGGGCAAGTTCGGAAGGCGAGGCGTGGCCGGCGAACACTTTGCGGATCGCGAAATAGAGGGGGAAATCGAAGACGCTGTCGATGCCGGTATCGACGCCGTCGAAGCCTTCGCGTCCGCCCTGATAAAAGGACGTCAGGGCGGGGTCGGCGTCGAACACCTCGCCCACAACGCGCGCCTGCGGATAGTTCTGGTGAATGCCCGTGGTCCACGCGCTCCAGAAGCTGCGCGGCACATAGGGCACGGTGTCTTCGCGGATCCCGTCGATACCGGTGCGGCCAATCCACCAGAGCGTGTTCTGGATGAGATAGCGGGACACCTCCGGATCGTCCTGATTCAGGTCGGGCAGGATGTTGGCGAACCAGCCCTCGAGCGTGGGCGCGCGCATCGCCGCCGTGGCGTGCGGGTCTTCGAGAGTCCAGGTTTGCCATGTCTCGTTGAGGTGATGGGCCTCAGTGCCGTTGAACCAGGTCGGTGTGGGAGGGTTGCTCACCCAGGGATGGTAAGGGCCGGTATGATTCGCCACCTCATCCTGAATTACGCGAATGCCGAGGCGGTGCGCTTCATCCACCAGCTCGCGGAAAGACTCGAGCGTGCCGAGGTGCTCATCAACGCCGTAGAAATCAACCGCGCCGTAGCCGTGGTAATCGGTCACTCCCCTGTCCTCGGGGCGCTCGCGCGCGTTCAGGTGGTTGACGTTGTCGTAGACAGGCGTGAGCCAGATGGCGGTGACGCCAAGGTCCTTCAGGTAGGGAAGCTTTTGCCGGATGCCGGCCAGATCGCCGCCGTGATAATAGCGCGCCTTACTGCGATCGAACAGCCCGTGTGAGATAGCGGGATCGTCATTGGAAGCGTCGCCATTCGCGAAACGGTCGGGCATGATCAGGTAGATCACGTCATCCGGCGAGAAGCCCTGGAAGCGATGGTCCGGCGCGAGCGCGGGTGCGATGGCGAAAGGCGCGGCGGCGCTGCCCTGCGGCGTGCCGACGCGCAGCTCGCAGGGGCCGGATCGGACGCCCGCGGGAATAGCGAGATCGACAAACAGGTACGAGCCGTTCGAATTCGCGGCAGTGCGGCCCACGCTCATGCGCGAATCGCACGGAGTCACCTGCGCGCCGTCCAGACCGGTTCCGGTGATCAGCACGCGCAGGGTGGTAGCGTGTGCCGGAGCTGGCCAGTCGGGCGGTTCCACCTTCGTGATGGACGGCGAGGCCGCCCGACACATGCAGGCGAAAACGCCTGCTCCACAAAACATGATGAGTAGTTTACGTGTCATGTAGAGCAGGCCTTTGGCCTGCAAAACTAACTGTGCAGGCTAAAGCCTACTCTACTGTTACCGCGACTAGAAAATCAGCTTCGCGGCAAACTGCAGTTGCCGTTCGCTGCCCAGCAGCGTGTTGTTGATAGTGCCGAACAACGATGAATTGGTGATATCGGTGTTCGGTTGGGCGTACTGCGGGTGATTCGCGATGTTGAACGCCTCCGCGCGGAACTCCAGCTTCATTCGCTCAATGATGCTGAAGTCCTTGAACAGAGACAGATCCACCGTCTTGATGCCCGGACCGATGAGAACGTTGCGGCCCATCGTCCCTGGACGGATTTCGACGCCTGAGGCATTCACTGGAACCCTGGCAACCGCGGCGGTGTTGAAGTACTCCTGCGTGTTGCCCGGGCTGGTGAAGAGATCTCCGACAACATCCACGCGCCCGCCGGGCGACGCCGGATCGCCGATACTGAACGGCAGGCCGCTCTGAATCAGCAGAATCCCGTTCAGTTGCCAGCCTCCGAAGGCGGCGTCGGCGGCGCGGTTCATGTTGTTGCCCCAGTGCCTTCCACGGCCGAAGGGCAGCTCGTAAACCGCGCTGAGCACGAAGCGGTTGCGGATATCCTGATCCGCCAGCCCGCGGTCGAGATTCAGATTGAAGATGTCCTCATAGCCGCTGTTCCCGAACGCCCCTCCGCCGTTATCGATGGTTTTCGAATATGTGTAGGAAGCGGTGAACTGCAGTCCGTGGGAATAGCGCCGACTCAACTCGGCCTGCAGCGCATTATAGATGGAGTTCCCTCCGGCCGAAGCCACGTTGATGCTGCCCATTCCGGGATACAGAACGGCGCCGGAGGTAGCATTGTACAACTGAGAGTTCAGGTTGTAGTAGTCGAGCAGGTGATGCCCGCCCTCGCCCACGTACGAGACGCTGGCCAGAGTGTTGTTCATCAGCTCATGCTGAACCTGGAAGTTCCACTGTTCCATCATGGGCGTCTTGTTGTCCGGCAGGATCGCCGTAACCGATACGTTCTGCGGATGCGTGAGGCTGAGGCTGGCGAAGCTGTTGCCGAGCGGCAGCGAACCCGTGCAGTCGACCGCTTCCACGGTGGCCGTATTGCCGGTTCCCACCGGGCAGGCGCCGGAAAGCGTGATGCGGTATCCGTTGCTGTAGTTGTACTGCGATACGCCGCTGAACGGCGGATTCTGGGCAAGCTGATTGCTGATGCCGCCGCGGTCCACGAAGTAGAAGATGCCGAAGCCCGAGCGGATCACCGTCTTGCCGTTGCCGGTGACATCGTATGCCATACCGATGCGCGGGCCGAAGTTATGGTAGTTGTTGTTCACCAGCGCATCGCTGCCGCCCGTCGCGAGCACGATGCTGTCGGTCGGGATGTTGAAGTTGGCCTGGCGTCCGTGCTCTTCGGTGGGATTCGAAAGATAGTCCCAGCGGAGGCCGAGGTTGAGCGTCAGACGGCGGCTCACGCGCCAGTCGTCCTGCGCGAACAGGCCGTTTTCCCACGTCCAGGTGCCGACCATGCCGTAGGGAGGCCCGATCTGGTAATCGGCCACAAAGCCGGCGAGCAAGTCGGCGATTTCGTAGCCCGTGGCGCCGGGTCCCTGACCATTTCCGAACAGATTGAAAAAGCCCTTTCCGGCAAGCGGCCGGAACAGGTTCACATCGCGGCGAATCAGGTTCGCGCCGAATTTGAACGTATGGCTGCCTTTGATCAGGCTGAACGTGTCCGCAAGCTGAAAGGTGTTCTCCGGCACCAGATACGGACCGTAGTCGCCCGTGTACTCGATCTGGCTGTTATAGCCGCCGATCAGAGCTCCACCGCCCAGCAGGGGGCTGGTATTGGCGTTCGGAATGCCAAGACTCGCCGAAAGCGCTTCATTCTGGAACGGCGGGGCGTAACCGAGGTACGTGCGTTGATAGCCGATCCGCAGATCGCTGAGCATGGTTGGGCTGAACGTGTGAGTGTAGCCCACGGCCCGCCCCGTCGGCGTAGGTGAACTGCGACCCTGAGCCGAAGCCCGCAGGCAGGGCGGGGAACCGCGAGCCGGTCACTTCAGGATCGTGCGCGTAGCTGAAGCGCATAAATACCTGATCGCGTTCGCTGGCCAGCCAGTCGCCGCGGATATCGTAATCGTCGAAGTTCTGCACCTGCTGCCGGGAAGTGTAATAGTTCTGCTCGATTCGTCCCGCCACATTGGGCAGCGGGTACGCACCGAGGTATTTCAGACCGACCGGATTCTGAAGATCGCCCGGAATGACGTTGCCGGGAAAGTTCACGCCGGTAACCGGGTCGTGAATCGTGATGCCCTCAGGCAGAAGCTCCGAGAAATTACCCTGGCGCATGAGCGAGGTCGGAACTGAAGCGTAATACTGCTCGTACGGCTCGCTCTGGCGCAGTCCCTGATAGTCGCCGAAGACAAATATCCTGTTCTTCTTTATGGGACCGCCAAGGGTGCCTCCGAACTGATTTCTGCGGAATGCGGTTTTGGTGGGCGCGAACGTGGGTCGCGCATCCAGATACGCATTGCGCAGATAATCGAACGCGTCGCCATGGAATTCGTTCGTACCCGACTTGATGGTGGTGTTGACAATGCCGCCGCCGGCGCGACCGAACTCCGCCGGGGCCATGTTGGTTTGCACGCGGAATTCCTGGATGGCGTCGGCCGGCGGGAAGAACACGATGGTGTTCACCAGCGATTCGTTGTTATCGAGGCCGTCCAGCATGAAGTTGTTGGCCTGCGGGCGTGCGCCGTTCACGTCCAGAGCCGCGCCGCCGCTGTTCGAATAGCGAAATGTCTCGGCGTTGTTGCCTTCGCCGGTGGCGTTGTTGCCGGGCACTCCGCGATTGACGCCCGGAATGAGCGTTGCCAGTTCCGTGAAATTGCGCCCATTCAGCGGCAGATCCTCGATCTGCTTCGTCTGGACCGTCAGGCCCATATCGGACGTAACGCTGTCCACGATGGCCGCGGACGCGGAGACCGTTACCTCTTCGCTGACCTGGCCTGGCTGCAGCGTGAAATTGACGTTGGCCACCTGAGCCACCTGCAGCGTCACCTTCTGCGTCGTGGTTTGAAAGCCGGCGAGGCTGATGGTGATGCGGTAATCGCCCGGAGGAAGCGCAGGAAACGAGTACGATCCGCCCTCGTCGGTCTGGACTTCGAGAGCCCGGTTGGTGGCGACTTCAGTGACCTTCACCTGCGCGCCCGGCACAACGGCTCCGCTCGGATCGTTGACCAGACCCTGCAGACGCGCCGCATCGGACTGCGCCCACAAGGACATCGCGGCGGCGAGGAAAAGCACTGCGAAAAGGATCGAACGACCCCATACACCTCGTGGTGTTTTCATATTATTCTCCCTGGAATGCTCGGAAATGTGCGAGACCCTGATGAAGATTAGCCGCTTCGTATCTTCGGGGGAAGTTTCCGGACGTATGACGCGGTTACCGCCGATCGGCGCTGAGATTCAGTAACTTGCGCGAGCGGTTTCCTCGGTGTTACAAAGGGACTAAGTTGCTTTGGGGATGGCTGTAACAAGCAGGAGTGCGGGTCCGGACCGAGATGCCGTTGAACGTGAGTTACTGAGGCTGGTTGCCAGTCCCGGCCTCCAACATGCGGAATCTTTGTGCCAGCTTCTACGGTATCTGGTAGAGCACGGCCTCGAAAAACCGCATGAGCATTTGAAGGAATACCAGATTGCGGTGGACCTTTTCGGGCGGTCCGACGACTTCGACCCGCGCCTCGATTCCACCATACGCGTTCAAACCAGCCGTTTGCGGAACAAGCTGACCGAGTATTATGCGACCATCGGCGTTCACGATCCGCTGGTGATCGAGATCCCGCGCGGGTCGTACTCGCCCTTGTTCCGCCAGCAGCCCGCGGTGCCGGCCTCGGCTGTCGTTCCCATGCCCGTCGCACTCGCGCCGATGGCGCGGCGTTCTGCGGGATGGAAGATTATAGTGGGCGTCTTCGCCGGTTTGCTGGCCGGCCTGGGGGCCGGGATTCTGATCGCCCGTTCCGATGCCGGCAGGAGCTTCACCGGCTCCGCCTCCGACCGCGCCGAGTTGCAACCCTTCTGGAACAGCGTGTTCAGGAGCTCCCAGCCGCCTCTGATCATTTTCAGCAACGCCGAGTTTGTCGGCCGGCCGGAGACGGGTCTGCGCTATTTCGATGCGAAGAAAGATTCGCGCGATCACATAGAGGACCTGTACACCGGCATCGGCGAGGCGCTGGCGATTGCGGATCTCTCCGACGTGTTCCGGCGCCTGGGCCGCGATGCGATCTACAAACGAAGCGCGCTGCTCACCTGGGATGACACGCGCAATCGCGACCTGATCTTCGCCGGGTCGCCCACCGAGAATCTGTCGCTGCGCGATCTGGCACTGGCGCAGGAAGTGGTGTTTCGTCCGATGATCGAGGGCGAGCCGCGCCCCGGCGATCTGGCCATCGTGAACCAGCACCCGCGTCCGGGCGAGCCGAGGTTCTTCTTCGCCAGCGCCACCGTGCCGCTGACCGAGGACTACGCGGTGGTGACGCTGCAGCCGGGTCCGCATCCCGGACAGAACGTGCTTCTGCTTGCCGGGACGACGACGCTGGGCACCGAGGCGGCCGCGGATTTCGTGTCGCAGACGGAAAACCTCGCGACGCTGCGGCAGCGCCTGGGCATCGCGCGTGGTCAGGCCTGGGGTCCGTTCTGCGCGGTTCTGCATGTCCAGGTGGCGCGCGGCGTTCCGGTGGACAGCCGCATCGCGCTGGTCCGCTCATTCCGCGGGCGATGAGATTGTGGGACGGCCTAAAGGCCTAATGCCATACAGTTTTCGACGGCGAGCTGAGTCGAAGTCCCTTTTGTGGGGCAGGCCCCCCGGCCTGCGGGGGGCCCCCCGGCCCCGCTGGCCGCGCGGAGAGTAGCGTTGTCGCGTATGGGAGCAGGCCGGCGGGGGCGCCGGCCGCGGGCGAGGGCGCCCGCCCCACATCGGCCAGGTGTTCGAAAGCGGGAAAACTATATGGCATTGGGCTGTCAGCCCGCTTGGTCTGGCCTTCGCGTTGGCCAGGGCGGGTTGTCAGTCAGGCTTTCAGCCTGCATGTTATTCAATCTCGATCGAACCGTGGTCCGTCTCCACGTCAACCATCGGGCCGCCGCCCCGAATCCTGCCTTCCGCTTCATTCCATGAATAACCCCCGTCACGGCGCTCCATCTCCGGCACTGACACGGACCCGTGATCGGTACGCACGCGCACATCGTATCCGCCGGTCTTTGCCAGCCGGACGCTGATCGACCCGTGGTCCGACTTCACGCGGATGGGCGCCGCCCTGGTCTGGGAAACGCGAATCATGCCCGAGTCGGAGCTGACGTCGACGGCGCCGCCGATCTCCAGCGCCTCGATGTCGCCATGATCGATCTCCACTTCGACCCGCCCGGCGACATTCCGCACCTGCACCGACCCGTTGTCCACGGACACGCGCACGGCCGCCTCCGCTCCGGAAACCTCGATGGTCCCTGAATCGCCCTCGCAGTCCACGGGACCCTTGACGCCCTCCAGCCGGATGTCGCCGTGGTCCACGCGGGCGCGAACGCGCGTGTCGCGCGGGGCTGTCACGTCCAGCAACAGAACCACATTGCCGAGATCGCCGCCGACCCGCACTTCATTGCCTCTTTGCTCCACCGGTGGATTGGCCTCAAAATGCCGGAGCCGCCCCTCGGAGTCGTCCCAGGGCACCCACGTGCCGCGCACCCGGAGGATGCCGCGCACCAGCACCGACCCGTCCGGCCCCGGCCGCACCCGCAGCAGCCCGAAGCCGGTGCTCAGATCGAGGCTCACCGGCCCGGTCACGTTCAGTGTCCGCTCGAAGGTTCTGTCCACAGTTTGTCCCAAAGATGATCCTAAAGCCGCCCGCGTCCGCCCTCATCACTCCGTTCGGGCAATACCGCCACTGAATCGGCGAGCGCCGTTGCCGCGGCTGTGAATCCCCGGCGAACCCCACCCGCCGGATCTTCGTAGCACCAATATAGGCGCCTGAAGCGTCCATATAGGTGCAGAACCGTTCCCGGCCAAACAAGTCGGGTATCATAGACCCATCCCGTTATAAAATGAAAGTCAGGATTCTCATGGCTTCCCGCCGCCGCTCACTCTTGTTCGTTCCCCTCTTTATCGGACTTTGCGCCCTTGTCGGAGGCATTGTCGGTCCCGGCCTGACCCACGTGTCGGCGGCCGGCCCGGAAGACGACGTCAAAGGCAGCATCAAGTCCTTCACGAAGGTCTTCGAGACCGTGGAGGAGAACTACGCCGATAAGGCCGACCCGGACAAGACCATCTACAAGGGCGCCATCCCGGGCATGCTGCGCACCCTCGATCCGCACTCCAACTTCTTCGATCCGAAGGAGTTCGCCTCGCTTCGCGACGACCAGCGAGGGCACTATTCAGGCGTCGGAATGCAGGTGGGTCCGCGCAACGGGAAGACCATCGTGATCGCGCCTTTCGGCGGATCGCCCGCCTATAAGGCAGGGCTCCGGCCGGGCGACGTCATCCTGGAAGTGAACGACAAGCGTACCGACAACCTGAGCACGTCCGAAATCGCCGACCTCCTGAAGGGTCCCAAGGGCACTCAGGTGACCGTGGTGGTGGCCCGCGATGGCGTGGACAAGCCGCTCACGTTTACAATCACCCGAGACGAAATTCCGCGCTGGAGCGTTGAAGCCTCGTTCTGGCTGAAGCCTGGCATCGCCTACATCGACATCAACTCCTTCAACGAGACTACCAGCGCCGAGCTGGACAAGGCGTTCGCGAAGCTGGGCGAACAGAACATCAAGGGCCTGGTTCTCGATCTTCGCGCCAATCCGGGCGGGCTGCTCAATGAGGGCGTCGCCGTGGCCGGTCATTTCCTGCGCAAGGGCGAGGTGGTGGTTTCGCATCGCGGACGCGCTTCGGCGGAGAAGCCGTACATGGCGCGCGGCAGCGTCTACGGCGAGAATTACCCGATTATCGTGCTGGTCAACGCCTATTCCGCATCGGCCGCCGAGATCGTGGCCGGCGCTCTGCAGGATCACGATCGCGCGCTCATCGTCGGCGAGACCACGTTCGGAAAGGGCCTCGTCCAGACCGTTTATCCGCTCGGCGACGACACCGGCCTGGCGCTGACCACCGCGCACTACTACACGCCCAGCAATCGCCTCATCCAGCGCGACTACTCGAACATCTCGTTCCTCGATTACTATTACGGCAAGCACACCGAGCAGAAGAATCCGACCGACGTGAAGATGACCGACCTCGGCCGGCCGGTCTATGGCGGCGGCGGCATCACCCCGGATGAGAAGATCCCGGCGCAGAAGCTGAACACCTTCCAGAGCGAGTTGCTCCGCCACTATGCCTTCTTCAGCTTTACCGCACAGTACTTCGGGACTCACTCCACGAAGCTGCCGAAAGGCTGGGCCCCGGACGCGGACATCGAGAACGACTTCCACGAGTTCGCGTTAAAGCAGCAGATCCAGTTCAGCGAAGCCGACTGGACCGAGAACCACGACTGGATTCGCGATCAGTTGAAGCGCGAGATGTATGTGACCGCGTTCAGCTACGAGGACGCGCAGAAGGTAGCCGTCGAAACCGACCCGATGGTGAACAAGGCCATCACCTATATGCCCGAAGCGAGAACGCTGCTCGACAAATCGGAAAAGCTGATCGTGCAGCGAACCAACCGTGACCGGTACTGAGCCTGCACCGGAAGGCCCGCCTCCGCTCCCGCACGCCCGTCCGGAACCGCAGATAACGGTTCTTGACGCCGGCGGCCAGTACTGTCACCTGATCGCGCGCAAGGTTCGCGACCTCGGCGTCTATGCCGAAGTCAGGCCGAGCGACACGTCCGCCTCGGAGCTTCGCCAACGCAAAGGCATTATCATCTCCGGCGGCCCGGCCAGCGTGTATGAGCCGGGCAGCCCGCACATCGATCCCGCTATCCTGAGCGCCGGTCCCGCCGTGCTGGGCATCTGCTATGGCCTCCAACTGATCGCGCATGAGCTCGGTGGCGTGGTGCGCAAGGGCGACAAGGGCGAGTACGGCCTGGCCCGCCTTTCGCGCGACCTCCCGCATCCGCTCTTCGCGGGGCTTCCTCCAGGCGAATCGCAGATCTGGATGAGCCACCGCGATCGCGTGGAGTCCGTGCCGGACGGCTTCGACATACTGGCATCCACCGCCACGTGCGCCATCGCCGCCATTGCCCACCGCGAGCGGCCCATCGCCGCCGTGCAGTTTCATCCCGAGGTGGTGCACACCGCGGGCGGCCGCGAGATCCTGTCCAACTTCGTATTCGGCATGGCGGGCTGCGCGCCGGACTGGGACCCGAAGAACCGCATCCCGCTCATCGAGGCTGATATTCGCGAGAAGGCCGGCGATCGCAACATCTTCTTCTTCGTCAGCGGCGGCGTCGATTCCACCGTCGCCTACACGCTGTGCCTGCGTGCGCTCGGACGAGAGCGGGTGCACGGCATCTATGTCGATACCGGCCTGATGCGCCAGGGCGAGACGGAGTATGTTCGCGAGCTCTTTCGCACCCTCGGCGCGGGCGCCTTTCGCGTGGAGGACGCCTCGGCGCAGTTCCTCGGGAAACTGGCGGGGCTCACCGAGCCCGAGGACAAACGGAAGGCCATCGGCGAAGAGTTCGTGGCCGTGCAGGATCGCATTCTGAGCAGCGAGCATTTCCTCGACGCGAGCTGGATTCTCGGCCAGGGCACCATTTACCCCGACACCATCGAATCCGGCGGTACGAAGAACGCCGAGGTCATCAAGACCCACCACAACCGCGTGGCCGGCATTCAGCAGTTGATCGCCGAAGGGCGCATCGTGGAACCGCTCAATTCGTTCTACAAGGACGAGGTGCGCGAGATCGGCCGCGAGCTGGGCATCCGCGAGGAGTTTCTGGAGCGCCATCCGTTTCCCGGCCCGGGTCTCGCGATTCGCTGCCTCTGCTCCGCCGGAGAGCGCCGCATCGTCGATCATGGCGGTTGCTGGAGCATTTCTGTCCGCTCGGTGGGCGTGCAGGGCGATTCGCGCACCTACCGCGGCGTGCTCGCGTTCGAGGAGCTGATTGCCGAGGACAAGGCCACGGAGCTGGTGAATCAGTCAACGGACATCAACCGCGTGATTGGCCGGCTGGGCTCGCACGTTCCCATGTCCATGATGAGGGTGACGGCGGGGCTGCTGACGCCCGAACGCCTCGACCGGCTGCGCGCCGCCGACGCCGCGGTCCGCGAGTTGACGCGCGAGAGTGGCTTCGACCGCGAAGTGTGGCAGCTGCCGGTTGTGCTCATCCCGGCCGGCACCGGCGACCTGCCCGATTCCGTGGTGCTGCGGCCCATTCACTCGGTGGACGGGATGACCGCTCAGGTGGTCATCATGCCCGTTGAGCTGCGGCGCGACATCACCCGCCGTCTGCTCGACGTGCCCGGCGTCTGCGGCGTGTTTTACGATCTGACCCACAAACCCCCCGGCACTATTGAGTGGGAATGATGCCTGGTACCCTCGCCGCACATTGCTTAGGCGCAAGGGCCTTACCTGACCATCGCTGGTACCAGCCAACAGAGCTTGCCGATCCCGTTTCTGAGGTTCGCGAGCATCGCCTGGCATCAGGCATTCCACTGTAAACGCTTCCACCAGGCTTTGCCGACCGCCTGACAGGACCAATCGGGTCGGTTTCCCATGACCGCACCTACCCAGGTACTCACTCCTGGCGTGAGCCGTCTCGGGTTGTCCGATTAACTGAATGTACGGTCAGCGCGCGTTTGCGTTCCGACCGGCACATTTCTCGCCGCTGCCACGCGGAAAATCGAAAGTCCCGACAATAAGGCGCATTTTGCCATGCATAATCTATTCGGGTCTCTCCTATTTCTTTCTGTCGCAACGGGCGCGTGGGCGGCCGATGGCGACGCAATCGCCCTTCAACCAGCTAAGCAGTCGCGTGCAATCTTGCGCCACGTCGTGCTTTATCGCTTTTCAATTGCTTCGCTCGCTGCTGCGAATGCTCTGGATTTGTTCAGCAGTTATGGGAAATGCGAGGTCAACCCAATGCTGCGCGGGTCCTCCGGCCGGTTCGACATGTCGAGCGTGGAGAAAAAATCGGCGCTGGCCGGCGCTCTGGAAACCGGAAACTGGCTCGCCGTCAGAAGACGCCCGGCGTTCATGAAGCGCGCGACGACCATGAACTTTGTGACGAGCGCAGTGCTCACCGGGCTGGCGGTTCACAACTTCGGTGTATCCACGCGGCGTTGAATCTTTGCCAATACCGCCACGAGAGACTGCCCGAACGGCGGCGGCGCCATCTGCTCCAGACGAGACGCCAGCGGCACGACATACCGGTCGAACATCCTGATCTGCGCGGCCGATTGCTCCTCGCGTCGAAGCAGACGAGCGTTGGCCCACCAGCCGAAAAAGCCGGGCACATTCATGTACCGCAGACTGCGGACGGCCAGTCCAGCCGCTGCGGCCGTCCGGTGCAGCGAGGAGCGCGTGTACCGGCGGAAGTGGCCGACGTTCCGGTCAATGGTGCCGTAGAGGCAGGCGAACGCCGGTACCATCAGAGCGATGACGCCGCCGGGCGCCAGAACCGCAGCCATGCGCCGCAGCGCATCCACATCGTCCTCGATGTGCTCCAGCACGTTGAGGCAGACGCAGCAGTCCGGCTCGAACGCGGCGACGCGAAGGAAATCCGCTTCGGTGACATCCGCGACCATGGCGTGCAGACCGCGCGTGCTCCCGTAACGCGCCTGCAGCCGTTCGATGCAATCGGGATCCCGGTCGACGGCGATGACGGCATCGCGGTGAAGCAGCAGCCGCGTGAAGCTCCCGATGCCGCAACCCACGTCAACGACGCGGCGGCCGAGATGGGGAAGGATAAGACGGGCCTGCCACTCGAAGTAAGCAGGCGCCTGCGTCATCAGCCCCTGATCGCGCAGGTTCAGACTCTCGGTCGCTGTTCCATCACTGCCGGTAAGCGCGGCCGGCTCCATCGTTCACGGTCCTCGGCTCCATTTTCGCAGACTGCGACAATGAGCATGAAAGATGCTCTCCCTGTTCCGGTCGTTCGTGCCGCTGTTCAACCCTGTCGGCTTTGGCGCGGCGGACTTTCTGGAACTGATGGTAGCCGGGCTGCTGGCTGCTGCGATGATCGGCGGGCCGTTTCTGGCGGGCGCCGCGCGCCGCCTGGCTGCTCGCACGGCGTGGTGCATGATCGCACTGGCGATTCTGCCGATCGCGCTGCGGCTGGCTCTCCTGCCCTGGCATCCTGTACCCACATCACTCGGCGCCGACGACTCCAGCTTTCTGCTTCTCGGCGATACCCTTGCGCACTTTCGCCTGGCCAACCCGCCGCATCCGCTGCACCGCTTCTTCGAAACGCTGTTCGTGCTGCAGGAGCCGTCGTACAGCTCTATCTACTCGCTCGGCCAGGGATTGCTGCTGGCCGGCGGCAAGCTGCTGTTCGGGTTGCCATGGGCCGGCATTGCGCTGTCGGTGGGCGCTCTGGCCGCGCTCACTTACTGGATGCTGCGCGCGTGGATGCCGCCGATCTGGGCGCTCCTCGGCGGGCTGCTCGCGGCGGTCCAGTTCGGGCCGCTCAGCATGTGGATGAACACCTACTGGGGCGGGGCGCTGGCGGGTTGCGCGGGCTGTCTTGTCTTCGGCGCTCTGCCTCGTCTGCGCGAGCGGTGGCGTCCGCGCGATGCATTCCTTCTGGGGCTTGGCTTCGCCATTCACATGCTCACGCGGCCGTTCGAGACGGTCATTCTCGCGCTCAGCGTGGCGCTGTACTTCCTGCCTCTGGTCTGGAGAAGGCGGCATCTTCGAGCGCTGGCGAAGGCCGGCGCGGTCGCGCTTCTCGCCGTGGCGCCCGCGGCCGGGCTGATCCTGCTGCATGACAAGCGCGTCACCGGCCACTGGACCACGTTGCCGTACGCGTTCAGCCGTTTTCGCTACGGAGTTCCCTGCACGTTCACGTTCCAGCCGAACGCCGTCCCGCACGGCGAACTCACCAGCTCGCAGCAACTCGCGTGGCAATATCAATCGGAGGTGCACGGGCAGGGAACCGACACGCCCGGCCGGTATGTCGATCGGCTGTTCCAGCGAGTGCGCTTCTACCGCTTCTTCTTTCTGCCGGCGTTGTATCTGGCGCTGCCGTTCTTCCTGTGGCGGCTCCGCGAGGCGCGCTTTCGCTATGTGCTGCTGACTGTGCTGCTGTTCGCCCTCGCATCGAACTTCTATCCGTACTTCTACGCGCATTATATTGCCGGCATCACCTGCCTGTTCGTGCTGATGAGCGTTGCAGGTCTGGAGCAGCTCAGCCGGCTGTCGATTGCAGGTGCCGGCGCGTGGGCTACGATGCAGCGCGCGTGATTGTGGCGCTTTGCGCCGTGCATTTTCTGTTCTGGTATGGCGTACAGTTCTTCCCGGCCGAGCCTGGCGCGCAGCGCCTGATGGGTTACTCGTCGTGGGACGCCATCAACTATGGCGATCCGGACGGGCGGCTCGCGGTGGCCGCGCAACTCGCGTCCGCGCCCGGCCAGCAACTTGTGTTCGTCCACTACGGTCCGGAGCACAAGGTGGATGAGTGGGTGTACAACGCGGCCGACATAGATGCGGCGCGGGTGGTTTGGGCGCGCGATCTCGGCCCGCGGGAGGATGACGTCTTGCGCCACTATTATCCGCAGCGTACCGCGTGGGTGCTGCAGCCGGATGCTCGCCCGCCGGAGCTGGTCCCGTACAGCACGTACATGGAGAGCCTGATGCCGCCTGCGCCCGCGCCGCCGTCGGCGCAGCCGCACCAAAGCATCATGCTGGAGAATGTGAAGTGACCGGGCAGGCCACAAACACCGATGGCCTGCCCCACGGGGGAGCGAAGCAGCTATGCCGCCGGCAACAGGCCGAGGCCTGGGCGGTCGGGCAGGATCAGCTTGCCGTCCACCACCGTCACGCCGCGCCACGGATCGTTCGAGATCAGCAGATTGCCATCGAGATCGGCGTAGTCCACCAGCGGCGAGAGATGGGCCGCGGCGGTCACCGTGCACGAGCTGGAGATCATGCACCCGAGCATGGTCTTCATGCCCAGCGCCTTCGCGATCTGAATCTCGCGATACGCCTCCATCATGCCCCCGCACTTGTCGAGCTTCACGTTGATGCCGTCAAATACGCCCACCAGCTTCGGGATGTCGGAGGGATGCAGCACGGATTCATCGCCGATCAGCGGCAGAGGGGACCGCTGGTGGATCCAGCGAATGTCGTCCATGCGTTCGGCGGGCATGGGCTGTTCCACGAATTCCACGCCCTGTTTGCTCAGCCACTCAATCTTCCTGAGCGCCACTTCGCGGTCCGTCCAGCCTTCGTTCGCATCCACGCGGATCGGCTTGTCGGTCACGGCGCGCACGGCCTTGATGGTCGCCTCGTCCGAATCGAGGCCCACCTTGATCTTCAGGACCGGGTATGACGCCGCCTCGCGAACCTTGTCGCGCGTTTTCGCGGGATCGTCGATGCCGATGGAGAACGTGGTCACCGGCGCATCCTTCGGGTCGAGCCCGAAATAGCGGTACAGAGGCACGCCGAGCTTCTGGCCCACCCAGTCCATGAGCGCGATATCGATGGCCGCTTTGGCTGCCCACTGGCCCTGAACATCGTGGAAGATGCGCGCCATCAGCTTCTCGAACTCCCACGGGTCGGAGGACGTAACCATCGGCGCAACTGACTCCGCCGCGGCCTGCGCCTCCTTCGCGTTCTCTTTGTAGCGGACGATGGGCGCGCCTTCGCCGTGTCCGGTGACCCCGTCGCGTGTGTAGCTGACCTGCAGCGTGTCACGGTAATCGCTCGAGGACATGACCGTGGTCCACGTGTGGCGCAGCTTCAGGCGAGTGATCGCGGCCTGAAATGCGGGAGTCTCTTTAGCGTCCATGGACGGCAGCGCGGCGGCCGTGGCGGCGGCGGCGCGGAGAAGATCGCGACGGTTGATCATTTGTCGAACAGCTCGGAAAGGGGGAGTTCGATGAGCGGATCGGCGATGCGAAGCACGCCGTCGCGGACGTACTGCCTTGTACCCGGCGTGTAGATCACTGCGTCGCGCCTGCGTGGATCGATTACCCAGATGCAGGCAACGCCAAAATCCAAATAGTCGTTGATCTTCTCCTGTACGTCGCTTGCCCTGTCGTCTTTCGACAGCACTTCCACGACAAGCAGCGGCGGCTCGGTAACAATGCCGCTTGCCGGGGGCGCCCAGAAACGCGGTCACATCGGGTACCCGGAACCGCGTCCGCGAGACCTGCACGCGTTGTTCGACAACCGCCTTCAGACCGAGACTGTGGTAGTGCTGCCGCAACCAGACCACAATCGTGGTCTGCACGTCCGCATGATCGTATTCGCCCAAATTACGCTCCCGCACCTCGCCATCCACGTATTCGCGGTCGCCGTCGGGGTAACTGGTCCGCAGGTACTCTTCCACCGAGATTTGTGTTCCGGCGCTCATTTCCATAAGTCTACTGGATGCGCCGCGCGGCGACGAGGAGTTTCGTCCAGTGCGGGTCGTCGAGCCGGTCGATCTGGATTACCGGTGAATGCCAGGGCGTGGCGTTGATGAACTCGCCGTTACCGATGTACATGCCCGTGTGGGTGATCTTGTCCGGGGCGCCGCCGAAATACAGCAGATCTCCGGGCTGGAGATTGTCGGGGGTCACGGGCGTCATCCCCTTCCAGGCGGCCTGAATGTCGGCATCGCGCGGGATGGTGATGCCGCGCCGCCGGCAGAGCATCTGCGTGAAACCCGAACAGTCGTAGCCGTAGGTGGACGTGCCGCCCCAGAGGTAGGGCAGCCCCAGGAAGCGGCGGCTGAACTCGATGACCTCGGGAATGGAGTGCGGTTTCGGATCGGCGGTGACGTCGCCGGTCTGAATCCAGGCTTCGCGGCCATCTGCCAGCCGCGCGAGGATCCACCGGCCGTTTTCACCTTCGGGACCGCGGACGCGCTCGAGGCGCGCTTCATAGGGCAGCGTGATCACCGGCTGATACGTGGTGATGTCCTGCTCGCGATACAGATTGGCGAACAGGTTGTCCACCTGGAGGAAGCTGCCCGCGGCGTAGGGAGCGCGACGCAGAGCCGAGTCGGCGGGCAGCCAGCCACGATATCCGTCATTCGTTTCGATATTTATCCAGGCGCCGCGATCTTCGAGGATGCGCGCGTTCCAACCATAGATGGCCTGCGAGACTACGTCGGAATCGGTGCTCGCGCGTGAATACATGTTCGCCACCGGTTTCGTGATGACGACGTTGGCGGGCGGAGCAGACGAGCCTTCGGCCATAAGGACGGCGAGGAACAGGCACAGCATCTGCTACGAGGGTAGCGCAGGCCGGAGCCTGATGGCAGGCCGAACCTGCCGTGCTACTGCCGTTCAGCGGTAAGGTGAAGGCCCTTGTGAATGGCGTAGAGCGCCAGTTCCAGGCGATCGGAAACGCCGAGCTTGTCGAAGATGTTGTGCAGGTGGTTCTTCACCGTCTGCTCGCTGATGAACATCTTCTCGGCCATTTCCTTGTTCTTGTAGCCCTGCGCGACAAGCTGAACGATCTCGCGCTCGCGCGTGCTGAGCGGCGAGCGTTCCCGGGATTTGCCGCCGCCGCTTCCACCCGTAGAGCCATCGGTGGTGACGGCGAACTGCCTCATCACGGCCGCTGTGGTGTGCGAATCGAGCCAGATTTCGCCGGCGTGCACCTTGCGGATGCTCTTCACAATCAGCTCCGGAGCGGTCTGCTTGAGCACGATGCCCGAACAGCCCAGCTTCATGGCCTGCACGAACTCGTTCTTGTCTTCCGATGCCGTCAGCACAATTACGCGGGTGCGCTTGCCCGTGTGCTGCATGGCCTGCAGGGTGCCCAGGCCGTCCAGGTTGGGCATACGCAGGTCCAGCAGCAGCACATCCGGCTCAACCTCCTGGATGAGGTCCAGCACTTCCCGGCCGTCGTTCGCTTCGCCGACAATCTCGAAGTCGTCTTCGAGCGACAGGAGCTTGCGCAGTCCATCGCGCACGATCGGATGGTCGTCAGCAATCACAATACGAATCACGGGTTTGTGACTCTCCCCGGTCCGGCCCTCGTCAGTTCCGAATGTCGTGAAGCTCTCGTTCATGATCACTGTATCGTCCAATCCGGCTTCGATTCTACTGGGGTACCAGTACGGGGTCAATTTCGGGTAACGCTCAGAACCGCCGGGCAAACGTCTTAGTTCGTACCAGGGTCGTTGTAGGTAGGGCGCCCGTGTGGCAACAGGCCGGCAACAGGCAGGAATGCCTGCACCATGTGTATCATAAGAGAACCGCCGCCGTAACGTCAGTGAAACTCGCTCGCTCAGTTGCCTTGATCGCACCGCTGCTGCTTGTGTGCGCGGGCACGGTACCGAACCCTCCGCCGCTGCCGCCCCCAGGCGAGCACGTCCGTATTACCATGCGCGATGGCGTCCATCTGGACACCAATGTCTTTCTGCCGTACGGGCCGCAGGTGCGCGTCCCCGCCATCCTCATTCGAACGCCTTATGGGAAGGGCACCACCATTATCTCCGGGCATCAGGTGTTTCTCGAACACGGGTTTGCCATCGTCATGCAGGATGTCCGCGGCCGTTTCGCTTCCGAGGGCGTCTTCGATACTCTCGGACACGAGGGCCGGGACGGGTACGACACCATCGAGTGGATTGCCCGCCAACCGTGGTCGAACGGGCGCGTGGGCATGCTGGGCGGGTCGTATCTGGGGATCGTTCAGTGGAAAGCCGCGGTGCTCGACAACCCGCACCTGAAAGCCATCTTCCCGGTGGTTTCCGGCGACGACGATTACTTCGATCGGTTTTATTCGCCCGGCGGCCCGATGAAGCTCGGCCATCGCCTGCTGTGGATGTCCGAGAACCTGCTGGCCCCCGGCTTCCAGCGTCCGCTGTTCAATGAGTACATCTATCACCTGCCCCTGCGGACGGCGGACAAGGCCGCCACCGGCCAGACCCTGGCCTTCTACCAGAAGGCGATGAATCATCCTTCCTACGATGCATTCTGGAAAACCATGAGCGTCCGCCAGAAGCTGCAGCAGATGAACACGCCGGTGTTCTCGGTTGGCGGCTGGTACGACAACTACGTGGAGAGCGACCTCGACGCGTTTAACGCGCTCGAGAAGCGAGGCGCGCAGGCGCACATTCTTATCGGACCGTGGCCGCATAACATGTCCTGGAAGCCGCCGGTTCCGATGTTCGGACCTTATGCATGGGCTCCCGTGCGGCGGTTTCAGCTCGACTGGTTCGACCGCTGGCTGAAGCCGGAGACAGTGCACGCGCACCCGCCGGCCGCTTCGTCCATCCCCGATCTTCCCGTGCGCATTTTCGTAATGGGCCGCAATCAGTGGCGCGACGAGCGCGAATGGCCGCTCGCGCGAACCCGTTTAACGCCGCTGTACCTGAGCGGCGGTCCCGCGAACACGCTCATGGGAGCGGGCGAGCTGGAGTGGAAGCCCGAGGCGCAGCGCAGGGCGGACAAGTTCACGTACGACCCAAAGAAACCGGTGCAGACGCTCGGCGGCGCCGTGTGCTGCAACCCGAAGATCTTCCCGTGGGGACCGCTGGACCAGCGTCCGGTGGAGCGGCGGCCCGACGTTCTCGTCTACACCACCCAGCGGCTGCGGCGCGAAGTGGAGGTGACCGGGCCGGTGCAGGTGGTGCTGTACGTATCGACCTCGGCGCCCGATACGGACTTCACCGCCAAGCTGGTGGACGTGTTCCCGGACGGCGAAGCCCGCAACCTCACCGACGGCATTCTGCGCCTGCGTTATCGCAACAGCCTGCAGAAGCCGGCGCCCGCGCATCCGGGCGATGTGTATGAGGTGACCATCGACGCCGGGGTGACCAGCAACGTCTTCCTGCCCGGACACGCCATCCGGCTCGAAGTCTCGAGCAGCAACTTCCCACGATTCGATCGAAATGCTAACACGGGCCGGCCGGAAGCCGACGAAAAATCGCTCAGAAAGGCGCAGCAGACGGTCTACCACGGCAAGGACCGCGATTCGCACATTGTCTTGCCGGTGATCCCCGAAGCGGCGCCGGACACGCATGTGGTGGCAGCGCGTCATCGGGCGGTGTAGGCGAGTGTGGGGCAGGCGCCTCGCCTGCGGCGGGCGCCCCCGCCCGCCTGGTCCGCCGGAACAAGCACAGAAAATAACCGGGCAGGCCGACGAGGGCGTCGGCCGCAGGCGAGGCGCCCGCCCCACAAAATCTGATATGAGAGATACGTGCACAAGCGGCTCATCGTACCTGTACTGATCGGCGTCGCCGTCGTCGCGGCCGCTGTCGTGTTTATCCTGATGGGCACACAGGGCGCGCACCTGATCCTGCACTGGAGTCTGGTGAAACCGCGCCTGGGCGCGCTCGGTGACGACGCCAGCGCCATCGTGGTGGATTTCCGTTTCAGCAATCCGTCGGATGTTCCGTTCGTCGTCGCGAGCGTCGACATGCCCGTGACGAAGGCGAACGGCGAGACGGTGGATGGCCAGGTCATCTCCCGCCAGGACGTGGGCACGGTGCTGCAGTTCAACCGTTTCCTGGGCGATCAGTACAACCCGGTGCTGGTGATCCACGATCGCGTCGCGGCGCATCAGACCGTTGACCGCATGCTGGCCGCTCGCTATCCGATCACGCTTGCGGACCTGCAAAAGGCCAGGACGCTGCGCATCACGCTGCATGAGGTGGACGGAACGGACTCGTCCACCGAGGTTCCTCTGAACAAGTGACCTTCAGGCCTCGGTGGGAACCACCGCCGGGGTGCGAGTCTCGCGCACGGATGGCTGGTGACGCAGACGTAATTGCTCGTCCCAGGTCTGCCGCAGCTTCTCCGCGCTGTAGCTGAGGTAGTGGCGGTCGGGCGTGAACACCTCCAGCGTGATGGTGGCGTCGTAACCGCAGTTCTGCAGACACCGCACGGCCCAGGTCAGGTCGATGTTCCCGGCGCCGAGGGGCAGGTGCATGTCTTCATGTCCGCCGCGGTTATCGTGCAGGTGCACGTGCCGCAGGCGATCGCCATAGCGCTGCAGGATGGCCTCGGTCTGGTTCCACGGGACCATCAGGTTAGCATGGCCGATGTCCAGGTGCAGTCCCATGTCGGGCAGCGGATCGAGCAATTCGCCGAGCTGCTCAACGGTGTTGTAATCGCCCGGCAGGTTCTCGATCATGAGGCCGACCCCGCGGGCGCGCCCTTCTTCCAGCAGCTCCCTGAAGGTCTCGATATTGCGCTGGATGAAGAAGCGGCGGTCGTGCATGGGCGTGTGCCGGTCCGCATGCAGGTTCATCCATTTGGCGCCCACCTCGCTGAAAACCGCGATGCAGCGTTTCAGCTCCTTCACGCAGGCGCAACGCACTTCCTCGAAGGCGCTGGCCATGGGTAGATAGAAGGCCGTGTGGCCGACCACGTCCATGTGAAAGCGCTCGAGGTGGCGGCGAATCGCCTGCGGGTCCACGCGCCAGGACGCAGCCGCGGGCGGCTCGAGCGTGAGATCGACAAAGCCCAGCCCCATGGCCGCCATCCACTCGATCTCGCGCAGCACGTCGGCCGCGGGATGATTCATCGCTCCAATCATCATGATGAATGACTTCTTTCGCCGGTTACGTGCAGGCCGAAGGCCTGCTCTACTTCCGACCGAGAACAGTAGAGCAGGCTTTTAGCCTGCATGCCCGTGATCGTCCGCTCTGCCACAGGCACTCAGGCCGCCACTGGGCGGCCGAACCACGGCCGCGTATCGAGCAGCTCGGCGTGGCACGGACCCGATTCATCCGTGCGCAGCGATTGCGCCATTCCCGCCCAGAGCCAGCGCGGCAGCTCACGCGCGCGTTCGGGACACAGCCAGCGGAATACCGACAGAATGCCATACAGCAGCGGTGCGTCCTCGCCCATGCGGTTCAGCAGGCGGCGCCAGTCGAGCGCCGGTCCGGCGGCATTGATGAGGTTCAGCACGTCGGGCCAGTCGCAGCGGTCCTTCTGCAGCACGTAGAGCTTCGACCAGATCAACTCTTCCGGGGGGACCACCTGCACAGCGGCGCCGCCGAACTCAATTTGTGGACCCGCGGTGAGCCATTCACGGTCAACCAGCGCCCGCCCGTTCGCCATGGCCCAGATGATGTCGACGATCACGCCGTCCGCGTAACCGCGATAGATCCACTTCCGGTCATACGGCAGCAGGTCGTAATAATCCTTCAGACCGCAGACCGTGAGCACTTCGACGAACTCTTCGCGGTCCTCGGGCAGGGCGTAGAGGTCCATGTCCTTCGTGTCGCGCCACTGGCCTTTGTAGACTGCTGCTGCCATGGCGCCGCCGAACGCGAAATCCAGGCCGCGGGCGCTGGCTTCCGATATAACCTGCTCGTAGATGTCCCGCTGCTCGCGAGGGATGAGCTCCTGCCATGATGCATTGTATGCAACGAGATCCGCCGCCGTACTTCTTGCCGCAACCAGCATCCGTTTCGCTCCGCTCCCCGCTACCGGGCGGGATCAGGCGAAGACATGCACGCCGTATGCCATGCTCAGAACAAGGGTTTATGCTGCCGGCAGCGGTCCGGAACAGGAATATTTACATTCCGTAATGAAAGGCTTGCCCAGGGAAACCACGGGCAGCAACCTGCGCTACCGTAAGGATTATTGCGCTTCTGCGCACTCCGCGTGGTGATGAGGTTGGGCCGGATCGTCGTTGTGCTGACAAGCGCGGGCCGCGCTTCCATGCCTTCTCGCTTTTCGGAACCCGATACGATTGCGTACGCGTCCATCCACTGCCGTAGCCGGAAACGAGCCGCGCGCGTCAGCAACCGGTCGCTCCCTCACGGTCGCGGCTCTGTAATGTGTTTCTGAGCCGCGACCGTACGCGGCGCCGCTTGCTCACGTGGGCCGCAGGGGCCATACTGCGAACATGACCCTCAGGAGTGCGGCTATCCTGGCTTTGATTGGAACACTTCTGCTGACGCTTTTGACGGCGGTGGACTTCATCAGGACGGTTCTGGGCGTCCTTCGTGACGTGATTCCGGCGATCGCCATCGTCAGGTCGTTCATCTGTTTGCTCGCCGCGGCAACGGTGACCGTGTTCTTTTACGTGTTCAGCCGGGCGCAGCGTTAAAACCGGAGTCTTCCCGGCCGATATGTCTTATCAGCCGTGTGAAGGCAATTAACGCGCGTCTGGAAAGCATCCCCGCGTAGATTATCCGTTGCGCCAATTCCGCGGCGTTTCATTTCAAAATCGAAATCCGCACCATCGAACAGGCTGTCCCTCTGCTCGGGGTTACGAAGACTCGCTCGATTGCGCTTGCCGCAATTGGAAGAACGTACCTGCGTGGGGCCCTGCTCATCGACGAACTGCGCCTGCTATGGCGCTACAACCTGTGTTGCGCGCTATTGGCGGAGAAGATCGCCCCCTGCCTCGGGATTGCGCCGGACGTCGCGTATTCCGCCGCGCTGCTGCACGACATCGGCCGGCTGGGACTCATGGCAGCGTACCCGGCCGAATATTCCGCGCTGCTGCAAGCAGCAGTTGCGAAGTTCAGGACCGCCGCGGAGTTCAAAATGACCGAATATGAGCGGAGCATCTTCGGGCTCGACCGCTTCGCAGCGGGTGACATGGCTGGCGCGGCAGTGGACCTGCCGAAGGAGTTTTGTGCTCTGGCGGGACCGCGCTGCGCGACCAGGTGGAAAAGGAAATGGCCGTGCTCGATGCGCCCAGCCGTCCGGGGGCCGGGACCCGAGAGATGATATCCGGATGCTGCTGAACAACGAGGCTCGCTGCTGTGCACGTCGAAAAGCGCGACCCGGTCTCCCGCTCTCCGGCGTACACGGACCAGAACCATTTGGGGCGTGGCGCTGGCAGCGGCTGCGCTCTTCGCGATCGCTCTGACGCTTCTGAAACTCGCCGCGCTCTGACCACCCGGCTCATTTCCCGATGGTCTGCAGCTGCGAGATGCGCTGCTCCAGCGCATTCGCCCAGCAGGCGGTCTGGCGACCGGAGGCGCCGCTGGCTGCGAGCCCCGTACGGATCTCGGCATCGGTGATGCGCTGCAGATAAGGCGCGAGCCAGTGCAGGTCATCGACGGTGATATCGGCCTTCACGTCCTCCTGATGTTTGCCCGAGTAGCCCCACGCCACCACGCCGCCATTCACTCCTTTCACGAAATGCGGCGTGTCCGCGGCGTAACCCGAGCAATCGCTCCTGGTCCGGCGCATCGGGCCGCCCCACCGGCCCAGCGTCGAGCCCCAGTCAAAAAAGCTGTAGAGCAGCTCAGGTCTTCCGCGGCTGCCTGGGCCGCGAAACATTCCGGTGTTTGCTTCCTCCTGCCCGTTCCGCGAATCCTTGGCATCCCAGTTCGAGAGAAGCATCATCAGCACGCGCAGGCCTGCAAACTCGGGCGTGCGCTGGAACGGGTTGCCGGCGAGCGACCACGCGCCGCCGGTGACGAATTTGAGCACGCTGTCATCGCGAAGCTGAAATCGCCCTCGCGTAAAGCTGCCGTCAGGCTTCACGAACAGGCGCGCGCGGCGCAGACGCGTCACGCCCTCGAGCCTGCCTACGCCAACAAAATACGACGGCTCGACGACGTACCCGAGCGCGCTGACGAAGCGCGAGCAGAAAGGCTCGGTGATCACCTTCCCGCCGAATTTCAGGTTGAAGGAGCGCCCATGCGAGTCCTTTACCGAGAGCTTTGGGAAGGTTCCGGTCACGTCCTCTTTGACGAAATAGAAGGGCGGCGCAGGCGCATGGTCACAACCGGCAAACCCGCATTTCCAGTCCTCCAGCGTCGACTCTCGCGGGGCATGCCAAAGCATCTTTGGCAGTTGCGCGAGGGCGGCAGCGGAGTGATCGGACCCGCCCGCGGCCGGGCTCTGAGCAAAACAGCAGCCGGCGAGCCAGCACAGCAGCAGGCGCTTCATCGCAGTGCGGTCTCGAGTGGCCTCGGCGCGAACTCCCGCACGATGTCGATCCCGGCGCGAAATGCAAAAGTGAGACCAAAGGAGCGGGCGGCATAGCCAATGTTGGAGGCGCTGCGCGGCTGCCAGATCCCATCGATGAGCGACGCTCCGGCCACGCCCCCCAGCGCCGAGATGGAAACCGTTCGCGATCCGTTGGAGCGCCGCGCGAGCACCGAACTCGCGATGGCATACCCGAGCCTGCGCGCGAAACCGCGCTGACCGGAATTGAAGTAGCGATTATCCTCGTCCAGCTTAAAGGCGAGACCATCCTGCAGCGTGTTGCCGATGATCGTCTGGGCCAGCTGGTCTCCGAAACGCCGTCCATAGCCTACGCCACCCTGCCGCCACTCCGCAGGCCGGTTCGCCGCCTGGTTGACGCCGGCAAGAGCGCCTGCGTACAGGAACGCCGATGGCCCGGTGACGCCCCGCGCGTAATCGGCAGCGCGCTCGGATCGGGTGATCGCCACGTAATCCTGAGCTGTCCGGTGCGAGCAGTCTGCCGGTTGCGCGCAGCCCTCCAGCGTGAACAGCGAAACGATGAGGACAGGTACGATGCGAAGTCTGTTCACAGGCACGGCGCCGTCATCCATCCTTTCAGGCTACCAATCCGTGCGGCGCGGGCGGACAATACAGGTATATGACAGCCATGGAGCGGGTTCGGGATTTTCTCGGCCAGAAGCGCATCGCCGTAGTCGGCGTTTCGCGCGAGCCGCGGGACTTCTCACGATCGCTGTTTCGCGAGCTTCGCGAACGAGGCTATGACGCCGTGCCGGTGAATCCGGACGCGTCTGAGATTGAAGGGCAGCCGTGCTTCGCGCGGCTGCAGGACGTCGCGCCGCCGGTGGATGGGGCACTGCTGATGACCTCGCCGGCGATCACCGAAAAGGTGATTCACGATTGCGCCGAGGCGGGTGTGCATCGCGTGTGGATGTATCGCGCTACCGGAGCGGGCGCGGTGGCTCCCGCGGCGCTGCAGTTTTGCGAGTCGAAAGGTATCTCGGTGGTACCCGGCGAGTGCCCGTTCATGTTCCTGCCGAACAGCGCCTGGTTCCACCGGTTCCACGGATTCGTGAAGAAGATCGCCGGCTCGTACCCGCGCTGATTTTTTCAAAAACGGCCATCCACGCAGTTGCGCCTGGCGTATCATCTGCTGAAGGAGGCTCACTCATGAGCGCTGAGCAGAACACAGCAGTTGTACAGAAGGCTTATGCCGATTTTTCGCGGGGCGACATTGCGTCTCTCCTGTCCAGTCTCGACGAAGGCGTCGAGTGGACCTCGCCGGGCAAATCGCCGGCCAGCGGATTGCGGAAAGGGCGCGCGGAGGTGGCGGAGTTCTTTCGGATTGTGAACGAGACCTGGGAATTCCTCAGCTTTGAGCCGCGCGAGTACATCGCGACAGGGGATCGCGTGGTGGCGCTCGGCCATTATCATGCGCGTTCACGCCAGACGGGGCGGGACGCCGGCTCCGACTGGGCGATGGTCTTTACCTTGCGCGATGGCAAGGTGACGCGGTTCCAGGAATACACCGATACCGTGATCATGGAGTCCATTCTGCCCGCCACCGAAGGCGCGTCGGCCAGGTAGACGGCCGGTTCGGCTCCGTGGGGCAGACGATCGGTTTGTGTCGTCTGCCTGTTCGAATGCCCGGGCATGGCAGACGACAAAACCCGATCGTCTGCCCCACAGGGAGGCGGAGGTACATTTTCAGGGGACAGCTTTATTCCGCCAGTTGAATCTGCATGCACAGGTTCATAACAGGAACCACTTCGCGGTACGCCGCCAGCATCGATTCCACCAGGTCGAGGCCGGTGCCGCTCTTCACATCGTCCTCGGTCATGCGGTAGAAGATCTGGAAGCCGGCCCATTGGTCCTTCGGCGCGCTTTCCAGAATTCGACGCAGCCGCAAAGCGCCGGGATAATCGGCTCCTGAGAACACGCTCGACCGATCGCCCCAACAGCCCACCCGCAACTGGAATTCTTCGCGGCGAACCAGCCGCTCGAGTTCGCGGGCCATTTCACTGCGGGGCTTCAGGGCCGCAAGCAGGCGGAGCCAGTCCCAATCCTCCTGCAGCCTGAATTGCCGGTCTTCCCGTGACGCTTTCTCGTACCCGCGTTCAATCTGCAGCCCGAACTTCACTGCCTGCTCGTCGGTGTCCACCATGAGAAAGAACTTCGAGCAGCCGAAGCTCACCGCCGAAGAGATCGGTTTGGCTGCGCGATTCGACCGCGGCAGATAGCCGATCCAGCGCCAGTACACTCCGCGGCCCCATCGCTCGGTGACAAAAGGCTCACCGTAGCGCGCCTCGAGCGCGAGTTTCAGGATGCGCGTGATGCGTTCGTGGTCGTTGAGATTTCCGACATGAATGCCGCGTTTGAAATCCAGGAACTCGGGTCGAAACGCGCAGGGCACGTCCAGACCCGGAAGAACGATGGGCCGGCCGCCGCCTGGAATGCTCTTCTCGGCCGCCTGTCGGGATCCTCTCATCGGATCAGCGCACTGGCGTAGCCGCCGCTTCCTCTATCCACCTGCGCATCTCGGTGCGCGGCACGGCGCCCGATCGCTGCAGCGCCATCTGACCGTTCCTGAAGACCGCGAATGTGGGGATGCTCTGGATGCGATAGCGCGCGGCGAGATCCTGGTTCCGTTCCGTATCCACCTTCAGGACAATCGCGCGGCCGGCCATGTCACGGGCCACGGCCTCCACTTCGGGAGCGGCCATTTTGCAGGGGCCGCACCACTCCGCCCAGAAGTCGACGAATACCGGCACTCGGGCCTCGCCAACGATTCCGTCGAACGCCGCGGCGTCGGCTTCAAGCGGCGAAGACAGAGGCGGCAGGGGCGCCTTGCAGGACCCGCATCGGCCCGTATCGGCCAGGTGTGAAGCCGGAACTCGATTGCTGGCGCCGCACGATGCGCACTTTCGCAGAACCGTGTAACTCATACTCACCTCTCTGGAAGGACGCTGCCGGCCGGCCGCATGAAACCGGACCGCACCGGCTGACATCTCCTCATCTTGCTTCAGTCATGATCACACGCCGCCAATGCGCCCTCCTCATCGCCGCCCTGCCCGGCTGGAAGTACCTCATCGGGCAGGAGCCGGGGCCGCTCGGGCCGGGCGAACTCCCTCCGCCACCTCGCCCGCATCCGGCCGAAAAGCCGGCGGCTCATGAAGACGCCGGACCGGCGCTCCACGTCAACGTGGACCTGGTAAACGTGTTTTTTACCGTGAGAAAGAAGGACGGCGGAGGGCTGGCATCGAATCTCACAAAAGACGATTTCCATATCCTCGAAGACGGGCAGGAACAGACGATCTCGCAGTTCTCGCGCGATACCAATCTGCCGCTCAAGCTCGGTCTGCTGGTGGACATCAGCGCGAGCCAGAGCCGCCTGATCGGCACGGAGCGTGATGCCGGTTCGGAGTTCGTGGCCAACGTGATCCGCCCTGCCGACGAAGCGTTTGTGCTCTCCTTCGGAAAGGACACCACCCTCGAAGAGGACTTCACCAGTTCCGTTCCCAGGCTGCAGGCGGCCATCAAACGGCTCAAGGCCGAAGAGCGGCCCGGCTTCGGTAATGGCCGTGGCGGCGGTGGAGGGTATCCGGGCGGCGGCGGTGGCGGCGTCGGGTGGCCAGGAGGAGGCGGACCGCTGGGCGGCGGTGGACGGGGGCGGCGCGGCGGCGGTTATCCGGGACAGCAGCGCGGCGAGCAACATCGCGGCGGTACTCATTTATACGACGCCGTTGCACTCGCATCCACTGACGAACTGGCGCGCAAGCCGGGGCGCAAGGCCATGGTGCTGCTCACCGACGGGGTGGACCGCGGAAGCTACTACACGCGCGACCACGCGATTGAGACGGCCCAGAAGGCCGATGCCATCGTCTACAGCATCTACTACGCCGATACCGAAATGGGCCGGCATGAACATGACAGCGATCGCGCCGCGCAGGGCCAATACGGCCTTGAGCAGATGTCCGCCGAAACCGGGGGCCGCGTGTTCACCGTGGATAAGAAGCACCCGCTGAAGGACGTGTTCGCGCAGATCCAGGACGAGATGCGCAGCCAGTATTCGATCGCGTACAAGCCGTCGAACACCGCGCACAACGGCGAATTCCGGAAAATCGAGATTCGTCCGAGGAGCGGCGATTACATCGTCCAGGCTCGCACGGGTTACTACGCGCCGAGCGCTGCATCATAATACCGTACGCTTGCCCACGCGCTGACATCGATTCTTAACGTTTATTTACCTGTCTTTACTCGCCGCGGATAGCCATTCCGCCGGATGGATCGTCTTGTCTGGTATGAGTACGCCGTATTCGCATCAGACAGTATCCTCCCCGACATTTGCCGGGGAGCCCTTCCTGCGCGAGATGGAGATCGCGCGGGAGATACAAAGCCGATTATTGCCAGGACGGCTCCGGCACATTCGCGGCATCGATTACTCGGGCGACAGCCGGCCCGCGGCTCAGGTGGGCGGCGATTTCTTCGATTTCATACCTGCCACCGGCGAGTCGCTGATCGTATCGGTGGGAGATGTGTGTGGAACGGGCATGGGCGCGGCAATCATGATGGCCGGACTGCAGGCTTATCTGCGAGTGTTGACGGTGGAACGCCGTGGAGACCTGAGCTCGGTTGTTCACGAGCTGAACCGCATCACGTGCGATCTGGCGCCGGATCATTTCTACGTTACCTTGTTCTATGCGGCCATCGACGCCGCGCGGCGCCAGATTCGTTACGTCAGCGCGGGACACGAGCCGGCGCTGCTGCTGCGTGGACGGCGGGTGGTGCGTCTGGAGAGCACCGGCACTGTACTCGGCCTGAGCAGCCGCAGCATTTTCAAGGTCAGGACAGTGGCGTTCGAACCGGGCGACGTGCTGATCGCCCATACTGACGGCATCACCGACGCTATGAACACCGAGGATCGCGACCTGCATGAAATGGGCCTCGCGGATCTGGTGCGGCGCTCGGCCGGGTGCTCGGCAAGCGACCTGGTTGCGGCGATCATGGACAGCGCGGCGCGGTTTGCGAACCCGGCGTGGCCGGCGGATGACCGGACAGTGGTAGTTGTGCGCAGCGAGGAGACGACAGAGGCGGTGACTCTGGAGGACTGCGTGGCGGAACTGGCCTGCGCCGCCACGTAGATCGCAATCAGCGGATGAAAGCTTTGGCTCCGTGGGGCAGACGATCGGTTTATGTCGTCTGCCTGTTCGAGTGCCCGGGCAATGGCAGACGACAAAACCCGATCGTCTGCCCAGGGTCGGCGGGGGCGATATGTTAGCATAAGTTAAAGAGCAGTTAAATCACTCCTTATGGCTAACAAACCCGCTTTCGCGCCCGGCGCGCAGGTTGAGCATGGCAAGTTCGGTCTTGGTTCCGTCGTTACCTGCAACGACGAATATATCTCGATCAAATTCGACGACCACGGCGAGAAGAAGTTCATCACCTCGATCGTCCTGCCAAATCTCAAAAAGAGCGACCGCCCGCAGCCGGTCGAAAAGAAGCGCGCGACGCGAAAAAAAGCCACGCCGGCCGCATAGCCGGGCAGCGAACCGCCCGCACAGCATAATGGGACGATGAGGCTTACCGCCCTGTTGTTACTCGTGTGCGCGGCCGCGCTCGCGGACGGCTCGACGATCACAGACGCGTTCTTCCGCGAGTACTTCCGATTTCGTCCGAGCGATGCTACGGCTTCCGGCTTCCATGAGTACGACACGCAACTGGAAGATCCGTCGCCCGAGGTGCGGAGTGAACGCATCGCTTTTCTGCATCGCGCTGAGCGCGACTTCACGGCGCAGCCGGAATCGACAGACCGCGACCTCATCCTGAACGCCATTCGCTCCGACCTTCTGGAGCTCGAACGGATTCGGATGTGGCAGAAAAACCCCGACCCGTATTCGTCCGGCATGACCAACAGCGTTTTCATCCTGATGAGCCGCACGTTCGCGCCGCCGGCCGACCGGCTGCGGTCGGTGATCGCCCGCGAGAGGCAGATGCCCCGAGTGCTGGAGATCGCCCGCCACAATCTGAACAACCCTCCGCGCATCTACACCGAAATCGCCATTGAGCAATTGCCGGGAATCATCGGTTTCTTTCGCACTGACGTGCCGCTGGCGTTTCGCGCCGTGACCGATGCCGGCCTGCAGCGCGAATTTCATGAGACCAACGGTCGCGTAATCGAGGCGCTGCAATCGTGGCAGAAATATCTCAATGACGATCTCCTGCCTCGTTCGCACGGCGACTTCCGCCTGGGCGTGGACAAGTACCGGGAGAAGTTGCGTGACGAGGAGATGGTGGACACGCCTCTGGAAGAGCTGCTGCGCATCGGTTACGCGGATATGCGCCGCAATCAGCAGGCCTTCCACGACGTCGCGGCGAAAATCGATCCGGCGAAAACTCCCGCTCAGCTGCTCGATCGGCTGGAGCGCGATCATCCGCCGGCTGGGCAGCTTCTGGAATCATTTCGCAACGTGCTCGGCGGAATCCGCGATTACATCGTGGCGCACCGCATTGTGACCATCCCGTCGGACGTGCCGCCCATCGTGGAAGAGACCCCGCCGTTCATGCGCGCGCTGACGTCGGCCTCCATGGACACGCCGGGCCCGTTCGAGCAGGTGGCGAAGGAGGCGTTCTTCAACGTCACCGTTCCCGAAGCCAGCCTGCCGGCGGCGCAGATTGAGGAGTACATGGAGGGGTTCAATCGCGGCACCATCGTGAGCACCGCCGTACACGAGGTGTATCCTGGCCACTACACGCAGTTTCTGTGGGTGAAGCGCGCTCCCTCGAAGCCGCGCAAGCTGCTGGGCGCCGGATCGAATTCGGAAGGCTGGGCGCACTACTGTGAGCAGATGATGCTCGACCAGGGCTATGGCAACGGCGACCCGATGCTGCGGCTGGGACAACTCCAGGACGCTCTGCTGCGCAACGCGCGATACATCGTCGGCATTCAGATGCACACCGGTAAGATGACCTTCGATGAGGCCGTGGATTTCTTCGTGAAGGAAGGTTACCAGTCGCGGGCCAATGCGCTGCGCGAGACCAGGCGCGGCACGTCGGATCCTACGTACCTTGTCTACACGCTGGGCAAGCTGGAGATCATGAAGCTGCGCGAGGACTACCGGAAGCGGATGGGCAGCGCATTCACGCTGCAGCAATTCCACGACGAGTTCCTGCAGCAGGGCTTCCCGCCGATCCGGTTGGTGCGCCGGGCGATGCTGGGCGACGAAGGCGCGGTGCTGTAGAGGAGGCTATTATTAGTCTCCCTTGAAAATGTAGCTTCGCCTCCCCGTGGGGCAGACGATCGGGTTTTGTCGTCTGCCATGCCCGGGCACTCGAACAGGCAGACGACATAAACCGATCGTCTGCCCCACGGAGCCCTGGTTAGAGAGCCGTGACCGTAAGGGAGCGGTCCCACAATGCCACTTACTCCGCTTCGCGGATCTGTTGGCTGAGATAGCGCTCGTAGCCGATTTCGTTCATCTGGTGAACCTGCGCTTCCAGCCAGTCGACGTGCTCTTCCTCATCCTTCAGCAGCTTTTCGAATAACTCGCGCGAAGCATTGTCGCCCTCCACGCGGGCAACCTCCACGGACCGGTTATACATCGCCACCGCTTCCACTTCCAGTTTCAGGTCGCTCTCGATCTGCGCCCGAACATTCGGGCCGACATTGATCTGCATGGGATCGGTCAAACTGGGCGTGCCGTCCAGGAACAGAATGCGCTCGATCAGCGCCTCGGCGTGCTTCATCTCGTCGATCGACTGTTTCTTGATATACCGAGAGAGCTTTTCGTACTTCCAGTTCTCGCACATTTCGGCGTGCAGGAAATACTGATTAATGGCCACCAGCTCCTCGTGGAGCGCTTCCTGAAGATGAGCGATTACTTTGGGGTTGCCTTTCATGTGAGTGGGGCCATTATATCGGAGCAGCCACGGCCAGCGCCGCCGGCCGCACATCGCGCAGGGACAACTTCCAGCCGGGCAATCCCTGCCGCCGGGCATAGTCGTCGTCCTCGATGCACACGGCGGCATCGAGCCGCGTTCCGGCGGCGAACTCCCCGGCGCGTTCGGCAAACCGCCAGCCCGTGCACGAAAGCGAACGGCCATTGTGGCGCAGCCACGCGCGAACATGATTCTCGCTGAACACCTGCGCTGGCGATGCCGACTCGGCGCCCAGCACTCCGAACACCGGCGACGGATTCCCGAAGCCGAATGGGCCCAGCGCAAGCAGTTCCGCCACGGCGCCGTCACGAATCTCATCGAACCCCACCAGCGCGTCGATTTCGAGCTGCGGGCGAAAATCCTCGGAGGTCAGCCGCGCCGCCGCGTATGTGTTCAGCCGCGATCGGAACTCGGCAACCCGCGCGGCCGGCAGGCCCAGGCCAGCCGCCTGTTTGTGCCCGCCAAAACGAGTGAACAAATCGGCCATCGATTCGAGCGCGTTGAGAAGATGAAACCCCGGGATGCTGCGCGCCGACCCTTCCGCCAGGCCAGTGGCCGCATCCTCACTCAACACGATGGCCGGACGGCAGAAGCGTTCCACCAGCCTGCTGGCCACGATTCCCACCACGCCCCGATGCCACTCCCGGCCGCAGAACACCAGCGCAGCCTGGGTGTCGTCCACGGGCACGCGCTCACACTCCTCGAGGATGGTCCGGACGATCGCCGCCTCGGTCAGTTGCCGTTCCTGATTCAGCTCCTGGAGCTGGGCGGCGATGGTCCGCGCACGCGCCGCATCAGCGGTGAGAAACATCTCGATGACATCGTCGGCGCTGGCCATTCTTCCGGCCGCATTGATCCGGGGCGCCACGCGAAAAGCAATCTGGCCGGCGGTAGGGATGGCGCCCTCGCCGAAGCCGGACACGTCCAGCAGCGCTCTCAACCCATGGTTGTGCACCGTGCCGAGGCCCGCCAGTCCGTGCTTGACGATGATGCGGTTCTCGCCCGTCAGGGGCACGACATCGGCTACCGTGGCGATGGAGACCAGCTTCAGTAACGACTCGAGCACGCGCGTGTAGCGGCTCTCGGGCCAGCCGAGCCGCGCCAGCAGCGCCTGCGCCAGCTTGAACGCCACGCCTGCGCCGCAGAGGTTCTTGTCCGGATAAGCGCAGTCGGGCTGGTTCGGATTGATGACGGCCAGCGCGGGCGGAAGTTCCGCTTCGGGCAGGTGATGATCGGTGATGATCACGTCTATGCCGCGCCCGCGCGCATGGCGGACCACGTCGGTGGCCCGTATGCCCGTATCGACGCTCACGATGAGGGACACGCCGCGATCGGCCGCCGCGTCGATCGCCTCCGAGTGCATGCCGTAGCCTTCCGTGAGCCGATGCGGCACGTGGAATTCGGCGCGGCCGCCGGCCATCTCGATGGTCTTCAGAAGCAGAACGACAGAGGTGGCGCCGTCAACGTCGTAATCGCCGTAGACGAGAATCGATTCGCGGGACGCGATCGCCGAGTGCAGCCGGGCCACGGCCTCGCGCATCCCGGAGAGCAGATAAGGATCGTGCAGATCGGCCAGCGACGGCGCGAGGAATCGGCGGGCATCGGGGCCGTTCTCGAAGCCGCGCGCCACCAGCACTCGCGCGGTGACCGGGCTCACGCTGAGGGCCAGGGCCAGCGCCGTTGCTTTTTCGGCGTTTTCTGCGGGAAGTATCCAGCGCGCGGCGAGCGGCATTCTTCAACGCGCTCAGTTCTGCGAGAAGTAGCCGCCGATGGGCCCGTCACCGGAGTCCTCGTCCACATCGGCCCCCATCATGTCGATCTCCTCGAGGATGTCTGACAGCTCGTCGTACCATTCCGTGCGGAGATCGAAGACGTAGATGCGGCCTTCATGATCGAACGAGAGCTCCACGGCGCAGGTGAAGCCTTCGTACACCCGCAGTTCCTTGATCCGGCGCTCGAGGCTGCGGTATTCGTCGTGGGGCAGGCCGGCCGATTCGAGTTGCTCCACGGCATCGTCCAGGTGATCGGGCGTGAACTCGCGGTGATGGAACACCACCAGCTTCGCGCCGGCTGATTTCGCCACGTTCAGAAAGCTGCGGTAATCGGGATAGCGGTCGCTTTCCCAATAGATGATGGGAAGCGAATCCAGCAGGCGCGATTGCCCATAGAAGACGTTGAAGCCGTTCTGGAGGAGGTGTTTTTCGATTTCGTCTTTGAGCGAATCCAGATTTGTGGCCATGAAACCTGCATTCACGGTATCACAGGGTACCTTACGCCGAGCCGTGTGTTATGATGCTGGACGGCCCTGCCCCGATGAGAAGGGGACCAGGAAGTCAAAACTCCAGGGTCAAATCCGAACGACGCGACAACGGGGCGCTTTCGATGGCGCTCCGTTCGCATTTTACGGCGGGGTTCTCGCCTCTCCCTGCTCGACGCGGTATGATGTCAAACGTTCCGGGACTCCTGCTATGCCTTCATGCCCGAGCTGCGGAATGGCCAACGCCCCCGATGCACGATTCTGCGGGGACTGCGGCTATGACCTGAGCAAGGCGCCGGTTGCGGCGAGCGCTCCACTGATGGATACGCCATTCGGCGCCACCAGCATGGGCAGGCCGGCCAGCGCTGCGGCTGCTTCGGTGTGCCCGAAATGCGGCGCGGCAATGGACAAGGACGCGGCGTTCTGCGGCGAGTGCGGCGCTCGCGCCACGGCGCCGGTTCCGGCGAGCGCTCCACTGTTGGATACGCCATTCCGTGCCACCAACATGGGCGCGGCCGCCAGCGCCGCGGCTGCTTCGGTGTGCCCGAAATGCGGCGCGGCAATGGACAAGGACGCGGCGTTCTGCGGCGAGTGCGGCGCTCACGCCACGGCGCCGGTTGCTCGGTCCGAGGCCGCGACCGCGGACATCATCGCACCCGCAGCGGCTTCACCGTCCGGGCCGACATCGGCGCCGGCTTATTCGCCGGCATGGGCGGCCAGCCTCGAAGAGGTTGCGCCTGCTTCCACTGGTCCGGTGTGCTCGAAGTGCGGCGAGCCCCTTCCACCCGGCGTGGTGTTCTGCTCCAACTGCGGCGCCCGAACCGAGAGCGCTGCCGTTCCGATAGCTGCCGCGGCTCCGCCACCGGCAGCGACGGCGCGGGCGGCCCCGGGAAGGCTCCTGCTCATTGGGCTGATTGCGTTCCTTCTTATGCTCGGCGTGGGCGGCGGTGCATTGTGGTGGTACCGGAATCGAACTGCCCCGGCCGGAGCGCCGGCACAATCCGCCGAAGTCCAGCAGCCGGCTCCCGTTCAGCCATCCGCAGCCGCTCAGCAGCCGCCGGCCGCGCCACTCGCCGATGCGGCGCAGGATAGCGCCGCAACCAATCCCCAGATCAGCCCTCCTGCACCGGAGCCGGCGCAAACCGAGGCGGCACCGGTTCCACAAAACGCGACCCCGGCGCAGGCGCACACTGTGCCTCAACGCACCCGAAACGCCGAGCCGGCGCCCGCGCCGCAGAGCGCGCCTTCGATGCAACCAGCGGAGCCTCCGGCGCAGGCCGCGCCCGCGGCACCGCCGCCCGAGCAATCCGCGCCGCCGCCCAGCACCGAGCCGGAGCCTTCACCCGCTCCGCCTGCGCCCGTGCAGCCCATGCCGGCCCGCAATACGCCTCCGCCGCGGCCTGTTTACAGCGGTCCGCAATCGGGCTGGCTGACGTGGACCGGCAAACTCGGCAAGAATGCCACACTGACCATCGATGGTGCATCGGCCTCCACCGGCTCGCTCGTTGGCGAGTTGCCGGGCGTTCCGGTGGACGTGACCGTTGACGTGCAGAATATCGCGCTGGTGGAGGAGCCTCGCCCGACGAACGGCTTCCGGCGGCTCACGCTCCGCAGTTACGGGAAGCACGACGCGATTCGGATCCACTGGACCGTACGAAGGTAATGCCCGCATCCCCGGCCGGAGTCCTACACTTGAGGATATGCTGTTGCATGTGAACGGCGGAGCAGAGACCGTCGATGTCCCGCCCGACACGCCGCTTCTGTACGTGCTTCGCGATCACCTGGGGCTCACCGGCGCCAAATACGGCTGCGGCGAGGGGCAGTGCGGCGCCTGTACCGTGCTGCTGGACGGCCGTCCGGTGCGCTCCTGCATCACTCCGGTGCGCGCAGCCGCGGATCGGCAGATCACCACCATCGAGGGTCTCGAGAGGGAAGGCCATCTTCATCCGGTGCAGGAGGCCTTCCTGACCACCGAAGCATTTCAGTGCGGATACTGCACGCCCGGCATGATCCTGGCGGGCGTAGCGCTGCTCCGTCAGAATCCCCACGCCGGCGACGAGGAGATCCGTAGCGCGGTAGGCGGGCACATTTGCCGCTGCGGCGCATACGCCAGAATCGTCGACGCGCTCAGGGCCGCGGCGAGGCCAAAGCCATGATGGAACCCGAACGCTACGAACTGCGCGAACGCGAAGCCCCGGCATTCCCCATCAACCGTCGCGAGCTGCTCGGGTTGATCATCGTAGTTCTGGCCCCGGCCGGGGACCTGAAGGCGCAGCGCGGCGAATCGGGCCGAATGCGCGGGCGCGAGAACGCGCCGCAGCAGGTGAACGCCTGGCTGCAGATCGGCGAGGATGGCCTGGTCACGGTGTTTACCGGAAAGGTGGAGGTGGGCCAGAACGCGCGCACGTCTCTCACCCAGGGCGTGGCCGAAGAGCTCTCGCTGCCAGTCTCGTCGGTGCGCCTGGTCATGGGGGACACTGAGCGGACGCCTTTCGATATGGGCACGTTCGGCAGCCTCACCACGCCCACCATGTTTCCGCAGTTGCGCCGCGCCGCAGCGGTCGCACGCACGCAGCTGATCGCGCTGGCCGCGGACAAATGGGGCTTGCCACCGGCCGATCTGCTTGTGCTGGGTGGCTGCGTCGTCAGCGCGTCCGGCAAGTCGGTCCGTTTTGGCGACCTCACGCGCGGCGCGCAACTGGTTCATCAGATCGACAGTTCCACGCCGCTTGCGCCCGCCACCGAGTGGCGCGTTGCGGGCTCGCAGCTTCCGAAGGTGGACGGACGGGAGTTCGTCACCGGACGTCACAAGTACACATCCGACATGGCCCCGAGCGGCATGCTCCACGGTCGGGTTCTCCGGCAGCCTTCCATCGGAGCGAAGCTGCAGAGCCTCGATGCCTCGGCCATTCCGCCCGACGCGCAGGCGAAGCTGGTGCGCGATGGCGATTTCGCCGGCGTCGTGGCGCCCGACACGTACGCCGCCGCCCGCGCGATTGCCGCTCTGAAGCCGCAGTGGAGCGAGAGCCCTTCCCAGATAAACTCAGCAAACCTCTACGACCACCTGAAGCAGAGCGCCGCGGCGCGGCAGGTGATTCGCGCGGCGGGGACAATTCCGGCGGGCGTTGGAGACGGGATGTGCGTCCAGCAGACCTACAGCGTCGCCTACATCGCGCACGCGCCGCTCGAGCCGCGCGCGGCCGTGGCAACCTGGGATAACGACGCCCTGACCGTGGTAACCGGCACGCAGCGCCCATTCGGCGTGCAGGAAGAGCTGGCGCGCGCATTCGAGCTGGACCCGGCGAAGGTGCGGGTGATTGTGCCCGACACCGGGGCCGCGTACGGCGGCAAGCACACCGGCGAATGCGCCATCGAGGCGGCAAGGCTCGCGCGCGCCGCGAAGGCGCCCGTCAAGCTGGTATGGACCCGCGAAGAGGAGTTCACGTGGGCCTATTTCCGGCCTGCCGGCGTCATCGAGATCACCGCTATGTCGGACACCTCCGGCAAGCTCACGGCGTGGCGCTGCACCAATTACAACTCCGGCCCCAGCGGCATCGAGACGCCGTACGAAGTGGCCAACCAGGAGATCGTCTTTCGCGAGGCGGATTCGCCGCTGCGTCAGGGATCGTATCGCGCGCTGGCGGCGACGGCGAACGCGTTCGCGCGCGAATCGGCCATGGACGAACTCGCGCACGCGCTCGACATGGACCCGCTCGCGTTCCGTCTGGCCAATTTGAAGGACGACCGCCTGCGCGCGGTGTTGCAGGCCGCCGCGCAGAAGTTCCACTGGACGAAGCCGCCGCGCGGGGACGGCATCGGGCTGGCGTGCGCGACGGTGAAGGGCGGCTATGTCGCAACGTGCGTAGAGATCGCCGTGGACAAGCGGCAGGTAACGGTGGAGCGCGCCGTCACTGCTTTCGAGTGCGGCGCCATTGTGAACCCCGACGGGCTCGGCAATCAGGTGGAGGGCGCTATCGTTATGGGCCTCGGCGGCGCGCTGTTCGAGGGTGTTCGGTTCGACGCCGGTCGCGTTCAGAACGCGCGGTTCTCCGAGTACCGGGTACCGCGATTGCGCGACCTGCCGGCGCTCGAAACCGTTCTGCTCAACCGTCGCGACCTGAAGTCCTCGGGCGCCGGCGAGTGTCCGATCATCGCCCTTGCGCCCGCCATCGCCAACGCCATCCACAATGCGACGGGGCTTCGGCTGCGATCACTGCCCCTGGTTCCCAACGGATTGCCGGCGTAACCCGCGGCTAATAACGGCGTGGGGCAGGATTGTACGTGGCGCACGCTTCAGCGTGCTGCTGTGGGCTTCAGCCCACGGTCCGAGCAGCGCGAGCTGAAGCTCGCACCAGCACGCTGAAGCGTGCGCCACAAACACACGTCAGGCAGTCTGCTTTGCTTTGTATCACGGTGAACTTCAGTTGGCCCTCAGGCGTAAAGGTTCAGGCTGCCTTTACCGGATCAGGCGGCGGGGCGAAACTGCGGATCGCCTCCTGCTCGTCAGTAAAGATGTCAAACACCATGTACAACCTGGTGAGCTGAAGAAGATTCTGCGCGCGCGACGCGAGGTTCGTCAGCTTCAGCGCGCCGCCTGCCCTTTTGCAGGATGTGTAGGCCATGGTCAGGTCGCCAAGACCGCTGCTGTCGATGTACTGGACGTCGCGCAGGTTCAGAAGAATGTTAACCTTCCCCTGCGCGATCAGCTCGCGAATGGTGGCGCGGAACTGCTTCGTCGGTTCGCCCAGCACCAGACGGCCGCTGAGGGTCAGCACCGTAACGCCATCGATTTCCCAGTCGATGAAGTGCAGGTCCACGCCCGTTGGATGCCTTTCACGCCGGACAAGTTGCCCGAGCGACCGGATCGGAGGTCGGCGCTATTCGGCCGAGAACTCGAACACCGTCATCGTATGATAGCGCTGCCCCGGCTTCAGCTCGGTGGAGGGAAAATTCGGGTGGTTCGGCGAATCGGGAAAATGCTGGGTCTCCAGACAGAAACCGTACCGGCGGTTGTACACCTTGCCGCCTTTCCCTTTCTCGCCATCGGTCATCATGTTGCCCGAGTAGAACTGCACGCCCGGCTGATCCGTGCGCACCTTCATCACCCGGCCGGTCTTCGGATCGCGCACCGTGGCGGCCACATCCATGGCGCCCGCCTTGTGGTTCAGCACGAAGTTATGATCGTAACCGCCGCCCAGTTTCAGTTGAGGGTCGTCGGCGCCGATCCGCTCACCAATCGGCACAGGTCTTCGGAAATCGAACGGCGTGCCCTGCACCGGCTGCAGCTCGCCGGTTGGAATCAGAAACTTGTTCACCGGTGTGATGCGGTCCGCGTTCAATGTGAGCACCTCGCCAAGGATGTCGCCCTCCCCCTGCCCGGCAAGATTGAAATACGAGTGATTGGTCAGATTCAGCACCGTGTCTTTGTCGGTAACGGCGGAATAATCGATCTTCAGCGCGCCGGCTTCCAGCGTGTATTTCACGGTTGCGGTCAGGTTGCCCGGGAAGCCCTCCTCGCCATCCTTACTGAGGTAAGTCAACTCGACGCCGCCGGGTATTTCCTTTCCGGTCCAGATGCGTTTGTCGAAGCCGCGAATGCCGCCGTGGAGCGTCTGCCCGTGGTCGTTCTGCGGCAAGTGATACGTCTTGCCGTCGAGCACGAACCGGCCATTGGCGATGCGATTCCCGTACCGGCCAACCAGCGCGCCGAAGAATGCCTTGCCGTTGACATAGCCGTCGAGCGTGTCATACCCGAGAACGATGTCAGCGACGTTACCGGATTTGTCGGGCGTCTTCAGGGAGATCAAAGTCCCGCCGTAGCTGATGACCTCGGCTTCAACTTTTCCGTCGCTCAGCGTCCAGGCATGCACCGGCGTGCCGTCGCTCATTTTTCCGAACGGCTTTTCCGTCACTTTCGTTTTTGCCTCCAATGGGGGGAGCAGCAACACAAGGGCCGCGGCCAACATTGCCGGGCACGTTCTGGTGAGATACAATTCCGTCCTCCTGTGCGGCTGCCGCCGGTCTCGCGCGGCCAGCCGAAATCAGCATACAACAACGCGACCGGCGAAACCGCTGCCGTCCGCATTCAGTCATATTGAATTATGGTCCCACTGGAGGCGAGCGATACAGAGCAGTTCAGCGCGGAGATTCTATCCTGGGTGCCTCCGGACCACCCCTCGTACGGATATGCGTTTCACCACCTGGTGAGGCTGGCCCGCACCCTGAGCATCACCCCGCCCGGCGGACCGGAAGATCACGTGCTCGAAATGGGCGCGTATTCCCAGATCACTCCGGCGCTCCATTTTCTGCTGGGATACGGGCACGTTCACGGCAGTTACCTCGGCCGCCGTGGAAAAACAGAAAAGAAGAAACTTGTTTCGGCTGACGGCCGCAGGTTCAATTTCAAAATGGACCTTTTCGACGCCGAACGCGACAAATTTCCTTACCGCGACGGCAGCCTCGCAACGGTCCTGTGTTGCGAGCTGCTGGAACATCTGCGCGAAGACCCGATGCACGCAATCTGTGAATGCAATCGCGTGCTGCGCGACGGCGGCCATCTGGTGCTGACCACCCCCAACATCGCATCTCTGGATGCGGTTCGGCGCATTCTCGACGGCGCGAATCCCGGCTACTTTGCGGCGTATCTCCGCGGAAAACCGGAGGAGCGGCGTCACAGCCGCGAGTACTCGCCGGCGGAGATCCGCATGCTGTTTGAGGCTGCCGGCTTCGAAACGGCGTTGCTCGAAACCGGGCCTCTGAGCGCCGAGGAAGGCGAGGAACCGCAGCATCTGACGGATATTCGGAATCTGCTCGCCGCCCACGGTTACTCTACCGAGCTCCGGGGCACGAACATCTACGGAGTCGCCCGCAAGATCGGGCGCCCCGGGAAAGGCACCCCGCCTGGCTCTACTACTGATCACCGGGAACAATTGACGAATGAGCACTCGACTTTCCACACCGCTGGCCGTAGTCGCGGCCGTAGCATTAGCGTCTGCGCAGGAACCGGTCAACCCGTCCGTGAATGTCGCATCAGACGTCCAGTACGCTTCCGTGAACGGTGTGGCGTTGCATCTGGATGTGTACGAGCCGGCAGCTACCGGACCCGCAGTTCGGCCAGCGGTGGTGCTCATCCATGGCGGCGGGTGGACCGATCTGGACAAAAGCACCATGCGCAACATAGGGCAGTTTTTTGCGCGGTCGGGTCTGGTGGCGTTTTCGGTGGATTACCGGCTGTCTCAGGGGCCGGAGAACCGATGGCCGGCGCAGCTCGAAGACGTGCAGCGTGCGGTGCGCTGGATCCGTGCGCACGCCTCCCAGTTCGGCGTGAATCCGGAACGAATCGGCGCGTTCGGGCACTCCGCCGGCGGCCAGTTGGCCGCACTTCTGGGGATGGAGGATTCGCGGGACAATTCCGACGCCGCGCTCGCCAAATTCTCGAGCCGGGTGCAGGCGGTGGTGGACGTCAGCGGTCCCGCCGACTTCACGACCGTCCGCGATCCCGAAGGCATCGCGTTTCTTACGAACTTCTTCGGCGCGAGCTTCACGAAAAACCCGCAGGTCTGGCGCGATGCGTCGCCGGCGTTCCATGCCGAGAAAAGCGACGCGCCGTTCCTGATCGTGCACGGGACGCATGATGAGAGCGTCCCGATTTCACAGGCGCAGGAACTCTATGACAAGCTGCAGGCAGCGGGCGTGCCGGCAACCCTGATCAGGGTAGACGAGGGCCACACATTCCAGAGCCGGGAGGCGCGGCGAACGCTGGCGATCGAAGCTCTGGCGTTCTTCAACCGCTATCTGAAGTAGTCTCAACCGAGAAGCCTCGCAATCGGGCAACGGTTGTCCAGCTAATTCGTGGACACTACGCTGGCCGGTGGCGCAATCCCGGAACGCCGCCCATGGCGGGAGCCATGCGCACTGCTCGCAAAATCGATTGCGACACGGCGTCAGCGGCCGCGCTTCCGAGCGCGTTCACGCCGCACTCCAGCGCCCCGCAGGAAAACGCGAACGTGATGTCGCCGTCGAACGTGGTCCATACCGGCGCGATGGTTCGCGCCACCCCCAGGCTCGCTAATTGCGCGAGCTTCGTCGCGCCCACTTTGTTCAGCCGCGCATTGGTGGCCACCACCACCAGCGTCGTGTTCTCGTGCCGCAGGGGGTTGTTTGCGGCGCCCTGTTCCAGCAGCTTCGTGCTGTTCGCGAATTCCATGGAGCCGCGGGAAACGCGCGCGCCTGCAACGATCGCGCCATTCGCCGGATCGACGACATCGCCCACGGCGTTCACCGCCGCGAGCGCGGAAACCAGAATGCCGCCGGGCAGTTCCACCGTGGCCGTGCCCACGCCCGATTTCATGGCGCGGTCCATGCCGGCCAGTTTCCCGATGGTAGCGCCCGTGCCCGCGCCGACCGCCCCTTCATCGACGGCCTTTGCGGACGCCGCAGACGCGGCAGCCTCGCCCATTTCGCGAGTCGGACGGGCGCTCGATTTACCGATTCCCAGGTCGTAGAGAATGGCCGCGGGCACAAGCGGAATTTTCGCCGCGCTGGTTTCGTACCCGATGCCCTGGTGCTCCAGCCATCGGCGGACGCCCGACGCCGCTTCCAGGCCGAAGGCGCTGCCGCCGGCCAGCACAACCGCGTTCACACGCTCGGTGACATGCAGCGGGTTGAGAAGCTCGATCTCCTCTGTTCCGGTGGCCGAACCGCGAATGTCCACTCCGCCCACCGCGCCGCTGTCGAACAGAATGGCCGTCAGACCGGTTAGCCCTTCGAAATCGGACGCGTGCCCGACGCGAACGCCCGGAATGTCCGTAAGCCCCTTCATTGATTTGAGTTAAACCCCTCGTATGGTAGCATCGGAATTCATGGCGGAGGCCGTTTGCTCGATTTTCTGAAGGGTCCTGTTGCGGCAGTTCAGGATTTCATCATATTGAGCGGCCGAGCGATCAAAAACGTTTTCCGCGAACCGCACTACGCCGACGACATCCTGCTGCAGATGGACATCATCGGCGTCGGAAGCCTGCCCATCATCATCCTCATCGGTTTTTTTACCGGGCTGGTCATCACCATGCAAATGTCGCGCGCGCTGGCCGCTTACGGCGCGGTCGACCAGGTGGGACCGATCGTGGCCTTCACGCTGGTGCGCGAGCTCGGCCCGGTGCTCACGTCCGTGCTGGTAGCCGGAAGGAACGCGTCCGGCATCGCCAGCGAACTCGGGTCCATGACGGTGACCGAGCAGATTGACGCCATGCGCGCGCTCGGCACCGATCCCATTCAGAAGCTGGTGACGCCCCGCATGATCGCCACCTGCGTCATGCTGCCGATGCTGACCATCATCGCCGACATAGTGGGCATGGTCGGCGGCTTCCTCATTTCGTACTTCAGCCTGCGTCTGACTCCGGCGCAATACTGGACGCCGGCTTATCAGAGTCTCGAATACAACGATCTGGTGCAGGGAATTCTGAAGCCTTTCGTCTTCGCGTTCATCGTCTCACTGGTGGGCTGTTTCTATGGACTGCGGACCACCGGAGGAACGCAGGGCGTGGGCCGCGCCACCACACAGGCGGTGGTGGTCGCCTGCGTCTGGATTTTCGTCGTCACCTCCATCATCACGCGAATCTTTGTGAGCTTCAGCAGCCAATGAGCGCCAATGGAAATGGCCGGCCCGTCGGCGTGCTGCGGTTCGATGACGTCTCTTTGCGCTTCGATGCTCCCGCGCTGGTCGACGTCTCTTTTGAGATGGGGCCGGGGGAAACCGTTGTGGTGCTGGGCGCCGCCGGCAGCGGCAAGACGGCGCTGATGAAGACGGCTATCGGACTCCTGAAGCCCGACTCGGGCAACGTCTGGCTGCTCGGTCAGGAGATCACCGGCCTCTCCGAGCGCGCTCTGTTCCCACTGCGCAGCAGAGTCGGCGTGCTTTTTCAGGAGGGCGGTCTGTTTGATTCGCTCACCGTGGCGGAGAACGTCGCCTATCCGCTCGAAAACCAGCAAGTGAGAGAGCGGCCGCCGGAGCCTGAGATTCGCCGCAGGGTGCAGGAAGCGCTGCGCTTCGTCGAGCTTGAACACACCCTCGACAAACTCCCTGCCGAGTTGTCCGGCGGAATGAGAAGGCGCGTCGGAATCGCGCGCGCTGTAGTGACCGAACCGCCCCTGGTGCTCTACGATTCACCCACCGCGGGACTCGATCCGATCACCGCAACCACCATCATGGCGCTCATCGCCAAAGAGCGCGACCTGAGCAACACCGCCACGGTGATTGTGACGCAGAGATTTCAGGACGGGGAAATCATGGCGAATTTCCGTTACAATCGCGAGAGCAGTCGGCTGGTCCGTACGTCGCAGAACGGGGCTCAGGGAACAGTCTCAGGAAACGAGCGGAAAACTACATTCATGGTGCTTAACGAGGGCCGCCTGGTCTTCGAGGGCAGCCAGAAGGAACTGGAGGAGTGCCAGGACCGTTACGTTGCGCGCTTCGTGCGGCACTGATCCGTTATGCCGGTTCAAAACAAATTAAGCTGGGCGCGGCTGAAAGTCGGGCTGATGGCGCTTGCGTCGCTCATCATCCTGGTAGTCGTAATCGTGCTGGTCACCGGAGACCGCTCGATTTTTGCGGGGCACTCCACCATATACACGTACATGAACGACGCCACGGCGCTCTCCGAAGGCGCGCCGGTGACGTTGAACGGCTTCACCGTGGGGAAGGTGTCGGAGGTAGCGTTGTCCGGCCTCAAGGATCCGCAGAAGATCGTGAAGATTACCATGCAGATCCAGGATAAGTACATGCCGCAGATCCCTTCCGATTCGCTGACGGAACTTACCGCGCCCAATCTGCTTGGCACCAAGTTCGTGAATATTACGAAGGGCAAAAGTCCGACGCCGGTGAAGGACGGCGGCACGCTGCCCACGCTGAACACAGCCGGTTTCGAGGACGTGGTGAAGCAGGGCTATGCGGTGCTGACCTCGCTGCAGGGGATCGTGGACCGCGCCGATAAAATCGTCGGCCTGATCGAAAACGGCCAGGGCAGCATCGGCAAGCTGCTGGTCAGCGACGAGATGTACAACCGCCTGCTCGCCATCATCAACGAAGCGGACCAGATCGGCAAAGCGCTGAACAACAGCCAGGGAACCGTTGGCAAGCTGATCTACGATCCGGCGCTGTACAACGATCTGCGCGGCTCAATCGGGCGCATGGACGCTCTTCTCGACGGGCTGCAGCAGGGCCAGGGAACCGCGGGCAAGCTGCTCAAGGATCCAACGTTGTACAACCAGTTGCAGAAAACTGTCACGGATCTCGACCAGATTGTGGCCGACCTCAACGCGGGCAAGGGCACCGCCGGCAAGCTGCTGAAGAGCGACGAGCTGGCCAACCAGCTCTCCGGCACAATCAACCGCATCGACGTTCTGATGGACAAGGTCAACGCCGGCCAGGGCACCATCGGCCAGTTGCTGGTGAACCAGCAGCTCTACGACAACCTCAACGGCACGGCGGCCGAGATGCACGGTCTCATGAAGGATTTCCGCTCGAACCCGAAGAAGTTCCTGCGGATCAAGCTTTCGATATTTTGAAGCGCCTGATCGTTAACGCCGATGATTTCGGCTACACGCGCGGGGTGAATGCCGGCATCGTGCGCGCGCATCGCGACGGCATCCTCACGGCAACCACCCTGATGGCTCACGGCGCCGCTTTTGAAGATGCCGTGGAGCGCGCTCGCGAGGCGCCCGATCTGGACGTCGGCTGCCATCTGACGCTGGTGGGCGCGCCCAGATACCCGGCCACCGTATCGGACCTGCTGATCGCCATGGCGCGCCGGCGCATCGATGTATATCGCGAGATGCGCGAGCAGGTGGAACGGATTCTGGGAGCGGGCGTGCGCCCCACCCACATCGATACGCACAAGCATACGCACCTGCTGCCGGCGGTGCTCGACGGCGTGGTACGCATCTCCGAGGAGTTCGGGATACTGTGGGTGCGCCGGCCTTTCGATTTTCCACTCGAGGCATCGGGCATCCCGCTCACGCGCCGCGTGGTGAGCCGCATGGCCGGAGTGCTGCGGCGCAGGTTTCATCGAGTGCTGCGCAAACATGGCTGCAGAACCACCGATCACTTCGCAGGGTTCCGCATCACCGGCCTTTACGACACGGCCGAACTGGCCACGCTGATCCGCAATCTTCCGGATGGAACGACGGAGCTGATGACCCACCCGGGCGTCTGTACGGACGAACTGCGCTCGGCCCACACTCGTCTGAAAGAGAGCCGGGAGGCGGAACTGCGCGCGCTCACCTCGCCGGAGGTCCGGGCCGCGCTGACCGAGAGCGGCGTCGAGCTGGTGAGGTACCGGGATCTGTAGCGTGGCGGCCGCGATTTCTTATGGGCTGCAGAAGGAGCATTGGAGAGGTCATGGCGATTCGCTGCTCGTGGGAACTGATTAAGTACTGTGTCATCGCGTCGACATCTGTTGGCGCCACCTTCTCCCTGGCGGGTCCATCCAATTGCACCGCGCAGACCCGAAAGTTGGTCGTCGATAGAAAACAGTATAAGGCGCTGCAACGCTTGGTTAACCAAGGTCACCAGCCGTGGCGGATGGACGCCTGGGACGTTGCAAGCGAAGAGATTTTAACGCTGGAGAACGTTCCAGAGCAACAATACAATGTATTCAGGGTCCCGGTGCGGAAGATTATTGAGACGAAGCAGCATGCGGTATACGAATACAGTGCTGCTGAAAAGACGTCTTATCGGATTGTCCTCCGGCGTTTTCCGTGGCTCTTCTCGCTGGCTGGAAAATGGGAATGGACTATCTGGATACCGACCGAGGTGACGATTACCTGCGGCGCAAAGGACGAGGCACGACCTCAAAAGTTGCAGTGATTGTGCAGCGACCTCTTGCCTGGATCGCGTGGGGCACGATTGTATCCTGCGCCGATTTGCAATCGACGAGGCGGTTTGAAGAGCCGCCGCAGGCTGAAAGCCTGCTCTACTATTCCACGTCGAACTTCTCGGGAATCTCGTACTTCTGATTGCCGATCTTATCCGTCACCGTCAGGATGATCGTGTGCGGGCCTTTCACCACGTTGGCCGGCAGCGTCAGACTTAGCCCGGCCGGCGCATAACGCTGCGGGTAGAACGAGTGGTCCTTCAGGTTCGCGGCGTCCGGCTGGCTGAAGCCGGGCTTCCCGTCGGGACGAATCTCGCTCAATCCGTAGGAGACATCGAAGGAATTCTCCGGCCCCAGCTTGTAGCCCGTGATATCGAACCTAGCCCACACGGAATCGCCGGGCTTGTAGGCGGCTGTCGCGAGCGGCTCGGTATCGTTCTCGCTCCGATAGAAATGGAAGTTGCGGACAGTCAGCGTATCGCTCGTCTCCACGCTCCGGCCGTGCACGTGGAACGGAACGTCGGCGTCCACCGATTGTCCGCTTACCTCGTCATGCACTTTGGCCATCACGTGATAAACACCCGGCGGCGCGAGTGGCGGCAGCTCGATGGTCTGCCGGATTCTGGGCATCCAGTGGCGGTCTTCCGGCGACACATCGGTGTCCACCTTGCCCGACGCCGGCGCGACCACCAGGATTCCGGAAGGATCGGTGCATTTGATTTCCCAGGCGAGCCTGATGTGGTCCGCGTCGGTCTTCTTGTAGCCGGAGACGTCGAGACTGAAGAACGCCGTCTCGCCGGCGCCGAAGTCGGCTTCATCCCCGCGCAGTAGCGGACCGTCCTCGTACTGGTGGAGAAACGGACGGTGGATGGCGAGTTGCGACCGCTTTTCAGCCGCCACCGCCAGCACAATCGAAACAACCAGGCTGGCCCATAACCTCACGCCGCCAGTATAGCGGTTCGTGTGGGGCAGACGATCGGTTTATGTCGTCTGCCTGTTCGAGTGCCCGGGCATGGCAGACGACAAAACCCGATCGTCTGCCCCACGGGGAGGCGTGCTCTCCGACTATATCGGCACGAGTCCCTGGCGAATGCCCAGCGCCACCGCCTCCGCGCGCGTCGCCGCGTGAAGCTTGCTCAGAATGGACGTCACGTGGAACTTCGCCGTGTGATCGCTGATGCCCAGTTGCGCGCCAATCTCCTTGTTGGCGAGCCCTTCCGCCATCAGCCGCAGCACCTGTAGCTCGCGAGACGTCAGCGGATCGAGCAGCGCCGCGGTCCTCTGCCGCGCCGCGCGCTTGTCGAACAGAATGGCAGCCTGCGCATCGGTGAGCACGGACAGCCCGCGCGATGCCGCAACCAGCGCCGCGACGATATCCTCCGGGGCCGAGTGAAACGGCAGCCACGCATGCACCGGACCGGCATGATCCCACGCTTCGACGGGCTCATCCGTCAGCAGTACCACGGGGGCATCGGGAGGCGCGTCGACAGCGGCAATCCCGCTGGCCAGCAGCACATCGGCCTGCGCTTCCACGATTTCGAACCGGCCATCGTCAGCCACGAGCGAAGCCAGCCCGCGAGCGACAATGGCCGATTCGGCGACGATGCTGACCCGAATCACGCCGCACTCGTAAGCGCCGCCGGCGTGGTCTGAACAGTCACCCGTCGCTCACCGGAGTGCCCGCCCCGCAGAAAACGCAGCTCAAGCAACTCGGAACTCTGCAGCGCATCGTGCAGATCGTCGGGTGACACGGCGTCTCTCCCGTTCAGGCCGACGATCACATCGCCGGGCAGCAGCGACGCGTGCACGGCCGCACTGTTCTCCATCACCTCCAGAATGAGCAGACCCGCGCGGCGGCGTCCAGCCCGCTCGAACTCCACGGGGCGCAGCGCGACGCCCAGTTCGCGCGGAGGCGATGCGCTCAGGAACGTTTGCACCGTACGCGACGGAATCGCCAGCGCGAGGCCGCCCGCAACGATCATGGTGTTCACGCCGAGCACGCGTCCGTGAACATCGGCCAGAGGTCCGCCGGAATTCCCCGGCGCGAGGCGGATGTCGGCCTGTATCCATCTGGCGTCACCGAGGCCGCGCAGCCGCCCGACGGCGTGGATGATGCCCGTCGATACCGCGCCGATGAAGCCGAACGGATTGCCCACTGCGATGACAGCCTGGCCCGTCTCCACCGGCGAATCCGATAACTCAGCCGCGGGCGCGTCGAGTGCGGGAGCGGCCAGCAATGCCAGATCGCGGCGGCGATCCACCTTTGCGACGGTCGCAGCTCGCCGGCCGCCATCCCACGCTTCGATACTGGTCTCTCCCCGGCCGAGCACGTGAGCGTTCGTCAGTACGCGGCCATCGTTCAGCACCACGCCCGAGCCGCTGTGCTCCGCCCTGCCCGCGCCGCTGTGAACGTGCACCGTTGAACGCCGGAGCAGTTCCGCAATCCGGCCCGAAACGGGAAATGCCATGGTTATCTCCTTCGGTTCGCACGCTCGCCAACCACCACTTCCACCTCGGCGGGCTCGCCCGCCCGCAGCAGTGCAAGCCGCACCGGCTTACCAACCGCCTCGCCGCACAGCACCGCCTGGAGATCGTCCACATCAGCGACGTTCTGGCCCGCCGCGGCCGTCACCACGTCGCCAAGTTGCAGGCCGGCCTGCTCCGCGGGGCTCGCAGGCTCCACGCTGATCACCATCAGCCCGGTCTCGCCGGCCATCTGCTTCTTACGCAGATGCTCCGGAATGCGCACAGGCTGCAGGCCAACGCCGATATACCCTTTCCGGATTCGCCCCTCGCGCTGCAATTCTCCGGAGACGCGCAGCAGGGTGGCCAGAGGGACAGCCACGGCCGAATGACGCAGGAGGGCAGCATTCGCCATGCCGATGAATCGACCGGTGGCCGATACGACAGGGGCGCCATTCTGCGATGGATACACGTTGGCATCGAGCCGCAGAAAACGATCCAGCGTTCCGGCGCGCCACGTGCGCTTCGGTCCGCTCACCGCGCCGAGGATGCCCGTACTGGCCGAAAGACCGGCGTCGAGCGTTCTTCCCACCACCACTGCAAACGCGCCAGGCCGCAGCTCGTCGTCGGGCTCGGGCGTCACCGGGGTCAGGGTGTTCGATTCCGTTTTGAGGATCGCTACATCCACGGAGGGATCGCGTCCAAGGATGGTAGCAGAGGTCTGCTCGTCATCGGGCAAGTGGACCGTAAGCGCTCCCTCGCGGCGCAGCGCGTGGTCATTCACGGCAATCAGATCGGGCCCGATGACCACGCCGCTGTTGACGCGGTATGCCTCCGAGCGCACGGCCACCACGCTCCGGCCGGCTTCTTCGATCAGTTTCGATACGGCGCGCGACCACGCGCTCAGGTCAGTGTCGGTTACAGCATTCATGAATGTAGTTTGCGGCCATTGCCGGGGCGGGCGCATCGGACGAACGGGCAGGATGCAGCCCCGGCCATTCGGGCAGCCGTTGAACCTTTTGCGGCTTTTTTGGCGTCTCATGGACATCCACGGCCGGCCCGCTTCGGGTGGTGCACAATAGAAGGACGTTTTCGCGATGGCTGCTGCGGTTCTCGAGGAGCTCATTGCCCCGGCAGAAGAAAAGCCGGGCACAGGACACGGGGGAGGCGGTCCCACCGACGCCGATCCTGGAGGCGATGGCGGGGGCGGCGGCGGCGACGGCGACGATCACTGGCCCGCGGGTATCTATCGCGTGGGCATGCGCGCCGTGGTGGTTGCCGTCACCACTCTGTTTATCATGCTGGCGCTGGTGTATATCTCTCGTTCGCGGAACCCAAAGTACTGGGACCCGGTGCGGATTCCCCCAATTCTCACCGGCAGCACGTTCATTCTGCTGCTCAGCAGCGCCGCCATGGAAGGGGCCCGGCGCGGTCTGCGCAATGGCGATGCCCGGCGTTATCGGATCTGGCTGGCCGTCACGCTGTCGCTCGCGTGCGCGTTTCTCGCCATGCAGGTGGAGGCATGCCGGGAGCTGGTGGCGGAGGGCATGTTTGTGGCGGCCAATCCGCACAGCTTTTTCTTCTACATGTTCACCGGCTCCCACGCTCTGCACCTGGCGGCGGGAATCGCCATCTTGTGGTACATGCTGCTGCGCGCAGTCTTTCCTTCCCTGCGCGACCTGAACCGAGCGCGGGTATGCGAGCGCGCTGACGCAGCGGCGCTCTACTGGCACACCATCGACATTGTCTGGCTGGGTCTTTTCCTGCTGTTGTGGTTCGTTCGCTGAGCGTCTGCGTTCCCTGTGGGGGGCAGGCCATCGTTTTTTGTGGCCTGCCGGCGTTTTGTCGGCAATAGCAGAAACGGTGCTGCTATACTGCCGGAAAGTTGCATGGCAAACGACCTCATCGAGCGCGCTGACAGCGTGCGCGCGACGTGGCAGATGGCCCTCGACAAAGGATACTTCGACCAGGCCATTACCGATCACACGGTTCCGCAGTTTTCCCAGTTTATCGGCGGATTGATTCCCGGTTTATTAATGGCCCTCATGGTCCCGGTGATCGGGCAGGTGGGCGGCTCCGTCGCGGGCGCGGCGCTCGGATCGCTGATCGGCCCCGAGGGCACGATCATCGGCGGCCGCGCGGGCCAGGTGCTCGGAGGAGCGGCGGCCGGCTTCATTCTGCTGAAGTGGGGCCTGGAGTTCATTCGCGACTTCATCCTGCCGAAGGTGGGCATGGTCGGCGAGCATCTCTCCAAAGGAATCTCGCGGGCCTGGGACGCGGGCGGCTGGGGCGCCGTCGCCAAAGCGCGTTATCAGGACGAGGCGGCGCGCGAGATTGCTACCGGGATTGGCGTGCTGTTCGGCCTGTTGCTGATGGGCCTCGTGCTGGTCATCATCAGGGACCCGGTGAAGGGACTGACCAAACTGCGAAACTCGTTTCTGGGCCGCACGTGCACCGGTCTGGTGGACTGGATTCAGAACAACGTCGAGTCGCTGAAGGAGCGCTATCGCAACGGACCGACGCGAATGCAGGGCGGCGCCACCGGCGGAGGCGGCCAGACCGCTCTGGCACGAGCCACCGAACGATGGGGACAGGCCGCCGTGATCGAAGGCGGACTGGATCCGAAAACGCAGACTTCGCTCGATAACGCCCGCGCGACCGTGAAGCAGGTGCTTCCCTTCGTTGTCGGAACGGGACGCACGGTTTCCCCGGCAACTCTCGCGGAACTGAACGGCCGACTGACACAGCGCTTCGGCTTCCGGCTGATTCGCGCCGATCCCTATGGACCGGACGAGGGGAAAACCGGCTGGCAACTCTTCTGGCAGAAGGGCAACGTCCTGGTGCGTTTCAAGACTACCGGTGAGAATGCGGGGCCGCGCAAAGGCATCCCTCACCTGTCGATCGGATTCAACGACGGCAAGGGACTGGACTGGCAGAACGATCTGGCCAAGTTCACTTACGACGGGAAAGTGGTGGCCAAGGTGATCACCAACCCGGAGAAGTTCAATCCCACGGATTTTCAGGGCAACCCGCAGAAGTTCGTGCTGCTGCCGACCGCGTTCGATATGGCGGCCGTGGATGCGTGGGCCGCGAAGACGCACTTCAACGTCGAAGCGCGTTTCACGCTCGACGGATTGCCGGCCATCCTGCAGCGCGCGCCAGCGCGCCACTGAGCCGCTTTGTAGAGTAGGCTAAAGCCAGGCTTTAGCCTGCATTGACCAGCGTCCGGCATTGCAGGCCGAAGGCCTGCTCTACTGGATTTCCACCACGCTGCTCTCGGCCGACATCAGGTCGCCTTTGGCATCGCGCACCACCGTGCGCACGGCGTAGGTCCCCGGTGGCACGTCGAAGCGCGTTTTCACCGTCATGCCCGGGCTCTCCAGCCTCGCGACCGTGGCGTCCTTCAGCCGCAGCTTCACGATGTTCTGCTTGCCATCCACCCACGCGCCATTGCGGTCGAGGACGCAGGCCACCACCGTCACGTTGTTCGAATTGCGTCCGTCGGCCTTCTGAAGGCGCAACTGGCTTACGTCCAGATGCGTGAGCACATCCAGCTCTGCTTTTCCGCCAGGCGCCTTGAAGAACTCCGTGCGCACCTCGACGGCCGGATCGTGCATGTCTTCCGGAGCGAACATGGCCTGCTGGATCTCTTCCTTCTGGGCCTCCTGCGGATCGCTGAACATCTTTGAGGCGAAGTAGCCGCGGCGCGCCTGCACGTTCAGCTTCTCCTTCGTTGCGAGCCGGATCTTCAATTGGTGAAATGTGCCGTCGGGGCGCAGATCGCGGGGCGAGAACCCGATCATGTACACATACTCCGGCGGCGAGGCGATCTGCTGCATGCCTTTGTCGATGTCGTTGCTGCGCTCGATCAGCCGGCCGCCGGTGCCGTCAGCCAGCGCCACCATAGGCTCTCGTTCAGCCAGCGTGCTCATACGGGCGAGTTGCTGCTCCATCTGAGTGGCGCGAGGGTCGCGCTCGCGTTTGTCCATGTCGAGCGAATCCGTGTACAGCCCGCGTGCATCCAGAGCGTTAACCGTCACGTTCAGTCGATTGGCGAACTCGATGAGATCGTCAAGCGGCTGGTGAAATTCGGAGAGCGTGAGAAAACCGGGCGAAACGAGGACGAGTGTGCGCTGGCCTGGCATGGCTCCCAGATGGCGGACGATCTGCTTCAGCGTGGCAAGGTTGACCTGTGTTTCGTAGTTGCCGGCCGCGAGGGCAGCGCGAGCAACGCCCCGCGCGATTTTCGCCGCATCCCTCAGAAGGGCCGCCTGCGGCTCGCCGCCACCCATGTGCATGCATATAACGGTCTCCAGCGCCGCCGCATCCAGCGCAGGATTGCCGGTGTCCGTCGATGTGCCGCCGGATGGTGAATCGTCGAAGGGCGACGCATTCGCACCCGTGTTCACGATCGTGTTCGCCATGTAATAAGTCATGGTGGGACAAGTCTGCACGGTTTCGCGCGCGAGCGGGCTCGGCCGGAGTTTCGATAACGCTTCGTGCAATTTGCGGAGATCGTCGGTAAATTCCAGAGTTGTACGCCCGGAAGTGGTGAAAACGGCCGCGCGGTCGGTCGGATCGAGAGAGCCCATATTGCGCTTGGCGGCATCCCGCACCCACGTAAGATCGGCGGACGACAGGTTGATGTCGTCGAATACATAGGCGAGGTAACGCTGGGGCAGGATGAAGGGTCTTACCGGCTTTTCCGGGGTAGCAGTCGCTCGTGGCCCGGAGCCTGCCGAAGCCGCGGTGGACATGGCATCCCAGTGCTTCTCGACCGTGAATTTGGTTATTTGCTGCAGCTTGCCTTTATCGAAGAGCTCGAAATCCTCACGCCGCAGGCTGCCGACCGCATGGCCGTCGTGGTCTCGCACGACAACCGGCACGAGCACGAGGTTCACGCCGGACTTGAAGGTGGGCGTGCCGTTGTTATTGCCGGCGGATTGCGCGCCGGCGATTGTAGTGGCGGATAACAGCGCCAGAAACCCGAAAGACAATCCCTGAAAACCTGAATCCCATAAGGACCAGTCCTTTTCATTCAGCTCCGGAACTCTGTCGTAATAATTATTGCAGGTCGGCATGCAAGCTGAAAGCCAGGCTGAAAGCCTACCCTACTGGATTTCCACCACGCTGCTTTCGGCCGACATCAGGTCGCCTTTGGCATCGCGCACCACCGTGCGCACGGCGTACGTTCCCGGTGGCACGTCGAAGCGCGTTTTCACCGTCATGCCCGGGCTCTCCAGCCTCGCGACCGTGGCGTCCTTCAGCCGCAGCTTCACGATGTTCTGCTTGCCATCCACCCACGCGCCATTGCGGTCGAGGACGCAGGCCACCACCGTCACGTTGTTCGAATTGCGTCCGTCGGCCTTCTGAAGGCGCAACTGACTTACGTCCAGATGCGTGAGGACGTCCAGCTCCGCTTTTCCGCCAGGCGCCTTGAAGAACTCCGTGCGCACCTCGACGGCCGGATCGTGCATGTCTTCCGGAGCGAACATGGCCTGCTGGATCTCTTCCTTCTGGGCCTCCTGCGGATCGCTGAACATCTTTGAGGCGAAGTAGCCGCGGCGCGCCTGCACGTTCAGCTTCTCCTTCGTGGCGAGCCGGATCTTCAATTGGTGAAATGTGCCATCGGGGCGCAGATCGCGGGGCGAGAACCCGATCATGTACACATACTCCGGCGGCGAGGCGATCTGCTGCATGCCTTTGTCGATGTCGTTGCTGCGCTCGATCAGCCGGCCGCCGGTGCCGTCAGCCAGCGCCACCATAGGCTCTCGTTCAGCCAGCGTGCTCATACGGGCGAGCTGCTGCTCGGTCTGAGTGGCCAATGTATTGTATTCCTGTTTCTCGAAATCGAGCGAGTCCGGAGCAAGCCCGCGCGCATCCAGCGCATTTACCGTGATGTTCATCCGGTTGGCGTAGTTGATATCGTCGTTGATCATCGGCCGGAATTCGGAGATTGTCAGGAACCCTGGCGACAGCAGAACCATGGTGCGCTGGCCGGGCATGGCGCCGATATGTCGAATAATCTGCTTCAACACGCCGAGAGAGACCTGCGTTTCGTAATTACCCGCCACGAGGGCCTGGCGCGCGACGCCCCGCACGTGTTCCTGCACCTGGTGCAGGCCCGCTACGGAAGCAGTCTGCATTCCGTCCAGGTGAGCGCAGTTTTTATAGTCCATCACCGCCGCATCGAGAGCCTGGTTGCCGGTGCTGACCGACGGCGGGGCGGGGCCGGCCGGACTGCCATTAGTCGAGGAGGCTGCGGCATCGAAAAACGCGGTGTCCGACGCCCCCGCGCTGTCGTTGATCAGGTTCGCCTCGTAATACGTCATGGTGGGGCAGGTCTGGACGGTCAACCTCGCGAGTGGGCTCGGATGAATCGCGAGCAGCGCCTTATGGAGCCTGTCGAAATCGTCCGTGAATTCCTGCGTCGTATTGCCGGACGTTGTGAAGATCGCGGCACGATCCGTGGCATCGAGGGACTTGATGTTGCGCTCGGCGCCATCCCGCACCCAGTTGAGATCCTCACTCCTGAGGTGTATATCGTCGAAGACGTAAGCAACGTAGCGGCTCGGCCGGGCAGACGGCAGGTTCTTCGCGCCGGCCGATTCGAGCGATGGCACTATGGCGGGCTGAGTGGCGCCGGCCTTGCCGGAAAGCTCGCGCTTCTCCACCACGAACTTCGTGATCTGCTGCCGCTTTCCTTTATCGAAGAGCTGGAAATCGTCCCGGGTCAGGCTGCCGATGGCATGCCCGTCCTTGTCGCGCACCACCACTGGCACCAATACCAGGTTCACGCCGGACTTGAAGGTGGGTGTGGACTCGTCGCTGGCTGCGCCAAAGCCGAGGGCAACAGAGGCGGCTATCAAGGCTGAAACTCTGAGGATCATCGGGAGCACTCCCCGCTTCATTATCGCTGTTGGCCCGTGTGGGGCGGGCGCCCTCGCCTGCGGCCGGCGCCTCGTCGGCCTGCTCGGTATGTTCTGAATGCTTGTTGCGCCGGACCAGGCGGGCGTGGGCGCCCGCCGCAGGCGAGGGCGCCTGCCCCACTCGAATCGGTCAACATCTGAGGGCACTACTCTATTACCGCCTGAATCGTCCCCGGTGCGTTCCCTTCCAACCGGTTATTTACGAAAATGTACGATGGTTCGTTGCGCTCGCGCGCGCGGTCGATCAGGTTACGAAGCGCCTGCCTCGTCGCCGTATTGGGGTCCTGAATCTGCTGGTAGGGAGTGAATCGCTCTACCGCCTCGGCATAGGGACGGCCGCGCCGCAGCAGCGCCCGCGCTACCGTAAAATCAGCCGTGAACACGTCCGGCATGGCCATCTGCTCGAAAATATCCGGCATGCGCGTCCAGCCATTCAGCACATGCGCCACGCCGTGCGCGCGCAGGCAAGCGAAATACTCAGGCGTCAGATACTCCTCGTTGCGGATCTCCACGCCATAACGGAAATCGCGCGGCAATGCCGCCAGAAACGGGTCGAGGTCGGCCAGAAATCCGCCGGCATCCTCGTAGCACCGCTTCGAAAAAGTGCCGAATTCCAGAATCAACACCGCGATTCGCCCGCCGTATGGACGCAGCAATTCGAGGAACCCGGAGTCGAACAGCGCCGCATTCAGAAACGATTCGTTGAACTCGCCTCCGCGCGGGCCATATCGCGGATGTGTGGGGAACATCTTCACCGTGATGTCCTCCGGGACCTTGAGCGCGTACTGCAATCCGGGCGGCGCGGAGAGGAACAGCTTCCGCCAGTACGCTTCGGCGGGGAACTGATAGAACGAGAAATCCCCGCAGACCACCGGGAACGTCTCGGCGTACTCGGCCAGGCATTCGGCCGCGAAACGCCTCTCGGAAAAACGGCCGCGGCTCAGATATCGGTCGCGAGTGTAGATCTGGCCGAACCAGCCTTCATATTTCCACGAGCTGGTTCCGATGAACACGCCGGCGCGCGCCAGTTCGCTCAGCTTGGCGCGCAGGCGGCCGCGATCGAATGACGGCGGCTCGTCGAACAGCGGCAGAGTGGACACGTCACCACGCGCCCGCGACGCGATACGAATACGGGTCGGCGCCCGCCTCGATCACGCCATCGGGCAGCAGCCGCACCATCACCGGAGCGGCGCCGCTCGACCACATGGAGGCGATGGAGGTCTTGTGCCCCTTTTCCGCCAGTTCCTCGACGGTTGCGGCGGGGATGCGCTCGTCCAGAATCAGGTCGCCCGCGTTCCAGGCGTGATTATCGAAGCTGGAGACCAGGTGGCGCGTCTGGAAACGCGGCGCTTCCACTGCCGCCTCGGCGTTCATGCCGAACTCGATCACGTTCAGCATCATCTGAAGCAGGCTCTGTTCCTGGTTGTCGCCGCCGGGCGTGGAGAGCGCCAGGAACATCTTGCCGTCGCGTGTGACCAGAGTCGGACTCAGCGTGACGCGCGGCCTCTTTCCGCCCGCCAGTTCGTTGGGATGTCCGGGGATCAGAAGAAAACTTTGCGCGCGCGCGGTGAGCGCGATGCCGGTATCGCCGGCTATCACCGACGGCAGCCACGCGCCCGATGGCGTGATGGAGACAGCGTTGCCCTCGTGGTCGATCGTGTCAATGCAGGTGGTATCGCGCGCCATGAGCGAATCGTCGATCTTCGTATGGGTTCCTTCGGTCTGCGTCGGGTGCGTCCACACCTTGCCATTCACGGCGCCCGGCGTGAACTCGAGCGATGCTTTGGGCCCGATCAGTTTGCGCCGTTCCGCTGCGTAATCTTTCGAAAGGAACTGGTCCCACGGAATGTTGTGGTTGAACTTCGGGTCGCCGAAGTAGGTATCGCGATCGGCATAGGCGAGCTTCAGCGCTTCGGTCAGCGTATGAATATACTCGGCCGAATTGTACGGCATCGAGTGGAGATCGTAGCCCTCGAGGATGTTAAGCGCCTCGATCATGGCCGGCCCCTGGCTCCAGAAACCCGGCTTATAGACGCGGTATCCGCGATACGTCGTTGACACGGGCTCTTCGGGAGTCAGACGGAAGGTGGCCATGTCCTCATAGCGCAGCAGACCGCCGTTGGCCTTCATGAATTCGTCGATCCTGCGCGCCACCTCGCCCCGATAGAAATAATCGCGGACCGCGTCGATGCCGGCCGCGCGCGCCGCCCCGCCGTCACGCGCTTTCTTCTCCGCGGCAACCATACCGCGCAGCGTGCGCGCAAGGTCGGGCTGGCGGAAAACGTCGCCGGGACGAGGGATGCGGCCGTCCGGCATGAACACGTGCTTCGACGTTGGCCAGACCTCGAAGAAGTGGCGCGAGCTGGCGATGGCGCCGGAGCGCTGCTCGTCGATAGCCATGCCGTCCGCCAGATCGATGGCGGGAGCCACAACCTCGGCGAACGATTTTGTTCCAAACTCGCGCAGCGCAACCAGGCCCGCCTCCACCGACGAAGGGACCAGCGCCGGCATCAGCCCGGCCACCGGAACCATGCCGCTCAGGCCGCCGGGATCGAGTTCCAGAATCTCCATGGGCCGCATCCGGCGCGTGCGGAAGAACTCGGCCGTGGCCAGCTTCGGCATTGTGCCGACGCCGGCGATGGCGAATGTCTGGCCGTCCTTCAGGTGAATGAGAATGGGCGCTTCCCCACCCCAGCCGATATGCGAGAACTCGGTGGTCATGGCGGCGAACATGGAGGCAATGGCCGCGTCCACCGCGTTCCCGCCCTGATAATAGAGGCGCATGCCGGCCTGTTCCGCCCACTCGCTTCCGGTGGCCAGCGCGACGTGAACGCCACGCGATGCGTGCCGAACCGGCCGCTGGATGTCTTTGTGCTGGGCCCTGCCGAGCAGTGGCAGGGTAAGCAGCGCGAGCCAGATACGTCTCGTCATACAGCCAGGTCTAATTATAAGGTGACAGTGGGCAGTTCTCCTGAGCCACGACATGAATCGGCGTCGCTTATGCTCGCCGCCGTTTGACACCCTTTTTGCCCGGCCCCTATACTGGTTGTTGAGCTTAAGGGAAGTGTGTCCAGGTGCAAGGCGCAAGCTGCTGCGTTGAAACCGGGCCCGAGACCAGGATCAGATGCCAAAACGTACATTTCAGCCGAATAACCGGAAACGGGCCAAAACACATGGCTTCCGCGCCCGCATGAAGAGCAAGGATGGCCGCGCCGTGCTGGCCCGCCGCCGCGCCAAAGGGCGGCACAAGCTGTCGGTCAGCGACGAGAGGGCGGTCCGGTACGCCAATTAGCCTCCGGGCTGCCGATCAGGTCAGGATACGCCTCCAGGGTTCCGGTTTCCGAAAAGCGCTCGGCTCCTTCGTCCCGCCGAGTTCCGCCGGGTTTATCAGGATGGGCGCCGTTTTACCGGTCCTTACTTTGCTGCGTTCTGCCTGCCGGTGGAGCGGACGCCCGAAACAGGCCCGCGGCTGGGATTCACATTGCCCCGCGCTTTCGGGAAGGCCGTGAAGAGAAACCGCGCAAAGCGGCGCATTCGGGAACTGCTCCGCGTGCGGCTGCCGGAAATCCAGCCCCGGTGGGATATCGTCATTAATCCGAGGCGGAATGCGCTGGATGCCTCGTATACAGAATTAGAGCGGGAAGTGGACCGCCTCGTTCGCCAATGCGCCAGGCCGTGATTCTCTCTTTGCGGTTCTACAAGCGCTGGGTGTCGCCCATGCTGCCGTCGGCCTGCCGCTTCTATCCGACATGTTCCGAATACATGATGGAAGCCGTGGCGAAGTACGGGACCATCAAAGGCGTCTACATGGGCGCGCGGCGGTTGCTCCGCTGCCATCCCTTTCACGAGGGCGGCTTTGACCCCGTTCAATGAAACAGGATCGTAATGGCTGATTCGCAGGGTACGCCAACACCGACCGGCCCCGGGGACAAGAAAGACTTGTCCATGGAGCTGCGTCTGCTCATCGCATTTCTGCTGATGGGGCTCGTTCTGTTCCTGACGCAGTATCTGTACAAGCCGCCCGCGAACCCGGTTCAGCATGGCGCGAACCCCAAACCGGCCGAGGCCGCGAAAGTGCCCGCGCCCGTTCCCGCCGCCCCCGCCCCGGCTCCTGCTTCCGCTCCTGGACCCCTGGCCGGACAGGTCGCGGCGGCCAGCGAGCAGATCTACACCATCGACACAGACCTCTACCGGATTCAATGCTCGAATCTGGGCGCGGTGGTGCATAGCTGGACGCTGAAGAAATATCGCGACCGCAACAACAAGCCACTCGAGTTGGTAAATGCCGCGGCCGCCTCCAAAGTGGGCTGGCCGTTCTCTCTGGAACTGAAGGACCAGAAGCCAACCACCGATCCCGATAAAGCGCTGTTCAAGGCCACGCCCGATCCGGATGAACTGGGCATCAACTTCGATTTTTCGGATGGCCGCTCGGAGTTCCACAAGTCGTTCCGATTCGCAAAGAACAGCTATCTGTGGCAGATCGCTTCCAGCGCGAAGATCAACGGAACGCCCGCGCCCAACCTGATTGTCTGGCGGGGCGGCTTCGGAGATCAGACCATCCCCAATGCGGCAAGCGTCGAACGCTCGGTCTACTTCGACCCGAACGACACTTCGATGTTCCATCCGTCCGGCAAGCTGGAGACGCATCCCGCCAAGGACGCGAGTAAGGGAACCATCCCGAACCTCGGCGATTATTCGTTCGCGGGCATAGAGGACACCTACTTCGCCGCTGTTTTACTGCCGCGGCAGGAAGGCCGGACGGAGCTGGATACGTTCAGCGATACCCTTCCGAATCCCGCGACAAAGAAGGACGAGGCGCGCGTGGGAACCGCCGCCGGCGGATTGGCGGATAACCGCTACGAGGCCTACGTCGGGCCGAAAGACGTGGACATCCTGAACGCGGTGGATCCCCGCCTGAAGCAGCTGATCGACTGGGGCTGGTTCGGCGTCATCGCGAAGCCGCTGTTCTATTGCCTGAAATGGATCGACAGCCACATCTCGCATAACTACGGCTGGTCCATCATCCTGCTCACCGTAGCCATCAACCTGCTTCTGCTGCCGCTGCGCTACACCAGCCTGAAATCGTCGCGCAAGATGCAGGCGCTGCAACCGCACATCAAGGCCATCAACGAGAAATACAAGAATATCTCGATGCGCGACCCGCGCAAGGCGGAACAGAACCAGGAAGTGATGGATCTGTACAAGAAGCATGGCGTGAATCCGGTTGGCGGATGTTTGCCCATGGTGCTGCAGCTCCCGATCCTGTACGCCATCTACCGGGTCCTCACCGTCGCCATCGAGCTGCGCGGCGCGCACTGGCTTTGGGTCACCGATCTTTCGCAGCCCGAGAACCTGCCCATCCGCATTCTGCCGTCGGTGATGGTGGTGACGCAGTTCCTGCTGCAGCGCATGACCCCGAATCCCACCACCGATCCTTCGCAGCAGAAAATGATGATGTTCATGCCGCTGGCGTTCGGCTTCTTCTTCTACTACTACCCGAGCGGCCTTGTATTATATTGGTTAACCGGCAATCTGGTGGGGATTCTGCAGCAATGGGCCATTAACAAGATGGCTCCGGCGCCCGCGCCGATCGAACCACCGAAGCCGGCCGTGGCCAAAAAGAAAGGCAGGAGCTAACGGCTGTGGAAGCGAACCCGACTGGCAGATACAGCGCCGCCGAACTGACTCCGAAGCTCAAGGCGTTCCTCACACCCGTTCTCCGTGCAGCGACTTTCGATGTGCAGTTCGAGGTCACCGAGGGCACGCACGCGCACCCGGATTTCGAGGACCCCGAAGTGGTGGTCAGGTTCAGCGGCAGAGACGTGGACATGCTGCTCGAAAATCGCGCCGAGCTGCTGCTGGCGCTCGAGCACCTGGCCATGGAGATGCTCCGCATGCCGGCCGAAGATCACTCGCTGTTGTGCTTCGACGCGAACGACTATCGCGTTCTGCGCATCGAGGAGCTCCGGCTGAGCGCCATGACTGCGGCGGAGAAAGTGAAGCGCACGCGCGTTCCGTTCCACTTCAACCCGATGAGCAGCCGCGAGCGGCGCATCATCCACCTGAGCCTGCGCGGCGAAACCGAGGTGCGCAGCGAAAGCACCGGAACAGGACCTCACCGCCAGGTAGTGGTGGTGCCCGCCGACATGAAAGAAGTGCCCGCGCCCGTGATCCGGCCATATACGCGTCCCGGAGACGGCGAGAGGCGGGGTCCGGCTGGGCCGCCGCGCCGCGATGGCGGCGATCGCCGGCCGTTCGGGCGTCCCGGCGGCGGCGGCAGAGGTCGCGGTCGCCAGTAGAGCAGGCTTTCAGCCTGCAGTTCCCCATGCAGCTTCGCGACACCATCGTCGCCATCTCCACCCCACTGGCGCGATCCGGCATCGGCGTTGTCCGGCTATCGGGTGCGGACTCGCGTACCATCGCCGATGCCCTGCTCCGCTTCTCTGCCCCGCATGAGTGGTCGCCCTGGACTGCCGCACTCGCCGAACTGACCGACGACGCAGGCGCCGTCGTCGACGAGGTGGTGGTCACCTTCTTCGCCGCTCCCCGATCGTACACGGCCGAGGACGTCGTCGAGATCTCCTGCCATGGCTCTCCCGTTGTGCTTCGCCACTGCGTGCAGCGCGCTCTCGGCGCCGGCGCCCGTCTGGCCGAGCCCGGCGAGTTCACCCTGCGCGCTTATCTGAACGGACGCATCGACCTGCCGCAGGCCGAAGCCGTCCGCGACCTCATCGACGCCACCACGCTCTATCAGGCCCGAGTCGCCGCGCAGCAGGTTGAGGGCTCCGTGTCGCGCCGCATCCGGCCGGTGAAGGAGAAGCTGCTGGAACTAATTGCGCTGCTTGAGGCCGGCATCGACTTCGCCGAAGACGATGTGTCGGTCGCGCCGGCGGCTGAGATCCTGTCGCGTATCGACGGCGTGGGCGCGCCACTGGCGAAGCTGGCATCCTCGGCGGCGTACGGCAAGCTGGTGCACTCCGGGTTCACCCTCGCCATCGTGGGTCGGCCGAACGTCGGCAAGAGCAGCCTGTTCAACGCGCTGCTTGGCCACGACCGCGCCATTGTGACGGAGATACCCGGCACCACGCGCGACACGGTCTCGGAAGCGGCCGACGTCAGCGGCATCCCGGTGCGGCTGGTCGATACCGCCGGCATTCGCACGGGTCACGACCGCGTGGAACAGCTCGGCATCGAACGCAGTTTCGAAGCGATGGCGGACGCGGACCTCACCATCGTGGTGTTCGATGCTTCGTCGCCAGTGGAAGCGGCCGATCGTGAGATCGTGGAGCGCGCCGAGGGGCACGGGCGGTTCATCGTCGCAGGCAACAAGTGCGACCTCGGACGCGCCGCTCAGAACGGCCTGGAATATGCGGCGGTGTCCGCTGTCACTGGCGAGGGCGTCGAAGATTTGCGAGCGCGCATTCTGGAAGCCCTGTCTCCCGCGGGAGTGGAGCGGCAGGAATCCGGCTTCATCACCAGTCTGCGACACGAAGCGCTGCTGAACGAGAGCCTCGAAGCGCTGGACAATGCGCGCCGCGCGGTGGAATTCGGAATTCCGCACGAGATGCTGTTGCTCGATCTCTACGCGGCGCTGCGGCCGGTGGACGCGATCACCGGCGCGACAACGGCCGACGACATCCTGAACCGGATCTTCTCAACGTTCTGCATCGGGAAGTGACGTCCGCTGCTAATTGCAGCCGCATGAGGGAATTCCCTGTCTCATGTCGCTTATCGAAGCAGAGGATACCCAAATGCTAATCCGCAACAACAGGTTCCGTGCTCTCACGGTGGGCCTGTTCGGCGCGCTCGCTCTCGCCACATCCAGCCGAGCCGCAACCATCGATACGTACGACTTCAGCCAAAGCGGATACACGGCCGGAGGCGCGGTCTTCAACCCCCTGGTTGGGTCGTTTTCCGGCCAGGTCGAACCCACTGGCCTTATCGAACTTTCCGATCTGACCAGCTTTCTGGTTAGATCCCCGACGATAACCAACATCCCGCCGGGGGGACCGCCTATGACAGAAATCGTAGTGCCGGCCTTCTTCTCCTTCAACACCACCGGCGGCAACAGCACTTTGGACGTGGCGGCGTCCACAGCGGACGGGGAGATAAAGGTTTGTGCCGGCGCTGCGGCGGCCTTTGGTGGAACGATAGCCGGCGTCAACTGCGGCGCCGGCGGAGGTTCCACAGGCTACATCTATTTTGCCGGCGGAGCTTTCGCGACAAATCAGTTTGCGCAGGTAACGCTCGTCAGTTCGGTGACCGCCCCGGCTGCGGCGCCCGAGCCCGGAACGCTGCCGCTCTTCACTCTCGCCTCGGCGCTGATTCTCATTGGCGCGGCGCGGTCTCGCTGGATCTCGCGGTGACAGCTACTTGTTCGCGCTGCCGGCGGCGCTGTCGCTCTTCATCTGCTTTACCAGCTCCTGCATATGGGCCATCACGGCGCCCATCTGTTTCTGCTGCACCTGCATGGCGCGAGTCATCACTACCGGCATTTTGTCGATGAATGCCTGGCCCGGGGGCGACTTGTAGAAATCGACCAGCCCCTGCAGTTCCTGTTCGTTGAATACTTCGGCGTAAATGGAGACGTACTCGGGCCTCAGCTTCTTCCAGTCGAACGTGTCGGTGACATAGGCGGTCATCTCCTGAACCAGCTTGTCGGTCTTCGCCTTGTCCGCGGCGGACAGGTTCATCTGCTGAATTTGTTGCTGGATCATCATCGGCATCTGCTGCTTCATCTGATCCATCATTTTTTCCATTTTCATGGACGTGAACAGCTCATCGGCAAGAGCGGTCTTTCGATCCTGCGCGCACAGCGCAGCCGGCAGTAACACGAAAGCAACGAGGAGTGCGGAGCGTTTGCGGGGCATAACGCCCCGAGTCTATCACGACGACGACATCGGGCAAATCGTTGTGACGTCGGCTGGGTGCGAGAATGATGGCGTGGAAAGATTCGCGACGGTCATTCACTCTGACACGGAAGGCGGCTATTGGTCTGAAGTCTCTGCCCTCGGCGGTTGCTACTCACGAGGCGAGGCCATCTCTTTCACGGCAGATGAACGCGTCGCTTTCCTGCGCAGGATGGCAGTACCTGGGTTAGCAGTCATTGGCTGTGGTATTCTGGAGGCGTCGATGGTAGAGAAGATTCCAGTTCAATAGGTGTTGCGTGCGCGCGAGGGCTATATCGCGGCGAGAATGTTGTGCAAACGCCCAGCGTGAGCGGAACTGGCCGCAAGGTAGTCAAGATCCCCCCCGCGAGCAAGATCAGGTTTTAGAGTGCCCGAGCGAAGCGGCGCCTTGGCATGGGCCTCCTCGAGGTACCTCATACACTCATCAAGCAGTTTCTCCCTCTGTCCAGTATCGGCCTCAAACCCGGCTAGTCCGTTTGCGACGCACGCCAGGTTGTAACTGATGTAAGAAGCCATCTGCGAATTGGGCGTGTCCTCCCACAGTGGTATCTCGCGCGCCTTAAGCAGCAAATCCATCGCCTTACGCAGCCTGGCTTGGTCTGATCTGTCGAATAAGACGGTTCCCAGGTTATAGAGCGCCCTCTGCTGGTTGTCGTTTTGGCGGAGACTCTCATCGAAGAGAGCTTTCGCCATGTCGGGATTCGGGGGATCAGCTACGATAGTGAACAGCCAACCGAGATCGTTGAGGACGGCGTAGTTTCGGCGCGACTTTACTTGGGCCAAGTCGAAGTAATAGTACGCCCGTTCAAAATCCGAATTGTATCGCTCCGTCAGAAACTTGCCCGCGTAGAATTTTCCGAGCAGTCTGAGGTTGCTGATCAATTCGGCGCTTCGGTTGTGCGGCGTAAGAAACTGTACTGCTGAGAAACCTTCGATGGCAAAGAGACGTTGTCGCGCCAAGGCATCGGATTTTGCGTACAGGTTTTGGTCGAGGTCCAGAGCAGCGGGCGACAACCTGACTAATTCCTCGAAAGCATCTGCTCGCGCTGATTCGATATCCGCAAAGAAGGGAAATTTTGTTCTTACATCGGCCGCAAGCTGCTCAATCTGCTGAATGGCCTGTCCCGCCTGCGCCCGTACGTCTTTCGAAGCTCCTTCGGCCTCAGCCACGGCCCTGCTGGCTCGCGCAACGGCATCGTCGGCCTGCTTAACGTAATTCTGCGCACTGAAGAACGCGAACACACCTTGTGCAACTGTCAGCAACCCGGCCACGAGAAGAACCATCGACAAGAGCCACTGCGTGTTTGCCGCATCGTGATTGAGGGTGTCGATCTGCTCCTTCAGAGAGTCGCGGCTTTCTTGCAGTTCTTGAATTGCCGCTTTGAGATCGGAGAGTTGCTTACCTGGATCCGGTGCGGTCAGGGGCCGAGAACTCTGCTGCCGGCGAAGAACTAAGCCGGGCTGGGCTCCGTTCTGATACATACTGTACGCGACAACGGCCAAGCCGATTCCTACGAGAGCGACAGGGATATAGTTCAGTTTTGTTCCGACAAATCGCGCCATCTCAGTATTATGTGGGACACTGCAAACAGTTGCGTGTTCCGAAGTCGGCGCCACCCCGCCTACGCCCGCTTCGCCAGCCGCTTCAGCAATTCCAGGTTCCTGATGTCCTCGCCTGGCTCATCGTGCGGAGTCTCGAGGATGAACGCCTTGTTGCGCAGCTTCGGATGCGTGAGGATGCGTCGGAAGCCCTCTTCGCCGATGTGGCCGCGGCCGATATTCTCATGCCGGTCAACACGCGACCCCAGCGGCATCTTCGAATCGTTCGTGTGGATCACCGGAATGTTTTCCAGGCCGAGGATGTTGTCGAGAGCGGTCACCGTGGACCGCAGCCCCTCGGCGCCGGCGACGTTGAACCCCGCCGCAAGGCAGTGGCATGTGTCGATGCAGAAGCCGATCCGTAGATCGGTGAAGCGCTCCGCATGCTCGCGCATGGACGCCAGTTCCTCGAAGCGGCTGCCGAGCGCCGCGCCCGCGCCTGCCATGTTCTCCAGCAGCACGGTCAGCCCCTTCGTGCGCAGCCCCCGCGAGGCCTCCGCCAGCGACCGCACCGTGGCCACGATACCCCCCTCCGGCGTGTGCCCCTTACAGTTTCCCGGATGCGCTACCAGATACTCGGCCCCGATCGCCACCGCCCGCTCGAGCTCTCCGCGAAATGCCTCGGCCGATTTCACCCGCAGGGCCTCATCGCAGGAGGCCATGTTGATCAGGTAGTTGTCATGCACCACCAGCGGGTACAGGTCGTGTTTCTCGCGCAGGGTCCGCAGCCTGCGGATCTGCTCTGGAGAGGGCGTCCCAGCGCGCCACATTCGCGGGCTGGCCGAGAAAATCTGGAACGTGTTTGCTCCCACGCGCACCGCTTCGAGCGCCGCGTTCTCGAGTGAACCTGAAATGGAAGTGTGGAGGCCGAATCGCCGAACCGTCCTGGCGGTCAAACCCGGCGCTGCTCCGACAGGGACTTTTCGGCCAGGTCGCCGATGATGGGCAACTTGTAGAGCTGGTCATGGGCGACCTTGACGATCATGAAGATCCAGGAACAGAAAATCCCCAGCTTCAACAGATCGGGCACCACGTGATGCATGTGCATTCCCGGAAACGGCAGCCAGAAGAACGGGCTGACCACCCAGTCCACAATCAGCCATGCCACGAAAAGATACAGGCCCTGAAAGGCGTTGAAGCGCACGCGGGGATCGTTGCGGAACCGTGTGGATGCCAGCACGATGATCGCGCCGATCCACCCGAGCACCGGGATGTAGCAGAGCAGCGACGCGGTTCGCGGGCTCATTCCGGTCATGAAATCGGAGATGGGCGGGGGCGACTGCGGCTGGCGGCCGCCGCACTTCGCGCAGAACACGTCTTTCGGCCCTACGGTGTTGCCGCAAGTGGTGCAGAACGGCATGGCTCACCTCCCCTTCCGGGCGCCCCGGACTTCGGCTCCCTGTATGCTTCCAACTTATTGTACGCAGGCTACATGACCTGTGTTCCGGCCGTATTGCAACATTGTGATACATTCGAAAAGCAATGAAACGCCTCCTATGCGCCGCGGCGGCCCTGCTGCTGTCCGCGGCGGCCGCGAATGCGGCGAAAAAGAGCCTCGAGATGATCTTCATCGACGTGGAAGGCGGGCAGGCCACCCTCATCGTGGCGCCCTCCGGCGAGACCATGCTCGTGGATACCGGCTGGCGCGGGTACAACGGGCGCGATACCAATCGCATCGTTGACGCGATGAAGGCGGCGCACGTCAAGAAGCTGGATTTCGTGTTCATCACGCACTACCACGTCGACCATGTCGGCGGGGCCCCGCAGCTTGCCGAGCGCGTCCCGGTGGGCACGTGGATCGACCACGGCCCCAACATGGAAGATTCAAAGATCACTCGGGAGAACTATGCAAGTTACCAGCAGGAGGCGCTCCCGAAAGGGCAGCATCTGGTAGTCAAGCCGGGCGACACCGTCCCGCTGAAGGGCGTGGATGTCACCGTGGTGGCCGCTAACGGCGATACGATCCAGTCGGCGCTGCCCGGCGCCGGCCAGGCGAATCCGGCGTGTGCGACCACGCCGAAAAAGGAGTTGGACACAACCGAGAACGCCCGTTCCGCCGGCTTCCTGCTGCGCTATGGAGCCTTCCGGTTTGTGGATCTGGGCGACCTTACCTGGAACAAGGAGCTGCAGCTCATGTGTCCGGTGAACCGGATCGGCACGGTGGACGTGTTCCTGGTCAGCCATCACGGGATGGACCTGTCCAATTCGCCGGCGCTGGTGGATGCTCTCCATCCGCGCGTGGCCATCATGGACAACGGCGCGCGCAAGGGTGGGAGCGCCGCCGCCTGGCAGACGGTTCACGATTCACCCGGCCTCGAGGACCTGTGGCAACTGCATTATGCGGTGGGCGCCGGCAAGGACCACAACAGCCCGGACTCGTTCACCGCCAATCTGTATGAGAACTGCGAAGGCAAGCCGCTGAAGCTGACCGCTCACGAGGACGGCTCGTTCACCGTGGTGAATACGCGCAACCAGTACGAGAAGTCGTATCCGGCGCGCTAGCGACCGCTCACCGTTTGGCCGGACTCGCAAGTTCTGGTTCCACCAGAGGAACGAACGTATCCGTCCTGATAATCATCGCCTGCAACGTTTCGCGGACGCCGCAGAGCTTCCATAAATCCCCCGCTCTGTGAAATGTGGCCGTGTATATATACCGGTCTTCGCCCGTTTCTAAGGTAATATCGATCAGCGCCTTGTCGCCCGCCTCGTTCGACAGCGGTGAACCATTTCCCTGCCAGATGTCTCGTCCGATCAGTTGGGCAACGCGCCGGGCGAGCGCTGCGAGATCACTACCCGCAAGCGGTGCTGGACCTGACTTGATGTACTCGATAGCGCTGGTCAGGCCTCGCGCTCGGAACTCATTCTTCTTCAGGGCTTCTTCGAGGATTTGCTCGCTCCGCGCGGATGGGGTCAGCTTCAGGGTCTGAATGGCGCCTTCATCCACCCAGCGGTCGTTGAACTCGTTCCGTGCGCACCTGGCCAGAAAGTCCCACTCCTCCTCGGAATCCGGGCTGACCAGCGCCGTCGCAACGTCATAACGCCAGCGTTGGGCGAACACCCCCGAGTCCGGACGAGGTTCCAGGCGCATTATGAATTGCACGTCCTCAGGGGCGCCAATCAGCGCCAACAGTTGGCGAGCACGGACCGTCACCTCAGGTTCGGCCGCCAGATCCCGCAGCGCAGGACGCAGCCGGGCTTCCTGCCGGAAGATCGCATCCTCAAACTCGCCCCACTGCACCGAGAAGTCTCCTGCCAGAAGTTCCCGAAGCTCGCGCCTTTGCTCGTCACGCGCCATCGCGGCGATGCGAGCCACGTCCTCCGGGCTGTGCTCGCTGCGCAGCACATATCGCGGGCGAAAGCCGGAAACGTAGGTTTGGTATCCCACTTTCGCGATGCTGACCGAGGTTGGCGTACATCGCGCAGCATCGTAAGTTCCGCGGGCGATTCCGTCAGTGCCAGACTCGAGATTCACGAATCGGCCAGACTCGGAGCAAGACACCACAACCTGAACGCCGTCAGCTGGCCGGTTCAGGCCGTCGACGGTTTGCACCGAGATCTCTTCCGCCCGCGGAAGAGCTGCGGCGAACAACGGAACGAGTATCAAGAATCTCACGAGCGAAATCTCCCCGATTCAACGGCGACTTCGCTCCGAGCATATCAGGGTTGGCCACAGGGGAGAGCGCGCTGAAATAACCCGGGCCGCGGAACAGGGGGGTCTGTCCTGTTCCACGGCCCGGGAGCCCCTGAAAAGCCCTGGTCTTCGCCACTCAATACAACCTGATCCCCTTCGCACCCGGCTCGCGTGTCATGTGCACGGTATCCAGGAATCGCACCTCGTCCGACGGCAGCGTCATCACCAGCGAATGCGTTCGGTAGCCGCCGCCGAAGAACCGTACTCCATTCAGCAGCGCTCCGGCGGTAATCCCGCACGCCGTGAAAATCATGTTGCGGCCTGGCGCCAGATCCTCGGCTCGGTAAATGCGGTGCGGGTCGCTGATGCCCATCTCCTCCACGCGCTCGCGAAGCTGCGGCGTATCGACCACCAGCCGGCCAAGCATTTCGCCGCGCAGACAGCGCATGGCCGCGGCAGTCAGGACGCCTTCGGGAGCGCCTCCGCGCCCCATGACCAGGTGGACGCCGGCGCCCCGCACCGCCGCCGCGATTCCCGCCGACAGATCTCCATCGGAGATCAGCCGGATCCGCGCCCCGGCCCGGCGAATCTCGGCGATCAGTTCCCGATGCCGTGGCCGGTCGAGCACCATCACCACCAGATCGTCAACGCTCCGATCGAGGCGTCTGGCCACTGCCTTCAGGTTGTCCCTGACCGGCGCGTCCAGATCGAGCGCGCCGCGGCAAGCCGGACCGGCGATGATCTTCTCCATATAGCAATCCGGCGCGTGCAGCAGGCCGCCGCGCTCGGAGGCCGCCAGAACAGCGATGGAATTCGCGGCTCCGGTTGCGCACAGATTGGTCCCCTCCAGCGGATCGACGGCGATGTCCACTGCAGGATATTCGCGGCCGTCCGGCGGCTTCGCGCCCACCCGCTCGCCGATATAAAGCATCGGCGCCCGATCGCGCTCGCCTTCCCCGATGACGATTCTTCCGTTCACCGGGACTGCCGCGAAAGCCGAGCGCATCGCTTCCACGGCGGCGTGGTCCGAAGCCTCGGGATCGCCCCGACCCATGGTCCGCGCCGCGGCTACCGCAGCGTTTTCCACGATCCGAACCAGCTCGAGCGAAGGATTCTGTCCAATAACGACGGGCTCCCCGGTAAGGGCGGCCCCGTTGGCGGTCTCGATCATAGATGTCCTCGTCAGCAGCGGTCCATGCCGCAGGCGTGTACGGATTCCTGCGCGCAGCCATGGAACTGCGTCTCTTCCGTGGAACCCTTCAGAGCCACCGTGGAAGAGTGGCCCGCGGCGATCGCCTGCGCCACCTCATCGAAATAGCCCGTGCCCACGAACGTCTGGTGTTTGATCGCGGAGTACCCTTCGGCAGCCGCCGCGAACTCGCGCTCCTGCAGCTTCGAATAAGCCGCCATGCCGGCCTGCGCATACTCGCGCGCCAGTTCGAACATGCTCAGGTTCAGGGCATGGAATCCGGCCAGCGTGACGAACTGGAATTTATAGCCCATGGCGCCCAGCTCGCGTTGGAATCGGGCGATGGCGGCATCGTCCAGTTTCCGCTTCCAGTGGAACGATGGCGAGCAATTGTAGGCCAGCAGCTTGCCCGGAAACTGCCGGTGAATCGCCGCCGCGAACCGCTCGGCCTCGTCCGCATTCGGTTCCGAAGTCTCGCACCAGAGCATGTCCGCATAGGGCGCGTAGGCGAGACCGCGGACGATCGCGGCATCCAGTCCGCCGCGAAATCCGAAGAATCCCTCGGCGGTGCGCGTGCCCGTCAGGAACGGCGCATCGCGCTCGTCAATGTCGCTCAGCAGCAGGCCCGCGCTGTTGGCGTCAGTGCGCGCAACCAGAATCGTGGGGACGCCCAGCACGTCCGCCGCCAGCCGCGCTGCCACCAGTTTCTGGATGAACTCCTGGACGGGCACCACCACCTTCCCGCCCATATGCCCGCACTTCTTGGCCGACGCGAGCTGGTCCTCGAAATGGACGGCGGCCGCGCCGGCCTCGATCATGCCTTTCATCAGCTCGAACGCGTTCAGCGGGCCTCCGAAACCCGCCTCCGCGTCGGCCACAATCGGCGCCATCCAGTGGATGCCGTTGCGTCCCTGAGAATGGTGAATCTGGTCGGCCCGCAGCAGCGCGTTATTGATTGCCCGCACCACCTGAGGAACGCTGTTGGCCGGATAGAGGCTCTGGTCGGGATACATCTGCCCGCCCAGATTCGCGTCGCCGGCTACCTGCCAACCGCTCAGGTAGATAGCTTTCAGCCCCGCCTGAACCTGCTCCACAGCCTGGTTGCCGGTGAGTGCTCCGAGGGCCGGCACGTACGCGTCGGTGTGGAGCAGATCCCACAGCCGCTCCGCGCCCTTCCGGGCAAGCGTATACTCAATGCGCACCGTCCCGCGCAGGCGCATCACGTCGTCCACGCGGTAAGGCCTGACGATGCCCGACCAGCGCGGATCGCCCTCCCTGTACGGAAACAAACCGGTCCCGTTCTGAATTGTCACTCTGCAAGTAAAGCTGAATCCGCAGCCGAATCCAAATCGGACGGGACGTCCCGGACTACTGGTCCGAACCGGACCACCGGTCGGGCGCCGGCCGCCGGGTAATGCCAGGATTGTGACATGCCACAGGTTGGGGAAGCCGCTGTGCAGATGAGTGGTCCGTCAGGACCGGGATACGATACCATCCTCACGCCCAGGGCCACCGAGTTTCTCGGCGCTCTGGCCCGCAATTTCGAGACCCGCCGGCAGGAACTCCTCGCAGCGCGCCGTATGCGCCAGGTCGACCTGGATGCCGGCATCATGCCCGACTTTCTGCCGGCCACGGCGAAGATCCGCAACTCCGCGTGGACGGTCGCGCCCATTCCGGTCGATCTGGTCGATCGCCGGGTAGAGATCACCGGTCCCGTGGACCGCAAAATGATCATCAACGCGCTGAACTGCGCCGCCAGCGTGTTCATGGCCGATTTCGAGGATTCGAACTCTCCCACGTGGCGCAACAACATCGAAGGACAGATCAATCTCCGCGATGCAGTCCGCGGCGAGATCGCCTGGACCAGTCCGGAAGGCCGCGCCTACCGCCTGAATCCCGTCACCGCCGTTCTCATGGTGCGGCCGCGCGGCTGGCATCTCGTCGAAAAGCACTTGCTGGTGGACGGGAAGCCCATTTCCGCGTCGCTCTTCGATTTCGGGCTCTATTTCTTCCACAATGCCCGCGCCCTGATGGCCAAAGGAACGGGACCATATTTCTACCTGCCCAAACTCGAGAGCCACTTCGAAGCGCGCCTGTGGAATGACGTGTTTCTGTTCGCTCAGAATTACGTCGGCGTCCCGCGCGGAACCATCCGCGCCACCGTGCTCATCGAGACGATTCTCGCCGCCTTCGAGATGGACGAGATCCTCTGGGAGCTGCGCGATCACTCGGCCGGCCTGAACTGCGGACGCTGGGATTACATCTTCAGCCTGATCAGGAAATTCCGCAATCATCCCGCGTTCCTGCTGCCCGACCGGTCGGAGGTGACCATGGAGAGGCATTTCCTCGACTCCTACGTCAGGCTGCTGATCGATACGTGCCACCGCCGGGGCATCCATGCCATGGGCGGAATGGCGGCGCAGATTCCCATCCGCAACGATGCGGAGGCAAACAGGATTGCTCTCGACAAGGTGCGTAAGGACAAACTGCGCGAGGTGAGCGCCGGCCACGACGGCACGTGGGTGGCCCACCCCGCTCTTGTCCCCATCGCGAAAACCATTTTCGATCAGCACATGAAGGAACCGAACCAGATCTATCGCCTTCCCTCGACCAACAGGATCACCGCGCGCGATCTGCTCACTGTGCCCGAGGGGCAGATCACCGAGGCGGGCCTGCGCTGGAATGTCGACGTGGGCATCCAATATCTGGAATCGTGGCTGCGCGGCAACGGTTGCGTCCCGATCTACTACCTGATGGAGGACGCCGCCACCGCGGAGATCTGCCGCACGCAGGTGTGGCAGTGGATAAAGCACGGCGCGCGGCTCAGCGACGGCCGCACGGTGACCGCGGAGATGGTGCGAGCGATAACCCGCGACACGGTCGACTGGCTGCGCTCGACTCTGCCTGAGGATTCGCTGGAAGAGGCGGCGCGCCTGTTCGAGAAGATGATGACCAGCGTGGAATTCCCCGAGTTCCTGACGCTCGCCGCTTACGACCTCATCGATTAGCTGAGCCGCGACCGTCAGGGAGCGGTAACGCTGGCGACTCGGTTACGATGCCAAATTGCCGAGCCGGGTAGTGGGTCAGTTTTCCGGATTCCCGGCCAATGTACGAGTGCCCGCCAATCCGCTCGGAGCCGACGCTTCCCGGATCGCCGTGTCTTAGTCACCTCGGCGGTTTGCCGGTGTCCGAGTGCGTTGGCGGTCACAAGGGCGCGCCTGTCGTTACGAGTTTGGCGACGAGAAAGGGAGGGGCCGAACTGCGGTATCCGCAACGGTAGTCCGGCGGGTGCCTCACCGTGCACTCTGCGTCAGCCACTTGTTTCAGCAGGGCGAAGCTTCATTCCGCCGTTGTGACCGGCGGAGTTCCGCTATCGATGAAGGTGTAGAACACAGCAACACGGCCGTCACGTGCCTCCAAAACATCCGTACCGGTGTAGCGGTAGGGCTGACCGGGAAGTCCGCTTCCCCAACGACACATCCCGACATTATGCATCGTCTGGATATCGCCAATCACTGCGTAGCGGTACTCAGGGATACTCTTACGTATTTCCGACGCGGCCTTATTGATTGCCGCAATGCCGACCAAGCGGCCCCCCGGGTGTATCCAGACGCAATCTTCCGTATAAGCGTCGCGCATCATACTTTCGCGCTTCAAGGGATCGAGCTCGATGAAAATCTCATCGAAGTTGTGGCGCAGCAGTTCTGCGACTGTCATCTTTTTTTCTCCACGTTCCTTTTTGCTGAGTCGCGCACATTAGACCTGGACGGCGCCACCGTCAACGAACAGTTCATCAATACCGGCGATGAAGCTTGCATCTTCGGAGGCGAGAAAGACCGCCGCCTTCGCGATCTCTTCCGGCTGTCCAAGGCGGCCGAGTGGTACGTCAGAGGCGAGCTGGGCATATAGCGCCTGTTGCAAATCCGATTCCCGAACTCCCACCCCTTACGAGTGCAATCTTTCCTTGCAGCTTTCCGGCAGTTCTTTCTCCCGTCATGCCTTTCAGAGTACGGAAACGACCGGAGAATGTCTGTACGAAACGGGCTACCATAGTACGAAAGAGCTATGGGAACCCGGAAGACGGCAGATGAGGGTTTCTGAAGGACCGGACACATTTGAGTTTCGTTCTGCGCACGGGATGAAGGCGGCGCACAGCAGGCTTCGAACTTTTGCAGACATCGCAGTTCGTCACCTTCAGCACTTCAACCACCCAGGCCGCGCCTGGCATGATCTGTCGGGCCCGCAAGACACCCTCACTGTGGTCCTATCGGAGATCGGTGGCAAATGTGAAGCCCGCACGAATTTGCGCAGCCCCACGGCGCCGGACCGTCAGCGACCCAATCACATTAGTTTTGTGCCGGCCGAGATGCGGATTTGGGGCTACACCGACAACATCGAATCGGTGCGTGAACTTCGCCTGAGCTTCGACAGGAAGTCTCTGGGCGATTGCCTCGGCCCCGATCTGGACGAGGGCAAAGCAGGAACTCCTGAGCTCATGTTCCATAACCGGAGGGCGGTCGAGTGTGCGCGACTCCTTGCCGCCGAATGTGACGCTTCTGACCCGAGTGAAGGATTGTATGGAGAAGGCCTCACGATCGCGCTCCTGAGCGCCTGTTTCCAGGGACGGTCGCGAAAGCAGAAGTCCGGCCTCTCGGCTTCACAACTCCGTCTCGTTCTCGACTACATCCACGAGAATCTCGATGCGTCCGTTTCGCTTATCGAGCTGGCCCGTTTGGTTGGCTTGTCGTCCTCGCAATTTGCGAGGCTGTTCAAGGCGTCTACAGGCGTATCCCCACATCGCTATCAGCTCAATACTCGGATCGGCAAAGCCCAGGAGTTATTGCTGCTGAAAGGAGAGGGCCTTTCCATAGTGGCTGCGGCAACGGGGTTTGCAGATCAGAGCCACTTTACGCGGGTTTTCAGGAGAGTTATCGGAGCTACACCAAGCGAGTGGCGTCAGGATCGCACCCGCTAGAGGGAGCGATATGAAAACTTCGGTGGGCTGAATCGCTAAATAGTAGATGGACTATCACGCGCTATCCGGAAACGGACCCACTATTCCGAGCCGCGCCCGTCAAGGGAGCGGTAACGCTGGCCGCTCGGTTAGATGCCAAATTGCCGAGCCGGGTTATGGGTCAGTTTTTCCGAATTCCCGACCGAGGGCCACTTCGCCGAAGCCCGTTTTGCGGCGGTGCGGGTCGACGCCGGGCGACCCGACGCAGGGCCCTGGCGTCGAAACCTCCAATTGTCGTTTTTCAGGCCATCGCTTTCAGCGGCAAGTGTTTCACGAGAGCACCGAGTAGATCGTCAATCTTGAGCGGCTTGGTGATGAAGTCGTCCATACCGCTGGCGATGCATCGTTCCCTGCTGCCAGAGAGGGCATCGGCTGTCATCGCAATAATTGCCGCGCGCCGCCCCGGCTTCTCCGTTCGGCGAATTGCCCTCGTAGCTTCATAGCCATCCACCTCGGGCATCTGACAGTCCATGAAAATCGCTTCATAGGGCGCCAACCGCAGCATTTCGATAGCCTCGCGGCCGTTCCCTGCTACGTCGGCGCGAATTCCCGCCCTCTCTAACATCCTCACTGCGACCTTCTGGTTCACAACATTGTCTTCCGCTACCAGGACCCTGATGCCGCTGCCCTGAAAGCGTCCGACCGCCGCGGTCCTGAGGGCATTCTCTCGAGACGCCACGTGTGGCGCCGCAATGTCGGAGCCGCAGCGCTTTTTAGACCACGCGCTGGCGAGCGCATCGAGTAGTTGGGCTTTGCGGACCGGCTTTACCAGGCACGCGTCCAGAATCTGGTCCGCCACGCCGCTGACATCCCGCCGGCCTCCCACAGAGGTCAGCATGACCACGATGGTGTCCGCCAGCAGCGGGTCGGACCTGATCGCTGACGCCAGCATGGCGCCATCCATAACGGGCATTCGAAAGTCGGTAATCACGAACCGGAAAGGGTCTCCGTTCGCCTGCGCCGAACGCATGGCGTCGAGGGCTTCGCCGGCCGTTGCATAGCTGCCGTTGCGCATTCCTCCGCTGCTGATCTGTTCGTGGACTACCCGGCGGTTTACTTCGTTGTCATCCACGATGAGCACGCGCAATCCACGCAGCTCATCGGTCATGAGAGGAGGCGCCTGGTGAAGCGCATCGAGGACCAGGGGCAAGGTAAACCAGAAGGTGGATCCCTCCCCCGGAGTGCTGTCAGCGCCGATTGCGCCGCCCATGAGTTCTACCAACTGCCTGGAGATGGCCAGTCCGAGTCCGGTGCCGCCGCACGGCCGGGCGCTCGCGCTGTCCAGTTGGCTGAACTTCTGAAAAAGAAGTTTCATCTTGTCCGCGGGGATGCCGCTGCCGGTATCCCTGACGCGAGTCCTCAGCGTCGTCAAGCCCCCATCGTTCGCCTGGCAGTCCACGCTGATCAGTACGTGGCCTCGTTCCGTAAACTTGATTGCATTGCCGACGAGGTTCGTCAACACCTGACGGATACGACTGCCATCTCCCACTACGTACCTGGGGATCGTCGCCGGGTAGTCCAGAATCAGGTCGAGTTCCTTGCAATCGGCTTTGACCTCGAGCATTTCCAACACGTCCTCTGTCGTCGCCCGCAGATCGAACGCTGAAGGTTCGATCACCAGCTTGCCGGCCTCGATCTTCGAGAAGTCCAGAGTGTCGTTGATCACCGAAAGCAGGGCTTCACCCGACCGGCGCGCTATATCCGCGCAATCGCGTTGCTCCGCGGTCAAGTCCATATCGAGCAGGAGGCCCGTCATTCCGATCACGCCGTTGAGAGGGGTGCGAATCTCATGGCTCATGTTTGCCAGGAACTCGCTCTTGGCGCGATTGGCGGCCTCGGCTGCCTCTTTTGCCTTGATGGCCCGCAGATCGACAAAGGTCTCGATCAGCACCGGGCGGCCGCCCTGCTGAACCGGAGAAACGGTCTTCAGTACCGGGATCCGGTTTCCTGCGGTGGCAAGCAGCACTCGTTCAGACTGGTCCACGGTATTCCCCAGATCCGTGATCGGGCACTTGCCCACCTCGGCCGGGCAGATGAATCCGTGGCAAAGGCGTCCCACCACGTCGTCGGCAGTCCTGCCGGAGAGCCGCTCCGCGAACGCGTTCAGCTCCAGAATCCGGTGGGTGTCCGCATCAACGGTGATAATACCGACGGGCAGGATGTCCATCAGAAGCTGCAAACGGGATTTTATTTCATTCAGTTCTACGAGAACACTGGATGGCTCGCGGATCATAGCAACGCCCTGCGGCGGCTCAACTATTGATATCGGCACATGAGGACGTTTTTCTTAGGCCGAATTGGGATCCTGGATTAAGCGCGGTCGGCCTGCCGGAAGTCCTTTCCGGGAAGTTCCGAGCGGTTTACGCGACTACACACTCGGGATCGGTAACCAGATCCGCGGCCAGGGCTATACGGCCAGGCGCCAGGGAACCCGTCCGAAAAGAAAGTGACTTTCGGTCACGCGCCCGCTACCTTTCCAGCCGATGGAAGAATTGCTTTCGATACCAGCCCATTACCGAGCCCGAGGAATTGGGCACTGGCGGGCCCGTCCAATGGGTATCGGGCCGCGACAAGCTACCCTGAGCTGGGTCTGTGTCCATCACTCCTCCTGATCCGTTCGAACTTCCATCTCACCTGCTGGTTTGTCGCTGTTCCATACACGTAAATATGCGTATACTGGAACGTCCCATGACGAACCGCAATCTCATCGCTTTAGCATTCCTTGTTCAGGTTGTCATACCCGGCACAACTTCTCAGGCGCGAGCGCAGGCGAAAAAGGCTCCGTATCCAGCCATGGCTCCTCTCAATCAGTATTCGATGCCCGACGAGAAGTCTGAAATTGCGCTGGCGCGCAGTGCTGCTCCAGCTTCCATTTCGGATGGGGCCGAAGTGATGGTGCTGGGCCGCACGGGATACAGGACCGCAATGAAAGGCACGAATGGTTTTCTCTGTATCGTGGAACGGTCATGGGGCGCCGCCACCGATCATCCGGAATTCTGGAATCCCAACATTCGCGCTCCCATCTGCTTTAATGCGGCGTCCGCAAGAACTTTTATGCCCATCTACCTGATGAAGACCAAACTTGTGCTGGCGGGAAAGTCGAAGGCCGAGATCGTCCAGGCGACCGCATCGGCCCTGGATAAGAAGGAATTGCCCGCGCTGGAGCCGGGTGGGATGTGCTACATGATGTCGAAGCGCCAGTATCTGACCGATCAGGGCAGGAATTGGCATCCACACCTGATGTTTTTCGTTCCGGGCGAAGCCGCGAAAAGCTGGGGAGCCGATCTGGCGGGATCGCCGGTTCTGGCGGCAGACGATCCTGAAGAACGGGTGACCATTATGATGGTCCCGGTTGGCACATGGTCCGATGGGACGCTCGCTCCGCCGATGGCCCACTGACCCTCACCAGGATTGTTGACGTTCGCCTTCCGCGCGCTCCCACCGCTGATTCCTGCATGGGCTCACTCGCCAACGCCACCGATTCTGTCCGCTTTACCTTCATTCGCCTCGGGCCTAATCTAAGAGCCAGCGGCCAAATGATGCGGGAGGCTCAACCCGAACCGAATACGATCGACCTCCTGAAGAGGTTTGAGGAATCCCGGCTCCTCCAGCGGCCATAGTTGCGCCGCGCCGGCGGTCGAACCGGGGTAACGAGCAGACAGTTCACCGCTCGGCGCGCAGCTTCGTTGGCCGCCTCCATGCAGGCGATATCCGTGTAGGTACGCACGTAATCGGAAGCCACAAACAAATTCTGCAACTCCACCTGCGCTTCTGGTCGATATTGCAGCGATCCCGCGGTGTCGATCAGCAACGGTTCGGCATTTGTTGCCGCGCTCGGATTAGGGAATTCGATGTCCGGATCGAGGAACCAGGCAACCAGGTTCGAATCGGCTATCGGTGCGGCGCCGCCGACGTTCAGGTGCTGCTTGAGTTGCGTCCACACCTCCTCCTTGATCTGCTCGGCGGTGCACTCCTGCGCACTCTTGCCATATACCACCCCTGCAGCTTGCCATTCGGAAATGTCCACCGAGAGGATCCCGCGCACCGTGCCGTCGCCGAGTTGCGAAAAGTCAACGTTGCTCCAGAATTGCCGCTGCGATATGGAGGTGAGCGCCCAGGGAGAGTCCAGGTAGATCGCATGACCGTTCACCAACGGTACATCCTGAGCAAGATAGAACTGGATTCCATTCATCCACCGTGTTTCCAACTTGTCCAGGTTGGCGAGGGATGGGGCAGCGTCCTTTAATTCATCCGTCATCAGCGCGCTCATCACCTCTACCGGAAGCGCCGCGATATAGTAGTCCGCCGTGATCGTAGAACGGCCGGACGCGGTCTCCACGATTGCGCCGGTTACTTGTCGGGCAAGCGTTTCGATCGCCACCACGCGGTTGCCGGGAAAGAATTGCACGCCGAGTTTCTTCAGATAATCAATCCAGGGATCGATCCAGACATCGTCCGTCGGACCCGCCAGCAGACGATCGAAAACGCGATCCGGGCAGATCAGGCCGTACAGAAGCTGCAATTGAGTGCAGCCGACTGTCCGCGTGCTGCTCTCTTCGGCGCGCATAGCGACCAGCGAGCGCGTAAGGCCTTCCCCTAAGTAGGCCTGGTAGGCCTTCGACATCTTTGACGCCGCAATGAAATCCCACCATGCGATGTTCTCGAATTCCGCGAGACGGCGCTCGGAACAGCTCGTGGCTACGATCAACAGGCGGTCGATGAAGTAGCTCAATTCGTCCACCGGGACGCCCAGTGGCGTGAACAACTCCTGAAGAGCGACCCGGAAATCATCCAACGAGCCAGGGCAACGGGCAAGCCATGTGATTTCAGCCTGGTTAGACCTCGCCAGCAGGATACGTGTCGCCACCGTGAGATTGTCGAATGTGTTGCCATTAGCGCCGTAGGGGATGCGGCGCATCGTGTCGGTGACATGCTTATAGAAACCGGGAAAGAATCGGAAGCCGTGCTCCCCAGGAAGCGGCCTCCTGCCATCGCGGGCCGAACCCGGAACTGGAATGCTCCTGGCCTTGCCCCCCCAAACCGGCTTTCGCTCATAAACCCGCACCGAAAAGCCGCGCTCGGCCAACTCATGGGCCGCGCTGAGTCCTGCGACTCCGCCGCCGAGGATCGCCACAGTCTGCTGCATTTCGTGATTCTACGACAGACCATAGCGGCCGACTCGGGTCCGTTCCCACAAGCAACCTATGCCCGGGAGACTCTCTCTCCGACGGTCGATTGCGCTGGTAGATTTTGCATTCGCGGCGGCACAAGTGAAGTCCGGATCTGGGGAAGTCGATCCGCCGAGCTCTCGTCGCACGACTCGCTATCCGGAAACAGCCCACTACTCCGAGCCGCGACCGCAGGTAGTGACATGCACCCCGCTTTACAACCGCCTCCGGCTGCTTCATAATTCCCGTATGCCGGCTATTGCTGCAGCGCAGCATGAACTCGCCGTCGAGCTTCGCAGCCAACTTTCCCATCGGCGCATCGGCGCGGGCTTTCGTCTCCTTGCCGAAAACCGCCGGTTGTTCGAGGGGCTCTCTCCGGAACGGCCCGGCTCGGGAGTCCTGCTCGGCTATCTGGCGCAGTGGGTGGATGCCGGCTTCGACGCGGCGGCGCTGGTGAAGGAGCTGCTGCTGCGCTTTCCACGCGAGTCGCGGCTTCACCTGCCCGTGATCGACTACCTGCATCTGCGGCTGGCGGAGGCGCAGGCGGCCATGGCCGAGGAGAACTTCGAAGCGGCTCTGGCGCATTTGCAGTTCGTCGCTTCCATCGAAGAGGAGCTCCGCGACAATGAGCTGCTGGCGATTGCGGCCTACTGGACCGGCCGTTGCCTGCGGCGCCTGGGGCGCTATGACGATGCCCTCGGTTTCACCATCCGCGGACGCGACCTCGCCGCTGCGCTGGGGCTCGACGAAATGGCCGCGGTGATGCGCATCAACGAAAGCTGGCTCATGTTCCAGAAGGGTCGCCTCACCGAAGCCGCCGGCGTCCTGGACGAGGTGCGCGCCGTGGTGGCCGAAACCGACGACTGCGTCTCGCTCGGCAATATCTGGTCCGCATCAGGCCGCATCGCGCGCCGGCAGGGCAGGAACGAGCGGGCGCTGGAGCACTTCGCCGCCGCCATACCGCTCTATCGCCAACGCAGTCCGCGCCATCCGAATCTCGCCCGGTCCCTCACCAACATCGCCTGGGTCAAGCGGCTGTTGAGCGTCCAGTTGCAGCGCAAGATCGATGAAGAGCTGACGCGCAGAAAGAGCGCCGCGCCGCGCGAGGATTCCGGCGCCTCGCGCATTCCCGAAGAACGCGTCGAGCTCGAACACCTGCGCTCGGAGGCCTTCGCCGAACTCGACGAGGCGGAAGCAATCTACTCTCTCACCGGCAACCACCGCGGCTGTGCGGCGGTCCGGCTCAATCGCGGATTCCTGCATCTGGATAACGGCGAGATCGACCGCGCCGCGGAAGAAAGCGCCGCGTCCTGGGCGCTCGCCGAAGAAATCCACGATTACATCCCCATGGCTCGCGCGCGCATCCTGCAGTGCATGGTGGAGAATGCCCGCTTCGAGGAGCAGATCGAGGAAAACATGGATCTGCACCGCCATGCGCAACGCGCCTCCGACTATGCCCGCGAGGCGCTGGAGATCGCGTCGCGGACGCAGGACCGGCGCATTCTGGCGCGCGCCCACGTGTGGCAGGGGCTCACCTGGACCAACTCGTTCTTCAACAACCCCGAGGCCGCGCGCGAATGCTGCGATGCAGCAACGGCGATCCTGCGCCAGCAGGGACCGGAGGTGATGTGGGACGATCTGCAGGACCTGCGCAGCCGCGTTCTCCGCACCGCGCGCGTTGACACGGCGCTGCGCGAATGGTCGCAGGGCCTGATTGGGAGCAAGAGCTTTCAGCAGATGACCGAGGAGTTCGCAACCATCGTGATTCCGCGGGTCTGGGAGCGCGAAGGCCGCAAGGTATCACGCGTCGCGGAGAAGCTCTCCATCTCTCCGAAGAAGGTGCGGCGCGTTCTGCAGAACGCCGGCCTGCTGCGGCCGCCGGGCGACCAGAAACATGGATGAGACCCCGGCATGGAGGCTGAAGGCCTGCTCTACTGCTGCTGCACGATCCGTAGTAGAGCAGGCTTTCAGCCTGGCTTTCAGCCTGCACGTAACTCGTTCCGGCATCTGCGAGTGCTGGATACCGCCGGTCCGGATTCAGCGCAACAGGCTCGACCTCGTGAGGGACTGGCTCGCCCACTTTTCGAAGGACGGCAAACACTGAGGACAACATGCCAGAAAAGCAACCGAAGAAAGAGCATCGGAAGGAGGCTGTCATGCCGAGCGACGTACCCCAACTGTTCAGGCTCAATATCGAAGTCGGCGACCTCGATTCCGCCATTTCCTTCTATACGAAGCTGCTTGGTATTCAGGGGCGCAAACAGGCCGGCTCGCGATGTTACTTCAATTGCGGACCGGTGACGCTCCAGGTGGTTGACGTCTCGGCCGTCCGGCAACCACACGCCGCGGCAAAGGCGCTCTATTTCACCGTAATCGACCTCGAAGCGAGCTACGAGCGAGCCCGCGCCCTCGAGTGTATCTCGGGCGAGGATGTACATGACCAGCCTGGAGGAGGCGTCGTAGTACGCCCGTGGGGTGAACGGTCCTTCTACGCCGAAGATCCGTGGAAGAACCCGTTGTGCTTTGTCGAAGAGGGCACGGTCTACACCGGCTGACCGGACGTCCGGTGCTTTTCATTAATCACATCGCCCGAAAATACCGATAACATTAGCAGGGACAAACCAGTCGTGCGCTCACGGAATCCTGTCTGGCCGGCGATACCGCTGGGCGTTGTGGCCGCCGCCCTCGGCGCGATCGCGCTTGGCTCGATGTTGGCCGGGTGCGGCCGCAAGGCGTCGTCCCATCCCGAGATCACCAGCGTCGGGCAGATTCGCGCGTTGCGCCAGGCGGCCGTGGGCGTCCCGGTACGCCTGAAAGGGAAAGTCACCTACAACGATGGCCGCCTGAATCTGTTGTTCCTCGAAGATGGCTCCGGCGGCGTCCGCATCGAGGATTCGTACGTGGCGAACACGCCGGTTGGTCGTGCCGCCGAAATCACCGGCTCCGTGGTGAAGGGCGGTGACCAGCCGACCATCACGGCATGGCAGATGAAAACGCTGCCTGCGTCCACTCCACTGCGCGCCATCCCTACCACTATCGCGGGTCTGGCAAAACCCGAATTGCAATACCGGTTTGTCGAGATCAGGGGAACGGTTCGAGCGGCGGGGTTCGATCGAAGCGGCACGTTCAGCATCCTGCTTGACACCACCGAAGGTGAAGTGATGGTGCGCGTCCGGGAGTTTGTCGGGGCTTATGGGACGCTGCTCGATGCGGACCTGAGAGTACGCGGCGTTCTGAGTACCAGCCGTGATGCCGAAGGCGCGCTGGGAAAACCAAAGTTGTGGGTTGAGACGGCCGCGGAGATCACCGTCGACAAACCGGCGCCGCCGCTCGCGCAGATTCCGGCGTGGTCTGTGCGATCGCTGCTCGAAGCTTCACCAGCGAGCCTTCCGCTGCATCGCGTCAGGCTGCATGGATTGTTGACCGCGGCTCCAGGCGGCCACGTCCTGCGCGATGCGACGGGCGACCTGCCGTTGCGAGCCGGATCCTCCGACCTGCCGGCAACGCCCACGCCCGCCGACTGGGCCGCCTTCGTGGTCGAGGATCATGGACGCCGCGTACTCGCCGATTGCGTGCGCGCCAATTCGCCGGCGAACGACGCCGCGCCGCCCGTTCTGACCAGCGTGAAACAAGTGCACTCATTGCCCACCGAAGAGGCTGCTCGCGCCTATCCACTCAACTTCGAGGCGGTGGTCACTTATGCTGACGTGCGCACCCGCAACCTGTTCGTGCAGGACGATACCGATGGAATCTACGCGAACATGTGGGCCGTGGATACGCCCCTGCCCAAAGCCGGAGAACGCGTTCGGGTCAGGGGTTTCAGCGGGCCGGGCGACATAGCGCCGGTAATTGCGCACCCGGACCTGCAACCGCTGGGCCCCGGCCGCATGCCGCAGCCGTTCGACGGCGGCATGGAGCGGCTGCTGGCCGGCGAACCGGAGAGCCGCTGGGTGGAAGCCGAGGGCGTGGTGCGCAGCGCGCGATTCTCGACGGATCACGCGGTGCTGATCATCGGCTGGGGAAACCACCGGTTCAGGGTGCAGGTGTCCGGCGGAACACACGTGCCGGGATCGTGGGTTGGCTCCCGTGTCCGGCTGCAGGGGGTCTGCGGCGCCCGGTTCAATTCCAAACGGCAGCTTCTGGGCGTGCAGATTTTCGTGCCGGGCGCGCGTTGGCTGGTCCGCGAATCGGAGAAGGATCCGCAGCCTCCGCCGCTCGAAAGCATTAATACGTTACTCGCCATTTCAGCGGAGCCAGCGGGCGAGCGACGCTCGAGGTTTCGCGGCGTGGTCTTGTTGTCGCATCCATCGGGACCGACGTGGCTCGAGGATGCCACGGGCGGCGTGCTCATTCAGGATCACGCGCCCGTCAGCCTCCGCAGCGGCGATATTGCCGAGGTCTCCGGATTCGCTCAGCCTGGCGCCTTCAGCCCGATAGTGCGCGATGCGATCGTGCGCAGGATCGGCGCGGGCCGGCTGGTCTCAGCGCCCCGCCTGAACGCCGCCGACATTGTGCAGGACGGCTACGATTCCGAGCTGGTGCAGGTGGAAGCCTTCGTCCTCGAAAAGGTCGGCGATGGCCTGACCGAGGCAATGATTCTCCAGGGAGGCGACGACGTCTTCGAGGCCCGCATGGACCACGGACTGCTTCCCTCCATCGAGCGAGGCGCGCTGCTGCGGCTCACCGGCATCAGTGCCATCAGTGTTGACGACTCGCGCGACCTGGTGTCGCCGAAGGGATTCTCGCTGCTCCTGCGTTCGCCCGCCGATATCGTGGTGCTGCGCGATGGGCCGTGGCTGAACTTCGACCGCATGCTCAGAGTGACGGGCTTCCTGATTGCCATCGTCGTGAGTGCGTTCGCGTGGGTATTCGTGCTGCGGCGCCGCGTGCAGCAGCGCACCGAGGACCTGAGGAAAGCTCGAGACGCGGCCGAGGCCGCTAACCGGGCCAAGAGCCGGTTTCTCGCCACCATGAGTCATGAGATCCGCACGCCCATGAACGGCGTCCTCGGCATGACCGAACTGGTCCTCGATGGCGAGCTTTCCCCGGAGCAGCGCGAAGACCTGATGACGGCCAGGGATTCGGCGCAGTCCCTGCTGAGCCTCTTGAACGATATCCTCGACCTCTCGAAGATCGAGGCGGAAAAGATCGAGCTGGAATCCGCCCCGCTGAACGTACGCGCGTGTGTCGCCGAGGCCGTTCGCGTGTTGCAGGTAAGGGCGCGGGAAAAACAAATCGACCTGATCGCCCGCGTCGACGAGGCCGTGCCGGTCATGGTTACGGGAGACTATACCCGCTTGCGGCAGGTTCTTCTCAACCTCGTCGGGAACGCTGTCAAATTCACCGAAACGGGCAGCGTTCGCGTGGATGTGCGCCTCGCGGACGCCGTCGCGGCGGGAACGGACGGAAATTTGGCGCTGCGGTTCGCCGTTTCCGATACCGGCATCGGAATACCCGAAGACCAGCAGAAGCTGGTATTCGAGGCGTTCCGGCAGGCCGATAACAGCACCGCTCGGAAATATGGCGGCACGGGTCTGGGGCTGGCCATTTCCTCCCGCCTGGTCCGGCTTATGGGCGGCGACCTGCGGCTCGAAAGCGCTCCTGGTCAGGGGAGCACATTCTGGTTTACCATCGCCGCTGCTCAGAGCGATTCTCAGCCGCAGCCCGAAGCCGCAGCCCCCGCCGGCAGCCCGGCAGACGCTGGAACCGGCCGTTTGCGGGTGCTGGTGGCGGATGACAACGTGGTCAACCAGAAGCTGATCCGCAGTCTTCTCGCAAAGCTGGGTCATGAGGCGACGGTTGCGGAGAATGGCACGGAGACCGTCAAAGCGGCGCGCGCGGGGACCTTCGATGTGATTCTGATGGACGTCGAAATGCCCGAGCTGGACGGGTTCCAGGCCACAGCGTTGATCCGCGCGGGACGGGGCCTCAACAGCAGGACTCGCATCGTCGCCATGACCGCTCACGCCATGTCGGGCGACCGCGAACGGTGTCTCGAGGCGGGTATGGACGATTACCTCTCGAAGCCCATCTCCCGGCGCGAACTGATCGCCATGCTCGGGAAGGTCTGTCCGAGCCCCGCGCGCGAGCAAGCGGTCTCCTGAGGCCCTTCCGCCCGGGTGTATGCTGGCACCGGGCATCCATGAATCGCCGTGACTTTCTGACCACCTGCGCCGGAGCGGCAGTGTCCGGCGCCGCGCTGTCCGGCCAGGCGCCGGCCTCCACCACGACCCAGCCGGTGAGCAGCCTGCGGCGCCACATCGCCCAGCGTCCGCTGGCAATCACCATGTGGGATTTCTCATGGCTCGAACGGCGCTGGCCGGGCGCGGGATATGAGGATCAGGACGCTGCTCTGGACGAGTTGAAGGCGCGCGGATACGACGCTGTCCGCATCGATGCTTACCCGCATCTCGTCCACGCGGGCGCCGATAAGACATGGGAGCTGCTACCCTGCTGGACCACCCAGGACTGGGGCGCGCCGGCGCGCTGCCGCGTGCGCGTCCAACCCGAGTTGAACAACTTCATCCGCAGGTGCGCCGATCGCGGGCTGGCGGTCGGCCTCTCCACCTGGTTCCGCCAGGACGTGGACGACACGCGCATGAAGATCGACTCGCCCGCCACGCTCGGCCGCATTTGGCAATCCACGCTCGATTCCATCGCCTCCGCCGGGCTGCTCGGAAATATTCTCTACGTTGACCTGTGCAACGAATTTGCCCTGGATGTCTGGGCGCCGTTCACCCCGAAGGGACTGTCCCGCACATCGCCCGAAGGCGTCCGCTGGATGGCCGAGCCCATCGCCCTGCTGAAGAAGGAACGCCCGGAGCTCGACTACACTTTCTCGTTCACGCACGAGTACGACACGTGGCAGAAGCAGGATGTGTCCATGCTCGGCCTGCTCGAGCTGCACCTCTGGATGACCCACTTCTCCGATTTCTACCAAAAGGTGGGCTATAATTACGCACGCTTCGATTTCAAAGACTACGATAATCTCGCGCTGAAGGGCGAGCCGCTGTACCGGTCGGACCCGGCGCACTGGAAATCGCGTCTCGATTACGGCGTCGGCGTTCTGGCCGAATGGGCGCGGACCGCGCGCAAGCCCCTGATCACTACCGAGTGCTGGTCTGTCGTGGATTACAAGGACGGCCCGCTGCTCCACTGGGACTGGATCAAAGAGCTGTGCGAAGAAGGCGTGACGCGCGCCTCGGGTACCGGGGCCTGGGTCGCCATGGCCACTTCGAACTTCTGCGGACCGCAGTTCCACGGCATGTGGCGCGACGTGGCCTGGCACCGCCGCATGACCGACATCATCCATGCCGCCCCGCTGAACTGGCCGGCGTGAGCTACGGGTACGATAGTGAATGGAAGCGGGCGCAGAAGAACGCCAGCGACGGTAACACGACGCACTTCTCAATCGTGAAGGGCTGCCAAAGACCGATGCTAACGGGAACCCGATTAGCTACAAGAAGTGGGACGTCGAGCCTTCCAGGCAGATGGCGGAGGCGCGAGCTGGCGAGAGATTAATCGCCGGGCACGACGCCAGCGGGAAAACCGTAAGCGTGTATGCGGCTGATTCTCACTACTCGTCATTTGTTCAAATGAAATAACGCAATGCCATTCCGATCCATTATCGCTCCAACCGCGGAGGCAGTAAGCTCGCTCGGCCGTGAAGGCTGGCATTCAGTGATATTTGTGCGGGGCTGGAAGATGCGTAACAAAGCCGCGGTGTTCGATGAGTTCGCGGCCGCGTTACAGTTTCCCTGTTACTTCGGCGAGAATTGGGATGCGTTCGAGGAATGCCTGAGAGACATAGCGATAGACGTGCCAGACGGGCCGGGACGCCTCGTTATCCTCAAGTCGGAGGAGCTTCTCGCCGAGTCATCGGAAAGGGATTGGGAAACGTTTTTCGCGATTTGCGGGGCCCTTCCAGCGGAAACCGAATTCCAAATCGTTTTCCATTCAGTCGTACCCAACTCGAAGATTGAGACCTCATTGAAGCAATTGATGGCGGGCGATCCATAATCCGACGTACAGCCGAGAAGACGTTGCTGCGCACCGGCTGTGGAGGGTGACGCGCCGCCCCTTGCAGGCCATCGGTGACAGGAAGCGGGAGCAGAGCTGGAAGTAGATCTGGACGTGAATCGCCGGCGTGACCACGCGCGTAGCATGGCGAACAAGCGCGTGCAGCAGAACACGCAGCGCCGGTATATCCAATTGGATATAATCAGGCTATGCGGCCCGTCCGCTTCCTCGGCGATTCTCTAAAATGCCTGCGCGACTTCCCCGAGGGTGCGCGGCACGACGCGGGCTATCAGTTGGATAAGGTGCAGCGCGGAGTGCCGCCTGACGACTTCAAACCTATGCCTGCCATTGGCAGGGGAGTCGAGGAGATTCGCGTCACCGACGAGAGCGGTGTTTACCGTGTGATATACGTGGCCAGGCGCGCGGAGGCCGTGTACGTGTTGCACGCTTTCCAGAAGAAGTCGCAAGCCACTCCGAAGAAGGATATCGAAACGGCCAGAAGACGATTCGCGCAACTATCAAGAGGTGGGAAATGAGGAAACCAGAGAGCTACGCCAGTGTTTGGGATGCGATTGCGGACACGCCCGGGCAGGCAGCCAACCTGCGGGCGCGGGCCGAACTGATGCAGCAGATTGCGGCGTTCGTGAAACGGCAGAAGTGGACGCAGGTCGAGGCGGCGAGCCATTGCGGTGTGACACAGCCGCGGATGAACGATCTGCTTCGCGGCCGCATTTCGCGGTTCTCACTGGACGCGCTGGTGAATATCTCCACCGCGCTGGGGTGCCGCGTGCGGGTTAATATTGAGGCCGCCTGAGCCCCGGAGCAGCAGAGCGCGAGCACGGCCATGCCGGCCATCGCTCCGCAGCGCCAAAGCGGATCGGGCGGAGTTCCCCCGGTGGTATGCCGAGACGCCGCCACACGCAATTCCCCGAGGACCGTCCGCTGCGAATTATCAGAAGCTGTAGCGCAATGCAGCCGTCGCGTGCGAGTTCTCGTGATATTCGCCGATGAAATCGCTGTCCACGCCACCGATAAAGGTGTATCCCGCCGTCGCGCGCCAGTGCTGCCCGAACGTCTGCGAATAGTCCAATTCCAGCATTTCGCCCTTGCCGTTCTGCCGCACAATGCCCTGAAACGTCACTTCGCGGCGAGGGTCGATGACGTACTGCGCCCGCCCTGTAAACGACCGCGCGAAGCCCCGCTCCGGGTTGAAGAACAGCGGACTGCGCGACTCCACCACAATCTCGCCGGCATAGCCACCCACCAGTGACAGATCGCGCACCTGCTTTTCCAGTTGCAACACGTACAGCAGAAATTCGTCCGATCTTTTGTCGTTTGAAGTGAAGAACTCCGCTTCGCCTTTGATCGTCACCCACGAAAGCGGCGCCGCGACATCGGCGCCCCAGGCCGTCAACTGCGGAAAGAACCTCTGGACGGCGAACGCGTACGGCGGGCCGATCGGCGGCAGCAGGTATTGCGGCAGATTTTCCGTGCCGTTGTAGAGATTGAACGAATATTCGATCGTCGAGCCGGAATGATTCCAGCGAATCCCCTCCGATTCGCGCCCCGGAAACATCGAGCCGAAATCGGCGTACAGCAGATTCTGCGCCTGCGGCGGCAGGTCGGTCCAGCGCTGGTTCAGCAGCGGGATGCGGCTCGGCGTGAACCGCGGCTGCCAGATCACATCGATCGAGTTCAGCCCGGAGTCGTAAACCACCCGCACGGCATCGATGGCCAAGAACTCCGGATCCGACACATCGAGGTAATCGTGCGGCGCGAAGCGGTCCGTTGGGTTCAGGATGTCCGCCTTGCCCCAGCGCACGAACTGCTTGCCGGCGGTCACGGTGAGCCGCTTGTGAGTGTACGACACGTTCATCTCGCGGACCGAAAGCGCCGGCCGCTGGAGCCCGCGATCGGCCCAATCGAGGTGCAGGCCGCGATCCACCTGATGATGCGAATCGAAGCGGCCGTCGAAGCCGGTGTTCAACTGGAAGCCCGGCAGAAACTTCCACTGCATCTCATAGCGAAGCAGTTCCTCGCTGATGGCGGTCGAGGAGTCTACCGGCGTCGTCTCCGGGTAGAACTCATTGTAGGTCTCGAAGAATCCGCGCTGCGTGAAGTCCTGCGCGGCGCAAACGCCGACCGCGATCAGGAGCAAGGCGACTACCCTCACTGCGCTACGACGCCCTCCGCAGCGCTTCGACGGTGAAATCTTCCTGCTTCATCGGTACATTGTACTGAAGCTTCGTCAGGGTAAGTACGGTTCGGCTGTTCCGGCCCGTGTCATACACCTGCAGTTTTCGCGCGGTCCAGATGGAGTCCACCTGTGCGATGTCGGTGTAATTGATCCGCCGCAGCAGCTTATCTTTCTCATAGCCTTCGAGCTTCGCAAGCACGTAGTTGTCTTTTCGGAACCACAAAATCACCGTCGTATACTGCGACGATTTCGACTGCTTCGGCCGCGACTCGATCTTCCAGCATGCAGCGCCGTCCACCGTGTCGTCGCCGAGCAGCTTGTAATCGTACTGATCGACGTCGCGCTCTTCCAGATCCTCGAAGCTGAAATCCGTGCCGAAGAAGCGCGTGCGGCGATCCTGCATGGACACGCGGCGGTCGCGCTCGAGCGCCGGTATCCACATCCACTGGTCGGACGAGCGTTCCGGGTGATTGACGATCAACAGCGCCACGCCCTTCACCTCCGGCGGCGCGGTGAAGCGCAGGATGGCGCGGCTGTCTCCATAAGAACCGGCGCGGTCGAACGCCCAGCGCTTGGTGGTGATCTTGTTCTTCGCGTCGATCACCTCCAGCGTGCCCTCGTAGTGTTCCGATTTCGAGCGCGTCTTGTTTTGCGAGGTCTGCACGATGCCGCGAGCATCCTGCGCGAACAGTGCAGACCCCGCGAACAATGCGGCAAACATGATTGTGGGGCGGGCGCCTCGCCCGCCCGGGCAACCGGAGGCGGGCTGGGAGCCCGCCGCAGGCCGGGGGCCTGCCCCACATGAACTCTTCCTATTCATATTCCAGCGCCTCCACCAGCGACCCGCGTACGGCCGACTCCGCCGGTCCCAGCGCGGAGATCCACGCCGCGCCCACAATCACCGGCAGCAGTATCAGCGCGACGCTCACCGGAAACTCGTACCCGAGCGTCAATCCCGCAAGCGTCACGCGCGATGTCTCCAGCGTATAGAAAAGCTGTACCGCTCCGAATCCCAGCCCCAGCGCCAGCCCCACCATCCCAATGCTCACCGCTTCCAGCCAGATGGTGTGGCGAATCTGCGTGCGCAGTCCGCCCACCGCCTGCAATACGCCCAGCTCGCGCCGCCGGTCGGTGATCGAAACGGTCAATGAGTTCACGATGCCCAGAATCGCCACCAGCACCGCGACGGCAATCTGTATCCAGGTGATGCCGAACCACTGGTCGGTCAGTTTGATCACGTAATTGCGCACGTCGGCATTGGTCAGAACGAACAGCCGGTTCTGCCCGCCGAGCCGATCCATAATCTCCGCGCGCACGGTCCGGTCCGAAAACCCGGACTTCAGGTAAATGCGAAATACGTTGGCGCGGTCGTCATTCCAGTAGCGCAGGAACACGCTGCGGTCCATGATGATGCTTCCCTGCTGATCCGAATAGTCGGGCGCGATGCCGGCGATGGGCAGCGTCAGCATGCCTTTCGGCGTGGGAATAGAAACATTTTCGCCCATTTTGTATCCGTGCAGGTTGGCGAAGTTCTCCGACACCATCACCGCGCGCCCCTGCGCGGTTTCGCGATACGCCCGGGCGGTGTCGCCTTCAATCAGCTTCAGCGGCGCGCGCCGGTCCAGCGACGCGACATCCCCCGCCACAATCATCACCGGCGCCCCGCGCACCTGCACGCGAGTATCGCGAATCGCCTGCACCTCCGCCACGCCCGGCAGCGACCGCAACTGATCGCCCAGCGTGGCCGGGAACAGGAAGCTGTGCGAGGTGAGGCTCTGCGACGTGGACACGAACAGGTCCGGGTTGAGCGCCGCGGTCATCCATCGCCGGATGGCCGTGTAGCTGGCGTGCGCCATGCCACCCAGCGACACCACCAGCGCGAGGGAAAGCATGAGCGCCGCAACCGTGCCCGAGGTCCGGCGCGGCGCCTGGATCAGGCTGTCCGCCGCCAGCGTGCCCTCCACCGGCCGCAGCAGCTTCAGAACAGGCCGGAGTGCGCGCGTCACCAGCATGGCCAGCGTCGGAGTGAGCAACAGCGCGGCCAGCACCGCCAGAGCGTCCGACGACCACAGGAACCCGGCGCCTTTGCCCGCCAGCAGAACGATCACCGCCGCCGCGGCCGCAACCCCTGCCGCAACCCGCCGCTGCCTGCTTTCGCGAGATGAGAATGTCTGGGAGCTGCCCCTGCGCAGCGCCTTCACGGGATCGACGGAGGCCGCGTTCCGCGCCGGGATGATCGCCGCGACGATGCTCGCCAGCGTGCCCAGCAACAGCGCCGCGCCCAGCAGCTTCGGATCGGTGGACACCTCGTCCGCCTTTGCCGCCACGCCATAAATTTCGCCCAGCAGGCCGCTGATGTAGATCGTGAGCCCGCGCGCGATCAGGATGCCGAACACCACCCCCAGCGCCGAGCCGAGCAGTCCAGCCACCGCGCTTTCGCCCAGAAACAGCGCGCGGATCTGCCTGCGCGTGGCGCCGAGTGAGCGCAGAATGCCGATCTCGCTGCGCCGCTGCGCCACCGCGATGGAGAACGTGTTATAGATGATGAACATCCCGATGAACAGGGCGAACGCGCTGGTGATGTTCGCCGACATCGAGTAAATGCTCGACAACGACTGCAGTTGCTGGCCGCGCTCGGACGGCTGCTCCACCTGGAAACCTGGCCCCAGCATCGCCTGCAGTCTTCGCTGCACTTCATCCACGCGCGCGCCTGGCTTCACGGCAAGATCGATCCGGTCGAACTTGCGCCCGCGCCCGAACACCTTCTCGGCGGCATAGATGTCCATCACCGCCAAATTGCCGCCGAACGCGCTGGCCATGCCGCCCGGCTTCATGATGCCGCGCACGGTGAACATCTTCGGACCCTGCATGGTATTCAGCGGCAGCTTGCTGTCCACTCCCAGGCCGTTGCGTTTCGCGAAGGCCTCGGTTACCACGATCGAGTCCGGCTGTGCCAGGAACACCAGCGGATCGTCGATCATGTCCTCTTCGCCGCTCTCGAAATCGTACTGACGCAGGCTGCGGTCGCCGGTCATGTCGACGGCGATTACCAGCAGGTTTCCCTGGCCTTTCAGCCCGGTGTTCACTACCGCCTCGATCACCGGAACGGCCACGCTCACCTGCGCGTCCGCCTGCACGCGATCGAGCACGTTTTCGTCGAAGCCCGCCTCGCCGGCGGAGATCTGCAGCTGCGTGGCGCCGGCAATGCGGTTCACCGTCTGGCGAAACGCGTACAGCACGCTCTGGTTCGCCGTGTGCATGCCCACGAACACGGCCACGCCCAGCACGATGCCGGTAATGGTCAGCAGCGTGCGTCCGAAGTGCTTGCGCACATACTGCCAGCTCAGCAGCCGTAGCAGGATCACGCCGGCACCCTCCTGCGTTGATCGCCCACAATGCGGCCATCGCGAAGAGTGACCGTGCGCAGGCAGCTCATGGCCACGCCCGGGTCGTGCGTCACCACCAGAATGGTGGCGCCCAGTCGGTCGTGCAGATCGTTGATCAACGCCAGAATGTCGAGTCCGCTGTTCGTGTCCAGATTGCCGGTGGGCTCATCGGCCAGCAGAATGGGCGGATACACGGAGAGGGCCCGCGCGATGGCCACCCTCTGCCGCTCGCCGCCGGAAAGCTCCTCAGGCAGATGGTTGAGACGATGGCTGAGCTTCACCAGATCCAGCAGCTCGCGCGCCCGCTCCTGAATCTTCTTCCGCGGCCAGCCGCGCAGATGCAGGGGCATGGACACGTTCTCCATGCTGCTCAGCGTGGGCAGCAGGTTGAAGAACTGGAAAATGAAACCGATCTTGTCGCGGCGCACCCGCGTCAGCTGGTCATCGGAGATGCCGCCGAGCTTTGTTCCGTCGATGATGACTTCGCCGGCGCTCGGCCGGTCGAGCCCGCCCACCAGGTTCAACAAGGTCGACTTGCCCGAGCCCGACGGCCCCACAATGGAGACCATCTCGCCGCGCTCGACGCACAGGTCCACGCCATCCAGGGCCGTGGCGCTGCGTTTGCCCTCGTAGTCTTTACGAACACCGGTGAGTTGAATCACGATGCGGTTATGATGTGGAGCAGGCGTTTTCGCCTGCAATCTACAGCCATGCGAATTGGAGTCGATGCCGGGGGGACGTTTACAGACTTTATTGTAGCCCACGACGACGGACGGCTCGAAACGTTCAAGCTGCGCTCTGATCCGGCATCGCCTGCGCGCGTGATCCTCGCCGGCATCGAGCGCGCCGCCACGGGCGCCCGTGGGAAGGTTGACGTGGTGCATGGCTCAACCGTGGCCACCAACGCTCTGCTCGAGCGCAAAGGCGCCCGCACCGCCGTCGTTACCACAGCCGGTTTCGAGGACATAATTCACATCGGCCGCCAGAATCGTGCCGAGCTGTACAACCTGGCCCCGAACGCTCGCAGGTCCCTGGTCGAGCTGACCTTCGGCGTCCCCGAGAGAACGTACTTCGACGGAACCATGGGCCGCCGTCCCTCGCTCAGCGATCTGGCCGCGCTGCGGCGCAAGCTGGAACGGGCGCGCGTCGAATCCATCGCCATCTGCTTCCTTCATTCCTACGCGAACGCGGAGAACGAGCAGACCGTCGCCGCTGCGCTCGCGGGCCTGCCGTATATCTGCTGCTCGCACGAAGTGTGCCCGGAGATCCGCGAGTACGAGCGCACCTCCACCACGGCCATCAACGCGTACGTCGGTCCGTTGATGGACCGCTACCTCGGCGAGCTCGAAAACCAGCGCCGCTGCCGAATCTCCGTTATGCAGTCGAACGGCGGCTTCATGCGAGCGGCCGATGCGCGGCGCCAGGCGGTGCGCACGGTGCTCTCCGGACCAGCCGGAGGAGTTATCGCCGCGGTCGCCATGGCCCGCCTCGCCGGTTATCCCCGCGTGCTCGGGTTCGACATGGGAGGAACCTCCACCGACATGAGCCTTGCCGATGGCGCGCCGCGTGAGGCAGCCGAAGCGAGCATCGACGGCTTCCCCGTACGCGTACCCATGCTCGACATCCACACCGTCGGCGCGGGCGGCGGCTCCATTGCGCGCGTGGACGAGGGCGGTCTGCTGCGAGTAGGACCTGAAAGCGCGGGCGCGAACCCCGGTCCGGCGTGCTACGGCGTCGGCGAGAAGCCCACGGTCACCGACGCTCACGTCGTGCTGGGCCGAATCGCCGCCGATCAGCTGGTGGGCGGCGCGCTGCCCATCTCGCCTGAACGCGCCGGCGCCGCCGTCGACACCCTGGCCGCGGCATTGCATCTCGATCGCGCCGCGGCCGCGGCCGGCATCCTGCGCGTGGCCAACGCGAATATGGAGCGGGCCATCCGCGTCGTGTCCGTCGAGCGCGGCCACGACCCGCGCGATTTCGCCCTGCTGGCCTTCGGCGGCTGCGGCGGCCTGCACGCCTGCGAAATGGCCGCCGGCCTGAACATCCAGACTGTGCTGGTTCCGGCATTGGCGGGCGCGCTCTCAGCGCTGGGAATGCTTCTGGCCGACGACACTCGCGACTACGCCGCCACGGCGCTGGGCCACCGCGATATCGAACGGCTGTATCGCGATCTCGAGCGCCGCGCCCGCCGCGATCTCAAGGGTGCCGGGCTGCACCGCACCGCCGACCTCCGCTACGCCGGCCAGAGCTATGAGCTCAACGTGCCCTGGAACGAAGCCGATCCGGGCGCGCCGTTCCATCGCGAGCACCAGCGCATCTACGGCTTCTCCAATAAGGCCCGGCCCACCGAGATCGTGACGCTCCGGGTTCGCGCGCGACGGCCGGTGACAAAACCGAATCTGGTAAGGGCGGCGCAGAAGGTCCCGCGTGTACGGACTGCCCGCCGGATCTGGATCGGCGGGCGCTGGCTCATGGCACGGGTTGCAACGCGCGACCATGCGCGCGGGAGCGGCCCCGCGCTCATCGTGGACTACGGCGCAACCACGTTGATCCCGCCGGGCTGGCGCTACCGGCTCGATCGCTACGGAACACTGATAGTACAGCATCGGCAGTAGAGCAGGCTTTCAGCCTGCATGTGTAACTCCCGGGGTTTTAGATAAGCACTGCGCGAGTCCCATAGGGACCGGTAACCCTGTTAGCAATTGTGGGGCGGGCGCCTCGCCTGCGGCCGACGCCTCGTCGGCCTGCTCGGTATCTGAATGCTTCTTTCGCCGGACCAGGCGGGCGGGCGCCCACCGCAGGCGAGGCGCTGCCCCACGACGCCCCCCACAGTGGCACCACAACCCGTTCTGTGCTTATCATGATTGCCGGACCGGGCGGAAAACGGTCCTGCATTTCCACCCCCATTCGGGCATGAACGTACTGGTCATCGGCGGAACACTATTCATCGGCCGCCTGCTGGTGAACGAGCTGTTGAAAGCGGGGCACGACGTCACCATCCTGCATCGCCGCCCGAAGCACGACCTGGGCCGACGCGTCGCCAATCTCCAGGCAGACCGCAACGACGTCGATGCGTTGCAATCCGCGCTGGCCGGCCGCCGCTTCGACGTCGTTTACGACAATGTCTACGATTGGGAGCGCGGCACCACGGCCGCACAAGTGGAAGCCGCCGCGCGGCTGCTGAACGGGCGTGTGCAGCGATACGTGTTCATGTCGAGCGTGGCCGCCTACGGCGACGGCCTGAACCACCATGAGGGCGACGCCCTCGCCCCGGACGATCACCCCGACGCCTACGTGCGCAACAAAGCCATGACCGAGCGCGCTTTGTTCCGCATGCACCAGCGCGACAAGTTTCCCGTGGTGACGTTTCGGCCGCCGTTCCTCTATGGGCCCGGAAACAACTTCTACCGCGAGGCGTTCTTCTGGGATCGCCTGCGCGACAAGCGCGCCATCGTCATTCCCGGCGACGGCCGCCGTCTCATGCAGTTCGTGCACGTGCGCGATCTGGTGGAAGCGATGCTGAAGGTCATCGATTTGCCGGAAGCCGCCGGGCAGGCCTTCAACATCGGGAATTCACGTCCCATTGCGCAGGTGGAGGCGGTGGAGGCGTTCGCGCACGCCGCTCGCAAACCTCCACAACTGGTGCGGGTGCCGCGCGATCGCATCCTGAGGGCGGGCGGCAGCGCCATGGGACCGAAACTCTATTTCGCTTTCTACTTCGACCTGCCGGCCATCACCATCGTCGTGAACAAAGCGCAGCGCATGCTGAAGTGGAAACCGGTTCCGTTCGACGAGGGACTGAAGGAGACTTACCGCTGGTGGCAGCGGCACAACCCCTTCCCAAAGCCCGACTACGCCTTCGAGGACGCGCTGCTGGCCATCGCCGCTACGCTTTCGCCGCCCATCGATGAAGATTAATCGGACAGGCCCCGAGCGCGTGAGTTCCTTGACTTCGTTCCCGCGACAGCGCTATACCTTTATGGCGACTTCACGTCGGCCTCGAGGAGAACCACGATGTTTCAGGCAGCCAGGGATCGTCTTTTCCGCACGCTCTCATTAAAATCAGCGCCCGCAATCATTTCAATCGCGTTTATCGCAACAGCCCAACTCAAAGCGCAGGTTGTGGCCACCTACGATTTTGAGGACGGAACCACACAGGGCTGGACGTCTTTCAACGGCGCGAGCACTCCGGTCAACACCACCGCCGCCGCCTACTCTGGAACTCATAGTATCCTCGTCACCACCGGTAGCAGCGGCCAGGGCGGTCCTGCTATTTCGTTGAACACCGTTCTCCTGGCTGGAGCGCAGTATCAGATCACCGGCCACGTGATGCTCACCAGCGGCGAAACCGCCACGAATGCGAATTTCACCATCAAGCGCACCGACACCGACGGCACGCATTACGACACCATCGGCAGTTATCAGGTTCCCGTAAGCGCTACCGGCTGGGCGCAGATCGGCGGCGCATATACCGTCAGCGCGACCGAATCGGGCCTGACGCTCTACGCGCAGTTAGTCGGGCCCACCACCGCCCAATCCTTTTATCTCGATGACGTCGTTATCACCGAGACCGCCCCGCCGCCCTCCGGAACCCAGGTCCTCGCATCCACCTTTGAAGACGGCGGACTCGATGGCTGGGGCCCGTTTGGCTCTCCCACGCTCACCAATGTGACTTCAGCCCCGGTTGCCGACCCCGATGGCGGCACACACAGTCTGCTCGTAACCAATCGCACGGCCGGATACATGGGCCCGAGCATGCAGTTAGTCAACAAGCTAGTGGCGGGAGCAACATACCAGATCAGCGCATACGTCCTGCTGACCTCTGCCGACAGCAGTAATCCGACTGCCAGTATGACCATCCAGCGCGCGAACTGCGCCGGAACGAATTACGATTCCGTGGGATCGAGCCAGCCCATGTCCACGTCCGCCTGGGTGAAGTTACAAGGTACTTACACGTTCAACAACATCCCCGGCGCGCCAACCAGTCTGATTCTCTACATACAGTCCAGCAGCGCCACCGACTCGTTCTATCTGGATGACGTTGTCATCAGCGAGATCGCGCCTCCCCCGCCGCCGGCAAGCTCGCAGGACAACACCGGCATCAGCACGGGTTTTGAGGATGGCGGCCTCGACGGCTGGTCCGGGCGCGCCGGATCCACCGTCACGAACAGCACTGTCGCCGCGCATACCGGCACGCACAGCCTGCTGACCACCGGACGCACCGCGAACTACGACGGGCCGCAGATCAACGTCAGCAACAAGATGTACAACGGCTCCCGGTATTCCATCAGCGTTTGGGTGCAGTTACTGCCAACCGACGGCTCCAGCCACGTCATGAACATCAGCCTGCAGACGACGCTGTCCGGGAATACAAGCTTCCCGAGTGTTACTCCGTATCCCGGAGTGACGGTCCCAGCGGACGGCAACTGGCATCAGATCAGCGTTCCCTCATATACAATGGCAAACAGTTACGACACCGGCGCGGCGTATCTGTACCTCCAGACCGTTCCATCCTCCGGAAGCGATCTGGTCTCGTTCTATATAGACGACTTGCAGCTCACTTATCTGGCGCCACCGGTGATTCAGACCGGCATTCCGTCCATTTATCAGGAACTGTCGTACTACTTCCCCATCGGCGCCGAAATCGACACGTCCGACCTCTCCGGACCCCACGAGCAGTTACTTACCCAGCACTTCAACAGCATCGTCTCGGGGAATGACATGAAGTGGAGCTCCGTCGAGAGCACAAAGGGGAGCTTCAATTACACAAACGCCGACAACGAAGTGGGCCTGGCTGTATGCCACGACATGAAGGTGCGGGGGCATAATCTCGTCTGGGCAACCGGGGCGCAGACTCCCTCATACGCATTCGGCGATGGGACCAACTCGCCGGCAAACCAGGCGACCGTCACCGCCAACATTCAGGAGCATATTCAGAACGAAGTGCAGCACTTCGGAACGAAGGTCTACGTCTGGGATGTGGTGAACGAGCCGCTCGATCCCAACCAGCCCGATTGCCTCACCCATGGCCCGTTCTATCAGGTGCTCGGCAAGAGTTACATAGATATCGCCCTCGAAGCGGCGCGCCAGTACGCTCCCGCGGGCACGGAACTGTTCATCAACGATTACAGCACGGCCGACCCCAACCGGCTGGCGTGTCTGGTTCAGGTGGTCCAGGATCTGAAGAATCGCGGCATTCCCATCGACGGCGTCGGCCACGAGATGCACAACGCCATCAACTATCCGTCCACCGCGGCGATGGTGAATGCCATCAATACGGTGGCCAACTCTGTTCCCGGCATCGACCAACAGATCACTGAGATGGATGAGAGCGTATATCGCGCCGGTGATAACACCTCGAACTACGGCGCAAACGGCGGAACAGTGCCGCCGTCGATCCTCGCCGAGCAGGGTTATCTCTACGAGCAATACTTCAACGCTCTGCGGCAGCTGAAGGGCAAACTCAGCGGGATCACCTTCTGGGGCATGGCCGACGACAATACCTGGCTTGACAGTTTCCCGATTAGCCGCCTCGACGCGCCTCTTCCCTTCGATACCGGGCTGCAGGCGAAGCCCGCTTACTGGGGAATTGTCGATCCCACGCAGTTACCCGGCTACGGCCTGGCGTTCACGGTTGGCAGTAAGTCCGGGACGCCGAACGCGCGCGTCTGGACCATCACCGCGACCAACAGCGGTCCGGGCACGGCTTACTCAACTCAGATCAACGGATTCACGCTGACACAAACATCTGGCCCGGCGTGCACGCCGGTAATTACGCCGCCGTCGAGTTACCCCGTCGTGCTCGGTGACATCGGAGCAGGCAACTCGGCAAACGCTTCGTTCACCATCGATTTCACTGGCTGCGCGGCGATTGCCCGGTTTACTCTGCACGCACCGTGGAGCTCCGCCGTATATCATACGGGCACGCTGGTTTCCGGCAACCAATTTCGATAGCAGCAGTAGAGCAGGCTTCAGCCAGGTAGAGCAGGCTTCAGCCTGCAAAAGGAGGAAACACGAAATGAACCGACTCATTCCTGCGGTGGCGCTGGCGGCGTTGCTAACCGCCACGGCTAACGCTACGCCCACGTTATCGCTCCTGCCCTCGAGCGGAACCGCTTCCGGCGCGCCCGGCGCTGTCGTGGGCTGGGGCTTCGACTTCGGCAATACGTACGCCTCGGACTGGGTGGTGCTCGACGATTCCTTTGTTACTGGCTCGCTCTCCACCGGGACTTACGGGAATTATGTGGATTACGTGGTGAACCAATTCTACGTCGTCAACCCGAGCTCGTCTCTGATGGTCGATTTCAATCAGAGCACCGGCAACGGTACAGGCGAGTTCGACATCGCGAAATACGTCCCCCCCGTGCAGATCACCGGGAACATCAACATCGATTACAGCGTGTTTTCGCAGAACCCCAACGACCCCAACTTCGATCCCGCCTCCTTCGTAACCAACGGCACGGCAGGGGCGGCCGCGGCGGTCCAGGTGACTCCTGAACCCGCGCCCATCCTGCTCCTCGGAGTCGCGCTGCTGGCGCTTCTGCTCGCCCGCGCAGTTACAGAGTGACCGTAAGGGAGCGGTCCCATGCGCGTGCTGATCTTCTCCGATACGCACGGCGACCGCAGTGCGCTCGAGCGGCTGCTGGCCATCGAAGCCGACCATTACTTCGCGGCGGGCGATCTGGCCACCTGGGGTCGCGGCCTCGAAGAAGCCGGGGCCATTCTGCAGAAGCGCGCCGAGCGCATGCACGTGCTGCCCGGCAACCACGAATCCCTGGCTGCCGTTGAGCGAATGTGCGCCAGGTACGGGCTCGATTCGTTTCACGAAAAGACCATGGAAATCGCAGGCCGCCATGTGGCCGGCCTCGGATACTCGAGTCCCACGCCGTTCGACACGCCCGGCGAGTACAGCGAGGAGGAGATCGCCGAGCGGCTGGCGCCGTTTGCGGGTCTTCGCCCTCTCGTCCTGATCTGCCACGCGCCGCCGCGCAACACCGAGCTCGACCGGATCCGCGACGGCGTCCACGCCGGCAGCCAGGCGATATGCGACTTCATCGAGAAGAACCAGCCCGATTGGTTCTTCTGCGGCCACATCCACGAGGCGGCCGGCACGGCAATCGCGCTCGGCCGGACGCGCGCCATGAACGTCGGCAAGCGCGGCTATCTGCTCGATCTTTCAAAGGACCAATAAAAACGGCCCGCTTTCACGGGCCGTGGTGACGCCTTGACGAGAAATACGGATAGAAAGAGGGCTTAATTCTCGAATACCAGCCTGGTGGTGCTGCCGCCGATGCGGACTTCCTGCAGCTTCATCGACCCGTCGTTCCCGCGGTCGTACCGGAAACTCGTGGCGCCGAACTTCTGGTCGGCGGTCTGTACTTTCACCTTCGCCTCGGTGGTCTTCTTTCCGGATTTGAACACAGCGGTGTCCTGGTTGACTTCCAGCTTGTATTCACCGGCCTTCAGCACGTTGCCGTTGACCACGGTCGGCTCGAGCAGTTGGACGTTGTACGTCGCCGCGCTCGCTGCCGCAACCGCGAAGGTCGCGAAGGTGATCAGAACTTTCTTCATCATGGTTATGGACTCCTGTCGGATTTTACGAGCCCGCGGTAACGGGCTCTGCATGTAAATACGAATTACACAGCCCAATGTTACCACATTAATAAGAAATATTATTGCATAGTAAGAAAGCGATTTATAGGAAACTATTCGGAATTACCGGACACGAAGACGTCAGTCTGAGCGCTGGAGAGCGCCGGCTGCAAGTCGCTGATACCGCGAGAAGTACCCTGATCAGATGTTACCACCTTTAGGTGGTGCTATTCACGCCGCCCGCCCCTGCCCGACAATGAGGGTTCATCTGATGACGTCCTCTGCGTCCGGCCGAGCCGGCATCCTGCGGCCGCTTACCGTCGCTCTGCTCTGCGGCGCGCTCGTCTGGACATGGCAGTTCCTCACGGTCACCCGCAACTACCACGGCAACTGGACCGCGCTCTTCTGCACCGGCGAACTGGCCGCCGTGCCTCCGGCTTTCACAACCGGAACGTATCGTTTTCCCGGCATCCACGGCTACGACGGCCAGAGCTATCGGTATATCGCGCACGATCCTCTGTTCCGCAAGGGCTACGCACGCTATTGCGAAGACCCGCGCCTGCGCTACCGCCGCATCCTGATTCCCGCGCTGGCCTTCCTTCTGGCCGGCGGCCACGATCCGTACATCGACTGGACTTATATAGCGGCCATCCTTTTCTTCATCTGCGCAGGCGTGTACTGGACCTCCCGCTGGGCCTGCCTGCACGGCCGCAACGCGCTCTGGGGCGCTCTGTTCCTGCTGCTTCCCGGAACGCTCACCTCCATCGATCGCATGCTCCTCGATGGCCCCTGCTCGGCACTATTCGCCGCCTTCCTGCTCTATTCCACGCTCGCGCGCAACTGGACTGTCTGGTGCGTCCTCGCCGCCGCCGCTCTGACGCGCGAAACCGGACTGCTCTTCATCGGCGGAGCCTGCCTCTGCTATCTGGCGCGCAAACAGATTCGGACAGGCGTGTTCTATGCCACCGCGGCCCTTCCGTTGGCCCTGTGGACCCTGTACGTCACCGCGCACACGCCCCCGTCCAACGCGGCGCGCATCGTCACCCGCCCCGTCTATGGCGTCGTCGTGCGACTGTTCACGCCCGAGACGTACCCGTTTTCGCCGGCGATCAACCACGCCATACAGACATTCGATGTAGTGGCTGTTTGCGGCCATCTGCTCGCCTTCGGTCTGGCGGTCTGGTGGTTTTTCAGAACGAAAGAGCGCGGCCCCGCGGAATATGCGGCCCTGTTGTTGACTGCCCTGGGACTGACGCTGGGCGCGCCGGACCACATGGCCGACGCCTACGGCTATTCACGGCCCATGTCGCCGCTGTATCTGTTCCTGTTTCTGCGTTTCCTGTCCCACCGCGTGCGCCTGATGATTGCGCCGATGCTCATGATCTCCGCTCAGATCCTGCTGTATTTCTTCTACCAGTTACTGGGCATTCTGGGCCTCGTCCGCGCGCGCCGCTAACCTCGCCCTACTTCCCTTCCCACTCGCCCATGTTCTCGTACCACTTCAGCGCGCCGTCGCCGATGCACACGATGTCCGGCCGGCCGTCTCCGTTCAGATCGGCAATGCCGCAGCCCGCGGCCGGCATGTTGGGGTCGAGCACCGAACGCGTCCACTCGCCGTTGTCGAACTGGTAGATGTTCACGTTATGCGTGCCGCGCGCGCCGGCGATGATCTCGTCCACGCCGTCGCCGTTCAGGTCCACAGTGTTGATGGTGTGGGCATCGCGGAGCCCGTCATCGATCGCCTGGCGAGTCCAGCCCGGAGCCTTGCCCGATCGATACACCACCACCTGATTGCCGTGCCAGGGTTCCAGCGCGGCCAGGAACCGCTCGTTGTTGATCCGCCCCGGAACCACGTCGCTCGATCCGCCCTTCGGCCAGGGCGCGGGATCGCCTTTGGTCAACAGGTCCCGCTGCCACTTCCCGTTCGCGTTGAGCGAGCGCAACGCGATGCCGGAGAACCCCGCCGTGAGGAACTGGCTGCGGCCGTTCTGATTCCAGTTGACGACGGTCAGTCCATGCAGGATGCCCTCGTCCTCGTCATCGATCGCGTGCGGCGTCCACTCGCCCGGCTTGTAGTACACCAGCGGCACATGATCGCGATAATCGTCCGCGGTGGCCTTTGGGCCGGCGAGCGGAGCGACAATGAACACCTTCTTCCCGCTCCCATCAATGTCGGCCCAGCGGACGCGGTGCGCGGCCGGAAGACGGTCCACCTGGAAAATCGTCCAGGGCTGGGTCACGTCGGCCCCGCTCTTCAGCATGGAAATCGTGCCGCGGCTCTTTTGCGGGTCCTGATTGAAGTCCTGCAGCAGGATCAACTCCGGCGTGCCGCAGCCGTCGTAATCATACGGACTCACGTTGATCATCGCGTGTATCCTGGGCGCAAGCAGATGCCGCTGCCAGCCCGGATTTTCGAACCACACCAGATCGGTCGTGCCCGGCGCGACAGCGATCAGATCCAGCGCGCCGTCGTGGTTCAGGTCAACCGTCACCACCTGATAGCCGCCCGGCACGTCGCGGGTCACCAAGTGTTCGCGGAAATGCGGGAGCGGTTTAGTATGCCCGGCCATGAGCAATACCTCCAGAACGGCCGTGAGTATCGCGATTGCGAGCGCCGATCGAATCATCTCCGCGTTTCAATATACCGTGTGGGCCAGGCTGTCAGCCTAATGCCATATAGTTTTCGACGGCGAGCTGAGTCGAAGTCCCTTTTTGTGGGGCAGGCCCCCCGGCCTGCGCGGGGCCCCCCGGCCCCGCTGGCCGCGCGGAGAGTAGAGTTGTCGCGTATGGGAGCAGGCCGGCGGGGCGCCGGCCGCGGGGGAGGGCGCCCGCCCCACATCGGCCAGGTGTTCGAAAGCGGGAAAACTATATGGCCTTAGGCTGTCAGCCGGCTGAAAGCCTGCTCCAGGCTTTGTTTTTGCGTGCCAGCTTACGGGCCCTGCGGACTCTGATTGCCCGGACCGCTCTGGTTGCCCGGACCGGTCTGGCCTCCGCCGCCGATCTGGCCGCCCGGGCCGGTCTGATTCGTCGTGCCGCCCAGCGTGTTGGCGGCGGGCGTGGCGTTCGGCTGCAGGCCCATCTGCTGCTGGCGGAACTTGTTCAGGTCGAAGATGAACTCCCACTTCTTGTAGTTCGTCTGCTCGTTGTAGCGCTTGATGGACTCGCCGTTGAACTTGCTGGCCACGCCGGCGATGCCGGTGCCGCCCATCTGCTGATTCTGGCCGTTCTGATTGTTCTGGATCCCCATGGCCGCCGTGGCGCCGTTCGGGTTCGCATGCGTGAGCCCGCTCATGATCCCGTTGGCGACGGAATCGCCGCCGCCGGTGACGCCGGGCTGAGTCGGCATCGCGCCGGGCTGACCGGCAATACCGCCCGCGCCAATCGGCTGGCCGGGCATACCGGAAGCGCCAGGCTGGCCGGGCTGCTGCAATGCGCCCGGTTGTTGCGGGTTGTCCTGCTGCACCGGCACGCCGTTATCCTGCGGCGCTGGATTCAGGTTCTGGGCGTTCGGGTCGGCGTTCGGATCCAAAGGCGCGAGGCCCGGTTGCCCGGGCTGGCCGGGCTGTCCGCCCATGGGCCCGCGGTCGCTGGGACGCCGGACGAGGCCAACGCTCGGAGCGGGCGGCTGCTGAGCGTCCGTGTCGGTCTGCGAGCCGAGCGGGTTGGTGAGCTGATTCGATGCATTCTGGCCCGGGCCGCTACTCTGGCCGAAGGTAAGGCCGCTGGTAGCGGAGGAGCCCGTCGAGCCGGTGGCGCCCAGCGCTCCGTTTTGGCCCAGCGCTCCGTTCTGGTTGTTGGCCAGGGGATTGTTCGGCTTCTGCACCAGCGAATCCGTGAGATAGCCCCCGGGGCCGACATGGATGAGTCGCCAATCCTTCTTGCCGGTCATCGGGTCCACGTATTGCCGCCGCAGGAAGCGGATGTTATTGAGGTGCTCGAGCTCCTCCATGTTGGCCGGATAGCGGCCGTTCTTTATGTAGAAGCGGCGCACGGCGAGCGAGTATTGCTCGCCGCGGTCGATGAGCAACTGCTCCTTCTGGCGCTGCGCTTCGAACGCAACGCGGGGCAGCTCGAGGTAAAGGCCAACGGCGATGAGCGCGGCGAGGACGAAGACGAAGAGGAGCGCGAAGCCGGACTGAGACTTTGTGGGGCAGGCGCCTCGCCTGCGGCCGACGCCTCGTCGGCCTGTACGGTATGTTCTGAATGCGTGTTCCGCCGGACCAGGCGGGCGGGGCGCCCGCCGCAGGCGAGGCGCCTGCCCCACAAGCGCCGGCCAGCGTGCGCCACAACTCATCCCTGCTCCGCGGCTACCAGCGGCAGTTGCTGCTCGTTGCGGAACTGGATGTCCTCCACGGCGGCGGAGTTCACGCCGATGCGGATGATCTTGTACCGGTTGTGGATGGTTTCGCCTTCGCCGGCCACCACGATGTCCTCACCATCCAGGAAGAACGCGCGCTTGATGTTCGTCTTCGCCGGGTTCACGAATCCGTAGAACTTCAGGGGGATGGCGGGAGGGGGAGGAGGCGGCGCCGGCGGGGCCGGCTTCGGCAGCGGCTTTGGACCGATAAAACCAGCGTCCAGCGGACCCGGAACGATCTTCTTCGGTTCCTTCACCGGCGGAGCGGGGGCCTGCCCATAGTCGAACAGAGACCGCATGCTGCCATCGAACGTCACGCGCTGCAGCTTCGCGAGCAGGTCTACACGAAGCCTCGGGTCCACCTGCGTCGGATCGGCGGCGATGGCGCGCGCGCGCTTGAGCGAGGGCCGGAAATCCTCCACGTTGTTCCGCTCGCTGTCTTTGCTGCCGCGCCGGCGAGAGAGGCGCACCGGCTCGTCGGTTCGGCCGGTGGACGCGGGGCCCGGCACAACATCGGCCCCGGGCTGGGCCAGTTTCGCGCTCGCGGACGGTGCGGTCGCGGCGCCCTCGTCACTGCTGCTGTGTAGGTTCGACCAAAGGAAGTAAGCGATCACCAGCAGCAGGCCGGCGAGAATGGCGAGCTTGCGCGGCTCCGCTCCGAGCTTCGCGGGTATCCACTTCATCGGCTGACCTCCGCAACGAGACTGCCGGGGCTCTCGCGCACGAAAGCCTCGAGGCGCATGCCGATGTTGAGCTTGCTCGAGTTCTGCTGCGGGGCGGCCTGCAGGCTTTCGATGATGTACAGGCGCGAGGATTTGTCGATGCTGTCGAGCAGGTGGATCAGGTCGGCGTAGGTTCCTTCGAAGTTCACGCCGATGGTCATGAGGCTGAGGTTGTCGGTGCCGTCTACGGGTTCGGTGGGGTAGGAGGCGTCCTTCATGGTGATGCCGCTGTCCTTCGCGTCCTGCAACAGCTCGGCGGTGATGGTGGACGCGGCGGTGCGGCGGTCGAGGAAATACTGCTCCATGAACGCTTCGCTGCCCGATCGGCCGCTCTCGACGCGCGTGGCCAGGATACGGGTGCGGGCGAGAACGTTGCGTTCATTGATGACGCGCGCTCGCAACGCGACTTCCTCCGCGCGCAGCTCCGATGGCGAGCCGCCGGGCGTGCGGATGACGAACCAGAGCGCGACAATGTTCAGGGCGAGCAGGAACAGCGCCACAAGCTGGACGGCGGAGGTGGCGTCGCGCGGGGGCCAGAGCTGACGGAGGCGCTCAGTCATGAGAAGACCACCATCCAGGCCGAAGGCCTGTTCCACAAAGGCTGAGAGCAACTCTTACAGTTGTTGCGCATAGCTCACCGTCACGCGATACCGGTACAAATGCTCATTCTGGCCGGGCGGCATGGAGCTCATCACAGAGGTGGAACCGAACAGTGGAGAGCCCTCCAGATGCTTCAGAAATTCCAGAATCGGTCCTGGCTGGTCGGCGCCCACCACCATGTCCAGCATCACGCGGTTCTGCGCGTCGATGGCGGGGAGGCGCACGGAAATGAGCCGCACATCGAGCGGCGTCACCTTTTCCAGGTCGCTGAACAGCCTGGTCCAGCTGATGGCTTTGCGCTGGATCAGCTCATTCAGGAAGACGCTCTCTTCGAGGGCGGCGGCATTTTCGGGGCGCCGCAATGTGCCGTTAATGCCTCCCTGCTCTCGCGCGATCATCTTCAATTGCGCGTTCAGATTATCAATGGCGTTGCGGGTGTCGGCGGCCTGGTTGCGCTGGCCCATGATGTACGTCGCCTGGACGATCAACAGCAGCGTGAGCGCAACGCTCGCGGCGATTCCGCCCACCAGCGCCGCCCGCGTATGGCGAAACGGATGGCTGGCCAGATTAACGGGGATGTGGATCATGCCGCCGCCTCCATATATCCCATCAGACCCGCATTCTCGGCGGACGGGGTTCCGAACTTCGAGCGCAGCGGCTCCACTTCCACGCCCCACTCCTCGCGCCAGGCGTCAGCTTCCCCGCCGGCGAGAGCGCCCATTCCGCACACCAGCAGGCGCTTCGGCCGGGCCTTCATTTCATCCTCGATAAACGCGACGGTGGGGTGCAGCACCGCGGCCACGTCCGCGGCGGATGAGTTCTCCAGATCGACGCAGCGCGCCAGCTTGAGAACCGAGCCCCGCAGTACGGCCACCGACAGCGACATGCCGCTGAGCTTCGCGACTATGGTGACGTCCCCGGGGTTCACCATATGGAGCGCAGCGAGCGTGGATGTGGTCACCTCGCCCGGTTCGAAGCCCGCCGCGCGAAACGGCGCCTCGTAGCGCGCAACAATGTCCAGCGCGACCACGGCCACGACGACGTCGATTCTGCCTCCATCCGTCGCGCGCTGAACGTAGTGGCTCACGACCGCCGATTCCAGATCGAACGGCACGGCCTTGCGCATGCGGAAGCGGATGAGCGCGCGCTGCTCATCGGCATTGGCGGGAAAGGCGTCGAAATCGAGCACGCCGACGCGCGCGGAATAGTCGGGCAGAATGAGCGCGGCCCTGCGCTGACGGCCCTGCGCCCGGGTGGACGCGATCTCCGCCACCGCCCGGGCCAGCTCTTCGGGCTGCTGAACGTTATCGCGCACCGGCGACACCGCGACGGCGCCGCCCGCGAGCGGCTGAAATCCGATCCGTCCCGGCTCTGCTGTTCTGCCGAACGCGATTCCGCTCTCCGACAATTCGAACGCCCATTGTGGAGCCGGATCTTTCAGCAGCCGCGCCAATGAACCCATTCAACCTCTATGTCTCAACCCTCGATGAAGGTGACCTTGTTGATCTCCTTCAATGTTGTAATGCCCGCGCGGACGCGCTCCACGGCCGATTCGCGCAGGAAGGTCATGCCCTCGTCGCGTGCGACGCGCCGGATCTCGGAACTGGGCCGCTTGTCCAGAATCATTTCGCGGATGCGCTCGCTCAGATCGAGCAGCTCATGTATGGCGGTACGGCCGCGGAAGCCGGTGCCGCCACACTCGAAACAGCCGCGCCCTTCAAAGAATTCGGCATCCTGCCAGGCGCGCGGATCGAAGCCGCTCTCCACCAGGTACTCTTCCGGATACTGCACCCTCGTCTTGCAGTGCGCGCAGATGACGCGCACCAGCCTCTGCGCCAGAATGCAGTTCAGCGCGGAGACGAAGTTGTAGGCTTCCACGCCCATGTTGAGGAAGCGCCCCAGCACGTCCAGCACGTTGTTGGCGTGGACGGTCGTAAACACCAGATGTCCGGTGAGCGCGGCGTTGATGGCGATCTGGGCCGTTTCCTGATCGCGGATTTCGCCCACCATCACCTTGTCGGGATCGTGGCGCAGAATCGACCGCAATCCGCGCGCGAAGGTGAGGCCCTTCTTCTCGTTCACCGGGATCTGCGTGATGCCCTTGATCTGGTATTCCACCGGGTCTTCGATGGTGACGATTTTGTCTTCGTCGTTCTTGATCTCGCTGAGCGCGGCGTAGAGCGTGGTGGTCTTGCCCGATCCGGTGGGGCCGGTGACCAGCACCATGCCGTACGGCTCCTTGATGTACCGGCGGAATTTCACCAGGTCGGCATCGAGGAAGCCGACGACGTCGAGCGACAGTTTCGAAAACTTCTCGCTCATCGACTCTTTGTCCAGCACGCGGAGCACGGCGTCCTCGCCATGGATCGTAGGCATGACGGAGACGCGGAAGTCGATGAGGCGGCCCTTGTAGCGGACGCGGAAACGGCCGTCCTGGGGGACGCGGCGCTCGGCGATATCGAGCTCGCTCATCACCTTGATGCGCGAAATGATGGTGGAATGCCACTCCTTGGCGATGGGCGGCATGGCGTAGTGGAGCACGCCGTCGATGCGGTACTTGATGGCCACTTCCTGATCGCGCGTCTCGATGTGAATGTCGCTGGCGCGCCGCTCGAGCGCGTTGAAGATGGTGGTGTCCACCAGCTTGATCACCGGAGCGATGTCGCTGTCCACCGCGGTGAGCTTGTCGATGGAGAGCGTCTCGTCGCTGTTCTCGTCGTCGCCGACAACGTCGAGCGCGAAGCCTTCGGTGACCTCTTCCAGCACGCGCTGCGACTGCTCGGTCTTCTTCAGGACCTCGGAGATCTGGGAGAGCGTGGCCACCTTGACGCGCAGCTTGCGCTGCAGCAGGATGGACAGCTCGTCGATGAGGTTCAGGTTGCGCGGATCGGCGACGGCGATGTCCAGCGTCGTGCCGTTGCCGGCGGCGAGCGGGACGAAGTTGTAGCGAAACATCAGATCCACCGGGACCGAGTGAAACAGGTCGGGATCGATGCGGATGCTCTTCAGGTCGACGAACTCGCAGCGGTAGCGCGCGGCGGCCTGCTGGGCCTGGGCGATCTCCTGCACGGGATCTCTAAACGTTAATTTTTCACCGCTCGCCATGGTTAATCCTCATGCCATGTGGGGCAGGCGCCTCGCCTGCGGCGGGCGCCCCGCCCGCCAGGTCCAACCGAAGACGCATTCAGACAATACCGAGCAGGCCGACGAGGCGTCGGCCGCAGGCGAGGCGCCCGCCCCACAAAACATGTGCAAAGTCGTATCGTCATCTGAGGCTGTCCGCCAGCGAAAAGATGGGCAGATACAGCGCCACCAGCACAAACGTGACGAAGCAGCCCATGAAAATCATGATGGCCGGCTCGATGAGCGACAATGCCGCGGTCATGCGCGTATTGACGTCGTCATCATAGAAATCGGCCACGCTGTTCAGCATCTGCGGCAGCGCCCCGGTGGATTCCCCAACTTCGATCATGTCGATGGAGAGCGACGGGAACACGCCGGTCTCGGTGAGCGCAACCGAGAGCGAGCGGCCTTCGCGCACCAGGCGCGTCGAATCGCCCAGCGTGGTTTTAATCAGCCGCGAGCTCATGGAACTGGACGCGGTTTCGAGCGCCGGCACGAGCGGAATGCCGCCCACCAGCAGAGTGCTCAACACGCGCGAGAACTGCGCCACGATGTACTTGATCCAGACCTCGCCGAACATGGGGATGCGCAGGCGGATGCGATCCATGCGCTCCGAGCCCTTGTCCGTGCGCGCCCACATCCAGAACGCGCCCACCGCGGCCAGAAACGCGACAAAGCCGACCAGAATGTAGTTGCGTGCCGTGGTGCCCACCGCGATCAGAATCTGCGTGGCCATGGGCAGCGTCGCCTGCATGCTGCGGTACAGCTCGGCGAAATTCGGCACCACGTAGGTAATCAGGAAGATGATGATGCAGATGACCAGAGTGAGCAGAAGCGTCGGGTAGATGAGCGACATGATCAGCTTCTTGCGCACGGCCAGCGCGAGTTTCTGATAGGTGACGTACCGGTCGAGCACTTCCGCCAGAGACCCGCTCTTTTCGCCGGCCATCACGGAAGTGACGTAGATGGGCGGGAAGATTCCCTGCTGGCGGAACGCTTCCGAAAGCACCGTGCCGTTGCGGACCTCGTCGCGGACGGCCTTGATATAGACGCCGAGTTTGGGGTCGGCCAGGCGGTCGGAGAGCAGGTCGAGGGATTTCAGGATGGGCAGGCCGGCTTTGATCAGCGTAGTGAATTGTTGATTGAAGATGAGGAACTTCTCGACGTTGAATTTCTTCCTGCGCTTGCCGCCGAGCGAGGGAAGGCCCGCAGCTTCGCCGCGCGCGCGGATGGAGTAGATGAGGAAGCCCTGCTGCGCATAGCGGTCGCGCAGTTCCTTCTCCGAACCGGCCACGGCGACCTGCTGGTGGATCTCACCGCGAGGGTCGGCGTACTTGAGGAGGTACTCGGCCATTCAGCGATCCGCCTCCGCCAGCGTGGCTCCCGGGGGCATGTGGAATTTGAAGCCGGCGTCGTCCACGCGCGGATTGATCTTCTCGCCGGCGAAGGTGAACGAGAGCACAGACTGGTCCGCCTCAATTATGGTCAGCTTGTGAATCGCGAAGTCGGGGGCCACCACCATCACCACCTTGTCGTAGGGCAGCTTGTCGGAGTTAGCCGAGGCGGTGATCACTTTGTCCGGGCCGTCGGTCTTCATTTCGAAGTCTTTGAATTCTTTGGAGAAATCCAGACGGCCGAGCAGAAACGCGAGGGGGGCGCGCATGTCCTCGCTCTCCTTCAGTGGCGCGCGCTCAACGCGGTGCGCCTCGGGCGTGTACAGCCAGACGTTCTTGCCGTCTGAAACGAACAGCTTGCCTTCGGGCTTGCTGTAGTCCCAACGCATGCGGCCAGGCTTGCGCAGGGTGAGGGTGCCGCTCTCCGGGAGGTGGGGGCGACCCTGAGCCGTATATCCTTCCACGAACTGGACTTGCAGGGTCTTAGCGTGGTTGTAGCGGTCCTCTATGCCGTTCAGAACGGTGGTCAGCACGGGTTCGGCCGCGGCGAGGATGGTGGGGGCCACCAAGCACACCAGGAGCCTGAGTAGGGTCACGTAAGGGTTGACGCGAGAAGCAGGGGAAACGTGGAAGGGGAAGAGGGGAGAAGATGAAGAAGGGGAAGAAAAGGAATTAAAAGAATTAAAAGGAGGTCAAGGGACGGCGATGTCCCGGGCTATCCGCACCTCAATCGCCGGCGATGATCGGGGCAGCCCGGGAATCCAGACCCTCTTCGGGCGGCCGCAACCATCCCCATTCAGGGTAATGGCTCATTTTGAATCTGAAGCAGCTTTAATCATTAGCTTAGTCAAGGCGGAGGGTGTATCATGGGGCTTCACGTAAAACAACAGAAGTCAACCGGATGGCCTTAACTCACGTGCCAGATGCCGGCGAAGTCCTGATGTGTGACTTCGACGGGTTTAAGAAACCAGAAATGGTCAAAGTGCGACGGGTGGTTGTGCTCTCGCCGCGAGCCAGACGTGGATATCCGCAGACATATATCGTGGTCCCACTCAGCAAGACGGCACCGGACTGCATTGAAAAGCACCACTGCGCGTTCGGGCCCAGGAGCTACACATTTTTCCACTCGTCCGAAACGGTATGGGCTAAGGCTGACATGGTTTGCTGTGTGGCTCGGCACCGGCTTGATCGGCTGCGATTCAATGGAAGGTACCAGAGTTGTGATCTCCGCAAAGATGATCTCGAAAGGATCCGCGGGGCAGTTCTGTCCGCTCTGGGAATGCAAGCTTGGAAGAAGACAGCTGACATCGCCGAATCGTTTGATATCGACAGGATCATTCCCCCAGATCCCAAACACGCGATGCCTGGAATGCCAAATGGACAATAATATGAGTCACTTACGATTATGCTATTGACCGAGCAATGAACTGACGATAGTATACAAGTGTCAGCCCGTAACCATCGGGATAGCGTAGTAACTTTTCGGGCCCGTTAAATCGGGACAGCTTGAAAACCCCGCCTGCCAAAGGTGGGGTTTTCGTTTTTGGGGATGGGATCCTGCACGCCGTCTCAGATTCGGATCGTGTCCGAGGTGGGCCGTGGCCAGTGTTCAAAGGCGGTGGTACACCTGTCCGCGGCGCTCGACGGCTATGACGTCCAGGACTCTGTCCCCTTCGTCCACGGCGAATATGATTCGCCAGCCACCCACGCGCGATTTGCGCAGTCCGCCCTTACCGGTGAGATGGCGGGAAAGCCTCGGTCGAATGGATCTTCGCCGAGTCGTCCAGCCGATGCAGGATCCGCTTCCGCGCATCTCCGCTGAGGTTCTCGATATCCTTTACCTCCCGACGAGAAAGCCGGACTTCGTATCTCACGCCCGGTGCGTCCGCCGGTACTCGGCGAGCGTCACAGTGCGGCCGGCGCGGATGTCGGCGAGGCCTTCCTCGAAGGCCGCTGCCGTTTCGGGGCTGAGCGTTTCGTCGGTATCCTGCAGGTCGGCGAGGTAGTCGAGCACTTCTGGCAGGCGGTCTTCAGGCAGCGTATCGACGATCTGATGAACATTCTCGCGGACAGTCATGGCGGGAGGCCAGCAGTCGATTCGGCCATCTCTAAAGTTACAATACAATCCAGTGTTTCACGTCGTTCTGGAGTGTGGCGTCGAAAATCTTTCCCGCGAGATTGAACACAGGCAGCTACGGATATAGCTGAGGAGTTCGCGCATCGGCCCTGTCAGACGAACGTTCGCTGCGCATGGGACGAGCGTTGTATAAGACTGGAGGCGGAGAACGACTATGACGATAAAGGGCTCGCGTTACGCGACGAATTCTCGGACGCGTTGGCTGCCTGCCTCGCGATGTATGCACGACCTGGCGATATCCGAATCGTGTCCGTAACAGAATTCCGGGTTGGCGGACCGGGTTATCTACACCGCTCAGGAGACACGAATTGAAGACCATCCAGCCCCTCATCCCGGAGAAACCATCCGGGGGACTACTTTGTGCCTCTCGGGATGGGCGTCAATCAACTCGCGAGAGCGCCTGGAATCGGAGCAGCGCGACTGAATGACATCGTCCGTGGGCGGCGGGGCGTAACCGCCGACACGGCCCTTCGTCTGGCCAGGTGTCTCGGAACCAGCGCGGAGTTCTGGCTCAACCTGCAGTCGCTGTATAACCTTCGTGCGACGGAAGCCGCAGCGCGCGCGAAAATCGAGCGCGAAGTCACACCGCTGAAAGTGGTTGCACACTGACCTACGCGGCTGGAAGCCCGCCGTCTTTACTGAAACCTTTATACGGCGTACCTCGATCTCGGCTCGCCAGCCAGGTCACGCGCGCCCGGGTGGAGGCGCTGAACAGAAGCGCAGCGGCGCTCCGGTGAAGCAGGGCATCGTGAAGCATCCCGGCGGCGCCTTCGTCCGGGACACTCCGCTGCGGCAGAACGACGTGTAATTGTTGTTGTTGCGGAGGATGTGAGACAAGTGAGACGGTGAGACACTTGTGATACAATCGAGGCAATGCCCACAAACCTCCTGACGATCGACGAGGCGATGCGGGCCCTGGGAGTTTCTCGCTCGACGCTTTGGCGGCGGCTCCAGCGCGGGGACCTGCCGAGCGTCCGGCGCCGCGGACGGCGCCTGGTGCGTCTGACAGCGCCGGTTAAGGCTGCCGGTGGAAAGGCCCGAGGCGATATCCCGCTCTTCACCCGAGACCACCCGATCTTTCGGCTGGCCGGCGCAGGGCGCAGTGGAGGCCAATCGCCTGGCGCGCGCGATAAACACGCCATTCTGGACGCATGAACATCAAGCGCGGCGTTCTCTGGGATTCGAGCGCGATTCTCGCGCTGCTGGACGCGGACGACGCCGATCATGAGCGAGCGGTTGCCATTGCCGGCCAGATTGCGTCGGAGAGGCGGCCGGTCTTCATCACGAATTACATCGAAGTGGAAGCCCACGCGTTGTTGCTGCGGAAGTTGGGCAGGACGCTCGCCCGGGAATGGCTCCTCACCGGTGGCCTGCCGGTGATCCGGGCGCTGCCGGAGGAAGAAGATCGCGCCCGGGAGATCGTGGCGAGGCACTCCGATAAAGACTGGAGTCTGTGCGATGCGATTTCCTTTGCTGTGCTGGACGTGCGGGCGATCCGCCGCGCTTTCACCTTCGATCGCCATTTCCTTCAGTACAGCCGGATCGACGTCCTCGGCGTATCGCGCTGATTGGCGCACGGCATTTGCTCACTGGCTGCCGCGGCTGCTAAACTCAGAGGTTTGAACGAGTCGGGAGAATTCTGTCATGGCGAAGACGTGTGAAGTATGCGGGCGCGGCCCCCAGTTCGGGAACCGGATCAGCCACGCTCATAATGTGACCAAGCGGCGCTGGAACGTGAATCTGCAGAACGTTCGCGCGCTGGTGAACGGCGCGCACAAACGACTGCGCGTCTGCACCGCCTGCATCCGCAGCGGCAAGATCCAGAAAGTGGCCTGAGCGGCCTGCCACCCCTATTCGACCGTGATCTTCCGGCCGACCTGATCGGGCTTGCTGAGCCGGTCGATACGGTGGTCGATCATCGTCCGAATCCCTTTCAGCACCTCGATGCGCGCGTTGCGGAAATGCGCGCAAACCTCCGCGGGCGGCTCCAGCGTCCTCAGCACGCGTTTGATCTCCAGGCAGACAGCGTCGATGACGGGGTAATCCCGGGGCGGAGCGCCTGCCGTGTTCGTTGCGGTTTCTTCCATGGTTATTTCTCCCTCAGCTCAACAACCAGCCTTCGGTTTTCCAGCCTTGCGCGAGACGGCTGGAGCGCGGCCATCGAAGTCGGCAGCCCGATGTGCCGCCGCATGGTGCCGATCTCCACAACCAGCTCGTCGCCTTTCTTGAAGAGCCCGATCTCCTCTTTCGAGGCGAACGGAAATTCCAGCCGCACCTCCCAGTGGTCGTCGAGTTTCTCGAACGTGAACGGCCGTCCGGCGCGCACCACAGCCGCCGGATCTTCATCCTCAGCGTACAACGCCTGGGCCAGCTCTTCCAGCCGGTCGCGGCCCAGCACCTCGTGCGTGAACAGCGGAATCTTCCGAACCGGCACCGGCGAGAAGTACTCCTCCATCTCGCGGATGATCTCCTTCTGCGATGAGAACCACTCGCTGAAGAAGCCGTCGCTGATGCGTTCCGGCAGGACGCGGTTTACCAGAATGCCGTCCACGGTGAGGCCGTGCAGCGAGAAATAGACGAACGTGCGCTGGGTTTCGCGCAGCACCATCTTCTCGGGATTCGTCACCAGACGCACGCTGGTTATGGCGGGATCGGCCAGCACCATGTCCACGCCCTCCAGCTTTCCGAACAGCTCGGCGATATTGGCGAAGTAGTTGTCCGGGGGAAGCTCGAACGGCGCGACTCGATTGGCGATTGGGCGCACTGCCTTCAGCATGGTCCGCTGGAACGGGAAGATGTGCTTCATGTACCACTCAAGGGTGGTCGGCATGCTCACGAAGCGCAGCGATTCGGCGGTGGGAGCGCAATCGAGCACCATCACTTCATAGCGGCCCTCGCGCCGGTAGGTATTGACGTACATCATGGCGCTGAGCTCTTCCATACCGGGCAGGATGGCCAACTCTTCGGCCTCGACGCCGCTGATGCCGGTGGTGCGCAGGACGGCGGAGACGTAGCCGGAGATCTCGCGCCAGTGGCGGCGAATCTCCTGCTGGATGTTCACTTCCTGGATGTCGAGGTTCGGGGTAATGGCGAAGGGGTCGCCGGTGCGGGCGTGGAAGAGGTCGCCGCCGAGGTCGAAGGAATCGCCGAGGCTGTGCGCCGGATCGACGCTCATGATGAGCGTGCGCTTTCCCATCTGGGCCAGGCGGACGCCGGTGGCCGCGGCCAGGCTGGTTTTGCCTACGCCTCCCTTACCGCTGAAAAGGAGAATCCTCACACTTCATGGTACGTGACCGCCACATTGCGTTTCATCCTGCCTTCGGCAATCGGATCAGGCAGAGCAGTGCGAGGGCGACAAGCAGGCCGGAGAACTGCATCAGGCCTACCCAGTCCGGCTGGCTGTCGTCGCGTTTGCTGAATGCGCGATAACCCAGCAGCACGGCAATCAGAATCAGCAGCCCGTCGCTCACGGCGAGCCACATCGCCGCGGCCAGCAGCGCCAGAATCCACACCTGCGAGCGCGCCAGTGAGCGCAGACCGCGGCCGCCGTCGAGCTGCCACACCGGTAGAAGGTTGAACAGGTTTATCCATGCTCCCGCGCGCGCGAGCGACGTCCAGAACGGGTTGTGACTCACCGCGAAGATCGCCAGACACGCAATGCACGCGCCCAGCCCCCACAGCGGGCCCGCCAGGCCGACGCGCGCGTCTTCCACCGGCGACGCCGGATTCTGCTTCAGGCGGACCAGAGCGCCGAAACCGGGTATGAACATCGGAGCAGACGCGGGAATCCCATATCGCAGCAGCGCCGCCACGTGTCCCATCTCATGCACATAGATGCACAGCAGGAAACCGAGTGCGAATTGCCATCCCCAGAGCGCCCAGTAGACGGACAGGGCAACGAAGAAGGAGAGAAGCGTCCCCAGCTTGCTGAAGCCGAGGAGCAGGAATTTCGCCTTGCCGAGGATCGCGAGTCCGATGCCCACCGGACCGAGCGACGAAAGGCGTTTCCACCACGGCTGGGCGCCGGACGTGGGTCTGCTGCCGACGCGCGCGCTGAGCAATGCGACCTTCTGTTCAATGGAAGCGCGCTGGCGGGAACCGGGTGGCAGCAACGGAAGAGCCTCGCGCCAGGCGGAGAGCGCGCCGCTCCAGTCGGCGGTTCGTTCCGCGGCGCCGGCCTTCGCGGCCAACTCGGTCAGTCGGGCGGCATGGACGAGACGCGCGCAGGCAGGACAGCACACCAGCCCCGGAGGTAACTCGGTGGCGCATCCGGCGCACACCACTGCCTGTGCGCTCATGCTCCCGGCGCCGGTGCAGCCGGCGCAACGGAAAACGGTCCGCGAAATTCCACCTGCACCGCGCGCGTGAATTTCCAGGCCTCCCACAGCGCGATGCCGATGATGACCAGCCCCAGGATTCCTCTCGGAAGGGCGAGGAAGGGAAGCGCGAGCGCCAGCCCGAACACCAGCGCGTAGAAGCGCACGTATCCGATGTGAACAACGGGGGACGCCTGCGCCACAGGAGACTGCTGTTCGGCTTTGGCCGCCTGCGCGTAGAAAACCTTCGTGATGTCCGGAACGTGCGCCGATGCGACGGAGAGGTACGTGAGGATGACGGCTATGATCTGATAGCGCCGGCCTCCCAGCGAACCCGAGCCCTTGCGCACAGCTTTGCCCACCAGCCATCCCACCAGCACCGCAATCAGCCCGATCTGGTAGCCGGTAATCGCCGAGACCGCGTAGAAGATCAGCGATCCGAGCACTGCCGCGCCCAGCCCGTACAGAAACGCCTTCGGCAGATTGCCGGCCGTGCGCAGTTTTTCGAGCGAGCCTTCGAGGAGCCCGCGGCATGTTGTGCAGAAGACCTTTGTGCCCAGCTCGTAATATTCCGGCGACGCCGTGCCCTTGCAGTTGGCGCAGGTGACGCCGGCGGGCTGCGTGAAGTCCGCGTGTTCGAACTGCAGATCGCCCGATGGCGGCCCCATTGATTGCGCCTCCGTGGAGAGAAGGCCAGTATATCGCAGGCATTGTGGAGCAGGCCTTCGGCCTGCACTGCAGGCTGAAAGCCTGCTCTACTTTGCCAGCGCCTTTACCGCTTCGACGATGTGGCTCGCGGAGATTCCGTAAAGCTCCACCAGCTCGTCCGGCGTGCCGCTGTGCGGAATCTCGCGAACGGCCAGCTTGCTGAGCTGAACGCGCTCGCCCGACAGGGCGCTCAGCACCGCGTCGCCGATGCCGCCGTGCGCGTAGTGGTCTTCCACGGTCAGCACCTTGCCGCCGGTTGCGCGCGCGGCCGCGGACAATGTTGCGGTATCGATAGGCTGCACGCTGAACAGGTCCACGACGCGGATGGCGATTCCTTCGCCCTTCAACTGGTCGTAGGCCTTCAGCGCCTCGAACAGAGTGATGCCGGCGGCCACCACCGTGACCTTGTCGCTGTCGCTGCTCCGCACCACCTTCGACTTGCCTGTCTCGAAGGTCTCGGCGGGGCCGTAAATAATGGGCGTGTTCGGCCGCCCGGTGCGCACGTAGGTGGGGCCGTTCGTGTCGGCGGCAAGTTTGATGGAGTGCCATGCGCTCACCGCGTCCGACGGATACAGCACGGTGAAGTTGGGCTGAGCGCAGGTCATGGCCAGGTCCTCGAGACCCATCTGCGACGGCCCGTCCTCGCCAATGGAAACGCCGGCGTGGGTGCCTACCAGCTTTATGTTGTTCCCGCCGATGGCGGCCATGCGGATGAAATCGTAGGCGCGCGAGAAGAAGCACGCGAACGTGCTGGCGAACGGGATGCGTCCCCGGGCCGCGAAGCCCATGGCCGCGCCAACCATGTCCTGCTCGGCGATGTACATCTCAAAGAAGCGTTCCGGACAGGCCTTCTGGAAATCCTCGGTGTACGTGGAATTCCTCACGTCGCCGTCCAGCACGACAATCCGCTGGTCCACCTTGCCGAGCTCGGCGAGCGCGGTGCCGAATGCGCGGCGCGTGGCCACCTTGTCCTTGCCCACGATGTACGGCGCGGGCGGGAACTTGCCGGACGGAGGAGCCGGGCGCTGGCCGTCACCCTGCGGCAGGTTGGGAGTCCATGTGCTCCCGTCGCGATGCATGCGCGCTTCAATCGAGCGAATGGCGGACTCGGCCTGGGGTTTGGGCAACGCTTTGCCGTGCCAGCCTTCCTTGTCCGCGATGCCGTCGATTCCGGCGCCCTTCACCGTTTGCGCCAGCACCATGGTGGGCTGACCTTTGGTGCGCTCCGCCTCTTCATACGCTTCCAGCAGTTGTTCGATATCGTTCCCGTCCTCCACCACGATGGCATGCCAGCCAAAGGCGGCCCAGCGCGCGCGGTAGCTCTCCATGTTGTGCTGGTCCATGGTGGGTCCGCTCTGTCCGAGGCGGTTCACGTCGATAGTGGCGCAGAGGATGTCGACGTTATAGAACGACGCGGCGTGCGCCGCTTCCCATACCGAACCTTCCGCCGATTCCCCGTCGCCCAGCAGCACATACACCCGCTGCGAGGTCTTGTCGAGGTTCTTCGCGTTCAGCGCCATTCCCAGACCGGCGCACAAACCCTGGCCGAGCGAGCCCGTCGCCACGTCTACGAACGACAGGCGCGGGGTGGGATGCCCTTCGAGGTCCGAATCGATCTTTCGCAGATTCAGCAGCTCTGCGCGCGGAAAAAGGCCGGCTTCGGCCCAGGCGGAATAGAGAATGGGCGCGGCGTGTCCCTTGGACAGCACGAAGATGTCGTTGTGCGGATTACGCGGGTCTTTCGGGTCATAGCGCATCACCGAGAAGAAGAGCGCGGACATGATTTCCGCGGCTGAGGCGCAGGTGGTGGGGTGTCCGCTGCCGGCCTCCGTGGTCGAACGGATGGAATCGATGCGAAGCTGATTCGCTTTGTCCTGGAGCAGTGAGATTGAGGTTTTGGTAGCTGTGGCCATGGGTAGAATCCTGGGCGCGCGACGAGCGGCGCTTATACGGTTGTACAACAGCGCGGGCTGGGATTTCCTCCGGCCGCACCGATTGGGCGGCGATGCCGCATGTTAGAATCTCGGGGATCATGCCGCCCACGATCCGCATCGCGCTGGTTGGCGATTACAGCCCGGAGGTGACAGCCCACGCCGCCATCCCCCTCGCGCTTCGCCTTGCCGCCGACGTCACCGGCCAGCAGGTTGAACCCGTGTGGACAAATACCGCGGAGCTGAACGGTGAACAGGCGGTCGGGTCTCTGGCTCAGTTCGAGGGCATCTGGTGCGTTCCCGCAAGTCCCTACGCCAACACGGAGGGCGCCCTCGGGGCGATACGCCTGGCGCGTGAGTCGCGCATTCCGTTTCTGGGAACGTGCGGCGGGTTCCAGCATGCCATCATCGAATATTTTCGCGATGTGCTGGGGGTGGCCAACGCCGGCCACGAGGAGCTGGACCCCTCGGCCGAGTCGCCCGTCATTTCCAGGCTGTCCTGTTCGCTGGTGGAGGCGAACGCGCCCATACGCCTCTCTGCCGGCTCATGGATGCGTGAACTTTATGGCGCTGCGCAGGTTCAGGAAACCTATCGCTGCAATTACGGCGTAAGTGGCGCGGCCGCGCGCCGGATCGCCGCGGACGCCGATCTGGTAATCGAAGGAACGGACGAAGCGGGCGATATCAGAATCGTGCGGCTGAGGGACCATCCGTTCTTCGTCTGTACGCTGTTCCAGCCAGAACGGTCGGGGTTGCGCGGCGTGGTGCATCCACTGATTCGGGAGTTTGTAGCCGCGGCTGGCCACGTCCGCCGTACGGAAACCGCCGCTCAGGCCTCCACCTGAGGCGGGAATCAGGCAATTTCCCGGTGCTGTTAGTTATTCTGTGGCAACCGCCGAGGCACACTACGTGTCTATGATTCGAATGAGGGGTGTTGCGCGCGCCTGTTTTGCGCTTTTCATGTATCTTCAAGGGTGAAGGGATCGAAACCGATGGCCGGATCGCCGTTGCCGCGAACCGGACCGCCGTGCGGCCAGGGCAAATTTTGCCGAAGTTCCGACGGGAGGGAAGAAGAAGCGTATGGTGAACTGCTCCGTCTGTGACGCAGCGATCGACGTTGAGGAAGACGAGCTGGACGAAGGCGAGACGATTTCCTGCGATGAATGCGGCGCGACGCTGACAGTCGTGAGTCTCAATCCGCTCGAGCTCGAATCGAGTGAGGACGACGACGAGGACGACGAAGACGACGAAGACGAGGATTTCGATTTCGACGAGGACGAGGAAGAAGACGAGGACGAAGACGAGGAAGACGAGGAAGCGCGCTGGTAAGCTGCTCGGCGCCGCAGCGGCTTTGCTGGCGATTGCCTGCGCTCTCGAGGCGGGCGATAAGCGAAAACCAGAGCCGTATGCGCTGGTGGCCGGAACCGTATTTCGCGATCCGGGCTTCGCTTTGGCCGGCGCACAGGTGACCATCGTCCCGAAGCCCACGGATGGATCGAACATCAAGCTGAAACTCAACACCGCGGTTTCGAACGTCCGCGGCGAATTCGCGTTTCGCGTCCCTCCGGTGGCCATGCACTATTCCGTCCGCGCGGAAGCCAAAGGTTTCAAGGCAGCCGAGAAGCGGGCCGAGGTGAACGGCGAGGAACGCGTGGACGTAACCTTCGTGCTGGAGCCGGAATCGAATCATCAGGAGCCGCAATGAAATTCCTGGCACTCGCGGTGATCGCGGCCGTCCTGTTCGGCGGCGTCCTGCTCGCTCAAAAGGACGACAAGAACAAGTCGGACACAAACACGCGTGAGGTGCAGGGCGTGGTTACCGACGACGCCGGGCAGCCGGTAAACGGCGCGGTGGTGCAACTAACAGACACGCGCACTCTGCAGATCCGCAGTTTCATCACGAAACCGGACGGCGCGTACCATTTCACCGGTCTCGGCACAAACGTCGATTACGAATTGCGCGCGGAGAAGGACGGAAAGAGTAGCGGCACGAAGCGTCTGGATGTGTTCAACACGCGCAGGGTAGCGCAGATTAATTTAAAGCTGAAGAAATAGCCGGGGATGTTGATGCACCTGGTGGGGCAGGCGCCTCGCCTGCGGCGGGCGCCCCGCCCGCCTGGTCCAGTAGTACGGAGCAGGCCGACGAGGCGTCGGCCGCAGGCGAGGCGCCCGCCCCACAAAGCAGCACACAATTACTGCGCCGTGCGCAGGGTGAAGATGAAAATGTGCTGGCGCGGCAGGGCGTCCAATACCCTGTCGAGCCGATAGCCTTCCGCTTCCACCTCCGCTTTCGCGTCCGCGGTGCTCATCCGGTGGTCGTCGCGTATCGGGATGGTCGCATCTTCCTTGCGATACTCGATCAGCACGAGGCGGCCATCCGGCTTCAGAAAGCGCCGGATGTTGCGGAGCATCTGCTGCGGCTCCGCCAGTTCGTGGTAGACGTCCACCAGCAGCACCAGATCGAGGCGCCCGTTGGGAAGCTTCGGGTCTGTTTCCGTGCCCGGCACGATCTCGACGTTCGGGAGCTGCGCCTGCGCGACATTGGCTCGCAATCGGTCGAGCATCTCCGGCTCGACGTCCTCGGCGTACACTTTTCCGGAGGGCCCGACCCGCCGCGCCAGCCTGGTTGTGAAGTAGCCAGTGCCCGCGCCTACGTCAGCCACCAACATGCCAGGATGAAGATCCAGAGCGTCGAGAGCTTTCTCCGGCTGATCCTCGCGCTCGCGCTCGGCGCGATCGAGCGTGTCTGCTTCGGCCGCGCCTCCCGCCGATGCGATGTGCCGGCCGCTCACCGGGTGAATCGCCTGACCGGTCAGCCAGGGGATGCCCAGAACGAGCGCGGCCACACCCGCCCCCACCCGCACGGCTATCGCTCGCATCCGCACGTTATCCCTTCTTCATGATCGCCGATTACGTTCTCTTACCCAACCTTACGAGCTTTGAACAACTTATCGGCAGAATGGCGCGTTCCAATAAACAGGAGACAGAAAATCTCATGAAAAAGACAATCCTCAGCATCGCCGGCACGGCCGTAATGGCCACCGGCCTCATTTTCGCTCAGACGGGCGCCACGACAACGCCCGCAACCCCGCCACAGCATGCCCGCCAGTTTCATCGCGGCGGCATGTTCAGAATGCTCGGACAGAAACTGAACCTGACCGACGCGCAGCGTCAGCAGGCGAAGTCGATCTTCCAGGACATGCGGACGCAGGCACAGCCGGTACGCGCTCAGTTGAAGCAGAACCGCCAGGCGGTCTTCAATGCGATCGTGGCCGGGCAGTCGGCAGACCAGGTGAATCAGATCGCTCAGGCATCGGCTCCGGGGATCGCACAAATTGCCGGACTGCGCGCTCAGGCGTTCCAGAAGTTCTACGCGACCCTGACCCCGGCCCAGCAGCAGCAGCTCCAGACAATGGAGCAGAACCGGGCTGCGCGTCACGCCGCCGGCGCCACCGCGAACGAGTAACTTGCTGATTCGAGTGGGGCGGGCGCCCTCGCCCGCGGCGGGCGCCCCGCCCGCCTGGGTCCAGTTCGAGAGGAGTCTCAGAACAAACGCTCAGGCCGACGGGGCGTCGGCCGCAGGCGAGGGCGCCCGCCCCACAAAAAAACCAGCCAGGATGCCGGTTTCGGGCCCAGTCCGTGTCGCCGGGGGCCTTTTTCGGCCTGTCCTGACAAAAGACTCGAATCGAAACAGGGCCGGTCCACGTTATACTAATTGAAGGCACCTCCGCCTCTCGAAGGCTGCTCTGCCCCCCTGCTTGTATGAACCGCCGTTTGAAATATTTAATCGTCGCCGTTTCGGCCGGTCTCGTTGTCGTGCTGCTTGCCGGCGCGGCCAACACCAAGAGCTCCTCCCCGGAGGACACTTACCGGCACCTGGCTGTTTACACCGAAGTTCTCTCCCGAATCAAGAGCGATTACGTGGAAGAGCCGGACATCAAGAATGTGACGCTGGGCGCCGTCAACGGCATGCTCGAGTCCATTGACCCGTATGCCAGCTATCTGAACGCCGATCAGTACCAGCAGTATCTGAAGAGCAGGGATGAGCATAAAGCCGATGTCGGCCTGGTGCTTTCTCGTAAATTCGGATACATCGGGATCGTCGACGCCATTCCCGGCTCTCCCGCGGATCGCGCCGGCCTCACCACAGGCGACGTGCTGGAGAGCATCAACGGGGTGTCCACGCGCGATATGCCGCTGGCCTTCGGCGAGCTGCTGCTCAAGGGTCAACCAGGCAGCACCGTGGAGATTGGCGTTCTGCGGTTCCGCAAGCCCGAGCCCCAGAAACTGACCTTGACGCGCGAAACGATCCACGAGCCGCCGGTGAAGACGCGGATGGCCCAGGACAACGTCGGGGTCATCCAGGTGGCGAGTCTGGCTGACGATGAGGTCCAGCAGGTGGCGCGAGCCATCCAGACCCTGGAGAAGCAGGGCGCCCAGCGTCTGGTTCTCGACCTTCGGCACTGCGCGCTGGGCGGTCCCCAGCAGGGCATCGCGCTGGCGAATCTCTTCCTGGACAAGGGCCTGATTACGTACTCGCAGGGTCAGAAGGTGGCGCGGCAGGACTACGACGCGAAGCCCTCCACCGCCGTTACCCATTTGCCGCTGGCTGTGGTGGTGGATCGCGGTACGGCCGATGGAGCCGAGGTGGCCGCGGCGGCTCTGCTCGACGACAAGCGGGCGGAAGTGGTGGGCGAGCGGACCTATGAGGATGCCGCCGTGCGCAAGGCGATCACGATGGATGACGGATCGGCCGTGATCCTCTCGGTGGCCAAGTATTATTCACCGTCGGGAAAGGCCATCCAGGACAACGGCGTCACGCCTTCAGTGCCGGAGCTGGAAAGCGAGCCGGTAGCCGATGGCGGCGATGACGACAGCGGGCCGAGCATCGCCCCGCCGCAGCCGAAGCAGACCAACGAGGATCCGTTGCTCGACAAGGCGATCCAGGTGGTGGTCAAAGGTAAGCCGGAAATAGCGAAGTCGCAGGACGGGGAAGCCGGATCGATGCCCGGCAAGGGCAAGGATGATCCGATGCCGCTGACGCCGTCGAATGTACCTGAGCCGGCGCCGCAGGATTGAGATGCCGATTTACGAGTACAAATGCGACAACTGCGGTGACGTCTTCGAGGTACGGCAGAGTTTTTCGGACGAGCCGGTAGGGGTGCACGAGAAGTGCGGCGGCCCGGTGCACCGGCTGCTTTCCGCGCCCTCGTTCCAGTTCAAGGGCAGCGGCTGGTACGCCACCGATTACGCCAAAGGCGGGTCGAAGCCGCAATCCTCGTCTTCCACGGACAACGGGGACAAGGCAAAGACGGACACGCCGGCAAAGACCGAATCCACGTCCACTTCATCCAGCAGCGATAAGAGCGATAAGAAAGACTGAATCAGCTACCTCGGCACACGCTCCGGCGCGTCCGCGAGCGCGTACGCCAGCACCGCCATCACCGCCGCGTTCGCGTTCAGTTCGCGCGGATCCACTTTATCGAACGTGTCCGCGGCAGAATGATGCCACAGGAAGTATTGCCGTGTATCCTGAATCGGCGCGAAGCCGGGCACGCCATTGCGAACGAGCGGTGAGATATCCGTGCCAGTATCGCCGCGATTCAGCACGCCGCCTCCGACCGGTTCCAGCAGGCGCGACACAGGCTGAAGCCACTGTTCGATTTCCGGTTTTCCGCTGAAATTGATGCTGACCGGGTGGCCCGCGCCGAGGTCGGCTTCAATCGCCGCCACGTGGTTCCGAACGTCGCCGGCATGCTCGGCCGCGTAGGTCATCGCTCCATCGGCGCCCATCTCCTCATTCATCCACGCGATGAAGCGAACGGTTCTGCGCGGGTGAATCCCGAACTTCCGCAGCAGGTGGATCGCCTCCATGGCCATGACGACGCCCGCGCCGTCATCAATCGCGCCGGTGCCGAGATCCCACGAATCGAGGTGCCCGGAAACAATAACGATCTCCTCCGGATGTTCGCTGCCCTTCCAGTCGGCAATCACGTTCGCACTCTCCACGCGCGGCAGCGATTGCGGCGTCAGGACCAGCCGCATCCGCACCGGCCCCTGATGCGCAAGCGTGGCGATCAGATCGGCGTCCTCCACCGTAACTGCTGCGGCGGGAATCCGCGGTACATCCGGCGCATAGAAGGTTGTACCCGTATGCGGCAGGCGTGCGTGTGCGTTGCCGACGGATCGGACCAGCGCCGCGGACGCTCCCATTACCCCGGCCGCGAGTGGGCCTGCGCCTCGATACATCACGGCGCGCTCGTATGCGGCCAGCGCGTTGCCTTCTTCAGCCAGGCGGTCGTCGAACGGCGCGTTGAACAGCAGGATCTTCCCTTTGGCGCCATTGGGGCGCAGCGGCTTCAGATCCTCGAACGAGTTCACCACCACCACGTCAGCCGTCAAACCCCCAGCCGGAGTTGCCACGCTGCCGCCGAGAGCTGTCAGCACGATTTTCTGCGTCGTCCCGGGCGTCTGGCCGGGCCACGAAACCAGCTCACCCGTTTCCTGCCCACGGACCCAGTGCGGAACCGTGATCTTCTCCCTTTGCGTGGTGGCGCCGAGGGCGGCCATCTCTTTCATGACGTACTGGATCGCGGATTCTGCCTGCGCCGACCCGGCCTGCCGCGGGCCGATATTGTCGGCCAGAAACCGCAGCCGGTCGAGAGCGTAACTGTCATCGAGCGCCGCGTCACGCAGGCGCTTCATCGCGGCGATCTGCTCTTTTGTCCAGACGCCCGTCGAGCCTTCCACCAACGCGGAGACACGGTCGCGAATGGATGGCCGAGGCGGCGCGTTCTGCGCCATTCCAGCAACGGCGAGCAGCGCCGCCGCAAGAAGGATGGTCCGGGGTAGAAGCCGCAAATCGGATGCTATCACGGTGAGGTGGCGTTCGCTGCGCTACAGTGGAGAATTCACCTGTTACGGAGTTTCATCTATGCCTGTTTCTCGCCGCCACTTTCTGACCTCGTCCGCAGTTGCCGGAATCGCCTCCAGCCTTGTGGGCCAGGAGCCTGCCGCGCCCAAATCGAAGAACGACAACATCCAGATCGCGCTCATCGGCGCGGGCGGCCAGGGCATGGGTGATACCGAAAATGCCGTGAGGGTTCCCGGGGTCAAGCTGGTAGCCGTTTCCGACGTGTACGACGGCCGGCTCGAGCGCTCGAAAGAGATCTGGGGCCCGGACCTGTTCGTGTCGCGCCACTTCGAGGACGTGCTGGCGCGGCCGGAGGTGGACGCTGTCATCATCGGCACGCCCGACCACTGGCACGACCTGGTCAGCATTGCGGCCATGAACGCCGGCAAGGACGTGTACTGCGAGAAGCCCATGGTGCAGCGCGTGGAGTTCGGCCCGGCGGTGGTGGAGGCGCAGAAGACGACGGGCAGGATTCTTCAGGTGGGCAGCCAGCGCGTCAGCTCCATCATTTACGAGAAAGCGCGGCAACTTTACCGGCAGGGCGCCATCGGCCAGGTGACCGTGATCGAGGCATGGTGGGATCGCAACTCGGCGATCGGCGCGTGGGAGTATACGCTGCCCACCGACGACACGCCCGACCGGATCGACTGGGAGCGGTTCCAGGGCCGCGCGCCCAAACACCCCTTCGATCCGACTCGTGTTTTCCGCTGGCGCAATTACCAGGACTACGGTACCGGCGTGGCCGGCGACCTGTTCGTGCACCTGTTTTCAGGCATGCACATGATCACCGGCTCGCTTGGACCCACGCGCGTCTACGCCACCGGCGGCCTGCGCTTCTGGAAGGACGGCCGCGACGTGCCCGACGTGATGATGGGCTTGTTCGATTACCCGGAAACCGAGAGCCACCCGGCATTCAATCTGATGCTGCGCGTGAATTTCGTGGATGGGGGCGGGGAGAAGTCCGGGTTCCAGTTCACCGGCAGCGAAGGCGTCATGACCGTGGGGAATGGCGTCACGGTAGCGCGCAAGCCGCGCGAGACCGAGCCGGGCTATACCATCGAGACGTTCCCGAAGGCGATCCAGGAGCAGGTGCTGGCACAGTATCGCGCCAAATACCCGGAGCAGAAGCCGACCGCGGATGCGATGCGGCCCGATGCCGATGAGCACTTCCTGCCGCCGGAAGGATACAGCGATCACTTCGACCACATCCAGCGTTTCTTCGGCAGCGTGCGCTCGCGGCAACCGGTGGTCGAAGACGCGCTGTTCGGGTATCGCGCGGCGGCTCCCGCGCTGCTGTCGAACGTGAGCTACTTCGAACAGAAGATTGTCGGATGGGATCCCGAGAGCATGACAGTGAAGCAATCGTAGCGTGCAGGCTAAAGCCTACTCTACTGTGGCTTCACGATCCGTAGTAGAGCAGGCTTTCAGCCTAATGCCACAAACTTTTCGAATGGTCATTTCTTGTGCCTGGCGTAGCGCTCGCCTGTGCCCCAAACTGCTCTGGGATAAGACTTACGTTTTCGGCGTGGCAGGCTGGCTTGTTGGAGGAAGCACAACATTCTTTCAAAATGCCGCTGTGCCTCCTCCGGACTGCTGGCCGAACTGATTTTTGGAGCGAAGGACTGGACGATTCTTGCAGCTCGGCTGAAAGCGTAACTCCGGGCCGGCCGTTCGCTTTGTTGGGCAGCCAGACAAATGAGGGCCCGCACCAGATTGTAGGCCGCGATAGCCATGTCGATCTCTTTGGCCACCATCTCGGGAGTGGCACAACCGAGTTGCTCCATCCGCAACTGGCTCTTCAGCGTTCGCAGATCCGTCTCGATATACCAGCGCTGCCCGTACAATTTCAGAATCTGTTTTACCGGCTCTGAAACAGTGGTGAACAGGGCCAGCAGAAAGGGCTTGCCTCCGTTATCCGGCTGCACCTGGCGCACAATCAGACGGCCCCGCACACAAGCGTCGGGCGGCAGATCGGGATGCCCTTTGCGTTCGTGCGGGCTGGGCGTCCACTCTATCTCACAGTCGATCCCACTTTTCAGGTTTTTACCGAACAGTCTGCTGGCCCGCGCCGTGGTCAATCGCAGCAACACCGGATAGCCCTTTTCCGTTGCTGCCCAGGCTACCGAGAACACCCCAAAATTGCTGTCCCCGATCACAGTGGCCCCGGCGGGCAAGCGAGCAATGCTTGTTTCCAGAAGTTGCTGTTCGCTCACCGCCTCCGGCCCGTACATGGGTCCCCATTCGGGCCGCATCGCCAGTCCGGTTTCTAACTCGTGCGCCACCAGCACCCGGATCACCGGCCAGTGGCTTTCGCCATGCTGGTTGGAACTCGGTGGAAAGCGTTTAGTCAACGCCGGACCACAGGCCAGGCGCATCGAACTTCCATCCAGAACGAAGGCGCGCCGGGACACGGCAACGCTGCCCGAAGCCATACGCGCCAGCAACTGCTCGAAAATCCGATCACAGCTCTGTTCCAACACCGTCAACGGCATCCTTTGCCGCGCCTGATTATACGCTGCCGTATTGCCGGAGACAGGCTTGCCGGACTGTTGCCACGCGCGTACGCGTTTACAGGGGTTCGGCCAGAAGCAGGCCGGCAAAGCCTGCAGCAGGTCAACAACTGCTGCATCCAGCGGCGCAGCACCCTGCAGCCGTTGCCAGATCAGCAGCCACATCACCACCAGCGGGCAATAGACGGAATTGCGGAACCTGCTCTTGGCCTGATCACAGGCCGCCCCGACGAAACTGGCCGGAAGAAGTTCCTGAAAAAGAGAAAGAACCCCGGAGACCGGCAGTTCAGCAGATCGCGGAGAGCGTGTGGACGTGCGGCCGCTGACTGTTCTGTGCGGTAGCTCGTGTGGTCATCTGAAACCAGGATACAGCCAATTCCAAACAAGTCAACTTAAATTTGTTTTATTCGCATTATGGGACTCCCTGCCGCTCCAGCAACCCCGCCCGGAAAAGTTTGCAGCATTAGGCTTTCAGCCTGCACAAACTTACGGCTGTTTAGCCGAGGCTACCTTGTGCGCGGCGCGATGGGCCGGGTGATGCGACGAGGTCGCGCCTGGCTCGGCGGTGAGCGTCTCCGCCATCTGCTTCCAGAACGCTTCATTGAGCTGCTTCGTGTCCTCGCCGCCGGCGTCAGTCTGCGCCCGCACAATGCCCTTGCGGTCGATCCAGGCGATCTGCGGAACCACCGTGCGCTGATACGGTGAGAAGCCCAGATACGTGAGCACTTCAGGCTGCGGCGCATAACCCACCGGGAAGGTGATTCCGAACGTCTTCACGAAATCCGGCACCAGCATGTTGGCCATCTCATTCCAGGCAACGGCGAGGGGCTGGAAGCCCTTCGACCCGTATTGCTGGTAAAGCTGGTTGATGACCTGCGAATCGTGCTGGCAGTGCGGGCAGGTGGTGTGGATGAACATCAGACAGACCACTTTGCCGCGGAATGAGCTGAGCAGCTTCTGGCTTCCGTCGTTATAGCGAATGTCGAATTCAGGCGAAGGCTTGCCGACTTCGGCCGCGGCAGCGCACTGCAACACGGCCCCAGCCGCAAGCGCCGCGAGAGCGAGTGAGCGGAGCATCGAGGCGTTATTCCTTAGCTTATTGTACACGCGCGGAAAGGCCTTCCAAAGCGGTCATGCTCAGGCCGCTGCGCTCCACCTGAAAGCGCCCGTCCGCATTCTCGCCGGTCAGCGAATCGGCATTCTCCACGTCGATGTGGGCAGCGCCGGCCTTCCGCCCAAGCACATCGCGGTAGAAGTCGAAGAACCGCTCGGCTGAATCGGCATCATCCCAGGTGACGCTCCAGGCGAGTGCGGGCCGGCCGCTCTTCCGGTTCTGCCAGGTTGCACATGCCGCTGCGGCGACATGGGGCGCCAGCTCCTGAGCTTCCCTCACGGTTGCGAACTGTTCCAGAATCACGCGGATGTCGAACTCGCCCAGCGTTCCTGCGGTGAGCAGCTTATATTCGCGCCGACCCGGTGGTGAAGGAGGTTTCGGTGGAGCCGCCACCGGGTCTCCACGCAGGTACCGCTCGGGGTGAATGATCTGCTGCGTGCCGGCCGGCGGGTGCACGAATGGCTGCCGAAACGCGGTCTGCCGGTCATGCTTGTAAAGCGCCTCCTCGAACTTCATACCGGCGCTGTATGGGAACACCAGGGACTCACGCATATAAAGAGGTGCGTTCGCATACACCGGGTACTGCTCCGGTTTGGAACCGGCGGCGTCGGGCTCGAACATTTCGAGCACATCCTCGACGGACCTGCCGCTGGTGTGCGCCGACCATGCTGCCATCAGCCACGAAGCCTGTCCTTCCATCACCGCGAGGCGCGCCATGGCGGAGTCGTCGGAGCCGGTGCGGTTGACGTATTTGTCGAGCCGGAAGTTCTGGTCGGCGAGGGCGTGCGCCAGTTCGTGCGCCAGCGCTACCGGTCCGGACAGGTCCGTGTCGCCGGCCAGCAGGTAAAGCGCCTTGCGATTGTAATCGTAAAAGGCCGCGGCCTGCTCCGTGAAAAGGTCCACCGTCGCCTTCTCCAGGCTGAAGTCCGCCGGAACCAGCCCGAGCAGTTTCAGGGTCGCCTCCTCACCACGCAGTTCCTTTGCCGACACGTTGTGGTGGACCTCTTTGACGAGGTACGCCCGCAACTGCTCGCGATTCAGGATCCTCACCCGCACCGGTTTGGTGAACTGAAGCCCGGTGATGTCCGATAACTCGTGTTCGATAGCGGGAATGCGGGAAACGAGTGTCGCGTCGGGCGCGGGCGGGGCGCTGCCGGCCGAGAGAACGGCCGCGGCAACCCACGTGAGCCACGTTTTCATGCGAAAATACTACTTCCATGGTAAACGACAACACACAGTATCAGGCCGAGTATCTGGGCAGCGGAACATTCATCATCCACAAGCCGAAGCGGAACCGGAAGAAGCTGCGGCAATCGCGGGTGAAAAGTCCGCAACGCGGCGCGCGCAAGTAGCCGCGCGCGTACCGGTACCTTCGCAATGCGGGCAGGGTACTGCGCACTCTTTTAGCTCTCTTCCCATTCTGTTCAGCGCCGTACAATAGATGCGAGGCGGATCCCTTGCTGCGGCGCATCACATTCGCAATGCTCTTGCTGGCCTCGGTGGCCGTGCTGGTTGTCGCGGTGTACATGTTCTGGAATGTCCGCCCCTGGGATTACCTGCTCACCATCCGCCCGGACTCGAATCTCGACGCGCGCGCAGAGGTCCTGAGCGACCGCATCACCGTTTACAACGGACAGGTGGAAGACCTCGGCAGGATGGTTGCCGTACTGATGTTAGTCTCGGCGCTGTACGTGATTGCGTTCGCCGTGTCCACGCACCTGTATGCCGAGCGGTACCAGCGCCTGTGCAGGGAGGCCCTCGAGAGCGCCCGCGAGGACTTTGCGCAGGCGACTGGCGATTTGCGGGCAATCCGCGAAGAGGCGGCCAGGGCAGTGGAGCGGGCAGCGGTGGACAGCGGGCGAGTGGAGGAGTTGCTTCGGTCGGCGCAGCAGGCCGCGGTTCCGGAGCAGCCACAGGCCGCGCCGGCGCCCGACCCCGTTAAATCCGCAGGGGCGAACTATGGCTCGGCCGTAGTGGCAGCCCATTCCGGAAACCTGGACCAGGCGGAGCAACTGCTCAGGGAGGCGCTGGAGCTTTCCGCGAGCCATCCCAATCTGCACGCCGAGATCGAATACGAGCTGGGCTGCGTCATGGCGCGACGCGGGCCGGAAGCTTTCGACCGCGCGATGGAGCACATCACGCGTGCGTTTGCGGCACGCACGCCGCTCCTCGACCGGCGCATTCCAAAGGACCTCGACGAAGGGGGCGCGCTCTACCAGCTCGCTTCGCACCCTCCTTACGACGGGCGTATTAACGATCTGCTTCTGAACGTCAGCGTGACGTAGAGCAGGCCTTCGGCCTGCAGAGGCGTTAAGTTAAGGCTCAAGTTATTTCCGGCCTCGGCGAATGTGGGCATTTCATACCGATTCGCGCACACCGAGGTGCGCCGTTTCGCCAGACGTGCGCCACTGGCCGGTCCCGCCATTCTCCGAGTGCCCTACAATCCACCAGTTGTGCAGCTTCAGTCGACAGTGCCGCGTTTCGTGAGCTATCGGGCCACACGACCCGACAAATGGCTTCACCGCCGATGGCCTTTTCCTGACCGGAAGATTTGTGGTATATCAATGGTTCGAATAAGCGCCCAGACCCATTTTTTAATGTTCCTCCACTGCGCGGGCAACACGCCCGACACCCAGGGCCATGGCCTTATTGGAAAGAGGTTCATATGCGAATCCGCCAATTATTAGTGTTGTTGGTTGTCACCTGCGGCAGCCTGTGCGCGGCCTGGGCCGATTCCAAAGGACCCGATGACCGTCCCCTCACCGATCCCAGGTCAGTGACGTCCGCCTCCAACGCGGCCGCCCGGCCCGCGCCCATCGACGACCTTTACTTCACAAAGAGTGTTTTCGGCGCCGCCTGGTCGCCCGACGGAAAGCAAATCGTATTCACCAGTGACATCGCCGGCCGCTCCAATCTGTGGAAGGTGAACTCCTCCGGTGGATGGCCGATTCAGCTGACTCAGTCCGACGAGCGGCAGTACGGCGCTGCCTGGTCCCCGGATGGCAAATGGATCGTCTACCAGCAGGATCACGCCGGTGATGAACTCTGGGATCTCTACGCTGTCCCCAGCGACGGTGGAGAAATCATCAACCTGACAAACACGCCCAACATTCGCGAGCAGAATCCACGTTGGTCCCACGACGGCCGCACCATTGCTCTTGGCTATAAGACGAAGGAGGGCTCCCAATACGACATTGCCCTGCTCGACTGGAGCACCCGCAAGGTCCGGTTGCTGACCCATGAACAGCAACCCGGTTACTCCTGGAGCGCGGTGGCCTGGAGCAGCGACGATAAGACCATCTACGCCGCCCGCGTCAATCCTCCCTTCACTGACGCGGACATTTACCGCGTTGATGTGGCTACCGGGAACGCGGAGAACCTCACCGCCCATCAGGGCGCGATCCGCTATCTCGGCTCATCGCTTTCGCCCGACGACAAAACGCTGTTACTGAGTTCCGATGCCCACGGCGGCTACATGAACGTCGCTCTGCTCGATGTCGCCACCAGGAAAATCACCTGGGTTACCGATGTGAAATGGGAAACCTTCGCCGGGAATTTCTCCGCCGACGGCAAACGCTACAGCTACATCGTCAATGAGGACGGGGTGATCGACCCATACATCGTCGACCGCGCCACCAATCATGCGGAGAAGGTAGATCTGCCGCACGGACTGAATGTGTTTCAGGGCAATCCCAACGAGTTCGCGCCGCAGAGCGACCGCGTGATCGTTTCCCACGAAGCCTCCAATCAGCCCAGCGACATTTGGATCTACAATCTTCGCACCCGCCATGCCGAGCAACTGACGTTTACTGCGATTGCCAGCTTGCGCGCGACGCCATTACCGCCGTCGCAAATCATCCACTACAAAAGCTTCGACGGGAAAATCATCACCGCGCTGCTCTGGGCGCCATTCAATCTCAAGCGCGACGGAAGCAACCCCGCGCTCGTGCTGCCGCATGGCGGGCCCACCGGCCAGATGGTGGACTACTGGAACACCGATGTCGCGGCGCTGACTTCGCGCGGATACATCTGCATCGCGCCCAACCCGCGCGGCTCCACGGGTTATGGCCTGGACTTCCAAAAGGCTAACTTTCAGGACCTGGGCGGCGGCGACCTCAAAGATGAAATCGCCGGAGTGGAATTCCTCAAAGCCACCGGCTTCGTCGATCCGAAGAAGATCGGCATCTACGGCGGTTCTTACGGCGGATTTATGACGCTGATCGCCATTGGCAAGACGCCCGACATCTGGGGCGCCGCCGTAGACCAGTACGGCATCATCAGCTGGCTCACCATGCTGAAGAGTTCCGATCCCTCGCTGAACGAGTACTTGAAGGCGCTCCTGGGCGATCCCGAAAAGAACCGCAGGGTCTACGAAGACGATTCGCCGATCACCTACATTCGCAGCGAGAGGGCGCCTTTGCTGGTGCTCCAGGGCGACAACGACCCGCGTGTTCCGAAGGAGGAGGCGCAACAGGTCGTAGACATCCTCAGGAAAGAAGGCAGGACCGTGGACGTTCACTATTACCCCAATGAAGGCCACGGCTTCGTGAAGCGAGAGAACCAGATCGACTCCATCCGCCGCACCATCGCCTGGTTCGATCAATATCTCATGGGAAAGACCCCAGCACCATAGAACCAACCCGCTCGGTGGACGAGCCAGGAATCTTGTTCCTGGAAACCTGAAAACGCTATTCACCCTCCGGGAGAGCCGACGCCCAGTTCATTTTAGACGGGCAGCCTGCTCCACCTGGCTCCCTCGCGCGATGGCCGCGTCCAGCCAGATTCTTGCCAGCGCGCTCTGCGCCTCCTGCAGGGTCGCGAGCAGGTATACGTTATCGGCGTCGCGCGCCTCCTCCACCAGCGCGGCGAATTCCTCGGCCGCCTTGTCGAACAGGCGGGCGGCGGCAGCGCAGCGCTCCTGAGCCGGCGGCCTCGCCGGTTGCTGCGCCTCGGCCGGCTCGGCATCGCGTCTCAGCTCGGACACGGCAATCGCGAGCCTCCCCGAGTTTTCCGGGATCAGCGCGATGGCCTCGCCGCGCAGGTGGACGGCGCGGTCGTGTATCGATGGCGCGATGGCGCGGAACTGGTCCGGGGTGATGCGGGTCAGTTGCGCCACCTCGAAGTATTCGGGCCCGAGCTGTTCGAGCGTGCGGATGATGGATCGGCGTTCATCCCCGGATACCTTGGGCAGAAATCCGTCCATGTTGACGAGCGCTGCAGGTACAGTTTGCTTTGCCTGATGCGGCGAATGCACTCGGCATCGGCGGCCGAGCAACGCCCGGCAACCGCGCCGAAAGCGCGCCGTTGTCCCAGCATCTCGCCCAGCTCAAAGGCGTCCTGCCGGTCTTCCGGCGTCGCGGGAATCGGTTCGTTCATGTGTCTTTCTCTCCGGGCACAACGGAACATATGTTCCGCCGGCGCTTTTTTGGCAGTTGAAAACAAAGCAGTTACGGACGGCCGCGGAACATGATGTTCCCTTTCTTCCGGTTTCAACATCGCACGCGCGTCAGGAATACCTGCGCCGGATCGGCCGTTCAGCGGGCCGCATGCGGTTGCGTTGGCGAGCTTTGGCGACCTGAACGAAAGTTGTGAACGCGAATTCGCCAGAGAACCGCGGACTGCCCGCGCCACTACAGTTCCGCGAGGACTGTATGGCTCGGTTCATCACATTGGCCCTGCTGCTGTCGGCCGTGGCCGGCGCCGCCACGGACCCGGCGTACGAGCCGCTCTCGACGGCGTACCAGGCCCTGAAGGTCCGCGACTACGAAACGGCCATCGCCGCATTCCGGCAGGCTTCCGACGCCTCGCCCGCTCGCGCCGATATCCACAAGGACCTCGCGTACACGCTGCTGAAGATCGGCGAGAACGAGGCCGCGCGCGATCAGTTCGCGGAAGCCGTGCGTATCGACCCCGCCGACGATCACGTAGCGCTGGAGTACGCGTTCCTCTGCTACGAGACGAAGCAGCAAGCCGTCGCGCGGCGCATCTTCGACCGCATCCGCCGCCACGGCAATGCCACCGCCGAGCAGGCATTTCAGAACATCGACCGGCCGCTGGTGGAAGAGATCGCGCGCTGGCAGAAGGCTCTCGAATCCGCGCCCGACAATTTCAGCGCGCACCGGGAGCTGGCTGAGCTGGCGGAACAGCACGATGATCTGAAACTCGCCGCGGAACACTATGAACGAGCCTGGCGGATCAAGCCCGACCAGCGCGAATTGCTGTTGGATATGGGCCGGACATGGAAGGCGCTCGGCGACGAGCCGCGGGCCAATGCGGCCCTGCTTGCCGCATCGCGTGGAGCGCAGCCGCGTGTGCGCGAGCGCGCCCGGGAGCTTCTCACGGACCGCTATCCATACGTCTATGAATTCCAGGCCGCGCTGCAGCTTGATCCGAACAATGCCGGCGTGCGGCGCGAGCTCGCATATCTTCTTCTGGAAATGAAACGCAGGCCGGAAGCGGAGGAGCAGTTTGAGGTGCTGCACAGGCTGGTCCCGGACGACCGTCTGGCCTCCGCGCAACTCGGCTTCCTGAAGCTGGAACGCGGCGACGAGGCGTCCGCCCGCCCCCTGCTCGAGAGCGTTCTGAAGGGAGGCGACGACGAGCTTTCCGATCGCGTCCGGTCCGCTTTGAAATTGCCACAGGCGCTGAAGCCCCGGCCGGAGACGCCCAGGCGCAAGGTGTCGAACGAGGCGAAGGCGCTGGCGGACAAAAGCTACGCCGCCGGGTATATGAAGGATGCGCTCAAATACTACAGCGCCGCACACGAGACCGATCCAGTGGATTTCACCGTCATGCTGAAGCTCGGCTGGACCTACAATCTTTTGCACGACGATGCCGATGCGGCGCAGTGGTTCCGGCTGGCTCGCCAAAGTCCGGACACGGCGGTTTCGAGCGAGGCCGGCGAGGCTTACAACAACATTGAGTCGGCGACGCGGCGCTTCCAGACAACGGTCTGGACTTTCCCGTTCTTCTCCTCACGCTGGCACGACGTTTTCGACTATAGCCAGGTGAAGACGCAGATGAAGCTCGGCTCGCTTCCGCTCTACGCCTATTTGTCGACGCGCTTTATCGGCGACACTCGGGGAACCATACAGAACACCCCGGCCGCCACCGGGCCGCAGTATCTTTCCGAGGACTCGGCGATTCTGGCGTTCGGCCTGGCGACGCGCACCTGGCATGGGCTGACGGCCTGGGGCGAAGCCGGCGAGGCCATCCGCTACTGGGGCGTCAGGAACGAGTCCGGGTCGATGATTCCCGATTACCGTGGAGGAGTCTCCTGGGGCAAGGCGCTCGGCCACGCGGCCGGCGGGCGGGGGCTGTTCTTCGAGAGCAACGACGATGCGGTGTTCGTGAGCCGCTTCGGCGACGATTTCCTGACGTACTCGCAGAACCGGCCCGGATATTCAGCCGGCAAAGTGCAGTTGTACTGGAATTGCAATGTGACCATCGACACGCAACGCCAATACTGGGCGAATTCCGCGGAAACCGGTCCGGGTTTTCGTTTTCACCTGCCCAACACCCCGCGAAACCTCCTCTTCTCCCTGAACGGGCTGCGTGGCGTCTACCTGACCAACGTGGGCAATCCACGCCGCCCGAATTATTACGACTTCCGCGCAGGATTCTGGTATGCATTCACACACTGAGAAGTCCTCGTGGAGCAGGCCTTTGGCCTGCATCTTCGCCTTCGCCCTTGCCGCTGCCGCGCAGCCCGTATCATTCACCATCGACGGCGACGACGCGGGCGCGTGGCCAAAGATTCTCGCCTCGGTCGGTTTCACCCAGAGCGGGACTTCTCCGGCCGGAATCTTTGTGGTGCGCGCCGGCAGCACCGCTACGCCCGCGGTCCTCGACCGTGTTCGCCAGGGTGCGTTCGCTATTGTCGAGGGAGAGTCGGCGCTGGCAGCGCAGCTTGGCTTCCAGCCCACAAACAAGCGAATTGTCGTCCGGAGCATCGTGGACGCACGCGCTCCGAAGCTGTCCATCGTCTGGGAAAACGAGCTGGAGCTTCCCATCTTCAACGTGCCGAAAGAGGCGCGGGTGTTCGCGTGGGAGCGCTGGCAGCGCGCGCCCGTTCTGGCCGGGATGAAGCTCGGCGATGGGGCCGTGCTCTGGCTGGCCAGTTCGCCGGGACAGCAGGGTTACGAGCGCTATCCTTATCTGCTCCAGGCGCTGCACGACCTCGGCCTCGAGCCGCCCGTGCGCGGCTCGCGCCTGTGGGCATTCTTCGACTCCGCGTACCGCAGCCGCGTCGATCCGGATTACTTCGCGGCGCGCTGGCGCAAAGCCGGCATCGGCGCGCTGCAGGTGGCCGGCTGGCACTACTTCGAGCGCGATCCGCAGTCCGATGAGTATCTGCGCAACCTGATTGCCGCCTGCCACCGCAATGCCATCCTGGTGTACGTCTGGCTGGAGCTGCCGCACGTGAGCGAGAAGTTCTGGAACGATCATCCCGAGTGGCGCGAAAAGACAGCGCTCCTGCAGGATGCACGGCTCGACTGGCGCATGTTGATGAACCTCGAGAACCCAGCGGCGTTCGACGCGGCGCGGGCCGGAGTTCGCGGCCTGGTCGATGGATTCGACTGGGACGGGGTCAATCTGGCCGAGCTGTATTTCGAGTCGCTCGAGGGCGCGGCGAACCCGGCCCGCTTCACGCCCATGAACGACAACATTCGCCGCGAGTTTTCGAAGAAATCAGGGTTCGATCCGCTGGAGCTGTTCAATGGCGCTCCGCCCGATAAAGAACGGCTGCGGAGCTTTCTGGATTACCGGGCCGGTCTGGCGCGCCGCATGCAGCAGAAGTGGATGGCCGAGATCGAGAACATACGGCAGCGCAGGCCGGATCTCGATCTTGTCCTGACCCATGTGGACGACCGTTTCGATTCGCGCATGCGCGATCTGATCGGCGCCGATGCGGCGCGCGTGCTGCCGCTGCTCGACGAGCACGATTTCACGTTCCTGATCGAAGATCCCGCGACGGTCTGGAACCTGGGTCCGGAGCGCTATCCGCAGATCGCCGAGCGCTACCGCCCGCTCACCGCGCGGCAGGACAAGCTGGCCATCGACATCAACATCGTGGAGCGCTACCAGGACGTCTACCCGACGAAACAACAAACCGGAACCGAATTGTTCCAGCTCGTGCATCTGGCGTCGGCATCGTTCCCTCGCGTGGCGCTGTATTTCGAGAACTCTATTCTGCCGCCCGATCTCGGCCTGCTTCCCGCGGCCAGCGCGTCGATAGGGAAACTGGAACGGTCCGGCGCAGGCGTGGTGCTCGAAGCGAAGCAGCCCGCGGGTATCCGCTGGCAGGGCGGCGCGCTGGTGAATGGACGCCTCTGGCCCGTGCAGGACGATACGACGCTGTGGGTTCCGGCGGGTACGATTGCTGTCCAGCCGTCAATGCGGCGGCCGGTGGCCCGCGTGCTCGATTTCAACGGGACCATTACGTCCGCATCCTCCGTTCGGTCGGGCGTGGAGCTGGCCTATGAAAGCAGCTCGCGAGCGATCGCGGTGCTCGATTTCCGCCCGGCGAGCGTCGAGGTGGATGGTCTTGCCGTGAAGCCGGACATTGCAGGCGGGGCGGGCCGATTTGTGCTGACGCTGCCCCGGGGACAGCATCTGGTAACGCTGGCGGCCGCCCAGTAGCGGGTGTTTGTGGGGCGGGCGCCCTCGCCTGCGGCGGACGCCTCGTCCGCCAGCTGAGGCTATCCGAGGAGGCAGGCTGAAAGCCTGCTCTACTGGCCTACTCCGCGCGCAAAGCGATTGCCGGGTCGGCCAGCGTGGCGCGGCGCGCGGGCAGCCAGCATGCCAGCAGCGCGACCGCGAGGGCCAGCACCGACACCGCGACGAACGTCAGCGGATCGGCCGCGCTCACCTCATACAGAAGATTCCGCAGCGCCTGCGCCAGGGCAAGCGCGCACACCACTCCTGTAACCACGCCGGACAGCGCCAGCCGCACTCCCTGCGCCAGCACCAGTCGCAGGACGTCCCATGTCCCGGCGCCCAGTGCCACCCGCATGCCGAATTCGTGCATCCGCTGGCTCACTGTGTACGAGATGACGCCGTAGGTTCCGATCGCCGCCAGCGCAATCGCCAGTACCGCGAACAATCCCACCAGAAAGAGAATGAACCGCGGCGCGGACATCGAGGCATCGGCGATCTGGTCCATCAGCCGAACGTCAGCCACCGCCAGCGTCGGGTCAAGCTCGCGGACGGATTTGCGCACCGCGCTCACCAGCAGGGCGGGGTCGGCATTGGCGCGCACCGCGATCATTGTGTTTGGGAATCCGAACGGTGTTTGCTGATGCGGCCACCAGAACGCCGGCTCGGCCGAGCCTTTCTGCGGCGAGTCCTTCACATCTCCCACGATGCCCACAACCGTCGTCCAGTCCTTATCCTTCGGATGGTCGTTGAAGAAGTTGATTCGTTTGCCCAGCGCATTCCCGCCGGGCCAGTATCTCTGCGCCATCGCCCGATTGATGATGAGAGCCAGGGGCGCATTCAGATTGTCGGCGTCGGTAAAAAACCGGCCCTGCACGAGCGGGATTCCGAGGGCGCGGAAATACCCGGGGCTGGCCATGTGATAACGCGCATGGAGTTCGTCATGCGGCGGGGCTGGTCTGCCCTCGATGTCGAATCCGCCCAGATTGTCATCGTATCCGGTCCAGGGCAGGTCCGAGCCGATGCCGGATGCGCGCACGCCCGGCAGCGACCCGAGTCTTGCGACCAGCAGATTGCTGAAGCGCAAGTGCGAAGGACCGTCTTTGTAGGTCTCCTGCGGCAGCGAGACGCTCGCGGTGACCACGTGTTCGGCGCGGAAGCCCGGATCGCTGCGCAGCAGGTTCACGAAACTGCGCAAAAACAGTCCGGCCCCAATCAGAAGGACGGATGCCAGAGCCACCTCGCTCACCACCAGCCAGTTGCGCAATTGCAGATGGCGAGCGCTCCCGGTAGCCGCACGTCCACCTTCGCGCAGGTTCTGCTGCACATCGGTGCGCGACGACTGCAGCGCCGGCGCGAGTCCGAAGAAAACTCCGGTGGCCAGAGCGATCACCAGCGTGAATGCGAACACGGCGAAATCGACATGAATGTCGTGCGCGCGTGGGAACCCGCCCGGCAACAGTGCCACCAGAGCCCTGGCCCCGGCGATTGCGATCGCCGCCGCGCCCGCCCCGCCGATGATCGAAATCACCATGCTCTCAGTGAGCATCTGCCGGATGAGACGCGACCGCACCGCCCCCAGCGCCAGCCGGACGGCCATCTCGCGGCGCCGCACCGTAGCGCGCGCCAGCAGCAGGTTCGCGGCATTGGCGCAGGCGATCAGCAGAACCAGACCCACCGCGCCCAGCAGCACCAGGAGCATCCGTTGGTTCGGGCCCACGATTTCGCGATACAGCGGGATCACCAGTACGCGCCAGCCGCTGTCGCCGTCCGGGTGCTCGCGCGCAAGCTGCGCCATGATGGCGTTCATCTCCGCGGCGGCCGTTTCGCGCGCCACGCCGTCCTTCAGGCGTCCAATCCCTTCGGTGAAGTGCGAGCCGCGCTGATTACGATCGCCGTCGAAGGTGAATGGCGTCCAGACGTCCACGGTGTCGCCGTACGGCACCGGCCGGTACTCGTTGCCCGGATGCTGCATGTCGGGAGGCATGACGCCCACCACCGTGAATGGCCGCGCCTCCAGCCGGATCTTCCGGCCAATGATGTTTGGATCGGCATTGAATCGTGCCCGCCACAAGCGGTCGCTGAGGATGGCCTGCAGCTCGTTCCCGCGCCGCTCATCGGCCGTGCTGAATTCACGGCCGCGCGCGGGCTTCAGTCCAAGCACGCGGAAATAACCAGCGCTCACCTGGAACCCGGACAGCCGCTGCGGCTCGCCCATGCCGGAAAGCTGCATGTCGGAACGCGTCATGACGGCCATTGAGGAGAACGACCGATTGCGCGCGCGAAAATCCAGAAAATCCCAGGGGTTCAGGGGAAATTTCGGATATTCCGCGTTGCTCAGGAAGAAGCGTACAATGCGCTCCTGTTGCGGATACGGCAACTGGCGCAGCAGCACGCCGCGGATCACGCTGAAGATCGCGCTGGTGGCGCCGATGCTGAGCGCCAGAGTGAGCACCATCACGAGCGCGAATCCCGGACTCCGTCCCAGCGTGCGCAGCGCGTAGCGAAGATCATACCCGAGACTCTCAATAAGACCAATACGCCGCATATCGCGACACTCCTCCCTGATTTGCGAAACCCCGCCGAGTCTGAGTACAGCGGCGCGGCGCGCCTCGCCCGGCGACATGCCTGCCGCCATGTTCTCTTCGGTCTGCAGATCCAGATGGAGGCGCAGCTCCTTATCGAGGTCCTGCTCTACGTGGCTGCGCCGCAGCAGCGATCGCCCGCGCATTATTCCAACGTCCAGCCAGCGTCGCACGTGCGCCTCCTACGCCATCCGGATGATCAGGCCCATTGCGTTCGACAAGCGCTCCCATTGCGCCAGCTCCTTCCGCAGCTGCGCGCGGCCGGCGCGGGTGAGCGCGTAGAACTTCGCTTCACGGCCCGTTTCGGTGGCGCGCCACTCGGAACTGACCCAGCCCTGCTGCTCCAGACGGTGCAAAGCCGGATAGAGGGCGCCCTGGGTAATCTGGAACACGTCGCCGCTCACCTGCTCGATGCGTTTCCCAATGGCCCAGCCGTGGCACGGTTCGAGGGACAGCGTCTTCAGGATGAGGAGGTCGAGCGTGCCCTGGATCAGATCGGAAGGTTTGCTCATGATGCCTAAATGGATTACACCACATGCCTAATTAAGTTACAAGACAGTTTTGGGGCTGCCCGGGGCTGATACCCTGTAGACATAGCGGTACGCGTGGAAAACCCCTTCCCCCGAAAACCAGAAATCATGAGTCCGGCCGGATACTGGCCGCAGCTACAAGCAGCCATTGAGGCGGGCGCGGACTCCGTGTATTTCGGTCTGAAGCATTTCACGGCGCGCGCCAAGGTGGGCTTCTCGCTGGCGGAGCTGCCGGAAGCGATGCGCACGCTGCATGGCCGCGGAGTGAAGGGCTTCGTCACCTTCAATACTCTGGTCTTCGAGCACGAGCTGAAGGAAGCGGCGCGGGCGCTGGCCGCCATCGCCGAAGCGGGCGCGGACGCCATCATCATTCAGGACCTCGGCGTCATGAAGCTGGCGCGGGAGATTGCTCCCGAGATCGAGCTGCACGCCAGCACGCAGATGAGCGTCACCAGCGCGGAGGGCGTCGAACTGGCTCGGAGTCTCGGCGCAAGCCGCGTGACTCTGGCGAGGGAGCTGTCGCTCGACGAGATCCGCGCCATTCGCGCAAATACCTCCTGCGAACTGGAGATGTTCGTGCACGGCGCTCTCTGCGTCGCCTACTCGGGCCAATGCTTTTCGTCGGAGGCATGGGGAGGCCGCAGCGCCAATCGTGGCCAGTGCGCGCAGGCCTGCCGGCTGCCGTACGAAATGCTGGTGGACGGGGAGCCGATGCCTCTCGCCGACGCGCGATACCTGCTCTCGCCCGGCGACCTGTACACGCTGGACTACATCCCCGAAATCGCGCGAATCGGTATCGCCGCGCTGAAAATCGAAGGCCGCTATAAGGATGCCGAGTACGTTGCGCTCACCACGCGCGCCTATCGGAAAGCTGTCGACGATGCGGCTACTGCAACGGCGGCGGAGCGGCTTCAGCTCGAACAGGTCTACTCGCGCGGCCTCGGTCCGTATTTCGTCAGCGGGACCGATCATCAGACGGTGGTGCGTGGGCGAGCGCCGCGGCATCGCGGAGTACTGGCCGGGCGCGTAGAAGCCGTGACACGCGGGGCCGTGGTGGTTCGTTCCGAATCTGTCACCCTGAAGCCAGGCGACGGAATCGTGTTCGATGCGGCGGACTGGCGCAGCCCACAGGAACCCGAGGAGGGCGGCAGGATCTACGAAGTCGCGCCAAAGCACGGCGGCGCGGTGGAGCTTCGTTTCGCCAACGGCGCCATTGATTTCGAGCGCATCCGTCCAGGCGACCTGGTGTGGCGCACGCACGATCCCGAGCTGGCCCGCCTGGCCCGGCCGTTCACGAATGCCGCTTCGCCCGTTCATAAACAACCTGTGCGCGCGCGTGTGACAGCGGGTGTTGGCGCGCCCTTGCGCATCGAGTGGGCGCTGGTGAACCGCCCGGAGATTTCGGTCAGCGTGGAGTCGGCGGAGCCGCTTCGTCCAGCGCAGAACCTGCCCCCGACCGCCGAGCTGTTCGAAGCGCAGTTGGCGCGCCTCGGCAACACGGCCTACGAACTCGCCGGGGTGGAAGCGGTTATTGAAGGACAGCCCTTCGTCCCGGCATCGCTGCTCAACCAGCTTCGGCGCGAAGCCGTGGAAAAGTTGCAGGCTATCCAGCAGGCGCCGCGGCCCATTGCGCTGGGCGATACGGTTGCCGCGCTCGAACGGCTTACGCCGGCCATGCATCATGACGCGCCGGACGCCGCGCCTGCGGTGCATCTGCTGGTGCGCACGCCCGAGCAACTCGATGCCGCGCTGGCCATCGCGCCGGCGAGCATCACGCTCGATTACCTGGACCTCTACGGTCTGCGGCCATCGGTGGATCTCGTGAAGGCTGCCGGGATTGCGGTGCGGGTAGCATCTCCGCGCGTGCTCAAACCGGGAGAGGAGCGCATCGTCGATTTTCTGCTGCGGCTCGATTGCCCGCTGCTGGTGCGCGCGGCAGGCCTGCTGCATGCGCTGGACGGTCGGGATCACGAGGAACTAACCGGCGACTTCAGCCTGAACGCCGCGAACTCGCTGAGCGCGGCCGAACTGCTGCGGCTCGGCCTTGCGCGCCTGACGCCCACGCACGACCTGAACGCCGCGCAGGTTGCCGAGTTGGCGCGCTCGACGGATCCGTGGAAGATGGAGGCGATTGCGTACCAGCACCTCCCGGTGTTCCACACCGAGCACTGCGTGTTCTGCCGCTTTCTTTCAAACGGGCACAGCTACAAGGATTGCGGCCGGCCGTGCGAATCGCATCGCGTGTCGCTCGCCGACACGGCGGGCAGGCAGCATCCCGTGATGGCCGATGTCGGTTGCCGCAACACCGTGTTCGGCGCAGAGGCGCAGGAGGCGAGCGCTCATCTCGAAACGTGGCTGCGAGCGGGCATTCGCCATTTCCGGCTGGAGTTCGTGCATGAGACCGCGCTGGAAGTGACCCGCGTCACGCGTGCCTGGCAGCGTGCTCTCTCGGGAGAGCTAACGGGTCAGCAGCTCGGCCAGGAGCTGAAGCGCATCGCTCCGCAGGGTGTTACGGAGGGCAGTCTGTTCGTGCCGCGCGACTACGCCGCGCTGCCGATATTGCAGTAGTGGTATTGCAGGCTAAAAGCCTGCTCTACTGTGCCGCAGACGATTGCGACTGGATAGTAGAGCAGGCTTTCAGCCTGCATCAGACATTGTGGCGGCGCGTACGCGAGAGCAACTCGCGGGCGCGCTCAATGACGCGGGCTTCGGCTGCTTCCTTCGAATCGGCTTCCGCGCGCGACAGCGCCGCTCCCGGCGAAACGTTATCGGCCTTCGCGTGCCATTTCGCGCCCACACGGTAAGTGGTCACATTCACCGGCCAGCCTTCCAGCTCGAGCTTTCGCTCGGAGTAATCTTCCGCCTTCATCGCGAACGCTCTACCGGCGCCCCAACCAGGTTTCCCCACTCGGTCCACGAGCCGTCGTAATTGCGCACGTCGTCATAGCCGAGCAGATACGTAAGCACGAACCACGTGTGGCTCGATCGCTCCCCGATCCGGCAATACGTGATCACCGGCTTCGACCCGTCCACGCCTTCGGCGGCATAGATCTGCTTTAGTTCCTCGAAGCTCTTAAAAGTGCCATCGTCGTTGGCGGCTTTCGCCCACGGTACGTTGCGAGCGCCGGGGATGTGACCGCCGCGCTGGGCCGTCTCCGGCAGGCCGGGAGGCGCCAGAATTTCGCCGGTGAACTCCTGGGGACTGCGCACGTCGATCAATTCGGCAAGGGAGTCGTATTGCGCGGTCTGCACCTGCGGGAGAAACGCGCGCAGCGAAAGATCCGGCGCGGAGGCAATGTAATCGGACCCAGGCTGCACGGCCGGCTTGTCAAGCGAAACCTCGCGTCCCTCGGCCAGCCATTTCTTACGTCCGCCGTTCATGATGCGGATTTCGCGATGACCGTAAATCTTCCCCTGCCAGAACGCCCACGCGGCGAACCAGTTGTTGCTGTCGCCATACAGAACGACGGTTGTGTCGTCGGCGATTCCCGACTGGTTCATCAGATCTTCGAACTGCTGTTTTGAGAGGATGTCGCGCGTCAACTGATCGCTCAGTTGCGTGTTCCACGCCCAGGCGATGGCGCCCGGGACGTGTCCCTCATCGTATGCTTTCGTGTCGACATCCACTTCCACCACGCGCACGTTCTCGTCGCCCGCATGTTGGGCCACCCACTCGGTGGTCACGAGCACTTCAGGATAAGCATATTCGGCCATAATCCCTCATTTCAGTCGGCGTTCAACGCATCTGCTCTACAGGTAGGATTCATTTGCCTGGCCGAAGTTGCATCGTTCCCGGCCTCGAATATGTTAAAGTCGCGATTACTGGAGGGCGTTTATGAACCGCCGTCAGTTCCTGCAGGCCTCCGCCGGTACGGCTGCCCTGAATGCATTTCCTTATCATCTGTTTGCCGGGGACGCGAAGAAACTCGCCAGCGATCGCGTCCTGCTCGGCCCCAGGAAGATTGAAGTAAGCCGCCTTGCCCAGGGCACTGGAACGATAGGTTTCGGCCACAACTCCAACCAGACACGCGGCCTTGGCGTGCAAGGCCTCGCGAACCTGCTGAAAGCCGATTACGATCAGGGCATCACGTTCTGGGATACGGCGGACACCTACGGCTCGCATCCGCATTTGCGCCAGGCGCTGAAGGACGGCATCCCGCGCGACAAGGTCGTGATCCTTACCAAGACGGAGTCATCCACCGCCGACCAGATGCGCGCCGATCTGGACCGCTTCCGCCGTGAGCTCGGCACCGATTACATCGACATCCTGCTGCTCCACTGCATGCAGGATTCCGACTGGCCCGAGCGGCGGAAAGGCGCCATGGAAGTGCTCTCCGAGGCGCAGGAGAAGGGCATCGTACGTACAAAAGGAACGTCCTGCCACACTCTCGGCGCGCTGAAAACGGCGGCGGCAACTCCATGGGTGGAGGTGGACCTGGCGCGCATCAACCCCGGCCAGTTCTACATGGATTCCGACGTGCCTACGGTAGAGGGCGTCCTGCGCGACATGAAGAGCAAGGGCAAGGGCATTATCGGGATGAAGATTCTGGGCCAGGGCAAGCTGCGCGGCAAGCCCGATGAAGCGCTGCAGTTCGCGCTCGCGCAGAATTACGTCGATTGTTTCACTATCGGCGCCGAGAATCAGAACGAGATGACGGACCTGGTGCGGCGCATTCCGGCCGCGAGCGTTCGGGGGTAAGTTAATGAGCCTGTCTAAAGTGGTTCTGCGCGGCTCGGCTCTGGCCGTGCTCACATTCGCGGTGCTTGCGCAGGAGTCGTCTTCGCGAGTGCTGCATCCCGAGATGACCGTAGGTCCCGATGGCGGTTCCTGGGACAAGCCTGCCGCCACGCTTGGCGAGAAGCCCTCTGAGCCCTGGACGGCTACGACCATAGCCGCGGGCGTCGATAAGAAGCCGCTCGCCGGACACATTGTCACGGTCACGGGTGAAGTGATCGACCTTTCGTGCTACCTCCAGCTTGGCAAGCATGGCGAGAAGCACAAAGCCTGCGGAACGAAATGCCTGCAAAACGGCCAGCCGATCGGGCTGCTCGCTGAGAACGGAACAACTTACATGCTGATTCCCGAGGAGCACGATCCGCGCCGTGACGGCCAGACCAACGGCTTCCGTCAGGCGGCCATCGACAACTTCGCGAAGATCGTCGAAGTGACGGGAACCGAGACGGTGCACGACGGAATCCATACGATCTACGTTCAGGGTTACGTTGCGAAATAGTTTGACACACGTCAAGCCGATCTGGTTCAAACGTAAGTCATTAATTGTGTTTTGCTGCCGATAAACTAAATGCCCCTGGGGCTGAAGCCTGCCCTCAGGAAGACGCGCCGGCCTGCTTTGCCGCGGCCACCCAGGCTTCCGCCCGTTTGTAGTTTCCCAGCAGCATTTCGAAGTCGGCGTCCGCCGGTGGTTTCGCGAGTTGCTCTCGCGCCTGCTGCGCGTCGCGCTCGGCCGCGCCGGCGTCGATCTCGGACGCCATCTTCGCTTCATCGGCCAGCACGCGCACGTGATTGTCGCGCACCTCGATGAACCCGCGGTTCACCGCCACCACAAAGTTCCTGCTGCCCTCGGTGGAGTATTCGAGCACGCCGCTGCCGAGCAGCGCGAACAGCGGCGCATGATCCGGCAGCACGCCGATATAGCCGTTGTCGGCCGGTATCTCCGCGCTCACGCAGTTCTCGTTCACCAGCAGGCGCTCGGGCGTGGCCAGTTCGAGTTGGAACGTGTTGGCCACGTCAGTCCTTCATCTTCTCCGCGGCTTCGAGGACCTCTTCAATGGATCCCTTCATGTAGAAGGCCTGCTCCGGGATATCGTCATGCTTGCCTTCCACTACTTCCTTAAAGCTGCGGATGGTGTCGGGCAGCTTCACGTACTTGCCCTTGAAACCGGTGAACTGTTCGGCCACATGGAACGGCTGCGAAAGGAACTTCTGGATCTTGCGCGCTCGCGCCACCGTAACCTTGTCCTCTTCGGGGAGCTCGTCGATGCCCAGAATGGCGATGATGTCCTGCAGGTCCTTGTACCGCTGCAGCGTCTGCTTCACCTGCTGGGCCACGTTGTAGTGGTCGTCGCCGATGACGCGCGGATCGAGAATGCGCGAGGTGGACGCCAGAGGATCCACCGCGGGATAGATACCCAGCGCGGCAATCTCGCGCGACAGGTTCGTGGTGGCGTCGAGGTGCGCGAAAGCGGTGGCCGGCGCGGGATCGGTGTAGTCGTCCGCGGGCACGTAGATGGCCTGCACCGACGTTATGGACCCTTTCTTCGTGGAGGTGATGCGCTCCTGCAGCTCGCCCATTTCGGTGGCCAGGTTCGGCTGATATCCGACGGCGGAGGGCATGCGGCCCAGCAGCGCCGAAACCTCCGAACCCGCCTGCGTGAAGCGGAAGATGTTATCGATGAAGAGCAGCACGTCCTGCCCTTCCTCATCGCGGAAATATTCAGCGACGGTCAGCCCGGTCAGGCCTACGCGAAGCCGCGCCCCGGGGGGCTCGGTCATCTGCCCGTAGATGAGGGCGGCCTTCGATTTGCGCCAGTCGTGTATGTCGATGACGCCGGATTCCTGGAACTCCAGCCAGAGGTCGTTGCCTTCGCGCGTGCGCTCGCCCACGCCGGCGAACACGGAGACGCCGCCGTGCTGCATGGCGAGGTTGTTGATGAGTTCCTGAATGATGACCGTCTTGCCGACTCCGGCGCCGCCGAAAAGGCCGATCTTGCCGCCGCGCAGATACGGTTCCAGCAGGTCGATCACCTTGATGCCGGTCTCGAACATCTGCGTCTCGGTGGACTGCTCCTCGAAGCTGGGCGCGGGCCGGTGGATGGGCCACCGCAGTTTCGTCTCGACGGGACCGAGTTTGTCGACCGGCTCGCCGATCACGTTCATCACGCGGCCCAGCGTCTCGCGGCCAACCGGCACGGTTACCGGGCCGCCCAGGCTGACGGCCTTCATCCCGCGCACCAGACCTTCGGTGGGCTCGAGCGCGATGGTGCGCACGCGCCCTTCGCCGATGTGTTGCGCCACTTCACAAATGATGTCGATCGGCGTGGGCGCATCGTACCCTTCGCTGGTGATATGGATGGCCGTGTAGATGACGGGAATCCGGCCTTCGGGGAACTGGATGTCCACCGCCGGCCCGGCCACCTGAATTACTTTCCCCTCGACGTTCGCTGCTGTTGTTGGCGTTGCCATAATTTCTCAATCTCCGCTCCCTCGCGGTCGCGGCTCGGTTACGCGCCGGCGAGCCGTCATCCCAGAGCGGCGGCGCCGCTCACAATTTCGATAATCTCGCGCGTGATGCTGGCCTGCCGGACGCGGTTCATATTCAGCGTCAGCTTGTCGATCAATTCCCCCGCGTTTCGAGTGGCCGCGTCCATGGCCGTCATGCGCGCTGCCTGATACGCCGCGGACGATTCCAGCATGGCGCGGAAGATCTGGTTCTCAACGTAACGCGGCAGCGCTTCCGCCAGAAGAATCTCGGGCCGCTGCTCGAAGATATAGTTCGCAATCTCCCCCTTTGCTTCGGGGAGCTCGATGGGCAAAATCTTTCTGGACACCAATTGCGAAGAGATCATGCTTTTGAAGTGGTTCACCACGATGTAGACAGCGTCCACTTCGGCTTTGGCGAACCGGTCGATAATGCCCTTTGCAACCTCCCGCGCCGAATCGAATTGCGGGAAGCCGCGCAGGAACAATGTCGCATATTCGCCGGAAATCTCAGCATGGCGGCGGCGGAAGTAATCGCGGCCTTTGCGCCCCAGCAGCTCCAGGATAATCCGGCTCGGCCGATGCTCCTGAATGAAGTTCCGCGCCACCTTGATGACGTTCGCGTTGAATCCGCCCGCCAGGCCGCTGTCAGCGGTCACCAGGATCAACTGGATCTTTTCTTCGGGACGAACCGCCAGCAATGGATGACTCTGCGTCACTTCGGACCCGGCGGCGGCATGCGCCAGGTCGCGCACCATATGCTCGAGCATGCCCGAGTACGGACGCGCCGCGATGACGCGATCCTGCGCGCGCCGCAGTTTAGCCGCCGAGACCATCTTCATGGCCTTGGTGATCTGCTGCGTATTGCGCACCGACCGGATACGGCGGCGTATGTCGATCAGACTCGGCATGGCTTAAGCCTTCGCTGTTTCCGCCTTCTTCACGTGCTCTTCCACGAAACGCGGCTTGAACTCCTTCAACGCGCCGTTGATTCGATTCTTCAGGTCGTCGCCGATGGCCTTCTTCTCGCGAATCTCCGCGGGGATTTCCGGATGCGCGTTGTCGAAAAAGCGGTACATCTCCTCCTCGAACTTCCGGCACACCTCCACCGGCAGGTCGTCCAGATAGGCGTTGGTTCCGGCGAACACGATCAGGACCTGCTTTTCCACCGGCAAAGGCGAGTACTGGTTCTGCTTCAGAACTTCAGTGAGCCGCTGCCCGCGAGTGAGCTGCTGCTGCGACGCCTTGTCGAGATCGGACCCGAACTGCGCGAACGCCGCCAGCGCGCGATACTGCGCCAGGTCGAGACGAAGCGATCCGGCCACCTGGCGCATGGCCTTGATCTGCGCGTTGCCGCCGACGCGGCTCACCGAAATGCCCACGTTGACAGCCGGCCGCACGTCCGAGTTGAACAGGTCGGCTTCGAGGAAGATCTGGCCGTCGGTGATGGAAATCACGTTGGTCGGGATGTAAGCCGATACGTCGCCCGCCTGCGTCTCGATGAACGGCAGCGCGGTAAGGGAGCCGCCGCCATTGGCGTCGTTCAGCTTCGCGGCGCGCTCCAGCAATCGGCTGTGCAGATAGAACACGTCTCCGGGGTAGGCTTCGCGTCCCGGCGGACGGCGCAGCAGCAGCGAAATCTCGCGATAGGCCGCGGCGTGCTTCGAAAGATCGTCATAGACGCAGAGCGCGTGCTTGCCGCGATCGCGGAAGTATTCGCCCATGGCGCAGCCCGAGTAAGGCGCGATGTACTGCATCGGCGACGGGTCCGAAGCTGTGGCGGCCACCACGATGGAATATTCCATGGCCCCGTGGTCCTCGAGCGTCTTCACCACCTGCGCCACGGTGGAGCGCTTCTGACCGATGGCGACATAGACGCAGATCATGTCGCCGCCCTTCTGGTTAATGATGGTGTCGAGCGCGATGGCGGTCTTGCCGGTCTGACGATCGCCGATGATCAGCTCGCGCTGCCCGCGCCCGATCGGGATCATGGAGTCGATTGCTTTCAGACCCGTCTGTACAGGCTCGCGCACGGGCTGGCGGTCGACGACGCCCGGAGCAAGCCGTTCAACGGGCGAGAACTCGCTGGTGGCAACAGGACCCTTGCCGTCGATCGGCTCGCCCAGCGCGTTCACCACGCGGCCGATGAGCGCGTCGCCAACCGGGACGGCCATGATGCGGCGCGTCCGCCGGACCTCATCCCCTTCCTTGATGTCCTGATAGTCTTCGCCCATCAGAACCGCGCCCACCTGGTCTTCTTCCAGGTTCAGCGCGAGGCCGGAGATGTGATGCGGGAATTCGATCAGCTCGCCCGCCATCACGTTCTCGAGCCCGTAGATGCGCGCGATGCCGTCGCCCACCGAAATGACCGAGCCGGTCTCGGTGATGTTCACCGCGCTGTCGTAGTTCTCGATCTCGCTGCGCAGTACGCGCGTGATTTCATCTGCTCGAATGCTCGCCATACTGAGATGTCCTGACCACCGCTCCCTTTGGTCGCGGCTCGGTTACGAGCCGCGCGCGTGAGCAAGCGGTTCCTACATACCTGTTCCGGACGCCAGCCGGTCGCGTATCGCCTGCAATCGCCCATGGACGCTGCCGTCGTACACCGTCGATCCAATCCGCGCCACTACGCCGCCAACCAGCGCATCGTCCACCTTGTACTGGGCGTGGATCATTTTGCCCGTAAGCTGCGCCAGCTTCTTCTCCAGCAGACGCGCTTCGTCCTCGTCCATCGGCTGAGCGGATACGATGGACGCGCGCACGAAGCCGCGCTGTTCATCCAGAAACTGTTCGAAAGCCTCTCGGATCTGCGAGATCTGATCGATCCGGCGATGGTCGGTGAGGACGAAAAGGAAATTTCGAATCAGCGGCGAGAGCCCGAGAGGGCCGGCCAACTGACCCAGCACCGCCCGCTTCCTCGCGTTCGCCACCGCCGGCGTCAGCAGCACGTGACGCAGGTCGGAGCTTCCGGACAGGAGACCCTCCACCGTACGCAGCTGCGTGACCACGTCGTCCGGCTTCAGCTGGGCCACATGATCCAGTGATACATCCAGCAGCGCGCGTGCATACCGAATGGCGGCGGCAGACGTCACTGGCGCGTCTCCGGACCGCCCACTTCGCTGACGAAGGAATTCACCAGCCGCGACTGCGTGGGTTTGTCCATGCTCGCCCGGATCCGCGCTTCGGCCAGATCCACGGCGAGGCGCGCGGCGGTGGCGCGCAATTCGTCAGTAGCGGCTTTCGCGATGAGGCCGATCTCCTGCTCGGTTTGCTGCTGTATGCGTTTCAGGCGCCGCTCCGTTTCCTGCCGGATGCGCTCGCCCTCCGCCGTGAATTCGGTCTTCAGGGAAGAGCGCAGCTTTTCGATCTCGGCGCCCAGGGCGGCCAGGCGGCTCTCCATCTCCTTCGCGCGCTTCTCGGCTTCGTCGCGCAGGCGGCCCGATTCGGCCATGTCCTTCTGAATATGCTCGGTGCGTCCGCGGAAGAATGGTCCGGCATTTTTCGCGATCATGTATCCGAGCAGCGCGGCCAGAATGGCGAAGTTCGCCCACTTCCAGTACACCCACTTGTCCTCGTCGCCCGCGCCTTTGTGCTCGCCTTTGGGAGTGGCGGTCTCCACCGTGGACCCGGGCTCGGGGCCGGCGGGGTTCCCGCGATCCTGAGCCATCGCCAGCGAAGCGGCGGCGAACACCGCGATCAGCAGCAGCCGGCGCATCAGGCGGGCCGTCCTTCCAGCACTGCGCGAGTGATCTCGTCAGCCAGAGCTGCGCTGCCGGCCTCCAGCTCACGCCCGGCCGCGGCAGCTTCGGCATCGAGCCGCTGTTTCGCTTCGTGAATGCTCTCCCGCGAGCGCTTGTGCGATTCGTCAATCTGCCTGGCCTGTTCCTCCAGCCATTTGTGCCGAGCCTCTTCCTGCTCGCGATAGGTCTCGGCGCGCGCTCGCCGCAGGGCCTCTTCGTATTCGGCAGCTTTCTGCGCGGCGCGGTCCATGGCCAGCTTCGCGGCATTCCTCGCGCCTTCGGTGGCGTCGTAGCGCTGTTTCAGAATGCGCTTCAGCGGCCCGAAGAAGACCGCCTTCAGATAGAGATGAAGCAGGATGAGAAGAATGACGGTAGGGATGGCCCGCAGCAGTATCCCACCCAGCGCCTGGAGAGTTGCGTCCATTTTCTTGTTTGTGTAGAGGACCCGGGATTTAGCCAAATCCCGGCGGAAAGCACTCGGACTGCCCCGAAAGCACTATGGTCGCACACCTTGTTCCTCAGGTTCAAGAACCGGTGGGGCGATGGCGGTGGGGCGGACGCCCTCGTCCGCGGGTGACCCCCCGGTCACCCATCCCGCGCTCGACCACGGATGCTCCTATCGCCTGCTGGATGAAGCCTGGCAGACCACGAAGACGATGGTCTGCCCCACGGGGAACCACCTCACTCGCAGAACACCCGGACCTTCGTCCCGGAGTTCTTCTGATCGACGTCCACGGTCAGCTCGTCGAGTTGATCCACGATCTCCTCGAGGTTCTCCGGTTTGATCTGGTTGATGTCCACCTGCATACCGTGCTCGCGCATGGCGTCGTTCACGTGACTGCGGGCCTGCATGGGTATCAGGCTGGCCAGCCTGACGCCCGCGCGCAACAACTGCATCGGAACCCGGATGTTCGCCTGCACCGGGTCCTTGCTGCCCTCGTCCGACTGCACCACCACGCGCAGGTATTTGGGCTTCGTCTTCGGACGCGCTTCGCCGGTGGCGCCCGAAGCGGAGGGTTCCTTGTCCAGAGCGGACAGCAGGCGCTCCGCCTCATCGGCCGTTATCTGGCCTGCAGCCAGCATGTCCAGTATCTGACGGCGATTGTCGTTCATAGTCTCCTTAGAAGATCCGAACCAGGACGGAGGAAGCAGGCCGCGCAAGCTCCACGTCCGTTCCGCGCAATGAAGTGAATATCCGCCAGATGGAGGACAGGGCGACGAACGGGTCCACCCGGCCCAGGCAACAGGCGATCAGGAAAACGGGCAACAACAGGAGAATCAGCGGCAGCAGCATCAGCCAGAGCAGGAACAGCGGAACCCAGAACTGAAACTCACGATTGTGCCGGCGAACCTCGACCGCCGCCATAAAGGCCATCATTTCATTCCCTCCAACTCCTGTATGGCCTGCTGCGCGGTGATCTCGCCGCGCTTCAGACGGTCCAGCACTTCCGCACGCGAGGGCGCGGGATCGGTATCGACAAACTCCAGCGACTTCGCGATCCGGTTCAACCGCGACTTCACCGTCGGATAGCTGATACCAAAAACCTGCTCCATCTCCTTGATGGAACCGTGGCTGCGGATAAAGGCCGTGATGAAGACCTGATCCTCCATGCCCAGCCGGGCAAGCTGCGGCAGCTCGAAGCGGCCCTCGATCGCGATATCCTTGTCCACCAGCCGAATACGCTCTACAACCATCGGCTGGCCCTGGGTCAGCTGCGTCAGCTCCTGCCAATCGGCGTTTGGCTTATCATCCATAGCGTTGATTAACTATCTCAATAGTTACCTTAACATTCTCAAGTTGTCAAGAGCTTTTGCTTAACTTTCGTGGAGACCTTGGTTCCTGATATCCTCAGTCCTGAAATGTCGAAGATGCTCGATGAGATCCGGCAACAGCCTGAAGCGCTCGAGCGCACGCTGGCCGGCGCGCTCCACGCAGCGGAAAAACTGCACCAGCGGTTCCAGCGAAAGCCCCCTCAACTCGTGGTGCTCGCGGCCCGCGGAACCTCCGACAACGCGGCACTGTTCGGACGCTATCTGATCGAGATCGCCGCACGGGTCCCGGTCTCGCTGGCCGCGCCGTCCGTGTTCACGCTGTACGAGTCCTCGCCCGCCTTTACGAATGCCGTTGTGGTGGCCATCTCGCAATCGGGCGAATCCACGGACACCAATCTGGTACTCGAGCGCGCGCAGCGTCAGGGCGCCTTCACCATTGGCATCACCAACGAGCCGCGCAGCACGCTCGCGAAGCTCGCCGATCAGGTATTCCTGGTGCGCGCCGGCCGCGAAAAGAGCGTGGCCGCCACCAAGACCTACACCGGCCAGTTGCTGCTGCTTTATCTGGTCGCGTGGGCGCTCGGCGCTCCCATCCGCCTGCCCGACCTCGAGCGGGCCCCGGAGACCGCCGCCGCTGCGCTTCGTCTGGAGGACCTCATCGGCGCCCGGGCCGAACGGTACCGCTTCATGGAACGCGCGGTGGTGATTGCGCGGGGGCTCAATTATTCGAACGCGTTCGAGTTCGCACTGAAGCTGATGGAAACCTGCTACGTTGTGGCCGAGAGATTTTCGGGCGCCGATCTGCTGCACGGGCCCATTGCCATGGTGGAGCGCTCGTTCCCCGCGTTTCTGTTTGCGCCTTCGGGCGTGACGTGGCCCGGCCAGCGCGAGATGCTGGCGAAACTCGATAGCCTCAAGGCCGACACGCTGCTGATCACCGATCGCGGGAACCGCGAAGCCGCCGCGCACGCAAACGCCATCGTGATCCCAGCCCGGCTCTCGAAGCGAGGTTCGTTGCCCGAAGAGGTCTGGACGCCGATCCCCTACATCGTGCCGGCGCAGCTATTCGCCGCGGCTCTGGCCGGCATCAAAGGCCTGAACCCCGATCAGCCCCGGACGCTCAGTAAAGTGACGCTGACATTGTGAGGCTGCCGGCCAGGCGGGCTGACAGCCAGGCTGACAGCCCCGCCGCAGCCTGACAGGCTGCCCCACTCGATTCACAAACATTTCGGTCGCCACTGAAACAGGGCAAGTTCAGCCATTTGATTGCGTTTGGGCCAGCAGGCCAGCGCCCTGGCGCGCGGAAATACTGGGACCTCTACTTAGAATGAAACCGCCCAGGAGGATTTCCAATGCTTCGTTTGAGCCGGCTCGGCGCGTCGATGGCTGTTCTTGCGTGCTGCGCGCTGCGTCTTTCGGCCACTCCCCCGCTCACCACCATTCAGGACACGCTGTATCTGGCGGATGGAACGCGGCTCAGCGGCGAAGTGATTATCACGTGGCCGCCGTTCGTGGCGGTGGACGGGTCGAAGATCGCGGCTCAGAGCCTGACCGTGCCGGTGACTAACGGGTACTTCCAGACGGCGCTTGTTCCCACCGTGGGCGCCGCCACGTATGTCACGTATCTGGTCCGCATCAACAGCGCCGGCATGAACGAGTCTACCGAGACATGGAGCGTCCCCCAGACAACAGCGACGCTGGCGATTGAGGACGTTCTCGTCTCGGCGGCCGGAGCGTCAACAACCGGCAGCACGTCGAGTTCCCCCGTCCAGATCGCCGGCGTTGTCGGCCTGAGCGCCGCGCTCAGTATGCGCCCCCTCATCGGCATCGGGTTCGCGGATTCACGCGCGGCCGTAATCAACGCTTCCGGAGCAATCGACGCGGCCGCCGGCAATCCCTCCGATTGCATTCACGTGGATGGCACGTCGGGCGCGTGTGGAAGCAGCGGGGGAGCGAGCAGCGGCACAGGGACGTTCGTGGACAACGAAACGCCCACCGGCGCGGTGGATGGAGTCAACACGCAATTCACGCTGAACGCGGCGCCGTCGCCCGCCTCCAGCCTCACACTTTTCCGCAATGGCATCCTGCAGTCCCCCGGCGCGGATTACAACGTCTCGAGTGCCGCGATCACCTTCGCCGGCGGCTCGACGCCGCAGCCCGGCGACAGACTGCTGGCCACGTATCGCACCGCGGCAGTCACTGGCGTTGGCTTCGTGGATGCGGAGGCGCCGGCCGGGACCATGGACGGCAATAACCTGACGTTCACGCTTTCCCAAATGCCCAACCCGGCCGCGAGCGTCTCAGTCTATCTGAACGGCGTGCGGCAGACTGCCGGCATCGATTACACCTTCAGCGGCCAGACCATTTCGTTCCTGAGCGGGCTCGCTCCCGAGCCGAGCGACGTGCTGCTCTGTTGGTACCGGATAGCGCAATAGCAACAGCGAGCCGCTGCGGACAGACGGCGGCACGGCTAATGCTCGTGTTCGTGCGGCGCGCTCGAGATCCCGCAGCCATTGTCGGACACGGCGCAGCGCACGTGCTCGAACTGCACCGTCGTATGGTGGATGCGAAAGCCGCACAGCACGTCATTGATGTGTTTCAGGATGGACTCGCTCGCTGACGGCGGCATGTCTTCAATCAGCACGTGGCAGCTCAGCGCGTGAGCGCTCGAGCCCAGACTCCAGATGTGCAGATCGTGGACATCGATCACGCCTTCCACGGCCTGCATCGCCGCGGTGACGTGCTGCAGTTCGAGGCCCCGCGGCAGTCCTTCGAGCAGGATGTTCAGCGCCTCGTGGATGATGTCCCACGCGGTCCAGATGATCAGGACGCCGATTCCGATGGAGAGCAACGGGTCGAGGCGAGCCCAGCCGGTGAAGCGAATCAGCAGCGCTCCGGCGATCAGCGCCACGGAGCTGAGCGCATCGCCGGCCATGTGAATCCAGGCGGCCCGGACATTCAGGTCGTGATGGCGATCGCGGTGCAGGCCCCACATGATGACGGCATTCACCAGCAGGGCGAGTGTGGCCGCGGCGATCATGAGCGGTTCGTCCACCGGACGCGGCGCTCGCAGCCGGTTCGCTGCTTCCCAGAAAATGATCAGCGCGATGAGAACCAGGGTGAGCGCGTTGACGAAGGCGGCCAGCACGCCAGCGCGTCCATAGCCGTAGGTTTTGCTGTCGTTCGCGGGTTTGCCCTGGAAATACACCGCGATGGCCGCCAGCACCAGGGCCAGCGCATCGGTGAAGTTATGGCCGGCGTCGGAAAGGACAGCCAGGCTGTTCGCCCGGATTCCCGCGGCGATCTCCGCCGCCACCAGCACCAGCGTCGCGGCGACAGACCACTTCAGCAGCTTCCCGGTGGCGTGATGGTGGTGGTGGGCCATCTCTGTTCTTAGTGTAACGGCGTTACGGCGCCGCGGGCATTCCGGTGCGATTTACCTTGCATTGAACGGAATGCACAAGGCGCATTATGTCAACCGGGCGCTGTTCGTGGTCTCCGATGGCGGCGAGAATCACAGCGTGCACGACTCTCAGGAGTTGTCGCGGGCATTCGCGGATTCCCCAGTCCCGATCTTTCTCCTCATGACCATAAACCCATGGCTGAGGACGCTGCTGAAAAAGTAAGTTCACGGGCCGAAGGCCTGGGCCGAAGGCCTGTTCCACAATGGCTGTAAGCCATTGAACTGGTGTTGTGGAACAGGCGTTTTCGCCTGTCCCTGGTAGCGTTGGCTTACTTTTTCAGCACCGTCCTGAGGCATGGAGTGACCTCGGAAGAAGCGTACGGGCGGGAGGCCGTCTTGTCGCTGCCGGGTCCTCTGGCGCGGCATTCAGACGCTGCGGCCTCGACCTGCGCCACAGCCATGATCAGGCTCCGCGCACTCGCGCCCTCGGTCCACGATCACGCCACCACGTGGGCGGGAAGTAATCGCGCTGATCCCGGAAAATGCGGAGCGGCGCGCCTCGCGCTTCTTTGACGAGCTTCCGCTGCAGCGCGCGAACGGAGCTGGGCAGGATCGAGCACGGCGCCAGGGGCGGGGAAGGCAGGCTGAAGGCCTGCTCTACTACGGATCATGAAGCGGCAGTAGAGCAGGTTTTCACCCTGCATCCCCTGGTCCGCGGGTTGAAGTTTTACAGGGGATTAACCGAAAAGATAGTTGGGTGTGTTCTCGCGCGCGGTTTGCGTGTCGCGCCCCGGAATTCCAATGCCCGGCTGCCAGCGAAACGGTCCAGCGGCGCGCCTGCTGCCTCTCCTGGCCATTGCTGCGCTTACCGTGGCCGCGTCTCCCGCGCCCGAAGTCCTGACGCGCGCGAAGCAGGTTCACGATCTCAGTTTCGAAGATGCGTCGCGCCAGCTTCCAGTTCACCTGCACGCAGTCGTGCTGGCTTACGATCCGGCGTGGAGTCTGCTGTTTGTGCACGACGAAAGCGGCTCCGTTTTCGTGCTCATGAAGGATGTTCCCAGGTTGCCGCTCGAAGCCGGCCAGGTAGTGGACGTGGACGGCAAAACCGGGCCTGGCGACGTCGCGCCCATCGTGACTCACCCTACCGTGCGGATTGTCGGCGAGGGCCGCCTGCCGGCGCCGCGTCAGGTGAGCATGGACCGTCTGCGCAGCGGCGCCGAGGACTGCCAGTGGATACGGATTGACGGGATCGTCCGCTCGGCCGCCGTTCGCGAGGGCCATCTGCGCATGGCCCTGATGTCCGCCGGCCGGCTGATCACGGTGATCCCACTCGACTTCGACGGCGTGGATTACTCGAAGCTGATTGACTCTCACGTTGAGGTCGACGGCGCCAGCGGCTCGGTGTTCAACCGCAAACGGCAGATGATCGGGATCAACCTGTTCGTCCCGAAGCTGGCCGATATCCGTATTCTGGAGGCTTCGGCAGACCCACGCTCGATGCGCATCCAGCCCATCCGGACGCTCCTGCGGTTCAACCCATCGATGAATCTGGACCACCGGGTTCGGGTTCGCGCGGTGGTAACGCTGTACTGGCCTGACGCTCTCCTTTACGTGCACGACGGTACCCAGGGCCTCCAGTTGCGCAACTTCACTGGTCCCGTACTGAGGAGAGGCGACGTCGTGGATGCCGTGGGTTTTCCCGGTCGGGGAGATTTCGGGCCGATTCTGGAGGACGCGACGGTGCTCTCTGTGAACGGCAAGGCGGACCTCCCGCCCGTTCACCCGATTTCAGCGGCTGCCGCTCTCACCGGCGAATTCGATTCCGACCTGGTCAGCATGGAAGGCCGACTGCTGAGCATGGAGCGCGGCTCGGGAAACTCAGTTCTGGAAGTCTTGTCAGAGGGCGTTATTTTCAATGCGGAGGCGCCCGCCTCCCGTTCCCTCGCCTCACTGCAAACCGGCAGCACGCTGCGGCTTACCGGAATCTGCGCCGTTCAGACGGACGTCGATCACATTCCGAAAACCTTTCGCATCCTGATTCCCTCCGAAGCCGACGTCGCGGTACTCCGCGCGCCCTCCTTCTGGACAGCCCAGCATGTGCTCTATTTAGTGGCCGCCGCGCTGGTGCTGGTGCTGCTTGTGCTCGGGTGGGTAGCCATCCTGAGGCGGCGGGTGTCGGAGCAGACGCGCGTGATTCAGGACCAGTTGGAAGAAGCAGCCGTTCTGAAAGACGCGGCCGAAGCCGCCAGCCATGCCAAGAGCGAGTTTCTGGCGAACATGAGTCATGAGATCCGAACCCCGATGAACGGCATCATCGGCATTGCGGAACTGGCGCTGGAAGGCGACCTCCCGGACGAGCGCCGTGAGTATTTCGAGATGATTCGCACATCCGGGGAATCGCTGCTCTCGATTATCAACGACATCCTGGACTTCTCCAAGATCGAGGCCGGAAAGCTCGACATCGACTCAGTGGATTTCGATCTGCGCGACAGCCTGGAGGAGACTGTGCGGACGCTCGCCTGGAAGGCCCAGGCAAAGGGTCTGGAGCTCGCCTGCGATATCCGGGAGGACGTTCCGGAGCGAGTCACCGGAGACCCGCTGCGGCTGCGCCAGATCGTCCTCAACCTCATCGGCAATTCGATCAAGTTTACGGAAAAGGGAGAGATCACCCTGGAAGTGGCCGTGGAAGGGCGGTCGGCGGAGATGGCGTTGCTTCATTTCGTGATCCGCGATACCGGTATCGGGATTCCGGCCGAGAAACACGATCTGATTTTCCAGGCGTTCGCCCAGGCGGACAGCTCCACCACGCGCAGGTACGGCGGCACCGGCCTCGGGCTCACCATTTCGGCGCGCCTGGTGAACATGATGTCCGGGCGTATCTGGGTGGAGAGCGAGCCCGACCGCGGTTGCCGCTTTCACTTCACTGCCAGATTCGGCCTGGCCGCGGCTGTTCCCGAAGCGCCTGCTTTCGCGGGCGAGCCGCGCATCCATGCGGCGCCGGTGCTGATCGTGGACGACAGCGCGACGAACCTGCGCATCCTCGCCGGAACATTGAGCCGCTGGGGCATGCTTCCGGTCTGCGCCGGCAGCGCACCCGAAGCGGTCGCCCTCTGGCGCAAAGAGCTGGCGGAGGGCAATCCGTTCCGTCTGGTGCTCACCGACGTGAACATGCCGGAGATGGACGGCTTCGATCTCGCGCGCGCCATTATCGAAGAAGCGCGAGTCGCCGGAGCGGGCATTCTGATGCTCTCGTCGGCCGGACAGCGCGGCGATGCCAGGCTGTGCCGCGAGTTGGGCGTTGCCGGATACCTGACCAAGCCCGTTCGCCAGAGCGAACTGAAATCGGCGATATCGAAGCTCCTGTGCGGAACATCCGGCGCCACCCCGGCGCACCCCGCTGCGGCGCCTCCCCGCGAACCTGTTCAGGCCTTACGCATCCTGGTGGCCGAGGACAATCCCATTAACCAGCATCTCGCCATGCGTCTGCTCGAAAAGCGCGGTTACCGGGTTCTGGTGGCAGCCACCGGACGCGAGGCCGCCGATGTGGTGGCAACGAACGGAGTCGACCTTGTATTGATGGACGTCCAGATGCCCGAAATGGACGGCTTCGAAGCCACCGCTCTGATCCGCCAGAGAGAGAAGGAATCCGGCGTCCATGTGCCCATCATCGCGGTGACTGCCCACGCCATGAAAGGCGATGCCGAACGCTGCGTTGCGGCGGGCATGGACGGCTATCTATCCAAGCCCATCCGCGCGAACGAGCTCTTCTCGGCCATCGAACAGCGGTTTCCGCAAATGGCCCGGTCAGTCGCCTGATGTCGTATCGTTACTGAGCCGCGACCATGAGGGAGCGGTGCCGCGCGGTCCGGACCCGAATCGTACCGCTCCCTCACGGTCGCGGCTCAGTCACCGTCCGAATGTTACGCCGTGCCGCTCACGCCCGAGCGCTGTCATGGCGATCGCGAACACGAACACAACGGCCGCCGTCAGCGACATGGCATTAGCGTAGCTGGTGTGCTGGGCGAAGCGAGCTTCCATCCACGCCGCCGAGCCGGCCAGCAGCGCGCCGCACTGGTATGCGAAACCCGGCAGAAAGCCGCGTACCGAATCCGGCGTGAGCTCCGACAGGTGAGCAGGAATGACGCCCCACGCGCCCTGAACCATGAACTGAATCAGAAATCCTCCGGCGCCGAGCAGCAGCACCCCGGGCGCGTACGCCCACAGCGGGATCGCCACCAGCGCGCCCGCAAGGGCAAAGAGCATGGCCCGGCGGCGCCCGATGCGGTCCGAGAGCAGCCCCATCACAACACCGCCGGCAATGGCGCCCAGCATCGAAATGGCGGAGAGCAGCGACCGCGCACGGCTCCCCATGTGCCAGTACCGTTCGAGGAAGGTCGGGTACATGTCCTGTGTTCCATGCGAGGAGAGATTCATGGCCATCATCAGGAACAGCAGATACAGGAACAGCTTCCATTGCCCGGCGATGGCCGTTCCCAGATGCCGCCACGTACTTTGCCGCGTGGACTGCCAGACCTCCGACTCCTTCACGCGGACCTGCACGAATACAGCAAGGAGCGCCGGCAGCCCGCCGATGAAGAACAGCGGCCGCCACCCGAACCGGTCGGAGAGAAAGAACACGCAGAGCGTCGCCAGAAGACTCCCCACCGCGTAGCCCTCCTGCAGAAGACCGGAGAGCAGTCCGCGCAGTTTCGGAGGTACCTTCTCCATGGCGAGCGACGCACCCACGCCCCACTGGCCGCCCATACCTATGCCGAACAGCGCGCGCAGGACCAGGAACGTGGCGTAGTTCGGCGCGAGGCCCGACATCACCTCCATGCCCGAGTAGAAGACCAGATCGAGCATGAGCGGCAGCCGCCGGCCATAGCGGTCGGCCAGCAGGCCGAACACGAACGCGCCCACCGGCCGGAACGCCAGGGTGACGAAGAGCGTGAATGCCATGTCGGCGTCGCTGCGGTGAAACTCGTGGCCGATCGCCGTCAGGCAATAGACGACGAGGAAGAAATCGAACGCGTCGAGGGTCCAGCCGAGAAAGCCCGCCAGTACCGCCGCGCGGTGGCCGCCGCCCGTCGCGGAACTGCTGTCGGAGCCCGGCAACCGTCAGGCCTTCGCGGCCGCAGCCTGGGAATTCTCGAGCGCCTGGTCGATGTCCCAGAGGATGTCTTCAATATCCTCAATGCCGACCGAGATCCGGATCAGATCGGGCGACACGCCGGCGGCGTCCTGCTGCTCGCGCGAGAGCTGCTGGTGCGTGGTGGACGCCGGATGAATCACCAGACTGCGCGCATCGCCGAGATTCGCGAGGTGCGAATGCAGCTTCACGCCGTCTACAAAACGCTTGCCGGCATCGTAGCCGCCCCGGATGCCGAAAGCGAGCACGGCGCCGGCGCCTTTCGGCGTGTACTTCCGCGCGAGCGCGTGGTAGGGACTGGAAGCGAGAGAGGCGTACTTCACCCAGGTCACCAGCGGATGTTTTTCGAGGTGCTCGGCCACGGCAAGCGCATTCGCCAGGTGGCGGTCCATGCGCATGCCCAGAGTCTCGATGCCCTGCAGGAACAGGAACGAGTTGAACGGGCTGACGCAGGCGCCGATGTCGCGCAGACCCTCAACGCGCGCGCGAATGATGAAGGCGATGTTGCCGAACACCTCTGCGAACTTCATGCCGTGGTAAGCCGGCGAGGGCTCGGTGAGCTGCGGGAATTTACCCGACGCCGCCCAGTCGAACCGGCCGCCATCGACGATGATCCCGCCGATGCTGTTCCCGTGGCCGCCCATGAATTTGGTCAGCGAGTGCACCACGATGTCGGCCCCGTAATCGATGGGCCGGCACACGTAGGGCGTGGCCATGGTGTTGTCCATAACCAGCGGGATTTTGTTCTCGTGGGCGATCTTCGCTACGGGCTCCATGTCCAGCACGTTGCCGCGCGGATTGCTCACGGTCTCGCCATACAGCAGCTTGGTATTCGGCCGGATGGCGCGGCGGAAGTTTTCCGGATCGTCGGGCTCGACGAACGTGACGTCGAATCCCAGGCGGCGGAAGCTGACATCGAACTGCGTATAGGTGCCACCGTAAAGGGTGCTGGCGGACACGAAGTGATCGCCGGCCTGCATCAGGCTGCTGAGGGCGATGAACTGGGCCGCCTGGCCGCTGGACATGCCCAGCGCCGCCACGCCGTTCTCGAGCGACGCCACGCGCTCCTCCAGAACCGCCGTGGTCGGGTTCATGATGCGCGTGTAGATGTTCCCGAACTTCTGCAGCGCGAACAACTGCGCCGCGTCATCCGAGTTCTCGAAAACGAACGAAGTGGTCTGGTAGATGGGCACGGCGCGGGCGTGCGTGGTGGGATCGGGCTGATAGCCGGCGTGCAGTGACCGGGTGTTGAAGCCCCAGATGCGTTCCGTCTGTTCAGGCATTTGTTTTCCTCCTCGGCGCTGGCGTGGGACGCGCGCCGAGGGCCGGGGCACGGCCGCTCGCCTGGCGCGCGAAGCACCCATCGTACCGCAGCAAGGCCGGAACCGGTTGCACCGCGGAGGAGGCGGATATCCCCGGGAGCGCCGATACCCACTCTTGCGGTGTTCCTGAGACAAAAAAGGGCGTCATCGAACCAGATAACAGAACTTCCGGGCTCGAATGTAACAGTTTTCTATCTAGGCAAATCGTCGAAAGTCCGATAAGATCTTAGGTACTCAGAGAAAATGAAGCTTTTGTCAGGTCTGTTTGTCCTGGGGACGTGCTTATCCTGGGCCGCGCCGGCTCAGGACCATGCCGCTGCGAGGCGGCCAGGCGACCAGCAGACCATCGTCACGCAGGCGCAGGTGAACCGCTGGGTTAAAGTGTGGCAGGCGCGGCTCGCTCTGGATGAATGGAGGATCGAAGCGCGGATTGTGCGCGCTCAGGACCTGAACCCCGACACGCTGGGCAACCTGAAGTGGAACTGCTCAAATCGCACGGCGGTCATCAAGGTTTTGAATCCTGCCGACTACGACCTGCCTCCCGCGGAGATCCCCGCCGACATCGAGCGCACCGTAGTTCATGAACTTGTCCACCTGGAATTGTCCGCTCTACCCCGCAACGGCAGCAAGATGGTTGAAGAGACCGTGGTGAACAGGATGACCGAGGCCCTGCTGGGCCTTGATCGCGGTGAAAACTACGCCGCGCGTCTGGCATTCGGATCGGCGCAGCCAAAAGTGAAGCGGCCTTCAGCCTCGTCCGGCGACACCGCCGCGCGTTCGAAGTAACGCCGCTGCCGTAAACGCCCCCAGAGATCCCGCTGCCATCGTTATCAGACCCACCAGTGCGTAGCCCCACCATGGCCCCAGCGAGGGCCGCGGCACGCCGAAGATGCGATTATATATTTCCGCCGCGAGAATCGTGCCGCCGAGCAGCAGTCCCCACCGCCATGGCCGCCGTGGGTCGATGAGCGCCAGGATGGCGCCCGCAATCATCAGAAAGAAGAGTTCCACGCCTGTGTCGTCGGTGCGCAAATCGTAACGCGCCAAAAACAGGCAGAGGGCGGCGGCAACCACCCACGAGGCGGCGGTGCGGATGGGGAACGATGAGATCGGCATAGTTCTTTATACTGCAGAGTTCTTCGCGATGCAATAGAAAAACGCGAGAGAGAATGCCGCCGCCATGGCTGGTACGCGCTGGTTCCGATACACTCATCTTTACAGTTCATCTGCATGCTGAAGATCGGAACGCTGCGCTGGAAAGGACGCTGCAGCCGCCACCCGCGCTACGACCCGGCGGAGGACGGCGAGGGCGGCATTCGTGGAGGATGCCCCCGCTGCCTGCGGCTGCTGGAAATTCACGGCCAGCACAGGAAACTTCGGGAAATGATCCGCGAATTCGGGCCGTTGCGCGAACGTCTGCGCGCCGCGCCCGCTCCCACCGTCGATGCGCGGCAACGCGGGCTTTTTGAATGACTTCGGACAGAGGCCGGCATCCCTGACCGTCGCCGGGGAGCTATGATTGGATTGGAAACCTGATGCCCGCACAGAAATTAAAACCACAGAAGCTCCAATGCCCCCACTGCGCCACGATCTCGACGCGCGGTACCGGACTGTCGTCCCACATTCGGACCCAGCATCCCAAAGAGTACGCCAGGTGGAACAGGAACCCGAATCGCCTGCTGGAGGCTGCGGCGGCCGCGTCCTCCAAAAAAGACGCGCCCGCGGAAAAGCCTCCGGCACGAGCTGCAGCGCCGGCTCCACGAAAGGTTGAGGAGGCCGCCCCGGCGCCGCCCCCCGCCGCTCGTAAGAGCGTCGAGCCTGAGGTCGACGGCGACAAGGCTCAGGAGCTGCTGCAGCAAGCTTATGAGCAGTTGACGGCGCGCAAGCAGAACATCGAGGCGGACCTGGCGCGCATTGAAGCGCTGCGTCAGGACCAGGAAGTTGTCAACGCCCAGCTGGCCGCGCTCGATCAGGCGATGAAGGCCTTCCAGCCACAACCCCGGAAAATCGCCAGGACTTCCTGAGCGCCGTGTGAGAGTGGCGCTGATCGGCTTCGGCGGGGTCGGCCGGGCTTTTGTGCGGCTGCTCGACGAGAAGCGGTCCGCATTCCCGTTCCGCGTCGCCGGAATCCACACGCGCCGCGGCACGGCCTTGCTTCACTCCGGCCTGCCGCCCGATCCGCAATTCGGTCCGCCGCTGGCGACGGTCGATGAGTTCCTCGACCGCGCCCAGCCCGACGTCGTTGTCGAAGTGACCACGCTCAATCCGTCCAGCGGCGAGCCGGCGCTCTCGCATATTCGCTCCGCCTTCCGCCGCGGCCGGCACGTCATTACAGCCAACAAGGGCCCTATCGCGCACGCCTATCGGGCTCTCTGCGACGAAGCGCGCGCAGCCGGAGTCGAGTTCCGCTTTGAGGCGACGGTGATGGACGGCGCGCCCGTGTTCAATACGGTCCGCAACAACCTGCCTGGCATCCGCGTGCTCGGGTTTACCGGCGTGCTGAACTCCACGACGAAGATCGTCATCGATGCCATGCGCCAGGGGCGGGCGTTCGAGGACGGTGTGGCGGAAGCAAGGAGTCTGGGCATCGCCGAGGCCGATGCATCGTATGACACCGACGGCTGGGACTCGGCGGCCAAAACCGCCGTACTGGCGAATGTGCTGCTGGATGCGCAGGTCACGCCGCTCGATGTCGACCGCCGCGGTATCGGCCGCCTGACGCCCGAGCGCGTGCAGGAACTCGACGCGTCCGGCAAGACGGCGTGCCTGGTCAGCCGCGGCAAGCGCACCGAGCGCGGCGTGAAGCTGCGCGTCCGGGCCGAAGTGCTGGACCACACCGACCTGCTGGCTTCCGTGCACGGGACCTCGAACCTCATCCTGTTCCACACGGACCTGATGGGGACCATCGGCACGGTTTCCATCTCTCCCGGCGTCGCTCAGACCGCCTATGGCGTCTTCAGCGACCTGATCGATATAGCGAAAAGCGTGTAGGTTGCCGCGAGTGCAGCCAGAGCTCCGTCACCAGCGCGTTAATCGAGAAGCCAATCCAGAAAGCTATGCCGAAGAACTGGTCCGGGCCAAGATGCGTGCGGGCGCTGGTTGCGAAGAAGACGCCCATCACCGGACGAGTTGTTGCGATGCCCAGCAGGATGCCGACGGCGCGCGTCATCCATGCCCGCTTCCGCGCGGGATCTCCATGGCGGCGAAACCACCAGGCGCGCGCCAGCGAAACCAGGAACCACGTATTGAACACCAGGACCGCGGAACGTTCCACCCAGCCGCCGATCGCGAAACGGCTCATCGCGTATGCGGTGGCGCCGGTGATGGCTCCGAAAACAAAGAAGAGCCGCTCCAGCCACTCAGCGCTGGTTCGGCGAAGCAGCACGCCCGCAGCCAGAACCACGAAGATGGCCGCGGGGATTATATGGGCCGCGGTCAGGATGGCGTGCGACGAAAAGGTGGCGTCCATCCGCGCCATCTGCGGAGGCTCGCCGCCCGGCGGACGTATCAGCGCGAAGAGTCGGCGGATGACCGCGGCGATAGCGATGACGACCGAGACCCAGAATCCCGCCAGGAGCCACAGTGGAAAGCGGGGGTTCCTAACTGGTTGCTGAGCAGCGCGCGCGAGCAAGCGATCCCTCGAAATCGAATTCCCGGATCAACGGCGGACGCTGGTTGTAATCGCAATAGCGAATCCAGCGCGGCCGCACCACAAAGTGAGTGATGCCCGGCCAGCTCAGCCGGTCTCGCCCATCCGGCAATTTGGCGAAGTAGATCTCGCGGTAGCGCATCAGTTCGTCGCCTCGCGGCTCCGTCGCTTCGCCTTCATACTGCACCGTCACCTCGCCGGCGCAGCCCACCACAAAGGAACACTTCGGATTGCCGATCAGATTGCCGTACTTGCGCGAACTGGTGACGGTATCGAAGACGATCTCCAGTTCGGAACTGACCGCGATGCCCACCAGCGCCGATTGCGGCGCGCCGTCCGGCCCCACCGTCGACAGCACCCCCAAATCCTGGCTGGCGACGAAGCTACGGATATCCTCAGCTGTAATTTCCATGGTGCTCGATCCATTCTACCCGCCGGGTATAAGCTGAACGCGTGAGTTACGCAATCCGATGTCTCGGTTGGGCCGCGCTTCTCGGCATGGCATCGGCGCAGACGCCGAAGGAAAGAGCCCTGATGCTTCCCTCGCCGATCCGGTTGTCCGGCGTCGTCACGGACACACTGGGGAAGCCTATCCCCGGAGTTTGGATCAATCACACCGGAAGCAGATTTGAAAACATCACGACCGACCGGGCAGGCCGATTCGACATCGAGACTGGTGCGCCCGCGGTCGTGTTTCGGGGAGATGGATTCCAGAGCAGATACTGGAAAGTAAACCAGAGCGGCGCGATAACCATTGCCCTCGCGCCGGCGCCTCGGGCAAAGGCTTGCGGACAGCCTTCACGCTGTATGTCTCTGGAAGGCTTCCACGCCTGCTTCTGCCTGCCGCGTATTCGTGGAGTGAAGGTCAGCGCACAGGGCAATGACGTCGATTATGGCCAGCGTTTGTTCCAGGTTAAGACTCGGAACGGAACCGTGGCAATCCAGCACGCGGCGGGCGGCATGTGGGGCTCCGGTTTGCCTTTCAACGAGGATGTCTGGTCGGCCAGCGAATACAGCGAGAAAACCTGGGTCGATGACAAGGGTTTTTTCATAATCGATGCGCGCGGTAAGAGCGCCAACGGAAGGTGCTGGCGAGTACTGGGGCATGCCTTCGAAACCGCTTCCTACCGGAACGTCCCGGAGCAGGACACCGTCCTGCTCGACCGCGTCCTGGATGGCGCGTGTGTCAAGCCGGTCCGGTGGCCGCGTTAAAGGTCTCTGTTGCGCCCGCACCCGCCGTTATCCTACCGTGGAATTTATGCCAAAGAAAATTACAGTGGTCGGCGCGGGCAATGTCGGCGCAAACTGCGCGCTGCGGATAGCGGAGAAGCGGCTCGCCGACGTCGTCCTCGTCGACATTGTCGAAGGCGTACCCCAGGGCAAGGCGCTTGACCTGCTCGAATCGGGGCCGGTGCAGGGCTACGAAGTCAGCATCACCGGAGCCAATTCCTACGAAACCACCGCGGATTCCGACATCGTCGTCATCACCGCCGGACTCGCCCGCAAACCGGGGATGAGCCGCGACGACCTGCTGGTGGCCAACTACGAAGTGGTGAAGAGCGCCACCGAGCAGGCCGCCCATTATTCTCCCAACGCAATTCTTGTTCTGGTGACGAATCCGCTCGACGCGATGTGCTGGACCGCCCTCAAAGTTTCAAAATTCCCGAAGCATCGCGTCATCGGCATGGCCGGCGTGCTCGACACGGCGCGCTTCCGGACCTTCATCGCCGAGGAACTGAAGGTCGCCATGTCCAACGTTACGGCGATGGTGCTGGGCGGCCATGGGGACACCATGGTTCCGCTGGTCCGGCTCAGCAGCGTCTCCGGCATTCCGCTCACCGAGTTGATGGACAGCGCCACCATCGAACGCCTGGTGAATCGCGCTCGCAACGGCGGCGCGGAAATCGTCAAGTACCTGAAGACGGGCAGCGCGTACTATGCACCATCGGCGGCGGCCATCGAGATGGTGGAGTCCATTCTGCTCGACCAGAAGAAGGTACTGCCGTGCGCGGCTTATCTGGAAGGCGAGTACGGGTACAACGATGTTTACGTCGGCGTTCCCACGAAGCTGGGCGCCAACGGCATCGAACAGATCTATGAGCTGAAGCTCGAGCCCGCAGAGAAAGCCGCCCTCGACAAGAGCGCGGCCGCTGTCGAGGAACTCGTTGTAATCCTGAAGAAGAAGATGAGCGCGGCCGCCTGACCGCGCTGTCTCACATGGCTCGCCGGCAGGACACGCACCCCATTGACCCAGCGCACACCGGATTCCGGCTTATTGTGGCGCGTTCGAAGATCCACCGCTGGGGCGTCTATGCGGGCGAGCCCATTCCCGCGCATCGCAAGGTGATCGAATACACCGGCGAACGCATCAGCCGCCGGGAGACGAAGAAACGGGCAGCGCGCAAACTGAACTACATCTTCACACTGGACAACTACTGGTCGATCGACGGATCAGTGGGCGGCAGCGGCGCCGAGTTCATCAATCACTGCTGCGACCCGAACATCGTGGCGCGCATCGTGAAGGACCATATCATCTACTTCAGCAAGCGCCCTATCCGCAAAGGTGAAGAACTCACCGTCGACTATCAATTCGAGAAGCACGTCGAAAAGGTCCTCTGCTCCTGCGGCTCTGCTGGGTGCAGAGGCACGATCAATTTACTGAAATAGCCGAGCGGCTACTACGTTCCCGGCAATCACCACTTCGCCGGGTTGCCGATCTCCAGCGGCCACACCCGCGTGCCCGGCTGGTCCTGCAGCAACCGCGATAACTCGTCGGGCGTCCCGGTGAGCTGTGGGAAGGTGCCGAAGTGCATGGGCACGATGGTCGCCGAGCCGAGCAGCCTCGCTGCCAGCGCCGCCTCGCGCGGGCTCATGGTGAAGTGATCGCCTATGGGGAGAAATGCCAGCTCCGGTTTGTAGAGCTGCTGGATCAGAGCCATGTCCGAGAACACGTTCGTATCGCCGGCGAAGTAGGCGGTGCGGCCGTCGCCGAAGTGCAGCACGTAACCGCTCGCCTCGCCGCCATAGATAATGTCGTCGCCGTCCAGAATGCCGCAACTGTGGACGGCGTGAACCATGGTGGCCTTCAGTCCTTCACACACCTGCTGCGTGCCGCCCTTGTTCATGCCGCTGCAATTCTTCGCCCCCTTTTTCTCAAGCCAGTGGCACGTTTCGAAAATGGCCACTATTTTCTCGGGTTTGAATTTCTTCGCCAGAGGCACGGCGTCGTGAATATGATCGAAGTGGCCGTGCGAGATCAGCATCGCATCCACCGCCTCAATTTTGTGACCCTTGGGATACTTCGGATTGCCGTCCGTCCACGGGTCCAGCACGATCACCTTCCCCGATTCGAGCTTCAACTGAAATGTGGCGTGACCCAGCCACGTAATCTCCACCATGTCATCCTCCTGTGTGGGCCTTACTCCTGCGCGGGCTGCGGGGCCGGAGCTCTTGTCGCCGCCACCTGCATTCCGTCGCCGAGGTTCGCAAAGCCGGGGATCGGCACAGGCGTATGCCCGGAGATGGCAATCTCCCCGAAGATCGCCTTCGCCACCGCCGTCTCCGACGTGGGCGCCACGCTGAACGTCGCCATATAGGCATGGACGCCGGCGAAGCTGCGAATGAGATATGGATTTCCGAAGGCGATCATCGCCACCGGCGCCACGCCGCCAATCAGCGCGTTCACCACCGCAGGATACTGGCCTTCCAGCGCTACATTGCCACGATAGGCGCTCACGGTTACAAACGCCGCCAGGATCTGCGTCGAACAGCCGCTCAGTTCCTGCGTGAGCCGCGTCACGTCTTCGCCCGGCATTGCCGGTTCGAGAACGGTGATCTTCATCGCCGCCGCGCGCTTTCGCAATTCGGCGATCAGCACGCGCCCGTGCTGGCTGAAGCGTCCCTCCGGCATTACGGTAACGCACGTGGTTGCCGGGTCCTTCAGCGGGAACAGATTCTGGTCGTTCTTCAGCAGCGTAAGGGCGTGATCGGCCACCCGCTGCGCCACCTCCTCCGCCTCGGGGCTGGCGAGCACGTCGGAAATCCCGTCGAGATTCACGGTCCGGCGGCGCTTCAGGCCCATGCGGATCTTGGCGTCCAGGATGCGCGCGACGCTTTGCTCCAGGCGCTGCCGCGAGATGCGGCCCGACCGCACCGCCGCCATAACGCCGTTGATGGCCTTCTCGGTATCCGCGGATACCAGCAGCACATCGCTGCCGGCCTCGAGCGCGCGTACCGCGGCCTCCGCCGGGTCGAACAACCTGGTAACGCCGCCCATGTCCAGTGCGTCCGTCACCACAATGCCGTGAAAACCCAGTTCGTCCCGCAGCACGCTGGTAAGCACGATCGGCGATACCGTGGCCGGAATCTGACGCGCGTCGAGCGCCGGAACAGCAATGTGCGCCGTCATGATGGAATCCACGCCCGCCGCGATGGCCGCCCGAAACGGCACGAACTCCAGACTCTCCAGGCGCTCGCGCGAAACGTCCAGCCGCGCCAGATCCAGATGGCTGTCCTCGGCCGTGTCGCCATGGCCGGGGAAATGTTTCGCGGTCACCAGCACCGGGTTCTTCGGATCGGAATGCGCGCCCGCAATATAGGCGCTCACAAAGCGGGCCACCTGCGCCGGGTCGGCCCCATACGACCGCGTGTTGATGATCGGATTGTCCGGGTTGTTGTTCACGTCGGCATCGGGCGCGAGCACCCACTCGACGCCCAGCGCCCGCGATTCGCGCGCAGTTTCGGCGCCTTCGAAACGGGCCGCGTCCAGATCGCCCGCCGCCCCAAACGCCATGTTGTAGGGCCACTGGACGGCGGAGTTCACGCGCATGGAGGCGCCGCGCTCGAAATCCGCTGCCACCAACAGCGGCGTTTTCGCCATCTTCTGTAGTCGATTGATGAGGGCCGCCAGGGCATACGGCTCGGCATTCCGCACGCTGCCGTTGATGGAATGGCCCAGCACGATGATGCCGCCGACGCGCAGGTCGTGCACGTAGTGGACGTAACGGCGGTAATCGCGCGAGCGAGTGTTCACCAGTTCGCCGTAGATGGGCGCCACTACAAGCTGTGCCACCTGATCCCGCAACGGCAACGTGTGTGCCCACCGCACCGCGGCAGCCTGAGGCGCCGTTCGTTTCGCGGATGGCGTGTGTTTTGGTCTTACCTGGGTTGCGGCAATGGCGAGTGCGCAAAGCCCGGCGAGCGCCGCGGCGCGGGGCAGGAGCATCACTGACTACTATAGCGTTGCTGCCTGTCCGCTCAGGCCGGTTGCGGCGAGTCGCAGAAGGCTCCGCTGCGGGCAGTCCGTTTCGCCCGCCATCGCCGCCGCACTTCTTCCATGGACATTAATCGGGGGTTGTCGGTTTGACCTGCGGGCGCGGCTCCTTTGGTCTGGTTCTCCGCACCGGAGGTGTTACGTCGTGGAACGCTGCGAAGAATGATTAACTCCATAAGGTACTGCTCCTGGCGGGCTTCCTGATGCACGCGCCGTGCCGCGCCTAAGCCATTGATTTTTAAAAACAGCACCTCGCCGCACCAGGGTAGTTTCTGCAACGGCGCGGAAAATTATACTTCCTTCATAATCAGCAAGGGTGCGCCCGAGCCCGCACGCTATTGGCGGCGAAACTGCAGCGTGCTGGTCCCGTGCCCGGCGGAATCGATGGTCAGAATCAGCGTGCCGTCGGGTGACAAGCGGTATTCGTCCATCTCCTTCACCAGATCGCCCTCTTTCATTCGAACCTTCAGGAGATCGCCGTCCCACCAGCTCTTTATCTTCACCTCCTTACCCTGATGAATGGTGGCGTGCTCACGGCCGTCGGTGCTGTAGTTGTACTCTTCGCCCGCGTTGGCCGCGTCCACGGCCAGGTGCCGGGAGATGTAGATGTTGTGCTCGCGGCTGTTGATGGTCACCGTTCCGGTGGTGATGGCCGGCATTCCATGAAAGCTGCTTTGGTCGGGCGCCAGCGTCCATGTGCCGTTCATGTTCGGGTGCGCAAACGCCGCGACGCCGAGGAGCATTGTGGGCAACACGCGAAAGATCGTCTTCATTATTTTCCCCCGTCTGTAAGACGCGCCGGAACGCCTTCTATGACACGGTGACAATCCGAAGTTGCTTGCCCGGCGTATATTGATACGATGCGCGTGTTCGTGAGCGGCGGGACGGGCTACATGGGACAATCCCTGATTCCGCGTCTGCTAGCTGACGGCCATGAAGTACACGCTCTGGCGCGCCGGGGTTCCGAGCCCAGGCTGCCGCGTGGGTGCGTACCCGTAATCGGGAACGCGCTTGATTCCAGCACGTTCCTGACGGCTGTGCCGTCCGGCTCCGTATATGTGCACATGGTGGGCGTTGCCCACCCGGCGCCGTGGAAGGCGCGACAGTTTCACGAGATCGATCAGAGGGCGCTGGAAGCGTCCCTCACAGCGGCGAAAGTTGCCGGGGCGGTCCATTTCGTTTACGTCAGCGTGGCCCAGCCGGCGCCGGCAATGCGCGAATACCAGCGCGTGAGAGCGCACTGTGAGAAGGCCATCGCCGATGCCGGCCTGAATGCCAATGTGGTGCGTCCGTGGTATGTTCTCGGCCCCGGCCACCTTTGGCCGTATGTGCTGCTGCCCGTTTACAAGGCGCTCGAAATGCTGCCGCCGACGCGCGACGGGGCAATGCGGCTCGGCCTCGTATCGTTGCGAGAGATGACCGCGGCGCTGGCCTGGTCCGTCGCCAACTCGCCCACCGGCGTCCGCGTTATTGACGTGCCCATGATCCGCCGCATCGGATCGCTCACGGGCGATGCCCGCGCGGGCGCGGCCTGACAGCCCGCGGAACGATCAGCGTACCATGGGGCAATCGCCCGTCTGATGGTCTATGATCTGGAATCGCAGGAACTCGTGCACGGCGTCCAGCGCCGGCTTGTTGTCGGCCGTTATTACCAGCCTTGCTCCCCGCGGAGTTTCCTGTACGGTCCAGTGAAGCTGATCCTTGAGGCGGCTCATCGTCGCCGTTCCCGGAACGTTGGTGCTGTGCACGAGCATGGGCGCGTTGAAATTTCCGTCAGCGAACATCCGCGCGATGTGGCGGATATGGCCGCGGATCTGATCGCGGCTGGCGGTGTCGGTGGCGTCATTGGCGCGGACATCGATCACCCCGCCGTCGTAGTTCAGCTCGAAATGATGGGTGGTCTGCTCGTGCGAGAAGCCCATCACGCGATCCCCGTGCTGGTTCACCATCGTCTGGTGGTCCTGCGAGAACGCCAGCGCTGTGCCCAGAAGGAGAAGGATAGCCGTTCGCATCATGGTTGTGTTCACCCTGTTGTGAGACGGACGAACGATGCGGCGTTTCGTTTGGTGTGGCGCACGTTTTCAGCGTGCCGCGCGCCGATGAGACCCCGGGCATGATCGGGTAGGAGGAGCCTCACGGCCCCGTCCTCCCACACCACCGTACGTACTTGGCGTATACGGCGGTTTCGTTTAATGTTGTAACGACGCATATCGCGAGAGCAGGGAGACGAGTCCCTGAGATGAGAACCAGTCCGTCGACATGGCCCGATGAACCGGCGGGGAGCAGGCCAAACGCCACGGCCCTTTCCCTGAACCGGCGATACGAGCGGCCGAGGACGCGGACAGCCCCAGTTTACGGAGGAAAGCTCCGATGGACCGGCCGCGTTTGCGTTGTTTGAGGCGATAGCAGCGCAGCTTGCGCCGAATCCACTCGTCCATGCACTGAAGTTCGAACCGACAAGCCGCGTAGCGGTAGTAGTTGATCCAGCCAGTGGTGAAGCGGTTGAGTTCGACGATCACTTGCGCAAAACTGACGCCCCGATTGCGACGGGTGATCTGCCGGATTCTCTCCTTCGCGCGTTTCACGCTCTTGGGAGAGATGCCGAGTTTTCCGTTCAACAGCAGCCGATGGCCAAGGAACTTGCGTTCCCCGACCGGAGCGACGGCGCTCTTGTCACGGTTCACCCGGAGTTTGAGTTTCCCTTCCAGAAACCCGACGACCGATTCCATCACCCGCTGCCCCGCGGCCAGCGATCGCACGTAGATATTGCAGTCGTCGGCGTAGCGGCAGAAGCGATGTCCCCGGCTGTCCAGTAACTGGTCGAGATCATCCAGCAGGATGTTGGCCAATAGTGGGGAGAGCGGTCCCCCTTGTGGCGTTCCCTCCTCGCGGGCTACGCACACCCCATCCTGCATCAGACCGGCCTGTAGGAAGCGCCGGAGGATGAGGAGCAGGTGTTTGTCGCCGATCCTGCGCGCGATTCGGGACATGAGAATATCGTGATTGACCCGGTCGAAGAACTTCTCCAGATCAAGATCGACGACAAACTCGCGCCCCTCCTGCGCTACGTATTTCCGCGCCTGTTCCAGAGCCATATGCGGGCTCCGGTGCGGACGGAATCCGTAGCTGGAGTTGGAAAAGGTGGGATCGAAAATCGGATTCAGCACCTGCAGGATCATCTGTTGTACCAGACGATCCACAGCGGCTGGGATTCCTAACTGGCGCTGGCCTCCGTCCGGCTTCGGTATCTGCACTCCCCGTACTGGTTGCGGCCGGTAGGTCCCGTCCAGCAGGGAAGCCGTCAGCGCCCTTTGATTGTTCCGAAGCCAGTCGGCCAGTTCGTGAACGGTCATACCGTCCACGCCCGGCTTACCCTTATTGGAACGAACCCGCCGATACGCACGAACCACGTTCTTCGGGTCGCAAATCTGCTCCATCAAACTGCTCGTCAAGGCTCGTTGTTGGTCGAATGCCGTGAACGTTTGCTGCTGCCCCGGCGTGGCAGGGTCGGTTCCGCCGACCCCGCCTGCGCCCTGGCGCTCCTTGTCTTTCTGCTGCCCTGCGTCCATCGAAGTCTTCCATCTGCTCCTTGCATTAAAGATTCGGCCCTTCATCCGGTTGGATTACTATGGCTTCTGCTGACTTCTCCGCTCCTGTCCCGTCCGGTTGCCCGTGCGGTAGTCCGTGTGTGCGGACCAGAACGGAGATCTCTCGAGGTAAGACATGCCTTCTTCTCCCGGAGGCGTCGGATCTACCCCACAGCGTTCCGAATGACATTCGGGCATCCCCATCCCTGGCTGGGTTACCCACGCTGCGATGGCCTCACATCCGCTTCCTGTACGTCGCCTCCGGGATTTCGTCATCGGCTTTCTTCAGATCCCGCCTCGCGGCGAGCACCCTTGCTTAGACGGATGGTTCCGGTCAATCACGGTCCATAGGGGACTTGCACCCCCTGAATGCACATCACTACTCGACACACCAGGCCGAAGGCCTGCTCTACAAGAGGCCAGCGGTGGCGCACGCTTTAGCGTGCTGCTGTGGGCTTCAGCCCACAGTCCGGGCAGCGCGAGCTGAAGCTCGCAGCAGCACGCTGAAGCGTGCGCCACAGAGACAGCACACTATCCGCCGATGACGACATCCTTCACATTGTCGTCGGGAATGCGATCGATCATCAACAGCAATGGATCGATGCCGGCCTTATCCGGGCGTTCGTTCACGGTAAACGTGTAAGTGCCGCCTGGCCTTGTCATGTGCACCTTGTCGCGGTACAGCACCTTGCCGTATTTTTTGCCTTTGGGCGGCGCCGCGAACGCTCCGATCTCGATCCAGTCGTCCACCGGCACTTCGCGCTCATTGCCCTCGGCATCGGCCTTGAACTTGCGCGCTTCCACGTCGATGGTGACATCGTATTTCCCGTCGGAGCGCTTCTTCGCGCGCGCCGCCAGCGTACGGTTCGAGAACAGCGTAATGTCCTCGAACAGGTCCTTCATCAGATACTGCAGTTGCGGCGGGGTCTGCTCGCCGAGCGCATCCACCAGCGCCCAGCAGACCGGATACGGCGGAGCCTTGTATGCGTACTCGGCGATCACCTTGCGCAGCGCGCGATTCACGGCATCCTCGCCGATCATCTCGCGCAGGTAATACATCACCACGCTGCCCTTGTTGTAGTGAATGTACCCCTGATTCGATTCCACCGTAAGCAGCGGCCGTTCCTTCAGTTGCTCGCGTCCGCGCGCGCGCAGGTAGCCGTCCATCTCGTACTTCATGAACTTGCGCATCATGTCGCGTCCGTATTCCTTCTCCATCACCATCAGCGCCGAATACTGCGCCAGCGTCTCGGAAAGAACCGTGGCGCCCTGCATGTTCGCGCCCAGCACCTGATACGCCCACCACTGGTGACCCATCTCATGCGCCACCACATAGAACACCTTGTCGATATCGTCGGGATTCTTCAGATCGGCAATGAAGCCGATGCTCTCCGAGTAGGGCATGGTTCCGGGGAAGGCCTGCGCGAAACTGGCCACGCGCGGAAACTCGATGATGCGGGCCTCCTTCTGCGTATACGGCGAGAAATTCACGGTGTAGTATTCGAACGAACGGCGGACGGAATTCAGCATCTTCGGCACGTTCCACGGGTGTTCCTTCAGGTAGTACACCTCGATGTTCATGCCGTTCCACCGCGTGCGGGCCACCTGATAACGCGCAGACAGAAACGAATAGAAATTCCATTCCGGGTGATCGAGCCGGTAATGGAAAAAGCGCCGGCCGTTTTCGCTCCATTCGCGCAGGAGCGATCCGGGCGCGATGGCGATCTGGTCCGGCGACGTGCTGATCACCGTATCGACGTTCACCAGGTCCGAGTTGTTACTCAGATACGAATTGCGGCAGTCCACGGTGCAGTTGCGCTCGAGCGCGGGCATCAGGTCCTTCTGCTTCAGGCCGCGCTTCTTCCGCTCGTTCTTGTCATCCAGCTCGCGGCCGGTCTGATAGCCGAACTGCGGCGCCACGGTGTTATTGAAGAACGTGCCGTTCTGCATGATCTCCTGATTGGTCAGCTCGTTCTCGAAACCCTGCGTATGCGTTTGAACCGTGAAGCGCAGGTGGCGCGATTCACCGGGCGCCAGGGGCGGATTCAGCGTGTAAATGCGATACAGAAGCCGCTTGTCGTCCTTTTTCAGGCTGGCGCCGTCCATGGCGATATCCGTGTCGATGTGATCGGCCACGGTGAAGTGCAGCTCGCCTATGGGCTGAGCCGTTTCATTCACCACTACCTCGTCGCCAAGCATGCGGGCGTTGCGCGTCTCGGGCCACAGGTCGATCAGGTAATGGATGTCGGTGATGCGCGGCTGCGGCAGGTCTTTGTAACGCTTGTAGGTCTTCTCGTAATCCGCGGCGATGTTCCGGTTGTCGTTCTCCGTCACCACATGGTGCAGGATCTCGGTGTTATAGAAGATCACGGCTCCAGTGGACACAAACACCAGTGCAAAGAGCGCTGCGATGGCGGCGACCGGGCCACGGAATCGTCCGCGAGCGACCCGCAGCCGATGATGCCAGCGAGTCTCCCGTCCGCGCCGCCAAAGCAGAACGCTCGCCACAGCCACCAGGCCACAGAATGCCGACCAATACGCCATGAACCAGAGCAGTCCCTGAAGGTACGGAGCGTAGCCGTAAAAATCCGAATATGTGTACCCAGGATGCGTGGCGAACTGGACCATGTGCGTGCCTACGTGCAGGGCTCGCCACGCGAAGAAATTGGCGATCAGAAATGCGATGTAGACGGCGTACCCGACGTACTTGTTCGGCGAAATCACGTGGCAGAAGAATGCCAGAATCGCCAGAAACACGAACGCGGCGAAGTCGACGCCCAGCAGCTCCGACGTATACAGGCCGAGTTGGAAACGGTAGTAATGGAGGAAGGCCTGCGTGAGCACGGCCGCCGCGATCACCACTAGCTGGATCAGGAAAAGCGACAGAATGAGCGCGCAAAACTTCGCTGCGTAGGCGAGCCATTCCGGATACGGAAGCGCGTCCTGAATCTCGTCCATGCCGGTGTCCCGCTCCCTCCACACCAGCACTCCGGCGAAGTACGTGATCATGGCGACGCTGAACATGTAAAGCGTGCTTTCGATGATCTCGGTCATGTGATAGGTCACTGGCAGCGACACATCGCCGAAGCCCTCCGAGGCGCTCAGGATAATGCTGGGAATGCAGTTGAGCAGCGCCGCCGCCAGGATCACGATGAAAGTAACCGACTTGATCAGACCGAGGAATTCGGTCCGCCAGATCCGCACGAATTGAGTGCGGCGCGCAGCGGCGTTAAATTGCTGGTGGGCGGCAATTGCTCGCGCGGGCTCCGGGCTGACCGCCTCATCTTCCACCTTCGCCTTTCTGCGACGGCCGGTCCCCCGGAGGAAGCTGAACCGCCAACCGGTCAGCGCCAGAATCATGGCGCCAACGCTGAGCCAGATCAGCCGATTCCACAAGAGCAGCCCGCTGAATCCTATGGTCAGATTGTTCTTCTCGGCTACGGTCCAGTACTTGGTGGCGAGGGCATAGGTTCGGATCGCAAAGGGATCGAAGAGAGCGCCCGCCGTTTCATGCTTGATATCGGTGGTAAGCGCCTGAGCCACGCCATAGGCGGTCAGCAGAACGAGCGCGGCGAGAAATGACACGGCCGTGCTGCGCGTCAGCGCGGAAATAGAAAACAGGATGGCCGCGATGAACAGCGTGTTGGGAATGGCGAACACGAGGATGCCGTACAGGTGCGCCGTCCAGTTGATGGGTCCGAAGCGGTCGGCGTCAACCCACGGCATATACTTCGCCAGAAGCACGCCGATGGAGATTCCGAGCATCGGTATTACCGAGACGAGCGCGGCGCCGAGATACCTGCCCGCCAGGAAATCCAGCTTTCGGATGGGCTTCGTAAACAGGATCTGATCGGTGTTCGACGCAAAGTCGCGGGCAGCCGCGGAGTTGGCGAACGCCGTGGTCATGAGCAGCGTTAGGAGGCACAGAAACGAGTAGTAGCTCTCGATGACAAACGGCGCGTTGCGGTGCGTATTGCCGATGCTGCCGCCCACGGTAATCTGGTCGCTGCTCACCGCGCCGAAGATCATCAGCGCGATCACCAGCAGGAAGATCCACAGCATCCAGCCGCTGAACCAGTACCGGAGTTCGAAAGTGAAAAAGCGTCGCCACATGGTGAGAATCTCCGGCGCCGCTCAGTTGAGGTGCGAGATCTTCGCGAAGAACACATCTTCGAGGTCCGGCGGCGCCGGCTCGAACCCCTCGCCGGGACACTCGGCGCAGAAGACGTGTATCAGCGGGCGGCCGCCCACCAGCTTGCTCGAGATGACGCGATGCGTGCGCTCATATTCGGCGAATTCGTTCTTGAGAATGGAGCGGCGCCAGATCTGTCCATGCAGCGCGTTCACGGCCTCTTCGGGCGAGCCCGCGAAGAGCACGCGGCCCTCATGGATGATGGCCATGCTGCGGCAAAGGTCCATCACGTCCTCGACGATGTGGGTGGAGAGAATGACGATGACGTTCTCGCCGATTTCGGAGAGCAGGTTATAGAGGCGATTGCGCTCGCCCGGGTCGAGACCGGCCGTGGGTTCGTCCACGATGAGGAGCTGCGGGTCGCCGATGAGCGTCTGGGCAATACCGAAGCGCTGGCGCATACCCCCCGAGAATGACGACAGCGCCTTCTTTCGAAACTGGTACAGGTTCACGCGGTTGAGCAGCGAATCCACGAGTTCCCGGCGCTTGCGGCGATTCGTGTAACCCTTCAGCACGGCCAGGTGATCGAGCATGTCCTCGGTCGAAATCCGCGGATACACGCCGAAATCCTGCGGCAGATATCCGAGCAGCCGGCGGACGTCGTCCTTTTGTTTGAGCACGTCGATGCCGCCCAGAAAGATTCGTCCACTGTCCGCTTCCTGCAGGGTGGCGATGGTGCGCATCAGCGTCGACTTACCCGCGCCGTTCGGACCCAGCAGCCCGTACATGCCGTGCGGGATGGTGAGCGATACGTCGTCCAGCGCCTTCACGCCGTTCGGGTAGGTTTTGGAAAGGTTCTCTATCCGCAGATCCATTGGTTACGTATGCACAGGATATCAGGAGCGCCCTGTTTGCCCGATGCAGGCTGAAGGCTGCTCTACTTAACGTAGGCTTTCGACGCCGTCACGAGGCTGACTCCCGGCAGTTCGGTCCGCAGCCGCACCGGTTGGAGTCCCGGCTTCCCCTCCGCCTGGAAAGTGAGCAGATACTGCTCGTCCAGACGCGTCCGAAGATCGTCCAGATAAGGCGTGAAGGACACTGGATTCCCGAAGCCCTGCCACCAGTTCTCGCCGCCGGTCTTATCCGACAATTCCGAGAGATAGTTCTCGCCCCAGGTCATGCGCCAGTAAGTGTGCCCGAAGTGGCCTCCGCCCGGGAAGTAGATGGAATACAGGATCACGCCGGCGCGCTGCGCATCGGCAATGGCAGTGCTCAGGTAAGGATCGTCCAGAGTGGGCTCGTCGAAGTACGGATCCAGGCCGTTCGTGATCAGCAGCGCCTCGCGGCGCGCCGACGTTGCCGGCCACTTCTTCACGAAATCCGACACGCAGACGTACGGACTGCCGGACGCATCGGGCGTGCCGATAGGCAGCCGAATCGCCTTCGCCGCCTGGTCGTGGTCGCGGGTCAGCTTCCCGGATACTGAAACCGTGCCATTACGCAGATAGCCGATGCCGACTTCCGCCTCGGCGGGCAACGATCGGACGAACCGGCGCAGCTCTTCGAGGTGCGTGCCGAAATCCGTGCCCGCTCCGTCGTCGATCAGCAGGTAGAACTCGAGCGCGCCGCGGTCGCCTTTGAGCGGCGTCCACTCGAGCACCTGACGCCGCTGTTCCTTTTGGTAAACCATGACGTCCGCGGCGGTCACTGGCGGGGCCGCCATGTCGTGCGCACCCTCGGCGGTGACCACCATGGTGGCCGGCGTCTGCGCTACAACCGTAAGGCTGGCCACGATCAGAGCTGCGATTATCTTCATACCTGCCTGGTTGGACGCACCGGGGACCAGCCCGTATACGCCCGCTGCACAGGCACGGTAGTTTCCGACCGGCACGGGTCGTAAGCTGCTGATTCCTTAACTACGCAGGCCAAAGGCCTGCTCCACTGTTGCCGCAAGCTTTGATGCACCGTGGTGGAGCCGGCGTTTTCGCCTGCATGCCCAGACGCTGACTTACTTTTTCAGCGCGCTGAAGCGTAATGCCATATAGTTTTCGACGGCGAGCTGAGTCGAAGTCCCTTTTGTGGGGCAGGCACCCCCGGCCTGCGCGGGGCCCCCGGCCCCGCTGGCCGCGCGGAGAGTAGGGTTGTCGCGTATGGGAGCAGGCCGGCGGGGCGCCGGCCGCGGGCGAGGGCGCCCGCCCCACATCGGCCAGGTGTTCGAAAGCGGGAAAACTATATGGCATTGCGCTGAAGCGTGCGCCACAAACACGTGTCAGCCGGTCTGGTTTAAACGTAAATCATTCATTTTGTTGCGCTTCCATGAAGTGGTAAGCCACCATGTGGCAGACCACCATGTGCGCATCTTCGATGCGGCCCATGTGCTCCACCGCCACGTTGATGTGAAGCTGGGCCAGTGGCCCCAGCAGGCCGCCGTTGCGGCCGGTAAGCGCGATCGTGCGGCATCCCGCGCTGTTGGCGTATTCGAGCGCGCGGACAACGTTCAGGGAGTTACCCGATCCGCTGAGCGCCATGACGATATCGCCCGGCTGCGCGAAATTCCTGAGCTGCTCGGCGAAGACGCACTCGTAGCCGACGTCGTTCGAGTAAGCCGTCAGGGTGGGGAGCGAATCCGTCAGCGCGTGGATACGGAACCGTAAGCTGCGCCCGTAACTGGCGCCCTTGACTACATCGCAGACAAAGTGAGAAGCCGTTGACGCGCTGCCGCCGTTGCCGATAACGAAAATGGCGTTACCGGCCTGGCGAGCCTCATCGAACCACTGGATGGCGCGCTCGACCTTCTGAATATCGATTAGTTCGAGGGCGGCGTTCAGTTCGCGCCGATAAGCGTCAGCAAACGTCACGGGACCGTGAGTAACCTGAGTGGACGGGTCTTACAGTGCACCGGTCGAGTTCCACCGCGACCGACCGCTGCACCAGCTCCACGCAAATAACCAGCCGCTCGGTCCCTTTCTCCCGAATCAGGATACCCTCGACTCCTCTGAGGGAACCTTCCTCGATTCTGACTTTTTGTCCGGCCTTCAGATAGGGCCACGGGTATGCAGGCAGGCCCGAGTCCACCACCTTGCGGACAGCGGCAAGCTCGTGTTCTTCAACCGGCGTCAGGTTCTTGCCGGTAGTTACAATGTATTCCACGGAAGGAGTGGTCAGGATCGGGAGCCGGTTGAGCGGATCAAATCGGCAAAATACATATCCGGGATAGAGTGGCGTATCTACTTTTCTGATCCTGTCCGAATAGATGCGCTTCTCCGGGTAGGTTGGCAGAAACGTCTCGAAGCTCTTCCGTTGCAATAACGTGCTGACGGTGGACTCGTTGCGGGCGCGCACTTTTAATGCGTACCAGCAGTAGCCGCACATTTCGTCCATTTGGTGCATTCGATCTGAATCACATCCATCCAATAACAACTGTTCCTCCGAAGAACAGACACTACTGCTAAATGTTAGAAGCTGTCCAAATGATGCTTTAGGCCACGGCGCAGTGGCCTTCAGTGTTTCACTAGTGTACGTCATACGAATTCGTATTACAAGTGAATACAAGGTGTAAAAAGTAAGGTAATGCTCCTGTTCCCCGGAGGGGGGTAACAGGAGGTTCTGACGCCTGGACAACGGCACACCACGTTCGGGTGCTGATCAGGCTCGATCAGATAACTTTTTGCCGTATTTACCGCATGTTACACGGTGACCGCGGGGCTCCGTTCCTGAATCATCCGACCCAGTCCCCCGTTTACGTGACGCCGCATCCCGCACACGTTTCTACCCCCAAAAGTGGAGTTCCTCACCCGGTTTGTCGGTAAGACGGGAGGCTGGAAGATAGTCAGGTTTTGTTAACGGCGCCCGGATTGTCAGCGCGGCGTGATCAGGCCACCAGGTTTGTCCTGCTCGGAAGCGGTGGTGCGCGGGAAACGCGTTGAGTATGCCTCCAGGTACTTATAGCCGGAGCCCGTGTTGTAAACGACTACACGGTCCGAGGATGTCAGGAATCGGTCGGCAACCAGCAGGCGTATGGCGGCGATACATGCCGCACCCTCGGGCGCCGCGAAGATCCCTTCCATGGAGGCCAGCTCGATAGCCGCATCCAGCATCTCCGTGTCGCTTACCGCAATCGCCGTGCCGCCGCTGGCGCGAATCGCCTCGAGCATCAACGCGTCGCCCAGCGGCTTCGGTACGCGCAGCCCGGCGGCAACCGTGTGCGCATCGTTCCAGAACTCGCTGTGCTCGGCCCCGCTCTCGAACGCACGCACCACCGGCGCGCAGCCCGCCGCCTGCACCGCGATCATCTTCGGCCGCTTCGGACCGATCCAGCCGAGCTGCTCGAGTTCCGCAAACGCCTTCCACATGCCGATCAGTCCGACGCCGCCGCCCGCGGGATAAAGAATGGCATCGGGCAGCTCCCAGCCGAACTGCTCGGCGATCTCGAGGCCCATGGTCTTCTTGCCCTCGATGCGGTACGGCTCCTTCAGGGTGCTCACTTCGAACCAGCCCTCGGCTTCTTTGCGCTCGGCCACCATGCGCCCGCAATCGCTGATGAGCCCGTCCACCAGGGTAACTTTGGCCCCGAACGCGAGGCATTCGACTAAATTGGCCTGGGGAACGTCTTTAGGCATGAAGATGTGTGATTCCATTCCGGCCGCCGCGGCGTAAGCTGCTAAAGCGCCGGCGGCGTTCCCGGCGGACGGAATGGCTGTTTTTCTGATTCCCAGCTCCACGCACATCGACACGGCGCAGCTAAGCCCGCGGGCCTTGAAGGAACCCGTGGGGTTCAGCCCTTCGTCTTTGACCCACAGGTTTTCCGCGCCGATGCGAGCCCCAAGCCGTCCGGTCCGGACCACAGGCGTGAAGCCCTCGCCCAGCGTGACGATATGCCGGGGATCGCTCACCGGCAGCAGCGGCGCGTATCGCCACATGCTCTTCGGCGCCGGTGCGAGCGCGTCGCGGCTCCAGGATGAGCGAACGCGGTCCAGATGATAACGAACCAGCAGCGGTCCGCCGCACTGGCACAAATTGTGCGCTTTCCCCGTCTCATACTGACGTTGACACACGCTGCATTCGAGATGGCTGACGTTGGACATGAATCTGTATAATACGTCCGCCGCAAGAAATGCGATTTGGAGCGTTCCACTACTATGCGCATCACTACACTTTTGTTCGTCTCATTGACGGCCGTAGCATTCGCCGCCGATCTTCCTGTTCGCGAAGTGATTCTCTATAAAAGCGGCGTTGGCTATTTTGCCCGCTCCGGACTGCTCTCAGCCGGCGAGGGCGGGCGTCTCGATTTTCGCGCCGACGAAATGAACGACGTCCTGAAATCGCTCACGCTCACCGATAATTCGGGCGCGCCCATTCGGGGCCTCCGTTACGATTCGAGCGAGCCGCTCGGGAAGAAGCTGGAGGACTTTCCGTTCGCCGTGGCCGAGGGCCAGCCGCTCAGCTCGTTTCTCGATCATCTGCGCGGCGCCCGCATCGAGCTGAAGTCGCCATCGGAGACCGTCACCGGCGCCATCGTTAGTGCGCGCATGATGGCCGCGGGCGAGAAGGAGCCCGAGCGCGAGCAACTCACTCTGCTGCTCGATTCCGGCGATCTGCGCACTGTCGACCTGGGCGCCATCACGTCGCTCCACTTCACCGACCAGAAGCTGCAGACGCAGTTGAAGGACTATCTGGCCGCCGTCGCGCAGGCCCGCTCGAAGGACAAGCGCAGTGTATATATCGATTCCACCGACGCGCGCGGGCGCGAGGTATCGGCCAGCTACATGATTCCGCAGCCGGTGTGGAAGTCGAGCTATCGCCTCTTGTTCCGTGACACGGGCGACGCGACTCTTGAAGGCTGGGCGGTGGTGGACAACACTACCGGCGACGACTGGACCAACGTGAAGCTGGCGGTGGTGTCCGGCCGGCCGGTGTCGTTCATCAGCCGGCTCTACGAGCCGTTCTACGTACAGCGGATGACGGCGGACGTGCTGAACGCGACGGCGCAGGCGCCTATCGTTTACCAGGGCGCGGTGCAGCAGCAGATGGAGACGCAACGGGCCGGCTTCGGCGGATACGGGTCGGGAGCCGGCGTAGGCATAGTGGGCGGGGTCGAGCGCAGAATGATGAAGAACAAAAGCCTGGCGATGCCCATGGCCGCTCCCCCGCCGCCGCCCGCGTCGTCCGAGGCTGTTACCGTCACCAGCGACGGCCCAGTTCAAGCGGATCAGCTCAACGCCTTTCAGCCCGACACCGAAGCTCGCGATCTGGGCGATCTCTTCGAATACCGCTTCGGCAACCCGGTGACCATCCATAAGAACGAGTCGGCCATGCTGCCGTTCCTCAAGCAGAAGATCGCCGCGCGAAAGCTGCTCATCTATTCCGAGTCGTACGGACTGAATCCCATGAGCGCCGCCGAGCTGACCAATGCCAGCGGCAAGACCCTCGATGGCGGACCCATCACCGTTTTCGATGGCGACAGCTACGCGGGCGAAGCTCTGATGAATACCGTAAAGACCGGCGACAAGCGGCTGATCAGCTACGCCGTCGATCTGGGCACGCGGGTCGGCACGCAGGATGAATCGGATACCGCACGCATTCTGGAAGTGCACGCCAGCCGCGGCGTCATCACCACGAAGAACGCCATGCGCGAAACGAAAACCTACACGGTACGCAACGTCGACCAGAAGGCGAAGACCATCCTGATCGAGCAGCCCATCCGCACTGGTTACAAGCTGCTGAACCAGAAGCCCGTGGAGACCACAGCCACCATGCGCCGCTTCGAGGTGAAGCTGGCTCCCGGCGCTACCGAGAAGTTCCCGATCACGGAGGAGACTGTCTACGATCAGACCATGGCCGTCTCGAATTTCACGCCCGATGTGCTGGTGGAATTCACCACCGGCAAAGCAATCGGCGACGATGGCCGCAAACAACTCCAGCAGGTTCTCGATCAGAAGCAGCGCATCACCGAGGCCGAAACTTCGATCGTTCGGACCCGCAACGAGATGAACGACCTGTCCCAGCGTGAGGAGCGCCTGCGCCAGAACGTAAACACACTCAGTCACGTCCCCGGCCAGCAGGAGCAGGTGGAGACGTGGGCGCGCCAACTCGGCGCCGACGAGGCCCGCCTGGCGGCGTTGCGCGATCAGTCGGCTGAGCTGGAGAAGAACAAAACCGCGCTCCAGGCGGCGCTGGACGGCATGATCTCGAAACTGCAGTTCTAGACCAGCCCGAGACGCAGGCGAGGTGGGGCAGGCATTCAGCCTGCAGCACGCCGCGCGGGGAGACAGGCTGCGAAAACGGTAACCGCCAGACTGGTGTCGGCGCACAGCGCGAGCGTCATCGCCCAGCATCATCCTGAGAACCCCGCGGCGGGTTGCTCCGAGCGCCATGCGGATGCCGATCTCCGCGGTCCTGCGCGCCACTGTATACGAGAGAAGCCCGTAGAGGCCAGCTACCAGGCGGTCCTGCGCCACGGTATCGCCAATCTGTTCGTTCGCCGTCGCTGTGCCAAACATGCGTATGGCCGGATTGAATTGCTTCACCGCCTCGCGAACCGCGCCGGTCAGCGCGGCGGGATCGCCGCTGCAGGCGCAGACGCTGCACCAACTGCCCGGACATTTGCGGCAGGGCTGCGCCTTTGTAGCGATCACGGCATCGATGAGGCTGAAAATCGCCGTGTTGGCCGCTATCCCGAGCGCCAGTAGAACAGGGCCGCGGCTGTAACCCGGAGTTCCGGGGAAGCGTGCGGAGGGCATAAAAGTCCTGGCGCCAACGTTGTCCGTTTACGTAATGACCGGTCCGGATTCGGAGTCAGACAGGCAGAGGACTCATTCATGAACGACGACGATGACATCAGCGCACGGAGAGAGGACGGGACAGGACCTGGTGGTTCGGGCGTTCGCGGCGGCGAGAGCGCCTTTCCCACCGCCGATGCGAGCGCGCTGGCGGAAGGCACAGCCGATGTCGATGGTGCGGATGTCGAGCAGGATACCGATCTGCTCGAAGACGCCGACCTGGGCGATCTCACGATCCACGGCGCAAGCGATCCCGATCTGGGGCTGACCGATGTTGGCGACGTCGGGCCCGATGACTGGGCGGCCGATACCGGGCCGACGCGCAGTGGCGAGTCCGAATCGCACGGCGTGTCGAACGAGCTCGAGCACGACGAGATCAATGCGGACGGGCAGCGCATCGAGTTCAACCGTCCTGAGCGCAAGCGAAGATAGCGTGCGCCGCGACTTACGCACAGCTCCGTTTCACTCGTTCCGGAGCACGGCTGCGGGATCGACGCCCAAAGCACGCCGCACCGGCAGCAGCACCGCGACGACGGTCGTGGCCAGCAGGAGCGCGGTTGCCGTCAGGAATGCCACCGGGTCCACGGTGCTGACCCCGTACAGTAAAGCCTGGATCAGGTGCGCCGCTGCAAAGGCCAGAGGCAATCCCATCGCCGCTCCGGCCATCACCGGACGGAGACCCTCACCGAGCATCAGCTTCAGAATGTCGCGGCGCGATCCGCCGAGCGCAATGCGGATTCCGACGTCGCGCAGGCGGCGGGCAACCATGAATGCCACCACGCCATAGATGCCGGTACAGGCGAGTACGAGTCCCAGGCCGCCGAGCGTGGAAGCCGCCGAGGCTGCCAGCCGCGCGGGAACGAGCGCCTCAGCGACGTTCGCCTCGATCGGCGTCGCCCTGCCAGTCACCGCCGGGTCGAGACGCGAGGCGGCATCCACCACTTGCCGTTTTAGCGCGGCGCCGTCGCCGCTATAGCCGATGAGCAGCCATGAACCCAGGAAGTCGTCGCCGCTTACCGGACGATAGAGCATGGGCAATTCATCCGAGCCGGGCTCGAGGCCGGACACCGTCGCGGCAATGCCGACGATTTCGAACTCGTTGTCGCCGGATCGAACACGCCTGCCGAGCGCGTTGCCGCGGCCGAAGAAGCGCCGGACGAAGCGCTCATCAACGATGGCTGCCTTTGCCTTCCCGGCCATGTCGGCAGCGCTGAACTCGCGCCCGCCGAGCAGCCGCGTACCGAAGGTGCGGAAGAAGCCTGGGCCGACTGCGTTGCAGCCGACCAGGTTTCCTGGCCCCGGCGAACCGTCCGCCGCGATCAGCCTGGCTTCCGTGTCGCATTCCCCAATGACGGGGTCCATCCAGACGAACGAAACGCTGGTAACGCCGGGCAGGGCAGCGGCTGCCTGCCGGTAGCCCTCCATGTAGCGGCGCGCCTTGTCCGCGGTGTATTGCTGCCGCGACAGGTCAGCCGACGCCACCAGAATGTTATGCAGTTTCTGGCCCGTGTCCTTGTTCAACGCGTGGACGAACCCGCGAAGCAGCAGACCGGCGTTGGCCAGCAGAACCACCGTAACGGTGACCTGTACCGCGGCGAGTACACTCTGCATCCGCCGGCCCGACTGGCCGCCGCCGAGCGCCGCTGGACCGCCGCTCTTCAGCGCCGACCCGACCTCGCCGCGCACCAGACGGAGCGCCGGCATCAGGCCGAACAGCAGACCCGTGGCGGCCGCCAGGGCAAAGGTGAAGAGCAGGATGGTAGCATCGGGCGAGACGTCGATCTGGAACGGTCCAAACCGCGCGAACTCGGCGAGCACTCCCTGTAGGGCGAGCTGCGAAAGGACCAGGCCAGCCGAGGCGCCGAGCAGCGTCAGCACCAGGCTCTCGGTCAGAAACTGCTGAACGATGCGTCCCGCGCCCGCTCCAATGGACAGGCGTATAGCGGTCTCCCTCTGCCGGCTGAGGCCGCGCGCAAGCAGCATGTTGGCTACGTTCGAAGCGGCCAGTACCAGCACCATTCCCGATGCGAGGAAAAGCACCGCGATCACGGGCGCGCCCTTGCTGACCATATCGGGCGCGTTGAAGAAGGCGCCGCGCGCCACGTCAACCACAGCCTTGCGCGTCGATTGGTGAGCCGCGAGCGCCTGCTGCGCGAGAACGCGCATTTCTGCGGTCATCTGCGCGTCGGAGGAGCCGGGCGATTTGCGGCCGAGCAACTCGATCCAGCCTGTGTTGGCGTCGGCGATGATGCCGCCAGTGTTGCGGATTGCCGGTTCCATCGTAATCGGAACCCACAGGTCGGGCGTGCTCATCAGCGGCCCTTTGGTGGCGGCGTCGGCGATGCCGACGATAGTGAACAGCGTCCGATTCAGTTTCAGGCTGCGGCCGATGACATCCGGGGCGCCGCCGAAATATTTCTGCCACATCGCGTAGCTCAGTACCGCAACCGGAGCGCTTCCGATGGTGGATGCTTCGGATGGCGCGAAGAACCTCCCGAGCGCAGGCCGGACGGCGATCATCGGCAGCAGATTGGCGGTCACGAGCTGGACATGTACGCTCCCGTCCGGCGCGCCACGGAAGCCTGCACCGTCCTCACCCACCCCCACCAGTTCGGCCGTGCGCGCATGAGCGCGCATATACTCCAGTTCCGCGAAAGACACGCGATACAGTCCGTTCCAGTTCCCGCGCATGCCCTTGCCCGTGGTCCCGACATGCACATTACGAATGGAACCGGCATCGCGCACCGGAAGGGGACGCAGGACCACGGCGTAGATCAGAGAGAACAGCGTCGCATTGGCAGCCACGCCGATGCCGAGCGTCAGCGCAGCCACAGCGGCGAATCCTGGAGCGCGCCGAATTCCGCGCATTGCCTGAACGAAGTCGCGGCCGATGTTCTCGATGGCCATGGAGCCCCAGGACTGCCGGCACTCTTCCTTGATCTGCTCGACGCCGCCGTACTCGACTCGCGCGCGACGCCGGGCTGCCTCGCGCGCCATCCCTGAGCTGACGTAGCGCTCGACGGCGGCATCGAAGTGGAAGCGCAGCTCCTCATCCAGCTCGCCCTCCGCGGCCCGGCGCCGAAAGAGCGACCGGCTGCGTGCGCGCGCCGCGTTCCACCAGCGTTCTATCCGGCTGGTCATATCACGCCTCACTCGCCCGCAGCACCATGGCGACCGCGCCGGTGAGCGATTTCCACTCGGCCATTTCACGCTCGAGCTGCTCCCGCCCGGCCTCGGTGATCGAGTAGAACTTCGCTTTGCGGTTGTTATCGCTTACGCCCCACTCGCTGGTGATCCAGCCCTGGTGCTCGAGGCGATGCAGCGCCGGATAGAGCGAACCCTGCGGCACCTGGAGCGCGCTGCGCGATAACTGTTCCAGGCGCACCGACACCCCGAACCCGTGCATCGGTCCCAGAGCAAGCGATTTCAGGATCAGCAGGTCCAGGGTGCCCTGCAGCAGATCGACTTCCTTCGGCATTTCGGTACTCTCCAAGAATGTCTACAGGAGAAGCATAAGGGCATTCCTGCAGAATGGCAAGGGGAACAAAGCACGAAATACACGATTTATTTGCAACGGGATCGCAACATTACAGACGCAAACGTATAATAGGTTCCAGGCCTGTTGCATGGAAGATCTCAAGAAGAAGCTGGAGGAGGAGATCGCCGCCCTCGAAAACGAACTTCGGGTCGAGCTGCCGAGAGAAATCCTGAAGGCGCGGCAGCACGGCGATCTCAGCGAAAACGCGGAGTACCACGCCGCCAAAGAGCGCCAGGGAATGGTGAATGCGCGGCTGAATCAGTTGCAGGGGCGGCTGCGCGAGCTCTCCATGGTGGATATGTCGCGCATGCCGCGCGACCGCGTCGCGCTCGGATCCACCGTTGTCGTTCTCGACCTGGACAAGGACGAAGAGATCACTTACAAGCTGGTGACCAGCGAGGAAGCGAACGTCGCGCAGGGCTTCATCTCCACCAGTTCCCCGATCGGCAAGGGCCTGCTCGGCAAGAAGGTGGGCGACACCGCGAAGATCCAGATTCCCGGCGGCGCGCGGGAGATGGAGATTCTCCGGCTCCGGACCGTGCACGATTCCGAGCCATGACGGCGAGCCGCGAAAAAACGGTAGGATGACAGGTAGCAGATGACGTACACGCGCGCGATCGGGGTGGCCTGCAATCACGTCATTCGTATGATTGTGCGCGGCCTTGCTCTGTCGAAGATCCATCCGAACGTCCTCACTTTCCTGGGTCTCGTGATCAACATCGTCGCGGCGGTGCTGCTTGCCGAAGGGCAGTTCCGCAGCGCCGGCATTGTCATCATCAGCGCCGGTCTGTTCGATATGGTGGACGGGCGCGTCGCACGGGCCACCAATCAAGTCACTCGTTTCGGCGGCTTCTTCGATTCGGTGCTCGACCGCTATTCCGATCTGGGCCTGCTGGTCGGCCTGCTGGTGTATTACGGCAATATTAACCGGCCATTCTATGTGGTGCTGACGGCCATTGTGATGACCGGGTCGGTGATGGTGAGCTACACTCGCTCACGGGCGGAGAACGTGATTCCCACCTGCAAGGTCGGCTTCATGGAGAGGCCGGAGCGAGTGGTGCTGCTGATCATCGGCGCGCTGTTCTACCGCATGGCTCCGGTGCTGTGGGTGATCGCGGTGCTGACGAACATCACGGTGGCGCATCGCATGATCTTCACCTGGCAGGAAACCAAACGCCTCGAAGACGCCCAGTTGCGCCCGGCTCCTTCCCGCGAGAAGAGCCGAGTGCGATAGAAGCAGCCCTGGGCCGGCCGTCAGTCAGCCGCTTTGACGAAAGCGGATACGGTCGTGTTGAACGATCCACAGCTCCCGGGCTGGGCTTCGCTGGTTCAAGGCAGCGGCAGTCCTTCGAAGGTACTCAGGTACCGTTGCTTTGTCCTGAGTTTTCAGTCGCAGGACGATGATTCCGGCGTGCTGGTCCGGCGGATATGCCTGCATGTTGGAAAAATCCAGATCCAGCGTGACCAACACTCGTCCTTCACTTCGAACCCGGGCTGCAACGGTTTGATCTTCAGCTCCTGACAGGTTCTCGTCCCAGATGGTCTGGACATTGAAGCCGGCGTCTCGCAGGACCAACGCTGCCTCTACGGGAAGATTCTCGTCCGTCTTGAACTTCACGCGCTGAGCTCTAGTGTCCTGAGTTAGAGATTCGTTTACAAAGTCTTTCAACCTTGCCGAGGATGAGATCGGCGTCGGCCGTCCACACAAAGGGTTTGGGTGCACCGTTCCGCTGCTGCAGCCAGGCGAGTAGGGCCTTCTCCAATTGCGGCACGCTGGTATGGCTTCCCCGGCGCACGCAGCGTTGGGTCACCTCAGCGAACAGGCGCTCGACCAGGTTGAGCCAGCTTCCGCTGGTAGGGGTGAAGTGCAGGTGATAGCGCGGATGCCGCGCGAACCAGCGGCGTACCTTGTCCACCTTATGCGTGCCGTAATTGTCCATGACCATGTGCACCTCGACATCGGCCGGCAGCTTCGAGTCGATCAGCGCCAGGAACTTCAGAAACTCCTGATGCCGATGTCTGCGGTGACAGTTGCCGATGGTCTCGCCGGTAGCAACATTTAGTGCAGCAAACAATGAGGTCACGCCGTGACGCTCGTAGTCATGCGATTGTCGGGCCGGCACGCCGGGCCCCAGAGGCAAAATCGGCTGTGTGCGGTTGAGCGCCTGCACCTGGCTCTTTTCATCCACGCACAGCACGATGGCTTTGTCCGGAGGGTTCAAGTACAGGCCGACGATGTCCCGGACCTTCTCGACAAACTGTGGGTCTTTGGACAGTTTGAAGTTCTGCACGCGATGCGGCTGCAGGCCGAAAGCGCGCCAGATTCGCACAATCGCCGTCTGCGACAGCCCGGTCTTTTGGGCCATCAAACGCGTGCTCCAGTGCGTGCTGTTCTCTGGCATTGACTCCAGCGTTCGGGTCACCACGTCTTCGATCTGCGCGTCGGTGATCGAGCGGGGAGTGCCCGGCCGTGGTTCGTCCAGAAGGCCCTCCAGACGATGCACGCGAAAACGCTCCCGCCACTTACAAACCGTCGCCGCAGTGACATGTAAATTCTTCGCCACGGCGCCGTTAGCAGTTCCATCGGCGCAGCCGAGCACGATGCGGGCACGCATCGCCATCGCCTGCGCTGACTTTGGACGACGCGCCAACATGTTTAACTTCTGTTTCTCCTCGGGTGTGATATTGAGCGGTTTTGTTGGCCGTCCGGTGCGCATACCCAAGTATGCGCTGATCGGCCCACTTATTCAATGTATTTGTAACTCAGAACACTAGTGGAAGATCGATGGTGCCTTCCCTGGCCAGTTCAGCCGCGTACGCGAGCGCGGCATCTATGTCCCCTGGCGTGAGCGAAGGATAGCTGGCGAGAATGTCAGATCGGTCGACGCCCGCCGCGACGTTGTCGAGAACCACCGACACCATGATCCTGGTACCGCGAATGCAGGCTTTGCCATGGCAAACAGCAGGGCTGATACTGATGTGTTCTCTCCAGTTCTCCATCAACCCGATTGTACGCTGACGGGACGCCGAGGGGTTTCCGCTGTCACGCCGCAGAGGTGTTGCGAGACTATGAAAATCCCGATCATGCTCTGCCAAAGCTCTGGCGCCACTCGAGGTTGTGACCGTCGCGTTCATGGGCCTGGACGGCTTGAACAATGGCGAGTTGCATCGGACGACGAAAGATAACGGAATTGAGGTCCTTTTTACAGGCGATCAGCCGCTGGCCTTGCGTCGTCGAGTTCGGAGCGTTCAAACGTCGAAGACCGAGCGTCGAGTAAACACGTACCGGTCCTGGGCGAGGATTGGCGCAGCTACCTGTCCGTGGCGGGTTTTGAATCACGGGTGAGCCGCTGCGCCACGGCAGTCTGCGGAGGATGCCCAGCCCTTCGCTTGCGCGTTCCGCCGCCGGTCCAATACAATAATTACCGTTCCGGCCTGATCTATTGAAGGACAGCACGCCGGTGTCCTGCCCTTTCGGTCATCCCCTCGTTTTCAGGCGAAATGATGTTGGAGGGTCAGGTTTGTGCTTTGGACAGGCGGCCGAGTGGTTAATGGCAGCAGACAGTAGATCTGCAGCGAGCTTCCCGAGGACTCCAGAGTAGTGAAATCAGCGTTCAGGAACGTTGCGATACTCCCCCATCCGCCCGAATACAAACAAAAACAGACACAGAGACGAGGCTGCCACGGTCGTCTCAAAATGCGGCTATGATGAACTTCGCTGCAGAAAATTGCCGAATGCCCGAACGCGTCCTGCCCACGCCCGATGTATTCGCCACTTGCCCTCAGGACGGGAGAATACTGGAGTACTACGCAGGCACGTTCGAAGCGGTGTACGTGCTATTGCATCCCTTCATAAAGCCGCTATCGATCCCAAGGCACCTATTCGCCCCAGGGACATATCCGAACCGCGCCAGCATCGTCAGAGGCTGCGAGCCGGTTTTATGGGAAGACGCGCGCAGGAGAACCGGGCTTCCGTCGATCGCAGCCGTTGATGTCGGACTCCGTACCCTCATCAGCGGGTTGAGGGAGGAGTTCTCGAATCAAAGCTATGCCGACAAGATCCTGGCCCTGGCTGAGACAGACGGAATCATACATCCGGATGAGGGCCGCTTCTCAGATCTGCTGCATGACACAGTGCTTCACTCGATTCAGTCTCTCGGGTATGAATGGGTCTGGGTCGGTGATGAATTTGGCACGGAGAGGAAACTGCATTGGATCGACGATCTGACGGGGCAGGAAGCTGGGCCGACCATAGGCCTCTGCAACGTGTTCACGCCAGATAAGCAGCTACTGTGGACAACGCATTGGGACAGCCACTTTTCTTTTCTTTGCTCGTCCGAGCGCAATCTCGGCACGATCCAGGATAACTTCCACTTCGAAGGTTTCTTCTGTAGCCCGACCACTGAGGTGTATTGGAGCGTTCATCCCTGACCGTGGACTCGGGGACTCGCGCGCTTGCGCGTCCCGCCGCCGGTCCAATACAATAAATAACGTCCGGCTTGATCTATTGAAGGACAGCACGCCGGTGTCCTGCCCTTTCGGTCATCCCCTCGTTTTCAGGCGACATGATGTTGGAGGGTCAGGCTGTGCTTTGGACAGGTGGCCGAGTGGTTAATGGCAGCAGACTGTAAATCTGCCGCTCGCTAGAGCTACGGAGGTTCGAATCCTCCCCTGTCCACCAGAGTTTTGCCGCCGATGTAGCTCAGTTGGTAGAGCGCGTCCTTGGTAAGGACGAGGTCACCAGTTCAATCCTGGTCATCGGCTCCAGTTTTTCGGCCGCCCGCCGCGCGACTTCGTGGCGGGCAGGCGCGCGCAAGCCGGTTGCGCACCGGCATTTCCAGGAAGGTACCTGACATGGCGAAGGAAAAATTCGATCGCAGCAAACCGCACGTAAATATCGGAACGATCGGACACATCGATCACGGCAAGACGACGCTGACCGCGGCCATCACCCGGGTGCTGGGAAAGAACAACCCGAAGGTGAAGTTCCGCAGCTTCGATTCCATCGATAACGCGCCGGAAGAGAAGGCGCGCGGAATCACGATCGCCGTCGCGCACATCGAGTACGAGACGAAGAACCGGCACTACGCGCATGTGGATTGCCCGGGTCACGCCGACTACATCAAGAACATGATCACCGGCGCGGCGCAGATGGACGGGGCCATTCTCGTGGTGGCGGCCACCGACGGTCCCATGCCGCAGACGCGCGAGCACGTGCTGCTGGCCCGCCAGGTGGGCGTGCCCTCCATCGTGGTGGCGCTGAACAAAGTGGACATGGTGGACGATCCGGAGCTGCTCGAGTTGGTGGAGCTGGAAGTGCGCGAGCTGCTTTCGAAGTATCAGTTCCCGGGCGAGGATCTGCCGGTGGTGCGGGTGAGCGCGCTGGGCGCGCTGAACGGCGAGGAGAAGTGGGAGAAGACGGTCACCGATCTGATGGATCAGGTAGACAGCTACATCCCGCGGCCGGCGCGCGATATTGAAAAGCCGTTTCTGATGCCGATCGAAGACATCTTCTCGATTCAGGGCCGCGGCACGGTGGTGACGGGCAGGATCGAGCGCGGGATCGTGAAGGTGGGCGAGGAAATGGAGATCGTCGGCTTCCGCGACACGCGCAAGACGGTGGTCACCGGCGTCGAGATGTTCAAGAAGCTGCTCGACCGGGGCGAGGCGGGCGACAACGTGGGCCTGCTGCTGCGCGGCATCGAGAAGGACGAAGTGGAGCGCGGTCAGGTGATCGCGAAGCCGGGATCGATCACGCCGCACAAGAAGTTCCGCGGTGAAGTGTACGTGCTGAGCAAGGAAGAGGGCGGGCGGCATACTCCGTTTTTCAAGGGCTACCGGCCGCAGTTCTACTTCCGCACGACCGACGTGACCGGAGTGGCGACGCTGCCGGAGGGTACGGAGATGGTAATGCCGGGCGACAGCGTGAGCATCATCGTCGATCTGATCACGCCGATCGCCATGGACAAGGGATTGCGCTTTGCCATCCGCGAGGGCGGACGCACGGTGGGCGCGGGAACCGTTTCGGAGATTCTGGAGTAAACAATGGCGCGAGAGATCATTACGCTGCAGTGCACCGAGTGCAAGCGCAAGAACTACAACAAAACAAAGAACAAGAAGACTACCACCGAGCGTTTGGAACTGAGCAAGTACTGTCCGTTCTGCCGCTGCCACCGGGCGCACAAGGAAATAAAGTAAACTAATGTAGATGCAGGCGGCTGCGCGTGATGCGTCTTGCGGTCTGCCGAACAAGGAAGTAAACAGGGGCGTAGGTTTAACGGCAGACCAGCGGTCTCCAAAACCGCGAGTGGGGGTTCGAATCCCTCCGCCCCTGCCATTCGAGTCACGAACACATGGCAATAGCAAGGGCGATGGCAAACGAACCGACCGTATCCGCCGGGCAACGGGCACTAAACTGGCCGAATAAGGTCAGAGACTACGTCCAGGATCTCCGCAACGAAATGCGGCGAGTCACCTGGCCGAACTGGAAACAGGTGCGCGCTACCACTCTGGTCGTCATCGTCGCCGTGTTCCTGTTCGCCGGCTACTTCTTCGTGGTGGACGCGCTGGTGAGCCGTCTCATTAACCGCATCTTCAGCGCATTTTCGCGTTAAGGTCCTGATGGCAGAAGATCTCGAAAACACGGAGCAACCGGAAGAGTCGCAGGACCTGCCGGCAGACAATGCCGAGCCGCTTGCCGGCGCCGGCGAGGAGCCGGGCGAAGCAGCGGACGTTTCGTCCAACGGCTCAGCGCCTCAATCCGACGGCGCGGAAGCTGTGCCGGTTGTGGAAGACAACGGGAAACGCTGGTATATCATCCACACTTATTCGGGCTTCGAACAGAAGGTAGCCGACTCGTTGCGCAGCCGCGCCGAGGCCTTCGGTTTCGCGGACAAGATCGGCAACGTGCTCATCCCCACTGAAGAGGTGGTGGAGATGCGCTCCGGCCGCAAGGTGATCAGCAAGCGCCTGCTCTATCCGGGCTACGTGCTGGTGGAGATGGCCATGGACGACCAGCTCTGGCACGAAGTGAAGAACACGCCTCGGGTCACCGGTTTTGTCGGCGGCGGGAACAATCCCGTGCCGCTGACCGCCGACGAAGTGAACTCGATTCTGTACCGGCAGGCCACCTCTGCCGACCGGCCCCGGCCGAAGCAGACGTTCGAGAAGAACGAGACCGTGCGCATCATCGACGGGCCGTTCGCGAGTTTCTCGGGCAAGGTGGACGAAGTCAACTCCGAGCGCGACACGCTGCGGGTGATGGTCACGATTTTCGGCCGTTCCACGCCGGTCGAACTTGAATTCACACAGGTTGAAAAGATCTCATAAGGGTTCCGAATGGCGAAGAAAGTAAACGCAAACGTAAAGCTTCAGATTCCCGCGGGCAAGGCAACCCCGGCCCCTCCGGTGGGCACCGCGCTCGGTCCGCAGGGCGTCAACATCATGGAGTTCTGCAAGGCCTTCAACGCGAAGACCAGCGGCAAGGACCAGGAAGGGCTGATCATCCCGGTGGTGATCACCATCTACTCGGACCGCTCCTTCACGTTCATCACCAAGACTCCGCCGGTGCCGGTGCTGATCAAGCGCGCCGTGAATCTGGCGAAGGGCTCCGCCGAGCCGAACAAGAACAAGGTGGGCAAGATCACCGAGGAGCAGGTGAAAGAGATCGCGAAGATCAAGATGCCCGACCTGAACGCCTTCGACGTGGCCGCCGCGGTCCGTTCGGTGAAGGGCACCGCTCGTAGTATGGGCGTCGAAGTAGTGGCGTAAGCGCCACTCGCAGATCACTAGAGGCTTTTTCGGGCGCAGAGCGGGATCGCAGTTTCCGTTGGGACAATGCTCCATCTCCACAGGCGCCCACGTCGCTTCGACCCCTGAGTCAACGCGGTAGTCGGGCTGCTCCAGCGAGTAGTGGCCGGCGGCGTTGACCCGAATTGAATACGTACCCGCTGGCAGGTCCTGAAACAGAAAGTTTCCGTGCCAATCGGTTTTCATCGACGCGCAGACCTTTCTATCTCCGCAGAGCAAGCTCACGCGCGCGCCCGGAATCGGGCGTGCATTGAACCGTTTCACGGTTCCACCAAGACCGCCCGTCTGAGTCCCGGGCGGTAACAGCCGCACAGATTCGCGGAAAGGCGATCCGCAGGAACGTCCAGGGTGAGATCCGGCAACGTTCTCCTCTCTCCGTCGTGAATTTCGAGTGACCTTACTGTTAGCGGATCGAAGCCTGACTGGGCCAGCCGCAGAGTACAAGTGCCGGCGGAGATACCGATCAAGATGAAGACGCCATTAGCGTCGGCGTTTGATCGCGCTGCGACGACTTCCTTCGCATCCCGCAATTCAACCAGAACGCCCGGTATAATCGCTCCCGCGCCATCCCCAACGGTACCCGTCAGGCTTGCCGTTCCGGTTTGCGCAATCGCGCACGGCGAAAATACGAGCAAGCAGATCGAGACGTAATCGGGCAGTCGCATCCGTCGTGATCATAACTGAACAGACAGACCGCCCACGCCGACCGGTTTCCGATAGTGTTGAACTATGCGTTATCAGCTTGCAGCGGCGCTATTGCTCGCCTCACTCGGCGCGGCCCAGCAGCGCGACGCTCGCCCCAGCGCCGACTGGGTGAAATCGGGCGTTATTTACGAAATCTATCCGCGCGCCTTTTCGCCGAGCGGCGACTTTCGCGGTATCGAGGCTCAACTGCCCCGGCTTCAGAAACTCGGAGTGACGGTTCTCTGGCTCATGCCGATTCAGCCGCCCGGCCAATTGAAGAAGAAGGGATCGCTCGGAAGCCCGTACGCGGTTCGCGACTACTACGCCATCAATCCCGACTACGGCACGGCAGCCGATCTCAAGCGGCTGGTGCAACAGGCGCATGAGCACGGGTTGAAGATCATCATCGACATCGTGGCGAATCACACGGCCTGGGACAACGTGCTGATGAAGCATCCCGAATACTACAAGCACGACGCCGCCGGCAACGTGATTCCTCCTGAGCCCGACTGGGCGGACGTCGCCGGCCTGAACTACGCCAACCAGGATCTGAGAAAGTACATGGTCGACATGCTGAAGTACTGGATCCGCGACTTCGATCTGGATGGCTTCCGCTGCGATGTAGCGTTCGCGGTGCCGGTGGATTTCTGGGAGGACGCGCGCCGGCAACTCGAACAGATCAAGCCCTCGATCATCATGATCGCCGAAGCGCACGAGCCTCAATTGCTGGTGAAAGCTTTCGATCTGGATTACGCGTGGCCGTTCCACAGCAAATTGACCGACATTTTCGAGCAGGGCGCGCCGGCTGCGGCGCTGCGAGCGGAGTGGGAGCAAACGCGCGCGCAGTATCCGAAAGGCGCCATGGAGATGCGCTTCTCCGACGACCACGATGAGAAGCGAGCCATCGCGCGGTTTGGAGAGCGCGGCGCTTTGGCAGCCTCCGTTCTGGTCTTCACGCTGGACGGAGTTCCGCTGCTCTACAACGGCATGGAGGTGGGCGATACCACCGAGTCCGGTGCGCCGGCCCTGTTCGAGAAGATGCCGGTGTTCTGGAGCATCTCCGAGCGCCGGCCCGAATTCCCGAAGCTGTATTCACAACTCATCGCGCTGCGCCGGTCCCACGCCGCGCTCGAGCAGGGCGCCACCGAGTGGATCTCCAATTCGGATACCGATCGCATCCTGACGTTCTGGCGCCGTGCCGCAGGAGAGCAGTTCCTGGTAGCCGTGAATTGTTCCAGCCGGCCGTTTTTCGGAACCGTGGAAGCCGCGGGGCAGTTCGAAGACATGACTCCGCGACTCGGCGACTCAAAGCCGGCCCCAACGGCCTTGCCGGCGCTGTCCCTCGATGCGTGGGGCTTTCGCATTCTGAAGCTCAGTTCGCCTGTACGCGAGTGACAGCGCGTGGTAAAAACGAATCTGTGATTTCGAATCGCTCTGTACCCACCAATACCGTGCTGCCGCACATCATCTATCCGGACGTGGGCGAGGCAGTCGCCTGGTTGACGAGAACGTTCGGGTTCACCGAACATTACCGCTACGGCGAGCCCAGCGGCGCTCAGATGCATCTCGGCCATGCGTGGATCATGGTCAGGAGAGCTCGGGACGGTGAGAAGACGCCGGCACAGACGGGACACGGCACCCAGAGTCTCACCGTGTTCGTCGAGGACGTGGAACGCCACTTCGAAAGGGCGAAATCCGCGGGCGCCAACATTGTCGAGGATCTGCACGAAACCGTGTACGGCGAACTGCAGTACGGCGTCGAGGACTTCGCCGGCCACCACTGGCTGTTCTCGCGCCACGCTCACGATCGGAGTCCGGACGAATGGGGCGCTACCATTGCCGAGCCCGCGATCCTGACGCCGCAGATCTCGCCGATGCTGGCCGTCGCGGACGGTAATGCCGCCATCGAGTTCTACCAGGCAGCATTCGATGCCACCGTTCTTTGGCGTCTGGGCGATGAGCACGTGGTAGCCGGCCTCTCGGTTCACGGCGCTCAGTTCTTTCTCTCCACCGAGTCGCCTGAGTACGGAACACGAGGCCCGGCCGGCGCCGGTTTCACCACGGTCAGGATCGAGCTCTTCGTGAGCGATCCGGTTGCGGTCCACGCGCGGGCTCTGGACGCCGGGGCCGTCGAGCGAAGTCCGGTTGTGGAACACACATATCCGACGGCCGGACCGCGCCCTGTCCGCAGAATGCTGCAGGGCAGTCTGCTCGACCCCTTTGGGCACATGTGGCTCGTCGGTAAGATTCTCGAGTAGCGATGACCAATCGGCCGCTTTCGGTGACCATCCTCGCGTGGCTCTACATTGTGACAGGCCTCGTCGGCGTTGGCCTTCACGCACCCGAGTTCAAGGCTCTGCACCCGTTTCCGTGGGACACGCTGCTGGTGGAACTGGTGAGCGCCGCAGCGGTCGTCGCCGGAGTGTACATGCTGCGCGGGCGAAACTGGGCGCGGTGGCTCGCGCTCGCCTGGATCGCATTCCACGTGATCGTGAGCGCATTCCATTCGTGGCGTGAGGTGGCAATACACGCCCTGCTGTGCGCAGTGATCGCATACTTCCTCCTGCGCCGCCCGGCGCGGGTGTATTTTGGCGCCGTGAGAACCGAGCCGCGCGTGTGAATAAGCGCCGCTTCACCACCAACTTGCACCGTTAGATCAGGTGATCCCTGGTCCATGGACTTTCCGAGCCAGTTGGCCGAAACTCGGACAACCCGGTGAGCGATTTCTCCCAGGACCTTCGGTACGGTCTTCGCGTATTGTCGAAGCGGCCGCTTTTTACGACCGTCGCGGCGTTGTCGCTGGCGGTTGGCATAGGCCTGAACACGGCCATCTTCACCCTCGTCAATACCATCCTTCTCGGCTCGCTGCCGTGGCGCGACCCGGACCGGCTCGTCGTCATTTCCAGCGTTGCGCCGGGTCATCCGGACCAGAACCAGGGCGCCTCGATTCCGGACATGCTCGCGTGGAAGGGGCAGGCTCGTTCGTTTGAGGCGCTCGGCGCCGCCGTCGCCAACGAGCTGGACTTCGGCGCGGCCGAGAACGGAATGCCGGCTGAGCAGGTGGAAGGCGAGAATATTACGCCTGCGCTTCTGCGCGTCCTTGGGGCGTCGCCGCTCATCGGACGGCTGTTCACCGAGTCAGAGGACCAGGTGGATCACGCGGCGCCAGTGATTCTGATCAGCTACCGCCTCTGGATCAGGAGATTCGCCGGCGCCAGAGACATCATCGGTCGCCAGGTTCTCATCGATGGCCAGAATACATCGATCATCGGCGTCATGCCGCCCGATTTTCGTTTCAGCGATGAGAGGGGCGATTACCTCGCTCCGCTTCTGATCAACCATGTGCAGCTGCGCGGCTCCGCCAGGTTCCTGACCGTCGCGGCGCGGCTGAAGCCCGGCGTTTCGATCCAGCAGGCGCAGAGCGAGATGGATGGGATTTCAGCCCGGTTGGCGCATGAGTTTCCCATTCAGGACAGCCAGCATGGAAAGCCGTGGACCGCCCGCGTGCAGCCGATTCGCGAGGCGCTGTTCGGATTTATCAACCGGCCGCTGCTGTTGCTGCAGGGCGCCGTGGCCTTCGTGTTACTAATCGCGTGTTCGAACGTTGCCGCTCTGCTGCTGGCGCGCTCGTCGTCGCGGCAGACTGAGGTCGCCGTGCGCTCGGCGCTGGGCGCCGGCCGGGGCCGCATCGTCCGGCAATTCCTGACTGAAAGCCTGATGCTCTCGACGATGGGCGGCATCATGGGTATTGTCCTGGCATGGGCCGGCGTGCGCGCTCTGACGGGCATGGCGCCGTCCTGGCTTCCGCAGCTTCACGCCATCGCCATCAATGCGCGCGTCCTCATATTCAGCGCAGCCGTGTCGGTCCTCACCGGATTGCTCTTCGGCGTGATTCCCGCGGTGCAGGCGTCAAAGGCGACGCTGGTCGAATCGTTGAAGGACGCGACCCGCGGCGGGACGGCGGGATCGGCGAGGACGCGCGTCCAGGCCCTGCTGGTTGCCGGGCAACTCGCGCTCGCGCTGATGCTCCTGATCGGGTCCGGACTGTTGATTCGCAGTTTTCTGGAACTGCAGAACGCCGATCTGGGATGCGACCCGAAGGGATTGCTCACCTTCCGCTATCACTTCCTCGAGAAGCAGAATGGCCGGCCCGTGGGGCTGTACAACGGCCTTCCGCTGTGGGAAATTTATCCCGGCCCGCGCGTGACGCTCGAGCGCGTATTCGAGCGCCTGAAGACCGTGCCGGGGGTACGGTCGGTGGCCGGTATGATTTTTCCGCCGATGGTCACCAATTTCCCCATGCAGTTCACCATAGTGGGCCGGCCGGTCGCCAACGCCGACGAGCTCACGGCGGATTTCTTCCCGATCACGCCAAATTTTTTCGCCACTATGCGTATTCCGATGCTGCGCGGACGCGATTTCAACGATGGCGACAAGACCAACTCTCCCTGGGTTGCGATCATCAATCAAACCATGGCCAGGCGCTTCTTTCCGGGCGAGAATCCGATCGGCCGGCGAATCCGCGTGGATTTGTCGGAAGAAGATCAGCCGCGGGAGATCGTCGCCGTGGTGAAGGACATTCCCGCAACTCATCCCCAGAGCAGGCAGGAGCCGGCGATCTTCGTGCCCTTCGTTCAGGAGGCGAAACACTGTTCGGGACCGTTCACCACCATCCAGTTGGAGCTGGCATTCCTGATGCGGACCGAGGGCGATCCCATGAGCACGCTGCCGGCGGTGCGCCGCGCGGTGGCGGAAGTTGACCGTAACCGCCCACTGACGGACCCCCGAACCGAGGAATCGTATCTGGCCGAGCAGGTGGAATATCCGCGCTACTACTCGATGCTCCTCGGGTTGTTCGCCGCGGTCGCGACCGGATTAGCTGCGGTGGGGATCTACGGCGTGATGGCATTCGCGGTGGAACAGCGTACGCGGGAGATCGGCATCCGTATGGCGTTAGGCGCGGGCGCATGGGACGTGCTGACGTTGATCGGACGCCAGGCCGCCGTGGTAATCGTGATTGGCGTTGCCGCCGGGACCGCGGGCGCCATGGCGCTGGCGCGTTTCGTGTCCTCCGAGATCTGGGAAGTTAAATCGGCCGATCCCGGAACCTTCACCATGGTGACTGCTCTGCTGATCTCGGTGGCCATTGCGGCCTGCGTGCTGCCCACGCGCCGCGCCGTGCAGGTGGATCCGAACCACGCGTTGCGCCACGAGTGAGGTGGCCGCTGCTGTCCCCGTGGGGCAGGCCATCGCCCCTTTTCGTGGTCTGCCGGCCGAGAGCGCAGACGACAGAAGACGATCGTCTGCGCCACGCGGAATTAATGCAGGCAACAGGTGGCGGATATGGGTCAGATTACCTGGTCGCTGTCGCCCGCGAGCAGCATTTGCGGCATTTGTGTGAAGGCATACCTCGCTGCGGCGCCATCCAGAGTGAAGATCCAGACTAAGTCGAATCTGTTCTTCGGCCACTCCTGCGGCGCGGTAGTCCCATCGCCGAGAATCGCGTTGGCCACCGCGGCCATGAACTCATGCTGCCAGGAGATCAGCACGACTCCATCGCAGGATTTCGCGGTCTCGGCGAGCCTGGCCTCGTCGCCTTTGCCGAAATCGGTATTAATCGCGACTCCGAGTTTCGCCGACAACGGAATCAGTGTTTCGCGAGGCCGATCGCTGGAGCTGTGCGATGCCAACAGGAAGCGCGGCGTATTCGAACCGGCGAAGAACGGCGCCAGCGCCCCCGCCCGCTGCCAGCCGCGAACGTTCAGGCTCTTGTCCGATGGACGGCCCTCCGCGGTGACGCCTGAGCCGGTCTCATCCGGTTTCTCGGCGTGACGAATCAGCAGGATCTTCGGCGCACTCACGATAACGCATCCTCCAGAGCGGCGGCGGCATTGAGCAGATCGGCGTCGCGATTCGGTCCGGCGATTAACTGCAGTCCGATCGGCAGGCCATTGTACCGGCCGCACGGCATCGAGAGCGCTGGAAACCCGATCGCGTTGATGCCGCGCACCAGCCGCGTCGTGGTCAGGCGGACATCGCCCCACGGCTCAACTTCCCTTTGGCCGATGCGAGGCGCCGTGATGGGCGTCGCCGGAGTCAGCAGCACATCCACGATTTGCAGCAGGCCTTCGAAGTGGTTCAGAAACACCTTCCGCAGCCGCTGTGCATTCACGTAATCCACGGCCGGCAGCAGCCGGCCCTGGTCGAGGAGCGCAAGGACGTCATCGCCGAAATCCTCACGGCGCAGGGATGGGTCGCTGTAGATGGAAGCGGCCTCGGCCAGCAGGATGGCGCGGCTGACGGCATTCAGCGCGCCGATATCGGGAATCGTTACGTCCTGTATCTCCGCTCCTTCGCGCGCGCAGACCTCGACTGCGCGGCGCACCGCGCGGCTGACGTTCTCGTCGATGTCCTCGAAGTAGAACGTCTCGGGAACCCCGATAATGACGCCGCGGAGCGAGGGGTGCTCCTCCATGTGCATGGGTTGGCCCGACATGCACTCGAGCGCAATGGCGGCGTCGCGAACACAGGGCGCCAGCGCGCCAACATGGTCGAGAGTGATGCCGAGCGGCTGCACCCCAGCCCGGCTCACCAGACCATAGCTGGGCTTCATGCCCACCACGCCGCAGTACGACGCCGGGATGCGAATGGAACCGCCCGTGTCGGTGCCGGTCGCCAGCAGGCACATGCCATCCGCAACGGCAGCGGCCGATCCGCCGCTTGAGCCGCCGGGGATTCTCTCGCGATCGTGCGGATTGCGGACCGCGCCGTAGTGTGGATTGTCCGACGTGATCCCGTAGGCCAGTTCGTGCAGGTTGGTCTTGCCAATCAGCACGGCTCCGGCTTCGTTCAGGAGGCGGGCCACCTTCGCATCGCGCTCCGGCACGAGGTCGGCGAAGACTTTGGAGCCGCTGGTGGTACGGACACCGGCAGTCATGATGTTGTCTTTGTGCGCGAACGGAATCCCGTGGAGGCGACTGCGAATGCGGTCGCGGCTGATTTCCCGATCCATTTCCTCAGCCCGAGCGAGCGCCTCGTCGTCGGTCACCGTGATGAACGCGTTGATCTCCGGGTTGCGCTTCGCGATGCGATCGAGACAGGCGCGGGTCAGCTCAACAGATGAGGTTCGGCCGGCCGCGAGCGCTTCGGCCGCTTCGGTGACGGTCATTCCTCGTCCTCCGCCGCCGGTTCGGCAAGCTCGAGGTCGATGGCCATTTCGGAGTCGGGAAGCAGCGCCGCCACGGCCGCGGCCAGCTCGGCTCGCAGCTTCTCGAGAATTGGCGCCACGCGGGCGATCTGCTCGTCAGGTACACCGGTGTCTATCATCCGAGCGTCATTCTACAATGAGACAGCACTATGGGCACTCAGACCGGCGTATCCCTGGGCGAGAGCCGAGCCGCTCTGCCGCTCACATCCCTGAGCGATGAAGAAGGGATGTTCCGTGACGTCGTGCGCAGGTTCGCGCGGGAGCGCATCGCGCCGCACGTCCGCGAGATGGACGAAGCGGGAGTGTTTCGCCGCGATCTGATCGGCGAGATGTTCGAGCTGGGCCTGATGGGGATAGAGATCCCCGAGCAGTATGGCGGGCAGGGAGGTTCGTTCTTCCTTGCCGTGCTGGCTATCGAAGCGATCGCAGAGGTGGATCCGTCGGCGGCGGTGATCGTGGACGTCCAGAACACCATCGTCAATAATGTTCTGCTGCGCTGGGGCACGGAAGCGCAGAAGTCGCAGTACCTGCCGCGGTTGGCGGCCGATACGGTGGGCTCGTTCGCCTTGTCGGAGGCGGGTTCAGGATCGGACGCCTTCGCCCTCGCCACTCGGGCCGTCCGCGATGGCGATTCGTTCCGGCTCACCGGGCGGAAGCTCTGGATCACCAATGCGGCCGAAGCCGGCATCTACCTCGTCTTCGCCAACGCGAATCCGGAGGCGGGCTACAAAGGCATCACGTGCTTCATCGTGGAGCGCGAGTTTGCTGGCTTCAAGGTGGGGAAGAAGGAGGACAAGCTGGGCATCCGCGCTTCGTCCACCTGCGAGCTGATTCTGGACGATTGCCAGGTCCCCGCGGCGAATGTGCTGGGCGAGGTCGGGCGCGGGTACCGGATCGCCATCGAGACGCTGAACGAAGGGCGTATCGGAATCGGCGCGCAGATGGCCGGTCTGGCCGAGGGCGCGCTGCATCATGCCACGGCGTACGCGAAACAGCGAGAGCAGTTCGGAAAGCCCATCGCGGAGTTCCAGGGCGTGCAGTTCGAAATCGCGCGGATGGCTACCAATGCCGAGGCGGCCCGGCTTCTCGTGTACAACGCCGCGCGGATGCGCGATGCCGGCCAGCCGTTTGTCACGGAAGCCGCGATGGCCAAGCTGTTCGCGTCCCAGGTGGCCGAGACGAATGCCTCAAGCGCGGTGGAAGTGCTTGGAGGCGTGGGGTTTACGAAAGATTATCCGGTGGAGAAGCTGTACCGCGATGCCAAGATCGGCCGCATCTACGAGGGCACCAGCAACATGCAGATGGTCACCATCGCGAAACAGCTCCTTGGTTCGGGCACGGCGTCGAAGTAACCGTTGAGGCTCGAAAACCGTCCAGGGGAGAGCGGGAGAACCATGCGTCTGTTTATCTGTACTCTGCTACCGTTGTTCCTGATCCCCGGCCTGGCTGTGGCGGACAGTGGGACGGCATCTGCCGACCACCACCTGTCTCAGGAACAAATCGACCAGATCATCACGAAGTTCGCGGCCAAAGAGGCGGCCTTCGCACGCGCGAGAGAGAACTACACGTATCGCCAGACCGTAAAGGTAGAGGAACTGGATCCCAGCGGCACGCCCGGCGGCAGCTACCGGGAGACCAGCGATATCGTTTTCAACCCCGATGGCAAGCGCACCGAAAAGGTTGTGTACGCTCCTGTAAATACGCTGCAGAACATCATCATGACGCCCGAGGACATTGAGGATATTCGCGACGTCATGCCGTTCGTGCTCACCACCAGTGAGATTCCGAATTACTACATCCGGTATCTGGGCCACGAGCAGGTGGACGAGGTGCCGTGTTACGTCTTCGCGGTGAAGCCGAAGTCGATCGACACGCCAGGCAAGCGCTACTTCTCCGGACAGATCTGGGTGGACGACCGGGATTTCCAGATCGTCAAGACATACGGGCGCGGCGTCGGCGATATCAGGAAGTCAAAGGGCCAGCAGTTCCCCAAGTTCGAGACTTATCGCGAGCAGATTGACGGCAAGTACTGGTTTCCCACCTACACGTACGCGAACGACACGCTCAACTTCGACCAGGGTCCGCAGCGGATCAAGCAGATCATCAAGTACGAGGACTACAAGCAGTTCAAGAGCGACGTGAACATCAAGTTCGGCGATGAGGTATCGACGCCGTCCGGGCAGGGATCGGATAAGGAGCAATTGGCTCCGCCGCTCGCGCACCCAGCGAAATAGCCTCTGCAGGCCAGGGACTGCTCAACCGGACCCTCACCCCTGCGGTGAGCGCGTTTTCGCCTGCTCCATCGCGATCTGGTTTACGTGAGCCAGAGCGGTGGCGCCGGCTGAGCTCTCGATGGTCTTGATGGCTATATCCTGAACCTGCAGGCGCGCATCGTTCAATTGCTTTTGCAGCATCGCGATCTGTTCGTTCTGCCGCGCGATGGCGCCGTCCAGCGTCCGAATCTGCAGTTCGGCAAGACGCTTGTCATTCTCGGCGTCTTTTCGCAGGATAAGGATCTCCTGGTCCAGCTTCGCTGTCGCGGCGCGGACGGCGTCGGCGGCTGCCTGCTCCCGCTCGGTCTTCAGCCGTTCGTTGAATGAGGCCGATTCCTGGCGGAGGCACTTTAGTTCCTCTTCCTGTGCCTTCACCGTCTGCTCGCGCTCCTGCCAGCTTCGCTCGAGCTTCTCCTGCTTCTCCTCATTGCGCTTTTCGAGCTGGCGCTGCTCCTCCTCGTACTTCTCCTGAGCTTTGCGGCGCTCGATATTGCGCCGGTACTCGAAATCCTCGTTTTCTCTCTGGCGCTGTTTGCGCTGAGCCTCTTCCTGCTCCTTGCGTTCGCGTTCCGTGGTTCTGGCCTCTTCTTCCCACTGCGCGCGCTTTGCAGCGATCTCGGCATCGAGTTCCTGCTGGCGACGTCCGTGCTCTTCCACAAGCTGGTCGAGCGCAGTGGCTGCGATGTCGATATTGTGCAGCCGCGCGAGTTCCTTCTGTTCGAGTTCGACGGCGGCGCGGACAGCAGCCAGTCGGTTCACCTCACCGATCAGATCGTTGGAGAGGCGGCTCAGTGTGCGCGAAACATCGAGCGTCAGCGTTGAGATTCTGCCGGCGGCCGTTTCCACGGTCAGGTCCTGCACGGATTCGCGAATCTCCTGTTCGCGCATGCGCTCGGCTTCCCGCGTGGTGGCCGCAGCCGTATCCTTCGCCGATTCCAGATCCTGACGGATATCTTCGAATTCCTTTTCCACTTCGGCTTTCGATCGTTTCGTACGGGCAGTCTTCGTAGCTGTGGCTGCTTTCGGCATGGCCACAGCGTATCAAAACCCGCTATACACTGGCGGTACATGCGGGCGCTCGTAACCGGGGCAAGCGGGTTTCTTGGCGGACGGCTCGCGCAGATTCTCGCGCACCGCGGCGAAGAGGTCACTGTTCTGGCGCGCGCTCGCGCGGACCTGCGGCATTTCGATGGTTACCCGATCCGGATCGTGCGCGGAGCATTGTCCGATGGTGGGGCGCTCGACGACGCTGTTCGCGGCCGAACGCACGTGTTTCATTGCGCCGCGCACTCGGCGGACTGGGGGCCCCGGCGCCTGTTCGAAGAAGCCAACGTAACCGGCGTGGCGAACCTGCTGGCCGCGGCTCGACGCATGGGCGGCCTCGAGCGGTTCGTGCACGTGAGCACGACAGACGTCTACGGCTACCCTCGCGTACCCTGCGACGAGTCGCATCCCCCGGTCGATTGCGGCCTGCCCTACAACAGCACGAAATGCGCGGGGGAGGCGCTGGTGTGGGCGGCCTGGCGCGATGGGTTGCCGGTTACGGTGATTCGTCCCGCCACCATTTACGGACCGCGCAGCAAGGACTTTGCCGTCGAGATTGCAAAGCATATCCGCGCAGGCTCGATGCTGGTAATCGATGGAGGCCGTGCGCCCGGCGGGTTTGCGTACGTCGACACGGTGGCTGAAGCGATGATCGCGGCGGCGGCATCGCCGGCGACGCTCGGATGCGCCTACAACATCGCGGATGGCACGGGCGCTTCATGGCGTGCCTACGTCGATAAGCTGGCCGGCGGCATGAGACTGCGGCGGCCCTGGCTCAACCTGCCGTCGAGCGTCGCCCTGCCGCTGGCGCGCGCAATGGAATTAATGCACGGGGCCCTGCGTCTGCCCGGACGTCCGCTGCTGACGCGTCACGCCGTCCTGCTGTTCGCGCGCAATCAGGAGTATAGGGCCGACGCCGCACGGCGCGACTTCGGCTTCGCTCCGGCGGTCTCTTTCGAAGAAGGCGTCGCGCGCACCGTGGAATGGCTGCAATCGCGGGCAGTGTAGATTCAGGAAATACCTGCTATTGTTGTCAATCAGGATGCAATATGACGCATCGACAGCTGTATTTCGCGCTCGTTGTGCTGTTCAGCGCAGCGAGCGTCAGGGCTCCGGCTCAGGCCCGGTCGGAAATTACCCTCGAAGGCAGCGTAGTCGATAAAACCAGCGGGTCGCCGGTTGCGGAAGCGCGGGTGCGCATCCAGCGTAGCAGCGATGATCCGATCTTCGTGCGCACAGACGCAGCAGGGCAGTTCCATTTCGCCCACCTGACGGCAGGCGCTTATCTGATTGAGGCGGATCGGCCGGGATTCACCGAGTCCGACGAGTATTCGCGTGCGCCGGTGGTCGTTGACGCGCCGACGAAACTGACCCTGGCTCTCACTCGATACGCGGTCATCAGCGGCACGGTGACCGATCCGAACGGCCTGCCGCGGCCGCAAAGTACGGTCGAAATTCTGCCGGTTCGCGTGAGCCCGAAGGGCGCGACCGTGATTCCTCCCGTTTACACCAACGATCTCGGCCAATATCGCGTCCCGCGGTTGCAGCCCGGCATGTACTACGTCGTGGTTGGCCGTGCTTCGCCATTCGGCGACTGGGAAAGCAGCTATCGAACCACATATTTTCCGACGGCACTCGATCAGGCCTCCGCGACCGCCATCGAACTTGCCCCCGGTCAGCAGGCTCAGGCCGATATTCGTATTGTGCGTCGCGCCGGCGTTCGCATTGCCGGGCGGCTGGTGAAGCCGGCAGGGGCTTCGATCGGGCCGGCTCCTGGTGTCTGGGTCATGCTCGCGCCGGAACCGTGGCGCGCGGGAAATGAGTACGGCCCAAACGCAACAATCAGTGGCGACAACTTCGAATTCACGGATGTTCCACCCGGCGCTTACATACTGAATGCAAATGTCGATGGGACCGATGCTCTCGGCGAGAAGGACGGCACTCACTACAGTGCCTCGCGGCGGCTGGAAGTGGGGAACGGAGCCATCACCGGATTGAGCATCGAGCTTGCGCTCGCGCCGGCGGCAGGAGCGCGCCCATGAAACTCACGGCATTATTGCTGATCTGCGGCGCAGCGCTCTGCGCACAGTCCATCGTGGTGCAGGGAGAGATCGTCAACCGAGTCAACCGATCTCCGCTTGCCGGAGCGCACATTGTCATTCGCGCCATGGCCGGCAGCGCGACGACGGCCAACGTTGTTGCCGTCACCGACGCCGCGGGCCGCTTCGAAGCGTCGGCGCCGCCGCCGGTCACGATCCTGATCCTCTCTATTGGCCGAACGGGTTTTCGAGGGCTCACCGTTGCGGTTCCGAACAAACCGGGCGAGACGCGCCAGTCGGTGCGCTTCGGTCTTCTCCCCGAAGGCGTTATTTCCGGCAAGGTTGAGGATGAAGACGGGTTTCCGGCCGAGGGCGTAAGGGTCCAGGCGCTGCGCTGGTGGTTCACGAAAGGCGAGCGCAAGCTGATCTCAGAGTACGCAGTGACGGTAAACGATCTGGGTGAGTACAGAATTCCGTCGCTGGAACCCGGATGGTATTACGTGCGCGTCGTTCCTGAAGGCAGGATCGCGAAGTGGGACGCCGCCTACGCTCCCCAATACTACGGCGGTTCCGCCGATCCAAGGCCCGGCAATCGGGTGCGGGTGGACGCCGGCCAGGAACGGCACGGTATCGACTTCCGCCTCGCCCGTCGACAGGGCGCAACGATCTCGGGCCGTCTTCTGATCCCCGATCGAACACCGCCAGGAACACGCCCGCTCGAAACTTCGCTGCAGGCGGAGGACGCCGTCTTCGGAGACCGGCGTCTGATTCAGCCGGACCCGCGCGACGGTTCCTTCACCGTTCGACATGTTCCTCCAGGCACTTGGTTGCTACGTGCGAGTTCGTCGTGGGGACCGCTCAGGCCCGGCGATCTGATTGCCGAACAGAGACTGCAGGTGGGCGACACGGACATTCAGGATGTCGAGTTGGCGCCAAAAGCCGCTGAGCAGCATGAATTGAGCGGTACGGTGATCTTCGCCGAAGGCCCGAAACACCGGATGGTAGTGGGCCTGAGGAGAGCCAACAACGAACCTGCCGTTTCAGCCACCACGGAGGACGATGGCGCCTTCACCATCAAAGGGCTTCTCCCTGGCCATTACACACTGGAGGTACAGCGCACGGTGGCCGAGTCCCTGAGCGAGCAGTACAGGGGCGATGCCGCTGCATCGGCGCGGCTGAACGGCGAGGAGGTGCTGCTGCGCGGCTTCTGGTTTGATGCGGCGACCGCTGGGCCGCTCGAAATCCGAATGGGCCGAGGCAACGCGGCGCTCGACGGCAAACTGCTGGATGGGGAAGGAAAGCCAGTGGCGGGCGCTCCGGTAATGCTGGTTGGGCAATGGGGTCAGGATCGCAAGGTGACGGACCAGAACGGCGCATTCCACTACGCGCACCTCTTTCCCGGCGAGTTCAGAGTGATCCCGATCGGCAATCTCGGCGACGACCCTGAGCACGAAGCAGCCGACCCCGCGCTGGCGGCCGATTACCCACCGGTGTTCCTGGCTGAAGGGACGAATGCCCCTGTTATCGTCACGGTAAAGGCGTCGAACGAAGTGCAGTAGTGCGGCGCGTCGACAATTTGCGACACAGTGGTGTGTCCATCGAGCCCGTATCCGCCACCGCGCCCCACCGCATTGCGCATCCGGTAATGCGCCAGTCGTGGCGTGAACTCACCTTTCTGCACTGGCCATACGAGCCCTCGGACGTGCGCTCGCTGGTTCCGCCGGCTCTCGAACTCGATCTGTACGATGGCGCAGCGTGGATCGGGCTGGTCCCGTTCATCGTGGCGGATCTGACTTTGCCGCGCGGTCCCGCTCTGCCCTGGGCTTCGACATTCCCCGAAACAAATGTGCGGACGTATGTCGTCGACCGGCACGGGCGCCGCGGAGTCTGGTTCTTCTCGCTCGATGCGGCGCGGCTGCATGCCGTCGTCGGAGCCCGCGCCGCCTACGCACTGCCGTATTTCTGGGCGCGCATGAAGGTGCGCAGGGAAGGGAACTCGGTAATCTATTCGAGCAGGCGGCTGCTGTGGCCCGCGGCGCGCAGCGATATTGTCATTAACACCGGCGACCCGATTCGGGATCCGACAGAGCTCGAAGTATTTCTCACCGCGCGCTTCCGGCTGTACGCCACCCGTTTCGGAATGCCGCTGAAAGCCGATGTCGAGCATCCTCCATGGCCGCTGCAGCGCGCCACGGTGGAGCGCCTCGAGCAGGATCTGATTCAGGCCGCGGGGCTGCCGCCGCCGGCGGGCGAGCCTCTCGCGCACTTCTCTCGCAACCTCGATGTGATGGTGGCCGCGCCTTCGCGCGTCTGACAGCCGGGCGCGTGATATGCTGTCGTTTCATCCATTCCCCTCCGAGGAGCAACCATGAAAGTTGGCGTCTTCACAGCGCTCTTATCGCAGTTTCCGCTCGACAAAGTCATCGAAAAACTGAAGAAGCTGAACATCAGCACGGTGGAGCTCGGGACCGGCAACTATCCCGGCGGTCCGCACTGCCCGCTGAGCATGCTGCAGAACGATGCCGAGCTGAGCGAGTTCCGGAAAAAGCTGGACGGCGAAGGGTTCAGCATCAGCGCGCTGAGCTGCCACGGAAACCCGCTGCACCCCGACCCGGACATCGCGAAAGGGTTCGTGGAGACCAGCCGGAACACCATCCTGCTGGCGGAGAAGCTGGGCGTCTCCGTGGTGGTGGATTTTTCCGGTTGCCCCGGCGACAGCGATAAAGCGAAATACCCGAACTGGGTCACCTGTCCCTGGCCGCCCGAGTTTCTGGACATTCTCGCCTGGCAGTGGGAGCAGCGCGCCATTCCGTTCTGGACGAAGCACGCCGCCTTTGCCAAAGATCACGGCGTGAAGATTGCCCTCGAGATGCACCCCGGCTTTCTCTGCTACAGCCCGGAGACGCTGCTGCGGCTGCGCGCGGAGTGCGGCCAGAACATCGGCGCAAACTACGACCCCAGCCACATGTTCTGGCAGAGCATCGATCCCATCAAAGCCATTCGCGTGCTGGGCGATTCCATTTTCCACGTCCACGCGAAAGACACTCAGATCTACGATGCCAACCTGCCGAAGACCGGCGTACTCGACACCAAGAAGTACACCGACGAGCGGAACCGGTCGTGGATCTTCCGTACAGTTGGCTACGGGCACGCGTTCGGCTGGTGGAAGGAATTCATCTCCACGCTGCGCATGTACGGCTACGATCATGTGCTGTCCATCGAGCATGAGGACAGTCTCATGTCGGCGGACGAAGGACTAACCAAAGCCGCTGAATTTTTGAACCAGATTGTCATTCGGGAGTCGGCCGGCGCCGCCTGGTGGGTTTGATTCGCCTGTGACCTCCGGTGTATCCATCCGCCACATTACGTGGGTCGGATGCAGACCAGGCCTTGACGTTCGCGCTTGTGCCGTCACCGAGTTGCGGTTGGCCTCGCAGGTGCATTGCAGGAGCCAGGCCCGTTCTTCCGTTCCACCTGAATCGCCCGCGGAATACGCGGACTTGTCTATCTAAATGAACATCACACACCTCGCACGCTACACGACCCTGGTCCTTGTTTCCGCCGCCTGTCTGAGCGCGGCGCCCAGACTGGGACTGTCGACCACGACCGTGGGGCCGGTGAACATCGCACAAGCCGCCAATGGGCCAGTGGAAACAATTCAGGCTACGAACCTCGGGGACGGTTCGCTGAGCCTCACGGCCACCGCTTCTGTATCGTGGCTCTCCGTCAAAGTGGAACCGGCTACCTCCTGCCATTCGGGTCGTTGCATCCCCGTGGCCATCAGTCTCAACACTTCCAGCCTGAAGACCGGAACATACACGGGCATTGTCACCGTGTCCGACCCTGCCGCCACGGATGCGCCGCAGACGATTACGGTGACCGTGGCCATTGGCGGCCAGGTGCCGGCGAAGCTGGATCTGTACGCGGCTCCCGGCGGCAGCGCGACCGCCACCTTCAACACGGACCACCCGGTGGATTCCGCGGTATCGACGCAGACGGGCGGCGAGTGGCTGACGCTGCGGCTTACCGGCGCTGGCACCTTCGCATTCTCCATTCCCTACGCGATCAAGGCGACGGCGCTGCCCGGCCTGACCGGCAACTACACGGGCGCGGTGAAGCTGAGCGGGTCGCCGTCCGCGCTGGACAACAAGACCGTGGCAGTGACTCTGCACGTCACGACGGATCCGATCATCGACCTTGCCAACGTGAGCCTGACGTTTACAGTGGGTCAGGGTATGGCTGCGCAATCGCAGTACGTGAACACCGCCAACGACGGTCAGGGCACGCTGACCGTTTCCGATACCAAGGTAACGATGGACACCGGAACCTGGCTGAGCGCGAAACCGATTGCCAAAACCCCGCTGGTTCAGGTTACGGCCGATCCGACCGGACTCGGGCCGGGTACGCATACCGGCACGGTAACCATCGATTCCAACGCGGCGAACGGATCGCTGGCGGTACCGGTGCAATTGAACGTCATTGCGGAGGCGCCGCCCCTGATCCAGGTTCCTGGCGTGATTAACCCGGCGAACTATATCGTGGGCGAAGCCCTTGCCCAGGGCGATATAGCGGTGGTGAACGGAACATGGCTGCACAACGGAGACGCTGTGGTCGCGTCCACCAAGCCATTACCAACGGAGCTCGGCTCGGATAACGTCAAGGTGCTGGTGAACGGCGTAGCTGCTCCGCTTTACTATGTCAGCTTCGGCCAGGTGAACCTTCAGGTCCCGTACGAGACCGCGGTAGGCGAAGCCACCGTTCAGGTGGTGACGAACGGGAAGACCAGCAACACGGAGACCGTGGAGATTGCGGCGAGCATGCCGCGGATTCTGCAATTCTGTTACGCGTCGAATTTCTGTCCCGCGGTCTGGGGCATCGGCGTTACCTATGCCGACAATACGTTCCCCATCTACGGCGCTGCGCAGGTGATCACCGATCGCGGCAAGCGGGCGGTCAAAGGGGGCACGGACGTGATTCAGTTCTACGCGATCGGCCTGGGGCAGACCACGCCTGCGCAAACCACCGGAGCCGCTCCCACCAGCGGAGTCGCGAATCCGAAGTACCTTGTGTGCTTCGAGACTGATGCTCTTGCGCAGAACCCGGTTTGTGTGAAGGCCTCCTATGCCGGCGTGGCTCCTGGGTACGTCGGCCTGTATCAGGTGAACGTGCACGTGCCGGCGAATGCGCCGAAAGGCGACCAGGTGCTGGTGTACATCTCGAACGGCGTATCCACGAGCGATCCTGTCGCCATTTCGATTCAGTGACCGAGCGCCTGTACTATCGCGACAGCTATCTGACGGAATTCCGGGCTCGCGTTGTGGAGGCGAGCCCGGACGGCACGCACGTCTATCTGGACCGGACCGCCTTCTATCCCACCTCCGGCGGGCAGCCGTTCGATACAGGCACTCTCAGTGGCGTGCGGGTGGTTGAAGTGATCGACGAGGGCGAGCGCATTGCGCACGTCACTGCGGCCCCCGTCACGGCGGCGGAGGTGGACGCGCGCATCGATCGCGAGCGCCGCTTCGATCATATGCAGCAGCACACGGGTCAGCACCTGCTCTCGGCCGTGTTCATCCATCTGCTGAACGCTCCCACCATGAGCTTTCATCTTGGCGAGGCGTCATGCACTATCGACATCCAGCGCGGTTCTCTTTCGCCGGCGGAAGTACAAACGGTGGAGAAGCGCGCGAACGAGATCGTGTTCGAGAACCGGCCGGTGTCTGTCTCCTTCGAGGATGCCTCAGCGGATCTCGGCTTGCGCAAGCCCACCGAGCGCCAGGGCGAGATCCGCATCGTCTCCATCGCGGACCTCGATCGCAGCGCATGTGGAGGCACGCACGTGCGGGCTACGGGCGAGATCGGTCCGATACTCATCCGCCGGCTCGACCGGATTCGCGGTACGGTCCGCGTGGAATTCGTCTGCGGCATGCGAGCAGTACGTGACGCGCGCCGCGATTACGATGTGGTTACGGCCGTTTCGCGGGTCTTTTCCTGTCCTCCCGAGGAGGCGGCGGCGATCGCGGCCGCGCAGGCGGAAAGGCTGCAGGCCGCCGAGAAAACACGAAGCCGCATGGCCATCGAACTGGCGAGGATGGAGGGGCAGAAGCTCTTCGCGAACACCGTGCCCGGGCCCTCGGGCCGTCGCACAGCGACGCGCACTGTGCCGTCGTTTGACGACGAGCTGCGTGCGTTGGCCCAGAGCTTCGCTTCGGGCGAATCGGCCTGCTTCATCGGCATATCGGAGAACCCTCCGGGGCTGCTGCTCGCGGCATCGGCGACGAGCGGCATTCATGCCGGCAACCTGCTGAAGGAGATTTTCTCGAAGCACGGCGGACGCGGCGGGGGGAATGCAGGGCTCGCGCAGGGCAGCCTCCCATCGCACGAGGCGCTGTCGGCAGCACTGGCGGAAGTAGAGCGAGCGCTTTAGAGAAAACAGTACGTGACGACTATTCCAGCCGGAAGTATTCTGTCGCAATGACGCGTAAGTTGGCCCGGATTTTTCCGGTCTCCGTGCTCTCCTGGATATCTGTTAGCGCCGCTACAATTGGCTACACCGATAGCGGAACGTTTTCGTCATCCACGCCGGTTTCCGCGTTCTCCGGGCCCAATGAAACGTGGTCGTTTTCCTTCCAGGTGAACACCAGCCCTGCGCTGTCGGATGTTGGCATGGGTGGGTTCAGCTTCGCTTTCTCGAACTTCAGCTACACCCTGAGTGGCTTGCCCGATCCCGTCACGCCGACCTTCATCCGGTTCTTTAGTCCCACCAACGGCGCCGGCTTCTTGATGTGTTTCAACGGCGCTACCACGGCGACGTGCACCGACGGATTAGGGCCTGGGTTTTTTGCGGGTCCAACGATGTATTTGGGATCGACATCCGCCCCGACGTTATTGTCCGGCGCTTTCACTTTTAATCCGTTCTACGTCGTTGTGAACTCGACTAATTACCAGCTCCCGGCGACCACCGTGACCGCGACCCCTGAGCCCGCTACCCTGCTGACGCTGGCCGTGGGGCTTGTGGCATTGGGTTGTCGTCGCCGCCAATCCCTTCTGTAAGCCTCGGAAACGCTGTCTGAGCCGCGACCGTGAGGGAGCGGTTTGGTAGCGGTCGGCGTTATCGTCCATTCTTGTCTGACCCACCACAATAGATTATGAAAAGCTTTCGCAAAGAACTCTGGTTCAACGTGCCCTCGCGCCGTGGATTTATCAACATCACCGGACAGGTGGACGACTGCCTGCGCGAAAGCGGCGTCCGGGAGGGCCTTGTCCTGGTGAACGCCATGCACATTACCGCGTCGGTGTTCATCAACGATGACGAATCGGGCCTGCACCAGGATTACGAGCGCTGGCTGGAGCAGCTTGCGCCGCACGAGCCTGTCTCGAAGTATCAGCACAACCGCACCGGCGAGGACAACGCAGATGCGCACATGAAGCGGCAGGTGATGGGCCGCGAGGTGGTGGTGGCCATTACCGAAGGCAAGCTCGACTTCGGCCCATGGGAGCAGATCTTTTACGGCGAGTTCGACGGCCGCCGCCGCAAGCGCGTTCTGGTCAAGATAATCGGCGAATGACCACAACTTTTCCCGGCCGCGGCGCGTTTATAGATAAAGGAGAGCCGGCCAGTGTTCCATCGTTCGGCATTCGCCGCCGTACTTGTCGTATCGATGGCCGGCGTTACGGCCGGCCGCCGGGTCCCCAAAGACAACCCCGCCTTTCGCCAGAAGCTGCCGAAGGACGAGCAGGCGCTGCAGGCGCTCGACCGGCTGACTTACGGACCGCGGCCGGGCGACCTCGCGCAGGTGGAACGAATCGGCCTGAAGAAGTGGGTTGCGTCCCAGCTCCATCCTGAGAAGATCCGCGAGAACTCCGAATTGCACGCGAAGTTGGCCACTCTGCCGTCGCTGAACATGAGTACCGCGGAACTGGTAGAGCATTATCCGCCTCCGCAGGTTATACGGCGAATGGCGGATGGCAAGGCGCCGCTCCCCGCCGATCCAGTCGCGCGAATGGCTGCGCAGAATCTGGTAGCGCGTTATCGGCAGAACGCCGCTAAAGACGAAGATGACCACGGCGAGAAGCTGCTCGGCGCGCTCACCGAAGATCAGATCCGCACGCTGCGCCGCGGCACGCCGGAAGAGAAGAAGACGCTGCTCGCCTCTCTCGCTCCCGGCCGGCTGGAGTATGTCGCCGTCGCGCTACCCCGCGGGCTGCGCCAGCAACTGATCTCTCTGGGACCTCCGGAGGTGCGCCAGACCCTGTTGCTGATGAACGCGCCGCAGCAGGCGGTCACGGCCGACCTGACCGCCGGCAAACTGTACCGCGCCATCTACAGCAATCGCCAACTCGCGCAGGTGCTGGACGATTTCTGGTTCAACCATTTCAACGTGTTTCTCGATAAGGGCGCCGACCGCTACGAAGTGAACGAATATGAGCGCAACGCGATCCAGCCGTACGTGCTGGGCAGGTTCAGGGACCTGCTGGAGGCTACGGCGAAGAGCCCGGCAATGCTTTTTTATCTGGACAACTGGCAATCGAACAACCGGCGGGGCCTGAACGAAAACTATGGCCGCGAGTTGCTGGAACTGCACACGCTGGGCGTCGATGGCGGCTACACGCAGAAGGACGTCACTGAAGTGGCGCGCTGCTTCACCGGCTGGACCATCCGCGACCCGCGCAAGGGCGGCGGCTTCGAGTACAACGACCGGTGGCATGACAAACGCGAGAAGACGGTGCTGGGCGTGACCATTCCCGCGGGCGGCGGCATCGAAGACGGAGAGAAGGTGCTGGATATTGTGGCCAGCCATCCCGCCACGGCCCGGCACATCAGCTTCGAGCTGGCGCAGAAGTTCGTGGCTGATAATCCGCCGCAGGCGCTGGTGGATCGCATGTCGAAGACATTTCTGAAGACGCACGGCGACATCCGCGAGGTGATGAAGACCATGCTCGACTCGCCGGAGTTCTGGTCCGAGGGCGCGTGGCAGGCGAAGATCAAGACGCCCTTCGAGATGGTGGTGAGCGCGGTGCGGGCCACGGGCGCCAAAGTGGACGATGTGTACGCGCTGGCTGGGCAGGTGGGAAAGCTGGGCGAGCCGATTTACCGTAAGCTGGAACCGACAGGATATTCGAACGCCAATTCGGAATGGGTGAACTCGGCGGCGCTGCTCAACCGCATGAATTTCGCGCTGGCGCTGACGCGGAATAAGCTTCCCGGCATTCACGTGGAGCGGCCTCTGACGCCCCGTGACCTGCTGTTCCGCGATCCGGGCCCTCAGACGAGCGCGGTGATCGCGAAGGCTCCTGATGAAGCCGCTGGTCTGGCACTGGGTTCTCCGGAGTTCCAGCGAAGATGAACTGTGAAGTCTGTGGGGCAGGCCCCCGGCCTGCGGCGGGCGCCTCGCCCGCCTGCCCGACACAAAAGAAGGTTGATGTTATGAACTCACGCAGAGCGTTCCTGAAGAATTCGGCGATCGCCATGTTCGGCGCGGGAGTGGCCCCGGCCTGGCTTTCTCGCGCGGCATATGCCGAGGACAGCACCGCCGGACGCAGGCGGAAGATCCTGGTGGCTATCTTTCAGCGAGGCGCCGCCGACGGACTCAACGTCGTGGTCCCCTTCGGCGATCCGAGCTACTACGCGCTGCGCCCCACCATTGGCATTCCCAGGCCGGACGGAACGCCCGAGTCGGCGATTGACCTCGACGGGTTCTTCGGCCTGCATCCGGCTCTCGCGCCGCTGGCGCCCATCTACCGCGCCCAGCAACTCGCCATCATCGAAGCAGTAGGCTCGCCCGATCCCACGCGCTCGCATTTCGACGCGCAGGATTACATGGAGTCCGGTACGCCTGGCCGCAAAGCAACTTCGGATGGCTGGCTGAATCGCTCGCTGATGCCGGAGCCGCGGCCTTCGCCCGTGCGCGCTGTCAGCGTGGGGTCGGACTTGTCGCGCAGCCTGCGGGGCCGCAACCAGGCCGTGGCGCTGACCAACATCGGCGACTTCCAGATCCGCGATGCGAAGTCGGAAGAGGCGTTTGAGAGCATGTACGCCGGCGCCGCGGACACGGTGCTGCGCGGCGCCGGTCAGGAGACGTTCGAGGCCGTGAAGCTGATGCAATCGGTGCAGAAGCAGACCTACACGCCGGCAGGCGGCGCGAGCTATCCGAAAGGCCAGTTCGGCCAGGCTATGCTGCAGATTGCGCGGCTGATCAAGGCTGACGTCGGACTGGAAGTGGCCTTCGCCGACGTGTGCGGCTGGGACACCCATGTGAATGAGGTGGGCGCAAAGCCCTCCCAGGGACAGCTTGCCAACCGCCTCGCGGAGTTCGGCCAGGCGCTGGCGGCGTTTCATCAGGACATGGGAGACCGGATGGGCGACATCCTGCTGGTGACCATGTCGGAGTTCGGCCGCACAGCCCGCGAAAACGGCGACCGCGGTACCGACCACGGTCATGCCAACGTGATGTTCGCCATGGGCGCCGGAGTTCGCGGGGGCCGTGTTCACGGCGGCTGGCCGGGACTGGCCGGCGGTCAGCTCTACGAAGACCGCGACCTGGCGCTTACCACTGACTTCCGCGACATCCTGGGCGAATGCGTCACGAAGCACCTCGGCAACCGCGACCTTGCTGAGGTGTTCCCCGGGTACGACCGGCCCCGCTTCCGTCAGATCCTCGGCTAAACTCCGGCAGGCTGAAATGCCTGCCCCACCTGCACTGCAAATGCCTGAGGTGGCGCAGGCGGTTATCAGGATGTTCGGGATCTCTCCCGGCCGAGGCCTCAGGCAGCGCTACCGCACGATCACCGTCTTGTCCGCTTCGATTTTTACGTGCTGCGTGACCGGCGATCCCGAGGCCGGCACGATCTTCACATCGTATTCTCCGGGTTTGAGCAGCAGGCCCTGAACAGGATTGTTGAATTCGCCTGCGTGGCCGTAGAACTTGTCGTTGACGTAAACGGCCGCGAACTTATCCGCGCTGAACGTTCGCAGGCGTCCAAACGGCGGGCTGGCAAGAGGAAGCGCTACCAGCGTCTTGTTTAGTGTGGTCTTCCTGCCTGCGACCACCGTAACCTTCTCCACCGCTTCTTCGTAGCGCGGATCGACAAGTCGGACCTCGTGTTCTCCTGACGCTACGGCGTACTTCCTGGCAAACCCGAAGTTCGCCGCAGGCCCAAGGTACTTGCCGTCCACAAAAACGCCGGCTCGCCCGGGGTTAACCTTCGCTTCGAGATAGCCCGTATCCCGTGTTTCTGCCATCAGAGCGCCGCACCCAAACAGCAGGAGTGACGCGCAGACCGCCGAACATTTCGTCCATTTTTGTATCGCCATTTCGGATCTCCTTATCTTTATGAGGTATTGAACACTGCGGTCGGGGCAGGCCGTCCGCGCCGATGAGACAGCTCCGGCGGGACCCACTACCACCTGCCGCCCCGGCAGACCTGCGGCAGAGCCGCTACCGTCCGGCGATCGCCAGCGGCGTCGTGCAAAAAGCGCACCGTTTCGCGGCGACCGGAATTGTGCTGAGGCACTCCGGGCACTCTTTGGTGGTCGGATCCGGGGGCGCTTCTCCCCGCCGCATACGGGCCATGAGCGCATTTACCGGCGCGACCACGAAGAAATACACTGCGGCTGCAATCAGCAGGAACGAGACAATCGCGTTAATGAAATCGCCGATCAGAAACTTACTTCCATTGATCGTGAACTGGATCGCCGAAAAATCCGGCTTGCCTGCAATAGCCGCTATCAGCGGCGTAATCAGGTCCTTCACCAGTGCGGTAACGACGGCGCCAAACGCCCCGCCGATGACCACGGCTACCGCCAAATCCAGAACGTTTCCGCGTAAAACGAACTGCCTGAAACCCTTCAGCATTCCGTTGCCCTCCTCGATCGTCAGAAACTGCGTCTTACGATGTCAGCCGCACGCCGTGCATTTTGTAGGATCGCGTGATGGCTGAATCCTATCAGAATTGCTCCTGACCGTTAAGCGGTGCAGTCTCCGACATCTCTCAAATATCCAGGATCACGCTGCCTCTGCGGAAGAGGGGTGCATCATAAAATGCTTACCCAAACGGATGTTCCAGAGACTGGCTCTGCGGCGTAAACCATTTCGCTCCCTCCGGAGTGATGTACATATCGTCCTCGAGACGAATGCCGAATTCGTCGCGCAGGTAGATACCGGGCTCGTCGGAGGTGGTCATGCCGGCCTCGAGCGGCTGGCGGTTGCCCTTCACCAGATAAGGCCATTCATGCCCGTCCATGCCGATGCCGTGACCTACGCGATGGGTGAAGTGCGTATAGCCTGGTCCGAACCCCGCGTCGTCGATCACCCTGCGTGCGGCAGCGTCCACGGCCTCACAGGCGGCGCCCGGCTTTGCGGCGTGGAGCGCAGCCGCCTGTGCTCTGCGCACGATGTCGAAGATGCGTTTCATTCGGTCAGTCGGCTTGCCCGCGACGAACGTGCGGGTGATGTCCGATTGATAGCCTTCCACCGTGCAGCCGTCGTCAATCAGAACGATACTGCCTTCCCGGATGATCTGCGGCTCGACTGAGCCGTGGGGCAGAGCGGACCAGGCGTCCACCTGGCAACTGGCCTCGCCCGGGAAGCCTGACTGGCGGTAGGCAGCGGCGATGAGGCCACTGAAGTCGCGATTGGTCATGCCCGGCTTGAGCGACTTCCAGGCAGCCTCGTAAACCTGCAGGGTGACATCGTTCGCGAGCTGCATCAGCCTGAGCTCGGCGGGGCTCTTGATGCTGCGGCACCCCGCGGTGACGGGAGTAGCGCTGACGATCTCGATGCCGTGCACCGCTTGGCGGATCCCTTCCGAGAATACGAAGGGGACCCGCTCCTCAATTCCGACCGTGCCTGTTGAGATGCCCGCTTCGCGAAGACCATGAGCCAGCAGCGCATAGGGATCGCCGTCTTCCTGCCAGGTGAGAAGCCCGGCTTCCCGAGGCGCCTTCGCCATCAGTTCGCGGACGCGATCCTCTTCGAACGCCGGGCAGACGTAAAAAGGGTTGCCCTTTTGCGGCAGGATGAAGGCGAAGAGGCGCTCGCTGTTTCCCCAGCGAATGCCCGTGAAGTAGTTGAGTGAGGTCCCGCCGGCCATGACGATGGCATCGGTGCGGCTTGCCCGCATGAGACTGCGCGCGCGTTCGAGGCGGTCTTCGCGCTCGGCCGCGGAGATGGGCTGAGCTTCGGAGCGGCGGTCGCGGAGCGCGGCGATGGCGGTTTGCCCAGCCCCAGCCAGGGCGGTTGCAGTGGAGGCGGTGAGCAGGAAGCGGCGGCGACCCAGCATAGACCTTTCCACGATACCGCCCGAACCGCGCTCGCAGCGGCTTGGTGGGGCGGTCCCCCGGACCGCGCGGGACGCCGGTGATGTTGACCGTGCCCGACTCGGAACGACCTGATGGCGCAGGGAATCGAGACCTGCGGGACAGCTCTGACGGACGTCATCGACTGCGGCCGCGCACCGAAGTATCCAGCGGCGAGAGAAGCCGAGGGTACTGGCGAGCCTGACCCTGTCGATGATCGACCTCACGATTCAATCCTGGTTTGAGGACAACGAGGAGGATATCTCGGCGATGGTAAAGCACGTGCTAACCTCTCTGCCACGCCTCCTGAGGTGTTTGTGGCGCACGCTTCAGCGTGCTGCTCGGACCGTGGGCTGAAGCCCACAGCTGCACGCTGCCCAGGACAGGCGAAAACGCCTGTTCCACAACACCAGTTCAATGGTTTACGGCCATTGTGGAACAGGCCTTCGGCCTGTGAACTTACTTTTTCAGCATCGTTTGAAGCGTGCGCCACAATCGCGTGGCCCGCTGTTCACTGAATCTTCGCGCCGCCTCGCGTTACGCTGAATAAGGTGACGGAAGGCGATCACATCGGACGCTACCAGATCGTCAGCGAGCTGGGCCGCGGCGCGATGGGCGTAGTGTACAAAGCCAAAGACACCGCCATCGGCCGGGTGGTGGCCATCAAGTCGATTCGCCTGTCCGATCTCACGGACGACTCGGAGCGCCAGCGTCTGCGCGACCGTCTGTTCCGCGAGGCGCAATCGGCGGGCATCCTCTCGCACCCGAACATCGTCACTATCTACGATTTCTCCGAAGAGAACGGCCTCGCCTACATCTTCATGGAGTGCGTGAACGGGCCGACCTTCGACAAGCTCCTGGAAGCCGCGGAAACACCCCCGAAAGAGACGCTGCTGAGCCTGCTCCGTCAGACCGCGGGCGCTCTCGATTATGCGCACCGCAAGGGCATCGTTCACCGCGATATCAAACCCGCCAACATCATGGTGCACGACGGAGGCATGGCGAAGGTGACCGACTTCGGCGTGGCCCGGATCGTATCGCATCAGATGACCCACGCAGGAACGATGATGGGCACGCCCAACTACATGTCGCCGGAACAGGTGGAAGGGCAGAACGTGGACGGCCGCGCCGATCAGTTTTCGCTCGCTGTAGTTGCCTGGGAGATCTTCGCGGGCGAGCGGCCATTCGCTTCCGATTACCTTCCCACGCTGCTGTACAAGATTGTTCGCGAAAACCCGCCTCCGCTGGATCGGGTGAACCTGACGGCCGGTCCGCAGGTTGAGGCCGTGCTGCGGAAGGCCCTTTCGAAAGATCCCGCACAGCGCTATGAGGAATGCACGCAGTTCGTCGACGCGCTGATCCGGGCTTGTGGGACATCGCCGGGCTGGATGCCGATGACGCGGGGAGCCGCGCAGTCCATGCCCACCGTGATCGCGGCGGCAGTGGCGCCGGCTGCGGTGGGCTCGCCAACTGTCCAGGTTTCCGCTGCCAGGCAGCGGCGAGGGAATCCGCTCATTCGCGGTCTCGTCTGGGCTCTTGTCGGGATAGGCATCGTCGGGCTGGCCATCATTTCGGCGCAGCGGTTCCTGATGAATGCGCCGGTCGCGGCCACCGTGGCCCCAATTGCAACGCCGCTGGCCGCCGCCGGCCCCGCGCTTCCGCGAACTCAGATTCCGAAGCCGAGTCCCGCGGGAGGTCGCGCCGGCGCGCCTGCCCAGGACGCTGTGCAGACATCGGCGAACCCGGCGCACACATCCGTGGCCATGGCGTCCAATCCTTCGCCGCAGGACATTGCGCCCCCGCCTCCCGCACAGACCGTTCCGGCTCGATCAGCCGTGACCCGAAGCGGTTCCGCTACGGTGCAGATTGTGACCGAGCCGCCCGGAGCGAACGTGGTGATCGACGGGAATCCGGCGCTGGCGTGCACATCGCCCTGCATGCAGCCTTTGCCGCCGGGCCGCCACACTCTGCGCGCCGAGGCCGCCGGGTACCGCACGGGACTGCGCATTTTCAATACGCCCTCGGACACGGATATCTTCATCGGTCTGGAAAAGCCCACGGGCAAGGTGAGCGTGATCTCGAGCCCGCCCGGCGCCTCGATCTCAGTGAACGGGCTGGAGCAGACGCGCCCCACTCCGGCCGTGTTAAGCCTGCCTCCGGGCGAGTATCACATCGTCGTCGCCAGAAGCGGCCGCCGCGCCGAGGCCGAAGTCACGGTAAACGAGGGCGATTTTCGCACGCTCAATTTGCCGCTGCAATAGATGATCGCCACCCCCGAAACGCCGCCCATTGTAGTGACCGACGCCGGATCTGTCGATTCGCTGCCGGAGGCCCCGGCTGTGTTTGCGCTCTGGGCGGGAGAGCATTCGCGCTACGTTGCGCGTACGGCGCTGCTTGGCCGCAGAGTTCGACGGGTGGTAAAACTGCTGGGCCTGGCGGATGTTCTAACCCGAATCGAATACTGGCCCGTGGCATCTCCGCTGGAAGGAATGCTGCTCCACTACCGCGTTTCGAGGCGGCTGTTTCCCGATTCCTACCTGAAGCTGATCCGCCTGCGCATGCCGGCCTGGATCAGGGTGATGCTGGAGAATCCTTTTCCGCGCACCCAGGTGAGCACGCGGCTGAGCGGATCGAAAGCGCTGCATTACGGCCCTTTCCGCACGCGCGCGGACGCCGAGAATTTCCAGAGCCAGTTTCTCGAGCTGTTTCAGATCCGCCGCTGCCAGGAAGACCTGGAACCGTCGCCGGCGCATCCCGGCTGCATTTATGGCGAGATGAACCTGTGCCTCCGGCCGTGCCAGGAAGTGGTGAGCGCCGCCGAGTATCGCAGTGAGGTGCAGCGCGTGCTTGAGTTTCTGACCACCGACGGCGCTTCGCTGCTCTCGTCCGCCTCTGCCGCGCGCGACCGTTTCAGCGAAGAGCAGAACTTCGAGGAAGCGGCGCGCCAGCACAAGCGCTGTGAACGAATCCGCTCCGTCCTGAGCCTCCGCGAGCCGCTGGTGCGCGACATCGACCGGCTGTTCGGCGTGGTCGTTACGCTGGGGCCGAGCCCGGAGACCGTTCATCTGCACGTGGTGCAGGGTGGGGTGTGGGGCGGTCCGGTGGAGTTCGCCGTGGAGCACGTGAGCGGCTCGCTCGACCATCGTCTGCGTGAGATTCTGGAGCCGCTGGAGACGCCTCGCATCTCCGTTCAGGAACGCCAGGAGCACGCGGCGTTGCTGGCCCGCTGGTATTATTCCAGCTGGCGGCAGGGCGAGTGGGTTGCGATCGGCGATCCCGAGCGCGTGCCGTGGAAGAAGATCGTGCGGGCAGTTTCGAAGGTGCTGGCCGCCTCCTGACGCCTGTTCAGATGAACATCTCTTCGTCGCTGGTGGCGCGATCGACGCTGGGCCGGCCGCCGCGCACGAGCTGGCTGAGTGCGGCCTGGACGCCCGCAACCACGCCGCGGATTTCCTTCACCGGCCAGAGGATGCCGCGCGATACCGCGTTTACCGTCTGCTGCGCCTTGCCCATGGTGTCGTCGATCACCATCTCCACGCGGTCCATCTGGGCCCGCGCCCGCTCGGTTGCGTCGGTGACCACCACGTCCACTTTGCCAAGCTGAACCTTCGTCGCATCCAGAATCTCGGAAGCCTTGCCGGTCACCTCGGCGATATGCCTGCGGCTCTCGTCCACCGTGGCCTTCGCGCTCTCCACCAGCGCATCGATGCGCGGGATCGTCGACTGCACCGCCTCGGCTACCGCGGTGACCTTTGGCAGCGTCTCTGTCCGGACCTTCTGGACGAGCTGATCCACTGCCGGCAGCGAGCTGTTCACTCGCTCCTGCATCGCGCGCACAGCCTTGTACATGCCGAACAGGATTCCGAACTGCAGCAGCAGCGCTATGGCCGCGATGATCACGAAGATCGTCTGAACGAGGAGCAGATTCTGGTCCATGGGACTACGCGTGTATCAGGCCTGCTGGGGATTTCCGTCGCCCTCGCCGGGGCTGGTGTTTTCCACTACGTCGCGATAAGCTTGCTTGCCGGCTTCCATCGCGGCGCTGAGCTGGTCTCGCTGCCGGGCCAGAGCGCTCTTGCTGCGCTCGATGGCATCGCCCGCGGTGGACTTCAGTTGCACGCCCTGGCGCTTCAGGAACTCTTTGCCTTCGTCGGCCTTGTTCAGCAGCAGTTCGCGCGTCTCCGGGCCGCTCTTCGGCGCGAACAGCAAACCGACGGCGACTCCCAGACCCAGACCGAGGAAGAAGTAGGGGAGGTTGTTGTTGGATTCTTGCATTCTCATCTCCGATTCAGCGTATCAGAGCAGTACGGCGCCTGCCCGGCACCCTACAGAATAGCAGTGGCGCGGGCGGCGCGCGCTTTCAGCGGACTCGACGTGCAACTAACAGACCGCATCGGAATCGCCGTCCGACCGTCCCGCGGTTGTGAACCAGGCGAGCTCTGCTATGCTGATTCGTGCCCATTTAATGGCGTCCTCACCCGCAATGGAGAGTCCCGGCGATATCACGATTTTGCTCCGCAGGTGGAAGGAAGGGGATCGACAGGCGCGCGATCAGTTGATGGATCACGTCTACCCCCACTTGCACGAGGTTGCCGCTGCGTACTTACGGCGCGAGTCCGCTGGTCACACTCTTCAACCGACCGCTCTCGTTCATGAGCTGTACATCAGGCTGCTCCAGCAGCGCCAGGGCGACTGGGAGAATCGCGCCCGTTTTTATGCGTTCGCCGCGACCGTCATGCGGCGGATTCTGCTGGACCATGCCCGGAGTCTGCACACTCACAAGCGCGGAGATGGTCAGGAGCAATTGCCGTTAAGCGACGATATTCCCTGGATCGACCTGAACAGCGATGACGTGGTGGACCTGAACCGCGCACTCGACGATCTGGAGTCGATGGACCCACGTAAAGTGCGCCTTGTCGAACTGCGCTATTTCCTTGGCTGCACGGTTCCGGAGTGCGCGGATTTTCTGGAGGTTTCGCTCGCCACCGCGGAGCGCGATCTCACCACCGTGCGGACCTGGCTGTACTCGAGACTGGTTTTGAAGCGCGCCGCCGCCACGCGCCCCCTTCCGGAGTCGCGTTGAACGAGGCTGCCTCAGAGCGGGAGGTGTTGTCGCCTGAGCGCTGGCGGCGCGTGGAGTCCATTTTTCACGCTCTCCTCGAGGCGCCTGAATCGGAGCGGACCGCGCGTCTCGACAGCGAGTGCGCGGGGGACGATCTCATTCTCGCCGGAGTGCAGGATTTGCTCGTTGCTTTCGACGAAGAGAAGCGCTTTCAGTCTGGGGCGGCTCAGGAGAAGAAGCCCGGACGTCTGGGAGAAATCATCGACGGGTACCGGCTCGACGAGGAGATCGGTCAGGGCGGGATGGGCGCCGTCTATCTGGCGCACCGTGCGGACGGCGAATTCGAACAGCAGGTGGCTCTCAAACTGGTGAGTCCGCATCTGCGCACGCAATTCTTCACTGAGCGCTTTCGTGTGGAGCGCCGGATTCTCGCCGGGCTGAACCATCCGAATATTCCACGGCTTTTGGGCGGGGGCGTCAGCAGCGCGGGCGATCCTTACCTGGCGATGGAGTACGTTGCCGGGAAACCGATCGATCGGTATTGCGACGAGCGGCTCCTCGCCATTCCGGATCGCATCAGGCTTTTTCTGCAGGTCTGTTCGACGGTCGAGTATGCGCATCGGAACCTTGTGGTACACAGGGATCTCAAGCCCGCCAACCTGCTGGTAACCAGTGAGGGGACGCCCCGGCTCCTGGATTTCGGCGCCTCCAGGCTGCTCCTGAACAGCGCGAACGATCACCCCACCACGCGCTTCCATCCGATGACGCTGCGCTACGCGAGCCCCGAACAATTGCGCGGCGAGCCGGTTTCGACGTCCATGGATGTTTACTCGCTGGGCGTGATGCTCTATGAGTTATTGGCCGGCGCATGGCCCTTTGGCGACCCCAACTCGCCACTTGCCGGACTGGAGCGGGCCGTGCGCCATGTCGAGCCTGGGATGCCGAGGTCGCTTATCACCGATGAGGCGGCCCGGCGGCGTTCGGTTTCCAGGGCGAAACTCGCGGCGATTCTCGGCGGCGATCTCAGCGCCGTGCTTTTGAAGGCCATCGATGCCGATCCACGGCGCCGCTATACGTCTGTAGAGCAGTTATCCGGCGACCTCCGGCGATGGCTCGCGGGTCAACCGGTACTCGCACGCGAGCAGACGCTGCTGTATCGCGGTGCGCGCTATGTACAGCGCCATCGCTGGCGCCTTGCCGGCGGAGTTCTGCTGCTGGCCGTGCTGGGTTTCTTCATGCTCGTTGCATTGCGAGAATACCGGCGTGAGCAACGCCGCATGGTGCAGGTGCGCAATCTGAGTCAGTCGCTGTTGAGCGAGATCCTGAATGAAGTTGGCAAGCTGCCTGGGTCGATGAAGGCGCGCCTGCTGATTGTCGACCGGGCCAGAAGAAATCTGGATCAGTTGCTGCCTGAGGCGCCCAACGACCCCGATCTGAGGCGCATGCTGGCAGCCTCATATCTGCAGCTCGGCGATATTCAGGGGAAGCCATTCACAGTCAGCGTGGGCGACGCAGCAGGAGCAATTGAGAGCTATCGAAAAGCTGATGCGCTCGCGACCCGGGCCGGGCCTGCCGATTGGGAAATGCTGGCGGTTCTGGTCCGAGCGCGCCGGACAATGGCGCAGATCGAAGCCCGCGCCGGCCGGTATTCCGAGGCCGTGACCCTGCTCCGCTCCGCCCTCGATCCGGCGAAACGCGTCTGGCACAGCGCACCCGCGAATTCTCTGGTGGACGGCAGACCAGCGGCGGCGGTCTATGCGGAGACAAGCGACGCACTCGGCTATACCATGCTGAAATCCGTCGAGCGCACTCCCGGTGACCTTCCGCAGCTTCGGCGGGCGCAGGCTGAACTCGAGAACACGGTTCACATTGCCGAGCAGCTACAGGCGGCTCATCCGGGCATGCCCAATCTGGTGGGGCCCTCCAGCCAGCACCTCGGGTTCGTACTGGAAGCGCTCGGCAATGCCACTGGCGATATGCAGTACTTCCGGGACAGCGTTGCCGCCCATCGGCGCGCTGCCGAATCTGTGTGCAGCGGCTTCCGGAAGGACGGGACGCCGCAGACACAAAGAAACTGCGCTGACGGGCTCGGCGAGCTGAGCTGGGCGCTCCACCGCGCCGGTGAAGGACCGGCCGCTGTTGAGGCTGCCGGGCAGGCACTGACACTAATGGCGCCCGTATCGAAGGCGGAGCCGGACAGCGTCGAGGCACAACAGGATCTGGTGGATGCGTACTTGCACCTTGGCGCGGCGGAGAACACGGCGGGCAGTTTTGGAGAAGCGATCGCCCATCTGCGTACGGCGGAGTCTCTGCTTCGTCCGCTGCTCCGGGATGCGGGTGACGATCCACTGGAAGCACAGGGACTGTACGCCCACATAGAGCGGGAACTCGGAGAAGCGCTCCTTGCCGCGAAGGACTTCAACGCAGCCGGCGAAGCCTTGGCGAGGGCGCTCGCGGCGGCCCGGCGATCGCCAAAATCGGCTTACTGGATTCCGTACATTCAGCGGGAAATTGGCCATGCCAACCGCCCCCATGGGCCTGCGGCCAGCCCAGGGCGATGAAGACATTGTGGGGCGGACGCCCTCGTCCGCGGCCGACCCCCCGGTCGGCCTCTTCGTTGCACCGGCCAGCCGGACGAGGGCGTCCGGCGCGGACCGGGGGGCCGCCCCACAGCGTCTTCAACGGAGCGGTCCCGAAACTGGCCCCCTCGGAATACTTTGCCGGATGATGAGGGGTTTCGCGGGACGTTCTCGCGCTCTATAGCAGAGGAGGACGGCCGCATGGACTTGTGCGGCTGTGATGCATTCAATGAAGCTGCTAAGTGCTGCACTGTTCGTTTCGTTCGTAACAATCCGGGCGCAGACCCTGCCCACGGATATTCCACCCGCAGATTCAGTCATTTTGTATGTTTCGGCGACGAGAGGCAACGATGCATGGACGGGTCGCTTGTCCCATTCGAATCCCCACCGAACTGACGGCCCGCTTGCGACATTGGACGGCGCACGGCGAGCAGTCCGGGCCATCGACAAAACGGGAATCAGCGAAGTGAGGGTGCTGTTTCGAGAGGGCACGTACTACCTCGCTTCCACAGTCGATTTCACGCTGGCCGACTCCGGTACGCCGAACACCAGCATTGTGTACCAGAGCTACCCGGGCGAATGGCCTGTTTTCACGGGGGGTGCGCGTGTCCTGAACTGGGTGAACATTGGAGGCAACGAGTGGAAGGCCGCTCTGCCCGCTTCCACGCAGTACTTCGAGAACCTCTTCTACAACGGCGACCGGCGGCTCCGTCCGCGTCTGGGCGGGTATCTGGGCGAGTATTATCATTTTGCGAAACCGGTAATCCTCGACGCGAACGAGGCGAGCCTGCCGCAGAATGTGCAGAACTGCGCCGTCCGGATCGATGCCAATCACTTCGAATGCTTCGACCGGTTCCGGTACATTTCGGGCGATCCTATCGCTCAAATCTCGAAGAATCTGGCTCCTGTGGCTGGCAACAACTGCGGCCAGAACCCAGGCAATCCGGCGCTGGCGGGAGACGTCGAAGTGCTCGACTTCGAGCAGTTCAGCACGTCGAAGCTCAGGATCAGCTGCATCGACACGACGAATGAAATCGTGTATCTGACGGGCCCGACTACCGAACCCCAGTCGAACTACACGGAGGATGGGTTCCAGGCAGGCCGGCGATACCTCGTTGAGAACGTTGAAGACGCATTGACCGAGCCGGGACAATGGTTCCTCGACCGTTCAGTTCCCAATTCACTGGTCTTGTACTATCTCGCCGGGAGAGGCGAGAATCCCAACATCGATACCGTGACTATCCCTCAAACTGCGCCGCCTTTACTCAGGACATCGAACCTGTCGTACGTCACCTTCCGCGGTCTGGCATTTGAGTACGACAATTCCACGTTGGCTTTTGGCGGACATCCGTCAAGAGAGCTGGAAGTTGACATTCCGCCGGTCATCTCGATTCAGAACTCACAGTACGTCACCTTCGATTCCGGAGTAATCAGACACGCGTCGGGCGCCGGGCTGGAGATCCTTTCGTGCCTGCCGGCGAATCCGACGCAGACTCCGCCGCCGCTCAACAGTCCACCCGCATGGTGTAGTTACGTTGGAACCGATGTCGTCACCACACACAACTCGGTAACCAACAGCGCCTTCTACGACGTCGGCGCCCTGGGCATGCGCATTGGCCTTCCGTGGGTTCCGGACGAGACAGATGGCAACATTCCTCAATGGACGGCAGTAACGAATAACGTTGTCGAGGGTTATGGCAGAATCATTCCCGCGTCCTTCGGCATCGGCCAGGGCCTGGGCCACGATAATTCCTACCTCCACAACGATGTCTATGACGGCTATCACTGCGCGATATCGATTTCAACGCAGACCAACGTTGCGCCAGACCCTCCCGGCAACGCTGACAACACCATCTCGTTCAATCATGTGCACGACTTGTTGCAGGGCATTATGAGTGACGGCGGAGCGATACGAATCGAGAGCGGCAATTCGAAGGGCACTGCCCCCGGCAACAGAATCTGGAATAACCGGATACACGACGTGAGTGACTCGTCCGCTCAGCTCGATGCCGACGGGTACGGGGGCGACGGAATCTATCTCGATAACTCGACGGGCGCCGTGGATGTCGAGAACAATCTGGTGTATCGAGTCTCCGACACCGCAGTCTACTCGCCTCATGGACCGGCTCAGCTCAGCAATGGCGACCGCAACACAACGCACCCGATCATCGTCAAAAATAACATTCTCGCCTTTGCCCGCACTGCGATGATCGGCGTCAATTTCCCTTATGCCGACGGCGAGACCGTCCCCAACCTGGCTTTTGTTCTTTCCAACAATCTTATGTATTTCGACCGGAACGGCGCGTCGGCGGGCCAGGCGTTCTACGTGCAAGGGGAATGCACGTATACCAATGGTTTGGCGTTTCCGGATTTCGAGGCATTCAGCAGCAACCTGTACTGGCGAACGGACGGTACATTTGCACATGACGGCCACGCGTTTCATCAGCAGGTGACGCCCAAACCAGACGCACACAATCCGCCCTGCGCTAACGATGCGGCCACCGACACGGGACTCTGGCAGTTCTATCGTTTCTCGACGCAGTGGCAGAAGCCGCCTCTTAACGAGGATACGGGCAGCGTCATCGGGGATCCTGAGTTTCTGCTGCCGTTCTTTCCGTTTGACAACTACATGCTGTTGCACGGATCGCCTGGAGTGGGATTCGTACCGTTCGATCCGAATGACGCGGGGCGCGAGTTCCATTTCTTCGATCCGCCGCCGGTTGCGCCAACGTTCGTGACCGCGCCGTACAACCCCTGGACCGATTTCTAGCTTGAGCGAATGAGATAATGCAACCGGTGACTCCGCGCAAACCCCGGTTGCTGGATGAACGTGGGTTGATGGATTATGCCGCGCGCCTGCTCGCAGGCCGCGCGCAATCGGCGGGCGAGATCCGCGAAAAACTGCACCGCCGCGCCGCGCATGCCGGCGACGTCGATGTGGTCATGGGCAGGCTTCGCGAAATCGGCTACCTGAACGACCGGAAATTCGCCGAAAACTTCGCCACCGCCCGCGTCGAGAACGAAGGCCTTGGCAGCGCGCGCGTGCTGCGCGATCTGCGCCAGCACCGTGTAGCTCCAGCAATTGCCGAGGGTGCCGTGAAGCGGGCGTACGGCGATAAAGACGAGACCAGCCTCATCGAAATATTTCTGAGGCGGAAATATCGCGGCAAGGATCTGGGCGTGTTGCTCAGCGATCGCAATCAGCTTGCCGGCGCTTACCGGAAGTTGCGCTATGCGGGGTTCTCCGGCGCCGCATCCATTCGGGTGCTGAAACGCTATGCCGCGGAAGGCGCGCAGCTCGACGCGCTCGAGGACGAGCCGGACGAGCCCGGAGAGTAGCTGCCCGGCAGTCTCGAGCCAGGGCTCCGGCCCGAGCTGGTGATGCGCTGTCGGCATGCTGCTTGCCGACCGCGCACCAGTGGTCTGCGATTTGGACGCATCCTCGAGCGCCGATCTCCCGTCGCGCTTCATCGACCTGTATTCCGACCACGTCGCGCACGACGACGAGCGCATTCTGCCCACAAATGTCCTGCGCTACTCTTAGCGCGAATGGGATGCGTGGGCGGACAACCATTGGCCGGCGCGGCGGCGGGTTTGCAGCTTGACAGCCGGTATCAGCACGCGAGCGACGACGATCTGCGGAAGCTGGTAGTGCGGATCACGTCGCGGCCGGAGTAATTTTCAGGCGAAGATTTCATCGACCGCCAGGCTGGCTCCGAAAAGCGGAAGAGGAATGATGTCGCCTGTCCGGTAGATGACGGGTTCCGCGCCCGTGCGCATCACCGTCACCGCCCCGCGCTTCTGGTCAACCACCCAGAACTCCTGTGCCCCTGTGGACAGGCAGAGAGCCGCTTTCTCCTGAATTTCACGGCGAGTGTTCGAAGGCGACAGGACCTCAATTACCAACTCGGGTGAGCCGCGCAGGTTGTCATCGCCCGGCGTCGAGTTGCAGCGCTGCTGCGACACAAACGCGACGTCAGACCTGCGCACATCGTATTCCGGGACAGCTCGGAACGGGAGCTCTACTTCAACTCTTCCCACCCTTCGAGCCAGCGGTCGTAACAACTCGGCGAGCCGACTCTGCAACATGCTGTGCTGCCATCTTGGGTTCGACAGGATAACCACTCTCCCCCAGTGAAGTTCCTGGACGACGTCCTCGCGATCCGGCAATTGCCGGTATTGCTCGACTGTCATCAGGAGTGGTTCAGGAGCGGCGGCCATATTCTCAGAACAGATACAGCGCCGTGCCCGGGGCCGGGGCGGGAGCTTCTTCGGTCTCCCCGCCGGCGCCCACCGGCTGCGCTTCCAGTTGCACCGGACGGCAGTAGATGCCCGCATCGCTCAGGTAGACTTCCAGCTCGGAAGGCCGCGGCAGCGAGCCCTGAATCACCGCCTCGGAGAGCGGATCCTCGATGTACTTCTGCAGCGCGCGCCGCAGGGGCCGGGCGCCGTAGCTGCGATCCGTCAGGGTCTTCTCGAGAATGTAGCGCGCCGCATCCTCGTTCACCCGGATCTTGATCTGCTTGGCCACCAGGTTGATGTTGATCTGGTCCACCATCAGGTGAATGATCTTGAGCAGGTCGTCGTCGGTGAGCGAAGTGAACAGGATCACCTCGTCCAGACGGTTGAGGAATTCGGGATTGAACGCCCGCTTTACCTCGCCCATCACCATGTCCTCGATCTTCGGCGGCACGCCCGTGTTCGACGGCGCCGAGAACCCGATCTGCCCCTTCTTGTCGAGGAACCGCGCCCCGAGGTTCGAGGTCATGATGATGATGGTGTTCTTGAAGTCCACCGTGTTGCCGAGCCCGTCGGTCAACTGGCCGTCTTCAAACACCTGCAGCAGGATGTTGTAGATGTCCGGGTGGGCCTTCTCGATTTCATCCAACAGGATGATCGAATACGGCTGCCGCTTCACGCGCTCGGTAAGCTGCCCGCCCTCCTCATAGCCGACGTAGCCGGGAGGCGAACCGATCAGCTTCGAGACCGAGTGCTTTTCCATGAACTCGGACATATCGAAGCGGATGAGCGATTTCTCGCTGCCGAACAGGAACTCGGCCAGCGCCCGCGCCACCTCGGTTTTGCCGACGCCCGTGGGGCCGAGGAACAGGAACGAACCGGCCGGACGCTTGGGCGATTTGAGGCCAGCGCGCGAGCGGCGGATGGCCCGCGAGAGAGCGCCGATGGCCTTGTCCTGGCTGATCACGCGCCGGTGCAGTTCTTCCTCGATGCGCAGGAGCTTGGTGACTTCCTCTTCCTTGATGGCGGTCATGGGGACGCCGGTCCAGCGCGCCACCACGTCCTCGATGTCGTCCTTGGTGACCACGCCCGTTGACGTGTCGTCCAGGTTGTACTTCTCGCGCAGCAGCCGCAGGTTCTCGCGCTCCTTGCGCTCTTCGTCCGAATAGAACCGCGCCTTCTCGAACTCGTGGTTCGCGATGGCGTTCTCCATCCGGTGCACGATAAACTTGATGCGCTTCTGAATGTCGGCCACTTCGGTGGGCAGCGTGGTCTGCCGCAGCTTCACGCGCGCGCCGGCCTCGTCGATCAGATCGATGGCCTTGTCGGGCAGGAAGCGATCGGGAATGAACCGCGTGGAGGTGTGGACGGCCGATTCCACGGCTTCGTCGGTATAGGCGACAGCGTGGAATTTCTCATACCGCTCCTTGATCCCGAACAGGATGCGGATGGCATCGGATTCGGACGGAGGCGGAACCTTCACCGCCTGGAAGCGGCGCTCGAGCGACCGGTCCTTTTCGATGGATTTGCGATATTCTCCCGGCGTGGTTGCGCCGATGCACTGGATCTCGCCGCGTGAGAGCGCCGGCTTCAGGATGTTGGCGGCATCGAGCGAGCCTTCAGCCGAACCGGCGCCCACCAGGGTGTGGAGCTCATCGATGAAGATGATGGCGTTCTGGTTCTCCATCAGCTCCTTCATGATAGTCTTCAGCCGCTCTTCGAACTGGCCGCGGTACTTGGTACCGGCAACGATGAGTGAAAGATCGAGCGCCAGGATGCGCTTGTCGGCAAGGAACGACGGAACGTCGCCGTCGGCGATGCGCTGGGCGAGGCCCTCCACGATGGCCGTCTTGCCGACGCCGGGCTCGCCGATGAGCACGGGATTGTTCTTGGTGCGGCGGCAGAGGATCTGGACCACGCGCTCCAGTTCGTAATCGCGGCCGATGAGCGGGTCAAGCGAGCCGTCCATCGCGGCCTGGGTGAGGTCGCGGCTGAACTCGGCCAGCAGGGAACTTTCCTTGGGACGGTTCGAAGCGATCTTCTCGGACGAGGAGCGCTGGATTTCTTCGCGTACCTGCGACAGCCGCAGCCCCCGCTCATGCAGGATCTCCGCGGCGAAACACTTCTCTTCGCGCAACAAGCCCAGCAACAGGTGCTCGGTACCGATGTGCTTGTGATTCAGCCGCTCGGCTTCCTCGGCCCCGTACGCCAGCACGCGCTTGCACTCATGGCTCAGCGGGAGGTCCACCGAAGTGGAGACCTTCTCGCGAATGGTGGTGTGCGCCTCAATCTGCTTGCGAATGGACTCGATGGCCGCGTGAGAACGCAGGAACCGGTTGGCCAGCGCCTTGTCCTCGCGAAGCAGCCCGAGCAGGAGGTGCTCCGTTTCGATGTACGGGCTGCCGAACTGGCTGGCCTCGTACCGTGCGAAAAAGATCACTCTGCGCGCCTTCTCGGTATAGCGTTCAAACATAATTCCTGCCGTAACTATTGGATGCTGCTGTCTCGGTTGAAGTTCCGTCCGTCGCCGCCGCGGCCAGCACGCCGCGCTCGAGGTTCAGAATGCGATCGCACCGCACCGCGAACGCCTGGTTGTGCGTTACATAGATAGACGTGAGCCGGTGCGTTTGGTGAAGTTCGGCGAGCAGGGAAACGATCATATCGCCCGTCCGGAAATCGAGATTGCCCGTCGGCTCGTCGGCGAGCAGGACGGACGGCTCGGCAACCAACGCGCGGGCGAGCGCCACTCGCTGCTGTTCCCCGCCGGACAGCTCTCCGGCGCGATGTCCGGCGCGATGGCGTAACTGAACTTCATCCAACATCGCAAGCGCCCTCGCTGCTGCCTGGGCGCTCGGTACGCCCCGGATCATGAGTGGCATCATGACGTTCTCTGTCGCCGAGAATTCCGGCAACAAAGAGTGATTCTGCCAGACAAAGCCAATGGTTCGATTCCGGAAGCAAGCGAGCTGCTCCGGATCGGAAAACGCGGTTATCTCTGTATCTCCGAAGTATATCGCCCCGGCCGAAGGCCTGTCGAGCCCACCCAGAAGGTACAGGAGTGTGCTCTTGCCGGCGCCCGATTCGCCCGTGAGGGCAAGTCTCTCTCCGACAGCTACTTCGAGGTTCAGGTTCGAGAAAACCACCACCTCGTTGTCGCCCGACTTGTAGCGCTTTGAGAGTCCGACCGTCCTGATGGCCGGCCCCCCCGGTTCCAGCCTGCTCTCCACCTGTTACTAACCTAACACGCTATACTGAGCCGCGACTGTGAAGAAGCGGTAACGACTCGCCCTCAAGGAGGTACTTCATTACCTTCGCTTGCTATGGGGCACACCTGCACGGCGACGAGTCCGGTTCGGTGGACCGACATCACAACCTGTTTGGCGGCCGCCCGGTTTCACCCAATCCGGACCGCCTCGCAGTGAACCGCGAACAGATGGATCAGGCGCCATATTTACTCGACCGCAACCGCAGGGTGACCGTCCTCGGCGCTCTCCGCGAGGTTTGTCTCCATCGTGGTTGGACCTTGTGGGCGGCGCACGTGCGGACAAACCACGTTCATTCCGTGGTAGAAGCAGACGTTCGCCCCGAGGTGATCATGAACGGGTTCAAATCCTGGGCCAGCCGCGGTTTGAACCGTCCTGGGTGTGATGAGCCGAATCGAAAGCGATGGGCGCGCCATGGAAGCACGCGATGGCTGTGGAAAGATGAGGACTTCCAGGAAGCAATCCGCTACGTCGTTTCGGGCCAGGGCGAACCAATGGAACTTTACCTGGCAGACCTGCTGTAGCGTACCGCTCCTTCACAGTCGCGGCTCAGTAGCCGTGTGGGTGTCAAGGATGCGATTATCGTGCGGGTTCGCCTACGGCTTTTCCGGCGCTACACTCTCCGGCAGCGGGTCGGGCGCGAACTGGATTTGCGTCTCCGTTCCGTACTTGTGGTACAGCCGGAACTCGACGTCGTTGCGCGTGGCGATCACCGCGCTGCGCCCCCGCCGGTCCGATCCCGTGACCTTCGACGTAACCAGCGCCTTCAGCGGCAGAAGGAATTCCTGATCGCCAATCTTCTGGTAGTCGTAATCCATGATGATGGTCGCTTCCTTCACGCCGAAGCCCGGCGGCAGAATCGGCTTCAGGGTCACGCGAAGCACCATCTCGGTTTCCATGTCCACGTAGATGAGCCCGCGATAGCCGGGCACGATGTCGTTGACCTTGTCGTAGGTGACGTGATAGCGCGAGTATTCCTGCGGCACGTAGTATGAGAACACGTACGCGTCGTGGTCGCGCAGCTTTCCCCAGCGCTCCCAGTCGAACTGGGCATTCGACTGCCTTTCGAAGATCTCGCGCAGCATGCTGCCGAACTCACCGCCGGAGATGGTGCCGCCCAGGCTCCAGTACGACGTATAGCTCTCGCGGTTGCTGACGTTCACCACCTCGTAGTTTTCCTTCTGCTCGAAATAGGTGAGCTTGGTGGTGATGGTGTCCAACTGATGCCAGTAATCGCCGGTTCCGTCGGGGTCGTAGGCGCGGCGCGTCACCTGGCTGCAGATGAAATTCGGAAGCTGTTTGGAATAGTTCAGCGAATAATCGCGGACCGCGTCAATGATCCGCTTCTGTTCGATGGAATCGGGCGGCGGCTTCACCGGAAGTTCGGGCTCGGCGGCCTTCACCGGAGCAGGCGGCGCAACGGGCAGGTTCGCGGACGCAGTCTTCAGAGCCTCCAGCGCCTCGCGGGTTTTGGGGCCCGCGCCCAGTCCCTCGAGCGTCTCCAGCGTGTTCCCGTCCATCCGTTCGGTGAGCCGGACGTTCTTCAGATACTGGGCCAGTTGCTTATCGGGATACTTCAGTTCAACAACGGAAGATCGAATGAAATCCGTGAGTTGCGCCACGGTCATTGGCAATTCCGCCGCCAGCAGGCACGCGGAGAGCAGCAGAACGGACCAGGCGATACGCAGATTTCGCATTACTCTTCGTTAGAGAATAGACGTCGCCGCTTCGGCTTCTGTTGCGGCGTTGCTGAGACGGCGCCTTCGATGGCGGTCAGCGCGACGGGGGCCATGATGCGGTAGCCCTTCGTGTTCGGATGCAGATCGTCGTCGGAGAGGTCCGGTTTGAGGAAACCGGAGGCGTCCACCATCTCCGAGTAGTAGTCAACAAAACGATACCCGTGCTGCGCGCAAAACGATTCAAGCCAGCGGTTCAATTCACGAATCTGCTCGGGCCGCCGCCGCGGGGTACGCTCATAATCCGGGTTCACGTTCTTGTGATAATCGCTCACCGGCAGCACCGACGACAGCAGCACTTTGATTCCGTAGGCCTGCGCCAGAGTGCACATCATGCGAATATTATTCGCGATCGCCGCCACGGACGTCCCTCGCCACAGGTCGTTCGTGCCGCCGAGGATGATCACCGCAACCGGACGGAGCGCGATCACATCGGCCTCGAAACGGCCCAGCATCTGATCGGTCATCTGGCCGGAAATGCCGCGGTTGACGAAGTCGTGGTCGGGGAAATACTCGTTGAGCCGCCAGCCGTCGGTGATGCTGTCGCCCATGAACACCACGCGCGGCCGGGCGGGATTGGGCGGATTCAGCCGAGTATCGGCGTCGCCATAGCGCGCCAGATCGTCCGGGTCGGGATTATCGCGGGCCCGGTCGCGGACCGCCAGCAGTGCGCGGAAGTGCGAATCCAGCCGCGCCGTGTCGTCGCGCAGCTCGGTGAACTGCTTCGCGGCCGCATCGGGGAAGGGATACGGCTTCGCCACGATGTCAGCCAGCGCCAGGTAGGCGCGCATCGCGGTCAGGAACCGGTAGGTGTTGTCCAGCTCCATCTCCGAACGGCGCAGGTTTGCGAGCGCCAGACGGGCGTTCTCCAGCAGCACCGTACCGGCGCGCGCCAGCTCGGGCGTGGAAACGGTGGTCGCCTCCGCAAGCTGCACGATGCGCGTGCCCAGCCGCATCACTTCGTCGTGAGGGAGCAGCGGGTCGGGCGGCTGCTCCGCGGGCGCTTGTGCAAACAGCAGGCTGCAGGCGAAAACGCCTGCTCCACAAAGCAGTCTACCCATGCTCGGCTTTTTCCAACTGCAGCGTGATGGTCCCGATGGTGAGAAACTGCATGCGCAACTGGATCTGCACGGGGAGACGGCGATCGTCGTCGGTGATCCAGACGAACAGCCTGCCGGAGCGCCGGTACAGCACGCCATTGAACACGTCGGCTTCGTAGCGGATGGTTTTGAACTTGCCGAGCTTCGTCGCCACCTCTTCGCGATTCAGCGCGGAGATCTTCACGTTGGCGGTCTTCAGGCCGTTGCTGGTGGGAATCTGAACGGACTGGCCCGGCTCCATCTTCATTGCCCGAAGGCGATAGAGGCCGCCGACGACATCGGTGACACAGGCGGGGATATCCGTCTCGGCCGTTTTGACGACTGCGCCCTTCAGCACATCGGTCTCAGTATAGGCCGCCTTGCCGCGCTCGTACACGTAGCGGACCTCGGTGCTCTTGTGGCGCTTGCCCTCCTTTGCGTCCAGGCTGACGGTGTGCGCGCAGAGCTGGTCGCCGGTGTAATGGGCGCGGTAGTTGTCGTCGATGGTGAAGAGCTTTGACACCAGTCCGGCCGATTCAACGTGCAGCTTCGCGTCCTCCGTGGCGCCGGCTTCCCGGGTCAGTGTGAGCCGCGCATTGCCGGCGTAGATGAGGCGCCATTCAACGCTGTAAGACAGGGTCTCGGCGCGTGGCGGAGCAACGGCGTTCGGCGGCGCGAAATACATCGCCTGAGCGGGACCGCCGGCGCGCAGATCGGCGCCGGTTGGAGCTGCCAGCAGCATTGCGGAGAGCACGCAACCTGGCGTGCTTCGTAACAAAGACATGAACTTCCTATGAGTTTGGCAGATGAAGCGGCCGAGCCGCAAATAGCCGGATCAGCGCCCTTCTAATTGCGACGCGATGGCGGCGCGGCGCAGGTACAGTCTATGCAGCCGCGGCCGGGTTCCGCCGAAAGATAATCAGGAGCTGTTGTGCCTAAACGCTTAGGTTTCATACTCATAATGCTGGCTACCAGCGTCGCCGCCCTCGCCCAGGACGATAATGTCTGGCAGTTCGCCCTTCCCACTACCAAAGCAATCGTCGGGGTCAACTGGAGGCGAATTGCCGATAGTCCTCTGGCCCGCTCTCTAAAGCAGGAGCTTGCGGAGCAGCATTTGCCGGTGGATCGCTTCTCGTCTTTCCTGCACGGCGTGGACGAGATTCTGGTGGCCTCGCCCGGCAAGCAGGCCGACGATCCCGAAGACAAACAGCCGCCCGTGCTCATTCGCCTCTCGGGCCGGTTCCAGGCGGAGGAAGTGCAGAAGCTGTTCGCAGGGAAGGGTGCGCGGGTGCAGTCGTACAACGCTCGGCGCATTTACCGGCAGACGAGCAACGGCGATATGGCGGCGACTCTGCTCGACGAGCACACCATTCTCATGGGCGATTCCGAATCGCTGTTCGCAGCCCTGACGCGCCTCGAGTGGCCGGCGCAGCCCGCGGGCGCCTTGTTCGACCGGGCCGCGAAGCTGCGGAAGGACTACGACGTCTGGGCGCTCTTCGCCACCACGCCGGCGGCGCTGGCCGGAGGGAATATGCCGAACCTGCCGTTTCTGGATGATCTGCGCGGGATGGAGCTTGCTCTCGGCGTGCACGATGGCCTCGATCTGCATATCGCGCTCGAAACCGATTCGGATGCTACCGCGGTAAAGCTGGCCGGGGAGCTGCATAAAATCCTGAAGCTGGTGGAAAAGCAGAAGCAGAAGGGGGCCGATCCGCGGCAGATGGCCCAACTGACGGAAGCGGCGAAGAAGATCCAGATTTCGCCCGACCAGACGCGCGTGCAGGTGGCGCTGCGGCTGAGCGCCGAAGAGCTGGAGCGGAGTATCAAAGAAGCTGCGGCGCGCCGCAGGATGAAGCCGCCGAGTGACGCTGTCGCCATCACCATCAAGCCATCGGCCCCCGCGCCGCCTCAGCGGCGGACCATTCGCATCGAAGGGCTGGACGACGGCCCGCGCGAAATCAGCATGCCCGGGCAGTAGAGCAGGCTTTTAGCCTGCATGCCCGGGTCTCATCCCTGGTGGTTCACCGCTGAACTTGGCCGGCGATCTGCGCGTACACTGCGTCTGGCGCGAGATCGATCTCGCCGGGCCACGCAACTGCCCAGGAATCGATGAAGACTCGTTCGAAGAACTGTTCATCTCGCAAAGGCGCGAGTGCGCCGGTCAGTTCTTCCGGTCGCAGGTGCACACGCCCCGTGAGTCCGTCTTTAAATCGAACGAAGAGAGCGTAGTTCGGCTCCGGCTTGCGGACGCTGGCCCTCGGGCATGACTTCGTACTCTTGTAGGATGACAATTCGTGACGAGCTTCAGGCTGCGCCCTGAACGAGAGCCTTCTCGACCGCTCCAGGATCTCTGTCGATGACGATCAGATACGCCCGGACGGCATTGTCGGGACGCGCCCGGCCCTGTTCCCACTCCTGCAACGTGCGCAGGCTGAAACCATATCGCCCCGCAAATTCGGATTGTGACAAACCCGACCGTTCGCGAATCGCGCGAATATTGACAGCGTCGGGAACATCGATCATGCGCGTCGAAAGTTTGACCCGGCCACGCATGTGCGCCTGCAGTTCCTTCCTGCCGGCAACGATCTCCCGGCCCAGACTTCGTTTAGCCGGTCGTGTTTTCGAACCACTCGGCGATTTTCCTGACAGCTTTTTTTTCGTCATTGCTCAGGTTCTCCTGCATGCCGCCGGGCCTGCCCATTCCTGAACGCGACCAGCGCACCTTACGCACCCCGCCGGTCCCCGGAATTACGGGATGCGCCTCCGGGGCCGAGGCCAGGCGAATTCAAGCGCGGCCCGCTCATCCTCACTGAGCAACTCGGCAATTCCTGCATCGAACTGCTTCGTGGCGATCAGCGCGGCCTTCATGATTTTTCGAGCGAGCTACCTCGCGCCCCTGCTGCCCCCGGTGCGCGGCTTCTCTCTGGCCCACCCAAACACGAGGAGAGAGTTTCGTCTTTGCAGAGGCAGTCCTCCGGTAGCTATGTCAAATCGATAGACATCGAACGTGTCCTCGCCGCTAACAACATTAAGCAGGAGCTGTCTGCCGTCCGGGGACCAGACGAGCCTGTCATAGACGAGCGCCTTAATGCGCCAGATCGTAAGTCCCGTTCTGATGCGCTTTGCCACGTGTTGACCGCTGCCATCGGGACGCACAAGCATGCAATTGTTGTCCTTCTGATTCAGATATGCAATCCACTCGCCCGTAGGAGACCACGACGGTGAGCGGCCGTCGCCCAAACAATGAACCGCCTTTGTCTGAACGTCGATGGTGCAGAGTCCCTGACGACCACTGACCACCATGCGCCCTCCATCAGGGGACCAGTCGATTCCTCTGTCGTACGGACCTGGCAATAAATCGGACATGGTTCCGCGAACCAAATCCGCAATCTGAATATCTTCGCCATGCTCCAGGTAGAGGGCGGCTTTGGTCCCATCTCGTGAGATCACGACGTTCCCGGCATAGTCTTGCGGTATGGGGAAAGTACGCCATGTATGGGTGGCGCGTGAAAATACCGCCAGTTTGCCTCGTTGGCTTCTGGGCCGCCCAGCATCGTGAGCGGGATCTGTCGCGTCATGTACGGTGTAAGCCCAGCCGACGATATCGCCATCGGCCGACCATCCTGGCCAACAAATCGAAGGGTCAAGATCGACATCGGGGGGCGTCAGGGTTTCTTGGTTATCGCGCGCCACAATGCGCAGTGAACGCCAATCCCAAAACAGCAAAATGGAGTCCGGTTCCGAAAACGTCGGAACGGTCACCTTAGCAGACTTGCTCTTCGGTGCACTGTTTGTATGGTCTCCGTCGCGCTCAGCGGCAACGGCTTCCGCGTTCATCCCGATGGGCCACGCATGCAGGACCGGCAGGGCGATAGCCGCCATAAATCGCAGGTGCTGACAGCTCATCCAAAGACCTCCGTTGCAATTCTCACGTCACACGATCAGCATGCAGTCGCCGTACGAGTAAAACCGATACCCCGCGTCCACCGCGTGCCGGTATGCCCCGAGCGTCAGTTCCGTCCCCGCGAAAGCACACACCAGCATCAGCAGGCTCGACTGCGGTAGATGGAAATTCGTGAGCAGCGCATCCGCCGCCTGAAACTCGAAGCCGGGATAGATGAAGATGTCAGTCTCGTCCTGAGCGCCGCGCCAGGCGCTCTCCAGCGCGCGGACGCTCGTCGTGCCCGCGCAGACACGCCGCTGGACCGCACGAATCTTCGCCATCTCCTCCGCCGCAATCACGAACCGCTCTGGTTGCAGCTTCGCTTCTTCTACCAGCTCCGCGTGCAGAGGCTGAAACGTCCCCAGCCCGACATGCAGAGTTACGTACGCGATGTCGGCCCCGGCCGCGCGGCAGCGGTCGAGAACCTCCGGGGTGAAATGCAGACCGGCAGTGGGAGCGGCCACGGAACCGGGCTGGCGCGCATACACGGTCTGGTATCGATCGCGATCCTCGGCGCGGTCCGGCCTGCGGATATACGGAGGCAGCGGCACATGCCCGATCGCGTTCAATGCCTCGTAAATGTCGCCGTCGTACAAGAACCGCACGGTCCGCTCGCCGAACTCGCCGCGGCCAGCGATCTCCGCCTCGAGTCCGCCAAAACGGATGCGCTCGCCCATGCGCATCTTACGGCCTGGGCGCACGAGCGCGGTCCAGGTCTTCGCATCGTCGGATACCGCCCGGAGCAGGAACACTTCCACTTCTCCGGTCAGGTTCTCCCGGCGCCTCGGGTTGTTCTTTCCCACGGGCAGCGAATGCACGCCCGAGCGACGGCCCAGCAATCGCGCCGGGAACACCTTCGAATCGTTCAGCACCAGGCAATCGCCCGCACCGAGGAATGACGGCAGGTCGCGAAACGCGCGGTCTTCCCAGCGGAGCTCCTGGCGATACACCACCAGCATCCGCGATGCCGCGCGATCCGCCAGCGGCTCCTGTGCGATGGAAGACGCGGGCAGGTAGTAATCGAAATCGGCGACGCGCACTCGAAACCTACAATAACAGTGTGAGGATTCTGGGCATCGAGTCGTCCTGCGATGAGACAGCGGCGGCCGTAGTGGAAGACGGCGAGCGTATTCTCTCCTCCATCGTCGCGTCACAATTCGACACACACGGCAAGTACGGCGGAGTGGTTCCCGAGCTGGCCTCGCGTGAGCATCTGCGCGCCATTGTCCCTGTCGTTCGCGAGGCGCTCGAACAGGCCGGCGTGGGCCTGCGCGACCTGGACGCTATCGCCGTTACTTCGGGACCGGGGCTGGTGGGCTCGCTGCTGGTGGGCATCACCTACGCCAAGTCACTGTCGTTCGCCACGGGCGTGCCCATCATCGCCGTGAACCATATTGAAGGGCACATCCATGCCGTGATCCTGCAGGAGCGCAGCGCGGTGCAGTATCCGGCACTGGCCCTGGTGGTGAGCGGCGGGCACACGCACCTGTTCGAAGTGCGCGAAGGCTTTCAATATCGGCTGCTCGGCAAAACGCGCGACGATGCCGCCGGCGAAGCCTACGATAAGGTGGCGAAGCTGCTGGGATTCGGCTATCCCGGCGGCCCGATCATTGACCAGCTGGCGCTATTCGGCAATCCTGACGCGGTCCGCTTCACCTCGCCGAAGATGAAGGGCAACACTCTCGATTTCAGCTTCAGCGGGATGAAGACGGCGGTGCTCCGCTGGGTGGAGCAGCACGACATGGCCGGCGAAATCGCGGCGCGCCGGGCGTTGCGCAACCCGAGCATGGAGGAACTGCGGGCGGCCACGCCGCAGCCGACCCTCGACCTGCTGGCCTCGTTCCAGCACGCCGTGATTCGCGAATTGCTGCGGCATGCGGCGGCATCGGCGGAGCAGATCGTGGCGCGGAGCCTGATCGTCTCCGGCGGCGTCGCGTGCAATGCCGGCCTGCGCGAGGCGGCTCGCACATCCGGCTTGCCCTATCCCGTCTTCTTTCCCGCGGCCGGCCTCTCCACCGATAACGCGGCCATGATCGCCGCGGCGGCATTCCCGAAACTGGAGCGGCGCGAGTTCGCGGACTTCTCGCTCAAGGCGCAGGCGAACCTCAGCCTGGCGTAGCCCGATCGTCTACCATCGAGGTAATGGCTGCACAACCGGGATCGCCCGATGCTCCGAAGCTGCCGATACCGGGCGTCCAGAACCTGATTGCCATCGGCTCCGGCAAGGGCGGGGTAGGGAAAACCACCGTCAGCGTGAATCTCGCCATCGCACTGGCACAGTTCGGCCGTAAGGTCGGGCTGCTGGACGCCGATGTGTACGGGCCCAACGTGCCGCTGATGATGGGCGTCCGCGCGACGCCGCACGCCATCGGCGAGCGCATTCAGCCAATCGAGTCCAGGGGCGTGCGGGTCATGTCAATGGGCTTCCTCAACCCTGGCGACAAGCCGCTCATCTGGCGCGGACCCATGCTTCACAGCGTCATCCAGCAGTTCCTGCGCAACGTCGACTGGGGCGAGCTGGACTACCTGCTCATTGACCTTCCGCCGGGTACGGGCGACGTCGCTCTGTCGCTGATCCAGACCGCGCCCCTCACCGGCGCCGTGGTGGTTACCACGCCCTCCGAGGTGTCGCTCGAGGACGCCCGCAAGGCCGTCCACATGTTCAGCCAGGTGCGTGTGCCCATCCTCGGCATGGTGGAGAACATGAGCTATCTGAAGTGCCCGCACTGCGGCGAGCAGATCGACGTGTTCAGCACCGGCGGCGGACGGCGCACGGCGAAGGAGATGGGCGTGTTCTTCCTTGGCGGCCTGCCGCTCGATCCGGAGGTGCGCGTGGGAGGCGACAGCGGGCATCCGGTGGCCCTCGCTGGTGAGAACAACCCGCATGCGCGCGATTTCATGGCGCTGGCGCGCGAGCTGGAAAATCGCGTGGAGCTGGCGAAGGCCGAACGCAAGCCGACCATGGCCGTCGAAGATTAGCCGAGCAAAGCCCGCTCCCTCACGGCCACGGCTCTGTCACGATGCGCTAGCCGAGCCGCGACTGTGAAGGAGCGGTAACGTCGCGTACCGCTGGTTCCATGGGTTGTGGGGCAGCCTGTCAGGCTGCGGCGGGCTGTTAGCCCGCTCGGGGCAGGCTGAAGCCTGCTCTACTGACAGGTGAAGTTCTTCGCGTCCTCCGTATCGCCTGCGCCCTTGTACTGGGCGTGCGTGGGCCACGGGCAAAGCGGACGGCTTCGCCCTGGAAACGCTTGCCCGGTCGCCACGATCGAATCGGGCGCAATCCCTTTCTCAACCCAGTTCACCACCCCGGTCAGCATGTCGAAATGGTCAAGAGCCGGTCCACCGCCGCAATGCGCCATTCCTGGCACCAGGAAGATCCGGCTCCATTCGGCCACCTTCTCCGCGCCACCGTTCGCCGCGGCGAGCGATTTGTAGTACCCGAGCGTGTCCAGCGCCGAGAACCACGGATCGCTGTCGCCATGAAAGAAAATGAGCTTGCCGCCAGTCGCCGAGAAGGTGGACAAGTTGGTCGATGCCGGCTCGACGAGCGGGTCGGAGGCGTGCAGCGCTTCCTTGTCCACATCGATCCGGGTGGCCGTGGTGTACGGGCCAAAGATGCCGCCGGAGTGCAACGCGAGGAGCCCCGGCACTGGACCATTCGTCGCAATGCCCGCGTCATACAGGAAGCCGGGATAAACCTGCGTGCCGTACGCATTCTTCGGTCCCGCGAACGCCTTCTTTATGGCTGCGGTCTTCTCGGGCGCGATGCATCCCTCCGTCTGGCCGGGCTTGCACGCGAGCGCCGCGGGATCGAAATCGCAGCCGAGCGGATCGAAGATCATCCCGTCCGCTACGCCGTCCCGCGCATCGCACCGCTTCATCAGCGCGTCCATGAAGAGCTTTCGATCGCCGTCGGTCAGAAACTTTTCGATCTGCGGCTTGCCGGATTCGTCTTTCGGCGCAGCCTGGTTCCAGGCCACGGGAATCCACTTTGCGATGGCCAGGTTGGAGAGCCCCGTGCGCATGGCCGGATCGCCCGAAACGATGCCGTTGAACACCGTGGGATAGCGCTGCGAAAGGATCATGCCTTCGCGTCCGCCGGTGGAGCAGCCGACGAAATAGGAGTACGCCGCGGGTTTCGAGTAGTAGTGCGCGACCACCTGCTTTGCGACGCCCGCCACCTCGGCGTTTGCCATGTAAGCAAAGTCGAGATACGCCTGCTGGTCGCGCGTGAAGGAGAAATCGAACGGACCGGTCTTTGCCTTGTGTCCGGTATCCGTGCTGGCCACCGCGAATCCACGAGTAAGTGCCGGCTTCTCACCGGTGTATGAAGCGCCGAGCGGATAGCTGACGATTCCATTGCCGCCTCCTCCGCCCTGCATCATGAAGTCGCCGTTCCATGCCTCCCGTTCGGGAAGAGCCAGCGCGAATCCGATTCCGAACTCTTCGCCGCCGGCGCCCTTGCGGCGATGGATCATTCCATCGACCCGGCAATGGGCGGGCAGGGGTCCGACTTTGCCCCCGTAAGGCAAGGGAACCATGGCGCCCGCCGGCACGAGCTCCGCTTTCGTGATCTCGACGCCGTCGATACGGAACTTCGCGATATCCGCGCAGGACCCCGCCGTTTGCGCCATGGCTGAAGGAAGCGTACACGATGCTGCAAGGATGACGAGGAAGAGATTCAGCTGTTTCATAGCTGGATCTTTGATATCACAACGCAGCCGTACATGGCCGCTCCGTGGGGCAGACGATCGGTTTATGTCGTCTGCCTGTTCGAGTGCCCGGGCATGGCAGACTCGAAAACCCGATCGTCTGCCCCACGGGGAGGCGATGCTACGTTTAAGAGCAGCGCGGGGGAAAAAGTCAGGCTGCGGCGATGGAATGGTGTGGGCGCGGCCCCTGCCGGGAGGCCATAGTGACGACGCGAAGCACTTCCGTGTCGTCGAACGGCTTTTGCAGCATGTCGTAGCCGCCGAGGTTCAGCACTTCCGCCCAGGTCCTCTCGTCCGCGTTACGGGAAACCACCACCACCGGGGAGGGATCCTGCTTCCCACCGGCCTCGCGCACCAGATCTTTCCAACTTCCGTCAGGAAGATCCTTTTCGCAGAGGATCAGGTTTGGCTGGCTCGCGTTGAGCAGCCGGGTGGCTTCCCGAACCGACGAAGCCCTTTGGATGTTCCAGTTTCTGCCGTCGAAGACTGAGCGAAGATATTGGCTGTCCGACCTGTCAGGGCTGACCGCCAGGAGGGTAAGTGTTTCTCGGGAGAGGTCGCAAGCGGGTGATGTAACGGTGGGGCGTTGTGGATCTTCGACAGCGACACTGAAGGTCTCGGAAAGCATAGAACATCCAAAGGGCTATTGACCGTAGGAAGTATCGCTACGAGCAATTAAGATTCCAGCGGAGGAATCCTTTGTTTCTATTGCTTTGAATAACTTACCTCGCGCCAAAGTGGCGCATTCGGTAAAAAGTGCCCGGCAATTATTACCTGAGGCTACGTGGTTAAATGTGGTATTTTCAGGGATTGCATGAGTACGAACCGCGCAATGCCGGGAGGCCGCATGGAGCCGCACGAGCTTCCCGCAGGGCCGAACGGACGCGCCTTATGTCGCTGGTGCAGCCTGGAAGTGCCGGCGGGGCGGCGTACGTTCTGCTCCGATTGGTGCGTGGAGGAGTGGAAGCTGCGCAGCGACCCGGGCTACCTGCGCGACAAGACCTTCGAGCGCGACAAGGGCATTTGCAGCGTCTGCGGCCTCGATTGCGCGGCGGAGTTCAACCGCATTCGCCGGCTACGCGGGGTTGGGCGCGTTCGCGCTTTCGCCGAGTTTGGTCTGCGGCCCGGCAGCCGCAAAAGCCTGTGGGATGCCGATCACATTGTGCCGGTGGTGGAGGGTGGCGGAGAGTGCGACCTCTCGAATATCCGCACCGTCTGCCTGCGCTGCCACCGCAAGCTGACGGCGGAGTTGCGGCGCCGGATGGCAGTAACCGAGCCGTGACCGTCAGGGAGCGGTGTCGCGCCGCCGCACTGAATCCCACCGCTCCGTAACCGTCGCGGCTCAGCTACGATTTCGCTAACCCTCGCAGCGCGATAGAATGGCTCTTTCGACGCTACATGCGAAACATCATTGTGCTGGGCGCCCAGTGGGGCGACGAGGGGAAGGGCAAGGTTGTCGACCTCTTCTCCGAGAATTTCGATATCGTTGCGCGCTACCAGGGTGGTCACAACGCCGGGCACACGGTCTTTATTGGCGAGAAGAAGTTCATTCTCAAGCTGATTCCGAGCGGCATACTGCGGCCGGGAGTGCAGGCGGTCATCGGCAATGGCGTGGTGATCGATCCGGCGGCGCTGCTGGACGAGATGCGCGCGCTCGAATCCGCCGGCATCGACGTGCGCAGGCAGCTTGCCATCAGCGATCGCGCTCACGTGCTGTTCCCGTTCCACCGGCTGGTGGAGAAGATGTCGGAAGATCGCGCCGACCGGACTGCTCTCGGCACCACGTCGCGCGGCATCGGACCCTGCTACGAGGACAAGATCGGGCGGCGCGGCATCCGCATCGCCGAGCTGTTCGAGACCGGAATCGTTCAACGCGGCCTACGACGCGCTGGCCGAGGACAAGCAGACGTTGGCGCGCGCCTTCGGCATTCAGGAGAATATCGATTACGCGCAGATTCGCGAGCAGTATCGCGAGTTCGCCCGCTGCATCCGCCCAATGGTGCGGAGCACCGCCAAGCTTCTGAACGATGCCATACGCGCCGGAAAGCGGGTGCTGTTCGAGGGCGCGCAGGGATCGATGCTCGATATCGATCACGGCACCTATCCGTTTGTCACGTCCTCGAGCGCTACCGCCGGCGGCGCCTGTACAGGAGCCGGCGTGCCGCCTACCAGCATCGGCGGCGTGATCGGCGTTTCGAAAGCCTACACCACGCGCGTGGGGGCCGGGCCGTTTGCTACCGAGTTGCACGGTCCGGCGGGCGACCGCCTGCGTAGAGCGGGCAACGAGTATGGCTCGGTAACCGGCAGGCCGCGTCGCTGCGGCTGGTTCGATGTTCCGCTGCTGCGCTATACGGCGATGCTCAACGGTTTCGACAGCCTGGTGATTACCAAGCTGGATGTGCTGGACGGTCTGGACGAGGTGATGGTGTGCACCGGGTATCGGCTGCACGGCAGCGCGATCGAGGACATGCCGGCGACGGTGGCCGAACTCGATGCTGTCGAACCCGTGTACGAGCGCCTTCCCGGCTGGACCGGCACCACGCGCGGCCTGACCCGGTTCGAAGACCTGCCTTCAGGCGCAGTCGATTACCTGCGTTACCTCGCGGATCGCACGGGCGTGGAGATCGGCTGTATCTCCACCGGTCCGGAGCGCCACGAGACGGTGATCATCGAAGGATCTCGCTTGCAGCAACTGGTTTTCTAACGCATTGTACTACAAGACCGCAGAATCATCGCAGCCCGCGAAGAACCTGGGGCGCCGTGCAACCGCTCCCTCACGGTCGCGGCTCTGTTACGATGCCCGAGTTTACGGCATTGTTGCCGAGCCGCGACTGTGAAGGAGCGGTAACGTGCCGTACCGCCGGTTCGACGCGGTTTGGTTGCGGCTATGCTGCTCTGTGGGGCAGCCTGTCAGGCTGCGGCGGCGTGTCACGCCGCCTTGCCCTCGCCTCATCTGTCACGCTGAGACTTTTCCGAGCGCGCCCTCACATACTCCCTGGAGTAATAAACGTGCTACGAGTACTCCCGATTTTCCTGGCAGCCGGGCTGATTCTCCGGGCTGCTGCTCCTCAATACACAATCCAGACGGTCGCAGGCAGCGATCTTGATAACGACTGGGGCGCTGCTTTGTTAGCCCCGCTCGTCCAGCCGGAAGCGCTGGCGATGGATTCCGCGGGCAACCTCTACATCGCCGATGCGGGCGATCACCGCGTGCGCAAAGTGGATTCCGGCGGCCGTATCACAACCATCGCGGGGACCGGGCGTCCCGGCTTCTCGGGCGACGGCGGACCCGCAAAGTATGCGCAACTGAATCAGCCCTACTCGGTTGACCTCGACGACGCCGGAAACATCTACATCGCCGACCTTGGAAACGCGCGGGTGCGCTGTATCGATGTAGACGGAAACATCCGCACTATTGCCGGCGGCGGCAGCACAGTGGTGACGTCCGCCTCGTCGTACACGGGCGTGCCCGCGCTCGAGGCGCAGCTCAATTCGCCGCGCAACCTGCGGGCGAACTTTCAGGGTTCGGTCTATTTCTCGGACTTCGGCGCCCACACGGTTTACAGGGTCTATGGAGGAATGGTGACGGTGATTGCCGGAACCGGGCACAGCGGCTTCTCCGGCGATGGCGGACCGGCGGCTTCCGCGGCGTTGTCGTATCCCGCGGGCCTGGCATTCGATGCGAACGGGCTGCTCTACATCGCCGACTCCGGCAACGGGATGGTGCGGCGGGTGAAACAGGGCGTCATTGATTCGATTGCCGGCATCCCGCAGGTGGTGGACATAGCGTTCGATGGCAACAACAACCTGTATGTCGCCTCCCCGACCGCGCTCGGATGGTCGGGCAATCCCATCAGCGGTTCGGATAAGCTGAACGCTCGAAGCGTGCTGGTGGACAGCCTCGGTAACCTCTTCTTCTCCAGCGGGCAGCTGGTCAATTCAGTAAATCCAGCAGACATCGTAACGACGATCGCCGGATGGGCCCGCCCAGGCGCGTGGGGCGACGGCAACCCGGCCATCGAGGGTCGTCTTTTCGCGCCCGGCGGAGCCGCGGTGGATACGCTCGGCCAGATCTACATCGCCGATACCAATCAGAACCGGATTCGCAAAGTGGACACGAAGGGAATAATGACCACGTTGTACGGAACCGGCGACCCAGCGGTCCTGAACCAGCCTCAATCGGTGGTGGTTGCTTCCGACGGCACTCTGTTTTTCGCCGACACCGGCAACGGGCGCGTCCTCGAGCTGAGCACGGCGGGGAAAGTGACCACCGTGCTGGCGGGGCTGAAGGCGCCATCGTATCTGTATCTGTCGCCTGGCGGCGTTTTGTACGTCTGCGATAACGGCAACAACGCGATTACCGCGGTCGGGCCGAAGTTGGTCTCGTATACGATTAACCAGCCGGTGGCCGTGGCGGTGGATGCCTCCGGTGCAATCTACGCGACCAGCACCGGTATCGCGCAGATCATGAAATACGGAAATGGTCAATGGACCTCGATCGGAGCCACTGGCCTCAGCCAGCCGGCCGGTCTGGCGCTGGACCAGAGCGGCAATCTCCTGGTGGCCGACGCCGGCCTGAACGAGGTGCTCTCGGTGACTACCTCGGGGGGCACCACCGCGATCGCCGGGACCGGCGCGGCGGGCTTCACCGGCGACAAGGCACAGGACGCGGCGTCGGCGCAACTGAATATGCCGGTTGGCGTCGCCGTAGACAGTCAGGGACGGATCTATGTCGCAGACATGGGCAACAATCGCATACGCATGATTACTTCGGCGATTCCGCCGTTGCGCGTGCTCAGCTCGGCAAGTTTTGCCGCCGGGCCCATCGCGCCAAATGAAATCATCAGCCTGTTCGGATCGTTCGATCCCGCCTCCGTTCATGTGCTGATCGGGGGAATGGCATCTACCCTGTTTTACGCCGACGCGAAGCAGATCAACGCCCTCGTTCCAGGCACGATGGCGGTAGGCAGTCCCGTGACGGTCACGGTACAGCAGGCCGGGGCTGCGGATCAGACGCTCAGCGTAGAGACCGCGGCGGCCGCGCCGGCTCTGTTTACATCGGGCAGCGGCACGGGACAGGCGGCTGCGTTCAACTGGTTCCCGGACCCGAAGCAGCTGACCGTGAACTCATCCGCTCATCCCCTGATCAAAGGAAGCTACATCGAGCTGTTCGCCACCGGCAACGGCACGGGCGCAGTAACGGTCAACATTGGCGGCGAGGCGGTGACCCCGAAATTCAGCGGATGGGCTCCGGGCTTTGCGGGATTGATGCAGGTGAACGTGCAGGTTCCGGCGAATCTGTCCCAGACCGGGAATGTCCCGATCACGTTCTCAATCGGCAACGCGACATCGCCAGGCGGGGTGACCATAGCAGTTCAGTAAAGTTAGGTGCAGGCTGAAAGCCTGCTCTACTTCCGACCGAGAACAGTAGAGCAGGCTTTTAGCCTGCACGGCGGGATTGTATCCCGCCCCGCCCGGTGCTCAGGTACTGGCGGCCATGCCCTGATGTCCGCCCACCAGATCGATCACCGGAAGACCGCTGGCCCGAATTCGCGCGGTCACTTCCGGGGTCTGCTTTTGCGCGATCACCAGGTGCTTGGCCCACGCGAGCGTCTGGTCGAGGTTCGAATCGAGCAGACGGCCGATGTGCGGGATCACCTCGAGAATGAACTTCCTGTTCGCGCCGTAGATCGCTTCCAGTTGGATGTGCGGATCGAAGACGCGTATGTTCCGGCCCTTGCCGATGAGCTGCTCGAGCATGGACACCACGGGACTCTCGCGCAGGTCGTCAGTGTTCTCTTTGAACGCGAGGCCGATGACGCCGATGCGCTCGGCCTGAATATTCAGAACCGCGTCGATGGCGCGCTCGAGATGCCGCCGGTTGCTGGGCATGGCCGATTCGAGCAACGGTAGCTGCAGGTCGAGCCGCCCGGCCCGGTATACCAGCGCGCGCAGGTCCTTGGGCAGGCACGACCCGCCGAAGGCAAAGCCGGGCTGGAGGTACGCCGGGGAGATGTTCAGCCGGACGTCGCGGCAGAGCGTCGTCATCACCTCCGCGCCATCCACGTCCAGGCTGCGGCTGAGCGAGCCGATCTCGTTCGCGAACGCGATCTTCACCGCATGAAACGCGTTGCAGGCGTACTTGATCATCTCCGCCGTGCGCAGGGACACGAGGCATGGGGGCACGCCCAGCGGCGCGTATAGAGACGCTACCGCTCCAACCGCCGCGCTGTCGTCGCCGCCCACGACGACGAGCGACGGTTCAATGAAATCCCCGACCGCCACGCCTTCCCGAAGGAACTCGGGATTCGAGACCACGTCCACCCGGCACGGCGACGAGCGAAACGCGGGCATCACCACTTCAGCGCAGGTGCCCGGAAACACGGTGCTGCGGATGGCTACGATGAGCGGCGTCGAGCGGGTCTGAGCATGCGCGGCGATCTGCTCCACCACGCGCCGCAGTTGCTCGAGTCCCAGGTTGCCGTTCTTCTCGGAAGGCGTGCCCACGCAGACCATGGCGATATCGGACTGAGCGAGCACTTCGCAGATGTCCGAGGCGGCGCTCAGGCGGCCCGCGGATACATTGGCAGCGATGATCTCTTCCAGGCCAGGCTCATAAAACGGAGCCTTTCCATCGAGAACGCTCCGCACTTTGTGCTCGTCCTTATCGACGCCGATGACCCGATGGCCGAGGCTGGCCAGACAGGCCGCGCTCACACAACCGACATATCCGAGTCCGAGTACGGTGACTCGGGAACAGTTATCCGCTGCTTTCAATGGAATCCTCGCCAACAGTATGACATCGCGCGAAACGGAGCCGCGACTGTCGGGGTGCAACACGCTCTCCATGACAGGCGAAAACGCCTGTTCCACAAAACAGCTCTAAAGCTTCGGCGAACGCAACGTCCCCACGCCCAGCAACAGGAATCCGGCGGCAATGGCCCAGCGCAGCAGAAGGGCGCTCAGGCCCTCGCCAAGCATCCAGCGTTGTATCCCCAGTAGAATGAATCCGGCCCCTATAGCGACATACCACCACCCGAGGAGCCGCCGCGAACGCGCGCTGAAGGGTTTTTTCATCGTCCAAAATCTTTTCGTTAGTACACCTTAGACCCATTCTGGTACTTGCCGAGGAGGATCAACATGGGTTACTATGGTTCAGTCCAAAAAGCAATGTGTCTGCAGTCCAGTGCAACATGGCGGGATTCGTGTAAACGGTCTGGGCACTGTTCACGGCTTCAGCGCACCCAGAGTAGGAGATAAGTAGTGAGAGAAAAAGGTGTCGTGAAATGGTTTAACGCCGCAAAGGGCTACGGATTCATCCAGCGCTCCAACGGCGATGATGTCTTCGTGCATTTTTCGGCCATCCAGATGAATGGTTACAAGAGTCTGGATGAAGGCTGTGAAGTTGAGTTCGAGGTGAAGCGCGGTCCGAAAGGCCTGCAGGCGGAGAACGTGGTTCGTCCCTGAACCCGGCTGAAGCTCAGCTTTTGGAACGGCCGTCTCCCGGAGGCGGCCTTTCTTGTTTTTTGCACTCTGATAATGGACCCGATTCTGACCGCCCATCTGCTCCCCCGCGTTGAAGCGCTGCTCATCGAACTACTGCGGTCATTGACGCCGGAAGAGTGGGAGGCGCAAACGATCGCTCCGCAATGGAAGGTCCGCGATGTCGCGGCGCATCTCCTGGATACCGAGCTTCGGAAGCTCTCGATCGTGCGGGACGGATATGCGGCCGAGACGCCGGCGGGACAGTCCATCGTCGAATTCGTGAATCGGCTCAATCGCGAAGGGGTCACCGTGTACCGGCGCCTCAGCCCGCCGGTTCTGATCACCATGATGGAATGGGCTTCCGGCGAGTACGCTTCATTCCACCAGTCGCTCGACCCGTTGGCGGCGGCGACGTTTTCCGTCAGCTGGGCGGGCGAGGACGCTTCGCTCAACTGGTTCGACACAGCACGCGAATTCACCGAGCGCTGGCACCACCAGCAGCAGATCCGGCTCGCCACCGCCCGCCCCGGAATCATGACGCCTGAACTGTACTATCCAGTGCTCGATTGTTTTATGCGCGCTCTGCCGCACTGTTATCGCACCATCGCCGGCGACGATGGCGATTTGCTGGAGTTCGATATCGAGGGCGATTGCGGCGGAAGCTGGTTTCTCTATCGGGATCGCGAACGGTGGCGGCTGATCGACGGGCCTGCGGGCACGCTCCGTTCGCTGACCACGATTCCGCAGGAGATTGCGTGGCGCATCTTTACGAAAGGCATCGATCGGGAATCCGCAGTGGCCGCCACCACTATCGAGGGCGATCGCGAGGCGGGGTCGGCGATTCTTTCGATGATCGCCATTGTAGGGTAGGCGGGGCGGCTTGAAAAGCCGCCGCAGGCTAAAGCCTACTCTACTGCTGCCATACAGGCTGCCTAATGTAGTCCGGCGCGCTCGGCGGCAAGACGGCTGACGCCGGACCAGTCGATGTCGCCGTCGCCGCGCGCCGTCATCGCGAGAAAGGCATCATGCAGCACGCTGGCGAAAGGCATTGGCGCCTCGGCCTTGTCCGCCGCCGCCAGCATCAGGCGCACGTCCTTCAAACCGAGCTTCAGTTTGAATCCCGCCGGCTCGAACTTCTCTTCGAGGATAATTCGGCCGTAGTTTTCGTAAACCGGCGACCGGAACAATTCGCCGCCGATGATCTCCAGAAATATCTTCGGATCCACGCGCGATTTGCGAAGGACGGCGTAGGCCTCGCTGAGGGTCTCCAGCATGGACGCGATGGTAAAGTTGCCCGCCAGTTTGAACACGTTCGCCATCCAGGGCTCCCGCCCGACGATGGCCACCCTGCGGCCTATGGCGTCGAGTAACGGGCGGCAGCGCTCGATGGTTTGTTCGAGGCCGGCCACCGCGATCACCAGCTTTGCTTCGGCCGCTGCTTCGGGACGGCCGAACACGGGCGCGGCAAGATAATCGTGACCCGCCGTGGTGTGAGCCTCCGCCAGCCGCTCGGACATGGACCGGCTGATTGTGCTCATGGAGATATGCGTGCCGCCCTGGGGCAATCCCGCGAAGATGCCGTTAACCGCGAACACCACCTCTTCGACGGCGGCGTCGTCCGCCAGCATGGTGATCACGATTCCCGCGGCGGCGGCATCGGCCGGATTCTCCGCAATGCGCGCGCCTTCGCGAGCGAGTACCTCTGCCTTGTCGCGGCTGCGGTTGTAAACAAGCACTTCGTGGCCGGCCCGCATGAGATTGCGCGCCATGCCGGAGCCCATATTGCCCAGACCTGCGAATCCGATACGCATGCTCAGAGGATGATGCGATTGCAGGGAAGGTTGCGCCAGGGAACGGTCGACCGCAAGAAAAAGGACCGGTCAATGTCGCTTCAGCGGCATGCCCGGTCCAAAACGAAAGACGGGCGGCTGACTGGTTCCGCCCGTCCGGGTAGGCCTCGGAGGAAGAGGACTAGCTCTACCTAATAGTACTGTAACCGCGCCGTTATTCTCATGAAACCTTCGCGGCGCCGGCGGAGGGCTGTACCCGATAGATTTCAGGCGCTTTCCCGTACCGGCGCTCATACGCGAAACGGATGGCCGCGTCGAATTGGTCCACCGATTCGCCGTCCAGCAGGTTCACAGTGCAGCCGCCGAAGCCACCGCCTGTCATCCGGGCGCCATAAACGCCGGGGAGCGCGACGGCCGTGTCCACCAGAAAATCCAGCTCCTCGGAACTGACCTCGTAATCGTGCTGCAGGCTGCGGTGAGACGAGACGAACAGGCGGCCCATATCCGCAAGGTTGCCTTGCCGCGCGGCCGCGACGAAGTCGTTCACCCGGTTGTCTTCGGAGACCACATGACGGGCACGCTTCCGCGCCACCGGATTGTCAATCAGATCCACCTGCTCGAGGGTGGCGTCGCGGAGGCTCTCCACCTCGGGATGTCCGGCCGTCCGGATGGCGTCCACGGCCTGCGCGCACTCGCGCACGCGGTCGCGATACGCCGATCCACTGAGCTCGTGTTTCACCATCGTGTTTACGGCCACGATAGCCGCGCCGGCAGGCAGCGCGACGATTTCGTTCTCGAGGCTGCGGCAGTCGATTTTGATGGCAGCGCCCTCGCGGCCGCACACGGACGCGTACTGGTCCATGATGCCGCAGGGCATTCCGACAAAGTCGTTTTCGGAGCGCCGCGCCTGTTTCGCGAGCTCGATGCCACGCGCATCGCTGCCGAACGCCAGCGCCGTCGAGACCTCCAGAGCCGCTGACGAGCTGAGGCCGGCTCCCACCGGGACCGTGCTGTAGATCAGGGCATCGAGCGGCCGCAGGTTCTGGATCTGGCGCGCGATGCCGATCACGTAGTCGGTCCAGTCGTGCACGGGGCGAAGCCGGGGAATCTCCTCGATGGCCCAGTCGCGCCCATGGTCCAGGTTTTGCGAGTAGACGCGCAGCCGGCCGTTGTCGTTGGGCGCTACTGCCACCCACGTCGCGAAATCGATGGCGATGGGAAGAACAAAGCCGAGATTGTAATCGGTGTGCTCGCCGATCAGGTTCACACGGCCGGGCGCGCGGAAAACTTCGGGCTCATTCCCGTACCGCGCGCGAAACGAATCGATCAGGACGCTCGGCGCGCCAGCCATAGCATGATCCCTCCGAACACCACCATGGTAAGCCCCGAGATCAGGTTCACGTTCGGTGGAGCAAGCTCCGCGGTGTTGGCGAGGGTGAATGCGGCAATCAGCAGCATGATGCCGAGAATCAGGAAAAACGATCCAATGGGTACGCGAAGATCATCCATGATGGCTACCAGAAGATCACGTTCAGAATAACGCAGAGAATGCCGACCACAACGGCCAGCGGCGCGGGCCGTTTGTACCAGGGCAGGTCGCCCTCGTTCGGCCTCTTCGTCTCGCTGTAGACCAGATCGTGCAGATCTTCCGGCCTCTTCGGCCGCGTGATCAGGCTGACGAGAATCGTGACCGAGCAACATGCCAGGAAGCCGATGATGGCGATCCAGAAATTCTGGGCCATGGCGGAAGGGAATTCGTGAATGGGGCCGAGGAAGCCGCCGGTGCCCTCCGCAATCGTCAGGCCGAGCGTCAGGGTCGACGCGACCAGTCCAACGGCCAGACCGGAGAAGGCCCCGTGTCCCGTGGTCCTTTTCCAGAACATGCCCAGAGCAAACGTGGCAAACAGCGGCGCGTTGACGAACCCGAATACGAGTTGCAGGAAATCGAGGATGTTATTGAAGTGCGTCGCGAGATATGCCGTGCCGATGGACAGAATGACTCCCACGATGGTGGTGAGGCGCCCAACGGTCAGGTAGTGACGGTCCGGCGCGTTCTTGTGGATGTAGCTCTGGTAAATGTCGTAAGTGAATACCGTGTTGAACGCGGTGACGTTGCCGGCCATGCCCGACATGAAGGAGGCGAACAGCGCGGTGAGGCCAACGCCGAGAAGCCCGGTCGGGTAGAATTTCGCCATCAGGCCGGTGAGCACCAGGTTGTAGTTTCCGGTCAGAATGTGCCAGTCGGGGTTCATCTGATGGAGGGCCACGGCCGCCACTCCGGGGGCGATCACTACCAGCGGCATCAGCATCTTCGGGAATGCAGCGATCAGCGGCGTCATGCGGGACGCCGACATGGACTCCGCGGCCATGGCGCGCTGTACCACGAGGAAGTTTGTGCACCAGTATCCGAACGAGAGCACAAAACCGAGGCCGAAGACCATGCCGAACCACTCGACTCCCATGGGGTTCGACGAGACGCTGCCCAGGTACTTCGAGGCGTGGGTCATCACGTCCGGGTGCGAGGCGAAGGCGGTATGCGCCATGAAGGCCGCGGTGCGCTCTTTGACGCCATCCCATCCGCCCGCCTTCCAGATGGCGAGGATCGACAAAGGGGCGAAGCCCAGCACGATGAGGAAGAACTGGAGCACCTCGTTGTAAATGGCGCTGGTGAGGCCGCCAAGGTAGGTATACACCAGAACGATGAGCGCCGAGAGCAGAACGGACTGTGTGAAGCTCCATCCGAGCAGCGGCTGGAAGAGGATGGCCAGCGCGTACATGGAGATACCCGACGAAAAGATGGTCATCACGGCGAACATGATGGCGTTCAGGGCGCGCGTCTTCTCGTCGAAACGAAGCTTCAGGTATTCGGGGGCGCTGCGGGCGCGGCTGCCGTAATAGAACGGCATCATGAACACCCCGAGGAAGATCATCGCGGGTATGGCGCCCAGCCAGTAAAAATTGGCCGTCATGATGCCATACTTCGCGCCCGATGCGCACATGCCGATGACTTCCTGCGCCCCGAGGTTCGTGGCAATGAATGCCAGACTGGTGACCCAAACCGGGATGGACCGTCCCGAGGTGAGAAACTCGCTGGAGGTGTGAACCCTGCGCTTCACCAGCCAGCCGATTCCCAGAACGTAGGCGAAGTAAATCGCGAGGATGATGTAGTCGATTGTGCCGGGTTTCAAACCGGAGACTATATCACAGAGCAGGGGTGCAGAGGCTTGCAGACGCGTGAGCGTGGTTGCCGGCACGGGCAGGAACGGTTGCGCCGCTGGAATTGGGTTCGTTCGGTTCCGGCGCGTATTTCGGCCAGCGCGAGGGAAGCGAGATGAGCTTGTCGATCAGCTTGTCGGTGGCGCTGTCAGTGGCGCTCTGGTGGCTTTGGGTCAATTGCTTGTGCGCGCGGTAGTAGGAGCGCTCGGCTGAGGCGGCGTAGCGCTGCAGGGTTTTGAAGGCATCGGCGGAGTTGCCGATGAGCGCCTGGGCGAGGGCGCGGTCGGGATTGCCGGAGTCGTCGCCGGCGATGGCGCGGACCACCTCGGCTTCGAGGCGGCGGACACGGGCGATGCGCCAGCGGGCCTGGGCCATTTCCTCGACGAGGAACTCTTCATGGACATTGGCGGCGGGGAAGGTGCGCCGGTAATCTGCGAGGAGCCTGTCGAATTCTTCCTGATTTTCGTGCGGGAGAACGCGGAAGCTGCCGGCCAGTCCATGGGTGGTGGAATTAGCGGCGGAGTTGGTTTTGCCTTCTGGTGTGCGCGGGCCGGTGCTGGACTGCGCGTTTGTGCGATTGGCGAGCATTTGTGCGGCGGTGGACATTGCGGCTCGACCGTAGCACACGCGCGTGCGTGGCGGCGGCCGTGGGGTGGCGTCGGCGGACGGGATTGGTTGTAGTTAGCGCGCTGGGAGGGGGCGAACAGGGTGGAAGATTGTTGTGAACGGGATGAGGCCGATGTTGCGGGTTTGTGTGCCGCGCGGATGTGCTCGAGCTGAGTCTCATTCGGCTGAGCCAGCGGCCTGTCGGGCTTTCGTGGCGCACGCTTCAGCGTAATGCCATATAGTTTTCGACGGCGAGCTGAGTCGAAGTCCCTTTTGTGGGGCAGGCCCCCCGGCCTGCGCGGGGCCCCCCGGCCCCGCTGGCCGCGCGGAGAGTAGCGTTGTCGCGTATGGGAGCAGGCCGGCGGGGGCGCCGGCCGCGGGCGAGGGCGCCCGCCCCACATCGGCCAGGTGTTCGAAAGCGGGAAAACTATATGGCATTACGCTTCAGCGTGCTGGTGCGAGCTTCAGCTCGCGCTACTCGGACCGTGGGCTGAAGCCCACAGCGGCACGCTGAAGCGTGCGCCACGCTTCGCTCCGGTTTGGTGGGCGGCTCGCCTCCATAGGCGTTAGCTTAAGGCCGAAGCTGTGCCGAGTAACAGGGACGCAGTGGTTAATGGTTGAGAGCGCGTTTACCGAGACTAATCTTCCCACTGCGGACTTCGGGCCAGCGTCACCCCTAATCCGAGCTTCGTCCGAGTGGCGTGATCCGTCCGAAGGAATTCGATCCACCTTCTCGAACCGGACCTTAGTACACCGTTTCGCAAATGCGGTCTCGTATTCGTGCCGGCGGAATGTGGGGCAGGATTGTATCCTGCAGGCTGAAAGCCTGCCCCACCAGAGAATACGTGGGCATATTTATGAAACCGAGTACTTAGTGACAAGAAGCTCATTGCATCGCGGCAAACAGATAGGCGAATGATTGCGCTCTTATCATTCACTACTTTGCCTGGTAAGACCGCGAGAGCCCTCGCGAGATCAGGAATCAACCGCTCGTGAGTGCGGGAATGCTTTTTCCAGGCCGAGCGTCAACCATACTTGAGGTCGGTGCTCTGTCCGACCTCGATAATATATCCGTCAGGATCGCGGATGTAGCAGCGTGTCTCGCCGTACTTGGGGATCGGCGCCGTGATGAACTCCGCTCCTCGGCTCTTCCATAACTCATAGCACGCCTGAATATCCGCTACGCGGAAATTCATAAAGCTGTTGATGTGATTCGGGTCGGGTACGCTGAGGGTTACCGTCGGTTTATCCGGGGTCGGCCCGCCCCCAACGTTCAGAATCATCCAGATATTCGCAAGCTGAAGGTACGCAGGCGCGTTGCCGTCACCCAGGCTCAGAATGCGAGCGCCGAAGACCTTTTCGTAGTAGCGAGCCGATCGCTCGATGTCGGCAACGGTGAGAAAATGCGCGATGCTGATCCCCTCGCGCGGAGGCATCTCATAGCTCTGCTGCTCAATTTGTACGCTGCTCATTGACGACTCCAATTCCGATAAACAGTGCTCATCCGCTGATTCTGATTCTTTCGTATTATACCCGCTGCCAATCAAGCCTGACGAGGAAAAGCAAAACAATTGGATCATGGGATTCCCGATCTCGCGAGCCTCTTGCGGTGTTGCCACCCGACCGCGAATGATAAAAGGACGTCTGGCGAAACGGCGCACCTCGGTGTGCGCGAATCGGCTGCGCCATGCGCGTTTCACCCAGGCGCAGTTCGGACAGAACACAACCAGCAGCCAGGCGCCGATTGGCGCGGTGGTCTGGAATGTGTCACATTCGTCCGGCTAACATTATGGGATGAGCGATGCTGTGCCGCCTGCGGATGGTCGCGCCGCCATCTGCCGGCTCGCGCACGCCTTCGGCGCGTTTCCCCAGGTACTCGCTGTAGCTTTGGCCGGCTCGCGAGCAGGGGGGCTGGACGACCCGTACTCGGATTTTGACCTCTATGTGTACACAACGCGCGATGTTCCCATCGACGAGCGCCGGAAACTCCTGGGCGAGCACGCAGAAATCGATAACCGATTCTGGGAGCCGGGTGACGAGTCGATCGACCAGGCAACCGGCGCGCGGATCGATATCATGTACCGCATGCCCGAGTGGATCGAAGGCCAATTGGATCGCGTCCTTTTGCGTCACGAGGCGTCACTGGGATACACCACCTGTTTTTGGTACAACGTGCTTCACTCCGAGGCCTTGTTCGACCCGCGTGGTTGGTACGGGTCTTTACGCAATCGCGCCGGCATCGGATATCCCGACCTGCTCAGGCGCGCGATAGTTGCAAAGAACTGGCCCGTGCTGCGCCGGAACCAGTCGTCCTACCGTCGCCAGATCGAGCTGGCCGTAAGCCGGGGCGACACGGTAAGCGTCCAGCATCGGGTTACCGCTTTCCTGGCGAGTTTTTTCGACATCTGGTTCGCGCTCCAACGCAAGCCGCATCCCGGCGAAAAACGGCTGCTGACGCACCTCTCGGCCCCGTGGGACTCGCTGGTGCGGGCTCTCGTCGAAGCATCACACGAGGAGTTGCCGAACCGCGTTCAGACGCTCATGGACCGGCTGGACGCCCGGTTGGCCGAAGAAGGACTATTGGCCGCTGCCGGCCGAATCGAGCATGCCGCCGCACGGGTGTCCTGATCTGGAGCGAGCCTGCGCGTTCTATCGCCGATGGTTCGGCGCTACAGCCGGACCGGCGTACTCATTGTGGACACCGAAAGCAATCTGGTTGAGATCACTGCTTAAGGCCAGGGCGCTGCCGGAAAACGCGGAGCGATGTCGCGGCCAGGCCACTGCTACGCCCTGTTCAGTGCTCGCTTTGGCATGAAGAAGTCGTCCCTCTTCAGGTTGCATTTCTTTGCAATGTATTTGCAGTAGTCGAGGCGGCCGGCCTTCTGATCCCGGGTATCGGAGCCGAAGGTGAATTTCAGCCCCTGTTCTTTCGCCATGAGGATGAATCTCTCATGCGGCGTATGGGCAAGATCGTTTATCTCGACCGCGAGACCTCTCTTTTTCAGAGCCGCGAGGATCTTCTGCATTCTCTCCTCGGTCCACAGCGTATAGTAGTCACGCGCGATGCAGACCGGCAGGAATAACGGCCATCCGAAGATGTTGATCGGTTCATTGTTTTCGATGACCTCAAGAGAGTGCATGACATACGTCTCCATGAACTTCTGCGGGTCATCAACGTAGGTATCGAAATTCCAGATGCGCAGTGTCTCTCCGTACCCGTTCCCGTTGGGAATGGTTTGCGGATCCATCAGGACGTAATCCACCAGCTTGATTGCTTCGGGCGAAAAGTTCCGGGACCAACCCGGACTCATCGGCTGCAGGCCGTAGTAAACCGGGTACGCCTTGAGCGAATCGATGAACTGCCGCAGACCAGCGTCGTCACTTACCGCGCCTCCGGTGTTCACCATGATGCCGAACTGGACGCCTGTCTTTTTGGCGATTTCCATCACCTGGTCAATCGTGAAATGTGGGGTCAGGTGACAGTGGAGATCCATCAACGGGAACGGGTCGTCAGCCGGCGCCCCGAAGCTCAGGGGTAACGGCGCCGCGGCCAACAGTCCGCCTGCGATACCAGCGCTTCTTAGAAATTCTCTTCGCTCCATAACAATACGCTCCTTCCAAATTGACCGGCTAAAGGCCGGCCGTCTCGACTGCCGCACACCTTTTCCGGGCGACGCGCGCTCGAACAGGCCTTGCCGCACCGAACCCTCGCGTTCGCTTCAAACCTTCAGCCATCGCATCGACGCCGCCACAATCAACATGCTCGCAGCCACCGCCATAAATGCGGTGGTCAGGCCGGCGGAATGGGCGACGAAGCCGATCAACGCTGGTCCTGCCAGCACGCCCGCATAGCCCATTGTCGTGATCGCCGGCACCGCCAGGTTTTCAGGCATGTCCTTCTGCTGTCCAGCCAGGGAGAACATGATGGGCACGATATTGGCACAGCCCAGCCCCACGAGCACATAGCCGGCCAGGACCGCCTCCCACGCCGGCGCCAGGGTTGCCATCACGAATCCCGCAAACGCGCAAACACCGCCCGCCACAACGGTGTGCACCCGACCGAGTCGTCGGACCAGACCGTCGCCGAGCAGGCGCGTGGCGGTCATCGTCGACGAGAACACCGCGAAACCGATACCCGCATGGGCCAGCGCCACGCCGCGCTGCTCGTGCAGGAAAACCGCGCTCCAGTCCACTATGGAGCCTTCGGCCAGAAACATAATCAAGCACAGCGTGCCGATGAAGAGCACCACGCCTCCTGGCACAGCGAAGATCGGAACGTCCTGGGAGACCCGGTCCGTGCGCCAGTAACGCGAGAACAGCGCGAACAGACCCATAATCACTGCGACGACTGCCAGGCACGCAGTCCACGGCGCCAAGCCCATGCTCAGCAGCGTGGTCATTGCGGCTGCGCCCGCGAAGGCGCCAACGCTGTAGAACGCATGGAAGCCGGACATCATCACCTTGCCGCTATCCCGCTCCACTATCACTGCCTGCATGTTCATGGTGCAGTCCATCGCCCCCATAACAGCGCCGAAGCAGAACAGGGTGGCTCCGAGCAGCCATGTCGAGCTCACGAGGGACAGCACGGGAAAGGCCGCACAGATCAGCAGGGTCGTCGCCATCAGAACCTTCCTGCAGCCATGGCGCGCGGTCAACGCGCCGGCCAGGGGCATCGACAGCAACGAACCGGCGCCCAGGCAGAGCAGGACCATGCCGAGCACCGCGGCGTCCAAACCGGCCCTCGCCTTGACATACGGGATGATCGGCGCCCAGGCGGCCAGGGCAAAGCCGGGAATGAAAAACGCAGCTCGTGTCGAGTACTGCTGAGCGCGAAGAGAATCATTCATGCTGCGAATCCGTTGGCGCCGAGAAACGCAACTCGAGGCCGCGTTTCTCAAAAGCCTGCACCTGCGCGGCCGGAGCGTCATGCTCGACGACCAGGTAGTCGATAGCATGCAGATCGGCCACCTGAAATGGAGCAGGCGTTTCCAACTTGTCATTGAGCACAACGACGACACACGTACCGCTGGCCTCGATCATGGCGCGCTTGAACACGGCCTGATCGCTGTCCATGCCCCATACGCCGCGCGCTGAGTCGATCGCGCAAGCCCCCGGAAAACAGACATCGGCGCGTACGGCGCAACTGATCCAGCGCCTCCGTACCCACGCTTCCTCCAGCAATGATATCAATGCGGCCGCCAATCAGCATAACCTCGAAGCCCTCGCGCCCCATCAGTTGCTGGGCGATGCTCGGGGCGTTGGTGGCTACGGTGAGTCCATGCCGTTCGGGCAATGCAGCGGCGATCGCGTTGTTGGTGGACCCGGCATCGATCAATTGCACCTGGTTGGGCCGCACCAGACTCGAGGCCACTTTGGCCAACGCCTGCTTGCGAGGAGCGTTCTCATCCTGACGTTGCCGAAACGGCGCGAGTGAGAACACTCCGAAAATCCCGGAGTCGGATATTTGGCGATGTGGTTCCGCCGCAGACTGGGGCGTTTCTCATTACGAATAGTGGACGGCCAGAGACCGAAATGTCTTTTCGAGAGTAGCCCGTAACACAGGACCTGGCCGCCTTTCGATCGGCTACACTGAACTGAATCAAGCGAATGGCGCTCAAGGCAGGCCACAGACTCGGCCCGTATGAAATCCTTGCGCCGATTGGCGCGGGTGGCATGGGCGAGGTCTGGAAGGCCCGCGACAGGCGCCTCGATCGGCTTGTCGCAATCAAAGTTCCCGCCGCGCGGTTCACCGAACGATTCGAGCGGGAAGCCAAAGCCATCGCCGCTCTGAATCATCCGAACATATGCCAGATCTACGATGTTGGTCCAGACCACATCGTCATGGAATACGTCGAAGGCATACCGCTCGCGCCGGCCGATACGCCGCGCAAGCTGTTGGACATCGCGGTGCAGATGAGCGACGGCCTGGCCGCCGCTCACGCCGCCGGCATCGTCCATCGCGACCTGAAGCCCGGCAACGTCCTGATCACGCGCGATGGCCGGGTCAAGATTCTCGATTTCGGCCTTGCCAAGGCGGCGCACGAGGAGATTGGCGTCGATGAGGCGACGCGCACGGTTCGTGAGGCAGACCGGCCCCTCACCGAACCCGGCATTACCGTTGGCACCATTGCCTACATGAGCCCCGAGCAGGCCCGCGGACAGACAAATCTCACCGCGCAATCCGATCAGTTCTCGCTCGGCCTGGTTCTTTACGAACTGGCTGTGGGCAAGCGGGCGTTTCAACGCGCCAGCGCGGCCGAGACTATGACCGCCATCATCCGCGACGACGCCGAGCCGCTGCCAGGCGCCGTGCCGGCGCCGCTGCGATGGGTCATCGAACGACTGCTTCGGAAGGAACCGGCCGAGCGCTACGATTCCACACGCGACCTGTATCGCGAACTTCGCCAGTTGCGCGACCACCTTTCGGAAACTGCATCCGCAAGTGCGATTCCCGCGGTTGCGGGAACCTCCCCCCGAGCGGGTTCGACAATCGGGCGGCGAATGCTTCCGGGCGCTGGTCTGGCGGCGGGGTTGGTGTTGGGCGCGGGACTGGCGGCGTTGCTGATCCGCCCGGCGCCGGCGGATTTCTCCAGCTACAAATTTACGCGCATCGCGCGCGGCGAGGCCACCGAGGGAAGACCGGAATGGTCGCCGGACGGCAAAAGTATCGCTTACTCGGAACTCCTCTACGGCATTTACCAGGTATTCACGAAAACCCCGGATTCGTGGGACACTGTGCAGCTCACGCACGCAGCCGACGAGTGTATCGGTCCCTTCTGGTCTCCGGATGCGACAACCATTTACTACAGCACCGCGCATGGTGACTTGTGGGCTGTCCCGGCGGCGGGAGGGACGCCGGAACTGGTGATGAAGAATGTCTCGGCCCCCGCGCTCCACCCGGACGGGAAGACCCTGGTGTTCAATCGCGATGGGAAGACGTGGGCCGGTCCGCTGAAAGGGGGCGCCCCGAGGGAACTGCCGAACGCGCCGCAGGATAAAGCCGAATGGATGAAATTCTCTCCGGATGGCTCCAGGCTCGCTATGGATGTTCGCAATCAGCTTTGGATTCTGCCATGGCCTTCCGGCACGCCACGCAATCTCGGCAGGGTCAGCTCGGGCGCGAGTTGGTTTCCCGACAGCCGCCGCCTGATCGTGAGCGGCGGCAACTTCAATAACACCTTGTCTGTTCTCGATTCCACCGACGGAAGCAGGCGGGTGATTTATCGCGTCGCCGATTTGCTGAACTTCCCGTCGCTTTCCCCCGACGGCAGGAAGATTGTGTACAGCGGAGGTGCAGCCGAGTGGGATGTTCTGGAGATTTCACTGCCGGAGGGACGAGTCCACACGGCGGTGGGCGGCGGCGGGGTTTCGTGGGAACCGGATTGGGCGCCATCCGGCACACACTATCTGTATTCCACGTTCGGTAACGGCGGCCACGGGGGTATTGAGGACCGTTTCGCCGCAGAGGGGTTCTCGCGCCGCGTGGCCGAGGCTCCGCCGGGTAACGATCCGGCTAACGATGTTACCTATGCGCTGGCGCCGCGATGGTCTCCGGACGGCACACGATTCCTGTTCGTCCAGGGCCTGGTTGGCCGCCTGCAATTGACGGTTGCGAACGCATCCGGCGGGCACTGGACGCCGCTCGCGGACAACGTTAACCAAAAAGCGCACTGCTGGTCGCCCGATGGCCAGTGGGTCGCCTTCATGCGAACCGAGGATGGAAAGCAACGCCTGTTTAAGGTCAGGCCGGTGGCGGGCGCGACCCCGGTGGCTTTGCAAAATGCCGCTCCCGTTGCCGAACCTCATGCGAACTATCGGATGATCGAGTGGTCTCCGGCAGGAGACGGAATCCTGTACCAATCGGCGGAAGGGATGTCCATGATTTCGCCCGATGGCAATGTGGTCCGTAAAGTGAGTGGTCGCAACCTTCTGGCTTTCGCGTTTTCCAGGGACGGCGCGCGGGTCTACGGCATGGTCCGCAACACCACGGGCGAGGGTGCGCAGTGGCAGCTTTACTCCATTGATGTCAGGACCGGTGCGGACAAAATGCTCGCGGCTGTGGATCTGCCTGCGTCCACCAACGAAATCTCGGGATTCAGCCTGCATCCGGACGGCAAGCGCTTCCTCACGTCCATCGCGAAATGGCCATACAACATCTGGATGCTGGAGGGTTGGGATCAGGCGGCGCAGAAGACGTGGCTGGACCGCTTGCTGCGGCGATGAGCCCGGAGTGGGCAGCAGGCCCCGGAAATAGAACAGTTTCTCGTAGTCGACTGGTCGGGCGATGGTTGACGTGTTACGTCCTGGCATTCGAAGTGCCTGCACCAGGCTCCGAGCGGACCGTCGGGCACTCGGAGAATGGCGGGACCGGGCAGTGGCGCACGTCTGCCGAAACGGCGCACCCCGGTGCGCGGGAATCGGCTGTGCCAGGCGCGTTTCTCGTTACTGATCTTTCGCGGGGACTTCAAACCTCGCAGATTGGTGGTTCTGGGCATTACCTGCAACGTCGCATTTCATTTTCACAACAAGCAGAACTACCTCCCGTCCTGGTCGTCACTGACCTGTTCCATCCAGTCGACAACTTTTCCCTTGAGGGCCTCCTGAATGGCGATATGCGTCATCGCCACAGTTGGGCTTGCGCCGTGCCAATGCTTCTCTCCAGGATCGAACCAGACGAACCAGTGCCCACTTGTCCTGAATGTCCGGCTTGAAGACCTTTCGTTTCCAGTCCTGGGATTTGATTTCTTCGAACCCGACCGAGACGGATTCTTCTCCGTAATTCAAAAGGGGCATTTTGTTTCTCTTTGCGAGCTAATTAGGGCGCTTTTCAAAGACAGCCTTGACAACCGGCAATGCCGAAAACACATTCGGCCAACCTGCCTAGAAGGCGAGATGCGTCAGAACCTCCGACGCTTCTGCTTTCGTCAGGCCGTTATCCATCGCCCGATTGAGGTGATAAGTAATCTGCGCGGCTTGGCCTGAAGCCACGAGAGCGCTCACTGTGACAAGGCTCCGGTCCCGAGGCGCTAAGCCCGGACGCAGCCACAGTTCACGGAAGAGCAGGTCGGTCGTGTACTGCACGACGCCTGGAGCCACGTGGCCGATGTCCTGCTGAACCCGCGATGCGCGCTCTGCCTCGGCGGCTTCGTTTAGGGGCAGAAGCTCGGGAGACGCCGGCGGAAGCTGGTCGATCCCGATACCACGCTGTTCAAAGATGTCTTTGGCAATCTCGACGGCGGAGAGCGCGTTCAACCATCCGGCGTAGAACGCGAGATGCGTGACGATCTCCGACAGCTCGGCTGGTTTTACGCCGTTATTGAGTGCCAGATTGAAGTAGTGCAGCATCCCGATGGTCTGGTTGCGCGCTACCAGAGCAGCGACCGTGACCATACCGCGGTCTCGCCCAGATAGATCGGGACGCTTCCAGAGACCCTCGCTAATGGCACTTCGCGTGTAGTGCTCAAGCACCGGCGAAACCACGTGTATTCCCTCAACCGTTAGCGCGGAGCGAGCTGGATTCGAGTTCATGCTTTATCTCTCCCTTTCCAGATTCTTTATCGCGACTTGCGATCAGTAATGCTCCCACGTAACTGACCAGTGTTCGTCCGGCCGTGCCGACTTGATCACCAAGCGACGGTCGGTTCTGAACTGGTAGACGCGCGGCAGGTCCTTGCCGACAAGAAGGTCGCGCGTATTCGACCCCTGCACGTGATGTGTCACCGTGTGAGTCGCCTCGTTTATGTCGTAGCGCCCGAAGGAAGCCTCGTACCCGTTTTCGACGTACTCGTTGTACAGAGCGCCCGCAGACTTGGGGTACATGAGCTGCACAGACATGTGACCGTCGCCGGTATAGATCAACATGCCTATAGGCACACCGGTTCTCAGGGGTTTTCCATCCTGCCCTGAAATCGAGGCCAGATGCCACGCGCCGATAAGTTTCTCCCTATCGGAGCTTGCCGTTTGGTCTTTCTGTGCGGAAAGCGCCTGCGAGATGGCGCAGAATGTCATAAGCAGGGCAAGGATTCCAAAGTGGATGATCTTCATCTTTGGCTCCTTCCTATTGCCGCCTAGCGGCCCACCAGCTTCTCGTGAAATTCCGGATAACGCGCCCCTTCGAGCTTGATGTGTGAGGATGCGCTTTCGATGGCGCGGAGATCTTCATTCGACAGTTCGGCCTCCAGCGCTCCGAGATTTTCTTCAAGACGATTGAGCTTCGTTGTGCCGGGGATCGGAACGATCCATGGCTTCTTCGCAAGCAGCCAGGCGAGTGCGACTTGAGCAGGTGTCGCCTTCTTCTGTTTCGCGAATGTAGTGAGCAAGTCCACCAGAGCCTGGTTCGCCTTCCTGTTCTCGTCGTTAAAGCGAGGGATGGTGCTGCGAAAATCTGTGCTGGCGAACTTCGTTTCCGTCGTAATCTTGCCGGTCAGGAAGCCCTTGCCGAGCGGACTAAACGGGACAAATCCGATTCCCAGCTCCTCAAGCAACGGGAGGATCTCCTGTTCCGGCTGCCTCCAAAAGAGGGAGTACTCGCTCTGCAGGGCAGTCACGGGCTGAACCGCATGGGCGCGGCGAATTGTTTTCGCTCCGGCTTCCGATAGGCCGAAATGCTTCACCTTGCCCTCCCGAATGAGGTCTCTCACCGCTCCCGCTACATCTTCGATGGGCACGTTAAGGTCGACGCGGTGCTGGTAGAACAGATCAATTGCATCGACCCTCAGGCGCCGGAGCGAAGCCTCGGCAACCTGCTTGATGTGTTCTGGCCGGCTGTTTAATGCGCTCCACCTGTTCCCATCGTCCGGGTTAGCCTCCCACCCGAATTTGGTGGCAATCACGACTTTCCCGCGAAAGGGCGCGAGCGCCTCACCCACGAGTTGTTCGTTCGTGAGCGGCCCGTAAACTTCCGCCGTATCAAAGAACGTGATGCCGCGCTCTACCGCGGCACGAAGGAGAGTGGCCATCTCCTGCTTGTCTTTCGGCGGGCCATACGACCAGCTCATGCCCATGCAGCCGAGTCCGATGGCCGAAACTTCCAGGTTGCATTTTCCGAGTTTGCGCTTTTGCATAATGTCTCCTTCGCGATTGGCTTCAGCCAGGGACTTCGCTCGTCCTCTAATTCCAAGGTACGCCCGGATGGGGTTTTTGAGTAGCATGTAAAAAACACAAAGGCTTATGAGTATAATTCACAAATGGAACGAGGCGATCTCAGCATTCTTGCCGCCTTCCTCGCGATCGCGGAGGAGCGGAGTTTTACAAAGGCGGCCAAACGCCTGGCCGTTTCTCCCTCCGCCATGAGTCATGCGATCCGAGGGCTGAAGGAAACGCTGGGCGTCCGGCTGCTTTCACGGACGACGCGCAGCGTCGCGCCGACCGAGGCTGGCGAGCAACTCCTCGCGCGGTTACGCCCGGCTCTCACCGATGTCCAGGATGCGCTCGACCAGCTCTCCGGCTTACGCGACAAACCCGCGGGCCGTGTGCGGCTGCTCGTGCCGAGACTTGCCGGTTCCCTGGTGCTCGGACCGAAACTGGCGAAGTTTACGCGCGATTATCCGGACGTGGTTCTAGAAGTCACTGCTGACGACAGCCGCGTTGACATCGTTGCCGGAGGCTTCGATGCAGGCATCCATTTCGGCGAATACATTCAGAAGGACATGATCGCGGTCCGGGTGTCAAAGGACCATCGGGCGGCCATCGTGGGCGCCCCAACATACTTTAAGTCACATCCCAAGCCGAAAACGCCTCATGACCTGCTCAGCCACAAGTGCATCAACTTCAGACATGGGTCCGCCGGTGTGTACAGGTGGGAATTCGACAAGGGCAGGAAATCCCTGTCCGTTGCGGTGAACGGACCTCTTATCGTTGATGACGTGGAGACCCTGGTTCGCGCTGCAATTGATGGCGTCGGCCTTGCCTTCGTATCAGATGAGCGCGTAGAAGCGCAACTCGCGAGCGGAGAACTCATCCGCGCGCTGGACGATTGGTGCCAGCCGTTCCCTGGTTTCTTTCTCTACTACCCGAGTCGGCGCCAGCAGCCCGCCGCGCTCTCCGCGTTGATCAACGCCCTTCGGCTGTGACCATGTGGCTCTGTAACTGCCGAGGATTTATCCCCGCAAGTCGGCCAGCGTGAACGGAATCGATGCTGTCCAGAAGCAGGCGCTGCGTAGGACCTGGATACCCTCTATTCCTCCCGCAGTGCGGTGATCGGATCGACTTTCATCGCCCGCCGCGCGGGGAAGTAGCTCGCCAGTGCCGCCGTTGCCAGCAGGACCGCCGCCACTCCCGCATACGTGGCCGGATCGTTCGGCTTCGTGCCGTACAGGAAGCCGGCCAGCAGCCGCGACAGTGCCAGCGCCCCAACCGCTCCCACTGCCACCCCGGCCGCGCCCATCCTGAGGCCCTGCGCCACCACGCCCCGCAGCAAGGTGCCGGGCGTCGCGCCCAGCGCCATCCTGACCCCGATTTCCGAGGTCTGCCGCCCTACCAGGTAGGCCAGCACGCCGTACAGTCCCACCGCCGCCAGCACCATCGCCAGCCCGGCGAACGCAGCGAGCAGTGTCATCTGCAGGCGCCGCTGCGCCACCTCCTGTTCCAGAATCTCCTGCATCGTCGCGACATCGGTCACCGGCTGCTCCGGGTCGAACGCCTGAATCGCGCGGCGGACCGCACCCGCCATCGCCCTCGCGTCCCCGTTCGCGCGGACCGCCAGCGCCATGGGCGGGTAGCCTCGCTGATAGGTAGGAATGTAGTACTCGGACGGCGCCGGCTCCGCGGGACCCGCGTCCCGGATATCGCGAGCCACTCCCACCACCAGCGCGGTTACGTTCTGTTCGAAGATCACGCGCCGGCCGATCGGGTCCTTGTCCGGCCACAGCGTGCGAGCCAGCGTTTCGTTGACGATCACCACCCGCGGCGCCTTGTCCGTGTCGACCTCCTGAATGTCTCGCCCCCGAACGATCGGAATGCCCATGGTCCGGAAGAACCCAGGTCCGGCGGTGCGGGCGCGCACGGAGATCCGTTCCTTTGGATCGCGCCCGTCCGCTCCGATTTCGTTGAAATCGCCCTTGAAGCCAACCGGTACGTGGTTGCTTAACCCCGCCGATTCCACGCCCGGGAGGGCCAGCACGCGCCGCAGCAGCTCGCGCTCGCGCGCCCTCGACGCGTCGGCTGCGGGTGGCTTGTCCGGTCCGGGCAGACCCAGCGTTAACAGCCTTTTCACCGGGAACCCGACATCCACCGATCTCAGCCGCGCGAACGTCTGAATCAGAAGCCCCGCCCCAAACAGCAGCACGAACGCCAGCGCCACCTCCGAGCAGACCAGAAGCGACCGCAAGCGGCGCGACCCGTACGCCGCCGCCATTGTCCGGGCGCACTGCTTCAACCCCTCGCCAATGTTTAGCTTCCGAAGCTGCAGCAGCGGCACGAGGCCGAACGCGGTCGCCGTCAGCGCTGTCACACCCAGGGTGAAGGCCAGCACCCGCCAGTCCAGAACCACCGCGTCCAGACCCGTGATCGTCGTTGGCGCGAGATGTGCCAGGAAGCGCAACGTTGGAAGTGCCAGAGCCACTCCGAGTGCGCCTCCAGCCAGGCAGAACAGCAGGCTTTCGCAGAAGGACTGCCGAACCAGTTGCCACGCCCCGGTGCCCAGGGCGGCCCGCACCGCCATCTCTTTGCCGCGGCCCGCCATCCGCGACAGCAGCAGGTTCGCCAGGTTCGAACATGCGATCAGCAGGACGAACAGCACCGTCCCCAACAGCAGAAGCAGCAGCCGCCTCCCGGAAGCAACGAAATGCTCTCGCAGTGGCGCCGCGAACGCGCCCACCTTCTCGTTCGTATCCGGGTACTCGCGCGACAGCGCCGCCCCGATGGCCCGCATCTCGGCGTTGGCGTGCGCCAGCGATACACCCGGCTTCAGCCGCGCGACGACCATCCAGTTATGCCGCCCTCTCTGATGCCATTCCGCTTCCGCATAGGTGTTCCCGAACGGAACCCAGATCTCTCCCGGCGCAGGCATGTACTCGGCCGGAACCTCCAGGCCTGCCGGCAGCACGCCGATAATCGTGTGCTGCTCTTTATCGAGGCGGATGGATTTCCCGATCACGTTTGGGTCGGCGGCGAACCGCCGCCGCCACAGCCCCTCGCTGATCAGGGCCACTCGGGCTGATCCTGGACGGTCCTCTTCCTCGCGGAACAGCCGCCCGAGGATCGGCCGGATCCTCAATGCTCGCAGGCATCCAGCCGTTACCTGCGATCCCATCAGGATCTCCGGCGCCCCGTCCCCGATCAGCCTGAAGCCGCGATCCTCGATGGCGCCCATCTCCTCGAACGAACGCGCCCGCGCCCTCCAGTCGAGGTAATTGGCCGGAGACACCGGGCTGTCGTTCAGGCCGAAAAACGGTGCGCTCTCCCAAATCAGTGCCAGCCGCTCCGGCCGCTCGAACGGGAGCGGCCGCAGCAGCACGGAATTCATGAGGCTGAAGACTGCCGTATTGGCCCCGATCCCCAGCGCGAGCGTCAAAACCGCGGCCGCCGTAAACCCTGGCAACCGCACCAGTCCACGGAAAGCAAGGCGAAAATCGGAAAAGGGCATGGCTCCTCGCATTCAGGCATTCCAAACCCGAAATACGTCGTTGCCGCATAAACCGTTCATCCACCGTAAGCAAACGGGTATGGCCTGGTAGCTAACAAGCGCCGACGAGGCGAGGCAAAGTGCGCCGGAACCCGCCAGAATTTTCGGCAACAGACGGTTCATACGTTAGTGCATTCGATCGATGCTCGACACGACGGGGCGCTCGGAAATATCCATCCGGACGTTTGCCCGATAATCTCCTCGCAAGTCAGCAGGCCACGGTGTGAAATCGAGGGTCTCGTTGCTCCAGACCGAGCATAAATCGATGATCTCGATTCTTCTTCAACGCGGTCTTCACGCCAGGATTGTGTCACAGAACCAGTCTGTCGGGTGAGCGAACGGTGCGGTCATTAAGACCGAACCGCTCCGGATTCGAGCGTCCCGGTTCTTGCGCTTCTCCGCGCTTCACGGATTACTACCCTGAAGTCGGCTGTGGAACGCGACTGAGCACTCTTAACCATGAAAATGCGCTCGCGCGGGACGTCCTCGTCCCGCTGCTGCAGCGGAGGCCGGGGCCTCCGCGCGGGCGAGGGCGCCCGCCTCACCAGGAGCAGGCAACCCCACACGGGCACGAACAGCTACGCGTCTTTCCAGAACAGCTCGGCGTCCGAGCGGCGGACGTAGTTAGCATCGAGCAACGCAGGATCGCTCGGCGCGCCCTGCTTCCATCGCTCGAACGCGATCGCGCCGATTGCGCCGGCCAGCGCGCGCGGGACGCTGCGGCGCGGCGCATCGGCGAACCGCGTCCCGGCAAACGCCGCCTCAAAGCGGGCCATCTCGGTGGAGAGGAACTCGACGTCGCCGCCGGGCAGGCCATCGAGCCACGCCTGAAACTTCATGACCACCTCGTCCGCGGCGAGGTTGAGCGAGCTGTTGTAGACAGCGCCATAGACATCGCCGCGGCGCGCGTCCAGCAGCGTGGCGCGAAGCGGCAACTCGCCGAACCAGGCCAGCGCCCGCAGATTCGAGATGCCGAGGGCCGGTTTGCGCGTGGCCTCGGCCAGGCCTTTCACAGCCGCGAGTCCGACGCGCACTCCGGTGAATGAACCAGGTCCGGCGGCCGCGGCAAACGCGTCGATATCGCTCACCTGCAGCTCGCGCCGCGCGAGCAGCCGGGCAATATGGTCGTAGAGAATGTGCGCGAAGCCGTCGGGCGAGTGCAGCAGCGCCTCGTCCACGACGCGGCCATCCTCCACCAGCGCCAGACTGCCGAACTCGGACGTCGTGTCGATGGCGAGAATCACTTTTTGAGCTGATACACCTTGTCGGTCTGATAGGCCTTGCCGAGCGCGTTCACCGCGGTCACCCGGATGGAGAGCACATCGGTGGGACCCCGGGTCAGAATGGGCGGCACCTGGAAACTGCCCCTGGCCCCCGTGCCCAGCACGCGGAATCCGGCCGGGCCGCCGGCGATCTCGCCGGTCCAGAGATACATCATGTTGCGCGTGGCGCGAGTTGCGCGTTTAATGGTGGCCTCGTACGGAACCGGAATATTCACCGGCAGATCGTCGCCCGGCGGCGCCGTGATGTCGAACGGAATTTTGCCCGGCGTCGACTCGATCTCCTGCATCAGCAGAGGCCGCGACTCGAAATAGTAGGACCGAAGCATCGACTCTTTGCGGCCCTCGCGCGACACATGCAGGATCCACGGATGCGTGGTATTCGGCGGCGTAGCGGTGTAGTGCTCGCCCTTGTATTTCTTCGCGTCCTCTTCCTGGCCGGTCAGCGGATTGAACCAGGAGATGTCGTACCCGTGCTTCTCCACGTCCACTTCCACGGGCGGTCCGGGCTTGTCGACATAAACGATGTATTCGATGCCATCGAGCGCTATCGCGCGGCCGCCGTCCACATCGAAGAACGGTTCCAGCTCCCAGTGCCGCGTGTCGGCGATGAAGTTGAACCAGTTCTTCGCCTCGAATTCCTCAGTCCCTTCGAAGGTCACGTACTGGCCGTTCATGGTCGCGTCCCAGAGCCGCGCTGCCGTGGTCACGCCCACGAAGGGGACCGGATAGAGCTGGTGTTCCACCGTTCCCAGGTCATCGTCGCCCGGCTGAGTGCTGCGGCTGATCACGAAGTTCATCCATCCATCGGCAAGCAGCGGCGAAGAGGTAATCTTCGCGTTGGTGGAGCGGGGGTGCTGCCATGGATCGGCGCGCTTCAGTTCCAGCCCGATTTGTTTCAGCAGGTCGCGGGCGCCGGGATAATCCTCGAACTCGCCCACACCCTCCCAGGTGATGTTCAGGGGCGCGTAGCGAGCGATGACAAAGCGCAGGAAACGCTCGCGGGAGGGCCAGTCGGGAAAGAGCGTGGTAAGGACGCCGGGATTCGCGGCGAACACCAGATCAACGGTCATGCCGCGCTTCGTAACCTCGATCAGGCGCTGGTCGAGTTGGGCGAAATACGTTTCATCGGGACGGCCTTTGGGGAAGACGCGCTTCGCATCATCGAGGCCGCCCAGGATGGACACACGAAGATGCGTGAATTTGTTCTGGACCGTTGTCCGCAGCTTCGCGTCGAAATCGGCAGGCGAAAGGAACCCGAGGCGGTCGGCCACATCGCCGATCCACAAATGCGGCTGCTTGTTCTCGGTGGCCCAGTGGTGGACGTTGGCGGGCACGACGAAGCCGGGTGAGTTCGAGGCGATTGCGGTGAAGTTGCCCTCTCTGCCGTCGTAGGGAGGAACGTTACTGGTGATCTTCCAGGTCCACTGGCCCGCTTCCACCGGGGTGAAGCGGACCACCATTTGCTTGCCGTCATACCAGCCAGGCATCAGAAACGTGCGGTATCGCGGTGAGCGGAACTCGATCTCGATATTGGCGAGGGCGTATGGGTCGCGCTTCACGTCCGCGCCGGCGCCGTCGATGTCGAACTTCAGCTCGCAGGGGTGGTAGGCCGGCGTGCCGTCGCAGCCGGTCTGTGCGTGCAGGGAGATGGAACGAGCGAGCGCGAGCGCGGCAGCAAGCAGCAGCGCGCGCGAATGGCGGGCGTACATTCTCTTTAGTATTGCGATAACGGGGGGCGGGGCCGCAAACGGGCTACTCCGTGGGCATCTGCGTAAGGTCGACCGTTAGGCCGAAGAGCTCCGATGCATACGAGGATTCGATGGGGATGCGTTCCGTGTTTCGGTACACCGTCATGGTTCGGCGCTTCGGATTTACCACCCACACTTCGCGGGCGCCCTCCTCGAAATAGAGGGCCAGCTTGCGGTCGATTTGCAGGGCCATGTTGCTCGGAGACAATACTTCGATGGCGAGCATCGGGCTGCCGATCGCATAGCCGTTCTCGACCTTCTGATCGGGCTGCAGCACGCTGGCATCGGGTTGCAGCCAGCCTCCCCCGATTCGGTAGCCGGCCTGATGAACTACCCGGCCAAAAGGAAGGACGGCCCTCAGCAGTTCAGTAAACCAGAGGGAGATGAAGCTGTGCTTCAACCTGGGAGGGGGCAACTCGAAAACCTCTCCATCGATCAGTTCCCGTTTCCCCGGCTGGTTGGGTAGCTGCTCGAATTCGGCGAACGTCATGAGCGTCGTCGTGCTCATAATTCCTCGTTGCACCATTATCGCACCGCGCAGGCCGAAGGCCTGCTCTACAACGAATCGTGAGCGCCAGTAGAGTAGGCTTTCAGCCTGCGGTTTGGCAAACTGGAACAATGGCGTTGCGGCATGCACTGTTCTACGCGCTGGCGGCGTCGTTGTTTGCATCCACGGTGAGCGATTCCTACATTCACGATGTTGAGAAATGGCGGCATGAGCGGGAGGCGCGTCTCAAGTCGGACACCGGATGGCTCACCGTCGCGGGACTCTTCTGGCTGAAGGACGGAGCGAACAGCGTGGGCGCGGGCCCCGGCAATGACATAGAACTGCAGGAGCGAGCGGCCCCCGCCAGTGTGGGCGTCTTCCGTTTCGACGGCGGGCACACGGAATTCGAGCTCGCCAGCGGGGCTCCGGTAATGGTGGACGGCCACCCCGCGGCGAGGACCACCGCGCTGCGCTCGGACACCGAGGAAGGCGGACCGGATGAAGTGACCGTCAACGCTCTGACCATGTTCGTCATTCATCGCGGCGATAAATATGCAATCCGCCTGCGCGATAAGAAGAGCGGATACCGAAAGAACTTCACCGGTCTGCACTGGTATCCCATCGACCCGGCTTACCGCGTCACCGCCCATTTCACGCCATACCCGGCTGCGCAGACGATTCCCATCGCCAATATTCTTGGCCAGACCGAGGCGACGCCGACGCCCGGCTACGTCGAGTTCACGCTGGGCGGGCAGAATCTGAAAATGGATGCCATGACCGAGAACGAGACGCTGTTCTTCGTGTTCCGCGACCAGACCGCCGGAAAGACGACGTACGGGGCAGGCCGAATGCTGAACACCGACATGCCCGCGGGCGGCGCGGTCACGCTCGATTTCAATAAAGCGTACAACCCGCCCTGCGCATATACGCCATACGCCACCTGCCCCCTGCCGCCTGCGCAGAACCGTCTGCCGGTGGCCATTGAAGCCGGCGAGAAGAACTACGGCAATCACTGAAGCAGCGGGAATTCGTTATGATGAACCGAGATCGGCAGGCTTCTTTCCCTTATGGACTGGTATTATTCCGACGGCCGCCAGCAATTCGGTCCCGTAACAGAATCTGAATTCGACTCGCTTGTCGGCGCGGGCCGAATCAGCGCCTCTACTCTGGTATGGCGCGCCGGAATGGCGGAATGGAGCGCCTGGGGAAAGGTCCAGCCTTCGCCGCAACCATCGGCACAGGCCGCGCCCGCGGCAGCGGCGGCAGCCGTCCAGACAGCACCGGCGCCGGCGGCGATATCGGCGGAACCGGCTCGCCCCGCAGTCCGCTTCTGCAGCCAGTGCGGAACGGCTCATGCCCCTGAGGATCTGCTCACCATCGGCGGCGCGCTGATCTGCGCCAACTGCAAAAGCATTTCGATGCAGCGTCTGCGGGAAGGAGCCGTTCCAGGCGGATTCACGCGGACATATCAATACGGCGGTTTCTGGATCCGTTTCGCCGCCGTGCTGATTGACGTCGTCATCCTGAGCGTTGTCGAGACGGTGATCAACCTGCCGCTGTCGCTGGCTATGAGCGGCATGGCCATGGCGCGGCCGTCGGCCCCGACAGCGCTCGCCTCGATGGCGGGTCTGCTCACCGTGATGATCATGATCGATTTCGCCCTCGGCCTGCTCTACGAATCCTGGTTCGTAACGAAAAAAGGCGGAACGCCAGGCAAGCTCGCGTTGTCGCTGCAGGTGATTCGCGCCGACGGTACAAGGCCGGGCTGGGGGCTTTCCATTGGCCGCCACCTCGCCAAATTCATTTCCACACTCACGCTGATGATTGGATATATCATCGCGGGGTTCGACGACGAGAAGCGCGCCCTGCACGATCGTATCTGCAATACCCGCGTGATCAGGACGTAGCTTGGCAACGCTGCAGCCGCCCCTGACACACTGCCACGAGTGTCTGGCGTCTCTCGAATACGAACCGGGCGGCAGTCGGGTTCGCTGCCGGTGTGGAGTTGAGGCCTGGGCATACCTGTACCCGGCGCTTCTGGCCAGACCCGTAGCATCCGCGGGAGAGGCCATCCAGACGGAGGGCGAGGCGGCCTGCTTTGCGCACGCGGGCAAGCGCGCCGTGGCATCCTGTGAAAGCTGCGGCCGCTTTGTGTGCGCTCTCTGCCGCATCGACTGGGGCGGACGCGTCCTCTGTCCGGCCTGCGTGAACGCCGCGGAAAAGCGCACCGACCTGTTGACGCACTCGCGTCCGCTGTACGACTCCATGGCGCTGGCTATCGCGTTGTTCTCCACGCTGCTGTTCCAGCTCAGCCTGCTTTCGGCGCCCTTCACGATCTTTCTGGCGATTCGTTCGTTTCGGGCGCCCGGCAGCCTGGTTCCGCGAACCCACGCGCGCGCCTGGATTGCTCTGCTGATCGGTGTTCTGCAACTGGTCGGCTGGACGTGGCTGTTCGTGTTTCTGATCATGAGGACGGGGAGACGGTGATGGCCGCCTCCACTTACAGACGCGTGCCGGGCAGAAGCACCGGCCTGCTGCGGCGCGACACTTTGTGGCTGGGCCCGGACCATCTTCTGCGCGTGCATTCACTGCGGTTTTCAGAAGAGTATCGGCGCTTTTACCTGGCCGACATCCAGGCCATCGTGGTGCAGAAACGGCCGCGCGGCGCGAAGCTGCTGCGTGACATTGTGATGACGAGCGTCTCGGCGGCTCTCACCGCGGCGGCGGCTCTAACCGGCCATCCGGTCTGGGCTACTCTCGCCGGTGTTCTCTTTCTCGCCTGCGCGCTCTATGCCTGGCGGCAGGCGGACTGCCGGACATGGTTGCAGACCGCGGTGGGCGTGGAAGAGCTGCCGTCGCTGTGTCGTGAAAGAGCGATCAGGAAGGCGCTGCCGCTGCTGGACGAGACGATCCGGGCCGCGCAGCCGGCGCTCGCCGCCGAGCAGATTGCGCAGGCGATCGAAGCGCCGCCGCCGTTAACTGTGGGCGCAACCGTTCCCGCTCCTCCGCCGTTGCCCGTTGCGGAGGCCGCAGCCGGTCCCTCCCGGCTCTACCTGGCTGGGTACGTCACGCTGCTGGCGCTCGGCGCCGTTAAGGTGATCGCCACCCTTGCGCCCTCCGTGTTCCTGTACCGCGCGATGCCCGTTGGCTATTTTGCCGTGGTCGCCCTGCTGATGATCCCGCTGTTTCGCGGCGGCCTCGAGCCCATCCGCGGAGCGCGCTCGTGGGCGGTGATCACGTCAATGTCAATTGCCGGTACACTGGGCGCTACAAGCCTGCGCTGGGTGGTCATGCGCAGTGTGGTTACCATGCAGAACCAGGATGTTGAGCGGCTCTACAGCGCCATCGACCGCAGTATGCCTCTGCAGCTTTCTCTCGCCGTCATGCTGCTCGGGCTGGCCATCTGGGGCCTGGCTGTGTTCGGATTCACGGCGGACGAGGCGAGGCCTTCGGCACGCCGCCCCCTGACCCTCTTCGGCGCGGACCGACCATGAACCGATTCGCCTCCGAGTGCTTCGTACACCCGTCGCGCGAAGCGGTCGCGCTGTGCCTCGAATGCCGTCGTTCGTATTGCCGCGAATGCGTGGTGGATCACGATGGACGGCTGATCTGCGCGGCGTGCCTTGGCCGGTTGAACAATGCGGGGGCAGGTTCAACGAGCAGTGTGCGCCGGGCATTGTCCTTCGCCGGCCTGGGCGTGGCTCTGCTGTTCTGCTGGATCTTCTTCTATATGACGGGCCGCGCGTTCATGCTGGCCGAACCGGCGCGGCACTCCTTCGACGACCGCGCGCAGGGGCGGCGGCCGTGAGCAGCCGATCGAGCGCGCCGAATCCGATCTCGTTGCTGGACGAGGCGGTCCATCTACTGCGAGCGGCGCCGGCCGGGGCGTGGCTGATATGGGCGGCTGGATACCTGCCTTTTGCGTTCGCTGCCGTCTGGTATGCCGGCGAAATGAACACCAGCGCGAATGCGGCCGATGTGGTGGCATCCCACTCGCTCGTGTTGGCGGCGCTTTTCGTCTGGATGACCGGCTTTCAGACGATGTTCTCGCGGCGATTGTGGCCGGCGCTCACGGGAGAGCCGGCGGTGCGCGTTTCGTTTGCCACGGTTCTGCGCACTCAGGCGCTGCTGGGCAGCACGGCGCTGGTGGTGTTGCCGCTCGCCGGCGCGAGCGTTGCTGGATTTCCCTGGGCCATGGCGTTCTATTACAGCGCGGCCGCTTTCCCATACAGCGCCGGCGATGTGACCACGCGGACCGTCATGCGATACGCGTCTCGCCAGGCATCGACATGGACATTCGCGTGCGCACTCGAGCTGTCGCTGGCGTCGGTGGTGGCGGTCGTCGTTTTCGTGAACGTGTTCATTCTTCTGGTTGCCGGCCCGATTCTGCTGCGGACGCTCACGGGACAGGAAACGTCGTTTTCACAGAATGCTCAGGGGATGTTCAACAGCACGCTGCTGGCGGCGTCGGTGATGGGAACGTGGTTGATGGTCGATCCGCTGCTGCGCGCTTTGTTTGTGATCCGATGCTTCCGCATCGACGCGATTCGCACGGGGGTGGATTTGAAAGCGGCGCTGCTGGTCCTGCTGCTGGTGTTTGTGCCTGTGCAGGCTGGCGTTTGTGGGGCGGGCGCCTCGCCTGCGGCCGACGCCTCGTCGGCCTGCGCGGTGCTTTCTGAGTGCGTCTCCGGCTGGATCGGGCGGGCGGGGCGCCCGCCGCAGGCGAGGGCGCCTGCCCCACCCGAATCAACCCCTTACATCCCGGGTTATTGGAGAGCGCAGGTCGGCAACAGTAGAGCAGGCTTTCAGCCTGCAAATGTCCAACCCATCTCGGCGCAGCAGCTTGATCGGACCATCCGCCAAGTTACCCGGCGGCCGGAGTTCGTCTGGCGCCAGCCGCGCGTCAGCAAGCCTGGATCGGATAACGCCTTTCTCGCATTTACCGAGGATGCCGTCGGGCTGGTGCGTACGTGGGTGGAGCGGGTCGCGGGCTGGCTCGGAGAGATGGTTCGCGCAGTGTTGAAGTGGGTGCTCGGCGATCAGAGCGATGAAGACCTCGCTGGCAGCGGCAAGGGCCGCGCGTCGGCGTGGGCCGGACCGCTGCTCTACATCCTGTGCGCCATCGCCGCGGGAGCGGGAATCTTTCTGCTGTTGCGCGTGCGCCTGCGCAGGCCCGGGCAATCGGACACCGCGGCGGCCCTGGAACAGCAGCTCATCGATCTGACGAAGGAAGACGTCACGCCCGATCAGGCGCCTGAGGACGAATGGCTTTCGATGGCCGCGCGCTTTCTCGAAGCCGGCGATCTGAAGCCGGCGACTCGCGCACTTTATCTCGCCGTTCTGGCCGGGCTTGGCCGGAACGGGCTCATCACCATTCACCGCGCCAAATCGAACCTCGATTACCGGCGCGAGCTGGCGCGGCGCGCTCGCGGCAACGATGAGATGCTCGAACGATTCGGCGGCGTGGTCAATACCTTCGAGCGCACCTGGTACGGCGGTCATGCGATTTCGGGCGAAGCGTTCGAGGGGTTCCGCGCCGCTGCGCTCGCGGTGAGGGCTCATGCGTAAGACGGCCGGCGCAGTGGCGATCGCTCTTGCGGTGGTGTTCATTGCAGGCCTGTACTGGCTGTTCCACCTGCGCTTCGAAGAGGGCGACGTGTACCCGATGTACTCGACGTATCGCGCCGATCCGCTTGGCGCGAAGGCGCTGTACGAGAGCCTGGCGCTCCAGCCGGGCGTTCGCGCGTCCCGCAACCTGCGGCCGCTCGGGAACGTTCATGGACGCGACGCGACCGTGTTCCTGCTGGGCCTCCGTGCAGGGTCGCCAATTCCGCCGGAGGTCGAAGGGATCGCGCACGAAGGCGGCCGCGTGGTGGTTGCGTTCGTGCCGGAGCGGCCGGAGCTACAGAAGAAGGAATCACATCCAGCCACTCAGAAGGCGTCGCCACTCGGCGCGAAAGTTCAGCGCGAAACAACGGCGACTCCGGAACCGGCGCCGGATGCTCCGCCGCGCTACACGGCCGTGTGGTTCGATAAGCTCGCGCCCGAGTGGATCGTGGTACGGCGGTACGAGGGCCGGCCGGTGCTCATCGAGCGGCCTCTCTATAAAGGCTCCGTCGTGTTGATCGCCGACTCGTGGATGCTGAGCAACGAGGCGCTGGCAACCGAGCCGGACGCGCCCATGCTCGCCCGCATCGCCGGTCCGAATCACAACTTCGTGTTCGACGAATCGCATCTGGGAATCGAGCGCTCCGGAAGCGTTGCGGGAATGGTGCGCAAGTACCGATTGCAGGGCGTGGTGGGCGTGCTGCTGGTGCTCGCGCTGTTGTTCATCTGGAAGAGCGCGTCCACGTTTCTGCCGCGTGAATCGCGTTCCACTGACGCCGCTGTACTCGCGGGGCATTCCACGCGCGCCGGACTCGTCAATCTGCTGGAGCGCAGCGTGCCGCCGGCGAAGCTGATGGAGGTGTGCGTGAAGGAGTACGAGGACGGGCGGCGTAAAGCTCCGCCGCAGCCTGAAAGGCTGCCCCACATTCCCGATCCGACTGACCCGGTCGCATCTTACGAGCTCGTACGAAAGACTCTCGAGGAGATCAGGCATCCATGGAAGCAGACTTCGAGCAGTTAAGAACGGTGCTGGAGCGCACGCGCGCCGAGGTGCGCAAGGTGGTGATCGGCCAGGAGCCGGCCATCGATTTCGCGCTCGTTTGCATCTTCACGGCGAGTCACGCGCTCATTGAAGGCGTACCCGGCGTGGCGAAAACGCTGCTCACCCGGACCCTCGCGCACGTGCTGGGGGGCGGTTTCGCGCGCGTGCAATTCACGCCCGACCTGATGCCGTCGGACATCACCGGCACGAACGTTTTCAACCTGCAGCGGGGCGAGTTCACGCTGGTGCGCGGTCCGGTGTTCACCACGTTTCTGCTGGCGGACGAGATCAATCGCGCGCCTGCGCGAACACAGGCGGCGCTGCTCGAAGCGATGCAGGAGCGCACCGTCACGATCGACCAGGACACGCATCCGCTGTCGCCGAACTTCACGGTGTTCGCGACGCAGAATCCGATCGAATACGAGGGCACTTATCCGCTGCCAGAAGCGCAGAAGGATCGCTTCATGCTGAAGATTCCCATGCCGCTGCCGGCGCGCGACGAGGAGGCGGAGCTGGGCAGGCGAATGCTCGCGGGAGACTCGCCCGAGGACGCGCTCGCGCATGGCTGCGTACAGGCGGTGCTGCAGGAGGCCGAGTTGACGTCGGTCCGGCGCGCTCTGTCGCTGGTGACCTTTCGTGAGGATCTGGCCGGCTACGCCGTGGACGTGGTGCGGCGCACGCGAACGCATGAGGCGGTGATGTCGGGCGCGGGGCCGCGGGGAACGCAGTCGCTGCTGCTGGCCGGCCGTGCATTCGCGGCGGTTCAGGGCCGGGATTTCGCGACGCCTGACGACATCCGCGCGATGGCTCTTCCGGTGCTCGGACACCGGCTGGTGCTGCGGCCGGAGTTCGAACTGGAAGGGCTCACAGTGGGCGAGGTGGTGCAGCAGGTGTTGACGGAGATACCGGTTCCGCGATGATTGTTCCGCGCACAGCTCTGCTGGTGGCGTTCGTCCTGATCGCCGGGCCGGCGGCCGTTCTGGGCAGCATGCCCTCACTCGCGCCGGCGGCGTGGCTGCTCATCGCATTGTTTGCCGTCGTCGCCGCGCTCGATGCCGTTCTGGGCATTCGCTCGCTTCGCGGCATCTCCGTCCGGCTGCCGGATATCGTGCGCTTCGTGCGGCGGCGGAAGTCAGGCATGTCGGTGGTGATCCGCAACGGCTCCTCGCATAGTGGCCGCATTCACGTGGGCATCGCGCTGCCGGACGCCCTCGGTTGCGAACGTGACGAGTTCGATCTGCGGCTGCCCACGCCGGGCGAATCGGCGATGACGCTGGTCGATTGCACGCCCACCGGCCGCGGCACGTTTCCAATGACAACGGTGGCCGTGGAAAGAGCATCGCCACTCCGGTTGTGGAGCGCGCGACGGCGGCTTGCGGCAGCGTGCGAGGCGCGCGTTTATCCGGATCTGGGCGCGGATCGGAGCGTGATGGCGCCCCTGCTGATGCGGCGGAATCCGGGCGTGCATGTGCAGAGGCAACTGGGCCGGGGCAGGGAATTCGAGAAGCTGCGCGATTACATCCCCGGCGACGCATTGAATGAGATCCACTGGAAGGCCACGGCGCGGCGGCATCGCCTGGTCACGCGAACTTTCCGCATCGAGCGCACGCAGGAGGTGTACGCGGTGCTCGATTGCTCGCGCCTTACCGGCCGGCCGGCCGAGGATGGCGACAGCGTTCTGGAGCACTACATCAGCGCGGCGCTGGTGCTGGCGCTCGCGGGCCGCCAGCAGGGCGACCTGTTCGGACTGGTCACCTTCAGCGATGCCGTGCATTCGTTCGTGCGCGCGGGCGGAACTCCGGCGCATTACGACGCGTGCCGGAACGCGCTGCTCAATCTGGCCCCGCGCGCCGTGGCGCCGGACTATGCCGAGCTGTTCGCCACCCTCGAAGCACGGCTGCGGCGGCGGGCGCTGTTGCTGTTCATGACCGAGCTGGACGATCCCGCGGCGGCCGAGGACTTCCTGCGCGGCGCCGGTCCGCTGGCGCGTCATCATCTGGTGGCGGTTGCATCCGTCCGCGACGCGAGCATGCGGCCGCTGTTCACCTCGCCGGCTTCATCGGTTGCGGAGGTCTACGAACGGCTGGGCGGTCATCTCGCATGGAAACGGCTGGAACAGACCGGGGCAAATCTTCGCGCGCGCGGCGTGCAACTGCTTCCTGCCGACGCCCCGCATCTCGCGCTTGAACTTACCCGGTTCTATCTCAACGCCAGACAGCGGCAGGCGGTATGATTATCGATCTCGAGCGCTTCATTGCCGCGAATAAGCCGCACTGGATAGAGCTGGACAAGCTGCTCCAGCGTCTGGAGACTGAGCCGGGCGCGAAGCCCGATTACGACACTGCTCGCCGGCTGCACTATCTGTATGAGCGCGCCTCCGCCGATCTTTCGCGGATTACCACGTTCAGCGCCGAGCCCGAGACGCGCACCTACCTGAGCGCCCTGGTCGCGCGCGCGTACGCCGACATCTACGAAACACGGCGGCGCGGCAACCGCATTTCGCCGTGGCGCTTCCTGGCCCACGATTTTCCGCGAACGTTCCGGAGGCACATCGGGGCATTCGCGCTGGCGCTTGCGCTGACGCTGGTGGGCAGCGGCTTTGGAGCTTTCGCCCTGGCGGTGGATCCCGAGGCGAAGCAGGTCATCATGCCGTTTCCGGGCCTCGAGGGCGAGCCGGGCGAGCGGGTAAAGAAGGAGGAGTCGGACATCAATCGAAAGCTGGAGAACCATCACTCGATGTTCTCCGCGGAGCTGATGACGCACAACACGCGCGTGGCGTTCTTCACGCTTGCGCTGGGCGTCACGTGGGGGCTCGGGTCTGTGCTGATGCTGTTCTACAACGGCGTGATCCTTGGGGCGGTGGCATTCGATTACATTCGCGCCGGCTACACGACATTCCTGCTTGGCTGGCTGATGCCGCACGGCGTAGTGGAGATCCCGGCCATTCTGGTGGCCGGCCAGGCGGCGTTTGTGCTGGCGGGCGCGCTCATCGGCCGCGGCGATCGCAAACCGCGGGGGGAACGGCTGCGCGCGGCCACGCCCGCGATTGTGACGCTGGCGCTGGGAACGGCCGTGATGCTGGTTTGGGCGGGCATCGTGGAGAGCTTCGTCTCGCAGTATCATCAGCCGGTTTTGCCGTACGCGGTGAAGATTGCGTTCGGCTGCGTGGAACTGGTGGCGTTGGCGGCGTACTTCGCGCTTGCGGGAGCGAAGGAATGAGACACGCGTGGGTGATGCAGGCTGAAGGCCTGCTCTACTGTCGCTTCAGCATCCGTAGTAGAGCAGGCTTTCAGCCTGCACGTAACTCCTTGAAGCGTGCGCCACACTCATGACCGGGCCGCGTCTTACTCTGCGCACTCCCGAAGGCGTCAGCTTTTCCTGGGCGCTGGCGGGGCCCGTCGCCCGCATGCTCGCACTCGCTATCGATACTGTATGCATCGTCGCCGTCACGCAGGCTCTCAGCCGGCTGGCCGGCCTGCTCAGCTTCTTCAGCGCGGACTGGACCGCGGCGGCAAAGACGATCACGTTTTTTGCCGTCGACCTCGGGTACTACATCGCGCTCGAGTGGCTCTGGCGCGGCCAGACCATCGGCAAGCGCGTGCTGCGCATTCGCGTCATCGACGCAGGCGGCCTGCGCCTCACGCCGGGGCAGGTGATTCTCCGCAACGTGCTGCGCGCGGTCGACGTATTGCCGCTTTTCTATGCGCTGGGCGGCGCCTCCTCGGTGCTCACGCGCCATGGCCAGCGGCTCGGCGACATCGCCGCGAATACCGTGGTCATCCGGCATGAGGACGTGCGCAACCCCGAGCTTCCCGAAACGCTCCGGCTGCGCTATAACTCGCTGCGCGCTTACCCGCACCTCTGCGCGCGGCTGCGGCAGCGTTCCACGCCCGAGGAAGCCGGCATCGTCCTCGGCGCAATCCAGCGCCGCGAGGAACTGGATCCTTCCGCGCGCCTCGGACTCTTCGACGCTCTGGCGCGCCATTTCCAGGCGAAGGTGGAATTTCCGCCGGAAGCGCTCGACGGCCTGAGCAGCGAACAATACGCCCGGGACGTTGCCCAGGTGCTGTTCGAGACGGCCGCGCGGAAGGCGGCTCCATAGCAGTTCCCGAAGGCATATACTGAAGCCGAATCCTGGAACTGGAGTACTCATGTCCGGCAATCCTCCTACTGCTCGACGCGATTTCCTGAAGGGGGTAGCCGCGGCCGTGTCCGCACCCGCCCTCCTGAAGGCAACCAACAACAACGACAAGCTCGGCATCGCCATGATCGGCGTGGGCACGCGCGGTCACTACCTTCTCGACGAGATCCAGCACGTGCCGAACACGCAGGTGCGGGTCATCTGCGATCTCTACAAGGGCAACATCGCGCGCGCGAAGACGCGCTGCACGAATCCCGACGTCCGCATCGAACCGGACTGGGAGAAAGCCATCGCGGCGAAAGAGGTGGACGCGGTGATCATCGCCGCGCCGGATTTCTGGCACGCGCCCATGACGCTTCGCGCAGCCGCCGAGAAGAAGGACATCTACGTCGAGAAGGGCTGGTGCACGCGCCTTGACGACGCGAAGAAGATGCGCAGCGCGGTTAAGGAGAACAAGGTGGTGATGCAGCTCGGTCATCACTACAACAGCCTGCCCTCGTTCACCAAGGCCCGCGAAATCTACCGGTCAGGCCAGTTGGGCAAGGTGGCGCAGATCCGGCTTTACATCGACCGCACGCGGCAGGCCCCCGAGTTCCAGTACTACACCGATTACGACATCTTCGAGCCGCCGAAGGACGCCAGCCCCGAGACCATCGACTGGGACCGCTATATCGCCAATGCGCCGAAGCGCCCCTTCAACGTCGACCGTTTCTTCACATGGCGCCGCTGGTGGGACTACGGCACGGGCATTGCGGGGGACCTGCTCAGCCATCTCTGGGATTCCGCCAACATGGTGGCGGGCATGGGTATTCCCGAGACGGCCGTCACACAGGGCGGTATCTATTTCTGGCATGACGGCCGCGACGTACCTGATCAGTGGAACGTGCTGTACGACTATCCGAAGCAGGAGATGGGCGTCGAGTTCAACTGCTCCTTCCACAACAATCACTACGGCGAGGCGGCGCAGTTCCTCGGCCGCGACAAGACGCTCGAAGCCGGTCCGAACTACTGCATGACCTTCCTGCCCGAGTGGAAGAACACGGCTGCGCGCACGTGGGGCGATATGCGCCGGATGGCACTCGAAGCAGGCCAGCAGCCGCCCGCGCCGATGCCGGATTATGTGTTCCGCAAAGGCGACGTGGAGGTGACCGGTCATATGGAGGACTGGATCTCCTGCGTGCGCTCGCGCAACACGCCACGCTGCGGCGTCGATCGCGCATTTCAGGAGGCCGCCGCGATTCTGATGTCGGTGGAAGCCTGGAAGCAGGACCGCAAGGTCCGCTGGGACCCGGTGAAGGAAGAGATCGTTTAGACCTGACGCCTGCTCCAGCAGGCGGTGTGAACCGCAGTAGAGCAGGCTTTTAGCCTGCATGCGCCGGAAGCGCCCATGACCCTTTATGTGAAAACCCACCGTCGAGATTCCGGAGCGGCTCCTTCGGAATGCGAAAGCATACGCCGCCAGCAACGGCCTGTCTCTCCGCGAGGTGATTGAACGCGGCCTCAAAGCCGTCCTCGAAAGGCGGCCGCGCAGCGGATCGCGCTTTCGCTTGAAAACGGTCACCACAAAAGGGGAAGGGCTGGCGTGCGATTCCGATTGGAGCGCCACCCGCAGCACGATCTACGAGGGGCATGGCGGATGATCGCAATCGCATGCGAAACACAGGCGCGACTACACAACCGGACGGTCAGGCCAATCAGGAGCAGGCCTGCACCTGAAGCTTGGGAAATTGGGCGCTGCAGGCGAAAACGCCTGCTCCACAATCGGCCGCGAAACTAAGCTAAGGGCCTGTCATGAAATAACTATGCCGTTGTGGGACCGCTCCCTTACGGTCGCGGCTCAGTCAAGGATCCTCCCGGCCGGTCATAACGCCTTTCTGAGCTTTATCAGCCAATCCTCTCACCGCAACGCATTGAACGGCCGCTACGTTACATTGGAAGTAGCGAGTGATGAGTACATTCGGACCCATGTTTCCCGAAGCCGAAGTCAGGCGCCAGCGAAAGACGCCGCGTCAGGCGTTCGGCGATGCCGAGATGGCCTATGCGCGCATTCAGGAAGCGCTGGCGACATCGAGCGAACTTCTGCTGGCCCTGCAAAAGCCCGACGGGCACTGGTGCGGCGACCTCACTGCCGATTCCACCCTCGAAGCCGACTACATTCTTCTCGAGCTCTGGCTGCACCAGCCCGCAGGACCGCGCTGGGATCCGCCATCGCGCGCACGCATCGAGAAGGCCTGCCTTGCTATCCTCGACCGGCAGTTGCCCGACGGGGGCTGGAATATCTATGCGGGCGGCCCCTCGGAAATCAGCGCCAGCGTCAAGGCTTACGCGGCGCTGAAGATTGCCGGCTACGATGCCTCGCATCCCGCGCTCACGCGCGCCCGGCACGCGATTCTGAAGCTCGGCGGCATACAATCGGCGAACAGCTACACGAAGATCAACCTGAGCCTGTTCGGACTTTACCCGCGGCGTTATGTGCCCAGCGTGCCGCCGGAGATTGTGCTGCTGCCCGGCGACGTTCTGTACCAGATGTCATCGTGGAGCCGGTCGATCCTGGTCCCGCTTTCCATAGTGCAGGCGGCGGGCAAGGAGCGCCACGCTCCCGACGGCGTCGCCCTCGATGAGATCTTCGTACCGGGCGTGAAGCTGAAGATGCCTTCGCGCGAACGGCTCTCGGTCTTCTTCCTGCATCTGGATCGCGTGATCAAGCTGTGGGAGAAGCGCGGCTCGAAGGACGTGCGGTCGGCAGGCCTGCGCGAGGCCGAGCACTGGATTCTCGATCGCACGCGCTACACCGACGGCCTCGGCGCCATTTTCCCGGCGATGATGTACACCATCATGGCACTGGATTCACTGGGCTACGCCGAAGATCATCCCGATCTGCTCGAAGCGAAGCGGCATTTCTACCACCTGATCACCGAGACTGAGGACCGCTTCTACTTCCAGCCGGCGCTGTCGCCAATCTGGGACACCGCGCTGGCGGCATTCGCGCTGGGCGAGGCTGGCGCGATGTCGAATGCCGAGTCGACGCGTGCAGCCGACTGGATGCTTTCAAAGGAAGTGCGGCGCAAGGGCGACTGGAGCGTGAAGCGCCCGAACCTGGAGCCGGGTGGCTGGGCCTTCGAGTACGCCAACGAATACTACCCGGACATCGACGACACCGCCATGGTGCTGCTCGCTTTTGTGCACGCGAATGCGACCGACGCGGAGAAGCAGAAGCGGGCCACCCAGCGAGCCATCAACTGGATTGTCGGCATGCAGGGGTCCGACGGTGGATGGGCGGCCTTCGACGTCGATAACAACTGGCAGATTCTGAACAAGATTCCCTTCGCCGATCACAACGCCATGCTCGATCCCAGCTGCCCCGACATCACCGGGCGCGTGCTGGAAGCGCTGTCGCGCCACGGACTGCCCTCGTATCATGCGGCCATCCAGCGCGGGGTCCAGTTCCTGCTGGGCTCGCAGGCGAGCGACGGGAGTTGGTACGGCCGCTGGGGCGTCAATTACACGTACGGCACGTTCCTGGCGCTACGCGGTTTGCGGACGGCGCGGGCGACTGCGGCGGGTCCGGCCATGCAGCAGGGGGCGCAGTGGCTTCGCTCCATTCAGAATGCGGACGGCGGCTGGGGCGAAAGCTGCGCCAGCTACAACGCCGGCCATTACGTGGCGGCGGCCAGCACGGCATCGCAAACGGCGTGGGGGCTGCTCGGGCTGCATGCCGCGGGGGACACGACCTCAGCCGCAGTTCGGCGCGGCGTAAGCTGGCTGCTGGAACGGCAGCTGCCGAACGGCGACTGGCCGGAGGAACTGATGACCGGTACCGGGTTCCCCTGCGTGTTCTACCTGCAGTACCACTTGTACCATCACTATTTCCCGATGCTCGCGCTGGCGGCGCTCGGAGTGGGGGCCAAAACGGCCAGCGTAGCCAGTTGAATGGAGTCCGCGCTGCCACCGGTGCGCAGGTGGTTAATTCGAGTGGGGTAGGCGCTTCGCCTGCGGCGGGCGCCCCCGCCCGCCTGGTCCGTCGAAACGCGCAATCAAGACACACCGAAGAGGGCCGACGAGGCGTCGGCCGCAGGCGAGGCGCCCGCCCCACAAAAGCTGGCTGCGTTAAGGACATTCGGGCAGGCGGAAACGCCGGCCTACTGCACGGCGACGGGTGCGGATAAAGCAAACTGAAGATTTTCGGCTTTGTCGGCCACGGCGTCAGCGGCTCGCTTCGCCATGGGATCGGATTGGGGATTCTCTTTGACGGGCGGCGACTGCAGCGTCACCGGCTGGGTCTGGACTTTATAGACCTTCAAACCAGCGCGAACTGTGTCGAGCTGTAACGTAAGCATTCCCGTGGAGCCGGGTTGCCCCGCAAGAGCGGAGCTGGTGACATGGCCAACGGCTTTCGCTCCCTTTGGAATGACTGCCCTGCCGTTCAGAACAATCGAAGACGAGACTTCTGCTGTGAACTGGTCCCCGGCATGGGCCCTGGCGCTGTCGATGGTTTTGTCGAGACGAACCCAGAGCGCTGTAGCGGCCGGAATCTGCGTTGCCTGGCTCTGGCCTGAAGCAGCAGCCGGCGACGCCGCATCCGCGCTTTCCTTTGTTCCCCCGCAAGATACGAGAATAATTGCTGCCAATATAATGAAGTTACAACCATAAACTCTCATTTCGCTCTGGCTGATTTGCAAGTAAGACGCCGAACAGGGTTAAGACATTTCTACAATCTGCCGGAATATTTTTCCATGGTTCGATACCAGGGAACTCAATAGGTTACGGACGTTGAATCGGACGGAAGGTGCGTTAAGCTGGTGGTGAGATGGTGCGTTGCAGGCGCTGGGTGAGCTTTGTGCTGCTGGTTTTTGCGAGCGGGTTGGCCCTTGCTCAAAAGAAGCAGGATCTGCTGGCGAATTTCACCGGCCCGGTTACTTCGATCACGAAGAGTGACATTGCAATCCAGGGAGATGGAGACAACGCTCTGGTGTTCTCTGTTTCGCATCGCACGAAGTTTTTCCGGAACAGCAAACCGGTGAGCCGTAACGACATACGCCCCGGCGATGTGGTCACGATTCAATCGGGCGAGGACCCCACCGGCCATCCGTCCGCGATCACGGTGACGGTGGCCCCGGCTGCGGCCCCTTCCAGGCCCGCTCAGCTTTCCAGGTGATACTTTTCGAATTCGAGCTGGTCCCCAACGCTGGTCTGCGAAAAAGCCGCCATGCCCGCCGGCAATTCCAGCACCGAGTGCGCCCGTAACGACAGCGCCAGCCGCCACTTGCCCATGTTACCCCGGACCTTTACGACTTGCCTGCGGCGGTTCAGGAAGAGCACGTCGATGGGGAACTTCATGCCCACGGTGTGAACCCCCTCGGAGGGTACAATCCAGAGGCCCTCTCCGCGGGGCAGGGTTTCGTGCCGGAGCAGGCCGGTGCGGCGCGTCTTGCTGGTATCGGCCACCAGGGCACGGTCCGCCAGACTTGTGCCTTTTGTAATGTTCCTTACTCGCGCGATCGGCAATGCCCTTTCCTCCTGACCCTTGTTCGGCGCTTTTTGCATAAACCTTGAGCCTCCGATGAAATCTTTCGGCCCTTATCCATCTACTGTTTAGGAGGTGCGGTCACTTGCCTGAAAAGAGAACTCTGAAGAGAGCGCAGAAGGACAAAAAGGAGGGGAAAGCCGCGTCGACGCAGGCCGGAGAATTCGTACGGGAGGAGATGGATCATATCCGCGGAGGCAAGCACGGGGCCCGGTCGACAAAGCAGGCCATCGCCATCGGGCTCTCCAAGGCGCGCCGGTCCGGGGTGAAGCTTTCGGCGCCTGAGAAGGGATCGGCGGCAACGAAGAAGAAGGCGGAACAGGACCTCAAGCGGGGCCGGAGCGGGAAGAGAGCGAAGCCGTCACGCAAGCGGTCTCGGGCCACCGAACGCGCGCTGAAGCGAGAGCCCCACAAGGCGGCATCGCACGCCGCTCTGTCGAAACGGGCGAAGACGGCGGCGCGCAAGCGGAAGACGGCGACAAAGAAGCGCGCCACGAAGATGACGTCGCGCAAGCGGACGGCGAAGAAGCGCTAGGCAGCGCAGGCAGAGCACAGGAGACGATGGTCTGCGCAGCACAGCCGCAACCAAACCAAACCGGCGATTCAGCGATGTCCGGAAAAGGCAGACGACATACACCGATCGTCTGCCCCACGGGGCGCCGACGGGCTGGAGATCCTTACTTCTTCTTCTGCTGATCCGGCCGCAGCGCGGGGGCCGGCTTGTCCTCGCTGAACTGGATCTCCGATTCGCTGCCGAAGCGGTGATAGTTCCGGAAATCGATCGCGTTCTTTGAGCAGTAGTTCATGCCGCGATGGCAGTCCAGCGATTCGGCGTGCACGGGCACCAGAAATTTCTTGCTGCCCAGCAGGACGTAATCGTAATCCACCGCCATCTCCGCGGTGTCCGCGGGAAAAGTCTTCGGAATGTCCACCGCCTCGAACTCGATGCGCAGCACGCGTTTCGTGTTCTTGTCGAGCCAGATGGTGCCCGTGCGCGCCGGAGTGATCGACTGGCCGCCTTCCTGGACCATCCAGTGCGAATGCTCGCGGTCAACGTCGAAATCATACATGAGGGCATCGAACTGGTGGAGGCGCGCAACTCGCGCGAACTGCATCGTCGCGGCAGTCGACGGTGAAAAGATGTCTTCGAGGATCGTGCCGAACTCGCCAGTGGACCACGCGCGATCTCCCATCTTCTCGGGCTTATCCACTTTCTTCCCGCCGATGTTGATGTTCTTGTATTCTTCCTTGCCATCCTGCCAGACCACATCGAGGGTGACCACGTCCTGCGGTTTCCACAACGTTCCCGCGTGGTTATCGCTGAGATAGCGAGTCACCACCTCCACGCACATGAAGTTGGGCAACGTACCGGTGAATTCGTTCGCCTGCTCGCGGGCAGCGTCCAGGAACGCCTGGTGCGGATCGGGCGCTGTCGGTGCGGCGGGCTGCAGCGTCTCGGGAGCCGGCGTGGCTTCCGCCACCTCGGCTGATTTGCTCGGCTCGGGCTTGCCGTATTTCAGCTTCGGCCGCGCGTCCGCGTCAGCGTCATCGGAATCGCCGGCGTCCGGCGCATTCTTCACCACAGTGCCCGGCGCAGGATGAACGCGAACGTTGATCGCCTGGAATTCCTCCTCATCCGTCTCACTCGCCTCCACGTCGAGCATCGTGCCGAACTCGAGATCCTTCAGCGCCACCGCGTTCTCGCCGTCGAAGTATTTCGTCTCCTTATCCACGAGCAGGATCACGTTGCGATGATCGTCGGTGGCGATGATGAACTGGTTGTCCTCCACCTTTATCAGGCGGCCGGTGAACTTAGCGAGCGTCTCGTCGTCTTTGTTGTTCTTTCCCTTTTTTGTCTTGCCGATGGGCGGCGCTGCCATGGGCCGGGGATATCCAAACGGCACTCTGGGGCCAGTGGACGGCGCGGGATTTTCGCCTCCGCCGGGCGTCGGGACCTGAGCCGGCAAGCCCAGAACGCCAGCGGCGATCAGCGAGAGAAACAGCTTCATTCGGCCTCTTGACGGCGCCGGCACAGGCGCGGTTACATATGCGGCGCGCGCCGGGTCCGGAAAGGTTCGGGAACTTTCCTTCGGAGAGCGCAGAATATAGTACAGCACATGCAGCGCCGCCCTGACGACGATAACGATGCGAAGCTGCTCCAGCGGGCTTCGGCGGGAGAAGAGGACGCGTTCGTTGCCCTGTATCGAAAATTCAGCCGGCCGGTATTCCGGTTCGCGGCGCGCATGACCGGCGACGACACGACGGCCGAAGAGGTGGTGCAGGAAGTTTTCATGACGCTGGTGCGGCAGTCGGGCGCCTACGATCGAGCGCGCGGCGGAGTCGGACCGTGGCTGCTCGGCATTGCGCGGAATCACGTGTTGCGTGCGTTTGGGCAGCGGACGGACGAGGTCTTCGACGAAGCGGATCGGCAAACGGAACCGGCCGATAGTGGTGTGCAGGACGCTCTGAGTGTTCTAATTGAGCGCGAGGATCACGATGCCTTGCGAGCCGCTATCCTGACGCTGCCCGCGCCGTATCGTGAGGCGCTGGTGCTTTGCGATCTGGAGGAGCTGGATTACAAAGATGCTGCGAGCGTGACCAGGTGTTCCATCGGAACCATACGGTCGAGGCTGCACCGGGCGCGCAATCTGCTGGCGTCAAAGCTGGGAATGTCGAAACGCAGGGGATGTACGGTATGAACGAACAGGAATTGCGGAATGCATGGAGGCGCGCTTTCGAAGGCGCGGGCGACGATCCACCGGCAGCGCTCGAGAACAGGCTGACGCAGGCATTTCGGATGGAGCATCGACGGAGGCGCGGGCGGCGGCGCGTGTGGTTGTGGAGTTCCGCTGCGGCGGTGGCGGCGGCCGTGCTGCTGGCGGCGATCTGGTTCGGGCACAGTTTCGAAACGGTTGTCTCGTCGGTACCGCTTGCTCACGTGCGCGGCTCGGAAAGCGCCGCGGCGCCACAGGTTGTGACCGTCGCGCCCAGGCCCGTGAGGCATCTTCGCGCGCGGCGCGCTCACCGGCGGCCGGCGTCCCAGCCCGAGGCGCCCCCAACCGAGTTTGCCGGCGGCTTCGTGCCGTTGACCGACGATCCCCAGCCGGTCAGCAGCGGGGAGGTGATCCGAGTGGAGATGCCGGCGGGCGCGCTGAGCGGCCTCGGATTCACGGTGGCCGCGTCGCGAGCGACGATGCCGGTGCGAGCCGATGTGCTTCTGGACGAAGTGGGGACGGCGCGGGCAATTCGCCTGGTGAGCGCGGGTACGAGCTTCAGATAGTTCAGGAAAAGGAGATAAGGTATGGTTCGAATTCTTGCTGTTGTTGCGATCGCGGGCCTGACCGCCCTTGCGCAGGATCCGGTGGCGCCTCCGCCTCCCCCGCCTCCGCCGCATGATGTGATGTTCGGCGCCGTTGGGGGCGGGATCGGCGAGGGCATGGCCGGCCCGATCGCGATGAAGATGATTTCCGGCGAGATGGCGTTCGACGTGAAACCGATCAGCGGGGCGCCTTATACGGCGCAGGCGACTACCGAAACGGTCCAGACTCTGGCCGACGGGAACCGCATCAGACACACCACGACGGCCATGGTGGCGCGCGATTCGCAGGGCCGCACGCGGCGCGAGCAGTCGTTCGATTTCGTGCCGCTCGCCGGACAGGCGCAGCCGCAGAAGGTGGTCTTCATTCACGATCCGGTGGCCCAGACTTCGTATGTTCTGAATCCGGATCACACGGCGCAGAAGATGCCCTTTTTGACGCAGCAGAAGATGCCCTTTGTGACACAGATGTCCCAATCCGTCTCAGGCGGGGCATCGACGAGAGTCATGATCGCGACGTCGGTCGCGCCGGATAGATCTCAGTTCTCCGATAAGACGGGCGAATCATCAACCGAGCAGCTCGGGCAACAAATGATGGAAGGCGTTCAGGCGCAGGGGAAGCGCATCACCACGGTGATTCCCGCGGGTGCAATTGGCAACGAACAGCCCCTCACTGAGGTGACCGAAACCTGGTATTCGCCGGAACTGCAAACTCTCGTATCGAGCACCCGGACCGATCCACGCACCGGCACGACAACCTACAAGCTGACCAATATCCAGCGGTCTGAGCCGCCGGCCGATCTGTTCCAGGTCCCGTCCGACTACACCGTCAACGAAATGCCGAAAGAGGGACAGCAGTTCATTTATCGCCAGGTTCAGACAAGCAAGTAGAATTTCGGCGCAGGCTGAAAGCCTGCTCTACTACGGATCGCTAACAGTAGAGCAGGCTTTTAGCCTGCATGCCCGAGGACGCGGACCAGCAGTATCGACCGATCGTCGTGCTGCGGTCCGTGCCTTCTCACCGCCGCCTGCATCGCCTCACAGATCTCCTGCAACGGCCGCTCGGCGAGACCGGTCAGAATCATCGACAGGCGGTCGTAGCCGAACTCCACGTCATGCTCGTTGCTCGTTTCCACCACGCCGTCGGTCAGCAGAACGAAGATATCGCCGTGTTCGTACCGGATGCGCCGGCCGGAATAGCTGACGTCCTCGAACAAGCCCAGCGGAAACTGCGGCGTCGAGTATCGCACAACGTCGTGTTGCCGCCGGCGGTAGTGGAGCAGAGGAACATGACCGGCCGATATGTACTCCGCTCGATCCGATCCATTGAACCGGAGCGCGGCCAGAGTGGCGAACATGTTCGGCTCCTTCACCGCAGGCAGAACGACGTTGATATGGTCGAGAAGCTTCGCCAGCGGCTGGCCGAGCTGCAGGCCGTAGCGCACCGCGGTCTTCACCATGCCCATCAGGAGGGCCGCGCGAAGGCCATGGCCGGACACATCGGCGACGCAGGCGACGACGTCTTCGCCCGCGGGGATCAGGTCCACCAGATCTCCGCCCGTCTCGTCCTCGGGAGTCGTCTGGCCATGAGCTTCCAGACGCGCGTCCTGGTATGTTACCGGAGGAACGAGGGTTTCCTGGATGTCGGCGAAGCGTCCGTACGCGGGGCGCGTCTCCGGAACCGGAATCGTTGTCGCCAGGTTGTTCATATCGTTCCCCTTCCGTCCTCTCACTGGTACGACGAATGAGGGCGCCCCGGATCGACACTTGCGGGTGGGAAAATCGCGGCCCAATTTTTCGGCGTCGGCTGTCGGATACTGGGTGTCGCATCCGTCCTTGTTGATGAGGGAACGAAAAGATGCTTTACGCCATTCTCTGTTACAACGATCCGGCGCCGTTCGGCGCCTTTCCCCAGGAGCAGCAGGACGCGGTGATGCAGAAGCTGGGAGCAATCACCGGCAGGCTGGCCAAAGAAGGACGCCTCGGACCGGTTGCGCGCCTGATGCCGGCCACCTCCGCGAAGACTCTGCGCAAGGATCACGAGCCGCCGCTGGTGACGGATGGGCCGTTCGCCGAGACGAAGGAGCAACTGCTCGGGTTTTATATCGTGAGCTGCGATTCGATGGATGAGGCGCTCAAGATCGCTCGCGAACTTGGCCAGGCCGTTCCTGCCGGATCCTATGAGATCCGGCCTGTCATGGGAGCGATCGCCGGTGGTTGATATCGCCTGGATAGACGTGGCTCTTACGTCCGCGCGGCCTCGGGCAGTCGCCGCGCTTCTGCGCCTGTTCCGCGATCTGGACAGCGCCGAAGAGGCGTTTCAGGAGGCCTGCCTCAAAGCTCTGAAGACCTGGCCCGATAAGGGACCGCCGCGCGACCCCGTGGCATGGCTCGTCTTCGTCGGCCGCAACAGCGGCATCGATACGCTGCGGCGCCGGAGCAGGCAGGAGGCGCTGCCCGAAGAAGAGGCGCTGCCCGACGCCGCGGACGCCGAGGCATCGCTGGCCGAACGGCTCGACAACCAGCATTATCGCGATGACATCCTGCGGCTGTTGTTCATCTGCTGTCATCCCGATCTGCCGTCCACGCAGCAGATCGCGCTTGCGCTGCGTATCGTGTCCGGTTTATCGGTGAAGCAGATCGCGCGCGCGTTCCTGGTGAGCGAAGCCGCGATGGAGCAGCGCATCACGCGCGCCAAGAAGAGAATCGCCGCTGCGGATGTGCCGTTCGAGACGCCCGGCGAGACGGAACGCGCCGAGCGGCTGCGCGCGGTGGCGGCCATGATTTATCTGGTTTTCAACGAAGGCTACTCGGCCGCGGACGACACTGCGCCCGTGCGCGCGCCATTGTGTGAAGAAGCGATCCGTCTGGCCCGGTTACTGCTGGAGCTCTTCCCGGACGAGCCCGAAACGATGGGGCTGACCGCGCTGCTTCTTCCGCAATACTCGCGCACGGCCGCGCGATTCGACGCGAAAGGGATCGTACTGCTGCAGGATCAGGATCGCGGTCTGTGGGACCGGCCGATGATCGCCGAGGGGCTCGCGCTCCTCCACCGCGCCGTCGCTCTCGGGCGTACCGGACCGTATCAGGTGCAGGCCGCGATCGCGGCGCTCCACGCGCAGGCGGCCAGGCCCGAAGAGACGGACTGGGCCGGGATTGAGCGCCTTTACGCCACGCTCGAGCGGATGCAGCCATCGCCGGTGGTCACGCTGAACCGCGCCGTGGCGGTATCGAAGACGCAGGGCGCCGAGGCAGCGCTCGCCATGATCGAGCCGCTTGCCGCCGAGCTCGCCTCCTATTTCTATTTCCACGGGCTTCGAGGCGCGCTGCTGATGCAGCTCGGGCGGGCGGAGGAGGCACGGCCGGCGTTCCAGCGCGCCATTGGTCTGGCCAACACCGCCGCCGAGGCGGCGCACATTCGAATGCACCTCGATAGTTTGTCGGATCGCCGCACCCTTGTTCGTCCTGAGGATGAGCCCGCCGAAGCGGGCTCGAACAGGAGAACCAAATGAACACGACAGAGAACGAAATCCGCAGGTTAGTGGACGACTGGGCGGCCGCGCATCGCGCGAAGGACAACGAGCGCGTGCTCTCGCATTGCGCGGGGACATGGTGCAGTTCATCATGGCGCCGCCGCTCCAATTCCGCGGAGCCACCGCGTGGGACCGGAAGGCGTGGTTTGCCGGGTTTGAAGGGCCCATCGGCTACGAGGTTCATGAGCTGCAGATCGCGGCCGGCGCCGACACGGCGTTCTGCCACTTCCTGAATCGCCTCAGCGCAAAGTCGGTGGCCTACGGGTCCTTCGATATGTGGAACCGCGCGACCATCGGCTTCCGCAGGGTCGACGGCCGGTGGCTGATCACGCATGTGCACTCGTCGGTGCCGTTCTACATGGATGGCAGCTTCCGCGCGGCGGTGGATCTGAAGCCGTAGACAGCACCGAAGGCTCCGCTCCCTGTGGGGCAGACGATCGTCTGCCTTTTCGAGGCCACGGGCATGGCAGACGACAAAACCCGATCGTCTGCCCCACGGGGAGGCGACGTTTTCAAGAGAGCGGTTGGCCCCGGCTACGGGCGGCGCAGGCGTCCGATCTCGAGCAGAGAGATGTAGATGTTTACCAGTCCGAGACCGCTCAGACCGCCGCGGAAAAACGGGTTGAGCCACAGTTCGCGTAATTGCGGCGAAACGGTGGTGAACCAGCTCACGTCCCAGGCGCGCAGCCACGGGAACACCAGCAGGAACATCCCCAGCTCGAAGCAGAACACCACGAACAGCAGGATGCCGAAGCGCTGATACCAGCTCAGCCGCGGTTCGACGGGTTGGGAAGCGACGGTGGCCGGAGGATCGCCCGCGTTCAACTGCACGCCGCCATCTCCTTCCCGGGGAACAGCTCGGTCTGTTCGGGGTAGCCTGCCCAGAGCAGGTGGCGGCACGAATCGCGCACGGGCTCGAAGCTGAAGCGGTGCATCGGCGTGGGCCCGTGCTCGGTGAGCGCGATGAGGTGCTCGGGCGCGCAGTAGCCCTTGTGGCTCGCCAGACCGTACTGCGGGAACACCTGATCCCAGGCCCGTATGCAGGCATCGCGCTCCACCTTGGCGAGGATAGACGCCGCGGCAATCGATTGGCAGCGCGCATCGCCGTGCGGGAAGGAGCGCTGCGGCAAGGGAACCTCGACGCTGACATAGTCGATGAGCAGGAAATCGGCGGCGGGCTGCAACTGTTCAACGGCGCGGCGCATGGCCAGGCGGGAAGCCTGATAGATGTTGATGCGGTCGATTTCGAAGGCGTCCGCCGCGGCCACGGCGAAAGCCACGGCGCGCTCACGGATTCTCTCGGCGAGCACTTCGCGCCGTTCGGCGGGCAATTCCTTGCTGTCGCGAAGGCCGCGGATGGGCCGCTCGGGAGAAAGAATGACAGCACCGGCGAACACCGGGCCGAACAGGGATCCGCGGCCCACTTCGTCCACGCCGGCAATGGAGCAGTAGCCCTCGGCGCGCGCTTCGCGTTCGAACCTGCCCTGGCACTTCCAGGAGCGGTGGGCGGCCGGCGCGACGGAAGGTGGCGCCGTACTGGTCACTCCCGCTCGCGCAGGCGAGCCGCTTTGCCCTTCAGCCCGCGCAGATAGTACAGCTTCGCGCGGCGAACACGGCCGGTGCGAACCACATCGATATGGTCGATCACGGGCGCGTGCACGGGGAAGATGCGCTCGACGCCCTGTCCGAAACTGACTTTCCGTACCGTTATGGTTTCACCCATGCCGCTGTTCTTGCGCGCGATCACGGTGCCTTCGAACGCCTGCAGGCGCTCCTTATCGCCTTCCCTGATCTTCACGTGGACGCGGATCGTATCGCCGGGGCGGAATTCCGGCACGTCGGTCCGCTTGTTCGCATTCACAGTCTTGGTCAGCAACGCATTCTGCATGGGGGGATTCCTCGGGGACGAATTTCGGCGGCGCTCAGGCACGGGAATACCCGCGGTGCCGCGCGGCTGCCGCAAAGTATCTATTGTAATCTAATTGCGACACTTAGTGTAACAGGGGCGGACATCAGGCTGAGCCGCGACCGTTAGGGAGCGGTGCCGCACATCCGCAAACTGGCTGTAGCGTACCGCTCCTTGACAGTCGCGGCTCAGTAGCCATCCTGCAACTCAGGAAAGCTTACCTGACAGGTCGGGCCGGTTACGTTTGGTCTTCTCCCAGGCGGCTTCGCGGCGCCACTTCTCGATCTCGGCGTGATTGCCGCTCAGGAGCGCCTCGGGAACGGGCCAGCCGCGAAAATCCGCAGGCCGCGTGTACTGCGGGCAGTCGAGCAGGCCTTCCTCGCCGAACGACTCCCGGAGTGCCGAATCCTGGTTGCCGAGGACGCCCGGAACGAGCCGCGCCACCACGTCCACGACCATCGCCGCGGCCAGCTCGCCGCCGCTCAGCACGAAATCGCCGACCGATACTTCGTCGCTGGCCAGATGAGCGGCAACGCGCTCATCCACGCCTTCATACCGGCCGCAGATGAGGAACACCTCGGCGAGGCCGCTCCAGCGGCGCGCGGTTGCCTGATCGAATCGGCGGCCCTGAGCGGACAGGAGCGCCAGCGTTCGCTCACCCGGCTCATCGCGATTCCAGCCGGGCCAGATCTCTTCCACGGCGAGAAAGAGAGGTTCGCACTTCATGAGCATGCCCTCGCCGCCGCCGAACGGACGGTCATCGACGGTCCGATGCCGGTCGAAGGTCCACCTGCGCAGGTCGTGGATGCGGACCTCGATCAGTCCTGCGTCCATGGCGCGCCGCACCACGCCGTGATCGAGCGGCCCGCGAAAGAACTCAGGAAAAATGGTGAGGATGTGAAAGGTCATACGGCCGGACTGCAGGCGAAAACGCCTGCTCTACAATTACACACGAACGGTGTAGAGCAGGCCTTCGGGCTGCAATCTGCCGGCTACTTTAACGTGCGGAGATACGCCACCACGGATGTGGCATCGGCATCCGATATCTTCACTGGCTTCATTTTCCCGGTACCGTCCATGATGTCCTTCTTCAGGTCGGCATCCGACTTTGCCTGAACCTCTTTCGATGCCAGCGGCTTCAGGGTGACCTTCATCATCTTCGCGATGGCGGGGTTCCCGGCGCCATCGGCCCCGTGGCACTGCTTGCAGTGAGCGTCGTAAACGGCTTTGCCATCCGCCAGCGCGGAGCCGGCGAGCACAAGACCGAGGATTGTTGCGGATAAGACCAGCTTCATTGGTATCTCCCTTTCAGTGAATAGTACGTGAACGTCACTGGCTGACTCCAAGATCGGAAAGGATCTTCGGAGACGATTCATCCACGGCCAGTACGTGGTGGCAGGCTTCGCAATCCTGCGAGACGGTGTCGCCACTCAAGCTCGAATGCGAGCCGTCATGGCAGCGGAAACAGCCGGGGAAATCTGCATGTCCGAGGTTGTTCGGGTACGTGCCCCAGTTGATGCGCATCTCCGGGTACACATTACGATCCCAGATGTCGGCCACCGCCGACGCGGCGCGCTGAACGTCGGCTGGAGCGGCGTCCGGCCGGCTCCGGTAGAAGCTGACGATCGCCGCGGGGATGCTGGCCAGGCCTTCTTCCTTCGTCTTCCAGGGCTTCTTCAATACTTCGAGAGCCTCTTTATGAATGGAGGGAAGCGACGGCGGAACCAGACCCCTGGCCATAGCGCCATCCAGAGCGCGCTCCGGCAGCTCGAAAGTATGGCTTGGGCGATTGTGGCAGTCAATGCAGTCCATCACGCGATGTTCGAGCGTCTTCTCCACTCCGGGCTTCGCATCGCCGGACCGGAATTCGGTCACCTTGCCGTCGGCTGCCCGATAGCGTATCCACGCGATGTTCTGGCGGCTGGGATCGGACGCATACTCGACCTGAACCCCCACGCCGACGTGCCGCCCATGAATGCCCGGACCGCCGGTTCCTCCACCGATGTGCATCATGAGCACGGTTTTCGTCATGCTGTTCTTTTCGTCGTCGCCGAATTTCGTGATCACGCGCAGACGGTCGCCGCTGAATCGCTCCGGCCAGTGGCACGCCTCGCAGGTTTCGCGAGCGGGGCGCAGACTGGTGACGGGCGTGGGAATCGGCCGTGGATACGTGTTCAGCGCGTAGTTCCAAACCTGGTTGACCCCCGACAGCTTGCTTTTCACGAACCACGACGCGCCCGGCCCGATGTGACAGCCCACGCATTCCACGCGCGAGTGCGGCGATTGCTGGTACGCCGTATACTCGGGCTTCATGATGCGATGGCAGGTGAGACCGCAAAACGTAACGCTGTCCATATAGCTCACCGCGCGATAGGTGAACTGCGATCCGATGACAAGGTTCGCGAACGTGGTCACGCCCACGAAGTACGCCAGCCGCCGGACGTCATCCGTGTTCCAGCGCGCGGGCTGCGCCCACTCTACTGGCAATCCTCGTTTCTTCTCCCGGCGGTAACGAAGCCAGATGCCGATCGGTATCAGAATCAGGCCGGCGAAGAAGATGCCGGGGAATATCAGGAAGAGCAGAATGCCGAAGTAGGGATGGGGGATGGTTCCGCGAATGTAGATGGGAAGCAGAAACAGCCAGAGGACGCCGGCGCTGGTTACAAGTACAACGCCAATCAGGCTGATAGGGTTATTACAGAGGTGCACCAGTGGCGCACTCAGGAAGCGCCAACGCGGACCCGCAGGGGTATCGCTATCCATGGGTGTCCCTATTCTACACGTACAGGTCGGCGATGCCGCCGCAGGTTCTCTTCACGCCGGGCATGAAATTTCGGCAATGTGCCATTCGATTCCGCTCCGTGGGGCAGACGATCGGTTTATGTCGTCTGCCTTTTCGAATGCCGGGGCAGGGCAGACGACAAAACCCGATCGTCTGCCCCACGGTTTACTGGAACAACTGCGGTGCGAACTGGTCCAGGTAATCGCGCCAGTTGATCCAGGTATGGCCGCCGGGGCTCTCGTGAAATTCCGGCGAGAAGCCGTGTTGCCGCAGGAATTCCACCGTCGCCTTCGTCGTGGGCATCAGCCGGTCTTCCGATCCGGTGCTGAACCAGAGCAGCTTCAGACCGGGCTTCAGAGCGGCATTGTCCAGCATGGCGGCGCGCGTGTCAATCCACTCCCGCGATGGTCCGGGCGCCGGAGTTGCAGCGCCGGGTCCGGCAGCGCCAGTGCTCGCGGGTCGCCTGGTGAAGATGCCGGAGCTGAACACTCCGATATAGGCAAATTCATCGAGGTGGGAAAATCCGATGTTCAGCGTCTGCCCGCCGCCCATGGAAAGCCCGGCCATGGCGCGATGCGCGCGATCCGTCAACACGCGGTAATGCGACTCCACGTAGGGCATGATGTCCTGCACGAAATCCTCGGCGAACTCGTCGCGGTCTCCCGGTTGCGGCATGCGGAACACGGTGGTGGTGTGGCCGGCAGGCATCACGATGACCATCGGCTTCGCCTTGTGCTCGGCGATCAGGTTATCCATGATGAACCCGGCGCGTCCCACCGACGTCCACGAATCGTCGCAGTCCATCGCGCCGTGCAACAGATAGAACACGGGATACTTCTCCGTTCCATTCTCATAACCGGGGGGCGTGTAGATGTGCATGCGCCGGGGCCGCTCGAGCGCCTTCGAGTAGTAAGTAATCGAAGCCACCGCGCCATGCGGGACCTTGTTAGTGTCCATGAATTCGGCGCCCGGAACATACACCATGCTCCATGCGTTGGCGTTCGATTCACTTACTGATGGGTTATGCGGATCCATGGTCATGACGCCGTCAACCACAAAGGTGTAACGATACGCGCCGGGTTCGATCGGTCCCATGGTCGCTTGCCATACGCCGTTGTCGCCTTTGGTGAACGACGGATTATCGCGGCGCCATCCGGGAATGTCGCTGGCATTGAGCGCGACGCTCTTCGCCTGCGGCGCGAGAATGCGGAAGATCACGCGATGGTCCGCTGTCACCTCTGGCGATACGAGGGGCGCCGGCCGCGGGGCTGCGGTTTGCCTCTCCGCCGTTACGGCCTGCCTCGGCGTTTCCGCGGCGTACTCGGTCAGGTCGAGCCGCGGTTTCCACGGATCGGCCGTGGGGACCGGCCCCGCTGCCGTGAAGTCGAGCAGCATGTCCTGCTTCGGGTCGTAGCGCGGCCATATCGGCCGGCCTGCGCCGTTCGGGTCGCCGGTTTTTGCGAACGCCACCCAGTAGGCGATGGTGGACTTCGCGGCGGCCTCATCAGCCGGCGTCAGTTTGTCGCCGTAGCGATCGGCCACGGTATCGAACACGAACGGAATCTCGGTGGCGTGAGGCGCGCCTTTCCACTGCCTGCGCATCGAGTCGGCCACGTACGAGAAGCGATATTCGTACGCTGGTTCGCCGGCAGCGGTCATAACACGAGCAACGTGCCGCGCCGGCTCAATCATCATCTGATCGGCTGCCATCACCGTGCCGACAGCATGGAAGTTGTTGGTCTTGTCGGGGTCGTAAGCAGCGCGCGCGGCTTCGGCCTTATCGCCGAAGCGCGTCAACAGCTCATCCATGTTGCGAGCGAAAGAGAAGCCGATATCGTTGCTGTTCGCGCCGATGATGACGGGAACTTTCGCCACCTGTCCCGACGCGAACGCTTCTTCCAGGGTTCCGGTGACAATGCGGCCATCGATCATGGGCCCCGCATAGGTGGGGTTCCCCATGCCCATCATGTTCAGGCCGTCGACCACTTTCTCCTCGGGCAGAGCGCGCAGTTTCGCCAGCGCGGCCGCGTCCGTGCCCTCAATGCCGTTCTTCTTCGCAAACGCGATACCCACTTCCTCGGCCGAGGGTTGGCCCGGGCTCGATTCATGCAGCCGGCGATTTCCCATCAATGTGCGGCCGCCGCCCGATTCGACGATCGCCTTTTGGAACAGGCCCTGCGACATGGGGGACGTCATCAGCGTGAGGACCGACATTCCGCCGGCCGATTCGCCGAAGATGGTCACGTTCTGCGAATCGCCGCCAAACTTCGCGATGTTGCGCCGCACCCACTGCAGCGCTGCGATCTGATCGAGGAAGGCGTAGTTGCCAAGTGGGGCATCGGGATGCTCGGCGGTCAGCGCCGGATGCGCGAAGAAGCCGAAGCGGCCCACCCGGTAATTGAAGCTGACGAACACCACGCCGCGCTCGGCGAAGTGCGTGCCCGCGTAGACGGCCGGAGAGCTGCCGCCATTGACGAACCCACCGCCGTAGATCCAGACCATCACAGGCATCTTCGCAGCGGCGTGCTTCGCGGGAGCCCAGACATTCAGATAAAGGCAGTCCTCAGCGGGCGGCGTCCCCAAAGGCGCGGCATCGCCGGGGAATGGCTTCTGCGCGCAGTCGTGGGCGTAAGCGGTGGCCTCGCGCACGCCGTTCCATGGCTGCACGGGCTGTGGCGCGCGCCAGCGATTCTCCCCTGTGGGAGGCGCGGCGAAAGGAACGCCCTTGAAGGCCAACACCCCGCCGCTCGCGCTTCCTTTCACCACGCCGCCATCGACGCGGGCGGTATCCGCGGCCAGGGCCGCGCCGGCGCACAACGCGGCCGCAATGAGGATTGCGTTCAGAGTTTTCATGAATGGGTACCCCGTCAAGATTCTACTGAAGTGGGGAGGACGTTGTGGGGCAGGCGCCCTCGCCTGCGGCGGACGCCTCGTCCGCCTGCTGAACCCATCCAGGCGGCCCGGGGGGCCCGCCGAAGGCCGAGGGCCTGCCCCACAAAGCATGCGCTGCCCGGCGATTCTTCTCAAAGCAGCAGCTGGCGGTTGCCTGGCGTGCCGGGCGTGTGATACAGGTGGCCCTGTACACATGCGAACATCCAGTTTTCTTCCCGTTGCCATGATTGCGGCCATGGCGCTGTCGGCCGAGGTCCGGCTTCCGCACATCCTCGGCAGCCACATGGTGCTGCAGCGCGATATGCCGATTCACGTATGGGGCTGGTCCGATGTGGGCGAGAAAGTCACCGTAGCGCTCGACGGCGCGAGCGGAACAGCCACCGGCGACGGCCTTGGCCACTGGAGCGTGTTCCTGCCCCCGAAACACGCGGGCGGACCGTTCCAACTCACGGTTGCCGGGACCAACAACATTGTCCTCGACGACGTTCTGATCGGCGATGTCTGGTTCGCCTCCGGGCAGTCGAACATGGAGATGCCGTTGAAGGGCTGGCCGGGCGCGCCGCTCAATAACTCCGCCGAGGAGATCAGTCACGCGAATCAGCCGAACATGCGGCTGCTGGTCATTAAGCAGAAAGCCTCCGACTATCCCCTTCGCGATATCGACGGCGAGTGGACGCCGTGTACGCCGGAAACGGCAGCCGGATTCTCGGCTATCGCGTATTTCTTTGGACGCGAGATCTCCAGCCGCGAGAAGGTCCCGGTCGGGTTGATTGATTCTTCCTGGGGCGGCACTGTCGCGGAGGCCTGGGTGAGCCTCGACACGATCTCCTCGGATGCCGGCCTCATGCCCGTGTTCGCCACGCGCGCGCAGATGATGGATGAGCAGGCGGATGCCGCGGCCATCGTCGCGAAAGAGCACCGTGAAGACGAGGCGGCACGCGCCGCAGGGCAGCCGCTGAAGGACCATGCGTGGCATCCGCCGTATCAATCGTGGGCGCCGGCGGCCCTGTATAACGGCATGGTGGCCCCCACGGTGAATTACCCCATCAAGGGCGTCATCTGGTATCAGGGCGAATCGAACAGCCGCCGCGGCTTCCCGTCCATGTATCAGAAGATCTTTCCGGCGCTGATCGCTGACTGGCGGCAGCGCTGGCGCGAGGGGAATTTCCCGTTCTTTTACGTACAAATCGCGAATTACAAGTCTAATTCGACGGAAAACTGGGCGATTATCCGCGAATCCCAGCGCCGAACGCTGGCGGTGGCGCACACCGGCATGGCCGTAACCATCGACATCGGGAATCCGGACAACGTGCATCCGGCCGACAAGCAGACCGCGGCCGCGCGTCTCGCCCTGGTGGCCCGGGCGCTGGCGTATGGCGAAAATGTGCAATTCTCCGGTCCGGCGTTCCGCGGGACCAGCATCGAGGATAATGCCGTTCGGGTCTGGTTCAATGCCGTGGCGGGCGGACTGGAAGCTCGGGGCGGCGTGCTCACAGGCTTCGAGATTGCCGGCGCGGATCGCCGATATGTACCGGCGGAGGCGCGTATCGACGGCCAGACTGTTGTTGTCAGCAGCGGCCAGGTCTCCGCTCCGAAATTCGTGCGCTATGGGTGGGCGAACGCTCCGGTTGTGAATCTGTACAACTCCGCGGGCCTGCCTGCGTCGCCATTCACGTCGGAGGAAGCGATTCCGGACGAGTAGCTCACCGTATTACATCATCATAGAATCGTCGCAGCTTGCGAAGAATTCAGCGCTGGCTGAGCCGAGACCACGAGGGAGCGGTTTGGTTGCGGCTTCGCTGCTCTGTGGGGCAGACCATCGGTTTCCAGTGGTCTGCCTGTCCGTGTGACGCTACTGGCTGAGTGCTGCCGATAAGGTTCCGGTCCGCTTCAGCAGGTTCAGGCGCGCGCGCTCGACGGCATACGATGCCTGATAGAACGCAATCCACTTCTCCTGTTCGGTAAATCGCGCCTCGCTCACCTGCCGCTCGCTCGCGCGGCCCTCGTCGAGCTCCGCCAGAAGAACGGACAGCTGATCCCGGGCCACGTCCAGATCCAGACGCGCCACGGAGCGAGCGTCGTCGGCTCGCTTCAGGTCACCGTAACTCCTGCGCGTCTCCACGGCGATGCGGCTGCGGGCGCTGTTGGTCTGGATCCTCGCTTTGGCCATGTCCACCTCGGCCTGCGACATCGCTCCGCTCACGGCGGACCCGATCAGCAGCGGAAGTCTTACCGCGATACCGAGTTCGGCGTTGTTGCGCCGGAAAGACGACGCCGGGAAGAAGTCCTTGTAGTTGTAGCGGGCAAAGAGGGCGTATTGCGCTACCAGGTCCACCTGCGGCAATCGCTGCGTCTTCTGCTCCTTCACGGCGAAGTTGGCCGCCTGGAGCTGCGATTCCAGCAGCCGGAGCTCGCGGCTGTTGTGCAGCGCCTGCTCCACTGCGGCGCCCTCGCTTTCCGGCAGGCCCTGCTTCACGTTGGGACCGATGTCGTCCTGCTGCACCGCCCGCACGCGATCGGAATCGGGGAATCCCAGCACCATTGCGAGCGACGATTCGGCGTAGTCCTGATCGGCGGCGGCGTCGGTGGCCCGCTCGGTGGCCCGCGCCACGTCCAGCTCGGCGCGCTTTCCTTCGATGGGCAATTCATATCCCTCGCCGATGCGCGCCTGCACCGCCTGCGACGCAGTCTTCATCGTCTCTGTTTCCTGAGCGGCGAAACCGGCGGTCCGGCCGGCCTGCGCCGCGTCCACCCAGAGCGAGGCCACGCGATAGAGCACGTCATCGATTTTCGACTGCGTATCGATGCTCGATCCGCGGGCGTTCTCCTTCGTCCTCGCCAGTTCCCAGCTCTGCGGGCGGTTAAAGAGAGACATGTTCGCCTGCGTCTGAAAGATAGACGGGGGCTGGCCGTTGATGGAACTGGGATAGCCCAGCGTCCAGGCAGCGCCCGTGCCCGCGTACACCTTCGGCGCGAACGGATCGTGCGCGATACGCACAGCCGCCTGGGCTCTTTGTTCGTCCAGCCGCGCCAGCAGCACGTCGGGACTCTGCTTCCGAGCCAGATCGAGCGCCTGCGCCAGCGTGAGGGTGTGCACTTCGGCGGCGTATGCCGTCGCGGTCATGGAGAGAGCGGTAATGATTCTGAGCAGCACTCTTTCAGCATAGGGCTGCTGCGGCCGGCCTACTTGCCAATATCGAGACCCACCGTGGCGTGTCCCAGGGGGCCGGTGATGTGAAACGGGATAACGGTCAGCTTCTGCTTCTTCTTGTAGAACGGCGTGATCGCTTTCAGCAGGAACGCCTTGAAGCCGGCAGCGCTGTCGGACAGCTTGCCCGTGGTCGAAAGCACTCCGTGCAGGTCCACCATCGTCGTCTGCAGATTGAATGTACCCTGCAGGCGCGCTACGGCGCCGGGCTCGGAAAACGTGATGTTGGTCAGCGTGGCCACGCCATTATGCGTCGTCACGTGCGCTTTCACGTCCGACAGCATGATGCGCGGGTCTTCCTCGATCTGGTCCTTCTTCTCGCCCTCGGCGCTTTTGCTGAGCTTGTTCAGCGGCTGCTGGGTTGACGGGTTGGTGAAGTGCGCGGCGTGGATGCTGAAATCGCCGGTGAGCTCCAGTTTTTCGGTAAAGCGCACAGGCCCCGTGGGCACAATCGCTTTACCATGCAGTGTGATATCTCCGTCCATCCCGGGCCGCGGTTTGTGTGTGAACAGCAACAGGATGTCCTCCACGCGGCCGTCGTTCACGCGCATGTCAACCGACAGCGTCTTGCCGGGCTGGCCCTGCCTGCCCGCCACTTCGCCCTCGAACAACCCTGCCGTACGCAGCATGTGCGCGTGCACGGTCTGCAGCGTCGTATCGCCATTCGCGCCGTTCACCACGGCCTGGAACTCGGTGGTCAGCGGCACTTTGTGCGCGCCGTTGTCCACGTGAAAGTCGGGAATGTCAGTCGAGCCGGTTACGTGGATCTCGCCGAGCGAGCCGTTGAAGGTCCCTTTGGCGTCGAGTATTCCCGACACCAGCTTCGAAAAGCCGAGATCCGCGTGCGTGTAAGTGAACGACCCAGATAACGGTGTTCGCCCGGGTTCCCCGGAGTTCCAGGGCCCGAACCTGCCCCGCGACTCGATGGCGCCCGCGGGCTTCGAAATGGTCAGCTTCGCGTTATAGGGCAGGGAACGGCCGGAGCCGAACTGCCCGAGCGCCAGACTCTCGATGGAGATCTGGAAAGGTTTTTGGCCGGCCTGGTTCGACGCAAACTCAAGTACCGCGTCCGTCACTACTACTGTGCCGATCGCGAGCGAACCCTTCGACCGGCTGTGCATGAACGGGATTCCGGCGCGGCGGCCGTCGGGTCCCTTCGGTGGGAACACCAGGCGCATTCCCGATACCCTGAGCTCGTCCACGTGCCTGTGGAAGGTCAGAAGATCGCCATAGTTGCCCCTGACCGCGACGCTGTGGACAGCTAACGGCGGCTGGTCCGCGGAGCCCTTGGCCGGTAAGAAAGTCACGTCGTCGGCGACGCAGCCTGGTGGGAAATACGTCTTGTGAAAACGGCCGATCTGCACGGGGCCCCCGGAGGCGTCCTGAAGCGCGTCTGTCAGCGCCTTCCGCGTGAACGGCCAATTCCAGAGGACGATAGCGGCATCGGTAATCAGGGCAGTAAGAATCACGGCAGCCACGATAGCCGGCCAGCTCATTTTGCCGCGTGATCTGGGATCGCGCGGGGCTTTACTCCGCTGCTCGATGAGCATCTTCCGACGGTCCCCTGCGCAGGCTCAGAGCAATTCACGGGCCCACGTGGCGCACGCTTCAGCGTGCTGCTGTGGGCTTCAGCCCACGGTCCGGGCAGCGCGAGCTGAAGCTCGCACCAGCACGCTGAAGCGTGCGCCACAAACACACGTCAGCCGATCTGGTTCAGCATTGGAGCAAGGCTCAGACGAATTCGTCCGGCGGGGCGCTCATCACCTGCCGCACTTCGATGGGCATGTTCAGTGGCGCGCCGCCCGGACCTGGCGCGGCGGATGCACGCGCGGCAATTTCATACGCGCGCTCCGGCGTGTCCACGCTTATAATCCAGAAGCCCGCAAGGAACTCCTTCGTCTCGGCAAAAACGCCATCGGTAATGGGCTCTCCATTCTTTCCGGCGCGCACTCGCTTCGCCTCGTGGGGAAAGCCAGGCCCTCGGCAGATACTAACTCGCCGGATTTTCTGAGGTCGTCGTTCAGACTCTTCATAAACGCAATATGGGTCTGGAGGTCTTTCTTCTGCCACGATGGGAGCCCCTCGCATCCCGCGCGCATGGTGTTCATCATCAGGATGTATTTCATTGGTTCGTTCCCTTTCATAGTGAAGTCGGCTCAGGCGCCGGGTTTTCGACATCGCGGAAACAAATTATGTGAGCAGCAGGATATCCCCCACCGGGCTGTTCCTCTGCGCCAGTGCCCGCCCTTCCACCTCCAGCCGCTCGCGCGCGATCCGCACCGCTTCCGCCGATTCGTCGCAGGCAATCCAGCGCCGCCCCAGCCGCATGGCCGCAACGGCCGTCGTACCGCTGCCGCAGAAGAAATCCGCCACCATGCCGCCCGCGGGAGAGCAGCATGTAATCAGCCGTTCGAGCAGCCGCACGGGCTTCTGCGTGGGATAGCCGGTGCGCTCGCGCGAGGTGCGGCCCACCATATCGATTTCCCACCAGTCCTTCATTCCCACCAGCGTGTGCCAGCCCTTCTCGTCCTCGAACTCCTCGACGCCGGCGAAGCGGTACGGCTTCAGGTTGCGGTTGTACGATTTCTCGATCTGGGGCGTGAAGAAGTGCCGGTCCGACTTAGCGTAGAGCAGCAGCGCGTCGTGCTTGCGGCTGAAGTGGCGCTTCGGGCTGGCGCCGCCCGATTTGTAGCACCAGATAATTTCATTCACGAAGCGCTGGTAGCCGAAGATCGCATCCAGCGAAACGCGGATGTAGTGGCTGGCATGCCAGTCGCAGTGCACGCAGAGCAGCCCGCTCATATCCAGCAGGCGATGCATCTGGCGAAGCCGCGGCTCCAGCCATCCGACGTAGCTCGAGACGCCGCCCGGCCACGTGTCGCTGAATGCCGCCGGCGTGGACGCGGGCCCGGCGTGATCGCGCCCGGTGAAGAACGGCGGGTCGGCGTAGATCAGGTGGATGCTCTCATCGGGCAGGGAGCGCATGTAGCGCAGGTTATCGCCGAGCGCCAGACAGTTCGGTTCCTGCTCGGGCCAGCCGAAGGTCACGCGGCCGGCCATCAGCCACCGAGCCGGCCGTACCAACCGAACAATGGATTGCCCAGGAATGCGACGGCAATTGCGGCAATGCCGATGAAGCTGCCATACGGCAGTTCGTAGGTGGCGGCGTCTTTACGCGCGATCAGGACAAACGCGACCCCGATCACGGCGCCGAGAATGGACCCGGCCATGAGCGTCATCAGCACGCCCTGCACGCCGAAGAACGCGCCGATCATCGCCACCAGCTTGACGTCGCCCAGACCCATTCCTTCGCGATGCCGCACCTTCTCATAAACGAATCGCAGCAGCGCCAGAGCGCCCGCGCTGATGCCTGCCGCCGCGATCGCTTCCACCAGCGATGCCGCGCGCACGTCGCGGACGAAGAGCTGCGCCAGGCCGTGCCGGATGGGAATGAACCAGGCGAGCAGGAGACCGAGAGCCAGTCCGCCGAGCGTCAACTCATCGGGCAGAATCAGCGTCTCGAAATCGGTGATGACGAGCGCGATCATGATTGCGCTGAACAGGCACAGCTTCAGCGCTTGCGGCGTCGGCCCGAGCATGGCCACGGCGCCGGCAAAGGCCGCGGCGGTGAGACCTTCCACGATCGGATAACGCGCCGATATGCGCTCGCTGCAATGCCGGCAGCGTCCGCGAAGAAGAACGTAGCTGAGCAGCGGGATGTTGTCGTACCAGGCGATGGTTTTCTCACACGATGGGCAGAACGATCGCGATGGACGCACCACGGAGAGATCGCGCGGCAGTCGAAAGATGCAGACATTGAGAAAGCTCCCAATGATGAGCCCGGCCAGGGCGGCAAGGACGATCTCCGTCAAGCAACGGTCCTCTGCGGAGAGAGCGCCGTATCGTAAGCCGCCAACGTTCCGGCGGCCATCCCCTCCACGGTGAAGCGCTCGGCGACGCTGCGCCGGCCGTTCTCACTGAGCTCGCGGGCGAGCGGCTCATTGGAGTACACGCGCGCCATGGCGGTGGCCACCGATTCCGGATCGTTGCTGGTGAGGATGCCGGTGTATCCGTCGGCGATCGCTTCGGGTACGCCGCCCACGCGGCTGGCCACCACCGGCACTCCGTTCGCCATCGCGGTCAGGATGGGCAGGCCCAGGCCCTCGCCCTCGGTGATGTAGACGAACAGCCTCGCTTCGGGCAGGGTGGCCTGCAGGTCGTCGGAAAAGCGGACGGGAATGCCGGCGAGTTGCGCGGCCTGTTCAATGATCCGCTTCGCCTTCGCCGAGCGCGCCGTGTCGAGGGCAAGCGCCTCCCGGGCCTGCGCGTTGTAAGGTATCGGCACGGGATCCACGCCATCGTAGACCACCGAGATGCGTTCGGGCAGGATGCCGGCGTCCACCAGCGTTCGCTCCACGTAATGCGACACGGCAATGAAGTGCGCCGCGCGCCGGTATTTCCAGCGCGATGCCGGACCGCGCCGGACTGGCTCTCCGATGCGCCGTGAAACCACCACCGGAGCGCGTCCCGCCGCCGATGCGACGCTGTGCGCGTGCGCGTCGTGCGCGTGAATTACGTCAACCTCCCGGCTGAAGCGCACCACTGCCGGAACGGACAGAGGCCTCGCGTCCAGAGCCTCGGCGCAAGCGGTCTGGTGCAGCTCCGATCCGGCGGGCGTCAGCAGAGTCTGCTGATGTCCGAGCGCCGCCAGACGCCTCATCAGCGCGAGCGTCTGCCGCTGGCTTCCCCGCATCGCCTGTCCCGAATCGACGTGCAGGATTCGCAGGCGGCGGTCCTCCCCATCGCTCGCGGGTTCCAGCGGCATGGCGCCCCCGGAGCCGCAAGTCACCGACGCTCCATTTGGCGCGAATTCCTCACCCATTGGGCCGCATATACCTCACCTTGGCATATTTCAGAAAGTTGTACACGGAAGCCATCCAGGCAATCGAGAGACCTTCCACGCCGTCCAGAAATCCGCGCTGGAGCACAAACGTACGAAAGAAGGTCCAGGCAGGATCGAGCAGCAGCTGCGTCCAGCCGACGCGCGCTTTTTGCGCGATGAGTTGCTCGGCCGCGAGCGTGGTATACCGGTCCATGGTGCGCAGATGCTCGGACAAGGAATCGAAGGTGTAGTGCAGAATGTTGGACTGCAGATGACCGATGCGGCCGTCCACGGCAACCGATTCGTGGACATAGCCGCCGTTCCAGTGAGCGAGCCGCCGGTCGAACAGGCGAATTTTGCGGTCGGGATACCACCCGGAGTGCAGAATCCAGCGGCCGAGGTATTGCGCCAGACGCGGCATGGTGTATGCGTCGAACTTCGGGCCGTTCTTTTTGATCTGCCAGATCTCGCCTTCCAGCGCCTCGCTGAGAGCCTCGTCGGCATCCAGAGAAAGCACCCAATCGTTGGAACATTCCTGGGCGGCCATGTTCTTCTGCGCGGCAAAGCCATGCCAGCCGGTCTCGATGACGCGCGCGCCCAGTTTCTCCGCTACTTCCACGGTTCGGTCGGTGGAGCCGCTGTCGAGCACGACGATCTCGTCGCAGCAGCGCAGGCTCTCGATCGCGCGCGGCAGCTTCCGTTGCTCATTCAGGGTGATGATGGCGGCCGAGATCTTCATGCAAAGCGCTTTTCTGATTATAGGGAGCGGGCCACGTTAACGAGCGAGTAACGCGTGAGCGGCGCCGGGATTGCTCGGATTACGCCCAGGAGGGAAATACAATGAAACTCGTATGGGCATTGCCTGTCGCAATGTTAGGCATGCAGGCGTTGGTTCTGGCCGATACGATTCCGCCCGGAGCGGTGGTCCCGGTCCGGCCGGATCAGGACATCCGTGTCAATCGCTGGGATCGGGGAAGAATTTACTCGGGGCATGTTGCTCGCGAAGTCCGCGCGCGCGATGGTGACATCGCTATCCCGGCAGGATCCCCTGCTGAGCTGATCGTTCGACAGATCGGTCCCGACCAGTTCACGCTGGATCTGGAATCGGTGACGGTGAATGGCCAGCGGTACGCGATGGATACCTCTGGCCCGCAATTCAATCTGCACCGCAACGACTACGATCAGGGTTCCGGTCTGGTTGGAGCAATCGTAGGCGCCGTGGAGGGCGCCAACGGCGAGAATGTGGAAGCCAGGGGAGATCACATCTCCGTGCCCGCGGGGGCTATCCTGAGGTTCCAGTTGCAGGAACCGCTGCACGTGGTCGGCTGGAACGACCCCGGCTACGATCAGGGTGGTTACCACTACCATCACGAGCACGACTGGTATCGGTAAGGGATGGGTGCTGGCGAAACGCCTGCGTCGCGGCTACTACACCAGTTCTGAGCCGCGCCTTTAGTAGCCTGCAAAGCACTACCGCAGCAAAGCGTTAATCGCTCGAATATCCTTGAGGCTGGAACTTCAACTTACGATCGTAAGTCATCAAGTCCGTTTATCTCCTGCTCCACGTCTGTAAGTTGCGTGTAGCAGAGGCCCGTGATCTTCGGCATCTTTGCGATCGCCTCATATAGTCCGCGCATCCGCGCCAGCGTGGATTCGGCGGTCGGCTCGATTCCTTCGTATCCCCACGAGTTATCCGGCACGGCCGGCGCATCTTCGGTGTGTTCATACGAGATGCCGCCGAATTCAGAGAGGTACACAGGCGATCCGTTGTACTGATTGCCGGGGCAAAGGTACATCTTCCCCTGGCAGGGTGAAGGAATGCGGCCGTCGAGCAGATCGCGAAAGCGCTCGAGGAACACGCCGCCGTCGTGCGAATAGTCGTGGACGGCGAACAGGTCGGTGCACTCGGTGTGCTCCCAGCCGTCGTTATCGATCACCAGACGCGTGTTGTCGAGCGAGCGCGTCAGATGGTACATGGCCCGCAGATGCGCCTGCTGCCGCGGGTCGCGCGCATCGGGAATCCCCCAGCTTTCGTTCAGCGGAACCCAGATGATGATCGACGGATGATTGAAGTCGCGGGCTATGGCGTCCATCCACTCACGCGTGACCCGCATCACCGAGCCGGCGTCGAACATATAGGCGTTGGCCATCTCGGCCGAAACCAGCAGGCCCATTTTGTCGGCCCAGTAGAGAAAGCGCGGGTCTTCAACCTTCTGGTGCTTGCGGACGCCGTTGAAGCCCATGGATTTGGCGGCTTCAATGTCGAACCGAATCGCTTCGTCCGAAGGCGGCGTCAGGAGCGTGTCCGGCCAGTAACCCTGGTCGAGAACCATCTTCAGATAAACAGGCGCGCCGTTCAGAATCACTCGTCCGCACGCGGTTGAAACCGAGCGGATGCCGAAGTACGTCTCGGCGCGGTCGATCGCTTCGTCGCCGTCGCGCAGTTCGATGGTCACGTCATACAGGTCCGGCGATTCCGGCGACCACCATTTCGGGTCGCGAATCGAAACGGCAGCCATCGCGTTCGCGCCGTCCACCGGCGCCATGCTCGTCGCCACCTCGCGGCCTTCGAAGCTTACGCGCGCCACGAAGCGCAGGTCCGGCGTCGGGTGCATCACGTTTGCGGTGAACGTGACGGATCCTTCCAGAGTGGCGTCCGTGCGGACCCGATCCACGTAACTCCGGCCAACCGGCTCCAGCCAGACGGTCTGCCAGATGCCGGTGGTGCGGGTATAAAAGATGCTCTCCGACTCTTCCTTCCAGTGCTGCTTGCCGCGGGGAATGTACCTGTCCTCGGGAGGATCCACCACCCGGACGGTCACCACGTTCTCGCGCTGCTCCAGAAGATCGGTGATGTCGAATCGGAAGGGCGTATGCCCACCCTCGTGCTCGCCCGCCGGCTTGCCGTTCACCCAGACATTGCACCGGTAATCGATGGCGCCGAAGTGCAGCAACAGGCGTCGGCCTGCCCAGGCCGCCGGAATGGTGAAGCTGCGCCGGTACCAAACCACCGGATGGAAGCCGGTTTCGTGGACGCCGCTCTTCTCGCTCTCGAAACAAAAAGGTACAAGGATGTCCCGGGAGAATGCGGGCCGTTCCCGGCTCCATTGCTCTGCCAGGCCGCGGTTCTCGCCATCGAACTCGAACCCCCACCAGCCGTTCAGGTTCAGCCACTCGGCCCGCTGGAACTGCGGTTCGGGGTGCTCGGGACGCGGGATCGCGCCGCTATGGGCGAGTAGAGAGTATCTGCGGCAGGCTTCGCAAAACGGCAGACATGGGACGGCTCCCTTGCGGCTACTAATGGAAGTCGGATGTGAAACCCAAGAGTCTCACAGCCGCTTCTTCTTTTCAATCGGTTTTTGTCCCTCTGGCCATTAGACGGATGGGTCGCTCGGGCGATTCCAGCGACTGATAAAGTTTCGTAACGATTCCCTGGAAAATGGAGGTTCGCCTCCCCGTGGGGCAGACGATCGTGTTTTGTCGTCTGCCATGCCCGGGCACTCGAACAGGCAGACGACATAAACCGATCGTCTGCCCCACGGGGGTCACGGCTCACTTGTGAGCGTTTGTACCTCGATGCGGCGGCTGTCGTCTCCGTCGGCCTCGAGTCTGATCTCGACACGGTCGGGGGGCAGCAGAGCAGGGAAGCGCTCGCCCCATTCGATCAGCGCCACGGCATGGCGATCGAAGATCTCGTCCAACCCGAGGGTAAGTACCTGCGCGGCGGTGTCCAGCCGATAGAGGTCGATGTGATAGACGCGGTCGCCGTATTCATGAATCAGGGTGAAGGTGGGGCTGGAGACCTCCTCCGCGCTGGCGGCGCCGAGTCCGCGAACGATGCCCTTCGCCAGCGTTGTCTTGCCCGCGCCAAGATTGCCGATCAGCAGCACTACCGCCTTGCTCGGAAGCTCGGCGGCCAACTGCTCCCCGAGGCTGATCGTCTCCTCCTCAGAGGCGGTGTGAAAAACTCGCACACTCCTCCATTGCCTCGGGCAGGAACGTGAAAAGGTCCGTGGCCATCACGGACTTCTCTCCGAGGTCCTCGGCGGCGAGCTCGCCCGCTCTGCCGTGCAGCCACACGGCCGCGAGAATGGCTGCACCGATATCGCCGGGGCTCTGTGCTATCATGCCGGCGGTCAATCCCGTAAGTACGTCGCCGGTACCGCCGGTGGCGAGCGCGGGTGAGCCGGTCGGATTGATCCAGACCCGCCCGTCGGGAGCGGCAATCACCGTGCGGTCGCCTTTGAGAACCAGCCATACCTTCTGCTCCTGGGCGAACGCGCGGGCGATTCCGACCCGGTCGTTCTGAATCTCCTCCACGGTGCGGCCGGTCAGGCGTGACATCTCGCCGGGATGCGGCGTAAGTACCCTTGGCCCCGCGGTCCCGAAGCTCTGCCCGGCAAGTCCGTTGAGGGCGTCGGCGTCGAACACGGCGGGCATCTCGGCGCAGGCGGCAAGATGCTTGATGATCCGCACAGTTCCCGGATCGGCGCCGAGGCCGGGCCCGCAGGCGAGTACCGTCTTGCGGTAGAGGGCGTGCCCCACCGCGTCGTCGTCGAGGGCCCGTGACGAGATGGCGCCGGCTTTGGTTTCCGGCAGCGGCTCGGTCATGAGCTCCGGCGCAAACGAGGCGATCACCGGGATGGCCGACTCGGCCGAGGCCACTGTGGAAAGGCCCGCGCCTGCCCGTAGCGCCGCGACCCCGGACATTGCCGCAGCGCCGGTCTTTCCTCTGGCGCCGGCCACCACCAGCACATGGCCGTACATGCCTTTATTCGAGTCAGGCGGCCGCGGTGCAAAAAGCTGGTGGAACAACTCGGGGCCGGACAGGTTCAGCCACACCGAATCGTCGTCCTCATAGAGTGATGCGGGCGTGCCGATCTGGCCGACAACCAGTTCGCCGAGCGCGTAGCAGGACGAGCCCAGAATATGACACGGCTTCGGCGCGGTAAATGTGACCGTGAGGTCCGCCCTCGCGAACTCGCCTTCCTGTTTCCCGGTATCGCTCTGCATGCCCGATGGCAAGTCCACGGCCACCACCTGCGCCCGCGGGAACTCGGTGTTGATGGCGTGGATCAGATCGAGCGAGCGGCCGCGCGCGGGGCCGTTCAGGCCGGTGCCGAGAAGCGCATCCACGATGATGGTGGCGTCGCGCATTGCGGGAGTAAGATCCTGCACTACGGATCCGCCGGCGGCCGTGAACATGCGATAGTTCTCCTCGGCGTCACCGCTCAGCCCGGACGGACCGCCCATGAGCAGCACGTGGAGAGCACGCGGCCGGACACGGGTGAGCAACTGACGCGCGACCACCAGGCCATCGCCGCCATTGTTTCCCTTCCCGCAGAAGACGGCGATGCGGTGGTCGGCGAGCGGAGCGAACTTCCGCTCCATGGCCTCGAGCACGCGATGGCCGGCGTTCTCCATGAGGACGATGCCGGGGATGCCCGCCTCTATCGTGCGGCGGTCCACTTCGCGCATCTGGGCGGCGGTAAGGATTTTCATGGGAGGACCTTGTCTGGACATTGTGGGGCGGGCCCCCGGCCTGCGGCGGTCGCCTCGGCCGGCCGGTCCCAGCCGATCTCACCCGTCCAGGCGGGGCCGGGGTCCCCACGCAGGCGAGGCGCCTGCCCCACAACTGCTCCGCGCATAGAATTCTTCATGCCTTCTCCTCCGTTACGGCGCGCTCCAGCTTCTTCAGATTGTCCTGCTCGCCCATGACAATCAGGCAGTCGCCGCCCGCAATCTCTGCCTCCGCCGGCGGGTTGAAGTACATGTTCCCGTCAGGCTTGCGAATGGCCAGCACGATGACGCCGAGCTCGCGCCGCAACTGCAGATCGCGCAGCGACTGTCCCACCAGCTCGCTCGCGCCGGGCACAATCACCTGCTCCAGCGCGACATTCAGGCCCACGTCGCTCGGCGTGGTGGTGAAGTCGATGAACTGGTACACGTGCGGGCGAATCAGCGCCTCAGCCATGCGATTGCCGGTAATGTCGTAAGGGGCGAAGACGTTATCGGCCCCGGCGCGCCGGAATTTGTCCGCCGACGTGGCCTCGGCAAGCCGCGTGGAGATCTTGAGCTCCGGGTTCAGCGTCCGCGCCGAGATCACCAGAAACAGGTTATCGGCGTCGCTCGAGAGCGTGGCAATCAGTCCGGCGGCCTTCATGATGCCGATATCGCGCAGAGTTGCGTCGCTGTTGGCGTCGGCCAGCACGCCCAGCATGCCGTCGTGAATGGCCCGTTCCACGCGCTCGTCGTTGCGGTCAACCACGACGAAAGCAGCTCCGGCGCGCTGCAGCGCCGCCGCGGCCCCCCGGCCCACGCGTCCATACCCGCACACAATGTAGTGATTCTCTAATTTCTCGATCATCGTTCTGATACGCCGCTTTCCGAAATACTGGTTCAGCTCGAGCTCGATGACGGTTTGCGTCATGCCGCCGATGGCAAAGAACATGGTGGTGACGCCGAAAAAGATCATGAACGAATTGAAGATGCGGCCCGCCTGCGACAGCGTGTGTACTTCCTGATAACCAACGGTGGTGATGGTGATCAGCGTCATGTAGAAGGAGTCGAACACGGGCCAGTGTTCGATGAGAGTGAATCCGATGGTGCCCGTGGCCAGCGTCAACACGATCGCCACGGCAATGCGAATCAGCCTCGGCCGGACATGTCTCATTGTCTGCGCGCCAGCAGCAGCGTCATGTCGTCGAACAGTTCAGGCGAACCGGTCCACTGGCGGACAGCGTCCATCACCAGCGATGCTATCTTTTCCTCGTCGCGATCGCAGTTCTTCTCAACCAGGTGGATCAGCCGGTCGTCGCCGAACATCTCGCCGTACTCGTTCTCCGGTTCGGTGATGCCGTCGGTATAACAAACCAGCAGATCGCCAGGCTGCAGGACAACCCGGCTCTCCTCGTATTTCACGAACGGAAAGGCGCCCACCACCGTGCCGTTCACCTCCAGCCGTTCCCAGGCGCCGCCGCGGAAGATTACGGGCGGCAGGTGGCCGGCGTTGGTGTACGTCAGCACGCCCGTCTCGTCTTCGTAAATCCCCAGCCAGAATGTCGCATACTTCTCGGCCGCGGTGAACGCATAGAGGTGCTGGTTCAGCTCCGCGACAACCTGCGCCGTGGAAACCGGCCCCGAGCGCACCCGTCCGGATGGCGCGGCGGCCTCCAGCTTTCCGCGCAATTGAGCCCTCACCGACGACTGCACGGTCGCCATGAGCAGCGCCGCGGAAATTCCTTTGCCCGCGACGTCGCCGACCGAGAGCGCGAGCCGGCCTTCGTCGATGGGCACGTAATCGTAGTAATCGCCGGAGACCATGCGCGCCGGCTGGCACACCGCGGTCAGGCGCAGCGTCCGCGTGCTGGGCACGGATTTCGGGTAGAGCTGATTCTGCACCTCACGGGCAATCTCGATTTCCGACTGCAGCCGCTCTTTCTCCCTGGACACGGCCAGCAGGCGCTCGACATTGCCGGTCATCACGTTGAACGATGTGGTCAACTCGGAGAGCTGATCGTTGCGAGCCACGGGAATGCGGTAGGAGAAGTCGCCTTCGATGACGCGCTGGGTGCCGCGATACAGGTCGTGAACGGCGCCCGTGATGGTTCGGGTGAGCGAGATGCCGATGAAGAGCGCAACGCACTCCACCACCAGAAACAAGATCGCTACGACGACCAGGGCGAGGCCTTGTGAGGGCGCCGTGCCCAGGCTGACAAGCTCCGGGAAGATCCGGTCGAGGAGCACCGAAGAGCGCGTCCACGCATACAACTGGACCGTGCGGCCCGCTTTTGCCGGCTCATCCCAGACCGCGAGCGGCAGATCCGTGAGCCACGCGACCATGAAGTCGAACCGGTTAACGGCCGCAGGCAGCGGCGGCGTCCGGCCCTCGGTGTCGGCAGCCAGAGGCAATGCCGCTTGCCGGTCGGCCTTCTCGCGCAGTCTCGCCAGGATGCCCGGCGACATGGCGCTGAGGAATGCACTGTCCACGGGGACCAGCGCCGTCACGTCGCCTTCCGGCGCCAGGCTGTGCGACCACAAATAGAAGCGCTGGTTGTGATAGACAATGCCGCTGGTTTCGGCCCATCCCGTGGGAGGTCCGGTTTCGGAGTTAGTGGCCGGCCACGCCACCGTGCGCGCGCCCTCGCGGGCCACAATCCCCAGACCAGGCAGGCTGCTGTCCAGCACGCGGCCGAAGGCTCGCATGGTCGCCGTCCGATGCTCGACCTCGGTGCGCGCGATCGCCTCGGTGGCGTTATGGAGATGGGTGATACGCCGATCCAGCTCGCGCGTGGTGACGTAAATAGTGAGTTGGCTCGCCAGGGCTTTGAACGCGAGTTCGCCCACAAACCCCATCAGAATAATGGGGACCAGAGCGATGAAGGCGTAGGCGACCAACAGCCGGTTCCGCAGGCTCCAGATGGCCTTGCGCAGGCCCATGCGAATCAGCCGCACCACCAGCCAGGCGCCGGTGACCAGGAGAGCGATCCTGATGGCCAGGACGAAGCCGCTTTGCGGCATTACGAAAACGAGAATGGCAAACAGCAACAGAAGCGCCGCGAAAATCTTTTCCAGATTTCCCGAGCGGCGCAGTATGTCCTGAAACCGTTTATCCAATTGTGTGACCTCAGGCGCCGGTTAGCGGAGTGCGCCGAGTGGGGCAGGATTGTATCCTGCGGCCGATTTGCAATCGGCCAGGCGGCTTGAAAAGCCCGGCCCAGAGGGCACCCAGGCTGAAAGCCTGCCCCACTCCGAACACCAGGTTAGTGGCATTTCTGGTACGCATCCCGTTTGACCCGCTATACCCGGGATTTGGCGATTTCCGGGGCGGCGCTCGGTTCGGCAACCGCCGGCTCCTTCTGCAAATAGTATTTCGTCAGCTTGTCCTGCAGTATGGCGAGCGCGGTCTTCGGATCGTCGGCGCGGTCGAAGAGATGGACATCCTCCGGGCTGATGGTTCCGTGCCGCACCATGGCGTCGAAATTGATCACCTCGTCCCAGTATTTCGTGCCGTACAGCAGGATGACAATCTTCTTCTCCAGTTTGCGTGTCTGCACCAGCGTGAGAATCTCGCACAGCTCGTCGAGGGTGCCGAACCCGCCGGGGAACACCACCAGAGCCTTCGCCAGGTACGCAAACCAGAACTTGCGCATGAAGAAGTAGTGGAACTCGAAGGAGAGTTCTGGCGTGATGTAGGGGTTCGGCCGCTGTTCGAACGGAAGGCCGATGTTCAGCCCGATGGTCTTTCCGCCCGCCTCCGACGCGCCGCGATTGGCGGCTTCCATAATTCCCGGACCGCCGCCGGAACAGATCACGAAGCGGCACACCGGGTTGTCCAGATTGTCGGACCAGGTGGTGATCAGCCTGGCCAGCTCCCGCGCGTCCTGATAATAATTCCCGAGCGGGCCGTCCTCGGCGATACGTGCCGAACCGAAGAAGACGATGGTGTCGCGGATCTTTTCGTCGCGAAAGTGCGAGAGCGGCTCAAGGTACTCGGACAAGATGCGCAGCGATCTCCCGTCGGCGCTGTCGAGGAACGCTTCGTTCTTGTAGGCGACGGGACGCCTTCCGTCATTATCATTGTGGCTTGCCATTTTGCAGGAAAATCACTCCACCGAATTGTGGAGGCGTTTTTCCAATTGTCTCACTCTCCGCAGCAGATCCGGCAGCTTCGGGAAAGATGTGATGGCGCGGAGCCACTCGCGCGCGTCGAAAGCGGGCGAGCCCGAGACAACGCCGCCCGGCGGCACGTCGCCCCCAATTCCCGATTGCGCATAAACGACGGCGTTGTCGTGGATGGTGAGGTGCCCGGAAACGCCCACCTGCCCGGCCAGCAGAACGTTGTTGCCAAGCACGGTGCTGCCCGCCAGACCCGTCTGCGCGCAGATGATGTTCCGCTCACCGATTGTGCACGCGTGTCCCACCTGCACGAGGCTGTCGATCTTCGTGCCGCGGCCCACCCGCGTCTCGCCCACGGTGGCCCGATCCACGGACGATAGCTGCTGGATCTCCACATCGTCTTCGATGACCGTGGGTCCCGATTGCACGATCTTGATGTGGTTGCCCTGCGCATCCTTCGCGAAGCCGAAGCCGTCGCCGCCCACCACAACCGAGTTGCCCAGCGTTACGCGGTTGCCGATGCGGCAGTGCTCGCGCACGGCCGCATGAGAATGGGCGAGGAAATCATCGCCGATGGACGCGCCATCGTAGATGACCACATGCGGGTGCAGCACCGCATTGTGTCCGATGGAAACCCGCTCGCCGACCACGCAGTAAGCGCCGATGGAGGCGTTCTCGCCGATGCGCGCGGATTCTGCGACGGCGGCTGTCGGGTGGACGCCGGGTTTCGGCCGGGGCGGCTGATAGAACACGGCCAGCGCGCGGGCGAAGTCCAGATACGGGTTCTTCGAGAGCAGCGTCGCGCGCGGGCCCTCGTTGACCGGTTCGCCCGCGATAACGGCCGCGGCGTTGCTGTGCTTCACGCGGGGCGCGTATTTCGGGTTCGCGAGGAACGTGACCTCCGCCGGACCGGCGCGCTCCATACCGGCTACGCCGATGATTTCCACGTCGCCGCTTCCAACGAGGGCACACCCGAGGTGCGCGGCAAGGGCATCCAGCTGCATACGACGATCAGTGTGGCACAGCGCGGCTTCGCCGCAAACTGATTCCTGTAGAAGGTCGGCGTTCTGCAGCCGACGAAGGACGATCGTCTGCGCCACACAGCCATGTATGATCGATAGCTGGCGCCCTGAAGGAGGTCCCACGAATGCCATCGGAACAGGACAACGGAATCGTCACGATAAAAGGCCATCATCCGGTCGATGAGACGGTGGCCAGGCTGCAGGAGATTATTCGGGCGAAGGGGGTCAGGCTGTTCGCGCTCGTCGATCACAGCGGGGAGGCGGAGAAGGTTGGGCTGAAGATGCGGCCGACGAAGCTCCTGATTTTCGGCAATCCGAAAGCCGGAACTCCACTGATGCTTGCGTCCCCCACCGCCGCGATCGACCTGCCGTTGAAGCTGCTGGTTTGGGAAGACGCCGAGGGACAAACCCGGATCTCCTGGAACTCACCTGAATACCTGCAGGCAAGGCACGGCTTTCCTCCCGATCTTCTGCAGAACATCGCGGCGGCGGCGGTGCTGGCCAAGGCCGCGGTGGAATGAGATACTACTCCACCACCGGCAGCCATATCGCGCTCGGCAGATCGGCTGAGTGAAACACCGACTGCGTTGCCGCAACATAGGCCGACGGCGGCGCGAAGAACATGTTCTCGACATACGTCTGCGGATTGCGGTCGTACAGCGGGAACCAGCTCGATTGAATCTGCACCATGATCCGATGGCCCGGCAGAAAAACGTGATTCGTGGTCGGGAGGACGAATCGATACCGCTGCGGTTTTCCGGCCGGGATGGGCGACGGATGCTCGAAGCTCTCGCGATAGCGGCCGCGGAAGATGTCCATCGCGACGGACAGCTCGTAGCCGCCCATCTCCGGCTGATTGGGCATTTCGAGAGGATAGACGTCGATGAGCTTCACCACCCAGTCCGCATCCGTGCCGGTGGTGGCCGCGAACAGATCCGCGATGGGCGCGCCGCTGATGCGGACGGGCGCGGTGAGCACGGGTGAGCGGTACGAGAGCACGTCGGTGCGATCCACCACGGAGCGCTGATCCGTCACCAGCCATGTCGTCCACTGATCGTGGTTGGCGAACCGCACTGGACGCGGGACGTAGGGCACGGGCTTCGCCGGATCGGAAACGTAGCTGTCGCTTGCCGTTCCCGCTTCGTTCGGCTTATCGAAGCCAAGGCCGAATGACGGCTCGAGGTACAGAGCCTTCATGGGCGCGGAGCAGCCCTCGCTGCAGGCCAGCGGCCAGTGATCCAGCCGGTCCCAGTGGTTCTCGCCGGTGTTGTAGATAAATACGTGGGGCGTGTCCACCTTCGGCGCTCCGTCCTTGAGGTACTGATCGAAGAATGGGCGCAACACCTGCTTGCGAAACTGTTCGGTGGTGTTGCCGTCCCACTTGAGCGTCCCCAGATTGTACCCGTCGTAACTCACCTGGCTGTGCCGCCAGGGACCCATCACCAGATAATTGTGATCCGCGGCGCCGGCGGCCTTCAGCGCCAGGTATGAGTGGATGGCGCCCCACATGTCTTCCTGATCCCACAGGCCCTGCTCCCACATCGTCGGCACGTTCGGCGGATGCCGGGCAATGAGCTTGTCCAGCGCCTGATCCTGCCAGAACTCGTCGTAAGCCGGATGCTCCAGCACGCGCCGCGTCCACGGCAACTGCTCGAGGCCGTGCGCGCGGGCGTAGTTGCCCGCCGACCCGTAACGCCGGAACGCCTCGTAGTCGTCGTAAGAATCGCGGGGGACAGCCTCGCCCTCGCCTTTCTGCGTGGTCTGGCCGGCGAAGTAATCGAAGTTGGTCTGCCGGAAGGCGCCGTAGTGGAACCAGTCGTCGCCCATCCAGCCGTCCACCATCGGGCTCTCGGGCGCGGCCACCTTCAGCGCGGGATGTGGATCGAGAAGCGCCATTACCACGGTGAAGCCTTCATACGACGACCCGATCATGCCCACGCGTCCGTTCGACTCTGGCGTATTCTTCACCAGCCAGTCGATGGTGTCCCAGGCGTCCGTGGAGTCATCGGTGGTGCTGTGATTGAGCGGCCCGCGCGGAGGCCGGGTCATGATGTACGCGCCCTCGGACTTGTACTTACCGCGCTCGTCCTGAAAGGCGCGAATGTAACCGCCCGCCACGAATACGTCGTCTCCCTGCGGCAGCGTCGCCAGCATGTGCGGACTGTTATTGCGCTGGGCGCGCTTGGTCGCGTTGTAGGGCGTGCGGGTGAGGAGAATCGGCGCGTTGTGCGCGCCTTTGGGCACGACGATGACGGTGTAGAGTTTCACGCCGTCGCGCATGGGGATCATCGCTTCACGCCGGATGTAGTCGTATTCGGACTGCGGCGCGGTGAACTTAGCCGGGATGTCTCCTTCGGCCGGCGCCGGATGCGCCTGTTCGGCGTCCTTCGTCTGCTCCCTCGGCGCTTGCTGCTGTCCGGGCATTGGTATTCGCAGCAACAGGGCAGCAGAGGCCGCGACGATCAGGGCTTTCGGTAAGGTTCGCATCGGACCGGGTGAAAACGAGTGTAGCGCACGCGAGCGGGCTCACCGGCGATCGAGCAGACGCTCGGTGGTGGAACCGTGCTCCGGCGCGAACTGAACGGCCGCGGCTCGCAGGTACGGACGGAATTCGCGCCGCCAGTACGCGACGAAGCCGGTGCGCGTAATCTCGGCGAGCGCTTCGGTGTAGTGGTCGAGAACGGCCTCGCCCAGAACCTTGCCGGTTCGCCGGGCAACCGATTGAGCCGCGCGCGAGAGCCACAGCAGGCTGGCCGGAACATGCGCCACCGCGGACACGGCCATCAACGACGAGACAGTGAACACCGACCGGTGCTGCTCGGCCGCGGTCCGGCGAAGATCCTCCCACACCGTTTCGATACGTTCCAGCGCGGGAAGCTTTTTGGGAGGCAGGGCCTGCAACTCGCCCTTCAGGCGCGACCATTCACGGCGCAGACCGGGGACGTCGAGCGGAGGCAGATTCAACGTGTCGGCAAGGTGGCCGCTGGTCTTCTCCAGACCGTCGAGAAGCTGATCGAGCGTCTCGAAGCGCGCGCGCGGCTCGAGCAGCCCTTCCTGTTGAAGCGCCTCCGACAGCTCGCGGATGATCTTCCGTCCGCCGCCACTGACGTCGGCGAGAGCGGCCAGCACCCAGATGGGCGACGCCTGGAATGCAAGGATGCCGAGCAGTTCGATGCCGTGGCTGGCCGTTCGCTGCAGCAGGAACTTTTCGGCCAGACGCCCTTCGGCGGGATAGACACCCTCCACCTGGCCGACCTCTTCGATGAGGAAGCGGAGCGCCACCTCCACCATGGTGCGGTAGAGAGCTGTTCGACGAATGCCGGCGGGCAGGGCGACGTTGCCGATCTCGCGCAGCAGGCCGCCGGAGAGCGCGCCCAGCGAACGGATCACTCGCTCGGGCAGCGACAGGACGTATCGATAGCGGGCGGGCGAGGCCACTTCCGGTAGTATACGGGCTGCAGGCTGAAAGCCTGCTCTACTACTTCGCGGGCAGGCGTGCGGCGATGAAATCGGCGATGCGCTGGGCCGCTGGGGGGTCGAGATTCGCCAGCGCGACGATCACGTAACCCGAATCCGGTGCGATGCGCAGATCGCCGTTCATGCCGGGCGCTCCTCCGCCGTGTCCAATCCAGCGCACGCCGTCCTCTGTCGTGTCCATGAACCCATACGCGTACTTGCGCCCGCCGCCCTGTTCCGTCTTGCCGGTGGTCAAGAGGCCGGTGTATTCCGCATTGAGGAGCTTGTGATTCACGACAGCATTGGCGAAGGCAAGCAGGTCGCCGACCGTGGAATATCCGCCGCCGGCCGAGGTGCCACGATACGGCAGCGTGTCGGTGTTGGGTTTCAGCGGGCCATCCATTCTCGTGTAGCCCACCGACCGCTCCGTCACGGTATCGCTTTCGGGCAGGGAATCTGTCCTCGTCATTCCGGCGGGCCTGTAGACATGCTCGCGAACGTATTCGTAGTAGTTCTGGCCACTCGCCTTCTCCACCACCAGTCCCAGCAGCAGGAAGCCGTAGTTGCTGTACGCGAACTTCGAGCCGGGTTCGAATTCGGGGCCCCGTTTGCCGTAGAGCGTTACATAGTCCTGCAGGGTGCGCAGCTCCAGACGGTGCTTGTCGAATTCGGGGCCGAAGAAATCGCCCGTACCGCCGGTGTGCGTCAGCAGGTGATGAATGGTCACCTTTGTTGCGATGTCGCGGTTCGGATAATCGGTGAGGTACTTGCCTAACGGATCGGTCAGCTTCAGCTTTCCGGCCTCGGCGAGCTGCAGAACGGCGACCGCCGTGAACATCTTGTTCATCGACCCGATCCGGAATCGTGTGTCCAGCTTGTTCGGGATATTGTGCTCGCGATCGGCCAGACCGTACGCCTGTTCGAATAACGGCTTGCCGTTCTTCGCCACCGCCACCGCGCCGGAGAAGCGGTCCGTTGTGGATTGTTTGGCCAGTTCGGCCCTGAGAGCATCGATAGCGGCCTTCTCGGATAGTCGAGGCTCGCCGGGAAACTCTGGCGGGCGCGGAGTAACCCTGAGCTCAAAACTCGTGACTACGTGAGGCTCGGACGACTCCACCTCCATCACAACGCGCGCATAGTTTGTCCCCTGGCGCTCTTTCACAATGCCCGTCACCTTCTGCGGTGTGGATGTCTCGATTCTCTTCAGTTCGAATCCTCCGGTCATCTCACGAAAGCCGAGCTCCTGATCGAGGTGAGCCGCGCGTTTGGGCATATTTCTTTCGAGATAAGCCCGCAGCTCTTCGCGTTGGCCACGGTTGAAAACTTCAAGCCAGGCGCCGAACTGCCTGCCCGCGGGCGTGTCGGGCAATGCCGGGGCGATTTGCGCCCAAAGGGCCAGAGACAGGGAAGTCAGGATGACCGCGGTGATCTTCATCGTGACAATATACGCGCGAGACAGGAATTCGTTCGGGTTCAGCCGCGAATACCGTATCTCCGGTATGGCGCCGAAGACGATTGTCGGTGTCCTATTAGAGTGGCTGGGTCGGTCCCTTCCAGGGGCCAGCGGGGAGTAGCGCATGAGAAGACGATTTGCCGCGGCTGGCGCGTTGCTGCTGGCTTCCGCGTGCCTCGGACAGAGTGCCGACGACCAATCCAAAGTCAGCGGCGAGTGGCAGACCGCAAACAGCTCCGGAAAGAGCGGTGAAACCTGGTCAATTCGGGAAAAAGACGATACCGTCCACATTGCTCAATCGCGTAATGGCGGGAAAGCGATGGAATTCGACTGCAATACATTGGGGCGGGAATGCCAGGTGAACGACGCGGGCAAACAGGTCACGGTCTCACTATGGTTTAACGGACCGGTGCTGGTGGAACTGGAGACCAGAGGCTCTCAGGTTATTAAGCGCCGGTTCAAGCCTGTGGGGGATGGAAACGCGCTGGAACTCGAAACTACGCTGATATCGAGCGGCGGCAAGCCGGACACAATACATCTCGCTCGCGTGCAGAGCGCCGCGCAGGCCCGCTGACGTCCTGCCGTCACGCGGCCGGGGCTCAGGCGCCGCTGTCGTGAAGGACGCAGACGTCCTTCAGATTGCGGTAGTCCTCGGCGAAGTCGAGTCCGTATCCAACCACGAATTCGTCCGGAATCTGGAAGCCTGTGTAAGAGAATTCGACGGGGCGCTCGCGCCGGTCGGGCTTGTCCAGCAGCGTGGCTACGCGCAGCGTCTTCGGCTTGCGCTGCTCCAGCAGCCTGAGCAGATAGCTCAGCGTGATACCACTGTCGACGATGTCTTCCACCAGCAGCACATGGTGGCCTTCGATGGAGACATCGAGGTCCTTGGTCACCTTCACTTCGCCCGAACTCTTCCGGCCCGGTCCGTAGCTGGAAATGCCGATGAACTCGATGCGGCATGGCGTGGAGATGGCGCGCGCCAGATCGGCGAGGAATACGAACGAGCCCTTCAGAATTCCGATGAGGTAGATCGGGCCGTCCGGGTAATCGCGGGAGATTTCCCGGCCCATTTCCTCCACTCGCCGCTGAATCTGTGCGTTGCTAAGAAAAACAGTGGTGTGGGCCGCCACTCAATCAGCCTCGATCAATCGCGGCAGACGCGTGCTCCCCGGGCCGATATGAATATGCGCGCCGGTCGCCTTTCCCGGTACGGCGGCCCGGAACGCATAGAACGGGATGTTGCGCGCCTCCAGATACCGGCGCAGCCACACGCCCTCCGGCTGGTCCGGACTCACCGCCACGTCCACGCGCCCGCGGTGATCAAACCCGAGCGCGCGATGCACCGCCGTTTCGCCGTAAGCGCTGATGGGGAGTGGCTTGTCGAACTTCCTCTGGTAGGCAACTTCGATGGCCTGCACGTCACTGGTGGAGAGAGCGCCCTTACCGGAGAAATGCTCCTCGATTCCGCCGCCCGATACGGAAGGAGTCATGGCGTTCTGTTCGCTGCGAGCCATGGCGGTGAGTTCTTCCAGCAGTTCCGCGCGGCTCTGGGCAAGGTTGTAAGAGGTCTCTCGAAATGCCAGCTCCGTTTTCAGGGCATCGAGCGCAGAGCGGGCCACCATGCCGCTGTCCACCAGGTTCTGCATGGCAGCGATTGCCTGTTTCTGCCGGTCGAGACGGCGCGCCGCGGCGGCCACCATCTCCTGCGCCTGTTCTGCCGTGAGGCTCTGCAACGGAGCGCTTCCGTAGAGCGAGCGCTCAAGAATCTGCTCATCCTGCGCATCCGCCAGTTTTTGCCGTGCTTCTTCCAGCCGCGCCCTGGGGAGCGCGCCCGATTCCACCAGCCCGGAAATACGCTGAAGTTCCTGATCGGCCAGGCTGAGCTGCCGCGTGGCCACCGGAGAGGAAGCAGGTGCAGGAGTGGCGTCCGGCTGCGCCGGAACTTTTACACCTGTGGGAGTGTTTACCGCTGCCAGAACCGAAAGCGGGACGAAACAGGCGGCAAACAGAAGAGCCAGGATCTTCTGCATTGCTTATTTACAGTGTACCATCAGGGTAAGGGAGATCAGAGTCTATTCGGGGCAACACCGTTCGCAAAATCCCACCTCACGTTGCAGATCGCGCCCACCCGGCTGACATCCTGGACGACAGCGGCACGGAACAGACGCCGGAAGAGCTGGAACCATCCTGGCTGACTGCGGTCCGGGCCATTGAATCGAAGAAGGGTACGGATATCCGCGTTCTCGATCTGCGCGAGGTCACCTCGTTCGCGGATTATTTCGTCATCGCCAGCGGCTCGAATGCGCGCCAGATTCAGGCCATGGCGGAAGAAGCTCAGAAGCGGCTGAAGGAGCGCGGTGAACGCCCCATCAGCGTGGAAGGCGTCACCAACGCGGAATGGGTCCTGGCGGACTACGGCGATTTCATCGTGCACCTGTTCTCGCCGCAGGCGCGCCAGTTTTACGACCTCGAGCGCCTCTGGCGGCACGCGAAGGACGTAAAAGTACCGGAGCACGAGCCAGCGCCGGTGGAGTAAAGCGAGCCGCAACCACTCCCTCACGGTCCCGGCTCTGTTCCGAGCCACTCGGCAACGATCCATGCGGCGCCCACCGCGGCCAGGTTGTATGCGTTGCCGCCCCAGGTCAGATGATTACCGGGAGAAGCAGCGACCTTCGGCGCCAACACCAGTACGCTGAACACCAGCAACATCAGCGCGAGGAGCCGGGCAGCCAGAACATCCTGAACGCCAGCGACGATTGCGAGGCCCGCGAGTAGGAAGGCAATCCCGGTCAGCACGGTCCAGAACTCTCCACCCAAAGGCATCCATTTCGGGACCATGGACGTCACGCTCTGAATGCCGGTCAGGTGCGCGAGACCGAAGTCGACGGTGCAGAGTCCGAATATCCAGCGAGCTACGAGGGCCGCAGCCGGCGATAAAGTCCTCGGTGTTGGCGGCGATGTGTAGACGATTACCGCCGCCACTACCAGGATGAGTTGCTGCGCGATGCCGGCCGACACGCCTGCGAGGACGCCGATTCGAAACCCGAGTGCGTGCGGCGCGGTGTAGAGTCGCGAGACCAGAAACAGGGCAAATACGGAATAGATCATGGCCAGCGCCGCCGCACCGGACCGGGCAGTCCGATCCCACAGGATCGCCGCCCCGCCCGCGATGAGCCACGCCGCCGCGAGATACACGAGCATCTGAAGGCCCGGAATGTGATCGCCCAGCGCCTGGATTGGTTGATGCGCCGCTTCGAATTCACCCCAGATCATGTTGAGGACGCTGGCAGCGATTGAGGCGAGGCCGAACAGGTAAACGCCGAGTTTCATTGTCAATTATCCGCAATGCTCTGGCGTCTGATGAAATGGAGAGGCATGGCGTTTTCATTCCGGGATCGGCGCGAGGCCGGCCGCGTGCTGGCGGGGTTGCTGGAGGAGTATCGAGGCCGCGACGATGTCACGGTGCTCGCGCTCCCACGTGGGGGCGTTCCCGTGGCCTACGAGGTCGCCCGCCACCTTGGCGCCCCGCTCGACGTATTCGTGGTGCGCAAGCTCGGGGTTCCCGGCCAGGAAGAGCTTGCGATGGGCGCCATCGCCAGCGGCGGCGTCCGCTTTCTCAACCAGGACGTGTTGCGGCATGTGGGGATTTCGCCCGGCGTTGTCGAGGGCGTGGCACGGCGTGAAATCGAGGAGATCGCGCGGCGCGAGCGGCAATACCGAGGCGACCGTCCCTATCCCGATCTGCGCGGCCGCATCGTCATTCTGGTGGACGATGGCCTGGCCACCGGTTCGACAATGCGCGCTGCGGTGAGCGCGCTGCGACAGCGCTCGCCACAGAAGATCGTGGTTGCCGTGCCCGTCGCCGCGGCCGAGACATGCGCCGAGTTCCGGTTCATCGCCGACGAGATCGTCTGCGCGCGCACACCCGAAGTGTTTCACGCGGTCAGCTCCTGGTATGACGATTTTCGCCAGACCGATGACGAGGAAGTGCGCGAGTTGCTGGACGTGGCGGAGCGGGAGCGCGCGGGCGTGGGGGACCGCTGATGCGCGTTGCCGTTCGAATTCCCCCCGAAGGTCTGGAAGCGGACCTGTGGCTGCCCACGCGAGCGCCCGCCGTTGTGGTATTCGCTCATGGCAGCGGCAGCAGCCGCAACAGTCCGCGGAACCGCTACGTGGCCGGCATGCTGAATCAGGGCGGCCTGGGCACGTTGCTGATGGACCTGCTCACGCCCAATGAGGAAGAGGAGGATATCGAGACCGGGCAACTGCGATTCGATATCGGGCTGCTGAGCAGGCGGCTGAAGCAGGCCATCGACTGGCTCGGCGACTATCCTGATACGCGCGGCCTCTCCAGCGGCTGTTTCGGCGCGAGTACGGGCGCCGCAGCCGCGCTGGTGGCTGCCGCCGAGCGGCCGTGGAAGGTGAGCGCCGTGGTCTCGCGCGGCGGCCGGCCGGACCTGGCCGGTGAGGCCCTTCCTCGCGTAACCGCGCCGACTCTGCTCATCGTGGGCGGCCACGATTACCAGGTGATTCAGCTCAATCAGCGCGCGTTCGATCAGCTCCAGTGCGAGAAGGACCTGCGCATTGTGCCCGGCGCGACGCATCTGTTCGAGGAGCCGGGAACGCTCGACGAGGTGGCTCAACTGGCGCGCGAGTGGTTCGTGGGGCATTTACCGGGTTAGTGAGCTTCATGTGGCGCACGCTTCAGCGTGCTGCTGTGGGCTTCAGCCCACAGTCCGGCAGCGGAAGCTCGCACCAGCACGCTGAAGCGTGCGCCACAAATTACGAAACCGGGTAGCCCCAGTACAGTGCGCGAATGGCGCTATCGAACACCGGCCGGAATACGCGATCGAAAAAATACCACGCCACCACAAGGCCGAGAATCGCGAACATGCGATTGTACGCAAACGCCAGGTAGCGCAGCGCAATCCGGTAAGGCATCACCATCGTGACCACGGCCGCGCCGTCGAGGGGCGGCAGAGGGATCAGGTTGAAGGAGCCCAGCAGAATATTGAGCGAAAACAAAATGCTCAGAAATGTTGCGGCGCCTTCGGCCGCTCCCGCGGGCGCTCCGATCAGATGCTCATAGCGCAGGCTGTCGGGGAGCGTGAACCAGCGGAGCGCCAGCCCGGTGCGCATGGCCACTCCGGCGAGGATCGCCAGCGTGAAATTCGCCACTGGTCCGGCCAGCGCCATGCCTGCCGCCCGGCGTGGATACTTCTGTTGCCACAGCGGATCGTAGGGGGCGCTGGCCCAGCCCATCATCCAACCGCCCATGAAGTAAGTGAGCAGCGGAAAGATGATCGTGCCGAACGGCTCGCGCCGGATGTGCGGCAGTGGATTGAGGCTGGCCTGCCCCGCATGAAAAGCGGTGGGATCTCCGCCCAGCTTCGCGAACAGCGCGTGGGCGCCCTCATGGCAGGTGAGCGAGAGCAGGAACGCAATGTACCACATGGGCAGAAGCGCCAACTGCTCGGGAGTGATGTCCATAATGGGAGTCGGTTGTGATGCGGACCTTCAGCGCGATTATTACCGATTATCTCAGACAGGGAGCGACCGCCTGATTGCGGAGTCCCGCCGAGATTGCATTCCGGATTCGACAGGAAGCGCGAAACGCGTGGATGGCGTGGAGGCCGCCGCAGGTTCCGGGGCCGCTCCGGTTTCAGTCGCCCATCGCCGGATTGCCTGCGCCTGACGCCGTCGCCGCCGCGCTTCGTGACACGCCGTTGGCCGCTGAACTGCTGCGCATCGCGCGCGAGATTCGTGTTCACCGCCTGCCGCTGCTGGGCATCGAGCTATACACCGGGCCGAACATTCACTGGCGCCGCGATTACCTGAGCGGCATCGAAACCGGGCGTGACTACTTCCGCACGGTTCCGTATCTGGATGCGGCGCGCGCGGGCGATCACAAAATCATCTGGGAGCTGAACCGGCACCAGCACCTTGTGCTGCTCGCGCAGGCATTCCTGTTCGACGGCGACGAAGAGAACCTGCGACACATCGACGAGCAAATCGAAAAGTGGTGGCTGCAGAATCCGTTTAACTACGGCATTAACTGGGCCAGCGCGCTGGAGGTTGCATTTCGCGCGGTCTCGTGGATTTGGATCTGGCATCTCCTGGGGCCGCGGCTGCATCCCGGGCCCCGGAACCTGCTGCTGGCCGGCTTGTTCCAGCACGGGCGACATCTCGAGAACAATCTGTCGTTCTATTTTTCGCCAAACACGCACCTGCTGGGTGAGGCGGTGGCGCTGCACGCTCTGGGCGCGCTGTTCCCTCGCATGTCACGCGCGCGGCGTTGGCGCACGCTGGGGCGGCGGGTGGTGCATGAGCAGATGGCGAAGCAGGTGCGCGCCGACGGCTCGCATTTCGAGCAGTCGACGTATTATCACGTTTACGCGCTCGACATGTTCCTTTTTCATGCCGTGATGGAAGCGCCCGGACCGGATTACCTCACGAAGCTGGCGCGCATGGCGGAGTTTCTGGATGCGCTGCTCGGGCCGGCGCGCCGGCTACCATTCATCGGCGATGACGACGGCGGTCGCTTCTTCCATCCGTTCGGCCACCGGGATCGTTTCGGCGTGGCGACTCTCTCCACGTGCGGCGTCATGCTGAACCGGCCCGAGTGGATCGGGCCGCGCATGAGCCTTTGCGAGCAGGCCGTGTGGTGGCTGGGTCCGCGGGCGCTCGAAGCCGCCGCGGCCGAACACTCGCCGCGCAAATCGGCGTTGTTTCGCGCCGCCGGTCTGGCGGTGATGACGGACGGCGACGTTCAGATTATCGCCGATGCCGGTCCGTTCGGCCCGTTTGGCGCGGGCCACAGCCATTCCGACACGCTGAGTTTTGTGGTCAGCATCGGAACCGAGCCCGTGCTGATCGACCCCGGCACGTATACGTATGTGGGCGATCCGGCCGCGCGGGACTGGTTTCGAGGATCGGCGGCGCACAACACCATCCGGGTGGATGGCCGCGATCAGGCGATCGCCACGGGCCCGTTCCGCTGGAACGACAAGCCGCTGGTACGCCTGCGCGAGTGGTCGAGCACCGATACCGAAGACGTTCTGGACGCCGAGTGCGAGTACGGCGGCTTCACGCACCGCCGGCGGATCGTGTTCGAAAAGCCTGGGCGCGTGCGCGTGGTCGACGAAGTGAGCGGGCCCGATGGCGAGCACGAAGTGGAGCAATGGTGGCATCCCGCGTCGGAAACAGAGGCGGCGCGGATTGTTTTACCAGAGCCAGGGCAGATGGTTGGGAGCTGGCGTTCGTACGCGTTCGGAGAGAGGAGGCCGGCGCCGGCTATCGTAGTGCGCCGCCGCGGGCCGCTGCCGATGCGGTTCGAGGCGACCATCCAGCTGGAGAATTAAAGAATTACAGGAATTAAGAGAAGTAAAGCAATAGAGAATATCATATACGATGAAACGCGCGCAGGATTTCGCGCGTGGAGTAACGCAGGGCGATGGGCCGGCCGTGCGGACAGGTCATGGGATAACGGGTTGCCGCAAGCGCGGCGAGCAGCCACTGCATCTTCGTTTGATCCAGCCGCGTGTTCACCTTGATCGCCGCCCGGCACGCGATTGACGCCGCCATTCCGCGCCGCAGGTCCTCGAGCGACGCCTTGCGCAGCTCACTTTCGGCGATGTCCAGAATCTCCTGAACGATGCGCTCGATATCGGCGACGCCGGCGTCGGCGGGCGCGGCCTTCACGGCAATGGTGCGGGTCCCGAACGGTTCCGTATCGAATCCCGTGCGCGCCAGCTCGTCGGCGATACGCGCGTACTCGATCTGCTGCCCCGGCGTCAGCTCGATCAGAATGGGCATCAGCAGTTGCTGCTTCTCCACTCGTCCCTGCGCCTGATCCCGCTGCACCTTCTCGAACAGGACGCGCTCGTGCGCCACGTGCTGATCGATGATCCACAAGCCATCGCGCCCGGCCGCAATAATGAAGCTGTCATGGATCTGTCCCAATGGCCGCAGCTCGGGCAGGGAAGCCAGGCTTTGCGGGACTTCCGCGTACTCGACGCCCGGAGGCATGCCGGCGTGCGTATCCGGCACGGGCAGCCGCGTGGCCTGCGGCATCGGCTCACCCGCGAATGTTTCGGCCGGCTCCGTGGCATCGCGAAAATCAAAGCGCGGCTCCGGGCCAACGCCGGGCGCGAGCGTGAAAACGGGTAGATCTTCCGGCCTCTCCACCGGCGCAAGCGGATCGGGCATGGCCTCGAAGCTCTGGTTTTCGATGCGCTGCGTGAAATCGGAATAGGGCAGAGCAGCCGCTTGCTGCGGACGCCACGCCGGCGAGATGTTCGCCGCGGGGCGCGCGGTCACCAGGCGCTCGCGAATACTGTCGCGCACGAAATCGTGTACGAACGTGCCGTGACGGAAACGCACCTCGGTCTTCGACGGGTGGACATTCACGTCCACCTCTTCGCAGTCGCAATCGAGGAACAGCAGCGCGAAAGGATAGCAGGCCGGCGGCATCAGATTGTGATACGCGGAGGAGAGCGCGTGCATCAGCATCTTGTCGCGAATCAGCCGGCCGTTGACGAACAGAAAAATGGAGTTGCGATTGAGCTTCTGCACATGCGGCGCGGAGATGAAGCCGCGCAGCAGGAACACGCGCGACGCCTCCTCCTCGGCTTCCACCACCTGGAACTCACGCTCGACGCCTTCGATCTCGATCAGGTCGTCCAGCGCCTGGCCGCCGAACACCTGATAGACGCGCTCGCGCGTGGTCTCCACCGGCGTGACGTCCAGCAGCGAGCTCGCGCCATTACGCAGCTCGAACGCCTTGCCGGGATGAGCAAGGCTGTAGTGCGTTACCAGCGAGGCGATGTGCGCCAGTTCGGTCTGCTCCGAGCGCAGGAATTTCTTGCGCGCGGGCACGTTAAAGAAAAGATCGCGCACGGTGATGACGGCGCCGCGCGGGGCCATGAACTCATCGCACTTGAGAAGCCGCCCGCCGGCGATTTCGACGCGCGTTCCCGTGGCTTCGTCGCCCGAGCGGGTCTCGAGTACCAGCCTGGAAACGGACGCAATGGACGGCAGCGCCTCGCCGCGGAACCCCAGAGTGGCAATGGCCAGCAGATCTTTCACGTCGCTCAGCTTGCTGGTGGCGTGGCGTTCGAAGGCCAGCAGCGCGTCGTCGCGAAGCATGCCGAAACCGTTGTCGGTGACGCGGATCAACTGGCGGCCGCCCGACTCCACATCGATGCGGATCTGGGTGGCCCCCGCGTCGAGGGAGTTCTCGAGCAGCTCCTTCACCACCGAGGCGGGCCGCTCCACCACCTCGCCGGCCGCGATCTTGTTTGCCACCGTGTCCGAGAGGACACGAATCCTGCCCATGTCTCTTTAGCCTACCGTGTAGACCCGAGTGCCCATCGTACACTGGAAAAAACATGCTGAAATGTGCACTCTTTCTATCCGGGGCGGCGCTCTGCGCCCAAACGGCGGACCTCTCCGGCGACCGCATCCGCGCTCACGTCAAATTTCTTTCGAGCGATCTGCTGGAGGGCCGCGGCGTCGGCGCGCGCGGCGGCGACATTGCCACCGATTACATCGCCGCGCAGTTTGCGCTGATGGGGCTCAAGCCGGCCGGCGATAACGGGACATACTTCCAGCGCGTGCCGCTGGTGGGCGTCACCACGCTGGCGGACGCGACGCTGACGGCGCGCAAAGGAACAGAGGAGGCCTCGTTCCGCTGGCTCGACGATTTCGTAGGCGACACGGAATTGCAGAAGACCGATGTGAAACTGGACGGCGATGTGGTGTTCGTGGGGCACGGTATTGCGGCGCCCGAGTTCCAGTGGGACGACTACAAGGGCATGGACGTGCGCGGCAAGATCGTCGTGCTGTTCACGAACGAACCGCCGTCCGACGATCCGAAATTCTTTGGCGGTAAGGCGCTGACGTACTACGGACGCTGGACCTACAAGTACGAAGAGGGCGCGCGCCGCGGCGCTCAGGCGGTGCTGATTATCCACACCACGCCAACCGCGGGATACGGCTACGATGTTGTACGCAATTCGTGGGGCAAGGAAGATCCGCAGGTGCGGCTGGACCCGGGCGGGAAGGCGCTCGCTTTTGCCGGCTGGCTGACCGAGGACGCCGGAGCGCGGTTGCTGGCGCTCTCGGGCCATACCGTGAATGAAATGCTGAACCTCGCCAACTCTCGCGACTTCCATCCCTTGTCGCTGGGCATTCATCTTCGTGGAAACGTCGCGGCGAAGATTCGGCCGATCGAATCGCGCAACGTTGCCGCCATGGTGGAGGGCGGCGACCCCGAACTGAAGCGGCAGGCTGTCGTGTTCACGGCGCACTGGGACCATCTGGGCATCGGGACGCCGGTGAATGGCGATGCCATTTACAACGGCGCCGTGGATAACGCCACGGGCTGCGGCATTCTGCTGGAGATCGCGAAGGGCTGGGCCAGTCTGGCGGAAAAGCCGCGCCGGTCCGCGATATTCCTCGCCGTGACGGCCGAGGAGGCGGGGCTGCGCGGGTCCGAATATTATGCGCAGCATCCGTTCATCGCCAATGCCCGCACCGCGCTCGATCTGAACTTCGACGCGTTCTATCCGTTCGGCCGCACGCGGGACATCGAGGTGTCGGGCGCGGAGCGAACCACCGCATGGCCCGTGGTGCAGGCTGTGGCGAAGCAGATGGATCTGGCTATCGAGCCACCCTCGCATCCGGAGCAGGGCGATTACTACCGGTCCGATCATTTCTCGTTTGCCCGCGCGGGCGTGCCGGCATTCTCCATCAGCATGGGTGAGGACTTCGTGGGCAAGCCGGCCGGATTCGGGGAGCGGCTTTTTGAGGAGTACAACGACAAGCACTACCATCAGCCTTCGGACGAGTATCGGGAGGACTGGGACTTCTCGGGCCTCGAGGAGATTGCGCGGTTCGGTTTGGATCTGGGGGTAGCGGTCGCGAACCAGACCGAGCTGCCCACCTGGCAACCGGGCGACGAGTTTCTGCCGGCGCGGGGACAGTAGAGCAGGCTTTTAGCCTGCAATGCAGGCTGAAAGCCTGCTCTACTGTTACCGCGTCAGCGTCTGCTCGATGAAGGCCAGAGCTCGCGCATCGCCGGACTGGCCGAGCCAGAAGAAAGCCTGTTTGCGCACCTCGGGGTTACGCTGGCTCCGCGCCACCTCGATCAGCTTCGGGATGCCCTCATCCTTCGGAAGCTGCGACAACGCGAACACCGCTTTCTTCTTCACCTCGGTATCGGGATCGTTATCGATGGCGCCCCGGATCGCCGACGCAGCCCGAGCGCCGGCTTTCTGCGCGAGCCAGAACAGGGCCTGCCCGCGCACGTGCGGTGACGGATCGAATTTCGCCGCCTGCATCAATACGTCGATCGATTCCGGCTGCCCGTTGACGAACAGCGCGAAGATCGCCTTGTCGCGGATGTTGTCGCTCGGGTCGTTTTGAACGATCTGTTTCAGCACCGGCAGACCGGCCGCGCCTCGCGCCGCACCGATCCAGAAGATCGCTTTTTCCCGGATATGCGCCGGCTCCGCGGGACGGCTGAATTCATCGAGAATGGCGTCGGCCTGCGCATCGTCATGCTGCGCAATCGCCATAATGGCCCCGTCCAGAATCTCGTTGCTCGAGCCGGCGGAAACGAACGTCCGCAGATAAGCGAGGCTGGCCGCGTTCGGCACGCCGCTGATCCAGACCAGCGGCAGCCCGCTCGAATCCAGTTCGCACTCGCGCGAATACGCATTGATCTTCACCACCCGGTTGTTTTCGACGCGGAAAAGGATGTTCAGCGATGTGTCGCCTTCGAGCTTCACCGTGTGCCGCGCTCGCCAGTTGCAGCAGCAATTGTCGTGATTGGCCTTCACCGATTGAATGGTGTAGCCGAACCAGGTGGGCGCAGTGGCCCGGATCTGTCCAGCGAGATCGCCTGACCAGGGCGTGGCCGCGAAAGCCGAGCAGGCGGCCAGAGCGAGGGCGATGATCTTCACTTCAGGATCTCCATCATGTAGTCGGTCGATTCTTTGGAGGGTACGAGCGCCAGCTTGCTGACGATCTCGCGTTTCATCTGCGGGTCGCGCTCCGCACGCGCCAGATCCACCAGTGCCTTGCCGTTCTGCTGGATGAACAGCGCCTCCAGCACAGCTTTACGAACCTGCGGGTCCTGATCGGATTTGTAGATTGAGACGAGCGTGTCCCCCTGGCCGTTGTTCCCCATCAAGCCGAGCGACCTGACAGCGGCGGCGCGGAGGCGCGGGTCCTTCTCGGTGCGGGCGATCTCAGCCAGCCGCGTGCTGTTGCCGGTCATGAACATCGACTTCAGGATTTCTTCGCGAACCTCCTGGGACCCCTCCGCCTGATAGAGCTGCCAGAGTTCATCCTGCCCCCCGCACAGGGCGAGCTGGCGGATGGCCTCGCCGCGGAGCTTCGGATCCTTTTCCGATTGCGCGGCGTTGAGCAGCAGTTTTTTCGCGCCGGACATCATGAAGCCCTGCAGAATTGCGGATTTCACCTGCACGTCGGAGGACGAGTTGTAGATGGTCAGCAGTTCCTTCCGGGAATCGTCGTTGCCCATCATGCCCAGATAGCGGATGGCTGCGCGCTGCAGACCGGGATTCGACTGGCCGCGCGCAATCTCGACCAGCAGTTTGCGGGCCTGTGGCGACCCATTCTGCGTCAGCACGAACAGCGCGCGCTCCTTCAGCTTTGGCGAATTATTGCTGTTGAGGAGTTTTTCGAGGATAGGCAGCGCCTGGTCCGGATTGGAGGTCATGAGGCTGTTAATCGCCATCAGCTTGAGTTCTTCATCGGACTCCGCGGACGGGCTGACGGGCGCGCCGGCGCGCGCCTGAATCTCAACCTGCAGGGCCTTCGCATCGTTCACCCAGCGGCTCGACGCATACTCGCTCTCAAGCGCCCGGATGGCGGCAAGGGCCTCCTCCGGGCTGCCGGCGCGGTTCAGCGCGTAAGCCTTCCAATAGAGCGCGGCATCGGCGACCTGGCCTTTGCGCGCGGCGGCGGCAGCGAATGCCGCGGCAGCCTGCTGCCACTGGGCCGCGTCCAGGGCCTTCTGCCCGCGCCGGTAATCGCTGTCGGACCCCGCGCCCTGCTGGGCCTGAAAATCCATGCGCATCGCCTCGCCGAGGTCCTGCGCAGCCAGCGAGGCCGCCATCGCCATCAGAATGAAAATACTGCGAATCATAAATGTTGTCCTTTTTCACGAATATTCGAGCTGATAATGCGCACTTTGAACAGAAGTCCCTCGCTTTCGATGCGGTTTTGCAGCGATTCCAGCTCGCCGGAGGAGATTTCGGAGGGGCTGTTGGCCAAGTCGAGCAGCACGCGCTCCAGTTCGTCGAGCACGGCGGCGTGCGGCAGATCGCCCGTGCGCGCTGCTGTCTGCCGCAGCAGCCGGTTCTCGTCCAGCAGATCGCGAGCGCTCGAGCGCTGGTCGGCCAGGCCCGGGTCGCCGGGCGATGCGTTCGCCAGCTCGGCCAGCAGAATCTCGGAGCGATCCAGATGGGTTCCCATGGCGATGAGCAGCACGCGCTCCCGGGCTTTTGGTGGAATGGCCCCGTCTTTCTTCGGCTGTGAGTATTTGCCGGCAAGGAACGCCACGACAAGCAGAGCGGCCATGGCGGGGACGGCGGTCCACCACATCTGCCAGGAGCGGCGCGGCCTGGCCAGCGGAAGTTGCGGAGCGACGCGAGCCCACACCTCGGCGCCATAAGAAGCGTCGCGCTCGGGCACGGGCTCATCGCGCAGAGCATCCAGCAGCGTGCTCAGGCGCCGGAGCGCCTCTTTGCATTCGCCGCAGGCTTCCAGATGAGCGCGTTCGGACTCCTCCGCGTCGCCATAGTAAGCGAGCGTGAGCTGCTCATCGCTGAGATGATTCATCGCGCGCCTCCCCACGCGGGCTCGAGCGCGGCCCGCAGTTTTTGGACCGCGCGAAAGACGCTGTGCTTCGCGGCGCCGTTGCGGACGCCCAGTACCTTCGCGATTTCCTCGATGTTGCAGCCCTCGTAATGGCGCAGCAGAAACGCGGTCCGCTCGGCTTCGCTGAGCTCGGCAAGGCTGGAGGCGAGCAGCGCAGTCAGCTCGCGGCTTCGGGTGAGGCGTTCGGGCGAAGGATCGGCGGAGGCGACATGATCCAGGACATTGGCCGCCTCCTCGCCGGCGGCCGCCGAGGCATGGTGTTCGTTGCGCACGCGGCGGGCTCGGATCAGATCGAGCGAACAGTTCGCGGCGATGCGATAGAGCCAGGTCCCGAAGGACGCTCGGCCATCGAAGCGGTGCAATTGCTTGTAAGCGCGAAGGAACGTTTCCTGCACCATGTCCTCCGCGTCCTGTTCATTGCCGGTCATACGAAAGGCCAGACGGAAGACCGCGCGGCTGTGCCGTTCCACGAGGACACGGAAGGCGAGTTGATTGCCTTTGCGCGCCTCTTCGGCAGCGGCTGGGTCGGTCCAGTCCATCCGGCTGCTCTTTAGACTACGGTTTTGGCGGGCGGTTAGTAAGCCGGGGATGCAGGCTGAAAGCCTGCTCTACTTCACCATTACGGTACTGACCGGCGACGTCGCGCCGCCGATGGAGATCTGGATATGCCGCGGGCCCGCGGGAATGTCGGCGGGTACCGTAACGTTGATCTGATAAAGGCTCACCGAATTCGGCGATAAGCCGCTGAAATCCACGTGCGCCGCTTCGCCGTTGATGGTCACCGTCGGCTGTTGGGTGGTGTTCACTTTCGTATTCGCCGGAGCGGGATCGCCGCTGGCAATGGTCTGGTTCACCGGACCGAGTCCGTTGGCGAACAACTGTATGCGGTGTCCGTGCTCCACGGCGTTGCTCGGGCCCACCAGATGATTGTTCTCATCCAGCGCGGCCACGTACAGCGTTCCACCCGAGCTGTACTGGAAGAGCCCGGGATTATACGCCGCCAGAGGAAGTGTGTACACACTCGTGGCGACGGTGTCGAAATTGTAATTGATCAGCACCTTCACATCCGTGGTGGTGGCGCCTTTCGCAACTGCCGTCTGCAGCTCCCACGGCACCTCGACGTTGATCTGCGAAGGGCTGACGTAAGAGACGCGGCCCGGATAGCTGAGACCCTGTGCGGGAACGTCGAAGGTGACGTTCACGCCATTGATGTTGAGGGGCAGGTACGAAGTGGTCGGCAAGGCGGGAGCAGGGCTCGGCGTCAGGTTGTTCCCCATGATGGCCACGTACGATCCAGGCGATACCGCCTTGCCATCGGCGAACGCGGCGGCGTCCTTAATTCCGTTGGCGTTGATGGTCGGCGCCAGGTGGGCCTGGCCGATGAAGGTCACCGTTCGAACGCCAGGCACGCTGGCCTGGAACTGCTGCTGGCCGACCCCGGGTCCAAGCTGAACCAGGGATGGAGCGGCAACGCCGAATGCATCCGTCGGCTGCGAGCCGTCGAGGACTTGCCCGCCGCCCGACTGCGCAGAGAACTGAACCGAGACTTTGGGGACCGGCACGCCGTTGCTGTCGGTCACGCGGATGGCGATCGGAGGATTGGGAAGAAGCGCGCCCGCGGTACCGTCGAACTGATCGTTGAAGCTGAAGGGCTCCCCGTAGAGATTGATGACGTTCGCCGGTTGCCCGCTGCCGGCGACGAAGAGGTATGGTACTCGCAATGGCACGGACCCGCCGTTCAGCACAACAACGCCGTAATACGTGCCGGGCTGCGGCGTTGATCCGGTGAGCGTCACGGTGAGCGTCGCGCTTGACAGGCTGGCCTGCACCTGAGCGCCGGCGCTCGAGTTGGCTGGCTCAACCGATACTGCAAGCCCGCCCGGATTGTTAACGGTGAGCGTACGGGAGATTGGCAGAGTGGCGCCGGTCACATCGCCGAACGAGACGCTGGAAGGCACGACCGTGACATTTGTGGCCAGCGCCTCTCCGACATTGAGCGTTCCCGCGCCGATCCCCACAGGCGACGCAAAACTGGAAACGGGCACGGCCGTGTTTACAAGCGCCGATTTGATTTCGAGCGGAGACCAGCTGCCGTGCGCCTGTTTTACGAGCGCCGCGGCGCCCGCGACGATGGGTGTGGAAAAGCTGGTGCCGCTGGCGTAGGTGAACCCGCTCGGGTCATACATCTCGCCGTTGGGATCGTAGCTCTGCGTGGCCAGATACAGACTGTCGCCCAGCGCGACGAGATCCGGCTTGGCCGAAGCATCCGCGGTGGATGGACCGCGCGAAGACCAGGGCGTTACGGAGTTGCCGCTGTCGATGGCGCCCACGGTAATCGCGTCGGGAGCATCGCCCGGACTTCCGATGGTGCCGAGGCTGAGCGCACTCGATCCGGTATCGGCCTCATTGCCCGCGGCAACCACAACCACCACTCCGGCGTTAACAGCCCCATCCACGGCGCGGACTTCCGGATCCTGTATGGTGTTGCTGTCAATTGCGCCTCCGAGCGACATATTGATGACGTCCATTCCGTCTTTCACGGCGTCGTCAATGGCGGGAATGATCGCGGAGTCGCTGCTGTAGTCGACAGTTCCGGGCGAGCCGAAGATCTTGTAATTGCCGATCCAGGCCTTGGGAGCGACGCCTTCGATGGACCCACCCGGTCCGTTGGTCAACACGCCGGCGGCGGTGGTGGAGGTGGCGGTCCCGTGACCCATGCGATCGCGCGGGGTGTCGTCGTCAGGCGTCGTCTGCGTCGGGTCGCATGTTCCCTGGGACGGGGGCAAGCAGCCGCTCATATTGGCGACGTAGCTGCGGGCGACGATGACCTTGTTCGTGGTGTACAGGCAATCCGTGCCGTTGCACTTTGGAAAGCCGCCGGGCATCTGAAGCGCCGGATCCTGTAGCGCCGGGTGAGTCTGGTCGATGCCGGTATCGAGAAAGCCGATCTTGATTCCGTCGCCCGCCATGCCCGCGCCGCCCACGGCGTTCCATGCCGCCAGCACGTTGTGCAGGGCAAAGGTCGAGTTCGCGCCCTCCAGACGGTATCGCTTTTCAGGGATCACGTCGGTCACGCCCGGCATGCCGCGCAGTTCGTTCACGCGGTCGGCCGTAGTTTCAACGAAAAGGGCGTTCAGCACTGCCTGGGTGGAAGCGACAACCTTCATGCCGCGCGCTTCGATGGCGCTGCGAAGGCCCTGTTGCGATGTCTCGATCTGGCGCGACGCCTCGGCGATCATGGCAGAGGGTATACGGCTGCGCACGGAAGCGGAAGCGGCTCTGGTGTGCTCCACGGCAGACGGGCCGGAAAGGATCAGAATATAGCGCCCGGTTCCCGCAAAAGCGGAAGCGGCGAGGAAGAGGGAGGAGAGGATAATACGGGTCAAAGATTGTTGATGTGGCAGCGACCTCTCAGGTTACGGGTCGCGGCGGCTGGCCCCACGGCAACCTGGAAGGCCGCTCTACATGCCACCTGTGTCAAGTGGTGCACTACGCGCCACCTGACTATTTTCAGTGGGGTAACCGTTCGCAACCGGTACACTGTCTGGTTGTGTTACAATCACTGCTTACCGGAGGAAACGACGCCGTGATTATTTCAATGAAGCTGCATTCCACGCGGGAACAAATCGACCAGGTTTGCCGCCGCATCGAGGAATTCGGATATAAGGTCCACTCTATCGAAGGTGAACAACGGGTGGTCATCGGCGTGGTCGGCGTGGGGGATGTGACGGCCTGTCTGGAGTCCGTGGAAGCCATGCCCCAGGTGGAGAGCGCCATGCGCATCTCCGCCCCATACAAGTTCGTCAGCCGCGAGTTCCGCCCGGCGCGGAGCAGGATACGGCTGAACGGGGTGGAAATCGGGGGCGACGAATTCGTCACCATCGCGGGACCGTGCTCGGTGGAATCGGAAGAGCAGATCATGAAGGCCGCGGAATCGGTGGCGCGCTCGGGCGCCAGAATGCTGCGCGGAGGCGCGTTCAAGCCGCGCACATCGCCGTACGATTTCCAGGGAATGGAAGAGGAAGGGCTGAAGCTGCTGGCCAAAGCGCGGCAGGCCACCGGCCTCGGCATCGTTACCGAAGTGATGAGCGATGGCGACGTGGAGATGGTGGCCGAATACGCCGACGTGATGCAGGTGGGCGCCCGCAACATGCAGAACTTCGCGTTGCTGAAGGCGCTCGGCCGGTGCGAACGGCCCGTCCTGCTCAAGCGCGGGCTGAGCTCCACCATCAAGGAGTTGCTCATGTCGGCCGAGTACATCGTGGCGCACGGGAACCCCAACGTCATCCTGTGCGAGCGCGGCATCCGCACCTTTGAAACGGCTACTCGCAACACCTGCGACATTACGGCGGTGGCGGTGCTGGACGAGTTGACGCACCTGCCGGTGATTGTCGATCCAAGCCATGCCACGGGAAAGCGCAGCCTGGTTCCGGCGCTGTCGCGGGCGGCCGTGGCTATCGGAGCGGACGGCCTGATCGTGGAAGTGCATCCGTGCCCGGAGAAGGCGGTGAGCGACGGCGCACAGTCCCTTCATTTGGAAGAGTTCGAGCGCATGATGCAGGAGCTGAAACCGTATCTCAGCCTGTGGCGCGAATCCAGGGTTCGGGAAACCGCCGCTGTTGTGTAGCTTCTGGATGCTTCTTCCGGCGGACCAGGCGGGCCGGGGGGCCCGCCGCAGGCGAGGGCGCCTGCCCCACCGGGGATCAGGCTCTTACCTCCGGGGTACTGGCGAGCTTGACCTGGCTGGCAATTGTGGGGCGGTACGGCACCAGGTGTAGTAAGCTGCAAGCGTGCGCTTTCGCCCTCGCCCCTGGCATCTCGCCGCAGCGCTGATCCTGATTTGCGCGGGCGTGATCATCGCGCTTTACTGGTGGCGCATGCGGGGCGGCTCCACGCCCGCCCAACTGGCGGCCTTCCTTCCGCTGGATGACACGGTGGTGGTCTACGTGGATGCGGCGGTGCTGCGCGGGTCGGGCATTCTGGGAACTGCAACCGGCGCCAAAGCGGCCGAGGAGCCCGATTACCGGCAGTTCGTGGACCAGACCGGCTTCGATTACCGCGACGACCTGGAGGCTATAGCCATCGCCATCCGCGAGAATTCGCAAACGCACGAGCGCGATTATTTCGCCGCGGCGCGCGGCCACTTCGACTGGAAGCGCCTGATCGCCTATGCCAAGGAACACGGCGGCCAATGCAACGCCAGCTTTTGCCGCGTGCCCGCGAGCCAGCCGCGTCGGTATGTCTCGTTCTATCCGATCTCGACGCGTATCATGGCGTTCGCATCGAGTTCCGACGAGTGGGGCGCTTTATGGGTGGCGCGCCGACCGGGCGCCGCGATGGCGAACGCCGTTCCGGCACAGCCGCTGTGGGTGCTGTTTTCGCCGCTTGCTCTGGAGGCCGACAACCTGCTGCCCGAGGGAGCGCATGCATTCGCCCTGGCGCTGAAGGGAGCGCGGCGAGTGGCGCTCACGGCTGACGAACAGAACGGACAGCTGGTGCTTACGCTCAATGCGCTATGCGCAACCGTGGATGACGCGTCGGCGCTGGTGGTACGGCTGGAACAGCTCACCGAAACGCTGCGCAAGTGGATCGCGCGCGAACATCAGCAGCCGAATCCGCGCGATCTGAGCGGAATCCTGACCGCCGGTTCGTTCCGGCGCGATGGAAACCGCGTGGTGGGAACGTGGCCCATCCCGCCCGAATTTATCGATTCCATAACCGGGCAAGATTCGCGGTGACGGAGCCCCGCTCCGGCGTGCTGGTGTTCGGCAATCTGGTGGTTGACACGCTGGCCGGACCGCTGCGCGAAAACCCGCGCTGGAACGCAACCGTCTGGGTGGATCAGCTTGAGCAGCAGATCGGCGGCAACGGCGCGAACACCGCGTACACGCTGGCAACGCTCGGAGTTCCCGCGAAACTGGTGGGCTTTATCGGGAGCGACGTTTTCGGCGAGTTTCTGCGGGCGAGGCTGGGCGCAGCCGGGGTGGATGTTGAAGGCGTAAAGGTAACGGATGCTGCCTCGCCGGTTACTGTGGCGCTGGTCCATCAGGATGGAAGCCGGGCGTTTCTCCACCGCCCGGGCGCCAGCGCAACCGCTTTCGAGGAATTGCCGGAATTGACGGCCGATCTGGTCGCGGGCTGCACAGTGTTTCATCTGGCGAATCCGTTTGCCATGCCGAATATGCGCCGGCACGCGGCGGAGGCGTTGCGGCGGGCCAGGGCCGCGGGTTTGATCACCTCAATGGACACAGGGTGGGATTCGCGCGGTGAATGGATGCGGGTGATCGGGCCTTGTCTTCCTTTCGTTGACCTGCTGTTCACCAATGAGGATGAAGCGCGCGAGCTGACCGGTTGTGCGGACGCCGACGTAGCCGCGAGGCAACTGCGCGAGGGCGGCGCGCGTACGGTGATCGCGAAACTCGGAGGACGCGGCTGTCTCGTAGCGTCCGATGCAGGCGTGGAGCGGACACCGGCTTTCGTGGTTCCGGTTGTCGATACCACCGGAGCGGGCGATTGCTTTGCCGGGGGATTTCTCGCCGCCCTGCAGCACGGTTACGGAATGGCCGAGGCCGCGCGATTCGCGAACGGCGTGGGTGCGCTCAGCGTGCAGAAGATGGGCGCTGTCGCCGGCATACGGCCGTTCGAGGACACAGTGGCGTGGATCGGTGGCGGGCGTGCTGATGCATGACGGCGGGACTGGAGCCGTATCAAACCGCTCCCTCACGGTCACGGCTCAGCCAGAGTTCGGCGCGCTATTGACAGGTTTCTCTATGCCTTGTTAGTCTATGCCTAGTGGCACAGACTGATGAACGCCGTGAGCTTTTCCCGGGCGCGCTGGAGATGATGGTGCTGCAGACTCTGCGGCGCGGTCCGTTGCATGGATACGCTATTGCGCAGCAGATCCGGCAGACCTCCGACGATCTGCTCACCGTCGAGGAAGGGACGCTCTACCCGGCCCTGCAGCGCCTGCTGCGGTCCGGCTGGGTGGAGGCGGAATGGGGCATGTCGGCGCGAAACCGTAAAGTCCGCAATTACCGGATAACGGCCGCCGGCCGCAAACAACTGCAACGCGAGCTGTCCAGCTTCGATCGGATGCTGGAAGGGATCACGCGCGTGCTGAGGCCGGACGAGTCATGAGCCGATGGATGCAGCTTTTCCGGCGACGGCGTCTGAATGCCGAACTGTCGCAGGAAGTTCAGGCGCACATCGAAGAACGCGCGGATGAGTTGATGGAGGGCGGCATGAGCCGCGAGCAGGCGCTGAGCGCTGCGCGGGCGCAATTCGGCAACCGCACGCTCCTGCTGGAAGAGAGCCGCGCGGTTTGGAGCTTCACAGTTATCGAGAACCTGCTGCGCGATCTGCGGATCGGCGCCCGAACGCTGGGTCAGAATCCGTTGTTCACCGCCGTCGCGGTGACGACGCTGGCCCTCGGAATTGGCGCGAACGCGGCGATATTCAGCCTGATCCATGCGGTGTTGTTGCAGCCGATGCCGTTTCCGGACGCGAGGCGCATCGTGGCCCTCTGGGAAGTGCCGCCGAAGCGGGTTAACGCACCCGACATCGGAGCTTCGAAAAGCCACAACCCGGTAAGTCCGATCAATTTTCTCGACTGGCGCGCTCGCACGCACTCGTTCGAAGCAATGGCCGCGATCTCTCCGTTTCCGATTGGTCTGAGCGGATTCGGGGAGCCTCGTGAGGTGGACTCGTTGATGGTCTCCGCCGATTTCTTCCGAATTCTGGGCGTGGCGCCGATGATGGGCCGAACATTCACGGCGGCCGAGGATGTTCCTGGCGGCCCGAAGGTAGCCGTGCTCAGTTACGGTCTGTGGCAACAGCAGTTCGGCGGCGATGCCCATGTTGTCGGCCGGACCGTGCGCCTTCTGGACGAACCGTACGCGATCATCGGCGTCATGCCGAAGGGATACGATCTGCCGTTCCAGCATGGGGAGATCTGGGCGCCGGCGCAGCTGGGTCGCGATGAGGGCCGGTTCCTGTCGGTTATCGCAAAGCTGAAGCCCGGCATCGGGATGGCGGAAGCGCAGGCCGATCTGAACGGCGTGGCGGGTGAGATCGCGCACGAGCGGCCGTTCAACAGCCGCGACTGGACCACCAGGATCGTGTCTCTTTACAACGAGACGACGGGAAAGGTCCGAACCGCGCTGCTTCTGCTGTTCGGGGCGGTAATCTTCGTCCTGCTGATTGCGGCGGCGAACGTAGCGAACCTGTTGCTCATGCGCGGGGCCCAAAGAGGGCGCGAGATGGCGGTGCGCACCGCTCTGGGTGCGAGCCGCGGTCGCATTGCCAGCCAGCTTCTGGCGGAGAGCTTCCTGCTGTCCGCCGGCGGAGGCCTGCTCGGAATAGCACTCGCCTGGCTGGCTCTGCACAGTATTGCCGCATCGCTGCCGGCGCTGGCGCTGCCGCGCGTCGATGGAGTGGGGCTTGACGCGGCGGTGGTTGCCTACAGCGCTGCGGTATGTCTGATCACCACGTTTCTGTTCGGCCTTGGACCGGCAATCACGTTTTCGCGGAACGATCCCGGGGACGCGCTCAGGCAAGCCGGCTCTCGAACAACCGCAAGCGCCGGCCAGCGCATGCGCGGGTTGCTGGTGGTGGCCGAGGTGGCTCTGTCCATCGTTCTGCTCACCGGCGCCGCTCTGATGGCGCGCAGCTTCCTCAACCAGACTGGCGTCAATCGAGGATTCCGGGTGGACCATATCCTCACCATGCGCATGTTCTTCGCGCCCGCCCGGTATCACGATGTTGGCGTCCGGTCGCGTTACCTGGAGGATGTTCTCTCGCGGGTGCGGGTCCTGCCGGGTGTCGAGGCAGCGAGCTCCGTACACTTTCTGCCGATGACCGGGGCTACGTCCGGCTCATGCTTCACGCGCGCGGATCGCCCGGAGCCCGCTCCCGGCCTGCAACCGGCGGCCGAGTTCCTCATCGTCAGCCCCGGCTATTTCACCGTGATGGGCACGCCCGTGCTTTCGGGCCGGGATTTCAATGCGCACGATACGCCCGGAAGCGAGACGGGGATCGTCGTGAACGAAGCCTTTGCGCGGCGGTTTTTCCCGAGCGAGAGCCCTCTCGGCAAACAGCTCCACCTCTGCTGGAACGTCAAGCAGGGAACCATCGTCGGCGTCGTGGCGAACGCCCGGCAACTGGATCTGACCAGCGCGCCGAACCCGACCATTTTTCTCGATCAGGCGCAGACGCCCATGTACTTCAGCGCGCTGGTGGTGCGTTCGGGGCTGCCACCGTCCTCCATCGCGCAGGCCGTGCAGGCCGTTATCCACTCCGTCGATCCCGACCAGGCGATCTCGCACGTCGAATCGATGGAGCAGGTTGTTGGGGAATCGATTGCGAGGCCGCGCGTGGAATCCGTGCTGCTCGCGGTCTTTGCGGGCATGGCGCTCGTGCTGGCGATGGTCGGGCTCTACGGGGTGCTCGCGTATCTGGTGACGCAGCAGACGCGCGAGATCGGCATTCGCATGGCGCTGGGCGCGGCCTCATCCCGGATTGTCGGTGACATCGTGCGTGACGGCCTGGCGCTCATCCTCTGCGGCATAGCCGCGGGGCTGCTGGCAGCGCTGGCGCTGACCCGATTCATCGGCTCGCTGCTCTACGACGTCCGGCCTACTGACCCGCCAACGTTCATTGCCGTCTGCCTGGGCCTGCTGCTGGTTGGCCTGTTTGCGTCGTGGCTTCCGGCACGGCGCGCGGCGGCCGTGGACCCCATCAAATCGCTGCGCTGGGAGTAATACAGGCCGAACAGGATTGCCACGGCCGACTGCGAAACGCATCATAGGTACGGGCGCAGGAGGAACAATGATTCTGAAAAGCATCGCTCTCAGCATTTGTGCCGGCTCGCTGGTGGTTGCGACGTCGGTAAACAGCGGATCACACCTGAGTACGGTGGACAAAGCCTTCCTCAGAGAGGCCGCACAGGCTGAAATGACCGCCGCGCACGAAGGGAACATGGCCGAGAACCAGGCGGTGGCGCAGAACGTGAAGACCTTCGGCCAGAAACTCGTTCAGGACGATTCGAGCGAGTACGGCAAGCTGCTCGATCTGGCGAGCAAAACGGGGGAAAAGATCCCGCGAGGCATCGACGCCCGCCGCAATCCCGACATCGAGACGCTGGCTCGTCTCAAGGGCAGTAAATTCGATCAAACGTTCGTTCGGGATGAAATCCGTAGCCTGGAGCGAACCCTGGCAGAATATAAACGCGAAGCGGCGCATGGGCGAAGCGACGATATAAAAGCCTACGCAAACAGCGCCATTGCAACCCTCGAAAGCGACCTGCATGAGGCGCGCCAGCTGCAGGAGACTCATCGCGGCAGAAGTTGAGGCGACGCGCGCTCAGCCGGCGATTACGACACTAACGCTGGTCGTAATCAGGATGATAGTGGTAGCCGTCGCGCATGTAACCGGTATCGCGCTCGTCGATGCGCAGGGGAGCATTCAGCCGGAAGGTGATGAGGCTCTCGACCGGGACGTGAAGGTGTCCACCACGGGTCTCGGTTTGCGCGGCTGCGCCCGCGCCGGCTCCCGCTATCGCGCCGATAGCGGCTCCCCTGCCGCCGCCGGCAATGGCTCCGACGATAGTGCCGAGTACCGCTCCACCGCCGAGGAACTTCGCCGTTCGGTGGTTCTCGCCGACTCCTTCCTTCCTTTCGCCGTTAGCGGTGAGGGGCTCATCGACCGTGCTGACAGCGTAGCGGCGTCCGTTCACGGTTACCGAGTCGATATCGAGGACGACATCGTGGCGAGTAGCATCCCGCACCAGCAGCTCGGCGTTGGAACCGGCCGGAACGGCGACGCTGCCATCGGGCGCGATCACGTCGCGAGCCACGACGGCATTGTAGACCCGGCCTGTATCGGACGACCTGGCATCGATCGGTTCGTTTGTCCTGACAGTTATTTCCACGCCGGGTGGGATTCGTTCGAGTGGAGCCGCGATGACGCAGAAGCCTGACGTTACAGCGGCCGTTAACAGTAATAGCTTGCTCGGTTTCATACTGGCGAATGAGCAAGGCGGAGGCCAAACGGCGCCGCTCCCTCACGGTCACGGCTCAGAATCGGAGGGTGGTTTCGGCGACCGTGCTGTTGTCGTAATCGTCGGTGACGCGAACGGCGATGATTCGGGGGCCGGAGCCTTCGCGCGGGACGGTTACGGAATAGTCTTCTTCGAGCGAATCGGAAAGACCGCCGACGGGGGCAACGGTCTGCCACTCTCCGCCGTTGACCGAGTACTCGGCCTTATCGATGACCGACCGCGCGTCCCTGGCGCGCCAGTGAAGCTGAATGCCAGGCGCTCCGGATGAGGCGGTCAGCCCGGTTATCTGCGGCGGGGTGTTATCGATGAGGAACGGGTCGCTGACGATGGTGGAGGTGAGTGCCTGACCCTCGGGATTGCCGGGGGCGTCGGAGGCGGTTACCCGGACCTGATACTCGCCATCAGGGAACGCTGTGCTTTCGATATTCGTGTACTTCTCGCGCACGCCCTGGCGGAGGGGAATCCAGGTTTGATCGCCGGCGCTCCGGATGTCGATGTTATAGACAAGCGGATCGCCATTGTCGTCGGAAGCAGCCCAGCGGACGCCGACGATGCCCTTGCTGTAGGTGAGAGTCTGGGGAGAGCTGGAGGGCTCGAGCGTGGGCGCGGAAGGACTGCGATGCAGCGCTCCGAGTGGCGGGAGACTCAGGGTGGACGGCGAGGGTACATTTGCCGGTTGGAGAGACGGGGCGGGGAAGCGGTAATTAGCCTGAGCGATTTCGATGGCCTCGAGGCGCGGAGCGACGTTCTTCGGCAGGTAGGCGAGATCTGTTTCGGAGAGGCTGGGGGACGCTCCGGCGGCGGAAGAGAACGCGAGCCGGTACTGTAGAAACCTGGCGGGGGGCGAGGTCACGCTTCCGCCCTCGCACGACGCGCAACCAGGGTCCTGCTGCAAACGAACGGCAGCCCATGGGCTCCAGTTGTTCTGGGTGCGGCTCATGTTGCCGCTGCGCGTGGATACCGCGATGCCTGCGGGCGAGCCCTGAATGGTGAACCGGCCCCAATGCGAGAACTGGTTCGCGTCGAGGACATCGCTCTCATAAGTTCCGGCGGCGGCAAGGCCCGGACCCATGCGATACACGCGCCCTATGTTTCCGGTGGCCGCGTAAAGAACTCCATCGGAACCGGCCGCGAACGCCGTAATCTGCGTGGGAGGCGTATCCAGCAGGATAGTGCTGAGAATGTCGCTGTCGATGCGATAAATGCGGCCGGAGTTGCCGGTACCGAGCAGCGGCGTTCCCTTTTGATCGAAGGTGATGGCATAGACCAGCGCCTGGCTGTTGGTCCATACGCGCGAGGGTGAGTCGTCGGGACCGATCCGGTAGACTTCAGAGCCTCCGGAAGCCGTGGACGGCGCGCTGTAGAGCGGATGCTGCACGGTTATGGGAGGCGCCGGCGACCCAGGCTGCACGGTGGCGACGCTGATGCTCGCCGCGGCCGCCGGCGGCGGGGTGGACACCGGAGAGGAAGGCGCCGGGGCCGTTACGGCTGCTTTGTTCCCGGCGCCCGCGGCATAGATACTGCCGTCGGAAGCGACGCCCAGAGCAGTAATTTCACGTTTCGCCGCCTGATAGAGCACGAACCCGGTTCCGGCGGGAGAAACGCGCAGGATGAGTCCGGAAGGATCGGTCCCGACGATTACGTTGTCGTTGTGATCAATGGCGAGTGAACGGGCATGGGTCTCTTCCGTCTGAAAGAACAGCGCGCCTTTGCCCTCGGGCGTCACCCGAAAGATTTCGCCGCGATCGCCGGTAGCAATGTAGAGATTGCCATGGCTGTCGAAGGCCATGGCCCAGATGTACTTGGCATGCGGATTGAAGTAGGGCTGCGGTTTTCCACCCGCGCCGACGCGCCACACCTGTCCATCCGGGTTCGTGGCCACGTAGACCCCATCATCATGGCCGATGGCGATGGCGTGGATCTCGAGTCCGGGGACCGAGGCCAGCGTACGCGGATGCCCATCGGCGGAGATGACGAACAGCTTCGCGGTATCGCCGACGCCGCCGCCGCCGGTGTAGAGATTGCCTTTCGAGTCTCGCGCGATGGCCCAGAGGTACGGTTCGGCGCTGTCGTAAAGCTCAGAGAGAGCCGGAGCAAGCGACATACGGCCATCGCTGCGCACGGAGATGCTCTTCAGCGTTCCTTTTTCGAAGCCCGCCTGATCGTTCTCCTGCCAGTACTTTGTCTCGACGGCGAGACAAGAGGTGACGGAAGCGATGAGTGCGATGGGAATGAGGAGAAAGCGAGGCGCCTGCAGGCTAAAAGCCTGCTCTACAAGGGGACCGGAGATTTTTTTCAAGAGACTTATTTCACCTGAATGCGCAGCGAGTAGCTGCCGCTCACGACGAGATCGAACGGAATGCTGCCCTGCTCGACGGCATCTTCGGCCGAACTCACCAGGTGACGGCTGGCGGTGCGGCCCGTCTGCATGACGTTCATGACGGAGGCGGGCAGGCTGGGCATGACTTTATCTTCGTAGAACACGGTGGGGCCGGGCTCGAGCAGAGAGATGTAGAGCGAGTCGTTGCGGCGCTCCTGGTTGAGAAGCGACACGGTCTGGGAGATGTCCATAAATCCGTCGGAAGAGCCGCCGGACTGCATACGATTCAACGTGTCGGCATCGCTCAGCAAAATGGTGTGCGGGCCTCTGGGCAAACCCGCGGGAATCTTCAGCTTGAATTCGCGCTCGATGCGCTCACCGCGGTAGGGCTGCAGGTAAACTTTGACCGGGATCTCCGCGCCGGGGTCGACTTCGCTGTTGGGGACCCAGGCGTTCTCGATCTCGGCGACGCGGCGATCCGGCAGCAGGTCGAGCGTGGCGGTCACGCTGCGAAGTTTCGGCATCTGGACAGGATTGAGGAACAGGCGATTGAACTTCTCGCCCCACCAGCCGGCCAGCAACATGGGCGTGGGGACAGGCATCTCGCTGGGCGCGAGCATGGTGGCGAGATTCACGTGTTGCTCGCCATCGAGCTGAACGTCGGCGCTCAGGCGGTAAGTGGCTTCGTCGGCAAACTCATTGAGGCTGGACACCGAGTTGAAAAGGGTCAGCATCATGAGATACGGCGTCCACTTCTGCTGCACGAATACGCTGAACTTCAGGTCCTTCTGTTTGCGGATCTTGTTGTTCTCGTCGAAAGAGCGGACCTTCAGCTCAACCGGAACCATTTCCGAAGTCGCGCCGGGCTCGCCTTCGATGGCGCTGTGGCGATCCTGGCGCAGCTCGCCGACGATCTCAGTGGCGTTGCCGATTTTGTTCGGCTGGAAGGCCGAGGCGAGCGTGGTGACGACATCGCTTTTCGCGATGGGCATGCTGACCGGACCGAGATTGAAAATGGAATGGCCGCAGGCGAGCATATGCCGGCCATCGTTGTAGGTAACGGTGCACATGCCCGAGATGCTCATATCGCCGGTGACCAGAACGGCGCTGACAGCATCGCCGGGCTTGAGGGCTGTTTTCCAGTCGGCCGCGGGCTTCGCGTCAAGAAGAGTACTGGACGAGGCGCCGCCGGCGACAGGGCTGATCCCGGCGCTTTCGAACAGCGGCCCGAACTGCTTCAGGGCGTCGCTGGTGAAACCGGAGAAGGTAAGCGGCGTTTCGATGGGGACCATCTGGGGGATGCGCTCGGGCAGCCTTCCCGAACCACCGGCCGAGACCACCTGGTCGAGAAGCGCATTGCCTGAGGATGCCGAGGCGCGCTCACTGCCGGACTTTGTTCGCGCGCTGTCCGGAGTAACGGGGTCGGCGGGGCGAGACTCATCGAAATCGCTGACTTCGAGCATCAGCTCGATGGGGGTGATGCCGCAGATCGCATCCGGTGAAAACATGCTGAGACGCAGGGCGACAGCGCCAACGAGTTTCCCGTCGATATAGACGGGGCTGCCGCTCATACCGCCGGCGACGTTGGTGACCTGGGCTTTGCCGCCCATTTTCGCGAGAATGATGTCCTGCCGCGGCCCCCAGAGATTCTTCTCGACGCCGAGAATCTCGATGGGGACAGCTTCCGGCTCAGTGCCGGAAAACACGGTCCACGCGACACCCTTCATTCCGGGTCGCAGCTCAGACTCCTTCATGATCGCGGGTTTGCCGATACCGGGGCGAACCGGCGTGGGGGTCGCGGCGAGAACGATGGACGACGCCGCGCTGAGGAGCACGGCCACTCGCTTAAGCATGGAACTCTTCCTTACTGAGTGAATACACTCCTCCTGGATCTGCCGGCCAGACATGGGAGGACTTGAATACATTATAGCGGCTTAATGCTGACAATCTATAGGATGCAAGTGTAAAGCGGAACGGGTACGGGTGGGCCAGCAATTTCATGGATTGCCGGTATGCAGGGTACAGGGCAGGCTGAAGCCTACTCCACTGCAGGCAGGCTGAAGCCTGGCTGAAGCCTACGCTACTGCAGGCAGGCTGAAGCCCACTCTACTCGAACTGGCGGCGGAAGTCGGCAAACTGCGCCCGTAGATCATCAAGCTGCCGGCGGAGGGCGGCGATGTCGGCTTCGAGGGAGGCCAGGCGGTCGGGTGCGGGTTCCGACAGGGTCGGGGCGGCTGCGGGAGCGGCCGAGGGAGCGCCTGAGAGGAGATGGACGTATCGCACTTCCTTCTCACCCGGACGGCGTTCGAGACGCGCCACAAGCGGCTCCGGGCTCGCTTCCATCAGGCGCTGAATAACAGACTCGACCTCTTCGAGATCGTCGAAGCTGTGCATGCGCTCGGCGCGGCCGCGCAGCTCGCCAACGGTCTGGGGACCGCGCAGCATCAGCTCGCAGAGGATGGCAATCTCGCGGCGACCGAGGTTGAGCTGCTCGGCCAGGCGATGGCCGTGTTTAGGCACACGGCTACCGGCGCCGGTGAGGCGGAGGGCGAGTCCACGGGCACGGAGCGAATCGAGCGCGCGTTCGACGGCGTCGTCATCATAGGTCACGACCGGATCGCGATTCGATTTCTGATTACAGGCATTCACGAGCGCATTGAGGGTGAGAGGGTAGTATTCCGGCGTGGTGATTTCTTTTTCAATCATGGCGCCGAGCACGCGAACCTCGACAGGATGAAGATCGAGTTGCAGACTGAGTTGGCCTCGCTGAGAGTGTTCCAGAGGCGGGCTGACAGCCCGCCGCAGCCTGACAGGCTGCCCCACAAAACCAGAGTAACAGGGAAATGCGGGTTTTATCTCGCATCGTTCTTATGACTTGGGGAACGCGGAAGGCGTGAGCTGAGGGGGCGTGCTGTTATTCTCGGGGCGTTCGGGAGGTGATCGTGCCGACGACGCAGGCGAGGGCGAAGATCAGCAAGCTGGTCTCTGTGCTGGAAAAGAAACTGACCGAGGAAACGCTGAAGCCGAGTCTTGCAGACTTCATACGGCTGGTGCAGCTGGAGAGAGAACTCAAAGAAGATGAACCGCCGAAAAAGATCAAAGTGACATGGGTAGAACCGAAGAAGAAGTCCGGCTCCGCGAAATCAAGTACGCCGCGCTGCCGTCACAAAAGCGCTTCCACGACTCCACGGCCCGCTTCAAAGGATTCTCAGGACCAATCGGCTCCGGCAAAAGCCAGGCGCTGTGCCAGGAAGCGATCCGACTAAGTTACATGAATGCGGGCCGCCAGGGATTGATTGGCGCGCCGACTTATCCGATGCTGCGGGATGCGACGCTGGCCAGCTTCACCGAGATACTGGGAGCGAACGGCATTCCGTACGAGTACAACAAGGCAGAAAACCTGCTGACGATGAAGGACACGGGATCGAAGATCCTGTTCCGGTCTCTGGACGACTTCGAGCGGTTACGAGGCACGAACCTCGCATGGTTTGGCGTGGATGAGTTGACTTATACGCCGGAAGAGGCCTGGCTTCGACTGGAAGGACGTCTGCGAGATCCGGAGGCCGCGAGGCTCTGCGGTTTCGGAGTGTGGACGCCGAAAGGTTACGACTGGGTTTTCCAGCGGTTCATCAAGGCGCCGGTGGAAGGGTACGAGGCGGTGCTCGCAAGGCCTTTTGAGAACCTGCACGTCCTGGAAAAGATTCCGGATTTCTACGAGCGGCTGAGGAAAAGTTACGATGCGCAGTTCTATGAGCAGGAAGCTCTGGGCGAGTATCTCAACATCAGTTCGGGGCTTGTGTACAAGGCTTTTGACCGAAACAGGAACGTGCGCGAAGTAACTCTGGCGCCAGGGCAGCCGCTGCTGTGGACGCTCGACTTCAACGTGGATCCGATGAGCTCTCTGATTGCGCAGAGAACGGGGGAAAACATTACGGTGCTGGACGAGATTGTCCTTTCGCGCGCCACCACGCAGCAGGCATGCGAGGAATTTCAGTGCCGCTATCCGTATCACGCGGCCGGAATTCTGGTGTTTGGGGATGCTGCCGGAAACGCGATGCACACGACCGGCGGAAGCGATTACCGGATCATGCGGGAGTTCTTTCGGCGGAATGGGTACACAAACACAGACTTCAAGGTACCGGCGAGCAATCCGAGCGTGCGAGAACGGGTGGCGCTGGTGAACTCGCGGCTGTGTTCGGCGGACGGGGAAGTAACGCTGGTGGTGGATCCGCGATGCAAGGAACTGGTCCGGGATTTCGAAGAAGTAAGTTTCAAGCCAGGCAGCTCGGTGATCGACAAGGAGAGGGACTCGAAGCGCACGCACCTTTCGGACGCCCTTGGGTATCTGGTTTGGCGGGCATTCGGAGCGAAAGCCCCTTTTGGCGAACAGGGGACGTCCATTGGACTCAATTGAGAAGCGCGAGGAAGCAGGCGACAAATGAGCAGCGATGCACTCGAGATTGTGCGGGAACATCCGGAGTATCAGCTTAGAAAGCCGACCTGGAGGATGTGCCGGGATCTGTACGCGGGCGGAGAGCAACTGAAAGCGAACGCGACGGACTATCTGATCCGGAGGAGCCGGGAGCCGAACGAGGTTTATGCGGAGCGCCTGAACCGGGTCTTCTATGAGAACTACGTGGGGTCGATCATCGACTGGTACACAGCCACGCTGTTTCGCCGCGAGCCCGTGCTGGAGGCAACCGGCGGGGCCGAGGCCGGGCGGACGTTCTTCAGCGGTTTCATCGAGGACTGCGATCTCAAGGGGACCGATTTCGCCGAGTTCTTCCGCAGCCGGCTCATTGAGACGCTGGTCTACGGGAAGAGTCATATCCTGATCGATTTCCCGAGAGTTGAGCGGAGGCCCGGCACGCGAGCCGAGGAGGATGCAATCGGCGCATCGAGAGCTTACCTGCTGGGTTACACGCCGGAAGAGCTGATCAACTGGAGTTACGACGAGTACGGTAACTACGAATGGGTGATACTGCGCACGCGCACTCTGCGCAAGGCCAGCGCGGACGACCGGGAGTGGGTTCAGGAAACCCGGTGGACTTATTACGACAAGCAGACCTATCGGGTGTACATCGAACGCCAGGCAAAGGGAGCGGTTTCGTATTTCCTGAACGAAGAAACCGGCAAGGACGCAACACTGACGGCCAGCGGGGTCCATGGCCTGGCCAAACTGAATCGCGTGCCGCTGCTGGACCTGGCGGTGCCCGAGGGCCTTTGGCTGATGAACAAAGCGGGACTGCTGCAACTGGAACACTTCAATAAATTGAACGCGCTTTCATGGGCGCTGACGATGGGGTTGTTCTCGATGCCGGTGGTGTATTCGGATCGTGACTGGAACCAGTTAATCGGCGAGTCTTACTATCTTCAACTCGGCAAGGACGACCGCTTCGGGTGGACGGAGCCTTCGGGGCACGTATATGAGATTGCCGCGGAGAATCTGACGCGGCTGCAGCAGGAGATCTACAGGGTCTGTTACACGGTTCAGACGGGGGGCTCGCCCGCGAATGCAACGCCGCAATCGGGACTTAGCAAGCAGCGCGATTTCGCAATCACCCAGGAGGTGCTGAGGGCCTACGGCGATGCGGTGAAGGACGCCATGAAGAGGGTTCTCAGCGGAGTGAATGCGGCTCGGGAAGACGGGTTGACGATCGGTATCTCGGGCATGGACGAGTTCGACATCGAGGACTTCAGCACGGAACTGGCGGACGCCCAGGGCCTGCTGGGGCTGGGCATCGAATCGCCAACGCTGAGAAAACAGGTGTTCAAGCGGCTGGCGCTGAAATATCTGTGCGACAGCCGGCAGGAAACGAAAGACCGGATCACACGCGAGATCGAGGAGAGCCGGTTTTGACGGCGGCGATCGGCGCTGAAACGAAGTGAATGCAGGCTGAAGGCCTGCTCTACTGAGCGCGAGAGAGAGGAGAACGCAGGATGGATGCGGAACAGGGCACAGGCAACGCGGAGCCGGACACGGCCGATGACCTCAGGGGCGTGATTCGGGGCGTTATCGAGGAGTACATCAGTACAGAACACAGGCGCGCAGAACCTGTGTACAAGACCGAACTGGCGGACGAGCGGAGGCGCAGGGAGCAACTGGAGCGGCGGGTAAACGAGCTGGTGGCGGAGAACGAACGAAGCCGCAGGACGGCGGAGAAAGCAGAACGGGAATCGGCCATACGCACTGAGCTGCAACGTCTGGGTGTGGCAAAACTCGATCTGGCATTTCGCGCGGTAAAGGACGATATCCAGCGGACCGAAGACGGCCGCATTGTGGCTCAAGCGGGCGATGGCGAGCACGGGCTGCGGGAATACCTGGCGCAGTTCGTGGCAGAGAATCCGGAGCTGCTGCCGGCAAGAATCACCGGAGGCTCGGGGATGGAAGCGACCGGCAAATCGCACCTGGGCGGGAGCGGTATCGATCTGGACAAGATTCGTCCGGGGATGAACCCGGAGGAACTGGAGCGGGCACGGCAGGAGATAGCGCGTCTCGCTTCGCAAACGCTGAAGGGGTTGTAAAGCGGACTCAGCCGAGTTCGCGGGAACAAGGAGAAAAGCAAGTAAATGGGAGCAATTACCTCAACAAACATTGCGAATGCCATCGTGAAGCTGGTGGCAGTGGACGCGCTTCCCGCACTGATGGGCAACCTGGTGATGGGCAATCTGGTGAACCGGGACTACGAGCCGGCGCTGGCGCAGGCGGGCGAGATGATCAATATCCCGATTCCGCCGACGCTGGTGGCCAACAACATCGCGGAAGGCGGAACGGTGCAGACGCAGAACCCGAATCTGGGGAATGCACAGATCGTTCTGAACACGCACGCGGAAGCCACGTTCCAGATCCCGGACGTGACGAAGGTGCTCGCCGTGCCTGACCTGCTCAGGTTGTATATGCAGCCGGCGGTGATTGCGCTGGCGCAGCGCATAGAAACGGACCTTCTGAACCTGACGCCGCAGTTCAGCGCGAATGGCGCGGTGGGGGCGGGCGGATCGCCGCTGACGGAAGACGTGGTGGACGCGGCGGAAACCGCTCTGTTCCAGGCGAAGCTGCCGGGCAGCGCATCGCGCTACCTGGTGGTGGACTCCGCAGGCTATTCGGCGCTGCGTCAGATACCGCGATTCAGCGAATTCTACTCGGCCGGCGAGGCGGGGCTGCGAGCGTTGGTGGACGGCACGGTGGGCAAGATGAAGGACTTCTTTATCTTCCGGTCGCAGTTTGTGTCGAAGACCGGCAGCGGGCCGGTGACCACGCACAACCTGGCGTTCGCGAAAGATGCGATCGGGCTGGTGGTTCGCCGGCTCCCGAAGCCGCTTCCCGGCACGGGCGCAATCGCCGAGTATGCGGAAATGGGCAACTTCGGCATTCGCGTGCTGATGAGCTATCAACCAAACACGCTGGCGCAACAGTTCACCGTGGATGTCCTGTACGGCTGCGCCGTTCTGCGCAACGAATTCGGCGTTCAGGTGGACTCGTAAGGGCGAGCAATCAACTGGGTGGGACCGCGAGCAGGACGACGCCGCGGTTCAGTGGAGATGGTGGACGAACGAGGGAGGCGCTACACAGGCCTCCCTCTCTTTTTCAGGAGCGCACCGTGGACTTGCGAGTTTTTTATCAGAAGATCCGGAAACTGGAGAAAGAACTGAACGGCGACTACGTCGTTCTGGTGAGCAATGAGACGGGCGATGGCGGCCGCTCAGGGCAAACGGTAGAGGTAGCAAAGCCGCTGGCCGCTCGAATGATTGTCGAGGGCCGGGCGCGCCTGGCGACACCCGACGAATGCAAAACGCGCCAGAAGGCTCTGGAGCGGGCGGTGGAAGCAGCCCAACGGCGCGAACTGGTGGAAAAGGCGCATGTGCGGCTTATGTCCGATGCCGATATAGACGCGTTGCGCGCGTCCGTCAAGCCGTCGAAGAGTTGAGCACCTCCGATGGCCCTATTCGACGACGGACCGATTAATCGGACTGAGGACCTGGCGGCTTACGACAGCGCGGTGCTCGACACGGCCAAAGCGGAAGGGATCGATACGGACGGCAAGATCGCGCTTGCGCAAAGCGCGATAGCCACGGATGTCACGACGTTCCTGGTGGAGAAGGGCCCGATGGACGCGCTGTTCGGATGGACAGACTGCTGGCGCAGGCGGAAGCTGGGCACGTCGGATGTCGTGGTAGGGCCGGCGCTCAAAAGATGGCATGCGCTGAAGGCAATCGCTGCCATCTACGAGGACGCGTACGGGCAGCAGGCGAACAATCGGTACCAGTGGAAGTGGCAGCAATTCGAGAACCTGACGAGCGAAGCGAGAGGCAGTTGCATGGCGCTGGGAATTGGTTTGGTTGCGGCGCCGGTTTCAAAGGCGACTGAACCCATCGTCAGCCTCACAGCCGGCACGGGCGCGCCGGCGACAGTGTACTTCGCCGTCTCCTTCGTGAACGCCGGTGGACAGGAAGGATGCGCGAGCGATCCTGTTCAGACAAACATTGCCGCGGCGACGCAGGCGGAAGTGATGACCGGCGCTCCTCCAGCGAACGCGGTGGCATGGCACATTTATGCGGGAGCTTGGCCGCACGCGTTGGCGAGGCAAAACAGCGCGGCGTTGAGCATTGGCGCAACGTGGCTGCAACCGGCGGCTCTGGCAGGCGGCGAGCTACCGGGAAACGGCCAGACGGCCCAGTTCTTCGCGGTAGAAAATCGCATAACGAGACGAGGATAGGCGATGGCCTTTGCGACGACACTGGTGATCCACAAGGCTGTAGCTCTGCTCGGCGGGCAAACCGGCATCCCCGGCGCGGGACCCGAAATCGCTCTGATGTCCGGCACGCCGATTCCCCCGATCGGACCTGAGCAGATTGTTTCGCAGAACATCGCAGTGGATGTGGCGGAGCAGAGCGCGACGCCCAGATACCCGATGTTCTATGTGTACTGCGAACGGCTGACGAACTCGCATCAGGAGAAGTTTCGGGTCTTCTCGGGAGAAGCCGAGGTCACGGTGGAAACGCGGGCGTCACAGGACAGGCTGGAGAATCTTGAAGATCAGTTAAACGCCTGTGTCGATGTTGTAACCCAGGCGCTGGAAGAGAATGCCGGCGACTGGGGTGACGGCGTATTCTATCCGGGTGGTTACCTGGTGACATACGGCGCCGTCAGAGCCGGGGGGCGTAACTTTGTGCAGAGCGCAAAAGTGACCTTCACCGTCGCAGTAACCAGATAAACAGGAACCCTCATCGGGAGTAAATCAGACGATGCCATCCTATATTTCATCCAGCAAAAATCGTTGTTACGTTGCAATTGAGCCGACGTATGCGAATGCGGCCGCTGTAACATCGACAAACCGGATTGCCACGGTCAGCCTGACCACCTCTCAAAAAACGGATCGAGGCCAACGAAAGGACAAGACCGGCTCGAGGACGTTTACGGGTGATCCTCCTAACCTGCGTCGTACGACTCAGTTCGATTTACGGACTTACATGACCTCGTGGGCGGATCAGACAACGCTGCCGCCACAGGGACCGTTGTTCCAGGCCGGACTGGGTGGATCGCCACTCGCGTCGCCTGGCGGCCAGGTGGCTTCTGCTTCCGGCAATACGGTGGCGTTCGCAGCGGCGCACGGCCTCGCGCCGGGGCAGGGAGTAGCGTGCGGGGACGAGATCCGCTTCGTCGCGAGCGTAGTGGACTCAATGGCGATCCAACTGAATGCGCCATTCACAGTTACCCCCGGACCGGGGGCCGCGACCGGAGTTACGGCAACTTACTGCCCGTGCACTGAGCTGCCGAGCAGCGCCATCTATGACTACTGGAGCCCTGCAAGCGCGGTGCAGCGGATTGTCTACGGAGCCGCCGTGAACTCGACGAAGATTGTGGTCAACGGCGACTATCACGAGTTTCAGTTTTCGGGGGTCGCTGCCGACATAGCGGACAGCTCCAGCTTCCAGGCGGGCCAGGCAGGGCTGTCCGCCTTCCCAGGCGAACCGGCAATCAGCGCCGGACAGTTTACGGTGGTACCCGGCTTTCTGGGGCAGGTCTGGCTGGGAGCGGCGCCGGCGCAGTTCTTCACGCTTACAGCGGCGCAGGTGACCATCGACAATGGTCTGGATCTCAGGAATCGTGAGTTTGGAAGCGACCTGGCAAGGATGATTTCGCCCGGAATGCGGAGCGTTTCGCTGAACTTCAGTTTGTTCCAGCAGGATGACTCGCAGACCCAGCAGCTTTACGAGGCGGCTCGTCAGCGTTCGCCAATTCCCGTGATGCTGCAGTTGGGAGAGCAACCGGGCCAACTCTGTGGAATTTTCATGAAGAATGTCACTCTGGAAGTCCCCCAGTTCGACGACTCGTTGCAGCGGCAGCAATGGTCATTCAGCGCGTGCCGCGCGCAGGGCACAGCCGACGACGAGGTGTTCATTGCATTCGCCTGACCAGATGCCATACGAGAGCACGATCGCGAGGGACTCGCAAGCGATCACAGGGGTAAGCTTCACGATTCGCCGAATGTCCTGGGGGAGAAGGATGGAGTTGTTACGGCGGCTTCGTGACGCAGGCAGGAAGCTGGAGTATCTGGCGGCCGGCGAAGCTCTGACCGAGAAGGTTGAGGCTAACCTCGCGGGCGCGGAGATTGATGCTTTATATCTGCGATGGGGCCTGGAAAGCATTTCGGGTCTCACAATCGATGGGGAGCATGCCACCGCGGAGATGCTGCTGGACCGCGGTCCGGAGACGCTTTCGCGCGAGGTTATTGCGGCGATCAAGGCGGAGTGCGGCCTGAGCAAAGACGAAAGAAAAAACTGATCGTCGCCTTCCACTTTCAATACGCCAACCAGGCCGGTTGGAAGTGCGACGACTGCAGGCACGCCGGTCTGGAGACTCGACGGCGTTGCGGGTGGAGGAGCGATCTGACGCCTGCAATGGAGCGGATTGTATGGGCGCGCCGACAGGTGAGCGTTCAAAGCTGTCCGACGTCGTTCATAACCGCAGACAGCTTGTCTCTGCTGGATGAATTTAACCTCTGGAAGCTTTGTCCGGTAGACCTGCGGTTGAAACCGGCGCGCATCGCCGAGGCAATCCTGTACCTGGAGAACGAATTTCGAGGGGAGATAATCAGTGGCACAAACCAGGAAAAATACGAACCGTCAAGGCAACGGTGAACGATCGGCAGGGGCTCCGCTACAGGCAGCCACTGACGTTGTCACATCAGGGGCTCCCTGGCAGAGTGGATCCTCATCGGCATCGGGCGCGAATCAGGCGTTGATCGACAGCCTGCAGGGGACAATTACCAGCCTGAACCAGCTAACGGCGGTGCAACAGACCCTTGCCGAGAGCACGGCAGAAAGCAAGCCGTCCGTGTTCGAGCAGGCGACTTCCGGACTGACAAGCATACCGGAGGGATTGATGTCGGGATTGTCGAGCGGCGGAGGAATTCTGGACAGTTTGCTAACCGGCGGCGGCCTGATCGGATCGGTTCTGAGCGGAATAGAAAGCCTTTTTGGCTCCGGCCAGAGCTCCACGCCACAGCCCATTCCAACGTTCATGATGCCCTTGCCCGTGAAAGCGGACGCGGCGGCTGGCGAATCGACAGGCGGCCAGGCCACTGCGGGAAATTACGGCGCGAACGGCGTTGTAAGACCGAACTCGCAGACATCAAATGTCACGGTTCAGATCAGTGCGATGGACAGCCGATCATTCCTCAATCGGCAGAGCGACATTGCCTCGGCAGTACGGCAGGCGCTGCTGAGCTCGCACGCTCTCAGCGACACGATTCTGGAGTTGTGACATGGCCAGTTTTCCAACGCTGAGCACGGGAGCGATTGCGCAATATCCGCTGGGCTGCACACAGCAGTTCGCGACCGACGTGCTGCAGTTCACGGATGGGACCGAACAACGGTACCGGCGGTTCGCAGCGCCGCTCCGGCAATGGACTCTTCGCTTCAGCATGCTGACGGAGACGGAAATGGCAGCTCTCCTAGAGTTCTTCCAACAGCGACAGGGCGCAGCGGAGACCTTCTCGTTCACCGATCCGAACACCGGAGCGGTATACCCAGGCTGCCGATTTGCGTCTGACATCGCACAAGCCGATCTCGATGCGAACGGCCGGGGAGCGGCAACCCTGGTGATCCAGCAGGAGAGAGGCTGAGTGATGCTGTTCTTTCCCCAGCTAAGAAGCGGAGCCATCGCGCAGTTGCCTTTGCAGAAGACAATTGCACTGAAGACTCTGCTGAACAGCCTTCCCGATGGCAGCGTGATCAGCGCAGCTGATGTTTCATTCATCGAACGTCAGTACGACCTGAGCCTTTCAGGGTTGACGCTGACTGAAGCCAACGCAGTCATGTCGCTTTTTCAGAGCGCCGAAGGCAGACTCAATACTTTCGCGTTCGCGGATCCGGCTTCAAATCTGCTCTGCTGGAGCACCGATCTGACTCAGCCGTGCTGGAACAAGGATCCGCAACTGGCGGTTACTTCCGCGGAGGACGCGTTCGGGGCAGGCACGGGCGCAACGCTGTCCAACGGCGGACAGACAAGCCAGTCTGTCACACAGGCCGTCAACGCTCCGCCCGAGCTGACTTACACGTTCAGCGCATACCTGCGCGCCGATGCGGCCGCTACGGTGGACCTGACGATCAGCGGTGGGGCAAGCGTGACCGCCGTGATCGGCAACGCATGGCGGCGGTGGTCGGTCGCGTCGAGCGGGGGTGGCGGCTCGGGAGTCACATTCACTTTGACCATTCCGGCGGGACAGACGGTGCAGGTATGCGGGCCGCAGGCCGAGGCGCAACCATGCGCCGGCGCGTACAAAGCCGCGACCTCCCGTGGCGGCGCTTATCCGAACAGCAGGTTCGATCAGGACACGCTGGAGATAACCGCTGACGGCACAGGAAATTACTCCTGCACAGTGCGCGTGCTGGCCCGGACTTAGAAAGGCAGAAAAATGTCGACCGTATACGATCTGAAAGGGCAGGAGTGTCCGGGTACGCCTCTGTTCCTGCTGGACTGCACCCTGGCCAGTGGAGACGTGCAACGCCTGAGTACTCATGCCGTGACCTGGAACGGTCAGAGCTACGCAGCGCGCATTCTTGACCACAACCTTTTTGAATTACAGAACAGTACGACGGATGTAATTGGCGCCGCGGAAAATCTGCGGGTGCTGCTGGCGGACGCCGACGCAGTGATGTCGGAAGTGGACAGGAACGTAGGCTGGAAAGGCTCGCGGGTATTAGTCACCCTGCTGTTCTTCGACCTTGTTGGGGGAGTCGCTACGTCAGAGGGCATCGTCGTGTTCAGCGGCCTCTGCAATCCGGTAGATGAGACAACCGAGGACACCCTCCAACTCAGCTTCATCAATCGCCTGAATCTGCAGCGCTCGTACGTGCCAACCATTCGCATACAGCGGCTGTGTCCCTGGGCCTTTCCTGCCACGCCGGCGCAGCGCACGGAAGCAGTAAACGGCGGCTCGGCGCAAACTTACTCACGTTTCTATTCGTGCGGTTACTCGGCAGATGTGGCTGGCGGATCGGGCACTCTGAACGGAACGGCTGCCTTTTCAGCCTGCGATTACAGCAGGTCTTCGTGCCAGCAGCGCGGGATGTTCAGTAAGGACGCGGGCGGCCAGAATACAAGCCGATTCGGCGGCATCGAGTTCATGCCGCCGGCAATTCAGGTAAGGAGCTACGGTGAGCGCGGTACGCACACGTCGCCATTGATTGACAATGCAGCGGTTTACAATGACGTGGTTCCGCTGGTGTACGGGACAGGCTGGTTCCAGCCCCCGGTGGTGTTCTCGCGTAACGACGGGAACCTGACACGCATGCAGGTTCTGCTCGGTTCGGGAGAGATCGACAGAGTAGTCAAGGTTGTAGTCAATAACGTGGAGATACCAGCGGGTCAAGCGGGAGCGAATATGACCGCGACCGGCTGGTACAACCTCGCTAGTCGGGGCACGAGGACTGGCGCATTTGATGCGGACTTCTGCGACAGCAATGGCAATCCTCTTGGCGACCCCTACGGCTCGATGGCTTATTTGTCCGTAGTGGTCCCGAATGGCATCGGCAGCGGCGTCTCCCTGCCGGGCTTAGATGTGCTGGTTCGAGGGATGAAGCTGCCGCAATATGACAATTCCGGCGCGATCGCGGCAACATCGTATACGAACAATCCGGCCTGGATCCTTCTCGATGTTCTGATGAGAGCCGGTTGGAACAGCAAAGAGCTGAACCTGCCTTCGTTCGTAGCGGCAGCCCAATTCTGCGGCCAACTGATAACCGGCGCGGACAATCTGGGTAATCCGACCCAGATACCGCGATATCAGTGCAACCTGCTCATTACAAAAAGACGCAGCGTGGGCGACCTTGTCCGGGGCATCTGTAACGGATCGGGAATTCTCCTGCGGCTGGACGACAAAGGTTTGCTGGAAGCTGTGGTGCTCAACACTGTTGCATTGCAGCAGGACGCACCGGCGCCGGGTAGTAACTCGTCGGAGAGTTTGGATGGCGGATGGCCGGCTTATGAATTCGGTGACGGGGGCTTCTCGGGAATCGTTCGACAAAGTGACGGCAGTTCGAGCCTGAAGATCTCGTCGCAGCCCATCACGGAATGTCCTAACCGGTACACAGTGGAGTTTCAGGACGAGTTCAATGAGTTTCAGCAAGACAGTTTGTCACTGTCCGATGTTGACGATATTGGGCTGATTAATCAGGAGGTGACCGCTACGCTGCAGGCGCTCGGACTTCCGGGTTTCAATCAGGCGTCCCGGCTTCTGGCGCGCCAGTTAAACCTCGCTGTGAACGGAAACACCTATGTTCAATTCGAGACCAGCGTTCGCGGGGCCGGTCTGAAGCCCGGTGACATCATAGCGCTTACCTGCACCCGCGAAGGCTGGAGCCGCGAGCCTTTCCGAATCACGTCCATCAGCCCGCGGCTAAATTTTCGAACGGCCGTGATTAGCGCACAGATACATGACGATTCGTGGTACGGCGACACTGCGTACGTGGGCAGCCCAGCGGGGCGGCGGCAGAGCGATTCTGGAACAGGTCTGCCACGCCCATTACTCGGGACTGTGGTTAATGCGGATGGGTCGACCAGCTTCGGTATCTCGGAGCAGCAGCAGGAGCTGTCCGACGGAACTGTGGACACGATTCTCACTGTCCAGTATGTAGTGCCGCCGCGGCCTTCGGCGTCCGCCGCGGACATTCCTCTTGTAAGTCTGTCGGTCCTGGTGAATACATCCGGTGGAACGCTGGCGGGGGCGAGTGTTTATTACTACGCGATAAGCGCTCTCGACGCGTGCGGCGCCGAATCACCTCTTTCTTTTACTGTTCAGGCCGACGTGCCGCCGGGCGGTAATAGTAATGCAGTCGTTCTTCAGAACCTGAGTTTCTCGGCGGCTGCCAGCAGCTTTAATGTTTATCGAGGGACAACGGCGGACGCGGTGGAACGAATCGCCAGCGCTCAAGCTCTCGCTGCCAGCTTCACAGACGACGGTCTGAAGTCGACCAGCGTCCCACCGCCGGATCAAAACTTCGATCACGCGAATTTCTATTGGCGATTACAGATACAGCCGGACACGCCGGCCACGTCGTTTTCATCCACATCGGTCGGGAACGCCACGCTGGAAATGCCGGCGGGGCAGTACGCCGGCCTGGTAGTCAGAATCAGTGCAGGTACGGGGGCCCGTCAGGAACGCGTGATTTCAGGAAATACTGGGCAATCGATCACCACGAGTACACCGTGGGACGTCACGCCCGATGCAACGAGCGTATTCGCGATCGTTCAACCCGGGTGGAGGTTCGCCGGCACGACAACCACCGGGACGCTACAGTTCCAGGCTCCGACGCAGCCTGGCGGCACGATTGAAGTTTGTGGCCGGTCGGCAAATGTGCTGAATCAGGAGTGTTCGCAGGATTCATCGCCGATTACCGAATGGCAGCTCGGCATGAGTGGAAGCGTTCTGGACACCGATGCACCACCCGCTCCGATATATGGAATTGGGTCGACGGGCAGAGGCGGGGTCGCGGTGAGCGGCCTCGGGTTTCAGAGTCTGGTCAACACAACGACAATCACGTCTTGCACCTTGGAGTTGTTCTACTGGAATGAACTGAACGAGGCGGCGACAACCAGCCTCGGTTCCGCTCTCGATGCCACATCGACATCCTGTGCCACGCTCTCGGCCGCAGCGTTCCACATCCATGACGTACTTCAGATCGACCAGGAAATCTTCCAGGTCACGGCAGACCCCGGCAGCGACGGCACTCTCCAGGTTAGCCGCGCGATCCTTGGCTCCAGCTCGGCGCCACATACAACGGCCGCGGCGGTGTATCGGCTGGACAGCCATACGTACGTGCTTTCTTTTCCGGAACGATTCTTCGGAAGCTCAGCGAGCGGTTCTTACGTCTACAACATCGATTTGCCCTGCGCCAGAATCGCGGCGGCGCAATGTTTCGCAACCAATTACCTGGGATCCGGTCCGGTTCAGGACAACTCTTATACAAACGCCACCAACAACGGATTGCGCACTCTTTCGGGTGGCCAACTGTGTTTCCAGGTGGCGGGAAGCGCCGCGGTCCAGAACGACGCCGCCCCGAAGATTACAGTCGACCGGCTGCGCTCGATTGGCAGCGTCTTCGCAACAGTGAACACGGCGCCATCCGGCGGCGATCTGCTGATTGCCGTAACGCGCAACGAAAGTGAGCTCTGCCGCGTGACAGTGCCGGATGGAACGACATCGTCCGCAACTGTGGATGGGTTCGGTCTCGGGGTACTCCAACCCGGCGATGCACTTGGGATAAACATCCTGAGCGCCCCCGCTGGAGCAACCGCAATTCCGGGTCAGGGACTCACCGTAACGATCCTGCTCTGAAGAGTTTGGTGGACAACCCTGGCACAGCCCGGACGACTTCAGCCCGATCGCGCTATAGTTGAGCTTTCGAAGTGATTGCCGTCCAGAACGTCTCGAAAAGCTTTGTTCTTTTCAGCAACCCGCTCCACCGTTTGCGCCGTGGCTTCTCTTCCAAAACCGGCCAACCCGAGTTTCAGGCTCTCCGGAACGTCAGCTTTCAGGTAGGGAGCGGAGAGGTAGTTGCGCTGATCGGGCCGAACGGATCAGGCAAGAGCACATTGCTGCAGATCGTTTGCGGCGTCCTGCAGCCCACTACGGGACGAGTGCTCTGCGCCGGCCAAATCACCGGCCTTCTCGAGCTCGGGGCGGGGTTCAATCCTGATTTCAGCGGTCGGGACAATGTATACGTTACGGCTGACGTGATGGGGTTATCGCGCAGGCAGACTGACGCTGCATTCGCCGACATTGCGGCCTTCGCCGATATCGGAGAGTTCATCGATCGTCCCGTTCGTGAATACTCCAGCGGGATGTACGTCCGCCTGGCATTCTCCACAGCCATCCACGTTCACCCCGATATTCTCGTGGTGGATGAGGCTCTCGCAGTCGGCGACGCGGTGTTCTCTGCGCGCTGCGTCCGTAAGTTCGAAGAGTTCAGAGCTGCCGGCAAAACCGTTCTTCTGGTCTCTCACGATCTTGGTCTGGTGAAGCGGCTTGCACAACGCGCGGTGTTTCTGCTCGCGGGCGAGGCGCGCTTCATCGGGGCCGCCGGTGATGCGGTCAATCGATATGTCGGTTACGTGCTGGAGGCGCAGCAGAAATATCAGGACGACGCGATCACTCCGGCGCCGCTCACCGCCAGCTTTCGTCACGGAGACGGAGCAAGCCGCATCCAGAGCGTCGAAATCCTTGACCGCTTTGGCCGGGAATGCTCCGTCTTTGACTTCCGCGACCTTGTTCGTATCCGCGTGCGCGCCGAGTTCCGAACGGACGTGAACGAACCGGTCATGGGCATCCTCATTCGAAATCGCATCGGCACCGATGTTTTCGGAACCAATACGCGCGTTGAACGGACCGATCTGCCGCCGGTGAGCGCAGGCTCGCTGCTCGAAGCGACTTTCGACCTCGAATGCGTTCTCGCGAGAAACGATTACACCATCACGGTGGCCACGCAGTATGGCGATGGAACCAGCCAGGACTGGGTGGACGATGTCTGCTCATTCCGCGTGCTCAGCGAACACGACATAGCCGGCGTTGTCCACCTCCCGACCTCCATCAGCTATTCTGTGGAGCAGCACTTCGTATCAGGTAAGACCGTTCCAGCCGACCTATGACTCCCTATTTCAACCTGGACAGGATACAGGCTGCACTGCGCAGCGAGAGGATCGCAGCCTGGTTGTTTTTCGATCACCACCATCGCGACCCCATCGCTTACCGGATTCTGAACCTGACAAATCCGGGGTCAGTGACCAGGCGTTGGTACTATCTCGTGCCCTCAGAGGGAAGTCCGCGCGGCCTCATTCACGCCGTCGAGCCCTCCACTCTGGACGAACTCCCCGGAGAGAAGGAAGTGTACTCCGGCTGGACGGCCCAGTTGGACGCACTCCACCGCCTCCTGTCCGGATACTCCCGCGTAGCCATGCAGTTCTCGCCATTGTGCGCGGTGCCCTACGTCTCTCTGGTTGATGGCGGAACAATCGACCTGATACGATCCTGCGGCGTCGAGGTTATCTCCTCGGCTGACCTCGTGCAAATGTTCGACGCCCGCTGGACCTCTGACCAGTTCGAGCAGCACCTCGAGGCGGGACGTCGCGTGGACAGCGTCCGTCAGGCCGCTTTCGCGCGGGTGGGCGATGCGCTCCGGTCGGGCGCGGAAATCGACGAATATGCCGTAAAGATCTGGGTCCGCGAGGCGTTTGACAAAGCCGGCCTGGTTACGGACCATGGACCGATCGTAGCCGTCAATGAAAATATCTCGAACCCTCATTATGAGCCTGAGGCTTCCACCTCGCGGCCCATCCGGCGCGGCGACGTCCTCTTACTGGATATGTGGGCGAAGATGAATGCGCCGTCCGCTGTTTACTACGACATAACCTGGACAGGGTTCTGCGGTCCAACGCCGCCTGCCGAAGTGGTCGAAGTATTTACAACAGTGAAAGACGCCCGCGACGCCGCATTCTCCCTCGTCCGCGACCGAGTCGCTGCCCGCGCGCCCCTGCAGGGGTTCGAAGTCGATGATGCCGCCCGCAACCACATCGCCAGGGCCGGTTACGGAGCGCAGTTCGTCCATCGAACCGGACACTCCATCGGTGAGGAAGTTCATGGGACCGGCGCAAATATGGATAACCTGGAAACGCACGACGACCGCCGGGTCATCGCCGAAACCTGTTTCTCCATCGAGCCTGGTATCTATCTCCCTCGTTTCGGCGTCCGCTCCGAATTCGACGTTTACGTAACTTCGGAACAAGCGCGTGTTACCGGCGCCGTGCAGACTGGAATTGTCAGGGTAATCGACTAACTATGCGTATCGTTGTTCTGTTCGCGGCATTCGCTTCATTTGCGGCTGCCACGCGCGCCTCGGAATGGCTCACCTTCGGCGGAGATCCGCAACGGACCGGCTGGGCAAAAACAGAGACCCTCATATCGCCGGCGACTGTCGGCAAAATGAAGCTCGGCTGGAAGCTGAAGCTCGACAATGCCGCCAGAGAACTCACCGCGCTCAGTTCGCCGGTCATCGTCGAGGGGCTCTACACTCCCGCGGGCGTGAAAGACATTGTCATCGTTGCCGGAAGCGCAGACAAGCTATTTGCCATCGACGCCGATACGGGCGCGCTCATGTGGCAGAAACAACTCGCTGCAGAGGGCAAGCCCTTGCTGCCGCCGGACTGGCTGTGCGCGAACGCATTGAATGCAACGCCCGTCATCGACCGCGATTCGCGGACGGTTTACGTGATCGCCAGCGATGGAAAGCTGCACGCCCTGAACGTGGTTAACGGAGAGGACCTGTTCGCGCCCCAACAGTTCACACCGCCATTTTCCAAGCCGTGGAGTCTCAATCTCGTTGACGGACGACTGTACGCATCCATCTCGCAGGGATGTAACCGCGCGAAATCCGGCGTCTACATCATGAACCTGCGGGCTGACAGCCGGCCGATTACCTTCTTCCAGTCCGATACGGCCGGCGGCGGTATCTGGGGACGCGGCGGCGTCAGTTACAGCGCAAACACGAAAATGGTCTATGGCGCCACCGGCGATGGACCCTGGGATCCCTCCGTTGGTAAGTACGCCGACACGGTACTTGCAGTAACTCCCGATGGTAAACTCGCCGATTACTACACGCCGGAGAATCGTAACTGGCTCACTCATAAAGATCTCGACATGGGTACAACCACTCCGGCGATTTTTCCCTTCGGCGGCCGTGAACTTCTCGCCGCCACCGGGAAAGAGGGAGTGCTCTTTCTCCTTGACACCGCGGCCCTCGGAGGGGCCGACCATCGTACGCCGCTCTTCCGCAGCGTCCACTACACGAATGAGAACCAGCTCTTCGAGGGGCGCGGCTTCTGGGGCGCTTTCGCGACCCAGGAAGACGACACCGGGGCCCGCTGGTTGTACGCGGCCGCCTACGGCCCGGCGGCTTCCGAGGCCCCGAAATTCCAGCAGACGTGGGGCGACGCGCCGCATGGAAGCATCATGGCTTTCAACGTCGTCGCCGAGGGAAAGGCCGTGTCATTGAAACCGATCTGGATCTCGCACGATATGTCTGTACCCGATCCGCCCGTCGTCGCCAATGGTGTTCTGTTTTCGTTGTCCACCGGAGAGGACACCCAGCAGGTAGACCCAACTGGCCGTCTTCTCACCAGCGCCGAACGAATGGGATCGCGCGCCAGCCATGCCGTTCTCTACGCCTTCGATGCCCGAACTGGCAAGGAACTGTATTCGAGCGGCGACACAATCACTAACTGGACCCATTTCAGCGGGCTCGCCGTATCCAACGGCCGCGTCTATGTGGTGACGCACGATTCCACCATCTACGCGTTCAGCGTCCCCCAGTGAGCCGCTTGACATTCAGGCGAACAAAAAGCGAAACTCGGACCTGTGTCCCGCGCCTGCGACACAGATCTGTTCGGCCCGTCGCCTGACCCGACGCCCCGCCTCGTCGGCATCGCGCGTCTGGCTGCCGCGAGCCCCACTCTGGAAGAAAAGCGCCGCGTCGAGTACCTGGAAATAGAAACGCGCAGGTTCATCGGCAAGTGTTCCAGCCCTCGCATGCCCTTCGTCTGGACAATCAACCCTTATCGAGGCTGCGAGTTCGGCTGCCGCTACTGCTACGCCCGGTACACGCACGAATTCATGGAACTGCGCGATCCTCAGCTCTTCGAGACTCGCATCTTCGCCAAACGTTTCAGCCCCGAAGCGTTTCGTTCCGAGCTCGTGCGCGTGCGCCCACGGGAATCCATCTGGATCGGCACCGCCACCGACCCGTACCAGCCCGCCGAGCGGCGCTATCGCGTGACCCGGCGCATCCTCGGCGTCCTGGCCTCGGAAACAGGCCGCAAAACCGGCATCACCACGAAATCCGATCTCGTCGCGCGAGACATCGACCTGCTGCGGAAAATAGGCGCCGCCAACGCCATCCATGTCAACATGACCGTCACCACCGTTGACGAGCAGCTCGCTCGACTGCTGGAGCCGCTCGCGCCGCGGCCTTCTCTGCGTCTCGCCGCCGTTCGCGCCCTCACCGAAGCGGGCATACGCTGCACCGTGCTCGCCCATCCGGTCATGCCGCTCATCAACGACAGCTTCGATGCACTCGACGCGCTCTGCGCCGCGGCCTCCAGTGCAGGCGCTGTCTCGTTCAGCGCCGCCCCTCTTTTCCTCAAGCCGTGTTCGAAGCAGGTCTTCCTGCCGTTCCTCGACCGGCACTTCCCGCATCTTTCGCGCCGCTATCGGGAACGCTACGAGAAGCACGCGTATCTCCGTGGAGCTTATCCCGAGATGCTCAAAGAGCGTGTTGCGAAACTCATCGCCCGCTACGGATTCGCGCCACGCGACGTCGCCGAACTGGGCGACGAATGGCCCTCCGGACCGCAACTCGATTTATTCGCAAACCAGTAATCCGCATCCGCATGGGCCGCTCGGAACATAATGAAGAGATCCCCATGCGTGTCGGAATCATCGGGACCGGCGCGGTCTCACACAAACATGCCGAAGCCTATCGCAACATCGGCTACCAGGTCGTGGTCTGCACAAACACCACGGAGGACACCGGGAGGCGCTTCGCCGAGAAATACAACTGCCGGTTCGTTCCCACCTACGAAGAGGTCTGCCGCGATCCCGAAGTGGACTTCGTCGACGTCTGCACTTTCCCCGACTTCCGGCTCCAGCCTCTGCTTGTCTGCGCCGAAGCCGGCAAACACATTCAGGTGCAGAAGCCCATTGCCACCACGATTGACGCCGCCCGCGACATGATCGAGAAGGCCGGTTCCGCCGGCATCCTCCTCAACGTGGTCAGCCAGCACCGTTTCGACGATTCCGTTCAGTTCCTGAAGCACGCAATTGCCGCAGGCCGCCTGGGAAGAATCCTTCAGGCCGATGCGTACGTCAAGTGGTACCGCACCGCGGCCTACTATTCGCGTCCCATCAAAGGCAGCTGGCAGACCGAAGGCGGCGGCGCTCTCATCAATCAGGCGATCCATCAGCTCGATGTTCTGCTGTTCCTCATCGGTCCCGTAACCGAGGTCTTCGGTTACTGGCAACTCGCCGCCCTGCACAAAATCGAATCGGAGGACATCGTTTCGGCCCTGATTCGGTACGAATCCGGCGCTACCGGCGTGCTTCAGGCGTCCACCGCGTTCTGGCCCGGCTACACGGAGCGAGTCGAGATCCACGGCACGAAGGGGAGCGCCGTCATCGCGGGCGACAAGCTGGTCACCTGGGACGTCCACGACGACCGCGGCGAGCCGGCGCCGCTGCATCGGGAAATCTACTCTGGCGCGTCCGATCCCATGGCCATCTCTCTGCAGCCGTTCGAGCGCCAGTTTCTCGATTTCGGCGAAGCCATCCGGCTGGGCCGCAAGCCCTGCTCATCGGGCGAAGACGGCTTCCGCGCCCTGCAACTCGTCGATGCCGTCTATCGATCGTGCCGCGAAGGCTGCCGCGTGAAAGTGGACAGCAGGGCGGCCACGAATGTCTGACGCTCCCGCGTTCTGGCAGGTGCGCGTACCTGCGTCCAGCGCTAATCTCGGACCCGGCTTCGACGCCCTCGGACTGGCCCTCGAACTCTATCTGACCTGCCGGTTCCGTGCGGCGGATCGACTGACAATTCGCGCCTCCGGCCGCGATGAGCAGTTCATCCCGTCAACCTCCGACAACCTGATCTGGCAGACCGCGCTCGCGGTGGCCGCCGACACCGGCTCAGAGCTCCCGGCTGTCGAGCTCGAAATCGAGAACGACATTCCCATCGGCAAAGGGCTTGGCTCGAGCGCCGCCGCGCTCACCGCCGGAGTGATCATTGCCGATCGTCTGCTCGGCCTCGGCTGGAAGCCGCACCGCATTCTCGACGAGGCGGCGCGCATCGAGGGCCATCCCGATAACGTCGCCGCCTGCGTGCTCGGCTCCATCGTCGCCAGCGCCATCGATGACGGCGGCGTCGCGCGCGCCGTCCGGCTGGAGCTGCCCGAGCGCTACGGCATCGGCATCGTCGTGCCCGATTTCGTGCTGCCCACCGTGGAAGCCCGCGCCGTCCTGCCCGATTGCTACACGCGTGCCGACGCCGTGTTCAACGTCCAGCGTTCCGCCCTGCTCATTGCCGCGCTGGCGACCGGCACAACCAGTGCCTTTCCCACGGCCCTTCAGGACCGTTTTCACCAGCCGTATCGAACGGCTCTCATCCCCGGTCTCGATGAGATTCTCCGGCTGCGCGCCCCGGGCTTGCTCGGTTCGGCGCTGAGCGGCGCCGGCCCATCCGTTCTGGTCTTCTTCGAGCGCGGCTACGAGCGCGTCTGCGATCTGGTGCGTCAGATGTTCGTCCGGCGCGGCCACGCCGCCGAGGTGTTGATGGTGGGCATCGCCCACCACGGGTATGAACTCGGGCAAATCTGATTCTCTGCTTCCTGTGCTTCCCTTTATTCCCTCTTCCTCATTCCCTCTTCCTCATTTGACACTCCCCGTAACACATTGGTAAGCTGAGTTGTCTGTAAGACTCGCACGGAGATCGTCTGCCTGTATGAAAACCCAATTCCCGTCCAAAGGGGAAATTGTGCGGCAGTGGCATGTGGTGGATGCGGAAAATGAGGTTCTGGGCCGCGTCGCCAGTCAGGCTGCCATGCTCTTGATGGGCAAGCATAAGCCCACTTACACCCCCTTTCTGGACACCGGCGATCATGTGATCGTCATCAATGCCGCGAAGGTGCGCCTTACCGGCCGTAAAGAAGAACAGAAAGTCTACCGCCGCCATACCGGATATCCGGGCGGTCTCGTCGAAATCGGCGCACGCAAGATGCGCGCCACGCGCCCGGACCGCATGATCGAGTCAGCCATTGCGGGCATGCTGCCGAAGACCAGCCTCGGCAAGCAGATGTACCGCAAGCTGAAGGTCTATGCCGGCGACAAGCATCCCCACCAGGCTCAGAAGCCGGTGGCGCTGGCGGTTGGGTCGAGGTAAACAGAGAGTGCCAGGAACTTTAGTACAGCATGCCGCAACAGGCCGCCGGAAGACCGCTGTTGCCCGCGTGATGCTGCGCCCCGGCAAGGGCCAGATCACCGTGAACGGCCGGCCCATGGACAATTATTTTGTGAATGAAGCGGCGCGCGCCCTGGTGCGCCAGCCGCTGCTGGCCGCGGAAGCCGCCGACAAGTTCGACGTTCTGGTCCTCGCCAACGGCGGCGGTCTCAAAGGCCAGGCCGGCGCTGTTCGTCTGGGCATCGCCCGCGCGCTCATCGAATTCAACTCGGAGCTCCGTGGAAAGCTGAAGGAAGCAGGTCTCCTCACCCGTGACCCGCGCGCTCATGAACGGAAGAAGTATGGGCAGAAGGGCGCGCGCCGCAGGTTCCAGTTCTCCAAACGGTAATGGTCGCAGTGGGGACCGTTGCCGGCCATTCGCCTTCGCGAAGGCTCACGCAAATTTCGCTTTGGGCCGCGTGCGCCTCGCCTGTTCGAGTGAAACCGTCCACCCCGGAAACAGATTCGCTCATTGCCGGCCAGGGAGACCGGTCGTTTATGTTTCCGATGCCGTCGCGCTCCGGCAGGCCCCGCCGCTGACGGCAGCGTTTCAGAGAGTCGCGCAAAACGGACCGCGAGCCGCGGCCTTTGCGCGTTTCAGGAGGCATTTTGCCATCGATTTCGATGAAAGAATTGCTCGAAGCAGGCGTTCACTTCGGGCACCAGACCAGGCGCTGGAATCCGAAGATGAAAGAATACATCTTCGGCGAACGTAACGGCATTTACATCGTCGACCTTCAGAAGACGCTGAAACTTTTCAAAGACGCCATGCGCTTTGTGGCCGAACAGGCGGCGCTCGGCAAGTCGGTGTTGTTCGTCGGCACCAAGCGGCAGGCGCAGGAAGCCATCGCCGAAGAAGCCACCCGCTGCAGTCAGTTCTTCATCAACCAGCGCTGGCTGGGCGGCCTGCTCACCAACTACACCACTGTGCAGCGCTCCATCAAGCGCTTTAAGGAACTCGAGGCCATGGCGGCCGAGGGCACCTGGGCGGGGCGCGCCAAGAAGGAAGTTGGCCGGCTCGAGCGCGAGCGGAAGCACCTGCATCAGAATCTGGCGGGCATCAAGGACATGGGCGGTCTGCCCGACGTCCTGTTCATCGTCGATTCGAACAAGGAAGCCATCGCCGTCAAGGAAGCGCGCAAGCTGGGCATTCCGGTGGTGGCCGTCGTCGATACCAATTGCGATCCGGACGAAGTGGATTACGTGATTCCGGGCAACGATGACGCGCTGCGCGCCATCCGGCTGTTCACCAGCAAGATTGCCGACGCCGTTGTGGAAGGCCGCTCGCTGGCCACCGAACAGGAGTTCACCCCCGAGAAGGTGGTCACCGAAGAGACCCCGGCGCCCGAGGATTTCGAGCAGTACCAACACTTCGACCCGAATCAGCTCGACCGGCTCATGTCCGAGAGCCTGGCGGAAGAAGATCTGCCTTCGAATTCTTTGCCGCGCAAGGGTCCGGGCACCGAAACGCCCGAGCCTGAGGTTGCCGGCGTAACCCGCAGCGAAGGCTGATTAGCCACGTAGTTACAGAGCCGTGACCGTGAGGGAGCGGTTCACCTGAACGCATACCGAAATGGAAATCAACGCGAAGTTAGTCAAAGAGCTGCGCGACCGTACCGGCGCGGGCATGATGGAGTGCAAGCGGGCCCTCGTGGAAGCGAAGGGGAACCTCGCTGAGGCGGAGATCATTCTCCGCAAGCACGGCCTTGTCTCGGCCGCGAAGAAATCCGGACGCGCCACCCGCCAGGGCATTATCGGCAACTATATTCATCCCGGTTCCCAGATCGGCGTCCTCATCGAGGTGAACTGCGAGTCCGATTTCGTCGCCCGCACCTCCGATTTTCAGGAGCTGGTGAAGGACCTGGCCATGCAGGTGGCGGCCGCCGATCCTCAGTTCATCCGCAAGGAAGACGTGACCGCCGAGGCGCTGGAGAAGGAAAAGGACATCCAGTGCGCCCGCGCCCTGAACGAGGGCAAGCCCGAGAAGATGGTGGACAAGATCGTCGAAGGCCGGCTGCAGAAATACTACGAGGAGATCTGCCTCTACGAGCAGCCCTTCATCAAGGAAAACACCACCTCCGTGAACGATCTCATCAAGCAGAAGATCGCCAAGCTCGGCGAGAACATTTCCGTCTCCCGCTTCGTGCGCTTCAAGGTGGGCGACGCCGCGGTGATCGAGGAAACGGCGGAGCGGTCGGCTCCCGAAGCCTGATCGGCAGCGCATGCCGAAATACCAGCGCGTCCTGCTGAAGATCAGTGGCGAGGTCCTGGCTGGTCAGGGCTCGCTCGGCATCGATTCCGAGCGGGTCCACTCGCTGGCGGAAGAGGTCGGCGAAGTGGCTCGCGCGGGCGTCCAGATCGGCCTGGTAGTCGGCGGCGGCAACTTCTTTCGTGGCGTAGCCGCGGCGGCAAAGAACATGGACCGCGTCACCGCGGACCACATGGGCATGCTCGCCACCGTCATCAACGCGCTCGCGCTGCAGGATGCGCTCGAGGGCACCGGCATCCCCACCCGCGTCATGACCGCCATCCATATGCAGCAGGTGGCGGAGCCGTACATCCGTCGTCGTGCTATCCGGCATCTGGAAAAAGGCCGCATCGTCATCTTCGCTGCCGGCACCTCGAATCCCTATTTCTCCACCGACACCGCAGCCACCCTGCGCGCGCTCGAAATTCACGCGGAGATCATCGCCAAAGCGACGCGCGTCGATGGCGTCTACGACATGGACCCCCTGCGCTTCCCCGAAGCGGTCCTCTACCCCGAGGTCAGCTATCTCGAGGTGCTGTCCAAAGCTCTGCGCGTCATGGACGCATCCGCCGTCGCGATGTGCCGCGACAATGGCTTGCCCATCGTGGTTTTCAATCTGAACAAGCACGGCAACATCATGCGCATGTCCATGGGCGAACCCGTCGGCACGCTGATCCATTAGCTGAATCTACTGAGCCGCGCACGTCAGTAAGCGGTGCGTTGGGGCTCTGTGGGGCAGCCCTGTCAGCCCGCCTCGCGGTTCGAACTCCGTCGAGCCCGATTCGGTAGACTGTATGCAAAATGCAGGTACGCTGGGTGCGAATCTTTCTATTAACCGCCGTTATCCTCAGACTTGTGGACGGAGCCACGTCGATGACGGTGGCCGATCTGGAGTCGCACAGCGGAATATGGGAAGGCGTCATGGGCGCTGGATCTGGCGAAGAGACCGCTGTACGGCTGTCGATTACCATCGACACCGGCCGACGGGCTCCTGATGGCACGTTTACGATCCGGAGTATCGACGCCCAAATCGGCAGCGCTCTGGAAGCCAGGCCGTTCGGCTTTTGCAATCTGAACGATCTGAGGCTTACCGGAAACGATCTCAGCGGAACCTGCTATTCAGCGGCTCGAAGCCGTGGTCTCTCCGGATGCGCCGAATTCGCCCCGACCTCTCGCCGGTTGATGGGGACTGGGTGGCCGCGTCCGGGGATGGCTGGCCGGCATTCGGCGATACAATCGAATCGTCGCTGCGTTTCGCTGATTGCGGGACACGGCAAGGGGTCCCAATTCAGTGGCTGTTTGTCTTCCGACAACACCAGGCTAATCGGACATCCCTCAGGCGGACAGTTCCTGCCGAACATGATCATGCGCGTCGGCACGCTCATCCATTAGGTTCTGCCTCCGATCCACGCCGCGATATCCTCCACCACCTGCCCCGTCACGTGCCCCGGCTTCGCATATTCCGCCGGCGTGCTCCTGCCCTGTCCGGCTTCAAAAAGGTGATTCAGGTCCGGGTACGATCGCAGCGTGACATTCTTCCGGCCGCCCAGCGCCGCCTTCCACAAATCGAAGTCCTTCATGCTCACCTGATAGTCGCGCTCACCCTGCAGGATGAGCATCGGCATGTTCAGCTTTGCCGCTTCCGTCGCCGGATTGTAGCCGATCAAGTCCTGACGATATCTCTCCGGCAGCGACGCGAGCGCGAGCCCGGGATTCTTCCGCAGCGCATCGACCTGCGATTGCTGTGCCGGCGTGAGCGTTCCCAGACTGGCCAGGTATTCGCTCTGCTCGACGATGAGCTGCTCGAGCGGCCTCACGTTGCCCGCCATCACAATGACGCCGGCCAGCCACGGCGCCCGCTGCATGATGCGCGGCATCATGTATCCTCCCTGGCTGTGGCCGGCAACGAAAACTCGCCGGCCGTCGACGCGCCCCGTGGACCGCAGCAGCTCCGCGGCGCGCACGGCATCGTCCACGGTCTCCTGCGTCATCGTGAAATCGGGTCCGGGCGCCGCTTTCGCCCCGTATACGAACGTCCTCTTGTCATAGCGAAGCACGACGATGCCGCGCGACGAGAGTCCTTCCGCCAGATCGCGAAATACCTTCGCGCCGCCCACCGTCTCATCGCGGTCGTTCGGACCCGACCCGTGCACCAGCGCGAGGGCAGGGAAGGGGCCCTTGCCCACCGGCATGGTCAGCGTTCCGGGCAGCTTCCACTCATCGCTGCCCACGGTCACTTCAATCGAAGTGAACGAATCCGCGTGGCTGTAGGGCGGCGCTTGCCAGGCCGCTTCGGGCGCACGCAGCCACGTGCCCTGTATCAGGCCCTCCTTATTCCAGCTCACGAGGAAGTTCAGCGACGCCGCCGGCCAGTGCAGCGGAATCGTAACCAGCGTGGAATCGCCGATCGTCCGCGTCTCGGCCGCATCCTGCGTTGGCCTTCCCATCGCCAGAATCTGGTTCATTTGCGCCGAATACGTCTCGAGCGAGATCGCTTTCTTCATCTCCGGAGAAAAGAGCGCGTAAAAGTCGGCGTATTTGCGGTCGAGCACCAGCTTCAATGCATCGCCGGTACGCTGCTCCGTCGATTGCGCGACGCACAAGCCTGTGAGAATGACTGAAACAATGACCCTCTTCATGCTGCTGCCACTCTATGTCAGCGGTATATCGCGCGCAAGTAATGAATGTTTGGCGGCGTCGCGCACGCCTCAGCAGCTCACAGAGCATCGCGGAACAACCTGCCCGCGTCTACCGTTACCTCTCCTGCCTTCAGCCGGGCGTCCGCTTCCACCACGGACACCGTCATCCGGCCTTCCCGGCGCTCGTAAACGTAAAGCCGCCGGGCTTTTGGATAAACCACCCGTACCGCCTCGCTTCCGTAGGTCAGATACAGAGCGGGAAGCGATTCCAGCAGCCGGCGTATTCGGCGGATCGTCTTTGCGTGAAGCGATTTCGAACTCCTCTTTGCCATCGCGCGCGAGCAGCGCCGCGAACTCTTCCAGCGTCCGCGTCCGGGTGAGCGTGGACATACCTTGTCTCATTCTACTTCGCCACGCGTCCGCCGCTGAATCGTGTACACTCATGATCGTATGAAGAACGAACCGCACGGCGCCGCGGCAGCGGCTTCGCAAATCAAGAGCGTCAAAGACCTGGAAAGCCAGACACGCTCGCGCATGGAAAAGGTGCTTTCCGACCTCCAGCACGCCATGGCGGGTATCCGTACGGGACGCGCAAACGCCAGCCTCTTCGACAGTGTTCGCGTCGATGCCTACGGTACTCCCACGCCCGTCAATCATGTGGCAACGCTTCATGTGCCGGAGCCCTCGCTCATCACCCTCCAGCCCTTCGATCCGTCGCAGATCGGGGCCATCGAGAAGGCGATACGCGCGGCCGATCTCGGTCTGAACCCTTCCAACGACGGTAAGCTCATCCGCGTTCCCATTCCGCCCCTCACCGAGGAGCGGCGCAAAGAACTGGTCAAGAAGCTGCACGGAGTCGCCGAAGACCACCGGGTGGCCATGCGCAACATCCGCCGCGACGCCAATGAGTCGCTGAAGAAACTCCTCAAGGACAAGGTGATCAGCGAAGATGACGAGCGCCGGGCCCTCGACGAGATCCAGAAACTTACCGACGGAACCATCCAGAAACTCGACCAGGCCGCGAAGGCGAAGGAAAAAGAGATCCTCGAGCTTAGATAGGCTCCAGTAGAGCAGGCGTTTCCGCCTGCGCCTTTCGTCTTCAACCATCCGCTATCCTTGAAGTTATAGAAGCATGAACTATCCTGCGGGCCCCGCGCCATTTCACGAAGTGGTGGAGGCGGAAGGCCACCTGATCGACTCTCACGTAATGGAACAGATCTTCGACACGGTGGTCGAATACGACGGCCGTTTCGAAGTGGAGGAGTTCCGCATCGGCCGCACCAACAGCGAGCCCTCTCACCTGCGGCTGCGCGTCGAAACAGCCACCGCTGAATCCATGAGCGTCCTGCTCGCCCAACTCGTCGGGCTCGGCTGCGCGCTGGCGGATTCGGCCGACGCGCAACTGGAAACGGTGGAGTGCGACCGCTGCGCTCCCGAGGATTTCTACTCCACCACTAACCACCGCACCCTGGTCCGCACGCGCGCCGGCTGGGTGGAAGTTCAGAACCAGCGCATGGATGCCATGATCGTCGTCGATGGCGACCGCGCGTTCTGCCGCCGTCTGCGCGATCTGCGGCGTGGCGATCGCGTCGTCACCGGCATGCGCGGCATCCGCGTCATCCCCGAATCGAAGGAGCGCGACCGCCTCGCCTTCGCTTTCATGAGCAACGGCATCTCCTCCGAGCGCCAGGTGGAGACCGCCGTCCGTCAGACCGCGGCACTGATCCGCAACGCCCGCGAAGCTGGACAGAAGATCGTCGTGGTGGCCGGCCCCGTCGTTGTGCACACCGGCGGCGCGCAGCCTCTGGCGACGCTCATCCGCACCGGCTGGGTGAATGCCGTGCTGAGCGGCAACGCGCTCGGAGTTCACGACATCGAAGCGTCGCTGTTCGGCACCTCTCTGGGCGTGCGCCAGACCGACGGCCGCCAGGAAGAGCACGGCCACCGCAATCACATGCGCGCCATCAACGCCATTTTCCACGCGGGCAGCATTCGGGCCGCGGTGGAATCGGGGCGGCTCAAGAGCGGCATCATGTACGAGTGCGTGCGCTCCGGCGTTCCCTTTGTGCTGGCCGGCAGCCTGCGCGACGACGGCCCCCTGCCCGATGCCATCACCGATATGAACCAGGCGCAGGACGCCTACGCGGAGCAGTTACGCGGCGCCGGCGTGGTGCTGTGCCTCGGCTCCATGCTGCATTCCATCGCCACCGGCAACATGCTGCCGAGCTGGGTGAAAATTGTGTGCGTCGATATCAACCCGGCGGTGGCCACTAAAGTGAGCGACCGCGGCACCGGACAGGCAGTCGGCGTGGTTACCGACGTCGGCCTTTTCCTCGACATGCTGGCTCGAACCCTTGCCGCCAACCCGGTGGCAGCGCCGGCGGGTGGAGTGAAATGAGAATTCAACGCGACACGAAGCTCCGCGAGTACACCGATGAGCACGCGGCCGCGGGAATCGACGCCGCTCTGCCGGACATCGAGACGTGGCCGAACCAGTATCCCGGCTATGAAATCGAGATCGATATGCCGGAGTTCACATCGGTGTGCCCGAAAACCGGGCTACCCGACAGCGGCCGCATCATCCTCCGCTACATTCCCGACGAGAAATGTCTGGAGCTGAAATCGCTCAAGCTCTACACCGTGGCTTACCGCAACCTCGGCATCTTTCAGGAGAACGTGGTGAACCGGTTTCTGGAGGATGTGGTGCGCGCGTGCGACCCCGTCTGGGCCACGGTCATCGGCGAGTTCACGCCGCGCGGCGGCATTTCCACGCGCATCACCGCAAACTGGAGCCGCGAACCCAGGCGGCGGAAGGCGGCAGATGGCCGGCGCGGACGCTGACGAGCTGACCGCAATCATTCGCGAGATTCAGGATCGCGTGCGCGCGCGCTATCCTGACGGCAATTCGCCGGACGGCGTCTCGCTCCCCGACCTGATGCCGCTGGTACGTGCGCGCGATGCCGCCGAAGCCAAGGTGGCCAGCATCGGCACGGTGAACCCACGCGCTCCCGGCCTAGCCAGCTCAGCCATTCAGCGCGTGAAGCGCCTCGTTGCGCGCGCCCTCGACTGGCACGTTCGCGAGCAGGTGGAGTTCAACCGCGGCGTCATGTCCTGCATTCAGGCGACGCTCACCGCGCTTACCGACACCAACCGCGCGCTCGTCGAACTGGCCGGACGCGAGCGGGCCGCGCGGGCCGAACTCGAAGCGCGCCTTGCGGACGTCTTGCCGCGGCTGCTTGCCGAAGCGCGCCAACTGGCCGATATCCGTACGCACTGGATTGCGTGGCGCCGGGAGTGGGAGCAGAAGCAGGCAGGGAATGAGATCGCGTTCCTGCGCGACATGGCCGAATCCCACGCGTCCTATCAGCTTCGCGTCAGCCAGCTCGAGTCCACGCTGCGCGAACTGGTGAAGACCCAGCATTCCGACTTCCGCGGAGCCATCGAGCGCCAGCATGCCGATTTTCAGCGCGAGCTGGATACCGCGCGCGAAGACATTCAGAAGCGGCTGTGGGACGACCTCGCCAGAATCCGTCTGGAGCACGAGGCCATCATCCAGCGCGAGCTGCGCACAGTCCGCCAGCGCGGTAGAGCAGGCTTTCAGCCTGCATCGGGCTCTGAACCTGCCCCCGCCCCGGCTCACTCTTCTGTCGACTGGCTCGCCTTCGCCGAACGTTTCCGCGGCAGTGAAGAACACATCCGCGCGAAACAGCAACTCTATGCGGCGCGCTTTGCCGGCTGCCGCAGCGTCCTCGACCTGGGCTGCGGGCGCGGCGAGATGCTCGAGGTTCTCTCCGCAGCCGGGATCCCCGCGCAGGGAATCGATGTGAGCGAGGAATGCGTCGCGTTGTGCCGCGGCAAGGGGCTGCGCGCGGAGCAGGCCGATCTGTTCGATTTCCTCGGCAAAGGAGACGAGCTGTTCGATGGCATCGTATCGGCGCAGGTGATCGAGCACCTGCCGCCCCTTCGCCTGCCCGAGTTGATCCGGCTCGCGCACGAGCGTTTGAATCCCGGCGGCCTCATCGCGCTCGAAACACCGAACCCGGAGTGCCTGACTATTTTCGCCACGCACTTCTGGATCGATCCCACGCATACCCGTCCCGTACCCTCGGCGCTCGTTGCCTTCTGGCTCGAAGAAGCGGGCTTCGGTGGAATCGAAGTCGAATACCTCAACCCGGCCCAGGAGAGCATCCCGGCTCTCGGCAGCCTGCCCGAAGACGTGCGCAAGGCCATGTTCGGCGGCCTCGATTACGCCATCTTCGCCCGGAAACTCTGACCATGGATATCGCGCCCGTCACACTCGCCGGACAACACGTCCGCCTCGAGCCGCTCAGCATCGATCACGTCCCCGCCCTCGCCGAGGTCGGCCTCGGTGCGGACATCTGGCGCTGGATGCCCATGCTCGTCGCGACTCCGGACGACATGCGGGCCTTCGTGGAAGAAGCGCTTGTGCAGCAGCGCGCGGGAACGCAATTGCCGTTCGCCACGGTTCATGCGCAGACGGGGACCGTCATCGGCAGCACGCGTTATCTGAATATCGACCGCGCAAACCGCCGCGTTGAGGTCGGCGGAACATGGCTGGCCGGCCCGTGGCAGCGTACCGCTGCGAATACCGAGGCGAAGTATCTGATGCTCCGGCACGCGTTCGAAACGCTGGGCTGTATTCGCGTCGAGCTGAAGACCGATTCGCTGAACGAGCGCTCCCGCGCGGCCATCCTGCGCATCGGCGCACGCGAGGAAGGCACGTTCCGCAATCACATGATTTGCTACGGCGGCCGCATCCGCCACAGCGTTTACTTCAGCATCATCGATTCCGAATGGCCCGCCGTCAAACTCGCCCTTGAGCGTAAACTCAGCCAGTAGAGCAGGCTTTCAGCCTGCTTCGGCGATCCGTCAAAATACAATCTTCGAGTCGGTCCTGAACCTTCTGTAGTCGCCAAACCCTATCGACTTACGGCTGCATTGCCCGGGCTCACGCGTGCAGACGAGCGTCCCGGCCTGTAAGGGAAGTAAGTAAGCTTCAGCGGTTCCCATTCGGACTTCGCCGAAACTTACCTCACTGTCGACTCTTCGGAGCGGAAAATCCGGCGGAATGTCTTCCGCTTGCCTTTCTATTCGCACGACGTGGCTGGAGGAGCGGTCAATCCAGATCCGGCCGCTGTATTCCGGGATGATGAATTGGTAATCGATGCGAACCTTCCAGTCGGAGTGCTCGCGGCTGATATGGAAGCTGTACTGGGCTGCGGTGAGATTCCCAATGCGTTCGTCCCTCACGAACTGGAAATCCGCATCCGGATCCAGAAGCACGCTTTGGAGCATACTGCCGAATTCGCCCGTTGAGACATCACCGCCGACTGACGTCCACGGCTTCTCAGTCGGGCGTCCGTTCACGCGAACATTGCGATATTCTTCGCCGCCTGAGGCGCTGTAGGATACATCGGCGCTCAGGACGTCGTGCACTCCGGCAGCATCACGCCGTACGACTTCGCTACATAGAAAGTTCGGAAGCCCACGAATCATCCGCGTCACTGTTTCTCGCGCCCGTTCTGACAACGCGTCCGTTGCCGTGCGCATAGTCTCCGGAGCCGGCAGCGAGTCAACCGCCGGCGGCGCCGATTCGAGAATGCTCCATGAGCTTACGACCATTCCGTGTCCGTCATACTGTTCGCTTCGGACGCTGACACGATTCGCCGATTTTCAACGTCACCGGCGCGTTCCCCCTGAAGTCCACGATGATGCAACGTCGGTCGTCCAACTGCAAAGTCAGACTGTGTTCCTCGAGCGCGTGTACAGCGCCGACGAACGTGTAGGCCGGCGCCGGAGCGAGCGTTGATCTCGCGTGTTTACTTCTCGAATTCGTCGGGTGTTCAGTCGCGATGATCGCGGCAGCCTGGAAAACCTGCTGGCTGGCTATTCGGACCTGTTTACGTGCGCACGAGACGCGCACTGTACGAACCGATCCTGCTTTGTGCGCATGGGAAGGGCTGAAAACGAGCCGATAGGTCGCGGACGCATCCTGGCGCATCTGCTTCAGGGCCAGGGTGAGATCGCTGCTGTTGAACGTGCGGCCTCCCGTCGCGGCCGTCAGGAACTCCAGCCCTTCCCGATCCGCATTCGCCAGCAGCAGGCTGGGATTGAGGGCATAAACCGCAACATCGCCGCGGTTGAACCGCGCCGCCAGTTCTCGAAGCCGCGGTTTCATGTCCATCCACTCCGCCGCATCGTGAATACTGATGGGAATGCCATCGGTGATCCAAAGCAACAGCTTTCGTCCCGGGAATCGGGCTAGTTCCTGATTCAGGGAGTCCATGGCGGAATACGTTGTTCTGAAGCCTTCAATTACATAGCGCGCATCTACCGGCGGAACCTGAGTGACTTTCTTCAAAGCTTGATCAAGCCGGCTCCCGGCGTCCCTGACCGGGAACAAACGGCCATCTGCCGCGAACAAATAGATGCGGGGCGGCGGCTTAACATCCACGAGCGATTCATTCAATCGATTGATCATGAAGCCCCGCTGCGTGAGGGTTAGATTCATCAGGTCCAGCAGGACCACCAGGTCCCGTGTTGAATCCACCTGAACCAGATCAAGAGAGGTCACCGGCATGCTCATGCCTTTGTCCGTCAGCAGGAGATCGCCCGGCCGAAGATCTGTTACCGGGTTTCCCGCGCGATCGGTCGCGACCAGGGTCAGGTGGACCTGGGAATAAGCCAGTGCGACGAAGAAGGGCAGGCTGCAAACTGCCCGAGCTATTGTTCTCCCGGATGCGCCTTGCGCGGTAAGTGGAGCAGGCGTTTTCGCCTGCATTCGCCGCCGACTCAACTCAGTGTCTTCAGATAGGCCGCACTCTGGACCGTCAGATCCCAGCTCTGCTCGATGAAGTAATTCTGCAGGCCGCCGGTCTTCGCGGCCTGAAATATCTTCGGCCAGTCGAGGCTGTCGTGCCCAACGGCCACCTGCTCCTCATGGCCGCTTCCCGGCGTAGTCTGGTTGACGCCCTGTAAGTGCATCGAGATGAACCGGCCGGGATACTTCGTGAAATACATCACCGGGTCGCCGACCGCCGGCATCGCGGACATCTGGAACTGCATCTTCACCAGCTTCGGGTCGAGCAGTCCGAGCAGGACTTCATAGGTCCGCTGCCCATCCACCTTCGACATCTCGAATCCTTCGTCGTGCAGAAACTGCTGGATACCGGCGCTCCTGGCGGTCTCGCCGATCTTGTTGTATTCGTCGGCCGCCCGTTTCACGGCATCCATCGTCGTGACGCCGTTTACCACCCGGCCGTCCAGGCTGGCCGTGCCCATCTGGGTCATGCCGATGTCATGCGCCCACGCAATCGCCTGTTGCTGCGCCGTTCTGAGCTCGTGCAAAGTGAAATGCGCGCTGGGGCATTTCAGTCCCTGATCTTCGATGATCCGGCGCACTTCCTTGCCGTCGGTGAGGTGCGCGAACTCCGGGTATCCCGGCGAGCACATCTCCACATTGACGATGCCCAGGCCCTTCATGTCGTGGATCAGGCCGGCGAGATCGCCGCTCTTGATTCTCTGCCGGTGCGGCCAGGTCTGGCTGCCCAGCGGTATCCCCAGCGGGTCGGCCCTCAGTATCCGTCCTGCCGCGGTCAGGCACGCCGCTCCGGCGGCGCCCGCCGCCGACTTCCCCAGAAACGTTCTTCTTGTGATTGCGTCCATGTGATCCCGTTCTTCCTCGAAGCGAAGGTGTATCGACACCTGAGATATTATCGCTCCCGAGCTCCGCGTGTCTCGCTTGCTGCCGCCGGAATAGCGGCACAACGAGCTGCGACTGCATCAAGCTGACTAAAAGGGTTACGTTCAAGGGAGCCTGCCGCGTCGTGCCCGGCCGGCGCGATTACCTGTTGCTCGTCCGATGTCAGGAGACCGGGCCCTGCCTCGCGGCGCCATAGCGACGGCGATCAGCATCGGTTCCTTCGGATGCTTGCGCCCCATGACGAAGTCCTGCAGCGATCTGAGCTGCACTGTTCGAAGCTCCCGAGGACCCGGCGAATCGCTTCACCTGTGGGCGCTGCTGCTTCGGTCGCGAGCACGCATGACGAGTCGGCGCCTTCACCGCCTCCGCGCAACCTGCGGAACCGATCCGCTGCGCCGCCGCGTCGCTGAGTTCGGCGGCAACGACCGCCGGAAATGCCGCGCGTCCTTGTGACAACGCCGAACCAGCTCTCTGACATACATTCCGTTACCGCGCTCCGCGACCACCCATCCTCTCTCGGCCAGGCTGTGGTACACGGCGCTGCGAGCCAGCGTCCGCTCCCCGCGAGAGCCAGAGGCGAATCATGAGTGTGCTGTCTTCGATGATAGTTGACGCATGTTGGGCGGCAGCCTCTCAGGCTGCGTGGGACTCTCAGTTCCGCCATCGTCCGCAGGAGGCCGGCCGGGGAGTCCGCCGCGGCGTAAGACGCCGTCCCACTGCTGTTGGCGGTATCGCCGGCGAGAACCGCGGTAACAACTTTCTCTCCTCGACCTTTCTCCACAGCGCCAGTCACTTACATCGCTCGCCCGAGCGTGCTCGCGCTGCCCCTGCGCTATCCTCCGGGCAAGAGTTCGTTGCTCACCTGTCGAGAGAAGCGGACCACTGAACCGCGTGCCGAGGGGAAGGCCTTCCCCGAAGCGGCTGATTACAGCACCATCGTAGTCGGCGAAGAGTCCCTGGGCACCCCCGCGCGAGAATGTCATTGGACTCGTTCCATGGAGTGACAGGCGGCTCGTCCAGCCGTGATCCAGGGCCCCTCCGCCGTCAGGGTTACAGCGTGGCTCGGGGAGCTCCTCAACATACTTGTCGCGAACAGCGCGGAGCAGACGCTGCGTCAATGATGGCTAGCTGACTCGCACGCCCTGGCGCTCGGCTTCTTTTCTCAGCGTGTTATCGGCTGTCGGCAAAACTGTATCTTCGCGGCGCGCAAGGGCGAGATAGAACATGTCGTAAGCAGGGTGCCGGACGGACCTTGCCAGAAGAAATGCTTCACCGCAAATTTGTTTGCAGGGAACGAACGCATCCACGAGGGCGAGAGCTGTTTCCAGCGCGCGATCGCACGCGGTGAGATCGAGATGTTCAAACTGGTGATACTTCCAGACCGTATTCACCACCTCCGCTACGAACAGGTCCGGGGCAATGACGAGGTCCGCCTGCGCGACCTGCTCCGCGAAGAGAGCCGCGCGCTTCCGGCCGATCACGATTTCCAGGGCGGCGCCGGCATCCAGGACGAGCTTCACCTGCGCCGGTCCTCGCGAATGAGCCGGGCAGGATCTCTGAGCTTCTTCCGTGCAGCCGGAGGGTCTGATCGAATGGCTTCGAGCAGAGCCCGCCGGCGAGCTTTGGCGTCCACCTCGATACTGAGTCCGCGGGCCAGAACCGCAACCACCTGCTGAGCAAGGCTGCGGCGCTCTTTCGCGGCCTGATCTGCAAGCAAGCTGTAGATATGCTCCGGAACGTCACGAACCTGTATCAGTGGCAAAGGCTGCTCCTGATTCATTTTGCCGCAAAAGGCAATCAGCTGCAAACTGAAGGCGCCTACACAAACAACCGGTCGAACGTCTCCCGCGTGCGCGCTTTGATCTGCGCCAGTTGCGATTTCACCTTCTGGTGATTCATGTGCTCCGGCGTCCAGCGGTGTACCAGATCGGTGATGCACGCCGCCTGGGAACTGGAGGTCGGCAGGCTGCCCTCTGCATGTCCTGAGTAGACGCGCAGCGCATGGTCCACCGCGCGATAGAAAGTAGCCGCGTCGCTCAGGAAATCGGCGTCGGCGCGGTCCAGGTGCCCGGTCTTCTCAATCACCTCGATGCGCGCGGGCGTGTTCAGCGCCGGATAGAAGAGTCCGGCGGCCTTCAGACGCAGGTACATCAGGATGAAGTCGATATCGTAGTACCCGCCGAGTCCCGCCTTCAGCGGATTCGCCGATCCCTGCTCTTTCTCGACGCGCGCCCGCATGTGCCGCAGCGATTGCCGCGACCGGCCGTTCTGGCCGTACCGCCTCCAGTCCACTTCCTGCAGCTTGTTAAGGAAACGCGTGCCGTGCTCGATGTCGCCGGCGACGGTCCGCGCTTTCATGTAAGCGATGCCTTCCCAGGCCTCGGCGTTCCTGTCGAAATACTCGAGATAGCCCTTGCCCGTCTGCACCAGCGCGCCGGCGCTTCCATTCGGCCGCAGGCGGGTGTCCACGGCCAGCAGGGTGCCTTCGCCGGTGTAGGCAGTCAGCACATCGATGGTGCGCTCGGCCACTCGGGTCCAGAAAGCGTGCTCCTCGGCGTCTTCTTCAGGAATTACGAACAGCAGATCGGCATCGGAAGAGAGGTCGAACTCGCGCATGCCCAGCCGCCCGAGAGCAATCACCATCATCTGGTCCGCGGGTTGGTAATCCGCTCGCGCGGGCGGATGCGACTCCGCGGTGGACTGCACGGCGAATCTGTAGGAGGCGTCAATGATGGCGTCGGCAAGGGCGGAGTTCCGTTCCAGCGTGGAGAACACGCCAACGCCGCGGCACATGCTGTGCGCCTGTATACGGAACATCTCGCGGCGGAAAAAGCGGCGAAGATGAGCGGCATCGTCAGCCTCCTCCGCTTCGGTCATCGAGTGGTCCTCGTAGTCGTTCAAAACATACATCAGCTCCGGCGTGCGAATTAGTTCGTTCGCGTAATACGGGCTGTGCTCGAATATGTCCAGAACATCCCGCGCCATCACCGAGTTGCTGTCAAGCTCCGACAGCCACTCCGGCCGCGTGAACATCTTCTCCAGGAAGTGCTCGAACGCGCGCACGCCGCGTTTCAAAGGGTTGCGCGTGAGCACGCCGGCAAGCTTCGGAGCCCACTGATCGAGCGCGCGGACAATATTGCTGGATGACGCTTCGGCTGGGCCGGCCTCAATGGCGGGCTCGGGTTCCGCGGGACCCGCGAGAACGGTGGTGTAATAAACCGGCTGCTGCGCATGGATCACGCGCTCGTAGATCTCCTGAACCGCTTCGAGATGGGAGTTCAGGGTGGCCAGCATATTGTCGGCCGAGAGCTCGACAGACGGCTCGGCGGGCATGCGGCGGCCGAGCGATTCCAGAGCGTCCATGCCCGCAGGCAACGTGTGAGTCTGTCGGTCGTCTTCGAACTGCAGGCGGTGCTCCAGATGCCGCAGGAACGTGTAAGCAGTGGCGAGACGGCCGTATTCGGGCGCCGAGATGAAGCCCTTGTCGTTCAGCCGCGAGAGCGCCACCAGCGTGCTGCCCTGCCGGACCCACGGTTCGCGTCCTCCGTGCAGCCGCTGCAGACACTGCACCAGAAATTCGATGTCGCGGATGCCGCCGCGCGCCAGCTTGATGTCGAATCCCGCCTTACTCGGCCGCCGTGCGGAGAGTCTCTCGCCGATGCGCAGGCGCGTAGCCGAAACGGCTTCCACAGCGCCGAAGTCGAGCGTCGATGAGTAGGTCAGCGGCGCGGTGAAATTAAGCAGAGCATCTCCGGTTGCACGGTCGCCGGCGGCGCAGCGCGCCTTGATCAGCATCTGCAGCTCCCAGTCGCGAGCGCGCCGCTGATAATACGCTTTCGCACCGTCGAGCGACATGCAGATCTCGCCCAGGCTGCCGTCGGGACGGAGCCGCAAATCCACGCGATAGCAGAGACCCTCGGCCGTGTACGTGGACAGCATGTCGGTGTACAGGTTCGCGACCTTCTTATAGAACTCCTTGTTGGAGATCGGATGCTCGCCGTCGGTGTCGCCCGGAGCGGTGTACACGAACATCAGATCGATATCGGAGCTGTAGTTCAGCTCGCGGGCGCCAAGCTTTCCCAGAGCGATCACCGCGAAACCGCATTCGCGCGTTCTGCCATCGACATCGACATAGCGCGGAACGCCGTGGCGCTGGACGAGGGTATCGCGGATGCGCCGGAAACTGACCTCGAGAATCGCATCCGCCAGGTTCGAGAGCTGCTCAGTGATCTCGGAGAGCGTGGCCAGCCCGAGCACGTCGCAAATCAGGATGCGCAGGATCTGCCGGCGGCGGAATTGCGCGAGGGTGAGTGCGTCCGGGGTGTCCGGCTGCATAGCGCTGAGCGCCGCCTCGAGTTCCTCTACGTACTCTCCTTTGGAGAGTACGCGCTCCGGATCCTCCAGCGCTTCCAGCCATTCCGGATGTTGCAACACCTCTTCGGTGAGAAAGCGGCTCCATGCGAACACGGCCGTCAGTTTCTGCAGGCCCGAGCGTGAGTTGACGATGCGGTTGAAGTCGTCCGGCTTCTGGTTGCGGAGAGACGCCAGAGCGTGCACCACCCGGTCCGGATCGGGAGAGGCGGAAAGCAGCGAGCGGATCTGCCTCACCACCGCGGCGCTCAGGCCCTCGGAGATAGTCTCCATGTCGTGATGCGCAAGGGTCGAGTCGCGGAAGTCGACGCTCTGGGTCGTGCGCGCTCTGGTCTTCATGCGGGTTCGTCCATGAGCACTACCTGATCGCCGGGCCGTAGAACGCCCGGCCGCGTAACGGCGGCGTAGAAGCCTCCGCGCGCCCATCTCGGCGAGGTCGCGTCGCCGCTCTTCACGTTCATGTCGTAGAGCGCGTCTTTGATCGAAGGGCCGTAAACGTCGAGGGTGCTGCACGGTGAGCGAACGGTAGTCAGTTCGAACCAGACCTCACCAGCACGATAGCGCTGGCCGGATCGAAGCTGCTGCCGATTGAGGCCCCGCACCGTGAGATTCTCGCCCAGGGCGCCCGGGAACACTGGGTACCCCTCCGCGCGGAGTTCATCGACAGTTTCTGCGCAAAGGATAAGGAGCGCCTTGCGCGGGCCGCCATGGATCTGCGGGTGGGCCCACGAATCGCCCTGAATGCCATGGGGAGTAACGACAGCCTCAGATACCGGCCGCTTTGGAACGCCGCCGTGAGAAACGTTGATCTGGACGATGAGACCGCGCATACACACGAAGGGCGGGAGTGCTGGAGACAGCTTAGCGCAGTAGAGATGTCATTGCAGTGAATGCAGAGTGCCCGCGTACCACAAGGACCGGTAACCTCGTCGGCAATTGTGGGGCGGGCGCCTCGCCTGCGGCGGACGCCTCGTCGGCCTGATCGGTATTTTCTGAACCCGTCTCCCCCCGGACCAGGCGGGCGGGGCGCCTGCCCCACAACCGACTTAGATGTCGTAGTACAGCGCGAATTCGTAAGGGTGGGGCCGCTGCCGTATGGCGTCGGCCTCGTTCTTCCGCTTGTACGCGATGAAGGTGTCGATCAGCTCTTCGCCGAACACGTCGCCCTTCAGCAGGAACGCGTGATCCTCTTCGAGGCAGGTGAGCGCCTCTTCGAGCGATGCGGGCATGGACGGCACGTTGCGCAGTTCCTCCGGGGAGAGATCGTAGATGTCCTTGTCCAGCGATTCGCCCGGATCCGTCCGGTTCGCAATCCCGTCGAGGCCCGCCATCAGCATCGCCGCGAATGCCAGATAGGGATTGGCGGAAGGATCGGGAGGCCGAAACTCGACGCGCTTGGCCTTCGGACTCGCCGAGTACATCGGTATGCGCACGGCCGCCGAGCGGTTGCGCCGGGAATAGGCGAGGTTCACCGGAGCTTCGTAACCGGGCACCAGGCGCTTGTAGCTGTTCGTGGTCGGCGCGATGATCGCCGACAGCGCGCGCGCGTGCCGCAACAGTCCGCCGATGTACCAGAGGGCCATCTGGCTGAGGCCGGCGTACAGATCGCCCGCGAAGAGCGGCTGGCCTTCCTTCCACAGGCTCTGGTGCGTGTGCATGCCGCTGCCGTTATCGCCGAACAGCGGCTTCGGCATGAAGGTGACGGTTTTGCCGTACTGGTAGGCGACATTGCGGATGATGTACTTGTACAGCATCATGTTGTCCGCCGACTTCACGAGCGTGTCGAAGCGCTGGTCGATTTCGCACTGGCCGCCGGTGGCCACCTCATGGTGATGGCACTCGATGTTGAGGCCGCAATCGATCATGGTCTGCACCATTTCGGAGCGCAGATCCTGATAATGATCGGTGGGCGGAACCGGGAAATATCCTTCCTTGTAGCGCGGCCGGTAGCCAAGGTTGTCCTTTTCACGGCCTGAGTTCCAGCGGCCCTCTTCGGCGTCAACGTAGTAGAACCCGGAGTGCGCGTTCTGATCGAAGCGCACGTTGTCGAAGATGAAGAACTCGGCTTCGGCGCCGAAATAGGCGGCGTCGGCATTGCCGGTGTTCTTCAGGTACATCTCGGCCTTCTTCGCGATCCAGCGCGGGTCGCGCTCGTAGTGCTGGTGGGTGATGGGATCGATGACGTCGGCGGTCATCACCAGCGTGCGCATCTCCCCGAACGGGTCCATGAATGCGGTAGTCGAATCGGGGACGAGCAGCATGTCGCTTTCGTTGATGGCCGCCCAGCCGCGAATGCTGGATCCGTCAATGCCGTATCCTTCCTCGAACGCCGACTCGGTGAGCTGGCTGATCGGATAGGAAACGTGTTGGGACAGACCCGGAAGATCCGTGAACCGCAAATCAATCTGTCGGGCTTCCTGATTCTTCGAAAATTCGATGACTTCTTTCGCAGTCATTAGTCCTCCTGGATATGTGTAGCCGCCTGGAATAGCCAAGCATATCAAAGTGGCGCAAACGATCTGCTCCACCGCGCGGAACCGTGCGCGCCTTATGCCGTCGCCTGCAGGCGCGCCATCTCGGAGTACCAGCCGCCCTGCCTCAACAGATCGGCGTGGCTGCCCTCTTCGACAACGCCGTTCCGGTCGAGCACGACGATCTTCTGAGCCATCCTGCGGACCGTGGCCAGCCGGTGAGCGATGAGGATAACGGTTCGGCCCTCGAGCCGCGGCAGAACGTTGCGCAGCACGCGCTCCTCGGTCTCGGAATCGAGCGCGCTGGTGAACTCGTCGAGGATGACCACCTTGCGGCGCTCGTCGAGCGCAAGCAGGGCCTGCGCCAGCGCGATCCTTTGCTGCTGGCCTTTTGACAACGTCAGGCCGCCTCGTCCGATGCGCGTGTCGTAATTATTGGGCATGCGCATGATGTCGTCGTGAATGCAGACCGCTTTCGCCACATCCACCACTTCCTGCCAGGGCGCGCCGGGCCGCGCGAAGCGGATCGTGTTGAGGATGGTGGTGTTCGAAAAGAAAACGCCCCCGTTCTGTGACACAGTGCTGAAAAGGCCTCGGAGCTGTTCGAGCGGCCAGTGGCGGATGTCTTCGCCGCAGATCGAGATCCGCCCGTTCTGAGCATCCAGCAGGCGGGACATCAGATGCTGCATTGTGGTCTTGCCAACCCCGGAGCGGCCGACAACACCCACCACCGTTCCCGGCTCGATCGACAGGCTGAAGTCGTTCAGCACCTTCTCGCCCCGAGTGTAGGTGAAGCTGACGCGGTCGAGTGCGACGCTCACGCCGGCTCCGGTGGCGACTGGCCGCGTGTCCGCATCATCGGCGATCGCCGGTTTCTCGTCGAGCATCTTTATCAGGATGCTGGTCGGTTCCACGCCTTCGTAAACGCGCTCGATGAGGGCCGCGTAGCTCCAGAACGAATTGAGCAACTCCTCGGTGAGCATGTTCAGGTACATCACCAGACCGATGTCCAGCCGGCCGGCGCTGAACTGCCAAAGCCAGAGTCCCTGACAAAGGCGCTTCGTCACCGAGAGCAGCATGTTTCGCTTCCACGCATAGCGGTTGCCCAGGTGCACTTCAGCGATGCCCTCGTCGATGATCTCGCGCTGCACCGCGCCGTACTTCTCCATCACGCAGCCGGTCTGCCCGAACTGCACTACAGGCTGGATGTACTGCATGCATTCCGTGAACAGGCCGTGGTCGCGCGCGTAGTTCTCATAACGCGACCTACGGTACGGCCGCCGGGCGATATTCTCATTGCGCGTCTGCCACAGAAAAACGGCGAGCGCGGCCAGCACGAATGGAGTGGTAAGCGGGCTGAACCAGAGCAGGGGAATCAAACTGAGCCCGGTCCGGATCATCGCGGGCGCAAGCTCGCGGCTGAGTCCCTCGGCCGTCTGCACCACCTTGCCGACCCCGTTATTGACGTGGCCCGCCAGCACGCCGGAATCTTTGCGAATGTGCCATTCCAGCGGCATCTCGAACATCTTCGACAGCGCGCGCGAGCGCAGATGTCCGAACAGCGGATAGCTCACGCGTTCCGCGAACAGCGTGTTCATTCCGAGGTCCAGCCGGAGCAGGCCGGCATCGAATACGAGAAGCGCGGCAATGAATCCCCAGACGGGTATCGCCGTATGAGCCGTATAAGCGCGCAGGATCCACACCAGCGAGTACCCGCCCGCGACCAGCAGCGCCTGGCGGACGACTACCCCGACGAGGTAGCGCGCGTAATCGCGGCGGAACGGGGCCAGGATTTTCCAGACGCTCTTCAACATACGTCAGATCGGGCAGTCCTGATCCACAAATCGGTGCTGTATCGCAAAACATGAGGGCGGAGCTAACCATGTTACACTTCGATTAATAAACGTTAAGATTGCTATGGCGGACACACGAACTCTCACACAAGCCGACCGGGAGCATGGCAGCTTTCTCGCCGCAGCTGAGAAGAAGCTGCTGATCTGGATCGCGCGGCGATTGCCGGCGTGGGTCAATTCCGACCGGCTGACGGCGCTCGGCTTCGCCTCGCTTGTCGGCGTGGGCGCTTCTTACTGCTGGGCGAGAAGCTCATTCAGCGGTTTCATTCTTGCTTGTATCTTTTTCGTTTTGAACTGGTTTGGCGACAGCCTGGACGGTACTCTGGCGCGGGTGCGCAACTGCCAGCGGCCCCGCTATGGCTACTATATCGACCACATTCTGGACGCCTGCGGCAGCCTGTTCATCTTCGGTGGACTGGCCGTTTCCGGTTACATGTCTGAGCGAGTCGCCGTGGTAATCGTGGCCGCATGGCTTCTGCTGAGCATTGAGGCTTATCTTGCCACTTACTCGCTTGGGAAGTTCCACCTGTCATTTGCGGCATTCGGGCCCACCGAGCTGCGCCTGCTCCTGATCGCGGGCAGCATAACGGCTATTTACCGCCCCGTGGTGACCATCGCCGGAAACCGGTTTCTGCTGTTCGATGTCGGCGGCGTGATCGGCGCCGCGTGCATGCTGTTTGCGCTGTTGTGGTCGGTGGCGAAGCACGGCGCCCAGCTTTACCGCGCCGAGCCGGTCATCACAACCAAAACGAACCATACTGCAGGCCGAAGGCCTGCTCCACAAAGGCTGCAGTGAATTGTGGAGCAGGCGTTTTCGCCTGCGCGTAACCTCCTGATAGACAGTGGTCTCAGATGAGCGTGCCGGTGCGAGCTTCTGAAGCGTGCGCCACCGGTTCCAGCGCGGCGCGCCTGATGAATGTACGATGAGTACACTCGGATCCCGATGACCATCCGCACCCGCCTGGAGCAATGGAAGGAGCAGGGCGTCATTTCGCCGGAGCAGCAGGCCATGCTCGCAGGCCTCGCGAGTGGAGAACCCTTCTCGCTCTTTCTCGAGCTGAACCTTCTCCTCTACGCGGGCGTGCTGGCGTTCGTTGCGGGACTCGGCTGGACGGTCAGCGCCTGGTCGCGGCAACTCGGCGACGTGCTTGTCCTGGGCGCCCTCTCCGTGCTCCTCGCCGCCTGTTTCTGGTACTGCTTTTCCCGCGCGCCCGCCTGGTCTCCCGCGGAAACGCCTTCGCCGACTCCGATCTTTGACTACGCTCTTTACCTCGGCGGCCTCACCTGGTCGGTGGAACTCGCGTGGCTCGAGAGCCGTTTTCACGTGCTCGCGGGACAATGGGATCTCTTTCTGCTGGCCACCGCCGGCCTCTTCTTCTTCCTCGCTTATCGTTTCGACAATCGCCTGGTGTTGTCGCTCGCTTTGTCCTCTCTGGCCGGATGGTTCGGGCTCACCATATCGCGCTGGCCGTCACATCAGGACGCCACGTACCGCCGTTATGCTCTTCTCTACTGCCTGATCGTGGGCGCCGCCGGCGCAGTACTTCAGCACCGCCGCCTGAAGCCGCATTTCTTCGGAACCTATCTGAACATCGTGGCCAACGTTCTGTTTTGGGCATTGCTCTCCGGGGTCTTCGATCAGAGCTACGGCGGATGGCTTATCGCCCTCCTGATGGTCTGCGGCGCTGCGCTGGTCTGGGGTTTGAAGCGCCGCCAGTTTGTCTTCGTTGCTTATGCCGCGGTCTACGGCTACGTGGGCGTCAGCTCGATCCTCGTCCGCGAGATGACCGACGACACCGCTATCCTGAGCTATTTCGTCGTTACCGGCGTCGCCATGCTTATCGCGCTGGTCCTGATCGCGCGCCGCTTCGGGAGGCAGGCGTGAGACTCTACAGCCGAGCGAGCGAAGAAGCTATGCGCGCCCGCAATCTCGTGAAGGACTGGGCCGACGACGGCTTGCTCACGGCAGCGCAGTGCCAGCGGATGGAGAAGGAAAGCGTATCCGATCTGCGCACCACGAATGTTTTTCTGCGGCTGGTACTGTTCCTCTTTACGCTGGTCATCCTGGTCGCCGCCCTCGGACTGTTCTTCGTGGTTTTTCAACCATCGGAGCAAAGCGCTGGCGTTTTCCTGCTGATCTTCGCCGCCGTCTCCTATGCGGCGGCCGAATTCGCCGTTTCCGAGGCGCGGCTGTATCGATATGGGATCGAGGAAGCGTTCACCGTCTGCTCGGTTAGTTGTCTTTGCCTGGGGATGCAGTTCGCTCTCTTCAGCGCCAGCTCTTATGCGCCGAAGCCGCACGGAATCGAATTCCTGGTTCCCGCCGCGGGCGCCGTGTTTTCGCTCTGGATCTGGCATCGCTTCGGACTCTGGTATGCATTTGTCGCCGCGATGATCTTCGTCATGTTTCTGCCGGGCTACTGGACTTCGTCCCATTCTGCGCAGCATCTGCTGGTTGCTGCGTTCTATGCAACCGGGCTGACCGGCGTGGCCGCGGTCCGCTCGCGCCACTCGTTTGTCGAAGCGCTCCTGTGGCTCGGCATCTATGTGGCCATCAACCTCCAGCTTTCGTCGTTGAAGACGCCCGGACAGTGGTGGGGTGGCGCTCCGGCCGCCGCTGAATTCGCGAGACCGTTCTACTGGGCCACCTGGGTGCTCATCTGGTGCCTGCCGCCCATCGTACTCGTGCGCGGCATTCGCCGAAAGGACCGCTTCGTCATCGCCGTGGGCGGGATCACCGCCATCCTCACGCTGGTCACCAATAAGCCTTACCTCGGCTGGCCGCGACATACCTGGGACCCGCTGCTGCTGGGGGCATTGTTGATCGGTGTTGCGCTGCTGGTCCGGCGCTGGCTGTCGCGCGGACCGGCTGGAGTTCGCCACGGCTTCACCGCCGAGCGCTTATCGGCAAAGCACAAGACCTGGATGAACGCCGGGGTCACCGCGGTCGGAATGCTGTCGCCCCAGTCCATACCGGCAGCCGCGCCGGCGCCCAGTCACGACCCCCATTTCAGTGGGGGAGATTTTGGAGGCGGAGGCGCAAGCGGGGATTTTCGAAGTTCAACCGGGAGATCACGACACATGATTTCCGAACGATCTTCGCAGCAAGCCTTCCTCGGCGTCTCCGCGCTGCTCTTCGCCGCCAGCGCCGCGGTGACCATCGTCTGGTGTGCGTCCATGTCGGCGACGGGAGGAATGCCGATGCCGGGCGGCTGGACGATGTCGATGACGTGGATGCCGATGCCCGGACAGACGTGGCCGGGCGCCGCCGGCTCGTTCCTGGCCATGTGGGACGTGATGATGGTCGCGATGATGCTGCCATCGCTCGCGCCAATGCTGTGGCGCTACCGCCAGGCGGTCGGCGGGAAAGGCGAGGCGCGTCTCGGCCGGCTGACTGCGCTGGTGGGCGCGGGGTACTTCTTCGTTTGGACCGTCGTCGGAATAGCCGCGTGGCCTCTGGGGGTTGCGCTGGCCGCAGCCGAGATCCGGCTGCCGGAGCTGGCGCGCGCCGTGCCGGCCGCCGCCGGTGTGGTGGTCCTGATCGCCGGCGCTCTCCAGTTCACCCCGTGGAAGGCGCATCACCTCGCCTGTTGCCGGGACACACTGGGGAGCAGCCGCACGTTGCGGGCCGACGCCGGCACTGCCTGGCGTCACGGTGTGCGCCTTGGACTCCACTGCAGCAGTGCTGTGCCGGTCTGATGGCGACTCTCCTGGTCATCGGGGTCATGGACCTTCGCGCGATGGCTCGGGTGGCGTTAGCCATCACCGTCGAACGTCTGGCGCCCGCCGGTGAGCGCGTCGCGCGCCTGGCCGGGGGCGTCGCCGCCGCGACAGGTTTGTTTCTGATCGTGCGAGCAGCCCGGCTCGGATGACCCGCGTAACGCCGCGCGGCCGTTCAGCCGATAGACAAGCGTGCGGGTTCTTGTCATTGTCCTCCTGCTTCTCACGTCCTGCCGGGCGCAGTCCGACGAAAGCAAAGTGGAGGCGGTGCTCAGACAAATGGAGCACGGCGAGCAAACGGGCGACTTCAACTCGATAGCCGCCGTCTTTACGCACGAGAAGTCGAGCGAAATGGAGGGACTGCGGCCCTATGTCAAGGCTCGGCCGGAAGCTCAGTATCGCGTAATCAGGACATTCGTTCGCGGCGACGAGGCCGTGCTTCTCGCACAGCGCGACTCGGACTCCTGGGTCACCTTCATGTTCCGCAAAGAGGGCGGCGAGTGGAAAATACAGGACCAGGTGTTCAGAGATACCGCGCCCAACCTGAGTTCGGTGTACGCGTTGGTCCCTCCCGACCCTGGCGCGTTCGTACGCGCTGGATCGCCCTGGGACCTGGTGGCGCCGGGCATGGATCCCAGCGAGGCGGCTCGCGCCGGATGGCAGATGAAGGCGGTGTTCGACGAGTCTTATCTGTATATCCGGTTTGAGTCGATCGACGTGCTGCCAGCGCCGGGAAGTACCATCGAAAAGCCGCCCGGCGGCTGGCCGGTCCTCAGGATCGACACATCCGACGCCGGAGAATTCGTGTTGTTGGACGCGGTCAACGTTGGCGACCAGGCGACCTTCGATCATAACGGCAGAGCGAACAGTCATCGCGCCTTCGCGGCCTATATGATTCGCCTGGAGCGCAAGGATCACGAAGTCTTCTCTGCGACGGCCGGTTTGGATGCGAACCCACTACTCACGGTGGCGGGGCGGGATTACGACATCCGCATTCCCCTGGCCGCGATGGGTATCGTGGATTCACGATCAACCAGAATGACCATCGGCGATGCGCAGTGGCCAAAGAGCGCGGTGTTGAGTTTTGCGGTCCAAAGATACCCCCGCTGACATTCGGTAATCGAATTGGCCTGCCATAGCTTCGGATCTCGATGTCCCTCCCTCTCAGCGATAATGATTCAGAAGGGGAGGACCGGCGCGACCGGCGTTCGCCCTGATCGAGCACAAGGAAAGTACGAACATGAAGCCAAAGAACACGATCTGCCTCTGGTTCGACAAGGACGCGCAGGAGGCGGCGCGCTTCTACGCTGCCACCTTTCCGGATAGCAAAGTAACCGCTGTTCACGGGGCTCCCGGTGATTATCCGGGCGGCAGGAAAGGCGATGTGCTGACGGTGGAGTTCACCGTCCTGGGCATTCCCTGTCTGGGTCTCAACGGCGGGCCGGCGTTCAGGCACAGCGAGGCCTTTTCCTTCCAGATCGCGACGGACAATCAGGAAGAGACCGACCGTTACTGGAACGCGATCGTCGGCAATGGTGGCGCGGAAAGCCAGTGCGGATGGTGCAGGGACCGGTGGGGCCTATCCTGGCAGATCACGCCGCGCGCGTTGACCGATGCGCTTTCGGTTGGGGGCAGTGAGGCGAAGCGCGCCTTCGATGCGATGATGACGATGACGAAGATCGACGTCGCCGCCATAGAGGCAGCGCGGCGAGGCTGACGCCATCCTGCAATTAGCGGTGGGCGCATCCGGGCCAACAACAGGGGCGTCGTTTTCCCATCCTTAAGGCTTGAACAGCCCCACTCGATCCGGCTTCGGGTTTCCTTCGCCTTCAGCGTGGCCAGGTCGTCGCCGTTACTCCTGATTGCCAGCTCGCCCTTCATGCCCTGACCGCTTCTTCCATGTTGTCGGAGATGGGCTGCGAGAAACTCCACATATCCAGGGTGCGAGCCCGAGCACAAACGAAATTACCGAAGTGACAGCTTTGCAGCCGTATTGCTGAGTCCGTTCGCGACGCGGTCTTGGGGGGGCGGTCCTCACACGAGGCAATCGTCCCCCGCCCCCGTGTTCCCGCGTGCCGTTTACTTCGTCTGATCGGTCTGGCGCGGGCTGGGTGTTCCGGAGGCCGCTCCCGGATGCTGCCGGAAGATCGCCTGCTCTGGTGACGCCCCGAAAAGCTCGGGATTCAGATATTTCCCGCGTTCCCCGGCCGGCTTCTCCACCTCCGTCGGGATGCGATGTGCATTGGCGTAGGCATCGTGCCGGATGCCGGTAACCTGCCAGGAAACTCTCCCTCCCGGGTTGCCTCCGGCGATTTCGAAACTGTTTCCGGAGACCTCCTCGGCCACGTACAAGCCCGGCTGCGAACTGCCGACCGACGTCAATTGATAGCGAAACTCCCCGTTCAGCGCCTCGAAATAATCCGGCAGCTGCACGGTGGCGGCGCCGTGGGCATCAAGTGTCACGAGGCCGTTGTAGATGTTCATCATGTCGGGCGATTCCACAAAGGAATGGTAGAGATACTTGTTCGCCGGATCGAGTGGATGATCGATCTTGAATGAGCCGCTGCTCTTGCTGAGGTTGCCAATAATATCGACAGGGCCGAAAATAGTGATCGGCTCGTTGGCGATAATCTTTCCGATTGTGTTTGTGGAGACGACGGGCGCTTCCACGTCGCCCGTACAATCCAGGTCGCCATCGCTGTCCGCGGAGCAGGAGCCGAAGGCGCCCTGGATGTTCACCATCTTCACGCCGTGCTGGGTGTTTTCGACGTTGTTGATATTGGCGGTGAGATGAGTGGTGCTGTTGTTCTGGAGAAACAGCGCCTGAGCGTCGTCAGCCGTTCCCACCAGGCCCGCAGCGCCGGACGTGGCCTGGTTCGTGTCGCCCCAGACTCCCACCGCGCAGCATCCAATAAGGCTCTGCCCCGTCTTGCTCTCAGCGACCGCAACTGAGAGCGTTCCTGTACCGGTTGGACTCACAGCCTGAGCGAACACGCCCTGGTGATTGCCACTCGGAGCCACGGCCAGGCCGACGACTCCCTGGTGCTGGGCTTCTCCGACCGCACCCTGGCTGAAGGAGCCGGTAGCGCTTCCTATGATTCCCAGCCCAATTCCGGTGCCGGACACGCCGATGGAGCCTTTCCCCTGGACTCCGGTGCCATTGTTGCCGCCGGATCCGGACACGCCGAAGGCGGCGCCAAGCCCCGTCACGCCGATGCCGTTGCTGCCTGCAGTTGTGTTGCCAGTGCCGGACACGCCAACGCCGCCGCTCGTGCCGATCACGCCGAAACTCGTGCTACTGCTGCCGCCAATGCCCTGCACGCCAATGCTGGACGGGAACGCACCGGTTCCTGTCACCCCGGTAGCGCCCTTGCCCCGCACGCCGATGCCGTTGGCCGCGCTGGCGCTACCCTGCACTCCGGCGCCGCCTGTGCCGAGGGCGTTGCCTTCCATACCGACGCCGCCGGTGCCGGCGGCAGTGCCGACAATGCCGATACCGCCGCTGGTGTTCTGATTCTGCACAATGAGAATGTCGCCACTATTGCTGCTCGTGAAGGATCCTGACTGAGCCTGAAGGTTGCCATTGATGGTTTCACTTCCGGTAATTGTGCCGCCGGGAAACGTCTGGAACGCGGCAAAGCTCAGCAGGCCTTTGTTGCTGATCCTGAATCCTGTTTCGGCAGGAGCGTTCGTACCCGAGCCGAACAGCAGATTCAGTGTCGCCGACGGCGAAGCGGTGTTGTTGCCTGTCGGCTCCGCCTGCCACCGGAAAGTCTGATCCACCGCGGCAGTGGTTCCGCTGTTGAAGGCCGACGCATCCAGGTTCAGCGGCTCTGAGTCAGCTCCCGCGCTTGCAGTGGCAGCGCTTGTTGCGGGCAAAAGTAATGAGCCCCGTACCTTGGCGCTCCCATTGACGTCCAGTTTCGCCCCGGGAGTCTGTATGCCGACGCCGATATCGGAGGCGGCGCTCTGGAACAGGATGGAATTACCCAGCGTGCTGCCGTTGGGCGTCCACAGCGGAATGAAGTCGAGCGTACCGGTTCCGCCCACCGAGGCCAGGCCAGCGGAGCCGGTCTCGATGGCCAGGTCCGATTTCGCGTCGGTCCGCGGCGCTGCGGTTGTCGCCAGCATGAATGCCGATGGCGGCAGTCCGCCTACCGTCTCCGCGTCCGCTGCTTTCATCGCGCAGGGTACGCTCACCAACAGCACTCGCGGTTGCTCCGGTTGTCCATCGGGCTGAATGCCCAGCCAGCGCGCCTCGCCGGAAGTGAACACATCCACCGGCAACCCCACGCTTGTGGTTGCGCCAAGCTGCACGGTGTACCGGCCGTTCTCATCGAGCGTCACATTCTGCGTTTCCATCCAGACAGGGGCGCCGCCCTGCTGGTCCTTATAGAGCGCAAAGGTCAACCCTGCCGCCTGGCGGCCCCCTATGTTTTTCAACACGCCGCTGAACTGCACCAGGCGCGGTATATTTGTTCCCTCTGCCGCAGCCGGTGAGGGCTGCTGAGCCCACGAGGGCGTAATACAAAGGATCGTTCCGGTAATCGCGGTGCAGAAGATTGCCGCCAGGCGCACTCTGCACCGAACGCTGTTTCGTTTCATAGATCCACCTCCTGATAGGACCGTGCCTTCCGCTCATCCTCCGAACGGGCACATCAGGGTAGGCGCAAACGGCGCGCTGAAACTATCACCACGGGTCGGGCTATAATCTACCGGATAGGCAATGCGGCCGGGGGAACTGCCGGAAGCCGACGTGAGCGCGCTCCTTCACGCCTGGAGCGGGGGAGATCAAAGCGCGCTCGACAAGCTGACCCCCATCGTTTACGAGGAGCTCCACCGGCTGGCGGGCCGCCACATGAAACGCGAGCGCCCCGGTCACAGCCTGCAGACCACCGCGCTTGTCAACGAGGCATACGTACGCCTGGTCGGCTACAAACGCATGCAGTGGCAGAATCGCGCGCACTTTTTCGCGGTTTCCGCCCAGCTGATGAGGCGTATTCTGGTGGAGCACGCGCGCCGTCATAACGTGAAACGCGGCGGCGGCGCGCAGCATGTCTCGCTGGACGAGGCGAGCTTCGTGGACGGCGATCGGGCAACGGACCTGGTCGCGCTGGACGACGCAATGAACGCGCTGGCACGGCTGGATCCACGCAAAGTGCAGGTAGTCGAGATGCGCTTCTTCGGCGGGCTCAGCGTCGAGGAGTCCGCGGAGGTGCTCGGAGTCTCGCCCATCACCGTGATGCGCGACTGGAACACCGCCAAAGCGTGGCTCTACCGCGAAATGGCAGGAGCGAGCGACAGCGTCAGCCGGAGTTGACCATGAGTCCCGAGCAATGGCAGGAAGTGGATCGCCTGCTGCAAGCGGCTTTGCAGCAGCCGCCGGTTCGACGCGCCGCATTCCTGCGGCAGGCGTGCAGGGACGATGCTGCGCTGGAAGCAGAGGTTCGATCCCTCCTGGCCGCCCAGGAGGAAGCCGGGAGCTTTCTCGATAACGGAGCGATGGAGGCAGCCGCCCACGCCCTCGCGAGTAAGCAAAAGAGTGATGCAGATCGGGCCGACGCGCTGCGTGGGCTGCCCGTCTGGATTGGCCGCTACCGGATTCTCCGGCTGCTTGGCGAAGGCGGCATGGGCGTCGTCTATGAAGCCGAGCAGGAGCGTCCGCGAAGAATCGTCGCTCTCAAGCTCCTCAGACCCGGCTTCGCCGGCGAGGAGCTGCGGAGGCGCTTCGATCGGGAATCATGGGCGCTCGGCCGGTTGCATCATCCCGGGATCGCGCAGATTTACGAAGCCGGCGTCGACGAATCGGGTCCGGAGCCGCAGCCATACTTCGCCATGGAGTTCATCCGCGGCGAGTCCCTGCGTGAATACGCTGCAACGCACGGCCTCGATCTGCGGGAACGGCTGCGGCTCATACTGGAGATCTGCGAAGCCGTGCATCACGCGCACCAGCAGGGGATCATTCACCGCGATCTCAAACCAGGCAACATCCTGGTGGACGAGTCCGGGCAGCCGAAGATTCTGGATTTCGGCGTGGCCCGCGCGACTGACTGCGATGCCTACGCCACGCGCCAGACGGACCTGGGCCAACTGGTGGGGACGCTCGCCTACATGAGCCCGGAACAGGTGCTGGGCGATCCGTCGGAGCTGGATGTCCGAAGCGACGTCTATGCGCTGGGAGTGATCCTGTATGAGCTGCTGGCGAGGCGGCTCCCTTATCCCATCAGCGCCCGTCTGCACGAAGCCGTGCAGACGATTCGGGAAGAAGACCCGGCCCCTTTGAGCAGCGTGGATCGCAGGTACCGCGGCGATATGGAAACGATCGCTGCCAAAGCATTGGAGAAGGATAAGGAACGGCGCTACGATTCAGCCGCGGAGTTGGCCGCCGACATTCGGCGATACCTTCAGGACGAGCCAATCCTGGCGCACCCGGCGAGCACGGCGTATCAGCTGAAGAAGTTCGCGCGGCGGCACAAAGCGTTGGTGACCGGCGTAGCGGCAGTTTTTGTAGTGCTTGCCGCGGGCATCGTGGCGAGCACCTGGCAGGCCGCCCGCGCCGCTCGGGAACGAGATCGTGCCGTGTCGGCGGAGCACACCGCCGCCAGCGAGCGCGACCTTGCGTTAAGCGCCGAAAGAGCAGCCTCCGCCGCCAAAGCTCAAGCGCTGGAAGAACGGAACCGCGCGCTCGCCGAAAGCCAGCGCGCCGACACCGAATCCTCCACCGCAATCGCAGTGAACGACTTTCTCCGAAACGATCTGCTCGCGCAAGCCGGCGCCAGCACACAGGCCGCTCCTGGCGCCAGGCCGGATCGCGACCTCACGGTTCGAACGGCGCTCGATCGGGCGGCGAAGCACATTGAAGGCAGGTTTCCGTCACAGCCGCTGGTGGAAGCTTCTATCCGCCAGACCATGGGCTCCACGTATCTGGATCTCGGGTCGCTGGCAGAAGCGCAGCGCGAGCTGGAGCGCGCTGTGGACATCCGCCGGCGACTGCTGGGCGAACAACACAAAGACACGCTCGAGAGCCTGAACTGGCTGGCCAATGTCCTTCAGGAGCAGGGCAAATATCCGCAGGCCGAGGCCCTGCGCGCGAATATCCTGGCTGTTCAGCGTCGTGTTCTCGGCGACCAGCATAAGGAGACGCTGGCGAGCATGAACAGCCTCGCGTCCGTCTACCGTTCGGAAGGGAAGTACACCCAGGCGGAGGCGCTTGCCGCAAGCACGCTCGAGACCCAGCGCCGCCTTCTCGGGGAGAAGGATCCGGACACTCTGTCCACCACGATCAATCTGGCGCAAATTGAGGAGAATCTGGGCAAGTATCCCCAGGCGAAAACGCTGTTGAGCAAAGCCATGAATCTGCGCCGGGAGGTGCTCGGCGAGGAGCACCCCGGCACGCTTGCAAGCATGGACCTGCTGGCCCTCGTCTACCGGTCCGAAGGCAAATACAAGGAGGCTGAAAAACTCTGCGCGCAGACTCTGGAGGTTCGCCGGCGCGTGCTTGGCGAGGAACATCCGGACACGGTCGACACAATGAACAGCCTTGGCCTGCTGTACCGCCTCGACGGCAACTACCCGAGGGCTGAGGAACTGCTCGCCCGGGCGCTGGCAATCGGCCGCAGAACGCTGGGCGAGGAGCACCCCGCGACTCTGACCGCCATGAATGAATTAGCCGGAGTCTACTGGGTGGAAAACAGATTTGCGGAAGCAGAACCGCTCTACACGAGGGTGCTCGGGATACAGCGCCGCCTGCTGGGCGACGAGCATCAGGCGACCCTGGGCATCATGAACAACCTGGCGCTCGTGTTTCTGAGCGAAGGCAAGTATGCGGATGCGGAGCCGTTACTGAGCAGGGTTCTCGAAGTGCGGCGCCGAATCCTTGGCGAGTCCCACCCGGATGCACTGCTAACCATGAATAACCTGGCGGTGACTTATGTGATCCAGGGGAAGTACAGCGAGGCAGAACCGTTGTATGTCAAGGTGCGTGAGATACAGAAACGCAAACTGGGCCCGGACCATCCCGACACTCTGCTGAGCACGAACAACCTGGCTGGGCTCTATCAGCAAGAGGGGAAGTACGACCAGGCCGAACCGCTTTACGCGGAGAGCATAAGTGGGAGGCGGCGTACTCTGGACGAGCGGAATCCCGACACGCTCCTCAGCATGAACGATCTGGCGGCCCTGTATGAACGGGAACGCGATCTTCAGAAGGCGCAGGAGCTTTTCACTAAAGTGCTGGAAGCGCGCCGGCAGGTGCTGGGCTCCGACCATCCGGCCACGCTGGGGACGCTCGGTTCTCTTGGCCGTGTTCTGTTGAAGCAGCAGAAGTACGCGGAGGCCGAACCTTTGCTCCGCGAATCCCTGAGCGGGCTGGAGAAGAAGAATCCCGATGGATGGGCGCGTTTCGCCAGTCAGAACATGCTCGGGGCAGCGTTGTCCGGCCAGGGCAAGTATCCGGAAGCCGAACCGCTGTTGCTCTCCGGCTATGAAGGTCTGGTGGCGAGGAGGGCGAAAATCCCGTTCGGGCTGAGGAATGTCATAGAACAGGCCGGTCAGAGGATCTTTGAACTCTACAGCGCGTGGGGCAAGCCGGAGAAGGCAGCCGAGTGGCGCGAGAAGCTGCGCATGCCCTGAGAGAAGCAGGCGCGTGCACCCCGAACGATGCGCGCGCCGCGGAGTGGGCCAGGTATGAGGCGGATTGTTATTACCGTAATCATCGCTGCCGTGCTCGTGCTCGGTTTGCTCCTTGTACGGGCGCGCCACGGCTCAGGTGAACTGAATGTAGACCCGCATGCGCAGCACGAGATTGAGAAGGCGAAAAGGCGGTAACGTGTAGCCCCGTACAATGTCGCTGCGTATGACCTGAGAGTGCTCGCTTTCCTCGCATGAAACTGTTTCCGAGTGCCGACGATCCCGACGGAGTTGCGTTCGAGAAGGATCAATTCGCTCGATCCGCGTTCTTTTTCACGAGCAGAGGTTGGTCGATTTTTGCAGGCACCGTCCCGGGTTTTTCCTGTAACCTGCTACGTTCCGAAACTGCTGTATCTGGAATTTGTCAATTCCCGCACGGGCCGCGACATCAGCAGCTTCTCACGAAGATTTCCGTCAGCCACCGAATCGGCCAGGCCCTGGACGATCGCGACAGCATGGGATGTATGCTCGCCGGCCACCACGCTTTCGCCGATCTCATGAGCAGCAACAACCACCAGAGCTTTCTTCAGGTTGAGGCGGCCAGGCAGTCCTTCCTCCAGGCCGCCGACATAGCATTCGTCCACCTCGACTCTGCCAGTAAGCAGCTCGCGCCTCGGTCGGACCATGGCGCGGCGCAACTTGTGCAGCCACGTCCAGGCGGTCTCATAGCTCTTCAACCCGAGCACTCGCTGCAGTCCCAACGCGCCGGCGCCGTTCTTCTGCGTCGTCAACCACCACATGGCGCGGAACCAGACCGGCACGACGGTGCTCGATGCTTTCGGCGGTTCCGGGTCGACGATGACTGCCTGCGAGAAGACCGGACGCCGAGCCCGGCTGCTCGAGATCGTGCTCGCGCAGCAGGCCGATTCGTTCCTCGCAAGCGGTCCGGTGTCGGTGATTAAGAGTCTCAGCCCCGGCGCGAAGCCTGGCAATTTCGAGATCGTGGAGCTGAATCGGCCGGGGCGGCTATCGAAGCCCGGAGGAGCGCCCGACGGCGATCGTGGTACCGACGCCGGCGAATACATACGTATAGGCTCCGACTCCGGCTCCGGTTATCGGCGTGGTGCTGAAAAACTGCGCGAAAGTGATGCCGTGGGGGACCATATCGCTCAAGTCGTAGGTCTGCCCACCGAATTCGAACCTCTCACTCGACATCAAAGTCTCTGAGAGAGCATGAAAACCGATCGGCCCGATCTGCGGAAACAGGCTCTCTTTTCTTGAAAAGGTAGCGATTAACCGTCCCTGCGAGAAGCTGGCCGGGTTGCCCCAGGCGCCCTGCGGGCTGGCGTTGTAGTACACGCTGAAGGTCCCGGCGGAAACCAGACTGAGAGCCATATCGCCATTGTTCGGGAGAGGGGTGAGCGACAGGACATCCGTGCTGAAGGTAAAGTAAGCAGTGCTCTCACTCGGCGCCCCACTGAACAGTGAGCTGCTAATTCCGTTGAGGTGGACCACGTAGCCGACGTACACAGCGGCGCCGGTGTGGGGGTTCAGGTAAATCCTTCCGACGTGCTGCCAGACCGTCTGGGCAGCGGGGATCGAGTTGTTTTCACCATATGCCGCGCCGGCGACAAGCGTCAGCATAGCGGCAATAAACGCGCGCCTTAGGTTATTGTGTTTCACATTTGCCTCCAATTCAATAGGCGCAGAATGCGCTCGCTGCGGATCACTGAGAATAGCGGCGCTATAATTTACCCTGTAAAGCCATGCAAAGGGTGGAACAACCGGGCGATTCGGCTGCCGGCGACGTAAGCACGCTGCTCCGTGCCTGGCGTGGCGGAGACCAGGACGCGCTGGAAAAGCTGACGCCGATCGTCTATACGGAGCTCCACCGCCTGGCGCGCAGTTACATGAAACGGGAGCGTCCCGGACACAGCCTCCAGACAACGGCACTGGTAAATGAAGCCTACACGCGCCTGGTGGACTATAAGCGCATGCAATGGCAGAATCGCGCCCATTTCTTCGCGGTTTCGGGACAATTGATGCGGCGTATTCTGGTTGAGCATGCGCGACGCCATAACCTGAAACGCGGAGGTGACGTGCAGCACGTCTCGCTCGAAGCGGCAGCGGTCGTGGGCGGTGATGAAGACACGGATCTGATAGCTCTCGATGCTGCCATGAACGCTTTGGCGCGGATCGATCCACGCAAAGTGCAGGTGGTCGAAATGCGTTTCTTTGGCGGACTCAGCGTCGAAGATGTCGCCGAGGTGCTCAAAATATCAACGGTCACCGTAAAGCGCGACTGGAGGGCGGCCAGGACCTGGCTCTACCGGGAACTGACGGGCGCGAATCCCGATGCTCGCCCAACCTGATGGACCCGGAACGATGGAAGCAAGTTGACGATGTACTGCAGTCGGCGCTGGACTGTCCGCCCGAAGAGCGTGACGCGCTTGTTCGGCACGCATGCGCAGGCGACGAGGCGCTGGAGCGCGAAGTTCGGTCCTTGCTGGCGTTAGAGCAGCCCGCCGGGAGGTTTTTGGAGCGTCCGGCGATGGAAGTGGCCGCGCGCACCTTCGCTCGGCAGTGTGACAACGAAAGCTGTGATCTGCAGACTGGCGCCACGTTCTCCCATTACCGCATGGTCGGGAAGCTGGGCGGCGGCGGAATGGGCGTTGTCTACCAGGCCGAGGACATCCGGCTCCAGCGCTTTGTCGCCCTCAAGTCTTTGTCTGACGAATTCGCTCGCGACCCGGAGGCCTTGAGTCGGTTCCGTCGCGAGGCCCGAGCCGCTTCCGCTTTGAATCATCCGAATATCTGCACCATTCACGACATCGGCGAGCACGACGGCCGCTCCTTCATCGTGATGGAGTTCCTGGATGGAACCACGCTGAAGCACCGCATCGGGACGAGCCCCATGGAAATCGAGACGCTACTTCCGTTAGCCATGGAAATCGCGGACGGGTTGGATGCGGCTCACGGCGCGGGGATCGTCCACCGCGACATCAAGCCGGCGAACATTTTCATTACCACCCGCGATCACGCCAAGATCCTCGATTTTGGATTAGCCACCGTAGGCCCTGTCCTCGACCATCATGCCGGCGCAACGGCGCGACCGCCCCCCACGATCGAAGACAAATTGACCAGTCCGGGGAGCGCGCCAGGTACCGTATCGTACATGTCGCCGGAGCAAGTCGGCGCCAAACCATTGGACCCACGCACGGATTTATTCTCGTTCGGCGTGGTGCTTTATGAAATGGCTACGGGCAATCTGCCATTTCCCGGGGAAAGTACCGCGATCATTTTCGAATCCATTCTCAACCGCGCTCCAGTGCCTCCCGTGCGCCTGAATCCCGGCGTGCCAGCGGAATTAGAGCGCATCATCGACAAGTGTCTCGAAAAAGATCGCAACCTGCGCTACCAGCACGCTTCGGAAATCCGCACTGACCTCCAGCGCCTGAAGCGGGATACGGAATCGGGATCGTCGCGTGATGTTAGTGCGCTCCCTGGGTCCGCGGCGACGACGCCGCCAGTGGGATGGCGGAGCCGGCCAGTCGCGTATGTGCTGGGGGCTGTGGCTCTCGCCGGCGTGTTGGTTGGTGGCGTCACTTTCTATCGCGCCAGAAAAGGACGCGTGGCGCGCAGTGCCGAGTGGGTGCAGCTCACCGATTTTGCCGATTCCGCCACGCAGCCGGCGCTCTCGCCGGACGGTCGCATCCTGGCGTTTATCCGTGGGCCGGGAAACTCACCCGGACAGATCTACGTCAAGTTTCTGCCTGATGGTGAGCCCGTTCAGCTCACACACGACAACACTCAGAAGGAGGCTCCGGTGTTTTCTCCGGATGCTTCGCAGCTTGCGTATACGGTGAACGTGACCTGGGATACCTGGGTGGTGCCGGTGCTCGGCGGGCAACCCAAATTGCTGCGCCCCAATGCATCCGGACTCACCTGGGTGGACAAGCAACACTTCCTGTTCTCGGAGATCAAGCGTGGCCGGCATATGGCCATCGTCACCGCCAGCGAGAGCCGCACCGAGTCCCGCGATGTTTATACGCCTCCCGATGAGGGCGGAATGGCTCATCGCTCCTATCTCTCGCCCGACCACGGATGGGTGTTGCTGGTGGAACATGGCGGCGGTGGCGCCCCATTTCTCCCTTGCCGCCTCGTCCCGTTCGATGGCGGATCCTTAGGCAGAGCCGTGGGACCCCGGCCTGCAGAATGCACTTCAGCCGCCTGGTCACCCGATGGACAGTGGATGTACTTCGGCGCGAACGCCGGCGGCGGTTTTCATGTCTGGCGGCAGCGGTTTCCCGACGGGTCAGCCGCACAGATTACCTCCGGGCCTACTACCGAGGGGGGTATCGCCATGGCCCCCGACGGGCGTTCCTTCGTGACCTCCGCTGGCCTGACTCAGAGCACCGTTTGGGTTCATGACACAACTGGCGATCGGCAGATTTCCTCGGAGGGCGATGGCTTCATTCCCAACCTGGACGATGACCTCACCCATGCCATCTTTTCTCCGGATGCCAGGAAATTGTACTTCCTGCTTAAACGCCGGCCCCTTTCCCCGTCTAAAGATCTGTGGGTTGCGGACATCGAGACCGGACACAACGAGCCCGCACTTGTGGGTTTTCAAATCAGAGACTACGATATCTCGCCGGACGGTAAGAGGGTTGTGTTTGCGGCGCAAAACGCCGGGAACCAATCCAGCCTCTGGTTGGCCTCGCTTGACCGGCGAGTTCCTCCGCATCAAATCGTGTCCACTCCCGCCAGCCGCCCTATCTATGGACCCGCTGGTGAGGTCTTCTTCCAGGGCGCCGAATCAGGCTCCAACTTTATTTACCGGATGAGTGAAGATGGGACAGGCCGCGAGAAGATCGTTCCAACTCCGGTTGTTCAGTTCCAGAGTGTCTCGCCCGATGGGGAGTGGGTGATCGCCCAGACGGCGGTGTCCGGTGAAGACACACCGCGCGGCGTTGTAGCATATTCCACGCGCGGAGGACCTCCCGTACGCGTTTGCTATAACCTGTGTTTCCCAAGCTGGTCTCCGGATGGGCGGTTTTTTGATATTGCGCTTCAAGGTATGGCCGGTTACGAAACATTCTCCATTCCTTTGCCGCCGCGCCGGGTCATTCCATCGCTGCCGCTTTCGGGCGTCAGGACCGAAGCCGATGTGCGGGCGCTAAAGGACGTCCGAGTGATGAATGGCATTACTTATTTCGCGCCAGGTGAATCGACTTATGCGTTCTTGCGAGGAACGGTGCACCGCAACCTCTACCGCATCCCCGTGCCCTAGAGAGAGGTCGAGCTTTATTGTTTTCTCTATATTCACAACAACACAAAAAGAACCCCGGAAACCTTCAGCTTTGGCGGCATGTTCGCGCACGCGATTACCTTCAATGCCGACCGGCGGATGGTTGCCATCAATGTGCTGCGAGGCCCTGGAGTATAGGTTGAGGTGTTGGTGTCCCATGGAGTACCTCAAGAGCCTGGCCGAAGGCGCGAGACCCGCGAGTAGGAAGGACTACTTGTGATAGGTCGGCTGGCATTTACCGATTCCGAGAGGATCATGGGGGACTCGGAAGTTGCTCGCCATCATTCTCACGATGGCTCTGCGCGAAGAGTGTTTCTTGCCGGAGAGTGCTTTCTTCGCAGGTTTACAATTCTGTCACTCATCCTTCTTCCACTTCCGTCTCGGGCTCGGGCAGGATGTCATTGTCTCTTGCCACCCAGACGTACAACGTCGGCAGCAGGTAAATCCCCAGCATCAGCGCGGCAACCAGACCGCCCACGATCACGATAGCGAACGGCCGCTGCGAATCCGACCCAATAGCGTGAGAAAGAGCGGCGGGCAGCAACCCGACGCTGGCCACCAGCATGGTCATCATGATCGGCCGGAGCCGCTGTACCGAGCCTTCCACCGCGGCTGTCAGGATGGTCTCGCCGCGCGTGCGCAACTGGTTGATGTACTCCAGCATGATCACGCCGGTCTGCACGGAAACGCCGAACAGCGCCAGAAAGCCGACGCCGGAGGACACGCTGAAGTGCGTGCCCGTCAGGAGCAGCGCGACCAGGCCGCCCAGCGGGGCCATCGCCACGTTGGCCAGAATCAGCGCCACCCACTTGAACGACTTGAACATGGTGAACAGGATCATGCAGATCACCAGCATAGTGATGGGCACGATCAGCATCAGCCGGCGCGACGCCCGCTTCGCGCTTTCGTACTCGCCCGCCCAGTCGATGCGATAGCCCTGCGGAAGCTTCACCTGCGCATCCACCTTGCGCATCGCTTCCTCCACCGTGCTGCCCAGATCGCGCACCGGCACGCTGTACTTGATGGCCACGTATCGTGAATTCTCCTCGCGGTAGATCTCCGACGCGCCGTCGAGAGTCTGCACTTTACAGAGCTGCGCGAGCGAAACGCGCTCACCGGTGGGCGCGAGCAGGCGAATGTTCTCGATCGCTTCCCTGGTGTCGCGATACGGCGCTTCATAGCGGACCACCAGATCGAAACGCTTCTCGCCCTGCAGCACCGCGGTCACGGCCTTGCCGCCGACGGCCGTCTCGATCGCGTCCTGCACATCGGCCACGTTGATGCCGTAGCGCGCGGCTGCATCGCGATCCACGACGAAGTTCAGATTGGGCTGACCGATCACGCGGAAGAGTCCGAGGTCGGCGATGCCGTTCACGGTCTTCAGCACGTCGACGATCTGGTTGCCCGTCGCCTCGAGCGTGGGCAGGTCGTCGCCGTAGATCTTGATGGCCAGTTCGCCCTTCACGCCGCTGACCGCCTCTTCCATGTTGTCGGAGATGGGCTGCGAGAAATTCCACAGCGTGCCGGGGATCTTCTCCACCTCGCGGTCCATGGCGGAGACCAGCTCTTCCTTGTTCTGGCGGAACACCTTTCGCCACTGGTCCTTCGGTTTCAGATCGACGAAGTACTCGGTGTTGAAAAAGCCCGTTGTATCGGTACCGTCGTCGGGCCGGCCCACCTGGCTCACCACCTGCGTCACTTCCGGAAACGATGCGAAAATGAGGCGGGCCCGGTTCATGATGGCTGTTCCGTCGGTGGGGCCGGTGCTGGGCGCAAGGGTGGCGCGCGCCCAGATGGCGCCCTCATCCAGATGCGGCAGGAACTCCGACCCGATGATGCCGCTCAGACTCAGGCCGGCGGACATCCCCACCGCGGCCAAACACACGCCTACCGTTACCCAGCGCCAGCGGATGGCCTGCCTGACGCTCGCCCGGTAGACATTTGTCATCGCCTCCATCACCGGGTTGTGCCACTCACGAACCACTCTTCCGAAGATCACGCTGGAAAGCACCGGGGCGATCAGCATGGCGAACAGCAGAGCGCCCAGCAGGGCGAAGCTCACCGTCCATGCCATGGGCTTGAACAACCGCCCTTCCACCCGCTGCAGGGTGAAGATGGGCAGGTAAGCCGTAATAATGATGGCAATCGCGTAGAACACCGGCCTTTGCACTTCATGCGCGGCCGAGCGGATGCGCGCGAGCGGCGTGGACTCGCCGTTCTGATGGCCGAGGCGGCGGACGATATTCTCGACCATCACTACCGTGCCTTCCACCACCATGCCGAAATCAAGCGCGCCCAGAGAGAGCAGATTGGCGGGAATGCTCTTCAGGTCCAGACAAATGGATGCGAACAGAAGAGAGAAGGGAATGGTGAGCGACACGATCAATGCCGCGCGCAGATTCCCCAGGAACAGGAACAGAATAATGGCTACCAGAGCGACGCCTTCACCCAGGTTATGCAGCACCGTGTGCGTGGTGAAGCGGACCAGGTTGCTGCGGTCGAGGAATGGCACGATTTTCACGCCCCGAGGCAGGATGTGCCGGTTGAGCTGGTCGACTTTGCCGTGGATCGCGTTCAGTGTCTCGTCCGAATTCGCGCCCTTGCGCAGCAGCACGATCCCTTCCACCACGTCGTCGTTGTCGATGATTCGGCCGTCATCGCGATGGATGGCCTTGCCGATCTGGCCGAGGCGAATCCTCGGGCCCTGAGCGATGTCGGCAACGTCGCGTACACGTATGGGCGTGCCGTTCTGGGTTTTCACGACGGTCTTGCCGATGTCCTCAACGTCGTTAACCAGCCCTACCGCACGCACGTTCACCTGCTGCATGCCCGCCTCGACAAAGCTGCCCCCGGCGTTCACGTTGTTGTTGGCGATTTGCTGTTCCACCTGCCCGAGGTTCAGGCCGTAGGCGATCAGCTTGTCGGGATCGACGCGCACCTGATACTCGCGCGTCGTGCCGCCAAAGCTCACTACATCCACCACGTTGGGAACGGACTTGAACTGCTTCTCGAGCGTCCAGTCCTCCAGCGACTTCAGCTCCATCAGGTCGTAATTCGGGTTCGTGCTGTGCAGCGTGTACCAGTAGATCTGACCCACCGGGCTGTAGTCCGATCCGATCTGCGGCTGCAGGCCGGCCGGAAGGGTCACCTCGGACAGGCGCTCCAGAACTTTCTGCCGGTTCCAGTCGTCGGACGACCGATCGTCGAAGATCAGCATCAGGCTGGAGAGGCCGAACAGCGATGTGGATCGCAGATGCTCCAGGTGCGGGATGCCGTTCATCACGATTTCGAGGGGGATGGTAACCTGTTGCTCCACCTCTTCGGCAGCGTGGCCCGGCCACTGGGTGATCACCTGGACGTAGTTGTTGGCGACGTCGGGATAGGCTTCCACGGGCAGGTTGTGGAAGGAGACAGCTCCCCAGATGAGCAGCAGGATTGCCGCCGCAACGACCAGAAGACGATTGTTGAGCGCGAAGTCAACGAGGCCGCGGATCATGCTCTTAAACTGAGGGCTTCCAACAGAGGCGGTAATGGAATTATAATCCAGACGGGAGGGTGGTCATGCGACCGCCGGACATTCCGGAAATCCTTATCGCCATGGGGCTGCTGGCCGTGCTTGCGTGGGCGATTTACAATCGCCGCCACAGTCAGCCGCGCCACTGACGTTGGCCCGTGAAAGTACGTGTGGGCGGGCGTGGCGCGAAGCCGCAACCAAACCGCTCCCTCGCGGTCGCGGCTCAGCCAGCGTTTCCGAGCCGCGACCGTGAAGGGAGCGGTAGCACGGTGCTGAATTCTTCGCGGGGCTGCGACGATTCTATGCTGATGTAGTACACGTTGCCAGCTCGGGATCAATGGGGTGCGTCCCCGCTATAATTAAGCGTATGGGAGCGCGTCCGCTTGTTGTGACTGGCCCCGCAGAACTGCAGATGCAGCTCGAGCATCCTTCTGCCTCGATCCTACGCGCGCGCGCCGCTGAGGTTTTTGGTAACGACGGCAAAGCCCTGACGTGGATGAACCGCCCCCGGCGAATTTTCGACGGCCGCTCTCCGGAGCAGATCATCAAATCCGGCGACGTCGAGAAGATGCGCGAAGTGCTCAGGGCTCTCATCGCCATTGAATTCGGTACGTTCAGTTGATCGTATATCGTCTTCACCGCGATTCGCGACCACCGTCTGAATACAACCTGAACGCCGAGGGCCGCTGGAATCCTGCGCGCACCCCGATGCTCTACTGCGCCTGTTCCGTGTCCTTGTGCTGCCTCGAAGTGCTTGTCCACACCGATCCGGATCTGATCCCTGACAATCTGGTCTGGTCATGGGTTGACCTTCCCACCGAACCGGAAGTATTCGATGGAGGATGGCGCATCAACGATCCCGGACTGACCCGCTCGTTCGGTAAACACTGGATCGATGGAAGGGGATCTGTGGCAATGCGAGTCCCATCGGTAATCGTTCCGCACACGGATGTTGATTTCAACGTTCTCTTGAATCCGACGCACGATACGTGGAGCAATCTCCACTGGCAGCGTGGCGGCAAATTCGCTTTCGACCCGAGGCTATTCTCTGAACAGCCCTTTCTCTGAGATCACTTGCGCCCGACCCCGTCGACTGCAGGAAGGGCTTCGGCTCTCCCGCCGCCGGTGCACAGACCTTTGTGGTGCATCGACAGACTCCGGATACTTGCGCTCCTGGACGGCCCGACGCATGGCCATAAAACTGGTAGCTTCTCCTTTCGCGTCGCAGTTGTCGGCATAAAGACAATCGAACCGAAACTGCCGAAAATCGACTGCGCGGTCGCCACTGCTTACACGCGCTGCAGCCTGCCGCGCCGTTACGCGATGTCCGGCAGCAGGAAGCGCTTCGGATCGCCAGCCGCGGCGGTCACCGCTTCGGCTGCCAGATAGCCGCTGCGCACCGCGCCTTCCATCGTGGCCGGCCAGCCGGATCGCGTCCAGTCGCCTGCCAGGAAGAGGCCGTCGATGCCGGTTCGGCTTCCCGGCCGCAGATGCTCCGTCCCTGGCTGCGCCGAAAACGTTGCCCGCACCTCCTTCACCACGTGTGCGCGCAGCAGCACGGCTTCCCGCGCACGCGGAAAGAACTCGGCCAGCTCGCGCAATGCAAGGTCGATCACGTCCTGGCGCGGCATCTCGGTAAGCGACCGCGATGCGCTCACCACAAGCTGCACGTACCGGCCCTCGCCCTTGTTGAACATCCACTGGATGGTCCGGTCAAGCAGCGCCGCGTGGGGCAGATCGGTGATGCTGCGGTCGAACCACAAATGAATGCCGGTGATCGGCGAGTGTGTGAATGCGCTGACATCCGGACCCGCGTCGCCCAGCAGCGGCGGCACGCGCTCGAACGGCACGGCGGAGATGTAGTAGTCGGCCTTCCGCGGCGCGCCGGCAACACGCGCGCAACCCACGCGCCCACCGCTTATCTCGAACTTTTCCACCGCCGTGCGCTGGTGCAGGGTCACGTTGCCGATCTGCTCCCACGCGCGCGACGTGTACAATTCGCCCAGGGGAACGGCGGGAATGCCCATCTGATAAGAATCGGCGCGGGCCAGGAATCCCAGCCAGAAGACCTGAAAGCCGTGCCTTGCGGCCATGCGCCCGGGCTCCTCGTTGATGGCGCTCACCAGCACCTGATCCCAGAACCGGCTGATGGCCCGCGGCGTCTGCCGCTTCTCCCGGAGCCAGTCGAGCATGGTGATGCTGTCGAGGTCGGCGCGGGTCTCGCGTTCGCGCCGGATGGCCAGCAGCGCCCGCGCAATGCCCACCTTGTCGGCAAGGCTCAGGAACCGCAGCCGGGCAAAGCTTTCCGTGAAATGGAGAGGGGCGGGGAACACGCCCGCGCGCAGTGTGGATGTACGGCCGCCGGGCTCGATGAAGAAGAATTCGGTATGGAAGCGGATGTCGTCGGAGACGCCCAGACGCCCGTAGAAATCGAGCAGATTGACGCAGCATCGCAGCAGGATGTGCTGGCAGTTGTCGATGGTTTCCGGTTGACCCTCGCCGGCATTCAGGTCGTACGATGCCGCCCGGCCGCCCAGAAAGGGCCGCACCTCGAAAAGATCGACGTGGTAGCCGCCGCTGCCCAGGGCCGCCGCAGCCGCCAGACCCGCCAGTCCGCCTCCCGCGACAATTACGGAAGGCATGTTTCCGAGCCGAGCGCGTGAGCAACAGGTCTTTGTGGCACCCTGGCGGCGCCAATCGTCAAAGAACCGGTACCGGCGCTCTCTTCCCGCCGCCCCCGCCGTTGTTGATGATAATGGCGATGGCAATCGAAAGCACTACAGCGATGAAGAGGATGTCGGAAATGTCGAAGTCCATTTGTAGTCCCGTCCAGTATCTTATTTCCAAACGTCGCCCGCAATAGCTGTAGGCTCCAGTACCCATATGTTATTTCCGGTAGGAAACACATGGTGGAGTGATGCAATGGCCCGGGATTCGGGGTACATCGATACCCGGGAAACAACCTGGAACAACGTGGATCAGTACCAAGCCTACCACAGGCCCTGGTGAAACGCCTGAGGAAAGCAGCGGAACCGCCCGGAACGTATCATGGCCGAGTATGATGTTACCGATAGATAAGCAGCATGCTGCCGCATCTCTGGCGACGGTTCCTGGCCACGGTACGGGTATTGCTCGGACTGAGCTGCCTGATCACCTCGCTGATCGGGTCGAGCGGGTCCGTTACCGAACCGGCGGTGTTGTTCGCGCTCTATCTGGCCTATGGCTGCGCGATGCTGTGGTGGAAAAGTCTCGAGCAGATCGGCTACCCGCTGGTCGCCCTCGCCGTCGATTTCCTGTTCTTCTTCCTGTACGCGTCGGGAGGCGCCGGGAGCAGTTACTGGGTCACCTCGGTGTTTTATGCGTGGGTGCTGATTGCCGCGGTGATGCTGCACACGTGGTCGCGCGTGGTGCTGGTGGCCGCAGCCTCCGTGGTCCTGCTCTACGCGGAGTCTCCCCTGCAGGCCAATCTCCTGCTGCCTGTGCTGATTTGCGGTGGAATCGTGGCGGCCGTGCTGGCGGTGCAGAAGGCCTGGTATGACGACCGTCTGGCCACCGCGGCCAAGCAGAGCGTCCTTTACCGGTATGACGCCGAGAAAGCGCGCGAGGCGGAACGGCAGCGCATCGCCGCCGATTTCCACGACGGCCCGCTGCAGAGCTTCATCAGTTTCCAGATGCGCCTGGAGATCATCCGAAAACTGTTCATGCGCGATCAGCGCGCGGCCATTGACGAGCTGGTGCAGTTGCAGGATCTGTGCAAGACGCAGGTGAACGACCTGCGCACCTTCGTGCGGAGCATGCGGCCGGTGGACGTGGACGGAAGTCTTTCGGCCACGCTGCGGCGCGTGGTGGAGCAGTTCCAGAAAGACAGCGGCATTTCGGCATCGTTCGTCAGCACGGAGTTTCTGGAGCCCGCCGAGCCGGAGGTTTCGCTCGAGCTGCTGCAGATTGTCCGCGAGGCGCTCTACAACGTGCAGAAGCACTCCAACGCCACGCGCGTCACCATATCGGCGCGCAAGAAAGACGGCGGCCTCGAGATAGCGGTGGAGGACAATGGCGAGGGCTTCGCCTTCAGCGGCGTGTTCACGCTCGACGAGCTCGATCTGCTGCGGCTGGGTCCGGTAAGCATCAAGCGGCGGGTGCGCACTCTCGGCGGCGAACTGCAGTTGGAATCGCGGCCCGGCCACGGCGCCGGCCTTTGCATCCGGCTCGCTCTGGAGCGCAGCGTGGTCGCGTGAGCGATGCGCAGGCTAAAAGCCTACTCTACTGTTGCTGCACGATCAGTAGTAGAGCAGGCTTTCAGCCTGCAAGCCCGCCTCGCTTCTTCTGCTCCAGCCAGTTCTTCATCCGGGCCAGTGCGCGTGCGCGGTGGCTCACTTTTTTCTTGTCCTCGATCGGCGCCTCGCCGAACGTGCCGCCGAAGGGCTCGTAGTAGAACAGCGGATCGTAGCCGAAACCGTGCTCGCCACGCGGCTGGTCGATGATCCGGCCTTCCACTTCGCCCCGGAACGTCTGCATCGGCTCGCCGCCGCGAGCGAGCGCAATGACACATACGAACCGCGCGGTGCGATCGCGAATGCCGCGCAGCCGCTCGAGCAGCAGCCGGTTGTTGTCCTCATCGGTCGCCTCGGGTCCGGCAAAGCGCGCCGAAATCACGCCGGGCGCGCCGCCGAGCGCATCCACCTCCAGCCCCGAATCGTCGGCGAACAGCGGGCCGTCGCAGAAGCGCGAGTAGTATGCGGCTTTCAGCGCGGCGTTGGCCTCAAAGGTGTCGCCGGTTTCCTCCGGTGGCGTGATGCCGGCGAGCCCGGGCACCGTCTCAACCTCGAAATGGTCGGCCAGCGACGCCTGAAACTCGCGCAGTTTTCCGGCGTTGGTAGTGGCGCAGTAAAGCTTCACGCCGCGGCCACTGCCTGTTTCTGAATGTCGATCAGCTCGCGAATGCCCGCGCGCGCAAGGCTCAGGAGGTCCGCGAGCTGGGCGTCGTCGAAGGCCATCCTCTCCGCCGTAGCCTGCACCTCCACGAACTTGCCGGCGCCGGTCATGATAAGGTTCATGTCCACCTCCGCGTGCGAGTCCTCTTCGTAATCGAGGTCGAGCAAAGCGGCCCCGTTGACGATCCCCACGCTCGTCGCAGCCACCTGATCGCGCAACGGAGATGTCTTCAGCTTGCCGTATTTCAGGAGCCGGTTCACGGCGATGGCCAGCGCCACCCATGCGCCCGTGATGGACGCTGTTCGCGTGCCGCCGTCGGCCTGCAGCACATCGCAGTCGATCATGATGCTGCGCTCGCCCAGCCGGTTCATGTCCACAACGGCGCGCAGCGAGCGCCCGATCAGCCGCTGGATCTCGTGCGTGCGGCCGGAGGGCCGGCCTTTGGTCACTTCGCGCGGCGTGCGCGAAACCGTGGCGCGCGGCAGCATGGCATACTCGGCCGTAACCCACCCTTTACCGCTGTTGCGCAGGAATGGCGGCACCGTCTCCTCGATGGAGGCCGTGCACAGCACCCGCGTATGGCCCACCTCAATCAGCGCCGACCCCTCGGCCGTAACCAGGTAATTCGGCTCGATGCGCACCGTGCGCATGGCGGCAGGCGATCGCTCTCCGGCTCTCACTGCCCCCCCTGGAACGAAAAGTAGATGAGCGTCATGAGCAGCAGGGCTCCCAGCGCCAGCACCACCAGGCAGGGAATAGCCCCGCGCCAGGTGGTGAGCCCTTTCCCGGTCTTTTTACCGCCTCGGGCGGCTTTGATTTTTGGCATCGGATAACAACTTCAGTTTTGCATGTATGCCCGTTGCGTACACCGCGCCGTCGGCGCTCTGCCTCACGATATACTAACTGGGCGTTCGTAACGTATTTCAGAGTTTCGGAGATAAACCGTGAGCCTGCGTATCAACGACGAAGCACCTGACTTTACCGCCCAGACCACCGAGGGCCCCATCAACTTCCACGAATGGATCGGCAATGGCTGGGCCATCCTGTTTTCCCATCCCAAAGATTTCACGCCTGTCTGCACCACGGAACTGGGCTACATGGCCGGGTTACAGCCCGAATTCGCAAAGCGAAACTGCAAGGTGATCGGGCTGAGCGTCGACCCGGTGACGAGTCACGGAAAGTGGGCGGCGGATATCGAAGAGACTCAGGGCCACAAGGTGAATTATCCGATGATCGGCGACCCGGAGCTGAAAATCGCGAAGCACTATGACATGCTGCCGGCCGACGCGGGAACCACTTCGGAGGGCCGCACTGCGGCTACCAACGCCACGGTCCGCACGGTGTTCGTGATCGGCCCCGACAAGAAGATCAAGCTGATGCTCGCCTATCCGATGAGCACCGGCCGCAATTTTGACGAAGTGCTGCGAGTACTGGATTCGATCCAACTGACGGCGGCCCACAAGGTGGCGACTCCGGTGAATTGGAAGCAGGGCGAAGACGTGATCATTGTACCGGCGGTCTCGGACGAAGAAGCCAGACAGAAATACCCGGGCGGCTGGAAGACAGTGAAACCCTACCTGCGGATCGTCCCGCAGCCGCAATAGTGAGGTTCGTGGGGCAGACGGGCATGGCAGACGACAAAACCCGATCGTCTGCCCCACGGGGAGGCGAAGCTACATTAGTAACTCAGGCACTTGCTGCCGCCGAGCCAAAACTTCGGAGCGCGCTTGCGCCATCGGCATACACCTCGAACACAGTATCCAGCTTCGTGATCTCGAGGACGTGCGCCACCCGTTTCGTCGGATTGAGCAGCTTCAGCCGGCCGCCTTTGCCGGTGAGGGTGACGAACGCGGCCACCAGCTCGCCGAGACCGGCGCTGTCGATATAGCTGACCTGGGCGAGATCCAGCAAGATTTTGCGGCGACCCTTGTCGCCTAATCCCCGCAGAGCGTCGCGCAGAACGCCCGACCCGTCGCCAAGCACGATTCTGCCCGCCAGATCGATCACAACCACATCGTCCGCTTGCCGATTCTTCAGAGTTAATGGCATTCGAGCCCTACACGAGCATAGCGCCATGGAAAAATCCATGCCAGCCGGCCCGGCACTGATATTCTTTCTGTTGTGGGGAACGGTGAGCGGACCGCGCGAGCCATCGAGGTTGCCAGTATGCTCGCCAGCGCCGCCCTCGCCGCGCTCAAAATCACCGTCGGCATGCGCGCCCACTCCACGGCGGTGGTGTCCGACGGATTCGAATCGGCCGGCGACGTCCTCGCTTCCGGCCTGGTCCTCTTCGGCCTCTTCGTCGCCGCGCGGCCGCCGGATAAGGAGCACCCCTACGGACACGGGCGCTTCGAAATTCTCACCGCGCTTGCCGTGGGCGCCATGCTTACCGCGACGGGCGTTATCATCTCCTGGCGGTCTCTCGAATCGGCGCGCGCTCATGAGATTGCGCCCGCCTTCTGGGCCATCTGGCCGCTCATCATCTCCATCGCCGTGAAAGCGTCCAGCGCTCTGGCCAAGCGCTATTACGGCCTGAAGATCCGCAGCGCCGCACTCGTCGCCGATGCCTCTAACGATTCCGTCGACGTCCTGTCGGCCACCACCGCGCTCGTCGCTCTGGGGTTCTCGCTGTGGCGGCCGGTGCGCTTCGCCATTGCCGACCACTTCGGCGGGTTCGCGGTGGGCCTCCTCGTCATGGTGCTCGGCCTGCGCGTTGTCCGCGACACCATCTCGCAGCTCATGGACACCATGCCCGACGCGCAGCACATGGCGGAGATCCGCGCGGCTGCGCTCTCCGTCCCCGGCGCCCTGGGCATCGAGAAATGCTTCGCCCGCAAGACCGGCCTGCAGTATCACGTCGACCTGCACCTCGAAGTCGATCCCGGCATGACCGTCTTCGAGTCGCACGAGATCGCCACGCAGGTACGCGAGCGCATTCGCGAGAAGCTCGACTGGGTGGCCGACGTGCTCGTGCACGTGGAGCCGCACATGATGGCTACAATAACCGGGAAGCGCTGATTCGTTCATGGAGAATGCCGAAATCGCAAGGATGCTTTCCGAGACGGCCGATCTGATGGAGATCGCCGCCGAGGACGGCTTTCGCATCCGCAGCTATCGCAACGCCGCGTCGGTCATTCTGGGCCACCCCGAGCGCATCGGCGATATCCTGCGCGATCCCGAGCGCAAGGTCACCGACATCCCCGGCATCGGCAAAGGCATCGCCGCCGTTCTGCAGGAGATCTGTAAGCGCGGCTCGTTCGAGAAACGAGATACGCTGCTGGCGAAATACCCGCCCACCGCGCTCGAGCTGCTGAAGATCCAGGGACTCGGGCCGAAAAGCATCGCGCTCCTGTTCGAGCATTACCGCGTCAGTACCGTCGACGATCTGGAACGCATCTGCCGCGAGCAGAAGCTGCGCGAGTTGCCGCGCATGGGCGCGAAGCTCGAAGAGAAGGTGTTGCGCTCGATCGCGCAGTATCGCCAGACCGCCGGCCGGTTCCTGATGAGCTTCGGCCATCGCACCGTTGCCGAGCTGATCCCTTACCTGTCCGAAACGCCCGGCATCGAGGCGATCACCGCCGCCGGCAGCCTGCGCCGGGGACGCGAGACCATCGGCGATATCGATCTGCTGGCCACTGGTCCCGGCGCGCCCGCAGCGCTGCACCGCTTCGTCGAGCACCCGCGCGTTACCGAGGTGCTGGGCCGCGGCGAGAACAAGGCCAGCGTGCGATTTGGCCTTGAGGGCGTACAGGTGGATCTGCGCGCGCTCGCGTCGGAGAGCTACGGCGCCGCGCTGCAATACTTCACGGGAAGCAAAGAACACAATGTGGCCGTGCGCAGCCGCGCCGTGAAGATGGGGCTCACGCTCAACGAGTACGGGCTTTTTCGACTCGACGACAATGCACGCGTGGCCAGCGCGACGGAGGAGGAGATCTACGCCGCCGTGGGGCTCCCGTGGATTCCGCCGGAATTGCGCGAGAACTGTGGGGAGCTCGAAGCGGCTCTGGAGGGGCGGCTGCCGAATCTGGTGCGGGTCTCGGATATTCGCGGCGACCTGCACATGCACACCATCGAGACTGACGGACGGGCCACGCTCGAGGAGATGGCCGAGGCCGCCAGGGCGCTCGGTTACGAGTACATCGCCATCACCGATCATTCGAAGGCTCTGGCCATGGCCAACGGGCTCGATGAAGAGCGCGTGGTGGCGTTCGCGCACCGCATCCGCGAGCTGAACCAGGACGGCGGCCTGGGTATCCGCATCTTTTCGGGTCTGGAGTGCGATATCCGGCGTGAAGGCGAAATGGATATCGCCGAAGATGCGCTTGCGGAGCTCGATTTCGTCATCGGCAGCGTGCACAGCTACATGAATCTGGAAGCCGCCGAGATGACCGACCGCCTGCTGCGCGCGCTCGAATCGCCATCCATTCGCGTGCTCGGCCACGCCACGGGCCGAATGCTGCTGCACCGCGACCCATACCCGTTCGACTTCGACGCGGTGGCCGCCGCAGCCGCCCGGCGCAATGTCTGGATGGAGATCAATGCCAGCCCGGAACGGCTCGATCTGGGCGGGGCGCAGGCGCGAGCGGCGAAGTCGCGGGGAGTGAAGTTCATCATCAATACCGACGCGCACCACCCCAGGCATCTCCTGAACATGCCGTACGGCGTCACCATGGCGCGGCGCGGGTGGCTGGTAGCCGCCGACGTCATGAACACGCTGCCACTCGATCGATTCACTGAGGCTATACAACATAAATGAAGACCATCTCTTCCGAAGAAAAGTACCGCACGCCGATCTTCTGGGTCACCGAAGACAAGGCTGTCGATCCGGACGGGTTCGAGATTAAGCGCGCCATCGTGCAGCATGCCGGCTCGGCGGTGATGATGGCGGTGGACGAAAAGAACCGCGTCCTGCTGGTGCGGCAATATCGTTTGCCTGCGCGCGCCTCCATGTGGGAGCTGCCGGCCGGGCGTCTCGATCCCGGCGAATCGCCGCTGAAAGCCGCGAAGCGCGAGCTGAAGGAGGAGACCGGTTACCGCGCGAAGAAGTGGAAGAAGCTGGTGACGTTCTTCCCGAGTCCGGGGTTCCTGGCCGAGCGCATGACCATCTTCCTCGCGAAAAACCTGACCGAGGGCGAGCAGAGCACGATGGAGGATGAACGCATCGAGATCCGCTGGTTCAGGCCGAAAGAACTGGAGAAGATGCTCCTTGCGGGGAAGATTACCGACGCCAAGACCATGATCGGATTTCTGTTCTGGAGGAAACTCGGTTAAGATCCGATTAACACATTTATGGACGAACGCGTGGCGCAGTGCCCGGACTGCGGAACAACCCGGCTGGTGGTGCGCAGAACGATCGACCCGATCGACCGCGTTGTTCGCGGCCCGCTCGCGTGGTTCCGGCGCAAGACCGGAGCGACGCTCTATCACTGCATCTTCTGCCGCGTTCAGTTCTACAGCCGGCTGCCGCTCGCCGGCAATGCGGCAACCTACGACCGGGTGGCCTGATCGTGCTAACGTGAGTCACGAGTGACCGACGAGGTTATACGCCCGTTCGAATCCATTGAGAGCGCCCAGGAATTCATGGCGCTGCTGGAGGAGACCATCGCCGAGGCCGCGGTGGAGCTGCAGCAGATGCTGGGCAGCGCGGAGGGTGAACGACAGGCCGAAGCGCTGAATCTGGCGCTCTACAAGATGAAACAACTCTCGGCGCACGCGCACAAGAGCCGGCGCGTTCTGAACGATCTGCGCCTGATTCGGGGAGTGCTGCTGGGCCGCGAGCCGTAGTGTCGGCAGTTGTGGCGCACGCTTCAGACGCCGCTGAAAAAGTAAGTTCAATCGGGTAGGAGGAGCCTCACGGCCCCGTCCTCCCACACCACCGTACGTACTTGGCGTATACGGCGGTTTCGTTTAATGTTGTAACGACGCATATCGCGAGAGCAGGGAGACGAGTCCCTGAGATGAGAACCAGTCCGTCGACATGGCCCGATGAACCGGCGGGGAGCAGGCCAAACGCCACGGCCCTTTCCCTGAACCGGCGATACGAGCGGCCGAGGACGCGGACAGCCCCAGTTTACGGAGGAAAGCTCCGATGGACCGGCCGCGTTTGCGTTGTTTGAGGCGATAGCAGCGCAGCTTGCGCCGAATCCACTCGTCCATGCACTGAAGTTCGAACCGACAAGCCGCGTAGCGGTAGTAGTTGATCCAGCCAGTGGTGAAGCGGTTGAGTTCGACGATCACTTGCGCAAAACTGACGCCCCGATTGCGACGGGTGATCTGCCGGATTCTCTCCTTCGCGCGTTTCACGCTCTTGGGAGAGATGCCGAGTTTTCCGTTCAACAGCAGCCGATGGCCAAGGAACTTGCGTTCCCCGACCGGAGCGACGGCGCTCTTGTCACGGTTCACCCGGAGTTTGAGTTTCCCTTCCAGAAACCCGACGACCGATTCCATCACCCGCTGCCCCGCGGCCAGCGATCGCACGTAGATATTGCAGTCGTCGGCGTAGCGGCAGAAGCGATGTCCCCGGCTGTCCAGTAACTGGTCGAGATCATCCAGCAGGATGTTGGCCAATAGTGGGGAGAGCGGTCCCCCTTGTGGCGTTCCCTCCTCGCGGGCTACGCACACCCCATCCTGCATCAGACCGGCCTGTAGGAAGCGCCGGAGGATGAGGAGCAGGTGTTTGTCGCCGATCCTGCGCGCGATTCGGGACATGAGAATATCGTGATTGACCCGGTCGAAGAACTTCTCCAGATCAAGATCGACGACAAACTCGCGCCCCTCCTGCGCTACGTATTTCCGCGCCTGTTCCAGAGCCATATGCGGGCTCCGGTGCGGACGGAATCCGTAGCTGGAGTTGGAAAAGGTGGGATCGAAAATCGGATTCAGCACCTGCAGGATCATCTGTTGTACCAGACGATCCACAGCGGCTGGGATTCCTAACTGGCGCTGGCCTCCGTCCGGCTTCGGTATCTGCACTCCCCGTACTGGTTGCGGCCGGTAGGTCCCGTCCAGCAGGGAAGCCGTCAGCGCCCTTTGATTGTTCCGAAGCCAGTCGGCCAGTTCGTGAACGGTCATACCGTCCACGCCCGGCTTACCCTTATTGGAACGAACCCGCCGATACGCACGAACCACGTTCTTCGGGTCGCAAATCTGCTCCATCAAACTGCTCGTCAAGGCTCGTTGTTGGTCGAATGCCGTGAACGTTTGCTGCTGCCCCGGCGTGGCAGGGTCGGTTCCGCCGACCCCGCCTGCGCCCTGGCGCTCCTTGTCTTTCTGCTGCCCTGCGTCCATCGAAGTCTTCCATCTGCTCCTTGCATTAAAGATTCGGCCCTTCATCCGGTTGGATTACTATGGCTTCTGCTGACTTTCTCCGCTCCTGTCCCGTCCGGTTGCCCGTGCGGTAGTCCGTGTGTGCGGACCAGAACGGAGATCTCTCGAGGTAAGACATGCCTTCTTCTCCCGGAGGCGTCGGATCTACCCCACAGCGTTCCGAATGACATTCGGGCATCCCCATCCCTGGCTGGGTTACCCACGCTGCGATGGCCTCACATCCGCTTCCTGTACGTCGCCTCCGGGATTTCGTCATCGGCTTTCTTCAGATCCCGCCTCGCGGCGAGCACCCTTGCTTAGACGGATGGTTCCGGTCAATCACGGTCCATAGGGGACTTGCACCCCCTGAATGCACATCACTACTCGACACACCAGGCCGAAGGCCTGTTCCACAATGGCTGTAAGCCATTGAACTGGTGTTGTGGAACAGGCGTTTTCGCCTGTCCTTGGTAGCGTTGACTTACTTTTTCAGCACCGTCTTCAGCGAGACCCGCCGCGCGGACGCGGGTGGAACCGCCGCAGCCTGTCAGGCCGCCTCGGATAATCCGAAACGGCAGATCAGGCGGGCTGACAGCCTGGCTGACAGCCCGCCGCAGCCTAAAGGCCGCCCCACAAACGCCCGCGAGGAAGCGTGCGCCACAAACACGCCTGTCCAACTACAGGCGCGGGTACGCGTCCACACGCGGAATCAGCGGCGCAGCATAACGCGTGAAGGCCTCGGTGACATCGTTGCCCTGGCCGTTGATGTACTTGGGCGGTAGCAGCCGCTCGGAGCGCGCCACGGATTCCAGCGGCGTCAGAAACGTGCTGCTGCGATACGGTTCGCTCGATTCGCGGCGGATGGCGACCATCACTCCCGAGGCGCCTTCGGCGGCAGCAATGGCGGCGGTCCTGCCGCACTCCCAGGCCTCGCGCCGGTCGAGATCGCTCGCCAGCGGTCCGCAGCAGCGCCCGAACAGACCAGGTTTTTCCGATCGCGCGCGAATGCCCAGCTTTTCGGTGAGCAGACGCGCCAGCATATGGCCGAGATTGGATGCCAGCCGGTGTACGGCGCTGTCGGCGCGGTCCACGGCGGCGCCGAATGGCGAGCCGTTCTCGTCGAGTTGGCCTTCGCAGACCGCGACAACCACGCGGCCCAGCCGCCGGTACACGCGCTCCACGTCCGCGGCAATGCGATCAAGGCTCAGCCGCCGTTCGGGGAAATAGATCAGATGCGGCGCATCGTCCTCATGCCCGCGCGCAAACGAGGTGGCGGCCACCACCCATCCGGCATTGCGGCCCAGCACTTCCAGCACACACACCGGCGAGGGCAGGGATCGGTTGTCCTCGCCGACATCGCGCGCCGCCACAGCGAAGAAATGCGCGGTGGACGCATAGCCGGGGGTGTGATCGGTAACGCAGAGATCGTTATCGATGGTCTTGGGAATGCCGATCACCCGCAGCTCGAAACCGCCTTCGCGCGCCGCCTCTGCGATGCGTAGCGCCGTATCCATGGATCCGTTGCCGCCGGTGTAGAAGAAGCAGCGAATGTCGCGACGGCGAAAGGTCTCGAGGATGCGCCCGTAGTCGGGGCCGCCGAGCTTCAGCCGACTCGATCCGAGCGCCGACCCGGGCGACGCACCGATGCCGCCGATCAGCGCCGCAGGCTGGCCCAGCAGTTCGATCCAATCCTCGTCCAGGATGCCGCGGAGGCCGAAGCGCGCCCCGTACAGAGCCGTGATACTCTTTCGATCACGACATCGCTCTACCAGGCCCGCGAGGCTCGCATTGATTACCGACGTCGGTCCGCCGCCGTGCGCTATCAGCGCGTTCATTCCACTCCTTTGCTCCCTGCCCCATGCTAGCGGCTGACGGCGGCAAAATAAAAGAGATTGTCCAGGCTTTCGTTTGCTTGCTATAATCTTCTTTAAGTTTCTTTTCTCCACCGTGAGCAAAGGAGTGCACTGAATGGGAGCAGTCTCACTGGCCGAATCTGCAGCCGCACTGCTTCAGCGGCCGGCGGAGGAGCAGCAACGGCTCGGCTACTTTCACACCCTGCGCGAGATTTGCCAGCAGCCTGACACGTGGCGCGACACCTGTGAGCGCATGCTCGGTCAGGCAGCCCGCGTGGAGCGGGCGCTGGCGGGCATCCGCGGCATCGTGTTCACCGGGTCGGGGAGTTCGGAATACGCGGGCCATTGCGCGAGCTTTCCGCTGCAGCGCGAGCTGGGGGTGGTGACCCAGACCATCGGCGGCGGCACGCTGCTCACGCTCGCCGCCGGCGTGATTCCGCCGGAGCGTCCGGGTCTCGTGGTTTCGCTGGCGAGGTCGGGCGAGAGCCCGGAGAGCGCGGGAGTGCTGGACGTACTGCTCGGGAGTGAACCGGAACTGCGCCACCTGATCCTCACCTGCAACGAGCATGGCAACCTGGCAACGGACTTCCGTGGCGATCCGCGCGTGACCGTTATCGTGCTGGACGAGCGAACCAACGATCGAAGCCTGGTGATGACCAGCAGCTTCACAAACATGGTGCTGGCGGCGCGTTTTGCCGGGTTCCTGGGCCGCCGCGATGCCTACCGCAATCTCATCGCGAGCCTGAGCGAGATGGCCGAACATCTCATCCGTGACGAGTTCAGCGCCTTCGCGCGCGTTGCGGCTTTGCCATTCAACAGGGTGGTGTTTCTGGGCAGCGGTGCACGATTCGGCAGCGCCCGAGAATCGGCGCTGAAGATGCTCGAGATGACGGCCGGCCGCGTCACCACCATGGCGGAAACGTGGCTGGGATTCCGGCACGGCCCCATGACCTACGCGCACAAGGACGCGCTCATCGTTTGCTTCCTCTCCTCCGATCCGCTCCTGCGCGCTTATGAAACGGATCTCCTCTCGGAACTGGACGACAAGCAGCTTGGGCTCGCACGGCTGATCGTCGGCGACAACGTGCCCACCGGCCTGACGCGGGGAAATGATGTCGTGGTGGAGTGTGCCGGGCTCGCTGAGGCCGGTGACGCGAACTCTCCGGTGATCGACGTGATTGCCGGCCAGTTGCTGGCGTTCTTCCGCTGCCTGCGCGAAGGCCTTCGGCCCGACTCTCCATCGGAAAGCGGCGTGATCAATCGCGTCGTCCGAGGTTTCACGCTGCATCACGTGAACGGCGAGGGTAAGGTTTGAAGATCCTGGTAGCGGGCGAGCTGAATGCCGACCTGGTGATGCAGAACTACCAGGCCTTCCCGGCGCTGGGCCGCGAAGTGCTGGTGGACGACGTTTCGCTTACGCTGGGCAGCGCGTCGGCCATCTGCGCCTCGGGCCTCGGGAAGCTCGGCAATCAGGTGACGTTCGCGGGCAAGGTAGGCTGCGATTCGTGGGGCGAGCTTTGCATCGACTCGCTCACCAGGGCCGGCGTCGATTGCTCGCTGGTGGTCAGGGACCCGGCTTTGAAGACGGGCCTCACGGTGTCCGTGACCTCGGCGAAGGATCGCGCGCTCATCACGTATCTGGGCGCCATCACAGCTCTCCGCGAGGACGACATCCACGATGCCGATCTGCGGGGCTGCCGTCACCTGCATGTCTCATCGTTCTTTTTCCAGGAGGCGCTGCGGCCGCGGCTGAAGACGCTGTTCGAGCGCGCTCATGCGTTTGGTCTCAGCACATCGCTGGATACCGGCTTCGATCCGGCGGAGCAGTGGGACGGCAATCTGATGGACGTGCTCACCGCGGTGGACGTGTTCTTCCCCAACGAAGTAGAGCTCGCAGCTATTGCCGGAAAGAGCGATCCGGCCGAGGCGTTGCGTGCGCTCGTCGGGCCACGGTTGACCATTGCGAAACTGGGCGCGCTGGGGGCGATGGCCATTGAGGGCGGCGCCGTTTTGAGCGTACCGGCTTTCGCGGTGACGCCGATGGACACCACCGGCGCGGGCGACTCGTTCAATGCTGGATTTCTGCACGCCTGGCTGCGCGGCGCCGATATCACCGCAGCGATGCGCTTCGGCTCCGCATGCGGAGCGCTGTCGACGCTCGGTCTGGGCGGCACGTCAAGCCAGCCGTCGGAACGCGAGGCGCGGGAATTCATGGAGGCACAGTGCGTATGACTAGTCGTCGGGAATTGTTCTCACACGCCGCCCTGGCTGCGGCGGCGGGGTCGCTGCTCTCGGGCGCGAAGGCAGAGGCACAGGAGGCGCCGAAGAGCAAGCCGCTCGACTTGTCTCAGTACGAGCCGAAGAGCATGCTGCACGTGCACGAGACCGACGTGGAGCGCGCCCGCTATCCGGTGATCGACATTCATACGCACCTGTCCTGGGCGGCGAAATCGGAGAAGGGCGTGGAACTCACGGCCGAGCGGCAATACACGGCTCCCCCTTCCGAACTGCTGCCGCTCATGGATCGGCGCAACCTGCGCGCGCTCACGAACCTGACGGGCGGATGGGGACCGGGTCTTGTCGATGCGGTGAACCGCTACGACAAAGCTTACCCAGGCCGTTTCTACACGTTTACAGAGCCCTGGTATCCGCGCGTGGCCGAGCCCGGTTATCCGCAGTTTCAGGCCCAGGCGATCGAGGATGCGCATCGCGCCGGCGCGCGCGGTCTGAAGATCCTGAAGACGCTGGGGCTTTATCTGCGCCAGAACGTCACCTCGGGCGCGCTGATCAAGGTGGACGATCCGCGGTTCGATCCGATGTGGGATGCATGCGGGCAGTTGGGCATCCCGGTGGCGATTCACGTGTCCGACCCGGTTGCGTTCTTTACGCCGACGGATCGCTTCAATGAACGGTACGAGGAGTTGAATAATCATCCGGACTGGTCGTTCTATGGCGGCGATTTTCCGAGCAACACGGAGATCCTGGAAGCGCGCAACCGCGTATTCGCGCGGCACCCGCGTACGCAGTTCATCGCGCTGCACGTAGGCAACTATTCCGAGAATCTGGAGAACGTGGGCGAGAACCTGGACCGGTTTCCGAACATGTTCGTGGACATCGCGGCGCGCATAGGCGAGCTCGGCCGGCAACCGAGGACGGCCCGGAAATTCTTTCTGAAGTATCAGGACCGCATTCTGTTCGGCACCGACGCGACGCCGCACGGCGACGAGTTCCCGCAGCAGGTGTTCAACGACCAACTCTACAAGATCTATTTCCGATTCCTCGAGACCGACGACGAGTATTTCGATTACGCACCCGCGAAGATTCCGCCGCAGGGCCGCTGGAAGATTTATGGCATCGATCTGCCGGACGAGGTGCTGCGGAAGGTCTACAACGGCAACGCGGCTCGATTGTTGCGCGTGACGGTGTGAGTGGTGGGGCAGGCTGTCAGCCTTGGCTGACAGCCTGCCGCAGCCTAACGGCCGCCCCACAAATGCAGCCAATTCTTCAATTCAGAGCGATCGCCTGCTCCAGCGCCGCGGCCTGCTGGTGATGCGCCAATAACAACGCCAGCGCGCACGACCCGAGCCGCGCGAGCGTATTGTCGGCTCTGCTGGTCAGAATAATGGGCACGCGGGCTCCGACAACGATGCCCGTGATATCCGCGTCCGCCAGATACTCGAGCTGCTTGGCCAGCATGTTCCCTGCCTCGAGGTCGGGAACAACGAAAATGTCAGCCTTGCCCGCAACCGGCGAGACGATGCCCTTGGTCTTTGCCGCTTCCTCCGAAATCGCGTTGTCGAAGGCCAGCGGACCGTCCAGCACGCCGCCGGTGATCTGTCCGCGATCCGCCATCTTGCAGAGCGCCGCCGCGTCGATGGTGGCCGGCATCTTCGGCATTACCGTTTCGACAGCGCCCAGGATTGCAACTTTTGGCAGCTCGATACCGAGAGCATGCGCCAGATCGATGGCGTTCTGAACTATATCGCGCCGGATCTCCAAAGTGGGCGATATGTTGATGCACGCATCGGTAATGAAAATCGGCCGCGAATAGCTGGGCACATCCAGCGCGAACACGTGGCTCATGTAGCGCGCGGTACGCAGGCCGCGCTGCCTGTCCACGACCGCGTGCAGCAGTTCGTCGGTGTGCAGACTGCCCTTCATCAGCGCGTCCACTTTGTGCTCCCTGGCCATGGCCACGGCCTGCTCGGCTGCGGCGTGGCTGTGCTCGGTCGGCACAATCTCGTAAGAGGAAAGGTCGAGCTGCGCCTGCTGCGCCGCGGCGCGGATCTTCGCCTCCGGACCCACCAACACCGGCACGATCAGGTTCAGGCGAGCAGCCTCCACGGCGCCCAGCAGCGATGGCGTGTCCACGGGATGGACCACCGCGGTGCGGATCGGCGGCAGTCCGCGGGTTTTCTCGATGAGCTGGCGATAGTGGCGGCCCTTTTCGAGCAGCCGTACTTCGGGAAGATTCACGCGTTCGCGCGAGATCTTCTCCGCTGGCGCGATCACCTCCGCCGTGCCGCTGATCACCACCTCGCCGTTCTGATTGACAGCCTGGCAATCGAAGAACACGCGCCGCTTCTCTTCGGTTTTCGACGCGACCATCACGCTGACCGTGATCGTATCGCCGAGGCCTACCGGCCGCCGGAATCTGAGCGACTGGCTCACATAAATGGTCCCCGGCCCGGGAAGCTCGGTGCCGAGGACTGTGGAGATAAGAGCGCCGCCCCACATGCCGTGCGCCACGATGTGGTGGAAGAGGTCGCTCTTGGCGAACTCCGCGTCCACGTGCGCGGGATTCACGTCGCCCGACATGATGGCAAACAGCTCGATGTCCTTCCAGGTGAGGGTGCGAACGATGCTGGCCGAGTCGCCGGGGTTCAACTCATTGAAGGTGCGGTTTTCGATGCGATCCACATTGACCTCCTGCGCATGCGCGGGCGGCTCACCGGGCGGGAGCCAGGCGGGACCGTGGTGAATGGGAAACGCTCGCCGACTCGATTCTATCCGATTTCCGGGGAATGAACAGCGGGGCCGAGGCGCGGGTCTCAAACAGTTCCACAATGCTTGCCGTGGCGTCCACGTTCTCTCTCCAGAACCGAGATGTTGCTCTGCAATCCGTCGGCATCAACATAGCATCCCTGCAGATGGCGAGGTCCGGAGGCGAAGAACGCAGTACGCCCGTGCAGGACGCGGCGGTTGTTGGACGCCACCAGTTCGCCTTCGGCAAGTCGCGTGGTCAGGGGGAAACGGGCGCCCCAGAGCAGCGACGCGAAAGCTCGATACGCGCCGTAAAATTCAGCTATGCGATCGGCCGCCAGACGCAGCGGAGCAATGGAGCGGTTGTTGTAGTGAATGGCCGCGATCCGGCCGTCGCGCGTCGTCTCGATAATGGTCCGTTCGGCCTCGAGATGACACTGGTCGTCAGAGAATTCGAAGCGGACCGGAGTGCGCGTCAATGCGTTAAAGACAGACGGAGCTTCGGCGCGAAGGGACTCGGCTATGGCGAAACCGTCTGCGAAGATGCTGTCGCCGCCTTTGTCACCCGCGCACAGCGTATGCAGCAACTGCAGTCCGGGAACCGGATCGCGATAGGGGTTGTCGGTATGGAGTCCAAGGCTGAGGCCGGTATACGCAAGGTTATTCGGGTGCGGCACGGCGCGCACATCGAAAACGCGACCGTAGTTTGTCTCACGCACCCAGCCAACCAGGCGCGCAACGTCCAGCACGGCGTTCTCCTCGGCAGGTACGCCGGACAGGAAAGCGATGCCTTGATCGGCGATCGCGCGCAGCCATTCCAGCCGGATCGCGGCTGAGGCTTGTACCTCGTCCCAGGCAAAGCGTCGCAGGATTCCGGCGTCGGCGCCGGACCACAATCGTGGGGCTTCGGCGCCAGACCGAGCGCAGCAGGGGCATTCGGCGCGCAGCCAGTCCAGCGGCACAGTGGATATACGCCGGTCTGCCCAGGCCAGCACCAGCGCGCCGTCCCAATCGCTTGCGCCGGCAATGCGAGGGTTCTCGGGCAGATCGCAGACGTCGATCAGCCGCTGGCCGGTTCGGGCGTCGCGATGCTCCGGCGCGTTGTCAAGCAGCCAGATGGAGGCGTACTCGCTGCGGTGTCCGTCTTCCCAGGTTATGGAAACTCGATCCTCTTCGAAATCGAGCTGCTGGACATTCATGCGACGATCCTCCTTTGATGCCGCAGAAACACGACAATCGTCAGCACGATGAAGGCGCCGCTCCAGCCGAATGACACGGATATGCGTGCCATGCTGTCCGCAGCCAATACGCCGCCCCCGATAGCCAACGCCGTCAATGATACCCGAAGCCGTGTCGCTCCCCTGTTTCCCGCCGAAATCGATGGAAATCGCGCGGCCGAAAAACGAGTACGGTCCAATGATCAGGAAGGCCACCAGGGTGACCATCGTGGAATCGCGAGCCGGCCATCAGATCGGAACCGTCGCTGAAGCTGCGGGCGACGTTCGTCCGTGCGGGTCAGGCAATGGACATGACTGTTACTGTGACCAATTTCATCTGAACGCGGCGATAGAGGCATCCACGTGGCTTTCGTCCCGCCGCCAGAGTCGCAACCGATCAAGTAGAGCAGGCTTTTCAGCCTGCAGTTAAGACTCACAGCACGTCGGCGAAGCTCTTCCGCAGCTTATAGAACCAGGCATGGCCGCCGAAGAACGCGATCAGCCCGAGCGCGAACAGCGCCAGCACCGCCCGGAGCGACGGCGCATGCCCGTCCAGCAGGGCCGCGCGATACCCGTTCACCAGCAGGAACATCGGATTCGCGGACAGCGGCCGCGCCGCCCAGTGTGGAATGGCCGATGCCGGATAGCAGATGGGCGTCATGAAGAACCACAGGGTCAGGACGTACCCGTTGATCTGACCGAGGTCGCGCATATAGACTCCCAGCGCCGCGAGAAACCACGCGAGCCCGATGGTGAACAGGATCTGCGGAACGATCAGCGCCGGCAGCCAGAACACCGTCAGGGGCACGTGGCCGCGCAGAGCCAGCAACGCGATGGCGAAAATGCCGATAGCGAATACCTCTGTGACTATTCCCGAGATGACCGGCGCCACCGGCAGAATCTCCAGCGGGAAGACCACCTTCTTCACCCAGTTGCGATGCTCGATCACGATGTACGGCGCGCGGCCCGCGGCCTCGCTGAAAGCCAGCCACGGCAGCATGCCCGCGAGGAAGTACAGGACGTAACCGGCGCCGCTCGAGTCCGTTCCGAAGCGCTGATTCAGCACCACGCCGAACACGAAGAAATAGGTCAGCATGAGCAGCAACGGATTGAGGACGGTCCAGAGAACGTCGCCGATGGACCCGCGATAGCGGGTCAGAATGTCGCGCCGCACCATCGACCGCAACAGCGTGCGGTTGCGCGCCAGTGCGGCGACGGGCAGCGTGAATATCTTCGGGAGCGCCTTTCTGAACGCTTCGCGGCGGAGCTTTCCGAGCGTCGCCACTTCCTGACGCAGTACGCGCACGCCGCCTTGTTCCACCACCGCGTCCACCAGCAGGAACGGGCTGCCCGAACAATATCCCCACCGGCCGTCCTCGGTCACGGTGGAAAGATAGATGCGGTACCCGCCCGGCTCAGGAGGAAAGTCGATGTTGAGCGCCGAGGCCACCGCTTCGCCCGGAGCGGCAGCAGCGGGCACGGGTGTCCACTCCCCTTCCTGGATGAAGCGGTTCGTATCGGGGTCGAAGAACTGCCATGCGAGGAAAACTGTTTCGGCCGTCCAGCGCTCGCGGGAGCGGTTCTCCACCTGCGCCGTGATGCTGAGCCGCAGGCCCGTCGCCTCGGTGCAAACGTCCCGCCAGTGCGCGTTCATTCTCCCCCAAAGTAAAGCCAGGCCGGGTAGCGGTTGCGCACCGGTCCTCTCTTGCGGCCCACCGCGTAGATGCCCTCGCCGCGCAGCTCGGTATTCAGCCGGTAGCGCTCGAATAGCCGGTTCACCCACGCGAGTTCCGGCTTCGGCTGCTCGAGAAACGGACCCGTGGTGAGCGTTTCGACTTCGAAGCCGGCGTCACGGAGCAGGAACATCACTTCCATGGGCGCGTACTCGCGGCTGTGACGCGCGTCGGCGTTTCCGCCGTCGCCGGGCCGGATATAAGCGGGGAAGAATCCAGGATGATATCCCAGCAGGATGGCTGAAACGGCGCGCGTGGAGATGATGTTGGGGGTAGTGAGCACAAGGTGGCCGCCGGGCTTCAGCACGCGGTTGATCTCCGCCATCATGTGCATCGGATCGCCTTTGAGGTGCTCAATCAGCTCGCAGCAAAGCACCGTGGCGAACTGCCCGTCGGGGTAGGGGAAGGGGTCGGCTTCGGCGTCGAAAAGATCGACGTCGCACGCGAACTCCTCGCCGCCCTCCGCGCGCACGCGCTTGTGTTCGGTGGTTCCGGCCGGTCCGTAGTAACAGCCGCGCACGCAGCCATAGCCGAGCTTCGTTTTCAGGACGGGCGTCATTTGCATGTACGCGCCCATTTCGAGAACGCAGTCTTCAGGTCCGCCGGGCGGCGTCAGCTCCAGCGTTTTCGCCAGGCGGTCGATGTGAGTGCGGGCGTATTGTCCGGAGTCGTCCGATTCGCTGGTCCAGCCAAGAATGTTCTCTTTGCCGACGGTACCGCTCCCTGACGGTCGCGGCTCAGTAACGATGGGATGTGGCGCGTTAGCGATCGTATGTTGCGCGCAAGGCGTTACCGAGCCGTGCACCACGTCCTCCAGAAACTCCGCGTAGCGCCGCGCCGCCAGCGGCCAGGAACACTCGCGCTCCACCCACTCCCGCGCGCGCTTGCCCATCTGCTCGGCGAGCGACGGCTGCGACACCAGCAGGTTCAGGTACTCGAACAGCAGATCCTCTTCGCCTGCCCCCACCGGCGCCTTCAGACACGCGTCCTCGGGCAATTCGCAGAACGACCCGGTATTGGACACGAGCACCGGCTTACCCAGCCCCATGGCGCGCATCAGCGTTCCCGAGTTCTCGCCCACCGTCGGATACCGCAGATTGAGCACGATATCGCACGCTGCCATGTATCCCGTAAAGTCGTCGATCCCGGTCCGTCCGAGCACTCGTACGTGCGACTCGAGTTGCAGGCCGGCGATGAGTGAATCGAGATTCAGCTCCGCATGCGGCTCGCCGACGAGAATCATCTTCGCGTCCGGCGCAACGCGGATCAGCCGCTGCAGCGCTCGCAGGGACTGCGCGATCCGCTTGTACGGCTTAAGGTGTCCGAAGACGCCGATCAGAGGCGTATCCTCGCTGAGGCCGATGCGCTGGCGATAGCCGTTGCGATCCTGCGGGGGCGGCAGCCAGGCGCCATGGGGGATCACTGCCACCGGCCCGGAAAAGCCCGCCTCACGCACCCGCATCTCGACGTAGCGGCTGTGAACAATAACGCCGCGGGCGTGCGCCAGCAGATTGCGGAGCATCGGGACGCCCTCGTAGTCGGGTCCGCGGCGCAGCGTACGCACGTTCTCCAGCGCATAATCGAGCGCCGCCGCGCCCCCGCACAACTCTACCTCGCGCAGGTACGCGTCCCAGTCGCCGCGCCGGATGGTCATCTCCGCGATCAGGTGATGCAGGTTGGCCTCGTGCAGCGCCACGACTCCGGGCCACTGCAGCGCGGCGCGATAGCAAAACTCGTGATCGCTGTTGTTGCCGATCTGGTAAAGGCACGCGTCGAAATCGGACGGCGTGAACCGGGCGGGCATCTCCGCGAAAGCCTGTACATCCGAGACGTGCCCCATCTCTGCCAGCAGCGCGGCGGAGTAGTCCGCGATGCCGCTCTTTGCGGGCGGCAGCGGCGAGAAGAAAGCAACGCGCATAGGTTCAGAGCAGCGGCCGTGAGGAAGCGCTATTTCGCCAGCTCCGCTGAAAAAACGCCGATCGACAACGGCACACGGAACAACACTGGCGTACGGACGGCGTCCTTCGCCAGAAACATATCGAACGTGCCGTTCGACGCGGGACCCCGGAACGAAACCGTTATCCTGTCGGCATCCACGCTCCTGCCGGTCAGCTTGACAGGTCCGGTATCGCGGAACTGCAGGCGAATATCGTACACCGCGCCGAAGAAGATGGGTTGTTGCTGGGGCAGACGTCCCTGCGCCAGCTCGCTGCGCACGAAATAGAGGAATGCCAGCATGTCGTGCGGACATGCCGGCGTGGTGAAATCCGATTTGCCATCGCTGTTCGCCGTCGCGCGCGTGGCCGTCCGCTGCTGCGGGTCGAAGGTCGTGGTCTCTTCCGATTTGCGCGAACCATGGCTGTAGGATTTGTTGAAGCGGATGGAGCAGTAACCGGCGGTTTCCACCGAATGATACTTATCCACAATCTGAAATCCAGGGATGGAAGCGTCAATCGTCAACTCGACGTCGACGCCACCCGGTCCGGTAGCGGTATCCGGAGCGTGGGTAGCGCGGAGCGTGGCTTCGCCCAGCGTCAGTCCGCTTGGCCAGTTGATGTTGTAGCGCAGCACTTCGGCGCCGGAGGGGATGGACACCGAGGCGGCGCCCGCCGAGACTGCTGCCATGAGTAACGAAAGAAGGATGCGAATGGCAGCGGTCACGGGCGAGTCACCGGAGTCGCACGCAGCGCCATCGCCGGATTCCGTTCACACTCGATCACGTCGTAGTAGGTCTGGAGCGTGAGCGTGGCCGTTTTCTGCCAACTGAACTGCGCCGCTCTCTGCCCTCCCAGCCGCTCCATGCGCAGGCGCAGCGCCGGGTCCACCAGAATGTCGCGCATGGCGCGGGTCATCTGCGATGTGGAACCCGGATCGAACAACAGCGCCGCGGAATCGGCCACCTCGGGCATGGCCGATGTATCGGAGCAGGCCACCGCGCGCCCGCAGGCCATGGCTTCCAGAATCGGCAGCCCGAATCCTTCATAGAGCGACGGAAAGACGAACAGGTCGCAGGCGCTGTATAACTGGACCAGGTCCGCGTCGTCCACAAAATCGGTGAAGTGAATGCGGGCGGCAACCGGAGACGCAGCCGCGGCCTGATGCACGCGGTGGCCGTGCCACGTTCGTTTTCCCGTGACCACCAGATGATGCGGCAGAGAAGGGTGCTCGCGCAGTAACTCTTCGAAGGCGCGAAACAGCCCCACGTGATTTTTCCTCGGCTGCAGGTCACCCACCGTGAGCACGAACGGCGCGTCGATACCGAAGCTGGCCAGCACGCGCCGGGCGGCTACCTCGCGCGCTACAGGACGGAACGACGAGGAGACGCCGTTCGGCACAACGTGAACACGTTCTTCGTCCAGCCCGTATGCATCGATGATGGCGCGCTTCGAAAACTCACTGGGCGTGAGAATGCGCGCGGCCTTCATGACGGTTCTCCGAACCGTGGACCGCAACTGCGCCGAGCGCGAACGCGTGAAATACCAGGGGTGCGTGAGAAAGCTGATGTCGTGAACGGTCACCACCACCGGGACATGCGTGAACAGGGGCGCGGTGTACTGCACGTGCAGCAGATCGGGCCGGTCCCGGCGCAGGCAGCGCGGCAGATCCACCCCTAATCGGATAAACGGATTCGCCGAAACGGTGCGCACGGAGAAGGATTCCGGCAACTCCGCCCGCGCCGACTCGCTCGATACGTACGCAATCACGTCCGATGCGTCCCCGAGCGCCGCATAGCTCTTCAGCAGGTTGCGGATATAGGTTTCGTTGCCGGTGAGATGTCGTCCAATCGCGTGGGCGTCAACAGAAAAGCGCATGCGCCAATTCATCCAGTATATCTTCTGAGCACTTTAGATTCTTAGACATCGGGCGACACAATGCCCGCAACGCGCCGCTGTGGTTCTATTGCATCCTGGGCGGCGCGGGTCCTGCTCCTCGACTTATGATGACTCCGACGCGGGGCGTGAACTGTCTCATTCTAACAGACGACTCCGGAGAGCGCCTTCCAGGCCTCCGGCCACGTGTACCGCTCTTCGAACAGTGCTCGGCCGGCGCCTCCGATCTCGCGCCGACGAATTTGCGATGCCAGCAACGTAACAATAGTTTCCTGCATTTCCGCCGCCGAGTCGGCAATCAGAATATTCTTCCCGTGCTCGGCTGAAAGTCCTTCCGCGCCGATGTTGGTGGAAACCACAGGCGTCGCTGCTGCCCACGCTTCCAGAATTTTGAACCGCGTACCGCTGCCCGCGAGCAAAGGAACCACAGCCACCTGCGCGCGCGCCAGCTCGGCGACAGGATCTTCCATGTGCGCAATCAACTCAATACGGCCGTCGCCCGATGCGATGTTCTTCAGCCGGTCGGCGTGCTTTCCCGCAATGCGCCACACCAGGCCGCCACAGAGGTCGCGCAGCGCGGGCCAGATTTCCCGCGCGAACCAGTGAACGGCATTCGCGTTAGGCGCGTACTCCATGTTGCCGGTAAGAATGATGGCATTGTCGTCCGTGCGTTCCGGCCGCTCTACCCAGGGCAGCGCATTCGGATAAACGACAACAGCAGGGGCGGAGGCCACATTGCGCACGCGCTCGGCATCGGCGGAACTGGTCACCAGGATCCCCGGAAACTGAGGAAACAGCCGAAATTCCAGACTGCTCGATGACGCCGCGAACCGTTCGAGCGCGAGGCGTACGGCGCCTGTCTCCGCTGTGGCCAGCGTTTCATGCCATGCCGATTCGATATTGTGCAGATCGAGCCACACATTGCGGCAGTGTCCCTGAACAAGAGTGACGTACGGCGCCGTCCAGAAGTGTTCGAGAATCGTAAAACTATAGCTGCGGCCCGCGAGCACCGCGGCGAGTTCGGAATCGAGTCCGGCGAACCGATCCACCAGCGGCGCTGTTCCACGCAGGTAGCGCAGCGCGTTCCTGCCGGCTCTGGCCAGCGAAGTTCGGCGGTGCCGTGGCAACCGAATGACATCGGCCCTGCGAATGAGTCCGGGGGGTACTGCGCGTGCCGGGTCATCCGCTCCTTCTTCCGCAAAGAGAATCAGATCGACAGCGCCGCGTTCGGCCAGATAGTGGAGCAGGGATGCCGTACGCAACGGGCCACCGCCGGCGAGCGGCCACGGCGGCTCCGGCGAGACAACCAGGAAGTCAGGCATATGGGTATCCCTTTCACTCAGCTTGATGCAGCTGGCAACTCGTTGTAGTGTCCCCGTGGGGCAGGCCATCGGTGTTTGTGGCCTGCCGCTTTGGCCTGTGAACCACATGCGGCAACGCAGACGACAAAAGACGATCGTCTGCGCCACGCCGACCCCAAGCCGCTGCCAGCGCGATTTTCAGGCATGTGCGGCGAATCGTCCGATGGCTTCTTTATACACCTCTCGCGTAAGCCGCGCGGTGCGCTCCCAGGAAAAACGGGCGCTGCGTTCCATCCCGCGGCGGGCCATATCTGCGCTCCACGCGCTGTCGGACAAGGCCTGTTCCATCGCTGCTTTCCAGGCTGCAGCGTCTCCGGAGTCAATCAGGGCGGCCGCGTCTCCGGCCACTTCCATGACCGCCGGATCGCGCGAAGCGATCACCGGCGCGCCGCACTGCATGGCCTCCAGCACGGGCAGGCCGAAGCCCTCGTAATGAGACGGGAACAGCAGCGCTGAGGCGTGCGAATACAGCTCGGCCAGTTCCTCGTCGCTGACTTCGCTGCGGAGGATCAGGCCCGGTTCCGGCGTTTGCGGGGCGGAACCGGCGCGGCCCGCGAGCACCAGATCCACTTCTCGCTGGCGGCGGATCTCGCGCCACGCGCCAACGATCACATCGAGGTTTTTGCGCGCATCCAGCGTACCGGCGAACAGGAAATACGGACGCGCGGGAGGCGGCCCGTCGGAGCGCCGCAGGTGAGCAGCGGCGGCGAGCGGCGTCGCGGTCACGCGATCGGGGGCCAGGCGGAACCGTTCTATGGCCGCGCGGCGAATCGCCTCTGTCGGGGTAACTATGATGGTTGCGAAGCCGAGTCGCAGGAGCACGGGAGTGCGCCGGCGCACGCGAGCGCTGGCCGCGCGCCACGGCTCAGCGGCCCATGGCGAGAGATCGTGCAGGGTGAGCACGGATGGGCGCCGCGGCAGATAGGGGACGGCGAAATCGGTCCCGTGAAACACCTCGGCGCCGCAGCGGATGAGTTCAGCCCGGAGCCCGAACAGCCACCAGCGTCGCTCACTGCGTTTTCGAGGCCCTCCACTCGCACGCAGGTTCGGCGGCGGATTGGGAGGCGGCGAGAACGGCTGGTCGGACATGAGCCAGTACGTGTCCTCCGGAAATGCGGTGGCCACAGCGCGGCTCAATTCGGCCGTATACCGGGCGATCCCTCCGGTCCGCTCGGTGAGCGGCGTGGCGTCGAGCGCGGCGATCACCTTCCCAGTAGAACAGGCTTCGGCCTGCAGCACGATACAATAGTTGTTTCCTACAGCGTTTCCTACTTCACAAGGAGCATTCATGCCGAAAAAGCGCATTGGCATATTGACCGGAGGCGGCGATGTGCCGGGTCTGAATTCGGTCATCAAAGAGGTGACTTACCGCAGCAGCGAAAACGACTGCGAAGTAATGGGCATCCGCCGCGGCTGGGAGGGCCTCACGCATGTGAACCTCGACGACGCGGCGAGCAGATCCCGCTACATTCTGCCGCTGACCCGCGAGAACACTCGGACCATCGACCGCACCGGCGGCACGTTCCTGCACAGCAGCCGCACCAACCCGGCGAAGATGAAATCCGTACCCGAGTTTCTGCAGGGCCAGGAGTTTCCGAAGTCGGAGTTCACGAAAAAGGGCGTGACGTCCACCGTCTTCGACCTCAGCAAGCAGGTGCTTTCGAACCTGCAGACGCTGGGCATCGACGCGTTGATCGCCATCGGCGGAGACGACACGCTCAGCTACGCGGCTCAGCTCGACCGGCTGGGGTTCCCCGTGGTCGCCGTGCCGAAGACCATGGACAATGACGTCCGCAACACCGAGTATTGCATCGGCTTCTCGACGGCCATTACGCGCGCCACCGACGCCATCAACCGGCAGCGGACCACTGTTGGCTCGCACGAGCGCATCGGCGTGTTCCGCGTGTTCGGACGCGACGCGGGCTACACGGCGCTGTACACCGCCTACGTCACCTCCATCCGCTGCCTCATTCCCGAGTACAAGGTGGATCTGCAGAAGCTCATCGACCTGCTGGTGGTGGACAAGAGAAATAATCCGAGCAACTATACGCTGGTGGTTCTGTCCGAAGGCGCCCAATGGGAAGGCTACGAAGTAAAGGAATACGGCGAGCCGGACGCCTACGGTCATCGCAAAAAATTCAACGTGGCCGAAGCGCTGAGCGACGAGATCCAGCGGCGCGCGAAAGAGGAGACCGTGGTCAGCGATCTGACCTACGATCTGCGCAGCGGCGCTCCCGACTTTGTGGATAAGCTGGTGGCCTCCACATTCGGAACGATGGCGCTCGATTATGTACTGGAGGGTAAGAGCGGCAAAATGGCGGCGCTGGTGGAAGGCAAGTACGCGATGGTGGACATCCCCGATCCGAAACTGGGGCCAAGAAAAGTCGACATCGCCAGCATGTACAACACGGAGCGCTACCGGCCCAACTACGCCAACAAGACCGGTTTGCCGATCTTCCTGACGCGCGCGTCCTGATTGCATCGACGCACGCCGGCTGTTGCGGCCGGCGTTATCGCCGCTGTCGCTGAATGCCGGAGAAACGAGCCATCATTATTGGCGCGGGCCCCGCGGGTCTGACCGCCGCGTGGGAGCTGCTTACGCGGGCGCGCATCCGGCCGCTCGTGCTCGAGAAGAGCGAATATATGGGCGGCATTTCGCGCACAGTCAATTACAAAGGGAACCGGATAGACATGGGCGGCCATCGGTTCTTCTCGAAGTCGGACCGTGTCATGGAGTGGTGGCTGAATATCCTCCCGCTCGAACGCGGCTCAGGCGATTCCACGCGCATCACTTACCAGGGCGCCGGCCGCGATGTTACTTCCGCGGCGCGCGGTCCCGACCCTGGAGTAACTGACCGGGTAATGCTGGTAAGATCGCGGCGATCGCGTATTTACTGCCTGCGCCGGTTCTTCGACTATCCCATCACGCTCAGCGCGGACACGCTGCTGAAACTCGGCCCGCTGCGGACCGTCAGGATCGCCGCCAGCTACCTGCGCAGCGCGGTCTTCCCGATCAGGGGAGAACGCACGCTCGAGCAGTTCTTCATTAATCGCTTCGGGCGGGAATTGTATGAGACGTTCTTTCGTTCGTACACGGAGAAGGTGTGGGGCGTTCCCTGCACCGAGATCAGCGCGGAATGGGGAGCGCAGCGCATAAAGGGTCTATCGGTCTGGAAAACATTGCAGCACGCGGCCCGCAGGGCGTTCGCGCGCAGACGCGGCGGGGACCTCGGCCAGAAGGATACGCAGACTTCGCTGATCGAGCAGTTCCTGTATCCGAAATTCGGCCCCGGGCAGATGTGGGACGAGGTGGCCGCTCAGGTACGGCAGCTCGGCGGGGCCATCCTGACCGGTTACCGCGCGAGCCGCGTCAGGACGGAGGGGACGTCGGTGCGCGCCATCGAGGCGGTGAATGCGGCGACCGGCGAGACGGAAACCTTCGACGGCGATTTCTTTTTCTCCACTGCGCCCGTGAAGGAACTGGTCGGCTCGCTCGATCCGCCGGCCCCGCCGAACGTCCGGGAAGTGGCCGCAGGTCTGGTCTATCGTGACTTTATTACCGTGGGACTGCTGGTGAAGAAGATGAAGATTGCCGGCGCAATGGAGGGGCGCGGGCTCGTTCCGGACAACTGGATCTACATACAGGAGCCCGACGTCTCGTTGGGGCGCCTGCAGGTCTTCAATAACTGGAGCCCGTGGCTGGTGCGCGATCCCTCCACCGTGTGGCTGGGGCTCGAGTACTTCTGCAATGAAGGCGATGCTTTGTGGAGCCTGTCGGACGAGAACATGATCGCTCTGGCCCGGGCCGAGCTTAGTAAGATCGGGATCATCGACGATTCCGATGTGATCGACGGCGCAGTGTTCCGCATGGAAAAAACTTATCCGGCTTACTTCGGAACTTATGCTCGTTTCGGAGAGCTGCGGGACTATGTGGACCGTTTCGGCAATCTGTTCCTGATTGGCCGGAACGGCATGCATAAGTACAACAATCAGGATCACTCGATGCTGACCGCGATGATGGCCGTGGACAATATCCTCGCGGGTATTACAACAAAAGATAATCTCTGGGGAGTAAATACCGAGATGGAATACCACGAGGAGCAGGAATGAAGCCCGGCGGCGGGACGAAGCGGGTTCCACTGCTCGATGTGCGCGAGCATACCCGTGAAGTGCGCGCTGACCTCGACGCGGCTATCGCCCGTGTGCTGGACCACGGGAGGTTCATTCTGGGACCCGAGGTGGAGCAACTGGAGCGGCAGATGGCAGCTCTTTGCGGGACGCGCTTTGCCGTGGGTTGCGCTTCGGGCTCGGACGCGCTGCTGCTGGCTCTTATGGCCCTCAATACCGCGGCGGGCGACCGCATCGTCACGACGCCGTATACGTTCTTCGCGACCGCCAGCGCCGCGTCGCGGCTGGGCGCAATGCCGGTGTTTGTGGATATTGACCCCGCCACTTACAACATTGATGCCGATCAGTTGCGCAGACGGCTCGCGGCCATGACCGACGCCGAATTAAAGACCGTGCGAGCCGTCGTGCCGGTGCACCTTTTTGGGCAGTGTTGCGAAATGGCGCCGATCCGCGATTGCGCGCGTGAGTACGCTATCCCGGTGATCGAAGATGCCGCTCAGGCCATTGGCGCCCGCTACCAGGGGCATCGGGCAGGCTCGCTCGGGCTGGCGGCCTGCTTCAGCTTCTTCCCGTCGAAGAACCTCGGCGGCCTCGGTGACGGCGGAATGCTGACGACCGACGACGAGGAACTGACAGCGCGCCTGCGGCTGCTGCGCGAGCATGGGGCGGAGCGCCGGTATTATCACCGCGTCGTGGGCATCAATTCACGGCTGGACACGCTGCAGGCCGCGGCGCTTCTGGTGAAGTTGCCGCATCTGGATCGCTGGACGGAAGCGCGGCGGGGAAATGCGGCGCTGTATAACGAACGGCTGTGCGGTGTTGAAGGAGTGGTTCTGCCCGTGGAGGCAGAGGGATGCCGGCACGTGTACAACCAGTATGTGATTCGCGTGCCGGAACGCGACCGCGTGAAGGCGGCGCTCGCCGATGCCGGTATTTCCACGGCAATTTACTATCCCGTGCCGTTGCACTTACAGGAGTGTTTCGCTTACCTTGGTTACTCTGCCGAGGACCTGCCGGCAAGCGAAGCCGCCGCGGCGAGCTCGCTCGCGTTACCGATCGGCCCGGAACTGCGCGAAGACGATATTGATTACATCGGCGAGGCGATCCGGGCAGCGTTGTGACGGGGTCCCGTGGCGCACGCTTCAGCAAAGGCGACCCGCGGGCGGTTCCCACAAATACCAGGCCGCCCCACTCGAATCAACCACCTGCATTTTGGGTTACTGGAGAGCAAGGCCCCCGCCCGAGCGCGGGTCGAACAGGGACGAGACCCAGTGGGGCAGCATCTCATGCTGCGGCGGCCTCGGGAATCGGCAAATTACGATGCGCAGAAAACGTGGACGCGTGCCCGCGGCTGTAGTTGGAAGGCGTATGATGCTCTCATCGATGCCCACGCGACGAGCGTTTCTCGGACAGGCAGCCGGCCTCACGGCTGCGGCGCTGACCGCACAGAATCGGGACGCTCCCATGCCCGATCTCGCCGTTTTCCCGTACGGCGCCGTCGAGTTACTGGACAGCCCCCTAAAGCGCCAGGTCGATGAGAACCATTCCTTCTTCCTGAACCTCAGCGAAGATCGATTGCTGAAGATCTATCGCCAGCGCACGGGACTGCCCGCGCCTGGCGAGGACATGGGCGGCTGGTACGACGACTTCTGCCCGGGAGCGCACTTTGGTCAGTATCTCTCGGCGCTGGCCCGCTTCGCAGCGATTACACGCTCCGAGCCGACGCGCGCAAAGGTACGCCGCCTGGTGCATGGATACGCACAGACGGTTGACGATTCCGGTAAGTTCTTTGTCGATCTCCGCTACCCAGGTTACACCTACGACAAGCTGGTTTGCGGCCTGCTGGACGCGCACTCGTGGGCTGGCGATAACAGCGCCATCGACGTTCTGTACGCCACCACGCGCGCGGCTACGCCGCATATGCCGGAGAAGGCGCTGACTCCCGAGGAAATGCACGAGCGTCCCCATAAGGACGAGACTTACACGTGGGACGAGAGTTACACGATGGCGGAGAACCTGTTCATCGCCTGGGAACGAACCCACGACCGCATGTTCTTCGACATGGGGCGGCGTTACCTCCTGGATCGCACGTTCTTCGATCCGCTGTCCCAGGAACAAGACGTTCTGCCCGGTCTGCATGCCTACAGCCACGTCAACGCGCTCAGCTCCGGCATGCAGGGCTATCTCAAGCTGGGCGACCCGAAGTATCTGGCGGCCGTTACCAACGCCGTCGAGCTTATCTGGAAGGACCAGAGTTATCCGACCGGCGGCTGGGGACCGAACGAGACGTTTCAGGAGCCCGGCAAAGGAATCCTCGGCAAGAGCCTCGAATTCACGCGAAACAGTTTCGAGACGCCCTGCGGGGCCTACGCGCACTTCAAGGTGATGCGCTATCTGCTGGCGCTCACCCGCGATACGCGCTATGGCGACAGCATGGAGCGAGCGCTGTACAACACCGTTCTGGGCGCGCTGCCTGTTCGCGAAGACGGCCTGAGCTTTTATTATTCGGACTATCATCACTCCGGCCGCAAGACTTACCGGACCGGCGATCCCAACGCTAAGTACCGCTGGGACCGCAGCCCGCGCTGGCCGTGCTGCTCGGGCACACTACCGCAGATCGCCGCGGACTACACCATCAGCACTTACTTCCGCGGCGCCGACGGCGTGTATGTCAACCTGTACGTTCCTTCCCGACTTACCTGGACTGCTAAGCCCGCGCGCTGCATTCTCACGACGCGAACGGCGTATCCAACGGAGAATCTTGTAACCATGAAGCTGGAGCTCTCGGCGCCCACGGAGTTTTCGCTGCACCTGCGCATCCCCCGGTGGGCCGGCGGCGGGACTTCGGTTTCGCTAAACGGCAAGCGCGTAACCGCTCCGGTTTCACCCGGCGCGTTTTTCGCTCTGCGCCGCCGGTGGAAAATAGGCGATCTGGTGGAGCTCGAACTCGACCAGCCTGTGCGAACCGAGGCCGTGGACGCGCAGACTCCGGATCAGGTAGCCCTGCTGCGCGGCCCGCAGGTTCTGTTCGCCATCGCCGATCGGCAACCGCAGTTCAGGCGCGAGCAGCTTGCGCGCCCGCAACTCGCCCGGGCATTGAATAACGACTGGAAGCTGCCACTCGAATCCGGCGCCGTGCTCCTGCGGCCATTCCCGGACATTGCCGAAGACGTGGTCTATCAAACCTGGTGGAAGGTGGGTGCATAAGATTATGACGCGCGCCATGGTGCTTTTCGCGATTACTTCATCCTTGCTCGTTGGCCAGACGCCGCTTCGTCTTGCCATTGCCGGACTGGTTCACGGCCACGTGTCTGGTTTCCTCGACAGCGCGCTCCACAGACCCGACGTGCAGATCGTGGGCGTGTTCGATCCCGATCGCGCGCTCGGTGAGCGATACGCCGGCCGCCCGCCCAACGGCTTCTCACCGGCGCTTCTCTTCACGGAGCTCGGCGCCATGCTCGATACCGCGAAGCCCGAAGCTGTCGCCATTTTCACCAGCACGTCCGATCACGCCATGGTCGTGGACGCATGCGCCCGCCGGCACATCCCGGTGATGATGGAGAAGCCGCTTGCAACAACCGTCGAGCAGGCGCACGCCATCCAACGTGCGGCCGAGCGCGGCCACATCCCGGTGATCGTCAATTACGAGACCACCTGGTATCGCAGCCACGCCGCGATCTGGAAGATCGTCAAGGAGCAGAAGGCCGCCGGCGAGATCCGCCGAATGGTTGCGATGGACGGCCACCAGGGACCGAAGGAAATCCACGTACAGCCCGAGTTTCTGGGCTGGCTCACGGACCCGCTACGCAACGGCGCGGGGGCGCTGTTCGACTTCGGTTGCTATGGCGCGAATCTGATGACCTGGCTCATGGACAACCAGCGCCCGCTGAGGGTCACCGCCATCGCGCAGACCGAGAAGCCGCAGATCTACGCCCACGTGGATGACGATGCCACGGTGCTGCTCGAGTACCCCAGGGCGCAGGGCGTGATTGAGGCGTCATGGAACTGGCCGTTCGGCCGCAAGGATCTGGAGGTCTATGGCGAACACGGTTACGCCATCGCGACCGGCGGCGACAAGCTGCGCATACGGCTCGCCGAGGCGCAGCCGGAGACACCAGTGGATCTGCCTGAGCTTCCCGCGGACGAGCACGATTCCATCGCCTACCTCGCCGCGGCGGCGCGCGGGCGGCTGAAACCGTCCGGCCTCAGCTCGCTCGGGAACAACGTCATCGTAGTGGAAATCCTCGACGCCGCTCGCGAATCGGCCCGCACCGGCCGCACTGTGACGCTGCGATAATCCGTTCACCCGGAATGCCTGGTCGGCGATGGCCACCGCTTTCCCGGCATTAAGCCGCTCGCGCGCTCGAAGCCCGGAGTCCCAGCACGCTCAAGCCGTCGCTTCCGCGATGCGAGTCAGCGCACTAGGGGATTGCGCCAGCGCAGCCGGGCGAAGCGTGCAAAGTCGTTGTCCGTTGAACAAACCTCAGCGCCGTGCTCGATTGCCAGAGCCGCAAGATGAGCGTCCGAGGTCAGATTGCCCCCCGTACCCAGCGGCAAAACCAAATCGCGCAGTATTCGCGAGTGTCGTGCAGTCGGTTCGGGTACCGTCACCGAGGGCTGCTGGAGCCACGCATCAACCAGATCGAATGCCGTTTCCACGCCAAGCGGCTTTTGAAAAACGCCCGGTCTTGTAGTCAGTCGCAGAAAGGCGAGGAGTACGATCCAGGGCAGTCCCACCGTTTCGGTCCCTGAAACAGCAGCCTCCAGCCACGACTTCGCTTTGCGATGGTCCGGAGCGTCTTTGTTAACCGCATATATAAGGAGGTTGACGTCAACGACGATCATTTACGCAGCGAAAGCTTCCGGCCCAACTCTTCATCTTCCATTGCCGAGGCGGCCTCCAGCGCCTTGTCCCATCTGAAATTCCGATCGCTGCCGAGAGAATATGACGCTTGTACAAAATGACGCCGCCGCGGCTTCCCTTGCGTCAGGCCGGCTCTTACTGCGGAATTCAAGGCTTCCTTAAAGGAGATCCCGCGTTCCTTCATGGCAGTCCGGATGAGAGCCTGTACATCCGGCTCCAACGTGATGGTCGTCCTCACCCCTTGCATCATAGCATCATTGTTGCTGCTGTCATGATGGACGATTCGGCTCCGACGTGGCGCAGGCGATCGTCTTTTGTCGTCTGCGTTTCCGGATGTGGTTCACAGGCCAAAGCACGGGGACACTATTACCACCAACATGGGTTTCGGAGTGGGGCAGGCTTTCAGCCAGGCTTTCAGCCAGGCTTTCAGCCTGCGGCGGCTTTTCAAGCCGCCTCTGGAGTTTGGCCATTTGCGCTGCAGGCGAAAACGCCTGCTCCACAATCCACTGGAGTCATTGTGGAGCAGGCCTTCGGCCTGCACCGGCGGCGTTTCAAGCCCCCTGGCCGATTGCAAACGACCGCCGGATAATCCTTGCACCACGCAACGCAGCGGTTTAGCCTAAGTGACAGCATGGAGGCTAAGTACGCCAGTGCCACGCTCTATTCCGGCACTCTCGCACTCAGCGCGCGCGAGAGCGCGACGGCATCCTCGCCCGCCGGCACATTCGCGTAACCGGCTATGCGGCGGCCTTTCCGGAAAATGCAGATGCCGCCAAGATACTCGTCCTGCACCCGGAACCCCTCGTCGGCGATGGCGACCGCTTCCCCGGCATTCAACCGCTCGCGCAACTTCGCCATCGTGGCTTTGGCCTCGGCCGCCGAATTCCGGGTGACGACGAACGCCTTCGCATCGCCGTACTGCGCCATGTATCCGCGATCGAGCGCCCGAATTCCCAGCACGCTCTGCGGAACCAGGCGCGCGGTCCCGCCGGTCATGCCCGGGGGAAACCACTGCAGCGCTTCGGGCCGCGCCGTCGATCCCGCGATGCGGGCCTCCATGGTCCGCGCCATCTCGCGAAGCGCCGTGGTGTGGTCGCCCTCGGCCTCATCCGCGATCTCCACGTAATATTTGTCCTTCGTGAAGATCGCCTTTCGCGGTACAACCTGGCCACCCGTGCCGATCGGTTCGATGGCCTTCTGCGCATCGCGGTTAGCCAGAAACATTCCGTACGCCGATTCGCCGTCGGGGAACTCGGAGACGTCGACAAGCACGATCTCGCTGCCCTTGCCACAGCTCACGCCGTGCAATCGCACGAAGCCGTAGATCAGGTAGCCTTCCGAGTTCCCGTCAATGTACTCGAAAAGATTTTCCCCTTCGTAGAGCCGGCTGTCGCCGCGCTGCTGCCAGCCCGAGAAAGCCGAGCACTCCGGCGTCTGCGCCGCCGCCGCCGCGCTTGCGGCCAGCAGCGCCACCACCAGCTTCATGCGAACATCTCTTGCGCTCTCGCCAGCCGTTCCACGATGCGCACGCCGTTCGGGCATCGCACCGTGCACTCCCGGCAATCGCCGCAGCGGACCCCCTGCAGATGCGCCGGCAGTTGTCGGAAATTTTCCACACCCAGGCCGAACTGTCCGTAGTTCTCCGAATACATATAGAACCGCAGCACGTCGGCCACCGGCAGCCCCTTCGCGCAGGTCCCGTCGCACTCGTTGCACATATTGCAGTAGAACGGGCGGAGTTGCGCCAGACGGAGGTCGAGCAGCTTCTCCTCATCGGGCGAGATCGGCGCCGCCATGGCCTTCAGATTCTCTTCGAGCTGGTCGGTATCGGTGATGCTCGGAATCGTCGTGTGCACGTATCGGTTCCTCAGCGCCCACCGAAGCGCGGCCACCATGGCGCCTTCGTGCTGCAGGATGTCCCGGGTTTTCTGGCTGTCGGGAGTAACCCGCGGCGACATGCGGCCGCCGGCCATTACCTTCATGGCCACCACGCCCAGACCGGCTTCCGACGCCAGTTGGATGGCATCTCCGATGTCCGCAGCCATGGTGAAGTTATAGGTGGTCAGCATTACGTCGAAGTGGTCCTTGTGCCGCACCATCGCCGGCGCAATCGCCTTCACGTCGTGAGTGCTTACTCCGGCGAAACGGATTTTACCGGCCTTGCGGGCAATCTCCTGGGCCTCCATCAGCTCGTCGCTGAGGTCCTCCGGCCTGCCTTTGCCGTGCAGGTACCAGATGTCCAGATAGCCGGCGCCGGTTTCACGCAGGCTGACGTCCAGATCCGCCAGCGCCTGGTCTTTCGTGCGCGCCCCGGTCTTGCTGGACAGAAAAATTCGGTTGCGGCGGCCTTTCAGCGCGGCGCCAACCATGCGCTCGCAATTGCCGTTCTGGTAAACGCGAGCCGTGTCGAAATAGTTGACGCCGAGGTCGGCGGCGCGTTCAATCACGGTCGGGTCGGACGTGATCATGCATCCGAACCCCATGGTGGTGACCTTCATTCCCGTTTTTCCCAGCACGCGATAGTCGAGCCTGGGAGCGTTCCGGACCGCGGGCAACGCCGTGGCCGGAGTCTTTGACGCGTTCGGCGTCGTGGTGGCGAGAAGCGCTGGCGCGGTCAGGCCCGCGACAAGGAATCTTCGCCGTGACGATTCTTTCTCGTTCATCGGAGAGTCCAAAACTGCGATATAAAGGAAGCGACTCCAACCTATCACAACTGAGGGAGGCTGCTATGACGCTCAGCCTGTCGCGCCGGGACCTGGTGCGGGCTGCCGCCGGCATGTTCACGCTCGAGGCCGCGGCGAGACGAATCATCGCGCAGGCGCCCGCGCCGCTGCCGCCGGCCATTGTGCCCGACGATCGCCGTGCGCTCGTTTCGCTGATGAAAGGAGACGACCGCCGGAAGAACGCCTATAACGCCCTGCGAGCCATCGACGCGCGCATCGCTCCCGAGCTGAAAAAGAAAGAATACGTACTCATCAAACCGAATAATGTCAGCACGGCGAATCAGCTCGCCAGCACGCACGCCGATTTCCTGCGCGGCATTCTCGACTATTTGAGCGAGCGCTTCAAAGGACCGGTGATCATTGCCGAAGCGTCCGCCGGAGAGACCATGCAAGGCTTCGAGACTTTCGGTTACCCAGCCCTCGCGCGCGAGTACAGGAATGTAAAGCTGCTGGATCTGCACACCGAGGCGAAGTACGAAACACTTCCCATTCTCGATTTCGATCTTCACTTGACGCCGGTGCGTCTGGCCGCGCGCCTGCTCGATCCGTCGGCGTTCATCATCTGTTCCGCCATCCTGAAGACGCATAACACCGTGGTGGCGACTATGTCGGTGAAGAATATGGCGATGGGCGCGCCGCTTCATTCGGCGCCGAAGGAAACGCCGCGCTGGAACGACAAGCGCAAATACCACGGCGGCGTGCGCCAGACTCATTACGACATCATGCTGACCGCCCAGAAGCTGCAGCCGTTCTGGGGCGCCACGCTGATCGATGGATATGAGGGCATGGAAGGCAACGGCCCCGGCTCCGGCACGCCCGTGCCGTCACGGATCGCGATCGCATCCCGCGACTACATCGCCGCGGACCGGGTGGCGGTGGATGCGATGGGGCTCGATCCGCGCTGGATCGGCTATCTTCTATACTGCTGGCAGAGCGGGCTGGGGCAGTACGACGCTTCGAAGATCGACGTCGAGGGCGAGACGGTGGCGTCAGTCAGGCGGCAGTACAAGCTTCACAACGATATCGACCGCGAGCTGCAGTGGATGGGGCCGATGCTCGATCTTCCCCCGAAGCTGGGGTAGAGATCTCTTTGCCAATTCGTACTACAAGCCAGCGCCATCGCCGCCCGCGTCGCGGCTCGGAAACGCTGGCTGAGCCGCGTCCGAAGGGAGCGGTTTGGTTGCGGCGCTGCTGCTATGTACTACAAGGCCGCAGGATCTTCGGGGCCCGCGAAGACCTTGCGGGGCAGGCCATCGGTGTTTGTGGCCTGCCGGCGTCCTGTTGGCAATCGCAGACGACAAAAGGCGATCGTGGGCGCCACATTGCCGTCGCGCGGTTTGGTTGCGGCTCTACTGCTCTGTGGGGCAGGCCCCCGGCCTGCGGCGGGCGCCCCTGCCCGCCTGGTCCGGCGGAACACGTATTCAGAACATACCCGGGCAGGCCGACGAGGCGTCAGCCGCAGGCGAGGCGCCCGCCCCACAAACGCCAGCCAGGTTACCGGCATGCCCACAATTCCAGGATGATTCCCCTAACCAGTTCCTGGGCAATCCGTAGAACTAAGGTTTCGGCGCGGTCTGACCGATAGGAGTACAGGTATGCAGCTCGACTCGCTTATCTGGCTCTTCCTGCCCTTGCTGGTGGCCGCCGGTTCGGCCCTGCTCTCGTTCTATATCATGCAGGCTCGCATGGAAGTGGCCATTGCGAAGGAACGTGAGGCGCTGGCCGAGGCCCGCGCCGTCATCCGGTCGACCGAGGTCACGCTGGAGGAACGCTCGAAGGCGGTGGAGCAGGAGGCGCGCCGTCAGTCGCTCGACGATTTCATGCAGGACTTCCGCGTCGAAGAGCGCCATTATGTCCGCGAGAACAAATCGGCTCTCATGCATCGCAAATCGGTGGTGATGCAGGAGCGGCTCTACTTCCGCAACATCCCGCTGTCGAACTGGGTGGAGCACGAAATGACCGTGGAGGAAGGCTGCGACATCAAGCAGCTGGCCTCAGGACTCTCGGTATTCAACTCCGACAACGCTCTTGAGGAGCAGCAGAAATCGCTGACGCGCATATTCGACAATGTGAATGAGGCTTCGCCGCGGAGCCAGACGGTCACGCCGTTCGCGCGCACTGCGCCGCACCAGAGAGTCGGCTGATCGTTTCCATCCGCTGCCGTCTTCACTTCAAGTGGGCTCGTTCGACGCGGTTCATCTGGCGGCTTCCGCCGCCGCGGCGCTCCTCGCCGGCGCAATCAATTCGGTAGCGGGCGGGGGCACGCTCATAACCTTCCCGACGCTGCTGTGGCTTGGTCTGCCCTCGGTGATCGCGAACGCAACCAACACGGTTGCGATTTGGCCAGGCACGGTGGGCAGCATCTGGGGATTCCGGCGGGAGCTTCGGGCGACGGATCGCATCATGTTCGTGCTGGTGGCCCCCAGCGTGGCCGGCGGCGCGGCGGGCGCTCTGCTGCTGCGTTCCACGCCCTCGGCGGTGTTCGATAAGATCGTCCCGGTTCTGATCCTCTTCGCCACGCTGTTGTTCATGCTGCAGGGCGCCGTTCAGAAGAAGCTGAAAACGGTCCATCTGCAGGCGCGGCGTTCTGGTCCGTGGCTTTGGGGCGCCATTCTGGCGCAACTGCTGGTCGGCGTGTATGGCGGCTATTTCGGCGCTGGCATAAGCATCATGGCGCTGGCGGTGCTCGGCGTCCTCGGCATGACCGATATTCTCCAGATGAATGGGCTCACCAGTCTGCTCGGTCTATGCGTCAACGGCATCGCGGCAGTCCTGTTCATCGCCGCGCACATGGTCTACTGGCCGTACGTGCTGGCCATGTCGGCCGCCGCGCTCGTGGGCGGCTACGGAGCCGCCGGCGTCGCCCGCCGGATCGGCCGCACCGCCGTCCGCCGCTGCGTCATCGCCGTGGGCTTCACCATCACCATCGTGCTGTTTGTGCGGCTGCTGTAAACGAGGAGGCTCGTAGCGTAAAAAAAACGGCGGGACCCTTTTCTTCAGCTCTCTCCGATCGTATCCTGAATTGGTAAGAATGGCCGTTTCTCATCAAGGCGATATCGTTTCGGCCTGCGTTCGCTCTCGCATGATGAAGAGCGTCGGCCAGCGCGACACGAGCGCGGAACTGGCGGTTCGTAAGCTGGTCTCAACTCTCGGGCTGCGTTATCGTCTCAACAATGGTTCGCTGCCGGGGTCGCCTGACTTGTCGAACCAGACCGGCAAATGGGCAATCTTTGTGAATGGCTGTTTTTGGCATGGGCATAAGAACTGCCCGAAAACAAAATCGGGTAAAGATGTTAGAATACCCTTGTCCAATGATCGGTTCTGGCGTTTGAAGATCCGAGAAAACCGGCAGCGCGACGCTCGGAAGTGTCGCCAACTTCGCGCTTTCGGATTGAGGGTGATGACAATCTGGGAATGCGACCTTCGAGAACCTGATAAAGTCTTGGCGCGCATCCGATTAGTAGTGTATGGAGCGAGAGGGAAAACCCACAGTGCGAACCGGACTACACGCTGAAAGAATCTGTCGCGGCTTTAAGGCCGTGGGGCTGTTCAGCGGAATAGGCGGTCTGGAATCAGGTCTGCACCGCTCCGGCCATCGAACTGTTCTCATGGCCGAGAACGACAAGGCCGCCACCGCCGTCCTCAGGCGTCGCTTCCCGAGCGTCGAAAATGCAGGAGACGTACGCACTCTCAAAGGCCTTCCCCCTGACACCGAACTTCTGTTCGGCGGTTTTCCCTGTCAGGACCTTTCACAGGCCGGGGAAACAACCGGGATCAACGGCAACAAGTCGTCGATCGTCGGAGAAGTGTTTCGCCTTTTGCGTACCCGGCCCGTCCCCTTCGTTCTTCTGGAGAACGTCCCTTTCATGCTTCAGCTCAACCGGGGCGAGGCCATTCGCCACATTGTCGGCGAGTTCGAGGACTTGGGATACCGATGGGCGTACCGCATCATCGACTCCCGCGCCTTCGGATTACCGCAACGCCGTGAGCGAGTGTTTCTGGTTGCCTCAACCCAACTCGACCCTGCTGGTCTCCTGTTGCGCGACGATGCCGGACCCGCGCCGCAAGTCATCACCCAGTCATCGGCGTACGGGTTTTACTGGACAGAAGGCAGCCGGGGACTTGGGTGGGCTGTCGATGCTGTGCCGACTCTCAAGGGCGGGTCCACTATAGGAATCCCGTCGCCACCCGCGATCTGGTTGCCAGATGGTCGAATCGTCACGCCGGATATACGCGACGCGGAACGGCTTCAGGGTTTTGATGCGGACTGGACCCTCCCGGCCGCAGAGGTCGGTCGGCCCAGTTATCGGTGGAAGCTCGTTGGAAACTCGGTGAGCGTGCCCGCGGCTGAATGGATCGGTGACGCGTTGGCGTCCCCTGACTCTGAAAATCCGATATCCGGAGTGCGCCTTCCACAGGTCGGAGCGTGGCCTAAGGCGGCATGGGGAGGCAGTGGCGGCCGGTTTGCCGCAAAGGTCTCCACCTGGCCCGTTCGTCGCGTCGGAACGCCTCTTATGCCCTTCCTCAGGTATGAGACGAAACCGCTCTCGAGAAAAGCAACCGAAGGATTCATGCGCAGACTTCGTGAGAGTTGCCTGAAGTATCCGGCAGATTTCTGGTTCAGTCTTTCTCGCCATTTGGAGCTTATGGGAGGTTCGCCCATGCCCGATCCCGTTCGGTTTGCCCAGTTGCCCCTGTCCGAGCGCGCCGCCTCGTAATCGCGATGGGAAGTTCGATTATCGATGCCCTCATCAAGGCGGGCCAACGCCCGGCGGAAGCGGCTGAGCGGGGCGAAAAGAAGAACTACGCTGAGCGGCTATCGAGGCGCCTCGCCCTCCTTGTCGCTGATCGGTTGCGCCCGTCTTTCCCGGGTATTCTCCCGGATCAATCGGGCCGCGGTCAGGAGTCTCCAGCACGAACCGTTAAGGGTTTCAAGAAGCTCGACGTCAATTACAGCACGACCGAGATCGGCATGGGACTCGGCGTGTCAATTAAGACTGTAACCGCCCGCGATCCCCGCACGAGGCGATACACGAAGAATTACACCCGAATCGACGCCGAACTCAGGGCGGAAGCCGTGGACTACCACAAACGGCAACCGTTCGCAGTGATGGTGGCGCTCATTTTCCTCCCCGTCGATGCGTGCGACAGGAGCGATGTTCAACTCCGTGAAACGGAACCATCGTCGTTTGGAGCGGCAGTGCGGATGTTCCGCTTCCGTGCAAACCGGCGGGACCATCAGAACGATCTGGATTTGTTTGAGCGGGTCTTCATTGGGCTCTATCAACCTGAAGGCGATGATGCGGGTTGGGTGCGCTTCTTCGATGTGATGGAAAAGCCGCCGCGCTATGGTCGCCCGCGCGCGTCATCTCTCCTAACGCTCGATGAGACGATGAAAGCCATCCGTCAAACCTACGACGCGCGAAATAACCCTCCCTTTGAATGGGATGCTGGCCCAACATAACTCGCGCCGTAATAACCGATCGGCATCGGTGACAACAATAATCGAAAACGTTTCTCCCTCCGCGCCAACGCCTTACCCCCGGTTAGGCATTTGAACCATCACGCGCTCGCGCTATCCTCCAGGTGCAAGAGTTCGTTGCTCACCTGTTCAGAGAAGCGGACCACCAAAGCGCGGCTACGCGCGTTAACTCGCGCGAAATCGTTACTGGACTCGTTCCATGGAATGACAGGCGGCGTTACCCAGGGCCCCTCTGCCGTCAGGGTTACAGCGTGGCTTGAAGGGCCCTTTTAAAGAAAACGAAGACGCGCAAAACAACGTACAAAGCTATGCCGGCACTTCCGCCAGGCCCAGCCTCTTTTTGTGGATCTCCTGCAGACTCCACACCCGTACCGGGTCGCGCTTGCGGGAGGCGATCGCCTGCACGCTTGCACGAGCGCCGCTCAGCGTGGTGATGCACGGTATCCGGTACGTGATCGCGCTGCGCCGGATTGCGCGCTCGTCGCTGAACGACGTCCCTCCCGTAGTGGTGTAAATCACCAGTTGCAGCGCGCCCGCCTTCAGCAGATCCACCGCGTTCGGCCGTCCCTCATTTACCTTGAACACCGTCTTGCATGCCACGCCCGCGGCCTTGATGTGCGATGCCGTGCCGCGCGTGGCCGTAATTTTGAAACCGAGCTCGGCGAACTGGCGCGCCAGCTCGCCCGCGGCGGCCTTGTCACGATCATTCACGCTGATGAACACGCTGCCCTCGCTCGGCAGCGGCGTCCCCGCCCCCAGTTGCGCCTTCGCGAAGGCCTCGCCGAAATTCTCGCCCACGCCCATCACTTCGCCGGTAGATCGCATCTCCGGACCGAGCGCCGGATCCACGCCCGGAAATTTATTAAAGGGGAATACCGGCGATTTCACGAAGAATTGCGGGACTTCCAGACAACCCGAAGAACGCCCGCCGGTCAGATGCCCAAAATCGGTGAGTTTCATGCCCACCATCAGCCCCACGGCGATCTTCGGCAGCGGGACCCCCGTGGCCTTGCTGACGTAAGGCGCCGTGCGCGAGGCGCGCGGATTCACCTCCAGCACGTACACCTTGCCGTCCTGAATCGCGTACTGGACGTTCATCAGTCCGATGACGTTCAGCGCCGTCGCCAGCCGCGTCGTGTAATCACGAATGGTCGCCAGCGCGCTCTCGGACAGCCCGATGGGCGGCAGCACGCACGAGCTGTCGCCCGAGTGCACGCCCGCCTCCTCAATGTGTTCCATAATGCCGGCGATCAGAACATCCGTGCCGTCCGCCAGCGCATCGACGTCCACCTCGGTGGCGTCTTCGAGAAATCGGTCGATCAGCACCGGACGGTCCTGCGAGTAAGTCACCGCCTCGCGCATATACTGCCGCACCATCTCCTCGTCGTAGGCGATCACCATGGCGCGGCCGCCCAGCACATAGCTGGGCCGTACCAGCACGGGATAACCGATTTCGCGCGCGATGGCGCAGGCCTGCTCCGCGCTGGTGGCGCTTCCGTTCGGTGGCGATGGAATGCCCAGATCGTCCAGCAGTCGCCCGAACAGCTTGCGGTCCTCCGCCAGATCGATGTTCGACGGATCGGTCCCGATGATGGGCACGCCGGCGCGCTTCAGCGGCAGCGCCAGATTGAGCGGCGTCTGCCCCCCGAACTGCACAATCACGCCCGCGGGCTTCTCCGTGTCCACTATGTTCAGAACGTCTTCTAACGTGAGCGGCTCGAAGTAAAGCCGGTCGCTGGTATCGTAGTCGGTGGACACGGTCTCGGGGTTGCAGTTGACCATGATCGATTCGTAGCCGAATTCCTGCAGCGCGTACGACGCGTGGCAGCAGCAGTAATCGAACTCGATGCCCTGGCCGATGCGGTTGGGACCGCTGCCCAGAATCATCACCTTCCTGCGCGTAGACGCCTGCGCATTGGACTCGTCTTCCGATTCGTAACTCGAATACAGGTACGGCGTGAAGCTCTCGAACTCCGCCGCGCACGTGTCCACGCGATTGAACACGGCCCGGATGCCCAGATCCTCGCGCCGCTTGCGCACGTCCAGCGGATGCGCATTCCACATGTGTGCCAGCGTGGTATCGGAGATGCCGTCGCGCTTGGCCGCGAGCAACTCGGCGGCCGATGCCGATTCCATCGTCCGGCCTTCCAGCGACTGCTGCAGGTCGAGAGCCTCGCGAATCTGGCGCAGGAACCATGGGTCAATGTGCGTGGCTTCCTGAACTTCCTCCACCGTCCAGCCGCGCTCGAACGCGAACCGGATGTAGCCGAGGCGCTCGGGATTCGGCGTGATCAGCCGCCCGCCAATCAGGCGCTCATCGTATGCCGGCGCCGATGACTTCCCGGTCTCCAGACTGCGGATGCCCTTCTCCAGCGCCTGCCGGAACGTGCGTCCGATGGCCATCACTTCGCCCACCGACTTCATCTGGGTGCCCAGCACCGGCTCCGATCCGGGAAACTTCTCGAACTGCCAGCGCGGAATCTTCACCACCACGTAATCGATAGTCGGCTCGAAGCAGGCCGGCGTCACGCGCGTGATATCGTTCTTAATCTCGTCCAGCCGGTAGCCCACGGCCAGCTTCGCGGCGATCTTGGCGATGGGGAACCCGGTGGCCTTCGAAGCCAGCGCGGAGCTGCGCGACACGCGCGGGTTCATCTCCACGATCACCATGCGGCCGTTCTCCGGATTAATGGCGAACTGCACGTTCGAGCCGCCGGTGTCCACGCCGATCTCACGCAGGCAGGCGAGCGCCGCGTCGCGCATCATCTGATACTCGCGATCGGTGAGCGTCTGGGCCGGCGCAACGGTGATCGAATCGCCCGTGTGCACGCCCATCGCGTCGAAGTTCTCGATGGAGCATACGATGATGGCGTTGTCGGCCAGGTCGCGCATCACCTCCAGCTCGAATTCTTTCCAGCCGATCACGCTCTCTTCGATCAGCACCTCGTGCACCGGCGAGAGGTCGAGGCCGCTCTCCAGAATGTTGATCAGATCCTCGCGGTTCCAGGCGATGCCGCCGCCCGTGCCGCCCAGAGTGAAACTGGGGCGCAGGATGGCGGGGAAGCCGATCTTCGCCGCGAATTTCAGACCTGCGTCGACGCTGTTCACCAGTTGCGATTCCGGCATGTCGAGCCCGATCCTCTGCATCGCGTCCTTGAACAGCAGCCTGTCTTCGGCCTTCTTGATCGATTCGATCTTCGCGCCGATCAACTCGACGCAATACTTGTCGAGCACCCCCGCCTCGGCCAGCGCGACCGAGAGATTCAGCCCGGTCTGCCCGCCCACGGTAGAGAGCAGCGCGTCGGGCCGCTCGCGCCGGATGACCTCTTCCGCAAACTCGACGGTCAACGGTTCAACGTAGGTGCGGTCCGCGAGGTCCGGGTCGGTCATGATGGTGGCCGGGTTCGAGTTGATCAGCACAACCTCGTAGCCATCGCTGCGCAGCGCCTTGCAGGCCTGCGCGCCGGAGTAGTCGAACTCGCACGCCTGCCCGATCACGATCGGCCCGGAGCCGACAATCAGGATGCGATGAAGATCGTTGCGCCGCGGCATTACGAGCTCTTCCTTTCATCCAGCATCAGCTTCATGAAATCGTCGAACAGATAGAGCGAATCGTGCGGTCCGGGCGCGGCCTCCGGATGGTATTGCACCGAGAACACGGGATAGTTGCGATGCCGGAAGCCCTCCAGCGTCTGGTCGTTCAGGTTGATGTGGGTCAGCTCCACTTCGTTCTGGTTCAGCGAATCGGGATCCACCGCGAAGCCGTGGTTGTGCGAGGTGATCTCCACCCGATTCGTCACCTTGTTCAGCACCGGATGATTCGCGCCGCGGTGTCCGAACTTCAGCTTGTAGGTCTTACCGCCGAATGCCAGGCCAAGAATCTGCTGCCCCAGACAGATGCCGAAGATGGGCGTCTTTCCCATCAGCCGGCGCACCTGCTCGGCCTGGAACTGCAGCGGCTCGGGGTCGCCTGGACCGTTCGAGAGGAACACGCCGTCGGGTTTCAGCGCCAGAACATCTTCAGCCGTGGTTGTTGCGGGCACCACGGTTACGTGCGCGCCCACCTGGCGAAGGCGCCGCAGAATATTTCTCTTGATGCCGAAGTCGTAGGCCACAACGTGACAGCACTCCTCGCGCGGCGGAGCCACGTGGTCCGATGCCGAGACCGGCTCTACTGGCGTGTCCCACTCGTAGCTGGACGTGGTGCTGACATGCGTTGCCAGCTCGAGTCCCGCCATCGACGGCGCCGCGCGCGCGCGTTCCACCAGACCGTGAATATCGGCGCCCTCGGATGCCGCGAGCACGCCGCGCATCACGCCGCGGCTGCGCAGGTGACGTACCAGCGCGCGCGTGTCGATCTCGGCGGCCACCGGGATGCCGTTCTCGGCCAGGAACTGCTCGGCGCTCTCCTGCGACCGCCAGTTAGACGCGATGCGCGAGAACTCGCGGACCACCAGTCCTTCAATCCACGGGCGGCCCGATTCCCGGTCGTAGAGATTCGCGCCGTAATTGCCAATCTCGGGGTACGTGAGCACGACGATCTGCCCGGCGTAGGAGGGATCGGTGAAGATCTCCTGATAGCCGGTGATCGCGGTATTGAAGACAACTTCGCCTACGCTGTCTGTGCGCGCACCAAAGCCTCTGCCCTCGAAGACTGTTCCGTCCTCCAGGGCGAGTATCGCTGAGTTCAAATTGTGAAAACCTCCAGGGATGCTGCCGACGCGGCCAAATACCATTGTAGAGCAGGCTTTCAGCCTGCATTTTCTGTGTTTAGCGCGAACTGGTGTATCATGTCCTGACATGACCAGGCGCGGGTTTGCTGCGGCGATGGCGTTCGCTGCCGAAGGCCTGAGCCCGCATTCCCAGGTCGCCGCCGCCTCCGAGGTGGTCAAGCCCGAGGCGCTGAAGCAGGGCGACAACATCGCGCTCATCACCCCGGCCACCGACGTCTCCGATCCCGACGAGATCGCGGCAGCTCTCGACGCCATACGTTATTTCGGCCTGACGCCGCGCCTCGGTCGGAACGTCGGCAAAAAGCTGGGCTATTTGGGCGGCACCATTGACCAGAGGCTCGACGATCTGCACGCCGCCTTTGCCAATCCCGACGTGCGCGGGGTCTTCTGCATTCGCGGCGGGTACGGATCGGGCCAGCTGCTCGACCGCATCGATTACTCGCTGATTCGCTCGAACCCGAAGGTGTTCCTGGGATTCAGCGACATCACCGCGCTGCATCTGGCCATTCGGAAGAGAACCGGCCTGGTGACGTTCCATGGACCGGTGGTCCTGTTCCACGGCAGCGCGGCGCACTTCACCGACTACACGCAGCGCTCGTTCCGCAAGGCGCTGTTCCAGACCGATCCCATCGGCCCCCTGGAGAATCCCGTTCCGGCGAGTGTGATCGCGAATCAGTACCCGATTCGAACCATCCGGCCGGGCACGGCCCACGGGCGTCTTACCGGCGGGAACCTAACGCTCATCTGCTCGCTGATGGGCACGCCCTGGGAAATCGAAACCGCCGGGACCATCTTCTTTACCGAGGATGTGGGCGAGGCGCCGTACCGCATCGACCGCATGCTGACCCAGCTCCGGCTCGCCGGAAAGCTGCAGGCTGCGGCCGGCGTTGTGTTCGGCGAGTGCGCCGAATGCGAGCCCGCCGAGTTCCGGCCGGAGTTCAGCTCGACTCTGAGCCTCGGCCAGGTGCTGGACAGCATTGTCGGCAGCCTCACCGCGCCGTCTTTCACCGGCCTGCTCATCGGCCACACCGACAACCAACTGACTCTGCCCATGGGCGTGATGGCGACGCTCGACGCCGACAAGGGCCGCCTCATCGTCGAAGAATCCGCCGTGCGGTAGGGCTCGTTGGCCGCCGGGATGTGCCGATGTATGGCGAGTGTATGGCGCGCCTGGTTTCGAAGACGGTTCGGCTCAGTGAAGAGGATATTCGGGCATTGAAACGGGCGCGCGCGGCGGGCCTGTCCGCCTCCGACCTGATCCGAAGAGGTCTTCGTGTGGTTGCATCACGCTACTATTCGGGACGGCGGGCGCCCTCGACGCTTCTGTTCGAGCCCACGAACAACAAGGTCGGCGATGAATCTGAGCTCTTCAGGAATCGCGACGATTGATCCCTCCCGTTATCGCCGAGACCAGCGATGCACCGATCCTGCTTGGTCCGCGATTCACGCGTGCGCGAAGTTGCATTACCGCTTGCTGACGCGCGGGGCTCGGTTACGGAGCGCGACCGCGAGGGAGCGGTTGGCACGGCCCGTCACAGCGGGAAGACGCCGATTAGCACGCACACCGCCGTCATCAGCACGGATGCGCCGAACAAAAACGGGGCGCTGAATTTCTGGTGCTCGCGCAGCTCGATGCCGGCGAGGCCCACGATGAGGAACGTGGCTGGCGTCAGCGGGCTCACTGGAAAGCCGGTGGTCATCTGGCCTAGCACAGCGGCCTGCGCCATCCGCACGGGCGGAACGCCGAACGCGCCCGCGGCTTCGGCAAGCACCGGCAGTACGCCGAAGTAGAACGAGTCCGGATCGAACAGAAGGCTCAATGGCATGGACGCGAGCCCCAGGGCCACGGGCAGGTGCGGCGCAAGCCCCGCGGGAGCGAATGCCACCGCCGCCTTCGCCATGGCGCCGAGCATGCCGGACTCCTTCATGATTCCGGTGAACGCGCCGGCCGCGAAGAGAATGCCGGCCATCATGAGCGCCGCGCGCGCGTGAGCATCGATGCGCTCGCGCTGCCGGTTCAGGTCGGGATAGTTGATCCACAGCGCCAGCACCAGCCCGATCATGAAGACGACGACGGGATCGAGCCGCAGCGCAATCATGCCGGTGATGAGCGCGACCGTCAGCGTCAGGTTGACCCAGAAGCGTCCCGGACGCCGCAACGCCTGCGCACTCGCATCGAGCTCGCGCCGAAACACTTCACCGGCGGTCTGTTTTGAGCCGATCCGCTGCGCTTCCCGCCGGCCCAGCCACCACGCGATTGCGAACACGTAAGCCAGGCCCGCCATCTGTACCGGCAGCAACGGACCGAAGATGGACATCACGGGCACGTGAAGGGACGCCGACCCGCGTATCATTGGTCCGGTCCACGGCAGGAAGTTCACGCCCGCGGCCATGGACGCGGCGCATGCAAGCACGCGCTTGTCCATGCCGAGCCGCTCGTACAGCGGGGCCATGACGGGAATGGTGACCAGAAACGTCACCGCGCCCGATCCGTCCAGATGCACCAGCAACGCGAGCAGCGCAGTGCCCAGGACAATGCGGACGGGATTGCTGCCGGCCGTTCGCAGGATGCCGTCGATGATCGGATCGAGCATGCCGGCATCGGTCATCACGCCGAAATACAGAATGGCGAAGATGAACATACCGGCAACGGCGGCCACGCTCTGGATGCCGTGCACCATGAACGTCGCCGTGCGCAGGCCGAAGCCGCCGGCCAGCGCGGCCACCACTGGTAGGGCGATGAGCGCGGTGAGCGGCGTCATCTTCCTGCTCAGAATGGCCGCCAGCACAGCGACGATGGTGAGCAAGCCAAGGATCGCGAGCATGCGTGCTTACCACGGCTGCGATTCGAACACGACCCGGCGCGCGATCAGGTCGTCGAGCGCGGCGTCATCCAGTGCGAAGAACTCTTTCAGCGCGCAGCGCGTGTGCTGGCCGAGCAGAGGGGCCGGGGTGGTGGGATGGCCGGGCGTGCCGGAAAGCTTCACCGGCGTTCCGGTTATCCGATGCGAGCCGGCGGTGGCGTGATCGAGCACCGGGAACATCTCGCGAACCTTGCACTGCGGATCATCGGCCACCTCGCGGAAGTTGCGAACGAGCGAACACGGAATGCCGGCCGCCTGGAGACGCGCGAGCCACTCGGCCACGGACCGCTCCAGGAAGATGGCTTCCAGCAACGGCTCGAGCGCCTCACGATTGTGAATGCGCGCGGCATTCGTTTCGAACCCGGGATGCTTCTCCAGATCGGGCCGCCCGAGCGCCGCGCAGAACGCCGACCAGAGCTTCTCGCTGCCCACCGCAATGGCCAGGGCGCGGTCGCTGGTCTGGAACACGCGATACGGCACGACGGTGGGGAACGATGTCCCCATCGGCCGCGGCACGATGTTCGATCCCAGAAAGCTCATGTAATTCGAGCTCATCGTCGAGATCATGCCGTCGAGCATCGACACGTCGATGTACTGGCCCTCGCCGGTTGCCTCTCTCGCGCGCAGCGCCATGAGAATTCCGATCACCGCGAACAGACCGGCGGTGACATCGGTGACGCCGTACCCGCAGCGGACCGACTCGCCTTCCTTCGTTCCCGTGATGCTCAGCAGCCCGCTCGAAGCCTGCACAACCAGGTCCATCGCCGCTTCATCGCGCGACGGACCGTTCTGCCCGTAGCCGGAAATGGAGCAGTAGATCAGGCGCGGATTACGCCGGTGCATTGTTTCGTAACCGAGGCCGAGACGGTCCATCGCGCCCGGCCGGAAGTTCTCCACCAGCACGTCCATTCGGTCGATGATGCGCAGACAAAGGTCGATGCCTTCGGGCTGCTTCAGATCGATGGAGATGCCGCGCTTGCCGCGATTGAGTCCGAGAAAGACGCTGGCGATGCCGCCCGCAAACGGAGGGCCCCAGCCGCGGCCCATGTCGCCGTCGCGCGATTCCAGCTTGAAGACTTCGGCGCCGTAATCGGAGAGCAGCATGGTGCAATACGGGCCGGCGAGAGCGTGCGAGAAATCGAGAACGCGGATGCCTTCGAGCGCGGCCGTCACGGGACGTCCACTTCCATACGCAACAGCGCGGTGCTGTAGGTCTTGCCCTGTGGGTCGGCCTGCAGAGCCACGGTGCCGCCGCCATCCAGGCTGTCGTAGAGCAGGAAGTTCAGCGCGTGCAGGTTGGGCAGCTCGAAGCGCTCCACCTTGCCCAGACACACGCCTGCGAAATGTTCCTTCACTCTGTCCGCCGTCACCTGCCGCACCAGAATCGGATAATACTCAGGCCTGCGCGCAATCAGGCCGATGTTGCACACGTTGCCCTTGTCGCCGGAGCGCGCGTGCGCAATCTCGATCAGCGGAACCCGTCTCATAAAGTCACCTCGGGCGTCGCGGCGCTTTTCGGAATCAGCGTGGGCCAGTATGCCACCACTTCCTCCACGCGCGGGCGGCCGCTGCCCAGGCCAGTTACCGACGGCGGACCGCTCAGCACCAACGGCGCGATCTCCTTACTGAAGCGCTCCACCGCCGCGCGATCCTGGCTGCGCACGCCGAATCGCAGGACGACTTCGGGAAGCTGCGCGGCCAGCTCAGGCGAGGGCGCGGCCGCGGGAATGGCGTGGATCGCCGACGCGCCGACGTACTCACTGCGCATGGCATCGAATCGCAAACCGAGCCGGTTGAGCCGCTCGCGCAGGATCCGGTCGCCGGCCTGCGCCTTCCGGTAGGCATCGGGCCACGCATACGCAACCTGGCCGGTGGCTTTGAACCCTGCCGAGTAACTCATCGATACCTTATAGAACTCAGTGGCCGGTCGGCCCTCGACGCCGCTCACCCGCACGCGATCGGGACCGGCATCTTCGAGCTGCACGGTAGTGAAGTCGGCCACGACATCGGGCGTGACGTAAGCGCGCGGGTCGCCGATCTCGTACAGAAGCTGTTCGGTGACGCCGGCCACGCTGACGCGTCCGCCCGTGCCGGCGTGCTTGGTGAAGACGAATGTGCCGTCGCGTTCAGCCTCGATAATCGGGTACCCGATGCCGGCCAGGTCGGGGATGGTCTCCCAGTCCACCTGGCAATTGCCGCCGGTGGCCTGCGCGCCGCACTCGCTCGCATGACCCGCTACGATACCGGCGGCCAGGTGATTCCAGTCGTCGCTACGCCAGCCGAATTCGTGAATCATCGGCCCCAGCACCAGCGCGGCATCCGCGCAGCGGCCGGTGATGACGATCTGCGCTCCCTGGTCGAGCGCCTGAGCAATGGGAAACGCGCCGAAGTAAACGTTCGCGCTGGTGACGCGGCTGCGCACCTCGGAGAGCGGCGCGCCCGTGTCCATGTTTCGAAACTCGATGCCGCGGGCCATCATCTCATCGAGACTTCCCGAGATGTCATCGCCGGTCACTGTGCCGACGCGGATGCCGAGCCCATGCTTCGCGGCCAGAGCCAGCACGGCTCGCCGGCAGGCCAGAGGATTGAGGCCGCCGGCATTGGCCACCACGCGGATCTTCTTCTCGACGATCTCCGGCAGCACGCGGCCCAGCATCTCGACGAAGTCGCGCGCATAGCCGGCCTCGGGATCCCGCGCGCTCTGCTTGTGCAGGATCGACATGGTCACTTCGGCCAGGTAATCCAGCGTCAGATAATCGATGGGGCCGCGCCGGATCTGCTCGACGGGCGCGTCGATGGAATCACCCCAGAACCCCTGGCCGTTGGCGATGCGAATCATGTTGTTTCCAGCGTAGAACATTGCTGCAGCCCGCCTCGCCGGTTGATATTGCGCCCCCGCAGGTCTTATGCTCAAACAGCATGATTCGATCTCTCGCTGTCCTGTTTGCCGGCGCAGCCCTCTTCGGCGCGGAACAACCCGGATACCACGTAATCGGAAAAATTCAGATCGGTGGTGAAGGAGGGTGGGACTATCTTACTGCCGATCCCGCCGCTCACCGCCTCTACATTTCTCGCGGCACCCACGTCATTGTGGTCGACACCGATACGGAGAAGGTAGTCGGCGACATTCCCGACACGCCGGGCGTCCACGGGATCGCCCTCGCGCCGGAGTTCAACCGCGGCTTCGTCAGCAATGGCCGCGGCAATAACGTCACTATCTTCGACATGAAAACACTGGCGGTGATAGGCAAGGCGGAGGCGGGAACGAATCCCGATTGCATCATCTACGATCCGGGTTCTAAGCGCGTCTTTGCTTTTAACGGCCGAAGCGGGAACGCTACCGCGATCGACGCCGCAACAGGTTCGGTGGCGGGAACCATCACGCTGGACGGCAGGCCTGAGTACGCCACCGCCGACGGGCACGGCAGAGTGTACGTGAACCTCGAGGACAAGAGCCAGGTGGCGGAGATCGACAGCCGGAAGCTGACGGTGCTGAACCACTGGCCGCTGGCGCCGTGCGAATCGCCTTCCGGAATGGCCATCGATGCCGCGCACCACCGGACGTTCAGCGGGTGCCACACCAAAGTGATGGCGGTGATGGATGTCACGTCGGGCAAGGTAATCGCAACGCCTCCGATCGGCGCGGGCGTGGACGGGAACGCCTTCGACCCGGGTACGGGCTACGCGTTCAGCGCGAACGGCGAGGGGAACCTGACCGTGGTGGGCGAGACGGAGCCGGGCAAGTTCGAGGTGGTCCAGACGGTGACCACGCAACGCGGCGCGCGCACGGTGGCGCTGGACACGAAGACGCACAAGCTGTATCTGCCAACGGCGGAGTTCGGTCCCGCGCCGGCGGCCACGGCCGATAACCCGCGCCCGCGGCCGGCGATTCTGAAGGACACCTTCGTGGTGCTGGTTGTGGGGAAGTAGAGCAGGCCTTCGGCCTGCAACGCAGGACTTTCAGTCCCGCACAGCAGGCTTTCAGCCCGCACCGACCCAAACGTACGGCGCATAATGTGCCGCGGCCCTCCCGTAACTCTTTTGCTTTCACTCTCAAAAATTCACCGACGGCTCATTATGAGCCGTCGTGCCCGGAGAGAACGCAAAATGCAGGCCGAAGGCCTGCTCTACAATGGCTGCAAGCTCCTGATGCTGAGTTGTGGAACAGGCGTTCAGCCTGCATTGTCTTCACCGCGTCTGCTGGAAATCCCAGGCCGTGCGTACGATCTCGCGCAGGTCGGTGTAGCGCGGCTTCCAGCCTAGAGCGCTTTTGAGCTTGTCGGAGTTGGCCACCAGCAGCGGCGGGTCTCCTTCGCGCCGCGGTCCAATGCGGAACGGAACCTTGCGGCCCGTCACCTCCTCCACCGCGTGCAGCACTTCCTTCACCGAATAGCCCGATCCTGTACCCACGTTGAAGTGCTCCGACCTTCCGCCGCCGCTCAGATGTTCGAGCGCCAGAACGTGGGCGCCGGCGAGATCCGCGACATGGATATAGTCGCGGATGCACGTGCCGTCCGGCGTGTCATAGTCATCTCCGAAAATGGTGATGGGCTCGCCGGTGATGACGGCGCGCAGCAGCAGCGGGATGAGATGCGTCTCGGGGTCATGCTCCTCGCCGAGTCCTGAGCCGGGCTGAGCGCCGCACGCATTGAAGTATCGCAGGCAGACGCTGCGAATACCGCGGAACTCGTCCAGCCATCGCAGCATTTTCTCAACCATCACCTTCGACTCGCCATACGGATTCACCGGCGCATAGGGCGACGTCTCCGGAATGGGCGCCACTTCGGGCATGCCGTACACCGCGGCGGTGGACGAAAACACGATGCGGCCAACGCCCGCATTGATCATGGCCGTGAGCAGCGAGAGCGATCCGGCGGTATTGTTCGTGAAATACAACTCGGGCGTCTTCGTCGATTCGCCCACCGAGATCCATGCCGCGAAATGGATCACCGAATCCACTCGGCGGGAGCGCAGCAGCTCGGTAAGCGCCGCCGTATCGGACATCGAGACTTTCTGAAAATCGAAGCCGCGGACGTTATGTTCGTATCCACGCGAGAGGTCGTCCGCGATGGTCACGTCATAGCCGCCCTTGCGCAACACGTGCGCCGTGTTCGAGCCGATGTAACCGGCGCCGCCGGTCACGAGGATTCTGGACATACAGTTCCAGTATGCCTGCACCGCCGCGGTGGATCAGAGAGTGCGCAGAAAAGCGATGAGCGCGCGCCGATCGGCCTCGGCGAGTCGCAGACCGAACTCATGTCCCTTTACCAGACCCGGGCCGGTCTGGAATCCCGTGGCGACATAGTCGCCGCGCAGCCGGTTCGGGTCGAACCAGTCTTCGAGGTTCTCGCACCAGGCGCTGTGGCCGAATCCGCTGCGATACCAGACGCCCAGCAGGGAAGGGACCTTGTAGTAACCCGTGCCGCGGCGCGTCTGGAGCGCAAGAGCGGAATCGGTGCCTACCACCACCGGGATGATGTCGTAATTGCGGAGGTGCTCGGGCGGGACGCGGAAGCCTGCTGCCGGCGTCAGGCTGTTGGCCGTGTAGAGCGGCGGCGTATGGCATGCGACGCAGCCTTCGCGCTGAAAGATCTGCCGGCCGCGGCGAGAGAGCGCGTTCGGTCGATTCGGGTTCGCGGGCGGGCGCAGCGCATAGATGAAGCGCGCCAGCGCGTAGAGCTGCTGGTCGCTGTAGCGGACCTTTGCGGGATCGAACGGCTCTGGCTGAAAGTCGCCATAGCGCGCGTGAAGCTGCAGGGTCTGGTTCACGACGGCGTAGCGCATCAGGTCCTCGATGCCGCGCTGCCGCGTGAGGCCGGTCGCATCCAGATACCGGCGGTTGCGCACGCCGATCAGATCGGGGATCTTCGTCGGAGCGAGGACGCTGGTTCCTTCACGCGCGATGACGTACGCGGGCGTCGCCTCGCCAAGCGCGATCACCTCGTCGAAAGTGGCGGGATGGAAAGCTTCACGCGGGCTGATCCATGGGGCGCCATAGTATTCCCAGCGCAGTTGCTGGCTGTGCGCCTCGGCTTGGGGGGATCGCGGCTTGTGCAGGTGCAGCCACGCCGCTTCACGGGATTGCGGCAGATTGCCCTGCGCGCCGCGCAGCAGCGTGCCATCGGGCATGAGGCGCGTGTGGCAGGCGCCGCAATGGTCCATGCCGATTTCGATGCGGCCTTTCTCGCGGATGTAGTAGCGCCGGAACGGCAGGACGCCGTCGGGCGTGGTGGGGATGCGCAGGTCGCGATAGAAGGCGAGCGTGTGCTCCAGGTCGTTCGGTTCGAGATCGATGAACCGCGTCGGCATGTCGAAGGCGACGCTGCCGGCCTCCACCCAGTCGCGGTCCGTCATGTGTGGATGGAACGGGTGGAGCTCCACCGGGTCCTGCCGCTTCAGCCATTCGATGTAGCCGGGAGGCTCCTCGTCGGGACGATATATCGGATACGACTTCCACATGCGGGCCACCGGCAGCGTGTAATACTGAGCGGCCCTGATGTGCCGTGGCGACCGCTCGGGGACAGCCAACGGCAGTTCGAAGCCGGCGACGGCCAGGTCGTCCCAGGCGCGCGGCACGCCGTCGGGATCGGTCTGCCCGCGAAGTGGCACGAGGAGTAATACGATGATCGCGGCGCAACGCAGGAACATAGATACTGCCTTCCGATTCTGCCACGAACGACCGATAAGTCTGTTGATGTTCGTCGTACCGCATTGCGTTCCGGAATTGTTGTTTGCGGCCGTGTGGGGGCTCGTGTTTCGCACTACCGAGCTGCCGCGGGCGATGCGCGGCGTTGAGTACAATGCAGCGATCGCGACTGCGGTGGATGGACGGTGTCCCGCGAGTGATGTCGAGTTGTCGCTGGCCTCGGGAGCGCTTCCGGCGGGACTGCATCTGGAGTCGGCGGGGATCTCAGGAGAGCCGCGCGAGATGGGGCATTTCCATTTTGCGGTCCGCGCGGAGAACCAGTGCCGCTGGGTGATTCAGCAGTTCGATCTCACGGTGACGGGCCGGCCGTTGGTGGCCGTTTCGCCGGACAGGATTGCATTCGAGTTCCGGGAAGGCGACGCAGCGCCGCAGCGGAAGCGGGTGATGGTGTCGGCGGGATGCCGGACCTGGCGTACGAGGCGTCGGGAACGAAGCCGTGGCTGAAGCCGGCGCCGCTCACCGGGCGAACGCCTGCCGATGGGTCGCCGCTCGAGGGCGACGAGCTTGTTATCGCAGTAAGCGGAGCGGATCTCGCTCCAGGCGTTTATTCCGCGAAGGTGAATATTGATGCCCAGGATGCCGCAGTGTCGCCGTCCGTGGACGTGACGGTCACGGTCCTGCACAGGGAGACAGCGGCAGACCGCTGAGATCTGTCCCTCTCGCCCGGTGGGCCGCGTGAAGAACCGCGGACGCTCGCGGTCCGCGGAGAATTCAGTGCCGTGCGACCGCTCCCTTCCGGTCGCGGCTCGGAAACGCCGGCTGAGGCGCGACCGTGAGGGAGCGGTAACGAATTCTTCACACCTTAACCAGCGGTACGCTACGTTACCGCTCCTTCACAGTCGCGGCTCGGCAACAATGCCGTAAACTCGTGGAGCCGTGATCGCCATGAGCGGCGCCGAATTCTTCACACCTTCTGAGGGAGTGGTTTGGTTACGCTTCCCTGTGGGGCAGGCCATCGGTGTTCGTGGCCTGCCGGCGTCCTGTCGGCAATCGCAGACGACAAAAGGCGATCGTCTGTGCCACACTGCCGTCGCGCGGTTTGGTTGCGGCTCTGCTCCCCGGCGGGGCAGACCATCGTCTTCGAGGTCTGCCAGGACGGTTTTCGACTCCGCGGCTATCGGACAATCTCCATCTCGCGGGCCACCCGAGAGAGAATGCCAGCGGCGCGATCGAGCAGCTCGCGGCTATGCGTTGCGGTGACGATGGTCCGGACGCGCGCCTTTCCTTCGGGCACTGTGGGAAAACCGATGCCCGTGGCCCACAGACCGTTATCGAACAGCCGCCGCGAAAACTCGTGCGCCGTCTTCGCCTCGCCGACAAGGATGGGCGTGATGGGCGTTTCGCTGTCGCCCGTGTTGAAGCCGGCGCTGCGCAGCGCGTCCTTGAAGTAGCGCGTGTTGCTCCAGAGCGTCTCGATGCGTTCCGGCTCATTCTCCAGAATGTCGAAGGCAGCCATGCAGGCCCCGACGACGGCGGGCGGGTGCGATGTCGAGAACAGGAACGGCCGCGCGCGATGGTACAGATACTCGATGAAATCGCGCGTGCCGCACACATATCCGCCGAGCGCGCCAACGGCCTTCGATAGCGTGCCCACCTGAATGTCCACGCGGCCATGCAGGTTGAAATGGTCCACTGTGCCGCGGCCGTTGCGGCCCAGCACCCCCGACGAATGCGCGTCGTCGATCATCATGATGGCGCCATGGCGCTCGGCCACTTCCACCAGCGCCGGCAACGGCGCAATGTCCCCGTCCATCGAGAACACGCCGTCGGTAACGAGCATTTTGCGTCCGGGCTTGTCGGCCAGCTCGCGCAGGATCGCTTCGGCAGCGCCGGCATCGCGGTGCGCAAAGACGTGGATTTTCGCCCTCGAGAGACGGCAGCCGTCGATGATGCTGGCGTGATTCAGCGCGTCGGAGATGATGTGGTCCTCGGGACTGAGGATGGCCGAAACCGTGCCCGCGTTGGCCGTGAATCCCGACTGGAACACTACGCAAGCCTCCACTTTCTTGAAGGCGGCGATGCGGCGCTCCAGCTCGAGGTGGATGTCCATGGTACCGGAGATGGTCCGCACCGCGCCCGAGCCCGCGCCGTACTTCCTGGTGTAGGCGATGGCTGTTTCGACGAGCTTCGGATGGTCCGCCAGGCCAAGGTAGTTGTTGCTGGCCAGGTTGATCACCTCGCGGCCGTCGACGCGGCACATGGGCTCGCAGGGCGACTCGAGAACACGCAGGCGCTGATATGTTCCGGCCTTTTTCCAGGCCTCGAGCTGCTCGCTGAGAAATGAGAGCGGATTGGCGGTGGTCATGGCGTCGTCCATTAGTATGACGCGCGCAGTGCGGACTGGCTTGCGGACACCCCGTGGACGCAAAATGTGGGGCAGGATTATATCCTGCAGGCCGATTTGCAATATTTGCAATCGGCCAGGCGCCTTGCAAAGCCGCCGCAGGCTGCAAGCCTGCCCCACGGGATCGTCACTCAATGTCCTCACCGATCCACGCGCTCGAATATCACCATCGTGCTGTCGAAATCGCCGCCGAGTTGCAGCGTCACCCCGCGGTTCATAAGCGCGGCGCCGCTGATCGTCTCGCGGCTGTCCGTCAGTTTGTCGTCGATGGTACGTATCCGATACACGGCGTCCGGGTCGAGACCTCGCAGGCAGACCGGCGGAACATGCCTGAGTAACTGCTGGTCCTGCAGGAACGCGAACAGCACCGCCTGACGACCGTCCTCCGATACGTATTCATTCGACGTGAGCGTGCCTTCGCGCGGTGACGCAAGCCGGTACAGACGCCCCTGCTGCACCGTATCGCGGATTTCCTTATAGCGCGCGATCATCTGGCCGGCCAGCGCGAAGTCGGCCTCCGACCAGTGATTCAGGTTCGCGCCGATGCCCAGCGATCCCATCATGGCCACCAGGAAGCGGAACTTCAGCGGCGTGCTGCGGCCATTCATGTTCGGTACGTCCGTCACCCAGGCCATCATCACCTTCGGCGCGTAAGCGGCGCTGAACCCATCCTGGATGCGCAACCGGTCGAAGGCTTCCGTGTTGTCGGAGGTCCACACCTGATCCACGCGGCTCAGCATGCCCAGATCGACGCGCCCGCCGCCGCCGGAGCACGACTCGATCTCCAGGCCCGGATGTTTTGCTCTCAGCCGATCAATGATGGCGTAGACGTTGTTGACGTACTTTACCCAGATCTCCTTCTGGGCGCCGGGAGGAGCCTCGGGCCATCCTGGCTCGCTGAAGTTCCGGTTCATGTCCCACTTCAGAAATGCGATGTGATTGTTCGTCAGCAGCGCATCCAGTACGCCGAAAATGTGTTCCCTGACATCGTCGCGCGCCATGTTGAGTACCAACTGATTGCGGCCTTCGGTGCGCGGCCGTCCAGGGAAGTGCATGGCCCAGTCTGGGTGCTGCCGGTAGAGATCGCTGTCCGGGTTCACCATTTCCGGTTCCACCCACAGACCGAACTTCATCCCCAGTCTGTTGACCGTGGCAATCAGACCGCCCAGGCCATTCGGAAACTTCTGCGGATTGACATACCAATCCCCGAGTCCGCGATGATCGTCGTAGCGCTGGCCGAACCAGCCGTCGTCCATTACGAACAGCTCGACGCCCAGGCGCGCCGCCTTCTCGGCGAGGGCCGTCTGCCCGGCTTCATTCACGTTGAAGGTGGTGGCTTCCCACGAGTTGTACAGCACCGGACGTGGATGCGGGTTGGCACGATCGGGCAGAATCTGCTGGCGCAGGAACCGATGCAGGATGCGCGAGCTTTCGCCGAATCCGCCGTCGGTATAGCCGGCGTAGAACGGCGGCGTGTCGAGGGACTCGCCCGCCTGCAACTGGTAGCCGAAGTCGAAGTCGTTGTATCCGGCCGTGACGCTCACCCTTTGATGCGGCGTCTGTTCCACCACCATCTTCCACGAGCCGCTCCAGCCCAGCGCGCCGAACCATACGCGGCCGTGTTCCTCATCCGCCGCGCCGCCCGCGTCAATCGCGAACCACGGGTTTGCTTCCTGACTGGTAGTGCCGCGCCGGCTCTCCAGCACCTTTCTGCCAGCGTGGATGGGTTCGCGGGTCAGTTGCGTTTCGCCGGCCCAGCGGCCGGTCAGATAGCTGAGGCGATAGCTGTCGCCAGCGGGCAGATACCAGACCGCCGACTGCGCCGATTCGACATTAACCGGCTGCCCGGTTTGATTGGTGATCTTCACCTGCCGACGAATGATGTCGTTCGCCGGGTATGCCTGGTAGGTCACATCCACCAGAAAGTTGTAGCCGATATCTTTCAGGTGGACGGTGATTGTCTCTGGTCCGAGCTCATGAGAGACATACCGCAGCGCGAGGTCGCGCACGCCATCGCCGAACGTGACCTTCAGACAGGGTTCGGCGTACTGCATGCCGCCCCATCCCGGATATTCCTCGGGACTCTGTCCTTCGCGCGATTCGAAGGACGCAAGATTCTCCACCGTGTGCGCCGCGCTGAAGTCGGCCGCGCGGGATATCCTGCCGCCCCAGTAGATGTTCTGCAGCGCGCCATTTTCGTTCACGCCGAAGGCGTAGGTGGTATGCGCGGTCTCCAGCAGGAAGAGCTTCGACTCAGCCACGTAACGGACCGAGCCGAAAGCGGTGCACGCCATGAGCGTGAGGATAGCGAAGGCGCGATGCGGTTTCATAAGAACTCCGAATATATCAGGGACGACCTGGACCGTCTTGTCGCGTGCCGCGTCTGGGCTGTGAGCAATCGCTGCTACCATTCGCCTCGATTGCGCGTTTCAGGGATTCGCGATCGGTTCGGACAGCATGGCGGAACACAGAGAGAACAGGCGCAAGCAGGAGATAGCGAAGCCACAGTCTGAACTCCGCGATACAGGTTACGCGCGAACCGTCCGCATCCGGGTCCACACGGAAACGCCATTCGGCAGTGCGGAAGGATGTCTGCCTGCAGGGTAACATTACCTATCCTCCTCAAATCGGCTGAGTGCGGCAGCTGGCGCCGCGCCCTCTGAGGCAGTAGTCGTAGCAGTTTTTGTGCGCCAGATATACCCGGCGCAGTGAGTCGGCAAGAGTCTCTCCAAGGTCGAAGCGCGCATCATCGTAAATAACGGGACAAGGGTAATACCGTAAGCGGCCATCGATCTTCTGCAGACAGCGGCTGAAGTGACACATCAGCGAGTTCGCCGGCTTATTCAGGATGTCAAAGCAGTGAGTGGTGACGAACGTTTCCGGTTTCGGGGCCCGGTTTTCGCGCGCCACCTGCACGAGCTGGAAACCCATCTCGAGAACGTTCTCGATCAGGTTGATGTCCACAGTCACGCCGCGAGGGGCGAAAAGCGCGGCGTACGAACGACGAATCTCATTGTCGTCCTGCTCCTCCAGGAATGGCCGCTCGGCCGTGACGACAATGCGAAATCCCATGCCGGCCAATTGCGTGATCGATTCCACCGTCTGGTCGAATGTTCCGCGTCCGCGAATGCGATCGTGCGTTTCCCACGTTGGGCTCTCGAGGGTGACGCGCAGCGTAAGCCGCCCGCGATGCCGCTGGTCAAGCTCGCGCAGCGCTTCGAAATGGTTCCGGATATATCGTCTGCCGTTGGTCAGAATTTCGACTTCCGCTATCTCCAGCGCGAGCGAGAGATTGCCCAGGAAATCCTCATTGCGGGCTGACCGGCCCCTGAGTACGTCGCCGTTCACGAATACCTCGCCGCCCGTGAAGTAGACCTTCTTCACCCGGAATCGCCGCGCCTCCTCGAGGTGTGGCCATAGTTCAGAGGGCGTGATCTGTTCGAGACGATTGTTTCCCGGCGACGATTCCGTGTAACAGTGTTTGCACCTCAGGTCACAAACGGAACCCTGCATGATCCACAGGTCCTCGAGAACGTAGTCTCCGCCGTCCTGCATCGGATCCACGAAGCCGCGCTGCTCACCGCGCCCGTTGATCAATTCCAGTGATTCGGGGTAGGCCATTCGCGCCTCGACATTATGATGCTACCGCGGACATAATCGGTAGTCGGGGATGCGTCCGAAACTGGTCGTGTTTGCGAGAGCGCCACAGCCGGGCATGGTCAAGACGCGTTTGGCGCCCGCGATACGTCCCGATTCCGCAGCGGTTCTGCACCTGGCCATGGTCATGGATCTCTTCGAGAGACTCGAGCAACTCCGTCCGGAGGTAGATCTGGAACTCCACACCGACCAACCGACCAGCTCATTCCATTGCCCGGGAATCCCGGTGCGCACTCAGGCCGCCGGTGATCTCGGAACCCGCCTGCATGCCGCGCTTTCTGACGGCCTCGGGTCGGGGAGATCGGCGGTGCTGGTCATGGGCAGCGACTCGCCCACTGTGCCGCTTTCGCATATCTCGGGCATGCTTGCCACCGATAACGACGTCGTGCTTGGGCCGGCGTCCGACGGCGGCTTTTACGCCATACTTTGCAGACGCACTCACCCGGGAATGTTTCAGGGCGTTACGTGGTCGTCGAATGTGACGTGCGCGGAAACCGCGGATGCCGTGCGCCGGTGCGGCCTGACGCTGGCCATCGGCGAGCCGTGGTACGACGTCGATACGCTGGAGGACCTTCACAGATTGGCGCTGGACCCCAATCTCGGCGCCGCAACGCGCGCGGCGCTACGAACGGCCGGGTACCGGCTCCCCGAATGACATGCGCGTCAGTGTCATCATTCCGACGCTGAACGAAGAGTCGTGCCTCGCGAAGACTTTGGCGACTGTACGGGAGCTCGATACGCACGAGATTCTCGTGGCCGACGGCGGCAGCACCGACCGAACAGTGGAGATTGCGTCGGCGGCGGACGCCGACATCGTGCATTGTTCCAAAGGACGGGGAATTCAGCAGCGTACGGCAGCGGCGAAGGCGACCGGCGACGTGCTCTGGTTTCTGCACGCCGATACGATTCCTGGCCCTGATGCGATCGAAGCTATTCGCGCGAGTTTGCGGGACCCAAAGACAGCAGGGGGCAATTTCTCACTTTGCTTCGATGGCGAAACCAGGTCGGCGAGCCGGCTCACACGGATTTACCCCTGGCTTCGTCTGCTCGGGTTGTGCTACGGTGACTCGGGTATTTTCCTTCGCAGGACCGTCTACCATCGTGTGGGCGGTTTCCAGCCATATCCGCTCTTTGAAGATGTCGATCTGATACGCCGAATTCGCAGGATCGGAAAGGTCAGAACGCTGGGCGAGCGGCTCACGACGTCATCGCGGCGTTTCGAGAACAGGAACTTCGCGCTGATGTTCGCGGAATGGACTGCGCTTCAGCTGTTGTACTGGGCAGGAGTCTCACCGCATCGCCTGGCGCGGCTGTACAAGGCCGTTCGGCGGCCGGAAAGGAACCACAGCGGATGAAATCAGAGGCTGAACTGCCAGGCTGGTTGCGCGCCGTGTTGATCGGGGGGACGGCGATCGCTTTGTTCGTGCTGGAGACCAGGCAGGCGCTGCGAACGAAGCGCCGGGAACCCCGCGATATTCACACGGGCCGGAACCTGGCCATCGCCGGCCTTGCGGGAATCGCGATGAATGTCGCGGAAACGCCGCTGCTGAGGCGCGTCGCTCGCCATATCGAAACCAATGAACTCGGCATTGCCGCGCGGATCACGCGAAAGCCCATGCTACGGGTCGCGGTGGCCGTTATCCTCCTCGACTACGGCCTATATGTCTGGCACGTGCTGACGCACAAGGTTCCTTTCCTCTGGCGGTTTCACGTGGTTCACCATATCGATCTGGATCTGGACGTCTCCACCGCTGTCCGATTTCATTTCGGCGAGATGCTGCTTTCCGTACCCTGGCGCGTGGTGCAGGCCCGGGTGGCCGGATCTGGTCCGCTGGCAGTGTCCCTCTGGCAGACACTGCTGTTGATGTCCATCCTGTTTCACCATTCGAACGTACGCCTGCCTCTCGGGCTGGAACGCCGGCTGCGATGGCTCATTGCAACACCGCGGTTGCACGGCATTCACCACCGGCCCGAGCAGAGCTGCCTGAACTCGAACTGGTCGAGCGGGCTGAGCATCTGGGATGTCCTGCACAACACGTTGTGCTGGCGGGAAGACGACGTGGACGCCATCGGCGTGCCCGGCTTCGAGAGGCCGGAGGACGTGACGCTCACACGATCGCTGGCCCTGCCGCTCGGTCACATGCTGCAAACCTTGACACGTCGTTACTGAGCCGCGACGGTTACGGAGCGGTAGGATCCTGGTCCGGACCGTGCAGCACCGCTCCCTGACGGTCACGGCTCAGTTACATGCTGCAAACCTTGAGGCAGACCGCGAGGGAGCGATTGCCCAGCGCTGGAATTAACAGTGTGCAAAATAAAGCATGTGGACCGCTGGTTGTGACGGTGCTCCGGTAGTTGCCATCACCGGAGGGACTGGGACGGTCGGCAGAGCGCTGGTTCGGCAACTGGCCTCGCAACTGCCGGGGCACAGACTAATTCTGCTGACACGCCTCCCCGAGCAGGTTCACTTGTCCTATGCGGCCGCGGTGTTTGCGGATCTCCGTCAGCCAAACCTCGGCCTGGATTCGCGGGTGCACAGGCTGCTCAGCCAGCGCGCGGATCTGTTCGTCAATTGCGCCGCGGACATCCGGTTCAACCTGCCGGTCGACGAAGCACGTCGAGTCAATACCAGTGGCGCCCGGAACGTTCTCAACGTTGCTCGTTCCTGCCGCAACCTACGCCATTTTGCACATATCAGCACGTTGTACGTCGCCGGCCGGCAGGAAGGGCTCGTTCAGGAGAAGCCGCTGCGGCACAACGCCGGATACGTGAACAGCTATGAGGCTTCGAAGCACGAAGCGGAGCAGATCGTCCTTTCCGAATCGGCGAAGCTCCCGGCCGGCATCTACCGGCTGAGTTCCGTGACCGATCCGGCGGGCAACAGCGGGCACTTCCGTCAGGTACTTCGCTTCGCCGCTCACGCGCCACGGTTCCCTTTCTTTCCGGGCCGGGAGGATGTCCGCGTGGATGTCATCAGTTCCGAGTGGGCAGCCCGCGCGATCACAAGTCTCATCGTTCACCATGCAACACCGGGCTGCATACGCCACATCTGCGCCGGATACGACGGAGCGCTTTCCGTTCGCGCATTGCTGGAGCGGACACTGGCTGCGTACGAGCCGATCTCACGGCGTCCGCGGCCTCACGTCGATCTCGTGCCGCTGGCCGACTTCGAACGTTTGCGGGCGCAGATGCGGCCTGGAAGCCGAATCTCGCAGGCGCTCGATTCCCTGATGACGTTCATCCCGCACTTGTGTCTGCGCCAGCCGTTCGACAATACCGTGACCTCCGCGCTGCTCGCAGGCGGCGGCGTCCCAAACACTGCTACGGAGCAGGTCTTCTCCGGCTTCCTTGCGCAGGAGTTGGGTTCGCGAAGCATCGCGCTTCGAGGCGCGTAACGTCTTGGGAACCGACTACGATCTCGTCGTGATCGGAGGCGGAGCGGGGGGCCTCACGGCCGCTGGAATGGCTGCGCTGCTCGGCGCTCGTACCGCGCTCGTCGAGCGGGATCGCCTGGGTGGCGAGTGCACCTGGACCGGCTGTGTACCGAGCAAAAGCCTCCTCGCGGCCGCGTCAGTCGCGCAGACAGTGCGCACGGCCAGCCGCTTCGGTTTCGAGCCCGTGGAGCCGCGTCTTTCTTTCGAGCGGGTCATGGAGAGGCTCCGTGCCGTGCAGCAGCGCATTTACGAGGACGCCGACGCGCCCCCGAATATGGAGAAGCTCGGGGTGGAGGTGATTGAGGGCACGGCGTCGTTCATCGATCCGCATACCATTGCAGTGGGCGAAAGAACGATTCGCTCCCGCTTCTTCATCATTGCTGCTGGAAGCGCACCCCGACGGCTCGCGCTCGAAGCGCCCGTTCTGACCAACGAATCTGTCTTCGGGCTGACCGAGCAGCCCCGCCATTTGGTGATCGTCGGCGCAGGGCCGGTCGGAACAGAACTGGCTCAGGCATTCCGCAGGCTTGGATCGGACGTGACCGTGATCGCGGCAGGTCCGGAGATTCTGCCCAGAGACGACCGGGAGCTCGCGTCACTGCTGCGGCAACACCTCGAAGCGGAAGGCATCCGGTTCGTCCTCAACGCGAGGGCGACTGCCGCGTCCCAGGCTGGTTTGGCGTCGAGAATCGCGCTGTCAAATGGCGGGGCGGTGGAGGGCGATGCCGTCCTTTCGGCCATTGGACGCGAGGTCGACACCCGGCCTTTACGACTCGATCGATCCGGCGTGCAGGCTGGCGACAAAGGGATCAACATCGATCGGCGCTGCCGCACATCGCGCCGGCACATTTACGCGGTGGGCGATGTCACCGGCCACCAGCCTTTCACCCATACGGCCGAGCACATGGCGAAAGTCGCGGTAACGAACTGCATTCTGGGCTGGCCGGCTTCGCTCGAACCAGTGATCCCGTGGTGTACGTACACCTCACCGGAACTGGCTCACACAGGACTTGCCACCGACGGCGCCGACGTCAGCGGCTCGATCATTCTCCGATACCCGTTTCGGCAAACAGACCGCGCGGTGATCGCCGGGGAGACCGACGGACTCGTTAAGGTGCGTGTCGATGGACGCGGACGAGTGCTCGGCGCTTCGATCCTCGGGCCGGCGGCGGGCGAGCTGATCAACATCTGGTCGCTGGCTGCCCGAAAGCGGCTGCGAGCCGAGGACGTCTCTGCGACCATTCATCCTTACCCGACGTTATCTCTGGCCAACAGAAAAGCAGCCGATCGCTGGAGTGAACGATGGCTCGATTCGTCACTTTTGAGACTTCTGGGGCAAGTGCGGCGCTATCGGGGCGTGCGCCGAGGCAGTCGCGCTCTCGAGTGAAACAGGCCGACCGTGTTGACGGGCCTGCCCGGACAGCTATAGGCTGGGCGTAACAAACCATGTCTGAAACGATCTACCTCATTGCCAACGGCGATCTGCGCGTTTCCGCGAACCAGAACTGCTGGGCCGCGCAGGAGAAGGTGGAAGAGGCCGTTATGGCCGCTGTCCGCAACGAAGGACGGGAGATCCGTCGTGGCCACGCCTACGATCCCGAACTGAAGCATGGCTTCATCGGCAGCCAGAAGCAGGGTATCGAAGTCCTGCGGAGCATTCCGGCCGAAGCGCCGCTCATTGTCTGCGAGGCGGTGTGGCAGTACAGCCATCAGGTGCTGCTGGGGCTGGCGTCGCACAAGGGGCCGATTCTCACCGTGGCCAACTGGAGCGGACAATGGCCGGGTCTGGTGGGCCTGCTGAATCTGAACGCGTCGCTCACCAAGGCCGGCGTTCCGTTCAGCACGCTGTGGAGTCTCGATTTCACCGACAAGTTCTTCCTGAAAGGGCTCCGGCGGTGGCTGTCGGGCAAAAAGATAAAGCACGACCTGAGCCATGTACACCCGCTCCGCACTCTCGGCCTGCCCGACGATGCGAAGGAGCTCGGAGCCTCGCTGGCCGGCGATCTGCGACAGAACAAAGCCATCATGGGCGTCTTCGATGAAGGCTGCATGGGCATGTACAACGCCATCGTCGAAGATGAGTTCCTGATGCCGCTGGGGGTGGGGAAGGAACGGCTGAGCCAGTCGGCGCTGTATGCCGAGATGATGGCCACGCCGGAAGACGAGGCCCGCGCGATACGGACCTGGCTGAACGCCCGAGGCATGCGCTTTCAAACCGGGCCGAATCCTGAGACCGATCTCACCGACGACCAGATTCTGGGGCAGTGCCGCATGTACATCGCGGCGTTGCGCATCGCGGACGATTTCGGCTGCGACGTCATCGGCATCCAGTATCAGCAGGGGCTGAAAGACCTCGTTCCCGCTTCGGACCTGGCGGAGGGCCTGCTCAACGACTCCGACCGGCCGCCGGTGAAGGCGCGCGGCAACGGACGCGTGCTCTACGAGGGCCGCCCGCTTCCGCACTTCAACGAAGTGGATGAGTGCGCGGGACTGGATGCGCTGGTCACGAATCGCATCTGGACGCGCCTCGGCTACCCTCCCGAAACCACTCTGCACGACGTGCGCTATGGCGAGGAGTTTGCGGTCAACGGCACGAACGAATTCGTCTGGGTGTTCGAGATCTCCGGCGCGGTTCCTCCTGCTCACCTGATCGGCGGCTATGCGGGTACCGTGAGCGAGCGCCAGCCGCCCATGTATTTCCGTTTGGGCGGCGGCACGGTGAAGGGCGTGAGCAAGCCGGGCGAGATCGTCTGGAGCCGGGTGTACGTGGCGGGCGGCCGCCTGAACGTGGACATCGGACGGGGCAAAGTTGTGGAGCTGCCGCGGGAGGAAACGCAGCGCCGGTGGGACATCACCACGCCGCAGTGGCCTGTCATGCACGCCATCACGTACGGCGTCGGCCGCGACCAGTTAATGGCGCAGCACAAATCGAATCACGTGCAGGTGGCCTATGCACCGGACGCCGCGGGCGCGAATCGCGCGCTGGCCGTCAAGGCCGCCATGTTTCAGGAGCTTGGGCTGGCGGTTAACATCTGCGGCACGAATCACGGCCTCTGAGCGCCGCCGCTGGCAGGCGAAAACGCCTGCTCTACAAGGGCCACGAGGCTGAAGGCGCAATGCTGTTCACTTAAGCTGAACTGTTGACCGGGGGTTACCGGTTCAGTGAATGATCGATTGCGTTGCGTGGGGCAGGATTCCTGCGGCCGATTTGCAATAATTTGCAATCGGCCGGGCGGCTTGAAAAGCCGCCGCAGGCTGAAAGCCAGGCTGAAAGCCTGCCCCACTCCGAATACCAAGCGTGGTCGATGAATGGTCCTTCATGTGCTTAAGAAAGGTCTTAGTGGAGGCATATCCGCATGAATCGATCAACTACGTTCGGCTACAGCAAGAGTGTGAATGTCGCCAATGTTGAGCGCGCGGCTTCTGTGCTGGGTGGCGGAGCGCTCATCGCTTACGGCCTGCAGAAGCGCTCGTGGAGCGGTTTCGGGCTCGCGGCTCTGGGGGGAGTCCTGGCTTGGCGAGGGGCCACGGGACACTGTGATGTTTACCAGTCCCTTGGCATTCATACCGACAGGCGGCGTGGGCGGAACCGTGGCGTGCCGTACGAACTCGGCGTTCGTGTGGACAGGTCCATCGTCATTGACCGGCCCCGTGAGGAGGTTTACCGCTTCTGGCGTAATCTGGAAAACCTTCCACGATTCATGCACAATATCCAGTCCGTTTCGGAGATCGACAATAAGCATTCGCACTGGGTTGTGCGCGGGCCCGCTGGAACAACCATGGAGTGGAGAGCCGAGATCGTGAATGAGGCGGAGAACGAGCTGATCGGCTGGCGGTCGATGGAAGACGCCGAAGTGGAGAATGGCGGCTCGGTGCAGTTTCGGGACGCTGCCGGCGGGGGCACGGAAGTGATTGTCGAACTCCAGTACAATCCCCCCGGCGGAATGGTTGCCGCCAGCATCGCGAAGCTGTTTGGAGGAGACCCTTCCACTCAGATCGAGCAGGACCTGAAATGCCTCAAGCAGTTGATCGAGGCCGGCGACACACGGTCGCGATCGCAGGATAAAACGAAAAAGACGTGGCGCATGGACAAGGTGGCGGAGGCTTCCGAGGAGTCGTTCCCGGCAAGCGACGCTCCGTCATGGACGCCGGAAACACTACCGCGCTGAGGCTCCGGAATTGTGGGGCAGGCCCCCGGCCAGGCCCCCGGCCTGCGCCGGGCGCCCTCGCCCGGCAATCCGAAGCGGCCGAGGGGCGGCCGCCGCAGGCGAGGCGCCTGCCCCACAGAGCAGCGAAGCCGCAACCAAACGCGCTCCCCTGAAAATGTACCTTCGCCTCCCCGTGGGGCTGACGATCGAGTTTTGTCGTCTGCCGTCGCCCGGGCACTCGAAGAGGCAGACGACATAAACCGATCGTCTGCCCCACGGAACCAAAGCTTCGCGGGCTCCCCTGAAACGCTATTTTCATCTCCTGATTGCGGCCCTGAAAGGCCATGTCCAACTCCCTCACGGTCCGCGGCTCAGCCGCGTTTCCGAGCCGCGACCGCGAGGGAGCGGTTGCAGGACGCTCAGTCCTTCGCCGGCTGCGATGATTCTACGCTGCTGTAATACATGGTGCGCTCCACAACTGCTCCGACCTATCTTCCTCTGGAGCGCGAGGCCGTTTTGTGTGACGACCCACGTGCGTTCCGGCTGCTGGTGCTCTTCTTCGCGCTGCTGGCTTTTCGGGGCGCAGCTTTCTTTGCCGAGGATTTCTTCGCCGCAGCCTTCTTTGCTCCACTGGCCTTCTTTGGCGAACTGCTCTTCTTCGTCTGCGCGGCAGTTTCGCGCGAGACGAGCTTGTTGAAGTTGCTTTTCTGGCCGCCCGCCGTGGTGTCCTCCACCAGCAGCGCCAGGCTGTTCTGGTCGAACTTGCCGAGCCATTCGTCCCAGTCGATATGCTCGAGACTAGTCTCGCCGCTGTAGCCGGGGAAATCGAGACGGATCATTCCGACGTCGCCGCCGCTGCCGGTGCCGCGCACACAGGCCGGAGACGCATTGCGCCCCTCAGCCCATTCCCGGATTTCATCGTGATCGGTGAGAACCCTCTGCTGTCTTCCTGCCATAACATCTCCTGAATTGAAATCGGACTCGAAAATAAGACGCGGTGGTAACCGCAGCATTTCCTCGCATCGGTAGAATGAAAGTTCAGGTGATCGATCGCAGAGCGTTTCTCGCCGGTTCGGCCGCGCTGCTGGCTTCGTGCCGCCGGCAAAAGGCCTTCACCGGATACGTATTCGTAGCCAATCAGGACGGGCGCGCGATCGCCGCCGTCGATCTGGGCGTCTTTGCCGTGGCGCGTTACATCCGCGTGGACGGAGCCCCCACGGCGGTCATCGCTCATGCGGCGCGCCGGATCGTCTACGTGCTGACGCCCGACAACGGCAGCCTGCACGAGATCGGCATCGACCATCTGTCGCTGGGACGAGCGCTGCCGGTGTGCCGGACAGCGGTGTCGATGAGGCTGGCGCCCGACGGCAACCACATCTATATCCTGTGCAGCGATCCACGCCGGTTGGTCTCCGTCTCGCTGGACAGCTTTCGTCCGGCATGGCAGATGGATCTGCCCGCGGAGCCCTTCGATCTGGACATCGATCCGACGGGAGCGCTTGCGGCCATCAGCTACGGCAAAGCGGGAAGCGTTCAGCTGCTCGACCTGACGGCGCGGCGGGCCGGATACTTCGGCGCCGTGGCCGCGGAAGTGGGCGCGCTCCGCTTTCTGGGCAATACCAAAGAGCTGCAGAATCTGCTGGTGGCGGACACGGGCGGCCGGATGTTGCTGGCCCTGCAAGTCCCCTCGGGAAGGTTGATCACGAAACTACCGCTGGCCGTCCGGCCGGACAATTTCTGCTTCAGCGAGGACGGCGGCCAATTGTTCGTGACCGGCGAAGGACTGGACGCGGTGGTGATCGTGTACCCGTACTACACGCCTGAGGTGGGTGAGACGGTGTTGGCGGGGCGCTCTCCCGGGGCGATGGCGTCGGCGGGAGATCTTCTTTTTGTCGCCGACACGACATCGGGTGAGGTCAGCATCCTCAACATCGATTCGCACAAGGTGATCGGCGTGGCGGCGGTGGGCTCCGACCCAGGGTATATCACAGTGACGCCGGACAATCAGTATGCGCTGGTGTTGAATGAAGGCTCAGGAGACATGGCGGTGCTCTGGATTCCGGCCGTGCGGCCGACGAATCCTCTGCGGCGGCGTGCCCGCAACGCGCCTCTGTTTAATATGATCCCGGTTGGTTCGAAGCCGGTCGCGGCGGCGATTTTGCCGGTATAACGTGTGTGTTTGTGGCGTACGCTTCAGCGCAATGCCATATAGTTTTTCCCGCTTTCGAACACCTGGCCGATGTGGGGCGGGCGCCCTCGCCCGCGGCCGGCGCCCCCGCCGGCCTGCTCCCATACGCGACAACCCTACTCTCCGCGCGGCCAGCGGGGCCGGGGGGCCCCGCGATCGGGTAGGAGGGGCCTCACGGCCCCGTCCTCCCACACCACCGTACGTACTTGGCGTATACGGCGGTTTCATTTAATGTTGTAACGACGCATATCTGGAGAGCAGGGAGACGAGTCCCTGAGAAGAGAACCAGTTCGTCGACATGGCCCGATGAACCGGCGGGGAGCAGGCCAAACGCCACGGCCCTTTCCCGGAACCGGCGATGCGAGCCGCCGAGGATGCGGATAGCCCGAGTTTCCGGAGGAAAGCTCCGATTGACCGGCCGCGTTTGCGTTGTTTGAGGCGATAGCAGCGCAGCTTGCGCCGAATCCACTCGTCCATGCACTGGAGTTCGAACCGACAAGCCGCGTAGCGGTAGTAGTTGATCCAGCCAGTGGTGAAGCGGTTGAGTTCGACGATCACTTGCGCAAAACTGACGCCCCGATTGCGACGGGTGATCTGCCGGATTCTCCCCTTCGCGCGTTTTACGCTCTTGGGAGAGATGCCGAGTTTGCCGTTCAACAGCAGCCGATGGCCGAGGAACTTGCGTTCCCCGACCGGAGCGACGGCGCTCTTGTCCCGGTTCACCCGGAGTTTGAGTTTCCCTTCCAGAAACCCGACGACCGATTCCATCACCCGCTGCCCCGCGGCCAGCGATCGCACGTAGATATTGCAATCGTCGGCGTAGCGGCAGAAGCGATGTCCCCGGCTGTCCAGTAACTGGTCAAGATCATCCAGCAGAATGTTGGCCAATAGTGGGGAGAGCGGTCCCCCTTGTGGCGTTCCCTCCTCGCGGGCCACGCACACCCCATCCTGCATCAGACCGGCCTGTAGGAAGCGCCGGAGGATGAGGAGCAGGCGTTTGTCGCCGATCCTGCGCGCGATTCGGGACATGAGAATATCGTGATTGACCCGGTCGAAAAATTTCTCCAGATCAAGATCGACGACAAACTCGCGCCCCTCCTGCGCTACGTATTTCCGCGCCTGTTCCAGAGCCATATGCGGGCTCCGGTGCGGACGGAATCCGTAGCTGGAGTTGGAAAAGGTGGGATCGAAAATCGGATTCAGCACCTGCAGGATCATCTGTTGTACCAGACGATCCACAGCGACTGGGATTCCTAACTGGCGCTGGCCTCCGTCCGGCTTCGGTATCCGCACTCCCCGTACTGGTTGCGGCCGGTAGGTCCCGTCCAGCAGGGAAGCCGTCAGCGCCCTGTGATTGTTCCGAAGCCAGTCGGCCAGTTCATGAACGGTCATACCGTCCACGCCCGGCTTACCCTCATTGGAACGAACCCGCCGATACGCACGAACCACGTTCTTCGGGTCGCAAATCTGCTCCATCAAACTGCTCGTCAAGGCTCGTTGTTGGTCGAATGCCGTGAACGTTTGCTGCTGCCCCGGCGTGGCAGGGTCGGTTCCGCCGACCCCGCCTGCGCCCTGGCGCTCCTCGTCTTTCTGCTGCCCTGCGTCCATCGAAGTCTTCCATCTGCTCCTTGCATTAAAGATTCGGCCCTTCATCCGGTTGGATTACTATGGCTTCTGCTGACTTCTCCGCTCCTGTTCCGTCCGGTTGCCCGTGCGGTAGTCCGTGTGTGCGGACCAGAACGGAGATCTCTCGAGGTAAGACATGCCTTCTTCTCCCGGACTCGTCGGATCTACCCCACAGCGTTCCGAATGACTTTCGGGCGTCCCCATCCCTGGCTGGGTTACCCACGCTGCAATGGCCTCAAATCCGCTTCCTATACGTCGCCTCCGGGATTTCGTCATCGGCTTTCTTCAGATCCCGCCTCGCGGCGAGCACCCTTGCTTAGACGGATGGTTCCGGTCAATCACGGTCCATAGGGGACTTGCACCCCCTGAATGCACATCACTACTCGACACACCAGGCCGAAGGCCTGCTCTACTTCCGACCGAGAGCAGTAGAGCAGGCGTTTCGCCTGCAACGCGGAAATGGCCAATCTCCGGAGCAGGCTTTCAGCCTGCAAGCGTGCGCCACACTGGCCTTCACTTACAGGCCGCATTCACGTCGCCGGCCGAAGAGCCCGCTGACTGATCGCGGGCCGCGGCGGTCGCCAGTTCGTCGCAGCGGTTGTTATCGGCATGCGAGGCGTGGCCCTTCGTCCACGACCATTCGGTGTGGTGCCGCTCCACTTGCTCGTCCAGCTCCTGCCAGAGATCCTGATTGAGCACCGGCTGCTTCGATTTCGTCCGCCAGCCGTTGCGCTTCCATCCATGGATCCAGGTAGTAATGCCGTTCTTCAGATACTGCGAATCGGTGATCACTTCCACGGCGCAGGTCTCCCGCAGCGCGCGCAGCCCTTCCACCGCGGCGCGCAGCTCCATGCGGTTGTTCGTCGTATGCGGCTCCGATCCCCACATCTCTTTCCTGCGCTCGCCGTAGCGCAGGATGCAGGCCCATCCGCCCGGCCCGGGGTTGCCGATGCACGCCCCGTCGGTGATCACCTTTACTTTTTTCATCGGAGATGGATCAGGCGGCGGACACGGCCGCGAGCTCTCGCTCGAAGAACCGGTCCACCAGATCGAGAATTGCTCCCGCATCCTGCATCCGATAAATGTCGGCGCGCAGCTTCGCGCCATTGCGCACGCCGTGCGTGAAGTAAGTGGCGAACTGCTTCATCTTCCCCACCGCGTCCGGCTGCTCGCGATCGGTCAGCATGCCGTAGTAAGTGCGCATGATCTGGTAGCGCGCGCTCTCGGATGGCTGCGAGTAAGTTCCGGTCTCGACATACTCGCGAATCTGTCGAAAGATCCAGGGGTTCGAAGAAGCCGTGCGGCCGATCATGATGGCATCGCAGCCCGTCTCGCGCGCCATGCGGACGGCGTCTTCGGGCCCGCCGATGTCGCCGTTGCCGATCACCGGAATCTTTACCGCCGCCTTCACTTCGGCGATGCGAGTCCAGTCCGCCGCGCCGCTGTAGCCTTGCTCGCGCGTGCGCGGATGCAGAGCGATGGCGCACAATCCGCACTCCTCCGCCAGCCTGGCCATGCGCACGTGCACCAGCTCGCGATCGTTCCAGCCAGCCCGAAATTTCATGGTGAGGGGAATGGTGACCGCGGCACGCACCTGCGTAAGAATGGTTTCCACCAACGGCAGGTCGCGCAGCAGCCCTGAGCCGCCGTTGCACTTCACAACCTTATTCACCGGGCAACCGAAATTGATGTCCACCGTATCGAAACCGAGGTCTTCGCACACGCGCGCCGCGTCGGCCATCACCTGCGGATCGGAGCCGAACAACTGCGCAGCGAGCGGATGTTCCTCCGGCTCGAAAAACAGGTAGCGGAATGCTTTGGTCTGCTTCTTCGCGCGGAGCATGTGCACGACGCCGTGCGAACTGGTGAACTCGGTCATGAGCAGCCCGCAGCCGCCCTGCGAGCGAATCAGCCGCCGGAACACAGTGTCGGTGACGCCGGCCATGGGAGCCAGCACGGTAGCGGGCGCAATGGGAACGGAACCGATCGCGAACGTTTGCGGAAAACGGAACATCCAGTTTAATGGTAGCGGAAGTTCGTCACGAAACCGCTTGGTCACGCGCGCGGCTCAGTTACCGATCCGGTCAGCGATTCCAGTTCCTCCAGCGTGCGCGGCCAGTCGGCGCCCAGCAGGCGCGAGAGGCCGCGGTCGGCGAGCACGCGTCCCCCGGTCTGGCAGCGCGCGCAATAGTTCGTCTCATTGTCCGCATAGCGGATTCGCAGTACTCGTTCACCGCACCGAGGGCAAGGCTCCCCATGGCGGCCGTGCACGGCCATGCCGGGCCGGAACGCCGTGACATTTTCGGGAAAGCGCTCGCGCGCTTCTCCGGTCAGGCGGTCGACCCACAGCCGCAGCGTTGTGCGAGTGGCTTCGTACAGCCGCTGCCACTCCTCAGGCGTCAGCTTCTCGGTCTGCGCAATGGGCGAGAGCCGCGCCGAGTGCAGGATTTCATCCGAGTAAGCATTGCCGATGCCGCTGAGCAGGCGCGGGTCCGTGAGCGCGCGCTTGAGGGTGTGATTGCGGCGCGTGAGCGCTTCGCGGAACGTCTCGGCTCCGGCGGTGAATACGTCGATGCCACCGGGATCGAGCGCGGTCAGACCTTCCTCGCCTCGCACCACGTGCAGCGACGCGCGCCGCTTCGCGCCCGCTTCCGTGAGCGTGAGAGAGCCGCCGGGAAAATCGAGCGCAGCCAGGTTCTGGCGCCCGGCCAGCCGCGCCCCTCGCGATCGCCAGTGCAATCTGCCGGCAATCATCAGGTGAAATACGAGCCATAAATCGTTGTTCATTCCGACAGCAATACGCTTGCCAATGCGTCGGAGTTGTACTACAACCCGGTTTTCGGCGTCGGCGAGAGAAGGCTCGATGGTACGCAGCAGGAACGGACTCGCCACCCGAGCGTGCTCCAGCCGCTGGCCCGCAATTCGCGGCTCGAGCGCGGCGAGGTATGCGGCAATATCGGGAAGCTCAGGCATGGCTCATATAGTGTGAAAACACTAAGCGGTCCCGCATAGCTAACGAAATGGTCACTATAATCGTCCTGTTATCTTAATGGACATAAATACAATTCTGGGGGAATTGCGCGAGGAGCGCGCGCGGATTGAAGAAGCAATCATAGCTCTGGAGAGAGTTTCGCTCGGCACGCCACGCCGCGGCCGTCCGCCAGCCTGGCTGAAGGAGATCGAAGCGGCGCCGGTGAAGCGCCGCGGCCGTCCGCCGGGATCGAAGACCAGGCGCAAAGCGTCCGCCGAAACGGCATAGCTCCTCGTGGCGCGTTCCGCGCGTCACATCCATCCTCGCGCTTCGTAATACGCGATTTTGCCGGTTTCTACCGCCAGCATGAGGAAGACCTGCCAGCGGTAATACCAACGCCCATCCATCTTCATGAGGTCGGGTATGGGGCGCGGCTGCACGTCCACGCCCGCGCGTCGAAACACGCGGATTGCCCGGAACATGTGATAGTCGCTGGTCACCAGCACCTTCCGGCCCGGCGTCGAAGCCAGCAGCGATGCCGTGTTCAGCGCGTTCTCGCGCGTGCTGGTGGATCTGTTCTCCGTGACGATGGCATCGCGCGCCACGCCCATGCTCTCGAGCAGCAGCGCCATGGACGACGCTACCGGATCGGCGCCGCTTACCACGATCTCGCGCACTCCGCCTGCGCGCCAGATGCGTCCCGCATACACCGTGCGCCAATAGGTGCCTGGGCCTACTACGCCTTCCGGGAGCGCCTCGGCCCCGGGAACAATCAGCACATCTCCCGGCGCATCGGTCCACGGTCCGGCGAGCGCGCGCAGCCACCAACCGGTGAGCGGCGTAAACGAGACCAGCAGCACCAGCAAGCCGATGGTGGCCAGCCCGGCGCGCGCCACTATCCACGCGCGGCGCCACACGTTACTTCCAGGCCATGCGGCGCCGGCTGGTGAGCGCATGATAAAGCCCGAAGAAGGTGGCCACGTTGACCATGCAAAAATAGAACGGCAGCAGCAGCGTGCGCGGCCGCAGCGTCCACACTGTGCCCACAATGGCGAGCCCGTAAAACACGGCCTGTGCGATGAACAGCGCGAGGTAGAGAGGCTGCCGCAACAGAAACAGATTGGCAATCAGCGCCGCCAACATGGCGAACGGCACGAAAAGCCGGCTTACCTTGTGCGAGACGAAGAAAAACAGAGGCAGCGGCCGCAGCGGACTCAGAAGACTGGGGAGGTAACGAAGCTGCTGCATATTTCCGGCCATGATGCGGACCCTCCGGCCGAAACCGGTCATCTCGTGCGCTTCCTCGTACACGATGGCCGTGGGCTCATACACGGCGCGATAGCCTTTGGCGAGAACCGAAACCGGGATGACGTAATCGTCGTTGATGGTGCCGGTCGGCGGAAACGGATACAGCCTGCGCCGGATAGCATGCAGATGCCCGTGGCCGCCGAGCGTGGAGGCCAGTTGCGATTCCTGCACTTTCAGCCACGTCTCGTATTTCCAGTAGGCGTCCTCCGACCGGCCAATCTCTACGTCGTCTGCCTTCACCACGGTGTACAGCCCGCTGGCGGCTCCCACCTCTGGGTCGGCGAAATTTTCCATCAGCTTGCGAACTGAATCGGCCAGCAGCATCGCCGCGGCATCCGAGAACACCACGATATCGCCGCCCAGCTCGCCTACGGCGTCGTTCAGCGTTGCGATCTTGCCACGGTTGGACGGGTACGCCAGCACACGTACGCGGACGCCGTCGGCGAAAGTCCGGGCGATCTCCACGGTTCCATCGTTCGATCCATCGGACGCAACAACGATCTCGAGGCGTTCAACCGGGTAGTCGAGGGCGAGCGAATTGCGGATTTTTTCCGCGATCACACCCTCTTCGTTATACGCCGGAATGAGCAGCGACACGGAAGGTTCGTACGCGGCCTTGTGGACGCCGCGGCGGACGGTCATCCGCAGCGCCGCCAGCGCCAGCGGGTAACCAAAGTACGCGTAGAGGGGCACGGCTGCGCCGAGCCAGAACACCCACTCAGCAAAGAGACCGGACACGTGCGTCACGGAAACAGCTTCATGAGGTTATACCGGCGTCGATTCCACGCAGAATAGCTTGCCTACCGTATCGCAACGTTCCGGGCGGAAGCCCGATTGTTCGAGCATCCGATATACCTGCGGCTTGCGGAAAAAATAGACCGGGCAGCCGCGAATGTACTGCAGCCGCACTTTGCGCACCGGCATGCGCCACGTCCAGTAGCGCGGCCAGGCGCTCAGAAACCTGCCGCGCGTGAAGGCGCGGATCAGACGCAGGCGTTCGGGCGGGTCCTGAATGTAATCCCAGAACCCGATGGCAATGGTCGTATCGTACATGTTCGGCGTGCGCCAGTTGAGCACGTCGGCCTCGGCGAAATCGCACTGCCCGGCCACGCCCTCACGGACCGCCAGATCGCGCGCCAGACGCAGCATCTCCGGCGCCACGTCCACGCCGGTGACATGCGCTGCGCCGCGCTTCGCCAGCTCCACGACAAATCTACCCGATCCGCAGCCGATGTCGCACACGGTTTTGCCCCGAACGTCGCCCGCGCGCTCCATCACCCAGTCGAAGCGCTGATAGATATCGGCGCGAAAGTAGCGGTCGAGCGCGCGCGAAAGAGCGCTCTTGTTCTGCCCGGTGTAGATGGAATCGAATTCCTCCGCGATGTTGTTCCAGAATCGCGCCACCTGCGGCATGTTGTCTCGCTTCATGCTTCAGCCCTCAGTTCAAATGTCGCTGCGTCCTCCGGCATGCCCAGCGCGCGGAAGCTTACGAATTCTCCCATCGCCAGCAGGCGCTTCAGCCGGTCGGCAGTCCGTTTGAGATTCGTGTAGTGCCGCAATCGCGATTTAAGGGACGCCTGAATCCGCGGCTGTTCCGGATCGAGCTCCCACGGATGGATGTACACGATGGCCGGAATGCTCTCGCGCCAGGCGCGCTGTACGCCCACACGCGTGTACCAGAACGGCAGCATGCGCAGGTAACCGCCGCCGGCGACGGGCAGATTCGGACCGGCGGCGGCGCGGAACGTGGTCATGGGGAACTCGGCCAGGCATCCCGACAGAGTGCGAAGACGGAACGGTTTGCGCGGCGCATCCGGAACGCCATAGGTGTCGTGCAGCACCGGAAAAATGCTGGAATCGTATGCGAAGCCAAGCTCGGCCAGCACGCCCGGAGCCCACGCCGATTTCGCCGTCACGGAAAAGCTGGGCGCGCGATACCCGGTCACCGCGACGCCGCCCGCCTGCTCGATGCACTCCTTCGCGTGCAGTGTATCTTCGCGAAACTCGGCCGGCGTCAGGCGGTAGATCAGGCGATGCCAGTAAGAATGACACGCCGGCTCGTGCCCGCGGCCGACGATTTCGCGTACCAGTCCGGGATAGCGGTCGGCCACCCAGCCCAGAATGAAAAACGTGCCCTGCACACCGGCTTCATCGAGAACGTCCATCAGGCGATGCGTGTTTGCTTCCACGCGGCACGGATACCGATCCCACGATTCACGCGAAACAACGCGCGAGAACGCCTCCGCATGGAAGTAATCCTCGACGTCAACCGATATGACATTCCGGCACTGCATTGTTCTTAGACGCTACGCGTGGCTTATTATCTCATGCCGTTTTGCGCCGAAGCGACAGAGGTTTCCTGGTACTGAGGTACCATGCCGCGATTCGCACGAGCAGGCGGGCTGTAACCGGCTTCAGCGTGCCGCAGCCATCCTTACTGAGCTTCCCAGACCGGAGTGACAGCCAGAGACGTGGCGGAGACACTCGTGTCTGTCCGCACGGGCCGGCGGCGCGCGTTCAGGCGCCGGCGGCGCTCATGTCGCTGGAAGTCCCTCCGGCAGCCGGCACGTAACACTTCAGCGCATAGTCCATCACCATGCGGTCTGCATTGAAGCGCCACCCGAGCGTTCGGATGGTGCGCTTCATGCGGCGGATCCAGCCGCGCGGGAGACCGTCGCGGTCACGCTGATAATAGAGCGGTATCACCTCATCCCTCAGCGCGCGCAGCAGGTCATCCGCGTCCCGCGCGTCGTGAACTTCGGTGCGTGAATGCGTACGGCCCGCGCCGATAGCGAACCCGTTCAGGCCGTCGTATGCCTCCGCCCACCAGCCATCCAGGATGGACAGGTTCAGCCCTCCGTTGAGCACCACCTTCTGGCCGCTGGTGCCCGAGGCCTCGAGCGGACGGCGCGGATTGTTCAGCCACACGTCCACGCCCTGGACGAAATGGCGGCCGACGTCGATATCGTAGTCCTCCACGAATACGAGCCGGTCGGCGAACCGCGGATCGTGTTGCAGCTCGGCAATCTGTTGCAGGACGCGCTTGCCCGGTTCATCCATGGGATGCGCCTTCCCGGCAAACACGAACTGCACGGGACGTTTCGGGTCTCCCACCATGTCGGCCAGCTTCCTGATGTCCGCCAGAATCAGGTTCGCGCGCTTGTAAGTGGCGAAGCGGCGGGCAAAGCCGATGGTGAGCGCATCGGGCGTCAGGGCCCGGCTGAGGCGCTGCAGCGTCTGCGGCGTAGCGCCGAAACGAGCGGCCCGTTCCGCGGCGCGGCGCCGGACGAACTCCAGCAGGCGCAGTTTCAAACTGACATGCGTCTCCCACAACTCGCCGTCGTCGACATTCTCGATGCCTTCCCAGATGCGGGACTCGCCGCTGTGCTCGTGCCATCCCGGCCCGAGGTGCCGGTCGTACAGGCGGAACATCTGCGGCGCCAGCCACGTCGGCACATGTACGCCGTTGGTGATGTGGCCGATAGGCACCGCGTCTTCAGACTTGCCGGGATAGAGACCGGTCCACATGGCCCGTGATACCGAGCCATGGAGCGCCGAAACCGCATTGGCGCGGCGCGACAGACGGAGCCCGAGCGCGGTCATACAGAACTGGCCGCTGTAATTGCCCTCGCTTCCGAGCGCCATCAGGCGCTCACGGGAAATACCCAGGCGTTCGCGCAGGGGTCCGAGGTGCTCTTCAATCAGGCCCTCATCGAAGCGGTCGTGGCCGGCGGGAACGGGCGTGTGCGTGGTGAACACCACCTCACGCGCGACGCGCGACGACGCTTCATCGAACCCGATTCCCTCCTCGTCCATGCGATCGCGAACCGATTCCAGAACCGCGAACCCGCTGTGTCCTTCGTTCAGATGCAGGATGCCCGGCGTGATGCCCATCGCGCGCAGAGCTCGGAACCCGCCCACGCCGAGCAACAGCTCCTGGCGGATGCGATCGCGCCCGTCGCCGCCGTAAAGCCGCGAGGTGAGCTCGCGGTCTTCGGGCGCATTACCGTCGACATTGGAATCGAGCAGCAGAAGGTCGCAGCGGCCCACGCGCACGCGCCACACCTTCGCGCGAATGACGCCGCGCCGCGTCTCCACCTGCACCGTAACCGGCAGCCCGTTGACGCCGATGGCCGGTTCCATAGGCATCTGGGTGACGTCGGTGGCAAGGTACTCTTCCCGCTGCCAGCCATTCACATCCAGGCGCTGGCGAAAATAACCCTGGCCGTAGAAGAGCCCCACGCCGACGAGTGGGATGTCGAGGTCGGATGCGCTCTTGATGTGATCGCCGGCGAGAATGCCGAGGCCGCCCGAATAGATGGGCAGCGATTCGTGCAGACCGAACTCGGCGGAGAAGTACCCGACCGGCCGGGGCCGCAGGACGCCGGCGTGGGTAGCGCCCCATGTGCGGTCGGCGTGAAGATATTCCTGCTGGCGCCGATACGCGTAGTTGATGCGGCTGTGCAGCACCAACTCCGCGGCCCGCTTTTCCAGTTTCGACAAAGGGATTTCCGAGAGCAGCGCGATGGGGTTGTGGTTGAGCTGCCGCCAGCGCGCCGGATCGAGGTCGCGGAAGAGACTGGTGCAATCCTGATCCCAGCTCCACCAGAGATTGCGCGCCAGCGCCCACAGGCGCTCCTGAATTGGGGCAATGAAGCGGTCGAGCGTGCGCGCTTCGCTTACCACCGGAGCAACCTGAGCAGCCGCCTCGGTCAGCATGCCGATCTCGTCCTCGAGAAAAACGCGGGGCTCTATGGTTTGCACGACGAGGACGCCCTGCAGCACGCCGCGGTCTGCCAGGGGCACTCCCACAAACGACTGGAAGTTCTCCTCACCGGCTTCGCGGAAATACTTGAAGCGCGGATGGCCCGCGACGCGCGGAACGGCGACGGGCTGCACCTGCTCGGCAACCAGGCCGGCCAGACCTTCGTTGAGCGCCATGCGCAGAACGCCGATGCACTCCGGGCGGAGTCCGACAGTTGCGGCCAGCACCAGATTGGCGCGGTCCGGCTCGAGCAGGTAAACCGAGCATACGTCGGTGTGGAAGCGGCGCGCGATTAGCGCCACGACGTTCATCAGCGTCTCGGCTGGTTTCCCGCCTTCCTGCGCCAGGTTGGCAATCTCTTCGAGTGTAAGGACGTAGCTGGCGGCGCGCGCACTGGCTTCCTGGCTCATGTTGGGGGGCTCTCCCATAGCGATAAGTGGAGACGGAACGCAGACAGTGCGGGTCCCGGACGTGGGGTATTGAGATAGTGTATCGCAGGGGGGACGTGGAAGATAATACACCGCTCCCTCACGGTCGCGGCTCCGAAACACCGTGAGGGAGCGGTTTGGTTATTCGAGATCAGACGGACAGAAGACGATCGAAGAACGAGCGGTATCGCCGCAGCGCCTGCCGCAGATCCTCGGTGGAAACGTCCTGGCCCTGTTGCCAATCGTTTTCCATCTTGCCGCGGGCTTGCGCGAATACCTCGGCGAGCCGCGAGATGACAGACGCAACCAACTGGTCGGCCTGCTCCACGGCGCGTCTCGGCTCATCCACGAAGCTGCCCTGAATGTCGTGCCAGCTCGAACGGAACTTGTCCGCTTCCTGGCTGTCGAACAGGGGCTCACGTCCTGTATCGTCCGAAGGACGATCCCTGTTCACCAGGTCCGACGTAGTCAGCGGCGCGCGGTCGGTTTCTTCATTAACAACTGTGTCGCGCTCTACAACTGTGTTCTCCATCATCGCCTCACCTCCTCGTATTGAGTTACTCGAGTCTCCAGGACATGCTCAAACAGACTTCGGTAATGCTGCATCGCTTTGCGCAGGTCTTCCGTCGAAGCCTGTCCGCGCGAATCGCGCACCGCGATGTCATGAGCCGTCCGATAGTCTTCCACTACCCGCGGGTGCTCCACCGAAATGTCGGCGGCGTTCTGTTCGAACTCGCCCACGGGGTAACCACGGGCCTTCAGCGCCTGATTGATCAGGGCGTCGGCATCTCTGACGGCGCCTCGGGGATCGTCTACGAAGCGCTCCTGCACGCGGCGCCAATCAGCGGCAAACCCGTCGCGCTCTTCGCGGTTCAACGGGCGAATGTTCAGCTTACTTACGCGTTTCTGGCGATTCTCCAGCTCGGCCTCCGCCTTGCGGACATCGCCCCGCTCCTGCACCGTACGGTCGTATTCAGGTCCGAATTTCCCGCGCAGCTTGCGGGACTTCTCCCGTTGTATGAAGAACCACGCGGCGACCGCGACAGCGATTACGATCACAATCACCGCGATCAACATTGCTGTACTCATCAGCTATGCTCCTCCCACCTGGTGATGTGCATATGGAATGCCAGATCACACTCTTCAGAAAACGAAGGGACGCGGGCGGAGTTCCGTTTTGCGCCGAATAACTGAAGCGGTCCAATGTCACAGACCTGGTAAAAAGTGCACCCGGCCCGACGCGGCGCGACATCCGTTGTTCCGTTGACCACGCGGGCACAGGTGTGACATGCCTGGACCCCGCGGCGGAGCGTCTAACAAGGTGAACAGGGCGCAGCAGGAACGGCAACGGCCTTGCTATGTACGATGCGTGTGCTTGAGGGTAGCGTGTCTCGTTATGACGGCCCTGCCAGGGATTCTTCCTGCTCAGACCTCTACTGCGCCGCGCGCGTCAGGCAGCGTGACGTGGAAGTATCGGCACATGGCAGGCGTCGGCGACAACATTGCGATCGAGTTCGCGGAGCCCGATTACAAAATAACGGCTGCATCTGCGGCGCTGCTCAATGCTGCTGTGAGTCCGCCTGCGCCAGTTCGGCCGGTTGGCGACTTTATCCCCTACCGCCCGGTGTCAAGTCCCTTCAAGGACCTGGAGGTGATGATCACGTCCAACATCCACTACAACACCCTGCCGGTGAAGGTGCAGGTCGATTATCTGCGGGTGACCGGCGCGACGGACCTGGCGCTCATCGCCGTCGACGTTCAGAAATCCGATCTGATCTTCCGCGCCGACGGCGGTTCCGTGCGCGCCGACGTGAATATCTTCGCGTTACCGGCGCATCGAGGCGGGTCGTGTCCACATTAGAAGCGCCGGTGACAATGGACACCACCTCCGCGCTCCTGAGCCGGCCGGTGACAGGTTCTTTGCACTATCAGAATGTTCTCGCGCTCGCGCCCGGGGCATACCGGCTGGGCCTGGCTATGAAAGATCCGGCGTCCGGGAACGTTACCACGTACTGGACGGGCCTCGATGTCCCGCACTTCAGTGAGGACTCTTTGGACGCGAGCAGCCTGATTCTGGCGGAGGCGCCGAACGAACGATTTAATGAGGGCGGCCTGAACATCACGCCTCGCGTTGGTGCGACTTTCAGCCGGTCGGAAAAGCTCGGAGTATTTGTGCAACTCTATAACTTCGCGCCTGGCGCGCAGGGCACAAAGCCGAACGGCAGAATTGAGTATGAGCTGGTAAGGACCGGAACCGGCGAGCGAGTCTTCGACCGTACGGAGGAGGCCGCGGAGACGCCGGACGCGTCGATCAAGCAGGTCACTGTCGAAAAGCGGTTGCCGCTGGACGAACTCGCGCCGGGCGGTTATACGATGCGCCTCAAAGCGATCGACCGCAACCGCGGCCAGTCAGTGACGCGCACTGCAGCGTTCACCGTTCAGAACGGTTTGTAGCAGTCGCGTGAGGCGGTGCATTCGTGGGCGCCGACTATGCTGCCGTCGGGGCCGACGCATTGCTGGGTCTTCAGGCACCAGAAGATGCGGTCGGGCGGATGATGCTCCCGGCCAGAATCTTCCGTTTCCACGAACAGACCTTTCCAGCGGAGATGATCGCAGCGATCGGCGATCTTCACAAGTTGAGGAATGCTCACGTTACGCCTCCTTCCCCGCCGCCGCGAGCAGCGCGCGCTTCGCCGCGACCCTCGCCAGCCGCACCTTGTAGGCGTTCTGGCTAAGAGGCTGTGCGCCCGCGACCGCAGCCGTTCCGGCGGCTTCGGCCGTATCCTTATCTATGGCTTTGCCGGCCAGCGCCGCCGCCGCATCGGTTGCGATCCACGGCGTGGGCGCCACGTGACCCAGCACGATGCGCGCCGAGCGGACCGTCGATCCATCCATTTCGAGCGCGACAGACGCCGTAGCGAGAGGCCAGTCGAGCGCTTCCTTCTGCCGGACTTCGTAGGTCGCGTTCTTCGCGCCCGTCGACGGGACCACTATTTCGGTGACAATCTCCCCCGGCTTGAGGTCGATCTCGCGATCCTGTTCGCTTTGCGGCGTCAGGAAGAATTTCTCCGCCGCGATCTTGCGCGCGCCCTTCGCGGACGCGACGTTGACGGTGGCATTCAACGCCACCAGCGCCGGCCCCAGGCTGGACGCGCTGACGAAATATGCCGGGCCCGCGCCGGAGACGGCGTATTTGTTCTTGCCGCTCTCGAAGTACACGGTGCCCGCGCCGAAAATGGCGTGATACTTGTTCTCGCCGCCAGGGACCAGGCTCTTGCCGTCCTTCATGGCGAGCAGTCCGTAGCCGTTGCGGAAATACCAGCAGCGCGGACGCTGGCAGAGGTCGCCGCCCACCGTGCCCATGTTGCGGATCTGCGGACTGGTGACGCCCGCGGCGGCGGCATGCAGCGCCGGATACTCCGTGCGGACCAGATGATTGTTCACCAGCTCATCGAGGGTGACCGTGGCGCCGATCCGCAGGCCGCCGGCAGCTTTCCCAATGCCGCCGAGCGCGCGGATCGACTTGATATTCACCACGCGCTTCGGCGTGTGAATGTACTCCTTCATGAGCGAGATCTGATCGGTTCCGCCCGCCAGGATCTGCGCGTCATCACCGAGCAGCGCGAACGCTTCGCGCAGTGTCATGGGACTGGCATACTCGAAGGTCTGCATTATGCGTTCCCCCCTTCCAGCGCAGCCAGCACGCGATCGGGCGTGAGAGGCACCGTGCCGACCCGCACGCCGATGGCGTTGGCCACCGCATTGGAGATTGCGGCGATGCCGGGAATGGTGGGCGGCTCGCCCAGTCCGACGACGCCGCGCTTATCGTTTTCCGGCCGTATATCCATGTGCACGATGAGATCGCCGATATCGCCGATGCCGGCCAGCTTGTAGAACTCCATGTCGGCGTTCAGCATGCGGCCGGTCTGCTGGTCCATGATTCGTTCTTCGGAAAGCGCGGCGCAACAGCTCATGATCATGGCGCCCAGGACCTGGCTTTCGGCCGTGCGCGGATTGATCACCAGTCCGCAATCCTGCACGGCTACCATCCGGTTCATGCGCACGAGGCCGGTCTCGGTATCCACCGAAACATCGGCGATCTGAACGCCGCCCACGCGGCCGGTGTTCAGTCCCTCGCGCGGCGCGCGGCGTGGATCGTTCTCGCCCATCTCGGAGATCTTGCGCGTGCCCAGCTTATTGCAGGCCGCCTGCCAGGCGATGCCCTTCGATCCGTTACCCTTCACCTGAATGCGCGAATCCACGGCCTCGAGCTGATCGGGGGTTGTGCCGAGCGACGGCGCAACCGCTTCGAACAACTTCTCGAGCGCGTTCACGGTGGACTTGCGCGTTGACGACGAGACGCCGCCAACGGTGGTGGAACCTCCTGAGGCGCCCGAACGCGGATAACTGCTGTCGCCGATTTTCACGCGAACCGCCGAGACCGGCAGGCCGAGGGTTTCAGCGGCCACCATGGCGATGATGGTGCGCGTCCCGGTGCCAAGGTCCTGGCTGCCCAGCTCCACTTCGACGCCGCCATCGGGATGGATGGTCGTGCGGCACTGGCTGCCGTGGCCCGTTCCGTCCCACGTAGCGACGCCGATGCCCAAACCGCGCCGGATGGCTCCCTTGTCGCCCTGGCCGCGCACATGCCCGTACTTACTCCACTCGATTAGCTCCGCCGCCTTCTGCAACTGGAAACGGTACAGATCGGGCTTGTTGGCATAGTCCGCGTTCTTCAGGAAGAACTGCAGCGAATCCATGTTCAGCTTCGCGGCGAGGTCCTCAAACGCGGAACAGGTGATGAACGATGCCTGCGGATGATTGGGCGCCCGCCATGCGCGCGCCGAACCGCAGTTGGTGGAGATGGCGGTATGGTTGAAGCGCTTATTGGGAACGTTGCGAAAGACGTAGGGGAAGTTGCCGGCATCGGCGCCGCCGCCGGCCAGACCTCCGGTGGACCACGTGGTGGAATCCCACGCGGTCAGCGTGCCGTCCTTCTTGCCGGCAAGCTTCACGCGCCCGAACAGCGAGGGCCGGTTGCCGGCGATCTGCAATTCGACGGAGCGGTCGAGAAACAGGCGCACCGGTTTGCCGCCGCTCTTCTTTGAAAGCTGCGCGGCCGTTTCGCCCCATACCTCGTGCGAAAACTTGCTGCCGAACCCGCCGCCTACGTACTGCATTTCGGTGTGGACGTTGGCGGCGGGAACGCCCAGGGACCTCGACAGATCGCCGCCGATGTCGCTGACGTTCTGCGTGGAGGGCCAGAAGTCGACGTGATCGGCATTCCACGCGATGGCCTGGCCGTGCGGCTCGAGGCAGCAGTGCGTGATCACCGGAATACCGTAGGTTCCTTCGGAGACCGCGTCGGCATCTTTGAACGCCTGGTCGGGATCGCCGGTCAACTGCTGGCCGGATGCTTTGGCGCGGTCGCCGGCTTTGGCGACGTCATCCTCGCGCACCAGATGCGGCAGCACTTCGTAATCGACCTTAACGAGGCGTGCGCCGTCGCGCGCGAGTTCTTCCGTGGCGGCGGCCACCGCGGCCACCTCCTGCCCTTCCCATTGCACTTCCTTGCCCGCGCCGGTGATGACGTAGCGTCAGCGGTGACGCCTTTCAGGCCTTCGGCGGCGCTGGTGTCCACGGACTTGACGCGCGCATGAGCGTACGGCGACGTGACCAGCACGGCGAACAGCGTGCCCTGCGGTTTCACATCGCTGTTGTACTTCGCCGAGCCGGTGGACTTGGCGAGGCCGTCGATGCGCTTCTCGCGCGTGCCCATCACGCGCCGCTTGTCCATGGGCGGCCAGTGATAATCGAGGGCCGGCGCGGCTGCGGGTTTGTTCTCGGAATCAGGCATGGCTGCCTCCTTTCGCGCCCTTCGCGGCTTCGAGCACGGCTTTGCGCACGCCCATGTAGGTTCCGCAGCGGCACAGATTGCCGCCGAGCCCGCGCTTCACGTCTTCTTCCGTGGGGTTCGGATGCTGGTCGAGGAACGCCTTCGCGGCGACCACGAAGCCCGGCGTGCAATAGCCGCACTGCTGCGCGTCGTGCGCGACGAAGGCGGCCGATACGGGATGAGGATGGTCGGCCGGCGAGATGCCTTCGAGGGTTTCGATCTTCCTTCCCTGGGCGTCGATGGCCAGCACGGTGCAACTGTAAACCGCCTTGCCGTCCATGATAACGGTGCAGGCGCCGCAAGTGCCGCGATCGCAGACGCGCTTCGCGGCGGTGAAGTCGAGGTGATTGCGGAGAGCGTCGCAGAGGGTGGTGCGAGGCTCCAGATTCACCCGGTATGGCTTGCCGTTGATGCTGAGCGTGAACGGCACGGCGCCGGGGCCCGCGACATGCGCGGCGGCGGGCGCGGCCTCGGCCGGCTTTTCGGTAGTCAGGATGCCGGTGGTGAGAGCGCCGCCGGTTACGCCGACGCTGGTGAGAAAGCCGCGCCGCGAGAATCCGGAGCCGGACTGGCCGGAATTATCTGGTTTTTTCTTTTCGCTCACAGACGAAACACCTTTCCTGGTCCTTTGCTGTACCAGGACGAATATAGCAGAGGGTTCGTTAGCAGGGGCAAGGAAAAAACGCAGGCTGAAAGCCTACTCTACAAGGACCGGCGCCGTTTCCTCAGGCCGATGCCGGCGAGTCCGAGTCCGATCAGTGCCAGAGAAGCGGGCTCCGGCGTGGCGCTCGGGTTGGCGAGGAATCCGCGCTGAACGCCGTTGGGGTCCACGTAGAAGCCGACGATCTCGTTCGCGTTGTTGATGCCGGTGATCTGCGTGATCTGCACACCGTTATTGGTTCCTTCGCTGGGATCGTCCAGAAAGGTGTAAGCATGGCTGTTGATGTTATAGAGGAAGCCGTGCTGGCTGCCCGCGTTGTCCTGCCAGTATCCCACCGCGAGGCCATTGTCATTGATGCCGAGGAACTGGGTCAGGAACAGGTTTGGCTCAACAGGATCGGCGGGTAATTGGTACATGCCGTTCGCGGTGTTGTAGAAGAACCCGTGCTGGTGCTCTCCGTCGGTGGAATAGAAACCCGTAACGAGGCCGTTGCCATTGATCCCCTGGGCGTTGGTAACCACGGCATTCGCCACGGGGTTGAGGATGGTGAAGTTGCCGTTCTGGTCCACGAACCCCGGCTCGGTGTCGGTGTTCCCGTCGGTGTACTGTCCGACAACCGTCCCATGGTCGTTGATTCCGAAAGCGGTTTCCATGGCGGTAGCGGTGTTGACCGGCGGCAGCACGGCCAGATTTCCGTTCTGCAGCATGAACGCCTGACCTGCGGTGGCCCCGACGACGACTCCGAACGAGTTGATGCCGTTGGCGTTCGCCAGCGGGTCGTTATTGATGTTGAGCGTGCTGAAGGTCCCGTTCGGGTTCCGTACGAAATTCGTCAGTACGGTGGCGTTGGCGTTCGAGCTGAAGCCGACGATCGCGCCGGTATTGCTGACGCCGTTGACAGTGGTTCCACCCGCATTGTCACCGGAACCGTCAAAGGTAACGAAGTTGTAGAGTGTCGCGGCGTGCGCCGCGAATCCGAACAGGACCAGGGCCGCGCAAGCCTGGTAAGGGCTGATTTGTGGCATGGCTGAGAATCTCTCCTGCCCTGTAAGCGACGCTTCGGGCTGGATTCCCTCACCCGCGCGAAAATATTAAAGGAGCTCCCCGAGCCACGCTGTAACCCTGACGGCGGAGGGGCCCTGGATCACGGCTGGACGAGCCGCCTGTCACTCCCTGGAACGAGTCCAATAACGATTTCGCGCGAGTTAACCCGGGTAGCCGCGCTTTAGTGGTCCGCTTCTCTGCACAGGTGAGCAACGAACTCTTGCACCCGGAGAATAGCGTGAGCGCCCGGCCTCGAACGGCGCGATTGTGGTAACCCGCTCAAGGCACGCGCCGAAAACTTCGCAGAATGCGGTGACCGACGTCGCAACTGAGCTGCATCACGTAACTTCCTCGGGGTTGAAGAGTATAAGACAGCGGGACGAGGGCGTCCCGCGCGGGCGAGGGCGCCCGCCCCACAACGCTTTCAGGAGCTCGGGAATGTCGAATTTGCGCGAGGCATTGCGGCAACTGCGAAAGACGCCGGCAGTGACAACCACCGCGGTGATCACGCTGGCGCTGGGAATCGGAGCCACCACCGCCATCTTCACGCTCGTGCACCAGGTGATGTTGAAGTCGCTACCAGTGACGAGGCCGGAGGAGTTGTGGAGGATTGGGGACGTAATCCGATGTTGCAACTGGGGCGGCTACACGCAGGGCAACGACGGAGATTTTTCCCTCTTCTCATGGGAGGCGTACAGGAACTTTCGCGACCACACGCCTGAGTTCGTTGATCTGGCGGCGCTGCAGGCGGGCAATGCGCCGCTGGGCGTCCGCAGAGCGGGATCACAGGCGCAGGCCGATACGCGCAATGGTCAGTGGGTTTCCGGCAATTTCTTCAGGACCCTTGGGGTGAAGCCATGGATCGGCCGTCTGATGACCGAGGCTGACGACAAGTCAGGCGCCCCACCAGTGGCGGTAATCAGTTTCCGCATCTGGCGCGATAAGTACGGCTCCGACCCTTCCGTTGTTGGCGCCACTTATCAGATCAACGGGCATCCGTTCACCGTAATCGGCGTGGCCGCGCCGGGGTTCTATGGAGCGAAACTGGCCGAATGGGGCATGCCGGATTTCTGGTTGCCGCTGACGACCGAGCTATTGATCGACGGCGACACGGCGCGGCTGATGAGACCTAACGCCAACTTTCTGGATCTGATTGGACGAGTCCGTCCGGGCGCTAACGTCAAGTCGCTCGAGGCGAAGCTGAAGGTGGAATTCCACGACTGGCTGGCCAGCCATGTGCCGGATATGGAACCGGTGGAACGACAGGTCTGGCGCCAGCAGACCCTGCACCTGACTCCAGGGGGCGCAGGGGTGGCGGTGATGCGGGACGACTATGAGGCCGGACTGAAGTTACTGCTGATCGCCGCCGGATGCGTGCTTCTGGTGGCTTGCGCCAATCTGGCGAATCTGATGCTCGCGCGTGGTCTCAGGCAGCGCGCGCAAACGTCGATACGCATCGCGCTGGGCGCCTCGCGAGGACGCCTCATTCGCAAGGTGCTGGTGGAGTCCATGCTGCTCGCGGTGATTGGTGGCGTCGCCGGTATCGGAGTCGCCTGGGCCGGGACAAGGCTGATTCTGTCCCTGGCGTTCACGATCGGCGGCCCGAATAACTGGGTCCCCATCGAGGCCACGCCATCCTGGCCGATGCTGCTGTTCACACTCGCCGTAGCGCTGCTGACCGGAGTACTCTTCGGGATCGCTCCGGCGTGGATGACGTCTCATTGCGACCCCGCGGATGCGTTGCGCGGCGCGGGCCGTTCTGTGGGCGCCGGGCGAGCGTGGGCGCAGAAGCTCCTCGTGATCGCCCAGATCACGGTATCGGTCGTTTTGCTGTCCGCGGCGGCTCTGCTGGGCCGCAGCCTGCGCAACCTGCAGCACCAGAATTTCGGGTTCGAAACGCGGGACCGCTATATCGCATGGATCAACCCGACGTTGGGCAACTACAAACCGGAGCAAATGCAGCCGCTGTTCCGGCAAATCAACGACAGCATCATGCGGATTCCCGGCGTGCGGATGGTAGCGCCCGCGCTCTACGCACCCATGACGGGCGATAGCTGGAACACCGGAATTCGCATCGAGGGCAGACCGGAGCCAGGCCCCAAAGAAGACACCAGCGCCGGGTGGTCGCGGGTGATGCCAGGTTTCTTCGAGACCATCGGAGCGAAGATCATGCTCGGCCGTCCCATAACGGATCTGGACACCGGCGGCAACGCGGAATGTAGCAGTAGTCAACCAGGCTTTTGCGAAGAGATTCTTCAGGGGCCAGAACCCCATAGGGCAGCACTTCGGGCCGGGCAAGATCAGATATTCCGCAACTTACGAAATTGTGGGCGTGCTCAAAGACGTGCGGTATATGACTTACAAATACAAGGAACCGGTGAAACCCATGTACTGGTTGGCGCAGGCGCAGACCGTACATTACGACGATCCGGACTACATGAGCGGTGAACTCTGGTCGCATTATCCGTACAACATCGTGATATGGGCTCCCGGCAGCCCCGCGGGCCTGGAGGAGCGCGTGCGGAAGGCGCTGGCAGGCGTGGATCCGGACCTGTTGCTCTACAGCGTTGACCCTTACAGCAAAATCCTGAGCGCGGATTTCCAGCGCGAAGACATGATTGCGACTCTGACAACGCTGTTCGGCGTGCTTGGGTTTGGTGCTGGCAGCGGTTGGGTTATACGGCGTGCTGGCCTACAACGTAGAGCGGCGGACAGGCGAAATTGGCGTCCGGATGGCGCTGGGCGCGGATCGCCGGCGAGTGATCACAATGGTGCTGGGGAGCGCCTTCCTGCAGGTGGGCGCCGGACTTGCGCTTGGCCTTCCAGCCGCGATTGCTGCCGGCAGGCTGATGGCGACGCAGTTGTTCGGCGTGGACCCCTGGGATCCGGCGATGCTGGGTCTCGCTACGTTGTTCCTCGGCGTGGCAGCGCTGGCGGCGTCGATGATTCCCGCCTGGCGCGCAGCGGCCGTTGAACCAATGGCGGCGCTGCGGACCGAGTAACGAAGAGTTGCACGATCGGGCGTGTGATCACCCGCATTCGCGCGCCGAACACGTGCTTTCCGGACCTCCAGGCGCTGGATAACGGGCTAGACACGCAGGTGGTTATAGCGGTGCAGCATGGCGGACGAGGGTATGAGAACTCTCCACGAACTCTCTCAGGAGTCCGCCGGCTGAGTCCACACGCCGATCACGCCGCCGCAGTCGGCCACCACAGCGCTGGGCCAGCCTTGACCCGTAAGCGAGACGGGCGTATGGTGAGAAATCGCTGGTCCCGCGAGTCACCTGTGGCGGGCCGGACAGGATCAAGGGAGAAATGCGGTGAACGTTGAAGTGCTGCGTCATGCGCTCCTGTGGTGCGCGGTCATCAATTACGCGCTTTTGGTGGTCTGGTTCCTCCTCCAGGTTCTGCTCCACGATTGGCTGCATCGTGTGTGGGGAAGATGGTTCCACATGACGGCGGAGCAGTTTGACAGTATCAGCTTCGCTGGCATTGTGCTATACAAGGTCGGCATTATTCTGTTCAACCTGGTCCCCTATATAGCTCTGCGCATCATCGAATGAGTGGTCGTTGAGGAGGCCTGCCCCTCGGCGGAAGTCGTGCGAGGGCACTGCTTCTTCCCGAACTGAACCAGTTGCAATGCGGCGCCGCCTGCCACCTTTGAAGAGACGACGGTCTACCGTGAGCAGCGGACAGCCGTGTTCCATCGCAAGAACGATGCACACGCAATCCCACAGCGACAACCCGAGCCGGAGAGAGGTCGAGCGCGCCTGCAAGCCGCGGCCGAACTCGGCAAGCAGCAGGTCCGGGGCGATCAGCGAGATCTCTCCGGCTGCGTACGCTCGAAAACCCGAAGCGCGGCGGCACGGTCAGGTTCCGGCAGAATCCACTTCGCCGCCACGCTGCAGTCGAGCACGAAAGTCTCCTTCATTGGCTAACGGTTTCGATCCTGCCTGATCAGAGGCACGCTGCCGCTCAGAGGCGAAAGGGAGGCAGCGAAACGATCCAACTCTTTCCGCACATTGCCCAACTGCCGCCGTCTTTCGGCCTCGGTTGCCTCGGTCTGCAGGGTCTGAATAATCTCCGCGTTCAGGCTGCGCCGGTTTCTTTTCGCCTCTCGCTTGATGACCCGGCAGACGGAAGCGGGAAGATTCCTGACCGTGACGCAACGGGTGGAACTGTACAGTGAGCACGGGCGACGCCGCGCCGAATGCCTCCGAATGTCAGTAATGGTAGCGGGCCTGCAGGAAATCAACTGACTCTTCGGTGGCACGGTACACCAGGCGATGTTCCTGTGTAATACGTCGTGACCAACAACCGGCGAGGACATATCTGAGCGGCTCGGGCTTGCCGGGACCTTCGAATGGATCGCGCATCACCGCCTCCACGAGATCCAGCACTCTGATCGCCGTGCTCCGCTCCGACCTGACCCAGAATCGCAAATCCTCCCGGAACTCGGGCTGAAAGATCGCGCTTCGATTAACGTCGCGCTTCACCGAGGATTTCACGCCGTAACTCCGCTATCGTGCCGGGCTTTAATTTCCCGCGCTCCGAGCGGTGCAACGCCGCCAACAGACGGCGCGCGTTGCGTGGCGACCGCAGCAGGTGAGCCGTCTCCATCAGTCCAGCCAGTTCGGCGGCGGGAAGGAGAGCGACGTCACGGGATCCTCTCCGCCGGACAATAACGGTTTCCTGCTGGTCCACAACCTGATCCAGAACGCTCGCCAGGTTCTCGCGCAGCCTCGTATAGGTCGTTTCAGTCGGCATCGGACACCCTTTCCATATTGTACAGGATTACTGTACGGACGCAGCGAGAGGGGCGCTCGCGGCCTTCGCTACAAGGGCAGCAAGCGTGCCCTCGCTCGGTCTGACCAGTCAATCGTAAGGATTGCACCCTGGTTCAATTCCGAAGAGCACTCTGCGATAGCCCCGAGCAATGCCACGCCGCGATGTTCGGGCGTTAACGGCTCGCCGCGAAGCAGGATGACGCTCGGACCTCCGGCTCGGGTATGGGCAAGGATCTGTGGAAAATCGAGGTCGTTCGTTAGAAGAACGCAACCGTTAGTACGCGCGTACTCACAAATAGATCGGTCGCTTGCGTCGATGGGTCCGATTGACGACCAGTGAACGGCATCGTGGGCGGCGGCATTGAGGAAATGAACCCAACGAGGAGTCAGGTTCATATCCACTACGAAGCGCATCAACTCGCGATTCGCACTTCGCGGCCCTGTGCAAGCCGAGCAGCATAGACGAGGGCTTCGCGGATGTCTTCTTTTTCAAGGTACGGAAAGTCCGCGAGCAACTGCTCCACAGTACGACCGGCAGCGACAGCTTCGACGATCATGCCGACAGTGACGCGCATGCCGCGGATGCACGGTTTACCGCCCATGACTTCGGGGTTTGTCGTGATTCGCGGCGTATCATCCACGTTGAAGATGATAGCGCAGTGGAGTCCTGGGCTACGGGAGCGGTGTTTTTCGGCACTTCACCCATTCTGGGCGCCGGGTGCGTGAGGCGGAACATTGGTTTGGGGTAATTGCGCCCCAATTGGTGCAGGCTGACTGCCAGAAGCGACCGGGATAGGTATGAACTGGACGACGACATTTGGGTTAGGCAAAAGGAAAGTATTTCTCACATCGGCGTCGGACAGATTGCCGAGTTGGAGCCTCGTACCCGAAGCCATAATTCTGATCAGAGTCAGCATACGATCAATTGCGTCGACCCTCTTCATCCGTACACTTTCATAAAAATCACGGAGACAATTGAGACACTCGCGGTTTTCGCCAAAGAGAGCACCGGCCCTGTTGATCTCGAACATGAATCTAGCCACATCCTCAGTCCTTGGGGAGAATCCTTCAGATAGGACGAATCGCAATCCGTACAGGGTAGTGATGCATTCGACTCGCTGCCGACGGATTTCAGTTTTTTCTAAATCACGAATGCCTTTGAGAACTGCGGCGAGTGCGCCAACAATCGCCATTGCGCCGCAGATTAACCCGCTCAGAACTCCAGACCAGATGGCTGCCGATTCAGCGCTCATGTCAGACCCATTCTACGTTCCTCGTATGTTTATGTCACCGGAAGTCGTGCGAGGGGACCGCTTCTTCGGCAACGTGCAATGGCGCCATGTGGACCACGCGGACGGTGAAGACGCCGTCGATGTTCTGCATCTGACCTTCGAGCAGCAGGTAAGCGTTCTCCAGCAGCGTTGCGCGATATTCGGCGAAGACGTCGGGCATGATCACCGCGTTGGAGACGCCGGTTTCGTCTTCCACGCTCAGGAATACCAGACCCTTCGCCGTGCCCGGGCGCTGGCGGCAGATGACGCAGCCGGCTGTGCGCACCAGCCGGCCATCGGGCACATGCTTCAGCTCCACCGCCGGCACTACGCCCAGCTCGTTCATGCGCTCGCGATGAAAGGACATGGGATGGCGGCCGATGGTCAGATGGGTGCGCCGGAAGTCGGTATTGAGGCGCTCGGAATCGGTCATGGGCCGCAGAGGACCGGGGCTCGGTAATTGTGATTGTGCAAACAGCGGGCCGGCCGGGCGCATGGCCAGCTCGCATTGCCACAACGCGTCGCGCCGGTGCACGCCGGTGATGAAGTTGAGCGCGCCCACTTCGGCCAGCTTGCGCAGCTCGTCTTTGCGCAGGCCGGGAACGCGGTCCACCAGATCCTGAATGCTCGTGAAGCGCCGCCCGGCGCGCGCGCGCAGAATACCGAGCGCCGTCTCCTCCCTCAGCCCCTTCACATAATTCAGGCCCAGCCGGACGCACTTCCCTCCATCGGAATCCTCCACCGTGCAGCGCCACTCCGACTCGGTCACATCCACTGGACGGAAATGCAGCCCGTGCCGCTGCGCGTCCTTCACCAGCGTGGCCGGCGCATAGAATCCCATCGGCTGGTTGTTCAGCAGCGCCGCGGTGAACGCAGCCAGATAGCGGCACTTCAGCCATGCGCTGGCGTAGGCGATGAGTGCGAAACTGGCCGCGTGCGATTCCGGAAATCCGTACAGCGCGAACGACGTGATGGACTGGATGATCCGCTCCTGCGCCTTCGCGTCAATGCCGTTCTTCGCCATGCCGGCGCGCAGTTTGGCCTCAATCTCTTTCATGCGCGCTTCCGAGCGTTTGAAGCCCATGGCTCGGCGCAGCTCCTCCGCCTCGCCGCCGGTGAAATCGGCCACGATCATGGCCATGCGCAGTAATTGCTCCTGAAACAGCGGGACGCCGAGCGTACGCTTCAGCACGGGCTCGAGCGCGGGATGATCGTACTCCACCGTCTCGCGTCCCTGCCGCCGGCGCAGAAACGGGTTCAGCATCTGGCCGACGATGGGACCTGGCCGGATGATGGCCACCTGCACCACGATGTCGTAGAAACATTTCGGGCGCAGGCGCGGCAGGCAGGACATTTGCGCGCGGCTCTCCACCTGGAACATGCCAATGGTGTCGGCGTTCTCGAGCGCGGCGTAGACCAGCGGATCGCCGGCCGGCAGATGCGCGAGGTCGGCCTCTTCGCCCCAGGCATCGTGAATGAGCTGGATGGAATCCTCCAGCACGGCCATCATGCCCAGCCCGAGCAGGTCAACCTTGACGATGCCCATGTCGGCGCAGTCTTCTTTGTCCCACTGCACGACGACGCGGCCGGGCATGGTGGCAGGCTCCAGCGGCACGATGGAATCGAGCTGGCCCTGGCAGATCACCATGCCGCCCGAGTGCTGCCCGAGATGCCGCGGCAGATCGAGCGTGCTCTTATATATGTCCAGGAATTTCGATACCAGCGGATCGCCTGGGGAAAAGCCGGCTGCGCGGAACTGCTTCTCCGCGGTATCGGTGGGGTCCTGCCATTCCCACGTGGACACCATGGTGGAAAGGCGGCCGAGTTCTTCTTCCCCGAAGCCGAGCGCCTTGCCGATGTCGCGCACGGCCGAGCGGCCGCGATAGGTGATGACGTTGGCGGTCATGGCGGCGCCGAGCTGACCGTAGCGCTGGTAGACGAACTGGATGACGCTCTCGCGCTTGTCGCCGCTGGGCAGGTCGAGATCGATGTCCGGCCACTCGCCGCGCTCTTCCGAGAGGAAGCGCTCGAACAGCAGCTCCATGGCGACGGGGTCCACCGCGGTGATGCCCAGCGCGTAGCAGACCGCGCTGTTCGCCGCCGAGCCGCGGCCCTGCACCAGAACGTTGTTGCGGCGGCAGAACTGGACGATGTCCCAGACGATGAGGAAGTAACCTTCCAGCTTCAGCTTGCCGATGAGCGCCAGCTCGCGCTCAATCTGCCGCCGCGCGCGCTCGTGATACGGCCGGTAGCGATCGCGCGCGCCCTCATCCACACGCTTGCGCAGGAACGAGTTCATGTCGTCGCCGTCGGGGACTGGATATTTCGGGAACTCGTAGCCGAGGTCGGCGAGGGTGAACTGCAGGCGGTCCGACAGCTCGCGGGTGTTGGCGATGGCTTCGGGCAGATCGGCGAAAAGGCGCCCCATCTCGCGGGCGGCCTTGAGATACCGTTCCGAGTTGCGCGCCAGCAGACGCCCGGCTTCGGCGATCTTCACTTTATGGCGCACGCAGGTGAGCACGTCCTGCAGCTCGCGCGCATGCGGCGCGGCGTGAGAGACGCCGTTGGTTGCGAGCAGCGGCAGGCCATAGCTGCGCGCAATATCCACAACGGCCTGATTGCGGGCCTCCTCGGCGCGGTCGTAGTGGCGCTGGAGTTCGGCATAGATATTGCCTCGGCCGAAGATGCGGATGAGACGATCCATGCAGCCGGGCTTGAAATCGAGTGGTCCATTGTCGCCACCGGTGAGCAGCACCAGGCCGTCCGCGAATTCGACGAAGTCGTCGTGGGTGGCCGCGCCTTCGCCCTTGGGCGCGCGCAGCTTCATACGCGTGATGAGGCGGCACAGGTTCCGATAGCCGCGGCGATTCTCGGCGAGCAGCGGATAGCGATGGCCGTCAGTGCAAGTGACCTCCGCGCCGAGATGCGCGCGGATTTTGGTCTTCTTAGCGGCCAGATGAAAGCGGACCGCGCCGGAGAGGTTGTCGCGATCGAGCACGGCCATGGCCGGCATGTCGAGGGTGGCGGCAGTGGCGGCCAGCTCTTCGGGCAGAGACGCGCCTTCGAGAAAGCTGAAGGCGGAGCGTGCATGGAGCTCGATGTACGGTGTCATAGGCTTGATGGGCGGGCGAGGCGCCCACCGCAGGCCGGGGGCCCGCCCCACAAAAAGAGGTCAGTCATAGACGCCTTCTATGAACCACTCGCTTTCGCGGTAAAGGCGATACAGCGCGCCGTCGTTGAGCGCAACATCCCACTCGTCGCGATCCCAGGGACCGCAGGTCCACCATTCACCCGAGGTGCGCCATGGGCCGGAAGCGCTCATCACGCCACCATGAATGCCTGGCGCGGCAATGCGCGCGGGACGGGCGCGTTCCAGGTGGACGGTGGCGGTGATGGGCGGATGAAAATAGCGGAAAGCGAAGTGGAGCAGGCCTTCGGCCTGCGCTATTGCAGGCGAAAACGCCTGCTCCACATTGACAAGGCGGAAGGGGGCGGGGCGCCAGGTATCGATCAGTTCAGGGATGCCGACGTTCTCGGCGCCCACGAGCCCGCGAATGCGCGCCAGCGTCAGCTCCAGCCGGTCGGGCGCGGGCGCCTGGGGAATGAACATTCCGTGCTGGAACCGGCGTGGTTCCACCGGCTTGAGCGCGAGCGCCACATAGCTCATCGGCTCCTCGGGCGGGTGCGCTTCCAGCTCGGTCTGCAGAAGCTTCAGTAATGCCCTGCTGTCGCGCATGGGCACGGGCAGATGCAGAGTGCGGGTATAGTTCGTCAGTTCAATGCGGATTTCGCTCGCGGCCAGGCCGTGCGCCACCAGCTTCGCGCACCGCTCGTTCAGGATGCGCGCGATGAGGAACAGGAGCGGCTCGAGCAGCTCGACAGGGTGCTCCAGCTCGATGCGATCCGCATATATTTCGTCGGGCTTGCGGATCTGTAATGGCCGCTGGATCGCGCCGCGCGCCATCCTCTGCAATTCCACCGCGCGCATGCCCATGCGCTCCGCCAGACCGGTCTCGGGAAGCGCGGCCAGATCGCCCAGCGTGCGAATGCCCCAGGCGGCGAAGATGTCCGCCTGGTCGATGGGCAGCGCGTCCAGAGGGAGATCGGCCAGAGTGGCGGCGGCGTCGCGAACAATAGTGATGCCAGGAAAGTTGCGGGCGGCGAGCACGGCCGCATCGGGCGTCGCGGCCATGGCGACGTTTGCGTTACGCCCCGATTTCTCCCACGCCGACCGCGCGATTCGCTCGATGCCGCCGGCGAGGCGTTCCAGACGTCCCGCATCGAAGACGGCAGTCTCGGGCGCCGTCACTTCATAGAATGGCGAGAACATCTCCGCAAGCAATGACGCGCCGGAACCGTGAATACAGCAATACATGACGGCGCCTCAGAACCCCGCGCAGGCTGCGATGTCTGCTTTGCCGCTGCGGTGTGGCTTGCGTTGGGTAACGCCGATGGAGAAGCCGCGGAACAGCTCAAACCCGCGCGCGCCCGTCCACTGGCCGGTGGTCCGCTCGAGATCGAGCATGAGCAGCGCGCAGGATTTGGCCATGGCCTCGCGCTCCACAAGGGCGAGAATGGTGGGCGTGTGTTCGATGGCTCGCCGGAAGCGATACCAGTAAGAGAGCGGGATGCGGTTCGCCGCGCGCGGCCCGATGCGCGCCAGATCGAGCACGGCCACGCCGAAACCGCCCGCATGGAGAATCTGGTCGGCAGCTTTGAAGGCGTGTTCGACATTGCCGCCGCAGCGCACCCAGACAACCTGCGAGAGCGCCGCTCCGGCCCGCGCCGCCGAAACAGGATCGAACGAATTCGTCGTGTCGATATAACAGCAGATCTCGCCGCGTCGAGTGGCGGCGGCCACCAGCGCATGCGCGAGCGCGGTTCTGCCGGACGATTCCGGGCCGATGATTTCCGTGATGCCACCGCGCGGAAAACCGCCGGTAAGCGCATCGAGTGATGTGATGCCGCAGGCGAGCGTTTCGCGAGGCGCTGCGCCGGGCAGCCCGATGGTGGCGAGCAGAGCGCCCCCTTGCGGAGACACGTCGAGTATGGCGGTGGCAGAGGTAAGCGGGTTCATGCACTTTCGCCCTTTATTCGCCTATTTGAGATTGTGCGCCTGCCGGCCAGAAAAGTCAACGGCAGGCGCCTTTTTGTCCTTCAAGACCGGCCCGCCGCTGCCGATATGTATCTTAATAAGGACTGTCCATGAAGTCAGAGAAGCTGCTCTCGGATTCGATAGCCGCCGCCGTGGTGCAGTTCTCCGACGCTTCCGCCGCGGAGCCATCGCCAGTCGCGCCGACGCGCGCATCCGCCTACACGCCGCAAACGGCGCCACCCGCAACCGCCCCCATGGCTGAAACCAATCCGCTGTTGGCCATCCTGCAGGCGCTTCAGCAACCCACCGACACGGTGGAGCTCACGAACCAGCAAAGCCCCGCTCCACCTGAGACGTGGTTTCCTGAAGCGCCCGGCACAATAATGGCGTCCAATAGCTGCCGATGTTTGAAAGCATCCTGTGTCAACTGCCGCCCTTCGACCCGGTGGTCCTCGATGAGTTGATCGAGCTGGCCATCGAGATTGCGCGCGAAGGGCGCGAAGGCCGCCGCATCGGAACCATCTTCACCATCGGCGACTCGGAAGCCGTGCTGGCGAAGTCTCGAAATCTGATTCTCGACCCGCTGGCCGGACATGCTCGTGAACTTCGCTCCATCCACAACGTGAACCTGCGCGGCACCATCAAGGAACTGGCGCAACTGGACGGCGCTTTCGTGGTGAGCGCCGACGGCGTATTCGAATCGGCCTGCCGGTATCTCGAGGCGGGCGGCGATGGCGTGGACGTGCCGCTCGGTCTGGGCAGCCGTCATCTGGCGGGCGCCAGCATCGCTCGCAATACCAAAGCCGTCGCCATTGTCGTGTCGCAAAGCTCTATCGTGCGCTTGTTCTGTCATGGCGACCTGGTCGCCGAGATCCTGCCCGAGGTCTGGATGCTCGATCACCATCGCGCCACCGTCAAGGGCGCCGTGAAGGAGGAGCGGTTTAAGGACGTAGCCGTGGTCACGCCGCGTTTTCCTCCCGCGAGCGGCGCCAGGTGATGCACTGAGCAGCCATGGAGGCGGTGATCCTGATCGGCATTCAGGGCGCGGGCAAAACGACCTTTTATCGCGAGCGCTTCTTCGACACGCACCTCCGCCTCAACCTCGACATGCTGCGCACCCGCAATCGGGAACGGCTGCTGATGGCGGCATGCCTGCACGCTCAGCAACGGTTCGTGGTGGACAACACGAACGTCCGAATGGCCGAACGCGCCGGTTACATCGAGGCGGCGCGCGCGGCGGGATTCCGGGTGATTGGATATTTCTTCCCGCCGAACGTCCGCGGCTCCATCAAACGGAACAGCCTGCGAGCGGGCGCGCAGGCGATCCCGGTAAAGGGACTGCTCGGCACGCTGAAACGACTGGAGCGTCCCACGCTGGCCGAAGGGTTCGATCAGTTATGGACTGTTGAACCCGGTCAGCCTGGTCCGGAGATGACGTTTACGGTGATGCCGTTGAGAGCGCTAGAGTAGGGCTTTGATGGCTTCGGTTGCCGATCCGGTTTCCGTGCGCACGCTGGCCGGGCGTGAGCGCTTTCGCCGCTTCGCCTGGGCGGCGCTCGCGTGGAACCTGTTGGTGGTGCTGTGGGGCGCGTGGGTGCGGGCTTCGGGGTCGGGCGCCGGATGCGGCAATCACTGGCCGCTGTGCAACGGCGAAGTGGTCCCTCAGGCCCCGCAAACGGCCACGGTCATCGAATTCGTGCACCGCGTGACCAGCGGCGGCGCGGTTCTGCTGCTGGTGGCGCTGCTGGCGTGGGCGATTCTGCTGTTTCCGCGGCAGCACGTGGTGCGGCGGCTGGCAGCTCTCTCGGTTGTCTTCATTGTGCTGGAGGCATTGCTCGGCGCGGGGCTCGTGCTGCTGCGCTACGTCGCCCATAACGAATCGGCGGGGCGCGCTGTTTATCTTTCGGCCCACCTGGTGAACACGCAGTTGCTGCTCGGCACCGTGGCTATGACCGCCTTCTTCGCGGCCCCCATTACGCCCGTGCTGACGCGGTCATGGTCGCCCGCGCTGTTATCGACGCTGATCGTCGCACTGGCGGTGAGCGTCACGGGCGCGATCGCCGCGCTCGGCGATACGCTCTATCCCCCGGCATCTCTGCTCAGCGCGGTTCATGAAGACTTCTCTCGCACAGCTCATTTGCTGCTCCGGCTGCGGCTATTGCATCCCGCCGCGGCAATCGCCGGAGGCGCCTGGATCGTGATCGCGTCCTTCCGGTGGATGCGCGATGCGCATGCACGGCCGGTCGCGATGACGGCTGCGTCTCTGGCGATGGCGCAGTTGTGCGCCGGCGCGCTTAACGTCGTGCTTCTCGCGCCGGTGTGGATGCAGATCGTGCATCTTCTGCTGGCGGATCTGTTGTGGATCGCGCTGGTGGTGTTGTTTGTGAGGTCGCGGGAAGCACAGGTAATAAGAACACCCGCGTAGGGGCGCGTCACGGGCGGTGCTCCGTCTCCGCCGCCACCCTGGTCTCCAACTCGCTGTGAATCCGCGCGCCTTGTGCCGAATTGAACTTCAGCGACCGTTTACGAACAGCGTCGAGATCCGCTGATTTCCAGCCTGCGCGCATGATGCCGCCCGGAACGTGGCCGGGGCCGAGAAGCAGATGCCCGAGTTCGTGCGCCATGACACAGCCGAGCAGCGCGCCCGGATCGGAATCACTCGCCTCAGCGGCTGACTTCACCGTGCGGTAGTACGCATCCGCAAGGTTGCCATGCTCCTCGTCCGTCACATACGCACGGCCCATGGCATCGAGCGATGACGGACCGGCCATCTTCGGGGCGGCGTCATTGCGCAGCCGGACCGTGAACCACCGCTCGCTCGCGGCCTGCTGCGATGCCGGACCCTCGCCGCACGCGTTCCAGACCACTTCCACGTCGACGGAGCTGAACAGCGCCGCAGCCTGATCTTCGGCGCGCGCCACAACGGAAGTCGGCAGTTGGCCGAGGTTGCAAATGGAAACGTTCATTTTGACGCCGGCCGATAACGCCGCCGAGGAAAGCAATGCGCAAATCAGGGTTCTTTTATTCACCGCAGTCTCCCTGACGGAAGCCTTTTTCTCCAGTAAGGCTGTCCGTCGTGCCCTGAATCGCGCTAAACTGCCATGAAAGACACAAGCCGGCTAAGAAATATTTGCGATGTACCCCGAGTCCGCCAACCAGGTGACTGAGCTGCTGCTTCGCTGGAGCGCCGGTGAGCGAGAATGCCTGGACGAACTCACCCCGCTCATGGAGCAGGAGCTGCGGCGGATTGCTCATCGCCACATGGCCAGGGAGCGGCCCGGCCACACGCTGCAGACAACCGCTCTGGTGAACGAGGCCTGGCTGAAGCTGGTGGACCAGTCGCGGGCGAACTGGCAGAACCGCGCGCAGTTTCTCGGAGTGGCTGCCGGCCTGATGCGGCACATCTTGGTGGATCGCGCGCGAGCGGCGTGCCGTGGCAAGCGTGGCGGCGGCGCGGCCCATCTCCCGCTGGATGAAGCGCTGGTTTTTTCACCCGCCAGGTCGGCGGCGCTGGTAGCGCTGGATGAGGCTTTAAACGATTTCGCCCGGATCGACCCGCGCAAGGCCAGGGTTGTGGAATTGCGCTATTTCGGAGGGCTAAGCGTGGAAGAGGCGGCCGAGGCGCTCAGTGTTCACCCGAATACCGTGATTCGCGACTGGGGCCTGGCGCGGGTCTGGCTGAAACACGAGCTGACACGGGGGAAATCAGCCGATGCAGGCTGAGCGCTGGAAGAGCATCGAAGGGCTGTATGAAGCAGCGATCGCGCTTCCGCCGGCCCAACGCAGCGGCTTCCTCGAGGAGGCTTGTTCCGACGTTCAGCTGCGCGGCGAGGTGCAATCGCTGCTCGATCAGCAGACCGATCACTTCCTGGAAGATTCGCCGCTGTCGCTGAACCTCGAAAAGGGCCTGCACCTGGGCAGCTTCGAAATGATAGAGCGCATTGGGCGCGGCGGGATGGGCGAGGTGTGGCGGGCGCGCGACACGCGGCTCAGCCGCGACGTCGCGATCAAGCTGCTGCCGGGCGCGTTTGCCCGCGACCCCGACCGCATCGCCCGATTCGAGCACGAAGCCCGGGCGGCCAGCGCGCTGAACCATCCCAACGTGGTTTCGGTATTCGACATCGGTCACGAGAATGGCGTGTACTGGATCGTCTCCGAACTGGTGGACGGCGAATCGCTGCAGCGGCTGATGAGCAAGGGCCGGCTGACCGTGACACGGGCCATTGAGATCGCCGGGCAGATTGCCAACGGGCTGGCGGCGGCGCACGCGGCGGGCATCGTCCATCGCGACCTGAAGCCGGGCAACATCATGCTGCGCCGGGACGGCGGGGTGAAGATCGTGGATTTCGGCCTCGCGAAGCGTGTACGCCCAGGTCCGGAGAGCGCCACGCTGACCGAGAGCGGCGTGATTCTCGGCACGGCGGGATACATGTCGCCGGAGCAGGTCCGCGGCGAGCCCGCCGATGCACGATCCGACATCTTCAGCTTCGGCGTGATCCTCTACGAGATGCTGTCCGGCAAGGCGGCCTTCGGCGGCGCATCATCGATCGAGTTGATGAACGGAATCCTGAAGGACGAGCCGCCGGAGCTGCCCTCGTCGACTCCGGCCGGACTGAGCCGCATCGTCCGGCGCTGTCTGGAGAAGCAGCCGGACCGCCGATTCCAGTGCGCGGCGGATCTTGGCTTCGCGCTGGTTTCGTCGCCGGAAACGCCAGCGCCGCCGCCGAAGCGCAGTCGCCTCAGGTTGGCGTGGCTGGCTATAACAGCGGCGCTGGTGCTGGCGGTGACCGCCGGATTAACCTGGTGGCTGGCCATGCGTTCCCAACGCCCCCTCTGGATGGCCGACGCCACCCTCCGCCAATTGACGCACGATGCGGGCCTGACCGCCGATCCGGCTATTTCACCGGACGGCAAGCTGGTGGCCTACGCCAGCGACCGCGCCGATCCTGACAATCTCGATATCTGGGTGCAACAGGTGGACGGCGGCAGTCGCGGTTCGCATCACCAATGACCCCGCCGACGACGAGGACCCGACGTTCTCACCGGATGCAAGCCAGATTGCATTTCGCTCCGACCGCGAAGGAGGGGGTATTTACACCGTCCCTGCGCTTGGAGGTGAAGCCCGCCTGCTGGTCCCTGAGGGGACGCAGGCCACGCTTCTCACCCGATGGGAGATTGCTGATGTACACGACAGGCGAGGGTTCGGGCCCTTTGTATGTTCAGCGGCTTGACGAAGGGGTGAATGGAACAGGGCCGTTGCAGATCGGCGCCGGGTGCTACGTGTGGCTGAACACCGCGGTATGGTCGCCAGACAGCAGCCGCGTCCTGTTTGGGGCGAACGTGCGGTTCCGAGGGCTGTGCGGCTCTGGTTGTCCACACTGGACGGCAAACGCATCGCGGGTCCCGGAACGCTCGCTCAGGTTCTTTGGGATACCGAAATCGATCAATGGCTTCCGGACCCGTCACGTCTCCTTTTCGTAGCCGGCGCCGAAAACGGCTCCTCTGTCGCCACCCTTCCTTTGTCGCAGGACGGAACAAAGATTACCGGGCCGATGCAGAGGATCACCTTCAGCACAGGCAGCGCGCGCCACGTTTCAAGGGCTGCCAACGGGCGCATCGCGTTCGAGTCGGGGAACCGGGATGCGCACATCCGGGGCATCCCCATTGACGGCGTTGGTCATGCGACCGGGGAGCCCGGGCGAGTGACTTCCGGCGCAGGGGACGAAAACGGAGACTTTGCATTGTCAAGGGACGGCAAAAGCCTGGTAGTGGTCCGGGATGGCGGTCTGTACTACTGCAATCTCGCAACAGGAAAGGAACGCGAGGTTCTTCGGAACAACGTGAACAGCGTAATTTTCGGCCTCGATGCAATGGCGCTAATGTTTTCGGTCGATGACCCTCACACTTCCGACATCGGTATCTATGAAATGCCGGCTTTGGGTGGCGCTACGAAGAAGATCTGGAATGAATCTGGGGCTGAGCTGGTCCTGTTGGACTTGGCGTCCGATGGCACGGTTCTTTTTGATCTCTACAGCAAGCCGGATGACCCTGGGAGAGTTTTCGAAAAGGACATGAAGTCGCGTTCGACGACGACGTTTCTGGACGATCCGGAACACGGGGTGTGGAACGCACACTTCTCCCATGACGGGCGCTGGGTGACGTTTAACGCCACGCCGAACGGGCAGGCCGAGCCCTCCGAGGTATTTGTCGTTCCGTTTCGCAAAGCTCTGGCGCCGCGGAGCGAGTGGATTCCGGTCACCACCGGCCGGGGAGGCGATAAGCCGCGCTTCTCCTGGGATGATAAGCTGATCTTCTTCTCCTCGGATCGCGACGGATTCCGGTGTATCTGGGCGCAACGGCTGGGACCGGACAAGCACCCCGTGGGCGAGCCATTGGCCGTGCAGCATTTCCACCAGCGCCGCCACTCGCTGAGCAACCTGCCAATCGGTCTATTCGAAATGGCTGTCGGCCCGAAGACGATCGTTTTCAACCAGGCTGAGGTGAACAGCAATATCTGGGTACTGAATCCGGGGAAGAGCAATCGGTAGTGTGGGCGGGGCAGGCGGCCTAAAGAGCCGCCGCAGGCTCTGTAAGCCTGCCCCACAAGAGCAGCGAAACCGCAACCCAAACGCTCCCTCGTGGGGCAGACGATCGTCTTTTGTCGTCTGCGATTGCTGACAGGACGCCGGCAGGCCACAAACACCGATGGCCTGCCCCACAGGGAGCGAAGCCGTAAAGCCGTTACATGAAATACTCTTTGACCTTGTCGAGCAGACCCTTCTCCGACGGTTCGTTCTCGGCAGGCAGAGTCTCGCGAAGCTGCTCGAAGAGTTTCCGCTGCTCGCGCGTGAGGCGCGTCGGCGTCACCACCTCGAGGTTGACGATCAGATCGCCGCGGCCGTGCCCCTGCAGCTTGGGCGCGCCCAGCCCCTTCAGCCGGACCTTCGATCCTGCCTGAGTGCCTTCCGGCACCTTGACGCTCTGCAGTCCATCGAACGTGAGCAGGTCGATTTCGGCCCCGAGCGCCGCCTGGGCCACGTTCACCGGAATGGTGCAGTGCAGGTCGTCCTCGTGACGCTGGAAGATCGCATGCTCGCGCAGCCGGATAAAGACGTACAGGTCGCCCGGGGGACCGCCGTTCAGCCCCGCCTGGCCTTCGTTTGATAAGCGCAGCCGCGTCCCCGTGTCCACGCCCGGCGGAATATTCACCTTCAGCTTTCGTTCCGCGCGCAGATAGCCTTCGCCACGGCACTCACGGCAGGGCCGTCGAATGATCTGCCCGCGTCCGTTGCACTGCGAACAGGTCCGGCGGATGGAGAGGAAGCTCTGCTGATAAATGACTTCGCCGCGGCCGTGACACATGGGGCATGTAGTCAGACCATCGTTCTTCTCGGCGCCGGTCCCGCCGCACTTGCCGCACTGCTCGAGCCTCGGCACCTGAATATCGGCGCTCAGGCCACGCATGGCGTCTTCCAGATTGATCTCGAGGTCGTAGCGAAGGTCTTCGCCGCGCTGCGCGCGCGTGCGCCGCCGGCCACCGCCCCCACCACCGCCGAACAGGTCGCCGAATCCGAAGAAGTCCCCGAGAATGTCGCTGAAATCGCCGAACGTCGAGGGGTCGAATCCGCCGCCCTGGCCGGCGCCTGCCAGGCCCTGATGACCGTAGCGATCATACACGGTCCGCTTCTGCGGATCGCTCAGGACGCCGTAGGCCTCGGCAGCCTCCTTGAATTTCTCCTCGGCGACGTGGTCGTCAGGATTGCGGTCCGGATGGTACCTGAGAGCAAGCTTACGGTATGCGCCCTTGAGCGCCCCATCGTCGCAATCCCGGGCGACGCCGAGAATTTCGTAGTAGTCCCGCTTCACGATTTCTTATTGACCGCGACCTTCACAAACGCCGGCCGCAGAGACCGGCCACGGAAATTGTAGCCCCGCTGATACTCGTCCAGAATCGTATGGTCCGGCACGTCGTCATTCTCCACCATTTCGATCGCATGGTGAACGTTGGGATCGAAGATCTCGCCTGTAGCATTGATCGGCTCGAGGCCGAGTTTCTTCAGGGCGTCCGACAATCGCTGGTAAATAAGCTCCATCCCGCGTGCGTAGTCCTTGTCGGCCGTTTCCACCTTCAGGGCGCGTTCCATATCGTCAAGAATCGGCAGCAGGGCTCGTACCGTATCGGTGGCGGCGTATTCCAGAATGTCAGCGCGCTCCCGTTCGGCGCGGCGGCGAAAGTTGTCGAATTCGGCCTGACGCCGCAGCAGGCGATCCTGCAGATCGGCGCGTTCGGCCAGCAACTGGTCGCGTTCGGCGGCGATGGCTTCCACAGTCGCCGGGGAATCGCCCGGACGTTCCTCCGTGGCCACCCGAGTGTCCTCCCGTTCATTCGATGGGTTCATCGGTTCCATAATTCCAGTTTACGATCTGAGGTCCGAAAAGCAGCGGCTATTGCGGAATATTCTGAAAAGCGTGGCCCATGTGCAGTACCGCCGAGATGGCCCGCGCGTAGTTCATGCGCATGGGACCGAGCACGGCTATCCGCGCCGTCAGTCCGCCCTGCAGCGCCAGCGAGACGCCCACCAGCGACAGCTCGCGCATGTTCGGCCAGGCATCGCCAAGCCCGACGCTTACGCTCACTTCGCCCTCAGGCTGCTCCAGAAACCGATTGAGGATTTCCAGCAGCCGCCGTTTCTCTTCCAGCGTGCGGAACAGATCGCGCATCTTTTCCCTTGTCAGATGCAAATCGAGCCCCAGCAGGTTCGAAACGCCCTCGACGTGGATCTCGGGCAGCAGCTCGAAATCCAGCATCCCGCGTTGGTACAGGGTATTCAGGCGCTTGAGCACCGAGTCATAAATGGCGCTTTCGTGCGCCAGGCGGCGGTCCAGCTCCGCGCGCAGCCTGGAAATGGTCCAGCCGCTGAAGTTCCGGTTGATGTAGTTGCGGATCGATTCCAGTTCGGCCGCGCCGACCGGCTCGCTGAGAGTCAGGACGCGATTTCGCACCATGCGGTCCCGGGTGACCATCACCATGAGAACGCGGCCATCCGCCAGCGGCACCAGGTCTACCTGATCGAGCATCTGGCCCAGCGTCGGGATGGCCGCCGCAATGCCGATGCCCCGCGTCATCTCGGTGAGCATGTGCGAGGAGCGCTCCACCCGGCCTTCCACCGTCTCCACCTGGTTCAGCTCCGCCTGCAACCTGTGCAGTTCCACCGCAAATACGCGCGCCCGCGCAAGCGTCTGCACATACGTCCGGAATGCTTTCTCCGTCGGAATTCTGCCTGCCGACGTGTGCGGCTGCATGAGATAGCCGTCATCGTACAGGTCCGCCATGATGTTCCGCACCGACGCGGGACTCAGGCGGGAACCGAGGCTCCGCGAAATGGTGCGCGAGGCGACGGGTTCGCCGGTATCGATGTACTCCTGTACGATCATGCACAGGATGTCCATGTGCCGGGGCGTACGAGACGTGTCAGAGGCCATTAGAGCTGGTCCTTCTTATTCATTCTAAAGCAGTTTATTCACGCGGGTCAAGGGGCGTGCGGGGCCGGATCTGGCAGCGCCCGGATGGGAGTGCCAACATGCTGAAACGATTGCGCCTCGCGTTACCTGGCGTTACAAAGACAGCTGGCCACGGACGCACGCAGATCGATGCAAATCCTGGAACTCACGTTCTCGCGCCTCAGGCGGCTGTAAGCGATACAATGCTCTTTCGTCCAATTCCATGCGAACTCTTCTGCGCGTCTATGCCTGGCTGTTCGGGCTCGGTCTCTCGCTCTGCGCTCTCGCGCTTTCGCTCGTCGCGCTGGCGAGCGGAACAAACAACCTGAAGGTACCGATGTTTTCGTTCGAAGGCGCGCGCGTGACGTGGTGGCTGCTCGGTCTGGGCCTTGCCGGACTAGTCGCCGTTCTTCTCTCCGTCACCGGAATCTTCCGATGGTTGCTGCCGCTGTGGATGATTGTCGCTTTCCTCCTGCTGTTTCGCGGATACTTCGCGGGGCCGTATACATTCGCCGGAGCGGCGGGTTTTGGAGCCGCCGCATTTCTGACTTTCGGAGCGCTGCTCGGTTTCGCATGCAGCCTCGTTCCGCCGCGCCGAGATGCGAACAAAAAGTTCTGAGTATGTTCGACCCGCGGAGAACCACGCCCGGACGGAGGAGTCAAGCACTCGATGTCGCCCTGTTGCAATCCGATACCGCGACGTTGACACTATGGTTTCAATCCTGTTAGTTTCGGCATGTTCGTTCCCCACCCATGACCGCTCAAACTCCCGATCAAACCTCCCGCGCGAAGATCCTGATGATCGACGACAACAGGCTTGGCCTGGTGGCGAGAAAGAGTCTCCTGGCTGAGCTCGGCCACACCGTTACCATCGCGTCGAGCGCGCAGGAAGGCATCGAGCGCTTCACCACGGAGCAGTTCGATCTGATCATCACCGACTACCGGATGCCTGATATGGACGGAGTGGAGGTGATTCAGCGCGCGCGTTCTCAGTACCCATCCATTCCGATCATTCTGATCTCGGGGTTCTCCAGCGCGCTCGGCCTCAATGAAGAAAGCACCGGCGCCGACCTGGTGCTGCAGAAGAGCGCCACGGAGGTGCCCCAGCTCATCCGCGCGGTGAATCGGCTGCTGAAGAGGAATGCCACGCCGAAGAAGCACGTTGCTGCGCAGAAGAAGGCCGCCCCGCCGGCGGCAAAGCGGACCGGCTGACAGAGTCTCGACCAATGGCGCTCCGGCATTCCGTGCTGGTATCGCTGGTACTACTGTGCGCCGCGGCGCCCGCGCCAACGCTGCGACAGCAGATCGCCGAAGGGCAGAAACAGATCGTTGTGCCTCCGGGGATTACTGTTCTGCACTCGCCTCTGGAACTTCCACCCGGAGCTCAGGGCGTAGTGATTCGCGGAGCCAACGATTCGGTGCTGCGTCTGGCGCCCGACTTCCACGGGTCCGCGGCGATCACCGGGGCGGGATTACGCGGCGTTCGCCTCGAGGGATTTCGCATCGAGGGGAACCGTACCTCGGTCGCCAGTAATGTCTATCTGCCTCCGGATGATGTGCCGTTCGCGTCCTGGTATACCGGCAACGGCATTCTCTTTCGCGACTCGCATGATATCGCCATGGTGCACATCGGATTTCGCGGCGTCCGCAGCTTCCCGATTCTGCTGAACCACTGCGCGCACGTGACCATCGAGTCCGTTGATATCGCCGACAGCGGCACGCTCAATTCCGCCGGCCACAGCAATACGACCGGCGGCATCCTCATCGAGGAGGGCTCGACGTGGTTCACTGTGCGGTGGTGCGTCATCCACGGGATTCTCGGCAACGGAATCTGGACGCACTCCGATTACGGCTCGCGGAAAAACGAGGATGGCGTGATCGAACAGAACAGCATCAGCGACACGCCGCGCGACGCCATTCAGGTGGGCCAGGCAATCAGGGTGCGAGTGGCCGGTAACAGCGGATCGCGTATCGGGTATCCGGCGGAGGCGGCCGACCTGCCCGGCGCCGCGAATCCCGTGGCCATCGATACGTCCGGAGACGTGGCGAAATCGACGTACATCAGGAACCGGTTCACGGACGTGAACGGAAAGTGCATCGACCTCGACGGCTTCCACGATGGCGAGGTGGCGGAGAACTCGTGCGTGAACCAGAAGCCGATAGCCGAGTATCCGCTGCTGCACGGCGGCATCATCTTCGGCAATACGAACCCGGACATGAAGTCGCAGAACATCGTGGTGCGAGCCAATCTGATCCAGGGATTCGCGTACGGCGGCGCGTACGTCATCGGCGAGCATCAGCGCATTGTGAATAACCGCTTCGTGGACGTGAATCGCGCGCACTGCACCGGCGACATGACCGTGCCTCGTTGCAATTACGCGCCGGAGGAACCGGGCATGCTACGCAGCGGGATCTACCTGGCGCGAGGCGCGGGCCGGCCGGCGGTGACGCGCGACAATGTCATTCGCGACAACTACGTCAGCGGGTTCGGGATGGACAAGTGGTGCATCGAGGCCGCGCCGGGTGTGTCGCTGGCGGCGAATGAGATTGCAGCTAACACGTGCGTTCCGGTGAAGTGAGGGTCGGAAAAACCGCTCCGCCCCGACGTGTGCCTTCAAAATACACACTTTGGCACTCCCGACTTTAAACGCGTACAGGATTTGATGTCATGCCCAGACCTTCGTGGTGGCTGCAGACGTGGCGGCGGCTGCGGGAGCTGAGCGAGCGCTGGGGCTATCGCGTTGTGCTGGCGCCCGGATCGCTCGCCGGGTTCGGGGAACCGAAGGGCATCATCGCAGCGTCACTGAGCCGCTTACCGTAACGGAACGGGTGCTACTGGCTGGCCAGATGGATCTCGAACGTGTTGCTTTGAGCGAAACCGCCGACCATTACCGTAATGTTCGACATGCCGGCCTCGGTCCGGACATTGACCTGTGTCGTGCCCGCCACTTTGTACGGCGCTGGCCCGGCGTACTCAACGTGGTAGTAAGTGTTGTTCGGGATCGGAACTCCGATACCGCCGCCGATATTGACGGTTTCCGCCGTGGTGGGCAGTACGTTCCTGGGCAGCGGCAGACCCACAATCTGTCCGTCTTTGGGAACCGGGCTTACCGGGCCGAATCCCGTTCCGAAGAGCCATACGTACTCTCCGGGCTTCGCGGGGTTTGACGCCGAGTTGATGGTACCGTCCTGATTCACCGCGAAGGCGTATGTGTCGTCCGCCATGAAGATGACCGGGGCCGCTTCGGACACCGCTTCGTCGAGGCAGTTCGTCGTGATGCTGTTATAGGTAACGCAGACGCTTGCAGTCTGGCCGGCGGTGAGCGACCATGGCGCAACAACATTAATCTGCCCACTCTGAGCGTAGAGGATCGGCGCTGGCTGGCCCGCGAAGGTCACCTGAACCCCGGACAGCTCCGTCGGGTAGCCGGTCCCGCTCGTCACCGGCGGATGCATTCCTTGCGCCGGCCCGATTCCGTCCCCGAAGAGAGTCATTATCTTTCCTGGCGCAGGTCCACCCGGCTGGAACGTCACAGGGTCGGTGACACACGCCAGCGGAAGAATCTGCGCCGAGGCGCTTTGGGCAAGATGCGTCAGGGTAACTTTAGCTGGCTGTCCGGATTGGGCGCCAATCAGATAGACTGAGCCGTCGCCCGCGAGCGCCGGAGGCGCGGCCAGTGGCGGACCGGGCGTCCACGTGGACTGCAGTGTGTCCCCAGCCGAGTTGTACACGCTGAGCAGGTTCGATCCGCAGGTAGCCAGATTGTTTTTCACCGGCAGATTCCCGGTGCTCGCCTGGTAATCCACATAGATGTTCCCCGCAGCGTCAAGACCCGCAATATTGATACTGGTGGGCGAACCGGACACAACGGACCTCGTCCAGACCGGCTGGCCGGCGGCGGTGTAGAGCGCGAGCGTCTGGCGGCCCGGTCCGTAACCTGCCACCACGACATCTTCCGCGGAATCGACCGCGACGGCCGGCGGCTGGGCGCCGAGTTGCCCCCTTTCAAGCGACCACAGCAGCGTGGAGCCATCTGAGCTCAGCTTCAGCACAAACGGATCCCCGGCGTAAGCATAGGCCCAGGTCCAGCCGCCAATCACCAGGTCACCGGTCGAGTCGAACGCGATGGATGACGCTATAGCATTCGACTCGCTCGGCAGATAAGTTGCGTAGTCGAGCGCCGTTCCCGCGGCATTCACGCGCAGCACGAATGCATTCGTATTTCCCGCGGCCGCCGTCGTAAGCAGGGCCTTGGCCGTGGTAAGGAGCGTCCCGTTCCGGTTCACAATTCCGGCTACATACGCGCGCCCGCCGGAATCCACGGCGATCGCAGTATTCTGGATCAGGCCGGACCCGAAGGGGACCTCGTACGCAAACGACTTGCCGCCGGGCTGGAGCTTTGCGACGAAGGCGGGGTCCGCGGAATTCGGGCCGGGGTTCGCGCCGCTGGCCAGGTAGACGGCTCCCGCGGAATCCACTGCGAACGCGCTGGCATTGAAGCCGAGGACCGTGGACCATATCACCGTGCCGTCCGGACTCAGCTCCTGTACATACGAACTGGGTATTGTGGAACCCAGCACCGTGGCGCCGGCGGGAATTTCGAATTGATCCTGCGCCTGTCCCAGAACGAACACGAATGCGCCGCCGTTCAGCCCGTGTCCGGTGACGGCAATGCTTAAGGGCGCCCCCGACACCGCCGTCAAGGGCTTCGAATAATCCACGCCCAGCAGAAACGAGCCGGATGCAGCAGACGCCGCGGCGGCGCTCAGCAAAGCTGCCAACAATACCTTCATGACTGCCCCACTTTAGGACAGCACGAACATGCCCATGGCAACGTCACGAAATCATTGGTTTTACGCACGGTTACTGAGTCAGAATGCCACGTTGCGCGACGCGCCGTGTCCTGTGAGCGTTCAAGTGGGCGCTTACTGAATCCAGCCGCCGCCCAGCACCAGTCCGTCATCGTAGAACACCGCTGCCTGACCGGGCGTCACTGCCCGTTGCGGCTCGTCGAACCGCAGCTCGATGCGGCCGTCAGAACTGGGCAGCAGCGTCGCCGGCGCGGCGGCGTGCTTGTTGCGGATCTTCACCTGAGCGCGAACGGGCTCTCGCGGCGGCACGATGGACAGCCAGTTCACCTCGGCCGCGGTGAGGCGATCGCGCAGCAGATCGTCGTTGCGGCCCACCACCACCCGCTGCTCGGCGGGCACAGTGGCGATCACGTAGAGCGGCTCGCCCGTGGCGATGCCGAGTCCGCGGCGCTGGCCCACGGTGAAATGATGCACGCCCTTATGCTCCCCGAGCACGCGGCCGGCGGTATCGACAATCTCGCCGCGGGCGCTTTCGTGTGCCATGCCCCGCTCGCGAAAATATGCGTCGATGAAAGCCGCGTAGTCGCCGTTTGGAACGAAGCAGATCTCCTGGCTGTCCGGCTTCTCAGCCACCGGCAGCGCAAGCGAGCGCGCCACCTCCCTCACGTGCGGCTTGAGCATGCCGCCCAGCGGGAACAGTGTCCGCGAGAGCTGCTCCTGCGTCAGGCCGAACAGAAAATACGTCTGATCGCGCGATCGGTCGGCGGCCGCGCTCATCTGCCAGCGCTCGGTCACTTTGTCAAAGCCGATCTGCGCGTAATGTCCGGTGGCGATACGCTCGGCGCCCACGCCGGCGGCCATGTCCAGAAAGTGATCGAACTTCACGAAGTTGTTGCACAGCGTGCAGGGGATCGGCGTGCGCCCCGCCAGATACTCTTCCACGAATGGACGCACAACCTGCTCTTCGAACCGTTCCTCGATGTTGACCACGTAATACGGGATGCCCAGCCGCTCGGCTACCCTGCGCGCATCGTAGACATCGTCGGCCGAGCAGCAGCGGCCCGTGACGCCGCCCTCCGGATACAGCTCCGGCAGGCGCCGCTGGTTCCAGAGCTGCATGGTCAGGCCCACGATGCGCAGCCCATCGCGATGCAGCATGCCCGCGACGACGGAGCTGTCCACTCCGCCCGACATGGCCACGGCGATGAGATTCGATTCGGTCATGGAGTTTCCCGCTCCCTTGCGGTCACGGCTCGGTTACTGAGCCGCGCGCGTGAGCAAGCGGGTTTTCACGCGGTCACTTTCCAGGCCGGAGACAAGCGGCGGAGTTGGCCGGCCGATTCCGCCACGGCCTCGATGAGCGCGTCGACCTGGTCGAGGGTATTGCCGCGCCCCAGCGAAAAGCGCACGCTCGAACGGGCGCGCTCGGGCGTGAGCCCCATGGCCAGCAGCACGTGCGATGGCTCCACGGCGCCGCTCGAACAGGCCGACCCGCTCGATACGGCGAAGCCTTTGAGGTCAAGCGAGATCACCATCGCCTGGCCCTCAATCGCATCGAAGCAGATGTTCGTGGTGTTCGGGCCGCGGGATGCCTTGGCGCCGTTGATTCTCACTTCGGGCACGCGCTCGAGGATGCCCTCCTCCAGCAGGTCCCGCAGTTCGCGCACCCGCTCCGTCTCGTCCTCGAAATTGGCGGTGATCCATTCGGCCGCGTGCGCCAGGGCGATTGCGCCGGGGACGTTCTCGGTGCCGGCCCTGCGGTCGCGTTCGTGATGTCCGCCATAAAGGATGGGCGCGAGCTTCGTGCCATCGCGTACGAACAGAGCGCCAGTGCCCTTCGGCGCATTCAGCTTGTGCCCGCTGATGGAGTACAGGTTTGCGTGCAGCGTGGAAAGGTCGATTGGAACCTTGCCGGGCGCCTGCACGCCATCGACGTGGAAGGTGACGCCAAGATCGCGAGCAAGCCACCCGATCTGCTCGACAGGCTGCACCACGCCGGTCTCGTTGTTCACGTGCATCACCGAGATGAGCACGGTATCGGGACGAAGAGCCAGGCGAATATCGTCAGGGTCCACCACACCGTCGCTGCCCACAGGTACGTAAGTGACCTCGACGCCCTCCGACTGCAACTGCGCGCAGGCCTTCAGAACAGCCGCGTGCTCGATCGCTGTGGTCACTACGTGCTTTCGTCCGCCGGCATGCGCGCGCACAGCACCGAGTACCGCGAGGTTATCGGCTTCCGTGCCGCCGCTGACGAATACGATCTCGCGCGCATCGGCCTTGATTGCCGACGCCACGCTCCGACGAGCCATTTCGAGGCGGCGCTTCGCAGCCTGGCCGTAGTCGTGAATGCTGGAGGCATTGCCGGGGATGTCGGTCAGGGCGGAAATGAGGACCTCGAGGACCTCATCCGACACCGGCGTGGTCGCGTTGTGATCGAAATAGAACCGGCGCACTTACTCCGCAGCCTCTCTACATATGGTATCAGCCGTGCAGGCGGCGCGTGATGCCTCTGGCGCGCGGGTCCTGGCGATAATGAGGCGTGAACCACCTGCCCAAAGTGGAGCTGCATCTGCATCTCGATTGCTCGCTCAGCTACGCTGTGGTCTCCCGTCTTGACCCCTCCGTGTCGCGCGCCGAGTTCGACGCTGAGTTCATCGCTCCCCCGCAGTGCTCCAGCCTGGCCGATTTCCTGACGCGCTCGCCGCGGGGATTTCAGCTCATGCAGGATGAAGACTCGCTTCGCCTCGCCACCGAGGATCTGTTCGAACAGTTGCACGCCGACAACGTCATCTATGTCGAGATTCGCTTTGCGCCCCTGCTGCACCTGAGTAAAGGGCTGACGCCGGAGGCGGTGGTCGCTGCCGTCGATCGCGCGACCGAGCAATGCATCAACGCCACGGGAATCGAGGCGCGCCTGATCCTGTGCACGCTTCGCCATTTCAGCCGCGAGCAGAGCCTGCTCACCGCGCAACTGGTGGAACAGTTCAAAGGGACGCGGGTGGCCGCGCTGGATATCGCCGGAGACGAGTGCGGGTTTCCCATCGATGCCCATGTTCCGGCATTCCGGTATGCCATCGACCATGGGCTCAGCCGCACGGCTCACGCCGGCGAAGCCATGGGACCTGAAAGCGTCTGGGAGACGTTGCGCGCATTCGAGCCCACGAGGATCGGACACGGCGTGCGGAGCGCGGAAGATCCGGAACTGGTGGAGCATCTTAAGCAACAGCGCATTCATCTGGAGCTTTGTCCCACCAGCAATGTTCAGACGCGCGCCTCTGCCACATATCGCGATCATCCGATCGACAGCCTGCGCCGCGCTGGCGTGTCGCTCGGGATCAACACCGATACACGCACCATCACCAATGTCACCCTGAATGAGGAGTACGCGCGTCTGCGGGAGCACTTCGGCTGGTCCGACGCGGATTTCGCGGCGTGTAACCGGGACGCGCTGGACGCTGCGTTCATCGACGAGCCGGTAAAGCGGCGCCTCGTCTCGCGCCTGCTGTCATAATGTGACCTCATGGCTCGCCCGGTTATCATCGACACCGATCCTTCGCCCGACGACGCGGTCGCGTTTCTGGTGGCGCTGGCCTCGCCGGAAGAACTGGAAGTGCTTGCCATAACCACCGTGGCGGGGAATGTTCCGGTGGATCTTACGTCGAAAAATGCCCGCAAAGCGCTCGAGCTGGCTCGCCGCACCGAGACACCGGTTTACGCCGGTGCGGCCGCTCCCCTGCTCCGCCCTCTGGTGACGGCGGAGCTGGTCCACGGGAAGACCGGCTTCGACGGATACGACTTGCCGGACCCTGCCACGCCTCTCGCCGCAGGATTCGCGCCGGACGCGATTGTCGATCTGGTGATGCAGCGTGCACCCGGCGAAGTCACGTTGTGCTGCCTCGCGCCGCTCACCAACATCGCGCTGGCCATGGCAAAGGAGCCGCGTCTGGCCGGACGCCTGCGAGAGATCGTTATAATGGGCGGCGCATTCTCGGAGGGGGGCAACATCACGCCCGCCGCGGAGTTCAATATCCACGTCGATCCGGAAGCTGCCGCGCGCGTGCTCGGCTGCGGCGCGCCCATCACCATGATCCCCCTCGATTGCACGCACCAGGCGCGGACCACGAACGCGCGTCTCGAGAAACTGCGCGCCGCCGGCACTCCGGTAGCCGAGGCCTTCTATCATCTGCTGAAGTTCAACAAGCTGTTCGACGAACGCAAATACGGCTGGGAGGGCGGGCCGCTGCACGACGCCACCGTGATAGCGTATCTGCTAAAGTCGGAGATCTTCTCTGGGCGGAAGGTGAACGTCGAGGTGGAGTGTTCGGGCGCGCTCACGCTCGGCATGACCGTAGTGGACTGGTGGAGCGTCACCACCAGGACCCCGAACGTGACTTTCCTGCGCGAGGTGGACGCGGACGCCTATTTCGATCTGGTGATCGCGCGCCTGGCCCGGTTGTGAATATGAGTTACTGGCGTCTGGTCGCGTGTGTTCTGGCCGCCGGCGCGCTCCACGCATCCGACTTGCAGGGGCTTGTCAGAGATTCGCAGGGACAGCCGGTCGCCAATGTGAGGGTCCAGCTCAGAACAGGCAGCCAGACTTTCACCGCCGTGACGGACTCCACGGGCAGCTATCGTTTCCGGGATCTCCAGGCTGGCAATTACTCGCTGCATGCCGGCGACAGCAAACCTGGCGAAGCCGATGCCGGACCCTTTCCACTGGCCGCCGATGAGACGAAGAAGCTCGATCTCACGCTCGGCGCCCCGGCCCAGGCGCAGTTCTTTGACCAGCCTGCGTTCATCGTCGCGGGCGTTACCAATCCATCCGAGCGCGGCGGCCACGGCGCCGATCCGGTCTATCACTCGGCGGAAAACCTGACCAAGGAGACTGCGTCGCTGCGCACGAACACGCACCACACGCGCGCCGATGAATACGAGAAGCAGGGGAACGCGCTCGCCGCCGCTCGCGAGTACCAGCGCGCCGCGGAACAGGAGCCGAGCGAAGGGAATCTGTTCGACTGGGGCGTCGAACTGCTGAAGCATCGCGCGGCGGACCAGGCCGGCGAGGTGTTCGCCAGAGGCGTCCGGCTGTATCCGCGGTCCACTCGGATGCTGCTGGGGCTTGCCGTGGCGTTGTACTCGCGCGGCTCCTATGAGCAGGCGGCGCAGCGGTTTTTCGAAGCCGCCGACGTGAATCCAGCGGATCCCACGCCGTACATGTTTCTGGGCAGGCTGCCGGGCGGCGCGATCACTGAATCCGCCGGCTATGCGGCGCGGATGGAGCGGTTCGCCAGACTTCAGCCCGAAAATGCGTGGGCCAATTACTACTACGCGGCCTGCCTCTGGAAGCGCGGCGACGCAAATGTACAGCCGTTACTCGAGAAAGCAGTTCGTCTGGACCCCCATCTGGCCGATGCCTTCCTGCTGCTGGGCGTCGTTTTCACCGCACAAAACAAGTTCCCCGATGCCATCTCGGCTTATCAGAAAGCGATTACCGCGAATCCAGACCTGGCGCAGGCGCACTACCGTTTGGCGCAGGCGTGGAGAGCGACGGGTCAGCCGGCGAGAGCGCACGAAGAGATCGAGCTGTACAGGCAGTTATCGCGGCAATCGGAGCAAAAGTCCGAAGCCGAGCGCGCCGCCATCCAGGAATTCGTGTTCTCGCTCCGTGATGAAAAGCAATAAAACAAGGTTCTGCAGGCTGAAAGCCTGCTCTACTGAGGCCGCGGACTTTCCTCAGAATGCCAGCTTCAGCGCGAACTGAAACAGCCGCGGGTTGTTCACCGTGTAGTTGACGCTCGCGAACGTCGGAGAATTGAAGTCCGCGCCGGATCCCTGGTAGCCGGGCGCGCCGAACTGCGGGTGATTGAACAGATTGAAAACCTCGGTCCGGAAATCCAGGCGCATGTTCTCGCGCGGCATGAAGTGCTTCACCACAGAGAAGTCCGTGTTCACGAAGTCCGGCCCGGCAACTGACAACGTGCGCGGCGCATTGCCCAGTTCGCCGGACGCAGGCTGCGAAAAGCATGCCGTATTGAACCACTCGGACAACGAGGGATGGCTTAGCGCCGGATTACACGTCATGTTGGGACGAATCAAAGTGCTCCCGTTCGCGTTCAATAAATTAACGCCGGAGACGTTGGTATCGATGGGGAAGATGGGAAAACCGGAGGTGGCGTGTTCGATCACGGTAGTCTCCCAGCCTCCCAGAATCATATTCGTGGCCGTGTTCCAGTTGTTTCCCCAATGCCGTCCCTTGCCCCACGGCAATTCATAGATAACGCTGCCGGTGAAATTGTGATTGACGTTGATCTGCGAAAGCCCCCAATCGAGGTTCTGCCAATTGGGAAGGGGAAAGTACGTTGCGCCGATGATGCTTCCAAGCCCATCGGAATAGCCGGTGTCATACGCGCGTGCATAAGTATATGAGATGAGCGCATACAGGCCGGCCCGCGCGCTTTTGGTCTCGGCTTTAATCTGCAGCGAATTATAGTGCGCCCGGCCGGCATCGAAGATACTCGATATCGCCGAAAACGGAAACGCTGGGTACGGGCCCGCGAAGGCCGCTCCTCCGGGTCCGCATCCCAGGGTGTATCCGGACACGGAGCCGCAGGCATCGGGAGAGGCCACGTTGATATTGTTCCCGGACACCAGAATGTGCGAAGCGCGCGAGCCGGCATACCCAGCCGTCAGCACGATGTTTCCGGGGATCTGCCGCTCGACGTTGACGTTAAACTGCTGAATTCGGCCTTGTTTAAAATTGGTATTCTGCGACCAGATTGTTCCGGTAAAATCGGCGGGATTCGGCGGCGAAGTGAATGTCTCGAAGCCCTGCGCCATGAGGCTGGTTCCAAAATTGTCCGATTCGCCATAGTAAGGCGGATTCTGCCACAGCCCCTGTGCGCCCTGATTCCAGGAGGAATCGTGGAAGATCGCGTAGCCGCCGCGGAACACGGTGCTGTTGCCAAACGGTTTCCACGCGGCCCCGAGGCGCGGTTCCAGCGCGGTCCAGTCCATGCTGACCCCGGCATATTTGTTGGCGTTCTGGCCGGCCACCAGAAACTCTCCATTGGCGGGATTGAAGTTCGACTGCCGATTGGCAACTTCACTGATGGGCGTCACCATCGCCCATGCCAGACCCAGGTTCAATGTCAGACTCGGGCTGACCCGCCAGGTATCCTCGACGTACGGCCGGTAGAGTTTCCAGCGGCGGCCGGTAACTCCACCCCCAAACTCCTGATCGTGCGCTCCGTAGACGTACACTCCGGTGAGCAGATCGGCCGCGGCATCACCGCTGAGCCCCACCACCACCCAAAACCCGTTGGGAAAACCAACCGCTACCGTGTTCAACTGATTCGCCCGAAACTCGCCGCCCACTCGAAGTTCATGGCTGCCGCGCACCAGGTCCAGCGAATCGGCATACGACCAGACGTTCGTGCCGCCCACGAAGGGCGTGAAGCCACGGTCGCCGAGCGACCAATAGCTGCTCATCGACACGGATGTCAGGCCGCAACTGTTGCCGCCCAGATTGGCGCCTGGAATTCCCAGGGTCGCCGCATAGCAGCTTCCGGTTCCCTGAGAAGTGATGTAGTCGAAGATTCGGTTGTATCCGGCGGTGAACTGGTTGATTGTGCTGGGTGAAAAGAGATGCGTCTCCGAAATGACCGCGTTGCGCGCATGGTTCGCGATGCCCTGATTGCTGGCGAACGCGCCCTGTTCGGCAAATCCCGGCGCGCCGCCAGGCACGTACGACGTAGCCTGGTCGTAACTGAAGCGGGCGAACATCGTATCGTTCGTGGAAAAGTTCTCGTCCAGCCGCACGTCGAACTTTCCTTCGTCGAGTTTCCGCACGGGCTCGCTCACGAAGTTATAACCAAGCGCGGGATTGTTGGCGTTGGGAAGCGGATAAAGATTGATGAGCTTTTGGCCAACTGCATCGAATACGCTCTGCGGGATGACGTTGCAGGGCGTGCCCGCAGGCTGGTTCCCATTCGTCACCGGCAGCGGAACGCCCGCTCCATTGCACATGAATGGCGTTCCCGGCGTGCTCGCAAAAATGTTTGTGAGTTGCGTGGTGTTCGGCTGGCCGAAGGCGTTGTTGGTGAAGTCGCCGTTGCGCATGGCCGCCGTTGGAACCAGCCCGGTGAAGGGGATTCCGTGGCGCTGATACTTCTGCTCGTAATCGGCAAAGAAGAACGTTTTGTCCTTTTTGATGGGACCGCCGATGGCGCCGCCGAACTGGTTGAGATTGAACTTCTCGGTACTGGAGGCGAAAAAGCTGCGTGCATCGAGCGCGGTATTGCGGAAGAACTCGTAGATGGTTCCATGGAACTGGTCGCTGCCCGATTTGGTGGTCACCAGAACCGTCGGGCCTCCGCGCGTTCCCCATTCCGCCGAGTAATTGTAGGTGAGAACCTTGAACTCCTGAATCGCGTCGATCGAAGACAGAATCGCGATGGCGCCGGAGGTGAGCTCATTGTTGTCATTGCCATCCAGCAGCCAGTCGGTACTGTTGGCGCGAGATCCTCCTACAGAAAGAGAAAATGAGCCGCGCGCCGCGGCTTCACTGCTTGGACCTCCGTTGAAAAAGCTGTTTGGATTCGTTTCCTGTGTGACGCCGGGCGTCAGCGTGGCAAGCTGCACGAAGTCGCGCCCGTTCAACGGCAGATCGTTTACCTGTTGCGACGTGATTACCTGGCCGAGCGTGGCGTCGCTTGTCTGAATGGCCACAGCCGCCGCGGTGACCTCCACGCTGGTTTGCACGGTGGCCGGCGTCAGCTTGAAATCAAGTTCGCGGTGCTCGTCCACCTGCAGCCGGACGTCCTGAACCTGGCTGGTCTGGAACCCCTGCAACTCCGCCTGAACGTTGTAAGTGGTCGCGTTCAGCAACGGGATCACATATTCGCCCTTGTCGTCTGCGACCGACGAACGCGACAGTCCCGTGGCCGGAGCTGTCACCGTCACTTTCGCCCCGGCTGCGGCGGACCCCGACACGTCCGTGACCGTGCCTGAAATACTTCCTGTCGCTTGTCCGTAGACCAATGTGCCCGCCGAAAGCGTCAGCACGCACACTACAGCATGGCGGCGAAATTTGCTGGTGAACATCCGGCCTCCGTTGAATGAATGGCTGCGACCCACGTTTGCTCGCGCCATCTTCTGACTCCTGAGGTCCTGCGTGACCGACGAAGCTGCTTTCTCTTTGGCGCCGGACTCACAAAGTCCGATCCTCAAATCCTGCCAGCTACAAGGAAAGCGGAATTAAGGTAGTTTTGCTCGTTTCAATGCCGATTGTCAAGGCGAACACAGGCCGTGGGCCGTGTCGCTGTGCAAGCGCACGCGAGGCTGTGAGCTGCGCCCGACCTGAGCAACTCCATGCGCCAAGATCACAGGGAATCACGACCTCTCGTGAAAGACGTACTCGTGCTGGCCGTCATGGATCACCAGCACGCGCTTGCCGGCGCGTTCGCCCATGACGAATTCAAACCCTCTGTTCGTGGGATCGATGGTGATCAGAGAAATGCTGCCGTCGTCGTTCTTCCTGGACGCGACCGCGCTCTGCCATTCGCCGAAGTCGAACGTGGTGGCGCCGTCTTTGCTCAGCACGTCAAGATCGCCGAGTTCGTGGCTCGTGTATCGCCGCGCCAGACGCCCAACCACCGCAGCGTCGGCAGGAACCACCAGCCGTTCGCGATCTTTGGCGAGCTCCGCCTTGTGCCGCGCCGCCTGGGCGGCCACATCGCGACTGCTTCCGGCTTTCCATCGAACACCACCTCCTGCAGCCGCCGCATAAACGGGCGCAGCATCATCCCTCCGTTATCGGAGTTCGTCAGCAGCACCGCGCCGATGCCGGAATCCGGCAGCAGGTAAAGATCGGTCTTGAACCCGGCCATGCTGCCTCCGTGATGCACAACCGGAACGCCGTAGGTGGTCTCAACTTCCAGGCCCATGCCATAGTTCGCATCCTCACCGACGGCAATCTGCGGTCTCCGGCGCGCCAAAAGGTTCTCGGCGGAAACCAGTTGCGTTCCGTCGGGAAGTTTCCCGAGCGCCAGCTCGAGCTGCACATAGCGGATCAGATCGTGAGCCGATGTCCAGACGCCGCCGGCGGGACGAAGCGGCGCAATCGAGTAGTTGAACGCCATTTTGGCCACGCCGGGCTTACCATCCACGTCGTCCCCGTGGGGGCTGGCGTGATTTCCTGCCAACGCGCGAGCGTAGTCGAAGGTGGTCGATCTCATTTCCAGCGGATCGAAGATCTTCGTCTGCATCGCCTTGTCGTATGCCGCTCCCAGCTCCATGTCCGGATACACCAGATGCGCGGCGACGTACCCGGCCGCGGCCGCCATCATGTTGCTGTACTGAAACACCTCGCCGAATTTACTGGTCGGTTGCATCGTGCCGAGGAGCGCCATCGACGACTCGGGCGTGGACTGCCGGAACTCGAACAGCCACTCCAGGTCCTGCCGCGGCAATCCGGTGCATGCGCACACCAGATTCTTCACCAGCACGCGCTTCGTGGTGTCCGCGTCGCCCAGCCTGAACTTCGGATAGACGGAGGTCACCGGTTCGTCCCACGCCAGCTTCTTCTCGTCCACCAGCTCCGAGAGAAGCAACGTGGTCATGCCCTTGGTGTTCGATGCCGCCATGAAGAGCGTGCCGGCGTCCACTTTCTCCGGCTTGCCCAGCTCGCGCACGCCGAAGCCGCCTTCGTACACCACCTTTCCCTGGTCGATGAGGGCAAGCGATGCGCCGGGAACGCCAAGCTCCTCCGTCGAGGTCCGGACGAATTCGGTGAGTTGATCGATGTGAGCGGCATCCAGCCGCTGCGCTTTCCGGCCCGCGAACGACTCGCGCTCATAACCTTTCGGGCGCAGGCTCTGAATGATGAGCGAGAGCGGAGCGTTACGCTTCTCCACCGTAGGATCGCTCCCGTCCAGGATGATTACCGTCCAGGCTTTCCCCGCACGTTGAGCGATCGCCGCCACGGAGGCCCGCTCATTCGGAGAGGTCTCGTAGTCGAACACCTTCCGTTCCTCCCAGCCATTGCGCGCCGGCCGTGGAGTAACCAGCTTCAGCGGACGCTTCGCCTCGGGTTTGTATGCAGACCATGCGGCGGCCACGGCAGCCGTGGCGTCGGCCGCGTCCGATTCCACGATGGCCAGGTGGGTGTCGGTTTCCGGCGGCTGCAGCACGATCATGCCTGGTCCTTTGGCAACCGACCAGCCGGCCGGAGCGGTCAGCGTGGCGCCGCCTGGCGCAACCAGCTTCGTATCGACGCCTAACAGCTCGGGAGCAGGTTTCGTATCCTGCGACCAGATGCATGTGACAAGCACCGCCGCAAAGGCAAAGGAAACGGTTCGACGCAGGGACATGATGGCCTCCGTGTGACCTATAATAACCGCATTGCCGAGGGCCGAATGTCCAGAAATGTTCGCTGCTCGCTGATTCAGGCCACGAACGTGGCTCCGTCGGACGCTTCGCTCGACTCCATCCGGAAGGCGATGATCGACAAGCACGTCGGCTACATCCGGCAGGCCGCCGAGGCTGGCGCGCAGATCGTGTGCCTTCAGGAGATCTTCTTCGGCCCATACTTCTGCGCCGAGCAGACAACGCGCTGGTACGACCTCGCCGAGCCGATCCCGGACGGTCCCACGATCCGGCTGATGTGCGACGTCGCGCGCGAGCATCACGTCGCGCTCATCGTGCCCATCTATGAAATGGAGCAGGAAGGTATCTATTACAACACGGCGGCGGTGATTCATAACGACGGCTCTTACATCGGTAAGTACCGCAAGACGCACATACCGCACGTCGCGCCGGGCTTCTGGGAGAAGTTCTATTTCCGGCCCGGCAATCTGGGCTTTCCGGTGTTTGACCTTGGATTCGCGAAGATCGGCGTTTACATCTGCTACGACCGGCACTTCCCCGAAGGCGCACGCGCGCTCGGACTGAATGGCGCGGAGATCGTGTTCAATCCATCGGCCACCGTAGCCGGATTGAGCGAATACCTGTGGAAACTGGAGCAGCCGGCGCACGCCGTGGCCAACGGCTACTTCATCGCGGCCATCAATCGCGTGGGAACCGAGGCGCCGTGGAACATCGGCGAATTCTACGGCTCCAGCTATTTCTGCGATCCGCGCGGGTGCATCGTGGCCCAGGCCAGCCGCGACCGCGACGAGGTGCTTACCGCCGACCTCGATCTCGGCATGATCGGCGAAGTGCGAAGAACCTGGCAGTTCTTTCGTGATCGCCGGCCCGATATGTACGAAAGTCTGGTAAAGGCTTAACTAATGACCAAAGACGAAATCATTCTCGCGAATAAAGAGTTCCTTTTCCCGGCGGTATTTCATTACTTCCGCGAGCCGCTGGTGCTGGCGCGCGCCAAAGACCAATACGTCTGGGACGCCGACGGGAACCAGTATCTCGATTTCTTCGGCGGCATCGTCACTGTCAGCGTGGGCCACTGCAATGAGCAGGTGAATGCCAAAGTGCACCGCCAGCTCGATACGCTGCAGCACGTTTCCACGGTGTTTGCCAACGAGCCGCAGGCCGCGCTGGCGAAGAAGATCGCGTCGCTCACGCCCGCGGGCGCGCTCACCAAATCGTTCTTCAGCAACAGCGGTACCGAAGCCAACGAGGCCGCCATTCTTACAGCGCGCTGCTATACCGGCCACACCGAAGTGGTTGCCCTGCGGCACTCGTATCACGGCCGCAGCGCCATGACCATGACGCTTACGGGACAGGGCGCGTGGCGGCTGGGTCCCGCGCAGGCGGGTATCGTTCACGCGCACAACGCGTATTGTTACCGCTGTCCATTCGGACTCACTTACCCGGACTGTGGCGTGAAATGCGCCGATGACATGGAGGACCTGATCCGATCGAGCACCAGCGGGCGCATCGCCGGTTTCATCGCCGAGCCGATTCAGGGAGTCGGCGGCTTCATCACGCCGCCCAAAGAATACTTCCCCATCGTCGAAAAGATCGTGCGCAGTCACGGCGGCGTGTTCATCAGCGATGAAGTGCAAACCGGCTGGGGCCGCACCGGCGGAAAGTGGTTCGGCATCGAGCAGTGGGGCGTCACGCCCGACATCATCACGTCCGCCAAGGGCCTGGCCAACGGCAGCCCCATCGGGCTCACCGTGGCGCGGCCGGACATCGCCGATTCGCTCAAGGGGCTCACCATTTCCACCTTCGGCGGCAACCCCGTCACCACCACGCAGGCCAAAGCTGTCATCGATTTCATCGAGGAGCAGAACCTGATGGCCAACTGCGCGGAGACGGGCGGGTATCTGCGGGGCCGTCTGGAAGAGCTGAAGGACAAGCACGAGATCATCGGCGACGTGCGCGGCATGGGACTGCTGCAGGCCATCGAGCTGGTAGAGGACCGTAAGACGAAAGCGCCGGCCCCGCAGCAGACCGCCATGCTGATGGAAGCCGCGCGAGAGAACCGCATCCTGATTGGCAAGGGCGGCATGTTCGGCAATGTCATCCGCCTCTCGCCGCCCATGAACATCAGCCGCTCCGACGTGGATCAGTTCATCGGCCAGCTCGACCGCAGCCTCGCCGTGTGCGGCGCCGCGACGGCCGGGAGCGCTCGATGAGCGGCTCGGCGCTACCGCTCGAACGCAACCTGCGCCAGTTCCCCGAGCTGCATCCGCCGTTTGACTCACAATCGGCGCTGGCGGAAGCCAACCGCTGCCTGTTCTGCTTCGATGCGCCGTGCACGGCCGCGTGTCCCACGCATATCGACGTGCCGCGGTTCATCAAGAAGATCGCCAGCGATAACCTGCGCGGCTCGGCGCTCACGATCCTCGACGCGAACATTCTGGGCCTGAGCTGTTCCCGCGTTTGTCCGGTGGATGTTCTCTGCGAGGGCTCCTGCGTGATGCATCGCTACAATCGGAAGCCCATCGAAATCGGCCGGCTGCAGCGTTATGCGATGGACAGCTTTTACAGCCAGGGGGCGCGGCTCCCGTCGGGATGGGTGAGCGCGGAGGCTGCCCCGCACAGCGCGGCGTGCATTGGGGGCGGTCCGGCTTCGCTGGCGTGCGCGGCCGAATTGCGCCGCCACGGCTGGCGCGTCGCGGTGTTCGATAATCGCGCGCTGCCCGGCGGGCTGAACACCTATGGCGTGGCCGAATACAAACTGCGCGCGTCCGACAGCCTGCGCGAGGTGGAATTCGTGCGCTCCCTCGGAGTGGAGTTCCGCAACGCCGAGGTGGGCGCGGACGTACCGCTGGAGCAACTGGAAAGCGAGTACGATGCCATCTTCATCGGCGTGGGCCTGGGCGCCATGGAGAAGCTGGGGATTCCCGGTGAGGAGCTTCCCGGCGTGGTGGACGCTCTGCGCGTGATTGAGCGCTACAAGACGTCCTACTTCGATGTGAGGGGGCGCGTGGTGGTGATCGGCGGCGGCAACACGGCCATCGATGCCGCCAATGCCGCCGTGCGCCTGGGCGCCGAGGAGGTGCACGTGGTTTACCGCCGCACCGAGCAGCAGATGCCGGCGTTCAGTATCGAATACATCCGCGCCAAAGCGGAAGGCGTGCGCTTCCGCTGGCTGGCGCAGCCGGTGGAGATTCTCGCGCGGAATGGCCGGGCCGCGGGCGTCCGCTTCGCGCAAACGCGCCTCGGCGAGCCGGACGCTCGGGGACGCCGCCTTCCCGTGCCCATCGAAGGCTCGTATTTCGAGCTGCCCTGCGAACTGGTTATCCCCGCACTCGGTCAATCGCGCCTGCTGGCCGAATTGTGCGAATCGCGGGCCATTCAACTCGAAGGAGGCTCCATCGCGGTAGACCGGTCAACGGGGCGCACCGCCAACCCCAGTTACTATGCGGGCGGCGATTGCGTGAACGGCGGCCGCGAGGTGGTGGACGCGGTGGCCGACGGCAAACGCGCCGCGCTCGCCATGGTACGCGCATTCGCGGCCGAGGAGGCAGCCCGTGGCTGATCTGACCACTGTGTTCGCGGGCGGCATCCGCTGTCCTAATCCCTTCTGGCTGGCCTCGGGTCCGCCCACCAACACTGGCGATCAGGTGATGCGCGCCTTCGATGCCGGCTGGGGCGGCGCCGTGTGGAAGACCATTGGCGAACCCATCGTGAACACTTCGTCGCGCTACTCGTCGGTGGACTGGAACGGCCAGCGCATGATGGGGCTGAACAACATCGAGCTGATCTCCGACCGGCCCATCGAGGTGAACCTGCGCGAGATCGCGGAGGTGAAAAAGCGGTATCCGCGCAACGCCGTGATCGCCTCGCTGATGGTGGAATCGAAGCGCGAGACCTGGCACGACATCGTACGGCGTTCCGAGGACGCCGGGGCCGATGGCCTCGAGCTGAACTTTGGCTGCCCGCACGGCATGAGCGAGCGCGGCATGGGCAGCGCCGTGGGACAGGTGCCCGAGTACGCCGCCATGATCACCGGTTGGGTGAAGGAGGTGGCGCGCACGCCCGTTCTGGTGAAGCTCACGCCGAACATCACCGATATCCGCACGGTGGCGCGGGCCGCGAGGAGAGGGGGCGCGGACGGCCTCTCGGCCATCAACACCATCAACTCGATTACCGGAATCGATCTGGATACGTTGACGCCGCGCCCGAACGTGGGCGGGCTTTCAGCGCACGGCGGCTACTGCGGGCCGGCGGTGAAGCCCATCGCGCTGCATCTGGTGCAGCAGATCGCTTCGGATCCGGACGTGGGACTGCCCATCGCCGGCATTGGCGGCGTCAGCGGCTGGAAGGAAGCGGCGGAGTTCATCCTGCTGGGCTGCAGCGCCGTGCAGGTGTGCACCGCCGCGATGCATTACGGTTTCCGCATAGTCGAAGACATGGCCGACGGACTGAGCCACTGGATGGACCAGAAGGGCTTTCGCACGGTGGAAGATTTCCGCGGGCTCGCTCTACCGCGGGTGACGGAATGGAAGCATCTGGATCTGAATTACAAGATCGTGGCGCGCATTCACGCCGATCAGTGCATCGGATGCGAGCTGTGCTACGTGGCCTGCGAGGATGGGGCCCACCAGTGCATCCATGTGAATGGCCGCGACAGCGCGATCACCGTGACGCCCATCGCCGCGCTGGACGGAGCGCTTCCCGCGCCGCCCAGCCGAGTGCCGCGCGTGGATGAAGACGAGTGCGTGGGCTGCAATCTGTGCTCTCTGGTGTGCCCGGTGGACGGCTGCATCACGATGGAGCAGGTGTACACAGGCCGTCCGCGGGAAACGTGGGCGCAACGGACCGCAGCGGCGCGGTGAGATGCGTGTGTTTGTGGCGCACGCTTCAGACGGTGCTGAAAAAGTAAGTCAACGCTGCCAAGGACAGGCGAAAACGCCTGTTCCACAACACCAGTTCAATGGCTTACAGCCATTGTGGAACAGGCCTTCGGCCTGTGAACTTACTTTTTCAGCAGCGTCTTCAGCGTGCTGGTGCGAGCTTTAGCTCGCGCTGCCCGGGGACAGGAGAGGGAAAGGCGACCATTACGAAACAACTGGCCATCGTTCCAGGGTTGCTGGTATTGGGAACCTCTGCATTCTACACAGCGAGAATGTGGGCAACACCGGCGCTCGGCAAACCGCTGCCACAATTCACGCTGACGCAGATCATGTCCATTCAGGGCACACAGGGCGAGGTGCAGAATATTCAGCGCACCTTCGTCCAACGTCAGGACGGCTCGCACGCCAAGAGCGAAACGTACAATGTGCCGGGCAGAGGAGCCTGCGAAGCCGGTGCATCCTTTACTGAATTGGCGAAAACCACATTCAATTCCTGCACACTGGCCCGTTCTACATTTCCGGGCAATGAGGACGTAAATCAGCAAAATCTTCTCCGTACGCAGACAACATGTTCCAGGGTATTCAGCGGTTCCAAACTCGTGCATCAAGGCACCATGTTTGGTGTGCGGACGGAGGAGTTCGTTTACGATAACCCGGAGGAAAAGGGTCTGTATGTGGCATCTCCCGATCTCGCTTGTCTGACAATCTCGGAAGCTCATGAGTGGCGGGAACAGGGTGTATGGAACGGCGCAATCACAACGCTGACCACAACCAGTCTCACATCGGAAGCGTCTGACCGGCTCTTCACCATCGCTCAGAACTACAACGAGATGAAGCCCTCCGAAGCCCGTAATCTGTGGGCTGAAGCGCTGCACAAGCCCACGACGGCGGCGTGTTATCGGAGCATCGATGCAAGACTGGACATGTCCTACGAATCGCACCACCAGCTTGCCCGTGATGTTGCAAAGAAGTAGAGAACGTACCGCTGTTGGATTCGGAAGCGGGGCGCCTGGGATTCTTCGCGGCCTCCGACGATTCTCGGATCGTGTAGCAGGACAATCGCCGATTTCAGCATAACAACCGTTCCAGGGGGAAGTCTAACCGAAGTTCGTCACGAGAGGGGTCAGAATTGGGTTAAGTCCTTCAGAATCAGTTCAGGCAATCGCCGAGTCTACACTACATTTGCGATTGAGTTCGAAGTGGTCCGGGAGCGTGAGACCGAGCTGATCGAGCAGTGATTTCTGCTCGGCGGTGGGTTCGGTAATACGGCGCAGGCGGATCTCGCGGCCGTCGGTGGTGGGCAGAACGATATCGGCGCTTTGCAGGGTAGAAAGCAGAGTAAGCGCCTTCATCGCCGATAATGGCTGAGCGTTGTTCACCCCGCTGGCCGTTGGCTGGGGAACGATCGCGGCGCGGCGCTTCAGCAGATGCTTGAGCGTGACCCACAGGGCATAGCCGAGGAAGGCCACCAGCACGTGCGCCTTGACGCGCGACTCGAGTTGATGGAACAGCGGGCGGATCGACAACTCGCTCTTCAGCGCGCGGAACGAGGCCTCGGCCTCGGTCAACTGCATGTACCGTGACCACAGCTCTTCGGCGGTGCCGGCCTGCAGATTGGTGCGCAGCATATAGGCGCCTTCCCGCAATCCACGCCAGGCTTTGCGATCTTCCTTGATGGACCACTGCAGGCGAACGCCTTCCGGCTTGTCGCGCAGCGCTACATCGTAAAGATCGTTCACCTGCGGATGGCTGGCCTGAATGCGCCCCAGTCGCCGCTCCATTTTGTTGCGGTCCTTCAACCGGCCCTTCTCGATGCTGGCGGCCAGACGCTTCAGCGCGTCTTCCATGCGCGCGGAAAAGCGGTTGCGAATGGCCTTCTCTTTCTCCTTGCGGCCGCTGGTGCGGCACAGGATGTAGCTCTCCTCGCCTTGCGGAATCGCGACTTTCTTCACTTCCACTTCGGGCCGCACCTGCATCCAGTCGTCCTTCAGCAACTCTTCTTCGAATTGCTTCATCTGGCTGCGCGGCGTGCCCACCAGGTACTGGCCGGCGCGCTTGCGGATGGCCGCCAGATTCTCCTCGCTCACGATGCCGCGATCGAAGACCCAGATCCGCCGGGCTTTCCCGTACTTGCGCTCCACCATGCGCAGAATCGTTTCCATGGTGGACACGTCGGCGCGGTTGCCGTCGAAGGTCTCATAGCTGAACGGGAAGCCTTCGCTGTTGACGATCAGCGCGATCACCATCTGTTCGCAGTCGGGACGATGATCGCGCGAGTAGCCGCGGCGCATCATCGGGTTCTTCTCCGCCGCCCCTTCCACATAAGTGCTCGTCAGATCGTAGAGCAGCACGTCGAACTCGGCCCCGAACAACTCTCCGTAGCGTTGCTTGAGATGCTGCTCCAGTTGCGTCTTGTGCGGCAGTATCCGGTCCAGGCAACGGTACAGCCGCGTATCGTTGATCCTGCCTTCCGCGATGCCCAACAGATCGTCAAGCGCTGTCGACGGATACCAGCGCTCTTCAATGGCCAGCTCACTGCCCGGCGCGCAAAGCCGGTTGATGGCCAGCACCGCGGCCACGCGCGACCACGGCACGTCCGCTTCCTGCTCATCCACAGCCTCTTCGAAAAAGCGGTCCAGTCCGAGACGCTTCCATAACTGCAGACCGAGCCAGCAGGAGCCGAAGTGCCGCGTGCGCTCCAGCCGCACCTTGTTCAGCAGCACGCGCGCCACCTGCGGATCATCCGCCGGAGGTTCCACCTGCGACGGGAACAGCTTCAGTTGCTCAGCCTCGCCCTGCTCGTTGAAGACTTCAATGGTCTTCAGCCAGCGCGCCTGCGCGGAACTGTTCAGCTCGCCGAGATAGCACAGCGTTCGCTGGCGCGGGCCATCCGGAGTGCGCACCGTCTCCACCAGCGACCAGTAGCTGTGGTCCTTGCCGTCCTTTGTTCGGAGGTTCGGGCGCAGAAACATTCTCGCCCGATCTTGTCATGAGATCGGAATCCCTTCAAGAGGGTTGGTCTACACTACATCGACTTCTGAGAACTGGCCGTTGCAGGCAAAGATAGTTGCCCCCGCCCTGACCGAAAATCGACCAAATCTCGCAGGATGGTGACGAACTTCGGCTAACGAGCAGAAACTAAACGATATCGAGGCGCAGCGAAGCCACCCTTAAGACTGGTTTCCGGCCTGAGCTTCGAGTAACATCGCTGAGGAATGATCCCGCACGAAAAGACCGCTGCGGTAACTCGAGGCCTGCACGAAGCTTTCGCCGCAACGGCTATCGAAGATATTCGCAGGATGACCCAGGGTCTCAGCTCGGACCTTGTTTTTCGGATCGTCGTCGAGGGATCTCCATACCTGCTGCGCATCATGACGCGCATCGATGAAAGGAAGGATCCCCGCCGCATCTTCGCATGCATGAGCGGCGCCGCGGAAGCGGGGCTTGCGCCCTGCGTCCGATGCAGCAGCACCGAAGATGGAATTTCCATTACCGATTTTGTGGAAGCCGTGCCATTTCCGGCAACGCAGGCGCTGGTTCAGCTTCCCGGCACGCTGCGAAGACTCCATGGGCTGCCGCCATTTCCCAAAGAGTTCAACTACGTCACGGCGCACAACGGTTTCATCTGGAGATTCCGCAAGGCAGATCTGCTGCCAACGGGCGAAATCGAGGAAGTCTTTACCCGCTACGAACAACTGTGCGCCGCTTACCCGCGCCTCGATTCGGATATGGTGTCGTGCCACATGGACCTGAAGCCGAAGAACATCCTGTTCGACGGCCAACGCGTATGGCTGGTGGGTTGGGAAGCTGCTTTCGTGAACGACCGCTACTTCGACCTCGGGGTCGCCGCGAACTTCGTGGTTACCAGCGAGGCTGACGAATGGACTTACCTCGAGCAGTATTTTGGCCAGGGGCCGGACGAGTACCAGCGCGCGCGATTCTTCTTAATGCGTCAGGTGCTGCACATGTTCTACGCCGCGGTTTTCCTTTTGCTGGGATCAGCGGGCAAACCGATAACCCAGAGTGACGGCCTTCCCTCGTTCAGAGACTTTCATCGGCGGATCTGGGCGGGCGAGGTCAATCTTGCGGACAGCGATACGAAGATCCTCTATGGCATGGTTCATTGGGAACAGCTTCTGCAGAATATGCGGAGAACGCGATTTGACGAAGCGCTCCGGATCGTCTCAGAGCGAAAACGGAGCACCCGGCTTATCGGTGCGCGTACAACGGGGCAAGGGAGCACAGCGTGAGGCCGCCGATGAAGAACAGCAGCATCGCTGCAAGAAGACGGCGCACGCCCGGCTCGGCCCCGGCGAATTCCTTCCACACCAACAGTCCCCACAACGCGCTGACCAGCGTGGCGCCCTGGCCGAGCGCATAGCTGATAGCCGGGCCAACCTGCACCTCTTTGGGCGCGCTGGCCGCGACAAAGTTCGAGATGGCGCCCACCGCCCAGATGGCGCCGCCAACGATGCCCAGAATGTGCTGCTTCTTCGTGCCCCGGAAGTATTGCCACATCTCGATGGGCGGTCCCTGCACGGGCAGGTTCAGGAAGTAGACGTTGTAGACGAAGGTGGAGACGAACACGCCCGCGGCAAACACAACGCCGATGGCGTACGGCCCCAGGCCGTTCTCGCCGGCCTTGCCCATCTGCACCAGCGGGTAAAACGACCCCATGAGAATACCGCTGACCACGCTGAGAATAATGCCCTTCATCGGACGGGCGGATCGCGCCGCCGGTTTTACCGGTCCTCGCCGCACGGGCTGGCCCGGGACCGGCACAGGCACTTCGTCCACGGGCGGCTTGTGCGTGCGCGCATGATACGCGTAGGCCAGCGCATCCAGAATGATGGCCACCATCACCAGCGCGACGCCGGAAAACAGGAACACCGGATTGCCCTGCGGGTCCAGTACGTAATTCCAGACAACGCCAACCACCAGCGCGATGCCAATGCCCACCGGAAACGCCACTGCGAGGCCGGCAACCGAGATAGCGGCCACCAGCAGAATATTGGCGAGGTTGAACACCAGGCCGCCGGCCAGCCCATAGGCAATCTTCAGCTTGCCGGCGATGAGGAAGTTGTCCATGAACGACAGGTCGGGACCGAGCGCGCCGAATGTGAACGCAATCAGCAGCGATGTGACCAGGACGCCCAGCGAGTAATCGTAATAAAACAGCTCGAACCGCCACTTGCCTCCGGCGAGCTTGAACGTATTGGCCCACGATCCCCAGCAGAGCATCGTCAGCACGGTTAACAGGAGCGCGGTCAGGTAAGTGGTGGGCAGAATCATAACGCGTCGTGACCTGGAAGCGCGATTCTACCATGCGCGGCCCCGGGCTATCCTCGATACATGAGGCGTTTGCGCCGATGGGCGCCGGTGGCCGCCGCGGCTCTTCTTCTGGGCGCCTGCCTCGCCGGAATCTACTTGACGGCGCCGGCGAACCCGGGTCCCCTGCAACCGGTGAAGACCGGACCGGCCGCGTCCGTCGTCGATGACAGCCTGCTTCGCCGCGCGCACGATCTCGCCTCTACGGTGGACAGCGCGCAGGAACAGGATCTGGCGCGGGAAGCCCTGCGCCTGGCCGATCACGAGCTCGATCAGGCTTTCGACACCGCGTTGCGCGTCGCGGCGTTTGCCCAGCCTCCCTCGAGCGGGCCATTCCGGCAGCTTGCGGCGCGAGTGGAGGCCGTGAAGGCCCGGGTAGCCGCGGACACGGCGCGCGTCGCTGCCCTGACAAAGGCATCGGCGAGCGATTCCACTCCGTCCGATGATTTGGAACTCGCCCAGGCGCAGCTCGCGCTCGACCAGGATGATCTGGAGGACAGCCAGCAGGACCTTGCGCGCGCCGGCGGCGATGCGCGCGCGACTGTGCAGAAGGCGCTCGAACAGCATCAGGCGGACGAGCATGAGACCACCATGCCGAAAGTTGTGTTTGCCGGAAACGCGAACACGGTGGTGGAACAAGCTCAGTCGTGGATCGGTCTTCGCCGCCGTCAGCAGGACGTGAGCGCCGCCGAAAGGGAGGCTGCCGCGAAGGCCCGCGACCTCTCGAACCGGCACAACGCGCTGGAGGCCGCCCAGAGCGCCGCTGCGCCGGCCGATCAGGATCGGAAGGCCGCTCTGGCCAGGCTGCAGGGGCTGGCGTCCGCGAGGAAAACCATGGCCGAGCTGGATCGCCGAATACAGGATATCCAGCAACTGGACACGGTGTATAAGCGCTGGTCCGCCGTGCTGGACGCGCGCGTCCGCGGCGCTCTGCAAACTCTGCTTCGGTCGCTGGCGGTGATTTTCGCCGTGCTGCTGGCGGTCATTGTCGTGGACACGGCTATCCGCCAGGCATTCGCGCGCAAAGTGGACCCCAGGCGCGCTCATCAGCTCCGTACCATCTGCATCATTGGCGTGCAGCTGGCCGGAATGATCAGCATCCTGCTGCTGCTGTTCGGCCCGCCCACGCAGCTCACTACAATGATCGGACTGGTAACCGCGGGCCTCACCGTGGTTCTGAAGGATTTCATCGTTTCGTTTTTCGGCTGGTTCGCACTGCTGGGCAGGAACGGCGTGCGCCCCGGAGACTGGGTGGAAATCGAAGGCGTGAGCGGCGAAGTGATCGAGATCGGGGTTCTGAAAACGGTGCTGCTCGAAATGGGCAATCAGGCAGGGGCCGGCCATCCCACCGGGCGCCACGTTTCCTTCGTAAACAGCTACGCCATTGAGGGGCACTACTTCAACTTTTCGACGCAGGGGCAATGGCTGTGGGACAACCTGCAGGTTTCGCTGCCGCAGTCGGGCGATCCGTATCGCCATGCCGCGCAGATTCGCGATCTGGTGGATGCGGAAACCGCGCCCGACGCCCGTGGGGCCGAGCAGGACTGGGAGCGAGTAACAAACCAGTTCGGCGTACGCGCTTTCTCGGCCCGGGCATCCATGGAATTGCGCCCCTCGGCTACCGGTCTGGACGTGGTGGTGCATTACATCACGCGCGCGCCGCACCGGCAGGAGGTCAGGTCGCGGCTGTTCGAGAAGATCGTGACGCTGCTGCAGGGCACGGGAGCAGCGCCTCAGAATGCCGCGATCACCACCGGTCAGGGATGAGTGTCAGCGTCAGGCGGCGTTCTTGACAGCCTTCAGGATCTTCTCGGCCAGCTCGGCGGCATCGCGGTTCTCCGGGTGCCGCTTTGCCGCCTCGAGCGCGCAGTTGTAGAGCATGTCGCGCCGGTGCGGCAAATCGAGCTTGTTGGGTTCGCACAGCGCCGCCAGTTCGAACATGCACTCCGCGATGCCGGTTTCGAAATCGGCCGCGGAAACGGTGGGCAGCGGCTGCTGGAACAGGGTCTGCGCTCTGGCGGGATCCTCGCCCGATCAGGTGGACTGCGCCACGGCAAGCACGACGCCGCGCTGCAGCATAGCGCCCTCCACCAGCGTGCCTTGGTTGAGGCCCGAGCCTTCGCGGACGAGCACCAGTTGCGATGGCGTCGAGGGGTTGCCCGCCGGCCACGGGAAGGCGAGCTGAATCTCCTGCTGCTTGTTCGCCGCGGCGAACTTCTGCCATGTTTCGGCGAGCGCCATGAGGGCGCTGTCGGCGTTCGCGCGATATGTACCAATCTGCCGGCGCATGTCGCTCCTTCCCGCCGGATTGCTCCTCATGCCCGCTTCCCACGCCTCCGCCAGATCATCGTAGCCGCGGGCAATCCCGGCGTTCAGCGTCTTCAGGTAATCGCCGCTCTTACAGGTCTCAACGGCGGCGGCGTGATAGAAACCGGCAGTGCCGGGTTCGAGCGAGCCGGTCCGAAACGCATGTAGTGAGCGGCAAATGTGCCGCTGCGTCGCAAAGCGCCGGCGGGGTGAACAATCGCGTTGACATGGTCCGCTCCCGTAGGAACACAACCGTTACCGCACATCCCACGGCATCGTCCCGCGCTGTGGCGCATCCCGCGTCTATTCCGCGTGGCCTGATTGTGCGTCCACGAGAATGTCGATTTCTCAGCGGCCATGGAACAAGCAGGCGGGACCCTGATCCGCGCCCGAATGTAAGCCGGGGTGGGACCTCAGCGGAGCTGCACTCCCTCGGCGTGCTGCCCGCGGAAATGCCTGCTCTGCGATGCGGTCAGGCGGTCTTTTTCTTCATCGCCTTCTGGATTTTGTCGGCCAGCGCCGTTGCGTCCTTCTTATCCGGGTGCCGCTTCACCGCATCGAGAGCGAAGTTGTAGAGCATGTCACGACGGATCGGCAGATCGAGCTTCATGGGACCGTACACCGCCGCGAGATCGAACATGCACTGCGCCATGCCGGTCTCGAAATCGGCGTCGGCGATGGTAGGAGTGGGGTTCTGGAACAGCGCCTGTGCTTTCGCGGTGTCCTCGCCCGATCCCGTGGATCGCGCCGTGGTGAGGACGACGCCCCGCTGCAGCATCGCCGTCTCCACCAGCGCGCCCTGGCTGAGGCCCGCGGGGTTGCCTTTCTGGATGAGGGCAAGTTGCGACGGCGTGGAGGGATTGCCGGCCGGCGGCCAGGGGAAGACGTACTGGACAGGCTGCTGCTTGTTCACCGCGGTGAACTTCTGCCATGTCTCCGCAAGCTGCATGATGGCGCTGTTGGCGCCCGCGCGGTATGCGCTGATTTGCCGGCGCATGTCGCCGGCGTTGGCGCGGTTATTCTTCATGCCGAGCTCGTATGCATCGGCCAGATCCGTATAGCCGCGGGCGATTCCGGCGGTGGTCACGATCGCCCAGGGGCGAGCCTTTTCCGTAAACTCGTTGTCCGAACCTGTGAGGTTGGCCAGGTTGTCGATGGTCTTCAGGTAATCGCCGCTCTTCCAGGTCTCGATTGCCGCCCCGTGATAGAAGGCCGGGGTGCCCGGCTGCGCCGCGGACGGCCCGGAACTGCAGGAAGTGAGAAGGAAGATTGCCGCCGGAACGCCGAGCGCGAGCGAAGTAAGTAATCGCATTGACATAATTGCTCCCGTAAGAACACAACCGCGTCTGCACGGGCGCGTGGTACGGCACTGCAGCCGGAAAGATCGCGCTCAGCGTCGCGGTTACTGATATGTGCTTGTCTACGGGAATGTCTATCACTACTCAGCCTCGGAAACAAGGGGGCGCCACTCTGCAGAGACCCGTGATAGAGTACCTGCGGTGCTCCATTGCATGATGGGGCGCGGAAACCTGGAGGTTTTTCCCTATGTCCACTGGCAGGAAAGTGACAGCCGAGTTTATCGGCACGTTCTGGCTCGTATTCGGAGGCTGCGGCGCCGCAGTTCTGTCGGCCGCATTCCCGGGATTTGGCATTGGCTTTCTGGGCGTAGCGTTTGCGTTTGGGCTTACGGTGCTGACCATGTGCTACGCCATCGGCCACATCTCCGGATGTCATCTCAACCCCGCGGTATCCATCGGACTTTGGGCCGGGAAGCGGTTCCCCGCGTCCGATCTGCTGCCCTACATCGTGGCGCAGGTGGCTGGCGGAATATTGGCCGCCGGAGTTCTGTACGTCATCGCCAGCGGTAAGCCCGGGTTCAGTCTGGCAGGCGGGATGGCGTCCAACGGATACGCCGACCACTCGCCCGGCGGATACTCGCTTATGGCCTGCCTGCTCACCGAAGTGGTGCTGACATTCATGTTCCTGATGATCATCCTCGGGGCGACCGACGTTCGCGCGCCGCAGGGTTTCGCGCCCATCGCCATCGGGCTGGGACTGACGCTGATTCACCTGATCGGCATTCCCGTGACGAATCTGTCGGTGAACCCCGCGCGCAGCACCGGCCCGGCAGTCTTCGTGGGAGGCTGGGCGGTGCAACAGCTCTGGCTGTTCTGGGTGGCTCCGATCGCCGGGGCGATTCTGGCCGGGATTGTTTATCCGGCGATCGCGCGCGCGCCGGCCGAAGAGGAGGCGGCGAAGGTGGCAAAGGTGGCCGTGTAAGACGGGAGTTACTCAACGGACTGGCTGCCACCGCCGCTGTGGGTCGCGATATCGGCGAAAGCGTGACGCCGTTGACGCCGGCATCCACCAGGCGCCAGAGTTCGCGGTCAGGATAGTAGTCGAACAATTCGCGATCTTTGGCTTCCCCCATCTCCCGCGCCCAGACAATCCGGGATCGGTCGATGTCGGCGGCGTTGTATACCCATTCGTGGTTCACGTCGTGACCGGGCTGGAAATCGACGAAGACCAGATGCCGCCCCGGCGACCGATCCAGTTGCGAAATGACCGCATCGCGGTGGGCGATGAAGTCGCGTTTATCGAAGAGCGACCGGCTCGCCGGATCGCCAATCGCATTCGAGTACACCACCAGCGTGCCGAGCAGGGCCAATCCGGCTGCACGCCTCGAGTAGCGCCACAACATTCGAAGTCCGCCGATCGCGACAATCCAGATCAGGACGGTCCCCGGCGCCACGTAATGAGGCGATAATGCCACCTCGAGTTCCAGTCCGAGCGCAAAGACAACAAGCATTGCCGCCGCCGGCCGTAGTTTGGAGCTGCGCAACATCGGCCAGATCATAATGAGACTACAAAGCGAGAGAGGCCATCCCAGAAAGAACCCAGTGTTTCTGATCGCATCGGCGGCACGAGCCCGAAACGGATGCTGCAGCGAGTCCGTGCGGAGCGCAATGATCCAATCCTCCCACGCTGCCCGAATCGCTTCATGGTTGTAGTGGCGGCGCGGCTGGAGCCTTGTGCTCCACATGAACTGCGAGCAATTCGAATACTGCTGTTCATTCACTACGTATGGCATCAAAAGCGGGTGTCCGGTGCTTTTGTAGTTGTAGTAAAGCATCCAGAGGCCAACCGGGATCAGAACGATTGCCGCCACCCCCGCCAATTTTCCGGGAGCAACCTTAGGGAACAGCGCCGCGGCAGCGACAAGGCCGAGGATAAAACCTTCATATGGCCTCGAATTGGCCAGCATTGCCAGGCCCACGGCAAACCAGCATGCGGCGCTCGCGGAAAACTTGCCTTCTGAGCCGCGGAACCGCGCCCACCACAAGCGCCCCGCCGATCGCGGCGCCGGCGCCGCCCCAGTAGCTCTCGCCCCAGTAACTCAATAGCCCCAGATGAATGGCTGTAAGGGCGCCTGCCAGCAGACTCCACTTCGGCGGTAACCATGCAATGAACGCCCAATACAGGGCTGCGCACATTGCCCCCACGCTGAGCCAGACGCCGAACCAGGGATGGCCGAAAACCACCTGCCCAAGTAGCGAGAATCAGTCCCTGAAGCGGTGGATACTTACTCTGATAAGTTGGCTGCAGGTTTTCGTGGATCGTTTCGAAGTGAATCCACAAGGGTGGAGTGGGTTCGTGAGTCTGCCCGATGCGAACGTGTCCCCCGCGAGCAGATAGCTGAACTCGTCCTGAATGGCAGGCTTCGGTATCGGGATCACGGGCAGCAGTACGGCACGAATTGCCAGGGGACCGAGCGGCGAACGCCAGCATGGCGCTTTTTTGATGCGCGGCCATGCGGGCGACGAACCGGCCGAGCCGTCGCCCAAATGCATCACGCCGGGGTTTTTAACCGTCATCGGCTTACTTGCTGCCGGCCGGGCCACGAGGGTCAAAATCACGACGAGGTTCAGGTGCACGGAAGGCGCCCTCAGCGGGTAGTAAGTCCGGTGGCTGATCACAAAGTGACGATCAAGCTCTCTCATCACTTCGCCCGCCTGATTGAGGTGATCCCAGGAGATCATCCACTCGTAACTGGTCTGGTAGCGCTTTTCGAATATTCTTTTCGATGAGAACTGCCGGCCCAGCTGATATCCCAGGCCGCCCTCGCACGGAATCAGGACGGAAAACTGACCCTGCGGCCGCAGGACGCGCCGCACTTCCGAAAGGGTGCTGGGAAGATCCGCCAGGTGCTCGAGGACGTGAATGGCAAGCACCCGATCGAAGAACTGATCGGGAACGGGAATGGTCTTCTGGCAATCGCCAACGATTACCTTCACGTCCGGGAATCTGGTTTGCAGCCCCTGCGCGAGTTCGTCCCGCAACTCCAGAGCGTAGTATTCCTGGCCGTCGTATTTTTCATAAAGCAGGTGCTCGCCGGTGCCCGCGCCGATCTCCAGCGTGCGAGTCCCCGGGGCTGCCGTCCGCGCCGCGTAAGTGTGGTTGAACCGGACGATCGGCCCGAACTGAGTTGAGAGCGTCGGCAGCCAGTATTGATACCAGTCTTCCATGATGGCCTGCTGCTGCGCGCTCAGCTCGGGCCGCTGTTTGGGCCAGGGTGACAAAGCGTGCTCACATTGAATAATCATTTCATCGCTCCTCCGAGTTCCGCGCACCCGTGACCCACGGGCTTGCGGATTGCCGAAGCCGCAGCGTGATACACAAGCGTGAAGACAAAATTTGTGAATGCCAGAATTATCAGCAGAAGGCCGGTGATGGCCATATGACTTGCCCGGCCGACGTCCCACGGCAGGCTCAGGCCCTTCGTGCAATACTCGACGAGGAGTGGCGAAATCAACGCGGCGCCAGCCAGAAAGAGCCCGGCGCTCCACAACACGGAACGGTTGTAGCGAAAGATGCGGAGCCAACGACGGCTCGCTTCGCCGCTGTAGTCGTGCATGATTTGGGTCAAACAGCCGAGGTAAGCAGTCTGCGCGCCGAGAACCGTGAAGGTTAATCCAAGCAGCATCCAGTAAAGCGACAACGTGATTCGGCCCACGTGAAACGGCCCCGCTGTCGCGGGGAGCGTCAGGCAGAGGCCGCACATCGCCAGAAAGATTCCAGGGCGAATCGTGAAAAACTCCGCTCCGTGCGTGAGCATGACCTGCAAATTCTCCCACCCGGCTTTCCACGGGGACAGCCAGCCCGAGCGTTTATGGTGACTGCTCCGGCCCGGCGGCTCCCTGAGGAACCGAACAGGCACTTCGGCTGTGCGCAGCTTCATGTGAACCGATTTCAGAACCATCTCGGATGCATACTGCCAGGATTCTGATTCCAGGTCCATTCGTCTCAGGGCGTCGCGAGTGATGGCTCGCATGCCGCAATGAATATCCGAGAAGCGTGTTCCGTACAGCAGATTCAGAATCCAGGTGGTTACGGGAGTCCCGAAGTAGCGATGAAGAGCCGGCATCGACTCAGGCTCGATGTATCCGCGAAATCGCGAGCCCATGACGAACTCGCAGCCAGCGCGAAGTTTTTCGAGGAAGGGCGCCAGCTCGCGAAAATCGTAGGTGCAATCGGCGTCGCCCATCAGCACATATTTCCCGCGGACATACGGGATGCCTTCCTGATACGCTCTTCCCAGACCGCGCTGTTGCGCCTTAATGACCTGCGCCCCCGCGGCTGCGGCCAGATCAGCGGTGTGGTCGTTCGAGCTATCGACAATCAGGATTTCGGCGCGGACTCCCGACCGTTCGATGCCCTGCCGGCACCACTCGAGGAAAGCTTCCACCGTAAGCTCCTCGTTCAGGGCCGGCACAAGAATTGTCAGTTCCGGCGCAGGCGGCGGTTTGCTCGGTTCCTGAACCGCGGCCGAGAGCGTACGCAGGGATTCTGACAGGCCGATCTCGTCCAGGGTACATTGATCCGCCATTGCACCATTTGATCGGCAGAACCTGGCCAGACCGTTAACGCAGGCCGTCGCGAAAGATGAGAACCGGGCTACGCGTGCCGGAAATCGAGACGCCGAAAATACCATAGGCCTCCCATGCCCCAGATCAGCAAATTCGCAACAATCAGCGCCTGGAATAGAATCGCGAGAGCCAGCGCCTGAGGCCGAGTCACTGCGAATGGCGCCAGAATCGACACTGCCACCAACTGGCACACGCCGATATTGCCGGGCGCTGCCGGAAGCGCGCTCGATAACGCTGTCGCCGCTAGGAACAGGACGGCAAGCGCCGGTGGCACGGCGATGTCCAGACCGCGCGCCAGAATCACGATTCCACAGGCATCCGCCGCCCAGATCAGAATTGTGAAAAAGAGAAAGAGGGATAGTCGTCCTTGGTGCGCGAGGCTCTTCAAGCCGCCGATAAACTGCCGGACGAGGTCATTCAGCACGGCCGATGAAGCGCTTCGGCGCCACACGGTCGATGAACCTCGATATCGGGCCCTCCAGACAGGCCATCAGCACGGCAAAGGCGGCGCCGGCCACGGCTACCACGGCAAACATGCGCGATCCGCTCGCCAGCCATGCCGGCAAGTCATGAAAACTCGTGAGCGCTATGGCCGAGATCGAAACAAGAAAGCCTGTATCGAGCAGCCGCTCCCCAAGAATGGTGGCGAACGTGAAACCGCTGCTCACTCCCTCGCGCCCGAGATTTGTCGCCCTGAAGACGTCTCCCAGACGGGCGGGCAGAACCGAGTTCCCGAGTTGTCCGGCTGAGTAGACCGCGAACACCGTGCCCAGCGGAACCGTGGCCGCCGCGCTCAGAAGGATACGCCACCTCAACGAACGCAACAATAAAGCGAGGCTGGCGAGCGCTACCCAGATCAGAATTACCGCCCAGGAGACGCCGGTCAGAGCGCTGATGAGCTGGTAAAGCGGCACGGACCGGAATGCCAGAATCAGGCAGGCGGCGGACACCGCTACCCCGACCAGCGTGCGCCAGGTTCGCCCCATATCTGATTGATCTATCGGACATCCGTAAGCATTCCTTTACCGCCCCCGCGGACCGAAAAAGCCACCACCAACCCTATCGGAACGGGAGCTTGTGGGCGATTAACCTGGTGGGGACAACGCTGCCCGCGCACGCGGCTCAGTACGCATGACAAACACCAGTTCCAGCTCCGAAATCGGGATTCTCGGGGGCGGGCTCGCCGGCCTCACCGTCGCCGCTCACCTCGAAACCGGGTGTGAAGTACTCGAGTGCGACGAAAGGCCCGGCGGTCATTGCCAGAGTGTTCGGGAGTCCGGCTTCACCTACGATGCCGGGGGACCGCACATCATGTTCTCGCGGAACCAGCAGACTCTCGACTATATGGTGTCGCTGCTCGGCGACAACCTCTATCGCGGACGGCGCAATAACAAGATTTTCTACAAGGGCCGCTACGTCAAATACCCGTTCGAGAACGGCCTGAATGAGCTGGACCCGCAGGACAGGTTCGAGTGCCTGTACCACTACCTCAAGAACGATCATCCCGCGCCGAAGAACTTCCGGGACTGGATGTATCACACATTCGGTACGGGCCTCACCGAAAAGTATCTTCTGCCATATAACGAGAAGATCTGGAAAGTTCGCGCCGACCAGATGAGCCTCGACTGGGTGGAGGGCCGGGTACCGAAGCCGCCGGTTGAGGATGTGATCAAGTCGGCCGTGGGGGTGGAAACGGAAGGCTACACCCACCAGCTTCATTTCTTTTATCCGTCACGAGGTGGGATCGAATCTCTGCCGCAGGGAATGGCGCGCCGGGTTCAGAACATTACAACCGAGTTCATCGTCAGCAACGTTCGGCGCACCACAGACGGATGGCTGGTCGGCGACGGACGTCAGGAACGCCGCTTCGACCGGCTGGTGTCCACCATTCCGATTCACGAAATGGCTCAGGTGGTGGAGGGCGTACCCGACGACGTGAAGCGGTGCGTGAACGCCCTGCGCTATAACTCGCTGCTCACGGTAACGGTGGGAATCGCCGGCAACCGGCTGCCCGACTACAGCGCCATCTACGTTCCCGATCCTGGCCTGCCATTCCACCGGTTGTCGTTTCCCGCCGTCTTCAGCCCGAACAATGTGCCGGAAGGCCAGTCGCTGATCCAGGCGGAGATTACGGCGAATGCAGGGGATGGATTCTGGGAGCTCGATGACGGCGAAGTTCTCCGCCGCGTGATTTCGGGACTCGAGGCGATGGGGCTGCTGCGCCCGCGCGAGATCACGTATGAGCGTGTGATTCGGACGAAATACGGATATGTCGTGCAGGACTTCACTTATCGCAAGCACCTGGAAAGTGCAAAGGGCTACTTCGAGGGTCTGGGTATCGCGCTGTGCGGCCGAGTGGCGGAGTTCGAGTACATCAATATGGACCAGTGTATTGAGCGCGGAATCAAAGTGGCTGCGCGGGTAACCGAAGAGCAGGCTGTCTCGACCGGGAGGCTCGAGTGCATCGGTTAACCGTGGCGATGATCTCGCTCAACGAAGAGAAGGCGATTGCCGGCGTCATTGACGATATCCAGCAGGCCATCGCCGGAATGGACGCGGAGATCCTGCTGGTGGACAGCAGCACCGATCGCACGGCCGAGATCGCCGCGGCGAAAGGCGCGCGGGTGGTGCGGCAGTTCCCGCCGCAGGGGTACGGCCGGGCCATGGGACGTGCATTGAGCGAAGGCGAGGGCGACGTCATTGTCACGCTCGACTGCGACGGCACTTACCCGGCGGGCAGCATCGGCGAATTTGCCGAGATGGTTCTATCGGGCCGCTGCGATCTGGTGAATGCTTCGCGCCTCGAGCGCAAGCCGTCTTCGATGCCCTTTTCCAATTACCTGGGGAACCGCTTGTTTGCGCTGACATCGTTCCTCCTGCTGGGGGTCAGAACCACCGACGTCCACTCCGGAATGCGCGCGTACCGGCGGACCATGCTGCAATCAGTCGAGTTTGATTGCGCAGGCCCGGCCCTTCCGGTGGAACTACTGCTCAAGCCGGCGCTGCTCGGATACCGTGTGGCCGAGGTGTTCATACCCTACCGTGAACGCATCGGGAACACGACGCTGAACCGCTGGTCCTCAACACTATGGACCTTCCGCAGAATTCTCCGTCTGGTTCCACGGCGCTTGTTCGGCGCGGGCGTACGCGACGCGACGGCTGCCTGCGGGAGATCGAGCTGAATGTTGGATGTTCTGGCTTATATCGCAGCCGGAATCGCACAGTCGTTTTATCTCGACCTCAATTTCGTCGAACTGGCTCTGATTGCGGTACTCGCGATCGGCAGCCGCTTTTTCCTGAAATCGTGGTTCCATCAATTTGAGCAGCAGGCCGCTCGTCTCGCTCGGCGCCGCGCGCTCTGCATCACGCTCGCGTTCGCGGCGCCAATCCTCATCCGCCTCGCCCTGCTCCCGTGGAATCCGCCGCCGCAACCGTGGATAGCCGATGAGTTCAGCCACCAACTGGTTGCCGATACGCTGCTGCACGGCCGATTCGCAAACCCGTCCCATCCCCTTTGGAGCCACTTCGAGACGGTGCACGAGATCTTTCAGCCGAAATACGCGTCCGTATATTTCCCCGGCCCCGGTCTGGCGCTCGCCGTTGGAAAGCTGCTGGGCAGCTATTGGTTCGGAGTTCTTCTCTCCACCGGGGGCATGTGCGCGGCGCTCCTGTGGATGATGTACGGCTTCTTTCCGGCGCGATGGGCATTGCTCGGCGGAGCGCTCGCGGTATTGAAGTGGGGCGCGTTCTCATATTGGGTCAACAGCTACTGGGGAGGAAGCGTGGCGGCCCTGGCAGGAGCGCTGGTGCTGGGAGCTTACGCCAGAGTCCGCAGGCAGCCGTCTGTTTCACACGCGCTCGTCCTGGGAACGGGGCTGGTTCTGCTCGCGTATACGCGGCCGTTCGAAGGCTTAGTGATGGCCGCTCCGATCGCCGTCGCGCTGCTGTGGCCTTTTCGCCGGCTGTCGCGCATCGGCGATCTGGCGCGCGTCGCGGTGCCCATCATGCTGATGGTCGGACTGGGGATTCTTGCACTCGGGGCTTATTTCAAAGCGATCACCGGTAGTCCACTGGTGATGCCGTACCGGGTTAATCAGCAAATGTATGGCTGGCCGCTCACGCTGGCGTGGGATCATCCAAAGCCGGTGTCGTATCGAAACTAACGAGATGCAGTTCTATTACCAATTCGAGCGGTGCCAGCAATACCGGAAGTCGTGGCCGCTCCAGGCGATTCAGTACTCGCGCGTTCACCATCGGCTGGCTGTGGCGGTTCTTCCTCGGCCCGGCGCTCACCCTGCCTTTTCTGCTGGCTTGCGGGTGGTGGAGGGATGCGAGAACTCGCCTGCTGCTCGTGTGTCTGGCGATATCATGCCTGGTGGGCCTTATCATTGCGGCTTACCCCCATTACGAGGCGCCCGCGACTGCCTGCTGGCTCGCCGTGACGGTCCAGGCAATACGCCATCTCCGCCTTCGCCAGCGGAAGACCACGCGATCGGGACTGGCCTGGTCGCGGATCGCCGTCGTCACCTGCTGCGCCATGTTGCCTATTCGGGCGCTGGTCGATCCGAGATACCTGCCCGGCATGAGACCCGGACATTCCACATTTACGGCGCGCGGGTCAGACCAGGGCCAATGGAGAGCGCAATTAGTGGACAGGCTCAAACGGATACCCGGCGATCATCTGGTGTTTGTTCAATATGACCGCACAGCCTATTTCAACACCGAGTGGGTTTACAACGAGGCCGACATCGATAGCGCCAGAATCGTCTGGGCCCGAGACATGGGTCCGCGGCAAAACCAGGAAGTACTGCGCTACTACCCGGACCGGAAGCCCTGGCTGGTGACTCCGGATGATGCGCCGGACGCACTGTGGCCTTACGATCCGGCGCGCGCGCGAAACCAGGATCTCAAACTGGTGGACGACAAAGTCTGTTCCGACAGCGATGTCGAACCGGTGCGACACACGTTCAGGCCGCCTTCTTCGTCCCCTTGATGCCGCCGGACCCGTCGCCGCCCTCCCAGGTTCCTTCCACCGCGTCGCCCTTCACGGTCAGCTTAACGGTGTAGCTCTCGCCATTGAGGTCGACGACGAAGCTGGCCTGATCGCCATCGGCCTTGACGTCGTGAACGGTCATCGGGCTCTGGTCGCCGCCGTCCATGGTGGCGGTCAGGGCGCCGTCCTGTTGTTTCACGGCAAGCGTGTACACCAGCGTGCCGTTGGAAGTTTCGGCGTTGAGAGTCCACGTGCCTACGATTGCCGGGTCTGCCGCCATCAGTTGCGTGCCTGCAAGCGCGAGCACGAAGAGCGAAGCGAGAGCGAAACGCACCGCGATTCTTCTTGTCATTTCGAGTTTCCTCTGCGGAGATTATATCGTCAGTACCGTGGGGCAGGATTGTATCCTGCGGCCGATTTGCAATCGGCCAAGCGGCTTGAAAAGCCGCCGCGGGCTGAAAGCCCACCCCACAAAGCAGCACAGCCGCAACCAAACCGCTCCCTCGCGGTCGCGGCTCAGCCGGCCTTTCCGAGCCGCGACCGTGAGGGAGCGGTAGCACGGTGCTGAATTCTTCGCGGGCTGCGACAATTCTATGCTGATGTAATACAAGTGCACAATAGATCTCATGCAGACCCTTTCCGGACCGCATCTCGACGACGCTCTGGCAAAACTGCCCGGCTGGACCGTGATGAACGGCAAGCTCCATCATGAATTCCGCTTCCCCGACTTTGTCCATGCCTTCGGCTTCATGGCCACGGCGGCCATCGCCATCGAGAAGCTGAACCATCACCCCGAGTGGCTGAATGTCTACAATCGCGTCACCGTGGACCTGACCACCCACGACGCCGGCGGCATCACGCAGAAGGACGTGGATCTCGCGGCGCTGCTGAACACTCTCGCGGCGAAACTGCAATGAGGCGGGCGGCGCTACTGTTCACGATTTGCCTGATCCCCGCGCTGGCCGGGGAGACGTTCCCCGCCGCCGCTCAGGCCGACGCCGAAATCAGCCGCGCCGTTTCCGACGGACTGATCCCCGGCGCCGTGCTGCTGATCGGCCACGACGGCCAGGTCACTTACAGAAAAGCGTACGGGTGGCGCGCGCTGGTCCCGCAACGCGAGCCGATGACCGTGGACACGATCTTCGATGCCGCCTCGCTCACCAAGATCCTCGCGACCACGTCCTGCCTGATGAAGCTGTTCGAGCAAGGCCGCATCCGCATCAACGATCCGGTGACGCATTACCTGCCGGAATTTCAGGGCGGCCACAGCGGTATCACCGTACGAAATCTGATGACCCATTTCTCCGGACTCCGGCCCGATCTGGACCTGTCGCCAGTATGGAGCGGATATGACACAGGAATCAGCAAGGCGCTCATGGACAAGCCGGCCGGTCCCCCGGGCGTCGAATTCGTTTACAGCGATATCAATTTCATCCTCCTCGGAGAAATTGTGCACAGGCTGGCCGGCGAGCCGCTGTCGCAGTACGCGAGCGATGTGGTGTTCGGCCCGCTCGGCATGAAGGACACCATGTTTCTGCCACCGCCAGGTCTGCGCCCGCGGATTGCTCCAACGGAGATCGATCCAGCAACCGGCCAGCCGATTCGCGGGGTTGTGCACGACGAGACGTCCCGCTTCATGGGCGGCGTGGCCGGCCATGCCGGAGTATTCACCACCGCCGATGACATGGCGAAATTCGCGCAAATGATGATCGATGGCGGCGTTCTCGGCGGACGGACTGTGTTCAGTCCTCTTGTGGTGGAGAAGTTCACAACGCCGCAGAGTCCAGCGGACCAGCCCATCCTGCGCGGGCTCGGTTGGGACATCGACTCGCCATTCTCGGCAAATCGCGGGGAATTGTTCCCGATCGGCTCGTACGGCCACACGGGATTCACGGGCACGTCGCTCTGGATCGACCCATTCAGCCGCACGTACGTGATTCTGCTCACGAACGCCGTGCATCCGCATAGAGGCAAGTCCATCACCTCGCTGCGCAGCCGCATCGCGACGATCGCGGCGGCTGCGTACGGCATCGCGTCCCCGTCCGTGAAAATCACCGGATATGACGAGACGATTGTAGGCGCCGGCCTCCACCGCAAGGTGAATATCTCAACGCGCGTCCTGACCGGCCTTGACGTTCTCGAGGAGCAGCATTTCGCGCCATTGCGCGGCCGGCGCGTGGGTTTGATCACGAACCAGACCGGAGTGGACCGCGAAGGCCGCCGCAATGTCGATGCAATGCGCGACGCGGGCGTGGATATCCGGGCGCTGTATTCTCCCGAGCACGGCATGGCGGGCCAGCAGGATCAGCCGGACGTTGCGAATTCAGCCGATCCCACCACGGGGATTCGTATCTGGAGCCTCTATCGGCCCGATGCGCGGCGCCTGACCGACTCGATGCTGAGCGGCGTGGACACGGTAGTGTTCGACATTCAGGACGTTGGAGCGCGATTCTATACGTACTCCTGCACCATGGTCTATGCAATGGAGGAGTCTGCCAGACGACATTTGCGATTCGTGGTGCTCGACCGGCCGAACCCGGTCACCGGCGTCCATATGGAGGGGCCGATTCTCGATAAGGATCTGGAATCGTTCACGGGGTGCGTGGAAATGCCGCTGCGCCATGGCATGACGCTCGGCGAGATCGCGAATATGGTGAACGGCCAGCGCCACCTGGGACTCGACCTTCAGGTGATTCGCCTCAGCGGCTGGCAGCGGGGATTCTGGTTCGATTCCACGGGCCTCGCCTGGATAAATCCGTCGCCGAACATGCGCAGCCTGAATGCAGCGCTGCTTTATCCGGGACTGGCGATGCTGGAGGCGTCGCCGAACTACTCCGTCGGCAGAGGGACCGATTCGCCGTTCGAACAGATCGGCGCCGAGTGGATCAACGGGCGTCACCTGGCCGACTGGCTGAATTCCCGGCATATACCCGGCGTAAAGGCGTATCCGGTCCGCTTCCGGCCGGATTCGTCGAACTTCAAAAATCGCACGATTGAAGGATGCAGGTTCACGATCACCGATCGGGATGAGTTCGACAGCACGCGCCTGGGTCTCGAAATTGCGTTCGCCTTGAGGAGTCTGTGGCCAGGGAAGATCGACCTTGAAGCAAATCGATGGCTGATTGGGAACCGGCACGTGCTGCAGGAGATGGAGGATGGGACAGACCCGGATTCGATTGTGGATGAATTGATGGACCCGCTGCGCGCGTTCAGGGAGGCGCGGCGGCAATACCTGCTCTACCCGGAATAATCGCGGGAGATGGCACTGCAATTTGCGAAGGGGCCTGCAGTTCCGTGCGGCCCCCGCAGTTCAGGCGACCGCTGCTTTGGCTGAGGAGGTGCCGCTCTTGTCTGCCCGGGGCTTGTTCTTGCTCCCCGGCGGGCGTCCCCGGCGCTTCACCTCTGTCATCCAGGCAGGTGGCCGGCCACGCTTCTTCCCGCGCGATCTTGCCAACCGCTCGAGGCTCATGATGGCCTCTTCGAGCTGCTCACGTTCCTGTCGTAGTTCCACCAGTATTTTGGCTACGTCCATCCGAGTCCTTTCGCCCGCAAAAGTGTGCCCCGAAAGGGGGCCTCTGTTCCAAAAACAGAACAGAGTTTAACATTTCCATAGACTTACAATTGTTGTTGTACAGCATTTGAGGCCTTTTATCAAGGCCTGTGTTCCAAAAACAGAACAAAACAGTACTGAGGAGCCGCTTTGTGACGGGCCTGGGTCGGCAGTTATTGCGTGTGTTGCGAGTTACGACGGTCGGCCGGGACCCCACCGGAATGCTTCGGCCAGGAGTTTCCCAACGTGTGCGATAAACTGGACCTGAGTGGAAGAGGAGGTTCTCGGAAAAGCGTGGGATCGCCGCCTGATGCGGCGCCTGCTCGCCTATATGCGCCCGTACCGGCGCGCCGTTTCTGTCTCCCTCGTGTTTCTCCTGGTCAGCTCTCTGCTCCAGATTGCCGGACCGTTGCTCACAAAGATCGCTGTCGACCGCTACCTGGCGCCTCGGCCCGGCTATTCATCAGGATTTGGCGGGAACTGGCTCTCGGCAAATCCCTGGACAGGCCTGGGGCAAATTTCCATTCTGTATCTCGCCTGCGTGGCCGGCGCTATGCTCTGCGATTTCGTCCAGAGCTATCTGATGCAGTGGACCGGCCAGAAAGCAATGTTCGATCTGCGCCGCCAGCTAATGGCCCATCTGCAGAAACTGGATGTTGCATTCTTCGACAGAAACCCGGTGGGCCGTCTGGTTACCCGGGTCACGACGGATGTGGATGTCCTGAACGACCTGTTCGCGTCCGGGCTGGTAACCATTATTGGCGACCTGCTGATGCTCGGCTTCGTGGTACTGATCATGCTGCGGCTGAGCCCTGGAATGACCGGGTTTCTGATGGCGGTGATGCCGTTCGTGGTGATAGTGACCGTCGCGTTCCGCCGGGCTGTCCAGCAAAGCTACAGACGCATTCGTATTGCCATCGCGAAGATTAATTCGTACCTGCAGGAGCACGTGAACGGCATCTCGGTATTGCATCTGTTCAATCGCGAAGCGATCAGCCGGCGCGAATTCGATCAGGTAAATCGCGAGCACATGGACGCCTTCAAGGATTCCATTACCGCCTATGGATGGTTCTATCCGGCGGTGGAGTTTCTGGGCATGCTGGGCCTGGCGATGTTGCTGGCCTGGGGCGGTTTTCGCATTCGCAACGGCGCGCTTTCGCTGGGCATTCTGGTGGCTTTTTTCCAGTATGGCCTGCGATTCTTCCGTCCCATCCAGGACCTGAGCGAGAAATACAACATCCTGCAGGCGGCCATGGCTGCGGCCGAGCGGATTTTCAAGCTGCTGGATACGCCGGCCCATATTCTTTCCGCGGCCGCTGTGCAACCGGTTCCCGCGGCGCCGGCCACCCTGGAATTCGAACACGTTTGGTTCGCCTATAAAGATGAGGACTGGGTATTACGCGACGTCTCATTCCGCGTGGACCCTGGAGAGACAGTCGCCGTTGTCGGACATACCGGCGCGGGAAAGACGACGCTGACGAACCTGCTGCTGCGTTTCTACGATGTCCAGCGCGGCGCCATTCGCATCGGGGGAGTGGATATTCGCGAACTGGACCTTGCGGACCTCCGGCGCCAGTTCGGAATCGTTCTGCAGGATCCTTATCTGTTTACGGGGACCATCGAGAGCAATATCCGGCTGGGGACCGCGGGTATCAGCGCATCCGAGGTGCAGCGCGCGGCCGAACGCGTTAATCTGTCCGATTTTGTGGAACGCTTGCCCGATGGCTACGCTCAGGCGGTGCGGGAGCGCGGCAACGGGTACTCCACCGGCCAGAAGCAGCTCATGAGCTTTGCGCGCGCGCTGGCTCACGACCCGCGCATACTTATCCTCGATGAGGCCACTTCCAGCGTCGATACGGAGACCGAAATCAGGATTCGCGAGGCGCTGGATCATCTGGTGGAAGGCCGCACGTCGATCGTAATTGCGCACCGTCTTTCGACCATCCAGCGGGCCGACCGCATTCTGGTGATGCACAAGGGCCAGTTGCGCGAATCGGGAACGCACCAGCAACTGCTCGCGCTGCGCGGCATTTACTGGAAGCTGTTTCAATTGCAGTACAAGGACCAGAAACTCGCCGGGGCGCCGGTGGCGGGGGATTGAACTTGTCGCTTATGCAGGCTGAAAGCCGGTGCTGAAAAAAGAACTGCGCAGGCCAAAGGCCTGGCCAAAAGCCTACTCCACTTTGCCGTAAACTGTTGATGCACCGTGGTGGAGCAGGCGTTTTCGCCTGCATGCCCAGACGTTGACTTACTTTTCAGCACCGTCTGAAAGCCTGTCTCCATGGCCCTGCGGGCCACCAACGACCACGAAAACCCGCGTGAGTGCCGGCTTGCATGGCGCCTGCATCAAATGTACAGGCGCTGCCGGCGCGAGATCGTTAGAGCAGTGGAGTCTTCGAGTCCGCAAGCCGGTCTGATCCGGAATCGCGTTTGAACCAATCGCGCTCTACATCTACGCGGGGACTAATGCGTGTTGCCAGGCTGGGACGACCCAGTGCCGCCACGCAGGCAGACGGCCGCGCATGGCATCGAAATACAGCCGGCGCAGGGCCTGGGTGATCGGCCCGATCTCGCCCGACCCGATGCGACGGTGGTCTACTCGCGTCACCGGCCCGACCTCTACCGCCGTTCCCGTGAAGAAGATCTCGTCGGCGACGTATAGCTCGCTGCGCTCGAGGGGCCGCTCCACTACCTCGAGGCCGAGCTCCCTGCGCGCCAGTTGCATCACCGAATCGCGCGTGATGCCTTCCAGAATGTTCTCGTTCGCTGAAGGCGTGATCAGCCTGCCGTTGCGGACCACGAAGATGTTGCAGGTGGCGCCCTCGGCAACATGGCCGCTCTCGCTCAGGAAGATAGCCTCATCGAAACCGTTCAGTCGCGCCTCCATCGAAGCGAGAGCGCTGTTGACGTAGGCGCCGCAGATCTTCGCCCGGCCAGGGATGGCATTGTCCTGAATGCGGCGCCAGCTCACCACGCCCGCGTGCAGGCCGTTGTGGCTGTCCAGATAATCGCCGAACGGAATGGCGACGATGGCGATGTCGAACTTGTCGTCCGGATGAACGCCGATGCGCGGCGACGATCGATACGCGAGCGGCCGGACGTAGATGTTCGTCTGGAACTGGTTGCGGCACACCAGCTCGGCGGTAATGCCGGCCAGCTCGTCCGCCGATTGCGGAACATCCATCATCAGAATGCCGCAGTTCGCTTTCCAGCGGCGGTAGTGATCCTCGGGGCGCACCAGAAGCAGGTCGTGGTCGGCCTCCGACCAGTAGCCGCGAATCCCCTCGAACACGCCGGTGCCGTAGTGCAGGGCATGCGTGAGTATATTGACGTTGGCATCTTTCAGCGGCACGAAGCCGCCGCGAAACCACACGAGCACATCGGAGTCAGGCATGAATGGCCTCCTTCGCGATTTCCCTGCCGCGAGCCTCTCTTGAAATGGAGCGCCCGCGCGCCAGCGCCGCGCGATCCACTTCAATCCAGCGTTCGCTCTTCACCAGCCGCCACAGCGCGCCTTCGATGCACTCTTCCGGCAGCGCGCCGAACCGTTCGAGGAAAGCGCCGAGCATAATCATGTTGCCGGCCTTCGCGGAGCCTGCCTGGTCGGCAATCTCGATGAAAGGCGCCGCTAGCGCGGAGACGTCGGATCTCCGGCAATCTTCAGGAATTTCGGCTCCGTTGTAGAACACGAGGCCGCCGGGCTCGACGTCCGCGATGAACCTGCGCAGGGAAGGCTCGTTCAGCGCGAACAGCACGTTCGGCCGCGTGACCATCGGAGAGTCAAGGCGCTTTGAGGTGACGCGGACGTGGCAGTTCGATGTGCCGGAGCGCATCTCCGGACCGTAGGACGGGAGCCACGACACGTGATGGCCGGCCTGCATGCCGGCCTCGGCCAGCAACTCGCCCAGCAGCAGAACGCCCTGCCCGCCGAAGCCGGCAACGCGGGCGCGGAGATCCAGGGTTAGATGGGCGGGCGAGGCGCCCGCCGCAGGCCGGGGGCCCGCCCCACATTCGATTCCCAAAACAGTACGGATGTCGGACTGAGGCGCTGCGGAGAGTGTGCGGGAGGCAACTTCCTTAGTGCGGTCGCGGAAGACAGCCGTCGGGAACGCCTTCGTCAACTCGTCATGCACGTAGCGTTGCGCGTCCACCGGCTCCATCTTCCATACCGTGGGACATGGCGACAGTATCTCCACCAGCGAGAATCCCAGGCCATCGATCTGATTGCGAATCGCCTTCTTCACAGCCTTCGCCGCCTGCATGATCTGCTTGTTATTACCCAGCGCCACGCGCTCGATATATACGGGCGCTTCGAGCGTGGCCAGCAACTCCGAGACGTGCAGCGGGTAGCCGTCGGTGAGCGGGTCGCGGCCGAACGGCGTTGTGGTGGTCTTCGCGCCGATCAGCGTGGTGGGCGCCATCTGACCGCCGGTCATTCCGTAGATCGCGTTATTCACGAAAAAGATTGTGATGTGCTCGCCGCGGTTCGCCGCATGAATGATCTCGGCCGTGCCGATGGCCGCCAGATCGCCATCGCCCTGGTAGGCCAGCACGATGCTCTCGGGACGCGTGCGCTTCACCGCCGTGGCGACGGCCGATGCGCGGCCATGCGCGGCCTGAATGTTGCCGGTATCGAAGTAGTAATACGCGAATACCGAACAGCCCACCGGGCTGACGAAGATGGTGCGGTCTGCGATGCCGAACTCGTCGATGGCTTCGGCGATGAGTTTCTGCGCAATGCCGTGGCCGCAGCCGGGGCAGTAATGCGTCTGCTGCTGCAGGTCGGCCTTGCGATCGAAGCGGTCGTAGAAGCTCTCCGGCCGCTCGTGGATGACGGTGTACTCAGCCGAGGCCATAGACGGAAACCTCCTCCGGATGGATCTGGGCGGCAATGCCGGCGACGAAATCGAAGACCTCTTCGGCCGTCGGAACCATGCCCCCGCAGCGGCCATGGAACTCCACCGGACGCGCGCCGTTCAACGACAGCCGAACGTCTTCCACCATCTGGCCGGTGCTCATCTCGACAACAGCGAAGACGCGAGCGCGGCGCGCCAGCCGCCGCAGCGCCGGGCCCGGGAACGGGTACAACGTAATGGGCCGCAGCAGGCCGACCCGCAATCCGTGCGCGCGCAACCGCTCCACCACGGATTCGAGCACGCGGGCCACGATGCCATAGCTCACCAGAACGATCTCGGCATCGGCGGTGCGGTATTCTTCCGCGCGCGCCTCGGTCTGCTCGAGCCGCCTGTACTTCGCCTCGAGTTTCAGGACGTGCTGCTCGAGCGCGGCCGGCTCCAGATAAATGGAGCTGATGAGGTTCGGGCGGGTCTCGGCCGTACCGGTGACCGCCCAGTCAGGCACGGCGGTCTCGAGCGGCTCGGCGGGAAACTCGACGGGCTCCATCATCTGACCGATGCACGCATCGGCCAGCACGAATGCCGGGTTGCGGTATTCGGCGGCCAGCTCGAACGCAGCGCGCGTGAGGTCGATGGCTTCCTGAACCCCTGAAGGGGCGAGCACGATGGTTCGATAACAGCCGTGCCCGCCGCCCTTCACCACCTGGAAGTAATCGCCCTGCTCCGGACCGACGTTGCCCAACCCCGGACCGCCGCGCATGATATCGGCGATGACGCAGGGCAACTCGGCGCCGGCCATGTAGCTGATGCCTTCCTGCATCAGGCTGATGCCGGGACCGCTGGACGCGGTCATCACGCGCGCTCCCGCCGCCGCGGCGCCATACACCATGTTGATGGCAGCAACTTCGCTCTCAGCCTGCAGGAAGACCCCTCCCACCTGAGGCAGGTACAGCGCCGCTGATTCCGCAATCTCGCTCGATGGCGTGATCGGGTAACCGTAGAATGCCCGGCAACCGGCCATGATCGCGCCACGCAGGATGGCCTCGTTGCCCTTCATGAGCTGCTTTGGCATGGCATCCCCCTCAGGCCGCCGCGGCAGACTCTCGCGTTCTGGCGACGGTTGCCCGCAGCACCCGGATGCCGCCCGGCTCCGGACAGACATAGAAACAAATGCCGCAGCCGGTGCAGCCGTGGCCCGCATACGCGCTTGGATGATAGCCGTACCGGTTCAGCGCAACCGAAAGCTTCAGCACTTTCGGTGGACACGCAGCCACGCACAGGCCGCAGCCCTTGCACTCATTGGCGTTCAGATCAACCCTGCCGCGATCTTCCACTAGTCGTCCCCCTTCAACGTGCAGCGAAAACGTTTGCCCCACAAGCGAATGCGGCCAGCTCGTCGCGGAATCGCGGGTCGGCGATGGCGATCAGCGCTTCGGCGCGCTGTCGCAGCGTCTTGCCATGCAGATAAGCGATGCCGTGTTCGGTGACAATGTAGTGCACGTCCGCTCGCGATGTCACCACGCCCGCGCCCGGATGCAGCACTTCGGCAATGCGCGAGATACGTCCCTCGTCCGCCGTCGAGCGCAGCGCAATGATCGGCTTGCCGCCCCGCGATCGCGCTGCTCCGCGCATGAAATCAACCTGGCCCCCGAAACCGCTGTAGGGCCGTGAACCGATCGAATCGGCGCACACCTGGCCAGTTATGTCCACCTGCAGCGCCGAGTTGATGGCGATCATGTTGTCGTGTTGAGCAATCACGAACGGATCGTTGACGTAGCGAGTCGGGTGGAATTCAAAGAGCGGATTGTCGTCTATGTAATCGAACAGCGCGTGGCTGCCTACGACGAATCCTGCCACCAGCCGGTACGGATGCAGGGTATTTCGGCGGCCGTTCAGCACGCCGGCCTCGATCAACGGAATCACGCTGTCCGAGAACATCTCCGAATGCAGGCCGAGGTCGTGGCGGTCGGCGAGGAACGACAGTACGGCGTCGGGGACGCCGCCAATGCCGAGTTGCAGCATGGCGCCATCGGGGATCAGAGAAGCCACGTTCGCGGCGATACGGCGCTCTACATCATCCAGTGGCGGAGCCGTGTACTCGGTCAGCGCGTGCGACGTTTCGACGATGGAGGTGACCTGGCTCACGTGCAGGCAGGAATCGCCGAGGATCCGCGGGGCACGGTTGTTCACCTCTACGATGACGTTGCGGGCGCATCGCGCGGCCGTGAGCGAACAATCCACGCCCGCCCCGAGGCTCATGAAGCCGTGGCGATCCGGGGTCGACACCTGAAGAAGTGCGGTGTCGATGTGCAGCGCGCCGCTCTCGAGCAGCGATTCCACTTCCTGCAGGAAAACCGGCGTGTAATCGCCGCGCCCCTGTTCCACCGCTTCCCTGACGCTCGACCCGATGAACGGCGCGTTCACCCGGAAGCTGCGCTCAAGGCCGGGAGCGGTATAGGGAGCGCCGCCGATGGCCAGCATATGAACCACTTGCACGTTCCTGAGGCGCGGCGCCGCAGCCGTCAGGGCCTCCGCCAGAGTCTCGGGATACGCGCATCCGGTGTGCATCCAGACGGTGCTGCCGGAGGTGACCAGGCGGAGGGCTTCCTCAGCGCTGTGAAGCTTGAGGGCGTACTGATCCTGCCATCCCATCCCGTAGACCCACTAGCACGTGGGTTACCGTGTGATAAGTGAACAGAATGAAGGTATTAGCGGAGACTCTGGGGCAAATAGCGCAGGTTCTGGGGCTTCCGGGTGGGGCAGGGGACGAACCTGGCCGCTACCAGGTATAGCAGACCAGGATCAGTCAACGAATCGACGACTATGCGTCCAGGTGAAAAACCGCGTCTCAGACCAAGCGGTCGTACTCGTCGTGACTGCCGATCCAATATCACACAACTCGATCTTTGTTCATCACCGCCAGGGCACGGTATTCCAGGCCGATGCGAACCGAGTAGATGTTATCTTCGCCTTCCAACTTCCTGAACTGTAGGCCCGGGTGTGCCGGATTGGTCTGGAAGAGACGGTATGAGCGCTTGGCATCGCGTTGAGCCTCAGCCGGAAGATGGGAAAACAGCCGCCAGAACTGGCGCGTAGTGCGCGACTGCATTAAAGCAGGTCGTCCAACGGCAACGTTTCGCCCCGCTCATCTTCCTTAATGGCTTCCCGTGCCATTCGACGGATCACATCGCGCTTTTCGGCAAAGCGTGACTTCCAGGCGCTTTCGTCGGCAATCGAGGCCAGGATCTGCGAGGCTATCGCATCCTGTTCGTCCTGGGGCAGCGTGACGACTTTTTCCAGCGCCCTTTCCAACAAACTAGACATGCCACGATTCTATCAGCGGCAGGAGGGAGCGGCCATACCTCGCCGGCGTCGCGGACGACGTTCTCAAACGAGTGAGTCGACTTCTCGCCCATGTGACTTCCGTGAGGGAAGTGGTTCGACCACAACGCACCGTGGTGTAAGTCTGCTTGGGCGCCCTTGCGCAGCAGGATTATCACCAGGCTGTAGCGTGTTTAAATGGAGACCGAAGAGCATGTCTCGCTGGAACACAGCTAATAGCCGATTAGCGCCAAGAGCGATAGGTTTGGCAATTTTTCTTGGGTGTGCATCAATTGCCTCTGGAACACTTGTAATCCACATTAAGACTGATAGAGGCGTATTGATATGCGCAGACAAACGTGTGCGAGGGCTTTTGCCTGATCCCGGCTATTCTGATCACTTCGTCAAGGTAATTCCCTACGGAAACAGTACTGTCGACGCGCTGACAGGCGAAGGCGGCACTTTTTGGAACGACCCGCAAACGGAACTGAAGTTCTCTGCCTATGCAGAAATTGAGAGTTTCTTGCGGCGCCGTGGTTCTGATGATACGAGCATTGAGTTGAATGAGCTTGGCAGGGCGGTTGCAGATTCGATGGTCACTTCAATGAGGGACGCATGGGTGGACTCGCCAGGACCGATTCTGAACATCGTCATAGCTCACCGCAGTCGAAAAGAGCTCCTGCAAACAGGCCGCTGTCGAATCGAAACCCACCTGAACGCTGCGAACGTAATTACTTCAACGAGTGTGGACTGCCGAGACAGGGAATGCCCGGAGTTCCGTTGAAAGTCGCGGCTCCCGTGTAACCCACTCTACGACGCCTTTCTCCGCTTCGCAATGTTGTGCCTGAGCGGTGCCAACGCTTCCAGTTCTCTGATGAGCGTCGGTATCTGTTTGTACCCCGTGACCCTGCGAAACTGCTTTTGCGCAACCAGAAGCCCCGACCCTACCCAGCGCTCGCGCTGGTCGCCGCCGTGCCAGCGTTTCACGTTTTTGCAAACCAACTCCACAATCGAGAACGCCGACTCGATCACATTGGTGCTGGCGAGAGTCTTGCGGAGTTGCGCGGGGACGTGCAACCGATGCACGGTCAGGGTCTCCTCCATCCCTTCGCCCAGGCTTCGCGCCGCGCTCGGATTGAGATCCATCAATTCGCGATGCAGCGTGTCCAGCGCCTGCCGGGCAGCAGCGTAGTCCTCCAGAGCGTAGGCCGAGTTGAGCTTCTTCGCCACGCCCGGTTTCTGCTCGTCGGTTAAATGGTCCAGCACGTTCCGGCGCTTGTGGACCTGACAACGCTGGATCGCCGCCGATTCGCCGGCGTGCTTTTTCACTGCCGCAGTCAGCGCCTTACCACCGTCCAGAACGTAGAGCCGGGGAGCGGTGAAGTCAAGTCGAGAACTTCCGGGAGTTCTTCGCAAGCTGGACCCGGATCACCTTCTTCTGTGGACCGCCCGGCATTACATTCTGGAAGAAGCGCTCGCCGAGACACGCCTGGGCGAGAACATAGCCGATTTCCCCGGCAAGCGCGAGGTTCTTGTGGAGGTAGGTGTCTTGACGGTCGCGCAGAGAGCAGAAATGCTCTACAACCATGCGAAGCAAGGCCGCCTTCCGACGAAGGCAAAGGCACTGATTCGGGAGTATTTTCGACAGATCATAGGACACCCTAACTTCACACCCGAGCGGATCCGGCAGCTTTGTGAGGAGGTGTTGATTTCGGATCAGGCTCAATCATGGAAGGACATCCTCGCATTCCTGAACAACCCCAGCGAGCGTTGGCGTAGGGCGTACGATGCGCTGTCAATATCAGAGCAAGCCCTACTTACGGCTCTTCTTGACTTTGAGAATCACGCAGAGTTAAGCGAAGTACGGTGTGCATATGAGCTGAGGATTCACGATCATCAACGGCCACTTTCTTTCGATAAGGCCGTAGCGCGCCTGCAGCACAGCTTCCTTCAGGTTTCGAGGTCCTATTCTGGCAAAGTTATAATTGATTTCCGGCACCCAAGCCTGCGCGACATGCTTCTGGAGAGGCTTCGTGCGAATCCTAGCGCACGCCGGACGTACATTCAACTAACTACTCCAACTGGTTTGGCTGCGTTAGTCCGCGGCCTAGGTCGCGAACGGGACTGAGATGTTACACGATCACTTTGTTGCACCTCAAGGCACAGAGGAGACTGACATCCTCGAGCAGCGCATTTTACGGCTATCGACGTCGGTTTTGACGGTCGCCGAGTGGCTGGCCCTATTGGCCGCCGCGGAAACCTTACTTCCACGGCGAAGCAGAGGGCTTGTCCCGCCCGTAGAATTGGACTTGATAGACTTGCGGTCGAGGTCCTGGATGCGCCTGTTTGCAGCCGTCATTTGCGCGGTTGCTTCAAAAGAGACGTATCGCTCAAACCGGAGATATGGTCTCTCTGATTGGACTGCAATCGTCCTCAAATTCTCGAAGTTAAGCATGTACGTCGTGCCGGCAGCATCTTTATCATATGCTGTCGAGTTGTGCCTGACTGCGCTGCGTTCAGGGTCCGCCGAGGCGGCTATTCGATGTGTGAACGCGCTGTACACGGTCGACCCTCGGACGGTGAGTCAGCTCGTGCGAACGCCAAAGATCACGGAGTGGTCGGAATGGATTCAAGATACTCTGGAGAAACTCTGCAGCCAGGCAGAGGAATTTCGGGCCGCTAGTGACGCGGGCGAACCGTACGATGCAGACGATTACGACGGCTGGCGAGAAGAATGCAGAGACATCGAGGAGGTGGCCACCGCATTCTACGGGTGGTCCCGTGTTAGTGAGTCGGCAAAGCTGTCCGATTTGCGTCTACTTATACAAATCACTATAAGGCCACCTGACCGTTCCTACGGAGATGATGACGAACAAATTGACCCTGGCGCAGCAACTCCGTCGGAGTACTGGACCCTTGAACGGATATTCGAAGATTTGTAGCCCAGTGTTCGGCTGTTTCACCGTCCGCATAAAGGATCGCTCATCCCCAGATCTGCTACCGGTCGGTAGCTAAGGCTTTGTCGGACACGGAGAAGGACCGGCGCAAGGCTCTGGCGAAACTTCTGCCCATGCAGCGGCGGGACTTCCAGGGACTGTTCGAAACCATGGACGGGCGACCGGTGGTGATCCGCACCATCGATCCTCCGCTGCATGAGTTCGTGCCCAAGCGCGAAGAGCTGATGGTGGACCTCGCGAAGCTGCCCAACGCGGATATCAAAGCGAAGCGCGAAATGGTGGAGCGGTACAAGAACTTCGGCGTGGAAGTGAAAACGCTGAGGTCCATCCTGACCGAACTGCTGAAGCGCGTGGAATCGATGCACGAGATGAACCCCATGCTCGGACTGCGCGGCTGCCGCCTCGGCATTCTCTATCCGGAGATCACCGAGATGCAGGCGCGCGCTATCTTCGAGGCCGTGGTACAGGTGGCGAAGAAAGGCAAGAAGGTTATTCCCGAGGTGATGATTCCGCTGATCGGCGGCGTCGAGGAGCTGGCGAACCAGAAGGCCATCGTAAAGAAGATTGCCGACGAGGTTCTGGAGAAGGCCGGGATTAAGGATCAGAAGTACCTGATCGGGACCATGATCGAGATTCCGCGCGCGGCGCTGCTGGCGGATCAGGTGGCGAAGGAAGCCGAGTTCTTCAGCTTCGGCACCAACGACCTGACGCAGACGACGATGGGCCTCTCCCGTGACGACTACACGAAGTTCTCGAAGGAATACGAAGAGAAGAAGATCTTCAAGGCCGATCCGTTCGGCGTGCTGGACCAGGACGGCGTGGGCATGCTGATCAAGTGGGCCGTGGAGAAGGGCCGACAGACGCGGCCGGACCTCGAGATCGGGATCTGCGGCGAGCATGGCGGCGAGCCGAGCTCGGTGGAGTTCTGCTACAAGGTGGGCATGGACTACGTGTCATGCTCTCCGTACCGCGTACCGATCGCGCGCCTGGCCGCCGCTCAGGCCGCCCTTTCGAAAGGCGACAAGAGCGAGGCAATGCGCACGGCGTAGGTTGACTTAGTAAGTGAGAAGCCTCGGGGTGAAAGCTCCGGGGCTTTTTTCTTTTAAAAGGGCCCTTCGAGCCACGCTGTAACCCTGACGGCGGAGGGGCCCTGGATCACGGCTGGACGAGCCGCCTGTCACTCCATGGAACGAGTCCAATGACATTCTCGCGCGGGGGTGCCCAGGGACTCTTCACTGACTACGATGGTGCTGTAATCAGCCGCTTCGGGGAAGGCCTTCCCCTCGGCACGCGCTTCAGTGGTCCGCTTCTCTTAACAGGTGAGCAACGAACTCTTGGCCGGAGGATAGCGCAGGGGTGGGAATGCGTGAGAGCGCCAGCGCGCGTAAACCGTTCGGTTTTCTGGACAAAGATCTCTGCGAAATCTTGTTACCGCCTCAGCCATCTGGCCTGGCCAGAATGTCTGGCTATAATGGTGTTTATGGAAGTCAGCGTCGCTGAAGCGAAGAACCGCCTGTCAGAGCTGATCCGAGCCGTGGAGGAAGGCAGGAAAATTGTGATCACGCGGCACGGGCGGCCAGTGGCGCAGCTCACTCCACCTCCGCCTGCGCGCCGCAAGGTTCAGTTTGGCTGGATGAAGGACCGGATAAAACTCTACCCAGGGTGGGATGACCCGATCGATCTCGATCGCTTCCTTGCGGGCGATCTGTGACTGGGTTCCTATTGGATACCAACGTCGCGCTGTTCGCCGCTGCCGAGTCACCGGCCTCCGCGGCTGTTCGCCACGCTATCGAGCGCGGCCCTGTGGTACTCAGCACGCTCTCGTATTGGGAAGTGGTTCTCAAGAGCATGAAAGGGAAGCTTCATGTCGGCGACCCGCGTAGTTGGTGGCGTGAGACCCTGGAAGAGATGGGGGCCACAGTGTTGCCCCTTTTTCCCGAGCATGTCACCGAAATCAACCATCTGCCGCCGATACACGCGGATCCCTTTGATCGTGCCTTAATCGGCCAGGCCATCGCCGAGGGTCTTGCGCTGGTGACCACAGACGTGCACATCCTTCGATATGCGTCGCAGCGTCTGCGCGTGATCTCCTGACAGACGTGAGGACCAGCATTGTTCCATCAGTTTGAAAAACAGATAGCTGACCGGTTAGCCGGTCATGTGCGTGAGCGGCATGGCCTGGAGACGCCGGTGCTGCTCGAACAGCCGCGGCAGCCGGATTTCGGCGAGCTGGCCGTGCCCGTCGCCTTTCAGCTTGCGAAGCAGTTGCGGCAGGCGCCGCGGGCCATCGCCACGAAGCTGGTTGACGAAATCGGCCCGATCCCCGGCGTGCGCGCGCTCGAGGTTGCCGGAAACGGCTACATCAACGTTCGGTTCGAACGCGGCGCATACGGCCGCGCGGCGCTCGAGTTCCGGGGCCAGGCCGCCGCGCGCTCCGGCAAGGTGATCGTCGAGCATACCAATATCAATCCGAACAAGGCCGCGCATATCGGACATCTGCGCAACGCCATCCTCGGCGACACGTTCGTGCGCATGCTGCGCGCCGCCGGCGAAAACGTCGAGGTACAGAATTATATCGACAACACCGGCGTGCAGGTTGCGGACGTGGTGGCCGGTTTCGAACGCCTGGAGCACGTGGGCGCGGATCAGGTGGCGAAGCTGATCGAGAGGACCAACAGGCCGTTCGATTATCTGTGCTGGGATCTTTACGCGCGCATTTCGCAGTACTACAAGGACCACCCGGAGGCGCTGGCCTGGCGGCACGAAACGCTGCATGCCATCGAGGCCGGCCAGGGCGATACGGCGGAGCTCGCGCACATCGTGGCCGATGCCATCGTGCGGGCGCATCTCCGGACCATGCTGCGCCTGGGCATCGAGTACGATGTGCTGCCGCGCGAAAGCGAGATCCTGCACCTGCAGTTCTGGGCCACCGCCTTCGAGCAACTGAAGGAGCGCAAGGCCATCTATTTCGAGACCGAGGGAAAGAACGCCGGCTGCTGGGTGATGCCCGGGTCCGCCTTCTCTGAAGGCGCCGGCGAAGAGGACAGCAAGGTGATCGTGCGCTCGAACGGCACGGTCACCTACGTCGGCAAGGACATCGCGTACCAGATGTGGAAGTTCGGCCTTCTGGGGAAAGATTTCCGTTACCGGCGCTGGTTCACGTATCCGGACGGGCACACGGTGTGGTCATCGACCACCGAGCCTTCGGAGCCCGGCGCTCCCGCATTCGGGCGCGGATCGCGCGTCTACAACGTCATCGACTCGCGCCAATCCTACCTGCAGGACGTGGTGGTGGCCGGCCTGCGCGCGCTTGGCTACAACGAGCAGGCGGACCGCTCCATTCACTTCTCCTACGCGATGGTGGCGCTGTCGCCCGGTACCTGCGTGGAGCTGGGCATCGAGCTCTCGGAAGAGGACAAGCGCAAGCCTTACGTGGAAGTGTCGGGCCGCAAGGGCCTCGGCGTGAAGGCCGACGACCTGATCGACAAGCTCATCGACAAGGCGCTGGAGGAAGTGGATTCGCGGCATCCCGACGCTGCGGCCGAGGAGCGGCGCGCCGTAGCGACCGGAATCGCCGTGGGCGCGCTGCGCTATTTCATGCTGAAGTTCACGCGCAATGCCGTGATCGCGTTCGATTTTCAGGAGGCGCTCAGCTTCGAGGGCGAGACCGGCCCCTACGTCCAGTACGCCGCGGTGCGCGCGCGCAACATTACGCGCAAACTCGAAGAGCGGGGCGGGGAACTGCCCGATTTCGTGAGCGTGCTGGACGAGGCGGCCATGGCGGGCCAGCTTGCGGACGAGGGCCTCTGGCAGCTGCTGCTTGCCGCATCGAAAGCGGACTCGGCCATCGAGCGAGCAGTGGCTTCGGGCGAACCGGCGCACGTGGCCCGGTACGCCTTCCAGCTCGCGCAGGCGTTCAACAATTTCTACCACCAATATCCGGTGATTCATGAGGAAAACGCCGAGAAGAAGACGTTCCTGCTCTGGATGACGCAATACTTTCGATCGCAGCTGGAGCGCACGCTGGCGGTGTTGGGCATCGCCACGCCGGAGTACATGTAGGTTCCAAGATGCAGGCTGAAAGCCTGCTCTACCGTGCCGCAGCTGTTCTATATTGAAGGGGGCGCATGAATCTTCCCAACCTGCTGACATTACTGCGCATTTTCTTCGTGCCGCTGCTGGTTGCAGTGTTGGTGGAGCAGGATCTCAACATCGAGTGGCACGGGGACGTCCTCGTCACCAACGCTATGCTGGCGCTCGCGATTTTCATTGTGGCCGCCGCAACCGATCTTCTGGACGGGTGGCTGGCCCGGCGCTGGAAACAGACCACCACGGTGGGCACGCTGCTCGATCCGATTGCCGATAAACTGCTGATTTCCGCCGCGCTGATCTCGCTGGTGCAGATTCGACGGGTGCCTGCGTGGATGGTCATCGTGATTATCGGCCGTGAGTTCGCCGTCTCGGGTCTGCGCAGCATTGCCGCCGCGGAAGGCTATACCATCCGCGCCAGCGAATTGGGAAAGACGAAGATGGTGGTGCAGGTGGCGGCGATCGTGATCGCCCTTCTGAGTATTCGCTGGACCACGCTCGATTCGTCGTTGATGCTGGCGATGTGGGGCGTGATGGTGTTCGGGCTTGTTTCGGCGGTGGATTATTTCCGCAAATTCTGGCGCAAAGTGGATGAGGGCATCAAGCTGCGCCGCCGCCGCGAACTGCTCGAACTGGAACGGCAGCGCAATCGCGAGAAAGTTCGCGCGCGCAGGGGACGCCGGGCCTCCACGGCGATTGCGCCTGGCGACACGCAGTAGCGGATCTTCAGGTGCTTTGCGTTTCTATCGGCTGGCTGTCTTTGGGCTGTTCGTCTGGCTTTGGCGTTTTCGGAATCAGCTGATAGCGGTCCCGCGTGAACAGCACATCGCACACTTCGCCGCGCTTGCCCAGCGTGCCGATCTGCCTGCCGTTCCATTCGATGCGGAGGCCGCCGGCGTTGCCGATGTGTAATCGCGTGTTCTCGCGGCCCTCGATGTTGCGGGTTTCCTGTCCCTTCAGGAGGCCCGAGAATACAGGCTTGCCGTCAGAGCTCACCTGTACCCAGGTGTCTTCCGTCGCGGCGAGAACCAGGCGCACGGTATCGCCGGCGTCCGACGAGGGCGCGGCTGGTTGATTACTTACAACAGAAATCGGAGGCGTACTCTGAGGGGGTGGATGAACCGGCGAACGCTTCGCAACGGGCGCGGGCAGGACGCGGCTGACCTCCGCCGTCTTCACGGCCGCGGCCGCCTGAATGCGATGCCACCAGCTATAGAACGCGCTGCACACGAACACCACCGCGATCAGAATCCCGATAGACGGGAGCAGACGTCCCGAGGTAAACGGCCGGTCGCCGCTGTGCGCGGGCATGGGCCGAATGTCGCGCAGGATCGCGTGGTCCTGGTGCGGCGCCGGCAAGGGTTCCTGCTCGATCTCCACTGCCGCGAGCGCCGCATCGATGTCCGGCGAATCGATGCCCAGAGCGTCCGCGTACTGACGGACGAAGCTCTTGTAAAAAAACCCGCCAGGGACGTTCCGAGGTTCGTCCGATTCGATCGCCCTGAGGTACTTCGGGTTGATCTTGACTTGCTTCGCGATTTCGTCCAGATCGATGCGCCGTTCCGTTCTGGCCTGCCGCAGGATTTGTCCGAGTGAGGGCATGGCGCGGGAAATTGACCCGTTACTCGGTATGATACAACAAACATTGTCAGCGGTCAGGGCGACCGGGTTCCGAAACTCCCAGATAGATATGGAAAATGTCTGAAAGTTTCGGGATGTTGTTTCCGAGATTATAATCGGCGAGGACGCGCTCACGCGCTGAACGGCCGAGGCGTTCGCGGAGTGGAGCATCGCGCATGAGCCGCACCAGCGCCTGAGCCAGAGCGCCGGCGCTCGCGGGCGTCACCAGCAGACCGTCAACCCCGTGGCGAATGAGTTCGGGAATGCCCGTGATCCAGGGAGCGACGCACGGCAGCCCGGTGGCCATCGCTTCCATCAGCACCACCGGGATGCCTTCGGCGAAGCTGGCCATGGCAAAAGCGTCGGAGGAATTGTAGTATTCGATCACGCGGTCCTGGTTGCAGGAGCCGGCGAACACCACGGCGTCATGCAGCCCCTTCGCCTCGACGGTCCGCTCGAGCGGGCCACGCTCGGGGCCATTCCCCACCAGCGTCAGCACAATTCCCGGACCGCATTCCGCAATGACCTGCTCCACGGCCTCAAGGAGAAGCCGGTGCGCCTTGACGGGAACCAGGCTGCCCACGCACACGACGCGGAATGGCCGAGGCTCCGGAGAGCGCGTCACCGGCGTGAACACCGCGGGATCGACGCCAAGCCTGGCGACGTGGATCTTACTCCAGTGTTCCGAGCCGGAAGCCCACATCAATTGACTCGCTCCGAAGTGGCTGATCGCGACGATGAACCTGGATCGCGCCACTTTCTCGGCAAGGCGAAATCCCGCGACGTCTTCGAACTCGGCCGATCCATGGATGGTCGCCGACCAGGTGATGGGGAAGATACGGGACGCCAGCAGCGCCACCGTGGATGAGAAATGAGTATGCAGGTGAGCGATGCCGCGGGACTCGATCATCGAGCCGGCGACCACGGCCTCGGCGAAATAGAACAGGTGCGGCAGGATACGGCGGGCATCGGGGCCGGACATGCGCATGGCCTGCATGAGACCGCGAAGCCAGCCGAGTGGATGGCGCAGCATGGTGCGCAGATGCGCTCCGATCACGGCGCCCGCTGCCGCGCCGAGAACGAAACGGGTCCGCTTCCATTCCTCGAGTTCCTCAGGCGCGAGCGAAGCGGGATCGCGGTCAGGCCGGCGAATGGAGATTACGTCGATGTCGAATCCGAGGCTGCGGAGCCCGCGGATTTCGCGCAGAACAAATGTGTGGGTGCTTGTTGGATACTGACTGACCAGGTATGCGAGCCTGATGGGCTTCGAGGCGTCCACGAAGCTAACATCTTCTCAGGTTTCCGCGACTCACTTTCTCCTCGCCTGCCACCAGCGGAACAGGACGTACAGGAGGATGAGAACAACGACGCCGATGCCGGCGATTTTTATGTGCCGGTCGATGGTGGTGAAAACCTGCTGCCATTGCTCGCCCAGGAAGTAGCCGATGGAGATGAATGTACACACCCACACCAGCGCGCCGCTCCACGCGAATGCGCCGAAGTTTCGCAGCTCCAGCTTCGACGTTCCCGCGACCAGCGCTGTGAAATGCCGCACGCCTGGGATGAAGTAGCCGAAGAAGAGCGCCCAGTGGCCCAGCCGGCCGAACCAGTCGTGCACGCGGCGGATGTCATCCTCGCCAATGTGAAACCAGGCGCCGTACCGATGAACGACGGCGAGTCCCAGCGTGCGGCCGATGGTGTAGCTGACGCTGATTCCGCAGGCGCTGCCGGCGAAGGCCGCGAGCACCGCCCACACCGGATTGAAGCGCCCCTTCCAGATCAGATAACCGCTGAAGACGAGAAGCCACTCGTCGGGTACCGGGATGCCGACAAATCCGAAAACCAGCAGACCGAACACGGCGCCGTAGCCCCAGGTGGATACCCAGTTGAGGATATGTTCCAACCTGCAGGATAACTTGGCGTCAGCACCCGCGACCCGGGCCGGGACCCAAAAGAACCGGAACCTGGCTGGCGTTCGTGGGGCGGGCGCCTCGCCTGCGGCCGACGCCTCGTCGGCCTGCTCGGTTTGTTCTGAATGCGTGTTCCGCGGGACCAGGCGGGCGGGGCGCCCGCCGCAGGCGAGGCGCCTGCCGCAGGCGAGGCCTGCCCCACTCCGAGCGTTACGGTTGCATGCGGGCGGCCCAGCGCAGGAACCGGAGCATGTCGCCGCGCAGGCGCCAGGCGGCGGACCAGAATTCGCGGAACGTGATCTGTTCCGCCGGAATGCCCAGATATGTTTCCATGCGCCAGCGAAGATAGGGACTCTTCCAGGGCCGCAGGCGATACCCGGCCGTGGCGCGCCAGACGTAGCCGATCATCAGGGGCGCGGGGGCAAGGCTTCGGCCGCCTTTGTGCCGGCAGCCGTGGCGTAGTAACCGGTGCGCGTGCGAACCACCGGATGCCCGGGCCCGTTCACGGTCACCCGGATCTGGCGGAACGAGCCGTCCAGGTCCTGATTCGTGGGCGTGTAGGCCAGTATGTACTGGTTGCGAATCTCGTGCGCCACCCGCTGCGCCGTCTCGTGCACGTCGGACACTTCCTTCGGATAATAGGCCAGGCCGCCGGTGGCGCTGGTGAGCGCATCCAGAACGCGCTTCGCCTTCTTCGCCTCGCGGCGCTCCTCTTCGTTGAGCAGGCCGATGGCGTAGATGAGCACCTCGCTTTTCTGCGCCTTGGTCACCAGCTTCTCCAGAGTATTGCGGTCGTTGCTGGCGGTATCGTTACCGTCCGTAATCACCAGCAGTACTTTTTTGTCCCTCTTGCCCTTGCTCTTCAGATAGTCCATGGACATGCTGATGGAATCGCGCAGAGCCGTGCCGCCCCGGGAATCGATGCGGGCGATCCCCTCTTCCATCTTCTTGATCTCGTTGGTGAACTCGACATCCAGGTATGCTTCGTCGTTAAAATTGACCACGAAGATTTCATCCTGCGGGTTGGAGGCCCGCACCAGATCGAGAGACGCCTGTTCCACCCGGCCACGCTTCTCGCGCATGCTCCCGCTGTTGTCGATCACCATGCCGAGCGAGACCGGAACGTCTTCGCGCCGGAACACCTTGATGTTCTGCTCGGTCCCGTTCTCATATACCTTGAACGCGCTCTGCGGAAGATCGGTGAGCAGCTTGCCTTTCTTGTCCACGACGCTGGCGTGCAGCACCACGAGTCTGGATTCGCTGGTGAATTTCGGTGTCGGATCTTCGGAGGAGTGGGCGAGGGTTTGAGCCGAAGCGGCGGCGAGCAAAGTAAGGCCAGCCGCCACAACAAGGGTACTACTGGGACGGAGCATAATAACCAAGGCGATAGAAAGCTTTCAACTGCGGAAGGCCGGGCGGCTGAACCAGTTTGACCACCACGTGCCGGAACTTACCGTTTCTGTCCAGGTTCTTTGGAGTATATCCCAGCACGTACTGATTGCGAAGCTCGATACCGATCTTGGCGGCCACATCGGGCAACTCGGCGAGGTTATCGATTTCGTAGGCCCGCCCTCCGGTTTGTTCACTGACCTGCTGCAGCAGGCCGGGGCCGGCCATCTCCTCCGGCGTGCGCCCGCGCGAACTGATGGGCTCGAAAATGCCGATGGCATAAATCTGCACGTCCGCTTCACGAACCGCGTTCTTGATTTCACTCTCAGTATAGCGGCTGCTGTTATCGCCGCCGTCGGAGATGATGAGAATGGCTTTCCGCGGGTTTCTGGCTTTCTTCATCTCGTGCATGGACAGATAGATAGCATCGAGAAGAGCCGTCTGGCCTTTGGATTCGGTAAAGGTCAGGCTGTTCTGAAGCTGCTCGACGTCGGTGGTGAAGGGAGTGACCAGCTGCGGCTGGTTGCTGAATTCCACCAGGAAGAACTCGTCCTGGGGATTCGCCGCCTTCAGGAATTCCGCCACCGCCTGGCGCGATTTCTGGAGCTTGGACCCCATGCTTCCGCTGGTATCGAAAACCACTCCAACCGACAGCGGGGCGTCCTCGCTGGAGAACTGCGTGACTTTCTGCTCCACCTTATCCTCAAAAATGCGGAAGTGCTCGCGCTCGAGGCCCGTGACGAACCGGTTCAGGGGGTCGGTGACGGTGACATTGATCAAGACCAATTGCGTGTCAATGCGCAGGTTGGCATGTGGGACGAGGGCTCTTACTTCAGGCTTCGTGCTGACCCGGGGCGTGATGTCCACGCGCGCATCGGCGTTTTCGAGCTGCGCGGGAGCGGGCTTGTCGTCCGCGGCGCGGAGAGGCGCAACGATCAGGCTGAAAGGAACGAGAAAGGCGAGAATGCGGAATTTCACAAGCAAGCCGGCCGTCACGACGTTTTTCCTTATCTGACAGCAGCGCAGCACGGGCCGCAAACCCGCGACATCGCCTGAGCCGCGATGCCCATCAGTATACACCGGAACACCCGATCCGCCGACTGCTGAAAAGCGTAACCCTTCGGTAAATGTTCCGCTTGCGCCATAGAGCGAAGCCGCCGAACCATGGACGTTCACACTGAGGCGCCCGTTTCACAGGGCAAGGTCAGATCTGACGGAGAACGTCCTCCAGGGCTTCAACAAAGAAATACTCGCCCCACATTACCGACTCGTCCACGCCCAGCTCCTTATGAATATGGTAGACGCCGCCCCGGAGAATTCCCTCCCATTTCTTATCTTTGCGGGCAACGTGCTTTTCGCAGAGCGTTCTCAGAATGAGCAGCGCGGCGGACCAGTAGAAGTGCGACCGGACCCGGTCGTTGGCCACCGACCGGAGCCGCAGCAGCGCCGCCGCGGCAATGGCAGCCGCTGAGGTGTCGAGCAATTGACGGTTCTGTTGAGGCGCGCTGAAATCCCACGGGGGGACTCCATCGGCGTTGCAATGCGCGATGTAATAGGCCGCGCAGGCCTCGGCCGTCTGCAGAAAACGGTTGTCGTGCGTGTACTCGTACGCCGTGGTGAAGCCGTACATGGCCCACGCCAGCCCCCTCGACCAGCACGAGTCTCCACGGAAACCCTGCTGGGTGCTCTCGCGCAGGAACTCGCCTGTCTCGAGGTCGAACAGGCCTTCGTGGGCGGTGGACCCGTCGCCGCGAACCAGGAACCGCCGCGTGGTCAGGCAGTGGCGGGTGGCGACATCGCGGAGTTTGCGGTCGCCGGTCTCGCGCGCGGCATAGAAGACGATGCCCACGTTCATCATGATGTCGATGAAAAGTGAATCGTCGGCGATGAACGACCGCAGGTACTGGCCCTTCTCCTGAAAGCGCGTGGCCAGCGTCCGGCCGGCCTCGATCACCACGTCGTTGAGATGCGGCTCTCTGGTCAGCTTGTACCAGCGGTGGTAAGTGCTGAGGAAGAGGAACCCGTGATCGTGGACCTGATTGTCATGCTTGCGCGCTTCGAGCGGCCTGGTGTAGCGGATGGCCTGCTCCCGCCAGAAGGACGCGGCGCCATTCTGTTCGGCGCGCTTGTCGAAGATCCACATCATGCCGGGCAGAAAGCCGTCGCACCAGTGAGTCCAGGCGGGTCCTTCATGTTTCCAGCGCCCGTTCTTCGTGTACATGGGGTAGTAATCCGGGTATTTCTGAATCAGCTCCCGGACCTGGTGCTGGGCGAACCGAAACGAGTCCTCGAGGAGGTTTCGGTCGGAATCGAGAAAAAATTGAAGCAATTCGCTCTCCTGCCTCTTACGTTTGTGCGGCTTCCCTCCCAGTGTACCGATGCGGGAGCCGGCCGGGTCAGGCGGCCCATGCAGGCGCAAACGCCTGCTCCACCAGGGTGCCTCAACCGTTACGGCAGCAGTGGAGCAGGCCTTTGGCCTGCGCGGTCAGTCCTGGCGGCTGTGCAGCCCGAGTTGGAAGCCTTTCGGCCAGCGAAGGTGATCGGTGAATACAGTGATCATGCCCGCAACGCGGTTTTCCTGATGTGGGAACCCGTCCCGTCGAGCGAAAACGCATTGTTACGCGCGCTAAGATCGGCGCGGAAATCGTCGAACTGGATGGAATAGACGCGGAAGCCGATTGCGAACATGCCGTCGTCGCCGGACAGACTGATAATCCGGCCGTGAAATACGGCGTGCTTTGGCGCAATCAGCCGCCGGCCATGTTTGAGATCGCGAACCAGCTCGAAATCGACGGCATCGCCCACCGCCGCGGTTTTGGAATCGAGAGGCGTGAGCAACGAAAGCTGTGCCGAAAAGTCCCGAGGAAGTTCGAGAGCGACGATTTTGCGGGGAACGGGCGCGGCGGCCGTGTCCGGCGGATCGTTGAACGAGAGTACGGATTCGCCCTTGAACTGATGGCAACTGTGAAATCCCGTCACGTTCCGTGTCTCATTGCCGCCCGCGTCGGTCATGTCGAGAATAGTGGTTTGCGGAAGAAGGAAAGCGGTTCCGCCGATGGTCACGCTGGCGTAGTCTGTTGCGGATGAGGCGGCGTTGATGCCGAGCGCACGTGGAATCCGGTCGGCCACGGTTTCCAGACGCATCAACTCGAACGTGAGGGCATCGGCATAAATACAGCCATGATAGGCCACGGCCGCTTCTTTGTGCGGTACCCGCAGCCGGTAATTGCTCGAGGCAAGCGGCACGGCGTAATCGAACTTCAGCGCGCGGCGGCCCTGCCAGGCCGTTTCGCCCTGAAACGTGAAACGCGCGGCGGCGTTGAAGAAGATGCTTCTCACGAGAAGAGCGAAGTGCCCGTCGCCAATCGGCCCGTCGGGTACCAGGCGGCTGACCTCAGGCTCGGCGATCTCGTCGGCGCCTGGATAGGCGAACAGCTCCCGGCCGCCGATATAAGCGACTTCCAGCCGAACCGTGTCGTGGTCGCGGAACCTCCGCAGGCGGATGTTGCGGCGCGACCGGCGTATTGTTTCAGAGCAGGTATAGTCGGGGAGCCGTGAGAGGTCCTGGCCGATACCCGCGCGGATCTGCTCCAGGGCCGGAGGTCCGGCCGGCGCAGCGGCGGCTGCGAAACACGCCGGAAGCGCGCAAACGAGCCACGGAACACGCATGGAGGCAGACATTATATCGGACATCCCGCTGCCGGCAAACAGAGACGGTCCTGTTTTTTGGTCTGCTAGGATCGCTACATGGCCGCAACCAGAATCACTGTCCGCAATAACGGACCCATTCGTGTGGAGGGAGACTTCGAACTCGTCGATGCCGAGGGAAAGGCGTACGGTCTGGCCGGGCGCACTGCTATCTCGCTTTGCCGCTGCGGTTTCTCCGAGAACAAGCCGTTCTGCGATGGACATCATGGCGTGCAGGGGTTCGAATCGCTGTGCCGGGCCGTGGATCTCCCCGAGCCGAAGCCGCAGGTCTGAATGGATGGCCTGATCCCCGTGGGGCAGGCCATCGGTGTTTGTGGCCTGCCGCTTTGGCCTGTAAACCACATCCCGGAAACGCAGACGACAAAAGACGATCGTCTGCGCCACGCCGATCTGCATCGGATGTCTGTCTATTTCGTGGCTACCGCTTCGGTAAGTTCGTCGCGTCCGACAGCGCGAATCCGGATTCCATGCAACCCTCGACAATCCGGTTCCAGACCACCCGGGCTGCTCCGGCCGCGCGCTGGTGCGAGAACCGGACCTCCAGGCCCGTATGTATATCGGCGCACGCGTGAGCCGCGCGAAAGCCCCCGCTGCTGACGTCAAGAAGCCGGCCGGATATGGTCACCGGCAGCGGATCGGCGAACGACAGCTCCACCATACCGTCGGCGGGCAGGCGCGTCGATGCTCGTCTATTCCCGTAGCTCTCTTCAGTGGGGCGCTTCATATCAGGACGCCACGGTTTCCATATCGCCGGTGAGCGCGTAAACTCGCAGTTTCCGGCTGAGCGTCCGGCGCGAGATGCCCAGTTGCTCGGCTGCCTTCTGACGATGCCCGCTGTTTCTGGCCAGCGCGTCCTCGATCATCCGGCGTTCCATGTCGTCCAGGGTGCCCTCCGCCCTGCTGATCTGCGCGCTCGACATGAAGGGCCCGCTGCCCGGAAGATCGAACGCGTCGATCTCGGGACCGGAGCTCAGCACAGCCGCGCGGGCAACCACATTGCGCAGTTCACGCACGTTGCCGGGCCACGACCAGGCGCAAAGTCTCCGCCGCGCGGACTCGGAAAACCGCAGGGCCGGGTTCTGCTTTCTCAGGAAGTGCTCGGCCAGGGGCAGAATGTCATCCTGGCGCTCGCGGAGTGGAGGCACGCGCACCCCAATCTGGGTGAGCCTGTGGTAGAGGTCCCCGCGGAACGTTCCCTGTTCCACCATGTCCGCCAGACACTGATTGGTAGCCGCCACCACGCGGACATCCACGGACACCTTGCGTGTGCCGCCCAGCCGGTAGTAGGGGACGTTATCGAGCACCCGCAGCAGCTTTACCTGCATTCGCGGGGGCAGTTCGCCGATCTCGTCCAGAAACAGCGTGCCTCGGTCGGCCAGTTCAAACAGCCCCGGCTTGGCCCCGTCCGCGCCGCTGAACGCGCCCTTCTCATGGCCGAACAGCTCGCTCTCCATCAGGTGCTCCGGGAGTGCCGCGCAACTCACGTCCACCCAGGGCCGTGCGGCGCGCAAAGAGCAGAGGTGAATGGACCTGGCCACGATCTCTTTGCCCGAGCCGCTCTCCCCTTCGATCAGAACCGTCGCGCTGGTCTGCGCGATGCGGCGCACCACGTCCATCAGTTGCACCATTGCCTGGCTGCAGATGACGGCGTCGAGGGCAGGAACGGGCGCAAGTGGAGCGGCAGTCATCCTCACCTGCTTATCGACCAGGAGGGGCGCGGATCTTATGGTACGAACGGCCCATGCCTTGCGATTCGTAAAGGACATCCTCTCAGACGTCGATATTCATAGAGATGCTGGCGTTGATTGGCCGCGGGCTGGCACGGATCGTGTCGATGGCGCTGTTGGCCGGCTTCATCGGCGCGATATTCGTACGTCTGGGCCCGGGGTTCGGCTCGAGTGTCGAGGAGCTGGATCCTCGCCTGAGCGAGGCCACTCGCGCTGAGATGCGCCGCCAGAGCGGGGCCGGCGCCGACGTCCCTCGCTATTACGCGCACTGGCTGGCCGGGATCGTGCGCGGCGATCTGGGCTACTCGCCATCGCTCAAACGGCCTGTTTCCGATCTCCTGCGGGACCGGGCGGGCGTGACCGCGGCGGAGGTGACCGAGGGCGCGGTTGGCGGCGTGCTGGCCGGGTTTCTTCTTGCTGTCGTTGTTCTCGCTTCGCCTCGGCCCGTGGGCTCGCTGGTGTGCGGAGTGGGAAGCTCGGTGGCGCTCTCGGCGCCGGCGGCCGTGATCGCCCTCGCCTGCGTGTGGTTCGACATCGACCCGGCATGGGCGGTTGCGGCAGCCGTTCTGCCTCACGCCCTCCAATATCTAAACGGCGTGCTGCAGTCCGGCGCCGCCGCGGGCCATGTGCTGGCAGCGCGGGCACGCGGCATCGGCCCGCTGCGCATTCTGTTCCTGCACGTCATGACGCCGTCGTTGGGAGAGCTTGCGGCAGTGTGCGGTATGGCCGTCACGGTGGCTCTCGGAGCGGCCATTCCGATCGAAGCTATCTGCAGCCGGCCCGGTCTGGGGCAACTGGTGTGGCAGGCGGCGCTGAGCAGGGACCTGCCGATTCTTGTGAACATGACGGTGCTGCTGGCCGTCGTAACCATCGGCGCGAATACCATCACCGACGTCGTGGTGGCGGCAGCCGGGCCGGCGCGCCTTCTTGAATCAGCCGAGGTGGCGCATTGACAAAGGCGCTGAATGCGGCCGCGTGGGCCGTCGTGGTGTGTCTGCTGGTTGCGTGCATCGCTCCGGTGGCGCTTACGCGCGACTCCTGGGCCCAGCAGCATCGCAACGATATCGACGCCGCGCCCTCCGTTCATTATCCGCTCGGCGCTGACGACCTGGGACGGAATCGCTTCACGCGCCTGGTTTACGGAGCGCGCACATCGTTGCTTCTGGCCGCGGCGGCGGCGCTGCTGGCCACCTGCATCGCGGGTCTGGTCGGTGGCGCGGCGGGCTGGGTGGGAGGCCGTCTGGAGAAAGCGGCGCTCTGGGGGACGGACCTGTTTCTCAGCCTGCCCTGGCTGTTCCTGATTCTCACGGTGCGCGCCTTGCTGCCGCTGAACACGTCGCCGGAAATGTCGGTGGCCATCACGTTTCTGCTGCTCGGGGCGCTGGGCTGGGCGGCGCCGGCCCGGGTGGTGCGGGCGCGGGTGCGGACTATCGCGGGGTCCGATTACGTCCTGCAGGCCAGAGCCTGCGGCTTGTCCGGCGCGCGCGTGTTCCTGAAGCACGTGGCGCCGGGCATGAGGCCCGTTCTGGCCGCGCAGTTTTTTGTTTCGTTGCCGTTGTTCGTGCTCAGCGAGGCGAACCTGGGCGCTCTCGGGCTGGGCGTGTCCGAGCCGCTGCCGTCTCTCGGCGCGCTCCTGCGCGAGCTGCAGGACTACTCGCTGCTGGGCACGCGTCCATGGGCGACGGCGCCCGCCGTCGCGCTCTCGGCGATTGTCCTGAGCCTCTACATGCTGTTCTCCCGGCGGGAGGTGAATGCATGAAATCCCTTGCCTCAGCCCGCGGCAGCGGGACGAGGGCGTCCCGCGCGGGCGAGGGCGCCCGCCCCACCAAGGCCCTGCTGGCGTGGCTTGTCCTGTTGCTGTCGCCTGTTTCGGCGCAGCCCGCGGCTGAGCTGCGATTCTGCCTGCGATCGGACCCGCGCACATTCGACCCGCAACTGGTGGACGATGAGTCGTCCGAAGCGCTGCGCTACCTCACCGGAGGCGTGCTGATCCGGCTGAACCGTTCCACGCAGGAGCTGGAGCCGGCGCTGGCCGCATCGTGGCGCATCTCCGACAACGGCCGGCGCATCGATTTCAAGCTTCGCCCCGATCTGAAGTTCTCCGACGGCACGCCGCTGACCGCGGACGACGTCGCGTGGACAATGCGCCGCGTGTTCGATCCCGCGCTACATTCGCCTGTCGGCGATACGTTCCGATCAGGTCCCGGCGATATCGAAACCCACGTGACCGCGCCCGATGCCGTCTCCATCCGGTTCCCCGCGCGGGTGTCCGCTCTGGCGCTGCAGTTCGATCAGATGGCTATCCAGAGCAGGCGTCCGACGAAGGGCCAGGCTCCGGTGGCCGGGCCGTTTTTCGTAGCCGATTACAAGGCCGGCGACTATGTACTGTTACGGCGGAACGAGCATTACTGGAAGCACGACGCATCCGGCCGCCCGCTCCCCTATGTCTCCACGGTGCGGCTCGATATCCAGCAGAATCGCGATCTGGAAGCGCTGTGGTTCCGGCGTGGCCGCATTCAGTTCATCGGCAAGCTCGATCCCGAGTTGTACGAGTTGATGGAGCGCGAGTCACCCGGCGGGGTTCACGATTCCGGCGCCTCACTCGATTGGGTCCAGCTCTGGTTCAACCAGGCGCCCGCGGCTCCTATCGCCGCGGTGCACAAGGCCTGGTTCGCGTCCACGGCGTTCCGGCGCGCCATTTCCTATGCGGTTGACCGTGAGGCGATCTGCCGCGTGGTGTACCGCGGGCACGCGCAGCCGGCTGCCGGACCCGTGTCGCCGTCGAACCGCGTATGGTTCAACGCCAGTTTGAGGCCGGACCCGCACTCGCCCGGACAGGCCCTCGCTTTGCTCGCCGAGGACGGCTTCCGCAGAGACGGCGGTGTGTTGCGCGATCGCGCGGGCAATGCCGTTGAATTCTCCATCGTGACCAACTCGGGGAACCGGCTTCACGAGCGCATTCTGGCCATGATCCAGCAGGATCTTGCGGACATCGGCATTCGCGTGCGCGTGGTCATGCTGGATTTCCCATCTCTGATTGAGCGCATGACGAAGACGCTGGATTACGACGCGTGCCTGCTGCCGTTGTCGGCAAGCGTCGACCCGAGCGATCAGATGAATGTGTGGCTCAGCTCCGGGCCGCAGCACCAGTGGAATCCCGGCCAGGCGAAACCGGCTACGCCGTGGGAGGCGGAGGTGGACAGGTTGATGCGCGCGCAGGCGTCGGCTACTGACGACAAAGCAAGGAAGGCCGCGTGGGACAGGGTGCAACAGATTGTCCACGAACAGGTTCCGTTCATTTTTCTGGTGCACCCGGATGCGATGTGCAGCATCTCGGCGAAGCTGCGCAATGCGGCGCCGGCGCTTATCTGGCCGCAGGTCTTCTGGAACGCCGATCAGCTTGCGGTGAGTCCATGAGCGAGCCGCTGCTGGAGTGCCGGATATCGGCGGCCTACGCGGACCGGCCGCCGGTTCTGCACGACCTTGCGCTGGCGGTGCACGAAGGAGAGATCGTGGGTCTGGCCGGCCCGAGTGGCTCGGGCAAGAGCACGGTCGCGCTGGCGATACTGCGGCTGCTGGCCTGGCGCGGCGGTCGGACGAAAGGATCCATTCGGTTCCGCGGCGAGGAACTCACGAGGCTGAGCGAACGGGAGATGCGACGCATTCGCGGCAGGCACATCGCCTTCGTGCTGCAGAGCGCCGCCAGCAGCCTGAATCCGGCGTTGCGGGTGGGCACGCAGATGGCGGAAGCGTGGTCGGCGCATGAGAAAGGCGATGGCTGGAAGACGCGCGCCGGCAGCTTGTTCGAGCGCCTCGGCCTCGCGACCGACGACGAGTTCCTGCGCCGGTATCCGCGCCAGCTCAGCGTAGGGCAGGCCCAGCGCGTTCTGATCGCCATGAGCCTTCTGCACGGCCCCGCCCTTCTGATCGCCGATGAGCCGACCAGCGCGCTGGACGTGATCGTGCAAGCCGAGTTGCTGCGCCTGCTGCGCGAGTTCAGCCGCGAGGCGAACATGGGCGCGCTGTTCATCTCGCACGATCTGCTGGCGCTCTCGTCCGTGTGCGACCGTATCGCCGTGCTGTCGGACGGCCACATCGTCGAAAACCAGCCCGTGGAGATGCTTTTCGAGCGGCCACAACATCCGTACACCCGCATGCTGCTGGATGCGATCCCACGCCGGCCGGGTGAGATGGCTACACTGTGCTGAAAAAGTAACCGCGCAGGCCAAAGGCCTGCTCCACTGTTGCTGGGAACTGATGCACCGTGGTGGAGCAGGCGTTTTCGCCTGCATTCCCATGCGATACGATACGGACAAAAGGTCGCATGAAACGCTTTCTGTGCGTAGCGCTTGCGCTGCCTTTATGCGCCGGTTCGCGGGTTACTGTTCAACAACTCGCGGAGATGCTGGATTCGGCGCGGTGTGGCCATACCGCGGACGCCGGGGTAGCCGCTGACATCGGCCGCCTGCAGTTGGAGGAGCGTCTCTCCGGCGCATCGCTGTCTCTGCTCGAGCGTGGCGCCGGCGCGAAAACCATCGAGGCGCTCGGCCTGATCGCGGATGAAAGCGCGTTTCTCGATCCGACCGGCGATGCGATCGCGCCCGGTCCGGTTCCCCGCGCGGCCGAGCAGCGGGCGATGGTTGAGCAAGCGGAGAAATACGTTCTGCAATACATCAAAGTTCTTCCGAACCTGGTCTGCACCCAGATCACCCGGCGCTTCGACGACGCTCCGCTGCCGGATAATCCTCATCAGCGCGGGGATCTCCATCTTCGCGACATCACCGCCGGCGAGTTGACCGTGCGCGACGGAACCGAGTCGTTTCGTATCCACTCGCTCACCACCGTGGCGCGCGGCGGAATGCTGCCGCGCCAGAATGAGCGAACGAAGCTGCTGACTTCCGGCGAGTTCGGAAGCATTCTCGCAGGATTATTTATTGCGCCGACAACGAAGTTTGCGTGGCTGCGCTGGGAGATGCTGGATGGCAGGCGCGTCGCGGTATTCGGATACTCGGTTCCCGAACCCGATTCGCGGTTCACTGTTTTCTGGGCGGGCGATCGCGGGAGGTGGCCAGAACGCCATTTGGAACTCCATCGCCGGGCGGGCTATCGGGGCGAGGTGTCCATCGACCCGGTTTCGGGCGCCATAACGCGCCTCACCCAGCAGGCCGTGGATCTGCCGCGAGATTTTCCGATCCAGCGCGACGACACGGCGGTGGAATATGGCAGTGTCGATCTGGGCGGCGAAGCTTGCCTATGCCCGCGGCGCAGCGTCACGATCATCGACGAGCTTCAGCGATCCGGACCTCATGCGCATTATCTGAACCGGGTGGAGTTCACCGACTATCACCGTTTCAAGGCGGAATCGAAGATCGTTGCGGATACCCAGTAGAGCGGGCGTTCTCGTCCGCATGGTGATAACCTAACCTATACCAAGGTAATTTTCCGCAGTGAAATCTCCTTACTTCCGCGCGCTCTCCTGGGGCGTGGTGTTCCTGCTCGGCACGGCCCTTGTCGCAAAGCTCGGCGCTCAACGCTCATCCGATTCCGCGCCGGGCGCCGCCATAACCATAGACTATCCGCCTCGTGCCGCCGTCCTCCCGCCGGAACTGCCGCCCATTGCGTTCCGCTGGCGCGACGCGGCCAACGATGCCGTCCTGTGGCGCGTTCTGGTCGCCTTTGCAGACGGATCGACGAGCGTTGAGGTGAAGACTTCGGGCAGCCGAATGAAGGTGGGGGAGATCGACCAGCGCTGTATCGCGCCGCTCAACGAGCTTCCGACCCTCACGCCGGAGGAGGCCGCCGGTCATATCTGGACGCCCGATGCCGAGACCTGGCGGACCATCAAAGCCCGCTCGCGCGAACGCGAGGCGACCGTCACCATCACCGGCTACTCCGACGAACAGGGAATGCATCAGGTCTCCTCCGGCCAGTCCGTATTCCGAACGTCGGCGGACCCCGTAGGCGCTCCTGTTTTCTATCGCGACGTGCCGCTGATTCCCGCGCAGACGAATGGACAGCTCGGGATCCTGCCGAAAGAGGCGATCCGGCTGATCAAGTGGCGGCTGCGCGACATCGCGGAAAAGCAGAGCCGGACGGTAATGGAAGGCCTGCCAACCTGCGCCAACTGCCACTCCTTCTCCGCCGACGGTAAGAAGATCGGCATCGACGTGGATGGCCCCATGAATGACAAGTCGCTGTACTCCGTCGTTCCGCTGCGCCGTGACACCGTCATCAACACGCGCGACGTCTTCAAGTGGAACGCAGCCAGAACCAGCCAGACCGGCAGGAAGCTGCGCGCCGCCTTCATGTCGCAGGTGTCGCCCGACGGAAGATACGTCCTCACCACTATGGACGAGCGCGACCCGATGGCCCTCAATCGCGCCTACGGCCTCGAGGAAAAGTATTATTTCACCGTCTATAAGGACTACCGCTTCGGCCAGGTCTTCTTCCCGACGCGCGGAGTTCTGGCATGGCGCGACGTGGCGACGGGCGCCACGCAGCCTCTGCCCGGCGCTGACGACCCGCGCTATGTGCAGACCGACGGGGTGTGGTCGCGCGATGGCAAATGGATCGTTTTCGCAAGGGCCGAGGCAAAGACCGCTTTCCCGCCGGGAGCGCCGCCGGCGCTGTTTGCCAACGATCCGCGCGAAACGCAGATCCAGTACAACCTTTACCGCATTCCCTTCAACGAGGGCCGCGGCGGCACGCCCGAGCCGATTGCCGGCGCCGCCAACAACGGCATGAGCAATAACTTCCCGAAGATCACGCCGGATGGGCGCTGGATCGTCTACGTGCGTTGTAAGAACGGCCAGTTGATGCGCCCTGACAGTCATCTTTACATCGTGCCGTTCGAGGGCGGCGAGTCGCGCCTGATGAAGTGCAACACGTCGCTGATGAATTCGTGGCACAGCTTCTCGCCCAACGGCAGGTGGATGGTGTTTTCGTCGAAAGCGCGTTCGCCTTACACGCAGTTGTACCTGACGCATCTGGACGCGGATGGAAACGACAGCCCGCCCATTCTGATCGAGAACACGCAGGCCGCCAACCGCGCCGCGAATATCCCGGAATTCGTGAACATATCTCCGGATGAATTCGCGAAGCTGGAGATCCCGGCGTCGGAGTTCTATCGAGTGTTCGACGTCGCTCTTGACCTGATGACCAACGGAAAGATCGCCGAGTCGCTTCCGGAGTGGCGTAAGGCGGTGGAACTCGACCCTGAGGACGAGCGGGCGCGCGTGAACCTGGGCGCGGCGCTCGACCATGGCGGTCTCATCGACGAGGCGATCGCGGAGTATCGGAAAGCTATCGAAATTGCGCCCGAGCATGCCCCTGCGTACACCAGCCTGGGGCGCGATCTGCTCCTGCGCGGCAACCTGGATGAGGCGATCACGGCTTACTCCACAGGTCTGGGCATCGATGGAAGCGATGCGCCCGCCCAGGCGAATCTGGGCGCCGCGCTTTACCAGAAGGGCCGGCTGCCGGAAGCCGTCGAGCATTGCCGGAAGGCGTTAGAGATCGACAACAAGTTGCCGGATGCGCACAACACCCTCGGCCTGGCGCTTTCGCGGATGGGAGAACTGGACGAAGCGACCCGGAACCTCGAGTTTGCGGTGGCGGCAAATCCGGATTCCATGCAGTATCAGTACAACCTCGGTCGCGTGCTGGCGCAACAACGAAGGTTCACGGAAGCGATACCGCACATGGAGCGCGCCGTGGTGCTTTCGAACTCGCGTGAGCCGGAGATTCTCAGTTATCTGGCGGCCATGTACGCAGACACAGGGCACATGAACGAAGCGATCGACTCGGCAACGAAGGCCCGCGATCTGGCCAACAGCACTGGCGCGCGCGATCTGGCCGCGGCCCTGGATGTGCGGATTGCGAGCTACAAGGCGCGGGCATCGAACAGCCGTGAATAAAGAACGCAGGCAGACCACAAAAACCGATGGTCTGCCCCACACCGATCGCCTGCCCCACTACTTCACGTTGTTGCTGCTGTGTTCTGTCCTCGCGGCGCAGACGACGGATCCGAAGCAGTTCTTCGACGAAGCCCTCAGTGCGCAACAGCGCGGCGATTTCGCGGCTGCCGTCGATGGATATCACCACGTGTTGAAGCTGAATCCGGGCGTTACGCCGGCATGGATGAACCTCGGCATCGCCCTGGTGCAGCTCGGCAAGTTCGACGAGGCAGTCTCGAGCTACAAATCGGGGCTCGCTCTCGATCCGCAGAACCGGCAAATTCAGTTCTATCTCGCGCTGGCGTACTACAAGAAGGGCGATGCGGGCAACGCGTCGCGGCAATTCGAGGAACTCTGGCGCGCCGATCCCACCGATCTTCGCGTGGCCACGTTGCTGGGCGCGAGTTACCTTGCCGAGGGTGAAAGCGGCAGCGCGCTGGCACTCCTGGCTCCGAGGGCCGAATCGGCCAGCGGCGATCTCGATTTCTGCTGGGTATTCGGATCGGCGCTCATCGCCAGCGGCCGCCTGCGCGAAGGGGCGGACCTGACCGAGAAAGTGGCGAAGCAGCGGAACTCCGCCGAGGCGTGGCTGCTGAGCGGCCAGACTCTGCTGCGCATGAATGAATCGATCCGGGCCCGCGACGACCTCGAGGCCGCCGTCCGGCTTGACCCGTCTCTGCCGGGGGCGCAAACGGCGCTGGCCCAGGCGCGCGAAAAGAACGCCGATTATAAAGGCGCCATCGAAGCATTCCATAAAGCTGTTGAACAAAATCCGAAGGATTTTAATGCGTGGCTCGGCCTCGGCAGCGATCAGTATTTCATCCGCGACCTCGCTGCCGCCCGGGTAACTTTGAAGCGTGCCCTGGAACTCGATCCCGGGTCGGCTACGGCTCGTTACGCGATGGCGCTGGTCGAAAAATCGCAGGCGCAACCCGATCTGGCGGCCGCCGCAGCGGATCTGGAGCAGGCCGTAAAGGCCCGGCCGGACTGGCTGGAGGCTCATGTGGAGCTGGCGGCCCTGTATTTCCAGTTGCGCCGGACCGCCGACGGCGCCCGCGAACGGCAGATCGTCGACAAGCTCTCCGATGAGCAGCGCAGCGCCGGCCCCGGCTCATTCCGATAATTGCATGTCAATAACACAAGAAATACTTACGGCTATCTCGGCTAACGGCGTCATCGCCAAAACGAGGATTTCGAACGCCGAAGTCCTGAACGAGGCCGATCATTATGCAAAGCCGAGCTCGTTTTCCCGTGGACTCCGACTGGAGTTCGGCAACGTCGTGGTGCTGCTGATTTCCGGCACCGCCAGCATTGATGAACGCGGCGAGAGCGTACACATCGGCGATTTTCGCGCGCAGATGAAGCGCACCCTGAATAACATCACGGGACTGCTGGCGAGCGAGGGGGCGACCTGGCACGATATCGTGCGAACCACGTGCTACCTGCGCGATATCGATCGCGATTACGCGGTCTTCAACGAGGAGCGGACGGCGTTCTATCAAGAGCAGGGGCTGGATCCGCTACCCGCATCGACCGGCATTCAGGCAATTCTCTGCCGGCCGGAGCTGCTCATTGAAATTGAAGCCATCGCGCTGTTCATGAAGAGAAACAAATGAGCAATGAGCCTGGCGCCTCGTCGCGCCGCGCTTTCCTCTCCGACAAACTGAAGCTGGGCGCCGGCTCGCTTCTCATCGGGTCCGCGCTTCGGGCGGACGTGAACTCCCCCCTGATCGCGCTGCCTGACCTGCCCGCGCGAGTCCTGGTCAACGAGGGCAGCGGACTGATCATCGCAGACCGTCGCGGCTCCCGTTTCAGTTCGCGCGGGACCGCCGTCACGGTGAGCGCCTCGACCGCGGGCCACGACATCCGGGTCGCGTGCCCAGGCGGGCCGCTGAGCCGCGTCGTGCTTCGCTGGGAAATGACGCTTCCCGAAGACGCGCTCCTGCTGGGCGACCACTGGGAGCGCGGCTATGGCGATCTTCAGTGGCGCTTCTTGCAGCCCGAGCGCGTGATGCCCTGGTATTTCGCGGCGCATCAGGCGGCCAGCGGAAGGACCTCGATGCTGGGCGTGAAGACCCAGCCTGCGGCGATGTGCTTCTGGACAGTGGACGGAGCCGGCGTGTCTCTCTGGCTCGACTTTCGCAACGGCGGTAGCCCGTCCGTGCCCGGCGACCGGGAGATTGCGGCGGCATCGGTGGTATCGCTGGCCTCTCAGGAGAACGAGAGTCCGCTCGCGTCCCTGACGCGTTTCTGCCGCCTACTCAGCCCCGATCCACGGCTGCCCGCGGCGCCGGTCTGCGGCAACAACAACTGGTATTACGCCTACGGCCGCAACTTCGACGCGAATGCGATTCTGCGCGATGCGGGCTTTCTCGCCGATCTGGCAGCGGGCCACTCGACGCGTGCGTACTGCGTGATCGATGCCGGATGGGGGCCCGACCTCGGCTCGGCGTGTCCGGGAGGTCCGTGGGATCGGGGCGATCCGCACCGGTTCCCCGACATGCCGGACCTGGCCGCAGCCGTGAAGAAACTGGGCGTTCGCCCCGGCATCTGGATGCGTCCCACGGCGTTGACGCAGGTGGACAATCCGAAGCGTCTGCGCCAGGGTCCGTGCACCGTGCCGGAGAAGCCACTCGATCTGACCCTCGCCGAGAACCTCGCTTTCATTCACGACGATGTCGCTCGCGTCCATTCGTGGGGCTTCGACCTGATCAAACACGATTTCTCGACCTGGGACGTGTTCGGGCGCTGGGGCTTCGAGATGGGCGCCGAGCTGACCGACGGCGGCTGGCACTTCAACGACCGATCGCTCACGAACGCCGAGATTATCCTGCGCCTCTACCGAACCCTGCGCACTGCCGCGGGCGATGCCGTGCTGCTGGGGTGCAACACGGTGGGCCATCTCGGCGCCGGGCTGTTCGAAGTCCAGCGGACGGGCGACGACACATCGGGCCGAGTCTGGGAGCGGACCCGCCGCATGGGCGTCAACACGCTCGCCTTCCGTCTGCCGCAGCACGGGACATTCTTCATCAGCGATCCCGACTGCGCTGCGCATACCGCGGCAACGCCCTGGGATCTCGACCATCGCTACCTCGATCTGGTGGCCCGCAGCGGCGCCGCACTGTTCATCTCCGTGGATCCGAGGACCATCGAGCCCGCGCAGAAAGCGGCCTTCCGCTCGGCAATGCAACTGGCCCTGTCCGGCGGCTCCGGGCACGCGGAACCGCTCGATTGGCTGCACACTACGGCGCCGCGGTCGTGGCGATTCGGCCAGGAGAAACTCACGTACGCGTGGGAGGAGCCGGCCGGGGCGAATCCGCTGCGGGTGTGATGCATGCGTCTGTGGTCCGGAAGGTTGTCGGTCGTTTGCGACACACTCCCTGTGGGGCAGGCCATCGGTGTTTGTGGCCTGCCGGCGTCCTGTCGGCAATCGCAGACGACAAAAAACGATCGTCTGCGCCACACTGCCTTCCGGGCTGTGCTTTTGTCGATCGCTTGCGCAGTTACGCTGGCCGCGCAGAACGCCGGCTTCGATGACCTTGCGCGCCGCGCTTCCGATGCACTCGACAGCCATCCGGAACAGGCCGCCGAGCTGTATCGACAGGCGCTGGCGCTGCGGCCGAACTGGGCCGAAGGCTGGCTGTATCGTGGGACCGCGCTGTTTCAGCTCGGCCGTTTTCGGGAAGCGCGCGATTCGTTCCGCCATGGCATTGCGCTGGCGCCGGGGAAGGGAACGCCGGTGGCCTTCCTCGGAATGTGCGAATACGAGCTGGGAGATTACCGCGAGGCGCTCACGGACATCCTGAAGGGCGAGTCGATCGGCCTGGCCGACAATCCGGCCTTCATCTCCGAGGTTCGCCGGCGCGCGGCGCTGATCTACCTGCGCAATTCCGAGTTCCCGCAGGCGCTCGAGCAACTGCGTCCGCTGGCAAGAAGCGGCATTCAGTCCCCCGCTGTGAACGAAGTCCTGGGCCTGAGCGTTCTGAACCTGCATTATCCGGATCACCGGCCATTGGTGGATCTGGCCGGCAAAGCCGCCTGGGCGTTTCTCGCCGAGCGCGCCGATGAAGCCGCACCCTTGTTCGAGCGCCTGGTTGCGCAGTTTCCAAACGATCCGGGCGTGCATTACATGAACGGCGTGTTCCTGCTCGATCACGATCCCGATGCCGCGGAGAAGGAGTTTCGGAAAGAGCTGAGCATCTCGCCCGACCACGTGCTGGCCCGCGTGCAACTGTCGCTGCTGCTCAGCAAGAACGGCGATTCCGCCGCGGCGGTGCAAATGGCCGAGCAAGCGGTGCGCCTCGATCCGGCGGACCCGCTTTGCCACGTGACGCTTGGCCGCGCTGAGTTGAGCGCCGGCCGTACCGCCGAAGCGATCGCGGCGCTCGAACGCGGAGAGAAGATGGCGCCGCGGGCTGCGCGCACCCACTTCTATCTGGAGCAGGCCTACCGGCGTGCCGGCAGAGATGCCGATGCGCGCAGAGAAAAAGCCGAATGGGATCGGCTGCGCGCCGAGCAGGAGCCGGTGGAGGTCAGTCGGCCTTCTCGGTGACCGCCACCACGCGGTCCGCTGCGACATTCCGCAACACCTGTCTGATTCCGCTCGGCCACAGGATCTCGATTTCGCGCGCCGACGCCTCCGCACCCAGGCCGAAGTGCACGCGGGGATCGCTCGACGAGGCATACCCGGTGCTGGTGGTCGCATAGCCGTATTGCACCGATCCGCCGGCGGCCGTGAGCCGGATGCGTGCTCCAATCCCCATGCGGTTGCTCTTCGTCCCGTTCAATTGCAGAATAAGCCAGTGATTTCCGTTGGCGGTGACGTTGTGAAACACTTCCGCGGAGCCGTTCAGCACAGAGACTACGACATCGAGCCGGCCATCGTTGTCGAGATCGCCGAGCGCGAGTCCGCGGTGCACGGCGGGGATCTGAAAGTCGGGGCCCGCGTCCGCGCTTACGTTCTGAAAGCGCCCGTTGCCGAGATTGCGGAACACGGCGTTCGGCTCCGCATAAGTGCGCCGTGAAAACAGCGCGACATTATCGGTTACGTTGGAGCGGGCGACGATCAGGTCCTTCCAGCCATCGTTGTCGAGGTCCGCGATAGCGTTCGACCAGCCCGCCATTTCGGAGGTGCCGCTGAGTCCTGCGCGCGCTGTGCCGTCCTCGAAGAATCCCTGTCCGGAGTTGACGAACAACGGAAAGGTCTGGTGTTCGAGGGCCGTCTCCCAGATTGCCGGCCGGCCGGTGTTGAAAACGTCGCCGAAATTCACGCCCATACCGGAGATGAGTTTGCCGTCTTCCGCGAACGCGGTCATCTGGTCGCCCGCGACTTCCTCAAAACGTTTTCCGCCGATATTGTGGAACAGTTGATTGGGCGAAGCGTCGTTGGCGACGAAGATGTCGGGGTAGCCATCGCCATCGTAATCGGCCACGGTAACGCCCATGCCACGTCCCGGATGCTGCGCAATGCCGGTCTCAACCGATACATCGGTGAACGTGCCGTCGCCGTTGTTGCGATACAGCGTGTTCGGAAGCGGCTTGTAGTAGCGCGGGCTGCAATAGATGCGCTGGCCGTTGACACGGCACTCCGGATCGGCGCCCGGCCGCCACTGGCAATAGTTGGATACAAACAGATCCAGCAGCCCGTCCTTGTTGTAGTCCAGCCAGGCGGCCGATACCGACCACATTTTGCGGCCGGCGAAGGTTCCCCCGCCCACTCCCGCATGCGCAGTAACGTCGGTGAATGTGCCGTCGCCGTTGTTGTGGAGTAACTGATTGCCGGTCAGGCTTGCCAGAAAGATATCCGGGCGGCCATCGTTGTCGTAGTCGCCGATGGCCACGCCCATGCCATAGCCGGAACCAGCCACGCCGGCCCGATCGGTCACATCGGTGAAGGTCAGGTTGCCGTTGTTATGAAAGAGCCGGTTGCTGAACTTCGGGTCGTCGCGCGTGAGCGAGGGCATGCCGCCGCCGTTGACGAAGTAAAGGTCGGGATAGCCGTCTCCGTCATAATCGAATACCGCGACGCCCGCCACCATCGCTTCGGGCTGATACTTCTGTGGGGTGGCTGAATTGATGGTTACGAAGCGGACGCCGGCGCGCTCGGCGAGGTCCTCAAAGCGGATTGGGGAAACGGTTTCAGCAGCGAACGTGAGGACGGCGAGGGCCGCTACGAGGCCGGCTGCAAGTTTCGTTACCGCTCCCTTACGGTCACGGCTCGGTAACGACCCTGTGGGGCAGACGATCGGGTTTTGTCGTCTGCCATGCGCGGGCACTCGAACCGGCAGACGACATAGACCGATCGTCTGCCCCACGGAGGCGAAGCTTCGCGGGCTCAACGACGTCTCGCTCGGTAACGATGTCGCAAGCCTATTCACTGACAACTTCGATGGCGTTAATGAGGGCGTAGTTCACTACCGGAACGAAGGAGAGATCGATGACGCCCTGGGCGTTCGGCGCCAGATTGTGGAATGTGCGAGTGACCGGGCTCAATCTGCCGCCGCCCTCGCGCAGGATGTCGAAATTGCGGAGCAGCGTTTGGCCGTCTGTGAAGACGTTGAAGACGCGCAAGCCCGGCTGCTGGAAGTAGGCCTCGTGAAAATACAGCGTGACCATGTAGTGCCCCGCCGGAACGGGTATCGCGTAGTTGAAACTTCCGAAGCGCTCCCCCTCGTACAGTTCGGGATCGACGGCGCCGGAGACCAGCTCATCCCGACTGAGAAGCTGCCCGCCCCGTACGTAATCGTCCGGCGCCCAGACCGCCCCTTGTTTATCGACGAACGGCGAAAGACGCGCGACCATGCGAATGGGCCGGATGCTCTTGTCCGGTTGCGGCGTCAGTTCGATGGCATTGACGAAGGCGCGGTCGTACAGCCCCATGAACCGGATGTGTACCATTCCGTCTTTGGCGGGAGTCACATCGCGGAACGCGCGAATATGCGCTGTCTCGCTGCCGGCGGCCTCCGAAAAGACGTCGAACGCATGCAGGATCGTTGCGCCGTTCAGAAACACTTCCATCAGCCGGCTGGTCTCACCCCCCACCGGGCTCATCCGGGTGCCGAAATGGAATTCGCTGAAATAAAGCCTGAGCTCATATTTACCCGGCTTTGCGGGAATGTCGTAGGAGAACGCGAGCCCGTCACGGCGGCTTTCGAACAATACCGGATCGAAGGCCCGCCCGATCGAGTTCGGGCCGGCGTCGAACATGTCCCCTCCTTGGAAGTACTTATCCCCAAGCCATACGCGGCCAAGCCGGTCGACATAGCGCGGCTTGGCGTATCCGGGAAGGATGCGGATCTCGTCACCCTCGGCGGCAACCGGCGCGGGCAACCGGTCGGCGCGCACGTTGACGGAGGGCGCTGTTGTCCGGGACGCGATGGCATGCCGCGCGCGAATGAACCAGGTTACCGCGAGGGCCGCCGCCAGAACAGAAACTGCGGCTAAGCCGATGCGGACCCATTTCCGCCGGTCAAATGCCGGAGGGCGCATCGTGGCCGGGCCTGGGTGTTCGACCGGAGCCGGAGCTGCCTGTTCTTCTTCCGGCGGTTCCACTCCCGCATCGGCGCTCGAGTGCGCACGCGCTTCTATAACGGGTGCGTAGTGTCCAATCGGGAGAACGATACGCAGGGGACGGTCGCGCCCGGGTCCGGCGTAAAACTCGGCGAGCCGCTTCCGAAGACGGTATGCCTCAACGCGAACAATGGAATCGGACCGCTTGTCGAAGCTGGCCATGCGATGGAACACGTCCATCGCAATGTTGCGCTCTTTCAGGTCCGCGGCGGCGCCCTCGAAGTACTTCTCGCACAGATACCTGAGCAGTTTGCCGGGATTGGACTCCGGGTCCACGATGCCTGACGACAGGACGTGCTCCAGCTCCTGCCGCTCGGCGTTGCGCTCTACAGATGGAAACGTTGCCACTGTGGAATTCACTGGCATACTATCACAGTCGGCGTAACATTGATACCGCTTACATCCGTTGTGGTGCGGGCATTGATACCAGGGGTAGTCCTGGGTGCTTTAGGCGCGCCGAAGCCACGTAACCCTGTGTGTAACCCACCCTGCCTGACGTGGTGCCGCTGCCCGCCAGGTTGCTGAAAACTCATATTTCGTAACGTTAAACGTGGATCAGCGTAGCCCGTTGTCACGCTCGAACCCACTTGAACAGATTAGAAGTGCGCATTAATATTCACACCAAGAGGTATAGATCGCTTCGCGAGTTTCTCATCGCCCAGCCCCGAACGCCTGTTCGCAAGCTTGGCCAGGGATACACCGCTTTTTCAGCAGTCGAATCCCGGACTCGCACACTCTTGGTTTTGAAAAGGACTCAGTAAGTCCGGAGATACCATGCAGAGACATTTCCTACGGTTCGTCCCGGCCGGCGCAAAGCCCGGCAGTGTCAGCCATTATTTCGCCAGCGTGCTTCTCATGGCGCTGGTCATCCTATTTTCCGCAAGCAGCCTCTACGGCCAGAAACTCACTGCGTCGTTGAGCGGAACAGCAGCGGACTCCAGCGGGGCCGCGGTTGTGGGCGCTCAGGTGGAGATGATTAACGAAGCCAGCGGCGACATTCGCCGCGCCGTCACCAACGGAGACGGCTTCTTCGACATCCAGGCAGCCCCCGCCGGACAGTATACGGTAAGAGTGACTGCTCCCGGCTTCACACCCTGGGAAGTTAAGGGAGTCGTGCTTACGCAGGGCGACTCGCGCACGCTGCCCAACATTTCGCTGAAAATCGGCGATGTGAAAGAAGCGGTCGAGGTTGTGGCGGAAGGCGCATCGGTCGCCCCGGTGGATACCGGCGCGGTCAGCACCACGCTCAACCAGACCATGGTGGATGAATTCACACTCTCCGGCCGCGATGCCGGCGAACTGATGAAGATCATGCCGGGCATGGGCACCAACGGCGGCCTCAGCGCGAACGCGTCGTTCAACGGCTCCGATCACGTCACCGGCAGCAACACGGGACCGGCCGGCAACTATTCGTCCAATGGGCTCATTCCCCACGGCAGTATGGCCTATTTGCTGGATGGCGCCGACCTGCTCGACAATAACATGGGCACCCAGATTGCCAACATCAACCCGGAAATGGTTTCCGAGGTGAAGATGATGCAGTCCAGCTACGGCGCTGAATACGCCAAGGGCCCGGTTATCTTCCAGGCGATCACCAAGAGCGGCGGCAAGGATTTCCACGGTGAAGGATACTTCTTCGCGCGCAACTCCATCTTCAACGCCGAGGACTCTTACCAGAAGAGCATCGGGAACACGATCACGGCTTCGCACTACTATTACCCTGGCGGCAATATCGGCGGCCCGGTGATCATTCCCGGCACCAAATTCAATCACAACCACGACAAGTTGTTCTTCTGGTTCGGCTACGAGTACATGGTGCAGGATCCTGCCGGCTCGCTGATTCAGTATTTCGTACCGACGGACCAGATGAAGGGCGGCAACTTCTCGCCCGCGTATCTGAGCAGCCTGGTCGTGCCGTCCGGCTGGAGCCAGGGATTCAACGTACCGTGCGCCAATCCGGCTAACGGTGGTTGCCCGGCGCTCGGCGGCAGCATTGCCGGCGGAATCATTCCGACCAACATGTTCGACCCCAACGGCGTGGCCTACCTGAAGATGATGCCGGCGCCGAACGAGACTCCCGGAAATACCGGCGGCTACAATTACGGCTTCAATAATACTCTCCCGCAAAATCGGTGGGAGCAGAGCGAGAAGATCGACTACTCCATCAACGACAACACGAAGTTGACCGTGACCTACACCTACCAGAAGGAATTCGATCATCACCCGATCGCCACCTGGTGGGCTCCTAACCAGGCGCTCCCCTATCCGACGTCGATGGACGCCCATACGCCTTCTTCGGTGATCAGCGGGAACTTTACCAAAGTGTTCAGCGCCACGCTGGTGAACGAAGTGGTGGGAGCTTATGGGAGCTACCTCAATACGCTGACGCCCGCCAACCCAGCCCTGGTCGATCCGAGCAAACTCGGCATGACTTACCAGGGTCTGTTCGGCGTAAAGGAAAAGCAGTTTGCCGACCTCCTGAGCTGGTCTTCCGGCGTACCCGATTTCATGCCGCAGGCATCGTTCTTCGGGTCGGATTTCGGGGGCAACTTCGGCGCTCACAAGTACGATCCCTCTATTGCCGACAATCTCAGCAAGATCTGGGGCACGCACACGCTGAAGTTCGGCTTCTACTGGGACACCATGGGGAACAAGCAGAGCACCACCGGTTACGAGGGCCAGTACGAAGTAGAGACCTATGGCGGCAGCACCACCGGCAACACCATCGCCGACCTGCTGCTTGGCCACGCACAGAGTTACCAGCAGACCAATACGCTGATTGCTCCGGCGTTCCAGTCGGTGCAGCACTCGTTGTACGCACAGGACTCCTGGAAGGTCAATCGCAGGCTGACAGTGAATTATGGCCTCCGTCTGGATCACATCGGCCAGTGGTACAACCCCACCGGAAACGGCGTTATCGTGTGGGATCCTTCAGCGTACAGCAGTTCCAACACTCCTGACACCGGAATCGTGTGGCACAAGAAAGATCCATCGATCCCGCAGTCGGGCTGGGCGTCGAAGCTCTACTACCCGGCGCCGCGAGTCAGCGCTGCCTACGATCTTTTCGGCAACGCGAAGACGGTACTCCGCGGAGGACTCGCCGAGTTCTACTTCACCCAGGGCGCCATCGACAATTTCGACGCTGCTTCCGGCGGTCAGTTTACCTGGGCCACACCGCAGGCGTTGACTTCGTTCGCTCAAATCAACAGTTACCCAGGAGTTCCCACCGCCGGCAGTCCGCTGAACGGCACCACCATCACCGCGGACGATCTGAACGACAACAAGATGCCGCATACGTGGGACTACAACTTCACCATCTCTCAAGCTTTCCCATTCCGGTCGCTCCTCGAAGTGGCCTACGTGGGCAACCGGTCCCGGGACATGCTCTGGGGCGGCACCAGCAACAATAAGCTGAATGACGCCAACATCATTCCGATGGGCGCATTCTTCACGCCGGATCCGAAGACGGGCGTGATTCCCTGCACTCGCGGCGTCACCTGCATTGGCAGCCTGAACGCCAACGACTACTTCGCCTACCCGAATTATCAGGACATCTACGTCATGAGCCACGGCAGTTACTCCAACTACAACTCGGCTCAGGTGTCGTGGATTCGCAGCGTAAAGCCGGTAGTGGTCTCCGCCAACTACGTTTTCGGGAAGGTCCTGGGAACGTATGACGGAATCTCCGGCAACGGCGCCGATAACTCGGGAACGGTGGATGGCTTCGCTCTGTCGAAGAACTACGGCCCGATGGCGTACGATCACACGCACATCTTCAATCTGGCGTACAGCCTCGATCTGCCGAAGTTCGTCCACGGGAACAAGGTTCTCGGCGAGGTGATCAACGGATGGACGCTGTCCGGCTGGACCGGCATTCAGAGCGGCACGCCGCTCGAGACGAATGCGGCCGGTTTCAACACCCAATGGCCCAGTGGCGTAAGCAACAGCTCATATCTTGGCACCAACGCCGTCAACCTGATGCCGAATCTGATCTGCGATCCCAGGAAGAACCTGGCTTCGGGACAGTACTTCAATCCCGCGTGCTTCGCGCCGCCCGCGCCCGGTACGCAGGGCACGGAGATCTGGCCGTTCATTCACGGACCGGCGGTGATCAACAGCGACATGTCGCTGTTCAAGAGCTTCCAGTTCAGTGAAAGCAGGAAGCTGCAGTTCCGGCTGCAGGCTTACAACTTCATGAACCACCCGAACGCCGCGTTTGCCCAGGTGAACAACGGCGATCTGACGCTGAACTTCAATAATAATGGGACGTTGTCGCAAACCCCCATTTACAACTCGGGCACGCCGACCAACGGCTCCCCGGCCCATACATTCGGCAACCGGCTGATTGAACTGGCCGTGAAGTTCTACTTCTAAGCTCTTCCTGAGGTTTCGGGAACCGAGCATTCGAGGGGTGGCTCCGAGCCACCCCTTTTTTATGCAGGCCAAAGGCCTGCTCCACAATCCACAACGAAGCTTGTAGAGCAGGCCTTTGGCCTGCATCCAGTCCATGAGATATTCGGTTTAGTAATGCTCGTGATGAAACTTGCCGGCACGTGTGCCCTGCTGCTGGCTGCCTTCGCACTTTTCCCGGCAACAACCCCTTCCTCGCCGATTCGTTTTTCGTATCGGCCGATCGCGTTTCAGCTTGACAGCGACGAGACGCCCGCGCGGAATGCGCCCGAGACCATGGCCGGCGGAGTGGCCGTGCTCGACTATAACCGCGACGGCAGGCCCGACATCTTCTTCACCAACGGCGCCAACATCGCCACCCTGCGCAAGGATTCCCCGAAGTATCAGAACCACCTCTTCCGCAACGACGGCAACGGCAAGTTCACGGACGTCACGGAAGCTGCCGGGCTCACCGGCTCCGGGTTCGACATCGGCGTAGCCGTGGGCGACTATGACAACGACGGCTACCCCGACATCTTCGTGGCCGGCGTGTACCGCAATACGCTGTATCACAACAACGGCGACGGCACGTTCACCGACGTCACGGCGAAGGCCGGCCTGAACCACACGAACGATCCCGAATACGGTCCGCTGTGGGCCATCACCGCGGCCTGGGTTGACGTCAACAACGACGGACGGCTCGACCTGTTCGTCCTCAATTACCTGCAGTGGCATTACAGCGACCAACCGCTCTGCGGCTTTCAGGGGACGGCGGACTACTGTCATCCACGTTTCTACAAGGGACAGCCGAACGCACTCTTCCTGAACAACGGCGACGGCACGTTCCGCGATGTATCGGCCGAGTGGGGAATCCGCGAGCATGTCGGCAAGGGCATGGGCGTCGGCGTGGCCGACTACGATCTCGACGGAAAGCCGGACCTGTTCGTCACCAACGACGCCTACTACAATTCGCTGTTCCACAATCTCGGCGACAAGTTCGAGGAGGTGGCCATGACCGCCGGCGTAGCGCTGCCGGAGGACGGCAACTTCATTTCGGGGATGGGCGTGGATTTTCGCGATGTCAACAACGACGGTTATCCGGACATTGCGCTCGTGGCCCTCAATAATCAGACCTTCCCGCTCTACCTGAATACCGGGAAAGGATCGTTTCGGGAGATCACCGGCGAAAGCGGCCTGCGCGGGATGACGCTGCACATGGCCGGTTTCGGACCCGGCCTCGTCGATTTCGATAACGACGGCTGGAAGGACCTGTTCATCACACGGGGCCATGTCGGATCTTTACCGCAGCCGGGCCAGGGCGTGAACCAGCACAACACGGTCTTCCGTAATTTGGGCGGCGGCGAGAAGTGGCAGCCACTGACGGAAGAGGCCGGACTCGACGCGACTCCGGAGGCGCGGCATCGCGGTTGCGCATTTGGCGATCTCGATGGCGATGGCCGCATCGACGTGGTCGCCTCGGCGCTGGCGCGGCCTGCGGAGATATGGATGAATCGCAGTCCCGGCGCGGGGCACTGGTTGGATGTCGCGCTCGAAGGGACGCGCAGCAACCGCGACGGCATCGGCGCGCGCATCAAGGTGGTGAGCAAGGCTGTGGGCGCGCAGTATAACCACATGACCACCAGCGTCGGCTACGCTTCGTCGAGCGATGGCCCGGTGCATTTCGGCCTGGGCCCGGACAAGCGCGCGGATCTGGTAGAGATCACCTGGCCGTCGGGTGCGGTGCAAACGCTGCGGAATGTCGATGGCGACCGGATCGTGAAGGTGAAGGAGGCGGCGAAATGAAGAAAGTGCAGGCTGAAAGCCTGCTCTACTTGACGCTTCTGGTAATAGCGGCCGGAGCCGTTGCCGCCGCTCAGGAGCACGCCGGCTCTACCATCCGCAGCACGGTTCGGGAAGTGGTGGTGGATGTCGTGGTGCACGACCGGCATGGCAAGCTGGTCCGGAAACTCGCTTCATCGGACCTCACGCTCTACGAGGATGGCGCGCCGCGCGAGATCCGTTCGCTGCGGCTGGTCAGCGGGAAGGAAGTCCGCCAGGAAGAGGCCGCGGCCGCGGCCCCGGGCAAGGCCGCACAGCCTGCCCTTTCACGTGGAGCGCTGTCGCTCCACACGGTCAACCTTGTCTGTCTGGTGTTCCAGGACGTCAGCCCGGAGGACCGGAAGGTGGCCTTCGAAGCGGCGCTCGGCTTCCTCAACAGCGAGTTGCGGCCGGACACTGTCATCGGGATATTCAGCCTCAGCGATCACGGCGTGCAGCCGATGTCGCCGTTCACCAGCAATCGCGCTCTCCTGGTGAAAGCGATTCAGGCCGCGGCCGCGGGCCAGATTCCCGCGCTCGGTTCTTCCGCGCAACTATTCAGCGCGATGGGACTGGCACGCGAGCTCTCCATGGACCCGCCGCCGCTGCCAAAGCAGGCCGGCGGCGCCCAGCAGGCCGGGCCTTCCCCCAGCGTCGGCTTCACGCAGCTCACCACCAGCGTTGACGCGTCGGTTGCGATCGACGAGCCATCGGACGCGGCCAGGAATCCGCTGGGAAGGGACAGCATCAACTATGAGCGCGTGGTGGGCGTGCGCGAGTTGCACGCGTTTCGCTGGCTGGTGGAACAGCTCAAACCGCTCCCGTTCCGAAAAACGGTGCTGCTGCTGAGTCCGGGCATCAACCGGCCGGCCAGCGAACTGGACTACTGGCAGAACACGCTGAAGCTGGCGAACGAGGGGAGCGTCGCCTTCTACGCCGTGGAAATCACGGGTCCCACAACGCAATCGCCGCTCGCGGCCACCAGGGCAACCATGCAGCGTATCGGCGGGCTGAGCCAGCAGCAGGGCGCTCCAACTCCCGCGGTCGGGGGATTGGGCGCCATGGCGGATCGCTCTCAGGAAGCCGATCTGGTTCAGTACGCCACCATCACCGCCAGTACCCACGCGTCGCTCGAAGACCTGGTGCAAGGTACCGGCGGCTTCCTCATCACCGATTACAGTCAGCGGATGATCGAGCGCGTGATGGACGACGTTCAGACACATTATCAGCTCACATATCGCCCGGTCTCCGACGTTGACGATGGCCGCTTTCATCGCATCGAAGTAAAGACGGCGCGGCCGGACCTCACGGTGGAGGCGCGCAGCGGTTACTTTGCCGCTCCGGAGCCGGCGGAAGGCGACGCCACCGCGATCGAGGAACGGGCCGGCCTGCGGGCGCTGAACACGACGCCTCTGCCGCGCGATTTCGACTATCGCGCGCGGGCTCTCCGCTATCGCTCGCCCGGCGGAGCTACGGAACTGGAGATCGCATTCGAGATTCCGGTGTCCAGCCTGGCCTCCACTACGGATGCGGCTTCCGGACGTGAACGCTGGCACGCCTCGCTGCTCGCCCTGGTGAAGGATTCGACCGGGCAGATTGTGGAGCAGATGAATTCGGATTCGCCCATGGATGCGCCGAAGGCGGAGGCCGCGGCGACGCGCACGGGAAGAATCCTGTTTGCGCGCGGAGTTAACCTGCCGCCCGGCCGCTACTCAGTGGAAACGGCAGTGGTGGACTGGGTGTCGGGCCATACCAGCGCCGCGACCTTCGCCGTCGAATGCGCCGCCCGCAACGGGGCAGAGCTGAGCAGCGTCGTGCTGGTGCGCCGCATGGACCAGACGCAGGGTCCGCAGATTCCGGGAGATCCGCTGGCGTATCAGGGCAAGCGGATCTATCCGTCGCTGTTCGACGATCTCCCGCCTGGCGGCCAGCAATATCTTTATTTTCTCGCGTACCCGGATCGCAACAGCGCTGCGAAGCCCTCCCTGCATGCGCAGTTTCTGCTGAACGGCCGCGTGGTGGCCGACCAGACCGCCCCGCTTCCACCCGCCGACGCTTCCGGCGCAGTTCCGATTCTGATTCAGGCGGCAGGGCGTCCGGGTCAACATGAGATGCGATTCGTGCTGTCTCAGGGGAACGAATCGTCAACGCAAAGTATCCGCTACGAGGTAGCGCAGAAATGAACAATGCAGGCGAAAACGCCTGCTCTACACAACGCGTTAGTAGAGCAGGCCTTCGGCCTGCATTCGGGAAATCATATGTATAAGATCCTTTGGTTATCGCTTGCTCTCGTTTTCATATCCTGCAGTGCGCAGGTCACGCTCGATTTTACGGCGCACGACAAGAAGGGCAATCCTGTTCTGGACCTCGAGCCCACCGAGGTGCAGGTTGTCGATGGCGGGGCGCCGGTCGCCCTCAGCAATCTTCAGCTCGCGTCGCCAGGACCAGCGTCGATAACACTCGTGTTTGACCAGGTGGTTCCCGGCGTCGGCAAAACGGATCAGGGCCTCGCGGAAGAATTCGTGACCGCGGCGGCCGGACACGGTTATCTCTTCACGGTCCTCAAAGTGGAGGGACGCCTCCACCTGGTTCAGGCGCCCACCGCCGATATAGAAGCGGTGAAGCAAGCCGTCGCGGCTGCGACCGTCGCCAACAGACCGGACTATATCAGGGTGACCGAAGGCGCCGAGAAGCAGATCACGGCGGACATGCAGAGCGCGTCGGGCGCCCGCCAGGCAACGGCGAAGAGGCTGATGGCGATGCTGATGGAGTCTCAAAACACTATCCGCGATCCGCAGTTCACCTCTTCGGTGGCTGCGCTGCTGGCCGCGTCGCGGGGGCAGCAGGATGTGCCGGGCCGGAAGACTATTCTCTATTTCTCGCAGGGCCTCGACTGGCGCACGAGCACCCCGGAGACGCTTCGCGACATTGTTCGGGCCGCGAACCGCGCTCGCGTGAGCATCCATTCGTTCGATTCCGAGATCGGCGATGCGCAGGCAGCCAACGCGCTGGTGACCTCGTCCGCAGTGGGGACGTCGCAGGCCATGGGCAACATCGCCACCGGCTCGCTTACACAGGGGCGAAATGCAACTCCGTCTGCCGTGGGCCCGGGCATGGGCGCCCAGGCCAACGAGTACACCGGCCGTCTGCAATCGGGCGAGGGCGCCGTAAACAGCCCGAAGTCGCTGGCCGGGATCTGCGCCGGCACGGGTGGATTGCACGTAGAGGCCATGACAGGCGACGCACGCCGCGGCGCCGGCGAGATCGCCGCGGAACTGAACTTATACTATGTTGCTTCCTGGGTCTCGCCCGGTTCGGGCGACGAGAACCAGCTGCGCCCCATCCGCGTCCAGTCGCTGCGAAAGGGCGTGATCATCGATGCGGCGGCCGGATATTACCCGACGAGTGTCAAGCGCGTGGAAGCAGGGTCGGCGGGTGAACAGCGGCTGCTGGCAGCGCTCGCATCGCCCGATTTGCCGACGGACCTGCCGGTGAACGCCGCGGTGCTGCAGTCAGGAAGCGCGGCGGACAGCGATCCGGATTCAGTTCTCCTGCAGGCGCCCGCCACCGCCGGGCCCGGGAAGGTATCGGTGCTCGCGCTGTTGAAGGACAGCTCCGGCGCGGTGGTCAGGAAATTCAGCGCTGACGTCCCGGCCGGGAAGGACATGACCACCTTCCGCCGCCAGTTCAGCGCGCCGCCGGGCGATTACGTTCTGGAGAGCGCGGCGATGGATTCGAACGCAGGGAAAATCGGGGCTCGGCGCGACAATGTGACCATCGCGCCTGCCGGCGCCGGTCCGTCGCTGGGAACTGTGCTGCTGGTGGAGCGCATCGATCCCGCCGGCTCCGCGCCCGAAACCGATCCTCTGCGCTGCACCAAAGGAATCGTGGTGCCGAATCTTTCAGGGCGCCTGTCCAAAGCCGATAACGCGCAGATCACTTTATTTTTCAGCATTCATCCGAATTCCGCTTCGACGGAACTGCCATCGCTCTCCGCGGAATTGCGGCGCGACGGCGCTCTCATCGGCTCGCTGCCGCTGAAGCTGAGCGGGGACATGAAACGGAAGACAATACCTTATCTGACCTCCATCGGCGCCGGTTCGCTCAGTGAGGGCCAGTACGAGATGACCGTCATTCTGAGCCAGGGCGAACAGAAGGCATCGCAAAGCGTGTCGTTCACTTTGGAGTAGAGCAGGCTTCAGCCTGCACGTAACTCCAGATTCCCGGAACTCAGCGATGGCAGAATGAGTCCAATATAGAGATGAAGTACTGGGCTTACCTGGCCGCGAAGCTGGCGGTCTCCGGGCTGTTCCTGTATGGACTCTGGATGGCCATCGTGCTGGCGCTCTCGCCACGGTCGTATACCCTGGGTGTTCGGATGGACCCGTTCGCGCACGACCTCGGCTACACCACTGCGGCTATGGCGTTCTACCTCCTGTGCGCGGGCGTACTCTTTCTCATCGTTCAGGACCAGCGCTATCGCTGCCGCACCTGTCTGCGGCGCCTGCGCAGCCCGATCAGCTCCGGTTCCTGGCCAAATTCGTTTCTGCTTGGCCGTCCGCGCCGCGAATACATCTGCATCTACGGCCACGGCACGCTGAAAGTGCCGCAGGAAAAGATCACCGGATCGGGCGCGCCGGACTGGCACCCGCACAGCGACGACATCCTCAAGGAACTGGAAGAGTCCGCTCCGAAGCAGTAACCCGGGCTCGCATCGGCTTATCATTGACTTAAAGCCGACCTGACGAACCTATGGTGGGGCGCACCGTAAAACAATACGAGATTGTCGAGCAACTGGGCGCGGGCGGCATGGGCGTGGTGTATCGCGCGCGTGACCTGGCGCTCGACCGCGACGTCGCGCTGAAGTTTCTGGCCCAGCACCTGCTGCAGTCCGAGTCCGCCCGCCGCAGATTCTACCAGGAAGCGCGGCTGGTTTCGTCACTCGGTCACCATAACATCGCGGTCATCTACGAGGTGGGCGAGGATCACGGCGAGCCGTATCTGGCGCTCGAATATCTTTCCGGCGGCACTCTGGAAAACAGACTGCTCGCGAGCGGCAGCCGCGGCGGCGCATTCAGCATCTCGGAAGCGCTGCGCACCGCGGAAGCGCTCTTCGACGGGCTGGGGCATGCGCATCGCAAAGGCGTCCTGCACCGCGACATCAAGCCCGCGAACCTCATGTACAACGGCGAGGGCGTGCTGAAGATAACCGACTTCGGCCTCGCGAAGCTGATGGACGGGCCGGCGCACACCCGCCCCGATGTCCGCCTGGGCACTCTCAGCTACATGTCGCCGGAACAGGTGGAAGGGCTGCAGCTCGATGCGAGGTCCGATCTGTTCTCGGCCGGCGTGGTGTTCTATGAGATGCTGTCGGGCGTCTCCGCATTCAGCGCCGGCAGTGAAGCGGCCACGCTGCTGAAGATCCTGCAGGCCGCGCCCGAGCCCCTCGAAAAACTGCGCCCCGATCTCCCCGCGAACATAGCGGCCATCGTGACGCGCCTGCTCGAGAAGGATCCGTCGAAGCGCTACCAGCGGGCCGAGGAGGTTGTGTTCGAGATACGCACGGCGCAGCGCGCCTCCGATGCACACCCGACGGTATCGGTTGCGGCGCCGCTCAGGATCCCGCGGCGACGGCCCTCGCGGCGGCGATTACTCGCCTGGGGCATCCCGGCATGCGCGGCTGCCGGGATCGCGGCCGTGGCCATTACCCCGCTGGGGAGGCGCTACGCCCGCCAGGTGCTGCCATCCGCGGTGCCCGACCGAAAGCGGATCGCGGTGCTGCCGCTCGCGCACATCGAGGACGACCCCGCCGAGCGTTCGTCCAATGAAGCCTTCTGCGAGGGCCTGACCGAGAACCTCACCAGCGCGCTTTCCCGGTTGCGGCAGTTTCAGGAAACGCTGCTGGTGGTGCCCTTCAGTGAAGTGCTTCGTCTGAAGGACGGCGGCATTGCCGCCATTCGCCAGGCCTTCGGCGTGAATCTGGTGGTTACCGGCAGCATGCAGCGAATCGGCAATCTGTTGCGCCTGTCGCTGAACCTCGTGGATGCGAACACCGGCTACACCGTGCCGGGGCGCTCGGTTTCGGTGAATTACCATGACATGGACGCGCTGCAGAACGACGTCGAAACCGAGTTGGTTTCACTGATTGGACTCGAATTGCAACCCAAAGCACGGGATGTGCTGGCAGCCGACAGAACGAGCGTGCCCGGCGCCTGGGAGATCTACACGCAGGCCACCGGACTTCTGCAGCGCGCCGACAAGCCCGGCAATCTGGACCGCGCCATCGCTCTGTATCAGCAGGCTACCTCTCTCGATGCGCGTTATGCTCCGGGCTGGGCCGGCTTGAGCGATGCGTTTTTCGCCCGGTATGGGCAGACCAAAGATCCGCAGTGGCTGGCGCCCGCGCAGCAGGGGGCCTCGCGAGCGATCGATCTGAATCCGCAGTTGGCGGGTGGCTACATCAGCCTCGGCCAGATCTACCGGGCTACTGGACATTACGAACAGGCGGTGGACGCCTACAGAACCGCGCTGCGCATAGATCCGGTGAACGCGCAGGCTTTTCGCGGCCTGGGCCTCACGTTCGAGCAGCTCAACCAGAAGGAGCAGGCGGAAGCCACCTACCTGCAGGCCGTACACTTCGGCCCGGACGACTGGTTCGCCGTTACCGACCTTGCGGCTTTTTATACCCGCTCCGGCCAACTGGATAAGGCGGCGGCCGAGTTCCGCCGCGCTGCGTCCATCGCGCCCGATAACTATAAGGGTTGGAGTAACCTGGGAGCGATCTATTACTACCTGGGGCGCTACCCGGAAGCCGAGCAGGCGCTGCGAAAATCGATCGCGATTTCAGCATCGGCCTCCGCCTACTCCAACCTGGCGAGCGTTCTGCAGGACTCCGGCAAGTACCGCCAGGCCGCCACCATGTTCGAGGACGCTCTTCGGCTGAAGAACACGGATTATCGAGTGGTGGCGAACCTGGCGGACTGTTATCGCCTGACGCCGGACCTCCGCGATCGGGCGCCGCAGCAATATCAGAAGGCCCTCGATATGGCCAGAGCGTTGCTCCTCACCGATCCACGTGACGCAGTCACGCGCAGCCGGGTGGCCGTGTTTCGCGCGCGGTTAGGACAGACCGCTGCAGCCCTGGGCGACATCGACGCAGCTGAAAAACTCGCGCCCGCCGACCCGGAGGTACGGCGCAATGCCGCGCTGGTGAACGTGGTGGCCGGCCGTCCGGGCGAAGCGGTGGCGGCCCTGCAGGCGGCGCTGCGATCGGGATATCCCGCCGATCTGATCCGGCGCGAGCCGGACTTCAGCGAATTGCGCAAAGACCCGCGATTGCGTACTGCGCTTCCCTGAATTGTACTACTACATCGCAGAATCGTCGCAGCCCGCGAGGAATCTTGGGCGCCGTGAAACCGCTCCCCTGAAAATGTAGCTTCGCCTCCCCGTGGGGCAGACGATCGGGTTTCGTCGTCTGCCATTTGCCCGGGCACTCGAACAGGCAGACGACATAAAATGATCGTCTGCCCCACGAAGCCAAAGCTTCGCGGGCTCCCCTGAAAAGGTATTTTTCATCCCCTGATTGCGGCCCTGAAAGGGCCCTGTCGAACTCCCTACGGTCACGGCTCGGAAACGCTGGCTGAGCCGCGACCTTGAGGGAGCGGTTTGGTTGCGGCTATGCTGCTCTGCGGGGCAGACGATCGGGTTTCGTCGTCTGCCATTTGCCCGGGCACTCGAACAGGCAGACGACATAACTTGATCGTCCGCCCCACGGAGCGCTTCCCTGAGCCGCGGGCCGCGTGATATGATTGCGCGGACTCACATGAAAATCACATTCCTTGCAGTTTCCGTTTTGGCCCTGCTGCCGCTGGCCGCTCAGGCGCAAACGCCGGATGCCTCCGACTTCGTCGTGGTTGTCGGGTTCGACGCGGCGAGCAATAAGTTCACTTACAAAGAAAAGAAATCAGGCGCCGATGCAACGGAGCTGCACGTGAAGCATATGAAATCCATCGAATGGCAGCCGGAGCATCCGAGGACGCAGACGCTGACCATCGACTTCACGAAGAACGCGGACTCGCCTTTCGCCGCGGGTCAGTCGCGGAGGGGCCAGGGAAGGGTGGTCATCCCCCGCACTCTGCGTAAGCTGAGGGACCAGGAGCAATCGGCGCGCTACAAGTACGGCGTCACCCTGGTGGACAAGGGCGGGACGCACAGCGAAGACCCGATCATCATCATCGAGCAGTGATGGGTATCGCCACAGAAGCGTGGCATAACCCAACGCTTTTTTCGCAACTGCGTAGCCTGACGCACCTCCTAGCCCGGTAACAGACGTTACTCGCCGCTCTTCCTGCCTTTTTGGCACTGGTCTGGCGATTGCACTTCCTGCAGGCCATCAGTGAAGAATTTTATTAACGATGCGGGCCATCTGCTGAGGCTGGCCCTGCTTGCCCTCATTCTGGTTGTCGCTTTCTTTGCGATTCGCCGCGCAGTAGTACCAGCCGGATTCGGGAAGTACGGACATTACCGAGCCGGGGCGCTCGACGACATTCGGGCGCGGCCTGTCTTCTTTGCCGGCCGGGAGACTTGTGAGGCCTGTCACGACGACATCGTACAGATGAAGCGCGAGGCCCGGCATGCGCGGCTGGGCTGTGAGGCGTGTCACGGACCGCTGGCCGCACACGCCGACGATCCGGGGTCGAACAAGGGAACCAGACCCGACACCGCTACGCTGTGCGTCCGTTGCCATGAGGCCGACTCCGCCAAACCGAAATGGTTCCCCCAGGTGGTGTCCGCGGAGCACATGGGAGACGTGCCGTGCGGTTCGTGTCACAACCCGCACCGCCCCAAAGTATGAACCGGGATAAGAACATGGACCTGAGTCGGCGCGACTTACTTACGGGAGCCGGCAAGTTCATCATCCTGTCGGGCTCCGCGCGCGCAGCATGGGCGGTCATGACCGGCACGCCGTCGCCGGACGCCGACAAATACAAAGCGGCCGAGCACTGGTGGGCCATGACCATCGACGTCAGCCGCTGCATCGGCTGCGGCAACTGCGTGCGGGCCTGCGCGAAGGAGAACGGCGTCCCCGCGGGATACTTCCGCACCTGGGTGGAGCGATATCACGTCAAAGGTTCCGATCTGGAACACCCCACGGTGGAATCGCCGAACGGAGGCTTCGACGGATTTCCGCCGCAACACGAATCGGGCGTGAAGAGCTTCTTCGTTCCCAAACTGTGCAACCACTGCGTCGACTCACCGTGTGTGCAGTCGTGCCCGGTCGGCGCGACATTCGTATCGCCCGACGGCGTCGTCCTGATAGACGAAAAATACTGCGTAGGCTGCCGCTATTGCATTCAGGCCTGCCCTTACGGATGCCGGTATCTGCATCCCACGAAGAAGACGGCGGACAAGTGCACGCTATGTTATCACCGCATCACCAAAGGGCTGACCACCGCGTGCTGCGAGGCGTGCCCAACCGGGTCGCGCCAGCTTGCCGACCTGAAGAACCCGGCGGACCCGGTCCACGAGTTTCTGCGCGCCAATACTGTGCAGGTGCTGAAGCCGCAGATGGCGACGCGGCCGAAGGTCTTCTATAAGGACCTTGATGGAGCGGTGAGGTAATGATGATTGCTGCAATCCCGCCCGGCGTTCAGGGCTTCATGTACCCCAACGAGGTGGAACTCCAGTGGGGCCTCCTCATCGTCCTGTACCCATACATCACGGGGCTTGTGGCCGGGGCATTCATTCTGGCCTCTCTCGCGCGCGTCTTCAACATCGCCGCGGTGCGGCCCATCTATCGGCTGTCGCTTCTCACCGCGCTCGCGTTTCTAATCGTGGCGCCGCTGCCGCTCCAGCTACACCTCGGCCATCCGGAGCGATCCTTCGAGATGTACCTGACGCCGCACAGCACCTCCGCGATGGCCATGTTCGGCTTCGTGTATCTCTGGTATCTCCTCGGGGTGCTGCTGCTGGAGATCTGGCTCGACTACCGCGCCGAGATCGTCCATTTCGCCGAAACACGCCGCGCCCCGGCCCGGTGGATCTACTCCATCCTCACGCTGGGATCGCACAACGTCAGTCCGGCATCGCGGCGCATAGATGACGCGGTTGGCTGGGCCGTGACGCTGATCGGTATTCCCTCCGCTTTCCTGCTGCACGGCTATGTGGGCTTCATTTTCGGATCGGTAAAGGCCAACCCCTGGTGGTCGAGCCCGCTGATGCCCGTGGTCTTCATTTTCTCGGCCATGGCGTCGGGCATTGCCATGGTGCTGCTGGTTTATCGAACCTCCATGTGGATGCGCAGGCGCGAGCCCGACATCGCGTGCCTGGACACTGTCGCCCGGTACCTCCTGTATGTCTTCCTGATCGACTTCTCGCTGGAGATGCTCGACCTGGTCCATCGAATGTACGAGGCCAGCGAGTCTTTCCGCACGCTCGATTTCATGGTGCACACGCGCCTGTTCGCATCGCAGATCGTCCTGCAGATCTGGGTGGGAACTGTGCTGCCCCTCGCGCTGCTGGCGCTCACGCAGGTAGTGAAACTGAGCGCTCCTGTTCGCCGCCGGCTCTATACAGTGGCCAGTGCCCTCACTCTGGTGGGCATCTTCGCCATGCGCTGGAACGTGGTCATTGGAGGCCAGCTATTCTCGAAGAGCTTCCTCGGCTACACTACCTACAAAGTGGCATTTGCAACGCGCGAAGGCCTGCTGCCGGCCATCGCCCTCATGATCCTTCCTTTTGCGATCCTCTGGGTGCTTCTGAAGCTGCTGCCACCGTGGCGGGAAAAGGCGGCCTGACATGAGGAGGACGCCATGTCCGCTCCTTCATCCGGCCTCAGCCCTGAAACAGGGGAGCTGATCCGGACAGTTCGCGATCTCGAACAGCGGGTGCTCAGGCTGGAAGAGCGCCTGTCGCCGGCTGCCCGTCCGTCTGCGCCTCCAGCCCCGGCGCCAACGGGTGAAGTCCGGCTTTCTCCGAACGCGCTGCCGGTGATTGGACGGGCGCTGCTCGCCATCGCCGGAGCCTACGTTCTTCGCGCCCTCACGGAACTCGGGGTCATCGCGCCCGTTGTTGGCATCACAGCAGGTCTGATCTACGCTCTCGCGTGGCTGTTTATCGCGGCGCGCCTCCCGATTTCGGCCAGGTTGGCCATGGCGCTGAACGCTCTCACCTCCGTTGCCATCATGGCGCCGCTGCTGTGGGAAGCTTCCCTCAGTCTGAAGGCGATCTCTTCCTGGACCAGCGCGGCGGTGCTGGTGGGTTTCGCACTGGTCGGCCTTACCATTTCCCGGAAGAAGCGCCTCGGCATCGTTGCCGGAATCGCATCGGCGGCCGCGGCGCTGGTGGCCGCGTGCCTGCTGCTGGCCACGCACGATCTGCTCCCCTACACGCTGGCGCTGCTGGCCGTGGCCGCCGCCCTGGAGTTCGAAGCCTGCCGCGGCCGCGAGACCCCATCGCGCTGGCTGGCCGCGCTGCTGGCCGATTTCGCTGTTCTGCTGTTGTCGTGGATTGTCACGCGCCCGCCCGGCGTGGCCGAAGGTTACGTTGCTGTAGGATTCCCGGCTGCGCTCACCGCGCAATTGCTGTTGATCGCCGTCTTCGGCGCCAGCGCGGTTGTGCAAACGCTCGTGCTGGGCAGGACCTTTAGCCTGTTCGAAACGTTCCAGACGGCGGCGGCGGCGTTGATCGGGATCACCGGCGCTGCGTGGATTTGCGGAGGAAGCGCGGCAGGGATGCTCGCGCTCGGCCTTTCCGCGCTCGCCGCCGGCGCCGGTTGCTACGTGGTTTCGTTCCTGATTGTGCCCGCGGAGAACAAGTGGAACTTCCGTGCGTGGGCGACGTTCGGTCTCCTGCTGGTGGTTCTCGGAAGCTTCCTCCCGTCGGCCGGCGCGGCAGGGTGGATGCTATGGTGCGGCTGCGGGGTCCTGTGTTCATGGATTGCCATGGCGGCACGCAAGCCCACTCTGGGATTGCATGGCGCGGCCTACCTGGTGCTCGGCGCCATTGCGTCCGGCGCGGCTACGTCGGCCGCGCTCGAGGTGTTTGGCGCAGCCGGAACGGTCCGCTGGACGGCTTCCGCCCTGGTGTTCGCCAGCGCCCTGCTGTCATGGATCGCCATCGACCGCAGCCCTGCCGCGGAATCCGCGCGCTGGCGCAGGCATGTCTCGTCGTTCCTGCTTGCCGCGATCGTGGTCTGGGTGGCCGGCGGAGCGGCTGCGCGTTCGCTGGTGCGTTTGTGGCCGTCGCCCACCGGCGTTCCCGCCGACACGCTGGCAACCGTGGCGCTCACCGTTTTCGGCGTGATGCTTGCCTGGAGCGGCGTTCGCCGGGGCAGGAAGGAGTTGCTGTGGGTGGCCTATGCGCTCATGGCGCTTGCCGCCTGGAAACTGGCGATGCGCGACTTCCCGCACGAGCGCAACCTGTCGCTGGTGGTCTCATTGCTGTTTTATGGAGGCGCGCTGATGATCATTCCGCGGATGGTTCAGAAGAAACCGGCGCCGGCGGCCTGAAGGGTGGATCGTGAAGCGACAGTAGAGCAGGCTTCAGCCAACATGCCCGCGGACCCCTAAAGGCCGGTTGTCCGATTCGTTCAGGACAGACGCTGGTACTCCCATATAACTTGAACGTGTGAACAACATTGTCATGAAGACACTTCGCATGAGATTTGTCGCCATCGGGCTGGCGGTGGCGACTGGATGGTCTGCAGAGGTCCACGCACCAGAACTGGTAAACACTTGCGTGATTACCAACAACGTGAAACGGCTGGTGGAGTTCTACGAACCGATCCTGCTGATCAAAGCAAGAAGGTCTGGTGAAGACTACGCCGAGTTTCCCTCTGCTGCGGGAGTGCTTGCGATTTTCTCGGCGGAGGCTCAGCAAAGGTACATTCCTGGCTCGACTGAGGCGGCAAAGAACCGGAGCGTGATCCTGGAATTCAGGGTCACCGACGTCGATCGGGAGTACCGGAGGCTACAGAGCCTGGTGAAGGTCTGGGTTAAGCCACCTACTACACAGCCATGGGGGACCCGTTCCATTCACTTCCGCGATCCGGACGGAAACCTTGTTGATTTCTACGCGCCGGCCAGGAAATAGCAATCGCTCCATAAACCGACCACTATCGACGGCGTCAGCGTCTATGATACGAGTACATGCCGCCATGTCTGCGTTACCTCACTCTGGCCCTTGCCGTTCTGCCTGCCCTTCAAGCCTACTCCCCCCTCACCCATGAAGCCATCATCGATTCCGCCTGGAAGGGCACAATCGTCCCGGTGCTCAGGGCGCGGTACGGCGACCTGACGCCCGATCAGCTCCGCGACGCCCACGCGTACGCCTACGGAGGCTCGATCATCCAGGACATGGGCTACTACCCGTTCGGCAGCAAGCTGTTCAGCGATCTGGTGCACTACGTACGGAGCGGCGATTTCGTGATGGCGCTGTTTCAGGAAGCGCAGAACGCGAACGAGCTGGCCTTCGCGATGGGCGCGCTGGCGCATTACGCGTCGGACAACAACGGCCATCCAGTGGCCGTGAACCGCGCGGTGCCGATGGAATACCCGAAACTCAGGAAGAAATACGGACCCGTGATGACCTATGAAGACGATCCGGCGGCGCATCTGAAAACGGAGTTCGGCTTCGACGTGGTGGAAGTCGCCAAAGGCCAGTACGCGCCACAGGAGTACCACGATTTCATCGGCTTTCAGGTGGCGAAGGATCAGCTCGAACGGGCGTTCAGGGACACGTACAGCATCGAGCTGAAGGATATTATGCGTAACGAGGATCTCGCGCTCGGTACGTTCCGCTTCACCGTGAGCAACCTCATTCCGGAAGCGACCAAGGCAGCCTGGTCAGCGAAGAAAAAAGACATCATGGCCGCTCAGCCGGGCATTACGCGGAAGAAATTCCTGTACCATCTCTCGCATTCCAGTTATCGCAAAGAATGGGGCGATAAGTACGAAAAGCCTGGCATCTTCGCGCGATTTATCGCCTTCGTGTTTCGGATCATGCCCAAAATAGGGCCGTTTCGCACGTTGTCTTTCAAGCCGCCCGGCCCGGAGGCGGAGAAGCTGTTCATGGCCAGCTTCGACAGATCGTTCACGGAATTCCAGCGCCTGGCGCCCGAGGTAGTCAGGGGAGATGACAAACTCCCCGATACGAATCTCGATACGGGCGGGCCGCCGCGTCCGGGTTCGTACCGTCTGGCCGACAAAGCTTACGTTGAATTACTCGAGAAGCTGGCCGACAAACATACAGCTCCTTCGCCCGAACTGAAGCGCAACATACTGGCGTATGCGCCGGGTCTGTCGATCCCGCTCACTCCAAAGGCGCAGGAAGGGCTGGAACTGGTGAAAGCAACGCAGCCGCAGGCGACGAGCCAGTAGCGCGGACCGGCAGACGCGGACAGATCACGCGCTGACGACAGCGTACAACAACACTGTTGACATGAGCGAAAATGCCATGGTACTCTTCCGCATCCCTGGGGGAATTACGACTCATCCGGTTTGACCATCGGCAACAGAAAAACTCCCTTAGAAACATCGTTCGTAACGGAGACGATCATGAAATATCCGACATCAGCCTGATCAATGGGTCGTCTAACCTGACGTTTGTGAACCGGTTCGACATTATTGGCGCGGGATCCGTGCCCAATTTTGAGACACACGAAACTGCGCACGTCACGGTGAACGCGGAATGGAACTATGACCGTATCCTTCGATAACTTCAGCACGACGTGCCATTAGCGCCTCGGTCAGCAGGCCGCGAGCTGGCGTACTCAGGACTGGCGATGATCGCTCGGTTGCGTGCGCTGCGCGCGATCACCGCGGTAGCCCTGCCTTTGATGGCGGCTGCTCAGGCCCCGGTTCGAATCGATGTGAACGCCGGCCGGGTGATTCATGTAATGGCTGGCGGCGCCGGAGCTTCGTGGCATGCGATGGGGCCGACGGCCTACTGGTACAAGGGCCTGAAGGGCGCGAATCGCAATGCGCGCGGGAGCGGCTGGGGCGGCAACCCGCCACTGGAATATGCGGAAGCGTGGACCGATTTGCGGCGGCATGCCCAATGGCTCGGCCTCGACTTCATACGCGTGGAGGTGTCCATGCGCATGTACGAGCCACAACGCGGCGTTTTCGACTGGGATAACGACGAAATGCGGACGCTTTACAGAATACTCGACATCTGCCGCGAGTTACACGCCGACGTATTTCTGACCGAGATGTGGCAGGACGTGGATTGGAATGCCTTTCCGGCCGCGGGCCGGCTGCACAGCGCGCCGCAGTCCGTGCCCGATTTCGCGGCCGGCGTGGGCGCCTTGCTGGAGCACCTGGTGAAGGACGGCGGTTACGCGTCGATTCGCTGGTTCTGCATCACCAACGAGCCGGGACTGGACTGGGGATGGTGGAACGGACCTGACGGCCGCCCGGCCAGCATCATGCCGGCGCTCCGCGCAGTCCGCGCGGAACTGGACAGGCGCGGCTTGCAGGCCGTCGCGCTTTCCGGGCCCGACTGGAGCCTCTATGACCGGCATCCGGACTTCGATTTCGACGACAAGGCGGTGGGGGCTCACGATGCCCACGATTATTCATTCACGGCCGACGCGGCGATGGAACGGCTGTGGGCGGAACGGGCGCACGCTCGCGGCGCGCCGTTCTTTCTCTCGGAGTTCGGAAGCTGGGCCGGAGGAGACGCGCTGAACGATCCGACGGCGACGAGCCCGGCCAGCTATGCCAACCAGCTCGCCAATGCGGAGAAGGTGATCGACGGCCTGAACGCGGGCGTGGACGGGTTCAACCGCTGGAGTTTCACGAATCGCGGAGATCTGGATGGCGCGTGGCAACTGGTGCGCACGTTCGATCCCCGGAAATGGGACTATTTCAGACGCGTTGTTCCGGAGCCCGTGCCGTATTACAGCTATGGAATTCTGACCCGGTTCATGGCCAGCCATTCCGCGGTGCTGGAAACGCGAACAGAGGCGCCGGGCATTGCGGCGGCGGCGCTGCGCAGCCCGCGGGGAAATCTGACCGTATACGTGCTGAACCACAGTGAGGCCACACGGCATCTCACCGTGGCTGCGACAGGTCTCGATGGACCTCGCGTGCTGTACAAGTATCAGGTGGCAGAGTGGTCGGTCGGAACGCCCTGGTATCATTTGAATCCACTGAAGTCGTTCCAACTCGCGCCGGAAGCTGCCGAATTCTCCGACGAACTGTCCGGACAGAGCATCACCGTCTACTCCACTTACAAACTGACGGAAGCGGACCCCGGGATCACGGCGGAGGGACTGCCCTGACGGGCACTGCGCGGGAAAACGGCGGAACTGCAAGCGGCTCATAGTCGTACTCACATTGAGGCCCGACATATGCGCCATGCAGTCCGCTCGCTACTGAGAGATCGTACCTACACGACCATCGCTTTGCTCACGCTGGCGTTCGGCATTGCGGTAAATACGGTCATCTTTTCCATCGTCGATGGCGTGCTGCTGCGGCCGCTTGCTTATCGCAACCCGGGCCGGCTGGTGATGATCAATGAGATTGTTCCCGAAGTGGCCCGCTCATATCCTGTTCTGCCGGTGAACGCGCGGCACTTCTTCGAGTGGCGCGATCATCTTGCGTCGTTTTCCGAGATGGGCATCGTCGACCGGTTGCAGATGGCTCTTACGCGGTCGGGCGAGCCGGAGCAGGTTGGCGGCGCCCGCGTGTCGGCAAATCTGCTCTCCATGCTCGGGGTCCAGCCGCAGCTCGGCCGCAACTTCCTGGCCGAAGAGGACCGGCCCGGGCACAACCAGGTGGCCATCATCACCGACGGCCTGTGGACGCGCAAGTTCCACCGCGACCCCGGCATAGTGGGGCGTGCGATCACGCTGGACGGGGTTCCTCATACGGTGGTTGGAGTTCTGGCGGCGTCCTTTCAATTCCCGAGGCCGCAAAACCAGTTCGCGAACCTCCTCGGAAAGATGGACGTTCTGAAGCCCGCTGCGCTCGATCGAAACGGAATGGACTGGTTCGGTGAGTTCAACTACATGGTGATCGGACGCCTCAGGCCGGGCATTACAGTGCAGAGCGCTCTGGCGGAGATGGACGTGCTGCAGTCCTCGATTGCCACGCACTTTCCCGAGAAGCTGCATCTGCGCGCAGCGATCAGCCCTTTGCAGGACGTGATGGTGGGTCCGGCGCGGCGGGGTCTGCTGATTCTGTTTGGCGCGGTTGGCGCCGTATTGCTGATTGTCTGCGTGAATCTGGCGAACCTTGCGCTGGCGCGCGCGACGGGGCGAGGGCGCGAACTGGCCATACGAACGGCCCTCGGGGCGCGGCGCGGGCAACTGGTGCGGTATATCCTCACGGAAAGCCTTTGTGTGTCCCTCGCCGGCGGCATCGCGGCGATCGCAGTGGCGTGGGCGTTGCTGCGCGCGGTGCTGTATTATGCGCCGGCGAGCCTGCCGCGCGTCTCCGAGATCCACATGGATGCGCGAGCGCTGGCATTCGCTCTCGGTCTGTCGATGGTCAGCGGCGTATTGTTCGGTATTCTGCCGGCATTGCGAGCCGCGGCGGCGGATCCACAGGATTCACTGCGGGCAACAACGCACACGCTTACCGAGGGACGCCACGGGTTGTTCACGCGCGAGCTTCTGGTGGGGTTTGAATCGGGGCTGAGCGCGCTGCTGCTGATCGCGGCCGGATTGATGATCGGGAGCTTCGCACGGCTGCTCAGCGTCGATAAAGGATTCAACGCCGATCGGCTGATCGCCACAGAGATTACCCTTCCGGGCAACACCTACGGAGATCAGAAACAGCGGGACTCGTATTTGCAGAAACTGTCGGCGAAGCTGGAATCGCTGCCGGGGGTGATCAGCGCCGGAATCGTTTCGCGCCTGCCGCTGGGCGGCGAGGACTGGGTGGACGTGCTGCAGAAAGAAGGCGAGAACCGGCCCATGGGTGAATTGCCCCCCGTGAACATGCGGTTCGCCAGCCCGGATTACTTCCGCACCATGGGCATCTCCCTGCTGGCCGGACGCGTTTTCGCGGAAACCGACCGGAAGCGCAATGTGGCCGTCATCTCCGAACATGCGGCGCGGACGGCGTGGCCCGGCCAAAATGCCATTGGCAAGCGATTCAACGGTGGCGATCCGCAAGAGCCGTTGCTGGAAGTGGTGGGCGTGGTGCGCGACGTGCCGGTGGGCCTGGAGGAAAAGCCGGTAGTGACCGCATACCTGCCTTACTGGACCCGCAGCCGTACCAGCATGGAAGCGGTGGTGCGGACCTCTATGGACCCGCGCGCGGTGGCGGGCTCGGTACGCGCCGCGGTGTGGGGCATCGATCCGGACACGGTAGTCGGCGAGGTGCGGACCATGCAGAGCGTAGTCTCCGACTCGGTATCGGGCCGGCAGTTCCAGATGTGGCTGATCACTGGCTTCGCGGCGTCGGCTCTGCTGCTGGCGTCGATCGGCATCTACGGCGTGGTGTCGTGGTCGGTGGCGCGGCGAAGGAACGAGATCGGCATCCGCATGGCGCTCGGAGCGCATACCGGTGATGTGCACCGTCTGGTGATGATGCATGCGCTGCGTCCGGTGATCGGCGGTCTGGCGCTGGGCGTTGCCGGGGCGCTGGCGCTGGGGCGCGTGCTGAACAGCGTGCTGTTCGGCGTGAGCGCGCACGATCCGCTGACCATCGGCATCGTCATCGCGGTGTTGACGTCGGTGTCAGCGCTGGCGTGCTACATCCCATCGCGGCGAGCGGCATCGGGCGATCCGCTGGATGCATTGCGTTACGAGTGAGCGCCACGGCTCGCGAAATCGTAACGGAGCCGTGACGGTTTCGGAGCGCAGGACCAGGGTCCGGGAGCTCAGCAACCGCTCCCTGACGGCCAGTTACGAAGGAGTGGTTTGGGCCGCCGCTATTTCTTCTCGTTATAGGTGACGGTCACCGACGTCTGGCCGTTTTCGGTCCCGACAATGACCGAGGCCTCGCGTTTGTCCGCGTCATCCTTCGCGCTGATCACGCCGCCGGTATTGCCGTTGCTGGACGTCATGCTGGTGTTATCCACCTTCAGGCCCGACGACTCGAGGCCGCTCTTGTAGAACGCCACTACCTTGTCGGAAGGGTCGCCCGTCTTGAACACATACGCCACCCGCGAGCCCTGCGCGTCCTGCGAGGTGAACGTGCCCTGCGGCTGGGACCCCGGGTAGCTGGGCACCCACGCCGGCAGGTTCACCGGTCCGTTGCCGCCGATCCTGAACGATCCATCGGCGGATTTCACGTCGATGGTCCCATTCGCGCCGTCACCCGAGGCCGAGAAGGTCACCGCCTGCTTCCCCTCCTCCTGCATGACCATCTTTCCGTGCTTCGCGTCTTCGAAATTCAGCAGGAAATTCTTGTTCTGTTTCTTGTCGTGCACGCGGATGACGCCGCGCGCGTCGTCGACGGAAATCACTTCCAGATCCGGGTTGAAGGCCGTCACCATTTTCGCCGTGGCGAGCGCCGGGTTGCGCCTCATCAGATCCGGATCGAATCCGGCCTGCTTCAGTTTGTGAACCGCGAAGAAGCCAATGGCGACGATCGCGATAATGGCAAACGTGAAGAGTCCTCCGAGAATGATCAGAATCCATGCGAGCGGCCCGAGTCCCTTTCGCGGCGGAGGCGGCGCCATCTGCGGGGGGCGCCGTACGGCGGCGGCGCTCCGTATTGCGGATTGTAGGGGGGCTGGGTTGCCATGATTGTCTCCTTCGTGACAGCATACAGGAAAGGCTGTGGCAGAGCTACTCACCTGCCACGCGCCAGTGTGTTTCCATGACCTGCAAATGCCGGTGCGGCGAAGTCTACCCGATACCCGCGGGCCTGCGGGTGCGTGAATTCGGGTGTTACCACTGCGGACGGCTTGTGAAAGTGGGTCCTGTGCCGGAGCGCGGGCAAACGGACCCGCCGCTGCGCTGGGCGGTGGCGCTGGCCGCGGTGCTGGTGAGCGCCATGTCGATGGTCAGCCTGGCGTTTGCAGCGCCGGCCGATTCGTGGGAGCGGCAATCCTTCGCAACGAGAACGGAAACCGCGGCCGGCGACGCTGCCGAGGCAGCGCAGGGACGCGGCCGCATCAAAGTAATCAACGACACCGGCCACGCCATTGCTTTCCGTCTGGTGGGGCCCTCCGCCGCCGATACGCAGACCGCGCTCCTTCCACCGTGGACCGAGAAGGTGTTCGATGAACTCGCGTCGGGAACCTGGACCGCCCGATATTGTCTGGGCCGGGACTGGCAGCCGGAGCTGAATCGATTCGCCGCAACCGGCGAGTGCGACGAGCTCGGGGATCGCGTTGTTCTCGATGAGCGGATCGAAGATGGGAAGCTGCTGTACACCGTTGCGGCTCTGCGCTTCGGCGCTTCGGCGCGCGAATGGCCGGCGGCGGATCGCATCCCGCCGTCAGATTTTGACGGCGATTAGCCCCGGCACGCTCATCGGAGGCCCCAGGGTCTGTCAACGAGTTACGTGCGGGCGTAAACGCCTGCTCGACGTTCCGGCTCCCCTGGGTCGCGGCTCGGTTACCGGCGTCTACTCGTCGCGCAGCAAAGCGGCGTCCCGCTCAGATGACCCCCGGGGTGGCCACGGTGGCTTGAATCTGCAGCGGCGGGGCGAATCCCCAGCGGAAGCATGTGGCGTTCGACGCCGCGGCGAAATGGTTACCGCGCCAATGCGGGCATCCGGGCCATGGATCCGAACGATGCGGCAGCCGCTGGTCTGGCCGCGGGCACTGACGATGGCCGAGGAGCATTCGGAGCGTTCTTCCATGCCCACTCGTCGTCAAATCCGCGAATCACCACATCATGGAAATCGACGTGGCACGCCTTCAGGCCGGCAAGCAGCTCCTCATACCACGCGAAACACGGCTGACGAACGCCATGGAAGGTCACCATGGGCCCGATCGGCTGGAAATGCAGACCGAGGCGATGAAGCAGGCGGATGAGCGCCGGGGCCATGGTCGCGCACAGAAGCTGGATATCATGCTCCGCGCAATAGCCGAGAATGGCACGCATCAGGCCGAGCGTAATGTGCGGGAGCACGCGGCGACACTCCGCTTCGGACGACCAGCTATGCAATGCCAGATCGGGATAGTCTCCGTCTCCCTGGCGGCGCCGAAACGCCCCCGCCACCGCGTACCGCGAGATCTCGGCGATCCTCGGCGAAAGCTGGCGTAAAACGTTCGCTTCCGTGCGCCCGACGATACTATACAGAGGAAGCACCGAGGCTGACTGCGGCTGAATCAGGCGCACGCCACCCACCACCGAAGACGAAGGTTTGTAGATCAATGCGGCATGGAGCGAGTGCTCGTCAAACGCATCTTTCTCGCGCCTGTCCGGGAACTCTGCCGCATTTTCGAAGGCATTTTCCAGACAATACACCTGATAGCGCAAACGGAAAAGAGCGTCCTGAAGCGCTGGCGTATCCGCCCGCACTACCGCGAAGGACCGTTCAAATAACGCGGAAAGCACCTCGGTGCGGCTCTCTGACAGCGCGGCCTGCATATTTCATACATCGGCTCGACAGGGACGAAACCTAATACGGTGAACTCACCTGGTGAGCACCTGGAACTGGGCTAAACGGAATACCTGGTGGGAGTACTGGGGTAGGACTTCGACGGGTCAACCAACCGAAGTTCGTCAAGACCTATTCCCTTGCGGTCATGGCTCGGAAGCTGTGGACTGATTTCACAGCACTTACGGAGCCGCGACCGCAGGGAAGCGGTCTTCCACAGGACCGGATTACGCGGTTCAGCTTTAGTGGCTACCGGGAGCCAGCGCTACTCCCCGGAAGACTTCGCCGGCGGCCGCAGCCCGGATCGTCACGAATACCCCAGGGCCGTCATTTCCGTTACCGTTGCTGTGGCGATGGGGTGTGGGTAAAGTTGTTGCGACCAGCGAATCCGTGACGCGCACCAGCCTGTTGGGATCGGCGCCCTGATCTCCATTGGTGCTCACCGTGGATGTGACGGCCCAGATGGTCACCGTGCCATCAGGACCCAACTGCCCGGTCATATTTCGGCAGCCGCCGGCCGCGGGATTATCCACTTCCGCGACCGCCCGGTAGTACGCGGTGGGCACGATGGGCGTGGCGGTGGAGCTCGAGATCACCGGATTCGTGGGACGTCGATCAGGTTCGGTCCCGTGGGGGAAAGAGTTGCGCCATTCGGCCCGCAGCCCGGTCCGCCGTGATAGCCCATGAACGTCAGAGACTTCCCGTCCACGGAAAGGTTCAGAGCCAGCTCCGATTTTGAAGTGAAGCTGGTCACAATGAAGTTATTCCCGAACCTCAACGACTCGCACAACGTCTGGAACAACGCCCTTACCGACGGCAGTTTTGGCGATGCCGCATGGAACCGTGACATTCGTCGTACCGTACGTGGTGGTTGGTACCACGACGACGGTGCTGCCGTTTGCGCCGCCCGCGCATCCCGGCGGCAGATCCTCGCCAATAGCGTCCCGCTTAACATTACTGGAAAAATCCTGTTCACTGGATATTCAATAACTCTGCAAGTCGGAATGTTACGCTGCACGCTCCCCTCGGCGGCCGCGGCTCAGTAACGGCTTTCACTGACCGATTCTGAGCCGCGCGGGCGTCGGGCGGAATTTCAGGCGGTTCGCAGCAGATCCGGCGCGCGTTCTCCAGCGGTGACCGGAGGACGAATTGGAATCACGTCGGCAGCTACCAGGTAAGGTCTCGGTGCGGCCGGGCGCGTTGTGCCGCCGAAGTACTCATCGAGCGGATAGAGCCCATACGGCTGCAACTCGCGGTACACGCGGCCAAGGCGTTGCTGAATCCGATATACCTCGTGAAAGAAGTTTCCGCGATCCATGCCCAGCTTGCGGCAGCACATTCGCCAGTCCGCGCCCAGCAGGAAATGATACTTGAAAAGCCGGTATTCGGAGTCGTTCAGGACGCGGCGGGTGACCAGACAAAAATCGGCTATATATTCCTCGTTCTTGCGGCTCCATACGGCTTTTCGGCTGCCGCCCGGATTGGCCTCCAGAGAGATCCGGCTGACATACCTCTCGCTGGTGGAGCAGCGCCGAAAACGGTCATAACACAAGCGAAAGATAGTGCGAAAGATACAGTTGCAGGGTGCTTCCTCGCGCCCCTTGCGAAGTCCAAGACCTCTGCAGATGGCGCAGTTAGGCGTCGCCAGCGCGAGCGCCTCGGATCGAGTCCATTTCATCGGTATTAATTCCTTCCCTGGAATCTCCACGAGTGAGCTTCCCGAAATGATGTAAATATGTGACTCGATCTTAATCGACGGCGCCCGTCCGTCAATGCATTGTGATTCATGCGCCGCCCCGTCCCGTGGCCGGAATTATCCGTAAGCCACAGAAAGCCCGGAGCCTTGTTTATTTCCGTCCGCCGCAAAAATAATTACCGGCAGGTGGACAATACCAGTACCAACTCGGGAAATGCCCATCTCTATTTCAGATTGAAATATACTGGAGATGCTATGTCGTTTGCCGTTCTGAGGGAGCGTTTGCTCGATCGCCTACGGCGTCTGGTAAGCAACGGGGAGTTTACCGAACGCGGTCTCGCGCGGTTTTTGGGCGTGTCGCAACCTCATGTTCACAACATCCTGAACGGCTTCCGCGCATTGACTCCGGCGCTGTTCGACGCGGCTCTGGGCCGGCTCCGAATTGACGTCCTCGACCTGTATAATGCGGACGAAATTGCGGCGCACACTGCGGGGGAATGCGCGCACAAAGGGGGGGATTGGGCTGACATTCCTTTGCTGAATTGCATTATCGGTCCACGGAATCGCTGGCTCGATCCGGCGGCGCCGGAGAGACTCTGCCGCGTGCCGCTGAAACAGACCGGACGCCTTGTGGCCGCGGTGCTCGCGCCCGATCCAGCCATGCCCATAAGCCTGCCCGTGCGTACCCTGGCGGTGCTCGATCCCTGGCTGGATGGCTCGGCGATCAGCGAGTCCGATCAGTTGTTTGTGGTGGCGCTGTCTGCCGAGGCTCTGGTACGGCGGGTGCGCGCAGGCGCCTCTCGCATGTATCTGGCGGACGAGTTGCACCCAAACCAGCCCCTCTGCTGGCAATCGGCGCCATGGAGCGATGCCGAGGTGAAAGCGCGCGTGGTCTGGACCGGAGATGTGTTGGCTGAAATTTGAACCTGTCCGAAGTTCGTCACCATCACTCGCTCATGGTGGCGACTCGGAAACCACCGCGTGGGCCAATGGCGAGACCCCGGCCGACCTCAAAGCATGGTTGTCAGCGGCGGTCGTCGCGATGGCCGCTGTCGTGGCCCTCACGGCCGTGTTCTTCTGCTCTGCCGCGGTTGTTCCACTGGGCTTCACGCTCGTGAGCGTTGCGCTGAATCAACTGATGCTGCTCGACGCGCTGGCCGGGTGCGTATCGCTGCACGTTCGGATACTGGTGGATATAGGTGTTGCGATTGACGTAAGTGCGGTTCCAGACACTTCGGTTGATGTAGACGTGGTGCTCCCCCCAGCCGAAGCGGTTGCCTCCCCAGCCCCACGGGCGGAACGCCGGACCAATGGAAACACCGAACCCAAAGCCGATCGCGCCCCCGGCATAGAAACCCGCGCGCGGAGCATAATAGACCACCGCCGGGTTGTAAGTGGGCACGATGATGAAACCGGGATTCACTGGCTCGATGTCGATATACGGACCTCCGGATACGACTATCGCGTTGTTGCTTCGCAGGTAGCCATAATCGTAGGCCTTATGCCGCATCCGTTGAACGGCGTCCATTACGGCCGGCTGAGAGGCCATGAAGGCCTCGCCGAGTTGCTGTGTCCAGCCCGGATCGGACGCCATCGTGTCGAGAACCGACGGGAACGGAATGAGCGCCTGGACGCTCGGGTCCCAGGGCAGACGGTCGTTCACGATGGCCTGTGCCAGCGCGTCGCCGGTGAGATAGTGATGCTCGTCGGCGTAGCGGGCCGCTTCGGGGATCTGATCCGGGAATGTGGCCGCGGCGAGGATCTGCGCGAGCAGCGGATCGGGGTAGAGTGCGATGCGCGACACCAGGCTGTCCAGCGCATACGGCGGGGGAATTGGCGACTGCCCATATGTTGGCGGCCCGGGCTGTTGGTCGTAGGACGGTTGCTGAGCGAGCGCCGCCGGCGCCGCCAGGATGGCAATCAGCAGCGCGGCGGCAGTGATCTGAAAAGCTCTCATGACACGCTACGATAACACCGCCAGCCTAAGGGGACGCGAGCCCGCCGGTTCGCGATGATCGCAACGCCGATGCCGACCGCCGCTCCGATCGCCACGGCAGCGAGTGGCGGCTGCAGACCCGCTCTACTGTGCCTGGTCGGAAGCTACTCTTCCGGCTCGCTGCCCGTGATTGCGATGCCCGCCTCGTCAGCGCGCCGGAGCATCTCTTCTTTATCGAGCAGAAGAGTTCGGCCGGCATCCACCGACAGCGCCGTTGTCCCGGTCTCGCGCATGACGTCGATGGTGCGGAGTCCGGCCACCGGGACATCGAACAACAAATGCCGGCGCCGCCGCGAAACCTTCACCAGCCGCAGCGGACGCCCATTCACCAGGCCCGCCGCACGGCGCAGCATGGCGTCGGTGCCCTCCATCGCTTCCACCGCGACACAAGAGCGATCGCATACAGCGACGCTCTGCCCGACATCGAGCGATGCCAACCGATTCGCGGCGCGGCGGCCACAGGCGATGTCCTTCTGCTCGTCTGCATCGGGCTTGCGCCTCGTCAATGCGCCCGCGTCCGCCAGCAGCGGCTTTAATAACAGCGTGGAATCCACGAGGCGGATGCCCTCGTCCTCCAGAACACGCGCGACGCCGCCGATGAGCGCGTCCGTATTCTTTTCGCGCAGCGATGCGAGCACCTTCACCAGACGCCAGTCGGGCCGGATGGCCGAGAAGATACTGACATGCTTCACCTGGCCTGCCATGATCAGGTCGGTGAGTTGCTCCTCTTTCATGATTTCGATGAGCCGGCTGAGCTGTCCGAGAGAGATCCAATAGCAGCGCCATGCGAGTTTCTCGATCTCCGGCGCAGCCTCTTCCTTAATACCGATGGCCACCACCTCGTGTCCCAGCGCCTGCGCGGTTTCGAGCGCGAGAATCGGGAAACGGCCGTTTCCCGCAAGCAGAGCGTAGCGGCTCATTTGATGAAGCCGCGTTCGGCCGAGCGGATGAACGCGACCAGGCTCGAGACCTCGTCCGTTGCGGGAACCTCGGCTTCAATGCGTTCGAGCGCCTGCGTGGTATTGAGCCCCGCTTTGGTCAGCAGGCGAAACGCCTTGTGCAGCGCCTCGATGGTCTCCGCTGGGAACCCGCGCCGCTCGAGGCCGGTTTTATTCTCACCGAACACGCGCGTTTCGCGGTCCTGCACGGTCATGGAGAACGGTAGCGCATCCTGCGTCACCACGGTATAGCCGCCCACGATGGAGTGCTGCCCGATGCGGCAGAACTGGTGCACGGCAGAACCGGCGCTGATCACTGCCCAGTCCTCCACGGTGACGTGACCGCCCATGGTGGCGCCGTGGCCGAAGACGATGTGCGAACCCGCTTGCACGTCGTGCGCGATATGCACGTACGCCATCAGCAGGTTGTCATCGCCGATTGACGTGATCATGCCGCCGCCCTCGGTTCCCCGATGAATGGTGACGAACTCGCGGACACGGTTGCGGCTGCCGATCCGCGTCTGGGAGCGCTCGCCCTTGTACTTCAGGTCCTGCGGCGCGACCCCGACGGTCGAGTAAGGGTAAAAGACATTGTCCTCGCCGACGTCGAGCGGCCCTTCCATGCAGACGTGGGCCATCAGGCGCGTCCGCGCACCGATGGAGACTCCCCCGCCGAGGATGCAGTATGGGCCGATTTCAGCAGATTCGGAAACGTGGGCCGCGGGATCGACGATGGCAGTCGGATGGACCGGCATCGGGGGCGTTATACGGCCACGCCGGGCGCCGCGGCAGCTTCGGCCGGAGTGCGATCCGCGAGCTTGCACATCACGTGGACCTCGGCGACAACCACTCCGTCCACCGTGGCCGTGCCATACATCTTCGCCACGGTGGCCTTCCGTTTGGTGACCTTCATCTCCATGCGCAGAGTGTCGCCCGGCCGCACCTGCCGCCGGAATTTCGCTTCTTCGACCGATGCCAGCAGGACCAGTTTGTTGCGCCGGTCGGGAATGTGGCTGAGCACGAGCACGCCCGCCACCTGAGCCAGGGCCTCTATGATCAGCACGCCGGGCATCACCGGATAATCGGGAAAATGGCCCTGCATGAACGGCTCATTCGCGGTGACATTTTTGACGCCGACGATGCGTTCTTCCTCTAATTCGAGGATGCTGTCCACCAGCAGCATCGGGTAGCGATGTGGAAGGATTTCGCGGATTGCGTCGATGTCGAGCAGAGCCATGTGGGGAAGCCGTTATTATATCAGCCATGAATCCGCTGCTTCGATGGGCGCGCGCGCACAAAGAGGAAACCGTGGCGCTCATCCGCGAGTTTGTCGAATGCGAATCGCCCAGTGACGATGCCGCCGCGGTGAATCGTTTCACAGACCTCTTCGCCGAGCGCGTGCGCGAAGCAGGCCTTTGCCGCACGTTTGATGGCGGGCGATTCGGCCGTCATCTTCGCTGCGAGTTCCGCTTGCCCGGGCGCCGGAAAGAAGAACGGATTCTGGCGCTGGGCCATGCGGACACCGTCTGGCCGCTGGGAACGCTCAGCAGCATGCCGTTCCGGCGGTCCAAAGGGCGGCTGTGGGGACCGGGCGTTTTCGATATGAAGGGCGGCATCGCATTTCTGGTAATGGCCGTTCGAGCGCTCCGCGAGATCGACATTCCCGTACGACGCGGAGTTGTGCTGCAGCTCAACGCCGACGAGGAAGTGGGCAGCGAGACATCGCGTCCGCTCACCGAAGCAGCGGCAAAGGAGAGCATCGCTGTCCTGGTGCTCGAGCCGGGCACGGGACTCGAAGGCAAGCTCAAGACGGCACGGAAAGGAGTCGGCGATTACACCGTCACGGTGCGTGGCTGCGCCGCGCACGCGGGCATCGACTTCGAAGCGGGCGCGAACGCCATCGTCGAACTGGCCCGGCAGATCGATCGGATCGCCGGTTTCAGCAGTCTGCAGCGAGGAGTCACGGTGAATCCCGGCATTGTTCGCGGCGGCACGCGAACGAATGTGGTTGCGGCCGAGGCCAGTGCGGAGATCGACATACGCGTTGCCCGAATGCGCGACGCCGCGCCGCTCGATCGCCGCATGCGAGGACTGCGTCCTGTGGACAAGCGCTGCTCGATTGAGGTAACCGGCGGCCTGAATCGCCCGCCGATGGAGCGCACCGCGGGGAATGGCCGGCTGTTCGAAATGGCGCGATCCGCCGCAGCAGCGGAGTTGGGAGTGGCGCTCGAAGAATCGGCTACCGGCGGCGGGTCGGATGGGAACTTTACGTCCGCTCTCGGCATTCCTACGCTCGACGGTCTGGGCGCCGTGGGTGAAGGCGCTCACGCGCCGCATGAAAGCATTCTGGAGAACCGGATGGCCGATCGCATCGCGCTGCTCGCCCTGCTGCTCTCGAAGCTGTAGAGTTGTGGCGTTTGTGGGGCGGGCGCCTCGCTCGCGGCCGACGCCTCGTCGGCCTGCTCGGTATTTTCTGAATGCATCTTCCGCCGGACCAGGCGGGCGGGGCGCCCGCCGCAGGCGAGGGCGCCTGCCCCACTCAATGTCTGAGCAGCGCGAGCTATAAAGCCGCCGCAGGCTGACAGCCTAAGGCCATATAGTTTTCCCGCTTTCGAACACCTGGCCGATGTGGGGCGGGCGCCCTCCCCCGCGGCCGGCGCCCCCGCCGGCCTGCTCCCATACGCGACAACTCTACTCTCCGCGCGGCCAGCGGGGCCGGGGGGCCCCGCGCAGGCCGGGGGGCCTGCCCCACAAAAGGGACTTCGACTCAGCTCGCCGTCGAAAACTATATGGCATTAGGCTGACAGCCTGCCCCACACGCTGCCACCGCACGAATCGCTTCCATGGCCCGCTCGCAATCCGCGCGGCTAACATCGCAATGCGTCAGTGCGCGCATTTGCCGGGGGTTGATGCCGTTGATCAACACGCCGCGCTCTTTCAGCCGCGCGCTGAACTCGGATGACGCGAGCCCCGTGCCGGCAATGTCGTAAATAACGATATTGGTCTGGACGTAGTCAGGATCGATGGCGATCCCGGGAACGCCCGCCAGCGCGCGCGCCAGAAATTTCGCATTAGCGTGATCTTCGGGAAGACGCGAGGGCATCTCCTCCAGCGCGATCAAACCCGCCGCCGCCAGCACGCCCGCCTGCCGCATTCCGCCGCCCAGGCGCTTTCGATACAGCCGGGCGCGCGCTGTGTCGTCCGCCCGCCCCGCCACCATCGACCCGACAGGAGCGCCCAGTCCCTTGGAAAGGCAGAACATCACGGTATCGACATTGGCCACGATTTCGGCCGCGGGAACGCCCAGGTACGCAGCCGCGTTGAACACGCGCGCGCCGTCCATGTGCACCTTCAGGCCGAGCGCATGTGCTTCGCGGCAGATCTCGTCCACCGCTTCCACCGGCGTCACCCGGCCGCCGGCAATGTTGTGCGTGTTCTCGATTGCCACCAGCGCCGTTGGGGCGTTGTTGCGGCCGAACGGCCGAACAGCCGTGCGAATATCGGCCCAGCGCAGGATGCCGTCCTCAGCGAAGACAGGCCGCGCCAGACAGCCCGAAAACCAGGCCATCATGGAAAGCTCGAAATCGAGCACGTGCGCGCGCGCTTCGCAAACCACCTCCTCGCCATGGTGCGTGTGCAGCTTCACGGCGATGCTGTTGCCCATAGTGCCCGTGGGCACGAACAGCGCGGCCTCCTTGCCCACTATCTCCGCGGCGCGGCGCTCCAGCCGGTTGACCGTGGGGTCCTCTCCATAGACGTCGTCGCCCACCTCGGCCTCGAACATGGCGCGGCGCATGGCCGCCGACGGCCGCGTGACTGTGTCGCTTCGCAGATCGATGAACGCCATCAGGAAATGAACTCCTCGAAAACTTCGTTCGACAGCAGGACGCCGCGGCTGGTCAGGCGCAGAACATCATCGCGCCTCTCCAGCAATCCCTCGGCGAGAAAACGCGAGATCGGTGCATCGTGGCGGGCCCACTCCTCGGGTGAAAGACGAGTACCCCGGCTCAGCCGGAGCCCCACGAAAAATCGTTCTTCGCTGACTCTGGCCGGCTCGCGCGAACAAACCGGCGATTCGCCTCGCAAAACGCGATCGGCATAGTCCTGGGGCGCCTCCACATTTTGCCACCGCCACGCACCATCGAACGAGTGAGCATCGGCGCCAAAACCGATGTACTGCTGAAGAAGCCAGTATTTCAAATTGTGAACGGACTCGGCGCCGGGCCGCGCGAAGTTCGAGATCTCGTACCGGGTAATTCCCGCGGCGCCAAACCGCTCCACTGCCGTCTCGTACATATGCGCAATCGCGTCGTCTGTGGGAACGTCAGCGGCGCCATAGCGGATTCCGTGGAACAGTATCTCGCGTCCCAGGCGGCTGTCCTCGTCCACCTCCAGCATGTACACCGAGGCGTGCGGCGTGTCGAGCCGCTCCACCCAATCGAGCGACTGCGCCCAGCTTCCCTCCGTCTGGCCGGGAAGTCCGGCGATGAGGTCGATACTGATGTTGTGGATACCCGCCGCGCGCAGCACGTCCGCGTCGTGCGCCACCGTATCGGCGCTGTGCTTCCTCCCGGTGCGAGCCAGCTCGCGCGAGACGAACGACTGGACGCCCAGGCTCACTCGATTGATCCCGAGGGCCGTCCAGGCCGCGGCTGCCTCCGCCGTGATGGATCCCGGAGCCGCCTCGATTGTGGCTTCCCGCCAGGGACGGCCGGGGATCGCGGCCAGAATCCGCGCGAGGTCCGCGAGCGGCATTTGGCTGGGAGTTCCGCCGCCAAGGTACACTGTATCGGGCGGAGCCGGCCACTCGAACTCGTCGATCTCACGGGTCAGAGCGCTGGCGTAGGCATGCTCCAGATCGGGCGGAAAGACGCCGGAGGCGAAATTGCAGTAGGAACATTTCTGGGCGCAGAACGGCCAGCAGATATAAACGCCGGGCCGGGAATCGCTCACTGGCATTGCACCTGACCATCATTTTTGCAGATTGGCGGCGCCGGAGCCGTAACTTTCGTATGACCACGGCATGTCGTTACATCGAGGCACTTTGCGGGATCGTTTCGGGCCCGCGAGGCATCTGCTAATTTGGACCCTGTGATGACCGAAAGCGCCTGTATCCCCCACGTCGAACTTCCAGGCACAACGCGGTTGTTCTCCGATTACCAGCACTCTTTTCAACGTGTTGCCCGGTTTTACGCGCATTCGCCATGGTCTCCCGGCTGCTGGGCGGAGGCCGCCGATGAACTCAGCTACCCTGCCGACCGGCGGCAGGCGCTGATAGATGCTCTGCGCAAGCGCAACCGCCAATCGCCTCTGCTGGAGAAGCTCGCGCGACCGGATACGGTCGCGGTGGTCACCGGTCAGCAGGTGGGGCTGTTCGGCGGTCCTGCCTACACCATCTATAAAGCGCTGACCGCGGTCCGGCTCGCCGAGAACATATCCAGTAAAGGGATTGACGCAGTCCCCGTCTTTTGGCTGGCCACCGAAGATCACGACTTCGCCGAGGTGAACCAGTCGTGGATCTTCGACCAGGCGCGTCAGCCGGTGGAGCTGAAGGCAGCGGAAGCAAACGGACTGCGCCCGGTGGGGACCATTCCTCTGGAGAAGGCTCCTCTCGACGAACTGCGCCGCGTGCTCGGGGACTTTCCCGCGGCTGAGGATGCACTCGAGCCGGTGATGGCTGCGTACCGCGACGGCCGGCCGTGGGGCGACGCTTTCCAGGATCTGGTGGAGCGCCTGCTCGGCCCGCACGCCGTCCTGTTCATCGATCCGCTGGACGATGCGGTGCGACAGATCGCCGCGCCGCGGCTGGCGGACGCCGTGCGAGAGATGGACGCGCTCATTGAGGCGCTGCTCGCGCGCAACCGCGAGCTGGAGCAAGCCGGCTATCACGCGCAGGTGCACGTGGAGCCGGACACGTCGCTGGTGTTTCTGCTGGAGGGCGGACGCCGCCTGGCGCTGCGCCGGCAGGGCGATGTGTTCGTTTCGAAAGACCGGCGCTACACGGTTGCGGAGCTGGCCGACATGGGTCCGCGGCTCTCGCCGAATGCGCTGCTCCGGCCCGTGATTCAGGACTACCTGCTGCCCACCGTCGCCTATGTCGGCGGCCCGGCGGAGCTGGCCTACCTGGCGCAGTCCCACGTGATTTACGAGGAGCTGATCGGGCGCATGCCGGTGGCGTTTGCGCGCGCCACCTTCACCATCCTCGATTCGCACGCGCAGCGTGCGATGGAGCGGTTCGGCCTGAAGATGAGCGAGGTGCTCGAGGGCGCGCCGGCGTTGCGCGATCGCATCGCGGGTTGCCTGATGCCGGGCGATATCGCCGAGGAGTTCGCATCGGTGGGCGGGGCGGTGAGCCACATGCTTGGCGAGCTGCGCCGCAAGACCGCGGCCTTCGATCCCACGCTGGCAACCGCGCTCGATAAGAGCGGCGCGAAGATGCGCTTCCAGCTGGAGAAGATGCAGGCTAAAGTGCGTCGGGAAGCGCTGCGGCGCGACGCAAGGGCGGCGAGCGAGGCTGCATATCTCAGCGGCCTGGTGTTCCCGCACAAACACCTGCAGGAGCGGCTTTACGGCATACTGCCTTTCATTGCCCAGTTCGGTTCAGGATTCGTGGACACCCTCTATGAGAACGTGAACGCGCAATGTCCCGATCACCAGATTCTGACCGTTTGAAGTGCGTTTGCTAAGATCGGTTTAGCTTCGCGCTTGGTTCTCCCCGCATCGGCTGGAGTGGCGGAACTGGCAGACGCACGGGACTCAAAATCCCGCGCCCTTCACTGGGCATGTGGGTTCGACCCCCACCTCCAGCACCAAGGCTTTACAGGATTCTTCTCGGAGCGCGGCACGAATCTCCGGAGCAATGCGGCATCGGTCTCGGGCTTCTTCCGGCCATCGAGAATGGCGAGCTCAGACATCTTTCTTTCGCTTCTTGCGGGGCCTCGCCGGCTCGGGCTCGACCACCGCGAACTGCAATTGCTGTTGTAGCGCGTCGACGCGATCGAGGATCACGCGAACAGGATCGCCGATCGAGCACTCACGTCTGCTGCGCTCGCCGATGATCTTCCGCACGTTCTCGTGATAGACGAACCGGTCGCCGGGCAGCGTGTCGATGGACACAAGCCCCTCGATGAACAACTCACGCAGCTCCACGAAGAACCCGAATTTGGCGGTGCTGATGATGAGCGCGTCGAACTCTTCGCCGACGCGGTCCTCCATGAACTTCGCCTTCTTCCAGTTCACCAGCTCGCGCTCGGCATCGGCGGCGCGGCGCTCGGCTTCCGACGATTCATCCGCGATGATGCCCACCTCGGTCTCGGTCATCGGCGCGGAAGCGGCATCGAGCCACGCCGAGAGTATCCGATGAACGATCAGGTCCGGGTAGCGGCGGATGGGCGAAGTGAAATGCGTGTAGCTGGGCGCCGCCAGTGCGAAGTGGCCCCGGTTCTGGGCGCTGTAGCGCGCCTGTTTCAGCGACCGCAGCATCAGATAGCTCAGGATGCGTTCCTCGGGCTTGCCTTCGATGCGCGCCACCAGTTGCTGGTAATGCCGCGAGGTGATCGCCACGTCCTGCGGCAGTTCGATCTCGCGCCGTACTTTGCTGCCGTCGCGCCGCCGTTCCGTGCGGCCGAAGCGCTTCACCGGCAGCGCGCCGACGCCGAGCGAATAGCCGAACGTGGCGGCCACCTGCTCGAAGTCCATGACGCGCTTCGGATCCGGCTTCTCGTGAATGCGGTACATCATGGGCCAGCCGAGTTGCTCGATGTGCGCCGCCACGGCTTCATTGGCGGCCAGCATGAACTCCTCGATTATGCGATGGGCGATATTGCGCGGCGCGCGGATCACGCCGGTCATCTGTCCGAACTCGTCGAACTCGATGAGCGGCTCGGGCATATCGAAATCGATGGAGCCGCGCTTCACTCGTCTACGGTTGAGCACCAGCGCGACCTCTCGCATCAGCTCGAACCGCGGGACCAGCTTTTCGTAGCGCCGGCGGAGAGCGGCGTCGCCTTCCAGCAGCGCGTGAACGTCCGTGTACGTCATTCGCTCCACGCTGCGAATGACCCCGCGGGTGAACTCCTGCCGAACGACATCGCCGGCATGATCGATCTCCAGCAGCGCGGAAAGGACCAGCCGGTCCACTCCGGGCTTGAGCGAACAGATCTCTGTGGATAGCTCGAGCGGCAGCATGGGCACGGCGCGGTCGGGGAAATAGACGCTGGTACCGCGCAGCCGCGCCTCTTCATCGATGGGCGCGCCGGGCCGGACGTAGTGGCTCACATCGGCAATGTGCACGTGGAGGGCGTAATTGCCGTTGCCGAGCCGGTCGACCCAGACGGCATCGTCGAAATCGCGCGCCGTCTCGCCGTCGATGGTAACGATATCGTACGAGCGGAAATCGCGGCGCCCCTCGATTTCGTCCGCGCGAATCAACGGCGGAATGGCCTGCGCCTGATCGATCACCTCGGCCGGGAATCGATGGGGGATGTGGTGCTTGCGAATGACGATCTCGACGTCGACGCCGAAGTCGTCCGGATTGCCGAGCACCTCGATCACGCGCCCGATCGCGTGCTCGTCGTCTTCCGGGAACTCGAGAATCTCGCAGTTGACTATCATGCCGTCCAGATCCTGGGCCGTGCGCACCTGAGGCGCGGCGACGCCCATGCGATCGTGCTCGGCGGTTTCAGGCGGGATTTCGAGGCCTGCGGGGATTTCGATCCACTGCCGGATGCGGTCGTCGTGCGGGATGACGTAGCACGCGTTGCGCTTCACGGTGAACTCGCCCACCACGAACGGCTGGGCTCGCCGCAGGACGCGCACGATCTCGCCATCGGCGCGGCCGTCACGCTCGATGCGCGCGATCCGGACCACCACGCGGTCGCCATGCATCGCTTTCTGCGCGGATTCAGGCGGAATGAAAATATCCCCGCGCAGGCCTTCGATAGGACGGTCGGAGATGAGGAAGCCGTAGCCATCGCGATGCATGTTCAGCCGGCCCGTCGCATACTGGCGGCTGGTGCGCGTGGAGATGTAGTGCCCTGTGCGCAGCTCCACCAGATCGCCGCGCGCGGTGAGCCGTTCGAGCGCGCCCTCGAGCCGCTCTTTGCTCTCACCTTTGGCGCCCAGTTCGCGCTGAAGCTGCTTATAGGTGGCCCGCGCGTGCGGCAGGTGTTCGATGTGCTCGAGGAGTTCGTGGTCTGTGCCGAGGCTCGCCATTGCGGTCTATATTAATAGACTCACATGGAACGGTTCGCGCTCATCGCCGATATTCACGGCAACATCCTCGCCCTCGACGCGGCGCTGGCCGACATCGACCGCCGGGGGATCGCGACCATCTTCGACCTGGGCGACACGCTGTGCAGTCCGTTGTGGCCGGCTGAAACAGCGGATCGGCTGATGGAGCGCGAGATCCCGAGCATCATGGGAAACGAGGATCGGATACTGCTTGAACAGGATTCGTCGCACAACGCGCACTACACACTGGCGCAAATTCGCCGCGAGCATCTCGACTGGATCGCTCGCCAGCCGAAAACGCGCGAGCCGTTCGCCGATGTTCTGCTGTGCCATGGGACGCCGGCGTCGGATACCGAGTATCTGGTGGAAGAGGTGCAGCCCGGCGGCATCCGGCTTCGGCCGCTTTCGGAATTAGGGCGCGTGCCGGGTCTGGGTTGGCATTCTCTGATCGCCTGCGGGCACTCTCACCTGCCGCGCTGCATCCATGTGGACGCGAAGCGCACCATCGTGAATCCGGGCAGCGTTGGGCTCCAGGCGTACAAAGACGAGAAGCCGTGGGCGCATGAGATGGAGTCGGGGAGTCCGCACGCGCGCTATGCCATCGTGAGCCGCGCCGGCGGCGCGTGGGCCGTTGAACAAATTGCGATCCCGTATGATTACGCCGCCGCTTCGCGCCGCGCCGCGGAGAACGGCCGGGAGGACTGGGCAGAGCGGCTGCTGACCGGACGAGTATGAATGCTGCAGGCTAAGAGCCCGCTCAACTTTCGACCGAAAACAGTAGAGCAGGCTCTTAGCCTAACGCCATATAGTTTTCGACGGCGAGCTGAGTCGAAGTCCCTTTTGTGGGGCAGGCCCCCGGCCTGCGCGGGGCCCCAGGCCCCGCTGGCCGCGCGGAGAGTAGAGTTGTCGCGTATGGGAGCAGGCCGGCGGGGGCGCCGGCCGCGGGCGAGGGCGCCCGCCCCACATCGGCCAGGTGTTCGAAAGCGGGAAAACTATATGGCATTGGGCTCTTAGCCTGTAGCGTCTGTCAATGCCGAAAATGGCGGATCCCCGTGAACACCATCGCGAGGCCCAGCCGATCGGCGGCGGCAATCACATCGTCATCGCGCACTGAGCCGCCGGGCTGAATCACGGCCGTGACTCCGTGCTTCGCGCCTTCCTCCACTCCATCGGCAAACGGGAAGAACGCGTCCGACGCCATCACCGTGCCGGCGAGCGGCAGCACGGCTTTCATCGCGCCCACCTTCACCGAATCCACGCGACTCATCTGCCCGGCCCCGGCGCTCACAAGCTGTCCGGCGCGCGCGTAGACGATCGCGTTCGACTTCACGTGCTTCACCACTTTCCAGCCGAACTCCAGCGCCGCCCACTCCTCTTCCGTCGGCTGGCGCCTGGTCTTCACCAGCGCCTGTGAGCGATCGAGCCGGTGCACGTCGGCGGTCTGCACCAGATATCCGCCGCTGATCGACTTCACGACCGGATCGTCCAGCGGCGAGGCAGGGACCTTCAGCAACCGCAGATTTCTCCTCGCGCCGAGCAGCGCCAGAGCACCGGCATCGTAATCGGGCGCGGCGATCGCCTCGATGAACGTCTTCGTGATCTCGCGCGCGGTCTGCTCGTCCACCGGCCGGTTGAATGCGAGCACGCCGCCATACGCGGACACAGGGTCGGCTTCGAAGGCGCGGCGATAGCTTTCGGCGAGCACGGCGTTCTCGGCGCAGCCGCACGGATTCGTGTGCTTGATAATCGCCGACGCCGGGTCATCGAACTCCTGAATGAGCTGCCAGGCCGCATCCAGGTCTACCAGATTGTTGTACGAGAGTTCCTTGCCCTGGAGCTGCTCGGATCCGGCAATGCCGCCCTGCCGGCGTGAATACAGCGCTGCCGCCTGATGCGGATTCTCGCCGTAGCGAAGGCTGAGCGTGCGCGGAGCGCGGATGTCCAGAACGGCCGGCAACTCCTCGGACGCCGGCGTCTCCTTCGCTTCGCCGTCATCCGCCACGCTGACGTGCATCAGCCGATTGCTGATGGCGCGATCGTAGGCCGCGGTGGTTTCGAATGCTTTCCGCATCAGCCGCCACAGTGTTGGCGGGCACAGCTCGCCCTTGAAGTCGATGAGCTCTTTGATCACCGCATCGTAATCGTCGGGCGAAGTGACCACGGCCACATCCTGCCAGTTCTTCGCCGCCTCGCGAATCATCGTGGGTCCGCCGATATCGATGTTCTCGATGAGCTCTTCGAGGCTCGCGCCGGCCTTCGCCGCGGCCTTCTCGAACTGATACAGGTTCACCACAACCATGTCGATGGGCGGGATGTCGTGCTCGGCCAGCGCCGCCATATGCTCCGGCTTGCCGCGCACGGCGAGAATACCAGCCGCGACCCGCGGATGCAGAGTCTTGACGCGGCCATCGAGCATTTCCGGGAAACCGGTCACGTCGGCCACTTCGCGGACGAGAACGCCGGCCTCCTGTATGGCGCGCGCGGTGCCGCCGGTGGAGATCAGCTCCACGCCGAGTTCATGCAGCGATCGGGCAAAATCAACAATGCCGTTTTTGTTTGTGACGCTGAGCAGCGCTCGTCGAATCTGAGCCATTCCCTACAATGGTAATCGTGTCGCACCGAGTGACGCTCATTCCGGGCGATGGCATCGGTCCGGAGGTGGCTGATGCGACCGTGCGCGCGGTGGATGCCACGCGCGTCCCCATCCAGATCGACATGATCATCTTCCGCGAGAACACCGAGGATCTGTACTCCGGCCTCGAGCACGAGGTGCTGAAGGACGTGGTCACCAGTCGCCATACAGATTCGGCAGCAGCAGTGTGTCGTGTCGGATCTGGCCGCGGGTCTTGTTGGCGGACTCGGCGTAGTTCCGGGCGCGAACACGATCGCGTGCCGCAGCCGCTGCGCCGCATCGCGTTACTGAAGGTGCTGCAGCATCATGACCGCCGACAGCATGAGCGCTGTCGGATTGGCCGCGCCGTTACCGGCGATGTCCGGCGCGCTGCCGTGAACCGCTTCGAACACGGCATGCTCGTCGCCCATGCGCAGCGCCTGCATCTGACCCGCGACGTGGGCGGCAGCGCGGGCACGAACGAATTCACCGATGCGGTGATCGCGGCTTTGGGATAAACCGCTCCCTCGCGTTCGCGCCTCGGTAAACACAACGGGGACGCTCCCGGTGGGGCAGACCATCGTCTTCGTGGTCTGCCAGGACGGTTTGTCGACCCTGCGTGCCCGGCAGCAGGCAGGCCACGGAAACCGATGACCTGCCCCACGGGGACGCAGACGATCGCCTTCTCTCGTCGTGCATGGCACACAATAGCCTATATATGGACATGTCCCCGGAAGAGTTCCGGCGCGCCGGACACGAGGCCGTAGACTGGATTGCCGAGTATCTGGCGGGCATTCGCGAATATCCGGTCCTGCCCCGGGTGAAGCCCGGCGAGATCGCCGCGTCTCTGCCCGCGCACGCTCCCGAATGCGGCGAGCCCATCGACCGCATCCTCGAAGACTTCCGCACCGTGATCGTGCCCGGCAACACGCACTGGAATCACCCGCGATTCTTCGGCTACTTCTCTATTTCGTCTTCGGGTCCGGGCATTCTGGGTGAGATGCTGGCGGCCGCGCTGGACGTGAACGGCATGGTGTGGCGCAGTTCGCCGGCATGCACGGAACTCGAACAGGTCACGCTCGGGTGGCTGCGGGAGTGGATGGGGCTGCCGGACGATTTCTTCGGCATCATCTACGACACGGCGTCCACCTCCAGCCTGCACGGCATCGCCGCTGCGCGCGAGATGGCTGCACCCGGAGTCCGTACACACGGCGGCGAGACCGGGCTGATCGCGTACATCTCCGAGCAATCTCACTCCTCCGTTGAGAAGGGCGCCATCGCGCTGGGCATTGGCCAGGAGAACGTCCGCAAGGTGCCCGTGAACGAGCGCTTCGAGATGCGCGCCGATGTTCTGAGGCGCCTCGTCGAGGAGGACATCACGGCCGGGAAGAAGCCGTTCTTCGTCTGCGCGACCGTGGGAACTACGTCCACCACCAGCGTCGATCCGGTCCCCGAGATCGCCGATATTGCCGAGCGGCATGGCCTCTGGCTGCACGTGGATGCCGCGTACGCCGGCCCGGCCGCGATGGTCCCCGAGTACCGCGAGGCGTTCCGTGGCGTGGAGCGCGCGCACTCGCTGGTGATGAACCCGCACAAGTGGATGGCCACGCCGGTGGACATCAGCGTGTTCTACACGCGCCGGCCCGACATACTGCGCCGGGCGTTCTCGCTGGTTGCCGAATACCTGAAGACGCCCGACGAGGCCGTGAACCTGATGGATTACGGCGTGCAACTCGGCCGGCGCTTCCGCTCGCTCAAGCTTTGGTTCGTGATGCGCTATTTCGGCCGCGAGCGGCTGGCGGAGATGATCCGCAGCCATTGCGAATACGCACGCCGCTTTGCGCGGGCGCTCGAAGACGATGGCCGCTTCGAGATTGTCGCGCCGGTGCGCTTCTCTCTGGTCTGCTTCCGGCTGAAGGGCGACGATGAGACGAACCGGGCGATGATGGAGGCCATCAACGAGAGCGGCATCGCATTCCTCTCGCACACCGTGCTGAACGGCAGGTTCGTCCTGCGGCTGGCCATTGGCAACGTGCGCACAACGTGGGAGGATGTCGAGATGGTGCTGGACTTCGTCCGGACCTGGAAGCCTGCACAATGAATCCGATTATCGAGCACTTAGGCAACATCGCCATCGCGTATGTCCTCGCCTTCCCGATCGGTCTGGAGCGGGAGCATTCCGAGCACACGGCGGGCATTCGCACATTCCCGCTGGTAGCGATTGCCAGTTGCGCGTTCCTGATGGCCGCCGCGGGCCTGAAGCACGATAACGCCGATGTCGTCTCGCGCGTGCTGCAGGGTCTGGTGGCCGGCATGGGTTTCGTTGGCGGTGGGGCGATCCTCAAGACGGACCGGGCCGTAACCGGCACCGCCACAGCCGCGAGCCTTTGGGCGATGGGCGCGGTGGGCGCCGCAGTCGCCCTGCACGCCTACGATGTTGCCATCGCCGTCAGCGCGATCTCCTGGATCACGCTGCACTTTCTGAAGCGCTATACGCACGAGCCGGAGAGCGGAACAGGGGCGGCACCGGCGAAACCGCTGAAATAAGAGCAGGCTAAAAGCCTGCTCTACTGTTCTCGGTCGGAAGTAGAGCAGGCTTTCAGCCTGCACGGCTCTTGTCAGTAGTTCACGACCTGGCTGGACGGAATCTTGCCGATTTGCGTGCTGCTATCCGGCATCACCGGGACAATCGCGCGATTCCCCTCCCTGACCGGCGGTCCGGTGGTGATCGCGTGCCATTGCTTCTGATCGCGCGTACGCGTCATCAGCAGCAGCTTGTCGAGTATGCGGACCCAGTCGCGCGGCTCTGGTCCGAGCGCTGCCGGAAGCGCCTTCGCCAGTGCGTCCTTGGCCATCTGTGCCGCGGCAGCGGGCGTCGTGGCGGGACCGAACGGAGGCCCGGCGGCCAGATCGTTGACGGTCTTCGCAATCAGACCGTAAGTGAGGTCGAACGCCCGCTGCGCGTCGTCCAGATGCTCCTGCTCACCCTGCCTGATCAGCTCCGACATTTCCTTGCTCACCCGCCAGTAGTACTGGTATGTGATGCCGCCTTCGGTGAACGTCATGCCCGTCCGAATGTGATCGCCGACGCCGGGATAGAACGACTGGTGTGTGACGTCATTCGCGACAGTCCGCTGCACCTGCGCGAAATGCTGCCACGCATTGTTGACTCTCCGCGGGGCGTTGCTGGTCTGAAACAAAGGGGCCACAAATGCCGCCGCATTGGGAATCAGAGTGACTCCGCCGGTCGAACCGAGCGAGGCCTGGTTCGCAGCCGCCTCAATTTCCGACATGCCGTTCGGGGCAGGCTTCATCACTGGCGACCCGGCGAACAAGACCAGGACGTCACCGCGTCGAAGGGCCTGACGCGCAACGTCCTCGATCTCGGATAATGGCCGTGCCAAAAGCATGTGCGATTAAACGGCGCTCACCCAGCCGCGCTTCCGCGAGCTTTCGCGGATCTTCTCCAGCAACTGCATGCCCCACAAGCCTTCGGCGAACGTCGGATATTCCACCGGCGCCGACGGATCAGCCACTTTCTTATAGAAGCGCTTAAACACCTGCTTGTGCGTGTCGGGGTAGCCTTCGGCGTGGCCGCCCGGATAATCGGCGTAGGATGCAGCCTCGGGGTACATCAGCGAGGCGTCTTTCAGCAGAATGCGGTTCGGCGTATTACGCTCACCGATCCACAGTTCGTCAGGCCGCTCCTGATTCCACGCCACCCCCGACTTCGTCCCGAAGATCTCGATGGCGAAATTATTCTTGCGCCCGGCCGACATCTGGCTCACCGTGAATGCCCCACGCGCACGCTGGCCCAGCTTCAGCAGCACCGCCCCGTAGTCGTCTGTATCGATCGGCGCTTCCTGATAGTCCTCGGGCTTCAGCAGCTTCCCGGCGAACGTCTCGACGGGCCCTTTCGGCTTCTTGCGCGTCTTGTGGAACGTCTCCAGATCGGCGCACAGCTCGGTGATCTTCAGCCCGGTGACGTGCTGGATCAGGTCCATCCAGTGCGAGCCGATGTCGCCCATGGCGCGCAGCGGACCGTTCTCCTTCGAATCGATGCGCCAGTTCCAGTCGGTGTCGTAGAGCAGCCAGTCCTGCGAATAGGTGCCCTGCACGATGATGATCTCGCCGAGGTCGCCATGCGCGATCATGCGGCGGATCTGCTGCACCACCGGGTAATAACGGAGGTTGTGTTCCACGCAGTTGGCCAGGTTCGTCCTCGCCGCGATGGCCACCAGGTCCTTTGCCTCCTCGACGGAGATGGTCAGCGGCTTCTCGCAGACCACATTCTTTCCGGCTTCGAGCGCAGCCTTAGCCACCGGATAATGGAGCGCGTTCGGCGTCAGCACGTGCACAGCCGAGATCTCCTTATCCGCCAGGATCTCTTTGTAATCGCCGGTAGCGCGGGGGATACCATAGAGATTCGCAAAATCGCGCGCCATTTCCGCCGTGATACTGGCGACGGCGGCAATCTCCACGTTGCCCACGCGGCGGATGGCTTCGGCGTGCGTCCTGCCCATGAATCCGGTGCCGATCAGTGCAGTTTTGATGGTTTTCATACGTTGAATGGGTGTGCCGATTCAAAGTATACATTCAGCCGGCGAAGCGTTCGAGGGAGCGCAGTATGCCGTCAGGCTCGGCTACGCCCATCGCCACGATCTCAGAGGCGCGCGCCGGGGTATCGGCAACAGCGTAGATCCGCAGTTCGTCCGCATTCCCCGACGGACGCAGATGCGCCACGTCGCCATTGCTGAAGGCGATGCGAACGCCATCGGTGTAGTTCAGATGCACGATTTCGCCGAAGCCGCGCTCGGGTGAAAAGAAGCGTGCAAGATCCGCGCGTATTTCTGCGTCGGGCAGCGGCGGCGAGAACCGCTGTACGATCGCGAGCCCAACCGGACGCGGGAAGTTGCGGATCAGTCCGGCGCGTCCGAACCGCCTCGGCAGGCGGGCGAAGATCTCCGCGAGGGGCACACCCGCCTCCCGCGCGGCAGCGAGAGCGCAGACGATCGGCAGCACGGCATCACGGGTCGGCAGCGCCGTCAGGGTTCTCCCGCCGCGCTCGATATCGGAGCCGGTGAGAAACCCGCCGTTGGCCTCCCACCCGCAGATGACCCGGCGGCCTTTGGCCCGCGCCCGCTCCATTCCGCCAATCACCCACGGCGAGCCGATGCGCGTCTTCGGTTCGAGTACGGCCGCGAGACGGCCGCGGTCGATCGCATCGTTGCAACTGATGGGCACGACAACCGCGTCGGCGCCCAGATACTCCGCCGTGACCATTCCGAGCAGATCTCCGGGAAAGAACTCGATGGCGCCGCTTGCCTGATCGACGCCGAGAAGAAGCGGACGGTCGCTGTCGCCATCGGTGGACGCCACCGCGTCGACTCGCTCGTTCGCGTCGGCCAGACGCTGAATCGTGGCCAGCTGCTCATCATCGATGTTCTCCGTGTCGATGGGCACGAACGTATCGCTGCGGCCCGCGCGGATCACCTCGGCGCCCAACCGCTCCAGAATCTCAGGCACGATATCGCGGCCGGCCGAAGAGTGCTCGTAGAAAAGCAGGCGCAGGCCGCGCAGCGGAAGGCTTGCGAAGAACGAGACGTACCGGTCAATGTACGCCCTGGCCACGCCGTTGTTTACGGGCGACAGCTCTGCGTGCCCGCTCCGCAGCATGCCGTCCTCATTGAAAGCCGATTCAGCGAAGTTCTGCCCGTAGACGCGCTCGCGCACCTGGCTGACCATTGCCGCGACCGTCGCCTCATGCTCTTTCAGCAGCTCGCCGCGCGACGTGTTCGTCTTGTAGCCGTTCCGGTTGAAGGGAATGTGACTGCCGGTTACCATCATGCTGCCGCGTCCGGCGGTGATGGCGTAATGGGCCAGTGCCGGAGTCGGAACGCAGCCGGCATTCACGGGCAGCATGCCGGCATCGTGAATGGCGCGCTCGATGGCCTGCGCTATTTCGCCTCGGCCGCCGTATTCCGGAGCGAAGCGTGTGGAACTGGGCCGCAGGTCCCACCCGAAGCAGAACTCTTCTCCCTGAACGATGCCGCCGCCCGAACGAGGAATCGATTGCAGAAATTCCAGCTCACCCGTTGCGTCGATGTAGACCTCGAGTTGGGTGAGCGCGGCGACTTCTCCGCGGCGCCCGCTGGTACCGAATCCGAGCTCGCGCGGCTGATAGCGGAGGCGGGACAGGAGTGATTCGGAGGTAGCTGGTTGGGTTCCCACATATTGAATGGTAACCAGGAGCTCTCAATCGCAGGCTCGTCCGGCCAGCAAGCGGTAACCCGGCTCCGGTTTGTGGGGCGGGCGCCTCGCCTGCGGCCGACGCCTCGTCGGCCTGCTCGGCCGTTCTGAATGCTTCTTCGGCAGGACCAGGCGGGCGGGGCTCCCGCCGCAGGCGAGGGCGCCTGCCCCACGGCAACGCGTGCGCCACAACGTTCTGATAACATCGAATTTCCGACTACCTTCTACATCCGCAAGGGAAAATCATATGGCCAAATTATCTGTTCGCGATCTCGATCTGAAAGGCAAAATCGTCTTCATTCGGGTGGACTTCAATGTGCCGCTCGCTCCAGGCGGCCAGGAGATTACCAGCGACAAGCGCATCCGCGCATCGCTGCCCACCATCCGCTACGCGCTCGAGCAGGGGGCGGGCGTCATCCTCGCCAGCCATCTCGGGCGGCCGAAAGGCAAACCGAACCCGGAGATGAGTCTGAAGCCCGTGGCGAAGCGCCTGGAGGAACTACTCGGCGCGCCGGTGAAGATGGCGCCCGATTGCGTTGGTCCCGAGGTGGAGGCGATGAAGCCTGCGCCCGGCACGGTTCTCCTGCTCGAGAATCTTCGATTCCACGCGGAGGAGGAGAAGAACGATCCTGCGTTCTCGAAGAAGCTCGCTTCGCTGGCCGATCTTTATGTCAACGACGCATTCGGTTCCGCGCACCGTGCCCATGCGTCCACAGTTGGCATGATCGCGTTCATGCCCAAAGGGGCCGCCGGCCTGCTCATGGACAAGGAGCTGGAGTGGCTGGGCAAGGCCACCACGAATCCGGAGCGGCCCTGTATCGCCATCCTCGGCGGCGCCAAGGTGTCCGACAAGATTGAAGTCATCCAGAACCTGCTGAAGTTCGCCGACGAGCTGCTGATCGGGGGCGCCATGGCCTACACGTTTCTGCGCGCACTCGGCCAACCCACGGGCAAATCGCTGGTGGAAGAAGACAAGGTCGCGCTGGCGAAGGAGCTGCTGTCCAGCTCGGGCAAGAAGCTGAAACTGCCGTCCGATCACGTGGTCGTCTCGGAGTTGAAGGAGAACGCTCCGTTCGAAATCGTGGAGACCATTCCCGAAGGCAAAATGGCCGTCGATATCGGTCCGAAGACGATCGCCGCGTACGAGAAGGCAGTGGCGGCCGCGAAGACCATTATCTGGAACGGCCCTATGGGCGTGTTCGAGAAGCCTCCGTTCGATAAGGGCACGGTGGCGCTGGCGAAGGCCGTTGCGAACTCCGGGGCGGTGTCGGTGGTGGGCGGCGGCGATTCGGAAAAGGCCATCAAATCGGCCGGCGTATCGGATAAGATCACGCACATCTCCACCGGCGGCGGCGCATCGCTCGAGTTCCTCTCAGGCATTGAACTGCCCGGTGTGGCCGCGCTGACGAACAAGTGAATTAGTGATCGTCGCAGCCCGCGAAGAATTCAGCACCGTGCTATCGCTCTCTCAGGACGTGTGAAATATTCGCTAACCGCCCTGACGTTTCCGAGCCGTGACCGTGAGGGAGCGGCACCGAATGATTCAGACCTTCCGAACGAGCGGTACGCAGCGTTACCGCTCCCTCACGGTCGCGGCTCTGTAGCTTCCTGCAACCTTGGCGAATATTTCACACGTAAGGTCGGCAAGCTGCTAGCCGAGATGGGACCGTCAGGGAGCGGCACCGAATATTTCACACGTCCTCACTGTCGCGGCTCAGAAACGCTGGCTGAGCCGACCGCGGGTTGGTTTACAATGAGCCGATAATTCGCTATGGAAACTGAATAACTAAGGCGAAATTGTTGTCCTCAATTACTCCGGGGACTCCTGAAAGCACTAATCGGCACAGTGATCCGCTCCGATATAATCCCTATGAAGCACTTGATCAGCGCCGTATGGTTTGTTCGCGTCCTGAAGGATACTCAGGGCCAGGACCTCATTGAATACGCCCTCATGGCAGGCTTCGTCGCGGTATCGGCGGGAGCCATCATGCCAAGCGTGGCCAGCAGCATCAGCACCATTTTCTCGCAAATTGGCAGCGTGATGACCAACGCATCCTCCCAGGGGAGCTGATTCAGCACCCCGCGGAGCTATAACGAGACGAGTTGCCGCAGTCTGGCGGCGTTGTGCGCGGCGAAGCCTGCCTGATCGTTGTCGAAATAGGCGTAAACCGCGCGCAATTGTCCGTTCCATCCCTGAATGAGGGCAGCCCAGCGCCGCAGCATACCATCGTCATAGCTGCCCTGATATTTGCCGCCCGGCCCGTGCAGGCGCAGATAGGTGAAGTCGGCCGTGATTTCCAGCGGCGACTGAAACCCGGCCAGATGGTAGATGCAGTAAGCCGCGCCGTGCTTTCGTAACACGGCATAGACGGCGTCCGTGTTCCAGCTCTCATGCCGGAACTCGAAGGCATAACGGTGATGCCGGGGAAGCGCTTCGAGGAAGGCATCGAGACGCTCGACGTTCACGCCCCACTGCGGCGGCAGTTGCCACAGCACTGCCCCGAGCTTGTCACCGAGCAGATCGGCATTCGCGAAGAAGCGCTCAATTCCCTGCTCCGGATCCTTCAGCTTCTTCGCGTGCGTCAGGAAACGACTGCCTTTGACGGCAAAGCGGAAGTCCCTGGGGACGGCTTCGCGCCAGGCGGCGAAGGTCTCCGGTTCAGGCAGCCGGTAGAAGCTGTTGTTGATCTCCACCGTGTCGAACCGTTCCAGGTAGTAATCGAGCATCTTCGAAGCGCGGGTTCCCGGCGGGTAGAACGTGCCCAGCCAGTGCTTGTAATGCCAGCCCGAAGTGCCGATGCGGATCTCTGTTCTCATGCGGATCTGAAGTGAAGACGCTGTTCTTCTCTCACCGTTGCTGTTCTCGCTAATGTAGAAACATTATTGTGTTACCGCGCCACCTGAGACAAACTTCTAGTTAAAGAGACAGGTCTAAGTCCGCTCAGGGGGAACGCATAGTGAAACGAGTCGGCCCCGCCGTGTGGGGCTGCACAGGATTGGTGTGTCTGGCCGGGATGATCATGGCGGCAACCGCCGGAAAATCGCCCACGAGCCTGACCGTCCTCTATACCGAGGCCCCGCGTTACGATGCCCGCGCCTGGATGGACAACCGCGACCGATTCCCCTCGGGCGCGCAAATCATAGTCAGCGAGGGTCTGCAGCGACACCCGCTCGTACCGGGCTTCGCCGCCACCGCCGATCCGGAAATCTCGTTCGATGGCAAGCGGGTTCTGTTCGCGGGACGACAGAAGGCCGGGGATCCATGGCGGATCTGGGAGGTCGCGCTGGACGGATCGGCGCCCGGCCTCGTTTCTGCTGGCGATGGCGATTGCTACCGCCCGCTGTACCTGCCCGATGAACGCGTTGTTTGGACGCGGCGAATGGCTGGCGGTTCGCGCATCGAGGTCGCGCCGCTGAGCGGCCAAGGCTCGGAGCCACTCAGCTTCGCTCCCGGACAATACCTGACCGCCGACGTCCTCCACGACGGCCGCATTCTGTTTGAAACGGTCCACGCGTACGGCGGCGCGGCCGTTCGCGAGATCATGACGGTCTACCCCGATGGGACGGGCGTCGAAGCGGTACGCTGCGATCACGGCGCCGATCGCCACTCGCCGCGGCAGAGCGCATCGGGCGACATCCTGTTCATCGACAACGGCCGGCTGGCGCGGTTCACGTCTCCGCTGGCGCTGGAAGCGGCGGTGGATCCGCAGCCCGCCGGCATCCTCGAAGGCCCAGTGGCGGACGCCGGCGATGGCGGCCTGATCATCTCCGTCCGGCAGAGCGTGCGCCAGCGTGTCCGGCTTGCACGCTGGTCGCCGGCATCGCGAACTTTGATCGACATCGCGGCCGCGCGGAACATGAACGCGGTCGAGCCGGTCATCGTGGCGCCTCGCCCGGCGCCGAAGCGGTTCCCATCGGCGCTGGTGGCCACGCGCACGGCCGGCAATCTGCTGTGCCTGAACGCGGCCATCTCGCGTGAGCCCCTCAACAACGCTCGATTGCACTCGGTCCGCGTTTACACACGCAACGCCGCGGGCGGCCAGGTGCTGCTGGGGACACAGCCCATCGAAAAGGACGGGTCGTTCTTCGTGCAGTTGCCCGCGGACATGCCGCTGCGTCTGGAAACACTGGATCGCGCGGGAAAGGTGATCCGCGCCGAGAGCAACTGGTGGTGGATGCGCGCGGCCGAACAGCGCTGCTGCGTCGGGTGTCACGCCGGACCGGAACGCGCTCCGGACAACACAGCTCCGGCGGTGCTGGAGCGGAGAGACGTGCCGGTGAAGATGCTCACGCCGGAGAGCCACTAAGATGCGTATTCGTCTGTCGATCGTCGTGTTGTGCGCCGCGGCGCTGGCCGCCGCCGAGAAGGAGCCGCAGCCGGGACCGATCCAGTTCGAGGACGCTACCGCGAAATCGGGCATTCAGTTCACGCACTCCTTCGGAGCGCAGCAACTGGGCTCACTGCTCGAAAGCACCGGCGCCGGCTGCGTCTGGCTGGATTACAACAACGACGGCCTGCCCGATCTGTACGTGGTCACAGGCAAGCCGCTCGAAAAGGGCATGCACCCGTATCCGCTGCGCAAACCACCGGCGACTCCTCCTCACAACCACCTTTATCGAAACAACGGCGACGGCACATTCACGGACGTGACCGACAAAGCAGGGGTAGCCGCGGATGGGTTCAGCTTTGGGGTAATCGCCGCCGATTACGACAATGACGGCCGGACCGACCTGCTGGTCACCGGCTACGGGCGCATTACTCTGTTTCACAACAACGGCGACGGCACGTTCACCGACGTCACAGCAAAGGCCGGGCTGAAATTCGAAGGCTGGGGAATTGGCGCGGCGTGGCTCGACTATGACAAAGACGGCTGCGTCGATTTGTTCGTGGGTCGCTATGTTAAGTTCGATCCGACTTACCGAGCTTACTACGCCGCGGATAACTATCCCGGTCCGCTGGACTACGAAGGCGACAGCAGCGTGCTGTTTCATAACAACTGCAACGGCACGTTTACGGATGTAAGTGAGAAGGCGGGGATCGCGAAGTACAAAGGCCGGGCCATGGGCGTCACGGCCGCGGACTTCGACGGCGACGGCTGGCCCGATATTTACGTCGCCAACGACAAGACCGAGAACTTCCTGTTCCACAACAAGCACGACGGCACGTTCGAAGAGGTTGCGACAGACGCGGGCGTGGCCTTCGGCCAGAACGGCGAGATGACGGGCGCCATGGGGCCGGTGTTCTTCGACCTTGACCACGATGGCTCCATGGCCCTGTGGGTGAGCGACTCGAAGTACAACCGCCTGCTGAAGTACCGGGGCAAGTCGATGTTCGATGACATTACCTCGGCGGCGGGGATCGCGCAGGCCAACGCGCAATACACAAGCTGGGACTCCGGCGTCTACGATTTCGACAACGACGGACTGCGCGACATCTTCATAACGCACGGCGGTCTCATCCACCTGGTGCCGGAGGAGCATTCAATCTTTAAGAACCTGGGCGGCGCGAAGTTCCTGGATGTGTCCACCGGCGCGGGGCCATTCTTCGACGTGAAGACGGTAGGCCGAGGGGCGTGCTTCGCCGACTACGACAACGACGGCAAAGTGGACGCATTTCTGGTGAGTCTGGGCGGGCCCGGGTACCTGCTGCGCAATGTCAGCCCTGCGCCAAATCACTGGCTGATGGTGAAGCTGGAGGGTACAAAGAGCAACCGCGACGGAATCGGCGCAAAGGTGCAGGTTACTTCGAACGGCATAACTCAGTATGCCCAGCGCGTGGCGGGGTCGAGCTATCTCGGCCAGGACGACTGGCGGCTGCATTTCGGACTTGGCGCGTCGGCGAAAGCGGACAAGGTCGTGGTGCTGTGGCCGAGCGGGCGGAAACAGACCATCGAGAACGTGAAGGCGGACCAGATCCTGACCGTGAAGGAGCCGGCGAAATGAAGTGTGGGATGCAGGCTAAAAGCCTACTCTACTGCGCATCCTTCGTGGTTCTGTTGGGGTTCAAATATCCGTCCCCGTACGATGTCGCTGTCTCGCGCGATGGCAAGCGCCTGTTCGTTGTCTGCGAGGGCACGAGCGAGATGGCCATCATCGACACAACATCGAATCAGATCGTGCGCCGCGTACCGGTGGGACGCGTTCCGCGAGGAATCGCACTGTCGGCTGATGGCAGCCGCGCGTGGGTGACGAACACCTGGGACGATTCGATTACGGAGATCGACACGGTGGCCGGCCAGCCGGTCCGCACCCTGCCCGCCGGATTCGAACCGATGGGCATCGTGGTGGATCCATCCGCCGAGACGCTCTACGCGGCCAATCGCCTGAGTAACGACATCTCGATCGTCAACCTGAAAACCGGTGCCGAGGACTACCGGCTGCCGGCGGGCCGGGGCGCGAGCTTCCTCGCTATGTCGCCCGACGGCTCGCGCGTTTACTCCACGCACGTGTATCCGAACATCGGCAAATTTCGTGCGCCGCCCGTGTCTGAGATCACCGAAGTGGATACGCGGCATCATATCATCGCCGATCGCGAACGGCTGCAGAATTCCGCCGGAGTTTTTCACGTTGCCATTTCCGGTGACGGGCGGCTGGGCGTTGCGGCGGAGTTGCGGCCGAAGAACCTCATCCCGCTGGCGCACGTGGAGCACGGCTGGGTCTTCGGGAACTCGATCGCGGTCTTCGGCGCGGACGCGGGCAACACCGTCACGCATATGCCGCTCGACGAGCTGGAACGCTACTTCCCGATTCCCTATGGCGTGGCGATCGCGCCGGATAAGAAGTTCATCTGGATTTCGAGCAGCACGGGCGACCAGATCGCGGTGGTGGATACGGAGAAACTGCTGAAGATGGTGCGCTCACCCAGGCGCGAAACGTACGCGAACGACCTCTCGGCTTCGGCCAACTATGTTGTGGAGCGCATACCGGTGGGCCGCAATCCGAAGGGCATCGTGCTTTCGCCGGATGGTTCGAGGCTCTATGTGGCCACGCGGCTTGACGACGCCATCGCAATCATCGACACGGCAAAGCGGACCGTGATCGGCAACATCGCGCTGGGCGCGCCGGCCGAGCTCACGCCCGAACGACGCGGCGAGCGCCTGTTCAACAGCGCGAAGTTCGGCTTCCAGAACTCCTTCGGCTGCGCGAGCTGTCACGTGGACCAGACCATCGACGGCCTGAACTGGGATCTGGAGCCGGACGGCTTCGGTGTGGACATCGTCGAGAATCGCTCCCTCGAAGACGTCAGCCAGACCGCGCCGTTCAAGTGGAACGGCGGCAATCCAGACCTCGAGACCGAGTGCGGCCCGCGAACCGAGCGATTCTTCTACCGGTCGCAGGGGTACAACCGGCAGGAGCTTGGGGAACTTGTAGCCTTCATCAAGGCGATTCCACTGCGCCCGAACCGGTACCGGCTGCGGGATGGTGAGCTGACGCCGGCGCAGGAGCGTGGCAAGGCAATCTTCGACCGCACGGTAACGCACAGCGGCAAGCCGATCCGCGAGCTCGACCAGTGCGGGTTCTGCCATTCCGGGCCGTACTACACGGATCACAAATCGCACGACGTAGGTTCGGGTAAGTGGAGCGACCGATCGCCGCTGGTGGACACAGCGCACCTGACTAATGTGGTTAACAGCGCGCCGTATCTGCACGACGGGTCGGCGCACTCGCTCGAAGAGATCTGGACCGTTTTCAACCCGAACGACACCCACGGGGTTACGAACGATCTGAGTAAAGACGAACTGAACGACTTGATCGAGTATCTGAAGACGTTATGAGAAGAAGTGCTGAAACCCGGATTTACCGCTCCCTCACGGTCGCGGCTCTGACCGCGCTGGCGCTGGGCGCAGTCGAGAAGCCGGCCGCGGCGCCCGACATGCCCCGGTTCCGTTGGCAGAACTTCACGACTGCCGACGGGCTGCCGAACAATCGCGTGTACGGCGTAGCCGTGGATGGCGACCGCGTCTGGGCGGCGACCGACGACGGCCTGGCGCTGTATGAGAACGGGAAGTTCCGGGTGTTCCGCACCGAGGATGGCCTGGCGCATCGCGCCTGCTTGTCCGTGGCGGTCAGCAAGAAGAACCACGACGTCTGGATTTCCACCATGGGCGGGGCCAGCCGGTATTCGGCGGGCCGGTTCGACACGTTCACCCAGCTCAACAGCGGGCTGGCGAACGACGTGGTGTACAAGGTGGCGCCTTACGGGGATGAGGTCTGGTTCGCGACAGCGGCGGGCGCAAGCCGCCTCAACCTGAAAACGAACCAGTGGACCCTCTACAACGAGCGCAACACGCCCATGCAGGAGATCTGGACCTACGGCGTGAGTCCGGGCGAGGACAAGGTTTACTACGCCGTATGGGGCGCCGGACTTCTGGAGTACACGCGGGCTACCGACGCCTGGAAAGATTATAACGACCCCGACGGCGAAAACGAGATTGTTCTCTACAAGGATCAGGGTCTGATACACGAGATCACCACGTCGGTAAGTTATGTCAATAAGATTGTCTGGGTTGCCACTTACTTCGGCGTCAGCCGCTACGATGGCCGTAACTGGCGGAACTTCCTCGACAAGGACAGTGGCCTGCCGAGTAACTTCCTTAACGAAGTAAAGTCGATTGATGGCGACCGGACATGGTTTTCCACGGATAAAGGACTTGCTTACTACGACGGCGTGAACTGGGCCGTGTACCGTCCGGCGCTTGACACGAAGAAGCCGGAAATGATTGTGCGCGACGCGACGGGGCGCACCTGGAACGTGCCCGTGGATACGGCGCCGGCGCACAATTACGTGTTCGCAGTGGATTTTCAGGGAGACGACATCTGGGTGGCCACGGCCAAAGGCCTGAGCCACGGCATTCGAATCAGGGAGATATCCAACAAATGAGCGCATTGATAGAAGAAGCTCTGACGCAAATGGCGACGGCAACAGAGATAAAGAAGACCGCCATCACGAACCTGCGTGTGCTGGACGAGGCCCGTGACTATGGCTCGTCTTTTTCGCGCGGTTTGCGGATCGACGTGGGCAACGTGGTCATTCTGCTGATCTCGGGGACGGCGAGCATAGACGAACGCGGGGACACGGTGCACGTGGGCGATTTCCGCGGCCAGTGCCGGCGTACGTATCACAACATCACGGGCCTGCTGCATGCTGAGGGCGCATCGTGGAAGGACATTGTCCGGACCACATGTTATCTGCGCGATATCGAGCGCGATTACGAGGCATTCAATGACGAGCGCACGAAGTTCTTCCGCGCTCAGGGGCTTGATCCGCTTCCGGCGTCCACGGGCATTCAGGCGATCCTGTGCCGGCCCGAGTTGCTGATCGAGATCGAAGCGATCGCCATGTTCATTAACCCGAACGCGAAGGAGTAAGTGAGATGAAATGGGCGCTGCTGGTTGCCGTGCTGGCCGGGGGTGCGCTGGCTGCGGCGGACTCGAGCTGGTGTTCCTGCGGCAGCAACCCGCCGCCGCCTCCGGCCGTGCGTGAGCTGCATCCATATGCGCTCGAGCCGGAGGACCTGCGACCGTTCAACAACTTCACGGTTCCTTACTACTACAACTACACGAAGCTGGTTGAGTACAACGGCGCCGCGCGGGACGTGCGAACCATTCCTGCTTCGGAAGTGGACGAGGTTCGAATCGGTTTCCTCGGGCCGGTGGAAAACCACAGGGACATCAAGCTGGGCACGGCCATGCTGAACGGCGCCCGCATGGCGGTGGACGAGGCGAATGCGCGCGGCGGTTACGGCGGGAAACCGTTCCGGTTAATGGTGCACAACGATGGCGCGCTGTGGGGCGCGTCGAGTAATGAAGTGGTGAAGATGACGTACGACGAGAAGGTGTGGGCTATGCTGGGGTCCGTCAGCGGCGATTCCACGCACATCGCGTTGCGCGCTTCGCTGCGCTCGGAGCTTCCGATTGTCAACAGCGCGGCCACGGACCCGACCATTCCCGAGACCATCATTCCCTGGTACTTCACCACGCTGCAGGACGATCGCGTGCAGTGCTACACGCTGGCGCGCCACATCTACACCGAGATGGGACTGAAGCGCATGGCCATCCTGCGTATCAACGACCGGTATGGGCGTTTCGGCGTGGCGAAGTTCAGGGACGCCTCGCGACGGCTGGGCCATCCCGTGGTGATCGAGCAGAAGTATATGCCGGGCGATACCGATTACCGGCGGCAGTTGCGGGTAATCAACGATTCGCGCGTGGATGGCGTACTGGTGTGGGCGGACGCGCCAGAGACCGCGGGGATCCTGAAGCAGATGCGGGCCATGGGGATGAAGCAGCCTGTATTCGGCAGCTACCGCACGTATGGCGAGGAGCTGTTCAGCGCGGCGGGCGCGGCTGCTGAGGGCTTCCAGTTCGTGTATCCTTACGATCCCACGCGCGCCGATCCGAAATGGACGGAGTTTCAGAAGCGCTATGAGGCGAAATACGGGCTGAAGGTGACGGCTTTTTCCACGCTCGCGTACGACACCATGAACATTCTACTCGAGTCGATCTGCCGTGCGGGCCTGAATCGCGGCGTTATTCGCGACGCGCTCTACAGCGTCACTGAGTACGACGGCGTTACCGGGCACATGACCTTCGACCCGAATGCCAAGGATATCCGGCCGCTGTATCTGGGCACGGTGGGCGCGAATGGAGACGTGAAGTTTCGCGTGGCGACCATGGAGAAGCAGGCGGCCGCGGCGGCGGCTCCGTACGCCCGCGTGGGAGAGGGCGGAGTGGCCTTCAACGGACCGCCGTCGGATGAACTCAAAACGGGCGAGCTGCGCATCGGCGTGTTCGGTCCGCGCGCGGGCGAACTGGTGGCGGGCGTGAAGCAGGACGGTTTCCGGCTGATCGCCGTGCCGTCGGAGCAGGCCTGGGGCAAGTCCTCCACCGCGCTGGTGAATCTGGTTTACCAGGACGGGGTGGCGGGAATGATCGCCACGGACCGCGCTTCGGCTCATCTGGCGGAACAGATCGCGGTGAAGACGTTCGTGCCGCTGATCGCCCTCTCCTCAGATCGCATGCTGACGTCGACGAATATTCCGTGGATTTTCCGGCTGCCGGCGGATACGCCGCTGAACGAAGCGGTGCAGGCGATGGTGGAGGCTGCGCGGAGGGCCGGGTTAAACCGCAGCGGCATTCGCGACGCTCTGGCGTCGGGGACGGGGCGGTTTCGGTTCAGCGCGACGGGGGAACTGAAGTAGCCGCAGCACACGCTAAAAGCCTGCTCTACCAAAAAAGCGGCGGGTATTACGCCCGCCGCTTCCGTACCAGGATGAGCTCGTTGGATAGTTACTGTTGCGGATTAGTGTTGCTCGAATTCTGGTGCTCGGGCACTGCCGTGTTGGCGGGCATCGCAGTGCTGGCCGGCATGGAGCGATCGCTCATACCGCTCTGGGTGGTGGCTTCGGGCATGGTCGCATTGGCGGCTTGTCCCCCGGCGCCGGTCAGATCGAGCGCGTAAACTCTGACGTCAACCCGCCGATTCTCTTTTCGCTCGGCGCGGGTGTGGTTCTCGGCGTTCGGCTCTTCGCTGCCCACGCCCACCATATGGATCTTGCGGACGGGAACATTGTGCACCGCGAGGTAGCGCACCACGGCATCGGCGCGATGCTCGCTGAGGGCGACGTTATAGGTCTTGCCGCCAGTCCGGTCGGTGTAGCCCTCCACCTCAATTACGTAGTTTTTAGTGCTGGCGAGCGACTGAAGGGCCTGGTCGAGCTTGGCCTGTTCATCCGGGGTCAGGTTGTACTTACCGAAACGGAAGTAGACCTTCTCGGTGTTCAGCAACTTGTAGTTATCTATGTTGTTGACGGCTGTGTCGAGCCTGCTGCCCACCTGATCGGCAGCTGCCTTCGCGCTACTGGCGCTCTGCGCAGCCTGACCTGCAGCATCGTTGGCCTTAGCGGCGGCGTCAGCAGCTTCCTGAGCCTTGCGGCCGGCCTCGGTGGCCTTCTCGTCAGTAGTTGCAACCTGCCGATCCAGATCGCCGATGGCCTGTTTGTTATCGGCGCCCTGCTTCTGAACGGTGTTGACCTGCGCCTGAACAGGCGCGATCTGCTGGTCCACGTGTTTCCGTGTCGCCAGACAGCCCTGACTCACCAACGCGAGCCCGGCAAGCGCGGGAATAACGGTCAATTTCGATATGTTCATAGCCTCTCCCTGATGGCGTCCTCATGCAATAGCGAGTCCATACCTGAAAACGTCCTGAATTGCCGTCCGCCACGCCGTGACGCCCGGCAGAAATTACACAGGAGCTCAGGTAAAAGCCGCATGAAGTAATCTTCATCGGGTGTGTCAGCCTAACCGGGACCATGATTCCCCTTAAGAAGGGCTTTCCCTCACCCACTGAAAGAGTCCCAGACTGTGATCAACATTCTATGGGTATTTGTAACCGGCGCAGGGAGAAGTCCCAGGAATACTCCTCGAACTAAGGCGCCTAAGGACCCTACGGTATCGACCGTATGAAACAAATGGGCGACGAGCATCAGGCCGAAGCGCCAGGCCTCGTGATAGGATGCAGGCACAAGATATGAGACGGTTCGGGCGCGCGCCGGCTGGCGCCGGGGGTGCGCCACGAGGCAGACAATGCAACAAACAGTGAACGCAGTTCCGGTTGCCGACCGAATAGCGGTAAGCGAGAAGATCGCCTATTCGCTTGGAGACGCCGCGTCAAACCTGTACTGGAAGACTTTCGAGTTCTTCCTGATGATCTTCTATACCGACGTGTTCGGGATCTCAGCGGCGGCTGTGGGAACGATGCTTCTGGTAACCCGGATCGCCGACGCAGTGGCCGATCCGGTAATGGGCGCCGTGGCCGATCGAACCGCCACGCGCTGGGGCCACTTCCGGCCTTACATTCTCTGGTTCGCGGTTCCACTGGCGGTGGCGGGCGTACTCACGTTCACTACGCCTGGCCTGAGCGGCGGCGGCAAGCTGGCCTATGCATACGTCACTTATAGCCTGCTGATGTTCCTGTACACGGCGGTGAACATACCCTACACCGCGCTGATGGGCGTGATGACTCCGAACTCACGCGAGCGCACGTCTATCTCGTCCATCCGGTTCATCGGCGCGTTCACGGCCGGAGTGTTTGTCCAGTATTTCACGCTGAAACTGGTGGACTTCTTCGGGCGAGGCAACGCCCAGCGCGGCTGGCAACTCACCATGGTTCTGTACGGCGTTCTCGCGGTGATCATGCTGGCGCTCTGTTTCGGTAAAACGCACGAGCGCGTGGTCCCGCCGCCGCAGCAGGAGGCGAATCTCCGGCGCGACCTGCGCGACCTGTTCAGCAGCCGGCCGTGGCGGGTGCTCATTACGGTGCTTCTGCTGATTCTGGCTGCGTTTGTAATTAAAGGTTCCGCCTCGGCTTACTACTTCAAGTACTTTCTGAGACGGCAGGATCTTCTTGGCGCTTTTCTGGTCTCGAACGGCCTCGCGTTTCTGGTAGCGGTGTCGCTCACCCAGTATCTGAGTAAGTGGTTCGGAAAGAAGGCGCTGTTCGTAACCGCTATCGCCGCCGGAGGCGTGGTGATCGCCGGGTTCTTTCTGGCCGGACCCACTGACATCTGGCTGATTTTTGCGTTGCAGATTATCTCCAGCTTTGTGCTGGGCTTCAACTCGCCGCTGGTGTTCGCCATGTTCGCGGACGCGGCCGACGACGCCGAGTTCCGCACTGGACGCCGCACCACCGGCCTGATGTTCGCTTCGGCGATTTTCGGCACCAAGATCGGGGTCGCGGTGGGCGCGTGGATGTTCGGCCTGATTCTGGCGTACTTCGGCTACGTGGCGAACGTGGCGCAGACCGCGCGCTCCTTACAGGGGATCATCCTGTCCATGAGCTGGATCCCGTGCGTGCTGCTGGTGCTGGCCGCGGCGGTGATGCAGCTGTATCCGCTCAGCGATTCGTTCATGGAGAAGGTTGAAGCGGAGCTGAAGGCGCGGCGGGGCGAGGTGGAGGCGGGCTGATGCGGACGCGGGGCATGCAGGCTGAAAACCTGCTCTTCTGTTCTCTGCTGGCGGTTGGCGCGGCCGCGCAGCCCATCGATCTTACGGTTCAGGAGTGGCACGGCAACGCCATCTGTTACTCCGGGTATCGTACGGGCGAGAACCCTCAGCTCAACCGGTTCCCCACGCAGGCGCAGGTGCTGGAAGACATGCGCATCCTCGAAAAGAACTGGAAGCTGATTCGGCTGTACGGGGGCGATCAGCATTCAGCCGACGTGCTCGAAGTTATCCGGCAGAATCATATCGGGCTGAAGGTCCTGCTGGGCGTGTGGCTGGACGGACATCCCGAGAAACAGGACGAGAACGCCCGGCAGTTTGCCACCGGCGTCCGGCTGGCCAACACATATAAGGACATTGTGGTGGCATTCAGCGTGGGCAACGAGGCGCTGGTGACGTGGTCGGATCATAAGATGACCGAAGAGGCGATGCTCGAGTATGTAGCGAAGGCGAAGAAGGCGGTAAGCTGCCCGGTTACGGTGGCTGACGACTTCCTCTACTGGCAGCAGCCTGGCGCGAAGCTGGCGAGCGCCGTGGATTTCATCGCGATGCATACTTACCCAATGTGGGGCCATGAAGACATCGACACGGCCATGTCCAGCACCATCAAGCGATACGAGAGCGTGCGCGCCGCTCACCCGGACAAGAGCATTGTGATCACCGAGGCCGGCTGGGCATCGTATACGGACAACAAGCAGAACGCGCCGCGCGCCGGCGATGAGAAAAAGCAGAAGCGTTATTACGACGATTTGACCGCGTGGGCGAAGGCGAACAACGTGACCACGTTCATTTTCGAGGCCTTCGACGAGCCGTGGAAGGGCAGAGGCACCGAGGGCCATTGGGGATTGTTCAGCGAAGACCGGAAGGCCAAGCTGGTGATGCAGGGGCCCTATCCGGAGCTGATGCCGACGGGCCCGACCTCCCCGAGTTACGACCAAAGCCGATGATCCCCGAGCCTGAGTTCCTCGACCGCGAGCGGCGCGTGGAAGGCGGCCTTGTCGACGTTGAGGGCGAACGCTATTACCGCATGGTCAATTACGATGCGATGCCGCCCTTTCTGATGAGCCTGGTGAGCGACTCGGATCACTGGATGTTCGTGTCGAGCACGGGCGCGCTCACGGCTGGGCGGCGCGATCCGGATCACGCTCTGTTTCCCTACTACACCGACGATCGGATCCACGACAGCCAGGACCAGACGGGCGGGAAGACGATTGTGTTCGCGGACGGCCGTCTGTGGGAACCGTTCTCGATGCGCTATGAGGGTGTTTACCGGATCACGCGCACGCTGTTCAAGAGCGTGTTCGGTAACAAGGTCATCTTCGAGGAGACGAATCACGATCTGGGGCTCGTTTTCTCGAGCGCGTGGATGACGAGCGAGCGCTTCGGGTTCGTACGGCGCGCGTCGCTGACGAACATCGGCTCGGAGGACCTCACGGTTGAGATTCTGGACGGCATTCAGAATCTGTTGCCGCCGAGTCTCACGCGCCGTTTCCAGATGGAGTACAGCACCCTCGCCGATGGATACAAGGAGAGCGAGTACGCCGACAACGGGCTCGCCCTGTTCCGGCTGGCATCGATCCCGGCGGACCGGCCCGAGCCCAACGAGGCGCTTCGGGCGACGACGGTCTGGCGCGAAGGACCTGGGGCAGTCGTTTACCTTTTATCGGCGAAGCAGTTGGACGGGTTTCGCCGCGGCGGCAATGTTTGCCATGAGTATCTCATTCGCGGCCAGCGCGGGGCTTACTTCGGCCTGAATGCGGATCCGCTGGACAGCGGCCAGCGCTGGGAGTGGAGCATTGTTGCCGATGTCGATCGGGACGCCGCCGCTGTCGCCGAGTTGGTGAAGCTGCTGAAATCCGGCGAGGACCTGCGAGCGCTCATCGATGCCAACGTCGAGCGAGGCACGCGCAACCTGGTGAGCATTGTCGGCTCGGCCGATGGCCTGCAGGTTACCGGCGACGAGCTGAGCTCATACCGGCATTTCTCGAACGCGCTGTTCAACGTCATGCGCGGCGGCATTCCTGACCGCGGGTACGAGATCTCGCGCGACGATTTCCGGAAATTCATTGCGGCGGCGAATCGCACCGTGTCGAAGTGGCAGGCGGCGCTGCTCGACTCGCTTCCCGAGACTCTGCCGCATGCGGAACTGCTGGCGGTGGCGCAGCGAAGCGGCGATCCCGATCTGGAGCGGCTGGCGCACGAGTATCTGCCGCTGACGTTCAGTCGCCGTCATGGCGATCCCAGCCGTCCCTGGAACATTTTCTCGATCGAGGTGAAGGGCGAGCACGGCGAACGGCTGCTGAATTATCAGGGAAACTGGCGCGACATTTTTCAGAACTGGGAGGCGCTGGCGCTCTCCTACCCGAGCTATGTGGAGAGCATGATCTTTAAGTTCGTGAATGCCTCCACGGCCGACGGCTACAATCCGTATCGCGTGATGCGCGACGGCTTCGACTGGGAGGTGCTCGATCCGCACGACGCGTGGTCGTACATCGGGTACTGGGGCGACCACCAGGTAGTCTATCTCGTAAAGCTGCTGGAGGTCTCGGCGCGGTATCATCCGCAGGCGATTCACGAGCTGATGTCGCGGCGTCTGTTCACCTTTGCTGACGTTCCTTATCGCATCAAGCGGTATGACGAGATGCTGAAGGACCCCCGCAATACGATTACGTTCGACGCCGCGCTCGACCGCGAGGTGAGGCGGCGCGCGGCGGACATCGGTGCGGACGGAAAGTATCTGCCGGGTGGGGACGGCTCGCCGTATCGGGCGAACCTGGGGGAGAAGCTGCTGATTGTCGCGCTGGCGCGGCTGTTCAATTACGTCCCGGACGCGGGCCTGTGGATGAACACGCAGCGTCCGGAATGGAACGATGCGAACAACGCGCTGGTGGGCAATGGCGTGTCGATGGTGACGCTGTGCTTTCTGCGCAGGTACGTGGCGTTTCTGCGGGGAGTGTTTGGGGATATCGAGGTTTCGGCCGAAGTGGCGCGGGCGTACTTTGGCGTGAAGGCGGCGCTGGAGAGTAAAGGTGATCGCAAGGCCATGCTCGACGCCGTTGGCGAGGCCGGCAGCGAGTATCGGGCCGGCATCTATGCCGGCGGATTCTCGGGCGAGCGCGAACTGCTCAGCGCCGACGACCTGCGCGCGTTCTGCGATGCCGCGGTCCGGCGCATCGACGACACCATCCGCGCCAATCGGCGAGAGGACGGGCTGTATCACGGCTACAATCTGATGCGCGTCGAAGGCGACGCGATCGTGATCCGCCGCCTACCCGAGATGCTCGAAGGCCAGATGGCGGTGCTGAGCTCCGGAGCGCTTTCCGCGGACCAATCGGCCGATCTGCTGGATGCCCTCCGCGCCAGCAGGCTGTATCGCGCCGACCAGAACAGCTACATGCTGTATCCCGACCGCAGGCTGCCGGGCTTCTTCGAGAAGAACAACATTCCGGCGGACGCGATCGCGAAATCGAAGCTGCTGAGCGGCATGATCGAGCGCGGCGACCGGCGCATCGTTGTACAGGACGTCAACGCCGTGGCTCACTTCAACGCGTCGTTTCGGAACAGCGGCGTGCTGCGGGATGCGCTCGCCGGAATCGCGGATGCCGAAGAGCGTGCGTACATCCTGGACCTGTACGAGCGGGTGTTCGACCACCAATCGTTCACCGGTCGCTCGGGCGCGTTCTATAAATACGAGGGGCTGGGCAGCATCTACTGGCACATGGTTTCGAAGCTGCTGGTGGCCGTCGAGGAGACGCTGGACCGGGCCGCCGGCGAAGGCGCGGATGTTGGGGTGATCGATCGCCTGCGCCGGCACTGTCACGAGATTCGGGAAGGCATCGGCGTGCACAAGCCGCCGGAGGCCTATGGGGCCGTGCCGCTCGATCCTTATTCGCACACGCCGGGGTTCGCGGGAGTGCAGCAGCCGGGCATGACGGGTCAGGTGAAAGAGGACCTGATCACGAGGCTGGGCGAGATGGGCGTCAGCGTGGAGGCGGGGCGGCTGGGATTTCGCGCGCATCTGCTGAATCGCGATGAGTTTCTCGGCGAGCAGAAGACGTTTCGGTATTACGACCTCAGCGGGCGCGAGCGAGGAATCGATCTCGAGCCCGGCATGCTCGGGTTCACGGTGTGCCAGACGCCGGTGGTTGCGCACCAGGCTGGCCCGCGGCGGATCGAGGTGACGCGAAGGGATGGCGTGAGCACGAGTGTGGACGGCGTCGATCTGGATGCGGCGACGAGCGCGGCGATTTTCGAGCGGACCGGTGAGGTGACGCGGCTGGATGTTTACTATGGCCGCGGATGAGCGCGTCGCACTCGGATTCCGCGCGCACTCGGGATGGGCGGTTGTGGTTGCGGTGGCGGGGTCGCTGGACCGCCCGGTGGTACTGGATCGGCGGCGGATCGAGATCGCGGGCGCGTCGGTTCCGCGGCAGCCGTATCATGCGGCCGCCGAGATGGAACCAGAGAAGGCAGAGGAGTTCCTTCGCCGCTGCCGTGAGGAATGCGCACCGGTTACAACGGCGGCCATCAGAGCACTGTTGGAAGCGAGAACCGTTGTGGCGGCGGGGATCCTGTTCGCTGCAGGGCGTGCATTACCCGAGCTGCCGGCGATACTTCGCTCGCACGCGCTGATACACACAGCCGAAGGCGAGTTCTATCGTGAGGCGCTGATGCGTGCGTGCGGGGCGTGCTCACTGCCGGTTGTGCGCGTTAAAGAACGGGAAGTGTGGGCGACGGAGGACTTGCAGCGGCGGATCAATGCGCTGGGAAAGACGCTTGGTCCGCCATGGCGGCAGGACGAGAAGCTTGCGGCGATGGCGGGGTGGACCGCGCTTGGCTCGGTCATTAAACCTGTAATCGCTTGCCCCATGCAACCGTGACTGGAAGGATGAGGGATGACGCGGCGGGCCGTAATTGTTTGTGCGCTGCTGACCGGCGTCTTCGTGGTATGGTCGCGCGCCGCGCTGGCGCCGCGCTACCTGTCCACTTTCGACAGCATCAATTTCGCGCTGGCCATCGAACGGTTCGATCCACGGCTGGATCAGCCGCAGCCTCCCGGGTACCCGCTGTTCGTCGGGCTGTTGAAAATCCTCCACCTTTTCACGCACGACGCGCGCAATGCGTTTTACTGGCCGGGCTCGCAGGATCTCTCGCCGCGGTCGCTCTGGTGTGGCAGTGGGCGGCGGCGATGTTCGGAGAACCGGCGGGCGTGCTGGCGGCGCTTCTACTGGCCGTTCATCCCGTGTTCTGGTGCGCCGGCGTGCTGAACCCGGTGCGGACGTTTCTGGCGCTGGTCGCGGCCGTGGCGATAGCGGCGTGGCGGGGACGATTCTATACGGCCTCACTCTGTTTGGGTCTGTTGTCCGGATTCCGCCCGGAGGTCGTTGCTGCTGTTGCTGCCGTTTTGGGCGCTGGCGGGTTGGCGGCGCGCGGGTGCATTCGCGACCTGGATGACGGGCGCAGGCCTGCTGTGCGCCGGGACTCTGACGTGGCTGATTCCTCTGGCCGTGAGCACGGCGGACCTGCGGCGATTTCGCGCGGCTTTTTCGATTACCTGCGAGCCAACTCGCGCGATTGATTCCGCGGCGTTCGGAGCGCCCGTAGCTTCGGCAGCCGCGCCGCCGCGAAGGCGCTATCTGGAATTTCTCCGCGCCCTGGCCGTGTGGGTGCTTCCGTTTGTGTGGAGAGCCTGGATGCGCCAGTGGGCGCGCGAGAAGGCTCTGCTGCTGGCGCTTGCATTCGCGCCCCCGTTCCTGTTTCACGCGTTGATTCACGTGCGCGATGCGGACCAGACGCTCATCTCTGTCCCTGTCGTTTGCATCGTGGGCGGGGTGGCGCTGGCGAGCGTGCGGCGCCGCTCGCTCATCACGTGCGCCGCGTTGGTCGCGGTTGCGATCAGCTATCGCACGTTCCGCCGCCCGTTTTTCCCGCAGATGCAGGCCGCCTCGAAAGGATATATCCGCTGGGTCGGCGACTGGACGCAGGGGACGGTGCAGGAGCTGGCGACGTTCCCGGAAGGAAGTACGCCGACGCTGGTGTGGGATGACGCGCCGATGAATTGGCGTCAGGCGTCATATTACTTTCCGCACTGTCCTCTGCTGGCTGTCGTGCATCGCGCGGGGGCGGCGGATGAGGTGGATTGGATCGCCGGGCCGAGGCACGTTGCAGCGCAGTCGGCCGCGGATGGATCCATACTGCTGCCGCGTGCCGGTCCGATCGTGCTTGCCGTTGCGCCGGAGCGGCTCGAGGCTATGGCGAAACTGCCGGGCGCGGTGAGGAGAGGGCCGGTGATCGTGCTGGCGCAGCCGAGCGGACGCATAGACGTGGGCGATGGGTTTTCGGCAACGGCACGATCCGTGGGGCACGGGGCTGAGTAGAAGTAGGTGTCAGTTGAGCGGACTGAGCGCCGCGCATGAAAAAAGGCGAGCTCTTTCGAGCCCGCCTCTGAGTTTCGGTGTAGAGAACTGCGCTATTCGGCCAGATTTTCTTCCGGCGTCTCCTCGCCGAGGCCGCTGCCGCCGAACAACCGCGTATCCTCGTCGAAGCCGGGGATCGGCTCGGCGAGAGCTGCTTCGGTTTCGGTGAGAACCTCTTCCTCCACGTCCTCGCCGGCGATCTTCACCTGCCGGTAGTACTCCATGCCGGTGCCCGCCGGAATCAGGCGGCCCATGATGACGTTCTCCTTGAGGCCGCGCAGGTAGTCCACCTTGCCGTTAATAGCGGCTTCGGTGAGCACGCGCGTGGTCTCCTGGAAGGACGCGGCCGAGATGAACGAATCGGTGGAAAGCGACGCTTTGGTGATGCCCAGCAGGATCGGCTTGCCGTTGGCCGGCCGCCCTCCCGCATCCACCACGCGCACGTTCTCTTCGCGGAACTTGAACCGGTCCACCGTCTCCTGGGGCAGGAACTCGGTGTCGCCGATGTCGTCCACGTTCACCCAGCGCATCATCTGCCGCACAATCACCTCGAGGTGCTTGTCGTTGATGTTGACGCCCTGCAGACGGTAAACCTCCTGGATTTCGTTCACCAGGTATTTCTGCAGCTCCTTCTCGCCGAGCACGGCCAGAATATCGTGCGGGTTGCGCGGACCGTCCATGAGCGGATCGCCCGCCTTGACGCGCTCGCCTTCCTGCACATTGATGTGGATGCCGCGGGGAATCGAGTATTCCTTCTGCTCGCCGTCATCCCCGATGATGTAAATGCGCCGGTGGCCTTTGGCGATGTCGCCGAATTTGATGAGGCCGTTGATCTCGGCGATCACCGCCGTTTCGCGCGGCTTGCGGGCTTCGAACAGCTCCACCACGCGCGGCAGACCGCCGGTGATGTCCTTGGTCTTGGTGGTGGCGCGCGGAATCTTCGCCAGCACGTCGCCGGCGTGAACTTCGTCGCCGTCCGACACCATCAGGTGAGCGTGCGTGGGCATGAGATATCGCTTCTCATCCGAGCGCCCGCCGCCCTGCGGCCGGATCACGATGGTCGGCACGCGCTTTTCGTCGGGCGATTCGGTAACCACCCACTGCGACATGCCGGTGATTTCGTCCACCTGCTCCACCATGGTGATGGCTTCGTGCAGGTCCTTGAAGTGCACCGTGCCGCTCACTTCGGTGAGGATCGAGAACGTGTACGGGTCCCACTCCAGCAGGATCTTGTTCTGCTTTACCGGCGCGCCATCCTCAAAGAGGATGCGAGCGCCGTACACCACGGGGTAGCGTTCCTTCTCGCGGCCCTTGTCGTCGACAATCGCGAGAATGCCGTTGCGGTTCATGGCGATCAGCTCGCCCTTGGCGTTGCGCACGGTGGTGACGCTGAGGAAGCGCACGAAACCGTCCGACTTGGCGTCCTGCTTCGACTGCTCGCTCGATCCGGTGGCCGTGCCGCCGACGTGGAACGTGCGCATGGTGAGCTGCGTTCCCGGCTCGCCGATGGACTGCGCCGAGATGATGCCCACCGCTTCACCCAGTTCCACCATGCGGCCGGTGGCCAGGTTGCGGCCGTAGCAGAGCACGCACACGCCGCGGCGCGATTCGCAGGTCAGCACCGAGCGGATCCTGACGCGCTCGATACCGGCCGCCTGAATGGCGGCGGCCAGCTCTTCGGTGATTTCTTCGTTAGCGTTGATGATGATGTTGCCGTCGTAATCGAGCACCTGCTCGAGGGCCACGCGGCCGACAATGCGGTCGCGCAACGGCTCGATGATCTCGCCCGATTCAATGATCGGCTCGACGTAGATGCCGTCGCCGGTACCGCAGTCGTTCTCGGTGACGATGACATCCTGGGCCACGTCGCAGAGGCGGCGGGTCAGGTAGCCGGAGTCGGCCGTCTTGAGAGCGGTGTCGGCCAGACCCTTGCGCGCGCCGTGCGTGGAGATGAAGTACTGCAACACATCAAGGCCTTCGCGGAAGTTGGCGGTGATGGGGGTCTCGATGATTTCACCTGACGGCTTGGCCATCAGACCGCGCATGCCGGAAAGCTGGCGGATCTGCTGCTTCGAACCGCGGGCGCCGGAATCGGCCATGATGTAAATCGGGTTGAGGTAGCGGCCGGTACGGTCGTCCTCTTCCATCGACTTGAACATCTCTTCGGACACGCGCTCAGTGACCTTTGACCAGATTTCGATGATCTTGTTGTAGCGCTCGCCCTGGGTGATGGCGCCTTCCTGATACTGGTTCTGCACTTCGACGACGGCCTTTTCGGCGTCGCGCACCAGCACGGCCTTCTGGCTGGGCACCACCATGTCGTCGATGCCGATGGAGATGCCGGCGCGGGTAGCATAGAGGAACCCGAGCTTCTTCACCTCATCGAGCATGCCCACGGTGACGGCGAGGCCGAAGCGCAGGTAGCAGTACTGCACCAACTGCGAAAGGCCTTTCTTCTTCATCAGGCCGTTGATGAACGGCATGTCTTCCGGCAGCACGTCGTTCAGGATGACGCGGCCTACCGTGGATTCCATGTACTGCTTGTCGAACTCGATGGGCTCGGTGTGCAGCACGTTCTGGTTGTCGAACGCCTTCACCAGGTCGATGACCTTGCCGGTGTAGCGCAGCTTGATGGGGGTGAGGGTTTCCACTTCGCCCATTTCGAGCGCGATCAGCACGTCGTCGGTGGAGGCGAAGGTACGGCCCTCGCCTTTGGTGCCGGGACGCGCTTTGGTCAGGTAATAGAGGCCCAGCACCATGTCCTGCGTCGGCACCGCGATGGGCGCGCCGTGCGCGGGCGACAGGATGTTGTTCGAAGCGAGCATCAGCGTGTTGGCTTCAATCTGCGCTTCCGGCGAAAGTGGAATGTGCACGGCCATCTGGTCGCCGTCGAAATCGGCGTTGAACGCGGTGCAGGTGAGCGGGTGCAGCTTGATCGCCTTACCTTCCACCAGCACGGGCTCGAACGCCTGAATGCCGAGGCGGTGCAGCGTGGGCGCGCGGTTCAGCAGGATGGGATGATCGCGGATGACTTCCTCGAGGATGTCCCACACCACCGGGTCCTGCTGCTCGACGAGTTCTTTCGCCTGCTTGATGGTGGTGCAGTGGCCGCGTTGCTCGAGGCGATGATAGATAAAGGGCTTGAACAGCTCGAGCGCCATCTTCTTGGGCAGGCCGCACTGGTGGAGTTTCAGCTCGGGACCGACGACGATGACGGACCGGCCGGAGTAGTCGACGCGCTTGCCGAGCAGGTTCTGGCGGAAGCGGCCCTGCTTGCCCTTCAGCGTGTCGGAGAGCGATTTCAGCGGGCGGTTGTTGGCGCCGCGCAGCACGCGTCCGCGGCGGCCGTTGTCGAACAGCGCGTCCACCGCTTCCTGCAACATGCGCTTCTCATTGCGGACGATGACGTCCGGCGCATGCAGCTCCATGAGCTTCTTCAGGCGGTTGTTGCGGTTGATGACGCGGCGATACAGGTCGTTAAGGTCGGAGGTGGCGAAGCGGCCGCCATCGAGCGGCACCAGCGGGCGCAACTCCGGCGGAATCACCGGGATAACGTCCAGAATCATCCACTCAGGCTTGTTGCCGGACTTGCGGAACGATTCGGTGACCCGCAGACGCTTGGCGTACTTCAGCTTCTTTTGCTGCGACGTTTCCGTCTTCATGCGCTCGCGGATATCGAGACTCAGCGCCTCGATGTCGATTTTCCGGAGGAGTTCCTTGATGCCTTCGGCGCCCATCATGGCGACGAATTTTCCGGGGAACTCGGCGTCGAGCTGCCGCTTGCGCTCGTCGCTGATGACTTCGCCGCGGCTGATGCCGGTCACTTCGCCGGGATCCACCACCACGAACGCTTCGAAATAAAGAACGCGCTCGAGCTCGCGCAGGGTGATGTCCAGCAGGTAGCCGATGCGGCTGGGCAGGCCCTTGAAGAACCACACATGCGAGCAGGGGCTGGCCAGCTCGATGTGGCCGAGCCTTTCACGGCGGACGCGCGAGAGCGTGACTTCGACGCCGCACTTGTCGCAGATGACGCCGCGGTGCTTCATGCGCTTGTACTTGCCGCAGAGACATTCCCAGTCGGCGATGGGGCCGAAGATGCGGGCGCAGAAGAGCCCGTCGCGCTCCGGCTTGAACGTGCGGTAATTGATGGTCTCCGGCTTGGTTACCTCGCCATGAGACCAGCTCCGGATTTTTTCCGGGGAGGCCAGACTGATGCGGATGGAATCGAAATCCGCGATCAGATTCGCACGGTCGTATGGAGAAGATCGATACATTGTTTGCCTCTTTTAATCTCTTTCCGCCACAGAAAACCACAGCCGCGAATAACAGGAATCAGACGAATTAAAGGAATAATCCGCGTTCATCCTGTTAATCGACGGCCACCCTTCAGTGCCTCAGCTGCGCCTCGACGCGAGTCAGCCGATTGTCAATTTCGACCAGCTTCCCAAGCAGCAGATCGAACCTGGCTGCCAGCGAATCGATGCGCCCATCCAGCCGATTTTCCAGCGACTGGATTCGATTATTGATGGTCACAAAATAGCTGACATTGATCAGAATCCCGAGCACCGCAAGCATGCTCGGAATTCCGATCGTCATGTAAAGCTGCGTCTCTGTCATTCGCGCACCTTAGTCCGCCGCCAATGCCGTGTCCGCGATCTCTTTCGGCTTCTTCATCAGCTCGACGTCCAGGCACAACGACTGCAGCTCGCGGATCAGCACGTTGAACGATTCGGGGACGCCCGGCTCGGCTGCCGCCTCGCCCTTCACGATCGCCTCGTAGATCTTGGCGCGGCCATACACGTCGTCCGATTTCGCGGTCAGCAGCTCCTGCAGTACATAAGCCGCGCCGTATGCTTCGAGCGCCCACACTTCCATCTCACCGAAGCGCTGGCCGCCGAACTGGGCCTTGCCGCCCAGCGGCTGCTGCGTGATGAGCGAGTACGGTCCGATGGAGCGAGCGTGGATCTTGTCGTCCACCAGGTGCGAGAGCTTGAGCATGTAGATGTAGCCCACCGTCACCGGCTGCTCGAACGCCTGCCCGGAGATGCCGTCGAAGAGCTGGATCTTGCCCGACGTCGGCAGGTTGGCTTGCGTCAACCGGGTCTTGATGTCCTTTTCCGAAGCGCCGTCGAACACCGGCGTGGCGAAGCTCACGCCCAGAGCCTTGGCTGCCCACCCGAGGTGCGTCTCCAGAATCTGGCCGACGTTCATACGAGACGGAACGCCCAACGGGTTGAGGACGATCTCCACGGGAGTGCCGTCCGGAAGATACGGCATGTCTTCTTCCGGAACGATCCGCGCGATGACGCCCTTGTTCCCGTGCCGGCCGGCCATCTTGTCGCCCACCGACAGCTTGCGCTTCATGGCGATGTAGCACTTTACCAGCTTGATGACGCCCGGAGGCAGCTCGTCGCCCTTGCGCAGCTTGGCGATTTTTTCTTCCGTGATCTTTTCGAGAACGGCGATCTGGCGCGAGGTCATCTCCTCGATCTCGTCGATCTGCTCGTTCAGGCGCGGGTCCTTGTTGGCCACCCTCATGCGCTTGAGGTCGCGTGAGCGCAGCTTCTCGAGGAGGTCGCGGCTGATCAGGACGCCCTTGCTCAGCAGCTTCTTGTTGGTCTTTTCATCGTGCAGGTCGGCCAATACTTCTTTGCCGCCCAGCAGATTTTCGAGGCGCTTGGAGCGCTCATCGTTGAGAATGCGCTTCTCGTCCTCGAGGTTGCGGTGCAGCCGCTCCACCTGCGATTCGAGAATCAGCTTGGAACGCTCGTCCAGCTCGGCGCCCTTGCGCGAGAAGACCTTCGCGTCCACCACCACGCCTTCAATGCCCGGCGGGCAGTAGAGCGAGGCGTCCTTCACATCGCCGGCCTTTTCGCCGAAGATGGCGCGAAGCAGTTTCTCTTCCGGCGTGAGCTGGGTCTCGCCTTTCGGCGTCACCTTACCGACCAGAATGTCGCCCGGCTTCACGTTTGCGCCCACCCGGATGATGCCGCTCTCGTCCAGATTGCGCAGGAACGACTCGGCGATGTTGGGAATGTCGCGGGTGATTTCCTCCGGCCCCAGCTTGGTGTCGCGCGCTTCGATTTCAAACTCTTCGATGTGGATGGAGGTGTAGTAATCCTCTTTCACCAGCTTTTCGCTGACGACGATGGCATCCTCGAAGTTGTAGCCGCGCCACGGCATGAACGCCACGAGCACGTTTCGTCCCAGAGCCAGCTCGCCGCGCTCGGTGCACGGACCGTCGGCCAGCACATCGCCCTTGCGGACTTTCTGGCCCTTGTAGACGGTGGGCTTCTGGTTGATGCAGGTGTTCTGGTTCGACCGCTTGAACTTGGTGAGCTGGTAGATATCGGCGCCTACTTCGCGCGACATCTGGCCTTCCTGACCGGCGCCTTCCACGCGCACGATGATGCGCTCGGAATCCACCGAATCAACCATGCCCGCGCGCTTGCAGATGACTACCGCGCCCGAATCGCGCGCCGTGACATGCTCCATGCCGGTACCGACAAACGGCGCCTCGGCCCGCAGCAGCGGCACCGCCTGGCGCTGCATGTTCGAACCCATGAGCGCGCGGTTGGCGTCGTCGTTCTCGAGGAACGGAATCAGGCTGGCCGCCACCGAGACGAGCTGTTTCGGGCTGACGTCCATGTACTCCACTTCATCGCGGTGGATCAGCACGAAGTTGCCCTGTTTGCGGGCGTTCACCAGATCGTTGACGATGCGGCCGTTCTCATCGAGCTGCACATTGGCCTGCGCGATGATGTACTTGTCCTCTTCCCACGCCGACAGGTAGTCGCAATGGGCTACTGTTTCGAGGCCCTGTTTGTTCTTCGCCTTCGCGTCGCGATTGGCCTTGTCGGATTCGGCGTGCGTGAGCACGTCCCCTACCTTGTGATTGAGGTCGCCCGGATTGAGAACGCGAACTTCGTCCACCACCGTGCCGTTCAGCACGCGCCGGTACGGGCTTTCGATGAACCCGTACTCGTTGATCCGCGCGAAGCACGAGAGCGACGAGATCAGGCCGATGTTCGGGCCTTCCGGCGTCTCAATGGGACAGATGCGGCCGTAGTGCGTCGGATGCACGTCGCGCACCTCGAATCCGGCGCGCTCGCGGGAGAGTCCGCCCGGTCCAAGGGCCGAGAGACGGCGCTTGTGCGTGATCTCCGACAGCGGGTTGGTCTGATCCATGAACTGCGAGAGCTGGCTGGAGCCGAAGAACTCGCGGATGGCGGCCATTACCGGCTTGGCGTTCACCAGGTCGTGCGGCATGGCCGTCGACATTTCCTGGTAGACCGACATCTTTTCCTTGATGGCGCGTTCCATGCGCACCAGGCCGATGCGGAACTGGTTCTCGAGCAGCTCGCCCACGGCGCGAACGCGGCGGTTGCCGAGGTGGTCGATATCGTCCACGGCGCCGAGGCCGCGGCGCAGCTTCAGCAGGTACTTGATGGTGTTGATGAAGTCCTTCTGATCGAGCGTGCGCTTGTCGAGAGGAGACTCGTCGATTTTGTCGTACAGCTTGATATTGAACTTCATGCGGCCCACGCGCGAGAAATCGTACTTGCGCGGGTCGAAGAACATGCCCTGGAAGAGCTGCGTGGCGGTGTCCACGGTCGGCGGATCGCCGGGACGGAGCTTGCGGTAAATTTCGAGCAGCGCGTCGTTCTGACTGCGGACCGCGTCCTTGCGCAGCGTGACGGAAACCACGTTGCCGACGTCGTCCTTCTCGGGGAAGAACACCTCGAAGCTGGGGATCTCGGCGTCCATCAGTTTTCCGACGTTGGTGAGCTCCTGGTTGGCTTCCACCAGCACTTCGCCGGTGGACATGTCCACGACATCGGCAGCCACATAAGCGCCCTGCAGATCGGTGCTGTCCACCTCAACCTGCTGGATCTTTTCCTGCTGGATCTTTTCAAACAGCGACCGCGTGATCTTGCGGCCCTGGGGAACGACGGTTTCGCCGCCCTTCGTGGTGATGGCTTTCGAAAGCTTCAGTCCAAGCAGGCTCTCGCTGACCTTCCAGAAGAGCTTCTTGTCCTTTATGGTGATATCACTCACCGTGTAGAACGCGCGGATGATGTCCGAATCGGTTTTCAGTCCGAGAGCGCGCAGGAAAACCGTGCCGTAAAACTTCCGTTTGCGGTCGATGCGGACATACAGCAGGTTCTTGTTGTCGTACTCGAACTCCACCCAGCTTCCGCGATAGGGAATGATCTTGCCGAGGAAGTAGCCCTGCGCCTGCTGGCGTTCGAAAAACACGCCGGGCGAGCGATGTAGCTGGGAAACGATTACGCGCTCGGTGCCGTTGATGATGAACGTGCCGTTCTCCGTCATCAGCGGAATTTCGCCGAAGAAGACTTCCTGCTCCTTGATGTCGCGGATGGTCTTCGTGCCGGTCTCCGGGTCCTTGTCGAACACGGTGAGCCGGATGGTGACCTTCAGCGGGGCGGCATAGGTCATGCCGCGCTCTTCGCACTCGGCCACGTCGTACTTGAGCTGCAGGCTGACAGGGTCGCCGCAGCGGTTGCAGAACGTGACGATATTTTTGTTGAACGTTCCGCACTTATGGCAGAGGACGTCGCCGGCATGGAACGGATCGGTGCGGATGGTGGCTCCGCAACTCGGATTGCGGCAGGTGGAGCGGAGGTGATGGAGCCCTTTCAGGTTGCCGCACTTGCATTCCCAGTTGCCGATCGCGTAATCGACGAACTCGAGCTGACTCAAGCCGCGGAAATCGGAAATGGGGAAGACCGAATTGAAAACGCTCTGCAGACCGGTATCTTCCCGCTCGCCGGGGAGCAGGTCCATTTGCAGAAAGCGCTCATAGGACTTCTTCTGCACCTCGATAAGGTTCGGGATGGGGATCGAAGTCTTGATACGTGAAAAATCGACTCGTTCGCGGATGGCCTGGTTCATTCTCGACTCCTACGCCCGGAGGGCGCGTGCAACAGTTAGCTCCATCAACGCTCAACCATTACTGCCCGGCCCCGATGGAAGAGGGCCCGCAGCGTGTCCCTGGCAGGATGTGGCTGTGCGATGAGAGCGGGGGAACGGAACCTCTGCCCGTGTGGATCCGCGATGATACACTTGTACCGATAAGCGTTTGAGCAGGGCAAAACCTTGTGCATGCCGCAACGGCCGCACAGATGCGCGGGATCCAGAATTCACGAGCAAAGTCCGGGCTTTAATCTCCGGCAAGAACGTTACCAATCTAGCAGAGCGCAGGGGGACACGTCAAATGCCCGGCGCCGAATACGGACAGGCGGACGCAGGCGGAGAGTTCCGGAGCCACCCCCCGCCGCGCGACCGCCCGGTCCAAAGCCGTTCCCTTTCAGCGGTTTAAGCCGCTTCAGAGAGACGATGCTACTTCACCTCGACGGATGCGCCCGCGTCGGTGAATTTCTTTTTGATGGCCTCGGCTTCTTCCTTGTTTACGCCTTCCTTGATCGGCTTGGGCGCGCCGTCCACCAGGTCCTTGGCTTCTTTCAGGCCGAGACTGGTGACCTCGCGAACCGCCTTGATGACGTTAATCTTGTTGGCGCCGGCAGCCGTGAGAATGACGCTGAACTCGGTCTTCTCCTCGGCCGGAGCTGCCGCCGCGCCACCGCCGCCGCCCGCCGGAGCTGCCGCAACCGCAGCCGCCGCGGCCGAAACGCCGAAGGCCTCTTCCATTTTCTTGACGAGGTCCGCGGCTTCGAGCAGCGTGAGCCCCTTGATCTGTTCCAGAATCGCGTTTACATCCGCCATAGTCGTTTACTCCCTGAGTGAAATCGATCGGGACTCAGCCCGCAAACTTGTTTTCCTTCGCAGCCTGATCCACCACGACGGCCAGGTTGCGGGAAATGCCATTGAGCGCCACCGCCATGCGCTGTGCGCCGGCGTTGATCAGGAACATCAGCTTTCCGAGCAGCTCTTCTTTCGAGGGCATGGACGAAAGGTCCTGCACGCCCTTCATGTCGATGACGCGGCCTTCCACAAGGCCGGCCCGGAAGGTGAATGCCGGGACCGTCTTCGCATAGCTGGTGATGGCTTTCGCGAGGGCCACCGGATCCTGCGACGTCCAGGCCATGGAGGTCATGCCCTTCAGATCCTTCATGAGGTCTGAAGCGGGTGTGCCGTCGGCGGCCTTTTCGGCGAGGTTGTTCTTGATGACCCGGTAATTGCCGCCCGCGCCGCGGATGGTCTTGCGCAGATCGAAATCCTGCTGCACGGTCATCTTCTCGTAGCCGGTGAGAAAGATGCTCTGCGCCTTTTCGAATTCGGCGCGCAAGCGAGCGAGATCTTTTTCCTTGTCGTCCTTATTCTTCATGGAAAATTCCGTTCCTGCGCGCTATAGCTGCCGCGCGTTGAAGGACGTGACATCGAGCGGCACGCCCGGCCCCATGGTGGAGCACACGGTGACGCTCTTCACGTACTTTCCTTTCGCCGCCGAAGGCTTGGCTTTCACCACCGCCTGGATCAGCGTGCTGGCGTTTTCGAGCAGCTTCTCGGTATTAAAGCTGACCTTGCCCACGGGGGCATGGATGACGCCGGTTTTGTCCACGCGAAATTCGACCTTACCGGCCTTGATCTCGCGAACGGCGCCCGCGACATCCTGGGTGACGGTGCCAGTCTTCGGGTTGGGCATCAGCCCGCGCGGGCCGAGGATTTTACCGAGACGGCCCACCGACCGCATCATGTCGGGGGTCGCGACCACGGCATCGTAGTCGGTCCAGCCTTCCGACTGGATACGCTGCACGATCTCGTCGCCGCCGACGATATCGGCCCCGGCGGCTTCCGCTTCCGTCTTCTTGTCGCCGGACGCGATCACCAGCACGCGCTTCGACCTGCCCAGCCCGTTCGGCAGCACGATAGTGCCGCGAACCTGCTGATCGGCATGCTTGGGATCGACGCCGAGGCGCATATGCACTTCCACCGTCTCGTCAAATTTGGTGAACTTGATCTTTTGAACGAGGGGGATAGCATCCTGAAGAGCGTAGGGACGCTCTTCAACCTGCTGCCGTGCGGCTAAATACTTCTTTCCTTGTTTCGCCATTTCTCCTCATTGGTGCAGACGGCGCGAATCCTGGAGACTCCGCCTCCCACTGAGAGCATTACTCAGAACGCAATCATCAGGGTAGCAGAGTGGTCACCGAAATGTAAAGCGCGACCCCCTCAGGACGAGAGTCGACCTGTCGGCGGAGAACCTCCAATGCTCGACAAACTGGCCGCAATTCCGGGAACACTCCGCCGCGCCGTTTTCCCTGTAATAGCAGGAAAGGCCAACACATGTAGCCACGCTACAAATACGGCAGAGGACTTGCATCTTATCGCCCGCCGGGACAGAACCCGCGCAATCCAACAAGAAAGGAAACCTCGGGATGTTACGCGGAGAACTTGCAAGTGACACTCGAATGACCACCGGACGCATCTTCGCGGATCCGAAAACAGGCTGTACCGGCGCGCGGCCCTCCGGCCGGCGCTCAAACCCGTCTCGATTCCATGGCATAGCCCTCACGGCAACGCTACTGGCGATTGCCGGCGCGGGCTTCATTCCCAACGCCCTCGGCGACGAGTGGAATAAGAAGACCATCGTGACGTTCAACGCCCCGGTAGAGGTCCCGGGGAAGGCTCTGCCGGCCGGCACCTATGTGTTCCGGCTGCTGGATTCCGCTTCCAATCGCAACATCGTTCAGATCTTCGACAAGGACGAGAAGCAGCTCTTCGCAACCGTCCTCGCGATTCCGGACTATCGCCTGAAGCCCGCGGATAAGCCGATCATCCAGTTCGAAGAGCGGCCACCCGGAACGCCGGCAGCGATCCGCGCGTTCTTCTATCCCGGGGACAACTACGGCCAGGAGTTCGTCTATCCGCACGATCGCGCCATGGAGCTCGCCAAACAAAACAACCAGAATGTGCTTTCGATGAAAAATGAGATGGCTAAGAACATCACAACGCCTGCCAAAAGCGCCAGTCAGGCCAGCGTTCAGGAGTTGGAGCACACCGATGTCAGCGGCGTGAATCCGAGTGGCGAGACAGTCCCGATCGCGGTGGTGATCCAGGTCGAGCCCTAGCTAGCGCTCAGTTGCAGATCGACTCCCATGCGCGAAATCGGCCGGCCATCGCCCGGCGGAGGGAATGCCATACACGAGCGCCGAGTGCAGGACGCTCAAAAGCATTGATCGGCTGGTCAGGCTTGCCACTGGCAATAGTAGATGACCATGGGAGTGGAGCCCGTATTGCGGACGCCGTGCACCTTATTCCCGGCGCAGTACATCATAGCGCCTGGCCCCGCCGGAGTCACTTTGCCATCGAGAAGCATCTCGCCGTTCCCTTCCACGATCACCTGAAACTCGTCCTCTGGGTGCTGGTGTGGGGGATGCGGCTCCATGCCGGGCTTTACCCACACACTGCCCGCCGACGCGGTGCGGCCATGCGCGGTGGTTCCTTGAAAGTAGAGCCGGTGTTCCCCGAATGGGTGCTGGCGGATTCTGGCCTGTTTCTCATCGACGATGGAGTCGATGAGGGGCGGCATTTTGTCGTTGTCGGCGGCCTGCAGAGGTAATGCTCCGAGCATGCCAGCCATTTGCAGAAGATCGCGACGATTGGGTGTCATGTTGCTAGTCCATTATGGCCTGTGGCAATGCCGGGGCGTTATTTCATGCCTGAGAACAACCGTAGGCTCGCCTTCGGCTCGTTGCCGAAGCGGCTGCCTGCATGCCGGTTCCGCACTGTGGCCCATCGCTCGGGGGACCGCCCCACAAAGCGACCGCCATTCAGGCTTGTGCCTCTCCGGCCCCGGTCTGACTACTCGGACTGCTTGCCGGAGCCTTATTCTCCTTGCATAACTTGTCTTTAGGGGTCGGTCGTTGGCTCATCGCAGTGGAGGCACATGGGCGATCCTCCGACAAACAGGCGAGTCTCCGCTCCGCAACGGCTGCAATTTGACATGGGTATGTACGGCATATTACTACGAGAACGTAAGCCGGGAAACCGCAGGGGATCTAATGGGATCTACCAGAGCCTTGGTTGCAACATTGTCGATATTTCCTACACTCCTTCATGTGCCCCTGACAGAGCCGGCACCGAAATCCGGCGCCTCAATCCTGCCGGTGAACTGCGAGACCAGGAACCTTCTCCTGCAAACACTCCTTGAAAAATCGGCTGCATACGTCCAGGAACTTCGTGCACTTGAAGAATGTCCGGGGCCGGCGACGGCAGATGCCATGGAACGGCTGAAGCTTGCCGAAGAGCAGTGCAGGATCGCGCGAGCCGAACTGGTCAGGCATTGCGCCGAACACAACTACCAGCCGTTATCATAATCCGCTATCAGTTTGCGCCACGCTGGTACAGGCCGCGCTGAGCATGGTTGCGCTTCCCATCGACTCGCTCATCCCGCAAATAGTGAGCGCCCTCGGGACATCCCCGGCGCTGGTGATCGAGGCGCCGCCTGGCGCGGGCAAGACTACTCGCGTGCCGCCGGCGCTGATGCAGGCGTTTGGTGGGGACATCCTGGTGCTCGAACCGCGCCGGATCGCCGCGCGCATGGCCGCACGCCGCGTCGCGTCCGAACTGGGCGAGAGCGTGGGGGAGAGGGTCGGGTACCAGGTGCGTTTCGAGCGTGCGGCCGGGCCGCGCACGCGCCTGCTGTTCATCACCGAAGGCGTGCTCGTCCGCCGACTGTTGGCCGACCCGCATCTTCGCGGCGTGGGCGCCGTGATTCTCGACGAGTTCCACGAGCGGCGCCTCGATACCGATCTCGCGCTTGCCCTGCTGCACCGGCTGCAGCGCTCCACGCGTCCGGAGCTGCGGATGGCGGTGATGTCGGCGACGCTGGACGCCGCGCCGGTGGCCGGTTTCCTGAACGCGCCAGTGGTCCGGTCGGAGGGCCGCCTGCACGACCTCGCGGTGGAGTTCGCGGCTTATTCCTCCGCTCCCCTCGAACAGCAGGTTGCCGAGGCGGTCGGGCGTGCGATCGGGGCGCAACCATCCGGCGATGTTCTGGTGTTCCTTCCGGGCGCGGCCGAGATTCGCCGATCCATGCAGGCGTGTGAACGGCTGGCGCGCACGCACGGCCTGATGCTGGTTCCATTGCATGGCGATCTGACGCCCGCGGAACAGGACCGCGCGGTGACGCCCGCGGATCGCCGCAAGGTGATCTTCTCCACCAACGTGGCCGAGAGTTCCGTCACGGTGGAGGGCGTGAATACGGTGATCGACACGGGTCTCGCGCGCATGGCCTCAGACTCGCCGTGGACAGGTCTGCCGCAACTCAATGTCGCACGCATCAGCAAGGCGTCGGCGACGCAGCGCGCGGGCCGGGCGGGCAGAACGGGTCCGGGCCGCGTGTATCGTCTCTATACAGCCGAGGATTTCGCCCGCCGTCCCGATCATGACGCGCCGGAGATCGCGCGCCGCGAGCTGTCGCAGTTGTGTCTGGATCTTCATGGAGTCGGCGTCGGCGCGGTTGCCGAACTGGCGTGGCTGGAGCAGCCACCCGCGGAGGCCGTCTGCGCCGCCGAGTCTCTGCTCAGACAACTGGGCGCGGTGGATGCGCGTTCGCGCGCAACGCCGCTGGGCATCCGGATGGCGCGACTGCCGCTTCATCCGCGGCTGGCACGGCTGGCCATGGAAGGAGCGGACCGCGGAGCAGGCGATGGAGCATGCCGGGCAGCCGCGCTGCTCAGCATGGGGACGCGCGCGGAGCACATGGACATTCTGCACGCCATCGATTCCTCGCGCGACCCGGCGATGGAGCGGGCTTACCGGCAGATCCGGCGCACAGCGGGCGGGCGTGGCGCCGAGCAGGGTTCGGATATCGGCCTGCTCCAGTCGATTCTCACGGCGTTTCCGGACCGCGTGGCGAGGCGGCGCGCGGGCGGGCAGGCGCTGCTCGCGAACGGCGGCTCGGCGGTGCTGGCCGGCGAGATCGCCGCCGAGTTCTTCGTCGCGCTGGACATCGAAGAGCGGGCCGAACGCGGGCTGCCGATGATCCGGCTGATTGCGCGGATCGAGCCCGAGTGGCTGATCGATCTGCTTCCGGAACGCGTGCGTGAGCGAAACGCCGTGGAGTGGAACCGCGGGGCCGAACGCGTGGAGCGCGTCAGCGCGCTGCTTTATGACGAGCTGGCGATCGAGGAAACGCGCGATGGCGCGGTGGATCCGGACGAGGGGGCGCGGGTGCTGGGGGACAAGGCCGTAGAGGCCGGCATCGGTCGATTCGTGGATCGGGAACAACTTGACGGCGTTCTGGCGCGCATTGCGTTTGCCGCGGAGCACAGTGGTGTGCAGCCGATGGGTCCCGCCGAGGTGGAACGAGCGCTCCGGGAGATCTGCTATGGCCTGCGCAGCTTTGCCGAACTGGAGAGGGCCGGAACGCGCGTCGTTGCCAGGCTGGAGGACGCGGCTGGGAAGAAACTGCTGGACGAGATTGCGCCGGAGCGAATCCGACTGCCGGGCGGCCGCGCGGTTCGCCTGCACTATTCCGCGAATCAGTCGCCGTGGATCGAATCGCGCCTGCAGGATTTCTTCGGGGTGCACGAGAGTCCGCGCATTGCGCACGGCCGCGTGCCGGTGGTGGTCCGTCTGCTGGCGCCGAATGGACGGCCGGTGCAGACCACCACGGACCTGGCGGGTTTCTGGGAGCGCCTGTATCCGCAGGTGCGGCGCGAGCTCAGCCGCCGCTACCCGCGGCACGCGTGGCCAGAAAAACCGTAATAAACCAGACCGGCTGACGTGCGTTTGTGGCGCACGCTTCAGTGTGCCGGTGCGCGCTTCAGCTCGCGCTGTCCGGACTGTGGGCTGAAGCCCACAGCAGCGCGCTGAAGCGAGCGCGCTGAAGCGAGCGCGCTGAAGCGAGCACGCTGAAGCGTAATGCCATATAGTTTTCGACGGCGAGCTGAGTCGAAGTCCCTTTTGTGGGGCAGGCCCCCCGGCCTGCGCGGGGCCCCCCGGCCCCGCTGGCCGCGCGGAGAGTAGAGTTGTCGCGTATGGGAGCAGGCCGGCGGGGCGCCGGCCGCGGGCGAGGGCGCCCGCCCCACATCGGCCAGGTGTTCGAAAGCGGGAAAACTATATGGCATTGCGCTGAAGCGTGCGCCACGTCGGGACTATCGCCCGGGGAGCACGCCCGACAGGAGGAACACGAGCGCCGCGTTCCAGTTGATGGCGATCTCATTGGTGGAATACGATCCCGCGTCGTCCGCATACACCTTCGCGGGCGGGAGGTTGGCGGGAAGCGCATGGGCCACAGCGTCCTGGCGGCCGCTGTTCGGACCGCCGGACAGCAGACCCGGCCAGGGCGGCAGAGATTTCATGGCGCCGCTCGGCCGGTGATGCGGGTGCTGGAAAGCATTCTCGCCAACCTGCGTGACCCACGATACGGAGAACGTGTTTCTGCCGAGCAGATAATGCACGTTATCGAGCGCGGCATTGAGGTAGCGGCTGTCCGGGTGCATCGCGTGCGCAACCAGCAGTTCCATGCCGTAGTTGGCGGCAATGCCATTCGATCCCCATTTGTACTCATCGGTGACCAGGCTGACGTGGTATGGGTTCGCGCCGGTCCTCGCGGCAATGGCATCGGCGGCGGCTAGCAGATCGGAGGTAAGGGTCTTCTTCGCGCCGGCGTCGCCGCTCGATGCGAATGTGTATGTCCATAAGGCCAACGGCGCCACGCTTTCCCAGCTCGGCGGTCCCGTTGCACTGACAGACTTGCGGAAATCGGAGAAATGGGCCAGAAAATAGCCGTTATATAGCTCCTGATGCGTCGTGCGCCACAGTTCCGCGGCGGCCCACAGCCGCTCACCACGGCAATTTGGGCTGTCGTAGCTCCCGGTCTGCACGCCGGGGGGATTGCGGAACGTCACATCGGGATGCTTGTCCAGCCAGGTCCACGCTCTTTCCGCGGCTTTCAGGGCGCGGGCTGCGAAGACGGCGTCGAAAGGCCTGTAGATGCGCGCGGCGATGGCCATGGCAGCGGCGAAATCGGCGGTCGCGCACGAGTTCTTGTATGGCTCCTCGCCGGTTCCGATGACATAACTGACCAGCGTGTCCGCCTCGGGCATGACGAAACCGCAGAAACGCTCGCTGGTCTGTTTGTGCCAGACGCCGCCGTCCGCGTCCTGCATGGTCAGCATCCACTCCAGATTCCAGCGAATCTCGTTCAGGATATCGGGCGTCTTATTCCCGCTTTCCGGAATATTCAGCCTCATATTCCGTAAACGCGGCGTGTATAGCTCATAACTCCACAGCAGGCTGCCGGTGGTGACTCCGGAATTCACGACATATCGTCCGTAATCTCCGGCATCGTGCCAACCCTTTGCCGATTCGCGCTCGCCGCTCCGCCCGGACGACGGATGCCAGGCGCCCTTCAGATGACAGGCAGCGTGCTTGTAAGCCGGATACTCCGGGCCGAGATCCACCGCCGTTCCGCAGCGCTGGCCGTAATACGAGCGCATGGCGAGATAGAACGTGCGTGAATAGACATCCCCGCCGATTTTGAAATCCCAGCTCCGGCCAACGCCCTCGGCATCCAGATAATACTCGCCAGGCGCGGTCAGGCCGGTGAAGTCGGCCGTCTGAACGGCGTCGCCGGTATCGTGATCGCTGACGGGAGCGGACAGGTTCCCACGGAAGGCGATGGAGCCGCCTTTCGTGCGCCGAACCGTGAATGCGCCAGCCGCGCCCGGGCCCGACACCAGCGCCAGTTTCGGAGCTTTCGGCAGGTACCCGGCCTGGTCCACCTTGATCGCCGTTGTCGGGCTGGCCGCTTCGCCCCGAGCGGCGCCGGCCAGCAGCGCCAGAGCCAGCGCGGCGCGGCACGTTCCCGACATGAATGTCATGAGCTATTTATATCAGCGCCGCTCGACGACCACCGCAGAGGTGTACAACTGAGATGATGCTGCTGCCCGAATGTATCGCAGTCGTTCTCATGTGCGCCGTCGCTCTCTCGGCCGAGGAACACCCCGCCACGCTGGCCATCGGCTCGCCGGCGCCGGATTTCCAGTTGCCTGGAATCGATGGGCGGACGTACTCGCTCGCCGATTTCAAGGACCACAAAGTTCTGGTGGTGATCTTCACGGCGGTTCATTGCCCGACGGCGGAGGTCTACGAAGGCCGAATTAAGAAGCTGATCGCCGACTATCGCGATCGCGGCGTCGGGTTCGTGGTGATTCAGTCGAACAGCCCGAAGGCGCTGCGGCTGGATGAGATGGGCTACACCGACCTGGGCGATTCGTTCGAGGACATGAAGCTGCGCGCGGCGTACCGGCATTTCGATTTTCCGTTCCTTTACGATGGCGATGCGCAGACGGTTGCGCACGCGTACGGTCCGGTGGCTACGCCGCACGTGTTCGTCTTCGACGCGGAGCGGAAGCTGCGCTATCAGGGTCGCGTGGACAGCAATCCGCGCGAGGCGTACGCGAAAGTTCCGGATGCTCGCAACGCCATCGAAGCCGTGCTGGCCGGCCGCCCCGTGACGGTGGAGAAAACGCCGGCTGTCGGGTGTTCCATCAAGTGGCTGTACAAAGGCACGACGGTGGAAGAGGAGATGAAGAGGATAGAGGCCGAGCCGGTGAATGTCGAGCCGGCAGGGCCGGAGGATCTGAAGGCGTTGCGGCAGAACAAGTCGGGAAAGAGCCGGCTGATCAGTTTCTGGGCGACCTGGTGCGGCCCATGCACGGCCGAATTTCCCGATCTGCAGGCGATGTGGCGCATGTATCGCAAACGCCCGTTCGAGCTGGTGACGGTGAGCATCAACTATCCGGATGAGGAGAAGGGCGTGCGGAAGTTCCTGGAGTCGCAGCACGCCTCCACCCGGAATCTGCTGTTTAAGTCGATGGACCCGTATGAGGAGATGAAGGCGTTCGATCCGGACTGGAACGGGGCCGTGCCGTACACGGTGCTGATCGGAGCTGACGGGAAAATACTCTACAAAGAGGGCGGCTCACTGGATGCGCTGAAAGTGCGCCGCGCGATTCTGGGCAGCCTGCCCGATGACGATTACATCGGGCAGAACGCGTATTGGAACAGCGGGCCGTAAAACGTGGCGCACGCTTCAGCGTGCCGGTGCGAGCTTCAGCTCGCGCTGCTCGGACCGTGGGCTGAAGCCCACAGCAGCACGCTGAAGCGTGCGCCACGCGGATCACTCTTCAGGTGGGGGCGGACCTGCAGGACCCCCAAGCCCATGAGCGCGCGTCGTGATCTTGTACGCGGCGGGAACCTGGAACAGCGACGGCTCGGGCTCCGAACGAACAATGTTGGTCAGTTGCATTGTCCTTGTCCCGGATCGCGGATCGGTTACTTTCACCATCACCGGAACGCCGAGCTCGGCCGAGGTCCACACTTCCCGCACTACCTCGATGGGTTGCTGATTGCCGAAAGCGCCGGCGGGAATCGTCTCAACCATACGCGCACCCGTGGCCGCCAAACCGTTCACCGTCTGCGAGCCCAGATCGGTCTTCACCATCTGCGGGCCATCCGCGCGCGCCGGCCGCGGAGGCCGGGTCGAATCGCCGGAACGCCTCTGGGGAAGAGTCATCTTCTCCGCCGTCTGCCGGTCGGCGTTCAGATGCGTGGCTGTTCCCGCCACCGGGTCGAAGATGGAGATCATGGTGTGGGCCTGCCCGGTGGAACCCGGACGGGCGGGCATGGTGATCTCCGTGCGAACGCGTCCCTGACTATCGCGCGAGATCTTCATGCTCTCGGTGCGCGAGATCTGGTTTCCATCCGCGAGTGTCTGTTGCATCTGGGTGACTGCCGTTGCGGAGAACGGCGCCCCCGTTACCGGACCCTGGGGGCCGAGGCCCATGTGCATCATTTCGGGACCGCCCCAGCCAAAACCGCGGCCGTGACCCGGAGGCGGGCCCTGAGCCGCGAGGGTCAGAGCAAAGACGGAAGTAAGCAACGTGAGTGTGATCTTCATGGTTTCTCCTAACAAGGTGCTGGAATAAGGCAACCAGACGCGCGATGCATCGATCCCGCGGACCGGAGAAGCTTCCTGCGCGCGCGAAAGAGCCGGACTTTGACCGTGCCCTCTCGCAGTCCGGTCAACTGCGCCAGTTCGGCAATGGAATAGCCTTCCACTTCCTTCAGCAGCATGAGCTGGCGATCCTCGGAAGACAGCGTCTCCAGAAGCCTGACCGCCATATCGTGGTTGGCAGTGGAGCTGTCGAGCGTAATCCTGCCATCCGAGGCCGGCTGCGAATTCTCAGTCCTGCGCCAGGCGACCGGCGAGAAGTTGCTCTCGTAGACGACTCGCGAAGAGCGCTTCCTGCGCAACCAACTGTAACACTCGTTTACCGCGATGCGGTGGATCCAGGCGAGCATGTAGCCGCCGTATTGCCCGTTCCGAATGCCGAAGTACACCTTTACGAAAACCGTCTGCGCGATGTCGTCGGTCTCCTCATGACTGCGCAACGTGGAGTAAATGGACGAGTAGACCAGCGATTCGTAGGCCTCGACAAGGTGGGCAAACGCATCCTGATCGCCCGCGAGAATCCTGCGGACGAGCTCCGCGTCGCGTGCGCTTCGCGCGGCTGGCGCAGGGGGTGTGGCGCGTGTCATGGCTGAATCGAGGTTCGCAGGCGGCTGTAAAGCTGGTGTGAAGGAGGCCCGAAGATTTGTAAAGTTCAGTTAAGGTGGTCCACGGAGGCGCGAAACGGTTATTAAATGGACATAGGCTGACGTCTTTTCGATAGTCTTACATGGACACCGCAGAATCACGAACGCGCGTACTGATGGTGGATGACGACACGAAGCTGTGCCGTCTGGTGCGCGATTATCTGGAGCCGCTCGGCTACGAGGTTGCCGCCGCCCACAACGGCATCAGCGGGTTGGCGATGGCCGCCAACGAGCCGTTCGCCGCGGTGATCCTGGACGTGATGCTTCCCGGCATGGACGGCCTCTCGGTTTTGCGCGAGCTGCGGCGCACGTCCGATGTTCCGGTGCTGATGCTCACCGGCCGCGGCGAGGAGCCCGACCGCATTCAGGGACTGGAGATGGGCGCCGACGACTACCTGCCCAAGACCTTCTCGACACGCGAGCTGCTGGCCCGCCTGCGCGCCGTCATCCGCAGGTCGATACGCACGCGAGCCGCTGCGAACAGCGCTCCGCAGAAAGTCCTGGTGGGCGATCTGCGAATCGAGCCGGAAGCGCGAATAGCCACGCTCGGCAGCGATGCCCTTCAGCTCACCGCCATCGAGTTCGATCTCCTGCTGGCGCTGGCCAGAGCCGCGGGCCGAGTGAAGACGCGGGAACAGCTCCTGCTGGAAGTGGCCGACCGCAACTTCGAGGTGTTCGACCGCTCCATCGACGTTCACATTTCTTCGGTGCGAAAAAAGCTGGGCGACGACGCGCGCGCGCCCCGGTTCATCGCCACCATCCGCAGCGCCGGCTACATGATGCTCAAACCGGGATCGGAACAAGTAGCATGAAGCTTCGTTTGTCGCTCCCAGCGAAGATTCTTCTACTGGCATTTCTCAACGTAGTGTTGCTCGGCGCCGTCTTCGCCATATTCGCGCGGGTGGAATTCCGCTTCGAGCTGGGCTCGTTCGTACTGGCGCCTGCGCGCGAGCGGCTCTTCTCGATTTCGCGGCTGATCGCTCTGGAGCTGCCGCAGACTCAGCGCTCCTCGTGGGATCAGCTACTGGAGAGACACTCCGCCGCCGCCTCAGCGCAACTGGGATTGTTCGACAGAAGCGGCGAACAAATGGCCGGTGCTCGGATGTCGCTGCCGCCGGAGGTGGCGACGGCGGTGAAGCGCGAGCATTTTCACGGAGGGATGGGAGGCGGTTTACGCATGCGCCGGTTTGCTCCCGGCGCGGCCGGGCCGTCAGGAGCGCGCGGACCTGAGGCGCCGGATCGCGCGGAACCGCCTCCCGATCGAGCTGAGGCGCCCCCGCCGGAAAACGGGGAAGCGCCGCCGGAAAGCGCGGAAGGTCCTGTGCGCGCGGAAGGTCCGCCAGGGAGCGGGACCACGGCGCCGGGCCGCCCGCAACGGGCCCGCTCTCCATTTCCCGGCCTGGCGATTATCAGGACGGGGAGCCCGGCCCGGTATTGGGTAGGCGTTCCGATTCCTGTCTGGACCACGCCCGGCGTTCCGCCCACGCGCGCGACGCTGGTGTGGACGTTTCCGTCGCTCTGGACGAATCCGTTCTTCTTCGATTACAAGGCGTGGCTGCTCGCTTTGTGCGGCGTGATCCTGGTGAGCGTTCTCTGCTGGCTGCCGTTCATTCGCGGGCTGACGCGCTCCATCGCGCAGCTCACCCGGGCAACGGAGAGGATCGCGGAAGGGCAGTTCGAGGTAGAACTCTCAACCACCAGACGCCGCGACGAGATCGGCCAGCTCAGCCGCGGGATCCACTCGATGGCCGAGCGGCTCGCCGGTTACGTGAACGGGCAGAAGCGGTTCCTGGGAGATATCGCGCACGAGCTGTGTTCGCCCATCGCGCGAATTCAGGTGGCGTTGGGCATTCTGGAACAGCGCGCCGCGCGTAATCAGCGCGACTACGTGCACGATGTTCAGGAGGACGTTGCGCACATGTCCGATCTGGTCAACGAGCTGTTGTCCTTCTCGAAGGCGCAGATCAACGACGCGAACGCGCCGCTGACGGCAGTGGACGTGTCCGAGGTAGTGGATCGCGTGATGCAACGCGAAGCATCGGACGCCCAGGTGCTAAACAATGTCGTCCCCGGCATACTGGCGCTTGCGCATCCCGACTATTTGTTTCGATCGCTGGCGAACCTGGTCAGGAATTCGGTGCGATACGCGGGCGACGCCGGTCCGATTACCGTGGCGGCGCTGCGGGACGGCGAGTGGGTGCGGATCACGGTTGCCGACAACGGTCCGGGATTGCCGGAGGGCGAACTGGACGCCGTGTTCAAGCCGTTCTACAGGCCCGAATTCGCGCGGCAACGAGAGACGGGCGGGACCGGCCTCGGCCTGGCGATTGTGCGGAGTTGCACGGAGGCGTGCGGGGGTGCGGTGGTATGCCGCAACCGCTCGCCGCATGGACTCGAGGTGGAAATCTCACTGGCGTCGGCCGGCGCCACAGCGGCGCTGAACGCCGAAGCGCGGGCAAAGGCATAGCGGCTGATTGCTCACAACCACGTGATATATTGGGGGTTTGTCCCGCCTTCGGGCCCGTAGCTCAGTTGGTTAGAGCGCTACCTTGACACGGTAGAGGTCGCAGATTCGAGTTCTGCCGGGCCCACCACAATTCCAACGAAGTGCCACCGCGATTATGGGAATGCTCCGCATCAGGGACGCAGCTCTCGGTCCGTACACCGTCCTGGCGAAGATCGAGCAAAGGCGTGGAGTCATCGTGGGGCGGCGTTCGGGACGCAACCTCTGCGAATGCATCGCTTCCGCCCGGGCCAGCAGCTCACAGCGTGCCCTCGGAGAACGTCGAGATCACGCCTCGCCTTGTTATATCTGTATATGACAGATATATACTGAGGTGTGGCGGAAAAGAAAGATCCGCTCGAAGCGTGTACTGGTTTTCAATGGGATAAATCCAACACGCACAAGAATTGGGAGCGCCATCGCGTCACTCCGGAAGAGGCCGAGGACGTCTTCTTCCACGAGCCTTTGGTCGTCCGCGGCGATATCCGCCATTCTCAGCGGGAGAAAAGGTACTATGCTCTCGGGCAGACGAGCGGCGGACGATACCTGTTCGTTGCGTTTACCGTTCGGAAGTCGCTATTGCGTGTGATATCCGCCAGGGACACGAACCGGCGGGAAAGAGATGCTTATGCGAAGTACGAAAAAAAAGCCGGTGCCTGAGTTTCGGTCGGAAGACGAGGAACGGGCATTTTGGGCGGACCACGATTCGACGGAGTTCGTCGAATGGGATTCAGCCCGGCGGCGCAGGTTTCCGAACCTTAAGCCCACCCTGCGGACTATTTCACTGCGGCTGCCGGTTTCGATGATCGAGGATCTGAAGATATTGGCGAACAAAAGGGATGTGCCCTATCAATCGCTGCTGAAGGTGTTCCTGGCGGAAAGGCTGGAGAGGGAACGTCGAGCGAGGTAGTACAGGTCAACCGTCGGGCGGTCATTTCTCAATGACTTGTGCCGGGTCAGAACCAACTCGTAGTCCTTCTGAATATTCATCCAGAAATCGGCGCTGGTGCCGAAGTGCCGCGGCAGACGCAATGCTGTGTCGGCGGTAATCCCGCGACGCTCGTTGACGATCTGGCTGATGCGTGTAACCGGAACGTGCAGTTCCAGAGCGAGGCTGTTGATCGAAATTCCTAAGGGCTTCATGAACTCCTCGCGGAGCATTTCGCCCGGGTGAACCGGAGGACGGCTGATCCTCCAATCGCCTTGAGGACGCGTGATGCTCATAGTTCGCTCCCACCGTTTCATACATACTGGCTCGTATTCGCGTCGGCCGAAGCAATCGGCCAGGCGGCTTGAAAAGCCTGCTCTACTACGGACCGTCAAGCTGTGGCGCCGTTGAAACACCTGATAAGATTCGAACGGTGTTCAGGGGAATTCTGTTGTGCCTGCTTCTGGGCGCAATCTGCGGGGCTCAGACGTTCGATGACGCAGTGCGCAGCCTCGCAAAAGCAGTTGCCGCGCGGCTGGAGGGCGGGGAAGTGGCGCACTTCTCCACGGTGCGCAATCTGGCGTCGCTGGGGAACTCGGACACCGCACGAGCCCGCGCGGTATTCGAACACGCGTTGCGGCAGTCGGGCGCCAAAGCGGGCCGGCCGGTGGAGGTTGCGTTAACCATCTCGCAGAACCCCGCGGGACTGCTGTTTATCGCCGAGATCGAGCGCGGCGAGGAACGTCAGGTGGCGATGGTGGAGTACACGGCCCCACCAGCTCCGGCGCATGCGAGTCATGCTCCGCTGGACAAGCGTCTGCTTTGGGAACAGGACAGCCCGATGCTGGATGTCGTGGTATCGGGCGACGGCATGATTGTGCTCGAGCCTTTACAGATGGTCAGCTACGCGCGCCGCGCCTCCGGGTGGGAACGAGCAGATGCCAAACCACTCGAGGGCGCGGCCGCCGTGCGCGACCCTCGCGGAGAGCTTCGCGTGACGGACGACTCGTTCACGGCTTTGCTGCCTGGCGCCGTTTGCCGAGGAGCCTCGAAGCCGGCGCTCGATGTACATTGCGAATCCGCCGGGGCCGCCCCTGAATTCACGCCGGGACGCAACACTCTGCAGGCGGAGGATTGGCCGCCCGTGTTCTCGTTTGCCCACGTTGAAGAGCGTTCGCGGCCGCTTTACCTGACCGCGGAGCTGGATGGGCGCACGCACCTCTACGACTCCCTGAAAAATCCAGCGGGCGCGTTCGATGCCTGGGGCGACGATTTTGCCGCCGTCCAGACCGGCTGCGGCGCCGGCCGCGTCATTCTGGCGTCGTCACCGTCTGCGCGCGATGCGGCAGACTCGGTCACCGCTTTCGAGATCGTCGATCGCAAGCCCGCGGATTTGAGCGATCCCGCCGAATTCTCCGGGCCCGTCACCGCGCTCTGGCCGGCTCCGGGCGGCGCCGTTGCAATCGCGCGGGATCTCGCTACAGGACGGTATGCGGCGTACAGCCTTACGCTCGATTGCGGCCGTTAATATTCTGCTTGCTGCCGCGGCGCTCGAAGCGGCCCGGCGGCCACATTACGGTGGAACGCTGCGGATCGAGGTCGCCGCCGCGATCGGTTCGCTCGATCCCGCTGACACGCCCACAGACCCGGACGAGGCGGCGCTGAAGGAAGAGATCCTGCGCGAAGCCGGGGCCGCGGGCACGGGTCCATTTCGCGTCGCCGACTGGGAGCCGCTGAAGACGATCGCACTGCAGGCGAACGATCAGTTTCCGGGCGGGCGTCCGTACCTCGACCGGGTAGAGATTCGCATGGGCCGTTCGGCGCGCGACCAGGCGCTCGATTTCGAGCTGGGCAAAGCTGACGTGATCGAACTGCCTCTGCCGGACATGCGGCGCGTGCAGCAGCAGAGCGGCCGTATCAGCGAGTCGCGGCCGTGCCAGGTAATCGCGCTGGTCTTCAACGGACGCCGTGACGATCTCGACCGGCTCCGGCAGGCGCTCGCTCTGGCCATCGACCGTCCCTCAATCCGCAACGTGCTTCTGCAAAAGCAGGGCGAGATTTCCGGCGCGCTGCTGCCGCAGTGGCTGAGCGGTTACGCATTCCTGTTCCCCGCGGCGCGCGACCTGCCACGCGCGAAGGACCTGGCCGCGGCCGCGCCGCCGCTCACATTTGCATGGGACGGCCAGGACGCGCTGCCGCGGTCCATCGCGCAGCGCATCGTGGTGAATGCAGCCGAAGCCGGCATCACGCTTCATCCAGTGACCGGGTCGCAGAAGGATGTGCGCCTCACGGTGCTCCGCATTGCCAGTGACGATCCCCGCGAGGCGCTCAGGGCGCTGGGCGGCGCCGCGACGGACGATCCAGCGAAGATGTACGAAGCCGAGCGGGCGCTGATCGAATCGCGGCGTATGGTCCCGCTGTTTCAGCTTCCGGTGGCGTATCAGCTCGGCGTGAGTGTGCGGGCGTGGACCACGGGGGCGGTTGGGAAGTGGCGGCTCGAGGACGTGTGGCTGGAGGGCGTCCGGCCATGACGTTCCGCACGCGCCTGCTGCTGGTTTCGTCGCTGACCGTGGCCGGCGCGGTGGCGCTGGTCAGCGGCGCGGTATCGGTGGCCACGCGGCGCGCGTTCGACCGGATTGCCGAGGAGCGGCGGAAAGGCGTCCTCGATCAGTTCCAGCGCGAGGTGCAGGCACAGTACAAAGACGTGGATGACAAGGTACAGCGAGCCGCCGCATCCGATGCGGTGATGCACATAGCCGTGGAAGCGAACAAGCCGCAACCGGACTTTTCCACGTTTGTCGATGAAGCCCGCGCGCAGGCGGACGCGCAGGCGCTCGACTATCTCGATATCGTGCAGCCCGATCTGACCATCATCTCGTCGGCCTCGGCTCCCGCCCGATTCGCGTACGCGAGCGACTGGCTCATAGCGGCCGAAGATGCCGGCGACACGAAGCCCTTCCTGACGCGCATTCCGCTGGAGACCGGCAGCACCGTGGCGTTCGCGGCGATGCACTCGGTGAGTGCGGGCGAAAAGAGCATCCTCGTTGTGGGCGCGCGCAAGCTGGATGCGGCGTTTCTGGCTTCGCTTGGCGTCGCGCCGGGTGTGCGCGCCATGCTGTGGCTGCCGAGCGGAGAGGTCATCGACGCCGCCGGCCCCATTGCCGATGCGCGGAAGCTATCCGGCCTGCTCGATACCGTGCGGCGCACCAATCACGAGGCTTCCGCGACGGTGGAGTGGACCGGCGACCCGGCCACCGCCGAATCCGTGGTCGCCCTGCCCCTGGCGCACCGAGGGAGCCTGCTCGGCGCGCTGCTGGTGGGCACTTCTCTGCGCGAGCAGGTAATGCTGGAACGCGCCATCCTGTGGATCGGTATCGGCGTGGGCGGCGCCGGCATCCTGCTCGGAGTCCTCATCGGTTTCTGGACGACGCTGCGAGTTACCCGGCCGGTCGCGCAATTAGTTTCCGGCGTCGAGGCGGTGGCCGGTGGCGACTGGAGTACGCGGGTCCGGGTGCAATCGGCTGACGAGATCGGCCATCTGGCTGACGCATTCAACAGGATGACTGAACAGCTCATCGAGCACCGTGACCGCGCCATCCAGGCGGAGCGCGTGGCGGCATGGCGCGAGTTGGCGCGCCGGCTGGCGCACGAGCTGAAGAACCCGCTGTTTCCCCTGCAAATCACCATAGAAAACCTGCAGCGTGCGCGGGAGCAGCATCCTCAGGAGTTTGATGACGTCTTTCGAGAAAGTACCGCCACATTACTCACCGAATTGCAAAACCTGAAAATGATCGTGGGGCAGTTCAGCGATTTCGCGAAAATGCCGAAACCCGAGTTCGAGACGGTGGACGCCAGCGAGCTGGTGCGCGGGCAGATGAAGCTGTTCGACGCGCAGTTTCACGCTGACGGGCGGCCGAGGATCGAGCCCGTGCTGGAGCTGGCCAACGGAGGCGTTCAGGTTTCCGCCGACCCGCTGCAGCTTTCGCGCGCTCTCCGCAACCTCATATTGAACGCCATGGACGCCATGCCCGAGGGCGGCACTCTCGGTGTGCGCACGGAGGCCGCGAACGGCATGGTCCGGATCGCCGTGAGCGATTCCGGCCAGGGGCTCAGCGAAGAAGAGTGCGCGCGTCTGTTCACGCCTTACTACACCACCAAGCGCCATGGCACGGGTCTTGGGCTGGCGATCGTGCAGTCGGTGATCAGCGATCATAACGGACGGATCTCGGTGGCGGGAGAACCGGGACGCGGCGCAACGTTCACCATCGAATTGCCCGCGTGGAGGAGCGCATGAGCCGGCTGCTGATTGTCGATGACGACCCGAATACGCTGGCATCGCTATCGCGCGCGTTTCGCATGAACGGGCACGAAGCGACCGTGGCGGACAACGCTGCTCGCGCGCTGGAGCTGATTCGCGCACAGCCGTTCGATCTGGTGTTTTCCGACGTGGTGATGCCGGATAAGGACGGCATCGCGCTGCTGGAAGAGGTCCGCGCGCTCGGGGTGACCACGCCGGTGGTGATGATCTCCGGTCAGGCCACGCTGGACATGGCAGTGCGGGCCACCCGGCTGGGCGCTCTGGATTTCCTCGAGAAGCCGCTCTCCACCGAGAAGCTGCTGCTGACCATCGATAACGCCATGCGCCTGGCGCGCCTTGAGCGCGAGAACCGGGAGCTGCGGCAACGGCTCGGACGGCACGAGATCGTGTGGGCGAGCGAGGCGATGCGGCGCGTGATGAATCTGCTGGATCGCGTGGCGGCGGGCGAATCGCGGGTCTGTATTCTGGGTGAGACAGGCACGGGAAAAGAGCTGGTGGCGCGCGCGGTCCATGAGAAGAGCCCACGCCGCGGAGCCGCCTTTGTGGCGGTGAACTGCGCGGCGGTGCCGCAGGAGCTGATCGAATCGGAGCTGTTCGGACATGAGAAGGGCGCGTTCACCGGCGCCACGGTGCGGCACGCAGGCAAGTTCGAACAGGCCAACGGCGGAACGCTCTTCCTCGATGAGATTGGCGACATGCCGCCGGTGATGCAGGCCAAGCTGCTGCGCGTACTGGAAGAGGGCGAGATCGAGCGAGTGGGCGGCAGCCAGCCCATCCGGGTGGATGTGCGGGTGGTAGTGGCCACGCATCGCAATCTGGAAGAGCAGGTGGCCGCCGGTGGCTTCCGCCAGGACCTTTATCATCGCGTGATGGTGTTCCCCATCGTGCTGCCGCCGCTGCGCGAGCGCCGGGGCGACATCCCGGTTCTGGTGGAACACTTCGCGCGCGCCATCAGCGAGCAGAACGGCTGGAAGCCGAAACCCTTCACGCCGGCGGCGGTGGGCATGCTCGACCGGCACTCGTGGCCGGGAAACGTGCGTGAGCTGCGGAACTGCGTGGAGCGCCTGCTGCTGCTCGCCGACGAGGCTGTGGATGAGAGCACGGTTGCTCTCGCGCTCCCGCATGCGTCAGGCGGCTCGGCCATGCCCGCTGCTTCCGGCACGCTGGCCGTCCGTGTGGAACAGTTCGAGCGCGAGACCATTGCCGCTGAACTGAAGCGACACAACCGCAACATGACCGAGACCGCTCGCGCGCTGGGCCTCGAACGCAGTCACCTTTACAAGAAGTGCGCGCAACTGGGGATCGAGATCAGGTGACGGAATTTCGAGCTCCGTGCAACCTCGTGGGGCAGACGATCGGGTTTTGTCGTCTGCCTTTTCGAGTGCCCGGGCATGGCAGACGACAAAACCCGATCGTCTGCCCCACGGAGCGGTTTGGTGGCCGGTTGTTATATACTGCACTTCGTCTCCGATGCGGCCACAGGAGCCCGTATGAAGTCAGCCGTTGGGCAACGCACGCGCGAGGACGCAATCCTGGCCGCGCAGGTGGCCATCAGCCGCGTGCTGGTGGAAGCGGTTGACGCGGAGAATGGCTTACGGCGTATTCTTGGCGCCATCTGCGAAACCCTGGCGTGGGATTATGGCGCGCTCTGGACGCTGGATCGGCAGGCCAGTGTTCTGCGGTGTCTGGAATCCTGGTCCGCCACCGAAGGAGAGTTCCCTCGTTTTGACGCGCTAACTCGCGCCACCGTCTATCCGCGTGGCCTGGGGATGCCGGGCAAGGCCTGGGTGTCTGGCGAGCCCATATGGACCCCCGACCAGGCCGAAGACTCTGAGTTTCCGCGCGCGGCGGCCTTCCGCGAGGATGGTCTGCGCTCCGGGTTGGCCTTTCCGGTGAGCGTCGCCGGCGACGTGGTGGCGGTCATGGAATTCTTCAGCCGGCCCGCCCGGGCCTTCGATGCACCGCTCGTGGAGATGCTGCGCTCCACCAGCGGCCAGATAGGACGCTTCATCGAGCGCAGGCGGGCGGACGAAGAGCTGAAGCGCAGCGAAGAGCGTTTCCGGACCCTGTTCGACGAAGCGCCGGTTGCGTATCACGAACTGGACGCCGCAGGCATCATCCGCCGGGTGAATCGCGCCGAGTGCGAGCTGCTGGGGTACACGGCCGAGGAGCTGATCGGCCGCCACGTCACCGATTTCGTCTGGCCCGGCGAGCGCGCCGCCAGCCGTGACGCAGTCGAGCGGAAGCTTGCTCATGAGATGCCCATCGTCCCCTTCGAGCGCTCCTACATGCGCCGCGACGGACGCCGGCGCATCGTCGAAATTCATGAAGCGCGCATCGAGGGAGACCGTGGCGCGGCGATTGGGATGCGCTCGGCGCTGCTCGATGTCACCGAGCGCCGCCAGGCGGAGAAGGAACTTGATCGCTTTTTCAACCTGTGCCGCGACATGCTGTTCATCGCGAATACGGATGGCTACTTCCTGCGGCTGAATCCGGAGTGCGAAAAGGTGCTGGGCTTCACGGCGGAGGAACTGCAGTCGCGGCCCTATATCGACTTCGTGCATCCGGAGGACAGGGAATCCACTATCGCGGCGGCGGCGGAGCTATCTTCGGGCCGCGATGTGGTCTCGTTCGAGAACCGTTATCGCACGAGGGATGGCACGTACAAGTGGCTCTTATGGGCGTGCTCGGTTTCGCTGGAAGACCAGCGCATCTATGCAGTGGCGCGCGACATCACCGAGCGCCGACAGCGCGAAGAGGATCTGCGGCGTTACGCGGACGACCTCAAAGCGGCGCGCCAGCGGCAGGACGAAAATGCTGCCCGAATGGCGCAACTCGTGAAAGAACTGGAAAGCGCCAGGAGCCGCGCCGAATCCGCCACGCGCGCCAGGAGCGAGTTCCTGGCCAACATGAGCCACGAGATTCGCAGCCCCATGAACGCGGTCATCGGTATGACCTCGATGCTGCTGGAGACGCGGCTCTCATCCGAACAACGCGAGTATCTGACCATCGTGAAGCAGTCGGCCGACGGGCTGCTTGCGGTGATCAACGATATCCTCGATTTTTCCCGGATTGAGGAACGGCGGCTGGAACTGGAATCGGTGGAGTTCGACCTGCGCGAGGTGGTGGAAGACAGCGTGCGGTCGCTCGCATGGCGCGCCCAGCAGAATGGGCTCGAGCTGGCGTGCGAAGTGGCCCCGGGAGCTCCCGATATCGTGGTTGGGGATCCGGGCAGGCTGCGCCAGGTACTGATCAACCTCGTCGGCAACGGGGTCAAGTTCACGCAGAAAGGCGAGGTGGTTGTCCGTGTGGAGGCCATCGAAACGGAGCGGCGGCGCGCGCGGCTGCAGTTTTCGGTCCGGGACTCCGGCATCGGCATACCCGCTGACAAGCAGAAGCTGATCTTCGAAGCGTTCGCACAGGCCGACGGCTCTATTACTCGCAGGTACGGCGGTACTGGACTCGGGCTGGCCATCTCGTTACAGCTTGTCGGGCTAATGGGAGGGCGCATCTGGGTGGAAAGCGAGCCGGGAGCCGGCAGCACGTTTCATTTCACCGCGGTGTTCGAGCTGCCGGAAAGCGCGCGTCCTTTATCCCCGGTAGCGCAAAACCTGAATGGCCTGCGCGTGCTGGTGGTGGACGATCATGCCACCCACCGCCGCATTCTGTGCGAAATGCTCAGCCGATGGGGTATGCTGCCCGCAGTGGCGGAATCGGGCGATGCCGCACTAACCGCGATGCGCCAGGCCAAAGCCGAGGCAAGGCCCTTCCCGTTGGTGCTGCTGGACCTGCATATGCCGAAACTCAACGGATTGCAGGTGGGCGAGCTTATCAGCCGCGATCCCGCGCTCACCGAATCGGCCGTAATTCTTCTGACCTCAGCCGGGATTCCACGCGCGGGCAAGCGGCGGCTCCCCGGGATTCGTGCGTGCGTCAGCAAGCCTCTGAAGCAGTCCGAGCTTTTCGACGTCATTATGAGCACAATGACAGAAGGCCGGCGCGCAAGGCCGCGGCCTTCCGCCCGCCGCGCTACCGGCAAGAAACTGCGCATCCTGCTCGCTGAAGACAAACCAGTGAATCAAACCGTGGCCATCCATCTGTTGCGCAAACTGGGCCACTCGGCCACGGTGGCGGGGAACGGCCGCGAGGCACTGGAAATGTTCCGGAACAACGCGCAGGGTATCGATGCCATCCTCATGGACATCCAGATGCCCGAAATGGACGGCTTTGAGGCCACCGCGGCCATTCGGTCAGAGGAAAAGAAGACCGGCCGTCATATTCCGATCATCGCCATGACGGCCGATGCATTAAGAGAAGATCGTGAGCGGTGCCTGGCATCCGGGATGGACGGTTATGTTTCGAAGCCAGTGCGGGAACAGGAGTTGTTCGATGCCATCAGGCAGGCGATGGGCGCGGAGCTGCCCGTGAAACCGGAAGAAGACGAGTTAAATGCGATTCGTGACAAATTCCTGGGCGATAAGAGGCTGCTGCGGGAACTGACCCGGATTTTCCTCGCAGATGCGCCCTCCATGATGGAGAATATTCGGCAAGCCGTCGTGCTGGGCGACGCGGAAGCTCTGCGCATAGCCGCCCATACTCTGAAGGGCTCGATCGGAAATTTCTCGACCGCGGGAGCCTGGCAAACAGCGCTCGATCTGGAAAACCTGGCGCGCCGCGGAGAACTCGTCGAGGCCGCGGGCGTTTACCGAGCGCTCCAGGAGCGGATGGCCGGGTTAACCCGCACGCTGGAACTGCTGGGCCGCCAGAAAAAGTAGGCTGGCCAGATGTGGCGCACGCTTCAGCGTGCCGCTGTGGGCTTCAGCCCACAGTCCGGGCAGAGCGCGAGCTGAAGCTCGCACCAGCACGCTGAAGCGTGCGCCACATTGCGGACACACAAGGGGAGGGTGGGTGAAGAAAAGAATTCTGGTGGTGGAGGATGACCGGACTACCAGCCACCTGCTGGTACAGCATCTTAAGCGTGACGGTTATTCGGTGGCCACTGCGCGCGACGGACTGGCGGGACTGAACCGCCTGCGAAAATCGCCCTTCGATCTGGTGCTGCTCGACGTGTGGATGCCACGGCTGAACGGGCTTGAACTGCTGGCACGCATGCGTGATGAAGGCCTGAATGCCAGAACCATCGTGATGACTTCAGATAGCACGCCCGCCACCCTCCTGCGGGCTGTGCGCGAACAGGCGTACAACTACGTGTCCAAGCCGGTGGACCCGAAAGCGTTACTCGCTCTGGTGCAGGGCGCGCTGGCCGCATCGCCCGTTCCGCCAATCCAGGTGCTCTCGGCCTTGCCGGACTGGCTGGAATTGCTGGTACCCTGCGATCTGGATACGGCCGAGAGAATCCAGGCTTTCATGGCGCGTCTGGATGCGGGTCTGCCGGAGGAGGTACGCGAGTCCATCGGCGTGGTGTTTCACGAGATGCTGATGAACGCCATCGAATGGGGCGGCAAGCTGGATCCGAACGCGAAGGTGCGGATCTCCTGTCTGCGGGCCCGCCGCATGGTGCTGTACCGGATTGCCGATCCCGGTCCGGGCTTCAAGTGGGAAGAACTGAAGCACGCCGCAGTGAGTTACCAGGGCGGCGACATCACGCAAAGCGCCACGGTGCGGGAGGAGCAGGGTTTGCGCGCGGGCGGGTTCGGAATTCTCATCGCCCGGCAAATGGTGGATGAGTTGCTCTACAACGAAGCGCACAACGAAGTCGTTTTCGTGAAATATCTGAGCTGAGGCCGTATTCACCGATCCGCGGACGGCAGAGCGGCCTCGGCCTCATCCACCGTCGGATACGACGGCAGAAAATCTTTGAGATGGGTCGCCTGAAAGAGGACCCGGACGCGGTCCGACAACGCGCCGGCGATCGCAAAGCCGAGGTTCTTCCGCCGGGCCGAGATGAACAGGCCCAGAACCGCGCCCAGCCCCGCTGAGTCGACATAGCGAACGCCGCTGAAATCGAGGATCAGCGGTGCGGAGCTCTCTTCGCGCGCGAGAGTCTGCAACGTCGACATTGTACGCACTTCGAGCGGGCCCTCGAGGCGGAGAATCCGGGCGCCGCTCTTTCCAGCAACAGCAGTTATGCGCAGCTGTTCCATGGGGACAGTGTACTCGGTTTGCCGTAGTTCGGGTTTAGTTGACCGTGGGCTCGGGGACAGCAGTCCGGCGAGCCACCCGCGTATCCATGCCGGGAACACGATAGTCGCCCGATTGCACCGTCAGCTCGGTCCGCCCGAAGAGTTTCGCGTCGGTGATGGAGTGGTTGGCGTCGGCCAGCCAGAAATCGCCGATTTTAGTGAAGCTCTGGTCGATCCAGGGCTTGCCCACCCAGAACGAGAGATTCGCGGCAGGCCGGCCGGCCATGCGCACCAGACCGAAATCGGACGCATCCACCCAGGCTTTGCCGTTCAGCAGGTACTTGCTCTTGCGGCGGGCGTGCAATCCCAGGACATAACAGCGGATGCCGCCGACCGACTCCGTACCGAGCAACTGCACGTCATAGTTCTGCGGCGTGATATTCGTCGCGTCGCGGCTCGGGTCGTGGCTGGCCTGCTGCTCATTCTCGATAATGCGCCTGAGCACGTGGCCGAGGATGCCATCGGCTTCGTTCGCGGCCAGGATATCGAACGTTTTCCCCGCGCCGCAGCGGTAATCCACCTGAACGGTCATCCGAGCCGTATCGCCGTTTCGATCGAAACGGATGTTGTACCAGCGCGTGGCCGAATAATTCTGGAGCGCCTTCTCCTGGCGCAGCCGGGCCTCCGCCGCCCGGCAGAGGATCTCATCAACTCCGAGGCTCTGTTCAGTCTGAGCGGTACAGGCCGCCACGCCGAGGAACACGAGCCAAGGGGTCGCTTTCATCGGGAGTGCTCGTGCACGCCAGCGTCCAAACGTCGCAAAGACGTGCAAACGCCGTGTTTCAAAGGAGAAACGCAGCCGCTTCGACGGCTGGAACTCGGGACGAATTACCGGCTATACACTATTCGTTATTCCGGCCCGCGGGCGTAGCGCCGGGCTGCAGGCCCGACCAGTACTCACAGATAATGATTGAGTTCGCCGGGTTAGCCGGAAGATACTTGACCGACACCGGCCCGATCAGCCGGTCGAAGGCGCAGGGGATCAGCTCGCGAACGGGCGCAAGGTCCTGGGCCGCCGTGTAGCCGACGCCGCGGACGGAGTAAGAGTAGTAGACGGTCGACTCGGTAACGTCGATGATCGAGCCGTCAGCCAGCCGCCCTGCGATATTGACGTCCAGGCGTCGCTGCCGTTCCCGTTCGGCGGGATCGCGCCGCCGGCGCAGCACAACGACAGCGCTGGCCGCCGCGGCCGAAGCCGCCAATACCCCTACCGCAGCAATTTGCAGGTACAAGCGGTATTGTATCCGGCGCCGTTGCTCCTTGTCGCGTTAGTTGGGATCGCCTGCTGCCGCGCAGGTTTCAACCGGCCAGCGCCGGCGCTTCCTGAAACGCTTTGGCGTAGTCGTTCAGGAACTGTTCCAGCCCTTTATCTGTAAGCGGGTGATGAAAGAGCATGTCCACCACTTTGAACGGCATCGTGGCGATGTGCGCGCCCGCTTTGGCCGACTCCAGCACGTGCATGGGCGAGCGCAGCGAGGCGGCGAGGATCTGCGTGGCGTAGCCGTAATTCTTATATATAGTGACGATATCGCGGATCAGTTCGATGCCGGGCACGCCGATGTCATCCAGCCGTCCGATGAATGGACTCACGATATAAGCTCCGGCCTTGGCCGCCAGAATCGCCTGGGTCGCGGAGAAACACAGGGTCACGTTAACCCGGATGGCCTCCCGGCTCAGGATGGAACAGGCGCGAATGCCGTCGCGCGTGAGCGGGACTTTCACCACCACGTTGCGATGCAGCTTCGCTAGTTGGCGTCCCTCGCGCACCATCTCGTCACTGTTGGTAGCCACCACTTCCGCGCTGACGTCGCCGTTCACGATCTCACAGATGGCGCGGATCTGTTCTTTGGTGGGCCGCTGTTCCTTTGCAATGAGCGACGGATTCGTGGTAACGCCGTCGATAATACCCCACGCGGCTGCCTTGCGCAGCTCGTCGAGGTTGGCTGTGTCGAGAAAGAATTTCATTCACGCTCCGGTGGTGGTTTCTTACGGCCGGGGAAACGTATTCGATTATAGCGAGTTGTGCCCGTCTCAAGGCGCCGCTGCTTCCACGATGGCCGACCGGCTGCTTGCATTGCCGGCCTGATCCACGGCGCTGACGGCATAGCGATAGATCTTGCTCGACTGGATCGCCTTGTCGCTGTAGGTGGGCACATCGGTCTCGGCAAGTTTCTCGAACGGACCCTCATCGACGGCTCGATAGATCACATACTTCCTGAAGTCGGGCTCGGTGTTGCGCTCCCATGCCAGCTCGATCGAATCGATGCCGGCCGCGGCGGTCACGCCGGCCGGAACCGCGGGCGGGAAAACATCCACTGGAGTCAGCTTGTTGGACGCGGCGGCGTCGCTCTCGGCGTTTTCGCGCAATCCCTGAACCCAATATTGATATTCGGTTCCGTACACTGTGGTCCGGTCGAGATACGCGGGTTGATCCGTCTTGCCGAGTTGGGCCGGCTGCTTGTCGGCAGGCGACTGACGGAACACCACAAACGAACGCACGTCCGGGTCGGACCAGGTGAGGCGTACGCCCTCGGGAACCGCAGCCGCGCTGACGTCCACGGGCGCGGGCACGGGCGGCTGGACCCGGAGCGGAACGAAATTCGACCAGGCCGATGGACGGCCTTTTATATTCAGCACGCGCGCGCCAACCACGACATTGCTGCCGACGAACGCCGAGGCCGGACACGATGCCTGCACCGGACCCGGTTTCTCGGCGGGTTTCATCAGCGAGCACGCCTCGGCGGACTTCGCCCAGGCCGCCGCGTTGAATGGCTGCCGGGCGGGTCCCACCCGCACTTCGGCGCCGCGCATTTCGGTGATTAACTGAGCTTCCGTGGTGTACGACGACGCGGTGAACTGCACGGCAAGATGATCGCCTCGTTCAATGGCCACCAGATCGTTCGGGGCCACCGGGATCTTCGCGCTGGGATACACGGGCTCGCCCACATCGGCGCAGCCGGCGAGGAGAAGGCAAAGACAAGCCAGAATTGTGCAGGAATTCAGCACTCTGTTTGGTTGCGGCTGTGCGGCTTTGTGGGGCAGGCGCCCTCGCCTGCGGCCGACGCCCTCGTCGGCCTCTTCGGATGCTCGGAGTGCCGGGCAGGGCACCCGCCGATCGGGTAGGAGGAGCCTCACGGCCCCGTCCTCCCACACCACCGTACGTACTTGGCGTATACGGCGGTTTCGTTTAATGTTGTAACGACGCATATCGCGAGAGCAGGGAGACGAGTCCCTGAGATGAGAACCAGTCCGTCGACATGGCCCGATGAACCGGCGGGGAGCAGGCCAAACGCCACGGCCCTTTCCCTGAACCGGCGATACGAGCGGCCGAGGACGCGGACAGCCCCAGTTTACGGAGGAAAGCTCCGATGGACCGGCCGCGTTTGCGTTGTTTGAGGCGATAGCAGCGCAGCTTGCGCCGAATCCACTCGTCCATGCACTGAAGTTCGAACCGACAAGCCGCGTAGCGGTAGTAGTTGATCCAGCCAGTGGTGAAGCGGTTGAGTTCGACGATCACTTGCGCAAAACTGACGCCCCGATTGCGACGGGTGATCTGCCGGATTCTCTCCTTCGCGCGTTTCACGCTCTTGGGAGAGATGCCGAGTCTTCCGTTCAACAGCAGCCGATGGCCAAGGAACTTGCGTTCCCCGACCGGAGCGACGGCGCTCTTGTCACGGTTCACCCGGAGTTTGAGTTTCCCTTCCAGAAACCCGACGACCGATTCCATCACCCGCTGCCCCGCGGCCAGCGATCGCACGTAGATATTGCAGTCGTCGGCGTAGCGGCAGAAGCGATGTCCCCGGCTGTCCAGTAACTGGTCGAGATCATCCAGCAGGATGTTGGCCAATAGTGGGGAGAGCGGTCCCCCTTGTGGCGTTCCCTCCTCGCGGGCTACGCACACCCCATCCTGCATCAGACCGGCCTGTAGGAAGCGCCGGAGGATGAGGAGCAGGTGTTTGTCGCCGATCCTGCGCGCGATTCGGGACATGAGAATATCGTGATTGACCCGGTCGAAGAACTTCTCCAGATCAAGATCGACGACAAACTCGCGCCCCTCCTGCGCTACGTATTTCCGCGCCTGTTCCAGAGCCATATGCGGGCTCCGGTGCGGACGGAATCCGTAGCTGGAGTTGGAAAAGGTGGGATCGAAAATCGGATTCAGCACCTGCAGGATCATCTGTTGTACCAGACGATCCACAGCGGCTGGGATTCCTAACTGGCGCTGGCCTCCGTCCGGCTTCGGTATCTGCACTCCCCGTACTGGTTGCGGCCGGTAGGTCCCGTCCAGCAGGGAAGCCGTCAGCGCCCTTTGATTGTTCCGAAGCCAGTCGGCCAGTTCGTGAACGGTCATACCGTCCACGCCCGGCTTACCCTTATTGGAACGAACCCGCCGATACGCACGAACCACGTTCTTCGGGTCGCAAATCTGCTCCATCAAACTGCTCGTCAAGGCTCGTTGTTGGTCGAATGCCGTGAACGTTTGCTGCTGCCCCGGCGTGGCAGGGTCGGTTCCGCCGACCCCGCCTGCGCCCTGGCGCTCCTTGTCTTTCTGCTGCCCTGCGTCCATCGAAGTCTTCCATCTGCTCCTTGCATTAAAGATTCGGCCCTTCATCCGGTTGGATTACTATGGCTTCTGCTGACTTCTCCGCTCCTGTCCCGTCCGGTTGCCCGTGCGGTAGTCCGTGTGTGCGGACCAGAACGGAGATCTCTCGAGGTAAGACATGCCTTCTTCTCCCGGAGGCGTCGGATCTACCCCACAGCGTTCCGAATGACATTCGGGCATCCCCATCCCTGGCTGGGTTACCCACGCTGCGATGGCCTCACATCCGCTTCCTGTACGTCGCCTCCGGGATTTCGTCATCGGCTTTCTTCAGATCCCGCCTCGCGGCGAGCACCCTTGCTTAGACGGATGGTTCCGGTCAATCACGGTCCATAGGGGACTTGCACCCCCTGAATGCACATCACTACTCGACACACCAGGCGAGGGCGCCTGCCCCACGGCTTCCCATCACAGGATGTACCGGCTCAAATCCTGGTCCTTCACGATGTCGGCGAGCTGCCTGCGCACGAAGTTCGCGTCCACGCGCACGTTCTTCTTCTTGAGATCGGGGCCCTGGAACGAGACCTCTTCGAGCAGCTTCTCCATGATGGTGTGCAAGCGCCGCGCGCCGATGTTCTCGGAGGATTCGTTCACCGCGGCGGCGAATCGCGAGATTTCCTGCAGCGCCTCATCGGTGAAGTTGAGACGGATGCCTTCGGTGTCCAGCAAAGCAATATACTGCTTCACCAGCGCGTTCTTGGGCTCTTTCAGGATGCGGATGAAATCTTCCTCGGTCAGCGATTTCAGCTCCACGCGAATGGGAAAGCGGCCCTGCAGCTCCGGGATCAGGTCCGAAGGCCTGGAGACATGGAAAGCGCCGGCGGCGATGAACAGGATATGGTCCGTGCGCACGAAACCGTGGCGCGTGTTTACCGTGGTGCCTTCGACAATGGGCAGGATGTCGCGTTGCACGCCCTCGCGGCTCACGTCGGGCCCGTGGCCGCCCTCGCGCCCGGCAATCTTGTCCACCTCGTCGAGGAAAATGATGCCGTTGCGCTCCACGCGCTCGAGCGCAACCCTGGTCACCTGCTCCATATCGATGAGCTTCTGCTCCTCTTCCTGGATCAGATAATCGATGGCTTCGGCGACGCGCATTTTGCGCTTCTTGGTGCGCTGGCCGAAGAGACCGGGCAGGACATCCTTCAGATTGATGTCCATCTCTTCGATGCCCATGTTGCTGGCGATCTCGAACGTGGGCCCGCGCTCCTTCACCTCGATCTCCACCATGCGATCGTCCAGCTTGCCCGAGCGGAGCTTGTCGCGCAGCTTCTCGCGTGTGCGGTCGGCGCTCTCGCTGGCTTCCTGCTGCGGCGGCATCAGCAGATCGAGCAGGCGCTCCTCCGCGTTCTTCTCGGCTCGCTCGGCCACTTCGTCCAGCCGCTCCTCACGAACCATGTCGATGGCGATGTCCACCAGATCGCGGATCATCGATTCGACATCGCGGCCCACATAGCCCACCTCGGTGAATTTGCTGGCCTCCACCTTCAGAAACGGCGAATTGGCCAGCCTCGCCAGGCGCCGCGCGATTTCCGTCTTGCCGACTCCGGTGGGCCCGATCATCAGGATGTTTTTGGGCATCACCTCGTCGGCCATCTCGGGATCGAGCTTCTGACGGCGGATGCGGTTGCGCAGCGCGATGGCCACGGCGCGCTTCGCGTCGGCCTGTCCGACCACGTACTTGTCGAGCTCCTGTACGATTTCGCGGGGCGTCAGCTCATCCAGCAGCACTTCGTTATCACCAGACTGGGCCGGCAGATAGATCACCATGATTACAGCTCCTCGAACGAGAAGTTCTCGTTCGTGTAAATACAGATTCGGCCCGCGATGGTCATGGCCTTCTCGGCGATTTCCTTCGCTCCCAGCTTCGTGTTCTCGACCAGCGCGGTGGCCGCGGCGGTGGCGAACGGCCCGCCCGATCCGATGGCCGCGATGTTGTTATCGGGCTCGATCACATCGCCGTTGCCGCTCACGATGTAGGTCTTTTCGTTGTCGGCCACCACCAGCAGGGCTTCCAGATGGCGCAGCACGCGATCGGTCCGCCATTCCTTTGCCAGCTCCACCACCGAGCGCGAAAGATTGCCGTTGAACTGCTCCAGCTTGGTTTCGAAGCGCGCGAACAGCGCGAACGCGTCGGCGGTGGAGCCGGCGAAGCCGGCCACAATGCGATTGTTGTACAAGCGGCGAAGCTTCTTCGCCGAGGCCTTCAGGACCTCGTGCCCGAGGGTAACCTGTCCATCGCCCGCCATCACGACTTTGCCATCCCTGCGGACGCACAGTATGGTCGTGGAACGTATTTTCTGAGTCATTTATGAGTACGCAGACCGGCGGCCTGCGCTTTCAGTGTACCGGGTTTTGCCGAACCCAGTATTTTCCTTGACAAAATTAGTCTTCGGCAGTAATGTCGATACCATGCCCGCTGCGCTCGGCATCATCGACGACCTCGAAGCTGCCGCAGCGCTGCTCAAGCCCGCGCGCATCCGCATCCTGCAATCGCTCTCCGAGACCGATTCGGCCAGTGGCGTGGCCCGGCGTCTTGCCATGCCCCGGCAACTCGTCAATTACCACCTGCGGGAGCTGGAATCCGCGGGCCTGGTGGAGTTTGTCGAGGAACGCCGGAAGGGCAACTGCACCGAGCGACTGCTGCGCTCGAAGGCGCGCTCCTGGATGATCGATCCGGGCAGCCTCGGTTCGTTGCGGCCGGACCCCGCGACGATGGCCGATCGACTGTCGTCGGCCTATCTGGTGGCCTGCGCCGCGCGGCTCATCAAGGAAGTGGCCGGCCTGCGGCGCCGTGCCGAGCGCGCCGGAAAGACCCTGCCGACCCTGACCGCTGAAGCCGAGATCCGATTCCGATCGGCAGCCGACCGCAGCGCCTTCACGGCGGACCTAACCGATGCCTTTACGCAGCTTATAGCGAAGTATCACGACCAGAGTGCCCCCGGCGGCCGCAGCTATCGCCTGCTGCTGGGTTCATGGCCATTGATTCCCGACGTGCCCGATGAGGAGGACAAATGAGCGAGACACCGGCTACGCGCCAGCATGAGACTGTCATCGAAATCCCGGCCCCTGTGGAAGAGGTCTGGAAAGCCATCACTGAAGCCACTGAGATTCAGCGCTGGTTCGCGCCCGAAGTGAAAACGGACCCGCGCCCCGGTGGCGAGTATTCCATCTCCTGGGGCCCCGGTATGGAAGGCCGGGGCGTCTACGAGGTGGTGGACAAGCCTCATCACGTCCGGACGGTCAGCATTCGAAAGGCGCCGGGATCAACCGACGAAGTTCGCCTGGCCATGGATTACTATATTGAAGCGCGCGGCGGCACGACCATTCTGCGGCTGGTGCATTCCGGTTTCCCGGATGCGGCCGGCTGGGAGCATGAGTTCAACGGTACGAGAACGGGCTGGCCCATCTACTTCCGTGTTATGCGGCACGGCCTGACGCGGCATCGCGGCGCCCAGGCGCGCAACTTCGACGTATACGGTGTTTCGGGGGAATCGCTGGACCGGACATGGGAGCTTCTGGGCGAGTTGCGCCCGGCCGATGCGCACCTCGAAGGCGAGCGTTGCGCCTGGTGGCTTGTGCCCGGGAAGAACGACGCCATGGTGCATCTGGCCTGCTCACTCTATGGTCCGAAGGCCGGTTTCTGGGTGAACGTCGCCACATACGATCTGCCGGAATCCGCCGTTGCCGAGCTGCGCAGCGGCTTCGAGGGAAGGCTTCGCCGCATATTTCCGGAACAACAGGCCGATGTTTGTGCGTAGCATTAAGTGCTATGACACGATGTCTGCCCGCTCTGACCGCGGGCTGCCTCGCCCTTGCATTGGCCGGATGCACCTTCAACGACGTCCCCGACCGCTGGACGAAACACTACCGCCAGAGTATCGACGTAGGGCGGGCGGAGAGCGTCCGCGCCGAGATCCAGATGGGCACGGGTCAACTGCGCATTGAAGGCGGCGCCGGCAAGCTGCTGGACGCGGATTTCACTTACAACCACGACGACTGGAAACCCGAGGTAACTTACGACGGCGGGAGTTTCCGCGGGCTGCTGCAGATTCGCCAGCCGAAGGGCACATCGTCGATGGGCCACGTGAATTACTCGTGGGATCTGCGCTTCAACGACAACGTACCGCTCGATCTGGACGTTAACTGCGGCGCCGGCGAAAGCAAGCTGGATCTTGGCGCGCTCGATCTGCGCGGCCTGGTGGTCAACATGGGCGTCGGCCAGGTATCGACGGACCTGCGCGGCCGCCCGAAACGCGATTACGACGTGAAGATCAACGGCGGCATCGGCGAGGCGGATGTATATCTGCCCAACACGGCCGGCATCGTGGCCACGGCGCACGGCGGCATCGGCGGCGTCCACGTGGAAGGCCTGCACAAGAACGGCGATCGCTGGGTGAACGACATCTACGACAACAACACCGCAAAGGCGACGATCCACGTGGACGTGAGCGGCGGCATCGGGCAGATCAACCTGTACGCGAACTAAATGAGCATCGCCGCCGTTGAGGCTGAAAGCCTGCTCTACTTCCGCCCGAGAACAGTAGAGCAGGCTTTCAGCAGATGCATCGCCCGGGTCATATCTTCAGGAACGTGCCCCTGTCCAGGTCCTCAAACGCCTGCCGCAGCTCCTGCTGCGTGTTCATGACGATGGGGCCATACCAGGCTACCGGTTCCTGCAGGGGCTGGCCTGACACCAGCAGAAATCGAATCCCGTCGGGGCCGGCCTGAACCTCCAGCTCATCTCCGCGGTCAAACAGGACGAGCGAACGGTTGTCCACATCCGCCGGCGGCGCCGTATCCAGCCATTTCACGCCTTCTGTCGGTACGGCGAGCGGTCCGGACGCATTGCAGAACTTCCCGCCTCCCGCGAAGACATAAGCGAAGGCCTGGCGAGTGGTCTCGATCGGCAGCGTTTTCCTGCGGCCCGGCGCTACGGAGACGTCCAGGTACATCGGATCGGCCGCGATTCCGTCCACCGGGCCTCGCTTGCCCCAGAAGGTCCCACAAACCACGCGAACGTGGGTACCGTCATCGTCGGTGATCTCCGGAATATCGGGCGACTTGACCTCCTGATAACGCGGCGGGGTCATCTTGGAAGCCGCCGGTAGATTGGCCCATAATTGAAATCCGTGCATGCGGCCGGCGTCGTCGCCTTTGGGCATCTCCTGGTGAATGATCCCGCTGCCGGCTGTCATCCACTGGATGTCGCCCGCGCCGATGGTTCCGCGGTTTCCCATACTGTCGCCGTGATCCACCGTTCCGGCCAGCACGTAGGTGATGGTCTCGATGCCACGGTGCGGGTGCCACGGGAAACCCGCCAGATAATCCTCCGGCACGTCGTTGCGGAAATCGTCGAGCAGCAGGAAAGGATCGAAGTCGCCGGTGTTGCCGAAACCGAATGCGCGGCGCAGATGCACGCCTGCGCCCTCGATGGTTGGTTTCGACCTGATCACACGCTTAACGGGACGAAGTGACATGGGGATCTCCTGTTTTCTATGGTTCCACGGTTTCGCCATGCGCCGGGCGCAGGCTTACCGGCCAGCGCAGCGAGGAAGCGGTACTGCTATCCTGATTGCAAAATGACGAAGCTTCTGCTGAACTACCCTCTGGTCCGTCCTCTGGGCGATGCCGATGCGGAGGCGATTTCGAACGTGCATAGCTGGTACGGCATCATGCGCGTGAAAGTGGCTCCGACGGTCGACCGCATCGAGGTGGAGTACGACGCCTCTCGCCTGAGTGAGAAGGACGTCGAGGCGGTACTGCAGCGTTTCGGCATCCCTGTCCAGCGCCAGTTCTCGGTGTAAGCCTGCCATCATCTTTCGCTACGCCGCTGCTGGTCGCTTACGTTACAATCAAGCGGCATGCCTCTTTCTCGCCAAACGAGACTGGGTACATTTGAAATCGTCGCTCCCCTGGGCGCCGGCGGCATGGGTGAAGTGTATCGAGCGCGCGACTCCCGGCTCGGCCGCGACGTTGCCATCAAGGTGCTGCCTGAATTCGCCACCTCCGACCCGGAACGCTCGCGGCGTTTCGAGCAGGAGGCGCAGGCCGCTGCTTCGCTGAACCACCCCAATATTCTGACGGTCTACCAGATGGGCACTTACGAAAGCGTCCCCTATCTGGTTTCGGAACTGCTGGAAGGCGAGACGCTGCGCGAGGCTCTTCGACGCGGCCCGTTGCCAATGAACAAGGCGATCGACTACGCCATGCAGATCGCGCACGGCCTCACCGCGGCGCATAAAGAAGGCATCGTCCACCGCGATCTCAAACCGGAGAACCTGTTCATCACTGAAGAGGGGCGGGTCAAGATTCTCGACTTTGGTCTGGCAAAACTGATGGAGCCGGTGGAATCCGAGAAGGACGTCATGCTCACGCGCACGCTGCACACGCAACCGGGAATGGTTGTCGGCACCGTCGCGTATATGTCGCCCGAGCAGGTGCGCGGGCAGATCGCCGACCCGCGCTCCGACATCTTCGCTTTCGGGACCATTCTCTACGAAATGGTCACGGGAACGCGGTTGTATCACAAGGCGACTTCGGCGGATACGATCACCGCGATTCTGACCGAGGAGCCCCCACCCATTTCGCAGCTTCTGCCGCTCACGCCGGGCCCGCTCGACAGGGTCCTCGATCGCTGCCTGGAGAAGAACCCCGAGCAGCGATTCCAGTCCGCCTCCGATCTGGCGTTCACTCTGGGGCTGGTATCGGACTGGGTTCTACCGGCGGGCGCCGGCGGTCGTGATAAGGATGGCAGGCGCATGCGGCCCGCCACCGCGGCGATGATGCTCGCCGTTTTGCTCGGCGCCCTGGCGATCGGTTACTTCGCTTTGCGGACTCCACCCGTCGTCCGAGTATCTAACTACGTCCAGCTTACTCACGACGGAGAGCAAAAGTCGCTCATCGGAACCGATGGTTCGAGGCTCTACCTCAGCCTCGGAAGCTCCGGTAATTCCACTACTGATGGCCTCGCCGAACTCTCGATTGCGGGAGGCGAGCTGAGAAAGATATCGATCATGCCTTCTCCGGACATGGTCCCCGTGGACATTTCGCCGGACGGAACGGAACTTCTCGTGGTGGACGGACAGGGAGCGCCTCCGCGCGGTCCGTTGTGGAGCATTCCCATTCTGGGAGGTTCGCCGCGCAGACTGGGAGACACAATTGGGGAAACCGCGGCCTGGTCGCCCGATGGCGCCATGTTGGCCTATACCACCCTGAGCGATCTTTTTATAGCGAAGGCCGACGGCGCGGAGTTCCGGAAACTGTTCACCGTGAGGGGCGACATCAAACATGTCGCATGGTCGCCCGACAGCCGCCTCCTGCGGTTCGACACTTCGGAGACGGTCGGGGGGCTCGGCCAGCAGCTCGCCTGGGAAGCGGCGCTGGATGGAACGCCTCCGCGGCGCCTGTTTGTCGGCTGGCACAATCCCCCGGACGAGTGCTGCGGCAAATGGACCGCCGACGGGAAATATTTCGTTTTCCAGTCGAAGGGACAAATCTGGGCTCTTCCGCGAGAAGGAAGTCTTTTTCATCGCCAACCGGAACCAATTCAACTGACTTTCAGCCCTCTGTCCCTGTCGTCTCCCGTTCCCGGCAGAAATGGCCGGAAACTGTTCGTGACCGGACAGACATATCGCGGAGAATTGACGCGCTACGACGAAAAAGCCGGGAAGTTCTTGCCATTTATGGGCGGCCTTTCAGCCGAATACGTTGACTTCTCAGACGATGGCCAATGGGCGGCCTGGGTTTCGTATCCGGAGGGCGCCCTTTGGCGAAGCAGGCTGGACGGGAGCGAGCGGATGCAGCTGACGTTCCCGCCCTTGTATGCCATGATGCCGCGCTGGTCGCACGATGGGAGAAACATCCTCTTCTTCGTGTTCGCCTCAGCGCCCGACAAGCCTGCCAGAATCTATGAAGTTCCAGTCGCGGGGGGAAACCCCAGGCAGATTATGCCCGACGACCGGGCGAATCAGGAGGATCCGGACTGGTCGCCGGACGGGAAGAGGATCCTGTTCGGCGGCGAATCCAGTGATGCCTCGTCGACAATCCGCATCCTTGATATAGCGAGCGGCAAGGTGTCCACGTTGCCCCATTCGCAGGCGATTTTCTCGCCACGGTGGTCACCCGACGGCCGCTATATCCTCGCGTTCTCTTCGGACTCGCTGCGGCTTCTCCGGTTCGACTTTCAGACCGGTAGATGGACGGAAATCGCCACGGGTCCAATGGGCTGGCTGAACTGGTCGAAGGACGGCCAGTACGCGTACGTGCTCGATTACAGAGGAGACGGCGCCGTGCGCAGAGTTCGGATCAGCGATCAAAAGTCGGAGCAGGTGGTGGGCCTGAAGAATTTCATTACCACCGGCCGGTACGGCGGCTGGCTGGCCCTCACGCCCGACGGCTCGCCCTTGCTGCTTCGCAACACCGGGACGCGCGACGTCTACGCTCTCGATTGGAACGCGCCCTGATACCGATTCACTGCGCAGGCTAAAGCCTACTCTACTGTTTGCCTTTGTAGAGCAGGCCTTCGGCCTGCGTTCTACTCTGTTGCCCTTTTCGCCGCGTGCTCCGCGTGTCGGGTATCCGGCAGCAGGTTCCCATATATTGTGAATTTCGCCTTCGCCGGATCGAAAGCCCGGCTGGCATTCTTCACATCGTTCCCAGCGAACAGGCCCTCTCCCGTCATCTCGGAGACCTGCACGAACGCCCCGGCTCCGGAAACCGCCGTGCTGTTTCGTATGGAAATCCCGTCGCCCCTGCGCAGCGCAATCACCGCGGCCTGCGATCCGGCCGAAGCCTGCCGGCCCGAAAACCCGTCTATTTCGAGGTCGCGAAAATCCTCGCACTCCACCGCATTCGAGAAATATGCCGGCAGATCCGCGCCCCACTGGAGTTCGAACCCGTGCAGGCTGACGCCCTGAACCCAGCGGCAATAGAGAGCCGGAATGTCGTGCGAAAACACGGCCGTTGAATGGTCGGTCGCGGTCCAGCGCAGGTCGAAGTTTCCACCTACGCCCCGGCTGGCGCTCTCCCGCGGCGCGTGCACCCGAATGCGCACGCGGTCGAAACTGACATCGCGAATCGGGCTGGCCGGGCTTCCATACAACACTATCCCGCTCTCCGCGTCTGCCACGATGTTTGAAAAATGGACGTCGTGAACGCCTGCCGCGCCCGGCTTTACCGGCGCTGCCGTGGCGATATAGATCGGCTCGCCTTTACCCCACCAGTGCCCGGTGAGCAGGCGCGTCTCGATCACCAGATTGTCGAACAGGATCCCCCACGTGGCGCCTTTGCCGCGCTCGTACACGCCGATGCCGCGGTTGGCGTGAATGGTGAGGCCGCTGAAGGTGGCGAAACGCGTATCTTCCACGCGGATGCCCGATGAGTTCGAGGTCAGCGCGCAATTCGCCACCGTTACGTTCTCGCTGCCCATGATGGCGAAGTCGTCGTCGCCGGCCTTTATGTCGCAGTTGGAAAAATGAACGTCATGGCAGCCGACGCAATCGATGCCGTCATTGTTGGGTATAAGCGGGTTGTTGACTACCCGTAAGCCCGTGACCACGGCATGCTCGCTGTTCTTCAGGTGCAGAGTCCAGTTCGGGGCATTGCGAAGCGTGACATCGCGGATGTCAATATTGCTCACGCCCCACAGGATGATCATGGTTCCTGGCCGCCCGGCGGACTTCACCGCTACCGGACCATCGGCGGTACTGCGCATCGCGTCCATGAAAGCGTCTGCCTGTCTTGTGTACTTTGCCTCGAAATCGGGTGAGATATGGGGGGTTTGGAAGTCGAAGAAGGCGTCGCCGTTGCCGTCGATCTCGCCCTGCCCGTAGATCGCGATGTTCTTCGCGTTTCGAGCAATGATCATCCCGGCGGTATCGCCGTCACCCGACGTGTCTTCGCCGGGCCGGCGCAGGAAGCCGAACTGCGCGAGTGGCGGGTAGTCGGCCATATCGGCGCTGCCCTCGATCACCGATCCCGCCTCGAGATCCAGCGAGACGTTGCTCAGCAGTTCGAAAGTGCCGGTCAGGTATTTGCCCGGAGGGAAGACCACTACGCCGCCTCCCGCCGATGCCGCGGCCTGAATCGCTCTGGTAATGGCGGCCGTTTCCTTCTGCACGCCGTCGCCGATGGCCCCGAACGTCTTGACGTTGAAGATACTGGAGGGCGCCGCCGGGAGCGCGCCAGGCTGGCTTACCGGATCTGTCCCGAACAGGACGGGCGCGAGACACAGGAAGATTGCGTGAAATCTGAAGGAGCTCATATGAATTGTGAACTGAGCCAATTCTACTCCTGTGACAACTCGTCGATCCGATACACTTCGACCAATGCTCCTCTGCCCCGTGCGAGACTGCCGGCTGCCTTTGGCGCGCGAGGAACGGCGGGTTTTCTGTGCTCGCGGACACTCATTCGACATCGCGCGCAGTGGATACATCAACCTGCTTCAGCCGCAGGACCGCCGTTCCAGGCAGCCGGGCGACACGCCCGCTGCAATCGCGGCCCGGGGCAGATTGCACGATCTGGGCGCGACCCAGCCGCTTCTGGCCGCGGTTGCGGATTTCATCGCGGCGTCTCCGAGGGACGTCGTTCTGGATGCCGGCTGCGGCGACGGTTTCTACCTCGGCAATCTGGCAACCCGATTTGGTTTCGATGCGCACGGCGTGGACATCTCGATCGCGGCAACTCAGGCGGCGGCCCGGCGGTTCCCCGGCTGCCAATGGATTGTGGCCAATGCCGATCGCTTCGTGCCGTACGCGGACGATTCTTTCTCGCTGGCGCTGTCCATCACAGCGCGCATGAACGCGGGCGAGTTTCGGCGTGTGCTTCGCGAGGGGGGACGGTTGCTGATCGCCATTCCCGCGCCTGACGATCTCACCGAGTTGCGCGGCGTCGGGCGCGATCGGGTGACCCGAACCGTCGAGACATTCGCGCAGGATTTCAGGCTGCTGAATCAAACTCGGGTTACCACCGCGTCCGATCTGGACGCTGCCGCCGTCAAGGACGTCTTGCTTTCCATCTATCGGCCCCTGCGATCGAAGCCGGTGGAAGCGATGCGCGTGACGTTCAGCCTCGATCTGCTGCTGTTTCAACGCAGGTAGCCTTGCAAAGCTGCTATATTGCGGCGTTGAACGTGTTTATCCAGAACGCGGCGCGTCACCGGCCCGGTGGCTTTACCTCTGCGCTCCGCCACCTGGGTGCCCTGGGACTTTTCTTCCTCGCCATCCTTGACAGCTCTCCTCTGCCGACATTTGGCGGTCCCGATATCCTGATCGCGATTCTCGCCGCTCGTCACACCAACCCGTGGTACGAGTATGTAGTAGTGGCCACGGCCGGTTCGTTGATCGGCGCGTATCTCACGTTCCGGCTCGCGCGCAAAGCGGGATCGGCTTACCTGAACAGTAAGTTCGGAGAAGGCAAAGTATCGGCGCTTCTGGAACAATTCAAACGATGGGGCTCAGGGGTTCTGATCGCCTCAACCGCCATTCCATTTCCATTTCCAACCAGCATGATTTTTGCGGCCGCCGGCGCATCCGATTATCCGCTCGCCAGGTATCTCGCAATCGTCGCCGTTTGCCGGATCGTCAGGTACTCGACGGTTGCCATTGTTGCAGATCTGTACGGAAGGCACATAATTCGCGTGTTCCGGCACCCGTTGCAGTATTGGGGTTGGCTGTTGTTCTTCGCCGCACTCATGTCCGGTCTCATCGCCGGCGGTATTCAAATGAAGAAGCGTCTGGCCACTTCCTCTCAGTGACGAGCGTATCCGAGGCTACGGTCTCCTTTGCAGTAGCAAAACCGCCAAAAACATTGACGTACGTATGACGGCTGAGTTACCCTGACACGAACCCCTCAGTCTGTTTAGCTGATGCGCTCACCCGAGTCGCTCTGACACGGGTCTATCCTTACTGGAGGAAAACGAATGTACAGACGCACCATCCACGCTGCTGGATTGCTGATTTTCTTGGCCATGGCGGCTCTCACGCTGCGGGCGCAGGACGACAAGGGAAAGCCGCCCATCTACACGTATATCTCTGAGTGGACGGTTCCGCGCGCCCAGTGGGGCGAATTCCTGAAAAACGACGACGACGAGAAGACTCTCATGGACAAACTCGTCGCTGACGGTACGCTTATCGGCTACGGCAGCTTTGTGAACCTGATCCATCAGGAAGGCGAGCCGACGCACGGTAGCTGGATGACGGCAACGTCCGAAGGCCATCTGGCGAAGGCGTTGGAGGCAATGTGGGCGCGTCCGGGTCTCACTTCCCCGGCGCTGGCTGCCTCTAAACACTGGGATTACCTGACCGTAAGCCGTATGTACAACTCCCGCTCGGGCACCTGGCAGGGCGCCTATCTTGCCGGCGACCAGTGGGATGTCAAGCCAGGCGCTATGCGCGAATATAACGAATTGCTGAAGAGCACGATGGTTCCCGTTCTCGACAAGGCCATGGCGGATGGCGTGATTGTCAGTTATGGATTCGCGACGGAAGACTATCACACCGGGAAACTCGGCCGCGTCACTTTCTATTGCATGCTGCCCGACGCGGACGCGCTCGATAAACTCGACAAAATAATGAGCGACGCATTCGACAAATCGCCCGCTTACGGCGAGGCATTTCGATCTCTGGTGGACCGCGAAGGACACCGCGACTTCCTTGATCGCGTTCGCACCATGACCAATAAGTAATTCTGATTGCCGGCGGCCTGCCGTATGACTCGCCCTCGAGCAGGCCGCGTTCTGCGAACAAACGCCGCTTCCGCGTACACTGTCAGCATCGGCAGTTGATTCCTGGAGGGAAGCTCTGCCTCAATTCCAGGACTAGAAATTATGCAACCCGCGAAGAGTTCCGAGACCCCGTTGACCCCCGCTCTTGTGTTCGAGATGCTGCAGGCGCATCAGCGCACAGCGGCTTTGAAGGCAGCCATCGATCTTGATGTGTTCCGCGCCGTCGGTGAGGGGCCGGGCGACGTGGCCTCCCTAGCGCGCCACTGCTCGGCATCCGAGCGCGGCATCCGCATCCTGTGCGATTTCCTTACGATCAACGGTGTTCTCGTGAAAGAGGACGGGCGCTACCATCACAGCCCAACCAGCGCGGCGTTTCTTGACCCGCGCTCACCTGCATGCCTGGCGTCCATCGCGCAATTCCTCGGCAATCCAGCCATGCGGGAGCCTTACGAGCATCTCGCGGAGATCGTGCGCAAGGGCTGCACGGTCCTTCCGGGCGATGGCAGCGTGGAGCCGGATAATCCCATCTGGGTTCAGTTCGCGGAAACCATGGCGCCCATGATGGCCCCGCTGGTTGGTCCGTTGGGCGCGGTGGTGCTGGAGGGATACAGCGGCCCGATGCGCGTGCTCGACATAGCCGCGGGCCATGGCCTGTTCGGCATCGAGATCGCCAAACAGAACCCGCAGGCCCGCGTCACGGGTCTCGACTGGTCGCCCGTGCTCCGCGTGGCCCTGGAGAACGCGCGCAAAGCCGGTGTCAGGGACCGCTACGATATGCTGCCCGGCAGCGCCTTTGACGTGGACTTCGGCGGACCTTACGACGCCGTGCTGCTGACCAACTTCCTGCACCATTTCGATAAGCCCACCGGCGTCGGCCTGCTGAAGAAGGTGCGCGCGGCGCTGCGTCCTGGAGGGCGCGCCGCCACGCTGGAGTTCGTGCCCAATGAAGATCGCGTCTCACCTCCTATGCCCGCGGCCTTCGCCATGACCATGCTGGCAACCACGCCATCCGGCGATGCGTACACTCTGAGCGAGCTTACCGCCATGTACCACGAGGCCGGCTTCGGAGACATCACCGGACATCCCATTCCCATGAGTCCGCACACGGTAGTGACAGGCCGCGCCTGACGCGTCCGTCCTGAGCTATCGAAGCCCGAGCCTGTCCCGCGAGGCACAGCCTCCGAGAGGAGTATGATGTCATCGTTACCGCTGACAAAGGGGATGTTCACATGATCTCAGAGCCCAATCGCCGCCAGTTCCTGAGTGCCGCCGCGGGAGTCGCCGCCGTGACCATTGTTCCGCGCCACGTGCTGGGAGGGCCAGGGTTCGTCGCCCCCAGCGACAAACTCACGCTGGCGTACATCGGAGTCGGTACGCAGGGCCTGCGGGAGCTGTTGCCCCTGCTCGCAGTGCCGGACATACAGATTGTCGCCGTCTGCGATCCGAACCGCGATGCCGTCGGCTATCGCGACTGGTCGCGCAACGGTCTGCTCGGCGCTGTTCGCACGACTCTGGGCAAGCCCGACTGGTGGGCCGGAGCCGATGGCGTGATTCCCGGCGGCCGTGAGACAGCCCGCGATATCGTGGACACTTACTACGCCGGCCAGCGATCGGCCGATAAGTTCAAAGGGTGCGCCGCCTACTCGGATTACCGCGAGTTACTCGCCAAAGAGCAAGACCTGAACGCCGTCAAGATCATGACGCCCGATCACTTACACGGCGTCGCCAGTATGGCCGCCATGAAAGCCGGCAAGCACGTCGTGATGCACAAGCCCATCGCCAACCGGTTGAAAGAGGCCAAGCAGACGATCGAGGCCGCCCGCGCGCAGGGCGTGGCCACGCACTTCATGCCGTGGGACGCCAACGGCTCCATGGAACCGGTCATGGCGTGGATACGCGACGGCGCAATTGGAAAGCTTCGCGAGGTGCACAACTGGACAAACCGGCCGGTGTGGCCGCAGTATCCTGTTCTCCCGTCTGACGAGCCGCCGGTCCCACACGGCTTCGACTGGGACCTGTGGCTGGGGCCGGAAGCATATCGCCCGTATCATCCGACTTACACGAACATGGTATTCCGCGGGTGGTACGATTTCGGCGGCGGATCGATGGCCGATATGGGCCATTACAGCCTCTGGACCGTCTTCAACGCGCTGGAGCTCAGTGGACCCACGTCCATCGAGCCCATGCTTACTCATAACTGCGTCTTCACGGAATGCGTCTCTACTACCGTGCGCAACGATTTCTCGTTCCCCACCGCAAGCGTGGTGCGCTTCCGGTATCCGGCTGTCGGGCAGAGGCCGGCCGTCGATCTTATCTGGTACGACGGCGGCATCCGGCCTCCCACGCCGGATGAGTTACAGGAAGACCAGAAGGAACTCCCGCGGGAAGGCATGATGTTCGTGGGCGACAAGGGAAAGATCCTGGCCGGCTTTAATGTGGAGAACCCGCGGCTGATTCCTGAATCGAGAATGCGCGGCTACACGGCTCCGCCGCCTCCGGAGCGGCAGCGCGAGGGTCTGCCGGCCGGCCTTCTCAAGTGGGTGCAGGCCTGCAAAGGCGGGTCGCCCTCACCGGGGAATTTCCTGAACGCGTGGCCCATTTCAGAGGCGGTGAACCTGTACGCCGTGGCGCTGCGCACAGGCCGCAGGCTGCAGTATGACGCCGCGAGCATGACCATTACGAATGCGTCCGAGGCGAATAAGTATCTCTCGCGCGAGTATCGCAAAGGCTGGGAGCCGGCTGCATAGGAGAATCGTGACATCAACGAGACGAGAGTTCCTGAATTGCAGTGCGCTGGGCGTGGCTGCCGCCGCGTGCGCCGGACCCGCCGCCAGTTTGCTCCGCGCCGATCCGCTCGGGCTGCCCATCGGCTGCCAGACCTTCCCGGTGCGTGAGGAGATTGGCAAGGACTTCGACGGCGTGCTTCATAAGCTCGCCGGCATGGGATATCGAAAAATCGAGATGTGCTCGCCGCCGGCCTATGCAGGCATGGGCTTCGCGCCTCTGGTGACGCTCACCGGCGCGGAAATGCGGAAACGAATTCAGGACGGCGGACTTGGATGCGAGAGCTGTCACTTCGGCTACCGCGAAATGCAGGAGCATCTGGATGAGCGGCTGGCGTTCGCCAAAGACCTGGGACTCTCTCAGATGATCGTGTCCACCTTCGCGCTTTCGTCGAGCGCCACGATGTCGGAGTGGCAGAAAGCCGCCGACCAGTTGAACAGGATCGGCGAGAAGACCCGGGCGGCAGGTATCCAACTCGGCTTCCATAACCACGATTTCGAGTTTCACGAGATCGACGGGGTGCTTATCTATGACAAGCTGATGGAGGCTCTCGATCCGAAGCTGGTGAAGATGCAGTTTCAGGTTGCTGTTATCGATCTTGGTTACAAAGCCGCAGATTATATGCGCAAGTATCCGGGGTGCTTCCTTTCTATGCACCTTGCGGACTGGTCGCCCGCGGACAAGAAGACAGTTGCCGTCGGTTCCGGAGTGGTGGACTGGAAGGATACGTTCGAGGCCGCGAAGGTCGGCGGCATTAAGAATTACTTTGTCGAAACACCCAGCGAGGCGTATCAGCAGAGTTATTCATATCTGCACAATTTGACCGTTTAGCAGTAGAGCAGGCTTTTAGCCTGCGGTTTGCAGCGGCGGCGTGGCCCGCGCTCCGGCGCCCGCCGGACAATACAGGTGCCCTTCCGCGGCCAGTTTCGAATTCGCGGAACTGATCGCTTCGCCCGATTCCACGTGCCTGATCGACGGGTACCCTGCGTGCTCGAGAACATCCACTATCTCGGCTGCCTTGCGCATCTTCTCACGCATCGTTTCGCCGTGCATTTCGAGGTACAGCGCGGGCATGGAGGCCGCTATCGTCTCTCGCGCACCCAGTAACGCCTGTAACTCCCAGCCTTCGATATCAATCTTGATCAGGTCGGGAGCCGGCAGGTTCTGCTGCGCTCGGTCCAGGTCAAGCGTGGTGATCGAGACGGGCTGCGCTTGCGCCTCCGCTACCGTGCTCCTGAGATTGTCGACGACGGCGGTCTCCACCGACGCGCCACCGGGCATCGAGGGGTCCCATACCATCTGCAGCTCCACTGGCGTCTCGCCAAGTCCGAATGGCCGCACGGTAACATTAGTCAATCCGTTCAGCCGCAGGTTCGCCTGCAGCCGCCCGCGATTGCGCGCGTTTGGCTCATAACAGATCACCTGCTGCGCCGCCCGCGCGAAGAACAGCGTTAGAAGACCTTCAAACGCCCCTACGTCATAGATGGTGAAACCGTTCAGGTCCAGGCCGCGCCAGAAGTTCTCTTCAGCGGTCGGCGGTCCGGAAAATCGAGCCGGCATCCATCCCAGCCCGCCGCGCCGCTTCATGCCGCGGATGAGCCCATGCTGCGCCGTATAGCTTACGCGATCGAACAGGTTCCGGCTCGTCCAGGAAATTAAGCGGTGTTTCAGGGAGTAGTGCTGAAAATGCCTGTCTTCTGCTGCATCGGATCCCATGCTGCCAGTCTCTTTACTATCGCATACCATCTGCACCCCACTCCGCCCGAGCGTGCCCGGCGGAGGCTGTGACCGGAGGCTGGCGGCCTGCTGATCCAACCCCGCCATAGCACCGTTAGCGGTCCAGGGAATCTGAATCCGACCTGCTACATTGAAGAAAGCAGTTTGCGTATGTCGTCCAGCCAGCAGTACGTCGCGCCCCGCCCCGCGTTCATCGCCCCCGGTCTGGCTAAGAGACCGGGCATGGGACACTACCTGCTCCTTCTCTATCTGTTTCTGCTGCTCGGACGCATCCCTGAGATCACTGCCGATCTGATCCATACATCGCTGTACCAGATTTTCATTGTCAGCGTTTTCCTCGCCATCAATATGCTGTTAACCGGGACGGCGATGAACGCTGTGCACACAAAGGTGGGCCGAAACTTTCTTTTCCTGCACGGCTGGCTTGTCCTCGCGTGCCTGTTCAGCTTCTGGCACACCGGCAGTCTCGACGCGATGATGTATATTCTCCGTTACCTGCCCATGTTGTTTTTCATGGGAGCGTTCATACAGGACATCGATCAATTGCGTAGAGCGGCTGTTGCAGCGGCGCTCTCCATCGTCGCGATTCTGATCTGGGCATTGATCAGCCCGGGGGAGGACGCTGCTCGCCTGTCCGTTCAGGGCGGGCGTTTCAGCAACGCAAATGAAATAGCGATCTACTTTTCGGTAGGCGGCCCGTTTCTCGTCTATGTAGCGGCCTCGAAACATTTCAACATTTTTGTGCGCATCCTCGCCACCTCGGCGGTGATCGTGTGCATCTACGAAATGCTGCGCACCGGATCTCGTGGCGGCCTGATCACGATCGTGGCGCTGGCCATCGTCTGCTTTCTTGCCGCGGGCGCCCGCATTAAACTGACCATCGCCGTTGCTGCAGCGGGTTTCGCGGTGGCGGGTGCGCTGCTGATCCCCACGGTGACCCTGTCCCGCTTCGGCACGATATTCGGCGCGGGGCTCCCGTCTGACGTTACCGGCGCTGTAAGTTCGAGTCAGGCGCGGCGCGCGCTATTAATGCAGAGCCTCGCGATCACGCTGCAGCATCCTCTTCTCGGCGTAGGACCCGGCGTTTACGCCGCCGCCGTCGCCGATCAAGCCAAGGCGCTCGGCGAGAAGACAGGCTGGCAGGTTACGCATAACGCGTATACAGAGCTTTCCGCGGAGTCGGGTATTCCTGGGTTTGCCTTTTTTGTCCTGACGCTTTGGTCCATCGTGAAAAGCTCTTACTCTATGCGCAGGCGCTGCCTCCGGATGCCCGGACACGAGGATGAGGCCCTGCTGGCCGGATGCATTATCTTGTCTGCGATCGCGTTTTGCATCAATGGTCTGTTCGCAAGCATCGGCACCGATTTTTATTTGTACATGATAGGAGGGTTTGCCATCGCCGTCTCCAGATTGAATATCAAGTCCGCTGAATCCTCCATCGATTTCGCCGCCTCGGTTAACCCGGATCGGGAGCCGGTTCTGCCCGCGCGGGCTGCTGAAGCCGTTCCTCAGTATGGCTCCGCGCTGCGGCGACGGCTGGAACAGCGGAAGATCCGGCAATCACGTTAATATTATGGAGATCCACCACGAAGAACTGTCGGATGTAAGCCGCTATCTCGACAAAAAGGGACGCCTGACTCTCGATGATATGAGCTCTGATTACGAGATCTATCTTCGGGTAATCCGGCGTTTCGCGTCGCTGACGCCGGAGACGTCCATTCTGGAGATTGGGACGGGAACGGGATGGTTTCCCCTGATGTGCAAACTCAACGGCCTGAAGTGCAAAGGCATCGAAATCAGCCCCCAGCTAATTGAGTTCGCGCGCAGTCTCGGCAATAGCCACGGCGTCGAGCCGGACATCGAGCTCGGCAACGTAGAAACCACCGACATCGGCGAGAGTAAGTACGACGTCGTTGTCTCTAACTCGGTATTTGAGCATATCGAAGACTGGCGCTACGCCCTTGGCCGGGTTTATCGGGCGCTCAAGCCCGGCGGCATGTTCTGGTTCGCATCCACCAACAAGTTTGCCTTCGTTTCCTCGGAGTATGATTTTCCGCTCTACGGCTGGCTGCCTGACCGTTGGCGGTACCGCCTGCGCATATCTCGCCAGGGTCCCGACATCATGAAGCTGGGCATCGACTTCAACCAGTTCACTTACCCGGGGCTGCGGCGTGCTTTTCGGCAGGCCGGCTTCAGCAAAATCCACGACCGCATCGATGTGTTCGACGCGAATGGTTCGAAGGGCTGGAAGAAGACTGCGGTGGCGGTGGTCCGGCGCGCTTCGCCGCTCAAAGAGCTGGTCCTGACGTTCTGCGACGCGACTTCGTTTGTCTGTATTAAGTAGTGGGTCATCTGTAACAGGGCGTCACTTACGGAGCCGCGCGCGTGAGTAAGCGGATTATCTGCTGGCTTGCGATGCAAGCGGCGCCGCGGACGGTATCGCCACTCTGGTCTCGTACGCCTTAACCATGTTGCCGCTCGCATCTGTCAGTTCCACCCGGTAATACAATGGGTGTTCGGGAATCGCCGGCACTGTGATGCTGCAGCCGTTGGCGCACTGAGCCGGCTCCGGAGCTTCGCGCGAATAACTCCACGGCGGTCCGCCGGTCAGGCAGGAATCCGCGTCGGTGGTGCAGTGGAATCCTGCGTCGTAACCGAACCGAACGCGCGCCCCGATCTGTCCCGATGCAGGTATGTTTACGGGGAATTTCTGAAACTCCGGCCTGACTGCGGGGTCGCCTTGTCCAGGCTGCGACGGATTGATCGGCGGCATCTTCACCAGAAACGCCTCTCCTCTGGGCCCCGCCCAGCGAGTATGCAGCAACGCCCACGATCCGTCCGGCATTGTCTTGGCGTTCCAGAACTGATCGACCCAGAAGTAGCGGGACAGCCCGTGCGTGATCAGCCGTACCTGCGCGCCTGTCGTGTCGGGGGGCTTAAGACGAACCTGCGTCATCCCCTGCGTGAATGCGCCATTGTCGCCCACGCAGATTGACGGGAGGTCGGCGTCCAGATTGCCAACACCCATGGCCGTGCAGCCTGTCTGTGAAGACTTGCCTGCATTCACGAATAAGTCGTCTGGATGGGAACCGGCCTGGCACTCGCCGGCAAGCACGGCGATGCAATATTTCCCCGCGTCGCTCGCATTTCCCGAAATCGCCGACCCCGGTCCGCTCACGTCCGTAAGAACCTGCTCACCTGCGATGGCCAGAGTGGGGAGGTATTTACGGCGGAGGCGCGACGAAGTACACTTGAGCAAGGAGCCACTGACTGGCGCGCACGACGTGAATGATGCATCGCCCAGGAACGGCCGCATATCGCTGAACCAGGTATTGTCCACCGGGCAATGCACGCAACTGGGATGCGAATCGACGGCGTTCGGCGAACCCTCCCCCATAAAGCCCTGGAAGGGCGCGTCGTTGGCCATCAGCTGATTGGGCGCCTGCGATTGGTCGGCAACCGTCGCCCCGGCCCTGACGTTGTAAGCCCAGTAGCCATCGCCGTCCACCGTCGGCGTATTCGTTCGAAAGCGCCGCAACCGCCCAGCCATTCGAATTGAAGCCGTGGCCTGCCGCCTGGCTCTTGTAGTCCGGTTTGTCCGACGTCGGTCCGTTCGGCTGTGCCGCGTAGTTCCACCCATTGCTGGCGCTGATGCACGCGTACGGAGATCCGGGCATCCCGATATTGCAGCCCACCGGGAGCATGAAGACAAAGTCGCCGACCTCATGATCGCGGAACGCTCTCGGCGTGTTATTCGAGCCGGGACCGAAGTAGCCGCGCTGTACGGTCCAACTCGTGTTGCTGTTCACCGCGAGTATGCGCAGATACTCGCCATCGCGGCCGTTCGTACTCTGGTAGTCTTCCGCGCAATGGCTGTAGTTACTATTGGCGTAACTGCCGAGCGAGGTAGACGCGACAATACAGATGAGGTCGCCCGGCGCTGCGTCGTAACGGTAATAGCCGCTCTGATTTCCTGTTTTCGGAGAGCCGGCTGGCTCGTGCGGTCCCGGCGTCGGGTCGTACGGTTGCCCATTCGTCGTAAGTACCGCGCACTCGTTCCCGCTCGGCCAGTCACTCTGTGCGATTCCCGTTGAGGGATTCCACGGCGGACAGGCGATCGTCGCAGTCTTCGTCATCTGCGCCTCCACCACAGCCATGAATGGTCCCGCGCCATCCTTGTCCGCTCCGCTCAGTGCTCCGGGAAGCCCCTCGTCGGGCAGAACGGCCCAGCCCGGAAAGCCCGATGCGGTTCCGCCATGCAGACCGCTCCAGCGGTCCGGCGGAGTAGCGGCCACAATAGACGCGGTTGACGGACGGAAGAGAAACTCCCATGAATATGTGTCATTCGTGTCGGCGCTGCCCGGGCGCGCAAAGAACTCCAGGTCGTTCCCTTCGACTGTCGCAAAGTCGATCGCAGCGCCATACTCGGCCACAAATGCCGCGGTCTGCGCGTTGTAATTCGTGAACTGCTGAAGCAGAGTCTTGTTCTGGCTGCCCGGAACCAGATTGGTGAATGTCCAGCATGGCGCGGTTCCGCATGCTGCCAGAGACGTGTTCATGTCGGTGGTCCCGACATCGGTGTTGTTACCGCTGTACTCCATCGCAATAAGATACGAGTAACCGTTGACGAAACAATAAGCGCGGTTCCCATCCGTCTGATCCCATAACAGCGACGTGCACCACAGCGAATTCCAGCCGTCCGTGTTGGGGTTATAGGGCAGTTTTGCCACGCCCTGAAATGTTCGCTGCCCGGTAGTGGTATTCACCCAGTACAGGCCCGGACTTACCCAGCAATGCACTCCCTGGCCTGTTGGACCGGTAACCGGCACTGGGGAACAGGACACGTTTCCCTGCGATGTGCCCGCCTGGTCCCATCCCGGCGCGGGAGAAGATGTCAGCGTCGCCGTTACCACTTGCACCTGGATCTGCTCGGCGCTGGGCGTCTTCTTTCGCAGCAACAGACCGAACGGCTGGATCGACCAGGTTCCGCCGGCAGTCGCGGGGCTGGTCAGCGTGATCTGACGGTCAGTGTCTACCGAGGCAATCGTGTAAGTGGTTCCGGCGATGGTGATCGCCGCGCCCGGAGAGACGTATGTCGGGAAATAATACAACCCGCCCGACCATGTCACCACGTTTCCATGGACGGTGCAGTTACCGCTGCGAGCGGGAAGCTGGCTTACATCGAATCCGGGCAGAGCTCCGGAAATCCAGTCGGCCAGTAACGGGGTTGTGCCGCCGGCCGTCGGTCGGTTCCCCGACGTGCAATTCGATGAGCATGACGATGTCGGAAGATCAAGCCAGTTCGTCGCGGCGGTGATGCCTCCGTCCACGGAGAGAGCTACCTGCAACGCCCGATCGTCCGATGTCGCTGTCGCGCATGAACTGCTCGAACACCACGCGTTTACAGTCACGTTGAGAGCGTTCAGGCCGGAGGCGCCGTCGGCCCCCCAGGTCTTTCCATGCGTGCCGCCATTCCCCGCGATGTTGCCGTCCGTATCCGGAATGAAGATGGCCGAGGTCGACCCCGAAACCGTGGCCGCCTGAGTATCGTCCGCCAGGATATTCGCCGTTCCGGTCCAGCCCGCCGCCGCCGCGGGCGCTGCGAAGGTAAGTCCCTGCTGTGAAGTCAGATCGTTGGCCAGAGTTAGCCGGTGTAATCGCGCCCCGGTATGCGGATCTATGATTGTCTGGGCCGCGTCCGTTGGCGAGATCCACGGCTGAGTCGCCGGTAACGGATCGTTCCAGGTTTGACCAAAGGGAATGCGCGTCGTCGTGAATTGGGCGCCGTAAGCACTCGAGTTAGCAGTGTCGGTAATGGTGACCCAGTAAGTCCTGTCCTGTTCCAGCGCCCGCGAATACGCCCTTCCATCGAGTGCGCTCATCACCGTGCGGGCGCCCAGCATGGCCGTAACATTCTGCCCGCTGACAACGTTGCCGGACCGGTTACAGGAAGCCGCGTCCGCAAACAATGTCGCATCTGTGTCGTGCGATACCATTGTGCGCGCCGCGTCCTCGTAGACAACGATCGTGCACTGGGTTGGATCGGGAACGGCGAACGTGATAACCGCCTGCGTGGGCGTTGTGCCAACAACGGTAAAGTTAGCCACGCTTCCGAACAGCGAAACGTTCGCGATCAGCAGAAAGTAAGAGGCGCGCATGGCTATTCAATCACTAACAGCGGCACGGTGGTCCCGGCGCTTGCGCGAGTGAACGTACCGCAGGTCGCCGCCAGAGTCTGCGATGCGCCCGGATTCAGTACGGTGTTGGAACAGAGTCCGATCCTGACCTGGTTCGCATTCAGGAGGGTTGGGACCTCCGCCCCTCCCGAGACGACCAGCGTGGCCTGCGAGTTCGTATTCATGCGCACAAAATACTCGTGAAAAGCGGTAAGCGCTAATGGGGACGCGAACGTAACCGTCGCCGTTGTATTGCCGGCCGCGATGGTTGCATTTCCCTGCGCCAGCAAAGTGTGTGGCGTATCCGAGTCGGAAATGCCCAGCGAAAGCACGCAGCCTTGTCCGGAACAGCCGCTGAGGTCGCCAGTAGAAATGCTCACCGTCAGCTTGCCGGCAAACCAGTTCACTTTCGGGACCAGCGCAAACTCACGAACAGATCCCTGAAACGCGCCGCTTGCGCCGTTGCCGTCGCGGCTTTCGCACCGGTCCAGCAGACATTCGTAGTAACCGGGCGGCGCGGTCGGGCCCGGCCCATTCCACGCATAGGACTGCACGTATACCGTCGGCGTTGTGTCGGCGGGGGTCTGCAGCACGCCGGCAATCACCTGCGCCGAGCCGGTCTGTGTGAACCCGGTGGATGGGGGCGCGCCGGCAATGCAGGAATTCCCATTGAAGCCGCTTGTCTGATAATTCGATACCGTCAAGCCTGCTCCTGCGTAGCAAAGACGGTTACAGGAGCTGTCATAGCCGACATAGAGCGCCCCGGTGTCGCTGCCCGACACCGTTATTGTCGCAGGCGCTGAGTAGGGGGTCAGGTTACCGGACTCGCACACGCCCGCGGGCATGGTCAGCAGATTCCCGGAACCTGATACGAGAGCTCCGTTCACCCCGGCCGGAATCGCCGTCATCGGCGTCCAGAGATTGGTTGCAGCGCAGGCGTAGAGATTCGTTCCCGGCGCCCCGCCGGCTTTGTAGAATAACTCGCCAGTGTCGCAAACCGACGGCAGAACCGTTCCCATTTGCACTGGCTTGGTAGAGGGCGCCCCGGAAAAGTCGATGCTTTTGCTTTGCCGCCGCAGGTCCACCTGAGTTTGCGCTTCCGCTGTCGTGAACGCGAGGAGCAGGATACTCGCGATCGCGAATTTATGACCCTTCATGCCTGCGATCGTGATAGACCCGCGCGTCCGATGCGCCAATAACGCCTACAAACCACAATGCCAAGCCGATGTGAACAGTGGGGCCGCGAAGCAGCAACCAAACCGCTCCCTGACGGTCCCATCTCAGAAAGGCGTTACAGAGCCGCGACCGTGAGGGAGCGGTACCACGGTGCTGAATCGCCCTCACTTTACCCGCAACCACGGCGGAGCGCCCCAGCGGCCCCGCAGCCCATCGCTCAATCCCTGATACATGGCCCCCAGGTTCTGCCATTTCCGATGCGCCGGATTGCCTGCCCAGGTCCGCACCGACCATCCGATATGCCGGAACACAAACCAGGCCACCTGCATTCGCGTGATCGTCAGTCCGTTCTTTCGCAGGTTCTCCGCATTCAGAAAAGCGTTGCGGAAATGCAGGTACCAGCTCAGCCGGCTCCTGGTCACCGGCACCGGTAGCAGCCGCCGGAAAACAGGATCGGCCGCGTACAGGATATTCGTGTGAAACGAAGCCTCCAGGCCGTACATCATGTCGTCCCCGCCCTGGAAATACCGCTGGTCCGGCAGCCCGATTCGTTCCACCACGCGGCGATGAATCAGCGCGCCCTCAAAATTCCCCCACGTAATGCAGCTCCACCGCTTGCCGTTCGCATACGATGGATCGTGCATGAAGGTCTGAATCGTCAGGTTGTAGAGATCCCACATCCCCTCCAGGCCGACCGGGCCTCCGTCCGGGTCGTCTCGCCGGCCGTGAATAAAGTCCGACATGCTGCGCCAGCGCAGCAGCTTCAACAGCGCGTCCGGGTACGCGACAATGTCGTCGTCCATCACCCAGAGCCAGTCGAAGCCGTTCTGAAATGCCCACTGCATGCCGGCATGAAACCCGCCTGAGCCGCCGCGATTGCGGTCCAGAACCAGCGTCTTCAGGCTCGGGAACTCCGCGGCCAGCATCTCGCTCGTTCCGTCGGTGCTGGCATTGTCCACCACGATAATCTCGTCGGGGGAGCGTTCCTGCGCCAACAAGCCCTGCAGAGCTTTCACCAGCATCGCTTTCCGATTGAACGTCACCATAACGGCGCAGACACGACCTTCGGGGTCATCCGGTGTTACAGGTGGAATCAATCGGCGCTCCCACCGACTTGCAGCCGCTCGCCAGGCCGCCGAGCCAGTAGACGGCGATACAGATCGTCCAGCTCATCCGCGTATTCACGCATCGTTTTCGGACGAAAGTTATCGCAAAGATGCCGGTTCGCCGCAAACACATCCTGCGGATGATCCATCAATTGCTGCATGCGATCCGCCAGCGCTTCAGCGCTCACCTCCGCCATCGTCCATCCCGTCCGGCCCTCCGCGATTCTCTCCGGGATCGCTCCCACCGGCGCGCCAATCACCGGGATGCCCAGCGTCATGAATTCATCCACCACCAGACCATAGATCTCTTCCCACACGCTTGGCACAACGCCCACGTGGACTCCGGCCAGTTCCGCCGGCAACGCGGAGTGCTGGAACGGTGGCCGAAAAACCGCGTTGCCAAATCGCGAAAATTCCGCGCGCGCCTGCGCATCCGTCGAGCCGAGCAATACCAACTCGAAACGCTCGAGCAGGTTTCGCTCGGCCAGAATTCTCATGGCCTCGGTCAGTATCCCCGCCCCTTTCTGCACGCTGGCCGCGCCATTGATCGTTGCGAACCGCAGGCGGTCCGGCACGGCCTCGAAGCACCGCGGCTGCATCGTTTCAATGTGCAGCAGACCCGGCTTCACAGGCACGATTGGAGCGCTGACGCCGAAATGCCGGTAGAGTTCTCCCTCGCGTGCGGACACCGGGGCCATCACATCTACTGCGCTGAACCTGCGCAGGTTCACATCGCGCCTGTTCTGGTACAAATCGGCATCCGGCACGGCTGCGGCGCGCTCATCCATCACCGTCGTCGGCGCCTTGCCGCCGCCTGCTCGTTTTACCTTCTGAATCGCGGTTACCAGCGCGCGCGGCAAACGCCGCTTCATCTGCTCCCTCCGGTAATCTGCCGTGATTTGCTCGATCTCCCGGCCATCCTCCGGCGCCGCCCGCGCAACACAGACGGCAGGCCTCGCCGATTTCCACTCGCCGGCAGATCGCTCCTGTCGAGTCCCACAGCTTGAGAGTGGGACAGAGCGGGTGATAATCGTGCATCACCACCACGTGCGGCAACCGCCGCGTGTGCACGATGTCGAGCAGCGATGTCGGCAGCCCCGCCAACTCCTGAATGTGCACAAGCTCGGGACGAAACTCATCCAGCGTTTCGGTAAAGAACGCTTCCGACCACGGCTCCTGCACATCCAGTTCCGGGTACAGCGTTCCGCGATCTCCGCCATGCCATATCGGAGAGTTCACGATTTCGTACATCGCCACGCTGCCCTGCCGCCAACGGCGCAAACTCGGCCGCCCGCCTCCTCGATGCCGCCTTCCCGCGAAGAAATACCCGGTCCGGTAACCGCGGCGCGCGTGCTCGTCCAGAAGTTGGGCCGTAATGGCGATAGACCCGCCGGTTCGCCATGGCGAGAATCCATAACCGACATGAAGAATCTGCAGGCTCAACTCCGCGTCCTCATGTTACGCAGCAGCGCCGAGGCAACCATGCCGTCCCGGGCCACGCTGATGCGGTCGCCTGTGCCGACCCGCGCCGCCTTGCGATACTCCGTGGGCCGGTGCCACAACCCGCCGCCGACGTTGAAGAATGTCCGGACCATGCCGCCGCGCAGGAACAGCAGCCTGGTCAGACCGCCATAACGGAGATTACTCCGCAGGTGCGTCGGGAAAAGCGGAGCCACCCCGTAGAACGACTCTGTCACCAGACAGATGCCGCCCACTTTCAGAAAACTGCCGATGTCCCGAACCGCGGCCGGCGGGTCCGGCAGATGCTCCAGAACCTCCAGCGAGATCACCACGTCGAAGAAGTCCCGCGGAATTGCATCGTACCCCTCGATCAGGCGCGGACTCACCTGGTTCGCCGCCAGCCTGCGCATCGCGAATTCGTAGGTCTTCGACCCCGGAACATCGAAGTAATGCAGGCACACGCGAGAACCGAAGGCGGCGTTCAGAGCCAGCGTGTCGCTGGCCGATCCGTCGCCGGCCATCAGCACCTGCAACGATTCGCTGCCCGAAGCCGCAAGGTGTTGCTCGATGCGCTTGCGAACGATCTCCGTCACCAGACGCTTTCCGCCCCGGCGCGATTCCACCATCGTTTCGATGATGAAGGCGCTCGTGGAGCGATAGAATTCCTCCATGCGCTCGTCGTAAACATGAGGCGTCAGGCCGAAAGCTTTCGCTTCCCGGCTTACCGTGGATCCGGCGGTGAGCGCCTCCTGCCAAAGCAACTGGCGCAACTCGGCCACCGGAATGTCCGTGAATTCGTGAATCTCCTGGGCCAGAGCTGAAAGGTCGTCGGTCATTGAGTCTCCTCCGGGCGCAACGTGCGACGGAGTGCGATGATCGTGGCCGTCAGTATAATCGTGGCCACCAGAATCAGCGCGAGCGCCGGTCCAACGTTGGCCAGCCACTTCGCCCCGGCAAACACGCAGCCGGCGCCCACCACGGCGCTGGCCACATGAATCCGCGAATAAATCTGATCTCGCCGCGAAACCAACAGGTATTGGACGCGAAACGCGTTCGCATTGATCAGCGCCACCGCAATCATCAGAAGCCTGAACGTCAGAAGTGTTGCGGCATCGCCATGCACCAGCCGAACCAGGAAGGGCGCCACAATCCAGATCACCGGCAGCCCAACCACGTACGAAGCCGTTGTGATCCGTTGCAGCCGACGCATCCATTGCAGCGCGGTGGACGGCGCTTCGGCATACAAACGCGCCAGTCGTGGATATAACGCCTGCAGAACCGGCGCGAGCGGGAACGTTTGAAATGCGGTCATCAGGCGCTCTGCGATCGCGTATGCGCCGGTTATGCGTTGCGATGAAAACAGTCCCACGGCGAACACGCGACTGGTGGAAAAAGATGCCACCGCCAACGTCGCGGTGAACGGATGCCAGGATGCCAGAAACTCCTGGCGTACGCGCGCCAATGAGGGCCTCTTCAGCCGTAGCCCGAAATAGCGCCATGCGGAAAACCAGCCCACGGTCTGAATAGCAATCTCGGCGCCCGCCACCAGCATCGACAACCTGAGATACTGCGCCGGCGCGTGGATCAGGACGAAGAACAGTATCGATACGATAATCCGAAACGCCAGATTCACGTATGTGATGAAATCCATCCGCTCGATGCCCTGGTAATACCACAAAAGTGAAATTGCCGACGCAATCACCATTCCGAACGTTACCGCGTGCACCTGCCAGTTCGCGCGCAGGTTCGGCGCCCACAGCAGCAGGCACGCCATGATCGCAGCGCTCACCGCGAGCAGGCAAAGCCGAATTACAATCACCGCCGAGGCGATCCGGCATCTTTCGTCGGGATCGTGCCGCGAGACCGAGATGCTGCGCGTGGCCGAATAAGCAAACCCGAAGTCCGTGAGGATCACGAAATACCCGTTCAGCGCCTGCGCGTACGCAACCAGACCGTACTTGTCCAGTCCCAGCGTGCGGACCAGATAAGGCATGGTGATCAGCGGCAGCAGGTAAGTGGCCAGCTGGATGAGCGTCAGCGCCCCGGCGTTCCGGATCACCTGCCGCTCGCGGTCCACCAGAACGCGGATGCGCGCAATCGAGGCGGTCATTCGCCGGCTTGCTTCTCCACTGCCGCAATGGCGTCGATCTCCACAGCGACGCCGCGGGGCAGGGCAGCCGCCTGCACCGTGGAACGAGCGGGCGCGTTCTCGCGGAAGTACTGCGCGTACACCTCGTTCATTTTTGCGAAATCGCCCATGTCTTTCAGGAACACGGTCGTCTTCAGAACTGCTTTGAGCGACGAGCCGGCGGCCTCCAGCACAGCCCGGATATTGTCCAGCACGCGGCGGGTCTGCGCCGTCACGTCTCCTTCCACCAGTTGCCCCGTCCTGGGGTCCAGCGAAATCTGCCCGCTCAGATACGCGAGCCCTTCGTGAATCACAGCCTGGGAGTAAGGGCCGATCGCCGCCGGAGCGGCTGGTGTGGAAACAATCTTCTTCATGTCTGTTCTTGTCCCCTGCCGGCCGGCAACGCCTCATCGGGGTGCGCCTCCGCCTGGCGCCGTTTCATCTGCAAGCTTCCCACAAGCTCGCGCACCGAAGCCAGATGCTGGTCCCGAACAAACCGGTCCAGTTCGCGGGCGATGCGCACGGGCGCCGCCGGGTCCGCGAAGTTCATCGTGCCCACCTGCACCGCGGTAGCCCCGGCAATCAGAAATTCCGCGGCGTCGAGTCCGCTGCGAATACCGCCCAGACCGACCACTGGAATCCGCACTGCCTGCGCCGCCTCGTAGACCATCCGCAGCGCGATGGGCTTGATGGCCGGTCCCGACAGCCCTCCGAACCCCGCGCCAATGCGGGGACTTCGCGTGTGCGGATCGATGGCCAGCGCGATGAAGGTATTCACCAGGCTTACCGCGTCAGCTCCCGCCTCGGCGGCCGCAATCGCCAGCGGTTCAATCCGCGCCACATTAGGCGAGAGCTTTACAATCAGCGGACGCCGCGCCAGCGGTCGAACGCGCCGGATCACGTCGGCCAGCAGCACAGGGTCGCTCGAAAAGTAAATCCCGCCGGCATGGGTGTTGGGACACGACACGTTCAGTTCGTATCCGGCGATTCCCTCCGCGTCCTCCAGAACGCGGATCACCTCGCCGTAATCTTCGGGCGCATAGCCGAAAACATTGGCGAAAATCGCCGTGCGGAATCGGCGCAGTTCCGGAAGTTTCTCACGGACGAACGCCCGGACGCCGATGTTCTGCAATCCGACCGAGTTCAGCATGCCCGCCGTCGCTTCCCACAGGCGCGGAGGAGGATTGCCCGCAATCGGCTCGCGCGAGAGGCCCTTCACCACGATGCCGCCGATGGCGTTCAGGTCGGCCACATGCTCAAACTCGATGCCGTAGCCGAACGTGCCCGACGCGGCCAGAACCGGGTTACGCAGCTCGATTCCACACAATGTTGTCGCGAGGCGGTCCACCCAGGACAAGTTTATCAACCACCCGCCGTCTGGCGAACCCACTTTTCCGCGCTCGCGCGAATGTCCGAGGCAGTCCGGCTCCCGCCCAGAAGATCGCCGATTACCGCTACCGAATCGGCGCCCGCCCGAATGACGTCGCGTGCGCTTGCGCGCGTAACGCCGCCAATGGCCACCAGCGCCCGGTCCGTGAATGGCCTCAGCCGAGCCAGTTCCTCGGTCCCAACCACCGGGTCCGGGTGTTCTTTCGACGTTGTCCCGAAGATCGGTCCCAGCGCGACGTAATCGGCCGGCTCCGCGGCAGCCGCTCGGAGCTGCGCCTCGTTGTGTGTCGAGAAGCCGATCAGCGCCCGCGGACCCATCAACCGCCGCACGTCGCTCGGCGGCAGATCGTCCTGACCGACATGCACGCCCGCCCCAAGCAGCATCGCGATATCCGAGCGGTCGTTGATCACGAATCTTGCGCCCGCATCCCGGCAAAGCGCCGCTATCCGCTCCGCCGCATCGAACATGGCCCGCGAGAAATGTTCTTTGTGCCTGAGCTGTACGATCTGCGCTCCCGCGTCGAGCACCGCCGCCGCGGCATCCACCACGTCGATGCCCGCGCCGGCCAGCAGCTTCGTATCGAGCACGGGATAAAACGCTGGAAACCGATCCATGCGTCAAGCGGCCGCGGCCAGCACCTCGGCGGGCTTCGGTTTCCCGCGCTGCGCGTACCGGATCACGCCTTCCGGTCCGATCAGGTACACGGTCCGGCGTACGATCAGCCCTCCCGCGTTATACAGCGACGCCACGCGTCTTCCTTCATCCACCAGCAGCGGAAACGGAAACTCGTAGCGCTCCCGAAAGCGGCTGTGGCTGGCTGCGCTCTGCGGATTGACGCCGAACACCAGCGTATTGCGGCTGCCCGCCTGCTGCCAGGAATCGCGGAACTCGCAAAGCTGCGCGCGGCACCCCGGCGTATCGTCGCCCGGGTAAAACACCAGAACCACGTTGCGCCCGCGCAACTCGGAAAGCCGCACGGTTCTGCCTTCCTGATCGGCCAGCGTGAAATCCGGCGCAGGCGTGCCCGGCGGCAGCGGCTTCGAGAACAGCGCGATTATCCCGGCCATGGGGGCGGCCTCAGGCCTCCGGCTTCACTTTGCGCAGCACCCGCGTGAGACCGGCCACCGCCTTGTCCACCAGTTCCTCGGTAATCGTATACGCGGGCAGCATCCTCAGCACCTTGTCGTGGGTGCAGTTGATCAGCAGGCCTTCTTTCATTGCATCCAGCACAATGTCCTTGCCGGAAATCTCCAGCTCCACGCCGATCATCAGCCCGTACGAACGCACCTCGCGGATGAAGTGGCAATGCCTCGCCAGTTCGTCCAGCTTCATGCGGAAATATCCGCCAACCTGCACGATGGTCGGCAGCAGCTCATCGAGAATGTCGATGAACTCCAGCGCCACCCGGCACGCCAGCGCGTTACCGCCGAACGTGGATCCATGCATGCCCGGCGCGATTGCCGCGGCCGCGCGCTCGTTCGCCACAAGGCAGCCGAGCGGCAGTCCGCAACCGAGCGGCTTGGCCGTCACCATCACATCGGGCATCACCGCCGGCTGAAAAAGCTGATAGCCGAAGTACTTGCCCGTGCGCCCCACGCCGCATTGCGTCTCATCGAATACCAGCAGCGCGTCGAACCGGTCCGCAAGCTCTCGCGCGCGCTGTGCGAACTGCGGGGTAACGGGGTTGATGCCGCCCTCGCCCTGAATCCACTCCATGACGATGCCCGCCGTCCGCGGCCCCGCCATCTGTTCGAGCGCGCCGACGTCGTTGAGCGGAACGAATTTCGCGCCCGGCAGCATCGGTTCGAAATCGTGCTGGTATTTCGGCTGCCCGGTGATGGAGAGGGAGCCGAACGTGCGCCCGTGAAACGAATTATCGAGCGCGATTACCTCGTACTTTTCTTCGCTGATCTTCCGTCCATGGCCGCGCGCCATCTTGAGCGCGCCCTCGATGCCTTCCGTCCCGGAATTGCAGAAGAAAGTGCGGGCGAGGCCGCTCATCTTCGCCAGCCGCTCCGCCAGCGGGCCCTGATACTCGTGATAGTAGAGATTCGAGGAGTGCAGCAGCAGACCGGCCTGCTCGCGAATCACCTTTACGATCCGCGGGTGCGCATGGCCCAGTGCGTTCACGCCGATACCCGTGATCAGGTCCAGATACCGGTTGCCTTCAGTGTCGTAGACGAAGCAACCCTTGCCGCGATGCAGCACCAGCGGGTAGCGCGCGTAATTCTGGAGCAGGTATTCCTTCTCCAGGTCCATCACCTGTTGTGCGCGCGTCTGCTCCTTTGGCGGCGTGGCTGTGGTCGACATTTCTCTCTATGATAGAGGACTCCACCGACGCAAAACTCCGGGGTGCCCGCAAATCCTACCGACTGTAATATGCCCCTGGCTCACATCTGTTCAACCGATGAAGAAACGAACTCATGATTCCTGCTTCATCGGAGCGTCTTCACCGGCTTCTTCCAGACATCGGAGACAGATTGTAAGACAAAGCGGAAGTCTAACGTGGCGTTGTTGCCGTAATGTACGACTTGGCGTTGGAAAAGACCGGACACCGTTGCTTCCACTTCACGCTGATGTTGCAGATTGTCATGCAGCGTTCGATACGTTTTCGTCTTTTGGTATTGACCGTTTACCGGCGCAATGAACGCTACGACCGCAGAGCAACTTTGGTCGAACAAGACGGTGGGCGAGTCCTCGACGCCTGGATGAATACCAGTCCGAACCTCGACCAGCCTTCCCTCGAACTGGCCGGGAGATCGTACCAGATCGCAAAGCGTTGTTTTTATCGACGGAGCGGAGAGTTGTTGACCCCAGGAAACTGAGGAAGGCAGCGCCACAACCACAGCAAAAACCATCAATTCGATATTCACAGAAATCTCTTCTCTGCGCTTCGGGTCGGTGGCTCATTCCTAAACCGTTCCGGTACTTGAAGATCCCGCTTCATGCCCCAATTATCGGCCAAGAAAGAGGGACAACTGGTTTCGTTTAACGGTGGTGGTGAGTCAAGTACGTAATCGCCCTGCTATGGGTCGCCGACGTTCCACGTGCGGTGAACGCGCAGACTCAGTGCGACTGCGGCGGGCATAGTGCCTCCAGCCGACGGTCAGTTGCTCAGGTTGTCTCAAGCAGTCCGGATGGGCGGCCCCCAATTATCCCAAATCGTTTACCGTTCCGGTTCAATTGGACAACTGCCAGTCGCAGGTCTCTCAGGCAAGTGCAGCATCGGCAGCTTCTGTGCGCGTACTGACATTGACTCGAAGACACCCTGCAACTGTTCGCGCAACTGGCCCGGGCCGCCGAGCCTCATGCTCGCGCCCACGTTTTCGGGAACCGCGCGCGTACAGGTACCCATGAGCGCCGTGCTCACGCTCCTATGGTAGAGGACTGTGCGGGGCGGGGTCGCCCGCATTCCGGATGACACTCGCGTCGGTCGTGCATTGACACAAATCCCACGGACTGTTAACATGCCCGTGGGCTTAGATTTGCCGGTTCAACCGATGAACAAACGAACCCATGTCGTCATCCCCGAGCAGCTGGTGAAGCAGATCGATATGCTGGTCGGGAGCCGCCAGCGCAGCAGTTTTCTGACGCAGGCCGCAGAGCGCGAGCTTGTGCGCCGCCGCCAACTCAAAGCTTTGGATGAACTCGCGCCCTGGAGCGAGAAGGACCATCCCGAACTGAAGCAGGGAGCCGCCAAATATGTCCGAAAGCTGCGCCGCGAATACGAGCAGCGCTTTGAAAAAGTAACCGCCTCCCGATAATATGGCCGCCTTCCTTCTCGATACCAGCGTTATCATCGATGCCATCAACGACAGGAAGGGTCGCCGCCAGCTCCTCCGCGATCTGATTCAGCAAGGCAACACGCTGGCCTGCTGCCCCATCAACATCACCGAGGTCTACGCCGGTCTGCGGCTCAGTGAAGAACCCAGCACCAGAGCCTTCCTGCAGTCGATGGATCTCTATCCCTTAACGTGGCCGATTGCCGAAATGGCCGGCTTGCTGAAACGCGACTACGGCAAGAAGGGCAAAACCCTCAACCTGGGCGACGTTCTTATCGCGGCCACGGCCCTCCACAACAGCCTGACCCTGCTGACCGACAACACCAAAGACTTCCCCATGAAAGACCTGTCTCTGTATCCGCTTCCCAGGTAGCCGGTCCTACCATGTCCCCTCGCTACACGGTGGCTTCCGATCTCCTTCGCGAGATACGACAGGGCATCCGCGCTTTGGCGAGGATGCCCGGGTTTACCGCGGTCGCCATCCTCACGCTCGCTCTCGCCATCGGCATGAATACGGCCATGTTCAGCGTCATCGACGCGCTGCTCCTCAAGCCGTTGCCGTACCGCGACGGAAACAGGATTGCCGTCGTCTGGACCACCTGGCCGCAGAAGGGCTTTCCCCGGCTGCCGCTGTTCATTCCCGAGTTCCTGGACCTCCAGAGGAACAACCGGGTCTTCGCACAGATGGCCGGGTTCAAGCCCTGGAGCGCGAACCTCACGGGCGCGGGCGAGCCGGAGCGAGTGGACGGCGAGCGCGCTTCCGCGTCGTTCTTCTCCATCCTCGGCGTTCAGCCCGTGATCGGCCGCGCGTTCACCGCGCAGGAGGACACCGCGGGCGGGAATCACGTCGTGGTGCTCGGTTACGGCTTCTGGCGCAGCCACTTCGCCGGCGATCTGAATGCGCTCGGCCGCACGCTCGCGCTTGACGGAGTGAAGCACACGGTCATCGGCGTGATGCCTGAAGAGTTTCGCCTGGCCATGAGCGTAAAGCTGAAGGAGCTGAACTTCCCGCCCGTCGATTTCTGGACTCCGCTTGCGTTCACGCACGACGATCAGACCGAATACGGCAATCTGAACCTGTTCACGCTCGGACGGATGAAGCCCGGCGTCACCATCGCGCATGCTCAGTCGGAAATTGCGTCGCTGGTAGCGGCGCACTTCAAAGCCAACGACCTCGACCTTGGCACGGGTACTCGTCTCGAGCGGTTGCCTGAGGTTCTGCATGGCGCGAATGGTGCTCCGCTATGGATCCTTTTCGCCGCAACCGGCTGTGTCCTGCTGATCGCGTGCGGCAATCTCGCGGGCCTCATGCTCGCGCGCGGAGCGGCCATGCAGCGCGAGATCGGCATTCGCCTCGCCCTCGGTGCATCCCGCGGCGCCATCGTCCGTCAACTGCTGGTGCTCGCGCTTCTGTTGGCGTTGTGCGGCGGCGCGCTCGGCGCCATGGCTTCGGTATGGGCGGCGCGTCTGTTCATCGCCATCAGTCCCGCCGACCTGCAGCAGCTCGCCGACCTGGGCATCGACGCACGCATCCTGCTGTTCGCGCTTGGCGCGTCCATTGTTACCGGGCTCCTGTTTGCAATCGCGCCCGCTCGCAGGCTTTCCGATGCCGACGTCAACGCCGTTCTGAAGGACTCCGCGCGCTCCTCCGCAAGCCGTGGTCAGCAGCGCGTTCGCGCCGGGCTGGTTGTCGCGCAGGTCGCCTTTGCCGTAGTGGTCTTGTCCGCGGCCGTGCTGCTGATTCGCAGCCTTGGCCGCGTGCTCGCCACCGACGCGGGCTTCGCCCGTTCGCACGTCCTCACCATGGACATCCCGCTGCCGCAATCTCGTTATCCCGACGCGCGGTCACAAGCGCAATTCTTCGAGCAGGCGCTCCACCGCATCCAGGGCGTCTCCGGCGTGGACGCGGCCGCTCTGGTGGAAACACCGCCGCTCATGCCGCCCGCCGAGAACTTCATCATTGTCGAGGGCCGTTCGGAAGACCTGAGCCGTCTCCCGCTGGCCACTCGCCGCTTCGCCAGCCAGGATTATCTGCGCGTCATGAACATCCTGCTGCTGAAAGGCCGCTGGCTCACCGATGCCGACCGGCTCGGCCAGCCGAAGGTGGCCGTGGCCGACGATCTGTTTGCCCGCGCCCAGTGGCCCGGCGAGGATCCGATCGGCCGTCACATCCGCGTCGGCGGAGGCAGCACCGGTCCGTGGACCACCGTGGTCGGCGTTGTCGCCGCGACGCATCAGTATGGCCTCGATGCTGCGCCCCGGCCCGGCATCTATCTCAGCTATCTGCAGGACGTGCGCGGCAAAATGTCGCTGGTGGCCCGAACATCGGGTGACCCGCTTGCGCTGGCCGCCCCAATTCGCGATGCCGTGCGCAGCGTCGAACGCGACCAGCCTGTCGCGAACATCCGCACCATCGATGAGCTGGTAACGCGCTCCGTTGCCGGCCGCCGATTCCAAACCGTCCTGCTGGCGTCCTTCGCCGGAACGGCCCTGTTCCTCACCGCGCTCGGCGTGTTCGGACTGCTGTCGTGGATGGTCACGCAGCGCACTCGCGAAATTGGTGTTCGCATCGCGCTGGGAGCTGACCTGCCCGATGTCCTCCGCCTGGTGGGCCGCCAAACGCTCGCGCTGCTCAGCCTGGGCCTGGTGATCGGACTCGCGGGATCGCTGGCCATGACGCGGCTGATCGCCGGCCTCGTCTACCAGGTCAAACCGCGCGATCCGTTGACCATGATCGTGGTCGCGGCAATCATCGCCGCGGTCGGGCTGCTTGCATCAGCCCTGCCTGCCTGGCGCGCCGCCCGCGTAGACCCCGCCATCGCGCTCCGCTCCGAGTAAGTCGCGTTCCGATTCCTGTACTACTACATCGCAGGTCCCGCTCAGCTGGAAGTAGCTTCGCCTCCCCCTGGGGCAGACGATCGGGTTTTGTCGTCTGCCAGGCCCGGGCACTCGAACAGGCAGACGACAGAAACCGATCGTCTGCCCCACGGGGAGGAACGTTCGCGGGCTCCCTGAAATGTATTTTCATCCCCTTTTGCGGCGCTGAAGATTCCTCACCGGCTTCGACCCTCACCGCTTGCCGCGCTTCGTCCGAACCACCACCGGCGTCCCGTGAAACCCGAAGCTCTTGCGCAGTTGATTCATCAGATACCGCTCGGTGGAGAAGTGGAGTTCGCGTGAGGTGAACACGATAAACGTCGGCGGCCGGATGCCTGCCTGCGTGATGTACCGCACCTTCAGGTCGGGGTCTAGTTCCAGCGTCTCCAGAAACCGGTTCAGTTCGCCCGTGCCCACTCGCTTCGAGGCCGCTTCGAAGCACTCGCGAATGGTCCGGAACAGCCCGCGGACGCCGCGCCCTTCCTTCGCCGACACGAATGCTACCGGCGCATAATCCAGGAACTTGAACTCATCGCTGATCTGCTGCCTGTACTCGCGCTGGTTGCGCTCTTTCGTAATGTCCCACTTGTTTACGCAGATGATCAGCGGGCGGCCTTCCTCATGCGCGTAGCCGGCAATCGTCGCATCCAGCGCCACCAGTCCTTCGCTGGCGTCCACCAGCAGCACCACCACGTTGGCCATGCGGATGTTGCGCCGCGCCATCACCACGCTGAGCTTCTCGGCCATCTCCTTCGTCTTGCCCTTGCGCCGGATGCCCGCGGTATCCACGAACACGTAATCGATGCCGTCCTGCTCCACCACTTCATCCACGGCGTCCCGAGTGGTGCCCGCCACCGGCGAGACGATGGAGCGCTCGGCCCCGGTGAGCGCGTTCAGCAGCGTCGACTTGCCTACGTTCGGCCGCCCGATAATCGCCACCTTGATCCGTGTGCGCTTCTCGCCCTCGTCCTCAACGGCATTGGCGAAACCTTCGGTAGCGAGCTCGAGCAGTTCGTCGAGGCCGATGCGGTGCTCTGCCGAAACCGGGATCACATTCTCAAAGCCGAGCGAGTAGAAATCGGCCAGCAGGTCTTCCCGTTTCTGAGCGTCGATCTTGTTCACCGCCAGAGTGATCGGCTTGCCGAGCAGCCGCAGCATGGCCGCCAGATCGCGATCGGCTGCCGTGAGCTCCGTGCGCCCGTCCACAAGAAATATGATGTGCGATGCGAGGTCGAGCGCCACCCGCGCCTGCTTCAGAATCTCCGTCGGGATCAGGGCTGTATCGTCCTGGATGATGCCGCCGGTGTCGATCAGCTCGAAAGGCTTCCCGCGATACGTGCCCTGCCCGTGAATGCGATCGCGCGTGATCCCGGGCTCATCGCCCACGATCGAGCGGCGCTGCCCCACGATGGCGTTGAACAGCGTCGACTTGCCGACGTTCGGACGCCCGACAATCACCACAGTGGGAAGGCTTGTCATCGTTACCAGTAGAGCAGGCTTCAGCCTGCATTATGTGGCGCTGACCCTCGCATGGGAACATGGAAGTTGCGAATGAAATCGACGAAACGAAACGAATCCATCCGGAACATCGCCATCATTGCTCACGTTGACCACGGAAAAACCACGCTGGTGGACGCCATGCTGCGCCAGAGCGGCATCTTCCGCGCCAACGAGCAGGTGGCCGATCGCGTGATGGATTCCAATGAACTCGAGCGCGAGCGTGGCATTACCATCCTCGCCAAAACCACCGGCGTCCACTATCACGGCATCAAGATCAACATCGTGGACACCCCCGGCCACAGCGATTTCGGCGGCGAGGTGGAGCGCGCGCTGAAAGTAGTGGATGGCGTGATGCTGCTGGTAGACGCCAGCGAAGGTCCGCTGCCCCAGACGCGATATGTGCTCTCGAAGGCGCTCGAAGCCCGGCTGCCTCCCATCGTCGTCATCAATAAAATCGACCGGCCGGACGCGCGCATCCCGGAGGTGCTGGACGAAATCTACGATCTCTTCATCGACCTCGATGCCCACGAGGACCAGCTCGACTTCCCCATCATCTACACGAATGCCAGGGCCGGAATCGCGAAGGCTACGGCTGAAGGCGACGATTCCACCGATCTGCGCCCGTTGTTCGAGGCCATTCTCACGCACATCCCTCCGCCCGCCGCCGATCCCGACGGCGTTCTGCAACTGCTGGTGGCGAATCTCGATTACAGCGACTACCTCGGCCGCCTCGCGATCGGCCGCATATTCTCGGGCGTGCTGAAATACGGTGACGACGTCGCCATCGCGAAGATGGACGGCTCATTCCACACCACGCGCATCACGAAGCTGTACTCGTTCGAAGGGTTGAAGCGCATCGACGAAACGGTGGGCCGGCCGGGCGATATCCTCGCCATCGCCGGCGTCGAGGGCATCACCATCGGCGACACCATCACCAGCGTGGAAACGCCGCAGCCGCTCCCGCGCATCCACATCGACGAGCCGACCATTTCCATGCTGTTCACCGTCAATACGTCGCCGTTCTCCGGCCGAGAGGGTCACTACGTCACCTCGCGTAATCTGCGCGAGCGTCTGGACAAGGAACTGCTCACCAACGTTTCCATTCGCGTGGAAGAGGCGGGCGGCCCCGACGCGTTCAAGGTGATGGGCCGGGGCGAATTGCAGCTCGCCATCCTGATTGAAATGATGCGGCGCGAAGGCTATGAGCTCGCCGTGGGAAAGCCCGAGATCCTCACGAAGACCATCAACGGCAAGCTCAGCGAGCCCGTCGAGCTGCTGGTGGTGGATTGTCCGGAGAACTTCGTGGGCGTGGTCATCGAAAAAATGGGCCAGCGCAAGGGCAAGATGTCGAAGATGATCAACCACGGCTCCGGCCGCGTGCGGCTCGAGTTCCACGTGCCCTCGCGCGGGCTCATCGGTCTGCGCAGCGAGCTGCTGACCGACACGCGCGGCACCGCCATCATGAATTCGGTGTTCCATGGATACATCGAATGGCAGGGCGAGATTCCCACGCGTCCTACCGGCAGCCTGGTTGCCGATCGTTCCGGCAGAGCTACCGGCTATGCCATATTCAACCTGCAGGAGCGCGGCGAGATCTTCCTGGCCCCCGGTACTGAGGTCTACGAGGGCATGGTGGTGGGCGAGAACTCCCGTGAGAACGACCTGAACGTCAATATCGTGAAGGAAAAGAAGCTCACCAACATGCGCGCGTCTACCGCCGACGAAGCCATCCGCCTTGTCCCGCCGAAGATTCTCAATCTCGAGCAGGCCATCGAATTCATCCGCGACGACGAATACGTCGAGGTGACGCCGCAGTCCATCCGCCTTCGCAAGAAAACACTGAAGGCAAACCAGCGCTGAGGCCCCATGAACACCCTGATTTCTCCCGTGCTTTCGGTCCGGCGCGGCGCCCAGGCCGTCGAGTTCTACAAAACCGCCTTCGGCGCCGCCGAACTCTTTCGCATCGAAGCCCCTGACGGCGCCGTGGTCGCTCAGTTGTCCGTCGCCGGCGCCGAATTCTGGGTCGCCGATGAATCTCCCGAGCATGCGAACTTCAGCCCCGAGTCGCTGGGCGGCAGTACCGTACGGATGGTAGTGGTGGTCGACGATCCCGACGCCCTCTTTAACCGGGCCGTGAAAGCAGGCGCCGCGATGGTCTCGCCAGTCGCCGACCAGCCATATGGATGGCGTGTGGGACGCGTCGCCGACCCGTTCGGCCACCATTGGGAAATCGGCAAACCCCTGGGCGCCTGAACGGCCTGGTTGGCGTCTTAGCGGTGAGGTCAAAGATGCCGGATAACACTCTCGAAACCACCTGCGCCATCGTCGGAGGCGGTCCGGCCGGCGTGATGCTCGGCTATCTGCTTGCCCGAGCGGGCGTGCAGGTCACGGTCCTCGAAAAGCATCGTGATTTCTTCCGCGACTTCCGCGGCGATACCGTTCATCCTTCCACCCTCGAGGTGCTTCACGAACTCGGCCTTCTCGACGATTTCCTGAAAATCCCGCACCAGAAGGTGACATCCGTTGGCGGCAGGTTCGGCGATTTCCCGTTCCAGGCCGCTGACGTCGGCCACGTCCCGACGCACTGCAAGTTTGTCGCGCTCATGCCGCAGTGGGATTTTCTCGATTTCCTGACGCGGCATGCTGAGAAATTCCCGACATTCGAGCTGCGCATGGAACACGAGGCCATCGGCCTCATGCGGGATGGCGCGCGCATCGGGGGCGTGATCGCTCGCGCGGCGAACGGCGAGACCGCCACTATTGGCGCCCGCCTCGTTGTGGGCTGCGATGGCCGCCACTCCGTCACGCGCCAGGCGGCGCAACTCGAGTTGCAGGATTTCGGCGTGCCCATCGATGTGCTGTGGTTCCGCATCAGCCGGCTCCCCGACGATCCCGAACAGGTCTTTGGAACCATCGACTATGGGAAAATGGTCATTCTGATTAATCGCGGCGATTATTTCCAGGCGGGGATGATTGTCCGAAAAGGCTCCTTCGACGAAATCCAGCGCCGCGGCCTCGACGCGTTTCGCGCCGGCATTCAGCAGATTGCGCCCTGGCTCGACGGCCGCGTTGGTGAATTGGAGAACTGGGATCAGGTCAAGCTGCTCACGGTGCAGATCAACCGTCTGCGCCGCTGGTATCGCCCCGGACTGCTGTGCATCGGCGACGCCGCGCACGCCATGTCGCCCGCTGGCGGAGTGGGCATCAATCTTGCCATTCAGGACGCGGTTGCCGCGGCGAATCTTCTGGCGGACCCGCTGCGGCGGGGAGCGCCAACCGAGCAGGATCTCGCGGCTGTGCAGAGGCGGAGGGAGTTCCCAGCTCGCGTCACGCAGGCAGCGCAGGTGGTACTGCATCGTCAGATGGCACGAGTGTTCGACAACCCTGGACCGGCGCACGCGCCCTGGCAACTAAGAGCTGTCCAGCGGATACCGGGCATTCACCGCGCTCTCGGCTATGCAATCGGCATCGGCGTTCGGCCGGAACATGTCAGGAATGCGCGGCGCGAGGCGAGCCGCTGGCGCTATAAGCGCTAACGTAAGCTCAGGGACGGCGTCTTGCGCCGTTGTGAGCGGTTTGGGCGTGAATAACGGGAGGTGGTGCGAGGCTCAGCCCTGGAATTTTCGCATTTCACCCCAACCGGTTCAGCGCAAACGCGTATGCGCCGATAGCCACGGCCTCGCTCGTATCCATGCGCGACAAGCCCACGCCGGTGCGGGCCAGCGGATCGTATCGCACTATCCTGGATGAGCCGGGAACCCGTACCTCACGCACCTCGCCGCGAATGAACGCCGCGCGTTCGGCGGGGTCCTCCAGATTGAACGCGCGCAGCCCCAGCCGCCGCTGCGGAGCGCCGCCGCACTCGAACTCACCATTCATGGCATCCACCAGAGACGGCAGGAACAGCGGCCACGACCCCGAGATGCCGCCGCCGATCACCGCCAGTCCATCCAGCAGAGTCAGCGCCTGCGCCAGCACGTCGCCCGCCACCTCTCCCAACTGCCGGAATGCCTCCAGTGCGGCGGCGCGATTGCCCTCCGCGCGGCCCATGCCGATGTCGAAGATGGTCTTCGGCTCGGGCGCATCGTCGAACGGAATGCCCGCGGCCTTCGCGAACGCCCGCCGCACCGCGCGAATCGACGCGCCTTCCTCGGCGTTGAAATTCGGCGCCAGCTTGTGGCGGAGCAGCCAGGCTTCGCCCGCGCTCGAGTTGTCACCGATGTACAGCTCGCCGTTGCGCACGATGCCGCCGCCGAGTCCGGTACCGAGGGTAATGCCGAACAGATTGCTGTAGCGTTTCGGACTGCCGCCCTTTTCCAGCAGATCGTTCACCCACGGCAGGAAGCCGGCGATCGCTTCGCCGTACACGAACAGGTCGCCATCGTTGTTGATGAAGACCGGCATGCCGAACTTCTCTTCGAGCATGGGCCCCAGCGCCACGCCGCCGCGGAATCCCGGCAGGTTCCCCAGATCGCCGATGATCCCCGCCGGGTAGTCGGTGGGGCCGGGAAAGGCGAAGCTGATGGCCACCGGCGGCTCGGGCAGAGACCGCCGGATATCGTCGAAGCCGCGGACGATGTTGGCAAGGCAGCGCCCCAGATTGTCGGCCTCGGTGGGAATGCTCACCGGCCCCACCAGCAGCCGGTTGCCGCGGATGGCCGAGAACTTCAGCGTGGTGCCGCCCGCATCGAGCGTCATTACCGTGCGCGGATCTGTGTCGAATCGGATGGGCATGCGATTACGCGGCGGCCTTCACCGCGGGCTCCGTCCGATTCGCGAACGCGGTCCAGGTGATGTACAGGATGGCGGCCAGCGGAACCATGAAGGCCAGTTGCACGGAGTGCAGCGCGTCCGCCACCAGGCCCATGATCGGCGGCAGAATCGCTCCGCCCACGATAGCCATCACCAGCAAACCGGAGATGGGGTTGGCGTATTCAGGCATCCTGTCCACCACGATCGAGAAGACCAGCGGGAATATGTTGGCGAACCCCAGGCCGATGAGGAAGAAGCTCGCCACGGCCGCGTATCTGTCCGGCACGAACATGCCCAGCAGCCCGGCAATCGAGAGCAGGCACGTGAGTACGAAGAAGGTTCGCGGCTTCATCCAGTTCAGAATCACGCCGCCTGAAAACCGGCCGATGGTCAGAGCCAGGAAGAACAGCCCGGTGCCCAGCAGCCCCACCTTGTTGATGTCCATGCTGAACCGATCTTTCAGGTAGAGCGGAATGCCCGAGCTGACCGACACCTCGGCGCCGACGTAGAGAAAGATGGCCAGCGTCATCATCACGATGTACCCGTTCTTCAGCAGCGCAACAGAAGAGCCGAAGGTGGCGGGATGATGATCTGCCGAGCGTTTCTCGGCCACGCGCAACGGCAGCACGGCGATGATCGTGATCAGCACCGCGACCGAGTAAATGGGGAAGATCACGTTCCAGCTTGCGCCGAAGTAACGCGCCGCGATGACCGGAATGAGTGGACCGGACAGCGACCCGATGGCCTTCACGAACTGGCCCAGCGAGAGATTCCGCGAGTATTTTCCTTCCGCCGATACATCACGCATGATGGGGTTGCCGGCCACCTGCAGCGTCGTGGCGCCCGCGCCGAGGAGCAGGATGGTGATCAGGAAAACCGGAAAGGTTGACAGCCCCGCGATCGTCGGAATAAGTATACCCGCCAGCATGATACCGAGCCCGAGCAGCAGGACGAATTTCTTGCCCTTCTTGTCCTGAAATACGCCCATCGGCACCGAGAGAATGCCGAACATGATGAATCCCGCGAAAGTGATCAACTGAGCGGCGAAGTTCGAGAGCTGAAACTGCTGCCGGGCCAGACCGACGAACGGGCCGGCAGCGTCGCCAAAGCCCATGGCAAGGAACGCGAGAAAGATCGGGAACGCACGGTACCTGGACTGGTTCATGAAGTCCGATTCTATCGGGTTTCGCGGGCGCCGCCGGAATCTGCTATGGTGTATGGACAGTTCGGCACGCAGCTCACTCATGCCGGACCCGAGCGGCTGCTGTGCCGCTCGTCTGACCTTCCATGCCGGACCCGGCTTTCGACCAACCCAGACTCGCACTCAACCGCATCTACACCCGCACGGGCGATAACGGGGAAACCCACCTCGCCGGCGGCCAGAAGGTTCCGAAAGACTCGCCGCGCATCGAGTGCTACGGCACGGTGGACGAGCTGAATGCATTCGTCGGCACGGCATACGTTTCCGCGCAGGCCGAAGCGGCCCTCAGTTCTCTGGCCGCAATCCTGCTGCGCGTGCAGCATGAGCTTTTCAATCTCGGGTCCACTCTGGCGACGCTCCCGCGAGACATGCATCCGAAACAGGCGCGCATCACCGATGCCGACGTCGAGCAGCTCGAGCGCGAGATCGACGCGATGAACGAGCCCCTGCCGCCGCTGCGATCGTTCGTGCTGCCGGGCGGATCGCGCGCGGCCTGCGAGCTGCACATCGCCCGTACCGTCTGCCGCCGCGCCGAGCGCCTCATGATCACCGCCGCGCGCACGGAAGAGATTGCGCCGGAGGCGATCCGCTATCTCAACCGCCTCAGTGACGCTCTATTTGTCTGGAGCCGCTGGGCGAATCACGCCCTCGGAATCCCGGAAGTGCTCTGGGAGCCGAACAAAGCGGCTTCTGGCGGCTCCGAAAACGGTTGACCAATGCGCTGATACATTCGGCAACCGCTCCCTCACGGTCACGGCTCCGAAACTCTGACTGAGCCGCGACCGTGAGGGAGCGGTTGCAGGCTTTCAGTGCGCCTGTTCTTTCCCCTCCTTCGGCGCGCCGTCGTGGCACAGCGGACCCGGTCTGCGCGCTCTCTGGTAGGCGGCCCAGGTCAGCCCCAGGCGGCTACGGATCTGCTGCTGAACGCCCCTGATGAGCGGCGAAGTCAGCGCCTCGCACTGATTGGCATTCCACAGGTCGCCGGTACGCCGGTCCACCGCGAAACGCGCCGCAATCACGCCCCCGGGCTGTGGATTGTTCCAGAGCGCATCGAACAGATAGTAATCGGGAAGAACAGGAAGCGTGTAGGCATCGAGCATGAAGTCATGCAGTTTGGTCAGGCCGCGCGACGCCGCAAAAAGCATGACCAGCTTTCGCGCCTCGTCTTCAGAGACGTCTTTTGACGGCGGCGCGGCAGGGACTCCCGCAACCGGCCCTGGTGCTGCAGGGGGCGCTTCTGCAGCCGTTGTCGCCGCCACCCCCGCCGGTGTTGCCCTTTCGACCACCAGCCGCAACAAGGGCGAGTCCGCATCCCCCACCGCGCGCGTGGACGGTTTCGCGCCCGGCCCGGTTCTCACCGCTACTGCCTGGGTCTGGAAATAATCGAACCGTCCAACCACATTTACCGTGCTGCGCGCCGGCAACTTCAACAGCACCCTGAACGCATCGTCCGACGCTTTGGTGTGCACCGCCCGAGGAGTCTCGATCGGCTTCCACGCGAGATCGTCAGGGCTGCCGGCCCCGCGCCGCGTGAAGGCGTACTGGCCATCTTTCGGTGTGAGCCCGTCCAGCACATGGTAGGCGTCCACGCGAACTTTCGCCGAGCAACTTTCGTCGATCAGCCCTGCGTCGCCGGCATACACGGCGCGCAGCGCGACCACTTTGCCATCGAACGCCTCGGGCTCCTTCACGAGATCGCAGAGTGTCGTCCGGATCGGGGCCCCCGCTGTCAATACGGCGGCAGCGCTCAGGACCAGCGCTAACTTCGCCCAAATCGTTGGACACATAACGCCCATCCTATCGCGCCGTGCGGCCATCATCCCTCGAAATAATACTCCCCTGTGCCCACGATCGCCGCGGGGCCGGTCAGATATGCCGAATCCGTCCAGCGAAACTCCAGCGGCCCCGCGGGAGTCAGAATGCGGATCGGACTCTTCGCCAGCCCGCGCAGGATGGCCGCCGCGGCCGCGCCCGTCGATCCCGTTCCCGAGCTCATCGTCTCGCCCACGCCGCGCTCATAGAACACAACGTCAATGGTGTGCTGGTCCATCACGCGCACGAAGGACACGTTGGTGCGGTTCGGGAACATCGGGTGACTCTCCACGGCCGCGCCGATCTCGCGCCAGTTCGCTGGAAACTCGCGCACCAGAATCGCCGCCTGGGGATTGCCGGGGTCCAGCAGCGCTGCTTCCACTGTGCCGGCGGCTGTCGGGATCTGCGTTCGCAACTGATCGGGAAAGGACCGCGGCTGGCCCATGTTCATCTCGAACGTGTATTCGCGCCCGCGTTCGTCGAGCCGCTTCAGCTCCTTGACGCCCGCGCCCGTGCGGATGCGCACGCTGTCCGAGTACGTGAGGCCGCCCGCATACAGCAGCGCCGCGGCGCAGCGCGTACCGTTGCCCGACATCTCCGGTTCGCTGCCATCGGCGTTGAACAGCCGAATCGTCGCGTCGAGATCCTCGTCCTCGGACGCGCCTTCGACCAGCATCCAGCCATCCGCGCCGATGCCGGTGTGCCGTGCGCAGATTGCCCGCGCCGCAGCGGGGAGATCGTCAACGTGAACGTCCTCAACCCAGGAGAGCAGAAAGTCGTTGCCCGCGCCGTGCGCCTTGGTGAACGGAATAGTCATGTCGTTTTTCGCACCCACAGGTACACCGGCGGCGCGCCCGGGACCGTCACGGTTCGAACGAGTCGATACACGGTTCGCTCCCGATTCGCCCGCGCCACTGCTTTCGTCACCGGGTCGTCGTCGATTCCCACCGCCCAGCGCTCGTCGAGAAAGCGCTCCGGCCGCTTCAGCGCGAGATCGTACGCCGGGAAGTTGCCGTCGTTCAGCGTTTCGCGCAACGGGATATCGGCTCGCGCGTAGACGCCGGTGATATCGCCTGAGGTCGTGAAGATTCCGCCGCCCCGGTATTCATGTTTCAACACTCTGGCTGCTTCCTCTGTCCACGCACGCCGCGCCACCGAATTCACCTGCGATTCCTTCCAGCATATCCAGTGCTCGGGAGACGGATAGACCAGCCAGGGAGCCGCGACGAACATCGCCGCTCCCGCTGCGGTCATGCCGCGCCATCGGCCCGGCGCGAGCACGACGGCGCCCGCGGCTGCAAACGCGAGAAGCGGCAGGGCAGCCGTGGCGTAGCGCGTGTTGTACCAGGAGTTCGGCCACAGACCGGGTACGAAAATCGGAACGTTCCCCGATTCCATGCTCCACACATAGAACGCGGGCGTGAGCGTCAGGAACAGAATCGGCCACAGATGTTTTTTTAGCAGGAGGATGGGCGCCCCAATAGCGGCCAGAATCAGCGGCGCCAGCCTGCAATACCGGCGCACTGCCGTGCGGAAGTAGAACGCAGCTTTCGCCCAGTCATGATCGCCGGGATAACGAAACGCGTGCGGGCTGTGGAGCGCGCGTTCGTAAATGTCCTTCGACGATCCGGGGCCGTTGTAGAAATCGAGCGCATTCCCGAAGTACCACCAGTTGTGCGCGAGCCAGTAGCAAGGGCCGATTGCCGCAAGCACCGAGAACAGCGCCGCCTTGGCGAATCGGTTCGACCTCGCCTTCACGAAGATGAATAGCGCCGCGAATGGCAGCAGGAACCAGCCTTCATAGCGCGCCATCGTTCCGATGGAGGCGATAACGCCGGCCCATGCCGCCCCCGCGTACGAATCCGTTTCGGCGAAGCGCACGGTGGCGTAGAGCAGCGCGAGCAGGCACGCCAGGAATGCCGCCTCGGTCATCGGCGTCGCCTGCAAATAGAGCAGGTTGGGATTGAGCGCGAACACCGCTATGGCGGCCCATCCAGCCGCATTGCTCGCCAGCACTCGGCGCACCGTCGCGAACAGGAAGCCGCCTGCCGCGATGAAGCAAAGCGCGGCGGGAATGGCCCCGGCCAGACCGGTGCTCCACAGCCGGTCGTTCCACACGAACGGCAGCATCAGCGCGTGCGGCAGGGGAAGCCACACCGTGCCGATCTGATCGTATCCGGGGGTGCGTGAATCCAGAATGCGCCGCGCTATGTTGACGTGCGCCTGAGCATCTCCATACCAGACCGTCCAGCCATTGGCCGAGACCAGCGCAACGAATGCGAAGCTGAGAACGGCGAGCGCGGCCAGCGCCAGCGGGAGGTGCGCGCGCCCGTCAGAACTCCGTGAATTCACGGAACTCACAGAAGCGCCGTTCAATGTCGTCGCGGGTCAGCGTGCGGAACCGGTCCACTCCGAACTTCTCGCAGCAGAAGCTGCCCATGACGGAGCCATAGATCACCGCGCGACTGAGATCGCGCCGGTCGGCGTGTCCGCTCCGCAGATCGCAGCCGCGCTCGGCCAGATAGCCGATGAATCCTCCGGCGAAGCAATCTCCGGCGCCGGTCGGGTCGAACACTTCTTCCAGCAGATACCCGGGCACGATGAAATATGAATCGCGGCGGAACAGCATGGCCCCATATTCGCCGCGCTTGATCACGATGGTGTTCGGACCCATGTCGAGGATGGCATTGGCGGCGCGCCGCAGGTTGTACTCGCCCGAGAGCATGCGCGCCTCGGCGTCGTTGATCAGCAGGAAATCCCAGTCGCGGATGGTTTCGAGAAGCTCGTCGCGGTAGTCGCGAATCCAGTAATTCATGGTGTCGCCGCCGGTGAGGCGCACCCCGTTCATCTGCTCGCGCACCGAGCGCTGCAGCGCCGGCTGGATATTGCCGAGCATCAGGTACGGCTCGCTGCGGTACGCCTCCGGGAGCTTCGGCTGGAAATCGGCGAAGACGTTCAGGTCGGTTGCGAGCGTGGTCCGGTCGTTCATGTCGTCCGAATACTCGCCCGACCAGAAGAACGTTTTGCCGGGCGTCCGCTCCAGCCCCTGCAGATCGATATCGCGCGATGAGAGGAGATCGATGTCCTCCTGCGCGAAATCGTCGCCGACCACGGCGACCACTCCGGTCTTCGTGAAGTAACCTGCGGAAAGAGCGATGTAAGTACAGGCGCCGCCGAGCATACGGTCGACGCTGCCATGCGGAGTCTTCACGGCATCGTAAGCAACTGATCCCACTATTACCAGTGACACTGTTCTGAATTGTAGCGTTACTGAGCCGCGACCGCGAGGGCGTGTGAAATATTCGGTACCGCTCCCTGACGGTCACGGCTCTGAAGCGCTGAACTGAGCCGCGACCGTGAGGGAGCGGTGCGTCACAGGTCCGAACCCGCGGCTCAATAGTATAATCCCGCCATGGGACAGGAACAGGAAGGGCGCAGGCGATTCCTGCGCGGCGTGATTGCGGCATCGCCTCTGCTGGCCGGCTCCGCCGCCGAGGCGCAGAGCACCGGCGGCGGCGCGGCCACGGACACGCCTTCGCTGCCGCATTATGCCCGGGCGCTCCGCTACACGTCGCTCAAGCAGGGCACCTGGGATCGCACCGGCGGCAACGCCGACGCGCGCCATATCCCCGCGGGCGGCGAACTGGAAGTCTTCAACGCCCAGGGCGCCGGCGTGATTACGCACATCTGGTTCACCATCGCGGCGCGCAGCGACAATCACCTGAAGGAACTGGTGCTGCGCGCCTGGTGGGACGGCCAGGAGAAGCCCAGCGTGGAGACGCCCATCGGCGATTTCTTTGGACTGAACCTGGCCCAGTATGTCATCTACGAATCGGCGTATCTGGCCTGCTCGCCCGGCAAATCGCTCAACTGCTATTTCGCCATGCCGTACCGCCGCTCGGCGCGCATAACGGTAACCAATCAGGGCAGGGAAGCCGTGGGGGCCTTCTACTCGAATATCGATTACCAGACCGTGAGCGCACTGCCAAATGACGCGCTCTATTTCCACGCGCAGTACCGGCAGGCGGCGCCCTGCACGCCGACGCCGAGCCCCGGCGGAAAGAATCTGGATGGAAGCAACAACTACGTGTTTTGCGAGGCGAAGGGACGCGGCCACCTGATGGGCGTGACTCTGGGGGTTCTGCAGAACGCCGACGGGTGGTGGGGCGAGGGCGACGAGATGATCTTCGTCGACGACGAAACGAAGCCGGCCATCAACGGAACAGGGTCCGAGGATTATTTCCTGGGGAGCTGGGACTTCGGCGGACGCGATGGCGCGCAGCCATTCGGGCATCATTTTTATGGCGCGCCTCTGATTGCCGCAGCCGAGCGAACCGGCGGCCGTTACTGCTGCTACCGCTGGCATGGCGATAACCCGGTGACGTTCTCACGCTATCTGCGGCACACTATTGAGCACGGCCACGCCAACGATCGCGGCGATAACTTCTTCAGCGTCGGTTACTGGTATCAGGCCGAGCCGTTCACCGACTTTCCGCCGCTGCCGCCGGTGGAGGCGCGCATCCCGCGGGTGAAGACGGCATGAAACAGTGGTTCAGCCAGGCGGCATTTCTGGTTGTCGTCCTCGCGTTTCCACTGACCGCGACTGCGCCCGAGGGCTTCCATTGCTGGACCGCCGCGGATCTGAGTGCGACTGAACAGAGGCTGGGCGAGAAGCACGAGGCGCTCGCCAGCGCCCCTCTGGCCGACTACGGGAATCACAACCTGATGCTGATAGCTCGCACCGCCGATGGCCACGCCGAATTGCATGAGAACTGGTCGGACATCTTTGTCGTGCGCTCCGGTAACGCAACCCTGATCGTTGGGGGCGAGGTCGTCAATCCCAGGATTGTCTCGGCCGGCGAGATCCGCGGAGATTCCATCACGGACGGTAGAAAGCAGTCGCTGCACCCAGGGGACGTCGTGCACATTCCGCCCAGGACGCCGCACCAGTTATTGCTCGGGCAGGGTGGGAGCTTCAGTTATTTCGTGGTGAAAGTGGCGGCGAAGTAACCGTCCGCTATGCCATCCGGAGCTGGCCCAGCTTAGCGCCGCAACTCGCGCAGTGCAGGCGGCCGTCGTCATCCGCCACCACGGCGCTCTCGGAATCGCCGCGAGCGGAATACACGGGCGGGTATTTCGCTTCCTTGCCCTCCAGATCCTCGAAGCGCCAGTTATCCCAGGGCTGGTTCTTATGGTAGTTGCGGTACACGGTGAAGCCGAGGGATTCGAGCTGCGTCGCCAGCAACTCCATCGCCTCCCGGTATTGCCGCTCGCGAAGCATCTGCTTTGGCACGCGCAACGGCACAACGGCGAGCGTACTTTCCTGATACTGCTCGCTCTCGCTCGGATCGACGAGGTTGCTGAAGAAGTAATATATGCGGAAATCATGCACGCCGCTCGACCAGTTATCCACCAGATGCGCATGCATGGGGATCTGATCGGGACGCGCCGCCCAGTATTCGTCGGCAGACCTGCGGTAGTCGGGGCTGCACAACAGGTGGTACCAATGAAGACCCCGAACCGCGGCCTGCTCGAAGACAGGATCAATCGGCTGGCTGCAATGGGCGCAGTTCACGATTGGATTGTATCGCCTTGGCAGGCCCGGAGTGGCAGGCGACCAGAACCGATCGCCTGCCCCACGTTCACGCTCAGTCCTCGAATACGATGCGGACGTTGCTACCGCCGAGATCGATCTCCTGGAGACGCATCTCGCCGCCGGCATTGTTGTAGCGCACACTGGTCTTCTGGAACTTACCGGCGTTCGTTTCCATCTTCGCCGGAGCTTCGGTCGTCTTCTTCCCGTGATGGAAAACGGCTTTGTCGCCGTCCACTTCCACCCGATACTCGCCGGCCTTGAGGGGAGCGCCGTGGACGGTCAGGTCCTCCAGTATTTCCACGTTGTAAGTGCTGGCGCTCGCAAGGGCCGCGCCGGTAAACGCCAGCGCCGTCAACAGAACAGTTCTCATCGTCAAGATGATTCTCCTTCACAAGGAATTACGGATGAAGGTCAGAACCGTTCCATTACGAAGTCTGAATTCGCGCGCGTTAGGTTATGTAAGTCGATGAAATCACGAGTTACCGGAAAGTAACTTACTAATTGCAGAGGCATCCGCGGGCACGGTTACAGGTTGATTACCGAATGTCGATGCAACAGGCGTTCCGTCAGGCGCCTGTAACGCGCCGGTGTGATAGCGGTAGATGTAGTCGGGGTCCTTCAGAAGGTTGCCGGTCAGGACGGCCACCACGTTGGCGCCGCTGCCGATCACTCCCGCAGCCGTCAGGCGCCGAATGCCGGCGAGCGTTGCAGCCGACGCGGGTTCGCAGCCGATGCCGGCGCGCCCGATCTGCGCCTTCGCATCAGCGATCTCCTGCTCGGTGACTCGCGCCACCACGCCGCTCGATGCCTGGATCTCGGCCAGCGCCTTCGGCCAGGAAACGGGGTCGCCGATGCGGATGGCCGTCGCCAGCGTTTCCGGCTTCGCGACGCTGGTGAACGGGCCGCCTTCGTTCACCAGACTCCAGAACGGCGCCGCGCCCGCGGCCTGCACCACCGCCAGACGCGGCATGCGCTGGATGAAACCGAAGTCATGCAGTTCCCGCAGCGCCTTGCCGAATGCCGACGTATTGCCGAGGTTGCCGCCGGGCAGCACGATCCAGTCCGGCGGGTTCCAGTCGAGCTGGTCCATCATTTCAATGACGATACTCTTCTGGCCTTCAATGCGAAACGGATTGATGGAGTTCAGCAGATACATTCCGAGTTCGTCCGCCAGGGTGCGAACCAGCGCGAGGATCTGGTCGAAGTTCGCTTCGACCTGCAGCGTCCTTGCGCCGTACTCGAGCGCCTGCGCGAGCTTGCCATAAGAGATGTTGCCTTCGGGAAGGAAGACTACAGGCTCGAATCCCGCCGCACTGGCGTAAGCTGCCATGGAGGCCGAAGTGTTCCCGGTGGAAACGCAGGCGACGCGCGTCATCCCCAGACGCCTTGCCCGGGTGACGCCGCAGGTCATGCCGTTGTCCTTGAACGATCCGGTGGGATTGAAGCCCTGGTGTTTGAAGGTGAGACGGTCGAGGCCGCCATACCCGGCCGCACGGCCGGCATCCAGCAGCGGCGTGTTGCCCTCGCGAAGGGAGACAACGTGCGCCAGACTATCGTCGAACGGCAGGAGTTCGCGATAGCGCCACACGCCGCTCTGGTCGAGTTTCGTGTTGCACATGCGCCGTTCGCGCCACGTCTGCTTCAGCGCCGCCACATCGGGCCGGGGACCGGTCAAAGCCGCTTCCAGCAGGCTGCCGCACTGCGGACAGTTGTAGAGGACGGCATCGATGGGAAATCGGGCGCGGCAATGGCGATCGAAGCATAGCAATTCGGCTTGCATGGTGGTAAATAATCAGTATGGCCGATACACGATTGCTGAAGGATCTCGGCAGTGTTGGGCCTGCGACAATCGCCGATTTTGAGGTGCTCGGCATCCGGTCAGTGGAGCAGCTAGCACGCTGCGACGCTCACGAACTCTACGAGCTGAAGTGTTGCAACAGTCTGCCATGAACGCGCGCCATGGGCGTGTTGATCCACCCGGGTCTTAGTTGAGACCGAACAGGGCGCCAAAGATCCACGCCTGACCGTGAACGTTCGTTTTTGTGATCCCCAGCACCTGCCCTTTCCGAATCATTGTACCGCCTCGATTCCGGCAATCACCAACCCGGCGGTCGTAGCCGTCCGCGGACCCTGCATGGCCCGCAGGCGCCGCTTCACATGCCGGTGATCCGATTCGATACGGTTGTTGGCGTAGCGACGAGTTCGTTGGCAACATCGCCGAGGCAATTCTCCACCGCTCTGCATTTCCCGGATCGCTGCGGGATAGCTGCGCAGTTTGTCCCTGACGAACACATGCGGAGCTGTGTTATCCGGGTTCGCCAGAACACGCTGCAGAAAGCTCTTCGCGGCTTGGCGGTCACGGGTTTCGGAAAGATAGAAATCGACCGTCTGGCCGACGGTGTCTACTGCGCGGAACAGGTACATCCAGCGGCCGGCGACGCGCACAAACGTTTCGTCCATGTGCCAGGTTGACCCTTTTGTACGCAGATGCCCTTGCAGGCGACGCTGCACTTCGGGCGCGTATCTCTGGATCCACCGCCAGATTGTCGTATGGTCGACGGCCACGCCTCGCTCGATCATGAGCTCTTCGACATCACGCAGACTCAGGGAGAATCGGAGATACCACCACACGCAGGTCACGATTATCTCCGCGGCGAACTGTCGCTTGCGGAACAAAACTCTCGGGTCGGAACTCACCTCGATACCTACCAGATCTCCAGTCGCGAAGCTGCAACACTTCCGCTGGAACGGTCAATTTCTGTTCCGCCTGGCATGCCGGAATTCGTCTGCTACAACGTGGCCGACAGACTTGTGATTACGCCCAACAGAACGTCGACAATTACGGTTCCGGACGGTCGAGGTGGTGGGACCTTGATGGGTCGGGCCAGCGGGTTGGTGACGGTCATTAATGCCAGCAGGGGAACCAGGAATCGAAAAGACTGAATTCGTTTCATATGTCAGTTAGCTGCTTGAGTCTCACTGATATATTCGAACGTCGAAGCAGATTACTTTAGACCACCAGGCGTTCGGGGCGCGTTGCGATGGATATGCAGGGCACTCGCTCGCACGTCGCTGATGCCCGCGGCGGGATGGATTGGCCGTCCGGCAGTTGTTTCAAATGAAAACAGAACAGGCCCGGCAAACGCAGGGCTAACGAATGGTGTAGCCTCAGACTAGCTGGAGCCGGAAATGAGAGAAGCCCACTCAGCCGATGAACTGCGGCCCCTTCCGCCTCCAGAACGAACCCGTGTCCTTTCCAGATCCGATATTCTCGCATTCGTCTTCGGAACAGCCCTGATCGCGGGCTTCATCGGGTACGTAATTCAGCGCGATTACCGAACAACGCTAAACGTCTGGAGATCTCAACTGTCCACTGAGGTGCGGTACCTTACATGGACCTTGACGAGTTCGCTTCAGCAGAGCCAGGACGATGCCCACGTGCTGGCTCGCCTGGCTCCCATCAGGGAATTGTTGCTCGCAGGAACCGACGGAAACTCGAAGTCTCTCCCGCGTAGCGCTCTGCAAGAGCACGTTTTGAATTTGTTCGACGATTACAGAAGAGTCTATGAGTATGCCGCGCTCTATTTACTCGACGATCGAGGGCGGGTCGCGCTAAACGCGACTGACTCTTCGTCATGGAGCACGGTGGTTCGGAGCCCCGCGTTTGCGCAGACGTTTGGATCGGTTATTCGAAGCGGGCACTATTCAGTCGCGTTAGCCCGGAGCCCCGAACACGAGCTGTCCCTTATCTTCATGATGCCGGTGTTTTCTGGCATTACAACCCCCGGATTGAATGCGCCGCGCCCTGTCGGTGCTGTAGCGATTCTCGATCCGTTTTCTCGGGAGCTTCTTCCACTACTCCTCCCCAGGCTCCCCACGCGTACGGGCGAAACAATATTCCTGCGGTTACCGGATGTTGAGGAGCGCTACAAATCGCCGCGCCGAAACGGAGCGGCGGGACTCTCGGACCGCATTCATGCGCCGGATACGTTGATCAGGGCTGCTGCTTCAGCAACTGAAGACCGCGTTGTCTTCGACCAGTTTTTTGACGATCGGGGAGACGGCGTGATGGCTGCGATGCAGAAGATTCCGTCGATAGACAGCGTTCTGGTTTCCAGGGTGGACAGCAGTGAAGCGCTCGCCGATTTTCACCGGACAGAACGGGTTGAGATGATGTCGGGAGTCGTGGCGGTTCTTGCTTTGGTCGGCATGATTCTGGTGCGCAGACGGAATGCAGTCGTGCATGAGATGCGGGAAAGCCTGAGACGACAGGAATTCGTCAAAGATACGTTGGCCTCCACGGTAGCCGAGCGGACGAGCCAGTTGGCTGAGATGAACCAGCAATTACATCTGGTTCTGGAAGCGGCGGAAATGGGCGCGTGGGAGTATCGCTTCGACGGCGACAGCGGATCCTGGGATGGTCGGTGCGATGCCATTTTCGGCATTTCGACGGGAGGTCGCATCGATTACCACGAGGCCATCGCCCGAATTCATCCGGATGACCGGGCCGCCACCACCAAAGCCGTAAGGCAGGCGATATCCGGCGCCTCTGGCGGGTTGTTCGACCAGGAGTTCCGTGTCGTGTGGCCGGATGGCTCAGTGCATTGGGTGGCATCACACGGGCGGGTCTTTTTCGAAGGCGACGGCGAACACCGCCGTGCCGTCCTCTTAGTCGGCGGGTGCATGGAGATTACCGGGCGCAGGTACGCTGAAGAGCGTCTGCGGCACACACAAAAGCTGGAGAGCATCGGGCTCCTGGCGAGGGGTATTGCCCACGACTTCAATAATCTGCTGACTGTCATCATGGGGAATGCCAGCGCCGCCCTCTCCGAGTGCTCATCCTGCGAACACGCTCAGGGAATCCTCTCCGCGTCGGAACAGGCCGCCAGTCTGACGAAGCAATTGCTGGCGTATGCGGGAAAGGGCCATACCATCACGAAGCTGGTAGACCTCACGGAACTCGTATCCGAATCGAAGGAGCTTCTGGCTGCATCGGTTCCCAGACGGCTGACCATTTGTTCTAATCTTGCCAGGGACCTGCCTTATGTCGAAGCGGACCCCAGCCAGATTGAGCAGATCCTGATGAATCTCGTCATCAATGCAGGGGAGGCTACGCCACCAAAGCAGGACGGGCGGATAGAAATCACGACTGGACATTGCGAGGTTACGCCCGACGTGGCCCTGCGGCATTCCACAACCTACGATGTCGCCGCTGGCGCCTATGTCAGCCTCGAAGTGCGGGACAACGGCACGGGGATGGACGACGCCACGATCTCGAATATTTTCGATCCGTTCTTCTCGACTAAGTTCACGGGCCGCGGCCTGGGTCTGGCAGCCGTCCACGGAATCGTTAGCGCCAGCGGAGGCTTCATCGACGTCGAAAGTTCACCGGGCGTCGGAACGACTTTTCGGGTGTTCCTCCCGGCCTCTAATAAGACGCGGACGAGGGAGCCCGAATCGGAAGCGCCGCGCGAACAGCATCGTGGATACTCGACCATTCTCGTGGTGGATGACGAGGAGATGGTTCGCAAGCTGGCGTGCATGACATTGAGGCATTGCGGCTATGCGGTCCTTGAAGCGAGCAACGGCAAGGACGCGCTGGAGTTGCTGGCCAATGCTCCCTCCCTGCCCTCCGTTGCGCTGATCGATCTGGCCATGCCGTCCATGGGCGGGGATGAGCTGGCGCCGATTCTGGCAAACAAGTACCCGAACATGAAGATCATTATCAGCAGCGGCTATCCGGAGGAGGACGCGCGTAAGGGCTTTGCGTCCGCTTCGGTAGCCGGCTTCATGCAAAAGCCTTACACCGTCACCGCCCTCGCCGAGAAAGTCGGGGAAGCTCTCGGAGTCGGCCTGTCGAGCGGCCGAATCATCGAGTTCCCGAGAACAGGATAGGTCGTTGTAGGCGCGACTGGACTCGAACCAGTGCCCCCCGCCTTACAGCCCGGTGCGCCCAGCGGATCGACCGTTTGTGCGGCTTTCAGTCGTCAAGTCCTTCGGGCACACGCTCAAGGGCTCGTCGTGTACGCGGATTTGGAACTTCAATCGCCGCCTTGTGCCAGCGCATCTGCCCGTGTTCCGGCTCCAGAGTTTCACTGAACCACCAGCAGTAGGACAGGCTCGACTTCAAGGCGTTCATCCGGATTTCCGGCATGACCCACGTGCGCACGTCGCCGCATTATCCGCAATCGAACGGAAAACTCCAGCGTTGGAACAAATCGATCAAAGCGAGTGCTCCGTCCAGGAGTGCCGACCTCTCCCGGCGATCCGCGCGGTCCGCGGTGGGCATTTCTCGACTGGGATTCCCCGGGCCTTGCTCTTTTCAGGCTGACGCTGGTCGCGAGATCTGTTTCCGCACGAAGTTCCGTCGTGCATCCAGTTCGTCCAACGCCTGATCGACTGACGTGCCTTGGAGAAGCACACTGCGGCCCTGCTCGATCCCTGCGAGCGCATCTGGGCCATCACCGGCGAGCGGCACGACCCGTGCTGCGAAGACGTGTTCCGCTGCGCCATTGCCCAGGCTCGCGACCCTCATCTGCCCGCGGAGCGGAAGCGTTGGTGGTACTGGACCCGCGTGCGCAAAGCCCGCGTGGCCACGCATGGTTATTGAAGATTGGCCGACACTGTACACGGTCGCTGAGTAGGAGCCCGCGAGGAATCTTCCGCGCCGTGCAACCGCTCCCTCGCGGTCGCGGCTCGGAAACGCCGGCAGGCCACAAACACCGATGGCCTGCCCCACGGGGATGAGTTCAGTGTCGCGCAGCGTCTCAGGCTGCGGGCGCTTCCAAATTGCAGGCTGAAAAGCCTGCTCTACTGCTGCCGTAGCGGACCTCCGGCGGCGATCCAGTCGGCGGCGCGCTCGATGTCGGCGGTGAAGGGGCGGTCGCCGGTCCAGCGCGGGCAGATGCCGGCCAGCGATGTGCGAACGCGCTCGATCGGCGCGCTGGAGTTCAACGGCCGCAGCAGATCGAGAGCGCGCGCGGCGGTGAGCAGCTCGATGGCGAGCACCCGGCGCGTGCTGCGTACCACCCGCTTCAGTTTAAGCGCGGAGGTCATGCCCATGCTGACGAAATCCTCCTTGTTTCCGCTGGTGGTGATGGATCCCGTCGATGCCGGATAAGCGAGTACGCGGTTTTCGGCCACCAGAGCGGCCGCGGAGACCTGCACCATCATGAAGCCCGATTCGAGCCCGGGATTGTTGGTCAGGAATGGCGCCAGATGCTCGTTCAGCGCGGGGTTCACCAGGCGATCGATGCGCCGCTCGGAGATGCCTGAAAGAGCCGTCAGCGCGACGGCCAGGTAATCGAGCTGAAACGCCAGCGGCTCGCCATGGAAATTGCCGCCCGAGATGATCTCGTCGCCGATCACCACCGGGTTATCGGTGACCGAATTCAGCTCGATGGCAAATACGCGGCGCGCCTCGGCCAGGGTATCGAGCACCGCGCCGTGCACCTGCGGCGCGCAGCGGAGCGAGTAGGCGTCCTGCACGCGCCGGCAGGTGATATGGGACTGGCGAATCTCGCTGCCCTCGAGCAGTTGCAGCAACCGCGCCGCGCTTTGCGCCTGTCCGGGATGAGGCCGCGTGGCGTGCAGCCGGGGGTCGAACGCGCGGGGAGTTCCGCGCAGGGCATCGAGCGTCATGGCGCAGACCACGTCGGCCGAGGCAGCCAGCGTTTCGGCCTCGGCCAGTTCCAGGCAGCCCGCGGCGAGCATGGCCTGGGTGCCGTTGACCAGCGAAATGCCTTCCTTCGAAGCCAGCGTCACGGGGTCTATGCCGGCACGCCTCAACGCCTCGCCCCCGCTGAGGCGCTGCCCGTCGTAATCGGCCTCGCCTTCGCCGATCAGCACGAGAGCGATGTGAGCCAGCGGCGCCAGATCGCCGCTTGCGCCCACGCTGCCCTCCGATGGGACAATCGGCGTGACACCCCGGTTCAACAGATCGCAGAGACGATCGGCGATGAGCGGCCGAATGCCGGAGAAGCCGGCCGCGAGAACGTTGGCGCGGATCAGCATCATGGCGCGCACGTCGGCGCGAGGGAGAGGATCGCCGATGCCCGCGGCATGCGAGCGCACCACGTTGCGCTGCAGCTGTTCCAGTTCATTGGCGGGCACGCGCACATCGGCCAGCAAACCGACGCCGGTGTTCACGGCGTATACGGGATCGTCGCCGGCGGCAAGGCGTTCCACCACCGCGCGCGAGCGGAGCATGCGATCGGTGGCTTCGGGCGCAATGGACACCTGCTCGTCGCGCAGGGCGACGGCGCGCACCTGTTCGAGTGTAAGCGAGCGGCCGTCAAGGGCGATCATAAGTAAGCTGGCGGGCGGGGGCGCCCGCCGCAGGCGAGGGCGCCTGCCCCACCCAAATCAAGCCGCCCCCTGTTGCTGAAGTGCGAGTCAGCGTACGTAGCCGATGGCGCGCAACGTCCGGGCCGGCTCGCTTTCGTCGAAGTTCCCCACCGCCGCCTTCTCGCGTCCGCGATTAAGCGCCACGCCGTATGGAGCATTGACGAACTTGAAGACATTGCGGAGCGGCTTCACATCGTTGGAGGTCAGCGCCTTCAGGCCCGTATCGTGCAGGAACGAGGCGGCCCACTGGGGGTCGTTGATCGGCACCGCGAGCACGGTCGTGTCCTTCCAGTCGAGCTTCGACATACGCTTCGCCGCGGCCTCGCAGTGCGGGCACGAGGGGTCGTAGAAGAAGACGAAGATATGCCCTTGCTCGAGGGAATACGGCTTGCCATCGACCGTGACCGTCGCGGGCGCCCGCACGCCGCCCTCTCTCGTTTCATTCACGCCGAACGAGACGCCGGCAAAAACGCAGATGGCCGCCAGAATAATGAGCGCGTCGCGAACGCCGTATGGTCTTCGGGCCCACCAGCCCGCCAGAATGGCGCACGCCAGCATGATGGAATCGCCGATGAAAAACCCGGGTCCGACAGTGCGCTTCACGATGGGGAAACAACTACAGTCCTTGCCCGCAAGAGCGCCGTAATTCACGGCGAAGTACAGCATGAAGCCGACGAGGATCACCGACATCAGGATGCTGCCCCAGCGGCGGAACCGCGGGACCAGGATCAACGCCGCGCAGAATGTCTCGCCCACGCCGACGGCAATCGCCAGCGGCAGCCCCATCTCCGAGGGCACTTTGAACTGACCGACAATCTGCGACCAGAGGAACGGGTCGGTGAGTTTCCACCCGCCCGAGATGAAGAAGAGCAGTGCCAGCAGGACGGCGAAAACGCCGCCCAGCGCCTTCTTCCACCCGGTTATGTCGAAGGACGCGTCCTGCGCGAGCGCATCAGTCGTCATGGCCGAATGGCAAAACCTGCGGTAATGCCATAGAAGTTCTATTGTACCGAGGAGCGGGGCGCGATGTTACGCCACCTCCGTGAGGCAGGCCTCCAGCGTTTCGATGGCGAAACGGCACTGATCTTCGCTGAGGATCAGCGGCGGGCAGATGCGGAGGGTGTTCGGTCCCGCGCCCAGCACCAGAAGCCCGCGGCGAAACGCGAGGTCTTCGATGCGGTCGCGCAACTCAGGCGCGCGTTCGCGCGACTTCTGGTCCTTCACCATCTCGATGCCGATCATCAGGCCGAGCCCGCGCACGTCGCCCACGTGCGGGAACCGCGACGGCCACGCGCGCATACTGCTCATGAGCAACTCGCCCATGCGCGCGGCATTGGCGACGAGGCCGTCTTCCAGCAGATTAAGCGTGGCCAGAGCGGCCGCAACGGCCACCGGATTCCCGCCGAAGGTGGAGGCGTGAGCGCCGGGCGGCCAGTTCATGAGATCCGCGCGGGCGATCATGGCGCCAAGCGGCATACCGCTGGCGATGCCCTTGGCGCTGGTCAGGATATCGGGTACGAAATCGAAGTGCTCCGACGCCCACATGCGGCCGGTCCGTCCCATGCCGCACTGGACCTCGTCGGCGATGGTGAGAATTCCGTAGCGCGCGGCGAGCTCCTGCAGTTCGGCGAAGAACTGCTTCGGGGGGACCACATAGCCGCCTTCTCCCTGCAGCGGCTCCACAACGAATGCCGCCACCTCCTCGGCCGGGACGGTCGAGCGGAACATCTGCTCAATAGTCTCGAGAGTGCGCCGGACAGAATCGCCGGCGCTGCCGTCGAAGCGGTATGGATATGGGTAGGGCGCGTGATATACGCCGGGGACGAGCGGCCCGAAGCCGCGCCGTTGGACGACCTTGCTCCCGGTCAGCGAGAGCGCGCCCATGGTGCGGCCATGGAAACCGCCATAGAAGGCGATGAACTTGTCGCGGCCGGTTTGATAGCGAGCCAGCTTCATGGCGGCTTCCACCGCCTCCGTACCCGAATTGCCGAAATAGACTTTGCGCTCAACGCTTCCCGGCGCAGTACGGGCCAGCCGCTCGGCGAGCGTCACCATGTTCTCGTAATAGAAGTCCGTGCCGGACATGTGCAGCAGCGTGCCTGCCTGGCGGCGGATGGCTTCCACCACCCGCGGATGACAATGTCCGGTGGAGCAAACCGCGATGCCGGCGTTCAGGTCGAGGAAGCGATTGCCATCCACGTCTTCGACAATTGCGCCCTCGCCCTTTTCGACCACCAGTGGATAACAGCGCGTGTACGATGGCGATAACACCGCCGCATCGCGTTTCATGACTGCGCGGGCGCGGGGGCCCGGCAACCCCGTAATAATCGCCGGCAGATCCTGGCGATCCAGTTCCGTTCCGATCATTGGAATTCTCCTGCTGTATTCAGTTGTGGGATGGGTTACCGCCGCCGCGTGTTTCCACAAGCGCCGGCGGAATGAACGGATACAGATGGAGCGGAATCAGTCGGAACCGAACAGGGAGGGTCGCGATGTGGAGGGCAACAGCACCAGTTACATTCTATCGCGGCGGGGGACCGGCGGGGGAAAGAAGGCCGACCGGGGGGTCGGCCGCGGACGAGGGCGTCCGCCCCACCGAGTGACAAATGGGTTCGTTCGGTTCGGGCGTGTAGCGCGGCCACCTCGACGGGAGGGCGATGAGCTTGTCCATGAGCTTGTCGACGGCCCGGTCGGAGGCACCCGCGCTTTCGGTTAATTGCTTGTCGGCGGTGTTGCCAATGAGCGCCTTGGCGAGGGCGCGGACCACCTCGGCTTCGAGGCGGCGGACGCGGGCGAGGCGCCAGCGGGCCTGGGACATCCTCGACGAGGAACTGCTCATGGATGTTGGCGGCCGGAAAAGCGCGGCGATATTCAGCGCGGAAGTGATCGGATTCCTGCTGATTTTCGTGCGGCAGAATCGGGCCAGGCGGGATACAATCCCGCCGCAGGATACAATCCTGCCCCACGGCAGCCGTAAAAGAACGTAACAGATGGAACCCCCGGTCTCGCGGCCTCCATCCAAACAAGTGAGGAGAATTGGACATGAACAAGGTACTCAGGAATGTGGCGCTGGGGATCGCAACCGTGGCCCTCGCCGCCGCTCCTGTATTCGCCAACACGGGCGCGCCGAAGCCGCTTACCGAGCGGGTCCGCCACGAGTTGGTGATGCTGCCGTATTACACGATTTTTGACGACCTCGGGTACAAGGTGGAAGGCAACACGGTGTACCTGACGGGCGACGTGGTCCGGCCGTGGCTGAAAGATGACGCAGCCCGGGCAGTGAAGCACATCGAGGGCGTGGAGAACGTCGTCAACAACATCAACGTGCTGCCGCTTTCGCCCCTGGATAACCGCATTCGCATGGCCGAATATCGCGCGATTTTCGGGTTTGGCGGCCTGTACCGGTATGCCATGGGCGCTAATCCCACGATTCACATCGTTGTGAACAACGGCCACGTGAAGCTGATTGGGGTTGTGGGAAGCCAGATGGACAGGAACATGGCCGGGATTCGCGCCAACGGCGTGTCCGGAGTGTTCTCGGTGGACAACGACCTTGTGGTAGCCCACTCGTAAGCAGACCGCGCAGTCAGGAACAATGGCCCGGTTTTCCGCCGGGCCATTTTCTTTTGAGCCGGGCCGGGGGCCCGGCGCAGGCGAGGCGCCTGCCCCACATGCATGCTACGCTCATGATTTGCAGCGGAAGCAAAATACGAACACTCATCCGGAGGGCATCCGCGACTCGCTCCGGCAGCGCGGAGTGCGCCTGACGCGGCAGCGCCAGATCCTGCTCGATCTCATCGACGCTTCGGGCGAGCATCTGGACGCTGAGCAGCTGTATCAGCTCGCCAGAGAGCGCGATCCGAAGCTGAATCGCGTCACCGTATACCGCACGCTGAAGATGCTCAAGAACGGCGGCCTGGTGGACGAGCTGGATCTGATGCACCACGCCGGCGACCAGCATTACTACGAGACCCGCATGAAGGGCGAGCACGCGCACGTGATCTGCCTGCGCTGCGGCCGTGTGGAAGAGTTCTTCGGCGAGCCGCTGAACAAGCTCCGAAAGCAGATTGAGGAGCACTTCGGGTTTCAGATCCTGCTGGCGCGAACCGAAGTAGGCGGATACTGTTCGCACTGCCAGAAGCTGCGCGCTCAGGAAGTGGCGGCCGTGGCGCCCGAGACCATGCCCGACACCGGCAGGAGCGCCCGCAAGCACTAATGCCGCCGGCGCCGCAATCCAGCGAGGCGGTGCGCACCGCGGGCCTGGTGGTGATCACGCCGTCAGGCCATCGCACGCGCGTCCCCATCACGCCCCTTCCGTTCCGGATCGGCCGGCACGCCGACAATCACCTGGTGATCCGCGATAATCGCGCCTCGCGTACTCACGCTCGCATTACTGCCGAGAACGGCCACTACTACATAGAGGACCTGAACAGCCGTCATGGGCTGTATGTGAATGGCCAGAAGGCGAGCAAGCAGCGGCTGGCCAACTCCGACCGCATCGAGTTCGGCTTTGCCGATTCGTACCGGCTGATCTTCACGCTGGAAGAGGACGAGATGCACCGGATTCTGGAGCAGATCTCCGTCCCTCCCTCTTCGGCCGCGCCGCCCGCGTCCGGCAGCCTCGGCAAGTTGCGCGCGCTGGTGGAGGTGGCTCGCGCCCTGCAGAGCTCGCTTTCCATCGATGACGTGCTCAGTTCCGTGGTGGATGCGGCGCTGTCCATCACCGCCACGGATCGTGGCTTTCTTCTGCTGCGCGAAGCCGGGGACCTGCGTGTCTCCATTGCCCGCGATCGTTTTGGCGCTCCCCTCACCGACCGCGATCTGCAGGTCCCCACGTCGGTGATCCACCGCGCCCTGAGCACGCGTCGCGAGCTGCTGTCCATGACGTTCGACCCACTGGAGCAGCAGGGCGTCCGGCCGGAGATGTCGGTGGCGGATCTGGAGTTGCGGAGCGTGGTCTGCGTGCCTCTGGTACGCGTGCGCGCCGGGTCGGTACAGGAGACGCTGATCACTTCGGTAAGCGACACGGTCGGGCTCCTTTATCTCGATTCACGGAGCGTGCAGGCCGATCTCTCGGCGGGTAACCGCGAACTGCTGCAGACGCTGGCGCTGGAAGCTTCGACAATTCTCGAAAACGCGCGGCTGCTGGAAGAGGAGCGCGGGAAACAGCGGCTGGAGGAGGAGCTGAACGTCGCCCGGCGCATTCAGGCGGATCTGCTGCCGCGTGAGCTTCCTTGCGAGGGCTGGTTCCGCGCCGCGGGCTCATCCATTCCGTCGCGTGAAGTAGGCGGCGATTACTACGATTTCCGGCACACCGGGGCCGATGCGTGGACCATCGTGGTGGCCGACGTTTCCGGAAAAGGCATCAGCTCAGCGCTGCTGGCGTCGCTGCTGCAGGGCGCGTTTCTGTTGTCCGGCGAGCTCGCGATGCCGGACATGATGGCGCGCGTCAACCATTTCCTGAATGACCGCACCGGAGGAGAGAAGTACGCCACCGTCTTCTATTGCACGCTGAACCGCGACGGCCTCCTGCGCTGGGTGAATACCGGCCATCCGCGCCCCTGCGTGGTGCGGGCTAACGGGGATGTTCTGCGCCTGGCAAGCACCGGTCTTCCGCTCGGATTGCTGGACATCGGCGCCTATGAGGAGGAGCAGGTTCAGCTCGCGCCTGGCGATCGCGTGGTGCTGTTCAGCGACGGCCTCACCGAGGCGGAGAATGGCGACGGCGAGTTCTTTGAAAATGCGGCGCTGGAACGGGTGATTGCCGAGAACCTGGACGCGCCCTGCATCACTCTGCTGCATAAGCTGGAGCGCGCGCTGGAGGCCTTTCTCGAAGGCGGCGTTCCCGCCGACGATGTGACTATCGTGGTGCTCGAGTACGCGGGGGAATGACATGAAGCTCATCGTGTCCGTGCTCGCCCTGGCTATGGCGTCGCTGGCCGGCCCGCCGCTTCGCGCCGAGTCCAAACCGGACTTCACGGGCGCCTGGAAGCTGAACGTCGCCAAATCCGATCTCGGCGGACGGCCCATCACAGAACTCACGCTGGTGATCGAGCACAAGGACCCTTCGTTCAAATACGACGTGACCGGAGTGGCCGGCGGCAAGAACTTCGAACACAGGGAGGAAATCACCACCGATGACCAACCCGCCGAGAGCGCGAACGGCACAGTGGCTACGGCGCACTGGGACGGTCCGGTGTTGGTGATCGAAGCCAAATCGCCGGCGGGCGAAGTGATCGAGAACACGCGCCTGAGCATGTCCGCGGATGGGAAAACCGTGGTGCGCGAGGGCATGAACAAAGGGCCGGGCGGCGACGCCAAAATCCACGAGGTGTACGAAAAGCAATAGACCCAATCGCCGAGGGAACCAGGCCCGCGGCGCTCTCGTAGTGTAAAGCATGAAGCTTACGTTACCCCTGCTCGCCCTGGCCGTCGCCTCGCTCGCCAGCCCTTCAGTTCGCGCCGACTCCAACCCGAACTTCACCGGAACCTGGAAACTGAATGTGGGCAAATCGGAGCTGGGCGGCAGGCCGATCAAGGAACTTACCGTAGTCGTGGAGCATAAGGACCCATCGTTCAAGTACACGGCGAGCGGCGTCTCCGATGATGGAAGCAGTTTCGACCAGACCCAGGAGCTGACCACCGACAACAAGCCCGCCCAGGGAGAGAACGGGACTGTTGCAGCGGCGCACTGGGACGGCTCCGCGCTGGCGATTGAAATAAAGTCGGCTGACGGCGATGTCCTGGAGAGCGGCCGAATCAGTATGTCCGCGGACGGGAAGACGTTTGTACGCGAAAGTGTCCGGAAAGGTCCCGACGGCGAGGCCAAAGTCCACGAGATCTACGAGAAGCAGTAGACCTCCGGGACGAGGGAACCAGGCCCACGGCGCCTTCGTAGTGTACAGCATGAAACTCACATTACCCCTGCTTGCACTGGCCGTCGCCTCGCTCGCCGGCCCTTCTCTTCGCGCCGACTCCAAACCGAACTTTTCAGGAACCTGGAAACTGAATGTGGCCAAATCGGAGATGGGCGGCAGACCGATTACGGAGCTTACGGTCGTGGTGGAGCACAAGGACCCTTCGTTCAAGTACACGGCAAGCGGCGTCGCCGACGGCAACAGTTTTGACCAGACCGAGGAATTCACAACCGACAACAAGCCCTCGCCGGGCGAGAACGGAACCGTTGCCACGGCGCACTGGGATGGTCCGGCACTGGTGCTGGAAGTCAAATCGTCGGACGGCGACCTCGTGGAAAGCGGGCGCCTGAGCCTGTCCGCGGACGGAAAAACAATAGTGCGCGAGGGCATCCAGAAAGGTCCTGAGGGCGAGCAGAAGCTGCACGAGGTTTACGAGAAGCAGTAGACCGCCGGGCCCAATGCAGGCTAAAAGCCTGCTCTACAAAGCGTAGGAAGATAGAAGCTGAGCATGAAGACAGTTCTCCTGCTTCTCAGCCTCAGCTACCGCGGATTCGCAAGCGACGGCGGGGGATGCCGGGATCTTCCGGCAGTCGGTCCGGCTGACATTAATCCACTGGCCCAGCGCGGCATCGCTTTGTCGCACGCCGGCCAGTACGGCGGCGCTGCCGAGTGTTACCGCAAGGTGCTGGCGATCGATCCGAAGATTCCGCAGATCCAGCTCAACCTCGGCCTCGCGGAGTTCAAGCAGGGCCGCTTTGACAAAGCCATCGAGCCTTTCCGCGCCGTCCTTGCCCTCGAACCGAAGAACAGGCAGGCCGAGACGCTGCTGGGCATGAGCTGCTACGGCGCGCGGAAGTTTCAGGAGGCGTCCGAAGGCCTGGCAGCAGCGCTGGACGCCGATCCCGCAAACGCGCAGCTTCACTTTTATCTGGCCCAGAGCCTGCTGTGGTCAAAGCAGTATGACAAAGCCATGAAGCAGTTCGAGTGGCTGGAACGGAACCAGCCTGACTCTCCGGGCACGCACGTCCTGATGGCCGAGGCGCTGGACGGTTTGTCTCGTCCGGACGATGCGATTGCCGAACTGAAGCAGGCGGCCGAGAAATCGCCCTCCGAACCGGGTCTGCACTTCGCCATGGGCTACATCCACTGGGCGCACCACCAGGACGATGACGCCGAACGCGAATTCCGCATCGAGCTGGCGCACGACCCGGCATCGGCCCGCTCCATGGCCTGGCTCGGCGACGTCGCTATCCGGCGCAACGATGCAAAAACGGCGCTGCCTTTGCTCGAGAAAGCCGTAAAGCTCGAGCCGGGCATTCGCATCGCTCATCTCGACCTTGGCATCGTTCTGTCGGACACGCCGCAACGGGATCGCGCCGTGCGGGAGCTGCGGGAGGCGATTCGGCTGGATCCTTCACAGCCGGACGCCCATTACCGTCTGGCGCGCGTGTACAAGAGCCTCGGCCGAACGGCTGATGCCAATGCTGAATTCGCGGCCGTACGGCAGCTTCACGAGAAGAAGGAGGACACGGTAAAGGACATTTCGGGAAAGCCCCCGGAATTGCCGCAGTAGGGCGATATGCAGGCTGAAAGCCCGCTCTACTTTCGCTCGATCGGCTCCTTACGGATCGCGGGTTTTCCCTCTTCGATGAGATAGAACTCGTCCGCCTTCACGTTGCGGAACTGCTGCCGCAATCCGCTCGGCCACGTTACTTCCACCGTTTCGATGCGCGCGCTCGCGCCGAGGCCGAAATGGGCGCGAAGATCGTTGTGCGACATGTAGCTTCCGCCGGCGGCAATTTCGCGGATCTGTTTGAGGCCCCCGGCGTTGATTCGGATGCGCGCGCCCAGCGCATCGCGATTGCTCTTCACTCCCATCAGTTTGAAGCTGACGAAGTGACGCCGGCCCCCGCTGGTGTTCCGCAGCAGCGTGGCCGGGTCGTCATTGTTCCCAACCACGACGTCCACGTGACCGTCATTGAAGAAGTCCGCGAATGCCGCGCCTCGTCCGAGCCGCGGGTTGCTGAAGCCGTTTCCCGACGCTGCCGCATCCGCCGTCACGTTGCTGAATTTGCCGTTGCGCTCGTTGTGGAACAGCAGATTGATCTGCCGGTAATGGCCGTGCTCGGTGGACTGCTCCACGCCCTGGTAGACATGGCCGTTGGCGATGAACAGATCGAGCCAGCCGTCGTTGTCATAGTCAAGAAAGCCGCCGCCGAAACTGAGGAACTGTGAAGTAATTGCTGCTATCCCCGCCTGGCGGCTCACCTCGTCGAACATCCCGCCTCCGCGATTGCGCCAGAGGTGATGGGGCGCGTCCTGGAAATCGGACGCATACAAATCGAGCAGCCCGTCGTTGTCGTAATCGCCCACGGAAAGACACATGGCGGCCATCGTGCCGCCGTCCTCAGTCAGCGCAACGCCCGCGTTCATTGCCGACTCGGCAAAGGTTCCATCGTGCTGGTTGCGATACAGGTAAATCTCCATGCCGTCGTTGGCGGCGAACAGGTCGGGCCAGCCGTCGTTGTCATAATCGGAGGCGAGCAGCGCGAGCACTTTGCCGTTCGGCTGATACATTTTCGCTGCCCTGGTGACGTTGGTGAAGGTACCATCGCCATTGTTGTGATACAACACGGCCGCCGTACCCCGATAGGCGCTGGGCGGGCAGCTCGATTCGGCGCCGTTGATCATGCAGGTCTGCTTCGCATCCGGGCCGAACTCGACGTAGCCGCTGGCATAGAGGTCGAGGAGGCCATCGCGATCATAGTCGAAGAAAGTGGCCGCCAGATGCAGCATGGTCCCGAAGTCCGTGCCATCGACGTGCGCTTTCGCGGTGACGTCCGTGAACGTGCCGTCGCCGTTGTTGTGATAGAGGATGTTCTTCCCGTACTGGGTGACGTAGAGGTCGGGCCGGCCATCGTTGTCATAGTCGCCCCAGACGCATCCCAGGCCGAATCCAGTGCCGGGCACGCCGGCCTTTTCGGTCACGTCGGTAAACGTCCCGTCGCGGTTATTGCGATAGAGAGCGTTGCGCGCGGGGAGCCCGCGGCCGTAGAGATCGCGGCCATTTACGAAGTAGATATCGGACCAGCCGTCGCCGTCGAAGTCGGCCACACAGACGCCCGGGCCGGCCTCTTCCATGATGTTGGCGACGCCTTTATTGCCCTTGAAGTGGACGAACTGAATGCCGGCCTGCTTCGTGATGTCGTTGAAGACGGGAGTGGAAGCAGCGGGGGGAGACGAAGAGGCTCCGAGGAAGATTGCTGCGGAGGCGACGGCGATGGCAGCGATGAAGATGCGGACGAGAGTCACGCTGTCTGCATTATCGAACGCGCGGGGACGGAAGACAGAAAAAGGCCACCCGCGCCGAACCAGTGGCGCGGGTGGGAAGGGTACAGGTTTAGAAAATGAATTTCCCGGCAAGCTGCAGTTCCCGGGGATCCCAGGCGGAAGTCACTTGCCCAAAGTTGTTGTTGATCTTGCCGTTAGAGTCGAAGCTCGCGCCGGTGCTCACGCCATTGAATTGCGTGTGGTTCAGCGTGTTGAAAGTTTCGAACCGAAGCTCGAACTTTGTGCCGCGCGATTCGCTGATCATGAAGTCCTTGAACAGCGACATATTCCAGTTGTCGCGTCCGGGACCGCGAATGACGCCCTTGCCGAGGTTGCCCCAGGCCCCGAGCGCTGGAAGCGAGAAGCCCGCCGGGTCAAACCACAACCCGCCCGACACCTTCGGATAGCTGGCGGTTCCGTTGAAGTCAGGCCGGTTGGTTCCGATTGCCAGGCCGTTGCTGCTCTGCGAGCCGTTCAGCGTGATCTGGAGCGGGAAGCCGGTCTGGAAGGTCCAGATGCCCGACAATTCCCAGCCTCCCAGCACGGTTTTCGCAAGGCGATTGCCAGTGGTCCGGAAGATCGGCAGGTCGTAAACGAAGTTGGCTGCAATGATGTGGGTGGCATCCACCTGAGACGGACCCCAGTCGTAACGAAGGTTGTATGGGTTGTAGACGTTGGTGTTGTCCCCACCGAAGCTTTCGGCCGGGTCCATGGAACGCGAAAGCGTGTAAGCCGCCGCGTACTGCAGGTCTTTTCCCATCCGCGAATGCACGCTCAACTGCATGGCGTTGTAATGGGAGTTTTCTCCGTCCTCGCCCATGTTGATGGAGTGGTAGCCCTGGTAGGGCAGAACCGTGTTATACGCCACGGTTCCCTGGATCAAAGCCGGCAGCAGGGATTGGGCCGGGAGATTGATGTCCTGATAGGCGAACTGATGGCGGTTCTGGTTGCCGACATAGGTGGCCGACAACACGGTAGCGGTGCCGAACTGGTGTTCCACGCCGGCGCTGAACTGATAGCTCACCGGCAGCTTGTAATTGCTTTGGGAAAGCGCGGTAATGCTGGCCACGCTGATGGGCGCTGAGACCGTCTCGCCGGTGAGCAGGCTGGTGGCGGGATTACTCAACGAAACGTTGGGGTTGTTAATGCTGGCGCTGAACGGCGGGTTGCTGCCCGAGTTATACATGTCGTTGCCCTGTATGCGTTCGTACATGGCTCCGAATCCGCCCCGGAGAACGGTTCTGCCGCCGCCGGTGAGATCGTAAGCGAAGCCGATGCGCGGACCCCAGCCATTCCAGCCGCCATTGACCATGCCGTTGGGGTTGCCGTTCACTCCGGTAATCCCCATGCCGTTCAGATAGAACTGAAAGGCGGACAGAGCCGGGTTCGGGCTCGTGCCCAGACCCGGGCTGCTCGGGTCGATGGTGTTGCCGCTGGCTGAGAGGATTGCGGCATTGGCCGGGTTGTACTGGTTCGGATAGAAATTCGACATACGATGATTCGCTTCATAGGTATGCGGAATTCCGTCCCAGCGCAGGCCAAGGTTCACAGTCAGGCGGGAATTGACGCGCCAGTTGTCCTGGAAGTACGCTGCCCAGCTCTGGGCGTTCCATTGGCCATGATCCTGCAGCGCCAGTTCGCTGTAGTTGTTCGCGTAACCCAGCAGGAAGTCGGCGAAGGAGTTGCCGGTGTATTGTCCGTTGAAGCTGTAACTTCCCTGCGTGTTGCCGAACAGGTCCTGCTGCTTCTTGTAGATTGCCCAGCTTCCGCCCATCCTCATTTGGTGCGCGCCTTTCGACCAGGAAACATCGTCCTTGATCTGATAGTCGTCGCATTTGTTGTACCAGGGGAAGCTGCCGTTGCCGTAGCTCGCCGAACCGGAGAGGTTGATATCGGGAAGACGATTCAGGTTGTTCTTGTCGGTGAACAGGCGCGGAATACTGATGCCGGATGCGGTGATAAGGCCGTCCGGTACGATGCTGATGCGGTTGCCGTCGTAATTGAAAGCCACCTCATTAATCAGCGTCGGACTGATGGTGTAGGCCGCGTGAATGACGGCGCTGTACGAAGGGTTCTGGAAGGAGTTGCTCACCGTGGGAACGTTGTAGCCGCTCCACATCGGCGGCGAATAGGTCTGAGTGCCCTGATCGTCGACCCAGTGTCCGAAGAGAGTGAACTTATCGGAGAAACTGTGGTCGATACGCACCACTTCCTCGCGGACGTTGGTCGGGAGCACGTTGCTGCCCACGAAATAGGAGCCGCTGTTAGGCGCAGGGAAGATTCCCGCTTTCAACAACGCCTGCGCATTCGGATCGAGCAGAGATGAAGGTATGGTGTTGTTTGGGAACGGCTGGCCGGGAGTCAGACCCAGCGCCGTGAACCTCGCGAGCTGATCGGCCGAGAGCTGGTTGGCGTTGGGGACGTTAATGACCGTCGATCCCAAATTGCCGCCATACTGACTCGTGGAGGGTACCAGAGTGTCCAGCGTGCTGCCCTGCTGGATCAGCTTTCGCCACTCCTCGTTGAAGAAGAAGAAGGTCTTGTTGCGGTCTTTGTTGTAGAACTTGCCAAAGGTGACCGGCCCGCCGACGTTGTAGCCGAAGGTGTTCGCCTTCAGGTCTCCTACCGGAAGCCCCTGCCGGTTGCGGAAGAAGTCATTCGCGTCGAAGTCGTTGTTGCGAACGAATTCCCACGCTTCCCCGTGGAGGTCCCTCGATCCGGACTTGATCACGATGCTCATGGTCCCGGCTGAGGAGGTACCGTATTCGGCGCTGTAGTTCGAGGTCAGCGCGCGAAACTCGGCGATGGAGTCGATGGACGGCATGATGTCGATGCCGCCCGCGCCGCCACGGTCGGAATCTTCGCCGCCATCCACCAGCCAGAGGTTGTGGTTCTGGCGCATGCCGTTGAAAGCCACGTTGGAGTTGGCGCCCACGGCGGTGGGAGCCTGGAAGCCCGGCATGTTATTCGCTGCGCCGGGGACCAGAATGGCCAGCGAGTACACGCTGCGGCCGTTGGTTGCGAGCTGCGAGACCTCCTCGCCGTTGATCACGTTGCTGACTTCGCCGGTATCGGTCTGCACCGCAACCGCATTGGCTTCGACTTTAATGCTTTCCTGCGTGCTGCCCAGTTCCAGCGTGAAATCGATGCGAAGGCGATCGCCAACCTGCAGCACGATGTCGTTCTTCTCGGCCGCCTTGAACCCGGGCGCTTCGACGCGGACCGCATAGTGTCCGATGTGCAGGTCGGGAACGGCGTACTGGCCGTTATTTTCGGTTGTAATGTGGCGGACCAATCCGGTCTCGGTATTGGTAATAATGACTGGTACGCCGGTGACGCTGGCCCCTGAAGGGTCAGTTACAGTGCCTACGATTGTGGCTTCCTGTGCCGATGCCGTTACGGCGCACAACAGCACAAAGAAACAAAGAAACAGAATCTGACGTAGTCTGCTTTCTCTCATACAGATCGCTTCCCCCATGAAGCTTGTTGATGAACTATTGAGTGCACCCGGGTCTTCTCGATGACACGGGGACACCCCTGCATTTCGCCCTGATCTGAATGAGTCTATTGCGAACTAATTAGCGATAATAGGGTATATACGGAACGGTCGCTGATGTTACGTTGTGTTATCAGCGGCTTGAGTGGAGAAGTTACAGATGTCTGGAGGGGGAGTACGATACGGGTTTTCGCCCTGTGGAGGGGTTACCAGACGTACGTCGCGACGACCTGTGGGGGGCCACAATTCCCGTCAACTACCCGCGTTGTGATCACTGCTTCAACGTTCTTATGCCGCCAGCCGGCAGGCAGCCGTGCGATCAGGTCGTCCATATACTTCGCGCCGGTCAGGAACTCTCCGGCGGCGAGCGTGCCATACTGGCCAATGCCTGCCGCAACCACGACGACGCGCTCGCCAAACGGGTTTAGGCATCTGGCCACGATGGCATAGTCTCTGGTGAGCTTCACGTAGGGCAGGTTCATGTCGGTGCGCCAGGATCTCTGTTCCGGGTGGCTGCGATCGATAATCCGGAAACAGTTGCTCTTCCAGTCCGCCTCGAATCCGAACCTCCACTGGCTGGTAACGCGCATGGTCCAGTCATTATTGAACGCGCCAATCAGGACGGCAGGGGACGCCTGCAGATCCGCCAGCGTGGTGGAGTCGACGCTCTGGACTCGAATGCTTCGGCCGTGTGCGCCGAGCAAGGCCGACGCACGTGAGAGCGTTGTGGCATCAGCCAGCGCGACCACCTCGAGACGCAACAACTCCAGGACTGTGGGCGCTTTCTCCGGAGTTGCTGGATCGGCTCCCCCGCCGCTCGCGTTTACGGCAACGTCCGGGCGCCTCCGGTCCGCAGGCCCTACACAGATGCGGACAGGAAGTCCTGAACTCGTTAATGGCTGCCAGAACGCCTCGACGCTGGACTGGCGTTCCCAGGGTTTTTGCCAGAACGCAAGTCCGGTGGCCAGGGCCGCAATGACGATTGCGGCAGTGAATGTCAGATGTTTCCTTTTCGGCCTGGGAGGGACGAGCGGCGGCGCCGTGACGCCGATGGGGGGCCGGAATTCGGGCAGATACGATCCGGACGGAAGATCGATACGGACCTCTTGATCGTGCCCCGGTTCGTGGTAGTACTGGGCGATTCGCTTGCGGATCTCCCCGGCGGTCATCCGCACCACTGGATCGGCGTTGGTGTCGTAGTCCGGATCGCGGCCGAACACCTCGACGCCAAGCGTACGTTCCTTCAGGTGCTCGACATCGCCTTCCAGAGCGTGGTTGACGATGAACCGGAGGAGAGTCGCACAGCGCTTGCTCCGGCCGAATCTCTGGCTGGCGAGAACGCGCTCCAGTTGTTCGTGTACCGCCCGGCGCTCTGCTGACGATGACGGCGTCCACCCATCCAACGTGGAGGTGAACTGTTCCACGGTCTTCTCTGGCGACATAATGAAGCCCGTCCCTGAAGTGCATTGATTGTATCACCGGGCGGGCCGCGCGGGAATCGGATTAGTCGGAGAAGGGGGGGCCAAAAGGCAGACGACTAAAAACGATCGTCTGCCCCACGGGGAGCCTGCTCCACTACGGAAGTGACAGTAGAGCAGGCATTCAGCCTGCAGAGACGCTATTTCGGGATGGCGAAGCGGAACGTGGCGCCCTTTCCGAGCTCGGATTCCACCCAGATGCGCCCGGTGTGCCGCTCGATGATACGCTTCGCCAGCGCCAGCCCGATGCCGGTGCCCGGATACTCGCGCCCATGCAGGCGCTTGAAGACGCCGAAGATCTGGGCGTGGTACCGAGGCTCGATGCCGATGCCATTGTCGGCGAACGAGAACACCCAGTCATCCTCCGTTTCTTCAGCGGAGATGTGAATGCGCGGCGGTTCCTCAGCGCGGTACTTGATGGAGTTCGCGATCAGGTTCTGGAAAACCTGGCCAAGCTGCACGAAATCGGAGATCACCTCGGGCAAAGGATCGTGCGTGATCGCCGCGCCGCTGGATTTAATGGAGGTGTCGAGGTTCATCACCACGCCGGCCAGGACCGCTTCAGTGCTCACATTCCCGAACGGCTGCTGATTCTTGAACTGGTGCGAATAGGAAAGCAGGTCGTTGAGGAGCAGATCCATGCGCTGCACGGATTCCGTGATGTACTTCATGAACTCCTGCCCATCGCCGTCGAGCAGTTCGTGGTAGCGCCGGTCGAGAAGCTGCGTGTAGCTGGCGATGGTGCGCAGGGGCTCCCGCAGGTCGTGCGAGGCGGCGTAGGCGAACTGTTTCAGCTCTTCATTGGTACGCGTCAGTTCGGCGGTGCGGTCGCGCACTCTCTCTTCGAGCTCGGAGTTGAGCCGGCGGACCTCGGTCTCCACCTTCCCCAGCTCGCGGACCGTGATCTCGAGCTCGGCGTTTCGGGTCTCGAGCGCCACGGCATGCCTGCGAATGAGTTCCGTCTTGCGGCTGAGCTCGACAAACACGGACACTTTCGAGCGCAGCACTTCCGGGTTGATGGGCTTGTAGAGGAAATCGACGGCGCCGGCGTAGTAGCCGCGGAACTGGTGTTCGTCGTCCTTCTGCGCGGTTACAAAGAGAATGGGCGTGTGCCGCGACCGCTCCCGTTCGCGGATCAGGGCCGCCGTTTCGAACCCGTCCATGCCCGGCATCTTCACGTCGAGCAGAATGAGCGCGAAGTCGTCGCTCAACAACTGCCGGAGCGCATCTTTGCCCGACGTCGCCTTCACCAGCTCCTGGCCCAGATCCTCGAGGATTGTCTCGAGGGCGAGCAGGTTGGCCGGCCGGTCGTCCACCAGCAGGATCTTTACCGGTTCCTGCGCCGAAAGCTCCGGATCTCGGGCGGTTGCTGTTTGCATGTCCCCTGCCATCCTTCTGTTCCGGGCCGTAAACTCCTTAATAGACTGGATGCACGGCCCGCGCGTTGAATTTCCTCTTTAATCGTCCTTAATCGTTAATCATCATCCCTGATCCGCCGGGCTCCGGCTGCCCCGGACGGCTGCGTTCGGCGACGCGGGGCAGCCAGGCACGCAGCATCCAGATCAGGTCTTCCAGGTTGACCGGTTTGGTGATGTAGTCCGAAGCCCCGGCTTCCATGCATTTCTCGCGGTCACCCTTCATCGCCTTGGCCGTGAGCGCGATAATCGGCAGCTTGCGGAATTGCGGCATCTGGCGGATGGCCCGGATAGTCTCGTAGCCGTCCATCTCCGGCATCATGATGTCCATCAGGATGACATCGACGTCCGGGTTGCCGGACAGCAGATCGAGCGCCGCGTTGCCGCTCTCGGCGTAGATTACGCCGAGGTGATGATGCTCCAGCACGCTGGTGAGCGCGAAGATATTCCTGACGTCGTCATCGACGATCAGCACCTTCCCGCCGGCCATCCACGATTGCCGATTTTGCCGAGCCTGCTCCAGAATCTTACGCTGCGGCTCGGAGAGGTTCGCCTCCACCCGGTGCAGGAACAAGGCCGTCTCCTCCAGCAGCGTATCGGCCGAGCTTACGCTGCGCACCAGACTGGAAGCCGCCACGCGCCGCAGATCGCGTTCGCCATCGGCGTCCAGCGGCGTGGCCGAGTAGATAATTACCGGCAGCTCGCGGCCGTCGGGCTCTTTTTGTAAGCGGTCCACGAACTCGAAGGCGCTCATGTCGGCGAGATCGAGATCGGCGACCACGCAATCGAAGCGCTGCACGCGAATGGCATCGAGCGCCGTCTGGCCAGCCGATACGAACGTGGTCTGCACGTCGGGCGCTTCGATCAGATGTTTCAGCCGGTCGCGTTGCTCATCGTTGGCCTCGATTACCAGCAGGTTTCGCTCGCTGTGTTCCATCAGGCCGCGGATACGGTCGAGCACATCCACCAGCGCCTGCTTGTCGATGGATTTCTCGAGATAGGTCTTCGCGCCGAGCGACAGGCCGCGGCGGCGGTCCTCATCAATAGAGATGACGTGCACGGGTATGTGCCGCGTGCGCGGATCGTTCCGCAGGCGGTCGAGAATGGTCCAGCCGGCAATATCGGGAAGACGGATATCCAGGGTGATTCCGGCGGGCTGGTACTCCTGGGCCATGCGCAGAGCGCGGTCGCCGCGCAGGGCAATCAGAACCTTCATCCCGCGTTCATGGGCCAGGTCGCTGAGGATGCGCGCGAAGGTCGGGTCGTCCTCGACAACCAGAAGGACCTTGTCGCCCGGTTGCAGGTCGCTCCGATCGTCGCCGATCTCCACCGGCAATGGCGCGGCGTTCGACCGGGACCCGGCGGCGGCCATCTCGGCCGAGCGCTCGTGATCCGGGGCAACGCGCACCGCACTCTCCGGTTCGGTCATGGTGGCGCGATCCAGTTGCACGCGCGCCGGGGTCTGGGGTCGTGCGGCTTCGACCGGCTGAGCCGCCGGCTTCCGGCTCAGGATCGCCCGTCTCTCTGCCAGCTCGAACCGGCCCGCGGCGCCGGCGTAGTTGCCCGGTACATAAAGGATGAATGTGCTGCCCCTGCCCGGCTCACTGGTTACCCGGACCTCGCCGCCGAGCAGGCGGGTCAGCTCGCGGCTGATGGACAGGCCCAGACCCGTGCCGCCGTACCTGCGGCTGGTGGCGCCGTCGGCCTGCCGGAATGGCTCGAAGATCACGTCGAGCTGATCGGCGGCGACGCCGATACCGGTGTCGGCCACTTCGAACGAAATCACCGATTCGGACTGGCTCAGCACTGGGTGATCGGGCGTCCATCCCGTGAGCGCGCGCTTCATGTCCACCCGGACGTTCCCTTTATCGGTGAACTTCACGGCATTGGAAACCAGGTTCTTCAGCACCTGCTGCAGGCGCTTCGGATCCGTGTAGATGGTGGTGGGAGCATCCTCCGCCACGTGCGCTTCGAACTGCAGGCCCTTCTCCTCGGCGAGGTGGCGGAAAGTGCGGTTCACGTACTCGTTCAGATCGCCCAGAAAGACCTGATCGAGCTCCACCGACATCATGCCCGATTCGATCTTGGAGAAATCGAGAATGTCGTTGATGAGCGCCAGCAGTTCGGCGCCCGACTGGTAGATGGTCTGAGCGAACTTCACCTGCTTCGGCGTGAGATGGCCGTCCGCGTTCTCGGCCAGCATCTGCGCGAGGATGAGCAGGCTGTTGAGCGGCGTCCGCAGCTCGTGCGACATGTTCGCCAGAAACTCGGATTTGTATTTGGACGTCAGCGCGAGCTGTTCGGCCTTCTCCTCCAGCGCCTGCCGCGCCTGCTCCACCTCGCGGTTCTTGCGCTCGATCTCGGAGTTCTGGTTCTCGAGCTCGAAGGCCTTGTCGTGCAGCTCGGCGTTGGTGCGCTGCAGTTCCTCCTGCTGATGCTTGAGCAGTTCCTCCGACTTCTGCAGCGTGCGCGCCTGCTCTTCCAGACGGCGGTTGCCTTCGGTCAGCTCCTTCTGCTGGCTCTGCAGCTCTTCGGCCAGAGCCTGCGACTGGGTCAGCAACTGCTCTGTCCGCATGGTGGCGGCGATGGTGTTCAGCACGATGCCCATACTCTGGGTGAGCTGATCGAGCAGCGCCATGTGGATCTCGCTGAAGCGATAGAAGGAGGCCAGCTCCACCACCGCCTTCACCTCATCCTCGAAGAGAATGGGCAGCACCACGATGTTCAGGGGATTGGCTTCGCCGAGTCCCGAGCCGATGCGAATGTAATCGCCCGGTACGTCGGTGACGACGATGCGCTCCTTTTCGAGCGCGCATTGCCCCACCAGGCCTTCGCCCGCCCGGAACTGGTTCGATAACGACTTCCGCTCGCGATATGCGTAGCTGGCCAGCAGCTTGAGCAGCGGCTGGCCGTCGCCGCCCGGTTCGTTGAAGTAGAAAACGCCCTGTTGCGCCTGCACCAGCGGGGCCAGTTCGGAGAGAATCATGCGCGATACGGTAAGCAGGTCGCGCTGGCCCTGCAGCATGTTGGTGAAGCGCGCGACGTTGGTCTTGAGCCAGTCCTGCTCCGTGTTCCTGCGGGTGGTTTCCTTGAGGTTCACGATCATCTCGTTGATTGTGTCCTTCAGGGCCGCCATCTCGCCCCTGGCTTCGAGAGCGATGGACCGCGTGAGATCGCCCCGGGTGACCGCGGTGGCCACTTCGGCGATGGCTCGCACCTGCGTGGTGAGGTTCGCGGCGAGCTGATTCACATTGTTGGTGAGATCGCGCCAGATGCCCGCGGCGCCGGGCACGCGCGCCTGGCCGCCCAGTTGGCCTTCGATTCCCACCTCGCGCGCCACCGAGGTCACCTGATCGGCGAAGGTGGCCAGCGTGTCGATCATTCCGTTAATCGTGTCGGCCAGCTCGGCAATCTCGCCGCGCGTCTCCAGCACCAGCTTGCGTTTGAGCTCGCCGTTGGCGACCCCCGTAACAACGCGCGCGATGCCGCGCACCTGCGTGGTTAGGTTGGTGGCCATGGAGTTGACGTTGTCGGTGAGGTCCTTCCAGACGCCGGCCACGCCCTTCACCTCCGCCTGGCCTCCCAGCTTTCCTTCGGTGCCTACCTCGCGGGCGACGCGCGTCACTTCCGAGGCGAAGGAGTTGAGCTGATCCACCATGGTGTTGATGGTGTTCTTCAGCTCCAGAATCTCGCCGCGTACATCGACCGTGATCTTGCGCGAGAGATCGCCATTGGCGACCGCGGTGGTCACCTCCGCGATGTTGCGCACCTGGCCGGTGAGGTTGCCGCCCATCGAGTTGACGCTGTCGGTGAGGTCCTTCCAGACGCCGGCCACGCCTTTGACGATGGCCTGCCCGCCCAGCTTTCCTTCCGTTCCCACCTCGCGGGCCACGCGCGTCACTTCGCTGGCGAACGCGCTGAGCTGATCCACCATGGTGTTGATGGTGTTCTTCAGCTCCAGAATTTCGCCGCGCACATCGACCACGATCTTGCGCGAGAGATCGCCGTTGGCGACCGCGGTGGTCACCTCCGCTATGTTGCGCACCTGAGCGGTGAGATTGCCGGCCATGAAGTTCACCGAATCGGTGAGGTCCTTCCAGGTTCCGGCCACGCCTTTCACCTCCGCCTGGCCGCCCAGCTTTCCTTCGGTGCCCACCTCGCGGGCCACGCGCGTCACTTCGCTGGCGAATGCGTTGAGCTGATCCACCATGGTGTTGATGGTGTCCTTCAGCTCGAGAATCTCGCCCTGCACATCGACGGTGATCTTGCGCGACAGATCGCCGCGCGCAACCGCGGTGGTCACTTCGGCAATGTTACGCACCTGAGAGGTCAGGTTGCTGGCCATGAAGTTCACCGAATCGGTGAGGTCCTTCCAGGTGCCGGCAACGCCGCGCACATCGGCCTGGCCGCCCAGCTTTCCCTCGGTGCCTACCTCGCGGGCAACGCGCGTCACTTCATTGGCAAACGAGTTGAGCTGATCCACCATGGTGTTGATGGTGTTCTTCAGCTCCAGAATCTCGCCGCGGACATCCACCGTGATCTTGCGCGAGAGATCGCCGCGCGCCACCGCGGTGGTCACTTCGGCGATGTTACGGACCTGAGCGGTGAGATTGCCGCCCATCGAGTTCACCGAGTCCGTCAGATCCTTCCAGACTCCGCCGACGCCTTTCACCAGCGCCTGGCCGCCCAGCCGGCCCTCGGTTCCGACTTCCCGCGCCACGCGCGTCACTTCGCTGGCGAACGCGCTGAGCTGATCCACCATGGTGTTGATGGTGTTCTTCAGCTCCAGAATCTCGCCGCGGACATCCACGGTGATCTTGCGCGAGAGATCGCCATTGGCGACAGCCGTGGTGACTTCGGCGATGTTGCGCACCTGAGCCGTGAGGTTGCCGGCCATGAAGTTCACCGAATCGGTGAGATCCTTCCACACGCCGCCGACGCCCTGCACCTTCGCCTGGCCGCCCAGGCGTCCTTCCGTGCCCACTTCGCGCGCCACGCGCGTTACTTCGCTCGCAAACGCGTTGAGCTGATCCACCATGACGTTGATGGTGTTCTTCAGCTCGAGAATTTCGCCGCGTACGTCTACCGTGATTTTGCGCGAGAGATCGCCGCGCGCCACGGCCGTGGTAACTTCGGCGATGTTGCGCACCTGGCCGGTGAGGTTGCCGGCCATCGAGTTCACATTGTCGGTGAGGTCCTTCCAGACGCCGCCTACGCCGCGCACAACCGCCTGACCGCCCAGCTTCCCTTCGGTGCCCACCTCGCGCGCCACGCGCGTCACTTCGCTCGCAAAGGCGTTGAGCTGGTCCACCATGGTGTTGATGGTGTTCTTCAGCTCCAGAATTTCGCCACGCACATCTACCGTGATTTTGCGCGAGAGATCGCCATTGGCGACGGCCGTGGTCACTTCCGCGATGTTGCGGACCTGAGCCGTCAGGTTGCTGGCCATGAAGTTGACATTGTCGGTAAGGTCTTTCCAGACGCCGCCGACGCCCTTCACGTCCGCCTGGCCGCCCAGACGTCCGTCCGTTCCCACTTCGCGGGCCACGCGCGTTACTTCGCTGGCGAAGGCGCTGAGCTGGTCCACCATGGTGTTGATGGTGCTCTTCAGTTCCAGGATCTCGCCGCGCACGTCCACGGTGATCTTGCGCGACAGGTCGCCACTGGCCACCGCCGTGGTCACTTCCGCGATGTTACGAACCTGAGCGGTGAGGTTGCCGGCCATGGAGTTCACCGAATCGGTGAGGTCTTTCCAGACGCCGCCCACGCCCTGCACTTTGGCCTGGCCGCCCAACCGGCCTTCCGTTCCCACTTCGCGCGCCACGCGGGTCACTTCGCTGGCGAACGCGCTGAGCTGGTCCACCATGGTGTTGATGGTGCTCTTCAGTTCCAGAATTTCGCCGCGTACATCCACCGTGATCTTGCGCGAGAGATCGCCGCTCGCTACCGCCGTGGTCACTTCGGCGATGTTGCGCACCTGATCGGTGAGGTTGCCGGCCATCGAGTTCACCGAATCGGTGAGGTCCTTCCAGACTCCGGCCACGCCCTTCACCTGCGCCTGGCCGCCGAGCTTTCCTTCGGTACCCACTTCGCGGGCCACGCGCGTCACTTCCGACGCGAAGCCGTTGAGCTGATCCACCATGGTGTTGATGGTGTTCTTCAGCTCGAGAATCTCGCCCTGCACGTCCACCGTGATCTTGCGGGAAAGGTCGCCATTGGCCACCGCGGTGGTCACTTCGGCGATGTTGCGCACCTGAGCGGTGAGGTTGCCGGCCATGGAGTTCACCGAATCGGTGAGGTCTCTCCACACGCCGCCGACGCCCTTCACCACCGCCTGGCCGCCGAGCTTTCCTTCCGTTCCCACTTCGCGCGCCACGCGGGTGACTTCGGACGCGAACGAGTTGAGCTGGTCCACCATGGTGTTCACCACTCGGGCGGTGCGCAGAAACTCGCCTTTGAGCGGCCGGCCTTCGACGTCGAGGCTCATGGGCTGCGAGAGATCGCCGCGCGCCACGGCGCCGATCACGCGGGCCACTTCAGTGGTGGGCTGAAGCAGATCTCCCACCAGTCCGTTGACCGCGTCGACGCATCCGGTCCACGAGCCGGAGGTGACGCCCAGATTCGCGCGTTGCGAGATTCGGCCTTCCTTGCCCACCATCTTATTGATCCGCTCGAACTCATGGGTCATGCGCTCGTTGAGATCGATGATGTCGTTCAGGGTGTCGGAAATCTTCCCGGCGAGGCCGATCTGATCTGACGGCATGCGGGCGCTGAAATCGCCGCGGCGGAACGCTGTCAACACTTTCAGCAGCTCCCGGCCGTCGATCAGGTCCGGACTCGCGGGCTTTTCCGTGACCGCCGTGGGTGCGGAGCCGTCTCCGGCGCTTCGTCCATTTCTGGATCTCATACTCTTGGCTATTCTCCCGGCAGGCGGACTACAAGCCTGCTATGTGCGCAATCTGACGCTACGTGACAAAAGACTCCTAACGTGACGGAGGTGTTTCGGGAAAAGTCCGGGGGCATAGGGCGTAATACTACGATCCGTGTGGTACCGCTTGCTCACGCGCGCGGCTCAGTACCCGAGGCGTTCATTGGGCCACCTCCGCTACGATAGGTTCATGCCACGGTACGCCGCCGTCGATGTCGGCAGCAACTCGGTTCGCATGCTCGCGGCTGAAGTGGACGCTTCCGGCCAGACCCGCACACTCGCCGAAGACCGGCAGGTGACGCGGCTTGGCGCCAGCGTCTTTCAGTACGGCCGGGTGAGCGAGGATGCCCTCCAACTGGTGTGCGACGTGCTTTCCCGCATGGCCCAGACCTATAAGAAACTGGACGTGCTGGCGGTGCGGGCCGTTGCGACTTCGGCCGTCCGGGACGCATACAACCGGCAGGAGTTCCTGGACCGCACATCCACCGCGCTGGGCACGCGCGTTGAAACCATCTCCGGCCAGGAGGAGGCGCGGCTGGTACATCTGGGCGTGCAGTCCCGCTGGCCGCATCCGCAGAAGCGCGTCCTCATTGTGGATGTCGGCGGCGGCAGCATGGAGCTGATCCTCAGCGAGCGCGGCGACCTCGGGTCGGCGTATTCGAAACCGCTCGGCGCGGTGCGCCTGACTGAAGTGTTTCTGAAGCACGATCCGCCGTCGGCGGAAGAGCTGCACCGGGTGGACGAGTACATCGAGGAGAAGCTGGGGCCGGCGTTACGGCGCATCGGCCCGCGGCAGTTCGATCGAGTTATCGCGACCTCGGCCACGGCCGCCGCCATCGTGTGCGCCGTGAACCGCATCCCACGCCCGAAGCGCGATGCCGCCGACCGGATGCGCGCCACTACGCCGCAGGTGCGCCGTTTCTATCGCGAGATTTCGACGCAGAACCTGGCGGAGCGCAGAAAATCGCAGGGGATCGGCCCACGGCGGGCGGAGATCATCGTGGCCGGAACGGCGGCATTCCTCAGAACGCTGGAGCTGTTTCAGGCGCCGGCGATGTACTATTCGGCTGCCGGAGTGCGCGACGGCATCATCGCGGATTTGTGGGCTCGCGGGGCGGGCAGGGAACAGTCTGTGCTCAGCCGGGATCAGCGGCGCACCGCCGAGGATATGGCCAGACGCTACGCGGCGCCCCTGCCGCACGTGCGCAAGGTGGCGTCGCTCGCGCTGGAGCTCTTCCACCAGCTCGAGCCGTTGCATCGTCTGCCGGCAGCGTTCGGCCGTCTGCTGGAGGCCGCGGCGCTCCTGCACGACATCGGACATTACGTCAGCGATTCCAGCCATCACAAGCATTCGCAGTATCTGGTGGAGAACTCCGACATGCCGGGGTTCACGGATGCCGAGCGGCAGATGATCGGGATGCTGTGCCGGTATCACCGCAAGTCCATGCCGGCCTCGCGTCACACGGCTTATCAGGCGCTCTCGCCCGACGACAAGCGAACGGTTCTGCTGCTGACCCCGCTTCTCCGGCTGGCCGATTCGCTCGACCGGAGCCATGAGCAGCGCGTCGAAGCGATAGAGGCGGTGCCGCGCGATGGAATGGTATCGCTCACGCTGCGATCGACCGGAACGGTCGATCTTGAGTTGTGGGCCGCCGAGGCGGTTGCCGATCAGTTCCGCCAGGTATACAACATGCCGCTGGCACTATCTCGGGCTGCGCTGTCGAAGGCGAGCTGAGGGGACTGCTGGCTGAAAGCCTGCTCTACTGTTGCATGATAAAATACCGGTTGAGCACTGGGAGGTCGTCTAATGGTAAGACTGCAGACTCTGGATCTGCGTATCGGGGTTCGAGTCCCTGCCTCCCAGCCAATTGCTCCCGCCGGCGGGTAATTCAGACCGAATCGACGGCTCCTTCGTCATAAACACATGAGCGTGTATCGAGCGATCGTGTTATTGCCCGTGTGCGCTGCCATGCTCGGCGCGCAGTCCACCATATTCGAGAAAGCCCCTCCCGGCGTGGAGGAAGCCCTGCGCGACCGCGTGCAGCAGTTCTATCAGTGCTTTGTGGACCGCAGGTATCGCGACGCCGTGCCCATGGTGGCCGAAGACAGCCAGGATCCGTTCTTCGAGATGCAGAAGCCGCACTACGGTGCGTTCACCATCGGCAAGATCAACTACACCGACGACTACTCGAAGGCCACTGTAGTGATCCTGGTAAAGTCTACCTTCAACTTTCAGGGCCATTCAATTCCCGAAACGGCGCCGGTTACCAGCTACTGGAAAGTGGAAAACGGCGCGTGGGACTGGTACCTGCCGCCGCGGATCAGCGTGGATACTGTGTTCGGCAAGAGCATTCAGGTCGATCCGCGCGCCCATGCGCCTGACGCCCCCGATGCTACTCCACCCGATCCCAGCGCGGTGCTCCGCCAGATACAGAGCCTTGTGTCCGTTACGCCCCAGCAGGTCAAGGTCAAAGCGCACGCGGACAGCGGCGCCGAGGTGCGTGTGAGCAACACCGGCAAAGCGCCGTTCACGATCAGCATCGTCGGCGACCTGCCCGGAGGACTGACCATCGATCCGAATCCGGCTAAGGTTGCCGGCGGCGACACGGTCACGCTGCGCATTCACTGGACGCCGCCCCCGGCGCAGAATTACGCTCCTCCGCCGAAAGCGACCATCGGGCTGAAGATCAGTCCGCTCGGAGAGACCATTCCGGTTGAGGTTGCGTTCGAGTGAGCCGAGCCTGGAGGGTTCGCGAACAGTCGTGAATAGTCCGCGGGCCTGACCAGCATTTCCAGATAGCTCGCGTCAGAGGGAACCTCCCGCAGTCCGTACTTTCGCTCCAGTGCGCCGACTCCCGCGCGAACCTCGGGATCCGACCGGGAGCCTTCAACGATCAGGAAGTCGAACGGCGGCGCCTGAGCAGAGTCGGACAGCAGGTACTGGCCCATCTCCAGCGCCGGAGTGCCATCCCACGGGTGCTTCACGCGAGTATCCACAACGGTCATCGGAAATCTGACCCATATGCCGTTCATTAATATCGCTCGCCGGAGCCGGAAGTATTGCACGCCGGCGAGCATGAGCGGCTTTTCCGTACAATGGCCGCAATAATCCGTGTTTCCGAACGAAACAAGGACGCCTCTGGCCTGTTCTTTTACCGGAGGAAGCGCCCGGATATCGCCGGCGATTTCGCGGGCAGGCGGGGTTAGTCCGCGGTCGAATTGCACGATCAGAGTGATGCCGGCTGCCAGACTCAGCACCGCTGCCGCGAAGAGAAACCGCCGGGACTCTGACGCGCAAACGCTCGCGACAACGACGAGGAGCAGCAGGCTGAAGACGAGGAAGCGGACCGGGAAGAACGAGTTTCCGGCGATGCCTCCGGGCACGACGAGGTAGAGGAACCAGCAGACGATGGCCGTCGCCAGAATGCTGCTTAGCGCGGGCGACATACGCCGCCCGCGGAAAGCCATCCATCCGAGCACCGCCAGCAGGGCAAGGAAACCGAGCATCTCATACCGGTAGAGGTGCGTGTTCAGGGGCGCCTCGATCCACATCAGGACGCCCTCCATCATCCGCCCAATAACGCCCGGGCCGTTCGAGACCGGAGGCGGCGTGGGAGTTCCGAAGTCGATGGCCGCCACCCACAGCGCGATGGGAACACACAACAGGCTCGGAAAGATGAGCATTCTGACGACGGCGGCCGCGACCGGGCCGAAGCTGCCGCGCCGGATGAGGGGAGCGTTCAGGCAGAGCGCATGGACGAACACGAACAGCATGAACAGCGCCACCGGAACCGGGTGCATGGAGGCCATCAGAAAAAACAGCAGCGCAAAGACGATGCGCCTTCGTGGCGTGAAGGCCGTATGAAAGCGCAACCAGACGCCGATCAGGAACAGGCACATCGCACAACCCAGATTGAAGTTGATAAAGCCCATGATCACGGTCCAGTTCAGGACGAACGGGATGCCGCTGAGGCCGGCCAGAGCGGGCGCGCGAGCTCCGACCGCGCCGGCCAGAAAAACAAGACCGGTTACGGCTGCAAATATATAGAGGATCAGGAGCGTCTTTTCGGCCCACACAGGATCGAGCCACTGGTCGAGGGCAGCGAGAAAAGCATAGTGGAAGAGATACGGTGGAAGAACACTCCGCAGCGCGTAATATCCAGCGTAGGGCGAGTGCGCGGTGAACGACTCACGCGCAATATCGACATAGTACAGGTGCATCGGACCATCCTGGCTCGGGACGACGGGCCATCGAAGCACCACGAACGCAACGGAGAGGACCGAGAGGATGAGGACGATGCTGACGATTCGGTTACTCGTTTCCTTCATGTAGGGGCGAGTGCCGCCGCAGACGATTGCGAGCGCCACATGCTTAGACCGCGTGCGGCCCCGGCGGTTCCCAAATCATATCATTGCCGGGAAGCACGGCTGTCGCTGACGCGTATGAGGGTGCAGTGACGTCGAACATGGCGAATCGATCGGGCCGGGCGTCCGCTCGGATGGTTTCGCCGTGGACGCGGTCTCGATCACGACAGGGTGGGCCGGCAACCCGCACCACAGGCCCAGGGCGAGACTCAGTCACAGACCGGCTCTCCGTGAGCCCACACTTCCCCTGGTTGTCGGGATATTTCTGAACCGGAGAGCGCCGCATCTCCTCCGAACCGCGGCGCTCGAGCGCTGCCGGAACGTCCGGTTGAAGGCTGCTGCGGGGCGATAAGACCCGTTTCCGCAGGCTGAGAGCCCAATCACGGATTGTAAGTTGCCGATTCCACAAACACACGTCAGCCGGTCTGACTTAAACGTAATCCTCCGTCGGTACAAATCGGCGCTCATCCAGGGGCTTCGCCGTAAGGGATTCTCTCTCGGATGAGCGAAAAGACTATACGTGCAGACAGATAACAGGCGAACCAGGCTCAGCCTGATTCTGGCGGTTATCGCTGTCGTCTACGTCGTTGTCGTCCGCTTCGCGTTGGTACTGGAATCGCCGCACACGGCGATGGACTGGGCGATGCACGTGTCTGCCACCCTGCTTGCCGTCATTGCCGTCATGTTGCTGCTGCGCGAAAACCTCGAGCGCGGCCGCATCGAGCGGAAACTGCGTACGAGCGAGGAGCGATACGCCTCCCTGGTACGAGGCCAGGCGGCGGGGATCGCGGCGGTGGACCCGCGGGAGGTCTTCACATTTGCGAACCCGGCGGCCGAGGAGATCTTTGGAGTGCCGCCGGGAACGCTGGCAGGCAGGAGCCTGCTCGATTTCATCGATGAGCAGACGTGTCTGTTGTTTCGGGAGCAGACGGCGGAACGGCGGCGAGGCGCCAGCGGGACCTATGAGTGCGAGATCACCCGGCCTGACGGGCGCCGGGCCATCATCGTGGTGACAGCCGCGCCGCAGTTCCACGAAAGAGGATCCTTTGCCGGGTCGCTTGCGATCTTCCGGGACATTACCAGCCAGAAGAACGCGGAGAAGGCGCTACAACTCAGCCGCGATCGTCTGGCGGCGGCGCAGCAACTCGCGCAAATTGGCTATTTCGAGTACGACCTGCGCACCGGAGAGCACATCTGGACCCCGGAGATGTTCCGGATTATGGATCTGGACCCCAGCGAATCGGCCAAAGCCGCCTTCGCGACGTATTTGGAGAGACAGGATGCGGCCAGCAGGGAGAAGACGCTGGGGACGATCGTTTCCGCAATCGAGCGGAAGGAGCCGTTCGAAAACGATCTGCGTATGGCGTTTCCCGACGGCAGCGTGCGGTATGTGCTGACGGTAGGCGGTCCGATCGCGGACGAGAACGGCAAGACGATCCTGCTGCGTGGCGCGTGCGTCGATGTCACCAGACACAGGATGACCGAGGCTGCGCTGCACGAGACGCTCTCCCTGCAGAAGGCCATTCTGGACAACAGCGGCTACTCCATTGTGGCGACCGACTCCGAGGGCGTCATCCGGCTGTTCAACCGCGCTGCGGAGAAACTGCTCGGTTACGCCGCCGCTGAAGTTGTCGGCCGGGCCACTCCGGCGCTATTTTACCGGCCCGAAGATATCCAGGCTCGCGCGGCTCTGCTGTCGAGCGAACTCGGACATCCGGTGGCGCCGGATTTCGAGAGCCTGTCGATTATGGCGCGAGCCGGCTGCATCGACGAGCGTGAAAGCACGTATGTGCGCAGCGACGGCGCCTGCGTGCGCGTGCAGGTCTCGGTAACGGCCATTCACGACGCCGCGGGAGCCGTGACCGGCTACGTAGGAATCTTCCACGACATCACCGAACGAGAGGCGCTGGAACGCGAGCGCGCCCAACTGGCCGCCATTCTGGACACCACGCGCGACTTTGTCGCGATTTCCGACGGGCAGGCGCACGCCTGGTATATCAACCGCGAAGGATTGCGGATGACGGGGATATCCAGAAGCGGCCCCGCGAACATGTACGAGATGGCCAGGGTACATCCGGCCTGGGCGATGCAGAAAATCCGGAACGAAGCGCTGCCCACGGCGAAGGAGAAAGGGTCATGGCTGGGCGAAACGGCGCTGCTCGACGCCGGCGGACAGGAGATCCCGGTATCGCAGCTGGTAATGGCGCACCGCGACCAGGGCGGAAGCATCGAATTCATTTCGACGGTTGCCCGCGACATTTCCGAGCTGAAGCGCGCGCAGGAGGAACGGGAGCGCGCCCGGCGCGAGGCGGAACAAGCTAATGCCGCGAAGAGCCAGTTTCTGTCGCGCATGAGTCACGAGCTGCGCACGCCCATGAACGCCATCCTCGGCTTCGCGCAACTGCTCGAGATGCAGGTTGACGAGCCAAAACAACGGAAAATGCTGGGCCACATTCTGAAGGGTGGGTCGCATTTGCTGGCGCTGCTCGACGACCTTCTGGATGTCGGGCGCATGGAAACAGGACGGCTGTCCATTTCCATCCAGCCGGTGCAGGTGAGCGACGCGGTGGCCGAGGTTGTGGCTCTGGTCCAGTCCGCGGCCGATGGCGGAAAAGTGAGTATTCATGTCGAACCGCACAGCGGGCGCACGCTTATCCTTGCCGACCGGCAGCGGCTGCGCCAGGCATTGCTGAACCTGCTCACCAATGCGGTGAAGTACAACGAAGCGGGTGGAAAGGTCTTCATTTCGGTTGAACCGAAGGGCGAGTTCGTCCGCATCTCGGTCCGCGACACCGGGGTGGGGATTCCGCCCGAAAAGGCCGGACTGCTGTTCCATTACTTCGAGCGGCTCGGGGCGGAGCAGACCGGCATCGAAGGAACCGGTATAGGTCTGGCGCTTTCGAAACGGCTGCTGGAGGGCATGGGCGGCCGTATCGGCATGTCAAGCGAAGCTGGCCGCGGCAGCACCTTCTGGCTCGAACTGCCCGTCTGCCGCGACAATCCCGACCGGGTGCGGTCCGATCCCCAGGCAGCGGCGTGCGCGGTATAACTATGCTGAAATCGGATCCATATGATGCCGGCATCCTGATCGTGGACGATCAGGACTCGAACGTTGCGCTTCTGGATGCAACGCTCGAGGGGGCAGGGTACCGGAACCGCATTACCACCAGGGATTCCCGCGAAGCAGTGCCTATGTATCTGACCCATCGCCCCGACCTCCTGCTCATCGACCTGATGATGCCGTGGATGGACGGCTTCGAGGTAATGGAACAACTGAAGCCACACATCCCCCGGGATGCCTTCGTGCCCATTGTGGTACTGACGGCGAATCTCTCGGCGGAGGCGCGGCGCCGGGCGCTGGCGGTGGGAGCGCGGGATTTCGTGGGAAAGCCGTTCGATATTCCCGAACTTCTGCTGCGTATCGGCAATTTGCTGGAAACCCGGCGGCTTCACCTCACGCTCCACGAGCAGAACGAGTTACTCGAGCAGAAGGTCAGTGAGAGGACGTACGAACTGGAACAGGCGCAGCGGGAAACGGTTCAGATTCTGGCGCGGGCGTCTGAATACCGTGACGATGCCACCGGCGAGCACGCCCGGCGCGTGGGATGGCTCTCGGCGCGTCTGGGCAGGGCGCTCGGGTTTCCGGACGCCATCGCCGAACTGCTGCGGCTGGCCGCGCCGTTGCACGACGTGGGCAAGATCGGGGTTCCGGACGCAGTCCTGCTCAAGCCTGCTCCGCTCAACGGCGACGAGCGCGCCATCATGAGCGAGCACGCGCGTATGGGCGGAGAGATTCTCTCCGGGAGCCGTTCCGCCCTGCTGCAGATGGCCGAGCAGATTGCCACGACGCATCACGAGCGATGGGATGGCGGGGGCTATCCGTTCGGTCTGAGCGGCGAGGAGATCCCTTTGTCCGGACGCATCGTGGCGCTGGTGGACGTCTTCGATGCGCTCACGCATGAGCGGCCTTACAAGCCCGCATGGCCTCTCTCCGACGCACTGGCGCTGATCCGCTCGGAACGCGCCAAGCATTTCGATCCCAAAGTCGTCGACGCATTCTTCGACATCGTGGGCCAGGAGCCTGAGCTCGCCGGCGATGGCGTCGTGGCGTCTTTGATGCGACTGAACGAGTCGCTGCTGCAGGCGAAAACGCCTGCACCACAAATGCTGCAGTCCAGTGGAGCAGGCCTTCGGCCTGCAGACGTGGCTTGAAGCCGCGTGTACCCCGGAACGCGCGACACTGTAATTCATGCAGGATCTGGCACTCCGGGCGCTTGATGCAGCGCTCGCGCCTGGCGTTTCGTACGCCGATGTCCGTGTGGAGCACGTGCGCGATCGCGCGCTGGGCACAAAGAACGGCCGCACCGGGCATCTGAACGCATCCGAGTCCACCGGTATCGGGTTACGCGTCATCGCGGATGGCGCGTGGGGGTTCGCCGCCACCGGCGATCTGTCTGCGGCGGGGATCAGCGAGGCCGCCGCGCGCGCCGTGTCCATCGCGCGGTCGAGCGCTCTGGCGAAGAAGGCCGATGTCCGTCTGGCGCCCGAAGACAAGTACGAGGATACGTGGGAATCGCCCTGCGCCATCGACCCTTTCTCGGTCGGCCTGGAGGAGCAGCTCGGACTCCTGCTGGCTATCGATGCCGAACTGCGCCGCAATGCCGGCGTAACGCTGGCCGAGACGAACATGCACTTCGTGCGCACACGGCAGGTGTTCGCGTCGTCCCTCGGAAGTCTCATCGACCAGACACGCACCACAAGCCAGGCCGGCTTCGAGGCCTGGAGCTTCCGCGGCAATGAGATCCAGAAACGCTCGTATCCGAACTCGTTCGGCGGTCAGAGCCAGCTCAGGGGCTACGAGCTGGTGAACGAATTGTCGCTGCTCTCGCACGCGCCACGCGTAGCGGAAGAGGCGGTCGCTTTGCACTCGGCCGATCAGTGCCCGGAGGGCGTCTTCGACCTGATTGTCGACAGCAGCCAACTGGCGCTGCAGATACATGAATCCATCGGCCATCCCATCGAGCTCGATCGCGTGCTCGGGTCGGAGGCGAACTATGCGGGCATGAGCTTCCTCACGCTCGACCGCCTCGGGTCGCTCCGTTATGGATCGGAGATCGTGAATGCCGTTGCCGATGCGCGCGTCGAGCACGGACCCGGTCTCGGCACATTCAGCTTCGATGACGAGGGCGTGCCGGCCCAACGCATCGACGTGATTCGCGATGGCCGGTTCACCGGTTACCTGGCATCGCGCGAAACGGCGCCGGTGGCCGGTCTGGCGCGCTCGAACGGAACCATGCGCGCGGCCTCGTGGTCGCGCCTGCCGCTGATCCGGATGACCAACGTGAGCCTGCTGCCTGGCCCGCACACGCTCGACGAAGTCTTCGACTCGCCCCACGCGATTTACATGGAGACCAACCGGAGTTGGTCCATCGACGATAAACGCTACAACTTTCAGTTTGGGTGCGAGATCGCCTGGGAGATGCGCGACGGCAAGCGCATTCGCATGCTGCGCAACCCCACTTACAGCGGCATCACCACCGATTTCTGGAATGCGTGCGAGCGGATTGCCGGCCGCGATCACTGGACGCTGTGGGGCGTTCCTAACTGCGGCAAAGGACAGCCGGAGCAGGTGATGGGCACCGGGCACGGCGCAAGCCCGTCACGCTTTCACGGCATACGCGTGGGCGGAGGATACGGGGCATGAGCGCGGAACTGCTGAATCCCGACGAGTGCCGGCGCATTTTCGATGTCGCGCAGTCCGCGGCGAAAGCTGCCGGCGCCGATGAAGTGGAGCTGTTGATTGGCGCGAACGATGCCGCCCTGACGCGCTTCGCGAACAACACCATCCACCAGAACGTGGCCGAACGCGACCTGATTCTCTCGGTACGCACGGCCATCGGCGGGCGCACGGCCCGCGCTACGACGAACCGCACCGGCGACGAGGAGATCCGGCGCGTGGTGGAGGAGGCGGTGGCGCTCACTCGCATCGTCGAGCCCGATCCCGATCTGCTGCCCATGCCGGACCCGAACGAGGCGGGCGAAACCGCCGAGTGCGACCGCTTCGATGGGGCCACCGCGGCGGCCACTCCGGACGAACGCGCACGCGGGGTAAGGGAAGCGATTGCGGAGGTGGAGGGCCAGGGCCAGACCGCCGCGGGTATTTACGAGACGGCCGCCGGCGTGGAAGCGCTGCTCAACTCGCGCGGCGTGTATCGGTATTACTCCGAGACGTCGGCGCGCTTCTCCATTACGGCAACCGCCGCCGACAGCTCGGGCTGGGCGAAGGCTTCCGCGGTGCGCCGCGCGGCGATCGATCCGCTGGTGCTGGCGCTGAACGCGGCCGAGAAGGCGCGGCTCTCCGCCGACCCTCGTGAGCTGCCGCCCGGCCACTATACCGTTATCCTGGAACCCGCCGCGGTGCTCGACCTGGTTGGTCAGATCTTCGGCGATTTCGCCGCAACTTCCATTGAGGATCAGCGGAGCTTTCTGACCGGCCGCGTCGGCGAGCAGTTGTTCGGTACGAACATCGCCATCGCCGACAATGTCCACCACCCGCTTCAGGCCGGCGCTCCGTTCGACGGCGAGGGGATCGCCCGTCGCGCTTTGCGTCTGGTGGAAAGCGGCACGGTGCGCGAGATCCCTTATTCGCGCGCCTCGGCGCGCAAGGCGCGCACACAGGCGACCGGCCACGGGTTTCCGCTGCCGAATGAGATTGGCGAGATGCCCATCAACATCGTGATCGCCGGCGGCGACGCGACGCTGGACGGCATGATCGCTTCGCTCGAGCGCGGCATTCTGGTGACGCGCCTGTGGTACATCCGCGAAGTGGATCCGTTCGAGAAGATCATGACCGGCATGACGCGGGACGGCACGTTCCTCATTGAGGGCGGCAAGCGCGTTTGCGGCGTGCGGAACTTCCGCTTTAATCAGAGCGTCATCGAGCTGCTGCGCAATGTGGTTGCGATGAGCACGCCGGTGCGCGCGAGCGGCGAAGAGACCTTCGATATGGTGGTTCCCGCGATGGTTGTCGAAGGGTTCAACTTTACCGAAGTCACGCGGTTCTGACTGCGCAGGCTAACCCCACTCTGAGAGAATAAATTCGCTTGCGGCGATTCCCTGTCGCCCGTATAATTAACCAATCGGGGATTCTCTCCCTGTCTCCTGCTATGAGACCGAACGCACACATTCCGGCCATTGAGACCCGCAAGGGCTTTATTCCGGGTTCGCTTGCTGCGTTCCCGGTTGCGGCGCCAAAAGCCGGTCCCGTCATCGAACGCATCTCCGCGGACTCGATGATCGGTCGTTAACCCGCTTCAGGCGCAACCCTTACTTAAATCCAATTGTTCCCTGGCATTCAGGAGACGCCTGTTATGGCTGTACCCGTTCTCAAAGAATCCCGCACGACGTTCTGGCGTTCCGTGCTCGAAGCGATTCGGGGCTCGCATCAGGACTTCACCGAAGGGTCCATCAGCCGCGCAATTCTGCTGCTGGCGACTCCCATGGTGCTCGAGATGTGCATGGAGTCGTTGTTCGCCATCGTCGACGTGTTCTGGGTCACGCGCATCGGACCGAACGCCGTGGCGACGGTTGGACTCACCGAATCGATGCTCTCGCTGGTCTTCTCGGTTGCGTTCGGCGTCAGCATGTCGGCCACCGCCATGGTGGCGAGGCGCATCGGCGAAAAGAACCATGCCGCGGCGGCCGTTGCGGCGGTTCAGTCCATCTTTCTCGGCGTCTTTCTGGCGCTCATGATGGGCGTTCCGACGTGCCTGCTCGCCCCGCGGCTGCTGGGGCTGATGGGCGGCTCAGCGGAGCTGGTGCGCACGGGGAGCAGTTACGCCGCCATCGTGTTCGCGGGAAGCGTCAGCATCATGCTGCTGTTCCTGAATAACGCTATCTTTCGCGGCGCCGGCGATGCGGCTGTTGCGATGCGCGTGCTCTGGCTGGCCAACATCATCAATCTGGTTCTGGATCCATGCTTCATCTTCGGGCTGGGGCCGTTCCAGCGGCTCGGCGTCACCGGAGCAGCGGTGGCGACGCTCACGGGACGTTCGTGCGGCGTGGTGTATCAATTCTGGCTGCTGTTCGGAGGCCATGAGCGAATCCGGCTGCGCCTGCGCGATTTTCGAATCGCGCCGCCGGTGATCCTCTCGCTCGCGCGCGTTTCCATCACCGGCATCCTGCAGTTCGCGGTAGCGCACGTGAGCTGGATCGGTCTGGTACGCATGATCAGCACGTTTGGCGCGGTCGCGGTGGCCGGCTATACGGTCGGCATCCGTGTGTTCGCCTTTGTCCTGATGCCGTGCTGGGGACTCAGCGGCGCCGCCGCCACCATGGTGGGCCAGAACCTGGGCGCGCGAAGACCCGACCGGGCCGAGCGAGCCGTATATCTCACGGCCGCTTACAACACGCTGTTGATGGGCCTGGTGGCCGTCGCGTTCATCTTTTTCCCCGCGGCCATCGTGCGCGTATTCACCTCCGATCCGGGCGTGGCTTCGTATGCTGTCGACCTGCTGCGGATCGTCGGCTACGGCAATCTCGCGTACGGGTTTGTGATGATCACCATCCAGGCATTCAATGGCGCGGGCGACACGGTAACTCCGACAATTCTCTCGGTAATCGCTTTCTGGGCGATCGAGCTGCCGCTGGCCTGGGTGCTCGCGTATCCGGCGCACATGCAGACGCGCGGCGTGTTCGCGTCCATACCCATAGCCGAGGCAGTGTACGCGGCCATGGGGGTCGTTCTTTTCCTTCGCGGCAGGTGGAAGACGCGGGTAATCTGATCGCGATGTTGGGACAATTTGCCAATTTTTTTGTGGAGTTTTGGCCGGGGATCGCTTATCCTTATCAGACCGTCGGTCCGCCGGCAGCGCTCCGGGCGGCGGGCCTCAGTACAAAGAGGAGGGATCTTGAAACTGCAATACGCTTATCGAAGCCTGATTCCGGCCGCCTGCGCGGCGCTGCTGTTGCAAAGCGCGATTCACGCCCAGTCTGTACCTCCGTCCGGCATTGTTCAGATAACCGTGAGCCCGGCGGACAAGCAGGCTGTGAAGAACGCGAGCAACCTCAGTACGCACCCGCTCTGGCGGCCAGGCGTCGTTCACAAAACGAGCACACCTACGGCGGCCGCCACTCCTGCCGCCACCGCGAACGTCGTAACAACGCCGCAGGGCTTTTTTCCGGGCGATGCGAGCTATTTCGGCGGACAGGTGCTCACAACAGCGATCTCGCACCCGTTGTATGTGGATTGCGGCCCGAACTGCTGGGGCGATCCTGCGACTTTTTTGACGAATTTCCAGAAAAGCAGCATGATCCATATCACCGATCAGTATGTCGGCGCCAGCGCCAACAATCGGTACACCGTGGGGACGGCCGCAATCTTCAGCTATCCGGCATTCGCCCCGCTGGGCGACAATGACATTCTGCAGATTCTGCACGCCGGAGCGTTCCAGTTCGGAACCGGGTACGGTCACGTGTATCATATGTTCCTTGCTCCGGGCATCGATGTCTGTTTCACGGGATCCTCGGAATGCTATTCGCCGGATAATCCGTCTACTTTCTTCTTCTGCGCATATCACGGCAGCGTTACGTTCAGCGATATCGGCCACGTTCTGTACACCGTGGAGCCCTATCAGAACGTCCCCGGCTGCGCTGTGCAGCAGCCAAGCCCCAATGGGCCACTCGTGGATTCAACGGCCAACATCCTGTCGCACGAGCTCACGGAGACGATCACCGACCCGGATGGCGATGCATGGTTCGTGTATAACGACCTGAGCCTGATATTTCAGGAAATCGGCGACGAATGTGAGCAGTCGTTTTTCAGCTATCCTGCGGTGACCCTGAACAGCAAACCGTACGCGATCCAGCCGGAGTACGCGAACGATCGTCATAAGTGCTCGTATACTCCGTAGACATGGTCAGGCTCGCATTACCTCTTCTCGCCGTGCTCGCGGCCAGGGTTCCCCCGATTCGCGCGGCATCGCTGACGCCGGTGACCAGCCGCGGCTCGCTCGGCGCGGTGGACTCGGTGAACTGGGGACAACTCGGCGGCGATGCCACCGCCGTCGGGCAAACGTTCAGCGCCACGTCGGCGGAGGGCGATTCGATATCGGGCAGCTTTGCGGGGCCGCAGGGCGAGGTGGTGATTGAGGGTGGACCGAGTTGGATCGGTAATTTCGCGTTCGGCGACGTTCTGCTCTGGACAACTGGAAACGGTCCGCTGACGCTCTCGTTTGCAGCGCCCGTGTCCGCGGCGGGGGCCAATTTCGAGGCGAACACATTTGGCGCGTTCACGGCCGAGATTCAGGCATACGCCGGCAGTACGCTGCTCGGCTCGTTTAGCGAAAACGGCTTTGCCGATGCGAGCGAAAATGGTTTGGCTATATTCATTGGCGCCGCTTACAAGCCGGGCGGTATAACGCGAATTGTTCTCAGCGCAACCGCACCGCCGGGGCAGGACTTCGCGATCAACTCTCTGGCGCTTCAGCCGGCCCCTGAGCCCGGTCAGGCGGCTCTGGCCGGTATCGCACTTCTGGGAATGCTGGCGCTGCGGAAGAACAACGACGCACGCTAAGCTGAACTGTTCCGTCGTCGATTGCGCCGCGTGGGGCAGGATTGGATCCTGCGGCCGATTTGCAATCACTATTGTCCAAATTAGGTTAGGCCGAAATGGGTCCGGTACACCTTGCCACCGGGTGCCGACGCCAGTGCCGGAGGACTGGTAGCGTGGATTGGGCATCGCAAGTCCGATTCCAAACTACCAGGAGCCTTCCAGCATGAACCCAGTGTGCAGCATTTTCAGGCAGATGATCCAGTTGGTCCCGCGCGGCATGTTCGAGCGCCTCGTCAGAGAGACCAAAGCCGAGCGCCATGCGCGCGGATTTGGGAGTTGGGGACAGTTTGTGGCGATGATGTTCTGCCAGTTGGCGAACGCCGAATCGCTGCGGGAGATTTGCAATGGCCTGGCGGCCAGCGAGGGCAAGCTGAAACATCTCGGGGTGGAGCTGGCGCCGAAGCGTTCGACGCTGTCCTATGCCAATAATCACCGGCCGTTCCAGTTGTATGAGCAGGTGTTCTATGAGGTGTTAGAGCGCTGTTGTGGGGAGGCGTCCAGGCAAAAGCGGAAGTTCCGTTTCCACAACCCGCTGGTGAGCCTGGATTCCACGACCATCGATCTGTGCGCGTCGGTGTTCGATTGGGCGCAATACAAGCGGCACAAAGGAGCGGTGAAGCTGCACGTGCAATTGAACCACGGCGGGTATCTGCCATCGTATGCACTCATCAGCGACGGCAAGTGCTCGGATCTCGCTGCCGCTCGCCAGATGAAATGGGCCGGGGACACCATTGTGGTGTTCGACCGCGGCTATGTGGATTACCAGTGGTGGCAAAGCATTCACAACGACGGCGCCTTCTTTGTAACGCGCCGCAAGAAGGATGTGCCCTTGGAGGTGGTGGCGAAGCGGACGCCTCCACAGCACTGCAAGGTCGTGAAGGATGAGATGGTGCGTCTGCGCTCCAGCAAGTTGGCGGGCGGGGAGATGACGTTACGGCTGGTGACGATCTGGAACGAAGAGAAGGATGAATTGCTGGAGTTTCTGACCAACAACCTGAAGCTGGGCGCCACCACCATAGCGGCCATCTATCGCGACCGCTGGCAGATCGAACTGTTCTTCAAAGCGCTAAAGCAGTTGTTGCGGGTGAAAACCTTCGTCGGGACCAGTGCGAATGCATTGAAGACGCAGGTATGGAGCGCGCTCATTGCGGCACTTCTGTTCAAGTGGGTACAGCTGCGCAGCCAGCGCAACTGGTCGCTCTCCAACCTGGTGGCTCTGATCCGGCAACAGCTGTTTGTCTACCGCGATTTGTTCGAGTTGCTGAACAAGGAGTTGCAGCCGCCGCCGGAACTGGCGGGGATCCATGACGCCCAGATCCCCATGAATCTGGCGTTCGCGGATTGAAGCCCCCTAAGTTGGACAGCAGAACGCATTAAAACCGACGCGCCGTGGCGAAATGTGGAGATGAGGAAGATGCTCTCACCCTAATTTGGACAGCATGTCCCGATTCCGGCACCCCCAACCTGCTTTCGTCAACAGCGAGGAGGGTTAGTTATGTCCGTTGTTTTCAAAGCCGCGATGTGGGGTATTGTGCTAATTTGGACAATAGTGATTTGCAATCGGCCAGGCGGCTTGAAAAGCCGCCGCAGGCTGAAAGCCTGCCCCACTCCGAAAACCAGATTAGTGGCTTTCAGCCTGCATGGCCGCCGTCAGCGCTCTCCCCGCCGTGCTGCCAAAGTAGGATTAGCCTCTTTACACGCAGAAACAATTCGTGCAGAATTGTTCCTACTTGAAGCGCTACGTGCCGCGCCTCGAAACCGGATGCGATCCGGTCGATAAAGGAGACAGAGGCAACCAATGGACCACATGGTTGGTGAACGGCAGTTCGTAAATATGCCGGGCGGAAAGACTTACGAGCTCCCGCCGCTCCTGGTACGCACCAGTCCCAGTGTGCGGCGCCTGGACCGCGTGATGAACATGGCCAACACCATCGTGGAAGACGAGGACATGGTTGCGGCTCTGGCCGGGAATGCGATTGTACCGGATGAGGAGATGGACCGCCGCCGCATGGACCTGGCGGTCAATCTGGTAGACCAGTATATGGCCCTGCTCACTCACTGGCAATGGGGCGACAGCATCCTCGAATGGATTCGCCAGTGCGAGATGACCTTCGAATCCAGAGTGGACCTGCGTAACCTGATTCGCAACGAGGTCTGGCCGCATGCGGGACGCAGCAGCTTCGTTCAGCTTCTCGAGGACAAGTCGGTGCCGATGCCGGGAGTTCATCTGGAGAAGGCGGTCGGCCTGCGCCTGACGTTCCGGCATCCGCCGCCGATCTCATGCTTTTCCAACCAGTTCCTGTTTTATCTGAACGGCCGGGTGGCTTCGACCGCGTATCAGACATGGACAGAAATGACGCCCCACCCGATCTCGGCGCTGCCACCCGAGCGGTTCAAGTTTGAGATTGTGGACATGTCGCTCACCTGAGGGTGCGCTCGGAAAGAAGGAAGTTGCGTCCGGGGGGCGTGCGGTGTTGCGCTGGAGGACGCCGACCGGAGGCTCACTCTTTACCCCGATCGGAGCCGCACGCCCCGGATCGCAAATCGACATTGAGACGGGGTGTTTAGGAGGAGAACCGTGATGTCCCGTCTTGCGGTATGCCGATTAGCTGCGGTTGCCATAGCTACCGCAAGCCAGTAACCACGATTCCTGTCTGCTTCGTCAACAGCTTAGACGAAATGGGGCGAGCGCTTTGGGGCAGGTCACCCTACCGTGTAGCCCCATGGTGCGCAAGCACACCCACACATCTGCACCCGGTTCGCTCCCGCTGATACCATGGTCGGCGATGAGGGTTGCCGTGCTGGGTCTCGGATTCATGGGGAGTACGCACGTGAGAGCCTTGTCGTCCATTCCGGATGCCCATCTCCAGGCGGTTCTGAGCAACGACGACACGAAACTAGCGGGCGATCTGACGCGCGTCCGGGGCAACATCGGCGCGGGCGGCGGCCGGTTCGATTTCAGCGCCGTTCGCAAATACCGCAGTCCTGACGGCCTGTTCAGCGATCCGGACATCGACGCCGTGGACATCTGCCTGCCAACGTATCTGCACGCCGAAACGGCCGTCCGAGCGCTCCGGGCGGGCAAGCACGTACTGGTGGAAAAGCCCATGGCGCTGGACCGGGCCTCGGCGGATGCGATGGTGGCCGAGTCGTACCGCAGCCAGCGTATCCTGATGACCGCCCAGGTGCTTCGGTTCTTTCCGGAGTACCGAGCGTTGCGCGAAGCCCTTGCCTCCGATGGCCTGGGCAGCATCCGTCACGCGGTATTCCGGCGCCGGTGCGCCGCGCCAGGGTGGAGCGGATGGCTGGCCGATCCGAACCGCAGCGGAGGCGGCGTTTTCGACCTGCTCATTCACGATGTGGACATGGCGATTCACCTGTTCGACGCGCCGGACAGCGTGTCCGCCACAGGTTTTGTGAACGCCCCGGCCGGCATCGACGTCATCACCGGCACGTTGCATTACGAAGGGGGGCGGTCGGTGATCGTCAGCGGCGGCTGGCAGCACCCCGGCGCGTGCCCGTTCTCCATGGAGTACACGGTCGTCGCGGACGGCGGGACCGTGGAGTTCAGCTCGGGCGTGCGCGCTCCCACCTTATACTCCGCCGCCGGCGAGCAGCGCCTTCTGCCCCTCGCAGCCGCGGACGGCTATGTGGAACAAATGCGCTACTTTCTGAACTGCTGCGCGGATCAGAAACTGCCGGATCTGTGCCCGCCCGAAGAGTCGGCGGCGGCTGTTTCGCTGCTGCGGCTGCTCGAAGAATCGAGAAATCGAAACGGAGAACGAATCGCATGCAACATCTGAAGAAGCTCGAACCGGGGGTGATGTTCTGGGCCGGGCGTGACACCCTGGCGGAGATCGCCGCTCTGGGCGTTCGTTGCGGCCAACTCGGCATTCCCGGCACGCTCGAGCTGGACAACACGGTAGCCGACGACTGGAAGGCCGCGCTGGACCAGGAGCAGTTTACCCTGGTCACGGTGTTCGCCGCGTTCACCGGTGAGGACTACGCCGACATTCCCACCGTCGAGCGCACGGTTGGTTTCATTCCGCGGCAAACGCGGATTGAGCGGTTCGAGCGGATGTGCGCGGTCAGCGACTTCGCCGCGGCGGTCGGCGTTACCAGCATTGCCTGCCACATCGGCTTTGTCCCGGAAGAACAGACGCACGCCGATTATGTCGAGGTCCGCGAACTGGTACGGCGCATTTGCGACTACGCGGCGCGGCACGGCCAGACCTTCGCCCTCGAAACCGGCCAGGAAACCGCCGGGGCGCTGCTCGCATTTCTTGGCGACGTGGATCGGCGGAATATCGCCATCAATTTCGACCCGGCCAACATGATTCTGTATGGCACTGGCGATCCCGTGGATGCGCTGCGCGAGCTGGGGGCCCACTTGATTTCGGTGCACTGCAAGGATGCCATGGGACCGGAGCCCGCCGATGGGATTCACCTGGGAACGGAGATGCCGCTGGGGCAGGGAAGCGTCGGTATGGAGCGCTTCATCGCAACGCTGAGGGCGATCGGGTTCTCCGGCCCGCTGAACATCGAGCGCGAGTGCGGCAATCAGGAGGAACGGCTGCGGGATATGCGCGCGGGAGTGGAACTACTGCGGCGGCTGGTGGAGTAGGCGCCAGAAGTCCGGCAGGCCTGCTCCACCTGCCTGCGTGCTCCTATTCTCCGCGCGGGTAGCTTCCCAGCACACGCAGGTAATCGGCCAGCTCGCGCAGGTGGTTCAGCGCATTTTGCACGCGCGGCTCCTCTTCGCGGCCGAGAAAATCGACGTAGAACAGGTACTCCCAGGGTTTTCCGCGCAGCGGCCGGGATTCGATCCTGGTCAGATTGAGATCGCGCAGGGCGAACGCGCTGATGCAGCGGAACAGGGCCCCGGGGGTGTTGCGGGTAGTGAATACGATGGAGGTCTTGAGCGTAGCGTCCATGCGGTTCCTTGGCCGCGCGGCCGCAGCCCTGCGCAGCAGGAAGAAGCGGGTGAAATTGCGCCGGTCGTCTTCAATCGATCGCCGGAGGATCTGCGCGCCGTAAATAACCGCGGCGATGGAAGAGGCAATGGCGCCCGCGTCGTCCAGACCATCCGCGGTAATCATTTTTACGCTGCCCGCAGTGTCGTAAAACGGCATTTTCTCGATGTGCGGATTGTCGGAGAAAAACCGCAGGCACTGATTTAACGCCACCGGATGCGAATAAACGCGCCGGAGATCGCGAAAACGAACGCCGGGCCGGACAATCAGATTGTGGACAATCCGGACATTGGTCTCGCCGACGATGCGGACATCATATTCCAGCAGGTGATCGTAGTTCTCGTGCACCGATCCGGCCAGCGTGTTCTCGATAGGGATGACGGCGGCATCGATCTTCCCGCCGTCGAGCGCCCGGAACACCTGGTCGAAGCGCTCGAAGGGGGCAATCGCGGCCCGGTCGCCGAGCAACTGCCGGACGGCTTCCTGACTGAATGCGCCCCGCTCGCCCTGAAAGCCTGTGCGGATTTTCCTCATGATCCGTGCGTCTCCCCGCCGTCCCAGCGCACGGCTTCGGCCGAAGGCAGGCCGAGCAGGTCGAGCACGCGCTCCACGGAATGGTCGACAATCTCCTCCACTGTTTGCGGTTTGAGATAGAACGCCGGAACGGGAGGAGCAACGATCGCCCCCAGTTCGCTGACGGCCAGCATCGTCCGCAGGTGGCCCGCATGGAACGGAGACTCCCGAACCATCAGCACCAGACGGCGGCGCTCCTTGAGGCAGACGTCCGCGGCGCGGGTGAGAAGATCATCGGTGATGCCGGCGGCAATGGCGGAGACGGCGCGGATGGAGCAGGGGGCGACGGCCATTCCCGCCGTCAGAAACGATCCGCTGGCCAGCGGCGCCCCGATATCGGCCGGCGAGTAGTGCTGGTGCGCCAGCGCCCGGAAATCCGCTCCGGTTCGGCCCATCTCAAGCCAGGCGGTCCGCTCCGCGGCCCGGGTCATCACCAGATGGATCTCCACATCTCCACGGCTGCGCAGTTTCTCGAGCATACGCCAGCCGTATATGGCGCCACTCGCGCCGGACACCCCCACAACGATTCGCAAAAAAGTCTCCTGCCTGCCATTGCTGTTCTGTTTTCAGAACACTTTTGTGTTCGCGGTCTTGCAACCGCGAATTGCTGCCGATATAATCCGAGCGGTACCACCGACTCCCAGGATGTTTCCGGGCTGCAAATCCCACATTGGCAGCCTTCCTTTTTCGGGAGACGGTGAAAATCATATCATGGTGGAGGACCCCGGACAGAAACTGCGCCTCGCCCGCGATCGACTGGGCCTCAAGTTTCGCGACGTCCAGGATGCCAGCCAGAAGATTGCGGGAAAACGCCACAACGACGATTTCATCGTGCTCGCCAGCCGTCTGTCGGACATTGAAACCAAAGGCGTAATCCCCTCAGTGCACCGCCTCTACTCGCTTTGCGCCATCTATCGGCTCGATTTTGAGGAGGTTCTCGGCTGGTACGGCATCGATCTGTCGTGCATGATCGCCGACGGCCAGAGCGCCGAGGCGCCGCGTACGCACGAACTCAGATCCGGCGCCGGACGGCTCGGAAATGTCCTGTTTCCGCTTTCGCTCGATCCTGGATTCGACCCTGGCCGCACTTCCTATCTCACGCGAATGATTCAAAGATGGGGCAAAATTCCCCTGCTGCTTCTGGATTCGCTCGATCTGTCGGGCGGACTCCGCTACGGCATTATCGGAACCGACGACTGGTTTATGTACCCCATCGTGCAGCCCGGAAGCTTCGTTGTGATCGATGAATCGAAGCGCCGGATCGTGAATTCGGGATGGACCGGCGAGTTGGACCGGCCAATTTATTTCATCGAACATCGCAGCGGGTACTACTGCGGCTGGTGCCTTCAGCAGGAAGAGCGCATTGCCATGCTACCCCATGCCGCGTCGGGGTGTATGCCCCTCACGTTCGACGCCGGCGAAGTGGATATCATTGGGCAGGTGACCGCAGTGGCGATGCCGTTGAACCAGCCGCAGAATCGCCGCCCCCCTTCCGCAGGAGGCTGAGCAGAGCGTCCACGTTGGCGACAAACAAAGCGCGCTCCGCACCGCGGATTGACTCGGGCAGAACGGTGCGCCAGAAATCGAACTCCAGCCAGCGGCCGGCCACCTCAGACGGCCCGGCGCTCTGCGCCGAAAGGTAGAGCTCCAGGTCGGCCTTCTGCTCCTCGAGGCTGCACCGCAACCACTCCCTGCAACACGCGTTGTGGCTCAGTCGCAGGGCGCGGCTGGCTTCGTCCGGACCGAACAGCGCCTGCAAACCCTGGTGGTGGTATCGTCCGGTGTTCGGCTCGCGGAGAGATGCGAGGTAGACCAGCCGGCCGAAGACCGATGGAATCTGTGACAGCGTCCTGAGCCACAGGTCCGCGCTGGCATTCCGGCGTTCCACTGGCGTGCTGTTCGAAGGCATTGTTCCGCGTTTCCCATAGTACAGCCATCGCTCACATTTTGGGCCACGGCTTGCCTCGCCATCGTCCGCCGTCGGCGGCCAACTGCCGCCACATTCCGAATTGCCGCGCAGAGTTGTTCTGAAATCAGAAATTCTTCCAGTTTTCTCCGGCCCGCATCCCCCTCCACCGTACGCTGGATTTGCGTAATCTCAACCCCCTCAGGAGAAAAAAGATGTTCAAAAAGATCGTATTCTGCGCTGCGCTCGCCCTTCAGATGGCCGCTGTTTCCAGTACGCCGAAGAGCCTTCCCCCGCCGCTTTGCCCGCCCACCGGCTGCACCCAGCCCTGAGCGGGACAGCTGTTCCGTTTGTAGTCGCCTGAAACCGGTGATAAACTCAACGTGAACGCGCCTGGATGGCCGGGCGCGCCCAGCTTATGACCGGTCTTCCCCACTACGAGCAGATACTACTGTTTTGCAACATTGTAGTTCCGTTCGTGGTGTTTCTGCGGCTTTATTCTCTCCGTTTGGTGACCACGTATCCCGCGCTGAGCGCTTATGTATTAACGAGCGGTACGCTTACACTATTGCCTGTCGTGCTCCGGCTGAACCCCAGGGGATGGCACTACGCCACCTTCTACATGGTCGCCGAGATTCTGTCCGTGATCCTTTATCTGGTGATGGTACTGGAGTTGTACGGCAGCGTTCTGCGCGATCTGATCGGCATCGCCTCCGCGGCGCGCAGGTATATGAACTTCTGCATAACTGCCTGCATCGCCGGATCGGTGCTGCTTTTCGCCGTGGAAAAACAACCGCACTACGTTCTGGAGCGTTTCTACGCGGTTGATCGCGCGCTAGTCAGCAGCGTCGCGCTGTTCGTCCTGTTCATTGCGGCTTTTCTGGCGTGGTTCCCGGTGCGCGTCCCCCGGAACGCGGTCATTTATTTGATCGGGTACGCCGTCTTTATGGTGCCAACGGCCCTGGCGCTCCTCGTGCAAAACTCGGGCTATTACTGGCGAATCGGAGGCATAGTGGCGCTGTTCGCCCAACCGGTGTCTCTGTCGCTCTGGGCGGTCGCCCTGAACCGAGCCGGTGAAACCAGGTCTGTTTCGATTGCGCGCCACTGGGCCGAGGATGACAAGGTGCGCATAATGTCTGAATTGACGGCTATAAATGGCGCGCTGATCCGAACCGCACGGCGCGAACCCACTTAGACGCGGAGTCCCCCACTTTAATGCCGTATAAGGTCTGGTATAAAAATGTAAAACAGTTGCGTTGTCCGCCGACTTCGTATATTCTTGGGGCATCGTTGCGTCGCGTTGAGACATGTCGGGTCTTTACATATCGATTCTGGGATTCCTGCTGATCGCAGGTCTGTTAACTGCCATCTTCACGACGATGTTTCGCCGTGCAGGCGCCGGGGCATCGCAGGACGCCCCTGTACCGAGTGACTTCTCCATCGAGAAATACCGCCCTCTTGATCGCCTCTTCGATTCCGCGGACCTGAAATTCCTCGAATCCCAGCCCGGTTATGAACGATCCATCGGACGAAGATTCCGCCGCTCCCGCCGCGCCGCCGCCAGGCTGTACCTGGCCGAACTCAGCGCCGATTTCAACCGCTTCTTCCGGATTGCAAGAGAAATGGTTGCGTACTCGAGCGAGGATCAGCCGGGACTGGTTTCGACTCTTTTCCGCCACTGGTGCAGTTTCCATCTTCGAGTCGTCACGCTGCACATGCGCCTCTGGCTGGAGCCCCTCGGCTTCGCTTTACCGCGCCCCAGCGGTCTGCTGGAACGACTGGTTCACATGCAGGGCTCGGCAATGGCGCTCGTCCACACGGACTGATCGTGGCGCACGCTTGAGACGGTGCTGAAAAAGTAAGTTCACAGGCCGAAGGCCTGTTCCACAATAGCTGTAAGCCATTGAGCTGGTGTTGTGGAACAGGCGTTTTCGCCTGTCCTTGGTAGCGTTGACTTACTTTTTCAGCACCGTCTTGAGCGTGCTGGTGCGAGCTTCAGATCGCGCTGCTCGGACCGTGGGCTGAAGTCCACAGCGGCGTGGGGCAGGATTTCATCCTGCGGCCGATTTGCAATATTTGCAATCGGCCAGGCGGGATACAATCCCGCCGCAGGATACAATCCTGCCCCACGAAAGCCAGCCACGGGACTCGCGCCGCGGGTCGCCGTTGCTGCTGCGTGCGCTAACAACGCCTGCTCTACACGGCCTGTTACTGCTTCTGAATCCGCACTGACACCGCCGGCGGCTCGACGCCATCGAGTAGCACTCCAGGCGGCAGATTCAGATCGCGGGCCGTTGGGTAAAGCTTAACATCGCCTTCATGCTGGCTGCGCAGATCGAAACGCGCCACCAGCGTGCCCGGATTCGTGCTCTCCATCACCCACGCCCGGCCCCGCAGCGAGACTTCGAGGACATTTGCTGAGGAATACACGACGTTCAGCCCTCTCGGAACATTACTGAACTCCACCGGCACAGTGACGGTGCGTATGGTTATTCCCGAGGCGAAGAATGTCAGCGCCCACAGCAGTACGCCGAGGCCGGTGGCGGCCAGCTTCACGCGCATATTACGCGTAGCGGCGCGAAGCACTCGTTCGGTCCAGCTTGCGCGCCGCGGCGCCTGAAGCTTTTCCAGAAGTTCCAGTAGTTCTGCGGCTGAAGGGGCCACCCGCCAGGTGCGCCCGCGCATCAGCGATACCTCGCCGCGCTCCTCTGAAACTGCGATCACCAGAGCGTCGGAGCGTTCCGCGAGTCCCATGGCCGCGCGGTGCCGGGTTCCGAAGTGGACTGGAACATCGGGCCGATGCGAAAGCGGAAGAATGACGCCGGCACGGGTAATGCGGCCGCTTTCAATGATGGTCGCACCGTCGTGGAGGGGCGATGTTTTCTGGAACAGCGCCTCCAGAAGCAGGCCGGAGATCTCCGCGCCGATCGCTATTCCGCCTTCCACCAGTTCGGCGATGGAATCGTCCCGAACAATTACGATCAACGCTCCGATGCGCTCTCTCGCCATGGCGAAACCGGCATCGCTGATGGCGCGGTAAGCCGGGTCATGGGCCGATGCAGAGCGCGGCGAAACTCTGAGGAGATTGTCCAGCCGCAGAAAAGCCCGCCGCAGCTCCGGCTGAAAGATCATCAGGAGCATGACGATGAGACCGACGGAAGCCGCATCGAGTACCCAGCTGGTAATGATCAGGTCGAAGTGGCGGGTAACGAGCGAAAGGGCGTACAGGCCGACGATCCAGAAAGCGAGGCGCATCGCCCGCGCCTGGCGCGCCCAGCTCAGCACCGCGTACAACGCGAGCGTGAGAACCACGAAGTCGATCAGGCTGAGCCACCGCATCGTGGTCACGCCCCTATTTTAGGCGATTATATACCTGCCGTACCAAAACATGTATAATGCTTGACGCTCCCCGCAGTCTTTCTGAGAGCGTCGCCATGACCGATAAACCGATTCCGCTGACCCCGGCAGATCTCCAAATCGACATAAAGAATCCGCGCATACCACGGGAGGTCTCTGGGCAAAGAGACGCGATGCGCGCTGTCGCAGAAAATCAAGGGCGTAAACTCGTGGCACTCGCCGAGCATGTAGTGACTTATGGTCGCCTACATCCGGCAGAGCTGCCGCTCGTTATCCTTGCGGATTCGGGGGTGGGCTATGTGGTACTGGAAGGAAACCGACGGCTAACTGCCCTACGTGCTCTTGAGAACCCGGATACGTTCGTAGGCGCATTGCCGCCGAAGCTGTTGGATGAAATCAGGACCCTCAGCGTGCGTTATCGGCGTTCACCGATTTCCGAGATTTACTGCATACAGATGAACAGTCGCGAGGAGGCGGATCCATGGATAGATCTCCGGCACAATGGCGAGAGTGGCGGTGCAGGCGTTGTTGATTGGGGGCCAGACGAGAAGGCGCGCCGTGATGCGCGCCGCGGCAGGCCTCCAAAACTGCACACCCGTTTATTGGAGTACATGCAGCAAGGTGGCCACCTCAGTCAGCCAGAGCGCGAGCGCATAAAAACGACCAATCTTGAACGTGTTCTCAAATCGAGAGTGCTCACTGATGCATTGGGGCTTCGCATAGAGAGAGGTGGGCAATTCACGGTTGCGGGGCGGAGCCCGAAACGATTCGCCTTTTGCGTTCACTATTCGAACGGCTGATGGAGGTTTCCGTAGGAGAGTTTTACCATGCCGACGAACGAGACGATTGGGTGGACCAGTTCCTTTCATCTGTTCCAGCAGTAGAATCTAAACCGTCTAAGACGGCCAGCGTGGCCGCGCCGCCAACAGCAACGAGAGCCGCGCGAGTGAGGCTGACGCGCGAGCGCGATCGCTTGATTCCGCGAACGTGCTTCCTCCGAGTAAGAGATGGGCGCGTTCGTCGAATCGAGAACGAACTGCGGGAACTATCGCTAGAAACCTTTCCAAACGCCGTCAGTGTACTTTTTCGTGTCTTTCTCGAACTGAGCGTCGATTGGTATATCTCGCACCATAATGATGCTGCCCCAAAGATGAAACCGACAAAACAACCGGGACAAACTCCCCGCGACCCGGTTCTCACAGCAAAGATCGAGTCCGTGTGTAATTACTTAATCTCGAAACAACAACTCTCAGCGCAGGACGGCAGGCCGGTGCGCCGCGCGTGTCAACGGGATTCGTTCCTCTTGCCGTCAATACCCGTGCTGAACAATTACGTTCACAACTTTCAAATGTCGCCGAGCCCGACGGATCTTCGTGCTCACTGGGACAATCTTCAGCCATTCGTCGAATCGATGTGGCCACGGCAATAAAAATGCGTTATGGCCACAGCGGCCATCGATACCGTAAACTGTCCATTGCCCTTCTACACACCACTACGTTATCCGGGCGGAAAGCGTCGCCTGGCTCCTGCCGTAATGCGTCTGCTCGAAGTGAATGGATTGAAAGACATTCACTATGCAGAGGCCTATGCGGGCGGGGCAGGGATCGCGCTGGCGCTCTTGTTTGAGGAGTACGCCTCGGTCGTTCACATCAACGATCTGAGTCGGCCTGTTTACGCGCTGTGGCACACGATGCTGAACAGTACCGAGAATCTCTGTAAGCGAATTCGTAGCGTACGCGTGAGCATGGCCGAGTGGGAGCGCCAGCGAGCAGTTTACGATAACCGCGACGAAGCCGCCCTCGATGATCTAGGCTTTGCGACACTCTTTCTGAATCGTACGAACCGCTCGGGGATTATCGGCGGCGGCGTAATCGGAGGCAAGAAGCAAACTGGCGCGTGGGGAATCAGTGCCCGCTTCGGTAAAGATGAATTGATTGATCGGATACGTCGGATCGGGAGGTATGCCAACCGCATCCGCGTGTCGCAATTGGATGCCCTTGAGTTCTCAAGACAGGTCGTCGCGAACCTGGGGCAAAATGCGTTCGCGTTTTATGACCCGCCGTATATCGACAACGGCGAGAAGCTTTATCTGAACGACTACAGTCTGGCCAATCACCAATCTATCGAGCGGCATGTCACCAAGCTAAAACTGCCGTGGGTTGTGACGTATGACTATGCTGCCGTGGGTCACGGGCTGTATCCGTCTTTCCGCCGGATCGCGTATGGCCTGTCCTATAGTGCGCAGAGCAGATATAGCGGGAAAGAAGCCATGTTTCTTTCTGATCGCCTCAGGCTGCCAGCAGAATGGTCCCAATCAGGACCTATTCGGCTAACGCCGGAACGCAGTGAGTATCCGCTCTATGGGATCATGGAGGCGATGAAGCCCCATCCTGAGATGATCGAGGGCCCCGAAGCTGCCGAACGATTCAGGAACGCACTGAAGGCCGTGCTTTCAGTGCCAAAGAGCGCAGTCCCAAACCCCTTTAAGAAAAAGCCAGCACGGAAGCCGAAGAAAGCGGCGATGCAGAAGCATTAGGCGGGTTTTCGTTTTCCTCGGCGCTGCCGCTCTAGTTCGGCAGCGCGCCCTCTGGTTCGAGGTCCTTCCCGGTCAGGTGCTCATAGGTAAGTCGCTTCCCGGTAATCTGCGAGAGCGCCAAAAGAAACCGGTCGCGGTCACCCATATCCTTCCGGTTGTTGTAACGGAATGTCTGTTCGTCCAGATACCGGAAGAGATGGAACGGCTCGACGCTGACATAGGTTCCGCTCAGACCCCGCTTCAGGAGACTCCAGAAGTTCTCAAGGCCGTTGGTATGGACCCGACCATCCACATAGCTCACCGCATGGTCCACAACCTGGTGCGCGTACTCACCGGCAAGCCCATCATAGGAGAGCAGAGCGTCGGTATAGAGCGCCGATCCAGCTTCGACATGCTTTCGGACTTCGTTCTGAAGGGTTTTCTTCCTTCGGCTAGGAACGACCGCAGTGCGAACCTTTCCGCCGCGCTCCAGGATGCCCATAACCGGAGTTTTGTCTTTGCCGCCCGTCCCGGTGATGCGACGCTCACGCTTCGATGCGTGCATGTTGCGGGCTTTGCCGCCGATGAAGGTCTCGTCGGCCTCAACCTCACCAGAAAGCAATCCGAACCCACCGTCTTTCAGCGCGAACCGAAGGCGATGATTCATAAACCAGGCCGTCTTCTGTGTCACGCCGAGGGCGCGAGCCACTTCGCATGAACTGATGCCGTTCTTGCAATTAACAACCAACCACAGCGCGGGCAACCATTTCTCCAGACTGAGCGGCGAGTCTTCGAAAATCGTCCCGGTCTTAAGTGAAAACTTCGGACTCGGATGGCCACCGTAGCATTTCCAGACGCGGTTTTTCGCGAGCCACGTAACCTTCTCAGAACCGCAGTGCGGACACTTTACTACGCCATCCGGCCAACGAAGATGAACCATCACGGCCTTGCAGTTTTCGAAATCGCTGAAGTGGAGAATGGCGTCCTGCAGTGTCTTTATGCCGTCCATGAGTTAACTATACGGCTTTTCGCCGGGTACGTCAAGTATATAGTTGCCCTATTTTACGTATGAGAAGTGCGATCAGCACGCACGGTATACTGAACGCGAATTTACTGCCTGCCGATGCCTGCGCTTTCCACACGTCTGCTCTCCGTCACCGTGATCCTGTTGCTGGGCGTCTGGGGAGCGCTGCCGGGCCATCGCGCCGTACCTCGGGACGCCTCCGCTGCCGCTGCGGAGTTTTCGGCCGGTCGCGCGATCGCGCACGTTCGGGAGATTGCGAAACGGCCGCACCCGATCGGCTCGGCCGAACACGCAAGGGTGGCCAACTACGTTATCGGCGCGATCCGAAAGCTCGGGCTCGAGCCACGGCTGCAGCAATCGACGGGCATGCTGCGCTATGGCGATCTGTTCGGCTCGGGCTTTGTAACCAACATCGCCGCGCGGCTACGGGGAACCGCGAATACGCGCGCTCTCATGCTGGTGGGCCACTACGATTCCGTCCGCACCGGCCCCGGCGCCGCCGATGACGGCCATGCCGTGGGCGTGCTGCTGGAGACCATGCGCGCTCTGCGCTCCGGCCCGCCGCTGCGCAACGATGTGATCTTCCTTTTTACCGATGGTGAAGAGAGCGGCATGCTGGGCGCGGAAGCGTTCGTGCGCGAGCACCCGTGGCGAAGGGACGCGGCGCTTGTCGTTAACTTTGAAGCTCGCGGCACGGGCGGCGCGCCGGCCATGTTCGAGACCAGCGAAGGCAACGGCCGGCTCATTCAGCAACTCGCTGAGGCTTCGCCGTATGCCAACGCGAACTCCATCGCCTTCGAAATATATCGGCGCATGCCCAACAACACAGACCTTACGGTCTTCAAGCGCGCGGGCATGGCCGGGCTGAACCTCGCCTTCATGGAGCATCCGGAGTTTTATCATTCCCCGTTCGACGACGTGGCCCATCTGGATTCCGCCAGCGTGCAGGAGCAGGGCGACTATGCACTCGCACTCGCGCGGCGGTTCGGGAGGGACGACCTCAGCGATATGCGCGCCGCCGATGCGGTGTATTTCCGAACAAAGGTAACACCGCTCCTGCTCTATCCCGCCGCATGGGCGTCCTTCCTGTGCGGCGCCACGCTGCTGGTGATACTCGCCACGGTCTGGACCGGGCTGCAGCGCGGCGCAATAAAGTGGCGCGGCATTCTGCTCGGGCTGTTGGCATTTCCGCTGTGCGCGATTGCGGCCGCGCTCCTGCAGGTTGCGCTGTGGCGGCTGGCCGTGCGCGTTTATCCGCAGTACGCATCGTTCCCGCTCGGTTTCGGATACAACGAAGGATGGTATGCCGCGGCGGGGATGGCGATGGCTGTGGGAGTGTTCGTTGCAGTCTTCATTTTGTTCGCGCAGCGGAGCAGGGCATTCGATCTGATCGGAGCCGCGTTGCTCGAGATCGGCATCATTGCGTTTCTGCTGAGCTTCCCTGCGCCTGGCGCCACATTCGTTCTGCAATGGCCGGCGCTGTTCGGCGCGCTAACGCTGCTGATAGCGGTTACCGCGCCGTCGCCTTTTGCGCCCGGATGGCGACTCGCTCTGGTGCTGCTGTTCGTCTTTCCGGCGTTCGCTTTGCTCGAGCCGTTTCTTCCGCAGATGTTCATCGCGTTGGGTATGCGCGGAATGCCAGTGGTGGCGGTGATGGTTAGCCTTCTAATGGCCCTCGTGGGTGTTCCCGTCGCGCTGTCGCTCGGAGGCTGCGGAAAAAGTAAGTTCGCAGGCCAAAGGCCTACTCCAACAGATCCGCAAACTGTTGATCCTGTGTTGTGGAGCAGGCGTTTTCGCCTGCATTGGATTCCGGCGGGCTGCCTGGCCGCGGCGGTGGCTTTCTGGATCCTTGCCGACGCGCACTCCGGCTTCGACGCGACGCACCCGCAACCCAGCCAGATTGCATGGGCGCTCGATGCGGACCACGACAAGGCGTACTGGATCAGCGCGCACGGCAGGAACACGTGGTGGACGGCGCAGTTTCTGGGTCCGTCGCCCAGGCTCGCGCAGACTCCGTTTTACCCCCTGCACGGACGGCCCGTTCTGCAATCGCCCGCGCTCGTGTTGCCGATACCCGCGCCGGAGGTGAAGGTTGTCTCCGATGTGCCTGCGGGCTCCGGCCGCGACGTGATATTGCGTGTGTCCCCGGGCCGGCCTTCTCTCAGCATCTTTCTGATTCCGCTCGATGCGCGAATTACCCACGCCCGCCTGAACGGGATCGCGTGGCCGGATCCGATCCGTCAAGGGTCGCGCGCTGCCGACCCGTTTCTCTCGATAGATGCTCTGCCCGAATCCGGCGCCACGCTCGAACTGGCGTTCGACAGGCCCGCTCGCCAATTGCGCGTGGTGTCGATTTCGCACGGCGTGCCCGCCGAGCTTACGCGTTCTGTGCGGCCGCGCCCTGCGGATACGTTCGAAGGCGCCGACTACGGCTTCATCTACGACTCCACAATAGTGTTGAAAACATTCGATCTGAGCCCCGGAACTCCAATTGCTCAATAACACAGGAGGATCGATTATGGACGAAAACTACCATCCCGCCGGCGACCCGGTCCGCCCGGAGACTGTAAATAGACCATACGCCACTGAGGCCCGCGAAGAATTTACACACGGCGGAGCGCCGGATTCGCCCGGCTACTACGAGAGGCGACGCAGGTTTCTGGCGATGGTGGTGGCGGCCGCTGCCGCTCTGGTGATCGCCGTCCTCTTGTTAGTGACGCTGCTCTCGTCGCCCACAATTTATCCGGTGCAGGTGAACGGTCGCTTCGGCTACATCGACCATTCCGGCAAGCTCGTCGTGCAGCCGCAGTTCGATAAAGCCAACCTCTATTCGGAGGGGCGCGCGGCGGTCCAGTTGAATGGCAAGTGGGGGTACATCGATGGCCATGGGAAGACCGTGATCGCGCCGCAGTTCGACATGGCCGATCCCTTTCATGACGGCCGCGCACTCGTCGGAGCGAACGGGACCCTCGGCTATATCGACGCTAACGGCAAGTATGTCATCAACCCGCAGTACACCGGCGCCGGCAACTACGGCGATGGGCTCGCACCCGTGCAGGTTGGAAACAGGTGGGGCTTCATCGACAAAAGCGGAAAGATGGTTATCAATCCTCAGTTCGAGGAGGTGGGCAATTTTTCCGAGGGCATGGCGCTGGTACGGATGGGCGACCGGTTCGGATACATCGATAAATCCGGAAAAATGGTGATCAATCCGCAGTACGATGCCGCCGGAGATTTCCACGACGGGCTTGCCGTGGTGAAGATGAATAACCGGTTCGGTTATATCGACAAAAACGGGAAGATGGCCATCAATCCGCAGTTCGATTATGCGGGCGACTTCTCGGACAAGCTGGCTCGGGTGGCCATCGGGAATCGGTTCGGCTATATCGATACGAACGGGAAATTCGTTATCAATCCGCAGTTCGATCAGGCCGGCAACTTTGCTCACGGACTCGCGCCGGTGTGGGTGGGGGGCCGGCAGGGCTACATCAATCGCGACGGCAAGTACGTCTGGAACCCGGCGGCGTAGGAGAACTAAAGGAAGTAAAGGAAGCAAAGGAAGTAGAGGAAGTAAAGGAAGTAAAGGAAGTAGAGGAAGTAGAGGAAGTAAAGGAAGTAAAGGAAGTAGAGGAAGTAAAGAAGGTGTAAAAAGGTCTGTGTAAACGTTTTCCTCATCTAATGAAGGAGAACGAATGGAAATCAGAAAAGAAGTATTAGACGAGCTGATCAAGGACTATAAGAAGCCTGAGGATTTGATCGGCGAAAGTGGGCTGTTGAAGCAACTTACGAAGGCTTTGATGGAACGGGCGTTGGGTGCGGAACTAGACCACCATTTGGGTTACGAGAAGCACGATCCAGCCGGGTATAACAGCGGTAACTCACGCAACGGTTCAACGCCAAAGACGGTGAAGGGCGAGTTTGGCGAGATTAGGATTGAAGCGCCCCGGGACCGCAATGCGACTTTCGAGCCGCAGATTCTAAAGAAGTACCAGACGCGGTTCGAGGGTTTCGACGATAAGATCTTGTCGATGTATGCGCGGGGTATGACGACGCGAGAGATCCAGGGGCATCTGCAGGAGATCTATCAGAGTGGAGGTCAGCCCCACGTTGATCTCGGAGGTAACGGACGCGGTTGGCGGACGAAGTCAAGGCGTGGCAGAGCCGGCCATTGGACCCGATCTACGGCATCGTCTATTCTGGACGCGTTATATGTGAAGATGCGGCACGAGGGTCGAGTGGAGAACCGCGCCGTGTACGTGGCGATCGGGGTCGATCTGGACGGGCGCAAGGACGTACTGGGGCTTTGGACGAGCAACAACGAGGGAGCGAAGTTCTGGCTGGGTGTGTTGACGGAGCTGAAGAATCGTGGAGTGAAAGACATCCTGATCGTGTGCATCGATGGGCTGAAGGGCTTCCCGCAGGCGATAGAGAGTGTGTTTCCGGAGGCGCGGGTCCAACTTTGCATCGTTCACATGGTGAGGGCGAGCCTGAATTACGTGAACTGGAAGGAGCGCAAACAGGTGGCCGCGGACCTGAAGGCGATCTACCGGGCGTCGACGGAACTGCAAGCGGAGCAGGAATTGAACGAGTTCATCGCCAAGTGGGGGCACAAGTATCAGGCGATCGGAAAGCTGTGGAAGGACAACTGGGAACGGGTGATCCCGTTCTTCGAATTTCCGGCAGACGTTCGCCGGGTGATCTACACCACCAATGCGGTGGAATCGCTCCACATGAGCCTGCGTAAAATCATTAAGACGCGAGGGTCGTTTCCGAGCGAAGACGCAGCGCTGAAGTTGCTTTACCTGGCGCTGCGAAACGTGATAGCGAAGTGGGACACGATTCAGTCCTGGAGGCAGGCCTTGAATCACTTTCAGATGCTATGGGGCGAGCGGATCGCGGCGGCACTTAGCCGCTGAGCCAGGCGGCGCCCGGAGCACAGGTGACAACCAAATGAGAGCGATTGGCGGAATTAGCCTGCGGCAGCAAGGAATTTTGAAATCCCCCTTTCCCGTTTCCCCCTTCGGGGGCAAGCCGGGGCGGGCGGGTTCCCCCCACGCCGCTTGCACGCTGCGCGCCAGCAAAAAGCGCTGGCACGCATCGATGCCGCCGGCTCCCCCCACAAGAGGGCTGCCGCCCCCTTGTGGATCCCCTGCGAGCACGCCGCCTCAGGGGTTGAGCGATCCGAACCAACCGAGCGTTTCAGGACGTGACGGTCGGCCCCATGGGCCGACTTTGGGAGAAGCGTTTACACAAAAGACTTGACACTACCGAAGTAAAGGAAGCCAGTTGCTGCGCCATTCCTTTTGTTCCCCTGCTTTCCTTGATTCCTTTGATTCTTTTACGCCGTCCGCGCCATCTGCCTGTACTCGTCTTCCGATTGCGCGGGCAGCAGCACCCAGAGCGTGTAGATGCCGAGCGCAGTGCCGAACGGCATATCGACGAGGCTGACGCATCCGAACACGATCGCCATCATCCTGGCCCAGGGCGCCCGGTTCAGCAGCCCGATTCCCACCGCAATCCCCGCAAATCCGAGAAGCATCAGCATGCCGGCGACCCCGATGACGATGCCATGAACAAACTCGGGTACGCCTGGAGGAAAGTCGGGGCGGTTGAACACGGCCATAAGCACCAGGCCGGGCAGAATGCGAAACGCTGAGAGAGCGATCCAGAAAATGCCGAGCAAGCGGATGTGACCGGCCAGCCGGCTCTGCGCCGGCATCAGCGGGATGTTTCGGACCGGCGTGCCGCAGGCGGGACAGAATGTGGCGTTCTCCTGCATTGGCTTGCCGCAACGATTACAGAACATAGGACCCTCACCGATAGTACGATGCCTTGCCGCGATTTGTTCCCGGCAGCGTGTATACTCGAACTGATCCGTTTCATCAGCATGCTCGTTCGGCAGCGGACGCCAGGTCTGCGCGCGGAGTTGCGGCAACGCCAGCTCCGGAAAGAACATCCTCATGCAATACGGCTATTTTGACGACAAAGCTCGCGAATACGTCATCACGCGACCGGATACTCCCCTGCCATGGATTAATTATCTGGGATGTCAGGCATATTTCGGCATCATTTCGAATACCGCGGGAGGCTACTCGTTCTACCGCGACGCACGGCTGCGCCGCATCACGCGCTACCGCTACAACAATGTCCCGCTCGATTTTGGCGGCCGTTACATCTACCTGCGCGATGACGAGAGCACGGATTACTGGTCGCCATCGTGGGAGCCGACGCGCGGCGAACTGGAGAATTATTCGTGCCGGCATGGCATGGGGTACACCATCATCGGCTCCCGCCATCGCGGCATCTGGGCGAGCACCCGCTATTTCGTGCCTCTGGATGAGAACCTCGAGATTTGGCAGCTCACTCTGACCAATCATCGGCTGACGCCGGCGGCGCTCTCCGTCTTCTCCTCGGTTGAGTTTTGCCTGTGGGATGCCCAGGACGACGCCACGAACTTCCAGCGGAACTTCAGTATCGGCCAGGTGGAGATCGAGGACCGCGTCATTTATCACAAGACCGAGTACCGCGAGCGCCGCGATCATTTCGCATGGTTCGCCTGCTCGGCGGAAACGGCGGGATTCGACACGCAGCGCGAGGCGTTTCTGGGACCGTACCGCGGCTGGGACAAGCCCGTGGCGGTGGAGCGCGGCGAGTCGTCGAACTCGGTGGCGCACGGCTGGTCGCCCATCGGCTCGCATCATGTCCGGCTGGCGCTCGCGCCCGGCGAGACGCGGCAGATCGTTTTCGTTCTCGGCTATCACGAGAACCCGAAGGACGATAAGTTCGATCCGCCCGACTCGCAAACCATCAACAAGAAAACCGTGCGGCCGGTCATCGACCGCTACCTGAACCCCGCCAACGTCGAGGCCGCGTTCGGCCGGCTGCGCGAGTACTGGGACGATCTGCTGGGCATCTGCCAGGTGGAAACTCCCGACGTGCACACGAATCGGATGGTGAACATCTGGAATGCCTATCAGTGCATGGCCACGTTCAACATGTCGCGATCGGCGTCGTTCTTCGAATCGGGCATCGGCCGCGGGCTTGGCTTCCGCGACTCCAATCAGGACCTGCTCGGCTTCGTCCAGATGATTCCGGAGCGCGCCCGTGAGCGGATTCTGGATCTCGCCGCTACGCAGCTTCCGACGGGCGGCGCCTATCACCAGTACCAGCCGCTTACGAAAAAAGGAAACAATGACATTGGCGGCGGCTTCAACGACGATCCGCACTGGCTGATCGTCGGCGTGGCCGCGTACATAAAGGAGACCGGCGACTGGGGCATTCTCGACGAGGCGGTGCAATACGATAACCAGCCCGGCTCCGAGCAGCCTCTGTACGAACACCTGCAGCGCAGCTTCCGGTACACGCTCGAGCGGCTGGGCCCGCACGGACTGCCGCTGATCGGCCGCGCCGACTGGAACGATTGCCTGAACCTGAACTGCTTCTCGGACACGCCCGGCCAGTCGTTCCAGACCACCACCAATAAGGAGGGCAAAGTCGCCGAATCCGTCTTTATCGCCGGTCTGTTCGTTCTGACCGGAAAGGAAATGGCGGCGATTGCCCGGCATCGCGGCCTCGCTGAACGAGGCGGATGGGTATCTGGCCGAGTCCGCGCGCATGGTGGAGACCGTGAACGCGCATGGCTGGGACGGAGAATGGTTCGTGCGCGCCTACGACGACTTCGGCCGCAAGGTGGGATCGAAGGAGAATGCCGAAGGGAAGATCTTCATCGAGACGCAGGGCTTCTGCGTGCTGGCGGGCATCGGACTCGAGGACGGCAAAGCGCGCCAGGCTCTCGATGCCACGCGGCGCCATCTGGCAACGCCGCACGGCATCGTGCTGCAGCAGCCGGCTTATTCGCGCTATTATCTGGAACTCGGCGAGATTTCTTCCTATCCTCCAGGTTACAAGGAAAATGCAGGTATTTTCTGCCACAATAACCCGTGGGTGATCATCGCCGAGACCATGGCCGGCAATGGCGATGACGCTCACGACTATTACCTGCGCATCAACCCGTCGGCGCGCGAGCGCATCAGTGACGTGCACCGGTGCGAGCCCTACGTCTATGCGCAGATGATCGCCGGCCGTGACGCGCCCACTCACGGGGAGGCGAAGAATTCATGGCTCACCGGCACCGCCGCCTGGAACTACTACGCCATTACGCAGTGGATTCTCGGCATACGGCCGGATTTCGACGGCCTGCGCATCGCTCCCGTCGTGCCGGAGCGCTGGACCGGTTTCCGCGCGCTGCGCCGGTTCCGCGGTGTCGCGTACGATATCAACGTGCGTCGCGCCGGACCGGGCAACCATGTGAAGTTGATGGTCGGCGGCCAGGCGATCGACGGCAATCTTGTCGCGCCCCCGGCCGACGGCCAAACGGAAATTAAGGTGGAAGTCACGATAGGCTGAGGCTCAGGAGATCCCCGTGTATACGCCATCCAGCACGCGCTATGACAGCATGATTTACCGCCGCTCGGGTCGCAGCGGCCTGCGGTTGCCCGCCATTTCACTGGGACTGTGGCACAACTTCGGCGGCGTCGATGTGTACGAGAACATGCGCGCGATGCTCCGGCGCGCGTTTGATCTTGGCATTACGCATTTCGATCTGGCCAATAACTACGGGCCCCCGCCCGGCTCCGCGGAAGAAAACTTCGGGCGCGCGCTGCGGCATGACCTCTGGGCCGTGGCGCGACGAGTTGATCATCTCCACCAAGGCCGGCTATGACATGTGGCCTGGGCCCTATGGCGAGTGGGGATCGCGCAAATATGCGCTGGCCAGCCTCGACCAGAGCCTGAAGCGCATGGGTCTCGAGTACGTGGACATCTTCTACTCGCACCGGCCCGATCCGGACACTCCGAGTGGAAGAAACCATGAGCGCCCTCGATCGGGCGGTGCGCTCCGGTAAGGCGCTGTACGCGGGCATATCGAACTACGATGCCGAGCAGACCGCCCGCGCCGTGGCCGTGCTGCGCGAGCTGGGCACGCCCTGCCTGATTCACCAGATGAAGTATTCGATGTTCATGCGCCCTTCGGAAGAAGGCCTGTTTGACCGCCTGGCGGCGGAGGGGATCGGTGGCATCGCATTTTCGCCGCTGGCGCAGGGTCTGCTGACGAATCGTTACCTCGACGGCATTCCGGAGGACTCGCGCGCTCTCAAATCGGGTGTTTTCCTCAAGCCCGCCGATGTCACGGAAGGCAAGCTGGCGAAGATTCGCGCGCTGAACGAGGTTGCGCGCGAGCGCGGCCAGACCCTGGCCGAGATGTCGCTGGCGTGGGTGCTGCGCCAGCCGGTGATGACCAGTGCGCTGGTGGGCGCCAGCCGCCCGCAACAGATCGAGGACAGCGTCGGCGCACTGAAGAACCTCAGGTTCGGCGAAGACGAGCTGCGGAAGATCGACGCGATCCTGGCCGAGTGACTTATACGCAAAAGGCAGACGACACAAACCGATCGTCTGCCCCACAGAGCAGCACAGCCGAATTCTTCACACCTTGAACCAGAGGTACGCCGCGTTACCGCCTCGGGCATCGTAACAGAGCCGCGACCGTGAGGAAGCGGTGGCACGGTGCTGAATTCTTCGCGGGCTGCACACTACCCGACGCGTTCGCGCGTGCGCAGCCCGTTGACGATCCTCTGTATGCCGGCCGGATTTTCGTTGCGCAGCTCCTCGGGCAGCAGAGCTTCTGGCGCGTCCTGATAACAGACCGGCCGGACAAACCGATCGATGGCGCGTCCGCCGACTGACGTGCTGCGGCCGTCGGACGTGGACGGAAACGGTCCGCCGTGCACCATCGCCTCGCCGACCTCGACGCCGGTGGGGAAGCCCTGGAACAGTATCCGGCCGACCTTGGTTTCCAGAATCTCGGCCAGCCGCGCCACCCACTCGTCGTCGCCCGGACCGGCGTGGATGGTCGCGGTCAGGTTTCCTTCCATGGATGCCGCGATGGCCAGCGCGTCGTCGATTTCGCCATAGCGGATCAGCAGCGACGACGGGCCGAACACCTCCTCGGCCAGTTCAGGCGCCGCGAGAAATGTCTCGGCGTCCGCCTCGAACAGGGCGGGAGCAGCGCTCGCGGGGGCCGCGCATTCCACGCGCGCCACGGTTCGAACATTTGCGATGCCTGCGCGCGCCGCAACCATCTCGGAGTAATTGCGGAAAATGCCGGCATTGAGCATCGGGTTCGGCGAGCCGCCCTGCATGGAGGCCGCGAGCGCCTGCGCGAAAGCATCGCCCGAGGCTGTCCGCGGCGCGAGCACCACGCCCGGGTTCGTACAGAACTGGCCTACGCCGAGCGTGACCGAGGCGTGCAGCCCCGCCGCGAGTTGCGGCCCGCGCTGCTCCAGCGCTCCCGGCAATATGAACACCGGGTTCACGCTGCTCATCTCCGCGTAGAACGGGATCGGCTCGGGCCGCGACCGCGCAATGTCGAGCAGCGCCAGGCCGCCTTTGCGAGAGCCCGTGAAGCCGCCCGCGCGAATGCCGGGGTGGGCCACCAGCGCCTGGCCGATCTTCTGGCCGGACGTGAACAGCAGCGAGAAGACGCCTTCGGGCATGCCGCATTCTTCAGCCGCGTTTCGCAGAGCCGTGCCGCACAACTCCGCCGTTCCCGGATGTGACGAGTGCGCCTTCACCACCACGGGATTGCCGGCGGCCAGGGCCGAAGCGGTGTCGCCGCCCGCCACCGAGAAGGCCAGCGGAAAATTGCTGGCGCAGAAGACAGCGACGGGGCCGAGCGGCCGAAGCATGGAGCGAAGATCCGGTTTCGGGGCAGGCTTGCGGTCAGGATCAGCGGTGTCGATACGGGCGTCCACCCAGGAGCCTTCCTCAACAATGCCCGCGATGAACCGAAGCTGGAAACAGTTGCGGCCGCGTTCGCCGCGGACACGCCCTTCGGGCAGCGCCGATTCCTGCATCACGCGGTGGACAAGCTGATCGCCCAGTGATTCGAGATTGTCGGCGATGCGGCGCAGGAAGGCAGCGCGTGCAGCGGGCGTGGTCACGCGATAGCGCGGGAACGCGTGGACGGCCAGCGATACGGCCCGGTCGAGTTCCTCTTCGGTAGCCGAGAAGAATGGCGGGTCGAGGCGCTCCCCGCTGGATGGATTCACTCCGTGGAGGACGCCGGCGGAGCGCGCCCCGCGTCCGAAGCCGATGATTGATGTGCCCTGCAGATCCATAACCTGAAACGGCAGGTTACCACGAGCGCATCAGCGAGAACGCCGGTGATAGCATTCAGCTGTGCTCATCGGATTATCGATTCTCGCCTGTTGGGTTTTCCTTGTGTTGTATTGGAACATCAGCGCGCGCTCCATCAAGCCCGCGGCGGAGGCCCAGGACTGGAGCGGCAGGTTGGCCCGGATGCCAATCTGGCTGGGGTACGTCCTGTTCATCGTCATCTGGGCGTATCCGTTTGGAAAGGTGGCGATACCACGGACGGTGGTTTCGGGCTCGCTCGCGATTGCGATCTGCGCGCTGGGGCTGCTGGTCTCCGTATGGTCACGCCGTGCACTGGGCGACGAGTGGAGCAGAGATGTTGAATTGAAGCAGGGGCACAAGCTGGTGGAGCGGGGGCCGTATGCTTTCGTGCGGCATCCCATCTACACCGGCCACCTGCTGATGGGGCTGGGAACGGCCATTGGCTCCGGCATGCTGGTTGCATTCGCGGGGCTGGCGCTGTTTTTCGTGGGCTTCTGGATCAAGCTGAGGCAGGAGGAGAGGCTTCTGGTGAGGAGCTTTCCGGTGGAATACCCTGCCTACCGGGCGCGCGTTCGGGCGCTGGTTCCATACGTGTTGTGACGCGCGAAATAACTGGACAAAGCTGACTGACTGATCCCCGTGGGGCAGGCCATCGGTGTTTGTGGCCTGCCGCTTTGGCCTGAGAACCACATGCGGAAACGCAGACGACAAAAGGCGATCGTCTGCGCCACGTCGACCTGCATCGGATGTCCATCCATTTCGCGGAAACTACACTGGCTCAGGATCGCGGCGCTGGCTAATCTTCCTCCTGTTGCGAGGCGAGCCGGGTCACCACCGTCATGTCCTCGAGCGTAGTGACGTCGCCGGTGACGGCGTGTGATGTCACGATCTCGCGCAACAGACGGCGCATGATCTTGCCGCTGCGAGTCTTGGGCAGCGACTCGGTGAAGCGAATCTCCTCCGGCCGCGCAAACGCACCGATCTCGTGAGCCACCCACTGGCGCAGCTCCTGGCCGAGCTTTTCGGGATTATGATCGCCGCGTTTCAGAGTCACAAACGCGCAGACCGCCTGGCCGGTAATCTCATGCGGCTTGCCGACCACTGCCGCTTCGGCCACCGCCGGGTGGCGCACCAGCGCCGATTCCACTTCCATGGTGCTTAGCCGGTGACCGCTGACATTCATGACGTCGTCCACGCGGCCCAGAACCCAGTAGTAGCCATCGGCGTCGCAACGCGCGGCGTCGCCGGTGAAGTATGCGCCGGGCACGCGGCTCCAGTACTGCTGCTCGTAGCGCTCCGGATCGCCCCAGATGTTCCGGATCATGCTCGGCCATGGGCGGCGAATAATCAGATAACCCTCGCGATCTGTCCCCACCGGGTTGCCGTGCAGATCGACGATGTCGGGCAGGACGCCAGGCAAAGGCAGCGAGCCGGAACCGGGCTTCAGCGGCACTGCGCCGGGCATCGGCGCGATCATGATCGATCCGGTTTCGGTCTGCCACCACGTGTCGACAATCGGGCAGCGGTTCTTGCCGATGACGCGGTGATACCATTCCCAGGCCGCGGGATTGATGGGCTCGCCAACCGAGCCGAGCAGGCGCAGGCTGGAGAGGTCGTGCTGGTTCGGCCACTGATCGCCCTGGCGGATCAGTGCGCGGATCGCGGTGGGCGACGTGTAGAGGATGCTGACCTTCTCCTGCTCGACGATCTGCCACCAGCGGTCCCACTGTGGATGATCGGGCGAGCCTTCGTACATGACGCTGGTTGCGCCCGCGCTGAGCGGACCGTAGACGATGTAGCTGTGGCCGGTGACCCAGCCGATGTCGGCCGAGCACCAATAGACATCCTCCTCGCGCAGATCGAACACCCACTTCGCGCTCATGGTGCATTGCAGGAGGTAACCACCGGTGGTGTGCAGGATGCCCTTGGGCTTTCCCGTGGTGCCCGAGGTGTAAAGGACGTACAGCGGGTGCTCGGAATCGAGCGGCACGGGCGGGCAGTTGTCGTCCACCGTCATGTCGAGCTCGTGCCACCAGTGGTCGCGGCCGTCCTGCATGGGAATGTCGGAGCCGGTCCGCTTCAGCACGATCACGTCGCGGACCGAGGGACAATCCTGCAGAGACTCGTCTACCGCGGCTTTCAGGCGCACTTCGCGGCCACGGCGCCAGCCGCCGTCGGCAGTGATGACCACGGACGCATCCAGATCCTGAATGCGCGCCTTGAGCGCTTCCGCCGAAAATCCGCCGAACACCACTGAATGAATGATGCCGAGGCGCGTGCAGGCGAGCATGGCGACGGCGGCCTCCGGAACCATCGGCATGTAGATGATGGAGCGGTCGCCGGCCTTCAGCCCGCGGGACCTCAGGACATTCGCGAAGCGGGATACGAGGCGGTGCAGCTCGCGATAACTGATGGCGCGGCGGTCGCCAGGCTCGCCGATCCACAGGATGGCTGTCTTGTCGCCGCGAGTGTCGAGATGCCGATCGAGGCAGTTATCGGAAACGTTGAGCTTGCCGCCGACGAACCACTTCACGAAAGGAGGCGCCCACTCGAACACGTGCGTCCACTTTTCGAACCAGTGCAGTTCGCGCTCTGCCATTCCGCCCCAGAACTCCTCGGGCGTGTCCCTGGCGGCGTTGTACAGCGCGCGGTAGGCATCCATGCCGCTGACGCGGGCCTTTGCTACAAACTCACTACTAGGTGGGTAGACGTTCTGGTCGGCCATTCAGGAGGATTTTAGCGCATCGCCGTGGGGCAGACGATCGGGTTTCGTCGTCTGCCATGCCCGGGCACTTGAAGAGGCAGACGACATAAACCGATCGTCTGCCCCACGAGGGAGCGGTTTGGTTACGGCTTGGCTGCTCTGTGGGGCGGGCCTTCGGCCTGCACTGCAGGCTAAAGCCTACTCTACTGCAGCGTCACTGACGCCGGTGTCACGTTCCAGCCATCCACTTCCACGATTCGTGGACCGGCGCCTGAAGCGACCAGGCCCGAGGTAGCGGTCACCTCCCGTTTTTCGCCGGGCAGCAGCTCGAAATAGTTATCCTGCCAGATCACCGGAAGCACCTCCGTCTGAGGTTCCTCCGGATTGTGCGACGTTTTCACTACCTTCAGGTGCACTGAGAACGCCAGAGCGTTGCTCGGGTTCTCGACTGTGACATGAGTGATCCTGTCCCCGCCACTCGCCTCCGATGTCGCCGCCAGCCGCACCTGCACGCGCGGCAACTGATTCAGCGCCTTCAGATCGGAATATGCCTTGTTCGGAGTGTAGAACCAGGTGGAATGTTCCCAGTCGTGCACATCTTCCTGCGTGGGGAGCCAGTAGAAGTTCGAGCTGACCAACTTACCTGACGCGTCAGTCAGAGTCAGACGAACAAAGTAAGTAGGACTTAGTCCCGAGATCTCAGGAATACTGAATACGCGCTGGACGCCGTCGGCCGGGATGTCGAATGCGGCCTCATGCGAGAACTTCTCGGTCATGTCGATGTTGTAGATCTTCACCGCCGCTTTGAGTCCCGCAAAATCCTGGTAGAAAGAATTGACCACCGCAATAGAATGGTCGTCGTACGAGTACTGTATGTGCAGCGGCTCGCAGCCCTTCTTCGCGCCGAAGTACGATCCGCCGGGGCGCAGATAGTAATCGTAGAGGTGCCAGATCATGGACGGCCATGCATTATTCAACATCCACTGAATCACGCCGGTGGACGTGTACTTATTCCGGCCGAACGCCTCGAACATGGCTCGCTCGCCCTCGTACGCCATCACCTGCGCTTTCATGGCGTACTCCTCGACGTTCGACGAAGGCCCGTAGCGCTCATTGAGGGCAGCCGTGAACACTCGAATATCGCCGAACACTCCGCCGCCGGCGTGGTAATGCCACCACGAGTCGATGGGCCAGAGATGCTCGGGCGGCAGCATCGCCCGCAGACTGTCGATGGGCGGGACGGCGGGCCCGGGACTCGTTTCCGTGTTGAAACCGTGCGCGCCGCCGCGAGTCTTGTCGAGCAGCCAGTACGACGGAGCCACGTATTCGTAAGGTCCGGTCATCTTCACGCCGGTAGCGCCCGTGACGCTGGTGGGCCTGGCCGTGGCGGACGATTCGTAAGGATTCGGCCAGTTCAGCTCCTTCAGAATGCCGATGTACATCTGCTCGACGTCGGGGGGCGGAGGGTTGTCGCTGCCATTCATCCAGTTGAAGACAGACGGATGGCTGCGAATCCGGCGGATCTGATCGCGCAGGGACTCGGCCGCCACCACGCGGTCCTCGTCGTCCCAGTCGTTCCAGTGCTCCCAGTGATCGCAGCAGCACCAGCCGGTCATCACGAGGATGCCGCTCTCATCCGCGAGTCGCAGGAAGTTATCGTTCTCGATCTTGCCTTCCATCCGAACTGCGTTCAGGTTCAGATCGCGGACATACTTCAACTCGGCTTCCTGACGCTCCGGAGGCGCGCGCAGCAGCATATCGAACGTCCATCCGCCACCGCGAATAAGAATCCTGCGGCCGTTGATGCTGAAAATCCGGTGGGCCTCCGGAACCGAGCCGGCCATAGTTACATGCGACGCGTCTGCCGGTTCCAGTTCGCTGGTCACTTCGCGCACGCCGAAGCGCGTCACGCTCGCATCCGATACCGCTCCGCCTGTCTCGAACTGCAGCTTCAGATCGTAAAGATTCTGCGGTCCCACCTGGGCCGGCCACCATAATCGCGGATTCGCGAGGTTCAACTGCGAGAACTGGTCGGGCGTGAAGGTAACCACCTTCGTCTCGTCCCTGGCCAGCGTCACCGGCTGTGAGAACGCGATGTTCTCGATCTGTCCGTTGAGAACGCCCTTGACGGAACGATTCGTCTGGTTGTGCACTTCCGCTGTTACTGTAACGTGCGCTTTGTCGGTGGAGGGCAGATCGAACTTAGTAATCACCTGAGGAAAACGAATGGTCGCGGGACCGGTGGCGGTCAGGTACACATCGCGCCAGAGACCCATGCCCTTGTCCGGCGGCGCCGGATTCCAGTCGACGAAGGTGATCGCCAGATCGTCCGGCGTAGGCGGGAACACCTCCACGGCCAGGGCGTTCGCCTTGCCCGGAACGGCGATGCCGGTGACGTCGTACTCGAACAGCCTCCAGGAGCCCGCCAGCTTATCGGCGCTCGCGAGCTGATGGCCGTTAAGCCAGACATTGGCCCGGAAGTTGATGCCGTCGAAATGGAGCTGTATGTGTTTGTCGTGGTACTCCGTGGGAACCGTGAACTGCGTTCGATACCACCACGACGATCGGAACACGCTGCCGGGCGGCATCTGAATGTTCGAGAAGTTGGCGCCGATCGGGTAGGTGGTGCCGGGGACCGAGCGCAGGTTCAGTCCGAACGTTGGGTCGGCATAGACTTTGTCGGCGACGAGGGCGGCCATGACCGTTGTTGGCACGGTGGCGGCATACGAGTGCCGCGGATGGTAAGGCCCGTTGGCCGGTATCAGGTCCTGCTGCGCATCGGTGGATGGCTGAATGTACCATCCTGTGGTGAGAGCAGTTCGAGGCGTCGCCGGAGCCTCGGAGGACACGACGGCAGCCATGCCGCTCGCGGCCTGGAGAAGAGCCGCGAGCATGAGAAAGCGATGGTGAATCTGCATCAGAAAATAAACTTCAACGCCAATTGCATGATACGCGCATTGTGCGCGGACGTGGGTACGAGGAAACCGCTGCAGCCCGCCCCGGTGGGACAGGTCAGCGTGTACGAGCCCGAGTCCAGGTTGCCCAGCTCCGTGTGATTGAACACGTTGAAACCCTCGGCGCGGAACTCGAAGTAGTCGTGCTCCGTGACCAGGAACCGTTTGAACAGGCCCATGTCGAAGTTCGTACGTGAGGGGTTCCGCAGAATGTTGCGTCCCGCATTCCCGAACGTCAGTCCGGTGGGCGACGCGAAGGCCGCGGGATTGTACATCATCCCCGCGGGGACATTCTGATTCGGATTGCCGATTACATCGACAAAAGAACCCGATGCGATTCCATTGCCGACGCCCGCGTTATCGGTGTAATTGCCATTCAGGACGCTGAAAGGCGTGCCGGTCTGGAACGTTGCGAGACCCGACCATTGCCAGCCGCCAAGCACGCGGTGCATCATTCCGTGCGGGAACAGCGGAAGGTCGTACACCCAGCCGAAGTTCAGGATCTGGCGCTGATCGAAGTTGGAGTCCGCGCGCGAGCGGGCCAGATTGTACGAATCGACGAAGGTGGTGTCATAGCGGTCCGAGGAATCGTCAATCGAGTGGCTCCAGGTATACGCCAGGCTGAATTGCAGCCGCCCGCCGGTGCGTCGGACCGATACCTGCATGGCGTTATAAATCGAGTTCGCGCCGTTCGCGAGCGAGGTGATGTCGCCGAACCCGGTGATAGGTCTGTAGGGATTCGCATCGTTGCCGCAGGCCACCGAAAGATTGATGGCCGGCTGCCCCGTAATGGTCTGGCCATTGACCACCGCGCTTACCTGCGGCGTGCCTGCGTTGTTCACCGAGTTGCAGTCGTCCGCGGATATGGTCTGGCCAGGGTGGTACGGATTCTGGCTCGCCGGTGTGGAGAGTAACTGGTTGATATCCCGCTGCCATGTCAGGTGCGTGCCTTTGTTGCCCACGTAAGATACCGTGGCGACGGTGTCGCGCATCACCTGCTGCTCCACGTCCATGTGCCACTGCTGGACATAGGGCCAGCGCGCGCGGGTCGGGATGGAGGTTGGGTTCAGCGGGAACAGCAGCGATCCGCCGCCGATGTTCGAATATCCCGTGATGTTGTACTGGGTGGCATTGAGCGCCGCCGGCGGACTGCCTTCGAGCGACTCGGTATTGCCCTCGTTTCCGTTGGTCATCTCATAAAAGATGCCGTAGCCGCCGCGCAGAGCGGTCTTGCCGTTTCCGAAGATATCCCAGGCAAAGCCGACGCGCGGGGCAAGGTTCCAGAGATGTCCGGTCATGCAGCCGGCGGGAGCGCCGTTTTTGCCGCACTGTACCAGACCATCGAAGGTGTTGCCCACTCCGGGAATCAGCGCGCCTTGCTGGCCCGTAACCGAACCGCTTACGTCGATTACCGGAGCATTCGCCGGGTTGTAAGCGGACGGTTCGAAGTTGTAAGCCTGCTGGTACTTTTCCCGGTAAGTTCCGAACATGCTGAGACGCAGTCCGAGATTCAGAGTTACTCGCCGGCTGACATGCCAGTCGTCCTGTATATATGGCTCAAAGCTCTTCGCGCGATTGTAATACTTCAGCTTCGCGTTCCATTGCTGATAGGAAGCGATGTCGCCCAACAGCATGTTAGCGAAGGCGTTTCCGGTGGTCACCGTCGAGGTATCGCTGAACGAGAGAATGCCTTCCAGATCGGGACTGTTCATTTCGTTTTTCTGCCGCGCTGTGAAATCGAATCCGATAAACAGATTGTGCGCGCCCGCGTTCTTCGCAACCTGATCGCGAAACGTGTAAGTGGGGTTGGCGTTGTTCCAGGGGAAGTAACCCGGATCCTCTCCCCAGCTCCCGCCGCCGTTGTTGTAGGAATTGTTACAGCACAGAGTTACGGCCGGCAGCAGGCCGCCGAAACCGTTATTGAAGATGCTGGTCATGGTCATGCTGGAGGGGCGAGCCACATTGCCCACCGCGTTCAGGTTGATGTGATCCGTGGTGTAACTGAACGTGGCTTCATTCAGCAATGTCGGCGAGATGCTGGTGGTCTGGTGCAGCACCGCGCTGACGCCTGGGCCGATGAAGCTGGTTTCCACGGTGGGGAAACTGGCCGTTCCCGCCGCCCAGAGCGTGGTCGGCGTGATTGTGTCCCACGAGTCGTGAATGAAACGTCCGAACAGGTGGACCCTGTCGCTGAAGGTCTGATCCACGCGTATGAGTTCTTCCCGCCAGTGCGTGGGCGTCGCGGGCGCCGCGACAAATGAGTTGCCGCCCAAGTTCGGAGCGGGAATCAGCGCGCTGACTATCGCCGCGGCGTTTGGATCCACCGGCACCTGATTGTTCGGGAACGGCTGGCCCGTGTTCGGGTCAACCGGGCAATCCGGTCCGGGGCACACATCGTTGAAATTACCGGTGCGCTCGGCGGCGGAAGGCAGGGTTTGATTAAATACCTGTCCGGGAACGATCTCCCTGCGCCATTCTTCACTCCAGAAGAAGAACGTCTTCTCTTTGTCCCGGTTGTACAGTTTCGGAATCCAGAGCGGACCTCCAATGGTGTAGCCGAAATCGTTCTTCTTGTACTCGGGCCGCGAGGTCTCGAACGGATTGCGTGCGTTCAGATCGTCATTGCGGAAGAATTCGAACAGATCGCCGTGAAAGTCCTTCGTTCCCGATTTGGTGACGGTCTCGATGGTACCCGACCCGTTCCGGCCGTACTGCGCGCCGTAGTTCGACGTCAGCACGCGGACCTCGGCGATCGCGTCGATGTTGGGATACACGTTCAGCGTCGAGTTGCTGCCGTTGTCCATGTTCTCGCCGCCGTCGATCTCCCAGTTGTTGTATTCCGTGCGTCCGCCGTTGATACTCATGGCTACGTTGCCGTACACGCCCACCGCGGCCTCATCCTGGCCGCTCTGATTGCTTACCCCGGGGATGAGCGTCACGAGCTGCGCGAAATTGCGGCCGTTCAGCACAATCTGGCTGATCTCCTTGCCCGTGACGGTTCCGGCCAGCTCGGAAGATTCGGTTTCCACCTGCGCGACGCCCTCGGCCTGAACGGTCACCGCTTCCTTCACGTTGCCGACGTTCAGCGTGGCATCCACGCGCGTCTTCTGCGATGCTCGCAGCACGATGTCCTTCGTCTCATACGGCTGGAAGCCGTTTGCGGTGATGTGGACCGAATAGGTTGCCGGAGGCAAAGCAGGCGCCAGATAATCGCCGTCGCCGTTGGTTTGGGTCCGGTGAATCGTCCCCTGGGCGACGTCAGTGACGACGACCTCTGCGTTCGGTATCACCGCTCCCGAGTTGTCGCGTACGGTCCCGGTAATCGCTCCGGAGTCCTGCGCCACGGCGGCCACAGTCAGAAGCAGGCACGCAAGAACGCAATTTACCCCAAACCTGATTGGCTTCATCGGTACCCCCTCAGGGAGCCAGAACCTGCTCCCATTGATGTGGTTTATTAAACGGCATCAATAACCGCCTGTCAAGCGAAATCGTTTGTGCTAGTATCAGGCGTTAAGCGATTCTGACGCATGGCATCAGATCCATCCGAGAATGTAACCCCGGCAACGGAATTGGACGGGGACGGTACGCGCGAACGGGCGGCGCGAGCGCAGGCGGTCACCATGCGCGACGTTGCGCGTGAGTGTGGGTTCTCGCCCACGACAGTCTCCATCGCGCTGAACGATGCTCCGCTCGCCCGTTACCTGCCGGCGGAGACGAAGGCGCGTATCCGCAAGGCGGCTCGCAAGCTGGGCTATCGGCCGAACCCGTTCGCGCGATCGCTGGTGAGCCATCGCAGCCAGTTAATCGGCGTGATGGTGTTCGATGTCACAGACCCGTGGTGCACTCCCATTTTGCGCGGGATCGAGAAGACGCTCTATGGCTCGTCGTACGTACCCATTTTCACTGACAGCCACAACGACTCAACGCGCTTCGAGCGCTATCTGGAGATGCTGCTGGATCGACGCGTGGAGGGACTCGTCATTGTTGCGAACTGGCTTTTCCTCGACATTGACGTTCTCGGCGACCTTCGTAAGCGCGATATTCCCACCGTGCTGATCGGGCGCGAACTGGGCATATCGTCCATCAGTTCCGTGGTGCTGGATAACGAAGCGGGTGGTTTTCTGGGGCTAAAACACCTTTACGATCTCGGGCATCGCAATATTGCCTTCATCCGCGGTCCTGAGCCGCTGGCCGATACCGGTCCGCGATGGAAAGGCATCCGCTCGTTCGCCGAACAGGCCGGTCTGGATCTCGACCCGGCGCGCATTGTCGATTTGCCCGCGTCGGCCGACCCGGCGTCGAGCTTCGAAGGCGGACGTGCGCTGGCTGAGGAGTTGCTGCGCCGCGGCGGGCGATTCACGGCTTTGATGGCCTTCGACGACATGAGCGCTCTGGGGGCTATGCGGGCGCTCGCGAGGGCGGGCATCGGCGTACCGGGCGAGTGCTCAGTCATCGGCTTCGACGACATCGGACCGGCTTCGCTGTGTACGCCGGCGCTGACCACCGTTCGGCAGCCAATGGAACTCATGGGGTGTATGGCAGCGAGCAGCGTCGTTGAGGAGGCGACAGCGGCGCACGCGAGACGCCGGGCGGCAGCGGTGCACCGGACCGTGGAACCGGAACTCGTGGTGCGCGAGACGACTGCACGGCCACGGTATTAACGGAGCGGCGGCGTTATGGAGGAATTTGTCGGGGGGACTACTTGTGCCGGTAGGTGATCCGGCCGCGGGTCAGGTCGTATGGTGAGAGTTCGAGCGACACCCGGTCGCCGTTCATCACCTTGATCCGGTTGCGCCGGAGTCTTCCCGCCATGGTGGCGAGTACGGTCTTTCCTGCGTCGAGTTCGATGGCGAACATTCCGGCCTTGAACTTTTCGACTACCTTACCCATTACTTCAATTGCGTCTTCTTTTGGCAAATTGCCTTCTTTCCTTTAAATGGGGGCCAATGAGAACAAGCCGGGGCGCGGCGACTGGTTGCCGCCGCACCCACAGCGATGCTAAGTTACCAGCGCTTCTGGCGTCCGCCGCCACCGCCGCCGCCGCGATATCCACCGCCGCCGCCGGCGCGCTCGGCTTTCGGACGGGCTTCGTTGACGTTCAACGATCTCCCGTCGAGGTCTCTTCCGTTGAGGCTGTTAATGGCAGCATCGCCTTCCGAATCGACGGCCATTTCGACAAACGCGAAGCCACGCGCCTGCCCTGTGTCACGGTCGGTTACTATGTTCACGCGGTCGACGGCGCCGAACTGCTCGAACATGGAACGAATGGAATCTTCGGTGGTGCCGAAGCTGAGGTTTCCAACAAAAATGTTTTTCAAGTTAATCTTCTTTCTGAATTTGCAGAGCAGCTAGAAGGCAAGATCGGACAGCGACGGTTGGTTTCCGGACGATGTGGGAGCAAGCGCGAATCAGCGGGACTGACAAAGACACTCCGATAATAGCACATGTGGGGCAACGGCCGAGTGGTTTTTTGGGAATAGCTGTCGCCGCGCAGCGTGTGTGGGGCAGGCGCCCTCGCCTGCGCCGGGTCCCCGACCCGGCACTCCGAACTCTGGGAGGGGCCGACGAGGGCGTCGGCCGCAGGCGAGGGCACCCGCCCCACACGCGCCAGCCAGGTCAGTTGAAACCAAGTGAGTTACGCGACGCCATGTGTGGCCAGCGTTACAGTCACCGCGTCATTGGGCGTTTTGGTGGTGCTTCCATCGCTCTGCGGATGATACTCGATGCGCATCGTCGTGGCGGTCACAACGACGCGCAGATAGCCGTAATCAGTGTCATCGTAATTTTCGAGCGTGAGCGTGTTGTCGACCTTGTACGGCGTGCGGTACGTGGCGCGCATGGACGAGAGCGGCGAGTGGCCGCCGCATCCCGCAACCAGATAAGGAATCTGAACCCCGCCCACGGTCCGGGTGTACCGCTGATAATTGTGCGCATGCCCCGCAAAAACCGCATGCGGCCACACTCCCGCGGCCTGGCAGGCCGTGTCCATGTCCTGGAGCATCAGCGGGCTGCCGCCGTGATCCGTTCCGCCGGTGAACGGTGGATGATGGACGGCAATGATCACCGCCCCCGTAAAGTTCTCGCTCCTGACGCGCTGGAGCGCGGTGGTGAGAAACGCGATCTGCCTGTTGTCGAGCGCCGTATACTGCCCGTTCTGACCTGAGATCACGCCCGGATCTTCGAGTACATTGCTGTAGATGCCCAGAATGCGCACGAACGGAGCTTCCAGAGTAAAGTAGACGCCGGGCTGGATCATGGCCGTGCGCAACAGACCGCCGGAGTCCTGCGACTGCACGGGCGCCGGCGCGCAAAAATTCCGCAGAAATGCTTCCAGCGTCGTCGCGGTGTCGCGCGGGTACACGACGCCGTCATGATTACCTGGAATGGCGAGGATGGGCGCCGGATAATTCCGATACGGCTCGTAGAACTGGTCGTAATAATAGGTGCCTTCGCCGAAGTAATAAACAACGTCGCCCAGGTGAAACAGAAATGAGGGCACATCGGCGGGGTTCGCTTCACTGAAGTCGCTCACCATTTTGTCGGCGACGAGCGACTGCGTTGCGGGGCCCACCACGCTTCCCGTGTCGCCAGCCGAGTGGAACACAATCTGTCCCGACTGCTGGATGGCCTTCACCTTTGCATCTCCGGCGCCGCCGTACACCTGCGCAAGCGTGAGAATCGGCTCCGCGCCGGCGATCGCCGGCATCGGCACTGGTTCCACCCCCTTGGTTTGCGGCTCCTTCTGATCGGTGACCGGGTCCCGGAAACCGGATGGATCCGGCGAAGGCTGCGGCTGCGCGAAGATCGGTTGTCCGCTGCTTGCGGCCGGGGGTTGCTTTTTGCCGCCCGTGGAGCCGGACGGATGTTTCTTTGCAGACTTCTTTGCAGGCTTTTGGGGGCGCCTGGGCATGTTAACCTCCGCTCAGGGTTTCGAAAACGTCATCGCCGCGAAGCTTACCACGCTTTGCTCGTCGATGTTCCACTGCTGATAACGCTCCAGGCTGCCTCGCGTGCCTGGAACCGCCTTCAGAAATGTGTAGAGTGGCGACGACCCGCACCATTTCAGGTCGTCGCGATTCTCCTGCACCAGCGCCCAGAAGCCTTCGGCATCGGCTCCGGTAAGCCGGTCGATGCGGGTTCGGTCGCGCCGGGCCACCGCGGTCATTTCGCCCTGATCGGCCCTGGCCACCAGCGCGTCGCCATAGCGGCGGCCCATGTGGGCCATGTCGATGCCCAGTATCCAGAACAGCCGGTCTCCTTCGCTCGAAGCAAGCTCGCCCAGTTCGCCCAGAAAGCGGCGGACCGCGTCGTCGTCCTCGGGCTTGCCTCCCCGATACACGCTCCGCGCGAAAGGACCGCAGAGGATCGGCAGGATGCGGATGTTCGGACCGTAGAGATGCTGCAGGAACAGGACCTGAAACTCGATGGAGTGCTCAATCGCGTGACAGTAGTCCTCCATGGTGACCGCCTCCGGCGCTTTCTGCTCCAGCCTGTTCACCAGGGCCGTCTCGGTAATGGCCTCGCCCCACGGCGTAAGGAAGGGCTTGCGGGTGAGGCCGAAGCGGTCGGGCTGGCCGTAATGCGACGTGCCGAGGATCACGAAAACGCGATCGCGGTATGAGGAGCTCAGTTTATTGTACGCGTCACGATACGATTCCCAGCCGCCGAACGGGCTCACGTGCGGAGACGCGATGCCGGTGAGTCCGTCGCGGTTCAACAGCGCCGGGTTCGGGCCCATGTATTCGGTGAGCTGCTCACGTGCCTCGGCAGGGTCGTCTGGGTAGGCCGAACCGGCGTGCGACGCCTCACGTTTGTCCGCCGCGGCGAACTCCCGAATGCGTGTCTCGCGCAATGCGTGGAAACGGTCGTCGATCAGAAAGCCGGCTTCGCTCAAAGTGTCCATCAGGTGCTTTTCCAGCTCGCCCACCTGAATCTCGCCCGTTGCCTGCACCAGGCTCTGCCGCAGATCCAGTTCGGTCTGCTCGCCGTCGAAGCAGGCGAGGGTCCCGACCAGTTGCGGCGGCACCAGCAACATGGAGTCGGTGAAACGGTAGGGATCGCGAATGAACAGGCCGGGCCGCTCCGGGTCAGGTGACGGCATGAAATCCAGTTCCATGCGCAGCCGCGGGAGGTGGTCAGGCATTATCATTAATAATCGCATGGTAGTTTTGGTGACCGGCGCAACGGGCGGGCTTGGGCCTGCGGTGGTGAGAGCATTCCTCGAGAATGGCGCCGCGGCGGTGTTCGGCATCGCGCGCTCATGGGATGGACGGACTGTTCCGCAAGGCAATTTCCATCCGGTGGAGGCCGACCTGACCACGGCGGACGGCTGCCGCGCGGTGGTGGAACGCGCACGGCCTTTCGATGTGCTGGTGCATGTCGTGGGCGGGTTCGCCGGAGGAGAGCCGGTGGGCTCGACCACCGACGCCGTGTGGGACCGCATGATCGACCTCAATCTGCGCTCCGCGTTCTATATGTTTCGCGAGGCTGTGCCGCCGATGCTCGAAGCCGGGCAGGGCCGCATCATCGCGGTGGGATCGCGGACCGGCGCGGAACCGGCTGCAAACCTGAGCGCGTACGCTGTGTCGAAGGCCGGACTGCACGCGCTGGTAAGGACCGTGGCGCTCGAGGTGGCCGGCACGGGCGTTACCGCGAACGCCATTCTTCCGGGCGTGATCGACACCGCCGCAAACCGCAGGGCCATGCCGCGCGCCGATACCTCCGGGTGGGTGAAGCCTGAGGCCATCGCCGAGGCTATAGTGTGGCTTGCGTCGAGTGAAGCCGCGGTGGTGAACGGCGCACTCATCCCGGTGTAGAGGCGCGGTGCGATAGTGTTACCAGAGTCTGTTTTATGAAAACGACGCGGCCCTTGACGAAAGGTCAGATCAGCGTTCTCCTTCGTCCGGCAGCCCCTTTCCCCAGGACCGATCTCGAGGACGTAGCCGGGTGCCTGCGATTCCGGGGCAAAGCCAAAACCGCCGCTCAGATGGCGGCCGCCATTGGCCGGGAAGTGAAGCGCCGCCATGACCGCGGTCGCTGCTAACATTCCGGTCCCGTTGCTTCGCGGCCGCAGTGGGGCAGGCTTTCAGCCTGGCTTTCAGCCTGCGGCGGCTTTTCAAGCCGCCTGGCCGATTGCAAATCACTATTGTCCAAATTAGCGCAATACCCCACATCGCGGCTTTGAAAACAACGGACATAACTAACCCTCCTCGCTGTTGACGAAAGCAGGTTGGGGGTGCCGGAATCGGGACATGCTGTCCAAATTAGGGTGAGAGCATCTTCCTCATCTCCACATTTCGCCACGGCGCGTCGGTTTTAATGCGTTCTGCTGTCCAACTTAGGGGGCTTCAATCCGCGAACGCCAGATTCATGGGGATCTGGGCGTCATGGATCCCCGCCAGTTCCGGCGGCGGCTGCAACTCCTTGTTCAGCAACTCGAACAAATCGCGGTAGACAAACAGCTGTTGCCGGATCAGAGCCACCAGGTTGGAGAGCGACCAGTTGCGCTGGCTGCGCAGCTGTACCCACTTGAACAGAAGTGCCGCAATGAGCGCGCTCCATACCTGCGTCTTCAATGCATTCGCACTGGTCCCGACGAAGGTTTTCACCCGCAACAACTGCTTTAGCGCTTTGAAGAACAGTTCGATCTGCCAGCGGTCGCGATAGATGGCCGCTATGGTGGTGGCGCCCAGCTTCAGGTTGTTGGTCAGAAACTCCAGCAATTCATCCTTCTCTTCGTTCCAGATCGTCACCAGCCGTAACGTCATCTCCCCGCCCGCCAACTTGCTGGAGCGCAGACGCACAATCTCATCCTTCACGACCTTGCAGTGCTGTGGAGGCGTCCGCTTCGCCACCACCTCCAAGGGCACATCCTTCTTGCGGCGCGTTACAAAGAAGGCGCCGTCGTTGTGAATGCTTTGCCACCACTGGTAATCCACATAGCCGCGGTCGAACACCACAATGGTGTCCCCGGCCCATTTCATCTGGCGAGCGGCAGCGAGATCCGAGCACTTGCCGTCGCTGATGAGTGCATACGATGGCAGATACCCGCCGTGGTTCAATTGCACGTGCAGCTTCACCGCTCCTTTGTGCCGCTTGTATTGCGCCCAATCGAACACCGACGCGCACAGATCGATGGTCGTGGAATCCAGGCTCACCAGCGGGTTGTGGAAACGGAACTTCCGCTTTTGCCTGGACGCCTCCCCACAACAGCGCTCTAACACCTCATAGAACACCTGCTCATACAACTGGAACGGCCGGTGATTATTGGCATAGGACAGCGTCGAACGCTTCGGCGCCAGCTCCACCCCGAGATGTTTCAGCTTGCCCTCGCTGGCCGCCAGGCCATTGCAAATCTCCCGCAGCGATTCGGCGTTCGCCAACTGGCAGAACATCATCGCCACAAACTGTCCCCAACTCCCAAATCCGCGCGCATGGCGCTCGGCTTTGGTCTCTCTGACGAGGCGCTCGAACATGCCGCGCGGGACCAACTGGATCATCTGCCTGAAAATGCTGCACACTGGGTTCATGCTGGAAGGCTCCTGGTAGTTTGGAATCGGACTTGCGATGCCCAATCCACGCTACCAGTCCTCCGGCACTGGCGTCGGCACCCGGTGGCAAGGTGTACCGGACCCATTTCGGCCTAACCTAATTTGGACAATAGTGATTGCAAATCGGCCGCAGGATACAATCCTGCCCCACGCGGTCCGTGGACAGTTCAGCTTAAGTGAACAGCACTTCGGCTACGCGCAGAACTGGCGCAAATGCGTCGCGCTCTGCTTCAGCGAGGCCTTGCGCGTTTCCAGCGAACCTTCGTACGCCCGGTCTTCCACCTCGATGCACACGGGGATGTTCGCACACACCTCCGATACCGCGCCGAAGAACTTCCCCCAATCGACATCGCCAAGGCCGGGTAGCTTCGGCGTGTGATACTCGAGCGGGTACGCGAGCAGGCCGACGTCGTTCAGACGGTCGTGATCGAGCCGTGCGTCTTTCGCGTGCAGGTGGTGGATACGCGGCGCGAAGTCGCGGATGGCCTTTACGTAGTCCATCATCTGCCACACGAAATGCGACGGGTCGAAGTTCAGCCCGAAATTCTCGTGCGGGATGTCGGTGAACATTCTGCGCCACACGGCGGGTGAGATCGCCAGATTCTTACCGCCCGGCCATTCGTCGCGCGTAAACGACATGGGGCAATTCTCGATGCCGATTTTGATTCCTTCGCCCGCGGCGTAGTCGATCAGTGGCCGCCATACTTCGAGGAAACGCGGCCAGTTGTCCTCAATCGATTTGGCGGGGTCGCGGCCGATGAAGGTGTTCACCACGGGAACGCCTAGCTTCTTCGCGGCCGCAATCACGTTGCGAAGATGATCGATATAGACCTGCCCCTCAGCGCGATCGGGCGTGAGCGGGTTGGGGTAATAGCCGAGGCCGCTGATGGAAACGCCGGCATTGCCGAAAAGATCGTTGATCCTTTTCGCGTCTTCAGTGGAGAGCGCTGCCACATCGATGTGCGTGACGCCGGCGTACCGGCGCTCGGCCTTGCCTTTCGGCCAGCACATCACCTCCACGCAATCGAAGCCAGTGGACGCGGCAAAGGAAACCACTTCCTCCAGCGACAGATCCGGCAAAATCGCGCTTACAAATCCGAGTTTCATCATTGGCCCATAATAAGTGAAACCTCCTGGTCTCGGATCGTATACGCAACGGGGAGCATCCGTGCGCAACGAAATCCGTCATGGCGACAAGAAGACTTCTGGCCAGCCCGGGCTTCGCTCTGGCCGTTATCGCCATACTGGCGCTCGGCATTGGCGCGAACATGCCGCTCGGCGCCACCGCGCTGGCCGCCTGCTTTATTCCGGCGCGTCGGGCCATGGTGGTCGATCCGGCAGTCGCGCTGCGCAACGAGTGACGTATGAACACCGCTCCCTCACGGTCACGGCTCAGAAAAGCGTTACGGAGCCGCGACCGTAAGGAAGCGTTTAGCAGGGCATTAATACAACCCCGGTTCTCCCGCCGGCCGCGTCTTCCAGCGGCGATGAATCCAGAGCCACTGGTCCGGGTGGCGCCGAATGGCCGATTCCAGAACGCGATGCAGCCGCTCGGTATCGCGTTGCGCATCGCCGGTGATCTCGACAGGCGGCCGGAATTCCAGCACGTAGCGTTTCTCGTCTTCTCTCCAGACAGCGAAACCGGGGATCACGGCAGCCCCGCTGCGCGCGGCGATTTTCGCGAAGGCCACGTTGGCGCACGCAGGCAAGCCGAAGAAATCCACGAACACGCCCTCGGCAAGCGACGTATTCTGGTCGATCAGAATGCCCACGGCTTCGTTGGCCGCCAATGCCCGCAGGATGCCGCGCGCCGCGTCTCGTTTCTGGATGAGCCGGTTGCCGGAGAGCTGACGCCGCATCTCCACCAGGCGGTCGAGCCCCGCGTCGTCCAACGGACGCACCACGATGTTCATCGGCTCGGTCATCAGGGCGTGCGCGAATGCGCTCAGCTCCCAGTTGCCGAAATGCGCCGTGGCGAACAGCACGCCGCGTCCCCTCCGCTTAGCCTCCTGATAATGCTCCAGGCCTTCATAGCGGATCAGCTCGCCGATGTTGTCCCGATTCAGGCGTGGGAACCGCGCGAAGGTCACCAGCAGCCGCGCAATCGATGTGAAGACGCCCGTGACGATGGGGCCACGCTCCTCCGGCGGATACCCGGCCATCTCGAGGTTCCGCAGCGCGATGCGCCGAAGGCGCGGGATCGCGCGATCGAGCAGCCACACATAGATGCGCGCAATGCGCAGGGACAGCGGCTGCGGCCCGAAGGAAAGGGTCAGCAGCGCGAGTCTGGCAATCAGGGACTGGATGACAACCAGTCTACAGTTCGAGCTGAGCGATGGTCTCGAAGTGCGCCGTTTGCGGGAACAGGTCCACCAGAGTGAGCGCCTGAATCCGGTAGCCTGCCGCCAGCAGCGGCCTGAGGTCGCGCGCAAGCGTTGGCGCATCGCACGACACGATGGTGAGCCGGGGGCTGCGGATGCGGACCAGCTCGGCTGTGCAGAGTTTGCCGAGGCCGGCTCGCGGCGGATCGGCGACGATCAGATCGGGCGGTTCGAAAACCGTGAGCAGGTGCGCCTCCGCGGTTTCATTGTGAGTGGCGAGGTTGGTCACGCCCGCGGCCCTGGCGTTGTACTCCAGATCGCGGAAGGCGCTTGCGGCCGCTTCCACCGCCGTCACGCGTTCGAATCGGCGCGCCAGAGGCAGCGTAAGCAGACCCGCGCCGGCGTAAAGTTCCATGGCATGCCGGCCCGACGCGCTGCCGATGGCGGCGTCCACCAGCCTTCCGGTCAGGAAGCGGTTCGCCTGAAAGAATGTGTTCCGGCTCACCCGGAATCCGTCATAGACGATCGGTTCGGTGGTGGCGAACATCCGCAGGAAATCGACGAACTGGCGCGGCGCGCGGTCCTGAAGATTGAACTGCAGCTCGGTCTCGTTCGTGAACAATTCGAGGGTCGCCCCGAAGCGCGGCAAGCCGCCGATTTCGCGAGCGAGCGCGGCGATGGATTCGTTCAGTTTCGGAGAGGAGATGGGGCAATGGTCGATCGCCACCAGATCGTGCGAACCCGTTTCGAAATACCCGATCCTGTTCGCGTCGATGTGCAGTTGCGTCCGGTTGCGATATTGCCAGGGTTCGTCCGCGACGATGGCGGGCTCGGGAGGATTCTCGATGTGGCCGATGCGCCGCAGCACCTCCAGCAGAATGGCCCGCTTCTGTTCGAGCTGAAACTCGTAGCGGATGTGCTGGTATTGGCAGCCGCCGCACCGCAGAAAATACTCGCACCCGGGGGCGACGCGCTCGGGTGACGGCAAAACAATCGCGGTGGCACGCCCGCGCAGCAGGTCGTTCTTTTCGCGCCGGACGTCCGCCTCGATGCGCTCGCCCGGAAGGACGAACGGTGTGAGCACTACCCGGCCCTGATCGCGTGCCAGGCCGTCGCCGCCGTACACCAGTTTTTCTATTTCGAGCAGAATTTCTGGCAAGGGTCAGGAACTGCTGGCTGCGTCGGCCGACCGAGCTTTCGAAAGCAGGGCAGTGGCGCCGTCCAACGCCACATGCGCTTCCTGTTCTTTGTGCGTGAGAATATCGAACGCGGCTGTCCGCAGAAGGGACAGGATCTCGCTCAGTTCGGCGCGGGTGAACTCCTCGGGAGAATCCGGTTCGGATTGGCGCGTGGAAAGGTTGTCGAGATGGTCGGCAAGACCGGCTATCGATGCGAGCGCAAGATCAGCCTGGCTCCCATCGAGATACTCGCACGAACGTTCAATCGATCTGGCGACCGAAGCCCTCATCTCCCGGCCATACCTGTCAACAGGATAGCAGGGTTGACAACCGGCCGCTCAGCTGAGCAGAGCGCTCCCAATGCGCCGCCATCCCGCTGCCCAGACATTCAGGAAGTGCAGCGACAGCAGGCCCAGCACGGCGCCGGCGGACGAGCAGAAGATCGCCTGATCGAAACTGGTGATCGGAACCATGCCGATGTTCAGCGGGACCAGGGCGTAGGTGAGCGGCGCCGCGAGCAGCGCCAGGCTGACGGTCAGGAGGGTCACGACAAGCGTAAACGACGCGATTCCGAACGGGAAATGCAGCAGCGAGTAGACTAGCGCCTTCCAGGTCTCCGGGCGTCCCAGCCAGGCCATCATCAGGTCGATTAAGCCGGGCGGATTGCGCCACGGCGGGGGTTCGGGCAAAACCGCGCCCAACAGGTTCCGCATCAGATATCGCTCCAGGCGCGCGAACGCGGCCAGGGCCATGAACATCAGGATCAGAATCGGAATGCCTACGAAAACGATCAGAAGCGACACGCCTGTCGAGAACAGGGTGACCACGGCGACGAAATAGAGCGTGCCGAGAGGAAACGAGATGAGCAGGTAAAGGAGGTTGCGCCAGGTCTGCGGCTCGAGAACGGCCCCGAACACGCGATCGACGACAGAGTTGCCTGGCAGCACGCTGGTGGTTGTCATATCGGTCCTGGCTCAGAATACGCTTTTTTGTGATCTGATGTTCATTTGAAGCTCAGCATAGGGGTGCCGCTGCTGCTTGCCGCTGTCGCCGTCAGGGCGCAACCGTACCAGTTCTCTCACCGGACGCACCTGACCATGAAGCTGGCCTGCGTGCGTTGCCATCCCGGCATCCCGGAAAGCACCGCGCCGGCCGCCACCCAGGCTCAGATCATTTCAGAGGATGCCTGCGGCGATTGCCACGGAAAGGCAATCCTGAACCTCGCGCCTCCGCCGGCCCCGGTGATTGCCCACTTCAGCCATAAACTGCACCTGTCCATGAAGCCGACCAGCGCGTGCGGGGCCTGCCATCGCGGGCTGCTCGAATCGGACTCGATCACGCGCGATTTGCTGCCCAGGATGACCGATTGCCTCGTTTGCCATACCGAGGTGAATCCGCCGGCGAGCTGTCACCGGTGCCACGCAGCCGACGCGCAGCTCAAGCCCGCCAGCCATACGCCGGAATTCCTTGCGGCGCACGCGGGCCAGGCCGGCAAAGATCCTCAGTGCCGCACGTGCCATCCAGCGGATCCGCCCCGTTAGCGTACAAGTGTCTCACCCGTAATACTGAAAGTGCTTCCAGAACTCCGGCCACGGCCAACGGAGCTGGCGGCAGACGAAAATCTCGTCCCAGCCGGCCACTGCGCTGTTCGCAATCCCGTAGCGATTCGTCACATGGCCGGCTAAGACGCACGACTCGAAGTTGCGGTCGAGAACATCGCGATGCAGCCCCAAAGTGATAACCGTCCGCGGTGGTGGATCCCCGTAACCGCGATACCAGTTTGAATTCATGCCGCTGATGGCCCCCGGTAAACCGTAGGCCTGGCCATAAAGGTTGATCGCGCCGGCCTCGCCTTCATCACCGGCCAGGATAGCAATGCCGCCTCGCTCTTCAGCCGGTAAGGAATCGCGAATTCTGGCGACGGTTTCGGCCATATCGGGCCATCCAACTTCCATATCGAAATTGCCGTTGACACTGTTGGCCACCCGCCACCAGCGCGAGTTGAGAGGGGCGACAGGAAGCGTCAGGGCGCAGGAGCACAGCGTTGCACACAGTAAAGTAATCCATGTGGATCGGCGGACCTCGGCGGCGGCTCGAACAGTCAGCGAATTGACCCACTGCTCGCCCCATACGGCGCCCGCCGCGATAAGCATCGGGTAAGCGGGCGCCAGATAGTAGTCGCGACCTTTTGCGGCGAGGAATGCCACTAACGTTATGACATACATCCAGCCGAGCATTCTGTAACGTGTTCCTTCAGGCCTCCGGAACAGGTACCAAAGCCCCGCCAACCACAGTGGCGCCGTTACGAAGTTCGTGGCTTTCCAGAATTGATTCAGCAGGAAGTAGTCCGTTGAGCCGCGTGCAATGTCGCGCTGGTGGATGCTCCGCAAGTACGCCAGCGAGACGAAATGATGTTGCAGTTGCCATACGAGGTTAGGAAGTACAATCAGCACGGCCAATCCTGCTCCGCACCAGAGCCAGGGAGTCCGCAGGTACCGCCGCGCAGGCGTCAGCGCCAGCCCGCCCAGAACTCCCAGTGTGAAAAAAGCGATGGAGTACTTCGCCATCATGCCCAGACCGATGCTTGCGCCGACCGCAAGCCACCAGCGGGGATCCTCCGACTTCAGCAGCCGGATAACGAAATACGCCACCAGGATCCAGGACAGCTGATCGAACGACGTATAGGAGTAGAACGAGCCATGCACGAGCGTAACTCCGCCGATGCCCGATGCAATTGCCGTGACAACCTGCGCGGAGCGCGTGCCCCCGAGCTCGCGTGCTGAAAGTGCGGCAAAGAGCATCATCAGGCTTTGAGCCACGGCTCCGAAGAAACGAAAGCCGCGGAGGGAGGCACCGAAGATCTCCAGTTCGATTCGGGCAAGGAAAGCCGTTATGGGAGGGTAAGGAACGTAGCCCCAGTCGAGGTGGCGAGCATTGGTGTAGGTCAACAGCTCGTCCCTGTGGAAACCGTACTGGTCGTTAATCAGGGTACGCAGGAGGACGCTGATGACGGCGATGAGCAGGAGGATGCACAGGTCGCTGTGGATCGCCGCCCGCCACCTGCTCCGAAACTCTTCTCGCAAGCTGTCGAGCCTCCCGGCTTCTCTGCTGACCGTATCAACTCTCGGCGCCTCTGGCCATTAGCACCGGACTCCCGATTCGTCCCGCTTTCCCTGGACTGGAGTGCCGCGATCTACAATGGACTGGCGATCAAGAGGAGTCACTATGTCCAGAGCGTTATTGTCCTGTTTATTCGTATTATTGTGTGCCGCCGGCGCCGCGGCGCAAACCTATCAGCCGTCGTGGGAATCGCTCGATCGGCGTGCGACACCGGGCTGGTTCCAGGACGCCAGGTTCGGCATCTTCATCCACTGGGGCGTTTACTCGGTGCCCGCTTATGCACCGGTCATCCCCGGCAAGCTGGCCTATGCCGAGTGGTACTGGCACGCCATCACCGAGGGGCAAAAGCCGAACGCCAATCCGGTGGACGCGGGGAGCTGGGAGATGCACCAGCGACTCTACGGCGCCGACTATCCCTACGCCGAATTTCGCGCCGCAGTTCCGCGCCGAACTCTTCGACCCTGCGCATTGGGCCGACGTTTTCGCACGCTCCGGCGCGAAGTACGTGGTCCTCACGTCGAAACATCACGAGGGCTTTGCGCTCTGGCCCAGCGCGGAGGCCTCGCGAACGTGGGGCCGGCCGTGGAACGCCGTCGAGCAGGGACCGCATCGCGACCTGCTGGGCGATGTCACAAGCGCGGTGCGTGCCCGCGGCCTGAAGATGGGCGTCTACTTTTCGCTCTACGAGTGGTACAACCCGCTCTACCTGAGCGACAAGCCGCGCTACGTGGCCGAGCACATGATGCCGCAATTCAAAGACGTGGTGACGCGGTACAAACCCTCGATAATTTTCAGCGACGGTGAGTGGGAGATGACCTCCGCCCAGTGGCGCAGCCCCGAACTGCTGGCGTGGCTCTACAACGAATCGCCGGTAAAGGACGAAGTGGTGGTGGACGACCGCTGGGGCAGCGACACCCGGCACAAGCACGGCGGTTATTGGACCACCGAGTATACGCCCGGCATGGCGGAGACCACGCACCCGTGGGAAGAGAGCCGCGGCATGGGCTTCAGCTACGGCTACAATCGGGCCGAGCGGGTGGACCACTACCATTCCGGCCGCGAGCTGGTACTGATGCTGGTGGACATCGTCAGCCGGGGCGGCAACCTGCTGCTCGACATCGGACCCAGGGCCGATGGCATGATCCCCCCGATCATGGAGGAGCGCCTGCTCCAGATAGGCGACTGGCTCAAGGTCAACGGCGAAGCGATCTACGGCACGCGGCCCTGGACTCGCGCCAAGCAGTGGACCGCCGGCGAGCTGCCGAAGGTCAGCTACAACCAGGAGTTCGAGGCAGCGTACGACTTCCCCCGGCTGATCGCCGCTCCGCGCGACGGTAAGGCCTCCATCGAAGCCTTCTTCACGGCTAAGGGCGATAGCTTCTACGCCATCCTGCCGCGCTGGCCGGGGCGGCGGTTCATGCTCAAAGAGTACAAGGGCGGTCGGCCACGAGCCATCACATTGCTGGGAGCGGCGGCGCCTCTTGATTTTCGGATCGCCGCCGGGACGCTCACAGTGGATCTTCCCGCGTTACCCGCGGAACTGCTCGCTCAGCCCGCCTGGGTTCTGAAGTTCAGCCGGTAGAGCGACTCAGCCGTCGGGTTCGACGCCGATCCGATCGTTCACGCCGAAGGCCAGCAGACGGCCATCGCAGTCCTTCACCACGAACTCGCGCGAGTGCCATGGCATGTTGGTAACTCCCCGAGGTGCAATCGGACGGACATGTGCCACGTCTGGTGCGGATATGCGCCCTGGACCGATCGGGCGGCTACGCAGTTGCCGATTGCACGAGCTGCTCAACGTGGCCTATATTGAGCCCACGGTGCTTTCGCTATGTTGAACAATGCTGCTCCTTATTGTCGACGACCTGGGCGCTACGCTCGCGTTCTATCAGTCCAGGCTGGGTTTCGACGTTCTTTATCGGTCTGGTGCTGACGAAAACGGAGACGACTACTTCGGCATCATGGGACGCGACCGGGTGATGCTCATGTTCAAGGCCATCACGCCTGAGGTCCATCCACAGCCGAATCATTCGCGTCACGAATGGGCCCGCTGGGACGCCTGGATCGGCACGGATGATCACTGTACGCAGAGTTCCTGGGCAGGGAGGTTCCCGTGCATCGGGAACTGGCCACGAGCGATGGACTCAGGACATTCGAGATCACCGATAACAGCGGATACGTGCTGTGTTTTGGGCGCCCCGTTGACAAGTAACTCCCTCGTCTAAAAGGCATCCAGCGCCGTTTGCCCGCGGCGGGGCCGGCGCTCGAGGGGCCGGTTTACCGAATCCCCCACAGGGTCTGTATACTGTTCTCGGCATGACGAAAGCCGAGCCTCATGTGTCGCTCGTCTTTGCCGCCGCTGCACTCGCGTTCGCCTGCCTCGTGAACGCACAGGACTTTCGCGACACAACCCTCCCGATCGACAGGCGCGTCTCCGCGCTGCTCTCGCAACTTACGCTGGCCGAAAAGATCTCCCTGATTCCGACCGACCAGCCGGCTATTCCCCGGCTGGACATCGCGGCCCGGCGTATCGGCAATGAAGGACTACACGGCGTCGCATACCAGCTCGCCACCGTCTTTCCGCAGGCGATCGCATTTGCGCACACGTGGAACCCGGACCTGATCCGACAGGTTGGATCGGCGGTGGGCGACGAGGCTCGCGTCTATGCGCGCCGGGACTGGTCAACACAGGGCCTCAATTACTTCAGCCCGGTGGTGGACCTTGCACGCGATCCGCGCTGGGGACGCGTCGAAGAATCTTACGGCGAAGATCCGTACATCTCGGGTACGATCGGCGGCGCTTACGTCAGCGGCATGCAGGGCGACGATCCGCATTACTTAAAGATCGTTCCGACGCTGAAGCACTTTGCGGCGAACAGTCTGGAGGATAACCGGACCAGCGGGTCCTCCAACGTCGATCCACGGAACCTCCGCGAGTATTATCTGAAGCCCTTCGAGTTAATCACCCGGCAGGCTCACGTGCAGTCGTACATGGCGGCCTTCAACTCCATTAATTTCCTGCCGTGCGCTGTTACTAATCTGTTCCGCGACGTTACCCGGGCTGAATGGGGATTCCACGGCTTTGTCGTGACCGATGCCTGGCTGCCATCGTTCCTCATGTGGGGTCATAACTGGGTTCCTACCGGCGCCCAGGCCATCACGGACATTCTCAAGGCAGGGGTAGACAGCGTTCTGGACGCCAACGGACTCCAGTATCTGCAGGACGCTGTAAGTCAGGGGCTGCTCAGTGAGTCCGACCTCGATCGCGCGCTGCGCAACAACCTGCGCGTGCGCTTTCTGACTGGCGAGTTCGACCCGCCCGCTCAGGTGTCTTTCAACTCGATTCCGGATTCCGCGCTGATGAGCGGAGCTAACAGTGCGCTGGCGCGGCGAACCGGACGTGAAGCGGTAGTGCTGCTGAAGAACAATCCGAAGCTGCTGCCACTCGATGCATCGAAGCTGAAGAATGTCGCGGTGATCGGACCGCTGGCCGACGTCGTGCTGCGCGACTGGTACGGCGGCTACATGGCATACGCTGTCTCTCCGCGTACTGGGATACAGGCGAAGCTTGGCCCTTCGGTTAAGGTCAGCTACGCTGAGGGTGCGCCGAGAATCGCGCTGAAAATACACGGGGGTAGGTTATGGGTGACGGCAGGCGCCGCCGGGACCTCGCCGCTCACGGCCGCCAGTAGCACGATCGGCGATTCGGAAACCTTTGTGGCGCAGGACTGGGGCTGGGGTTGCACCACGCTGCGGTCCGTGAGGAGCGGAATGTATGTGGAGGCGAACAGCGCCGGCCAGTTCGTGCCCGACTCCACCGTTGCTTATTCGTGGGTACAGCAGTTCTGCTTCAGTATGGTGCCTCAGGCCAGCGGAGGCGTGCAACTGCAGTATTACGACGACAGCGATGCCGGCGCGGGCGCGGACGGGACCATCTGGTACGGTCTCGGCGGGACGTTCGACGTGCAGACGGTCGAGGATGGAGGGCAGGCTGCCGCCGTGGCGGCCGCCGGCGCGGATCTTGCCATCGTGGCGGTGGGTAATAATACTACGATTAACGGAAAAGAGGGGCACGACCGGCCCGATATCATCCTGCCCCCCGCCATGGATCAGATGATCCAGTCGGTGTACGCGGCCAACCCGAATACGGTAGTAGTAGTTGTATCGAGTTACCCGATGAGTATCCCGTGGGAGGACGCGCATGTGCCGGCCATTCTTTATACAGGCCACGGAGGACAGGAACTTGGTAACTACCTGGCCGACGTTCTGTTTGGAGATTACAACCCGGGTGGCCGGCTGGCCATGACGTGGTATAAGTCGATGGCTGACATTCCACCGATGGCCGACTACGATATTCGCAACGGGCGAACTTATCAGTATTTCACCGGAACCCCACTCTATCCGTTTGGGTATGGGTTGAGTTACACCTCATTTCAGTACAGTAACCTCAAGCTGACTCCAGCCGCAGTTGGCCCTGCGGATACTCTCACCGCAAGCGTGGACGTGCAGAATAGCGGATCGCGCGCGGGCGACGAGGTGGTGCAGCTCTATACGCATTTCAACGGCTCGAAGGTGCAGCGCCCGCTGGAACAACTCCGGCGATTCCAGCGGGTGACTCTGCAACCGGGCGAAACGCGAACCGTGAGCTTTTCGCTGCCGCTGTCGGAGACGGCTGTCTGGGATGTGCGGCAGAGCCGTTTTGTCGTGGAACCGGGAACCATGGATATTCGCGTTGGAGCCTCGTCAGTGGATATCCGAACATCCGGCTCGGTGGCGGTGAATGGCGAAGTACTGCCGCCGCGAAATGCGTTTTCAGTGCAGCGCGCCGAGAACTTCGACTACTACGCAGGGGCTCAGCTGGTTCAGGCCGGCGACGGCGGCCAGGCGATTCAATACCAGAATGACGGCGGCTGGGTAAGCTTCGACGAGGTTGACTTCGGAACAGGAGTCAATGCGATGGTCGCGCGGGTGTCCAGTGGAGGCCAGGGCGGAGCCATCGAGGCTCATCTGGACAGGGCCGACGGGCCGATTGCCGCCACGTGCTCCGCAAGTGGTACGGGCGGCGCCCAAACGTGGTCAACCGCGTCCTGCGGAAACGTACAGGCAAGCGGAATCCACACACTGTATCTCATGTTCCACGGGAACGGCCCGGATGCCATTAACCTGGAATGGTTCGTCTTTACGGCCGGCGCCTCGGTCGGCCCGGCCATCGACCCCGCAGGCGTGAAGGATGCCGCGGCATTTTCCCCGACATTATCACGGGGATCGTGGGCCTCGATCTTCGGGGAGAACCTGGCGGTGAACAAGCGGCCGTGGAGCAGCGGCGACTTCGTGAATGGTCTGATGCCTCTCTCGCTGGACGGAACCAGCGTTCAGGTGAACGGGGTCAACGCTCCGGTCTCTTACATCAGCCCAACGCAGGTGAATTTTCAGGTTCCCACGGACGCGATCATCGGCGGCGGCGTTGTGCAGGCGTCCTCACCCGCCGGCGCCAGCGCGCCCGTTCCAGTAACCATCGTCGATCAGGAACCTGCGTTCTTCACCTGGCTCGCCGATGGAAGAACCTGGGTGGCCGCACAGCACGCCGACTTCTCACTGATCGGTCTTTCCGCCGGCAGGACGCCCGCGAAGGCCGGTGAGACGATCATTCTCTGGGGATCGGGTTTCGGACAAACCTGGCCGCCGGTGTTTTCGGGAGCGATCGTGAGCGTCCCCGAGCCGCTGGCCGATCCGGGTGGGCTTACCGTAAGCATCGGCGGGCAACCGGCTGCCGTGAAATACGCCGGCATAACGATAGCCGGGACGTATCAGTTGAACGTGGTGGTTCCATCCGGGCTGGCCGCCGGACAGTATCCGGTTACGGCGAGCGTCAATGGAGTTCAGAGCGTCGGGATGCCGCTGCTGGCCGTCCAGTGATCAGGCGAACAGGCTGGTGACCGGAACGGCGAGGCCGGGCAGGACGGCGACGCCGTCGAGTGTCTCCTCCAGACCGAACGCCGCGGGCTGCGCATCCGGCGTGAATACCAGAACTGTTTCTTCCTCGGGCAGGATCAGCCAGGCCAGCCGCGTGCCGTTCGCGAAGTAATCGCGCATCTTGAGGAAGAGATATTTGATGTGATCCTCGGGAGAGCGGATCTCCACCACCATATCGGGAGCGCGATTGAGATAGCGATCGTGTTCGTCCGCGTCGTTGAGAACCACGGCGACGTCGGGGAGCCGGTACACCGTTCGACCACCGATGACCAGCCTGCAATGAAGCTCCGCGGCGACATACCCTCCCTGGGGCGCTTCTGGATGGGACCGGAGATACTGCTTCAGAACGATCCCGCAATTGATCTGAATTGTGCCGTGCTTTTTCGTGCCCACGTTGAGCTCCGTCACTTCGCCGTCCACCCACTCCGAATGCTTGAACGCGGGATTGGACAGGTACTCCTGCTCGGAGACGTAGTTCGCGGCCGCGGCCTGCCCCATGCCCGCGAGTTTAGCACGCGATATCATGGGCGTTCACACCATGAATCCCGTTCAGCCCCCTCAACAACAAGCGCTGGTGCAGCGACTGGTCGATGCGTGCGGCGGAGCCTACCCGCCCGAAACGCGGCGCAAGTATTTCATCAGTGGTCCGCAGTGGGCGGCCGCATACGAAGGACAGGCGCTGTTCCACGCCCCCACGCGCAGGCCAGTCGGCTTCGAAGACGTGATTCGCGAATACGCGAAGATCGGCATCGGCTACTGGGCCACGCACGACAGCGACGTCCTCCCGTACAGCGCCATCGGTAAGGACGAGCAGTGGCGAATCGTGGACCGCATCAAGGCTGCCCTGAACGAGAACGGCCTGAAATGTTCCATGGTTACGACCGAGACCTTCCACCATGCGGTGTTCGCGTCGAGCCCGGCGTCCGAATCGCCCACCGTCCGCGAGTACGCGAAATGGCGGCTCGCCAACACGGTGAAGATCGGGCACGAGTTGGGCGCTCAATACGCGGTCTACTGGCCCGGCTCGCTCGGCTATTACACGCAGGGCGCCGTGGACGAGGTGCAGACGCTCAAGTGGTTCGCCGAAGGCCTGAATGCCGCCTGCGAGGCCGACATCGAGATGGCAAAGCAGTACAACCGGCCCACGCTGAAGCACTGCATGGAGGCGAAGCCGTTCGAGCCGCAGGCGGAGATACTGCTGCCGACCAGCGATGCCATGCTGGCCTGGATTTCGTCCGGCCTGCTGACGCATCCGGAAATGGTGGGCCTGAATCCCGAATACCTGCACGAGCTGATGTGGGGTGGCGCGCCACGCGCGGCTCTGGCCCGTGCGCTCATTTGTGGCAAGCTGTGGCACTTCGATATCAACGACGGGTACCGCCTGAAGCACGACGTGGACATCGCTGTGGCCCTGGTGAACCCGCTCGACTGGTTGAACGTGCTGGTGCTTTTGCGAACTTACAACTACAACGGTCCGTTCAATCTGGACTACAAGCCGCCGCGCACCACCAGCAACTACGGCGTGTTCGCGATGAGCTTCCCCACCGCCATCGACCGCTTCATCACGCTTTGGGAGATGGCCGGCGACGTCATGTCCGACCCGGTGATCAAGGAAGCGACTGACGCGCTCAGGGCCGGTGGGCCGCCCGTGTCCGATATGCACGACGCGACGGCGGTATTCGAGGCCAACAAGGAGCTGCTGACGCTGCACGAGCTGATCGCGCATCGCATGTTCCAGATACTCGTGGGCGCGCACCGCGGCCGAACGTATTCGGTGTGACTTTGTGGGGCAGCCTTTCAGGCTGCGGCGGCGTTTCACGCCGCCTGCTGCAGGCGAAAACGCCTGCTCCACAACTCCGGTGCGAGCATTGTAGAGCAGGCCTTTCGGCCTGCAACGGCGGTGTGTACACCGCCTATCGAATGGCGGACTCAAGTCCGCCGCGGGCTGAGGCCCGCCCCACAGCCCCACAGCCGACTGCAGCGCGCTGAAGCGTGCGCAACAATAGAAGAATGAGCATCGGGAGGACGCTGATCCTTCTCGGCGCGCTGCTGATCGTTGTAGGGCTGCTGTTTGTGGCCGGCGAGAGGCTGCCGATTCGCTTTGGCCGCCTCCCCGGTGATTTCGTTTTTCGGGGAAAGAATACCGTGTTCTATTTCCCGCTGGCCACCTGTCTGCTGTTGAGTCTGGTGCTTTCGTTCGTCGTTTGGCTGTTCAACAGGCGTTAGGATAAATCATTCATGGCGGTGCGTTTTTATAACACGCTCACGCAGCGGGTGGAAGACTTCGCTCCCGCTCGCGACAATACCGTCCGCATGTACACGTGCGGACCCACGGTGTACAACTACGTGCATATCGGCAACCTGCGCACGTTCACCTTCCAGGACATCCTGCGGCGCTGGCTGAAATACCGCGGCTTTCAGCTCGACCACGTAATGAACATCACCGACGTGGAGGACAAGATCATCCGTAACGCGAACGCCGCGGGCCAGAGCATCTTCGACTATACGGAGAAGTACACGCAGGCTTTTCTCGATGACGCGGCAACCCTGCGGCTGGAGCGGCCGGAGCACATCGTGAAGGCTACCGATAATATCGGCGCCATGGCTGAAGCGATTCAGAAGCTCGCCGATGGCGGATACACGTACACGAGCGACGGCTCCATTTATTACCGCATCGCGAACTTCCCCGAGTACGGCAAGCTGTCGCATAACGACTTCAGCGGCATTCGCGCCGGCGCGCGCGTGGACGTCGACGAATACGACAAGGCCGATGCGCGTGACTTCGTCCTCTGGAAAGCGCCGAAAGACGGCGAGCCGGTATGGGAGACCGAAGTCGGCCCCGGCCGGCCCGGCTGGCACATCGAGTGCTCCGCCATGGCCATGAAATATCTGGGCGAGACTCTGGATATTCATGCCGGCGGCGTCGACCTGATCTTTCCGCATCACGAGAACGAGATCGCGCAATCGGAGGCCATCACCCACAAACCGTTTTCGCGCTTCTGGCTGCACTCCGAGCATCTCAATGTCGAGTCGCAGAAGATGTCGAAATCGGCCGGCAATTTCTTCACCCTGCGCGAGCTGCTCGATCAGGGCTACGCGCCGGAGACCATCCGTTATGTGCTGCTGCAGCAGCCCTACCGTCACAAGCTGAACTTCACCTTCGATGGCCTGAAGGCGGCGAAGAGCTCCATCGATCGGCTGCGCAGCTTCGTCCTCCGTCTGGAGACCGAGAAGTTCGCCGAGGGCGTCAACGAGCAGATCGCGTCGCGCACCGCCGCGGCGCTGGCGCGTTTCGAAGCCGGCATGGACGACGATCTGAACACGGCCGAAGCGCTGGCCGCGGTGTTCGAGTATATTCGCGAGATCAACAGCGCCATGGATTCCGGCGAGTTCCTGGCCGGCAACGTGGCTGCCGCGAAAAGCTTTCTGGCTGCTTTCGACGGCATCGCTCAGGTGCTCGTCCCCTCCGAACAAAAGACCAGCGGTTTGAGCGACGCCCAAATTCAGGAGCTGGTGGATGAGCGGAACCGCGCGAAGAAGGCGCGCAATTTCACCGCCGCGGACGAAATTCGGGCGCGGCTGCTGGAGGCGGGCGTGATCCTCGAGGACACGCGGGAAGGAGTGCGCTGGAAACGCGCGTAGTCATGAAGATCGAAACCAAAGCGGTTCATGCGGGAGATCGCCGGCGCATACCGGGACAGCCGACTCCGGTCACCACGCCGATCGTGACAGCCTCGAGCTTCGTGCACGAGAACACGGCCACGCTCGACCGCGTCATGGGGAACGAGGAGCCCGGCTGGTCGTACGCCCGCTACTCCAACCCCACCAACGCCGCGCTCGAAGAACTACTCGCGGAGCTGGAAGGGGGCGCCGCCGTGCTCGCCTGCGCTTCCGGCATGATGGCCATCCAGACCGCGCTCATGGTGGCGCTCACCGATCGGCCGAAGCGCATCCTCGCCGCCAGCGCCCTCTATGGCGCCACAACCGCCATGCTGACGAAGATCATGGAGCCGCTGGGCGTCGAGACGATGTTCGTCGACATCTGCGACCTCGCGGCGGTGGAGAGCCGAGTCGCATCGTCCAGGCCGGGCTGCGTGATTTTGGAGACGATATCGAACCCGCTGCTCCGTGTGGGCGCCATCGACCGCATCGCCGCGATGGCGCGCGCGGCCGGCGCGGCCCTCGTCGTCGACAGTACGTTCGCGACGCCGCTGCTGGTGCGTCCGCTCGAGCTGGGCGCGAATCTCGTAGTGCACAGCCTGACGAAATTTCTGGCCGGCCACGGCGATGTTCTGGGCGGGGCTGTCATCGCCGACTCGGCGCACGCGGACACGCTGCGGTCGGTGTCGCGCATTTCCGGACCCGTGCTCGGTCCTTTCGAGAGCTATCTCACCATGCGCGGCGTGAAGACCTTCGTGCTGCGCATGGAACGGCAGTGCGCGAACGCCTGTCGCGTGGCCCAGTGGCTGTCGTCGCATCCCGCGGTGAGCCGCGTTCATTTCCCCGCCGATCCCGCGCACCCCGACGCCGCAATCATAGCGCGCCTGCTGCCGAAAGGGCTCTACGGGGCCATCGTGACGTTCGAACTGAAGGGCGCGGGCAGGGAAGAGGTGTTCCGGTTTATGGACTCGCTCAGGCTCGTGGTCTGCGGAACCTCACTCGGCGACGTGCACAGCCTGCTGCTCTACCCCGCCATTGCATCGCATCGCGACCTTGCGCCGAAGCAGCGCCAAAAGCTGGGCATCACCGACGGGCTGGTGCGTCTGTGCTGCGGCATCGAAGCCGTGGACGATATCATTGCGGACCTGGATCAGGCGCTGCCTCAGGCGCATCCGCGCGGCGATCGAGAGTGACCTCGACGAGGTCGCCGAGCCGTTTTGCCGTGACCTGATTTCCTTCGATATCCGCTGCTGGTTTGCGTTCCGCGGCGAATGCGTGAGCAGGCCTTCATCGGGCCGGAAACTCATGCCGAACAAGCTGCAGACATGCTTCACGGTTGGCAGCGGATTTTCGCGCCTCGATGCAGCCGTCGCTTTTGTAATCGACCACGCGGGATGCAATCCCGCCGCAGGATACAGTCCAGCCCCGCACCCAATCCCGGTCACCGGTCCTTGTGGGACTCGGCAGCGGGTCGCATTACGCCCAAGACGCTGCTGAAAAACTAAGTCACCGTCTGGGCAAGCAGGCGAACCTGCTCCACCATGGTGCATCAACAGCTTACGGCAACAGTGGAGTAGGCCTTTGGCCCGATCACGGCTTCTTCGGCTGGCGCACCACGATCAGCCGCGCGACGTCGCCCTCGTCCGTGTTGTTGAACCCTACCGTCACGCGAGCCTTCGTCTTCAGCTTCCCCTCAATCCGCGTTTCCGGCTTCAGAAGAAACGTGTGCCGCTCAACGTGGCCGTTTGCAGCGCTGCGGCTCACGGTCACCCGGTCGGCCGTCAGTTCCACAACGGCGCCCGAGAACGTGCCGTTCGGCTCGGCTGGAGCAGTGGCGTCCTGCTCCTGCGCGGTCCGGTCAGCCACCGGGAACGCGCCAACGGTCACGGCCAGGAACACGACGAGCCAGGCGATCCGCACATCTGAATGATAAGCAATGTCAGTGAACGGGGACTGAAGCGGCGATTAAAGTTAGTTCATCGCGATCCGCTACACTGCCATCAGTCGCTTGATCGGCTTGACCAGCAGAACCAGCACCAGCCCGAGCCCGATGGTGAACGCCGCGACGATTGCGAAGAGCTCCGGCGGCGAGATGCGTTCATAGGCCGATCCAAAGAGGCCGCCGACGTAGTCGCCAATCGATATTGACAGGAACCAGACACCCATCATCAGCCCAGCCACTTTCTGCGGCGCAAGCCGGGTAATCGCGCTCAGTCCCACGGGGCTAAGGCACAGCTCTCCGCAGACGTGCAGGAAATAAGTGACGATCAGCCACCAGGGGCTGATCCGCGCGCCGGAGCTCGCGCGCATCGCGCCGATTGCCACCACGACAAAGCCGAGGCCCACCAGAATCAGTCCGGCGGAGAACTTGGCGGGCGTGGATGGATCGCGCTTGCCCAACCGCAGCCACAGGACCGCGAACACCGGCGCCAGGGTAATCACGAAGATTGCCGGCACCGACTGGTACCAGCTCGACGGGAACGAGATGCCGAACGCCCGGTTGTCGCCGCTGCGGTCGGCCAGCAGAGTCAGCGTCGAGCCGGCCTGTTCGTAGGCCGACCAGAAAAGCGCTGATGCGATGAACAGCGCGAGCACCGCGATCAGGCGCCTGCGCTCCAGCGGCGTCCATTCTTTACTGCTCAGAAGCCACCCGAAAACCGCGATCGTCGCCGCCACCAGAAGAACCCCGTTGGCGCTGCCCACCGCCGCCGCCGTGATCTGGATAATGCCGAAGGCCTGTAGAAGCAGTGGGCCGCCGATCAGCAGCGCGGCCGCGGCGACGCCTATCCAAACCGTGCGCCGGATGCCGGCACGCTCCTCTGGAGACTTCGATGATGTCGGATGCAGCCCGGCCGTCCCCAGGTAGCGTCGTCCCAGGACGTATTGGATGACGCCAAGCGTCATGCCAAAGCCCGCCAGCATGAAACCCAGATTCCAGTTGATCCGCTGGGCCACGTAGCCCACGGCCAGCGGCGCAATGAACGCGCCCAGATTGATGCCCATGTAGAAAATGGAGAAACCCGCATCGCGGCGCAGGTCGTGCTCACGGTAGAGCTGGCCCACGATGGTGCTGATGTTAGGCTTCAGCAGCCCTGTGCCGGCAATCAGCAGCGCCAGGCCAAGGAAGAAGAAGGGGAGGAGCGGAACGCCCAGGCTGAACTGCCCCGCCACGATCAGAATTCCGCCATACAGAACGGCGCGCCGCTGGCCGAGAATCCGATCAGCTACCCAGCCTCCGGGCACGCTGAGGAGATAGACCATCGACGTGTACAGACCGTAGATGACGCCCGCTGTGGCGACGGTGAACCCGAGCCCACCGCGCGCGACCGTGGCGGTCATGAACAGAATGAGGATGGCGCGCATCCCGTAGTAGCTGAAACGCTCCCACATCTCCGTGAAAAAGAGCGTGGCGAGGCCGCGCGGATGGCCGAAGAATCGCGTGTCGGAAGGCGCAGTCGGAGTTTCAGCGGCCATTGTTCAGATGAGTATAACGGAGCAGGATGCTGAGGCGCTCACATGCCGTTGACGAGCAGCACCTGCGGACCCCATTCCGCCAATCGCACCACGTTGATGGACGCGGGCCGCACCTCGAGCCGGTGCAAGAGATCGATGGGCATGCCGAGGAAATGCACCAGCGCGGCGCGGATGGCATCGGCATGGCTGAACAGGGCGAGGGTCTTTTCGGGATGCTCGCGGGCGCAGCGGTTGAGCTGCTCCACCATGCGCGCCTGCACCTCCAGCATCATCTCGCCGCCGGGCGCGCGCGTGGAACTGCGGAACGTGTTGTACAGTTTCCACCCCTGCAACTGGCCCAGCTCGTCGAGCGATTTGCCCGACCACTCGCCGAAATCCACCTCGCTGAGCAGTTCGCTGCGGGTCACGTCCAGCTTGAGCCGGCGGGCGGTGGGCGCGGCCGTTTCGAGCGCGCGCTCCAGCGGGCTGCTGTAGATTGCATCGATCTTCCAGCGGCCGAGCCGCGCGTAGAGCTCGTCGGCCTGCTTCCGTCCGATTTCATTCAGGCGCACGCCGGGCAGGCGCCCGGTGATGGTCTTGCCCACCGCGTCGGTGAGGCCGTGGCGGATCAGGAGAAAGGTGGTCATCGCCGCTTGTCTCCTCACTTTATCGTGATACGCAGGAATGTCCAGCGCCGTGAAACCGCCCCCCTGAAAATGTAGCTTCGCCTCCCCGTGGGGCAGACGATCGGGTTTCGTCGTCTGCCATTTGCCCGGGCACTCGAACAGGCAGACGACATAAACCGATCGTCTGCCCCACGGAGCCAAAGCTTCGCGGGCCGCCCTGAAAAGGCATTTTTCATCCCCTGATTGCAGCCTGCAGCCCATTTGCAATCGGCCAGGCGGCTTGAAAGGCCGCCGCAGGCTAAAAACCTGCCCAACAGATCCGCGGCCTCTAACGCCTGAAACATCTCAACCTTCGTAGCGTCCCAGGTGAGGAGGTTACACTCTCACTGAAACTCGTCATCTTCGGCTTGTCTGTCAGCTCGTCGTGGGGGAATGGACACGCGACGCTGTGGCGAGGCCTGATCCGCGCCATGGCGCGCCGGAACTGGCGTGTCCATTTCTTCGAATGGGACGCGCCCTGGTACGCCGAGCATCGCGACCTCACCGACATCGAAGGCGCCACGCTGTCGCTCTATCCTGACTGGAATTCCGTACTTCCGGCGGCGCGCCGGCAGGTGGAAGACGCCGACGTGGCGATGGTTACCTCGTACTGCCCGGACGCTATTGTCGCCACCGAGCTGGTGCTGTCATCGGGCGCCGGCGTGCGATGTTTCTACGATCTCGATGCCGGCGTCACGCTGAACCGTCTCTCTAAGGGCGAGCCGGTGGAATACATCGGCGAGCGTGGGCTCCGCGATTTCGATCTGGTGTTGACCTATACGGGCGGCCGGGCGATGGAGGAACTGCGGTCGCGGCTGGGCGCGCGGAATGTCGCGCCGTTGTACGGCAGCGTCGATCCGGAGGTGCATTACCGCGTGCTACCGCAGGAACATTACACGGCGGATTTGTCCTATCTGGGGACCTTTGCCGAAGACCGTCAGGCGGCGCTCGAAGCGCTGTTCATCGAACCGGCGCGGCGGCTTCCGAACCGGCGCTTCGTCATGGGCGGCGCCATGTATCCGCGTGATTTCCCGTGGACAAGGAACGTCTTCTTTGTGCGCCACCTTCCCCCGGAAGAGCATCCGGCGTTCTATTCGTCATCGCGGTTGACGCTGAACGTGACGCGTCGGGCGATGGCGGCGATGGGCTATTGTCCTCCGGCGCGTATCTTCGAAGCGGCCGCGTGCGGCACGCCGGTGCTGACCGACCGCTGGGAAGGCATCGAATATTTCTTCAAACCGGGCAGCGAGATTCTGGTGGCCGATCGCACCGAAGACGCCATGGCTGCTATCGACCTGGGCGGCGACGATCTGGCGAAGCTCGGGGCGCGGGCGCGTGAGCGCGCGCTCGACCAGCACACCGCGGCTCATCGGGTCAGCGAGTTCGAGAACATTCTCGGCTCGATCGATTCCGCGGCATCGAGGGCCGAATCGGTGGAGGCGTAAAAATGTGGGGCATTATTCCAGCGGCGGGCGTGGGAAGCCGGATTCAGCCTCTGGCGTTCTCGAAGGAGTTGCTGCCGGTGGGGAGCCGCCGCGATGGCGGTCAGGAACGCCCGCGCGCCGTGAGCGAGTATCTGGTGGAACGGATGATTCAGGCGGGCGCCGACCGCATTTGTTTCGTCATCTCGCCCGGCAAGTCGGACATTCTTGAATACTACGGCGGCAACGCCTGGGGCGCGGATATCTTCTATGCGGTTCAGCCGCAAGCGGCCGGCCTGTGCGACTCGATCTTTCGCGCGCTGCCGATGATCCATCCCGATGACCACGCCTGCATCGGTCTGCCCGATACGGTGTGGTTCCCCGAGAACGGACTCTGCGAACTGCCCGACGGCATACTCTCATTCCTGTTGTTCCCGGTAAGCCATCCCGAGCGCTTCGACGCCGTGGTAACCGCCGAGGATGGCCGCGTTCTGGAGATACAAGTGAAAGACCCGCGGGCGCGCACGCACTGGATCTGGGGCGCTTTCAAAATGCCGGGGCGCATTCTGCGGGAGCTGTACGATCTGTGGCGCGAGCCCGGGCGCGGCGACGAATATATGGGCACGCTGGTGAATGCCTGGCTCGCTCGCGGGGGCATGGCCTGCGGAGTGTACGCGGGCACCGATTACGTCGACGTGGGAACCCTGAACGGATACCGTGAAGCATTGCGCGTGCTGGTGGAGAGGGGCGCCACCGAGCCTCTGGTGGAAGAAGCGGCGCGGCGATGACACAGACGCCGGACGAGTCGAAGCCGCTTGTGTGCGTCGATCTGGACGGCGTCCTCAACACATTCGACGAATGGCGCGCGCCCGAGTACTTCCATCCGCCGCGCGAAGGCGCGCGTGAATTTCTCCACCGGCTGAACGACGCAGGTTTCCGGGTGTGCATCTTCACATGCCGCTGGCACGAGTGGGTGGAGCGCTGGCTGGAACGCCACGGAATGGCGCAGTACGTGGAGAGCGTCACCGACAAAAAGCCGCCCGCCCATGCATACGTGGACGATCGCGCCATCTGCTTTCGCGGCGATTTCGAAGGCACTCTGCAGGCGATCACGGCATTTCGCCCGTTCTGGACGGAGGCGGCGCGGTGATCCTGTATCGTTCGGCCACCCGCAGAGTGCATCCTCGCGACGTGCTGGCGGGCGCGGGTGATGCGCGGCGGTTTCTTATCGAGTTCGGTGAGATAGAGGCAGCTCTTGCGGATCGCATCTGCGAGAGCGCGGACCGGGTGACGGACGAAATTACCGCGATGCGCGAGGTAAGTATGGACGCCGCGCGGCAGGTTCTGTGTAGAGCAGGCTTTCAGCCTGCATTGCCACCGTGGCTTCAGGAATCCATCGAGATCTCCGTGCCCGAAGGTTACGCATGGTACGCGCTCACGCCGGATAGCTATATCGCGCCGGTCCGGCGATTTCATGCCGAACGCCAACCGCGTGAAGTCGTCTGCATCGGCATTCGCAGCATCGGAACGAGCCTCAGCGCAGTGGTGGCCGCGACGCTCGAGCAATGCGGGTGCGCCGTGCGCTCGTACACGGTCCGTCCCCGCGGTCATCCGTTCGATCGGCAACTGACGCTCGCGCCCGAGCTGGCTCGCGAATGGCGGTGCGCATCGGCGCATTTCGCGATTGTCGATGAAGGGCCGGGGCTGAGCGGTTCGTCATTCGCTTCGGTTGCGCGGGCGCTTGCGAGCCTGGGCGTGCCGGAAAGCCACATCGTCTTCTTTCCAGGCCACGATGCAGATCCGGCCCGATTCGTGTCTGAGAGCGCGCGGCGCGAGTGGGCCAGGCACGCGAAGTATCCGGCCGAGCCGCCCGTGCCGAAAGGGACGACGTTCGCCGGCCTGGGCCGATACGGCGAGGAAAAATGGACGCGCCTGAGAGCCCTTGCCGATGCTGGGTTCACGCCCGCGCCATTGGCGCTCGAGGAAGGCTGGCTCACCAACGAGTTCGTCCCCAGTACTCCGGTGACGGCGGCCGCCGCGGACGGCGGGCTCATTGAGACCATGGCCCGCTATGCCGCGTTCCGCGCACGCGAATTCCGCACCGGCCGCATGACCGACGCGGCGCCGCTCGCGGAGATGCTGCGGCATAATCTCGGCATCGACAGAGCGCTGCCCGAGCCTGCGCCCGAGGTGATAACGGACGGCTGCATGCTGCCCGAAAAATGGATCGCCACCGCGAGAGGTTATCTGAAGCTGGACGCCGCCGATCACGGGGACAATCATTTCCTCCCTGGCCCCACGGATATCTGCTGGGATCTGGCCGGCGCGGCCGCGGAGTTCAAATTGGCGGGCGCGTGTCGCCAGAGACTCGTCCGGCGATACGCCGTTTTGTCAGGGGATCGCACCGCCGAGGCGCGGTTCCCCTTTTTCTGCGATGCATACAGAGCGTTCTGTTGCGGACGGGAGCACTACGAAAGGCGGGCAATGGCATCATGACAGCCGCTGAACTCACCACCCAGGAGATACAGGAACGCGTGCGGAGGCTCGGCCCGTGGTTCCACAACATGGAACTGGGCGGCGTGCGCACGGCGCCCGAGCATTTTCTGGGCGATTACCCCGCGATGAAATGGCGCCGCTTCGCGAGCTCCATTCCGCTCGATCTGCGCGGGCGGACCGTGCTCGACATCGGCTGCAACGGCGGGTTCTACTCCATCGAGATGAAGCGGCGCGGCGCGGCGCGCGTGGTGGGCATCGATTTCGACGCGGAGTACCTTGCGCAGGCCCGCTTCGCCGCCGAGGTCACGGGGATGGACATCGAGTTCCAGCAGATGTCCGTCTACGATGTAGCGAAACTGGGCGAGAAGTTTGACATCGTGCTGTTCCTCGGCGTTCTGTACCACCTGCGGCATCCGCTTCTGGCGCTCGACCTCATCCATGAACATGTCGCGCGCGATCTGTTTGTCTTTCAGTCGCTGATGCGCGGGAGCCCGGAGACCGCCGGAGAATTACACGGCGATTATCCGTTCTCCGAAACGAAAATGTTCGATAATCCCAGTTTCCCGCGCATGTATTTCATCGAAAACTGCTACGCCGGCGATCCCACCAACTGGTGGTTCCCGAACCGCGCCTGCGCCGAGGGCATGTTGCGCAGCGCCGGATTCGAGATTCTCAGCCACCCGGAAGAGGAGGTGTTCGTCTGCCGCTGGCGTGAGCTGCCGGGCGGGTCGCAGGCTTCCTACCCGGCGCGCGGAGGCGCCGCGCGTTCATGATCGAAGCGGCAATGCTCTGGAACGAGCCGAACAATCTCTCGCACTGGGACTTCGAGCTCGACCCCGAGTGGGAACGTTTCTCGCACATGGTGTGCCTGGCTTCCGACGCTATCCTCTCGGAGAACGCTCGCCTGCCGCGCGTGCTGGGCGGCATCTCGCCTATCGACGCGATGTTCATGGAGCGCATGAAGCGGAAGTGCGTTCTCAGCCACGTGAACGCCGTCGCGGTGCATGGGTTCCCGCTGGACTGGAATCACTGGCAGATTGACGAATGGCCGGCGAAGCTGGATGAGATTCACGCGGTCACCGACCTGCCCCTGTGGATATCCGAGGTGGGCGTGTCCACCTTCGGCGCGGAAGAAGTGCAGGAGTTCGGCCTGAGGCGTTCGGCGGAACTGCTCATCGGCAAGGCGCCTAGGATCCACTGGTACAGCCTCTACGATCTGCCGCGCGCGTGGCCCGCCACCACGCGTCACCGCGAAGCAGAAGGATCTGCCTATTACCGTCATTTTTACATGGGACTGCTGCGCGAAGACGGCACGCCGAAGCTGGCCGCGAAAATGTTTCATGAATTTACGCCGGAAATGGGGATTTGTCAGTGGTTCCATTTTGAGGACCACCGCCTCGATGACGCCGTTGACCGGCTGCGCGATCTCGGCGTCAAATACCTGCGGACGGGCCTCAGCTGGGCCGACAGCTTCCGGCCCGATGCGGATGCCTGGTTCGACCGGCAGATGCAGGCGCTCGACAGCTTCGATGTAACGGTGACTTTCTGCTTTACGCCGGAGCACTGCGGTTTGCGGCCGCACCATACGAGTCCTCCGGAACACCCGGAAGAGTTCGCCGAATTCTGCGCGCGTATGATCCGCAGGTACGGTAAGTGACTCGATTGGTGATGGTAGTGGCCCATCCCGATGACGAGATAATCGGCGCAGGCATCCGGCTGGCGCGCCTTACGGAAGCGGAGCGGGCGAACGCGATTGTCCTTTACGTCACCGATGGCGCCCCCCGAAACTTTCCCAATCGGGAGCAGTACGCGAGCGCCAGGCGGGCGGAGCGGGAAGCGGCTCTCGCCATAGCCGGCGTAAGCCCTTCACAATGCCGCGATTTCGGCTACGTGGATCAGGAAGCGTATCTGCATTTGCCGGAATTGACGAAACGAATCACGGAAGTTGTGGACGAACTGCGTCCGGATATCGTACTTACCCATCCTTACGAAGGCGGGCATCCCGATCACGATTCGTGCGCCTTCGCCTGCCGCATGGCGTTGGACGGCACGGGCGACCGGCCGTATGTCGAGGAGTTCGCCTGCTACCATGGCGGTCCGCAAGGGTTTACGCCACAGCAGTTCCTGCCCGGACACGCTGCGCCGGTGCGAACGCTGGTCCTCGATCGGGCGGAACGCGAGCGCAAGCAACGAATGTACGATTGCCACCGCACGCAGCAACACGTGCTCCGATCGTTCACAACCGTTGAGGAAAAGTTCCGGCGCGCGCCCGATTACGATTTCCTGAAACCTCCTCACGCCGATGCGCTTCATTACGAAACGCTGGGGTGGGGAATCACCGGCGCCATGTGGCGCGAGCAGGCGGCTGAGGCAACCGAATTGCTCACCAGGAAACATATATGGGTTTAACTGTACTAAGCGTCGCGTTTCCGCTGACCCCGGTGGGCGCTGACGCCGTGGGCGGCTCTGAGCAGATCCTGACGCTGCTGGATGCGGCGCTGGTGAAAGCGACGCATCGCTCGATTGTAGTTGCGTGTGAAGGCTCCGCGCCTCAGGGTATTCTGGTCCCCACGCCGAAGTGGGACGAAGAGATCACGGACGAGGTCCGGACGTGGGCGCAGCAGCAGCATCGGATTGCCATCGAGCAGGCGCTGCGCGAGTATCCGGTGGACGTGGTGCATATGCACAGTCTCGATTTCTATCGGTACATGCCGGCGTCCGATATCCCAGTCCTGGTGACGCTGCACCTGCCGCCGGACTGGTACCCCGAGGACGTGTTCTTCTTCCGCCGGCCCAACTGGTTCGCGCACTGCGTATCGAAGAGCGAGGCGAGCCAATGCCCGCCGGGCGCCCGCATGTTGCCGCCCATCGAGAACGGCATCGATGTCGATCGGATGCAGGTGGGGCTGCGCAAACGCAACTTCGTGCTCGCGCTCGGCCGCGTGTGTCCGGAAAAAGGACTGCATTTAGCGATGGATGCGGCACAAATGGCGGATATGCCGCTGATTCTCTCGGGCGAAGTGTATAAATACGAAACGCACATGCAGTATTTCGACGAAGAAATCAAGCCGCGGCTCGATGAGCGGCGCCGGTTTACCGGTCCGGTGGGCCTGCGCGCCAAGCGGCGGCTAATGACCCAGGCGCGCTGTTTACTGGTGCCCAGTCTGGTGGCCGAGACCAGCTCGCTGGTGACGATGGAAGCGATGGCCTGCGGAACTCCGGTGATCGCGTTCCCGAACGGCGCCCTGCCGGAGGTGATCGACCACGGGCGCACCGGCTTCATCGTGAACAGCGCGGAGGAGATGGCCGAAGCGCTTCGCCGTGTGGACGAGCTCGATCCGGAGGCCTGCCGACAGGTGGCGCGCGAGCGTTTCTCCGCAGAGCGCATGGCGCGCAATTATATCGACCGGTACACGCAACTCGCTCGCAACCGGGCCGTACAACCCGCCGAGCTGCCGGTCGAAACACTGCAATCGGCGGCCGGCCAGCTCGGGCGCTGATGAACGCATCGGTCCTCGGCTCGCTCGGGCAGCTTGAGCAGCTCCGGCCCGAATGGGAAATGCTTCATCGCGACTGCGGATGCCCGCATCCTTTCGCCACGCCAGAGTGGCTGCTGTCGTGGTGGCCGGCATTCGGCAGCGGCGAGTTGCTGGCGGTTGCGGCGCGCGACGCAGGCCGGCTCGTCGGTCTGGCGCCGATGTTCATCCACCCGTGGAACGGCTGCAGGCAGGTGACCTTCGCGGGCAACGGCGTATCGGACCATCTGGATCCGCTACTCGATCCGGCCTGCGCCGATGCCGCCGCGGCGGAAATCCTGGCAACGCTCGCAGAGTGCCGCGAATGTTGGGACCTGTGTGACCTGCAGGACCTGCGCGGAGATTCTCCGCTTGCGCGGGCGGCAAGCGGCCGCGGTCTCCGCTTCGAATTCACCGAACAGTATGTGTGCAGCTCGATTGCGCTGCCTGCGTCGGCGGAGGAGTTTCACGCCGGCTTGCCCCATGGCCTTCGGCGCAATCTGCGCCGCTACCGCGAGAAGCTCGATCGCCTGGGAGCGGTCACCTTCGAAACAGCAGAGGGAGGCGCCGTCTGCGATGCGCTGAACTGCCTCTTCCATCTGCATCGCGCGCGCTGGGAAGCGAAAGAGAACGGCAGCGGCATGCTCGCAAGCGGCGCCATGGAAGCATTTCACCGGCGCGCGGCGATGGGGCTGATGGAGGCGGGCAAGGCGCGATTTCACGTGCTGCGTCTCGATGAACGCATCGTTGCCGTCGCCTACATACTAGCCCAGGGTGAGCGGTCCAGCGGATACCTGGGCGGGTTCGATCCCGAGCTGGCCCAGTTCAGTCCTGGCGCGCTGCTGCTCGAGTACGCCATCGCCGCAGCGATTCGCGGGGGGGCGCGCGAGTTCGATTTTCTGCGGGGCGAAGAGGCTTACAAGCGCGACTGGGGCGCGGTTCCGTATCGGACTTACCGTCTACGGTTGTGGCACGATTGATGTGGCGCACGCTTCAGCGTGCTGGTGCGAGCTTCAGCTCGCGCTGCCGCACTGTGGGCTGAAGCCCACAGCGGCACGCTGAAGCGTGCGCCACTTTCAAATGAGACGCTACGACGACTACGATCCGTTCGCGTGGCTGTATACCAACTACTGGGGCGAGGATTTTCACGAGCAGGCGCTGGAGGTGCTGGACCGACTGCTGCTGCACATGCTGCCGCCCCGGGCGGCCGTTCTGGATCTCTGCTGCGGCGATGGGCGCGTGACGCAGATGCTGGCCAAGCGCGGGTACCGGGTCACCGGGCTGGACGGCTCGGAGCAGATGCTCACCTATGCGCGGCAGCGAAATCCCCGCATCGAGTTTCTGCTGGCCGACGCGCGCCGCTTCAAGGCCCCGCACGTGTTCGACGCCGCGGTTTCCACGTTCGACAGTCTGAACCACATCATGAGCGCGCGCGATCTGGAGCGCGTCTTCCGCAGCGTGATCCGCTGCCTCGCGCCTGGCGGCTGGTTCGCTTTCGATCTGAATCGCGAAGAGGCGTACAAGGACCTCTGGATCCGCACGTTTTCGAGCGTCGATAAACAATCGGCCAGCATTGCCCGTGGCTCCTGGGATTCATCGCGCCGTATTGCGCGCTGTGACGTCACGCTGTTTCGCTCCGCCGGCAAAGGATGGCAGCGTTCCGACTTCACTCTCCGCCAGAAGCTGCACAGCGCCGAGGAGGTTCGGGAGGGGCTTGAGAGCGCCGGCTTTCTGGACGTGAAGGCGCTCGACGCCACGGCCGATCTGGGCATGCGCGGCGACATCGGCTTTGGCCGGACGTTCTGGCTGGCCCGGAAGCCGGTATCCTGAGATTTGGACCTCGAAAAGACACTGTCGCGCAAGGTAGGCGAGGCCATCCACCGCTTTCGCATGATTCGCGATGGCGATCGCGTGGCCGTCGCTCTCTCCGGCGGTAAGGACTCGCTCACGCTGCTGGAAGCGCTGCTGCTGCTGGCCAGACGGGCCCCGGTGGAATTCAGCGTGTGCGCGTTCACGGTGGAGCAGGGGAAATTCCTGCGGCCGATCGAGCCACTGGGCGAGTATCTCCGGGAGCGTGGCGTTGACTGGACCTGCCACCGCGACAATCCTTCCTTCCGCCTGCTCGAAGAACAGCCCGACCATGGCTGCGACCTGTGCAGCCGCTACCGGCGGCGCGCGGTGTATCAGATCGCCAGGGGCCTGGGCGCGAACGTGATCGCCTTCGGCCACACCGCCGATGATTTCTGCGAATCGTTCCTGCGCAATGCATTATTCACCGGGCGCATCAGCGCTCTGCCGGCGGTGACGCACTCGCGCGCGAAGGACTTCCGGCTGATCCGGCCTCTGGTGTTCGTGAATGAGAAGATCACCGCGGAGTTTGCGGCATCGCTGGGCGCGCCGGTGATTCCATGCGGCTGCTCGCAGCGGGCCGGCACGGTTCGCAGATCTCTGCGCGGCCTCTTCGCGGGCCTCGAAGCCGAGTATCCGCACCTGCAGGAGACGCTGCTCACGGCCATGGGCAAGGTGGAACTCGGGCGGCTTCTCGACACGCGGTATCTGGATCTGGACGGCGCGCAGGCGGAATTATTGCCGGTGCTGGAAGATTAGGCCGCTGGGGCGGTCTCCCCGGACCGCGCGGGAAGCCCGCCCCACCACAAGCGGTTAATGGTCTCCGCCGTCTCTGCCGTCTCCGCCGTCTCCTTCTCCAGGATTGTCCCCGACCACCAGCAGCGGCGCCGACGAATGCAGACTGAATCGCCCGATGGTGCGATAGTCTCCCAAACCGTTCTTCGGCTTCTGCGTGTGATAGCCGGCGAACACGACGGTGATGTCGTGGATATCGAACTGCGTGGCGCTGGGCGCGTACACTCGTCCGGCGAACCACCCCATGGTGTCTCCCACAACCGGTTCATGCGCCGGGATGGTGATCGCGGTCCCTCCGGAGGTAACCGGCAGCCCGTTGGCATCGACCGCGATCGTTACCGGGAAGACCGAGGCGATCGGATTATCGAACCCGTTCACTACAGTCCAATTGAGCAGATTGCTCGATTCGGCATAGCCGATGTAGTGGAACGAGTCGGAGTCCGCATCGATGCAACTGCCGCCGGAAAAGAGCAGGCCGTAGCGGTGGCCGGGAAGCTGGATTACGGTGCCGGCAGTGGCCAGCCAGCGTGTGCCGTTTGCGGCCACCGTGGTCGGGTCGTTCAAACCGGTCAGGGGGCCGATGTCGGTAAAATTGATGCCATCGGTCGTGGTCGCCAGGCGCAGATACGTGATGTCATCGTTCGGCGAGAGGCCGCCGTTGGCCGCGTAGTAGGCCGCCCAGCCGGTGTTGCATTGCTGCGCCGCCGGAAGAGCGGTGCTTCCGGTGTTATCGCCGCTGAGGATCTTCTGCTCATAGATCACTTTCAGCGGCGAGGTGCCCGGAATCGCCGCGAGAATGCCGTCGGGATTGAGGAGGCCGTGCGTGTGCAGCGGGGGTTCCGGCAGGTTGGTCGAGTCGGTTGACGCGTCGTCCAGCGCGGGAGCGCCATTGAGCGGCTGTCCCGGCGCCGGCGTCAGATCGTGAATCGAGAGGTCATCGACATCGATGTGACCGGCTGCGCGAACCAGCGTGTACAGGTACGTGTGCCCTTTGATGTTGATGATGTACTGATGGCCCTGCCCGTCATCGTCGCCATTGTCGGCGTTGTTTCCGCTCACCGCATCCTTCTCGCCATCCGGCTCTTTGTTCGCCTGCGTGGGGCAGGTAGTTCTCAATTCCAGCACCTTCTGCTGGAACGTCCATGTGAATCCGGCGTCGTCGGAGAACGCCGCAGCCACTGCTTCGTCGGTGTCCTTTGGCCGCCAATCGAAATACCCCTGCAAATGGGCGCCTTGCCCGTAGACGGTCGGGAAATAGTAGGGCTGCATGCGCTCCGTACCGGGATTGCCAATCTGATTGCCGAGCGCATCGCAATAGCCGGACGACTTCAGCCCGTTCGCCGCTCCGGACTGTTCCAGCGTCCATGGGCCGCCTTTGATCATGGCCTCGGTTGGCGCCCCGTTGGCGGTCCATGCAACAGGATTGTTGCTATCGGCCGACGCCGCCATCGGCAATGCCAGTAGTATCACTGCACACGGCGCGAGCGCCCGGCTGTACTTCTCGAGTATCTTCATCGATTGCTCCTCTTTCCTGGGTGACCTGAGAATCGTCGCCGTGGCTACACGGAGACAGTGAGAAGGATAGCGATGCAGAATTGCGAAGTGATTACAGATGCGTGAATTCTGGACCTGAACGGAAGCGGTAGGCCGAAGGCCTGCTCCACAAGGCTCCGGAAATGTGGAGCAGGCGTTTTCGCCTGCACGTAACTCATTGGCTTCAGCCCACAGTCCAGGGAGCGCGAGCTGAAGCTCGCACCAGCATGCTGAAGTGCAAATCCTGCTCTACATTCCTCGCCGAAACGCCAGCACTGCGTTCAGGCCGCCGAAAGCGAACGAATTAGACAGCGCGTATTCCGGCTGCGCCTCGCGCGAGGTGTTCGGAACGATGTCCAGATCGCAGGCGGGATCGGGCGTGGTGTAGTTGGCGGTGGGCGGCAGGAAACCCTCTTCGAGCGCGATCACTGTGGCTACCGCTTCGATACCGCCGGCCGCGCCGAGCGCGTGCCCGTGCATCGACTTGGTGGAACTCACCGCCAGTTTGTCCGCATGCGCGCCGAACACCTGCCGTATGGCCGCGGTCTCAGTGCAGTCGTTGGCCTGCGTGCCGGTGCCGTGAGCGTTGATATAGCCGATCTGTTCGGGCTCGATGCGGGCATCGCAGATGGCCATGCGCATGGCCCGCGCCGCGCCCTCGGCAAGCGGCTGCGTGATGTGGTGCGCGTCGGCCGACATTCCGAAACCCACGATCTCCGCGAGGATCCTGGCGCCGCGCGCACGAGCGCCTTCCAGCGTCTCCAGAACCAGACACGCGCCGCCTTCGCCCAGAATCAGCCCGCGTCGTTCCTTCGAAAAAGGCCGGCAGGTATCGGGCGAAACCACCCGCATCGCTTCCCACGTTTTCAGGAAGCCGAGACTGAACACGGCTTCGCTTCCGCCCGTGAGCGCGGCGTCGGTATCGCCGTCGCGCACCATGCGGAACGCCTGACCGATGGCGTGGTTCGATGAGGAACAAGCCGTCGACACCGTCCAGGCAGGTCCGACGATTCCGAATTCCAGCGAGATGCGGCTGGCGCCGGCGTTGGCCATCACGCGCGGAATGGTGAACGGGTTCGCGCGGGGATTGTTGTTGCGATAGAGAGTGAGAAACCCTTCGTCTTCGGTGGTCTGTCCTCCCACGCAGGAGCCGGTGACGATGGCAGTGCGCTCGCCGAGACCGTTGTTGAAGGAGATACCCGCGTACTGAACGGCCTCGCGCGCCGCCACCACGGCAAACTGCGCGAAACGGTCGAGCAGACTGATATCTTTCTCGTCGAAGTGCCGGGCGGGGTCGAAACCGTGCACCTCGGCGCCGTTCTGAAATCGCAGCAGGCTGCGGTCCACCAACTCCATGGGCGCGATTGCGGAACGTCCTTCGCGGAGCGCAGCGGCGTTGGAGGGGACGTCGAGTCCGAGGGGCGAGACGACGCCCATACCGGTGATCACTACGCGGCGCCGCATGTCAGCTCGCGTGGGCAGGTTCCGAACTCGAACTCGCCCCGCCGCCTTCCACCAGCTTCGTCACGCCGTCCACCATCTCGCGCACGGTCCGAATCGTTTGCGCCGCCTCGTCGGGAATACTGATGTTAAACTCATTTTCCAGAGCGAAGAGAATGTTGATCCCGTCCAGCGAATCTATATTCAGTTCCGCGAACGTACCGTCCAGCGTTATCTTCTCAGCGGGTATGTGCTGCGTGTCCGCAATCACCTTGATGATTCTCTGCGTCAGCTCGTCGGACATAGGATGTCGTTCACCGTTTCAAAATGGAAGCCTTGGTCCAGCAGCACGGGAATGACCCGCCGGACTGCTTCAATCGTACTGGAAATATCAGGCCGGGCCCGCAGTATTCTTCCATCATGCAGGCACAAAATAGCGCCATTGCTCGCACCGGCGATAAGCCGCCGGGCGACCGGGTCCGCGGGCCATTTCCAGTCTCTCCCAATGGTACTCCACAGGATGCTGGTGAGTCCCAGGCGTTTCTGCGCCTCGCGCAGCCCGAACCAGCGGACGCCATAGGGGGGCCGGAACAGATTCGGGCGCACTCCGGTGGCCGCGGCGATGGTGTGTTGGGCCTCCGACATCTCCTCTAATATGAACGCGGCGGACCGCAGGGAGAGGTACGGATGAGACATTGTGTGGTTGCCGATGACGTGGCCGCCGGCGAGCACCTCCCGCGCCACGGCGGGAAGCCGCCGCACATTAGCGCCACACTGGAAAAACGTCGCCGCGACGCGATGAGCGGCCAGAACTTCCAGCAGCTCGGGCGTCGATTCGCTGGGCCCGTCGTCGAAGGTGAGGGCCACGGCGCGGCGGGACCGGACGCCGCGATGAAACGACGGAGCAAGCAGAGTGCAGGAGGGCGAGCGGACAGCCCAGGCTAGGGTGGCCGCCAACGCGCCAAACGCGCCGGCGCCGCAGGCTGCAATCCGCTGGGGACTCATTTCCCGCGGCCGCTTTGCCGGGATGGCGCCTTGCCCGTTGCGCCGCCAGGTTCGAGGGCATAAGACGTCCAGGGTCCGGGGATCCAGGGATATCGGTCGATCACGCGCTCGTCGATCTGCACTCCGAGCCCGGGACCGCGCGGGACAATCAGATCGCCGTCTTCGATGTCCAGCTCGTCCTTCAGAATCTCCGCGGCGAGAGGAAATGCATACATGCCCGCGCGCGAGCGCGTCGAGTAGCACGGGTAGCCGAGCCATTCGACGATCATCTCCGGCCAGCAGACTCCCAGTTGGGCGGCCGCGACGATTTCGAGCGCTGTACCTTCGCTGTGAAACGCGAAGCGCAGGCCGGCATGAGCGATCTCGGCGAGAAGCCGCCGCGCGGTTGGGTAGCCTCCCTGCGCGGTCACGTCCATCTGAACGTAGTCGACGCTTTCGGTGAAGATCAGGTCGATGAAGCTGTGCTCGGTGGGCTCGTGCTGGCCGGCGGCGATGGGAACGTAGTCGAGCTCGCGCAGCCGGCGATAGGCCTCGTGATCCTCCGGCGGAAGCGGCTCCTCGAGCCAGGCGATGTGATAATCGGCAAGCTGTTCGGCGAGCCGGTCGATGGTGGCTGAGACGTAGTTGCGGTCGCCCATGCGCCACCAGGCGTTGGCGTCCACCATGAGATCGAAATCCGGCCCCACCGCCGCGCGCATCAGGCGCACCGTTTTCAGGTCGTCCTCGGGGCCGATGCCGGCGCGCATCTTGTATGCCCGAAAGCCGAGCTCCGAAATGGCGTGCGCCTCCTCGGCATACTTTTCCGGAGGCATGTACATGCCGGCGCTGCCGTATAAGCGAAGGCGATCGCGGAGGCGGCCGCCGATCAGTTCGGAAACGGGCAGGCTCTTCGCCTTACCGAGTATGTCGAACAGGGCGATTTCCACCGCGCAGTACAGCTTCATCAAACGCCAGTCCCGGCCGGCGCCTTCGAGAAACTGGACGCGCAGGGCGTCCGGATCGCCCAGCTGGCGGTCCTTCAGAAAGGGCGCTATCACTTCCTCGATGGCGCGTTTCGCTTCTTCGGTCGGCAATCCCGGGGCATAGCCGACAAGGCCCTTGTCGGTTTCGACGCGGATGAGCATGGCATCTCGCTTAAGAATGACGCGCTCGCCGCCGTGAAAAGGAAGTCTGAGGGGCTCCGGAAACGGCGAAGAGAGCAGGACGGCCTGTATATTCCCGATCCTGAGCATACGAAAGCTGTTAACAGACTATCAGGGTCCGGCAGGCCGCTCCACTGCCAGTTTGTAGAGCAGGCGTTTTTCGCCTGCAAGGCAGGCCGAAGGCCTGCTCTACTGACCGCTTTGTGAAGCAGGGGTTTTCGCCTGCAGCTTTTATTTCGCCGATTCCGCGGCGAGGTACTGGTCGATCAGGGCGAGAAGATTCGAAGGATGCACCGGTTTCGAGATGTAGCCGGTCATTCCCGCGGCCAGGCATTTCTCCCGATCGCCGCTCATGGCATGAGCGGTCATCGCGAGGATGGGCAGGTCCTTCCATTTCTCGTTTTCGCGGATGCGCCGCGTGGCCTCGAGGCCATCCATCACCGGCATCTGCACGTCCATGATTACCAGGTCGACGGAGCCGAGGCGCTCGAGCGCCTCCAGGGCTTCAGCGCCGTTGTTCACCAGTTCAATGGCGAACCCGCGTTTTCGAAGCACCGCGGTTACCACCTTCTGATTCACCTGGTTGTCTTCCACCACGAGCACGCGCACGCCCGCGCCCCGCGCGTCGCCGATACGGGATTGTTCAGGAGCCGCCCGGTACGGCAGCGCACAGCGCAGGTCGACCTTGAATGTGCTGCCCTTACCGACCTCGCTTTCCACATGAATCTCGCCGTCGTGCAGCTCCACCAGCTTTCTGGTAATCGCCAGACCCAGTCCGGTGCCGCCGAACTTACGGCTGACGCTGCCGTCCACCTGGGTGAACTTTTCGAAGATGAGCGGGAGCTTCTGCTCCGGAATGCCGATGCCGGTATCGGAGATCACGAAGCGGATGACAACGTCGTCCTTGTTGCAGCGCGCCGCGTCCAGGGTAATGCGGATGGAGCCGTCTTCCGTGAACTTCACCGCGTTGCTGAGCAGGTTCGCGAAAATCTGCCGTACGCGCAGCGGATCGCCGATGATTTCGTCGGGAACGTTCGGCGAGACGCTGCAAACGATGTCGTCGTTATTCTCCTCCGCCTTCGTCTGAAACGACTTCACGCAATCCTGCAGCACCACCCGGACGTCGAATGGAATTCTCTCCAGCCCGATTCTGCCGGACTCGATCTTGGATAGATCCAGAATGTCATTGAGCAGACCGAGCAGCGAGTACGCGCAGCGCTGAGCGGTTTCGAGCTGGTCCCGGTGTTCCGGCGGCAGGTCCGATTCGAGCGTGACGTCGATCATGCCCAGGATGCCCGCCATGGGGGTGCGGAGTTCGTGGGACATGTTAGCCAGAAACTCGCTCTTGGCCTCGTTGGCGGCCTGCGCGCGCAGCATCGCCTCTTCCATTTGCTCGGTGCGCTGGCGGATGCGTTGCTCGAGCAACTGCTGGTGGCGCCGGATCTCCTCCTGAGAAGCCGCGAGCGCGGTGATCATCTGGTTGAAGCTGACGCCCAGGGATTCGATTTCATCGCCGGTGCGGCTGATCTGGACCGGATCGAGCTTCCCGTTCTGCACAGCCCGCATGCCCTCGTCGAGGTAAGACAAGGGCCGCGCCAGCACGCGAATGGTGAACCGGGAGATGAACGCCGCGAGCACCAGCACTCCGCCGCACAACAGGATGGCCTTGGTGGCGCTCAGCGTGTTCTGGTGGAGATCGTACGCCAGTGTCGCCGCCACAACCCACAAAAGCATTGCGCCCGTGAACGCGGTGAATCTTGTTGACAATGAACGAAATGGCTTGGCTTTAGCCAGTTTTCGGCCATCGGGTGAGGATGGGCGCACACTCTTCAGATCGACCGATTCGGGGGGACGCCTATAAGGAAATCCGCTTAGCCCGGCAACCGTACCTGGCCTGGCTCCGGCACGTGAGTTTCAGTACTTTAGCTCCTTCCGTACCAGCCATGCCCAACTCCCCTATGGCGTGTTTCAGCTTCTCGCGAGTCTTCAGAACTCGAGCCGGGCCTGGAAGGCGATCATCCGCGGCGAGCTGTCACCGCCCAGGCCGACGCCGAGGAGGCCGGTTGGTGGAGACGTGGTAGATGTCAGCGCTCCGAATCCGGTCTGGGTCGATGGCTTGCCGGGAATTCCGGCATAACCCAGTACCGGAAGTCCGAAGTTCGGATGGTTGAACAAATTGAAGATCTGCGCATCGATCCGCAACTTCGTTCGTTCATTCAGGCGAAACCATTTGGTGAGGTAGAGATCGCTCCAGGTGAAGTTGGGACCGCGAAGGGCGTTCCGTCCAAGGTTGCCGAATTGACAGTTTCCTGGCGTGTCGCCGCCAACGCACGCCCCGGTGCTCGGGTCGACGGCCGAGATAAAAGCGTTTGGGTTCAACCACTGGATCGTCCCGGGCTGCGTCACGCCGGGGATCGGACTGTGGTCGTAAAGCGGGACTCCGGGAACGACGCTGGCAAACTGCGGACCGCTGCCATTGACAATGCCTTTCCCGTTTGCCGAGTACGGCGCGCTCAATACGGAGAACGGCAGTCCGCTGCGCCAGAACACCGACCCGGATACCTGCCATCCATTGAGCGCCGGCCCCAGCCGGCCACGCACCCTGATCGGAAGTTCATAAGCGTAGCTCGCCGTGACGTTGTGCCGCACGTCGTAGTCGCAGGGCCCTCGATCGCGTTGCAGATCGCCAGGAATCGGCGACAGGATTCCTCCAGCCGAGAACGGGAGGAAGCCGCCATTGGAGACCGTGTCGATACAGTGGCTCCAGGTATAATTCGCCTGAATCTGCAGACCATGCGCGAGCCGTTTCTCAGCGGTGGTTTGAAGCGCGTTGTAGTGGCTGTTCGCGCCGGTGGAAAGCTGCGTGACGGCGCCGAATCTCGCATCGGCCGGCGCCCCATAAGGGAACGGCGCGAAGCAACCACTGCACACCGTCTGATAACCGTTCGCCTGAGTGGTGTAAGGCTGGTTCACCGCGCGAGTGCCGACGTATTGGGCCCGCAGATTGATGGTGTTCCCGATCTGGCGCTCCACGGCGAAGCTCCACTCCATGAAGTAGGGCGCACGCAGTTTGCCGTCCGGCATCGCCGTAATCGCCACCGGTTGGAGACAGGTGTCGGGGTTCGAGAGCGGCGAAGCGCAGGAGATCTGGCCTTTTGCGAAACCTGTACTGAATATCTGATTTGCGGCGATGGTTGCATCTATGGCGCTGTTGGGAACAGCCGGCGCAATCGCTGAGCCGCCCACCGTTCCCAGGAGCCCGCCAAGAAAGGTCCGTGAGTAGGGCGGATTGACGCCGACAAGATCCGCAATGCTGCCGGGAAGGAGATCGCTGAAAAGACCGAATCCGGTTCGGAGGACGGTTTTCGGCGCAATCTGCCACGCAATCGCCGTCCTCGGCTGCAATATCGCCAGCGGGGTTGAATCGAAAACATTGCCGAGGCCGGTGTGAATGGCAGCGCTCAACGGCTGGTTCACATCGTGCGCGATCGCCGCGAAGGAACCGTCGAGCCGTGCGATCGCCTGATGCGGATTGAGTGGATTGGAGTTGTGCGTGGTTCGGATGCCAACGGTCCACGTGAGCTTCGACGTCATCTTCCAGGTGTCCTGCGCGTAGAGATCCAGATTCAGGAAATCGTAAGGTTGAGAATTCGCGAGCGGAAAGGTCTTCGACGCTGTCGAGGCCACCCCATAGATGAACTGAGGCAGCGTCGTGTACGTGACGAGGGGGACGGCGCCTTCACCGAAGTCATAATCATTCAGGCGGAAGATTCGCGTGTTCGTACCGAAACGCAGCTCATGGCCGCCATTGGTCCAGGCGAGGTTGTCATTAATGAAGAAGCGGGCGGCGCGCCGGCCCTGCACCCACGTGTTGTCGAGCCCGCCGACAGTCGTAAACGGGGCGTTGGCGCCGCTGCCCTGGAGGACGATCGGGAACGCGGACAGCGTCTTCTGAAAATCCGAGGGGCCAAACAGACTTTCGTACCAGGAGAACGCAGGATTGAAGTAGTTCACCAGCCGTGAAGAAAAGACATGAGCGTATCCCGCGGCGAAGGAATACAGTGGCTGCGATGAAATGGAGTTGAATAGCGGATTGATGGGGTCCGTCCAGGCGGCCTGCAAACCGGTATCGGCCTGAAAGCGAAACCACGACGTATTCTTCTCGTTGATGTTGTAATCGACGCGTACGGTCTGAACCTGTTCGCGATCATCGCTGGAATGTGAGAGGCTTTGGCGGTTGGCGCACCCGCTGCCATTGGGCGGGAATCCGGCCGCAGGACTTCCGTTGCTGTTAAACGGACAGCCGAGGACGGCGAGCGGCGTTCCGCTCGTGTTGCCGTAGAGGCTGAACATCTTCCGATAAAACGGGGCCAGTTGTGGCGCAGCTTTGTACGTGGAACTGGTGACGGAATCCGTCCCGCCCAGCGGCAACTGCTGCAGAACGTATTGCTGGAATGCCGGAGTGGGAACGGTGGTTGCCGACACAATCGGCAGTGCAATCCTCACCCACTCGCTGTCCAAAAAGAAAAACAGCTTGTCGTGAAGGACTGGCCCTCCCAGGCTGCCGCCGAAGTGGTTTACCGTGGAGCGGGGCTTGCGGTTTCCGGGCGTTGCGTCGGTAAAGAAATCAGCGGCGTTGAGCCGTGATCCATTCCACAGTTCGTAAAGATCGCCATGGAACTGGTTCGTTCCGGATTTGGTGACGTAGTTGACCTGTGAGGCTCCGTATCTCCCCTGGTCCACGGCGTATGAAAGCGTATTGACCGTGACTTCCGCGATGGAATTGAGGCCCAGGACGAGATTTGTCGAAAGGCCGCTGTTGAGGTTAGTCAGCGGGTCATTGGTTTCGAGGCCGTCCACGATATAGCCGTTCGAGAGCGCCGGCAGACCGTTGAACTGAACGTTGCCATATCCGTTAGTTCCGCCGATGAAATCGTTGCCGCTGCCTGCAGTATTCATGAGTGCGCCTGCTGCGAACTGCAATGGGGACGTCAGGTCGCCGCCGGGGTTCGGAAGGTTCTCGAGGGCGCGAGCGTTCAGCGTCGTAGCGGTGTTCGGGTTGTCCGGATTCACCAGTGGAACCTCGCCCGAGATGGTCACCTCGCTCTTCGCGGCAGCGAGTTTGAGGGTGAAGTTGACGGTTTGCTTCTGCCCCAGCCCAGCCTGGATGTTGGGCGCGGTCTGCGACGCGAATCCGTCCGCCTCGACGTTGACGGTATACGATCCCGGCATCAGTTGCGGGAAGCTGAAGCGACCCGCATCGTCTGTTGCCGCGCTCCGCTTTGATCCCGTCTCGGTATTCGCGATGGTCACGATCGCTCGCGGAAGGGCCGCTCCGCTCGGATCGATCACGACGCCGATAATGGCGCTGGTTGTCTCTCCCTGCGCCGGAAGGAGGCTCGGGAAACAAGCGAGACAGGCGAGGCATACGATGAAGAGTCCGGCGCGCATTGTTTATTAGGCTAGCCTAATACCATCTGTCGCGTCAATGTGTATCCAGTTTTATATATAGCTTGCCTGCCGGAATGAACCGCCCTATCATTGTGGATAGTGGCAGCTAAATCGATCCCGCTCACGACCTCGGAGTCTGTCGACGATTATCTGAAGGCCATTCTCGAATTGGGCGGCTCGGAACAATTGCGCGTCACGACAAACGCACTCGCCGCGCGCCTTAAGGTTCGGACCCCTTCGGTCACCGGAATGCTTCAACGGCTGGCATCAGAGCGGCCGGCTCTGGTGTTGTATGAAAAGCACCGGGGGGTTCGGCTCACCGCCGCCGGAAAGCTGCGGGCCTGGGAACTGGTGAGACATCACCGCTTGCTGGAACTATTCCTCCATGATGTTCTGAAGTACTCCTGGGATGAGGTGCACGAGGAGGCGGAGAGGCTGGAGCACTTCATCTCCGAGAGATTCGAAGACCGGGTCGCCGCTATTCTTGGGGATCCGGAAATCGATCCCCACGGACATCTGATCCCCCACAAGCATGGGCCCGGTGTGTTCCGCGATGAAGTGCTCCTCGTCCGATGGCCGCTGCTAACGCCCGCCGTCATCAGCAGCGTTTCGGACCGCAGCGCTTCCTCACTCCGCGAACTGGAACGTCTGGGTCTGAGGCCCGGCGTCACTGTGAACATCGAGCGGAGGAACTCCGCAGGGTCCCTTGCCCTGAGCGTAGACTCGGGTTCTGATCCTGTTCGTCTCAGCGATGATCTGGCTCGTTGCGTCCTGGTTGTCGCCGCGCCCCCGGCCCCAACGCCTGGTTCACTCGCTGGATGCGTATCACCTGAGACATAATGCGCAGGACCCAGCATTACGGCGCGGGTATGCGTGGGTGGCCGCTGGATTGAGTCTTACCATGAGGCGCCACCTGGTAGTGGTATCCTGTGGATATCTGAAACATCGGCATGGACCGCCCGCGGGCGGTCCGTCAATGCCTCCTCCGAAATTCACCATGAAGCTTTGTATCATTTGTTCCCTTTCACTGCCGTTGTTCGTGCTGGCCCAAACGCCCGGCACGCCCGCGGCGCAACCGCCCGCCTCCGCGGCAGCCGCGGCTGCGCTGCCGAGCCCCGATACGGTCGTGCTCGTGGTCGGCGACCAGAAGATCACGCGCGCTCAGTTTGAGGCTCTGATCCCGGATAACGCCCGAGCGCAGGTTCAGCAGCCCGCCCAACGGCGGCAACTGGTAGATCAACTTGTCGAGGTGCTGGCGCTTTCGAGCGAAGCCCGGCGCGAGAAGGTGGACCAGACGCCGGTGGTGCGCGAGAATGTCAGAATGCAGGTGGACGGCATGCTGGCCAGCGCGCTGGTGCGCAAGGAAGTGCTCGACAAGCCCATATCCGATACGGCTCTGCACGCTTATTACGACAAGAACCCAGGCGAGTTCGAGCAGGCGACGGCGAAGCACATTCTGGTCCGTTTCAAGGGATCGCGCGTGCCGCTGCGCGACGGCCAGAAGGACCTGACCGAAGAAGAGGCGCTGGCGAAGGCACAGGATCTGAAGAAGAAGCTGGATGCCGGAGCGGACTTCTCCGCGCTGGCAAAGGCTGAATCCGATGACACCGGCTCGGGCGCCCGCGGTGGCGAGCTGGGCACATTCAACCACGGCCAGATGGTGGCCGAGTTCGATAAGGCGACGTTTGCCGCGCCGCTCGGAAAGGTGACCGATCCGGTGAAGACGCAGTTCGGTTACCACCTCATCCTGGTCACCGAAAAGAAGAGCCAGCCGTTCGATCAGGCCAAAGCAGCCATCACGCAGAAATTGCAGCCGGTGATGGCGAAGCAGTACATCGAGACGGTGAAGAAGCAATATCCGGCCACCATCGACGAAGCCTATTTCGGCAAGCCGTAACGCCGCCAGTTGCGATGCCTCGCGGGATTCCGATTGCGCTGACCATTGCCGGATCGGACCCGAGCGGCGGAGCGGGCATACAGGCCGACCTCAGGACTTTTCATCAGTTCGGCGTCTACGGTGAAGCGGCCGTGGCCGTCATCACCGTTCAGAACACCGTGTCGGCGAGGCGTGTCCATTCCCTGCCGGCGGACCTCGTCGCGGAACAGATTCGGGCCGCTGTTGAGGACATCCGCCCAAATGCTATCAAGACCGGCGCGCTCGGGACGGCTGCGAACGTCCGGGCCGTCGCCGCGCTGGTGCGTGAATTTGGCATTCCCGCGGTGGTCGATCCGGTGACCATCGGCAAGCATGGCGCGGAGCTTCTGGATGCAGGCGCTCTGGCCGCGCTGCGTGACGCCCTGATTCCGGCGGCTGCGCTGGTGACGCCCAACCTGAGTGAAGCTTCCGCCCTCGCCTGCATGGACGTACGTGATCCCGATGAGATGCGCCGCGCGGCCGAACGCATTGCGGCAATGGGAGCATGCGCGGTTCTGGTTAAAGGCGGCCACCTTCCGGGCGCCGCGCTCGATATTCTGCGCTGGCGCGGCGAGTGGTTCGAATTCGTGACGGAGCGCATCGACACGCGGCACACGCACGGCGCCGGCTGCAGCTATTCGGCGGCTATCACCGCGGGCTTGGCGGGCGGCCTCGAGATCCCGGAAGCGGTGCGCCAGGCAAAACTCTGGGTTACCGAGGCGATCCGGACCGCACCGGGTTTTGGCGCCGGCTGCGGCCCGCTGAATCATTTTGCAGCGGTGCAACGATCATCGCCGCCGAGAAGGTGATCGCCGGCGATGTCAGCGGCGTCGCTCGCACCTGCTCCATCCGCGACATCTCGTATCACCACATCTTCCGATAACTGCCTGACGGGGATGTACTACCGGATGCGTGCGCTCATGAACCTCAATACTGCGCGCGCGATTTTTTCCTTGCTCTCTTTGCCACTGGCGAGATGGCGGGTCGGCCGGTCAGCAGCGTTCCATGCAACCCATTTGTCGCTATTTCCCTTTCGTGGATACTCGACTCCGCAGGCTGGAAGCCGGCCCCACGGGATCCTTACCTGGGCGCCTTGCTCAACCGCTTATAATACTCCGCCACCGCGTCCGCATACCCTTCAGGAACATGCTCGGCGCCGGAGTTGCGCACCTGACTGTCCTGGTCGATCTGATGCCGTAGCTGCAGCTCGATCTGCTCGAGCGCCGGCACGACGATGCGGTCTACGCGATCCGACAACTGGCGGGGATCGCCGAGCGCGTTCGTGTTCGGCATCCCGCGCGTAAGCGAATCGAGGTCCGCTTCCGGGGCCAGCCCGCCGATGGACTGTCGCGTCCGGTTCAGATCGCGCATCAGCTCGCGATACTGGGTCTCTGCCTCGCCTTCCTGCTGCGGCATGCTCAGACTTCCGGCCTGCGGCGAGTTCCACGCGGTGCCGGGTTCGAGCTCGCTCCCGCCAGGCATCGGTTGCGAACGCGGACGCACCGGCCGGATTTGCCGCGACATCTGTTCGGCTCGCTGGCGCAGCGCTTCCACCTGGGCGAGGGCGCGTTCCAGGTCTTCCTTGCCCGGACCGGCGCCCTTCTGCTGGTTCCCCTGCGAGCCCTGTTTGCTGATGGAGGCCTGCGCCTCCTGCAACTGGTCGTTCAGACGGTCAGTTCCCTGAGTGATGAGCGCCTCACGGCCCCACGTCGTCCCGCCGAGTCCGCGGCGAATCCACTCCGCGTTCTTCTTCATGCGCATTGCCAGTTCGTTCTGCTGCAGGTCGGCGAGGGCGTCGCGCAATCGCGATGCAATGGCCGGTTGCCCGCCCGCCAGCGCGCGCTGCTCATTGGTGAGCTGCTGTTCCAGTTGCTTCAACTGGTCGGCCGTGCGCTCGTGCTCGCGCGCCATGTTCTCGTTCTCGAGCGTGCTCTGCCCGGGCATGGTGCGGTCGCCGTTCTCGCCTCCGAACTCACGCCGCAGCCGCCGCTCGAAGTCGCGCTGCTCTTCGGCAATCTGCGCGGCTCGGTCGGCCATCTGCTTCACACTCGAGGCAGCCTGCTGCTGCTCCATGCCCGCCATCATGTCGCGAGCTTCCTGCAGGCGCTCGGCCGCCCGGCGCTGGGCGGCGTTGCCCTGATCCGAGGAAGCGTTCCGCATGTCGTCAGCGGCCCGTTGCAGCCGCTGGATGGCCTCTTCCAGGCGCTGGTTCGTCATACTGCCGCTGCGTCCCTGCTGGCCGGAATCGCCCTGTTGGCTTTGTTGCCCCTGTTGGCCCTGTTGCCCCTGCTGTTGTTGCGACTGCTGCGATGACGATCCGCTCTGCTGCCGCTGCTGGGCCATTTGCTGCATCTGCTGGCGCAATTGTTCGGCTTCGCGGCGCAGCATCTCCTGTTGCCAGCGCTGCTCAAACGAAGGCTGCTTCCGCTGTTGCTCGGCGAGCTCCTGCTGACGCCGGGCGAGCTGCTCGAGCCGCTGCATGGCTTCATCGATTTGTTTGGCGCGAGCATCGGACGATGCGCTCTGCTGGCCCGTCTCATACTGGTTCTTCTGCGTGTCCAGCTCCAGATCGAACATATTGCCAAGGTCGCGTCCCGCGTTGCCGCTGCCGCCATTGCTGCTCGATCCGAAAGCCACGCGGATATCCCGGAACGTCGCCTCGGCGCGGAGCAGGTTCTGCAGTCCCTTCTGTTCCGGCGTAAGCGCGTTGGTCCAGCGCTGTGCGCGCATCTCTCCCGCGGCCTCCGTCATGGCCTGTGCCGCCTTGTCCATGTCTTCGGAGAACTGTTTGAACTGCTCGCTGGTATCGGCAAGCTCGCGCTTGCGCATGCGGTCCGCCAGGGATTTCGCCTGCGCGGCCAGCTTGTTCTCGGCTCCTGACAGAAACGCCGCATCCTCGGCCGCCTCGGTGCTGTTCTTCGCATCGCGCAGGGCATTGAACGTCGCCGCGACGATTTCCTTCTGCCGCGTGGAGATGTTGTTCTGGTCTTCATCCTGATCTTCACCGTCGCCCGACGACTGCGCCTGCGAATAGTTGCGCTCGAACGGCTCGGCCTGAATGAAGTGGATATCGCTCTTCGTGGTGTGGCGCGCGTCGCGGGCCAGCGCATAGACGCTGACGACATCGCCAGGCTGGAGCTGGAAATCTTCCAGCGCCAGGGTGACTTTTCCTTCTGCATGCTTCGGACCGCGCGAACCCGGCACGCCGATGATCTTTTCGGGCGCGCCGTTGACGGAGTAATGCAGCTCCACTCCGTTCAGTGCAAAGTCGTCGTTCGCCTCAACCCCGACCGTAACCTCCTCAATGGGATTCGCGTGCACGTCAGCCTGAGGGCGCAGCATCTTTACCTCAGGCGGCGAATCCTTTTTCGCCTCGATGAAATAGTCGTCGCTGAGCCGGACCTGGTCGCCGTGGTCAGTCGCGGCCACGTGATACATGCCGTCCTTGTCCACGGGAACGCGTGCGCTGAGCCAGTTACCGTCGCGAGCTTCCAGGCGAATCTGCGAGTTATCGTCGAGCGCGAGCAGCGCGGACTGGAGCGGCTTGTCGGTCTCAATATCCACCTGCGCCTCGGTGCCTTCCACGGCGCGGATGTCGCCGCCGGGATCTTCAACCGAGTCCTTCATGCCGGACCATGAGGGGTAATGATAGGTAATGCGGATGCGCCGGACGCCGGGCAGGTCCACCACCTTCAGCGTGTAGCTGCGGGAGCGCACCGCGCCGGCCGCCACATAGTATTCGATGGGGTCGGTGATGCCCGCGAACAGAAACTCGAATGCCGAGCTTTCGGGCTGCGGCTGCATCTGCGCTTCCTGCCATTTCGATGCGCCGCCGTATCGGGCATACAAACGGACCGTGTTCGAGCTGAAGCCGGCCAGACGCGCGGTGATCAACTGATCGGATCTCTTGCGCACGGTGCGATTGCCGGGCGCAACCACGATGTCGTAAAACGGCACGTTGCCGACGCGCGATGTGCCGGCCCAGAGCAGGGAAGTTCCGTATCCGAGCCAGCCGGGTCCCGCGAGCGCCAGCCAGAGAAGAATGACTAAGGACGCCAGAGCAGCCACGCTCAACATCAGCGAGAGCCAGGGCCGGGTGAGCGTGCGCGTGCTTCTGACGCGCTGGAGCGCGTCGGCAGCGAGCAGTTCGGCAAACGGACCTGTTTCGGAAGGACGCTCCGCAATGGTAAGCAGCCGCTCCTGCAGTTCGGGACAGCGATGCTCGGCTTCGCGCGCGGCCCGCTTGCGATTCAGACGGAGCAAGGGGATGACCAGGCCGAACGCGATCGCGAGCGCGAGGCAGAGGAACAGCGCTACGCGCGCCACCGACATGCTGGTGGCGGAGAAAGCGAACCGGTTGGTGACCACCACCAGCGTCAGCGTGCAGAACAGCGCAACAGCAGCGGCGATGGCCGCCCCGCGCGAGATGGCGAGCATGCGCAGCCGGCGTTCGAGGGTACGCAGCCAGGCGTTGAGCTCATGTATGGGGTTCATACGGGATGCTCCGTGTGGGGCAGGCGCCTCGCCTGCGGCGGGCGCCCCGCCCGCCTGGTCTGGCGCAAGATGCGTTCAGCAAATACCGAGCAGGCCGACGAGGCGTCGGCCGCAGGCGGGGCGCCCGCCCCACAAACGCCGTGCGAGTGCTGAAGCGTGCCCCACATTATCGTCATGCGGTTTTCCTCAGTGCCCTCTCAACCGGTTTCGTTTCCGTGACCGCGTGTCTGCTGGCCACGAACGTCTCGGCGAGCGCCACAATCAGTGCGAGAAGCAGGACGTCCCGCCACAGGGCGAGATTATCCGGGTGCGCCGGTGATGAACCGCCGGGCGCATCGCCGCCGCTATGCGTCCACAACGAGAGCAGATCCGCGGGAACCGTGGCCAGGTCCGATTCGGCGCGGTCGGCGTGAACCGCCACCAGTTGCTGGCGGCCATTGGCCAGATGCACCTCGTAGAATCCTTCGCGGTCCACCTGAAACGCCTGCGACTTCACCGCCTCGTCCAGAGCCAGTGCGTGCCGGCCCGCCGGATCGATCACGTCCACAGCGGCCCCCCGCTCGCGTGCGCGGCGCAGCTCGACTATGGAATCCACCGCGACGTTCGCCGGGCGCTGCTCGTCTCCCGCCAGATACCGCGCCGACTCCACCACAAACGGCACGAACGCGGCGTGCACCGGAAGATCGTTCGACACGTTGTCGAACGTGGACGCGAAGATCAGCACGCGGCCCTCGCCCACCTGCTTCTCGGCAAGGAGAGGAGTCTTATCGGAGAGGCTCGCGATCACGCGTGCGCCGGCCGGATCGAAGCGTACGGTCTGGAAGAACTGCACGCCGTCGAAACGGTTCACGCGCGCCAGCGCCGGGTGATCGGCGTCAACGGAAGCGGCGGCCTGAAACCGGTCGCCCGAGCGGGACGAATAGCCGGAGGCGAGCACCGCGTTGCCGGCGACGGGAATGTGCGGCAATGCCACCGATGCCGGCCCCAGCAGAACCAGCAGCGCCCCGCCGTTACTCACGTATTGGCGCAGTTGCGCTTCGAGCGGCCCCGGAACGTCGCGCACATCGGACAGGACGATGAACGCATATTTCGAGAAAGCCAGATTTGCCGATTGCGCGACGGCGAGGTCTTCGGGCTCGAAGCCGGCGTCCGTTGCCGATTCAATCGCCGTGCGGTAGTAGAGCGCCGCGCGGTTCTGTCCCGCTTCATGCAGGAACAGCACGCGACGCGGATCGCTACGCTCTATGGCGAACCGGAAGCGGTCATCTTCGGCCAGCGAATCGCCGGGTTCGATGCGCACCTCGCCGTGATGAAACCCGTAGGGACTCTCGAGCGATGTGAACTCGACCGCGGCGCGCCCGTTCGCGGGGACATCCACCGGCTTCGATTCCAGTACGTGATTGTCCACCACCAGCGACGCGGTGCGGTGCGCCGGCTGGTTACCGTAATTTGCGATCACGGCCGCGACCGGCGCTTTCTTTGGATCGTACAGATGCGCGGGAGCGCTGACGCTCTCTACCGCCGCATTACTCTCGTGCCCGCTCGCTACAGAATCGATTTCCAGCGTGCTGCCCGCCGGCAACTGCAGATCGGCGAACCCGGCCGGCATCGACGATTTCTGCGCGTCCGTGAAGAAGCGCACTTCAAGTGGCATGTGCTCGCCTTGGCTGAGCGTGCGGAGCACGTGCACCAGCTCTCCGTACGAGCTGCGCCGGTCGCCGAGAGTTACGGCTTCGATGGCGGCGTGAAGCTGGGCCTTGTCGGACGTCGGCTCGGTGAGCTGCTGCGCCTGAGAATCGACGGCCAACGCCTGCGCGCGCCGGCCTGGGGAGAGGCGGTCCACTGCGGCGAGTGCGCGCCGCTTCGCTTCCGCGAAATGGTTTCCATAGCGCATGCTGAACGACCGATCGACGGCAATCACCGCCAGACTGTTCACGCGCGCCGTCGCCGCATGACGCGCGAGGAACGGTTTCGCGAAGGCCAGCGCGAGCAGTGCGAGCAGCGCCATGCGCAGGCTCATCAGGACAAGGTAGCGCAGGCGGCGGTGCTTCACGGAGCTCTGAATGCGCCGCTCGAAGAACATGAGCGAGCTGAACGGACGCGGCTTCGCGCGGTATTGGCGCAGCAGGTGCAGCCAGAACGGCAGCGACAGGGCGCCCAGGCCGAGCAGGAACCAGGGTGACAGAAAGCCCATCAGTTCCTCCCCTGCCGGATGGTCAGATATTCGCGCAGCGCCGCGTCCAACGGCCGATCTGTCTCCAGCAGGAAATAGTCCATGCCGCTGCGCGTGGCCGCGGTGCGCAGCCGCTCGATGTGATCCCCGATCTTTTGCCGGTAATCGTGATTCACGTATTCCGGCGAGACCTCAACCGACGCCTCGCTCTCCATATCCACCAGAAGCACCGGCTCGCGCACGTCCGGATGGATCTCCTCCGGGATCAAGCACGTGAAACAGCACCACCTCGTTTCCGCGGAATCGCAGCGGCTCCATCACGCGTACAGCCGCCTCGGGATCCTCGTAGAAATCGGAGATGACGATGACGATGCCGCGCCGGTGCAGCATCTGCTGCAGCCGCAGGAACGGTGCGCTGAAATCCGTGCGAGCCCCGGTCTCGGCGCCGGCGATGGCATGCACCAGCCGAGGGAACTGGCCGTGGCGCGTGGAGGCGGGCACGTAATTCACCACCTGGTCGTGGAAGATGGCCAGGCCGGCGGCGTCGCGCTGCTGGTTGGCCATGTAGGCCAGCGACGATGCCAGATAGCGCGCGTAGTCGAGCTTGGATACGGCGTGCGATGCGAACTCCATGCTGCGGCTGGTGTCGAGCAGAATGGTGAGCTGCGTATTGGTCTCGCCGTGATAGCGCTTCAGGTAGGCGCGCTCGGTCCGCGCGAACACGTTCCAGTCGATGTGGCGCAGGTCGTCGCCGGGCGTGTAGGCGCGGTACTCGGCGAACTCCAGGCTGAAGCCGAAATCGGGCGAGCGGTGAAGTCCCGCGATGAATCCGTCGACCACGGTCTTCGCCACCAGGTCGAGCTGCGAGATGCTCGCCAGCACGGCGGGATCGAGGAAGCGATGTTGATTGTCTGCGCGCGAGGTCATGTTTTGCTTCATGCAGGCTGAAAGCCTGCTCTACTTCGGCTCCGGTTTGGCCTCCAGCAGCCTCTTCAGGATGTCGTCCGTGGTCTGCCGGTCCGATTCTGCATGGAAGTTCAGCAGCACGCGATGGCGCATGATCGGCAGCGCCGCCGCGCGGATGTCTTCATAGGTCACGTGATATCGTGCGCGCATCAGCGCCCGCGCTTTCGCGCTCAGCACCAGCGCCTGCGCCGCGCGCACGCTGGCGCCGAAGTTCACGTACTTCTTCACGAAGTCGGGCGCGCCCGCGTCAATCGGCCGCGTCGCCCGCACCAGGTCCACCGCGTATCGCGCCACCGACTCGGCCACCGGCACCATGCGCACAAGCTGCTGGAAGTCGAGGATCTCCGGGGCGCTCGTCACGGTCTGCGCTTCATCTGTCGCCGTCGTCGTGGTCAGGTCCACAACCTGCAACTCCTCGGCGGCGGAAAGGTAATCGAGCACGGTGTTGAACAGGAAGCGGTCGAGCTGAGCTTCGGGAAGCGGATAGGTGCCCTCCAGCTCGATCGGGTTCTGCGTGGCCAGTACGAAGAACGGCGGCTCGATCCGGTATCCGTGGCCGCGCACCGTGCAGGTGAGTTCCTGCATCGCCTCGAGCAGCGCCGATTGCGTCTTGGGCGGCGTGCGGTTGATTTCGTCCGCCAGCAGCACGTTCGAAAAAATAGGCCCGGGCACGAAGGTCCAGGTGCGGCGCCCGCTGGCCGGATCTTCTTCGATGATGTCGGTGCCGGTGATGTCGGTGGGCATCAGGTCGGGCGTGAACTGGATGCGGCGAAACTTCAGGCCGAGCGTCTGCGCTATGGTGCGCACCAGCAGCGTCTTCGCGGTGCCCGGCAGGCCGGTGATCAGGCAGTGGCCGCCCACAAACAGGGCCATCAGAACCTGTTCCAGCACCTCCTCCTGGCCCACGATAACTCTTCGCACCTCGCGCACGATTCCTTCGTGGACCTGCTGAAAGCGCGAGATCCGCGTTCGGAGTTCGGCCGTGTCAATGACGGGAGTGGCTGACATGTTATCTCGTTATCTCCAGTAACAGCTTCTGGGCGGGCTTGTAGTCGGGCGCGGCTTCGAGCGCCAGCAGTACCTCGTCGCGCGCCGCGTCTATGCGATTCGCGGCGCGATACGCGCGCGCCAGTTGGTAATGCGCGTCGGCCGCGTCGAGCGGCTTCATGGCGAGCACGGCCTGGTACTCGCGAATGGCCGCGTCGGTCTCATTCTGATCCAGCAGAAGGCTGCCCAGTTTTCGGTGAAGCTCTTCGTCCTCAGGATAGATGTACAGCAGGCGCTCCAGTGTGGCCGCCGCCTGCTTCGGCTCGCCCGCTTCGACCTGGAGCGAGGCAAGCTGCTCGATCTCCGATGGATTGCGTCCTCCCCTTGCGACGTATGATTCGAGCTCCCGTCGCGCGGAGCCCTTATCCCCCGTCGCCAGATACGCAACGGCAAGCAGCACGTAGGGGTTGCCAGGCTGAACGTATTGCGGATAAAGCTCGCGTATGGCCTGAGCACGGCGGATCTGATCGGGATAGTTTTTCGCCTGCGCGGCTTCGTGCAGCGCGCGCATCTGCTGCTTCCACTCGACGAAGTGCGCGACGGCGGTGTGGGTACTCGCGTCCAGCCACGCCATGAACCGCTTGTCGAACTCCTCCGGTGAGATGCCCAGGTCCTTACGGATCACCTCTTCCGTGGTGGTGCGGACGGCGAACGAGTGCACCATGGTGAGCAGCATCGGCTCGCCCCACTTCTCCGAGATGAAATCGCAGATGCGGCCGGCCTGATAATACGACACCTGCACCTGCCCGGGATACTCGGGCCGCACGAAACCGCGATCGAGATCGGCCACGGGAAGCAGCTTCTTCGCGCGGATCGCCTCGATCGCCTCGGGCTCCAGCGGATCGCCCCAGTCGGGAGATCCGGATGCAGCGGTCTCTTCGTGCACGGCCAGGCCTTCGGTGTACCAGCGCGGCACCAGATGGTGCGTGGCCGTGAGCACGTAGACGTGGCTCATCTCGTGCCAGAGCGTTGCGCCCCAATGGAACTCGCCCGGAGTACGGCCGGACGGGCTGTCCATGGCGATCACGGTCCCAAACGTCACGCCCAGCGCGCCGAGTCCCGGCAGGCCCATGGTTCTCACCGCGAAGTCCTCATGATCGGGGTAAACTTCCACCTGAACCGGCCCCGGCAGCTTCATCTGGTACTTGCGCTCGTATGTGGCAATGGCGCGCTGCATCTCGGCTTCGAAGTATGGACGCAGGAGCGCCGCTTCCTTCGTGTGCAGCCGCAGGACGGTGTTGGCCGTGCGGAAGGTGACGAAGTTCTTATATGAATCGAGCAGCCGCAGCGAGTTCACCGTCTCGGCATTGCGCCAGCCGTGCTCGTAACATTCCGTGAGCTGCCGCTGGGCTTCGTCATCGTGGCCGAGGCGCATGAGGTTCACGCCGAGCTCGGCGCGCGCGTCGTCGAGCTTCGGGTCCAGGGCGATGGCTTCGCGGTAGGCGGCGATGCCCTCTTCATAGCGGCGGTTGATGACCAGGAAGTGGCCTGCGGTCGCCCAGGCCTGGCCGTTCATCTTCGATATCCAGGACGAGTCAGACTTCCCGTCCAGCAGATCAATCGAGGCGAGAACTGCAACAGCTTCAGGCGATTCCGGCGAGAGCTTCAACGCTTTGTTTGCCTGATCCGCGGCGAGGGATTCGTTGTTGTCCTCGAGCGCGAGCCGCGCCAGCAGCTCCTGCGCCTCGGTGAGTTTTGGGTCGAGCTCGAGGGCTTTCTTCGCGAACTCGACTGCCTTGATGTCGAAATCGTTCGAGGCTACCAGCGCCAGCCCGAGGTATGCGCCCGCATTCTTCGGATCGATTTGCAGCGCTTCCTGGAAGAGCTTTGTGGCCTCGGCAGGGTTGTACCGTTTCTCGAATAAACGTCCCCAAAGCACTCTGTATTCAGGGTTTGTTGGCTCGGAGGCCACCAGGTCACGGAAGCAGTTGTTTGCCTGCTGCCAGCGGCCGAGAGCCGCGAGGGCCTGACAATCGTGAGGAGTAGCGGCGTGCAGAGCTACACAGAAGAGAATGCAGGCCGAAGGCCTACTCCACTTTGGGGCCTTCACTTGTCCAGCTCCTGCTGTGTGCGCGCCAGGTTCAGCAGCAGCTCGGTGAGCCGGCTCTTGTACTCGTCGGCGGGCAGCGCCGCCTTCCGATACTTCAACTGATCGATGTCGTTCTCCAGTTGCTCCTTCTTCTCGAGAAGCTGCTGCTTCGCCGGCGATGTGACCTTGTCCGAGGTTAGCCGCAACAAAGGAAAGTTCTCCGCCAGCGTGTTCTCGTCGAGTTGCGGGTGCTCGGTAGCGATACGCTTCTGCTCTTCGTAGAACGCCGCGGTCTTCCGAGTGGCGTAGCGGTACGCTTCGAGCGCCGAAACAGTTCCGTTCTTATCTGTATCGGTGGATGGATCTCTCAGCGCTTCCACCCAGTAGCGCGCGAACACGGTGGCGTTCTTCTCGTAGCCGGATTTTGTCGCGACGATCAGCAGGCGTCCCGGTTTCTCGAGGGCGTTCATGCAGCCGCCGCTCGCGCTGGTCATGTTCACCACGAGCTGGCGCTTCGCCGGAACCCGATCGAGCAGCGCGGCAATCTGGACGCCGCTGATGTCCGGTCCGGGCAGGTTCACCTTGTAATCGACGCCGTCGTAGCTGCCGTGTCCGATCAGCATGAGCACCAGGGCATCTTCGGGCCGAGCGGCGCGCTGAACCTCGGCAAGCGTCGATTCGAGCTTTGCCCGCGTCGCATCGGGACCATACAGCGTGAAAACGCGCGAGGGCATGCCGCTGTCTTTCAAGCGCTGATCCAGATCCTTCGCCCAGCCGGTGAAGCGCTGCTCGTAATCGGGCTCGCCGCCGAGCCCGGCGAGGGTGACGTAGAAAGTGGTGGCATGGACAGACAAGGGCAAGAGGAGGAAAAGGGCGGCCTTCATACCATGCCCCACTTCCTTCGCAGCACCCACTCGCCGGATAACAGCGCCAGCATGAGGAGAAAGACGGCGGGCATGTCCCATAGGTCACGAGTTTCGCGAACGCTGATGCCGCCTTCCGAGTACGAGATCTCCCCGGGCAGCCGCGAAACCTGATCGGGCCTCCAGTATTGCCCTCCGGTTGCCGCTGAAAGCTTCTCCAGCAGATCGCGATTCTGTTCGCGATGGAAGTTTTCCGCCACGCCGTTCTCGCGGCGGAACGTTAGCACATCCGCCCCCAGTTCCTGATCGCCGCGGCGTGCGCGTATTTCGGCCACGTACGACCCGGCCTTCGCGGCATCCTCGTCGGCGGTATAGACGCCCTGCTCCGTTGCATCCGGCCGCATCGGGATGGTCTCGGTCGCGCCATCGGGCCCGATCACCCGCGCCTCCACCTGCGCATCGCTGGTGGGCAGATACGTGGTGTCGCGCACCTCGGCGCGCAGCCGGACATGACCGTCGTCCTCAAGTGTTGCCTGAGGCGTTGAGGCGGTGACGCGCGTCGGAGTATCGGCCGAGAGCCAGCGCAGCATCTGACGCCAGAACATCTCATGGCTCATGTCGGCGACGGGCTGCAGCATCTGCCAGCGCCAGCTTCCGCCGGTTGCAAACACCGCGGTTCGGCCGCGGCCGTAGTGCTCCGTCACCAGCAGGGGCAGCCGGCCATGCGCGTCGGTTTGGACCTCGGCCAGCGCCACGGCGCCGGGCTTCGCCGGACCGATCTCCTGGAAATCGGCCACGTAGGGCAGATTGTGCCAGCGCTGCGCGTTCTTTTCCGGGTCTTCCTCAATGCGCGTGATCAGGCTGTCGCGGCCCGCTGGCGTGAGCTCCGGATAGCCGGGATCGCGGTGAAACGTGTCTTTGTGATCGGGCAGGCTCACCGGCAGCAGATCGTTGAACGGAGGCTTCTCGTATCCGCCGTCGGCGAGTGCCGCGCGTCCGCCCAGAAAGAGCAGGCCGCCGCCGCGCCGGTCGACGAACTGCCGGATCATCTCCTGTTGCGTCGAGGTGAACCAACCCGCTTCCACGCTGCCCACGATCAGACCGGAGAAGCCGAACAGGTCCTCTACGCGCGTCGGGAATCCATCCTTCAGCTCGTCGGGAGTTGCGATGCCCTGGCGATAGATCTTGTTCTGGGTGGTTCGCAGGATGCTGACCAGGTCGATCGATTTGTCGTCCTCCACCGCGCGCCGAATGAACTTGTACTCCCAGCGCGGCTCGCCCTCGACGTACAGGATTCGCGGCCGATTCGAGGATACATAGAGGACGCGGGTGAGACGGTTGTTGGCGGCATTCTCTTCACCGCCGAGCGGCTGAATTTCAAAGTCGACGTCCTTCACCGCGGCCGGCCCGGCGTTGAACAGAACAGGCTCGTTCTGGACGCGCCCATCATCGGCGAGCGTAACGGAGCGGCTGGCCAGCACATGGCCGCCCTCGCGAACCACCAGCTGCGCCTGCCTGCCGGCGAACCCGAACTGGCGCAGCGACACCGTCGCCTGTGTGCGCGAATTGGCCAGCACCTTCGCGGGGGCCTGCACATCCTCCATCTCGATGTCGCGTTCCGGCCGCTCGCGCCCGAACCCGACCGTGTGCACCGGAATGCGGCGCTGGCGGAGGTCATTCAGGGTCTTCAGGTCGATGCCGCCGGAGTTGTCGGACCCGTCCGAAAGCAGCACGATGGCGCCGATGGGCGCGGTAGCCCCTTCGGCCGCGATCTGATCGAGGCCCGCGGCGATGTGGGTGGCGGCGGCTCCAGCGGTGAGGGGACCGTTAGCATCCACGCGCTGAACGCCGTCGCCAAGACGGTAAAGACGTACCTGAAATCTCTTTTGTAAATCGTTGATCAGACGGATGCTTGTAGCATCCGCCGCAGCGATTCTGGCACCGCCGGCGGCATCGGGCGTCACCATACTTCGGCTCGAGTCCACCACCACGGCGATAATGTTCTGCTCGGGCCGCAATGTCGAGATGCTGACCGCCGGCTGCCAGAGCAAAAGCAGGAGCACCACCAGAACGCCGGTCCGCAGGAGCCATAGCGCCGCGGTCCGGCTGTCGCGGGAATATCTGTGCCATGCCAGCACGCCGACGAACGCCGCGAGCGCGACCACCGCCAGGACCAGTAGCCAGCGCGGCCACCCCCCGGCCAGAACGAAGCTGCCCTTCTGAAACACGGCCCGCGGATACTTGAACAGGAACTCGAACATTCAGCTCTTTCGCAAAGGTTCTAATGGGTCATCGCGTACACCAGATAGTTCACGCCGATGCGCACGCCAAGCGCTGTGAACTTTTCCGGGTACTGCGGATTGTCGGCATGCTCCCAGGAATCTCCAAGGTCCATGTTGTGACAGATAGCCACCATCACGCGGCCCTTGTCGTCATAGATGCCGCGCCACCGGGGCTGGAACCCGTCGTGTTCGTAAGTCTTGCCGGTTTCCATGTATTGGGCGCCGGGCACCTGATAGCGCTCGCTCAGGTCGTAGACGGTATGAAAGATAGGATCGCGGGAATCGAGCTCCACCACGGGCCGGTCGGGAAAGACGCGCCGCATGCTGTCCATGAAGATGTTCCACTCGCGCGTTCCGTGGAAATCGTCGCACATGAAGAAGCCGCCGCGCAGCAGATAATCGCGCATCCGGGCGCACTGGGCATCGGTCAGGTTCCAGTAGCCCACCTCAACCGCATAAAGCCAGGGATAGTTGAACACCTCGTCGTCATCCAGCGTTACCGGCTGCTCCACTTTGCGCGCGTGAATGCGCGTCAGTCTGCGGATGGCCTCTGACAGGTGGCGATCGGAACGAGGGTAATCCATGGTCCAGCGGGGATACCAAACCACCGCGGGATACATGAGCCGCGCGTAAACCCACTCGGTCTGCTCGTCCCAGTCCGGCGGCATGGGAAAGTTGGTGTACTCGACGCCGGGGTACACACGGAACGGTTTCTTGTACACCTGACCGGGGCGCTGCTGAAGCGCGAGGAGAGAGCTGAACGCCAGAAGAGTTGCCAGAGCCGCGAAAAACACACTGCGGGAAGGCATGATCGAGGCCACGGGAACCGAAGCCGGCTTCAGGATAACATGCTGTCCCGCCATATCCGATTTGGACGCGCCAGGGGCCGCCGCGTTGCCGCCGGCGTGGGGGAGGCGGTTCGTCCCCGCGGATTAGCGCGGCGAGAGAGCCCCGTGACGCGCGAACCGAGGAGCCCTGAACCGATGGGAGCCGTTGCCGTTTCCGCAACCGATGCGAAGAACGAGTCTGGCCGCATTTTGGGAAAGGTCATCCAGGGTGGCAGAGTTGTGATTACGGAGCACGACTCACCGAAGGCGGTTTTGATTTCGATGGAGGAATTCGTCGAGCGCTCACCGAGTCGAACTGGAAATGCTCAGCGATGAATTCGACGGGCTCCTCGCGAGAATGCAAACGCCGGAGGCTCGCACAGGCGTGAAGGCCACATTCCACGCAACCGCCGAAGGAGCTGGGACAAGCCGCGCTGGCGGCCGCACGCAAACGTGCCTGACCGGACGCCCTGTGTTTATGTCCTGGCGGGACCAACGGTGCTGGAAAGAGCAGCGTCGCCGGCGCCATGTTCCTCGCCAGCGGCGCCGAATACTTTAACCCCGATGAGGCGGCAAGTAGAATCCGGTCCGTCAATCCGGGACTGAGTGAAGCAGAAGTGAGCGGCGAAGATCAAGGGGAAGCGGCTTCTCCACCGCGCGATCACTCGGCATTATCGGCGGAACTGGACGTGCGCATCTGGTACGCGGGGCTGAATAGCATCGAACTTCATATCGCGCGAGTGACAGCGAGAGTCGAGAAAGGTGGGCACGCGATCCCCGAGCAGACGCCTCAACCTTATCCGGCTCATGCCGCGGCTGCGGTGAACACCGCCGGTCGGCACGCGCGCAAACGGTAACCATAACGCGTTTCCGATACGTTCCAACTCGCACGAAAAAGCCCGGACGGCATTGCGCCGAACCGGGCTGTTTTGTCGAGTTGATTATGCCGGACTACGGGTTGGTTGTTCCGGTGGCGCCGGTCGTCCCTGTTGTGTCTTTCGACTTCTTGTGCTTGCTCTTGTGCTTCTTCGCGCCGGTCGTCGCCGTTGCCCCTGTGGCCCCCGTCGCCGTGCTGTCCTGGCCGGTCATGCCGCGGTCAGCGGTTCCCGATGTGGCGTCAGGGTTCGCGCCGTTGGTGGCGTTAGCCGGGTTCGTGCCCATCGTTCCGTTACTCGGGTTTGTGTTGCCGGGGTTCTGTCCCGGGGTCCCGTTTGCCGTTCCCGACTGGCCCATGCCGCTGCCCGTCGCGCCGCTTTGTCCGGCTCCGGTCCCAGCTCCGCCGGCCGAGCCGGCCGCCTGCCCGAAGGCGATTGGGGCCGCAGCCGCTAATACCAGAGTTAGAAACTTCTTCTTCATTGTTCCCTCCTGTCCGCGTGGTCGTGTCCCACTGATTGTTAGACAACAGTCTCGTGGAATATTGCGACGTTAGATTCTGAATTCCGAATGAGGTTTAATGTGAGCATACGGGAATTCCCGCACATAAGCTGACAATTCGGGTACATTCCTTACCGACGCAGGCGAATTGCCACCGCCGTGCGGGTTCGGCTCCCTGTGGGGCACGTCCTGGCAGACCACGAAGACGATGGTCTGCCCCACGGGGAGCGTCCGAGCCGTCGTTCGCACCCGCCGCGCCGGCGCCGGATGACGACCGGGCATCGCGAAAGGATTTGCATGTTCCCGCCGCGAGCGTCAAAGTATGTGCATGCCGGCAATCGAGACCGTAACCGTTTCAGGCTGGGCGCAACTGCTCGATGAGCTTTATCAGGGTACATGGGATGAAGATCTGCAGCGGTTCCGCAGGCCCTTCGTCTATCGGGGCATGGCCGACGCGGCGAGCGACCTGAGCAGTTCGCTGAATCGCGCCGGCCGCGGCTATCCGGAGCCGGCGCGGCTGGAACGCCACCTGCTGCGGAACTTCCGCAAATATGCGCAGACGGACGTCGTCGTCGGCCAATCCATCTGGAACTGGATGGCCATGGCGGCGCATCACGGCCTGCAGACGCGCCTGCTCGACTGGTCCTGGTCGCCCTTGATCGCGGCCCACTTCGTCACGAACAATCTCGACCGGTACGATTGCGACGGCGTGATCTGGGCGGTTGATGTCCGCGCGACGAATCGCCTGCTGCCCGAAGCGCTGGGTGAAGTGGCGGAGCGCGAAGGGGGCGACGTATTCACCGCCGAAATGCTGGACGAGGTGGCTGATTCGCTCGAAAAACTGCAGGAGCTGGCGGACCGCGATTTCGTGGTGTTCCTCGAGCCCCCGTCTCTCGACGCACGCATTGCCAACCAGTTCGCGTTGTTCTCGCTGATGTCCACTCCCGCTGCATGCCTCGATCAGTGGCTGTCCGCTCACGATCGCCTGGCCAGGAGGATAGTAGTCCCGGCGGGTCTGAAGTGGGAGGTGCGGGACAAGCTGGACCAGGCCGGCATCACCGAGCGCCTGCTCTATCCGGGCCTCGACGGTTTGAGCCGCTGGCTTTCGCGCTACTACCGGCCGCGCACGGAGGCTCGGCTAAAATGAATGTGGCACAGGTTCAGAACCCATGAGCGACATCGATTTTCTTCCACCCGCTAGTTTCGAATTTCTGGTGCTTTCCATGAAGATGCAGGCTGAAGTGCAGCTCGGACTGATGCATTTCGGCGAGGAGGACGAGCGGCCGGAGCCCAATCTGCCGCTGGCGCGCCACACCATCGACATGCTTGGCGTGCTGTTGGAAAAGACCAAAGGCAATCTGAGCTCCGAAGAGCATCGCCTGCTGGACAATGCCCTTACCGAACTGCGCTTCCGGTACGTGTACGCCACGGAAGAAGCCGGGCGGAAGCGGGCCGAGGGCACGACGACGGAGGACGCGCCTCCAAAGGCCGAGGGCGAAGGGCAGGCCGGCAGCTGATGCCGGATCACAACCTGAGCATCACCGTGCTGGGCTCAGGCACCAGCGTCGGCGTACCTACCATAGGTTGCCATTGCGCCGTGTGCATGTCGGACGATCCTCGCGACAAACGCCTTCGGCCGTCCATCGTGGTTCGGTACAACGGCCGCGTCGTGCTGATCGATACCACTCCCGATTTCCGGCAGCAGGCTCTCCGCGCAGGGATCGTGCAACTGGATGCCATCCTGTTCACTCACGCCCATGCGGATCACATCCTCGGTCTCGATGACGTGCGTCCGCTGAACTTTCGAATGGGCGGATCAATCCCGGCGTATGGTTCGGAGGAGAGCATTCGGACACTGCGGCACACGTTCAGCTACATCTTCGAAACCGGCCCCACCGAGTCGTCCCGTCCGAAGATCGAGACGCACGTATTCGACGACGGCGCGCCCATTCCGTTGTTCGGTCTCGATTTCATTCCCATTCGCATCTGGCACGGGCGCACACCGATCTATGGGTTTCGCTTCGGATCAGCCGCCTACCTCACGGACCACAGCGACATCCCGCCCGAGAGCAAAGAGCAGCTGCGCGATCTGGACGTGCTCTTCCTGGATGCGCTGCGGCACAAGCCTCACCCGACGCACTCGACGGTGGAGCGCTCCGTGGCAACCGTGGCGGAACTGAATCCACGCCACGCTTTTTTCACGCACATCTGCCACGATCTGCCGCATGCGCAAACAGAAGCCGCGCTGCCGCCCAACATCCGTCTGGCGTGGGACGGTCTGGTGATCGACGTCGGCGTGGAACGCGTCGAAACCGAGGACGCCGGAGCCCTGACCGCATGAGCAGTGAGTTTCGCGTGGTCCGCTCGCTCGCGGAAGCGACGGCCGATTTCGGGCCATGCGCGCTGACCATCGGCAATTTCGACGGCGTCCATATCGGACACCTCGCCATCATGCGTCGCGCGGAGGCGGCAGCGCGAGAGCGAGGGTGGCGCGCGGCGGCGATGACCTTCGATCCTCATCCCGCCTCCGTCGTCGCGCCGCCGAAAAGCCCGCGGCTTCTCACCACCATGGAACGCCGCTTCGAATTGATGCGGCAGGCCGGCATCGACGAGGTAATGGCGCTCCCTTTCACTCCCGCGATTGCCGCGCTCGAACCGAGGCAGTTCGTCGAAGAGATCATGTGCAGTCATCTGCGGCCGGGTCTGGTGCTGGTGGGCGAGAATTTCCGGTTCGGGCGGGGAGCGGCCGGCGACGCCGCGCTGCTCGGGGAACTCGGACGCGGCTGCGGTTTTCAGGTGGAGGCGTGCGCGGCGGTCTGCTGCCGCGGAGAGGTCGTTTCGAGCAGCCTCATCCGCGCGCGCCTGAGCGCAGGTGATGTGACCGGCGCATGGCGCATGCTGGCGCGGCCCCATGATGTCCACGGCCGGGTGATTCCGGGGAGGGGCGTCGGACGGAAGCAGACCGTGCCCACGCTGAATCTGGAGTTGCCGCCCGAACTGCTGCCGTCGCGCGGCGTGTACGTTACGCGAACGTTCGATCTCGAGGACGCGCGCTGTTGGCCATCGGTGACCAACATCGGCCACCGGCCCACGTTCGGCGGCGGCGAGTTGAGCATCGAGACTTTTCTGCTGTCCCCGCTCGAGGGCGCCGATCCCGAGCGCATCAGAATCGCGTTTCTGTCACGGCTGCGCGATGAGCGCCGGTTCGACAATCCCGAGGCTCTGAAGGCGCAGATATTCAGGGATGTGAAACGGGCCCGGACATTCCTGCGAAGGACGTCCAGCCTGCTGTGAGATCGGTGCGGGCCGTGGCCGGAGTTGTGCTGCTCGCGCTGGGCTTGTGCGGTCTCGCGAATGTCGTGCCGGCGCTTGCCGATTTCGCCTATCCGCTGTGCTGGTGGGGCCTGCTGCCGCTTCTGGATTTGTGGAACGAGCGGCGGCGCGGCCTGTCGTTATGGCGCGGCCAAATCCTTCGCTTCTTCGGCATTCTCGCGCCCCTTTCCGCGCTGTTCTGGCTATTCTTCGAGTTGCTGAATCTGCCCACGCCGCAGTGGCGTTATCGCGGCGGCCTCTACGGCGTCCTGTTTCAGGCGCTTTACGGATTCGTCGCATTCGCCACCGTGATACCGATCGTGGTGGAGTGCTGGTGGATTTGTGGCGGAGCATTCCAGGCGCCCGACGGGCTCGCTCGCATCGCGCAGCGGGGGCGCTGGCTGTGGCTCTTCGCGGCGTTGGCTCTTGCGGCGCTGCCGTTCTTTAATCACGTTTGGTGGTGGAATCAGGCGATGTGGGTGATTCCCGCTCTGGCGCTGCTGCCGTGCACCGCGCTGAAGGCCGGAGCGCGCGGGTCACGGTTCGCTCTTACGATGATCGGCGCCGGCCTGCTCTCGGGCTTTCTCTGGGAAGGTCTGAACTACCGGGCTGCGACGCACTGGGAATACCTGATCATGACCGCCACGCCGCATCTCTTCCGGATGCCGCTGGCCGGCTATCTCGGTTTTGTCCCGTTCGCGTTCACCGCCCTTGTTGTGTACGAGTGGAGTCTGCGCCTGAAGCCGCGACTGGTCACGAGCGCGGCGCTGTACGGAGTCGCACTCACGGGCCTCTGTTTGCTCACTGTCGAGTATCTGCGGCGCGGTTTGTGGCTGCGCGGGTAGGTCGAGACCACGCTTATTGCCACAAGCCCAGGAAGTCAATGAGATTCATGAGGATCAGTACGGCTCCGCACAGTGACAGTACCAAACTGAATTTCTTGACATAGTCGTGGTCGAGTCCCCAATAAGACCTTATGAAAGAGGCGCCGATCACGAGTAAAGCACCGAGGCCCAAGCCTATCATGCAGGTCTTCTCAACTGTCTGTGTTTCTGTAGGGAACTTCGATTATAACGGTCTACACAGGTCCGTGGCGGCTCGCTACGCAGGATTTGTCCGGGCGAGCGCGTTCAGAAACCTTCCCAGACGCAGGCGGCGAATTCTTTGGTGGTTTCGAATCCCATCCGTTCGTACACGAGAATGGCTTCCCGGTTTGCTGAGGTGACAGTTAGGCTTGCCGCTCTGCAGCCGGCGCGCGCCAGAGCTTCGAGCGATCGCCGCAGCAGCTCGTAGCCGCAGCCCTTTCCTTTATAGCCAGGCAGCACGCATACCTGCGTGATGTGTCCCACGTCGTGCGCGACCAGACTGCTCAGGCACATGCCGCACAGCCGTCCCGTGTTGTTGTCCAGCGCCATCACCGAAGCGGGCTGGAAGAACGTTCCACATCCCGGGTACTGGATGATGTTGGCCAGGAACTTGCGCGCTCCGGCCGGAGAGCGGTACTGATCGTTGATCTCGCTGTCGATGTGGCCGCGGTAGGCGGCGGAAACGAGCGCTGCCGCTTCATCCTGGCGCCGCTCGGTCCATTGGTCGAAGGTGACCGTTCGCACTTCCCGACGCGGCAGCGCGGGCGCGCGCCGCAGATCCATGTGCATGAATTGCCGGGGAAACACGTGCGCATGGTCCGGCCACGGGAGCGCGCTCCGCTCGGGCCAGCGAAGCATCATGAGCTGCGATTCCACACGCCGCACCAGCGCCGAATGGATCAGCGTATCGAGTACCGCGCCGAGCAACCTGTGCTCATGCGCGGCGGTCGCGCTCTCATGGACGATGTATAAATCGCCAATGAGCCCCTTGTTGCTTTCGCATACATAGTAGGAATAACCGGCGGGCCGGTCTGCGGTAACCAGGCAAAAGCCGCTCAGCGCCTGCATCTCCAGGAAGCGGCGAACCAGGGAGGCCGAGCCCTGAAAATCCCAGTCAAGTTCACGGCGCCAGATTTTCGCTTCCTCGGCGAGAACATGCTCCAGTTGATCCGGCCGAACCTGCCGGAGCTCGATGATACGAGATCCAGCATCACGCGACGGAACGGCGCGAGGCTCCGACAGTGCGGCCATGCTGTGACTATATCCCAGCGGCAGGCGCGGTCGCCGGTCCCTGATCACTCAGATGTAATATTTCGTCGAGTTCGGTACGGTGTCGTCCGTGGTCGGCTCGGTCGGGTCCACCGGAGTTACCTGAGGATTGCCCGGCAGTTTTTCCCTGAGGCGCTCGCCGGGGGCGGTATTTGCGTCGTGAGGCGTGGCCGGCGCTGGAGGGACAACCGACCGGTCAGCGCTCCCTTGCTGGTCCGTTTCCCTTGCCGGTCTGGCTCGGCGCGCGCTGTGGCGGCGTGCGTGGCGGTGGGCTGTTGAACTTGCGCTTCCGTCCTGCTCGTCGCTTCCGCTGTTCTGGACGGGCGCGGCAACCATCAGCGCCGCAGCCCCGATCGCGATGAGAATCGATTTTTTCACGGCACCCCCCTCGGCATGGCCGTCGCACGCGAGGGGCCTTTCGTGCTTGTCACCGTGACAAAGAGGCGCGCAACGAAACCGCTCCCCTGAAAATGTACCTTCGCCTCCCCTTGGGGCAGGCGATCGGATTTTTGTCGTCTGCCATTGCCCGGGCACTCGAAACGGCAGACGACATAAACCGATCGTCTGCCCCACTGAGCCAAAGCATCGCGGGCTCCCCTGAAGCGGTATTTACATCCACTGATTTGCGGCGCTGAAAGGGCCATGTCGAGCGGGGACACCAGCGTTTACCCGAAGAGCTTGAGCTGAGGATCATCGAACACGCTGCGCCCGCCCAGTGAGCGGGAAATGGAGCGCTCGTGGGCCATGGCCGCGTTGAAGTCCGCCTCGGGAGCGTAGCGTTCCTCCACCGCCTCGACGAATCGGTTCAGCCGTTTCATGCTGTTCAGTTTGTCCGTGTCTCCCAGCTTCGCCGCGTCGAGCGCACCGCGGAGCACGCCGATCGATTCGTCGTACGTCTTCAGTGGGACAGGGAACGGATGCCGGTCCTTGCCGCCGTGAGCAAAGGAGAATCGCGCCGGATCGGAGAAGCGCACGGGCGTTCCGTGCACCACCTCCGCCACCAGCGCGAGCGACTGGAGTGTCCGCGGGCCGAGGTTCTCCACCAGCAGCAGCGAAGCGAAATCGTGCAGCTCGCGCTCGTACGCAACAGCGAGCACCGCGCCAAGGCGCTTCAGGTCGATGTTCTCGGCGCGCACCTCGTGATGGCGGGGCGCGGTGTAGACCCTGGTTGCTTCGGCGAGCGTCCGCTCCGGGTGCTCGCGGGCGATTGCCAGCAGGGCATCCTGTGCGGGTTGGGCGCCGGCATCGACGAGGTTTATGATCGTGCCTTCGTTCTCACCGACGATCCCGGTGTGCGGCTCCGACGTGAAATCGCGCACCGTGCCCGAGTGCCAGTGATAACGCCGGGCCAGGCCGCGGCGGTCGTTCAGGCCCTGCTGCACTACGGCCCATTCGCCGGCGGCGGTCAGGATGAACGTGTGCAGGTAGATCTGAAAGCCGTCGGCGATGGCGTTGTTGTCCACGCGAGCGGTGAGGCGGCTGGTGCGCACCAGAGCTTCTCCATCGAGACCGCGGTCGTCCGCCACCGCGCGCAGCTCAGCGGGCGTGTTGCGGGAGTGCCGTCCGCGGCCGCCGCAAATATAGACGCCCAGTTCGTGCGCGCGCGGATTGAGGCCGCGCTTCAGAGCGCCCAGCACGGAGGTGGTGATGCCGGACGAGTGCCAGTCCATGCCCATCACGGAACCGAGGGCCTGGAACCAGAACGGGTCGCTGAGGCGCGACAGCAGTTCGGGCGCGCCGTAGTGGTGGATGACGCTCTCGCTGATGGCTGTGCCGAGCTTCGTCATGCGCTCGGCGAGCCATGCGGGCACGCGGCCGCCATGCAGAGGCAGGTCGGCGTACCCGGAGCGTTTCATGGCTGCAGCTTACCCACGGCGTGGATATGGATCTGCACCGTATCGTTCACGCGCAGGAACAGCGTGCTCGGGTTCTTCATTCCCCACTTCTGATACGGCACCGGGAAATCCGTATCGGCATCGAGTTGCTGCTGTTGTATGCGCACCTTCATGGGCATCGATGATCTCGTGCTGCGCGCCGTGGATGCCGAACGCGCCGTGCAGCTTTACCTGAGATTCGCCCTGCATGTTCAGCGATCCCTCGAAGCGATCCGGCGTAAGCGTGATTTCCGGATACTTCGAGACTTCGAGGATGTTCTTCTTCATGCGTCCGTCGCGCGCGCCGCTGCCGCTGTCACCGCTGGCCGCGTCGATCACCAGTTCGCCGGACGCCCTGCCGGTTGCGGGATCGAAGCGGACCGATCCGCTCTTCAGCTTAAACGAGCCGTGAACGGTGTGCAGAACATCGCCGAGAGTGAACTCGACGCGGGTCTGCGCCGGATCGAGTTGGAGAACGAACTCCTCGGCGGGAACCACTCCCACCGCCAGCAGCGAAGCCAGTAACAAAAGAAAGTTCATTCAAAACCTCCCGCCATGCAGGCTAAGAGCCTGCTCTACCGTCGCTTCAAGATCCGTGTTCCGCATGAGGTCTCAGACGAGCATGCGCCAGCCAAGCACAGCGGCGGTGGCGGCGAAATCGACCGCCGAGAGCTCACCGACATGCATGGCCAGCATGCGTTCAAAGATCCGCGGCCTGCGGGCGAGCGCGCTGATTGCGCGCGTGCGCAGGCCGGGCCAGCGGTCCATGGCAAGCATGAAGTCGGCCATGAACGCGGGACGGCGCATCAGACGGCGATGAGCCTCCGCGTAAAGTGAGAGATCGCCGCGCTCCATGGCTTCGGCGAGCGCAAGCGCCTGCCGGAACGCGAGGCACAGTCCTTCACCGGTGATCGCATCCACCGAACCGGAAGCATCGCCGATCAGCGCAACCCGGCCGCGCCACACCCGGTGCAGCCGGCGGGTGGCGGTGACCGCGCCGCGCTCGGTTGTGGTCGCCTCCGCCCCGCGCAGGCGCGACGCGATCTCCGGAATCCGCAGCAGGGCGTCATCGAGCCGCACGCGCGGATTCCGTGACATCACCGCGACGCAAACCTCCCGCGGCGAGACCGGCGTCACATAAACCTGGCAGCCCGCGCCCCAGTAGATTTCCATGCGATCGGTCCACGGCGCCACGCGATAATGCCGGCGGGAGCCGAAGCGATGGGTATCGCGCCGGGCGGAATCGAGCCTCGCGTCACGCCGCAGGCGCGACCGCCCGCCGTCCGCGCCGATAATCCAGCGCGCGCGAACGCCGCCGAATGGCGTGTCGGCCCCGTCCGGGAGCAGACGCGTCACCGGCGTTCCCCAGCGCATGTCCACGCCGGCCATGGCCGCGGCATCCACCATGACATTGTGCAGGGCGGTGCGGCGCACGCCGATCCCGGCGCCATGAGGGAATGCCGCCGTCACTGTATCGCCCGAGCTGACGAACCGAATGCCGCGAAACGGGAAGGACGCGTCGGCGGGAATGGAGATGCCCAGCTTTCCCGCCGCGTCGAGGCCATCGGGCATCAGGCCCTCGCCGCAGGCCTTGTCGATGGGCGGACGGGCGCCGTCCGCCACCATGACGCGGAGCCCTTTGCGCCGCGCTGCGATGGCCGCCGCCAGGCCGGCCGGTCCACCGCCGACCACAAGAACGTCTGTCGTTGTCATCGAACCTACCAGCGCAGAAGAACCAGCTCCGAGCAGAAGCCGGGTCCCATCGCGGCTAATATGCTGTATGTGCCGGGAGCCGGAGTCCGCCGCGTCATGACTTCTTCCAGCACCAGCAGGACGGAAGCGGACGACAGATTCCCGGTTTTTCGCAGGCAGTCCCACGATGCCGCCAGCGCGTTGCGATCGATGCCCAGCGCATCCTCGGTGGCTTCGAGCACCTTCGGGCCGCCGGTGTGCAGAATCCAGCTGCCGATGTCCGCGCGAGTCAGATCGTGGTCCGCGAGGAAGCTGTCCACATCGTGGCCGAGGCGTTCGCGCACCATGTCGGGCACCTGCGGCGACAGCACAATGTGAAATCCTTTTTCAGAAATATCCCAGCCCATTACGTCCTCGGTGTCGGGATAGAAGGTCGATCGGGTATCGAGGATTTCCGGGCCAGGCAATTCCCGCTCCGATCCGGCGACGATCACCGCTCCGGCGCCATCGCCGAACAGGCCGGCCGAGATCAGGTTGGCCATGGTGAGATCCTCGCGCTGCCAGGTGAGCGAGCAGAGTTCAACCGCGAGCAGCAAAGCAGTCTGATCGGGATACGCGCGAACATAATCGGCCGCTCGCGCGATGCCGGCGGCGCCGCCCACGCAGCCGAGTCCGAAGATGGGAACGCGGCGAATATTCGTGGGTAATCCCATGCGGTTAATCAGGCGCGCATCGATGGAAGGGCTGGCAATGCCGGTGATGGATACGAAGAACAGCGCGCCGATGTCCTGAGCCGACAGACCTGCTCGCGTCAGCGCGCGGCAGATCGCCTGGCTGCCGATCTCCTCGGCTACCCGAATCCAGGCATTGTTCGCCTCGCCCCACGTGGCGAGCCCCGGATACGCCTCCATGGGCAGCGCCAGAAACCGGCCGTCCACGCCGACATGGGCATGCAGGCGCTCCATCACGTGCGGGTTTTCTATGCGATCTCCCCAGTAGCCCTTCAGTGCGTGAGCGAGCACGCTTTGCGAATAATGATGTTTTGGAAGCGCGCTTGCCGCGCTGACGATATTCATGCCGAATGATTAAAGTTGTGCCGGCGCCAGGCAATGCTGTTGACGCGCTGAAGCTTAGTCCGGTTTCTGCTCCGATGCAGGCTAAGAGCCTGCTCTACAAATCCAGCAGGGGCCACTACCAAACGGCCAGCGTTTCCGAGCCGCGACCGTGAGGGAGCGGAGCACCTGCTATTGCAGCTTGGCCAGTTCGTCGCGATACAGATTGTTGTGCGGGAACTCGCCGGCAAGCGAGGCCAGCGTCTGCTTCGCGCGGGAACGATTGTTATCGCGCAATGCGGCAACCGCCAGCAGCAGCCGCGCATACGGTCTGAGGTAATGGCCCTTCTCGGCGGTGAGCCGAAGCTTCTCGATGCCCGTCTGTTTATCGGTCTCCGCGCCGGCGGCGTGGAGGATCCAGCGAATCGGAGCGGGCTTCTGGCTCAATACGTAGTTCTCTGTGCCGATCGCGAGGTACGCATCGTAGCAATCGGGATGCGCGGCCAAAAGCCGTTCGGCCTCGACCCGTCCCTGCTTGATGGCGCCGAGTGAAGCTACATATCGCTTCTCCACCATCGCCAGGTAATCCGAATAGAGCCCGAGCCGCAGAACATCCGCGAACAGCGCGTTCTCGTCCGAGGGAGAGCGCTGGAGCTCGCGAGCCGCAAGCTGCTGCGCCTTGTTCAGCGCGTTGAGAAACTGCTGCCGGACGGCGGGGTCCGGCGAAACTCGCTGAGCGTGGAAAAAACTGGTGTTGTCGACGAAGTACTCGGATTGCAGGATGTGCAGCCGGTCGAATTCGGAATACAGATACGCGGCGGCGTCGGACACCGGCCCCATGGGATCTTCCGGGTGCTGCTTCTCCCACTCGCCCAGCGTTCGGTGCGCGTCGGCGAATCGCAGATCGTACATCTGCCGATAACTCTTTTCGAGGAGCGTCGACGCGGTTTCCGCCGGGAGCGCGCCGGCGAGCGCGGCCGTGGCCGCTGTGAACAGGATGAGAGCAAGCCGGCGCATCAGACGTTCATCACTCGTTTCGCCAGCCCCATCGCCTCGGTCCAGAAGACATTCGAAGTGTGCAGCATATCCACCACGTCGCGTACCGATTCAACAAAATAATCGGCCTGCTGTTCGGTAACCAACAGAGGCGGCGCCGCTTTGAGGACCATAAAGTTGTTCCCGCAGATCTGGGTCAGAATGCGTTTGTCGCGAAACAGCCTCATCACCAGCACCTGTCCGAACATGCCGGCGTGAATGCGCCGGAACGTCTCGAATGGAATCCTCAGCCGAAGTTGCCGCGGAGGCGCGAACTCGATGCCGTTCAGCAATCCCGCGCCGCGAACATCTCTTACCATCTCATAACCGGCCAGTGCCCGGCGCAGGCTGTCGCGCAGATACTCGCCCATTGCCGTGGCCCGCTCGCCCAACTTCTCCTGATCCAGCGTTTCCAGAGTGGCCAGGCCCGCGCGCATGGCCATGCCGTTCTCGCTGAAGGTGGACGTGTGCACGATGGCGCGATTCAGCGAATCGTAGACCGAATCGTAAACATCGTCGGTCATGAGCACCGCGCCGCAGGGGATCAAACCTCCGCTCAGCGCCTTCGCCAGAATCACCATGTCCGCCGAGACGCCGAAGGCCTGCGCCGCCAGAAACGGACCCGTGCGGTACATGCCGGTCTGCACTTCATCGAGTACGAAGAGCGCGCCGTATTTTTGGCACAGCGCCTTCGCCGTGCGCAGGTATTCCGCGGAAGGAACGCGTATGCCGGCCTCCGACTGGATCGGCTCGACGATGAACGCGGCGAAGCGCTTCGTGGCCAGTCGCGCTTCGAGAGCGCCCAGGTCATCGAACGGGATTGCCTCCGTGCCGGGCAGCATTGGCCCGAAACGGTCGCGCCAGAACGCGTCGCCCATCAATGACAGCGCGCCGCAGGTGAGTCCGTGGAAGGCGCCATCGCAGTACAGCAGGCCGGTCCGCCGGGTGCGGACGCGGGCAAATTTGATGGCTGCCTCGACGCCCTCGCTGCCGGAACTGCAGAAAAATACCTTGTTCAACTCACCGCCCGCGCGCTCGGAAAGACGCCGCGCGAGAGTTCCGGCCAGATCGGGCACATGGCTCTGCAGCATCGCCGGACCGCATCGTTGCAACTCGTCCTGGAGGGCCGCGATTATGCGCGGATGATTATGTCCGGCGTTGTGGACGCAGTAACCGGAGAGGAAATCGAGAATGGTCCGGCCGCTCGCGGTGCGCAGTTCGATGCCGCTGCAGCGCTCGTACTCCTCGTTCATTTCGAGCAGATTCAGGAGGCGGACCCACTGCGGATTCACACGAGCGGCGTAGTCGGACGGGCCGATGGCGGGTGCGGGCGCGGCTGTTGTCATCAGGTGAAACGCAGCCCCCGGGAAGGCTGCGGCGATCTTACGGGTCTCATATATCCGACGGTAACCGCGCAAACCAGGTTTCGCTGCGTTCGCGCCACCGTCGCCGCCGTAACGGCTATGTGATGCATTATGAACATAATGCACAGGCATGTGGAATTCACACTCGATTATTTCATGCCGTACCTTGTGAACTGCGTCCGCATTGGAGCGCTGCTGATATTTGCGTGGGTGGCGAGCTACGCTGCCAAACGCGGCGTTCGCGGCCTGCGCGCGTGGGCCGTCCGCCGCATGCTGTCCGGCGGCAGCATCAGCGAACTCGAGGTGCAGAAGCGCGTCCAGACCATCAGCGGGGTAGTGGGTCCGGCGCTGAGCATTCTGATCTGGCTGCTGGCCCTCATCATGATGCTGCGCGAGATGAACTTCAACATCGGGCCGCTGCTTGCGGGCGCCGGCGTCGCGGGCGTCGCCCTGGGCTTTGGCGCTCAAAGCCTGATCAAGGACGTTCTCAACGGCATGTTCCTGCTCATCGAGAATCAGATTCGGATCAACGACGTCGTGGTGATCAACGGCACGGGCGGCCTGGTGGAGGAGATCAATCTGCGGACCACGGTGCTGCGGGGCGAAAACGGCGCCGTGCATACTTTCCCCAACGGTTCCATCACCACGCTGTCGAATCTCACCCGCGAGTTCTCCTACGCGGTATTCAGCGTGACGGTGGGCTACGGAGAGGACGTCGATCGCGTGATGGCGGTGATCACGGAACTGGGCGACGAGATGCGCCAGGAAGATGCCTGGAAAGACGTGATCCTGCAGCCGCTGGAAATGATGGGCGTGGACGCGCTGGCCGATTCCGGCGTGGTGATCAAGTTTCGGTTGCGCACGGTGCCCATGAAACAGTGGAGCGTGGCTCGCGAGATGAACCGCCGCATCAAGGGCCGCTTCGAGCAGGCCCGGATCGACATGCCTTATCCGACGCGCACCATCCAGCTCGCGTCTTCACCGGCATTGCGCGACGAGATCCGCGCGGCGGTGCGCGAGGTACTGGCGGAGAAGCAAGCCACGGATGAACACAGATGAACGCAGATCACTCGATCTGCCAGACGTAGTACGTGTTCACCGGCGCGCTCGACAATCGCCAGGGAAGATAGCCGTGGAAATTGCTATAGAAGCCCACGTCGATCGCGGGATTCATGATCCGCATGCCGAAGCCTCCTCCGCTGATAGTGCGCAGGAGCCGCTTCTTCAGGCCGAGCTTGTCAACCAGCGGCGTCCCCCCATCGATGGCGCCGGCGACAACAATCTCTCCGGCGGCGGGCAGCGGCGATGAGACCAGGCAGTCTGCGCCGGCCTGCTCGCCGTACCAGGTGAGCGCCCATTCACCGGAGTACCAGGCCCGGCGGCCGGCCTGAATCTGTGGGGCTATGTCCTCGGCCACCACCTCTCGCGCCAACCCGGAAAACACCGCGTCGGCGTGCACGATTCCCACGCCGATGACAGCGCCGCCGATGACCGCGGCAGCCGAAACGAGCAGCCTGCGAGTCCTGCCGGCGAGAGAGAGCCTTTGCGCAAGCAAAATCGCGGCTGCGGGCGCGCACGGCACGATGTACTTACTGGGGAGGTGGATGTAGGGGATCATCGGCACGGGGATGAGCAACCAGAGCGCCAGCCACAACAAGGGCGCCTGCCGGCTGCGCCACGCCCAGAGCAGCACCCAGAAGAGAACAGCCACCCCCACCGCGCCGATGGCGTACCTGACCCCCGAGACGAGGTGAAGGCCGTACTTCAGAATCGCTGTGGCGGCGATTCCAGTGCCCAGCAGCCAGAGCCCCGGTTTGCCGGAAACCAGCGGCCATGCGAGCCCCAGGGGAGCCGCGAGCATGCAGATCAGTCCCAACTCGGGCAGGTTCTGATCCACCCGGAAAGCTCCGAATTGGGTGGAGTTCGGGCCGCCCACGAACAGGGCTGAAGGAGAGGCGTGCGCGGGGTCGGAAGTGAGCCAGGTCACCCCGGCAAAGCAGAGAAGGGCGAGCGCAACCGGCAGCCAGATGAGCAACCCCAATTGACGGATCCGTTTCCAGGAGGGGATCGGGGGGGCGCCGGCCAGCGCCAGCACGGCGATTGGAAGCAGCAGGAGAGTGTGCATTCTGCCAAGCGGCGCCAGACCGAGGGCCAGTCCGGACGAGAGTGCCTGATGGATCCGGTGCTCAGCTTTCCAGGCCAGCAGACGTTCCATGCCGATGACGACGAGGCACATCACCGGAACATCGGGCATAACCGTTCCGGCCATACCGAGAACCGCGGGGAACGAGGCGAGTATCAGCCCTGCCCACATGGCCTGAGCGGCGTCGGCGCCACAGCGGAACGCGAGCCGCACCGTGGCGACAACGGCTGCGGCAAGCAGCAGCAGTATGAGCAGGTGTCCCACCCATTCCCTGGCCTGAAGCAGGACAACAGGAGTCAGCAGATAAGCGGCCAGCACCGCCGGCGATCCAATCTCCCGCGCGTAACGCTTGGAGGGCACGTTGTCCCAACAGATGGAAACCGCGGTAGGGGTCAGCGGCGTACGCAGCGTCTGTTGGGCTTCAGAGAGGAAATACGCATCGTCGATGGTGAAGGCTTTATTCAGGAACGGCAGAAGACACGCAAGAGCCAACAGTACTCCGGGGAGAGCGCAGCGCAGTGGCCGGGCGGCGGAAACGGTCCCCGGCGCCTCCTCTTTCCAGGTGCCGAATGGCAAGAAGCATTATATCGGCCTCAGTGGAAAAACAGAGCAATCGAAGCCCGAGCGGGCGTCTATACTTAGTCGAGATGCTCATCAGCGTCGTCATCGCCGCGTACAATGAGGCGGAGAATATCGGCCCGCTGACCCCAGCGGCTGGTCAACACCCTGGATGCCATGCCGGGCGTCCGTTGGGAGTTGATCTACGTGATCGAAGGCGAGGATGAGACGCGGTCCATCGCCAGTGCCATGGCTGCCGAACGCCCGGAGATTCGCATCCTCTACCAGGCGCAGCCGAGCGGCCTCGGTAACGCATTCCGGAAAGGCTTCGACGCGGTGAGCGGCGATGCCGATCTGGTGATCACGATGGCCGCCGATCTGAATCACCAGCCTGAGGAGATCCCCCGCCTGGCGGCGAGGATCGAGGAGCGCCACGCCGATATTGTGATCGGATCGCGGAAAGTGGCAGGCAGCCTCACGGAAGGGGCGCCGCTGTGGAAGCGCGCGCTCAGCGATGCCGTAAACCGCGCCATGAGGTGGCTGATGCGGATGCCGGTAGCCGACCTGACATCCGGATAACGCGTCTATCGCGCGGCGGCTCTGCGCAGTATTTCCTGGGGCAATGCCGGATTCGCGTTCCTGCCGGAGATCCTGATTCGCGCCCATGGCCTCGGCTATCGCATGGTGGAGGAACCGATTCAGTTCGTGTTCCGGACCGCGGGCGAGTCGAAGATGAGACTCTTCGCCACGGCGTGCAGCTATCTGGCGCTGCTGTGGCATCGAAGGAAATTTGGTCGACTGCCCGCTTCCGGCCCAAATGCCGCGACTGCCGAACGCAGGGGCTGGGACTCCCATTGGGTATCGCGCGGCGGCGTGGGATCAGCCTCCTCCTTCGGATGGATTTCTCGTCTGGTGCGCCGCGTCGTGTTCCAGCCGGCTGTTGCTCACTTCCTGGCCCGCCCTCAAGGCCGCCCGCAGGGCGGACTCCTATCACACCCATCTTGCGCCGACATTTCGAGCCTTCCATTCCGCTCGATGTCTGTGGACGGCGTCTGGAATCTCGGTGTGATGGAGCATTTCTCTCAGGCGCCGCTGAGGACCAGCCTGCAGGAGTTTGAGCGCGTTCTGAAACCCGGAGGAACCGCGGTGCTGTTCTGGCCTGGTGAGAAGAATCCATCGCGCTGGCTTCTGGCTCCTGTCGAATGGGCCGCCTCGAAGCTGAAGCGGCGGCCGCTTCACTTCTTTCCGAAAGAGGTAAGCCGGCTCAAATCGCGGCGCGAGGCCGAAGAGATTCTGCGGGAAACCGGCTTCGAACCTCTGAAGGTGCATTACTCGGTGCGTACCTGGTTCATCCACACGGTGGTGATCGCGAGGAAACGCCACGGCATTGCCGCACAATGCGCGGGCGATTGAGGCAAGCGTAAGGTGCAGGCTAAAAGCCTGCTCTACGGGATACCGGAACACGTCACGTCCGGATCTTCCTGGATCAGCACTTCTCGCCTGCGCGGCGGCAGCCATGTCGAATAAGGAATGGTCATGAGCGGCTTCGAGAACTCCTCCTCGACGCTCAATGTCATCAAATATCGCGGTTGCACCACTGGCGTATAGTCCAGGAACCAAAACCGATAGGGATCAGTCCGCGCCCTGGGTACCCTGATCACGCCCGCGGCCTCGAGTTGCGTCCAGCCATCGTATTCATATCCACCGCTGAGGCACTTGCGGGGTACGCCCGCGCTCAGGAACCTGACAGCCGCATCGGCGCGAGCCTGCGAAGCGCGCAGCGCGTCGTGGGTGGTGGCGATCCCATAAACGGCAAATACCATCGTCACCATCGCTGCGGGCGCCAGCGTGCGCGACGGCGATGAGCGCCAGGCGGCCCAGCACAGAGAGATGGCGATGAACGGAATCAGCGGAACGAAGTATCGGTCGAAGATAAAAACATGCTCGGATTCGGCAATCAGGAGAGCCATGTAGCCGAGAAGGAACGGCGCCGCAACGAACAGGAACACAAGAAAGCGGCGATCCCGGATATCCAGCGCCTGTGTCAGAGATCGTGAGGTCCAGAGCTGCCGAGCCAGTGCGATCACCGTGAAGACCAGAGCGAAGGCAACGATAAAACCGAGGCAATCGAGGGCGGCAGGCGGCAGAATTACCGGCTTATCTCCGAGCACATCCTGATCCGGCAGCAAGCCGCCATAAACGGTGACGATATTTCCGACGAATGGGTGAAATTCCGCCGGCCTGCGGAGGCCCACGAAGATCAACACGACGGAAGCAGCGGAGAAGAACAGGAGGTTTCTCTTCCATATCCGCCAATCGGACAGAAAGTAGACCAGGACAGGCAATGACAGCAGGGCCAGGCACAATGCTGTCGCTTCACGCTCCCAGCGCCAGGTGGCGACAGAGAGCAGGGACGGCATTACGAACCAGTGGCCCGAGAAGCTGTTCGGCTGCGCGTACAGCCAACGCATGCAAGCGGCAATCGCGGCGAGGACTCCGGCGAGCAGCGCCGCAGCGCCGCCTGCGAGTAGCGGCTTCCCGCGCCGCAGGATCGCAAACGCGATGATTACCCATACGGGAGCGCCCCACATTACCTGGCGAACTGTTCCTGCCAGAACGCCTGCAAGCGCGGCGGCGGCGAGCCAGATCATCGCGTGGCCCGCGCCGGCCGAGTCGATTGCCCTTGTGGCGAAATAAATCGTCAGAAGGAGCAACAACAAGGCCGACGCCTCCGTCATGAAACTGGCTGCGAGCGGCAGGAAGAGAGGCGACAGCACGCACGTGAACGTTGCGAGCATGGCGACGCCGCGGGGGAGCCCAGTCCGCCGCGCGAGACCATAAATGAGGAGGGAGCACGCCGCAGCGACGGGGAACATGGCGGCGCGGGCCACTGAAAAGCTGAATCCGAACAGCCTGATGGCCAGGGCGCCCCAAACGGCGTGAACTCCGGTCATCGCGGCCGTCCAGCCGTCGTATTGAAGATGGCCGGTACTGGCGAGAACTTTGGCCATCCTGATGTACACCCAGTCGTCGTTGACGCCGATCTCGACGAATGGATTGCAGATGAGGATAGCGATGGGCACTGCCACCGCCACCAGGACGGCAGCGGCTGCCGCTCGAAACCTGTGCATGATGGTTGCGTGAGCGGCCGCCGGCGCGGTCCGGCCGTCCGTGAGCGTGCTCACTTCAACGAGACCCGCTCAGCCGCCGCGTGATGCGTCAACCCGCTCCTGACGATGAAACCTGGCCGCTGCCGCGCGTTCTGCAGGGCCAGCCAGACGTACTGGCCGACGATTCCGAGACCGAGCGCCGTCGATCCCCCGAAGAACGAGATCGCAAGCATGAGAGGCGTGTACCCCAGCACCGGAATGCGTCCGAATGACCACGCTGTAATCACCGCGACGGAGGCGGCCACCGACACGGCGCAGGAGCCGGCCCCCACGATCATGAGCGCTCGCAGGGGCAGGTCGGTAAAGCTGAAGATGCTGTCGGCGGCGTAACGGAGTTTCCTTCCGAACGTCCACGCGCTCCGGCCCTCCTGGCGAGCGCGTCTTTCGTAGGGGACAAAACGCCGCCGGAAACCGAGCCAGAACAGGAGCGCGATCAGGTTCGTCTGGCTCTCGCGAAGCTGAAGGAGCTCGTCGCGCACCTGCCTCGTGCAGCCGAATATGTCTATGCCTCCTTTGGGAATCTCCGGAACGACGAACCGGCGGTAGATGCTCCAGAAGCATCCAGAAAGGAACTCCGACAGCCATGGGTCGGAGCGCCCCGCTCGATAGCCGAATACGACGTCGGCCTCGCCGCTCTGCATGACGCGGTGAAACTCGGTAATCAATTCGAGCGGTTCCTGGAGATCGGCGGCCAGCGCCGCAAAGCAATCGCCCCGTCCGTTCTTCAGTCCGGCAGCGATGGCCGAGAAGGACCCGAAGTTTCTGCTCAATTCGATCAATTGCGTATCGAGGGGAAATGATGGAAGGGCATCGCTGAGCACGCGCAACGATGCGTCGGGACTTCCATCGACGACGAATACGATCTCCAGAGGGCTGACGAATGCGGCGCCGAACGTCTCCAGTTCGCGCAGAAGCCGCGGGAGGTTCTCCTGGTTGCGATACACCGGTATGACCAGCGACAGCATCATTCGGGACGCCATGAGTTACAGGCCTCCGCAACGTATGCGATTTCGTCCTCGGTGAGATATGGGTGAACCGGCAGGCTGACCTCGCGGGCACAGAATGCTCGGGCCTCGCGGGCGCCGTCCGCCAGTTCGTAGCTGACAGTGCTCATCGCCGGTTGATCGAACAGCGCGGATGGGTAGTGCTCCGCAACCGCGATCGACTGTGCAGACATGTACGCCATGAACTCGCGTTTCCTTTCCGCCTCCACAAGCACAGGGAAAAGATGCCAGGTTGAATCGGATCCGTCCGGCGAGCCGGGGACTTGAATATGCGGATTGGAGATGTGGTCGATATAATATCGCGCGATCTCGCGGCGGCGGCTGATCCATGCGGCGAGCTTGCCGAGTGACACGCGCCTCAGCAGCGCCGCCTGCAATTCGTCGAGGCGGCTATTGTAGCCAATGAGCTTGTGGCAGTATTTGCCGCTCTCTCCATAGTTGCGGTATTCGGCGGCGAGGCCCGCAATGGCCGCGTCGCCGGTAAGGATGGCGCCGCCGTCGCCCAGGGCGCCCAGGTTCTTCGTCGGGTAGAAACTGGTGGCGGCAATCTGGCCGGCCGTGCCCGTGGGAGTTCCACGCCAATAGGCGCCGATGGATTGCGCGCAATCTTCGATGACGTTCAGTGCGAAGCGCTCACGTAATTCTCTGAGCCGGCCCATGTTCAGACTATGGCCGTATAAATGGACGGGAACGAAGAACCTAATCTCCGGGCGACGCGCGAGTAACTGCTCGCAGGCATCCAGGCAGTTCAACCCGTAGTTGTCCACCGGAGCAAACACCGGAACAGCGCCGGCCTTGACGATGGCGAGAGTGGTTGCAAACGCGGAGACGGGCGTCGTCAGGACGCGGTCGCCGGCGCGGCAGCCGAGAATGCGCAGCGAGATCTCGAGAGCATCCAGCCCGCTGGCAACGCCCACGGCATAAGGCAATCCCCAGTATCTCGCCAGCGCCTGCTCGAACTGCTCTGTTTCGCTGCCGAGGATGTACCAGCCGCTGCTGCCAACCGCCTCGAAGGCATCGAGCATTTCCGCCCGCGTCTCCGCCCACTGTCTTCGGAAATCATTGCTCAATACTGTCGGCATGGTTGCGGGCCAACTTCAGGAACTCCGAATAGTCCCGGATATAGTCGTCGGCATCGTAGTAGCTCGATGTTAGTACGAGCAACACGGCGTCAGGCGAGTACTTATACTGCACGCACCAGCACATCGGCGGCACATAGAGGCCGACGTTCGGATGCTCCAGTGTATACTGCTCGCGATTTACGCCGTCATCGACAACGCAGCGGCAGGATCCGTGCACGCAGATCAGCATCTGCTGGAGTGTGCGATGGGCGTGCTCTCCTCTGATGTCCTCGCCAGGGACGGCGAACACCAGAAAATAGCGCTGAATCTCAAACGGCACCTGCCGGCAGGCTTCGCCGAAGCTGAGATTACCTCGAAGATCGGAGACCAGCGGCAGGTTCTGCAGTATGACGCCGCGGACACTCGACTCCGGACCGGCCGGCCGGGTGACGCTGTGAAGGGATTGCGCAGGCTCGCCCGTTCCGACATAGCCGCTGATGCGCGCTGGATTCCCAACCACAATCGTATCGGCCGGAACGTTTTTGGTTACTACCGCGCCGGCGGCGACCATCGCTCGCTCGCCAATTTCAATCCCCGGCAGGATGGTCGCGTTTGCCCCGATCGATGCTCCTTGGCGCACTCGGGTGGTGGCGTACCGGGCTGGGCGTTGCCGGCTTCTGGGGAATGGATCGTTGGTGAACGCGACGTTCGGGCCTACGAATACGTCGTCGTCGAGGATGAGGCCATCCCAGAGTTGCACGCCACACTTGACGGTCACCCGATCGCCGATGCGGACGTCGTTCTCGATGAACGTGTGGTCGCAGATATTGCAGTCGGAGCCTATGGTTGCGCCGGGCAGTATATGAGCAAAAGCCCAGATGCGCGTACCGGGTCCAATGCTGTCGGTTTCAATGATCGCGGCGGGGTGCTTGAAGTATTTCATGCTCCGAACGGATCGTCGGTGGTGACGCCGTTGGGCAGCGCCTGAACGGCGGCGAGAAACGCCGGCCACGCGCCCGACGGGTCGTTTCCGGTGAGGTTGGCGTAAACCTGGGCCAGGGTTCCGGCATCGCCGAGCGCCACCATGGCCTGTGCGACCTGCGCCAGCGTGTACTGCTGGCTCAGCAGCCACGAGATGAACGCCATGCCGCAGCCGATACTGTCGCCGTCCTGATCGGTGCCTTCGGTCTGGTCCACCCAGTTCGCCATTCCGTCCTGCGCCCATTGCGGAGCGGTGGCGAAATCGGAGAGGGCATTGTTGCTCACCGATGACGCGCACCAGCGCGACAGCGCTTCTCCGGTGCTTTCGCCGCACAGGTTCCCGTTCATGGAGCACTCGCTTAGCTCTGCCTCGAAGAGCGCCGAAACGCGGATGGAATTGCCGAAGGATGCGTCTACTTCGATCGCGTTGCCGCTGGAGTAATCGCAGCCCATGTGATCGGCTCCGCCGGTGCCATCCGTTGCGCCGCCCAGAGCGAACACGATGACGCTCACGGCGCCGCCGGGCGTCCCGAAAATCGCGTTGTTCGCCTGAACGATGCGATCGGAATCGTTGAGAAGATCGAGCGCGTTCTGCATGCCGGGCGCGGCCAGGGAGGGATCGACGTAGACGGTGACGGCGCCGCTCGGACTCGTGCCGACAAATTGCGAGGTTCCGGCGTAGCTGGGCCATTGCGGTGTTTTGGGCGCCAGGGCCATCGGCATCAGCTTCGTCTTGTTTACGTGGTCAGCGGTGATCGGATGGTGCATGAGGACCAGTGTAGACCAGGAAGGCGAGTGAGCCGCCGATAAACGCGGATGAACGCGGATAGAACCACGGAGGTGAAACTCCTTCCTCAAGCCCCACGGCGGTCGTAACGATGCCATGCTTTGACTGTCCATGAAAAGAGGACGATTTGGGCGCCGACAATCAGCGCCATAATCAGCCAGTCCGAGAACGCGAATGGTATCGGTGTGAATTTGAATTGAGCGACGCCTTCCTTAAGCTGGCTTATGCTGACGCGCCTCGGCCAACCTGAGTCCCACAGCTTGAAACCGACCACCGAATCTATCAGGAACATCAGCGCGGTCGCGACCGTTAAGGGTAGTCAAAATCGATTATTAATCGGCGTCGATCGGCGTTCATCCGCGGCCATTACACCGCCTCGAGAGCCTGCTCGAAATCGGCCAGCAGGTCGCGCCAGTCCTCGATGCCGACCGAGATGCGCACCAGCCCATCCACCACGCCCGCCTCGCGGAACTCCTCTTCCGTGAACCCGGAGTGCGTGGTCGATTTCGGATGGCACACCAGCGTCTCCACGCCGCCCAGCGACACGGCGTTCCTGCCGATCTGCAGGCTGCGCAGGAAATCGAATGCCGCCGGCTTGCCGCCGCGCAGGATGATGGAGAACATGCCTCCCGGGAAGTCGCATTGCTCATGAGAGATGCGCTGCTGGTCGGGGTCGTCGAACAGCGTCGGGTAAAGAACGCGGAGGATCTTCGGGTGACTGGCCAGACGGTTTACGATTCGTTCGGCGTTCTTGCTGGCGCGGTTCATGCGCAGCGCCACCGTCGACAGCCGCCCATCCAGCATCCAGCATTCGTCAGGCTGCAGGATGTTGCCGAACAGGTTGCGCTTCGAGCGGATCTGCCGCATGAGCGCGGGATCGGCCGCCAGCGCCACGCCGCCAATCATGTCGCTGAGGCCTGACAGGTACTTGGTGGCGGAATAAAGCACCAGGTCCGCGCCCAGCGCCAGCGGATGCTGGAACGTCGGACCCATCAGAGTGTTGTCCACCATGACCACCGGCGCGGGCGTTACGCGGCCGGCCGTTTTCACCGCGTGGGCGATGTCGGTCATCACCAGCGTGGGATTCGCCGGCGTCTCGATCAGCACAATCCGTGGATTGCGGGCACCTTCGATAGCCTCCTCCAGCTCCTCGGATTTGCCGGCGGGCACGGCGATTCCGTTGACGCCCCACACCGACAGGTAGTCCTGGATGAAGTGCTGCGTGCCGCCGTAGACGGGCACGGTGTACACCACGGTGTCGCCCGGTTTCAGGACGGCGAGCATGGCAGTCATGATGGCGGCCATGCCGGAGTTGAACACCAGCGCCGCGTGGGCGCCGGTCTCGAGCGGAAGGATCTGGTCTTCCAGAATCTCCGCGTTGGGATGGTTGAAGCGCGAGTAGATGAGGTCGGCCTGTTCGCCCGGCTCGGGATGCATGCGTCCCGACATCAGATCGAAAGCGCGCTCGGCTGCCTCAGGGCTGGAAAAAACGTAAGTAGAACTGCGAAACACGGCGGGTCTGGCCGACCCTACCGACAGCCGCGGATCGAAGCCCCTGGTCAGGACCTCGGTATGCGGCCGGAGTTCGGAACCACGCTGGTTGCTGTTGGCCATGAATAACTCCCATTTAGAGTGTATCCACGCGGGCGCGGTTCCGCGCGCGAGCCGGGTCCTTAACTTCCCCGCGCGGAGCTTTCGCCGCTGACCCAGCTATCGTGACCCGGAGGCCCCGGCGGAATATAAAATACGGTCCCGGCCCGCAGCTCATGAATCGCGCCGTCCTCCATGGCCGCTGTCGCGAGCCGCACCATTCCGGCGTGCTCCACGTTGCATCGGGTGGCGCCAAGCGCCGGCCCGACGTGCATCGACCACTTCCACCCGGGCTCATATGTTCCGCGGCCAATGGTCATGCCGCCGAGGCGAACGATCTCGAATTTCCCCTTTTCCAACGTTCGCACGTCAGCGATGTTGCACAGAGTCAGGAAACGCCTGTTCAGGAAAAACTTTCTTGAACGGATCAGCAACGCGTGCTAACATCTGAAAACTTCCGGCACATTGTCATGCATGCCCGGGGGCTGAACCTGGAGGGAAAAAATCGTGCTCAAGAACTTACTTGTCGTACTGGTGACGGCTGTGATTCCGGCATGTGTATCTGCGCAGGATGGCGTTGTCCTGATCGGTCAGGGAACATTGGGACGCTTCCCATACGTGATCAGTCAACCGGGAAGCTACAAACTGTCGAGCAACCTGACAAACATTCCTGCCAACACCGATGCGATCCAGATCGTCACCGACGATGTTACGCTCGATCTTAATGGCTTCTCAATCATTGGCCCCGGAGCGGGGCAAGGCACCGGGATAAACACCTGGCCGCCTACAATCACCTTTCCGGCTGCCCACATTACTATACTTAACGGTACCGTAAGAAGCATGTACGAGGGAATACTCTGTGCATACGATTGCATTGTGCAGGGAATCCACGCCCGGAAGAATATCCTGAACGGCATTCGCGTTTTCGGCTTTTCTCTGGTTACCGGCAATGTTGCGGACTTCAACGGCACTTATGGGATTGTTGCAGGCCAGCAGGGCAACACGCTGAAACACAATGTTGTCTCGAACAATGGTATCGGACTCGGCGCCGACTGTCCCTCCAGCCTGCTGGGAAACACCGCCTTTCAAAACAAGCAAGATATTTCCACGTTTGACAATTCGGGGGCGCCCAGTAATAACTGCAACCGCTCCCAGAACTTGCCAGCCCCCTAGTGTTCTGAGTTACAAATACATTGAATAAGTGGGCCGATCAGCGCATACTTGGGTATGCGCACCGGACGGCCAACAAAACCGCTCAATATCACACCCGAGGAGAAACAGAAGTTAAACATGTTGGCGCGTCGTCCAAAGTCAGCGCAGGCGATGGCGATGCGTGCCCGCATCGTGCTCGGCTGCGCCGATGGAACTGCTAACGGCGCCGTGGCGAAGAATTTACATGTCACTGCGGCGACGGTTTGTAAGTGGCGGGAGCGTTTTCGCGTGCATCGTCTGGAGGGCCTTCTGGACGAACCACGGCCGGGCACTCCCCGCTCGATCACCGACGCGCAGATCGAAGACGTGGTGACCCGAACGCTGGAGTCAATGCCAGAGAACAGCACGCACTGGAGCACGCGTTTGATGGCCCAAAAGACCGGGCTGTCGCAGACGGCGATTGTGCGAATCTGGCGCGCTTTCGGCCTGCAGCCGCATCGCGTGCAGAACTTCAAACTGTCCAAAGACCCACAGTTTGTCGAGAAGGTCCGGGACATCGTCGGCCTGTACTTGAACCCTCCGGACAAAGCCATCGTGCTGTGCGTGGATGAAAAGAGCCAGGTGCAGGCGCTCAACCGCACACAGCCGATTTTGCCTCTGGGGCCCGGCGTGCCGGCCCGACAATCGCATGACTACGAGCGTCACGGCGTGACCTCATTGTTTGCTGCACTAAATGTTGCTACCGGCGAGACCATCGGCAACTGTCACCGCAGACATCGGCATCAGGAGTTTCTGAAGTTCCTGGCGCTGATCGACTCGAAGCTGCCGGCCGATGTCGAGGTGCACATGGTCATGGACAATTACGGCACGCATAAGGTGGACAAGGTACGCCGCTGGTTCGCGCGGCATCCGCGCTATCACCTGCACTTCACCCCTACCAGCGGAAGCTGGCTCAACCTGGTCGAGCGCCTGTTCGCTGAGGTGACCCAACGCTGCGTGCGCCGGGGAAGCCATACCAGCGTGCCGCAATTGGAGAAGGCCCTACTCGCCTGGCTGCAGCAGCGGAACGGTGCACCCAAACCCTTTGTGTGGACGGCCGACGCCGATCTCATCCTCGGCAAGGTTGAAAGACTTTGTAAACGAATCTCTAACTCAGGACACTAGCGGCCCGTGGAAGTAGTAAGTGTTTTCGCGCCGCCCTGGGAATGTGACCAGCGATGGAACGGGCGGCCGGCCCACGTGTGACGCAAAGTAAGCTGGAGGCGGCGGATCGCTTTCGCAAGGGTCCATAAGCCCGTTCGACGCCAGAAAGCCGCCAAAAGCTGCGCGCAGAACTCGTCCGGCTGTTCGAATCTCTTCAAAATGGCGTCGAGCTTAGGCATCTCCTACTGTAAGCCGGCCGGGCGTCCGGGGCGCGTTCACCCGGCCGGTTCGATCGTTCCCATGCGACCCGCCCGGAAGTCCTCCACGGCCTGGTAGATCTCTTCCTTCGTGTTCATCACGAACGGGCCGTAGCGGGCCACGGCTTCGCCGATCGGCTCACCGGCGATCAGCAGCAGTTGCGCGGACTGGGCGCTGTTGTTGGCGATCTCAACCGTGTCGCCATTCTTCGCGAAGATGGTCACGTTGCCCGCGGCGATGTCATGATCGGCCATCGTCGCCGTTCCCGCGATCACGTACGCGAATGCATTGTGGCTGTGCGGCACGGCCTGGACGTGCGTCGCGCCCGGCTGCAGAGTGAAGTGCAGATAGAGAATCGGCGTGTGCGTACCGATGGCCGCCTTTTGCCCGAGAGACTCGCCCGCGATCACCTTCACGCTGACCCGGCCTTCCGCACTGCGCGCCTCGGGAATCTTCGCCGCCTTCAACTCCTGATAGGCGGGCGGCATCATCTTGTCGCGGGCCGGCAGATTGACCCACAGCTGGAAACCGTGCAGCCGGCCTCCATTCCGCAGGATCTCCGGACCGGGCATCTCCGAATGCACCAGGCCTGAGGCCGCGGTCATCCACTGCACATCGCCGGGGTTCAGCTCGCCGCGGTGGCCGAACGAATCGCGGTGGTTCATCTGCCCTTCCAGCAGGTACGTGACGGTCTCGAACCCGCGGTGCGGGTGGTCCGGGAAGCCCGTCGTTTCACCGGCTGTGAACTCCACCGGACCCATTTCGTCCAGCAGGAGGAACGGATCGAGATAGTCGAAATTGCGTGTCGGAAAAGCGCGGTGGATGAGGACTCCAGCGCCTTCGATAGTTTCCACAGCGGGAACCGTCTGGAGCAGCCCCCGGCTGGTAGTTGTCTGTGTCATAAGCATTTACCTTGACGTCAAGGTAATAGATGCGGGACAAACGAATCGGATTCAAACATGGATGAGATTCCGGGCATGCAGGCTGACGGCCCAAAGGCCTAACCCGCTTTTCTCGTGCGCCGTGAAAAGGCGCTGGTCCTCAGTGGGGAGGAAGACCCACCCGGGAACTGGTTCGTTCCACCCGGTAGCAATCGGAGCAGTAGTGGAGACAACGAAGCTGCTGAAGCCTCTGGTGTAGAGGGTCGCTTTGGCGACTTGGCGAGTTTGTAGGCCGTAACGAAAGTGAACGCTGTGCAGGCCCCGAAACGGGTGATGCAGGAGCTGACCCGCCGAGAATCGAGGGAAGGCCGACGTCGATGGGAGAGGACGAGCGAACGATCCCATTGGTCCTGCCGGGGTATTGGCGACGGCATGCAGACAAAGGGGATCAGGCGCAACACGGGAAGCCCCAACGGTGATCCGAGTCGGGTCAACCGGCAACTCGCGAGAGTCAGGCCGGGCCGTCCGGGGTGGCGGAGAGGTCCGTAGTACCGGAGAAGCCGGGTAATGCCGGGGGAGGGAAGGGACCTCAGTTGAAAGGAGACGCAACAAGCAATGAGGGACCGAGGGATTGATGATGAATCTAACAACCCCAGTAAGTGTTCAGAAGCTGCAGACGGCGTTGCACGACAAAGCGAAGGGATCGCCCGGTTTCCGCTTCTACGCGCTGTATGACAAGGTGTACCGGAAGGATGTTCTGGGCCATGCCTACCAATGCTGCCGAGCCAATGGCGGAGCGGCCGGGGTGGATGGACAGAGGTTCGAGGACATCGAGGAATACGGCGTGGAGCGATGGCTGGACGAACTGGCGCAGGAGCTGAAGAATCGAACTTATCGACCCCAACCGGTGAGGCGGGTATGGATCCCCAAGCCGGATGGAAAGCAGCGGCCGTTAGGCGTCCCCACTATCCGGGATCGGACGGTGCAAACGGCGGCGGTTTTGGTGCTCGAGCCGATATTCGAGGCCGATCTGCAGCCGGAACAGTACGCCTATCGAAGCGACCGCAGCCCATTGGACGCCGTAAAACGCGTCCATAAGCTGATCAACACGGGCCATGGAGAGATTGTCGACGCAGATTTATCCGGCTACTTTGACTCGATTCCGCATGCCGAACTGATGAAGTCGGTGGCTCGCCGGGTCGTTGACGGAGCCATGCTGCATCTCATCAGGATGTGGCTGGAAGCTCCGGTTGAGGAAACGGACGAGCACGGAAGGAAGCATCGTAGTACGCGTAATCGGGATGAAGGTCGGGGCACTCCGCAAGGATCTCCGATCAGTCCTCTGCTGAGCAATTTGTACATGCGCCGGTTCGTACTCGGCTGGAAGCAGCTCGGGTACGAGAAGCGTTGGAGGGCGTACATCGTGAACTATGCCGATGATCTGGTGATCTGCTGTCGGGGGAGTGCGGAAGAAGCGCTGGCCGCGATGGGGGTCATCATGCAGAAGCTGAAGCTGACGGTGAACGAGACGAAGACGCGGGTCTGCAGGCTGCCGGAAGAGAAGTTCGATTTTCTGGGGTACACGTTCGGACGCTGTTACTCGCCGCAAACGGGGCGGGCCTATCTGGGCACGGCGCCGTCAAAGAAGCGGGTGATCCGCATCTGTGAGGCGATCAGCAGCGAAACCGGGCGGAACAAAACCCTGCTGGATCAGGGAAAGGTAGTGGGCAAGCTCAACCGGATGATGGTGGGCTGGGCCAACTACTTCTGTCTGGGTCCGGTCAGCAAGGCCTACCGGGCGGTGGAGCAACACGCCCGCAAACGGCTACGCCAGTGGTTGTGCGCTAAGCACAAAGTGTCCTGGCCGGCGACCGGGCGGTTTCCGGAATCGGCCCTGCACGAGGAGCTTGGTTTAGTCCGCCTGACCGCGCGGACCTGCAACTTTCCGTGGGCAACCTCGTGAGCCTTTCTCCGAGAGCCGGATGCGGGAAAACCGCCTGTCCGGTTCGATGAGCGGGGTGTGAAAACGGGGCATGAGGGGCTAGTGAGGCACCGGCAGCCGAAAGGGCCGGTCAACAGATAGGCCTCCTCTAAACCACCGCGTCACACCTCGACTCCACACGGACTCTATAGCGCCGCTCGATACAGAGCTGCCGTTTGTTATCTCTCGCAGTTTATCGGAGAGAAGGGCTGTTATCGCCAGCTACTCGCCCGGCCTTCCCCATTTCGGGAGCCTCGAGATGTCCTTCATTCGCTCTCGGCCTAAGAGCCAGAGGCCAAATGATGCGGGAGGCTCAACCCGAACCGAATCCGATCGACCTCCTGAAGTGGTTTGAGGAATGCCGGCTCCTCCAGCGGCCACAGTTGAGCCGCGCCGGCGGTGGAACCGGCGGAAATGAGCAGACAGTTCACCGCGCGGCGCGCAGCTTCGTTGGCCGCCTCCATGCAGGCGATATCCGTGTAGGTACGCACGTAATCCGAAGCCACAAACAAATTCTGCAACTCCACCTGCGCTTCTGGTCGATATTGCAGCGATCCCGCGGTGTTGATCAGCAATGGTTCGGCATTTGTTGCCGCGCTCGGATTAGGGAATTCGATGTCCGGATCGAGGAACCAGGCAACCAGGTTCGAATCGGCTATCGGTGCGGCGCCACCAACGTTCAGGTGCTGCCTGAGTTGCGTCCACACCTCCTCCCTGATCTGCTCGGCGGTGCACTCCTGCGCACTCTTGCCATATACCACCCCTGCAGCTTGCCACTCGGAAATGTCCACCGAGAGGATCCCGCGCACCGTGCCGTCGCCGAGTTGCGAAAAGTCAACGTTGGTCCAGAATTGCCGCTGCGATATGGAGGTGAGCGCCCAGGGAGAGTCCAGGTAGATCGCATGACCGTTCACCAACGGTACATCCTGAGCAAGATAGAACTGGATTCCATTCATCCACCGCGTCTCCAACTTGTCCAGGTTGGCGAGGGATGGGGCAGCGTCCTTTAGCTCATCCGTCATCATCGCGCTCATCACCTCTACCGGAAGCGCCGCGATATAGTAGTCCGCCGTGATCGTAGAACGGCCGGACGCGGTCTCCACGATTGCGCCGGCTACTCGTCTACCAAGCGTTTCGATCTCCACCACGCGGTTTCCGGGACAGAATTGCACACCGAGTTTCTCCAGATAATCAATCCAGGGATCGATCCAGACATCGTCCGTCGGACCCGATAGCAGACGATCGAAAACGCGATCCGGGCAGATCAGGCCGTACAGAAGCTGCAATTGAGTGCAGCCGACTGTCCGCGTGCTGCTCTCTTCGGCGCGCATAGCGACCAGCGAGCGCGTAAGGCCTTCCCCTAAGTAGGCCTGGTAGGCCTTCGACATCTTTGACGCCGTAATGAAATCCCACCATGCGATGTTCTCGAATTCCGCAAAACGGCGCTCGGAACAGCTCGTGGCTACGATCAACAGGCGGTCGATGAAGTAGCTCAATTCGTCCACCGGGACGCCCAGCGGCGTGAACAACTCCTGAAGAGCGACCCGGAAATCATCCAACGAGCCAGGGCAACGGGCAAGCCATGTGATTTCAGCCTGGTTAGACCTCGCCAGCAGGATACGCGTCGCCACCGTGAGATTGTCGAATGTGTTGCCATTTGCGCCGTAGGGGATGCGGCGCATCGTGTCGGTGACATGCTTATAGAAACCGGGAAAGAATCGGAAGCCGTGCTCCCCAGGAAGCGGCCTCCTGCCATCGCGGGCCGAACCCGGAACTGGAATGCTCCTGGCCTTGCCCCCCCAAACCGGCTTTCGCTCATAAACCCGCACCGAAAAGCCGCGCTCGGCCAACTCATGGGCCGCGCTGAGTCCTGCGACTCCGCCGCCAAGGATCGCCACAGTCTGCTGCATTTCGTGATTCTACGACAGACCGATATACCCCTTTGCGCCAGCAAACGCCCGCGTCGGCAGCCGCCCGGGCTTTCTTAACGCTGATGGGCTGAAGGCCACGCCACAGTCACTCCTTGCCGGCGAGCTGAACGGCTTCTTCAGCTTCCTCACCCAGCCACTCGCGGTGTTCGGCCGTCGAGTCGTGAATGGTGGTGGTTTTGAACGGCTCGAACCGGCCCTGGCCGGCGGCGGGGGCCGAGCGTCGCAGGATGTCCGCGCGCTCCTGCTCACTCAGCTGCTGGAACGTGTCGGCGGCCTCGATGGCCTGGTCGAGCCGTTCCATGCTGTCGATGCCTGTGATCACCACCGACGTCGGCAGGCTGAGCGCGTAGTGCAGGCACTCGATGGCCGTCACCGTCCTGCTCTTCAGGATGACCCCGTCGCCCATGCTCTTCATCCCGAGCACGCCGATCTGCTGTTTCACCAGCTCGGGCAAAACGAGCTTCTCGAAGCTGCGGTAATGCGCGTCCATGACGTTCAGCGGCATCTGCACGGCGTCGAACCGAAACCCGTGCTGCTCGGCTACTTTGAGCATGTGCAGGTGGACGTGCGGGTCCTTGTGGCCGGTGAAGCCAATGAACCGGATCTTGCCCTCCTGCTGCGCGTCGAGCACGGCTTTCATGGCGCCATCTTCGGCGAAGATGCGGTCGGGGTCCTCGAACCGGATCACCTCGTGATGCTGCAGGAGGTCGAGATGGTCCACTTTGAGGCGCTTCAGTGATTCGTCAATCTGCTTCGCGGCCGTCTTCTGGTTCCGGCCGTCGATCTTCGTCATCAGGAAGACCTTCTCGCGATACCCGTTCTGCAGGGCCTTCCCGTAGCGGCGATCGCTCTCGCCTTCGTTGTAGTCCCAGGAATCGTCAATGAAGGTGATGCCGCGGTCGATGGCGGCGCGAACGAGCGACAGTGCGTCTTTCTCTTTCAGTTTCCGGTTGCCTATATGGAAACCGCCCAGACCGATAGCGGAAACCTGAACACCCGTGCGGCCGATCATGCGTTGGATCATAAGTCGTTGGACTCACGCGGGCTGCCGCCGTTTCAGTGCTGCGGGGCCAGCCCGTAGCGGCTATCGAGCGTGTGGACGCCGACATCGTCGTTATCGAAGAACGTATTCGAGAGCACGACCACCCCGGTCTTCGTGGCCGGATTGAACCCTGTGAACGACCGGTACCCGTAGGTTCCGCCGTTATGCCACACGATGTCCGTCCCGAATCTGTTGAGGATGTGCCAGGCCATGGCAATCTGCACGCCGGGCATTCCCGTTTCCTTCCGCACCGAGAGCATGCGCCCGAACGCAGACTTCAGGGGCGTATCCTTCAGGCCGATTGCGGCGGCCTCGAACGTCAGCATGTCGTTGGCCGTGGATCGCAGGGCTCCGCATCCCGCCAGCGCGTCGAAATCCCAGTTCTTAGCCGGGTTCACCGACATGTTGTAGCCCTGAGCGAGCCGCGCTTTCTGGTCCGCCGTCAGCGTGATACCGGTGCTGTTCATGCCCAGCGGCTCGAGAATGCGCCGGCGCACCAGTTGCTCGTAGCTCATACCGGCTTTGAGCGCGAGCGCGTAGCCGAGAAGACCGGCGCCCAGATTCGAATACTCATATTGCTCTCCGGGATCGCGTTTCAGCGTATAGCCCGAAAGGAAGTCGTAGAGCTTTTGCGGCGTGTAGTCGGCCCAGGGATTCGCAGCGTCGGCTGGACTCATGTTGGAGGGAATGCGGGGCAGTCCCGATATCTGCATCGAAAGGTCGAGCAGCGTAATCTGACGGCCGTTGCGCGATGGAACCCTGACGGTTTTGGGCAGCAGGTCGGCCACCGGCGTGTCCGGCCTCACTTCGCCGCGCTCGATCATGTCGGCCAGCAGGAGCGACGTAAACACCTTGGTGATGGAGCCGATCTCGAACACAGTGTCGGCGTTGGGGGCCTGCGGACGGTCCTTCGCCACCTTGCCGTAAGCGGCAACGTCGCAGCCTTTCGCGTCGATAACCGCCAGGATTACTCCAACCTCTTTACCGCTGGCGGCGCGGGCAGCGAGCGCCGCCCGCGAATCTTCGGCTAAAGTCGCCGCCCATCCAATCGATAAGGATATCGAGGCAACGCACAAACCGCGAATCATGCGATCCGCTCCTGAAACTCAGGAACGGAGAGTTGCTTCCAGTACTTTTCATAGTTGGCTGCCGTACAGAAGGAGCGACTCTTCATGCGGTCGATGTAGAGGATCCCATTGAGATGATCGATCTCGTGCTGCAGGATACGCGCATACCAGCCATCGGCGTCGATGGCCAGCGGTTCCGCGCGGTGATCGAGGCAATCGACGTGGATGCGCGTGGCACGAGCGACGATGGCCGTGAAGCCGGCGACGCTGAGGCAGCCCTCAAAAAATTGTGCCGGCGCGGGATCGACAACGGTCAGCACAGGATTGATAATGACATGGAAGGGAATGGGCCGGCGCCCTCGCTCTTCGGCTTGTCCGGGTGGCAGCTTCTCGATGTATTCCGCCTTGTCCTCGATGACTGCGATGCGCAGCGGAACGCCCACCTGAGGCGCGGCGAGACCTACGCCGGGAGCCGTATTCATGGTCTCTCGCATAGCTTCGATCAGTGCAGCGGTTTCGGCGTTGAGGATTTCTTCGCGGCTGAGCGGCCGCGCTGTGGCGCGCAGAACAGCTTCGCCCGTTTGAATGATTCCGGGTCGAATCGTGGTAGCTGTACTCACATTACTATTAGACAGAAAAAACTAATTGCATCCCACAAAGGCGCGTGCGCGCGAAACACGCATAAGTAAATGAACGTCCATAATAATCGAGTGAGCCACGTCGACGACGAAGTCCTGGAGCTGTTCGCACTGAACCGCCTCCCGGACGACCGTCTTCCCGCCGTGGAAGAACACATCCTCATTTGTGAAGAATGCCGCCAGCGTCTTCACACGGTTGACGTCTTCCTGTCTACGTTGAAAACCACCCTGCGCCGTTCGGAGCCGAACGTGACCTTCTGGCAGTTACATCAGACCGATGACGGGCCGGTGGAAATCTGGATTGAGCGCTCGGGCGACGGTTGCTGGGTAAGCCAGCGCCGCGGATTCGCGCTGAGCGGAGGCGGCGAATTCAGCACAGAGGCCGAGGCCGTAGAGGAATTATCTGAGAGCTTCGCCGTTCTGTTCCCGGAACACCAGTGTTCAGCGGCGTGCCTGCTGGGGGGATCAGCGGAGCAGCCGAAGACACGGACTGCAGGCTGAAAGCCTGGCTGAAAGCCTGGCTGAAAGCCTGCTCTACTGTTGCCGATTGTAGAGCAGGCTTTAGCCTGCACGCGTTTACTCGCGGTTCAGTATCTTGGTATCCGACGGCAGCATGAAGAGATTGCCCGAAAGGTCCTGGTTTACTTTCACGCTGTCCGAATAGATCTGAAAGATGATCCCGCCGTCGCGCAGGCGTTGAATGTCGTATGGCCACATCACGCCGTCGCCCGCGTCACGGTACTTGGAAAAAATAGTCACTTCCTCGAAGCGGTCCCTGGTATCGGGATCCATGCGAGAAAAGACCTGGCGATTGGGCAGTTTCGTGGTCTGGTCGAAGTACACGGTAGTGGTGAGGTTATCGGCGTCCGTAATGTCGACAAGATCCACCGGCCGGTTGTCCACCACGTCAGAGCTTTTCCATTCGAAGGTCATGCCCGGCTCGTTGAGCCGGATGCGAGCGATGTAGAAGAAATTGCGCCGCGTGGTTTCGGCGTAGCGCGGGAACACGTCTTCGGCCAGCGGGCGCGCGCCTCGCCAGGTGAGCGTGTAGCCGTCCTTGTCGGTGAACAGCACGGCATACTCTTCTTTCTTCTGGCCCGGTTTCGCGAAGAACGCTTCGCGCTCACGCACGGCGAGATCTTTCGGATTGGAAGTGGCGACGTATTCGGTGTAGATGGTGGCCACGGCCAGGCCGGTGAGCTTCTCGCGATAGAAAGAGTAAGCGCGCCCGCTCTCCGCGCGATTGCGCATGGTCAGAAAGTTGTTGCCGCCCAGCGCCTGAATGGCCGCGTCCACAATGCGCTTACCGTGTTCGAATGTTGTCTCGGCATGGACGGCTGCACTGAGCAGCACAACCGCGGCGGTGAGTCGAATGTTCATGGTTTTTTGCTGAGGTCCTGGAGGGTCACGCCCGTGTTGATGCGATAATCGTCAACCGTGCCATCGCCAAACGGCTTCCCATCCTGCGTGATGGTCAGGTGGAACGGGACCTTAATTCCATTGACGTCCCGCCAGTCGGAAAACGTTTCCTCAACCGTTGCCGGACCGCTCTGCTGCTCCTCGCGATAGACGATCTTCGCCGGGAGGTGCGTGGCCGGGTCGATGGCCAGGCGGACCTCCTCGCCGGTCTTGCCGGTGATCTCGACGGTATCGGGCGAAACCACGTTGACGGTGCGGTCAGGGTCGCGGCCGCTCAGAACCAGGGTCGGCAGGTCTCGAAAGGTTTCGCCGTTCGCCTGCTGCAGCACCGGCGGAGGGATGGGCGCCACGCCGCGCGGCGTGGACATCCAGCCGGTCTGGCCGTCGGAGTACACAATGATTTTCCCGAACGGCAGCACCAGCTCCTGGCGTATTGCCCGAGGAGCAATGAACGTGGTGTTCTCGTCAACAGCCATGGCGCCTCCCGGAGATTGAATATGCGCCTTCATGTGCATTCGTATGTCTTTGACGCCGGCGAGCTTGTCCCCGCCGCCCATGGCTTTCTGAGCTTCGGCCAGCAGAGACCGGCCCTGTTCCAGCGATTCCGGCGTGGCCTTCGCCGCCTGCTTCGGCGGCTCGGGAATGGTCAGGTCGATGGGCTGGACGGGCAGGCCCAGCTCACTGAGCGGCTTTTTGAAATCGGGCGGGTTGCCGACCGCGACATAGGTCAGGTCCTTCGGCGCGAAATAGTCGCGCGCCACCCGCAGCACGTCGGCTTTGGTGACGGCCTGAATGCCCTTCTGGAACCGGAAGACGAAATCTTTCGGATAGCCGTAGTACGCATAGGTCAGAACTCGGCGCAGGGTCTTGGATGGGCGGTCGAACAGAAACACGAAGCTGTTCTCCACGGTATCCTTCGCCACCTTCAGCTCCTGGTCGCTCACCTCGGTGGTGCGCATTCTCTCGATCTCTTCGCGGATCGCCTGGAGCGTCTCGATGGTGTACTGCGATTGCGTGCTGCCGGAGATTTCGAATAAGCCCGGATGGTCGTAATTGGCGCCCCACTGGCCGAAGATGTTGTACGCGTAGCCGAGCTTCGTCCGCACTCGCCGAAAGAGGCGGCTGGAAAAGCCGCTGCCCAGGATGTCGGACGCCACCGCGAGCGCCGGGTAGTCCTTGTCGTTGAGGACGCCGCCGAGATGACCAACGGAGAAGAAAGTCTGATTGACGTCCGTTTTCACCGCCAGATAGATACCGGGCTCCGGTTTCTTTTCTACGGGCGGGAACTTCGGCACGGGCGGCTGCGTGTAGTTCCAGTCGCTGAACAGACGCGTAAGGCGCTCACGCATCTCGGCCCCGTTGAAATCCCCGTAAATGCCCAGAAGGATATTTGCAGGGAAGTAGTATCGCTTGTAGAAGGCGATGACGTCCGCACGCTGGATGTTATCGACGTTGGCGTGTTCCATCGTCCAGCCGTACGGCGTCTGCCGGCCATAAACGATGTTGGTGAACTCGCGATTGGCGATGCCGGACGGATCGTCGTTGCGGCGGGAGATGGCGCTGTGCAGTTGTTTCTTCAGCAGGTCGATTTTGTCCTCCCGAAACTCAGGCTCGGTCAGCACGTCGTGAAAGATGGAGAGCGTGGCGCCGGTGTTCTGCTTCAGACAATTGAACGAGACGGAGCCGCTACTCTCGCCGATTTCGCTTTCCACCGACGCGGCGACGTTCTCCAGCGCGGTGTCGATTTGATCGCCCGTCATTTTGCGGGTGCCGCCGGAGCGAATCGAGTCGCCGGTAATACCGGCCAGACCGATCTTATCGGGCGGGTCGAAAAGGTTGCCGGTGCGAACAAGGGCGATGCCGCTGATGACCGGCAGCTCGTGGTCCTCCAGCAGGTAAACGCGCATGCCGTTCGGCAGCGTGAACTCCTCGGGCGTCGGGATCTTCAGCGACGGCAAGGGTGGAAACTTAAGCGTTTCCCAGTTGGGGAACGGAGGCGGCGCCTTGTGAACCTCGGTCTGCGCGGACGCGACGACGGCAACGATGGAGACCAGCAGCAGCGCGCGCCGCGGCCAGGGGTATGTCCGCTTCACTTCGTCTCTCCTTTATCCGGGGCGGGCGCCGTGGGCTGGCCCACGCCGCCAGGAGCGGTGGGGGCGGGCGTGGGGTTGGTCGGTCCGGGAGCAGGCGGCGAAACCGGATTCGGCGTGGGCGGCTGTCCGGGTTTGGGCGTTGTCGGCGCCGGCTCGTTCGGAACCGAGGAGGGGCCAGGCTGTCCGGGCTGCGCGGGTTGATTGGTGGATGGCTTCGCCCCCGCGCCCTCTTCGTGCTGGGGCGGCAGCGTCATGAAGGCCACCGTGCGGCCTTCGGGAACGAAGTACTTTCGCGCGACGCGCTGCACGTCGTCGGCGGTAACGCGGTCGATCTCGTCAAGGCCGGTGAACATCTTCCGCCAGTCGCCATAGGCCACGTAGTATTGAGTCACCTCCGATGCCAGGCCGGCGTTGTTATCGAGCTGTCGAATCAGGTTAGCGCGCACCCGCGTCTTCACGCGCTTCAGCGTTTCATCGTCCACCTTCTGCGTTTTCAGGCGATCGAGGATAGTGAAGCACTCCTTCTCGTTCTCCTCCACCGTGTGCCCCAGATTGGGCGCGAGGAAGAGCACAAACAAATTGGGATACTTGCCCCCGGGATACGTGGAAGCCGCTCCGGCCGCGAGCGCGATCTGCTTGTCGCGAACCATGTCTTTGTACATCATCGACGTCCGGCCGGTGGACAGGACCTCCTGGATCACGTCGAACACCGGATCGTCGGGGTCGTTCTGATCGGGCCGCTTGAAGCCGAGCACTTCGACGGGCTGGTTCGGCGACTCCACCGCGACGCGTTTCGGTCCGGACTGCGGCGGTTCCACAGTGCGCACCCCGAACGGCATGGGGCCGGCCGGAATGCGGCTGAAATATTTCTCCGCGTATTCGCGCGCCAGTTTCGGATTCACGTCACCGGCAATGCCGATCGTGATGTTCGCGGGCACGTAGTATTTCTTATAGAACGCCACCGCTTCCTTGAGCCGGAAATTCTCGACATCGCTGGCCCAACCGATGGACGGCTGATGGTATGGATGAGCTTCGAACGCGGTTGCCTGAAGCGCTTCCACCAGCAGTCCCTGGGGATCGGACTCCACGCGCTCGCGCCGCTCCTGGCGGACCACGTCCCGCTCCTTGTAGAACTCACGGAACACCGGCTCGGCGAAGCGCTCGGCCTCCAGCAGGAACCAGAGCTCAAGGCGGTTGGAGGGCAGACTGTAGAAGAACTGCGTCGCGTCGACGCCCGTATTCGCGTTCATATCCGAGCCGCCGTTTTCTTCGATTACCTCGGGATAGGCGTTGGGGATCACGTACGAATCTGCCTTTTCCATGGCCGCGTGCAGGGTCGCTTGCAGGTCTTTGAGTTTTGCGGGATCGGCCTTCTTACCCTTCGCCCGCTCGGCGTCGTACTGGTCGTAGATGCGCTCCACTTCATCCATGGCCGCGCGCTCGGCGGGATAATTCTTCGTGCCGATCTCGGGCGTGCCCTTGAAGGCCATGTGCTCGAACATGTGCGCAATGCCGGTTTCGCCGCTCGGATCGTCCACCGAACCGGCGTTCACGTAGGAGTGGAAGGAGACCACCGGCGCTTCATGCCGCTCGACGATGATGAAGTGCAGACCGTTAGCGAGCGTGAACTCGGTGACGCGCTTTTCGAAATCGGCGAGCGACTGCGCCGAGAGCGCCACGGCCGCGGCGAGGGCCACAATCAGGGTTCGCTGGAATTTTACGAGCATTGTCATTGATTTTAAGACGTGTGAGCGGCGGGGGTGGTCAAGGGGTGTTTACTTCAGCCGGCGAGTCCACATGCGGTGCAGCCGCTCAGCAAGCAGCGCGGCTGCCCAGATGAGGACCAGGCCGAGAGATGTCCAGCCATAAGTGGGCAGGAACGGCCGCTTTAGAAAGTCGGACATGAAATAAGCACAGAGTGCGAGCCAGCCCAGGATCAACGCTTACATATGCGATGACGCGTAGGGAAGCCATATTGCTCTGCAGGAATGACGTTCAACTCGGGCGTATTGTTGACGGGACATTTTCGCCCGTGGGGCAGGCCATCGGTGTTTGTGGCCTGCCGGCGTCCCGTCAGCAATCGCAGACGACAAACCCCGATCGTCTGCGCCACATCACGTGGCGAGGATTTCCAGCGCTTCGGGGCCGCAGATGCGCTCGATCTCGGCTTTGAACTCTTTGTCCGGCCGGACGCGCGCGGGCACGTCCATGATTACCGAGAAATCGCGAGCCTTCTCCAGACGCAGCCGCACTTCGGTTTCACCGCGCTTGCGCGCGAACAACGAGGTCAGCTCGGCGGCGCGATCGTGCCCGTTGTTGCCGATGGGAATGCGGATGGAGATCAGCGAAGGCAGATTCACGCGCGCGTTCTCCAGCGGCACGATGTCCTGAATGGACAGCTTCGGCGGACCGTTGTCCTCGGGCAGCACCATGGCCCGCACGAACATGGGCTTGTCTTCCACCAGGAAGCTGAGCAGGTGGTCGTACTGCGTGGTGAAGACCATCGCCTCCACCGCGCCGGTACGATCCTCGAGCTGCATGGACGCCCATAGCTTCTGTTCCTTGTTCCGTTTTCGCTGGATGTTCGTGAACATGCCGCAGAGCCTGACCTCAACGCCGCGGCCGAGCCCTTCGAGATCGTCCGTGCGGTGGTCGCACAGCTCCGGGATACGGTCGTCGAACGCGTCCAGCGGATGGCCGCTGACGTAGATGCCGAGCACTTCCTTCTCGCCGGAGAGTTTCTCGGCGGGCGTCCAGTCGAACAGAGGCGGCAGGGGTGTCTCGATGTGTTCCGACTCGTCCAGGCTCATCCCGAACAGGCCGGTCTGGCCGCTCGCGCGATCGCGCATCGCGCGCTGGCCGGTCTCCATCGCCGGATCGATGATGGCGCAGAGCTGCGCGCGATTGCCCTGCAGCGAATCCATGGCGCCGGCCTTGATCAGGTTTTCGAGGATTCTGCGGTTGGCGACGGTGAGGTCCACGCGCTCGCAGAAATCATAGAGGGTGCGGAACGGGCCGCCTTCCTCACGCGCGCGGATCATCGATTCCACCGCCGTGGGTCCGACGTTCTTAATAGCCGACATGCCGAAGCGAATCGCCTTGGCGCCCTGGCCAGTGGACGCCGGCGTGAACTCGCTGTCGCTCGAGTTGATGTCTGGCGGTAACACCGGGATGCCCATCTCGCGGCACTCGTTGATGTACTTCACTACCTTGGCGGTGTTACCCGTTTCGGAGGTGAGCAGCGCCGACATAAACTCCACCGGGTAGTGCGCCTTCAGGTACGCGGTGACGTAGGCGACGAACGCGTAAGCGGCTGAATGCGATTTGTTGAAGCCGTAGCCGGCGAATTGCTCCATCAGGTCGAAGATGTGGCCGGCCTTCTTCTCGTTGTGGCCTCGCTCGCTCGCGCCCTGGACGAAACGGTCGCGATGCTTCGCCATTTCCTCCAGCTTCTTCTTGCCCATGGCGCGCCGCAGCATGTCGGCCTCGCCGAGCGAGTAGCCCGCCAGACGGTTGGCGATCTGCATCACCTGTTCCTGATACACGATGACGCCGTAGGTTTCTTCAAGGACCTCTTTCAGGACCGGGAAATCGTAGGTCACCTGGCGACGCCCGTGCTTGCGCTCGATGAAGTCGTCCACCATGCCGCCCTGAATGGGGCCAGGCCGGTAGAGCGCGTTCAGCGCGCAGAGATCCTCGACGCGGCTGGGCTGCGATTTACGCAGGATGTCGCGCATGCCGCGCGATTCGAACTGGAAGATGCCGCTGGTCAGTCCGCGGCCGAAGATTTCGTACGACGCTTTGTCATCGAGCGGGAGATCTTCGACAACGATCTTCACGCCCTGGTGCTTTTCTATGAGGCTGAGCGCATCCTGGATGATGTCGAGCGTGGTGAGCCCAAGGAAATCCATCTTGAGGAGACCGAGTTTCTCCAGGCCCCCCATGTCGTACTGAGTAACAATTTCGTCCTTGTTCGTTTTATAGAGCGGGACCAGTTCTTTCAGCGCAACGGGCGAGATGACCACGCCGGCGGCATGCATGGAGCAGTTGCGCGACATGCCCTCGATCGTCTGGGCGACCTCCAAAACTTCCTTCACGCGCGGGTCCTGCTTCGCCGCTTCGTTGAAGCCGGGCTCCTGTTTGATGGCTTCCTTCAGCTTGATGTTGAGCTGGTTGGGGACGAGCTTGGTGACGCGCTCAACTTCGCCGAAGGTCATGTCGAGCACGCGGCCGACATCTTTGATGGCCTGGCGCGCCCCCAGCGTTCCGAAGGTGATGATCTGGGCCACCTGCTCGCGCCCGTACTTCTCGGTGACGTACTGGATCACCTCGCCGCGGCGGCGCGTATGGAAGTCGATGTCGATATCGGGCATGCTGATGCGCTCGGGGTTGAGGAAGCGCTCGAACAGCAGGCCGTACTGCAGGGGGTCGATATCGGTGATGTCCATCGCATAGCTCACCAGGCTGCCTGCGGCCGAGCCACGGCCGGGGCCGACGGGGATCTTCTTCTCCTCCTTTGCGAAACGGATAAAGTCCCATACTATAAGGAAATAGCCGGAAAACCTCATCTGTTGGATCATGTGGATTTCACGGTCGAGCCGGTCGGCGTATTCGGCCAGATCGCAGCGCAGCGCGCCGGCAGCGCGCATGGCCTCCAGCCTCGGCCGCCGCCGCTCGAAGCCCTGGCGCGCGACGTATTCGAAATACGTGTCGGTGGTGTGACCCTCGGGGACGTCGAACTTCGGGAACGGCTCCGCGACTTTCTCGAGCTTGACGTGGCAGCGCTGGGCGATGTCCCAGGTGCGGTCGAGCGCGTCCTCCATGTCGCCGAAAAGGCTGAGCATCTCCTGGCGGGTTTTGAGGTAGAACTCGGGGAACTCGAACTTCATCCGCTGCGTGTCCTTCATGGTTTTGCCGGTCTGGACACAGAGCAGGATTTCGTGCGCGCGCGCATCGCTGCGCTTCATGTAGTGCGCGTCGTTGGTGGCCACCACGGGGATACGGCTCTCGGCGGCCAGGCGGCGCAGTTCGGGGAGGAGGATCTTGTCCTTCTCGAGGCCGTGGTCCTGCATCTCGAGGAAGAAGTTGCCGCGGCCGAAGAGGTCCTGGTATTCGTGGGCGATCCGGCGCGCCTCCTCATAGCGATTCGCGAGAAGCGTCTCGTTCACGTCGCCGCGGAGGCAGGCGGAGAGGCAGATGAGGCCTTTCGAGTGCTGCGCGAGCAGGTCCTTGTCGATGCGCGGCTTGTAATAGAAGCCTTCAAGGAAGCCGGTTGAGACCAGACGGATGAGGTTTCGGTAGCCCTCCTGGTTTTCGCAGAGCAGGACGAGGTGGTTGTAGCGGTCGGTGTCGCTGCGGGTTTTGAGGCCCTGCTGCGAGACATAGACCTCGCAGCCGATGACCGGGTGGACGCCCTTGTCGCGCGCCTTATTGTAGAACTCGACGGCCCCGAAGAGGTTGCCGTGATCGGTCATGGCGACCGCCGGCATGTTCTGAGCAGCGACCAGATCCATCATCTGGCCGATCTCGCAGGCTCCGTCGAGCAGCGAGTAATCGGTGTGGCAATGCAGGTGTACGAATGGCTTATCAGAACTCATGGTGAACCTGCGGGGGAGGGGGCTGTCTGTATTGTAACCGAGGCGAGGCGCGATTTATTTCACTCAGGGACGGAATCCGAGCAGATTTGGCGCATTCACAGGCAGGGGAACGAATCCGCGAAACTGCCGGCCTCCTGCGGCGAAGTCCGAGAACTGAACTACCAGGGTGTTGCGGAAATCACTTCTCAGGAGGGGTTTGTGACGAACCTGTTTGCGCGTCTGGCCGCCGCTATCAGCAGGTTCTGGTCAACGCTTAAACACACTTGCCAAATGAAAGGCCCGCTCCCTGTCGAGGGGCGGGCCTTCGCCTTGCCAGTGGAGTCGCCGGCGTCAGGGGGTAGCCGTCACTGTCACGCTGGCGCTGTTCGTGTCAGTGCCATTGCTCACGGTCAGCACGAGCACATACGAACCGACCACATCCGGGACGAACTGCGTGACCGCACTGGTCGGATTCACCAGTCTCGCCCGCGACCCTGCGGGAATCGCCGAGAGTATCCAGCTGTAGGTCAGCGTTCCCACACCGCTCGGGTTCGTTGAGCCACTGCCGTCCTGGGCAACAGTGACGCCGACTTTAACGACCTGCGGCGCACCGGGGTTCGCCTGTGGCGGTACAGGGAAAGTCCGGAAGGACCATTGCAGCTTGCTGAAGTCCACGGTAGCCGGATTCGCGAGAATCGTGAACGTGTCGGACGCGGGAACTTCAGTGTTGGCCGGTACGGGTGAGAACGTAAGACTCCGGAAGCCAGGAACTACGGCGATGGCTGGATCCAGGCTCGCCAGTCTCGCTGTTACGGAGCCAAGAGCCGTGCCGCAGTTTACCAGGTCGGCGGTGTACGTCAGGTATTTCAAAGCACCCGTCCCAGGCTGGGAACCAACCAACTTGTAATTCGTAATCGACTGGGGGACTGATTGTGTCGCGTACGTGCCGAGAACCGTAGCGGGAGCAGAGACGACAAAAGGAGACGGGGGCACGACGCTCGTCAGCACGTAGCAGGTTCCCGGCGTGAGGGCCGGAACGACGACTTCATACGAGTAGTGAATCGTGCTGCCGTTATTGACCCAGTCCGGAAATGGTCCCGCCTGCGGCGTCCCTTCAACGGTGACCTGCCATGGAGTTGCCCCAGGAATGCCGGTCTCATCAAAGTTGATCAGCTGCTGCAAAGTGTAGTTTGCGACTGCGTTCGTCGGCCCGGAAAGGGTAAATGCAAGATCGTGCGTATTGCCGGAAATGTTCCCACTCCATGACGTGAAGTCATAACGGGCGCCGGCCGCGACAGCTACATCCTGATCTGCATGGATGACAAACGGCCCGGCATCGTACCAGTTACTCGGTGTCAGGCTCGCGTTGCCCACGGCGGCCGCCGCCGGATTGGTCGAAACGGTCAGGAAGTATTCCGTCCCATATGACGCCGTAACCGAGAAGGTATCCGTGACGTTAACGCTGGCGGGCGGCTCGCTCGTAACATATCGCGTGCCGGCCGGCCCGTTCACCGGGCTGGGATAGCTGTAGCTGTGCGTTGTATTCGTAGCCACCTGAATGGTGAAGCCGCCACCGGCGTTGACGTTGGGTGTTCGGGTGTCGAAATTAACCAGCACCGGGGTGCCACCCGGCACTCCCGTCTGGCCCAGCGTAAAGTTTCGAACAACGCCGGGTCCGGCAGCGCAATCGTTGTCGCTGTTCGACCAATAAGCGGCAACCAGTGAATTATTGAGCCACACCTCCGGGTTTCTGGGACTCTCGCAGATATCAGCTGCCTCGCTTTGAGTAAACAGATTGCCGGCGTTGCTGTCGTACCATGCGGGATCGACGTCAAGTATGCCCAGGATGCCGCCGATGATATCTCCGATCACCGGAATGCTGGTTGCGAAAGAATCGATTTCATCGGTCATTGCTTCTACGGTTTCATGGCTCATAAGCATTGTGAGTTCATCGAAATCCGTGTAGAAGCCATTGTCCCCTGCGCTGTGGGTCGCGCACTGGGCTGGGATGATGGTGTACGGCACGAAACGCACGCCGCCGAGATCGGTCAAACCGCACACAAACGGAGGCACGAGGATCGGCGCGAAAAGGTGGTAAGCACCGAACGAGCTGCAGGTTTTATTGAGTACATTATCGATGGTCGTGCTTTTGGGCAGCATGACCTTATACACGTCATTGTCCGAGCATGGATAGGGCACGCCGGTACCGGGCGTTTCGATCATCCCGGTCGCCCACAGGTGGATTAACAGCGAATCGGTTGTGCCCCCGGGATCGGGGAAAAGAAAAAAGTTCTGGTTCGATTCCCCAAAGCTTCCGCTGCCAATACCGTATTGCGAGCCCTTGTCGAAATAGTCACTCGACATAAAGGTACCGAGCCAGCTGTCGATATTAGACCGTTTAAACTGCGGGTCGGAATGGGCCGAATCCCAGTCGGAGTCCCAATACATGACGTGGAGAGTTGGATTGTCCGCCACCGGCCCTCCATGGTCGTCCAGATGCGGATCGCTGGACAACGGCCTGATGGAGGTGCTTAGCGAGGTCTTCAGCTTCGAAGACGCCGTTGCGGAACGGGACGGGCGAGAAGGAGCCGCCAGATCAGCAGGTTGGAGAGCAGACTGCCTGACGAACTCTGCATGAGCTTTGCCGCCGAGACTCACGACGCGGAAGCGATCATTGTTGAACGCCGTTACCGTCATGAGGATGGGAGGCGAAGCTGCTGTTCCGGTCCACATAAGCAACAGCGTTCCGTTAGCAACGGACCAGATTCCCTGGCGTGATTCGCCGCTCGACTTTTGGTAACCAACCGTACCGTCAGCTTTGAAGTCAACCTTTTCGGCGCGGAGTGTTACCCATGTTCCAGTAAGTGTGGCGCCCGTGAATTGATGGTCCAGGCTCACCGCAGGAAGCTGTACTTTGCTCTGTGCAACTGCCGTGCCCGCAACAACCACGCCGAGAAACGCGAAAGGAATCCACTGGCGCAGTAAAACCCTGCTGAACTGTATTCGCATAAAGTCCCTCCGAGGACTCCATATACTAACCGAACTGCTATTGGATAGCAATGCGCGTTTGGAATGCCGGAGAGTTTATTTAGCGCCATCGCCCGGTCTAAGCCCACCGCCTTTTAGTCGGTTCGCTTTCAGCCGCCTAATCCCTCCGACAATAGAGGAAAGCGGACGCGCGATCTGATACGCCAGATCTGTGTGGCTCGTCAGGCGGTGATCTGCGGAGAGCGGTATCCCATCCACCTGCTGGTGTCGGCGCCACCGATTCTGCGCCAGCGAAACTGGCGCAATACATCAAAGCTCGCTCCTCCCGCCATCTGCAAGGCGAGTTCGCCGAGTTGCGGAAGCAGTACCGGGGTCAGCATATGTGGGCGCGCGGACACTTCTGCGCGACGGTGGGCGCGGTGGACGAAGCAAAGCTTGCCGATGCCGAGGTGGTGTGTTGTTGATGGTTGCCGGAACCGGCCCGGCGTTTGTCGGTTGATGCGGCGGTCAGAGATCAACTACACGTGGCTGGGCCTGCCGATGTCCAGGTTCTCGCGAATCACTTCGTAAGCGTCTGGCGAGCCTGCATAATGGCGCCATGAGAAAAGCCGGCATCGGCAGGAACACGCCGCTGTCGCGCATTCATTTCACCACTCTGAGGGAATCCGGGGCATGCCGTCGCTTTCACCGTTGGAGGGAATCCAGCCGTGAAATTGCCAGCGTTAGCCGTGATAGCAGCCCTGACGAGCGTGGGCGGAATGTGCGCGCGCGCCGACGAGATCAGGACCGTTCCCTTCTCCTTCGCCAGCTCTCCCACCGGGTCGATTCAGGAGACGACCTCCGTGCCGCAGTTCGATCCGGCAAACGGGACGCTGAATTCCGTCACGCTGACTTTCTCCGAGAGCTTCCAATTCGTATTCGAAGACTTCAACACCGGCGCGGGAGCGCTCTCGGTAACGGGTCAGGATGCGCTCACATTCGGCGGAATTCCGGTTCCGGTAGAGGGTGCGTTCTCCACCACGATCCCGGCGAATCAGCTGATCTTCGCCTTCACGCCGCTGCCTGTGTCGTCCGGCGTTCTCACCGAGAATCTCGGTTCGAGTGCGAACACTCTCTTCACTGGGACGGGAACGGTACCATTCACTCTGTCGATCCCGCCGCCGACGGTGGTGCAGTTCTCCGGCTCGACCACAACGAGCCTCCTGATCTTCGGAGGTCCTTCCGGGACTGTAACTGCCGATTATGCGTTCACCCCCACGCCGAACGCAGCACCCGAGCCGGGGACCCTCGGTATCGCTGGACTCGCCCTTATTGGCATTGGCGCTTTCCGAAGGCGGCGTTCACCGACTATCCTCGATTGATGAGGTCTGAGCGGAACGAGAGTTGGGCGACGATCATCGCCATCGGCATCTTCAAGCTCCTGAAAGGCTTGCTCCTGCTGGCCACCGGCATCGGCGCGCTTTCGCTGCTGCACAAAGACGTTGCCGCCACGGTGCAGCACTGGGTGGAACTGATTCGAGTCGATCCGGATAACGAACTCATTCATCGTTTCATCGGCAAACTGCTGCCGATCACGCCAAAGCAGTTGAAGGAGATCAGCGCCGGGACGTTCTTCTATTCGGCGCTCCTGCTGACCGAGGGCGTCGGCCTGCTGCTCCGTCAGACGTGGGCTGAATATTTCACCGTGATCACGACCGCGGCGCTGATTCCGCTCGAGGTCTACGAGATCGTCGAGCGCTTCACGTTCGTGCGGGTGGGCGTGCTCGTGATCAACGTCGCGATCGTCGTGTACCTGGTGTGGCGGGTGGTGCAGCAGCGCCGGAAAGGTTGAGGGCCTCCGCTTGCTGATGCGCGGTCCCGTGCGGGGCAATTTCCGGGGTCGGCAAAAACGCGGTAGGGTCCGCTCCCTGACGGTCGCGACTACCCGCCAATAGTTCTCCAAATCAGGAGCGGCTTGAGATCTGCACTACGTCCGGCAGCGGTTTCCAGACAAGTTGCTCCTCGCCTCCTTCACCCAACAGCGTCTCCAGTTCGCGGGCGACGTCAGCGGCATGAGCAATAAAATGACGCGCCAAAGCCAGAAGGCCGAACGACAAGAATCGTCTCATCGGATCGTTCCTCCATCGTCGCACCCGCCACAGGTAAGTCCACCAGTGCTTCCGATGCTTCCAGGCAATCCCATCGCGCCAGAGCATCGCCAGTGCGAACGTCAGCAGCGCCCGCGCCGGCATAGCCGGAGGTTTCTGGCCGTGCGGCTCCCAGTACTCCAGTGAGCGCAGAACGCGTGCTAAATATACCGACGGCTCATACAGTGCGAGCAGAGTGTCCCGAAAACGACTGATGAGCACCCGACGAGGGATTACGGTTCGAAAGTTGGGCGGAGAAAAGTGGGTGGCGTAGTCGTTCGCGAGCAGTCTCCCCTGCTCCTGCATTCGGCGGTACAACGGCGTGGTCGGCGGGGCCTGCAGAAGTCCCAGCATCGCCCACGGGATTGCCGCGCGTTCCACGAAGTCGCGCTGCAGATCGAAAATTTCTTCCGTGTCCGAATCGAACCCGATAATGAAGCCGGCGGTGACCCACAGCCCTTTCTGCTGAATCAGGCGAACAGAAGCGATCGGATCGGCGCGCACATTCTGGAATTTTTTGGTTTCCTTCAGCGCCTCCGCGGACGCGCTCTCGATACCCATGAAGACGCCGAAGAAATTCGCTCTCACCATGGCATCCAGCAGCGCCGTCCGCTGCGCCAGATCCATCGAAGCTTCCGTGGTGAACAGGAAAGGGAAGCCCCTGGCGCGCGACCACTCTTCGAGATGCTCCACCAGCGCCAGTGCGCGTTTGTGATTGCCGATGAAATTGTCGTCGACAATGAAGACCGGCTTGCGCCAGCCCAACTCGTACAATCGGTCCATCTCTTTCAAAACCTGCGACGGCTCTTTGGTCCTGGGAACCCGGCCATAGATCGTGATGATGTCGCAGAATTCGCACTGGAAAGGACAGCCGCGCGAAAACTGGACCGCCATGTTGGCGTAGCAATCCATTTTCAGAAGGTCGAACCGCGGCACAGGGCCGCCCGTCATGTCGGGTTTTTCCGTGATCTCGATCCGTTGTGGAGCGGTCCCGTTCTCGAGCGACGACGCAATTTGCGGAAACACTGCGTCGGGCTCGCCGATCACGACGTGGTCCGCAAACGGGAGCAAAGCCTCCGGTTGGCTGCTGGCGTATGGTCCGCCAATCATCGTACGCTTCCCGAGCGCGCGAGCGCGCTGCAGAATCCTGCGTATCGCGTTGCGCTGGAGTTGCATGCCGCTGACCATGACGAGGTCGGCCTCGCGCAGGTGCTCATCGAGCAACGGCTCGACCTGCTCGTCGATCAACCGGAGCGTCCACGTGTCGGGACACAGGGCCGCGATGGTGAGCAGTCCGAGAGGCGGGACCTGGCTCGCCTCGCGCGACCCTGGAAGCCGTTCCGGGCTCCAGAACGAACGCGCCATTACCGGCCAGACCAGCAGCGCTTTGATGTCAGGTCCCAGCGGCGGGAGTTTCTCATCGCTAACGGCCGTAATGGACCATGGATCCGAGGTTACCGTGCAATTATGGGAGTGCGAATCCTGGCTGCGCAGCATAGTAGCTCAAAGATTAGCATGCAAAAGCCAGGGCGGTTGCGCACAGGGGATGCTGTTGGGTCGGCTGTCGGACCCGCGCGAATCCTGTCTTTTCACGGACCCTGTGCGAGCGGTGCCTACTCCTGCGCGAGCGCCTCCACCGGCGACATGCGCGCGGCGCGGCGCGCGGGAAGAAGACAGGCTACGATTGACGTCAGGCCGATCAGCGCTACGGCGCCGCCGACGACCGCAGGGTCGAAAGCGGGAACGTGAAAGAGGATGGTTCGTATGGTTCGTCCGGCAAGCCATGCTCCGCACACTCCCAACAGGGCGCCGTAAGCGAGCAGGCGCAGAGCGAGCGAAAGGAACTGGCGGCGGATCTGCTCCGGCGGCGCGCCCAGGGCCATGCGGACGCCAATCTCGCGGCGGCGCTGCGCCACCGCATAGCTCAGCACGCCATAAGTTCCGATCGCGGTGAGCAGCACGGCGATGGCGGAAAACAGACCGGCCAGCAGCGCGGGCGAGCGGCGTAGCACCAGGCTGTCGGCGATGCGGGTTTCCATCGACCTTATGTCGTTCACCGGGAGGTCGGGGTCAATCTGGCGAACCGCCTTCTGCAGCGTCAGTGAAAGAGACTCCGGCGGCAGGCTCGTCCGCACGGCCACGAAAAGATCGTTGTCGCCGCGAAAGACATACGGATAATAGACCGCGCCCTGTGCCGCTTCGTCGGTGAGCCCTGCCTGTTTGATCGCGCCGACCACGCCGACCACCGTGAACGCGTCCGAGTCCTTCCCCTGTTCGGACCCTTCGAACAATTGCTGGCCGATGGCGCTCGCATTCGGCCAGTAGTATCGCGCGAAGTCTTCGTCCACCAGGCAGACGCGCTGCGGACGCCGGGAATCGGCGGCCGTGAGGAAACGCCCGGCGCGCAGCGTGAAGCCGAGGGCGTCGAAGTAGTCGCCGCCCACCCAGTAGGAGTAATTTGCACGCGGCGATTCTCCGGCCCGTGTGGCGCGGCCTTTCACGGTTGCCGCGCTCTTGCCGCTGTAGCCGCTGAGAGGCACGTTGCTGGCGACGCCCGCGGCCACCACTCCGGGCATCCGGCCGATTCTGTCCATCAGCTTCTCGCTGAAGGCCAGGCGGTCCGCTCCGTCGCGGTACGTCTTGTAGGGTAGTGAGATCTGGCCGGTGAGCGTGTGGTCGGGACGGAACCCCGGCGGCACTTCCAGAATGCGTTTCAGGCTGAGCCCGAGCAGGCCCGATCCGGCCACCAGTACGAATGCCAGGGCGATCTGGGCGACGATGAAGGCCTCACGCAGGCTCTGAGCAGCGCGGCCGGCGGTTCCGCCGCGAGTTCCGGAATGGAGTGCGTTTGCCGACTGCGCGCGCGTGTTGAACCACGCGATGGGCGCCGCCAGCAGGATGCCGATCGCGAGGGCGCCGGCAAGCGCGACGAATGCCGCTCGCGCGTCGAAGGCGATGTACGAACCGAGCGGCAGGCGATCGGCGCCGAGCAGGGCCAGCAGCCGGATTCCGGCGGCACCGGCCGCGATTCCGAGCGCTGCTCCCAGCGCCGCGAGCATCGTGGTTTCCACCAACACCTCGCTGATCACGTGGCGCGGCCCTGCGCCCAGGGCTCGGCGCACCGCCAGTTCCCTTGCTCGGCCATTTGCGCGCACCAGCAGCAGGTTCGAGAGGTTCACGAGACCGATCAACAGCAGCGCGAGGACGCTGGCCTGCATCAGGAGCAGGGTGGGACGAACCGCGGCGACGTGGTCGGCATGGAGCGGCAGCACGACGGTGCGGAAACCGGCCTCGGCCATCTCACGCGCCTGCGGATCATCCTTCTCCAGCGCCACATTCTGCGCATCGATCTGCGCCTGCGCCTGGCTGAGGCTCGCGTCCGGTTTCAGACGAGCGATGATCTGTGTGACATTGCCTCCCGAGTGCCGCTGCTGCGGCGCGCGCTGTGCGGGATCGGATGCAAGAGGAAGGTAGAGGCGGGCTTCGGAAGAGAGAAAGCGGAAGTCCGGCCGCAACACGCCGACCACCATGGTGGACACTCCGTCAACGCGAATCCGGCGGCCGAGCACGTTGGGGTCGCGATGAAAACGCTGTCGCCAGTAATCGTCGGTCAGAATCGTGACATTGTCGGTTTGGTAGGTGGTCTCCGGTTCGGTGAAGGCGCGGCCGATCGCCAGAGCAGACCCGAGCGTCTCGAAGAATTCCGGAGATACTCGCGTGATCTGTTCGCGTTCCGATGAGCCGGGCTCGCCAACGATGGCCGCGCCGAAGCGGTACATGGCCAGGGAGGCGAAGGCGGGAATGCGGCCGCGCCGTTCATAATAGTTGGTCACCGATGAACCATCGCGCTCGACGCCGGCTTTCGGATACGTGTTGTACATGGTCACGAGCCGGCCGGCGTGCGGGAAGGGCAGCGGACGGAGCAGGATGGAATCGATGACCGCGAAGATGGTCAGATTCGCGCCGATGCATACGGCGAGCGTGAGCAAAGCGGCGACGGTGAACCCGGGCGTCCTGCGCAGCAATCGCGCCGACCAGGACCACTGGCGCCGGAGCTCGTCGAACAAATGTAGGCCGCGCGATTCCCGGCACTCTTCCGCTATGGTGTTCAGTCCGCCGAACTCGATGCGGGCGCGGCGTTCGGCTTCCTGGCGAGGCAGGCCGGAGCGCACCAGCTCGTCCGTGAGCTCCTCGATGTGGAAGCGCAGTTCGTCGGTCATGCCGGCCTCAAAATCGCGCCGGCGCGTGAGAACGCGGATGAGTGAACGGAGGCGCCTCAGCATGGTCAGACCTCCTCCGGTGTAGTCTTCAACGCTGCGCCAATCGCGGACGCGAGCCGGTTCCAACCGTCCGTCTCATCCACTAAGCGGCGGCGTCCTGCCGGGGTCAGGGTGTAGTACTTCGCCTTCCGGTTATTGTCGCTCTGGCCCCACTCGGCGGCGATCAGCTCCTGGTGCTCCAGCCGGTACAGCGCAGGATACAGAGAGCCCTGCGGGATCTCCAGCGCCTCGCCCGAAATCTGCCGTATGCGCTGCAGGACGCCGTAGCCGTGCAGGGGCTTCAGGGACACGGCCTTGAGGATCAGCATGTCGAGAGTTCCGGGAAGCAGGTCGGCGGTCTTGCCCATTGGTCTCCTAGGTAGCCTAGGAGAAGTATAACAAGGTTCTCCTAGTCTGACAAGGGGAGGGTTTTAAAATACTGAAGTATACACTTGACAATCGCGGTGGCCGGGAGGATACTGAAGTCACCACTTCAGTAAGTGAGTGGCAAAGGAGATCCAATGACAGAGCCATCAGTTGTTCACAACACCTTCGTTCTCGAGCGCAGCTACCCAAAGCCAGCAGAGCGGGTTTTTGCCGCGTTTGCCGACCCGGCCAAAAAGCGCCGATGGTACGCCACGGGCGAGCACCACGAAATTGAAGAATGGCAGTCAGATTTTCGCGTCGGAGGCGCTGAACTGCTCCGCTACCGCTTCACGGAAGGCTCGCCGCTGCCGGGCATGTCCATCACCAACGAGGGTCGCTATCAGGACATTGTGCCGAACCAGCGCATCGTCACCGCGTCGACCATGGACCTTGGCGAGAAGCGCATCTCGGCGTCGCTGCTGACCATCGAGCTGTTGCCTGCAGAGAAGGGAACCGACCTGATCTGCACGCATCAGGGAACGTTCCTGGAATGGCCGGACGGCGCGAAGATGATCGAAACCGGCTGGCGCGGGCTGCTCGAGAGCCTCGCGGCGGATCTGGACCGGTCATGATCGCCGAGATCCAGACCACGCTGGTTCCCCCGATCACTTACGCTGGGGCGGCCCTCGAAGCCCACGGGCAAAGCATTCCGAAGGACGAGATGGGCGGCGATCTGGTGGACCTGGTGGCCGACGGCCCGAACGTGACTGCATGGATCGCCGACGTCTCGGGACATGGCCTCCGCGCGGGCATCCTGATGGGCATGATCAAGACGGCCGTGCGGTATGGTCTGCTGCTGGGCCAGCCTTTGGCGAAGCTCCTCAACGACGTCAACCGCGTGCTGCCGGCGGTGAAAGAGCCGAACATGTATGCGACGCTCGCCGCGCTGCGGTTCGACGGCTCGAATGCGGTGGAGTACATCTCAGCCGGGCACGTTCCACTGCTCCACTATCGCCGTCGCCATGGCGTGGTTCGACATTGCATCCCGCAGTTTCCGCTGGGGCTGTTCGCGGGCGCGGAATACACGCCGCGGCGGATTGGTTGCGAGGCAGGAGACGTTTTCGCGCTGGTGACTGACGGAGTCGTGGAAACGGGCGAAGATCGGGATGCAGACCTCGGCCTCGAGCGCGTAGCCGATACGCTTCGCAGTTTGGTGGGGCGTCCGCTCGACGAGATCGTCCAGGCGCTGCACGCCGAAGTCGAACGTGAGGGCGAACAGGAGGACGACCGAACAGTGCTGGTGGTGCGAGTGACTTCGCAGAACGACGCCGCCGATGCCACGCCTGCGCGGCGCGCCGATGCGCCTGATTTCCGTCAGGCGCTCGAAGCTGGATGGCGGACGCTGCTCGATGAGCTCGCCGCGGAACTGGACGATGACGAACCCGGCTCCTGATGTTTACCGGGTGTTTCACGCGCTCGGCGATCCCACTCGCCGGGCGATCGTGGAGAAGCTCAGCGAGCGGCCTCTGTCAGTGACAGCGCTGGCGGCGCCGCTCGATATCACGCTGACCGCGGTAGCTCAACACCTGCAGGTGCTGGAGGAAAGCGGCCTGGTAAAGACGGAGAAGGTGGGGAGGGTCCGGACTTGCAGTCTCGATCCGGGCGGCTTCTCAGTTCTGGAGCAGTGGATTCGCGACCGCCGCTCGACGTGGGAACGAAGGCTCGACCGGTTGGGCGAGTTTCTGGAAGAAGATGGCGAGTAGCGTGGCCCACCTCAGCTTTTCCGCCGCGGGCGGGAACGGATGGACTCGAGACGCAGATAGCCGGAGGCGGCGCGAAGGCGAACCGGCAGCGACTTGTCGAGGCGCAGCGGGAAGATATTCGTCCTGAGCGAGGGATCATCGCGCAGGGCGATGGAGTGTACCGCCGCGGCGCGCGTAGACCACTCACGCGCGTTCAGCGCTTCGATAAGAGCGTGCAGGGTTTCGGAATCGCGCTCTCTTCCGAGCATGAGAACCGCGCCGGCGCGGCCGGACATGCCTGGATCGGCGAGCAAAGCCTCGAGGGATGCAATGCCTTCGCCCAGTCCGGGCACGGGCACAAAGCCGACGCCCTGCTTCACCGCGAACAGGAACGTCGTTCGCGGCGTGTGCAGCATGCGCAGCGCATCGCGCTTCTGTTTGCTGAAGTAATTCGACGAGGTCTTCGTTTCCCCGCTGGCCACGGCCAGCAGTGCCTTCTTCCCCGCGGGATCGTGCAGGACGTAGAGAGCTTTCGCGGCCGCGTAGCTGACCTCAGGAACATCGTCATCAAGCGCCTTATGGAGGGCTGCTGTGGAGGCCCTGTTCTTCAGGTCGGAAAGGCTGGCGACGGCGGCGAGGCGCACCTCAACGTCGCTATCGTTCAAAGTGGAAGTGAGCATCGAGAGCCACGGCTGGGTAGCGCCGGCGAGGCTCAATGCAACCACCGCCTGTTTGCGCGTTTCAGGGTTCTTGTCGGCCAGAGCGTTTTCGAGCGCTTTCGTGCATTGCTGGGACGGCGTTTCCGGTTTGGGCTCCTCGGCAGCCGCAGCCGCCTGTGGAGCGGCCTGCGGCGTCTGATCATTCTGAGGTCCAGCTGCGGCCATGAAACACACGGCTGCGCCGAAGGCGAAAACAAACGATGTTCCGGTCACGATTATTCAGTATAGGGCCGCAGAACATGGATGAGACCCTGGGTATGCAGGCCGAAGGCCGGCCGAAGCCTGCCCTACTGTTCTCGATCGAAGTGGAGCAGGCGTTTTCGCCTCCACCTAAGTCGTTGACAGATCGAGGGGTCTCAGATGAGCGTGCTGGTGCGAGGTTCAGCTCGCGCTGGCCGGACCGCGTGGACACCGCGCAATTTGCCCCACAGCGATCTGTCCGGAGCGTTACGGTGTCTGGTTGTTGTGTGAGATGCCCCTGGGTCTCGCCGTGAGGGGCTACTCCCCAGGAGCCGGGTGGGGACCTGTGCTCACTCCGCTCAGTCCGACTCACCTCCTACAGAGGTAGAGGCGTGAAAACACCCACCTGCACATGGGAAATCCCCAATTGGTCTTGTAGAAGAATACCGAAGTGTAATACCACACTGCTTTTTCAGTAATTTAGGACGTACAAAGCACGGAAGAAAAGGGCCGCAGGATTGCACTCCTGAGGCTGGAGTCACAATGCCCCGTCAAATCGAAATCACCGAACTCGTACTCCGCGATGCTCACCAGAGTCTGATGGCTACGCGCATGGCAATGGAGGATATGATCCCGGTCTGCGAGGACCTGGACAATGCCGGTTACTGGTCCCTGGAATGTTGGGGCGGCGCGACGTTCGACTCCTGCATCCGTTTCCTGAATGAAGACCCCTGGGAGCGGCTGCGCACGTTCAAGAAGCTGATGCCGAAAACTCCGCTGCAGATGCTGCTCCGCGGTCAGAACCTGCTCGGCTACCGCCACTATGGCGATGACGTTGTGGAGCACTTCGTGGAGAAAGCGGCGATCAACGGCATGGACGTGTTCCGTATTTTCGATGCACTGAACGATCCGCGGAACATGCGCACGTCCATCAATGCGGTGCGCAAAGCGGGCAAGCACGCACAGGGATGCATCTGTTATACCATCAGCCCGTTGCACACCATCGGCGCGTTCGTCGATATGGCGGAGCAACTGGTCGACATGGGTTGCCAGTCCATCTGCATCAAGGACATGGCGGCGCTGCTGAAGCCGCAACCAGCATATGAGATTGTCAAGGGCATCAAGGAGCAGTGCGGAAAAGACGTGCTGGTGCACGTACATGCGCACGCCACCACCGGCGTGACGCTGGTAAGCCTGATGAAGGCCATCGAAGCCGGCGCCGACATTGTCGACACTGCGGTTAGTTCCATGAGCCTCGGCTCGGGTCACAATCCAACCGAGAGCCTTGTGGAAATGCTGGAAGGAACCGGATTCACCACCCGCCTGGACATGCAACGGGTTCGCCGGGTCAGCGATTATTTCAAGCAGATCCGCAAGAACTACAAGAAGTACATGACCGACTTCCAGGGCGTGGACACGGAAATCTTCACCAGCCAGATCCCCGGCGGCATGCTCTCGAACATGGAGAGCCAGCTCAAACAGCAGGGCGCGGGCGACAAGGTGCAGGAAGTTCTCGCGGAAGTTCCGGTGGCGCGGAAGGCTTCGGGTTACCCTCCGCTGGTGACCCCGACGAGTCAGATTGTCGGCACCCAGGCCGTGTTCAACGTCCTGATGGGCCCGTGGAAGGCGATGAGCGGCGAATATGCGGACCTGATGCTGGGCTACTACGGCGCGACGCTCGGGCCGAAGGACGAGAAGGTCCAGCAGATTGCCGCCGATAAGGCCAAGAAGCCGGTGATTACGTGCCGGCCCGCCGACCTGATTCCGGCGGAGTGGGACAAGATGCGCGGTGATGCGAACAACCTCGAAGGCGCGAACGGGAGCGACGAGGATGTGCTGACCTTCGCCATGTTCCCGCAGGTGGCGCCGAAATTCTTCAGGACGCGAAACGAGGGCCCGAAGAACCCGAGCAAAGAGGCTCCGGCTCCGGCGGCGGCCGCTGCTCCCGCGGGCGCGAAAACGGCGAATCAACCGGGACAGCTAACGGGACCGATCACGTACAGCATCACGCTGAACGGAAACACGCACAAAGTGACCGTGGCGCCAAGCGCCTAACAGGGTATCGTCACCGAGCCGCGACCGCCAGGGAGCGGTCACAAGGAACAAGAGGAACCACATGGCAAATCTCACAGCCTCGAAAATGGATGAAAAAATCGAACAGCTCCACAGCCGGCGGAAGAAGCTGCAGGCAGGCGGCGGCGAAGAGCGCCTCGAGAAGCAGCGCAAGCAGGGCAAGCTCACCGCGCGTGAGCGGGTGGACCGCCTCGCGGACCCGGGCTCGTTCCAGGAGATCGGGCTGTTTGCGCGCCATCGGCAGGTGAATTTCGGCATGGCCGAATCTGAACTCGCGGCCGAAGGCGTGGTGACGGGCTGCGCTCACGTGGATGGACGCCTCATTCATCTGGCCAGCCAGGACTTCACGGTGGCCGGCGGATCGGCCGGCGAGATCCACTCCGACAAGATCGTGGACATGATGCTCAGCTCGCTGAAGACCGGGTCGCCGTTCGTGCTCATCAACGACTCAGGCGGCGCGCGCGTGCAGGAAGGCATCGACAGCCTGGCCGGCTACGGGCGCATTTTCTATCACAACACCATGCTGAGCGGCGCGGTCCCGCAGATTTCGCTGATTTGCGGTCCCTGCGCGGGCGGCGCGGCTTACAGCCCGGCGCTCACCGACTTCATCATTCAGACGAAGCAGGCGCAGATATTCATCACCGGCCCGGGCGTCATCAAACAGGTGACCGGAGAGGTGGTGACGGCCGAACAACTCGGCGGACCCGGCGCGCAGATGAACCAGTCGGGCGTGGTCCACTTTGTGGCCGAGAACGACGAGCACGCCATCGAGATCTGCAAAAAGCTGCTCAGCTATCTTCCTTCGAACAACCTGGAGGATCCGCCGAAGCTGCCCTACGACGAAGAGGAAGGGCCGGACGAGGAGATGAACCATATCGTGCCGGACGATCCGAAGCAGGGCTACGATATGCGGTCCATCATCTCGCGGCTGGTGGACTACGGCGATCTCCTCGAAGTGCAGCCGTACTTTGCGGCGAATGTGGTGATCGCATTCGCGCGCATCGCGGGCCGATCGGTGGGGTTTGTGGCCAGCCAGCCTTCGGTACTGGCGGGCTCGCTCGATATCAATGCTTCGGACAAAGTGGCGCGGTTCGTGCGCTTCTGCAACGCGTTCAATATTCCACTGGTCACGCTGGTGGATGTTCCGGGCTTCCTGCCGGGCGTGCAGCAGGAGTACGGTGGAATTATCCGGCACGGCGCGAAGATGTTGTTCGCGTATTCGGCGGCTACGGTGCCGAAGATCACGGTGGTGGTCCGGAAGGCGTACGGCGGCGCCTATCTGGCAATGTGCGGCAAGGATCTGGGGGCCGACCGTCTGATCGCCTGGCCGAGCGCGGAGATCGCGGTAATGGGCGCGGAAGGGGCGGTGGACGTGGTCTTCCGGAAGGAGATCCAGTCGGACGCCGACCCGAAGGCGAAGCGGCAGGCGATGATTCAGGAATATCGCGACAAGTTCTCGAACCCTTACGTAGCCGGCGCGCGCAGGCAGGCTGACGACATCATCGAGCCGTCGGAGACGCGGCGGTATCTGGTGAACGCTCTGGAAGCGCTGCACACCAAACGCGAGCTGCGGCCGCCCAAGAAGCACGGCCTGATCCCACTGTAGGGAGGAAGCTGATGAGCATGAACAACGTACTGGAAGCTCCCGCCGTCGACGCAGCGCACCTCGCAGAGTGGATGGCGGCGGTGGACGACCGGCTCCGGCAGATGGCGGAGCAGATCGCGGGTCTGCAGGCGACAGCGGCCGGGCCGGCGGTGAAGCCCGTCGAAGCCGTGAAGCCAGTTGCCGCACCCGTGACAGGGCCGCCAAAAGACGACGAGATTTCGCCCGAGATCCTGATGGTGATCTCGGCGGCAATCGCGGCGTTCCTCGGAAAGAAGGCGAGGATTCGCCGGGTACGGCGCATTCAGGCCGGCGTGAACCCGTGGTCGCAGCAGGGCCGCGTGAATATACAGGCATCGCACAACGTGGCCTGGGGCAGATAAGCGGAGGAATTCAACGTGAAACTGAAGATCACGGTAGACAACAAGACCTACGAAGTGGATGTGGAAGCGGAAGAGAAGGAAGTGGTACACGCGCCGGCGGCGTACAGGCCGGTGTCCTGGTCCGGGGCCGCGGTCCCAACCGCAGCGGCTCCGGCAGCCGGCGCGGCTGCATCGAACGGCGAAGCGGTTGACGAAAACAAGGTGTGCCGCAGCCCGATGGTGGGCGTGGTGGTGCGCGTGAACGCGCAGGAAGGGCAGCAGGTGAAGGTGGACGACGCCCTGCTGGTCCTCGAAGCCATGAAGATGGAAACCACCATTACGTCGCCGGTAGCCGGGAAGATCAAAAGGGTTCGCATCGCTGCGGGCGAGAGCGTGCAGGCGAACCAGGTGCTCATCGACTTCGAATAACGGAATAATGGGTATCCGTTTCACTCAGGTTATGCAGTTGGCAACGCTTGGTGGGGCGGGCGCCCTCGCCCGCGCGGAGGCCCCTGCCTCCGCCTGGCTCAGCGGGACGAGGGCGTCCCGGGCGGTCCGGGGGGACCGCCCCACCAAGCTCCTGCCAGCAGATCAGGGATGGAAATGACAGTAGAAGCGCAAAACGACATTCAGGACGCCGCAGTGGCCGGCGTGCCGGGATTTCTGTTCGTCGATCATGTCGCGATCGCGGTAAAGACCGGCGAACTGGAAGGCCAGGTGAACTCTTATAAGATGCTCGGGTTCCGGGAAATCCATCGCGAAGAGGTGTACGGCGGCGATCAGGTTCGCGAGGTGCTGCTGCAGATCGGCGATGGCCCCAATCTGATTCAGTTGCTGGAACCGATGACGCCCGAGTCGCCGGTAACTAAGCTGATCGAACGGAACGGCGGGCGCGGTGGATTCGCGCATGTTGCCTTTCGCGTGACCGATATCCAGCAGGCGTTCGATCGGATGAAGGCGAATGGGATAAACATCATTGATAAGGCGCCGCGTCCGGGCTCGCGCGGAACGACGGTGTTCTTCGTTCATCCGAAGTCGTTCGGTTTCCTGATCGAGGTAGTGGAGGACCCGCACAAATGAACGCCGCGCAGCCAGAGCCGCTGTTCGCCGAATTCCCGCCCGTGTCCACGGGGGAGTGGCAGGCCGCCATTCTGAAAGACCTGAAGGGCAAAGATCCGAAGTCGCTCCTCTGGAAGAGCGAGGACGGTTTCACGGTGAAGCCGTTTTACCGTCTGGAGGATTCACCAGGATTGCCGCCGCTCGCCGGGTTCCCGCAGCGCTGGAAAATCTGCGTTGCAGTGGATGACGCGGGCGAGGCGCTGGAAGCGATCGGGCGCGGCGCGGAGGCGATCGAGCTGCACACCGACGACGAGGAAACGCTTGAAGCCATGCTTGAGCATGTTCCGCTCGACAAAGTGGAAGTGCACATTCGCACCGGCGGCAAGGCGGCGTCACTGCTGCGCGTGATCCGGCACTTTGCGGGAAAGCTGAAGGGATCGTTCAATTGCGGTCCGGTGCGCGAGGCCGTGAGCATTGCTCCCGATTTCCTTCCGTTCGTCATCAACGCGGGCCGTTTCTGCGAAGTGGAGGCCACGGCCACGCAGGAGCTGGCGCTGGCCCTGGCGCAGGGGTCCGAGTATCTGGACGATCTGGGTCCGGTGTCCGACCAGATGGCGTTCCTGTTTACGCTTGGTTCAAACTACTTCTTCGAAATCGCGAAGCTCCGCGCCGCGCGGCTTTTATGGCCGCGGATTGTGAAGGCGTATGAGCCGTCCACGCGGCCCGAGGTCCACATCTACGCGCAGACCTCGGAGTGGAACAAAACCGTCTACGATCCTTACGTGAACATGCTGCGGGCCACTACCGAAGCGATGGCGGCGGTGATTGGCGGCGCCGAGCTGCTTACGGTTACGCCGTTCAACTCGGCTTTTGCGAGGCCCGACGAGTTCGCGCGCCGCATTGCCGTCAACACGCAGCTCATCCTCCGGGAGGAGGCGCACTTCGACGAGCTGAGCGATCCGGCTTCGGGCTCCTGGTACATCGAGTCGCTTACCGACACGATGGCGCGCGAGGCATGGGATCTGTTCCAGCAGATTGAGGCTGCCGGCGGATACAACAAGGCCATCGGCTCGGGCATGGTGGACAAGTTCGTCGGTCCGGCGCGCGAGGCGCGAAAAGCGGCCATCGCGCAGCGGCGCCGGCAGTTCACGGGCGTCAACGTTCATGCCAACCCGGGGGAGCGCGTGCTGGAGCTCATCACTTCGCCGTCGGCGCATTCACGCGGTCCGAAGGATTTCGAGGCCGTGCGTCTGCGGACCGAAAAGTTCGAGAAGAAGTCCGGGCGCACGCCCATGGCGTTCCTGCTGCGCTACGGCGATGCGAAGATGCGCCGCGCCCGGGCCGAGTTCGTCACCGATTTCTTCCAGTGCGGAGGGTTCGGCATTGTGGACCCGCCGGCGTTCGAAACCGTCGACGCGGCGATTGCGGCGATAGAGGCCGGGAAGCCGGACTTCGTGGTTTTGTGCAGCAGCGATCCCGAGTATACGGCCCTGGCCGCGGAAGTGTGCGCGCGAGTCAAAGCGCCGGTGATCGTCGCCGGGTATCCGAAGGATACGCTGGAGGAATTGAAGCAGGCAGGCGTCGCCGAGTTCGTGCATATTCGCAGCAATGCGATCGAGTCGTTGTCGGCGCTGCAGCACAAGTTGGGGATGTAGGTTTCTGAGCCGCGCGCGTAAGCAAGCGGTACTGGAAAAAACAATGCGACCGGATTTTTCAAAGATCGATTATCGGGACAAAAAAGCGGCGGCGCCCGCGTACGATCCGCACCTCGAGCATCTGAACTACGCGGCCGGCATCGCGCCGTTCCTGCGCGGCCCTTACACGACGATGTTCGTCACGCGGCCCTGGACGGTGCGCCAGTACGCGGGCTTCTCCACGGCGGAAGAATCGAACGCTTTCTATCGCCGCAACCTCGCCGCCGGACAGATGGGGCTCTCGGTGGCCTTCGACCTGGCCACTCACCGCGGCTACGATTCGGACAACCCGCGCGTGCCGGGCGATGTGGGCAAGGCGGGGGTGGCCATCGACTCGGTGGAGGACATGAAGATCCTCTTCAGCCAGATCCCGCTCGACCGTATCTCGGTTTCCATGACCATGAACGGCGCCGTGCTGCCCGTCATGGCGTTCTACATCGTGGCGGCGGAGGAGCAGGGCGTCACGCCCGACAAGCTGGCCGGCACCATCCAGAACGACATTCTGAAAGAGTTCATGGTGCGGAACACGTACATTTATCCGCCTGCGCCATCCATGCGAATTGTCGGCGACATCTTCAACTACACGGCGAAGAGCATGCCGAAGTTCAACTCCATTTCCATCAGCGGCTATCACATGCAGGAAGCCGGCGCGACGGAGGAGATCGAGCTGGCCTACACGCTGGCCGACGGTCTCGAGTATATCCGCACGGGGATTGCGTCCGGGATGCACGTGGACGATTTCGCGCCGCGCCTGTCGTTCTTCTTCGACATAGGCATGAGCCACTTCCGGGAGATCGCCAAACTGCGGGCGGCGCGCCTGCTGTGGGCGAAAATCGTGAAGAGTTTCGATCCGAAGAATCCGAAATCGATGGCGCTGCGCACGCACTGCCAGACCTCCGGCTGGAGCCTCACCGAGCAGGACCCGTTCAACAACGTTGCGCGCACTACCGTCGAGGCTATGTCGGCGGTGCTGGGTCACACGCAGAGCCTGCACACGAATTCACTCGATGAGGCGCTGGCGCTGCCCACCGACTTTTCCGCGCGCATTGCCCGCAACACGCAGCTCTACCTCCAGGAAGAGACCGAAGTGACCCGCGTGGTCGATCCGTGGGGCGGCTCGCATTATGTCGAATCGCTGACTCACGAGCTGGCGCACTCGTCCTGGGAGCTGATCCAGGAAGTGGAGAGCCACGGCGGCATGGTGAAGGCCATCGAGATGGGCCTGCCGAAGATGCGCATCGAGGAAGCCGCCGCACGCAAGCAGGCGCGCATCGATACGGGCCGGGACGTCATCGTCGGCGTGAACGCTTATCGCTGTGAGAAGAAGTCCGACATCGAAGTGCGCGAAGTGGACAACGCCGCGGTTCGCATCAGCCAGTTGGAGCGCCTCGACCGCATCCGGAACTCGCGCGATGGCGCCGCGGTGGAAAAGGCACTGACGGCTCTGACACATTGCGCGGAAACTGGCGAGGGCAATCTGCTGGCGCTGGCCGTGGATGCGGCGCGGCTGCGGGCGACTCTGGGCGAGATTTCAAACGCGCTCGAAAAGGTATGGGGCCGCTATGAGGCGCCCACGCGGTCCATCACCGGCGTGTACGCGGCGGAGACGCAGGGTGACGCGGCATTTGACGAAGTTCGGCAGATGGCGGCGGAGTTCGCGCAGACTGAAGGCCGGCGGCCGCGCATCCTGGTAGCCAAGATGGGACAGGACGGGCACGACCGCGGCTCGAAGGTGATCGCCACTGCGTTCGCCGATCTGGGCTTCGACGTCGATATCGGTCCGCTGTTTCAGACGCCGGACGAAGTGGCGCGGCACGCCATTGAGAACGATGTACACATCGTGGGTGCCTCGTCGCTGGCCGGCGGCCACAAGACACTGGTTCCGCAGCTCATCGAGAAGCTGCGCGAGCTGGGGCGCGATGACATCATGGTGATCGTCGGCGGCGTGATTCCGCCACAGGACTACGACGCGCTGTATAAGGCCGGGGCCGTAGGCGTGTTCGGTCCGGGGACGCGCATCCCCGAAGCGGCGAGGGAGATTCTGCGCGTGCTGGTGAGCGCGGGCGCTCCGGCGTAAGTGGCGCACGCTTCAGCGTGCTGGTGCGAGCTTCAGCTCGCGCTGATCGGACCGTGGGCTGAAGCCCACAGCAGCACGCTAAAGCGTGCGCCACAGTAGACTCAAAATCAGACAATGAACGAAGAACAGGTGCGCCGTTTCCAGCAGCGGCGCAGGCTGGCGGTCAGCCCCCGTCAGATTACTGACGGTATCCTTGCGGGCGATCGCGCCATGCTGGCCCGCGGCATCACTCTCGTCGAGAGCTCCGTCCCCGCGCATCAGGAGCCGGCACAGCAGATCCTCGAAGCATGCCTGCCGCTGACCAACGGCACGATCAGGCTGGGTATCACCGGCATCCCTGGTGTAGGAAAGAGTACGTTCATCGAGGCGCTGGGGAGCCATATCACCCGTGACCGTGGCGAAAAGGTGGCAGTGCTCGCCGTCGATCCCAGCAGCCCCGTCAGCGGGGGCAGCATCCTGGGTGACAAGACCCGAATGACGCGCCTCGGCGTGGATCCCCACGCATTTATTCGCCCATCTCCGTCGAGTGGATCGCTGGGCGGCGTGGCGCGGAAGACGCGCGAAGCGATCATGCTGTGCGAAGCGGCTGGCTATCGCAATGTATTGATTGAGACAGTCGGGGTTGGCCAGTCCGAGACGGCCGTCGCGGCCATGAGCGATTTCTTCCTGCTGCTGATGATCGCTGGTGCGGGCGATGAATTGCAAGGAATGAAGCGGGGCATCATGGAAATGACGGACCTGATCGCCATCAACAAGAGCGATGGCGACAATCGGGTTCCCTCGGAAGCAGCGCGCCGCCTGTATGAGAGCGCCCTGAAGCTGTTTCCTCCTCACGCGAGCGGCTGGAGTGCTCGCGCCGTGACCTGTTCCTCACGGACTGGCGAGGGCATCGCCGCAATCTGGAAGATGGTTCTCGAACATCATGCGCAGACGCTTGCCAGCGGCTGGTACGAGAAGAACCGGCGCGGGCAGGCGCGACGAGCGATGTACGAGGCCATCGAAAGCGGATTGCGCGACCAGTTCTTCGCGGACGAGCGAGTGAAGGGCGACTTGCCTGGTTGCGAACGCGACGTGCTGGAGGGCCGGGTCAGCCCTTACCGAGCGGCCCGCGGCTTGCTGCGCTATTTCAACGGAGCGGAATAAACGAGGATGGTTTCAGCCACACAGGCACTTACGCAACTGACCGCTGAAGAGGGGGCAGCGCTGATTAAACACGGACAAACCGTGAGCTTCAGCGGCTTCACGGCCGCGGGAACGCCCAAAGCGGTTCCGACGGCGCTCGCGGCGATTGCCGAAGCGGAACACAAAGCGGGACGGCCGTTCCAGATTGGCGTCCTCACCGGCGCTTCCACCAGCGACATGCTCGACGGCGCGCTTGCCCGGGCAAGAGCGATTTCTTTTCGCACGCCGTATCAGGCCGATCCGACGCTGCGCAAGCTGATCAACAGCGGTGAGACGCGCTTCTTCGACGTGCACCTGTCCATGCTGCCGCAGGCGGTCCGCTATGGCTTTGTCGGCAAGTTGGACTGGGCCGTGATCGAAGCCGGCGAGGTAACGCCGGACGGAGAGGTGGTGCTCACCGGAGCCGTTGGCGCCTCGCCCACCTACGCGCGCATTGCGGACAAGGTCATCATCGAGCTGAATACCTATCACGCGCCGGCGACGCTCTACGGCATGCACGACATCTACGAGCCGGCCGATCCTCCTTACCGTCGCGAGATTCCCATCTACAGGCCTTCGGACCGGATCGGGCGGCCCACGATCAAGATCGATCCGGCGAAGATCGTTGGCGTAGTGGAGACCAGCCTCGATGACCGGGTCAGAGAGTTTGCCCCCGCGGATGACGTTACCAACAGGATCGGCGAACATGTGGCGGAGTTTCTTGCGGGCGAGCTGCAGGCCGGCCGGATTCCGCCGGAGTTCCTGCCCGTGCAATCGGGCGTCGGCAATATCGCCAACGCTGTCCTCGGAGCGCTCGGCAGCCATCCGGACATCCCTGCCTTCGAGATGTACACGGAGGTGCTGCAGGATTCCGTAGTGGGGCTGATGAAGAAAGAGCGGGTGACGTTCGCCAGCACCTGTTCGCTCACGCTGTCGACTCCGGCGATGAAGGAAGTCTACGCCAACGCCGGCTGGTTCGGGCGTCATCTGGTGATGCGGCCGCAGGAGCTGAGCAATAACCCGGAGGTGATCCGCCGGCTTGGCCTGATCTCCATCAATACGGCCATCGAAGCTGACTTCGCTGGTAACGTGAACAGCACCCACGTGATGGGCACACAGCTCATGAACGGCATCGGCGGATCGGGCGATTTCACCCGCAACGCCTATGTGTCGCTGTTCACCTGTCCCTCCACGGCAAAGGGCGGGAAGATCAGCACGATAGTTCCGCAGGTGGCCCACGTCGATCAGAACGAACATTCGGTGAAGGTCATCATCACCGAATACGGAATTGCCGATCTGCGCGGAAAGGACCCGCGGGAGCGTTCCCGGCTGATCGTCGAGAACTGCGCGCATCCGGACTACCGCGATGAGCTGCGCGAGTACATGGCGCACGCCGACCGGGGACGCGTGGCCTTCGCTCCCAATGCCGCGTTCGCCATGCACGCGCACTATCTGAAGACCGGCAGCATGCACGGCGTGAACTGGGAGCGGGCCTTCACCCAATAGACGGCGCGGCCCGGCGCGGCACGCCCCGCTACAATAGGCCTTTGTCTCCTCTCAATGATTACAGGCCGCCGCGCGCACGACGAGGGCAGAATCCGGTTTCATGCCCGCTTCGCTTCCCGATTCCTTTCCACCAGCCGGGACCTGATTGTCTACGTTCCGCCCGGGTATGACCAGAGCGATGCCCGGTACCCGGTCGTTTATCTGCAGGACGGCCAGAATCTGTTCGATCCAACGACGGCCTTCGGCGGTCAGGACTGGCGCGCTGACATCATCGCGGACGAGATGACCGAAGCGGGCGTTATCGATCCGCCGATTATCGTGGGCATCTACAACACCGGCGTCCGGCGGGTTTCCGAATACACGCCCACTCGCGACCAGCGCACGCGCAAGGGCGGGAAAGCGGCTCGTTACGCGCAGATGATGGCGCGCGAGATCAAGCCGTTCATCGATCGCGAGTACAGGACGCGCAAGCCGGCGGGACAGACGGCGGTGGGGGGTTCCTCGCTGGGCGGTCTGGTTTCGCTGATGGCCGGATTCGAATATCCGCGCGTGTTTGGGAAGCTGGCCATCATGTCGCCATCAGTCTGGTGGGACGCACGGGCCATTCTGGGCATGGTGGAGCAGTTCGAGTCGCGTGTGCGGCCATGCATCTGGCTCGACACCGGTACAGCCGAGGGCAATTCAGCGGCTCAGGTTGTGGAGGACGCGCGGCGGTTGCGCGATGGGTTCCTGGCAAAGGGGTGGCGCGAAGGAGTGAACCTGAAGTATTACGAGGACGAGGGCGCCGGGCATAACGAACAGGCGTGGGCCACTCGCCTGCCCATGGTGCTCGAGTATCTGTTCCCTCGCGCTCACTGAGGTCCTCTACGCTGGAATCATGAGATTCCTGATCGGTAGTCTCGTTGCGATCGTCTGCCTCGGGCAGGACACTTCGGTGCCTCATCGTCCCATCGTCCGAGCCACAGGAGACGCTACCATCAGCGCGCGGCCGGATCAGGCGCGCATCAACATCGGAGTGGTGGCGGAGGCGCAATCCGCGGAGGCCGCCGGCGCGCAGAATGCAGAAAGGTCGAACGCGGTCATCACGGTATTGCGGAAACTGCTGGGGCAAACGGCCGACATTCACACGGTCAATTACTCGTTGAACCCCGCTTACAAATACATCCAGGGAGAGTCGCCGATCATCACCGGGTACACGGCGAACAACACGGTGCAGGTGCGCATCACCGATCTGGCAGCAATCGGAAAGGCGATCGACGCGGTGACGAAGACCGGCGCAAACAACATCAACGGAATCGAATTCGAGCTGAGGGACCCGCAGGCGGTGCGGGCCGAAGCCGTGAAGCAGGCGGCGTCGAAGGCGCGCGCCAACGCGGAAGCGATTGCGGCGGCGCTCGGACTGCGCGTCGTGGGGGTGCTGTCAGCGGAGTCGCAGGACGTGGGCGGCGTGCGGCCGATGGTTATGGCCATGGCGGCGCAAAGGAGCGCCGTCCCTACGCCCGTCGAAGCCGGCAGCATTGAGGTACAGGCTCACGTGACGGTGACGCTGGAAGTGGCGGCCACAGGCTCACGCTGAGAGACGAACTACTTTGAGCGCGTAAGCGAGCCGACTGAACAGCGCTCGTCAGCGTGCTATTCTGAGCGCCAGGACCCGGCCTGTTCCGCAGATGAGCCGCTTCGCTATCGCCGCCCGCCGACCTTTCCTCGCTGTTCTCGCAGCCCTCGCCATGCTCGCGCCGTCGCTGGCAGGCGTTGTTGCGGCGTCGCGCGATGACGATACGAAATGTTCGATGCCGTGCTGCCGGAGGTCCGGCAAGTGCTGCTGCCGTAGCGCACATGCCGGCTCAGGGCCGGGGTGGACTACGGGTTCGACCTGTCCGTCAGGCTGCGCGACGGCTCCCGCGCTGCCGAGCGGCGTGCCGCAAACGCTCGCTGCGCGGCGGATTGACGCCACCCCGATGCTGCCGGCGAGGATTGCTTCCAGCCGGCCGAGTTGCCAACGTGGCGCATCGGCCGTGGATTTCGCCCTGTTCGAACGCCCTCCTCCCGCCTGCTGAGCTTCCTTTAAACAACGCGGGTTGCGAACCCGCCGCAATCCAAGACGCCGCCCCGTTGAAGAGGAGTATCAGCTGTGCTCGTTCGTAGTGTCTGCTTCTTTATTTCCGTTACCGTCGCTGCGGCGGCCCCCGCCGGAATCATCCGCGGCGTTGTTCACGACCCGCAGCATCGGCCCGTTGCCGGCGCCAAAATCGCGTTCACCGGGCCTGAAAACAGAAGCCTGGAATCGGATGCAAACGGAGGGTTCGAGCTGGACAACGTTCCTGAAGGCCTCTATCGCATCGACGTTTCCGCTCAGGGCTTCGCGCCCTTCGAACAGGACGTGACCGTCGCCTCAGGCCGATCGCCGGTTCTGCACCTGCAGCTCGCGCTCGCTCCGATCAGCCAAACGGTGGAAGTATCCGGCGCGGCGAGCAGACTCGAAACGCAGACCTCTACCGTCCGGACGTCTGTAACTTCGAAAGAGATCGAGCGCACCCCCGGCGCCGATCTGACTAACAGCCTGGCAATGATCACCGATTTCACGCCCGGCGCTTACATGGTTCACGACATGCTTCACATGCGCGGGGGCCACCAGGTGAACTGGTATTTCGACGGCATTCCGGTGATTAACACCAGCATCGCCGCGAATGTCGCGGCCCTGATCAATCCGAAGAACGTTGATGAGCTGGAAGTGCAGCGGGGCGGTTACTCCAGTGAATACGGCGATCGCACTTACGGATTCTTCAATGTAGTTACTCCATCCGGGTTCGACCGTGACAACGAAGCTGACTTAACGCTGTCCGCAGGTAACTTCTACAGCACCGACGATCAACTGAGCCTTGGGGGCCATACGGAGCGGTTTGGCTGGTATGCGAGCGTGGACGGAAACCGGTCGGAGCTGGGGCTGGCGACGCCGGTATCCGAGGTCATTCACGATCAGGAAAGCGGCACGGGCGGGTTCCTCTCTTTGCTCTACAATGTTTCGGCAAAGGATCAGCTCCGCTGGATCGCGTCGCTGCGGGAAGACCATTACCAGATACCGAACACGCCGGATCAGCAGGCTGCCGGTATTCGCGACACAGACGTCGAGCAGGACGATCTGGCCGGGTTTCGCTGGACGCATGCCTTTGGCGATGGCGTCCTCTTTACGTTGTCGCCGTATTTTCACTTCAACAGCGCCCACTACATCAGCGGACCTCAGGATACCCCGTTCGTGCTCGACGACAACAGCCGATCGGAGTATATCGGCGCGCGATCGGTCCTGCAGGCCGACAAAGGGCGGCACAATGCCCGAGTGGGAATCGAAACCTGGGCACAGCGGAACAACGCTCTGTTCGGGCTGAGCGCCAATCCAGGCGACCAGGTGCTGCAACAGCAGGAGACGCATTGGGCGAGTTCCACGGCGCTGTTTCTCGAAGACCAGTATCGCGTGACCAAATGGCTGACTCTGGACGTGGGCATGCGGCTGACACACTATGCGGGTCTGGTAACTGAGAACGCCGCCGACCCGCGGCTCGGCGCGGCGATCCGCATCCCGCGGGTCAACTGGATTCTGCATGGCTATTATGCTTACTATTACCAGCCGCCTCCGCTCGACAGCCTGTCCGGGCCGTCGCTCGAATTCGCTCTCGCACAGGGTTACGGTTTCATTCCACTGGCCGGTGAACGAGACATTCAGCACGACGTGGGGATCACGATTCCGCTTGGCGGCTGGTCACTCGACATTGATAACTTCCACACCAGCGCGCGCAACTTTCTGGACCATGATGTAATTGGCAACTCGGGTATTTTTGTTCCACTTACTGACCTTGGCGCCATCATCAGCGGGACTGAAACCGCGGTGCGCTCTCCAAGCCTGTTTCATACTGCTCAGTTGCGCGTTGCGTGGTCGAATCAGATCGCGCAGGGCATCGGGCCCATCACGGGCGGGTTGTTGGAATTCGCGGACGCCGGCCGGTTCACGCTCGACCACGATCAGCGCAATACCGTGACGTCGGTTCTCTCGTTAAGCCTGCCCGGCCGGCTGTGGGCCACCCCGGCTTACCAGTTCGGATCGGGCTTCCTGAATGCCGATGGGCCGGCGCACCTTCCGCCGCATTCCACGTTCGATCTGGCGGTCGGCAAGGATTTCAGGGAGCGCCTGTCCGTTTCGGTGAACGCGGTCAACATCGGCGATAGCCGGTATCTGCTGGATACCAGCAACACGTTCGGCGGCACGCACTTCGTCAATCCGCGACAGATCTATGGTCAGGTCAGGTACAGGTTTCACTTCTGATCAGGCCGGCAGAATCTCCCTTTTCTGTTTCCAGCGTCCACGGGTGAAATCGGGGAACCGGACCGGCGCGCTGCCGTGCGCCACGGACCATTCGCTCAGCGGACCGGGAGCGCTCCAGGCCGCGGCATCGTACACGTCCAGATCGGGCGGAACGCCTTTGCGCATCGCCTCCACCATCCGATAGACCATCAGGAAATCCATGCCGCCGTGGCCGCCCATTTTGCGCGCCAGCTCGCCCTGCTCTCTCCACAACGGGTGGCCGTACTTCTCCTTGTAAGGCTCAATGGACTCGTACTGCTCTTTCCCCGGCCCGTCGAAATAAATGCGCGGGGGATAGTCCTGGAACACGCCCCTTGTTCCGGTGATGAGGTTGATGCGGTCGTACGGCGTGGGGTTCACCACATCGTGCTCGAGTGTGATGGTCAGGCCGGCCGCGGTCTTGATCAGCGATGTGTTGCGGTCGCCGCAGATGTACTTCTCTTTCCACATGGGGCTGTCCTTCGGCAGATGCGCTTCGCGCCACGCGTCGAGTCCACGCTCCGGCGTGCTCATGGAAACCAGGTAATCGAACCGGTCGCCGCGGCCGATGCCCATGTAGTTCGCCACGGGACCAAGTCCGTGCGTCGGATAGAGGTTGCCGTTGCGGCGCGTGTGCGGGAACCGCCGCCACAGATCCTCACTCGCTTCTTCGTAGGTGTGTTCCTCGAATAGCAGGCGGCGCAGGTCGTGCAGATACGCGCCGGCGCCGTGGAGCAGATCGCCGAAGAGGCCGGCGCGCACCATGTCGAGCACCAGCAGCTCATTCTCGCCGTAGCAGCAGTTCTCCATCATGATGCAGTGACGGCGGGTCTGCTCGGAGGTGTTGACCAGCTTCCAGCAATCCTCGACGGTGGTTGCGGCCGGCACTTCCACCAGAGCGTGTTTGCCGTGGTGCATGGCCGCCAGCGCCACGGGCACGTGCCAGTTCCAGGGCGTCGCCGTGTAGATGAAATCCAGATCGTCGCGCGCGACGAGGCTCTCGAAACTGCGTTCGCCGTCCGCGTAAACGGCCGGGGGCTTCTGGCCGGCGCGCTCTACCGCCGCCTGCGCTTTCAGGGCGTGGTCTTTCACGGAATCGCAGACGGCCACGATCTGCAGATTGTCCAGACCGAGCCAATCGGCGAGCACGTCGCGTCCGCGTCCGCCGCAGCCGATCAGTCCCATGCGGACGGTGTCCCGCGGCTCGAAGGCGACGCCGATCATGGAGGCAGCGCGCTTCTGCGGGGCGCCCTGTGCGTCAGCAGCAAGCACAGCGCCGGCGGCAGCGGTTCGGAACAGATCGCGCCGGGAGACGTCATGGTCGTCGATTGGCATGGTCCGATGTTACAGCAGCCGGACGAGGGCTGGCAGCCGCTCGGGGAAGTCCGGCGGGCATAGCCGCAACCAGCGGTACGTTACCGCTCCTTCACAGTCGGGCTCAGCAACAACGCCCCAAACTCGGCATCGTGACAGAGCCGCGACCGTGAGGGAGCGGTACCACGGTGCTGAATTCTTCGCGGGCTGCACTCACAAAGCGCTTGACTCGATGCGGTAATGATGCTATTTTTCCAGCATGGTGCTGGTTTTCCAACATGACTAAGCAGCCCTCCAGACCGGCGTTCCACCGGCTGAGCCGCCGCGAGCGGCAGGTAATGGACATTCTCTATGCGCGCGGGCGCGCCAGCGCTACCGAGATTCACGAGGCGCTGCCGGACAAGCCGACATTTTCGGCGACGCGTGCGGTGATCCGGACGCTGGAGGAGAAAGGCCACCTGCGGCATGAGGAACAGGGACTGCGGTATCTGTATCTGCCGGTGGTGCCGGTGGAAAAGGCGCGCAGGACGGCGCTTTCGCACATGGTGAGCACCTTCTTTCAGGGCTCGCCATCGCGTCTCATGGCAACGTTGCTGGATGATTCGAGTACTCGCCTGAGCGCCGAGGAACTGGCCTCGCTCGAGGCTTTGATCCGCCGGGCGAAGGAGGCGTCCAAATGAGCCCTCTGTCGTTAACGCTGTTTTTCAAGAGCACGGCCATTCTCGCCCTGGGAACGACCGCGGCGTGGTCATTCCGCTACCGTTCCGCGGCAGCTCGGCATCTGGTCTGGTGGTCCACTCTGGCCACGCTCCTGATCCTGCCCGCGGGCATGCTGCTGAATACCGTGGCGCCACCGGGCTGGACCATCCCGGTGTCGGCGGCCGCCATGACCGCAGCGCGAGTTTCGGCGGCAGCCTCCGGCGCCTCGAAGTGGCTGGTGTTAGCGTGGGCCGCCGGCTTCGTGGCGATGATGACGCGGCTGTCGGTAGCTGCATGCAGAGCAATCCGGATGGTGAGCGATGGGCGAGTCGCACGGGACTGGAACGGCATCGCGGTTCGCGTGGCTCACGCGGCCCCGACCGCCGCGGCGTGGAGCTTCGGCGCAGACGTCATTCTGCTGCCGGGCGAAGCGGAAAGCTGGCCGGAAGAGCGGCTGAACGCGGCGCTGCGGCATGAGCGCGCGCATCTGAGGCGAAGGGACTCGTGGGCTCTTCTCACGGCCGAGCTGGCCTGTGCGGTGTACTGGTTCCACCCGCTGGCCTGGTATGCCGCGCATCGTTTGCGAGTGGAGCAGGAGCATGCGGCCGACGATCAGGTTTTGACCGAGGGATTGCCCGCGAGTGAATACGCAACGCACCTGGTGAAGATCGCGGCGGCGGAGCGGGGCGGCGGTCTTCTTGCCGCGGCGGGAACGCGCTCGATGCTGGGCGCGCGCGTCGAATCGATTCTGGATACAGAAAGGAACAGGAATATGTTGAGCCGAAGAATGATCGTCGCGAGCCTCGCAGCCGTGGCGCTGGTTGGCGTTCCTCTTGCAGCCATGCAGGCGGACACGGGCGTCTACAGCATCAAAGACCCAGGCGTTACGCCGCCGCAGGTCATCGACAAGCACGACCCCGATTACACGAAAGCGGCGAAGGACGCGAAGATCGAGGGGGTCGTGGTCCTGTCCATCGTCATCGCCTCCGATGGCAGCGTATCCGATATCACTGTGAAGAAGGGGCTCGACTCTGGCCTCGATGCGAACGCGGTGAGCGCAGTCCAAACCTGGAGGTTCAAGCCGGCGAGGAAAGACGGGAAACCCGTAGCCGTGCGGGCGACGGTCGAAGTGAACTTCAGGTTGAAGTGAGCGGCCGGGTTCGGGAAACTGGAAGGAATGAGTTTCCTCGACAACCTGGAGAACAACCTGAAGGCGCTCGAATCGAGGGAGGAGCGCGACGGCTCGGCTGCGGCGCAGCGGGAGGCCGACCGCGCCCGCGCGGTAGCCGCCGCGCCCTGGGCCGAGAGGCTCCGTGAAAGCGCGTGGACCAGGCAGATCTACGAAGCAGCAACGCGTGAAGGTTATGAGCGCCGAATCAAAGTCTACATAGCATGGCTCGGCAACACGCTGCGATTAGAAGCGCGCGGGCGCAGACTCGATCTGCGGCCGGAAGCAGACGGAGTCCGCGCGGTGTACCTGCAGGGCAATACTGAGATGCAAAATGCGCCCGTGACTCTGGAGGGCGACCCGGGACCGCTGGTACGTCACTGGCTGGACAGTGAAGCCGGCGCGTGAATGGCGTTAAGGCTGCGCGTGCCCGGGGTCGCCAACCCGGGCGCGTTCGGACTCGCGCGCCGCGGCCTGTCTCCGCTGAATCGCGTTCATGCCGCGCCGCCAGGTGAGAACCGTATTCACGCCGTAGTTCCAGAGCGAACTCACCACCGCCCCGGGCACGCCGGCAGCCCACCATGGCAAACCCGCGGCCAGCAGAAACGTCGAGAACGCGATATTCACCAGGCCACCCGCGGAACAGATCGCGCAGAAGATCAGCAGTCCGCTGAGCATCGAGAAACCGCGCAGGCGGCGATCGCGAAACGTGGTGAGATTGTTCAACAGAAAGTTGAACGTCATGGCCACCAGAGTGGCCCAGGCCTGCGCGTAGACGAAGCTCATTCGCGCCATGCGATACAGGACGGCCAGCGCGGCCAGATGGACGATAATTCCCAGGCCGCCGACGAAAACGAACATGACGAAGCGCAGCGGAATGGCGCGGCCGATCAGCTTATCGAGGAGCAACTGCAGGTACTCGAACCCGATGTTGATATCGAGTTTGCTCTCGCCGCGCAAACGTTCACGAAAATGATAGGGCACTTCCGCAAAACGGAGGGGCCGGCGCGCGGAGGCCACAATATCGAGCAGAATCTTAAACCCGATACCGGAGAGGCGATGGGAGACTTCCTCCAGCAGATTACGGTTCACGATGAAGAATCCGCTCATGGGGTCGCTCAGGCCGCATTTCGAAACCGTCCGGCTCAGGCGCGAACCGAGAACGCTGAGCTTGACCCGATCCTTCGCGAACGCCCCTACGCTCGCGCCCTCGAGGTTGCGGCTGGCCACCACCAGATCGAGATCCTCCGCTCTGATCCGCTGGTACATGAGCGGCAGAATCGATTCGTCGTGCTGCAGGTCCGCGTCCATTACCGCGATGAATGGGGCTGCCGTCGCGAACATGCCTTCGATGCACGCCGAAGCAAGACCTTCGCGGCCAATGCGCCGCAGCACGCGAATGCGGGTGTCTTTGCGGGCGACGCCGGCAAGCACGGATCCGGTTCCGTCGGTGGAGTCGTCATCGACAAAGATGGCCTCCCACTCGAGGCCGCGCAGAGCCTCGGTGAGCCTGTCGATCAACGGCATAACGTTCGCCGCCTCGTTGAGAGTCGGAATGACGATTGCGAGATCGAGGGCCAACGACAATATGGTACCCTGAGGCCGTTTTCATGTACTCCGGAATGACCAAGCGAATGCGCGTTCTGGCTGTCGCCATCCTCGGCCTTCTCGCAATTCTCTCCGCGTTCACTGTTTCGAAGAACGTCGACTTTCAGGTTTACTGGAGAGGAATCGGCGGCTTTTTCGACGGCAGCAGGCCCCTGTACGGCCCGTCGAGCGGCGCCGGACATCCGCAGGAGTTTCGCTATCCACCGGTGACGGTTCTCTTTTTCCGCCCGCTGACCTGGCTGCCGGAGCGAACCGCGGGCATTCTCTGGGTGATTGCCGCCTGGGCGGTGTGCGCGTGGGCGTCGGCTCTCGCCATCGTGAAGTGGCGACTCCGGTTCACCTTCGTGGGCGCCACGCTGGGTATTCTGATCCTCGGTCAGTTCGTGGTTCTCTTCGTCAAATTCGGCAATGTGCAGCCGTTCCTCATCGCGCTCGTTCTTGTGGCGCTGCTGTGGTCGGAAGAGCACCCGATATGGAGCGGCGTGGCGCTCGCGGTGGCCATCTGCTTCAAGGTCTGGCCGCTGTTCTTCGCGCCCTGGTTTCTTGTACGCGGCCGCCGGCCGGTTCTAGCCTGGGCAGCGGCGGGAAGCGCCGTTTTGTGGACCGCGCCGATTTTGTTCTTCGGATGGAACCGCTACGCTTTCCTGCTGCACGATTTCTTCGATCATGTGGTGGCCCTCGCGTCGAATCCCGAGGCTCTGTGGTATTCGAGTCAATCGCTGCGCGGCGTTTTTCTGCGGTTCCTGACGCATGCCGCGCCTCCGCGCGACGGTTATCCGGACGTGAGCTTCGCGTCGATGTCGCCGGCGCTGGTGGGTAATTTCTGTCTGGCGCTCACCGCCATCGTCTACAGTTACGCGGTCGTCTCCATGTGGCGCACGCCTTCTTCACGACGCTGGTTGTGGGATGCCAATGCATTTGCGCTCTTTTCGATCCTGCAGCCGTTCGCGATGAACTCCGGACTGATCTCGCTGCTGCCGGCCGTGCTTGCAGGGGCCCACGTGTACTCGGCGCCGGACGGCCAATATCCCGTGAATGCTCGACGGTGGTTTCTGGCAACCTGCGCGTGCGCAGCGGTGGCCAGTGCGACGTTCTACCGTCCGCTGCAGCGCTACGCTTTGATGCTGGGCATCGACTTCTGGCTGATGGTTGCGCTTGCGGCAACGCTGGCGATTGCGGCGGAGGGCCAGACCAGGCGGGCTGATAGCCCCGCCGCAGCCTAAAGGCCGCCCACAAATGCCGGGGCTACACGGGTTCGCGCTCGGACACAATGACGATCTGCATGTCGCGCGCCAGGCGCACGATACGCTGCGCCACATCGAGGCCGACCAGTGGAATGTGCAGGCGCTCGCGCGGGCGGGCCAGAAATACCTGCGTGATCTGGTTGCGCCGCGCAAATTCGACGAGCGAAGTCGCCGGGTCCTGACCGTCGAGCACGCGCGTTTCGATGTGCAGGTTGCGCGAGAAGTTCAGGTGCCGCTCGATGGCTTCCCGCTCGGCGCTGCTGAGGGCGCTGAGATCCCCGGTGGGCTGGACGGTAACCGCGAAACACTCGGCGCCGATAAAGTCGCTGACACGTCTGGCGCGGCGTATCAGCATGGCCGTCTGAGGCTCGGGCGTAACGAAGATGAGAATGCGGTGCTGCTTCCCTGGACGGCCCGCGATGCCCGTGGAGTCGCTGCCGCCTGCGTCATCCACGGCGCTCCTCTGCTCCACTTCGTGGGCGGTCTGGCGGAGGGCCAGCTCGCGCAGGGCAGCGAGGGTCGATTCGCGGAAGAAGTTCTGCATCGCCTTCTCGGCCTTGTCCCGCCCATACACGACGCCGCGCTCCAGGCGATTCAGAAGCGCGCGGGGCGTCACATCCACCATCACCACTTCATCCGCCCGCTGCACCACCCAGTCGGGGATGGTCTCGCGCACGCGAATCCCGGTGATGTGCGACACCTGGTCATTCAAGCTTTCCAGATGCTGAATATTCATGGTGGTCAGTACGCTGATGCCCGCGTCCAGAATCACCTCGACGTCCTCCCAGCGTTTCACGCGCTCTGAACCGGGCACGTTGGTGTGCGGGAATTCGTCGACCAGGCAGACCTGCGGATGACGGCGCACGATGGCGTCTGTGTCCATCTCCTCGAACCGCGAGCCGCGATACTCGATCACCTTGCGAGGAATAATCTCCATACCCTCGGTTCTGGCGATGGTGTCTTTGCGTCCGTGCGGCTCGAAGTAGCCGATGACGATATCGACGCCCCGCGCGCGCAGCTCCTGTCCTTCCAGCAGCATCTGATACGTCTTGCCGACGCCGGCGGCGTAGCCAAGATAGATTTTCAACCTGCCGCGCTCGCGATTCGTCATTTGGCTGAGTGCACAGGACGGACGCCGCTATTGGGGGAAGATACGGACATCCATGCCGCGCGACCGGCGGATAAGCTTCTCCACCGGGTTTCCCCAGACGCGCGCCCACACGCCGGATTGCTGGCTGTGGCCGATGAAGAGCTGCGTAATGCCGCTGCGGCGCGCATATTCCAGAATAGCCTCGACGGGGTCGTCTCCCTCCAGTACTTCGATTCTGGCGCCGTGCTCGCGCGCAAGGGCCAGTTTGTGATCGAGCGCCGCCTGATCGGCCGTCGAGATCCGCGGCTGCCGGACATAGGCCACGATCAGCTCGCCATGGAATCTCTCCGCTATGCTGGCGCCGGTTTCAATCATCTCCTGCGCATTAGCGCGCGGCGTAATGCATACCAGAATGCGTTCCTGGGCGCCCAACTGCTGTTCGATGCCGTGGCCCTTCAGGTAGTCCGCCAATTGCTCGTCGATCACGTCGGCGGCAAGCACCAGCGCAAGCTCACGCAGTCTCGAGAGACGCTGCTGGCGCTGCGCAAAGTCCGACTGCGCTTCCGCCGTATGCTCGATGGGCTCCTCCGGTGGAGCGTCCACCACCTCGATCTCTTCGGCCCGGCGGATGAACGAGACCGGTACCGTTTCCGTGACGTGCTTGCCGGTAACGGTTTCCACCTGCTCGCGCAACTCGGCGACGTACTGGATGTTAATGGATGTGATGACGGATATGCCTGCCCGAAGCAACTCATCGGCATCCTCCCACCGCGTTCGATTGCGAAGGCCGGGGGGATTGTCGTAAGCAAGGCCATCTATGACGCAGACCGCGGGATGGCGGTGCAGCAGGGCTTCGACGTCCACCACCTGCCGCCCTTCCACGGTTTTTGGCGGGATGAGCGGGAGCCTCTCGAGGATCGCGGCCGCGTCCGGCGCCATGCCGGGCTGCACCGCCGCCACCATGATGTCCTGACCTCGCTCGCGCCTCCGCCGTGCCTCGTCGAGCATGCGAAAAGATTTGCCGACGCCGGAAGCGTAACCGAGGAAAATCTTCAGACGGCCGGTGCTGACCTGTGCTTCCTCTTCCTGCACTTCGCGGAGGAGTTCATCGGGCGTTCTTCGGCGCAGTTCGCGGGCCATAGTTAGTAAGTACCGACCACAACTACGATAGCTTTATTTAGTGGCTGCGCGCGACGTAGATGAGCAGACCGAAAAGCGCGATGGGAATTGCGGCTATGGCCGAGTAAAGAAGGGCGCGAACGCCGGTCGTTTGTGGCGCTACCGCCCCGGTCGTGATCCAGGCCTCCGCGGGATGCTCCAGATCATGCGCCAGGTCGCGCGCGGTTTGATAGCGCCGCGCGGGCTGCCGCTCGAGCGCATGGTGAACCACGGCTTCCATCTCGGGCGAAACGTGAGGCGCGGCGTCACGCAGCGGCCGAGGGTGGGCGCGCAGCCGGCTGTTCATCACGACAAACGGATTCGAGCCCTGAAAAGGCGTCTCGCCCGACAGCATTTCGTAGAGGATGATGCCCAGCGAATACAGATCGCTGCGACGGTCCCCGCGGCTGCCCTTCACCTGTTCCGGCGAGATGTATTCGGCGGTACCCATCACGCTGGAGAGGCGTCCGAACGTCAGTCGGCGCTCTCCCGCTTTGTAAGCGATGCCGAAGTCCACCAGTTTCACCTCGCCGTTCGGACCCAGGATGATGTTCTCGGGTTTGAGATCGCGGTGCACCACGCCGTGGCCGTGAATGTGATCCAACGCATCGCAGACGGAAACAGCGATGCGGACTGCCCTTTCCGGCGAGAGGCGGCCCGTTTCGGCCAGAAGCTCCCGCAGTGATTTTCCCGCAACCCACTCCATCACCATGTACACCCGGCTGCGATGATCGTCGTGAAACGCCCGAACGACGCCGGGATGGTCCATCTCCCGGCAGATCTTCGCCTCACGATGGAAGCGTTCGAAATACACCAGATCGCTCTCGGCCTCGATATGCGGGACCTTGAGCGCGACCATTTTGCCGTCGCGCACGTCGCTTGCGCGATAGAGGGAGGCCATCGCCGTGCGCGCCACCAGTTCCTCGATCCGGTAATGGTCGATGTGGTCTTCGCCGTCTGCGTCGCGCACGAGGTGCTGAGAGTTCATGGCAATTTACCAGGCTCCCTGTTTTCCGCCGAACCACCACAACAGACCCAACAGCGCGGTTGTTTGCTCCCGCTTCAGTACGCCAGGAGCGCTGGTCAGGAAGAATGGCTGGTTGGAAAAGTCGCGCCGCACCTCCCAACGGGCCTGAAAACCGTCTTTGGGCTGCCACGCGGCGGTCATGGTCCCCTCCTTCAGAGCCTGGGTGATGCCGCTCAGGTATCCCCCGCGGTCTGACACGTACTCGAACCGGCCCGCGACATAGAACGGCGCTGCTATCTGATACTTCAGATAACCTGCGCCGCCGTCCAGATGCTGGGGATATGAGTTGGAATAAAAGCGGCTCAGGATATAGTCTGCTTCGGCGACCGCAGTCAACTTAGAGGTTGCATTCCAATTCAGGTAAGTATCGATGATGTGAGTGCGTCCGTCGGGCGCGGCAGTGATGGGTTGCGTTGACAGGCCAGGCTGTGTGGGAAGCGCCGGCGGGAGATTGGAAAGCGGCGCTGCTGCAACATCTCTACTCTCCTGGCCAACGTAGCAACTGCCCGTCCAGCTCACGTTCTTCGAAAAGGTGTGGCCAAGAATGATGGCCGCTGATTTGAAACCGTTGAAATCCTCGGACTGGTTCAGGCCATTTACCACCAGCACAGTCGCCGTAGTCGAGCCGCTGAGAGCGTAAGTTGTGCGGAAGCCCACATGATAGAACGGCAGCGCCGTAAACAGCAGCGAGCGCGTGTAATTGATCTGGTCCTTTGCAAACGTCCCTTCGGAACCGATTGGGCTCGAGAAGCGGCCGAAATCGACGTTAAGTCCTTTGCCCAGCGGAAACACGTAAGTCCCATAGGCCTGATAGATGTTACGATACGGCGCCGTACGCAGCTCGTTCGCAGGATTCCCGGCGAGACTCTCGGTGGCCTGACCGAACATGAGATCCAGACGAAGACCCCAGCGGCGATCCTCCGACGGATCAGGGGTTCGTTCGATGGCGATAACGCCCTGGTTCACGGTGAAGCTGTTACTCAGCGGATCGTATGGCCGCAGCAGGTTAACGCGTCCGACAGGCTGATTGAAGTTGTATTCGTAATAACCATCGAGCAGCACGTTGAGGGTTGTGCCGGAGGCGAAGCCGGGCAGAGACAGGCTGTCGGCAGTGGCGCTCTTCTGCTCCTGCGCGGGGGCTGCGGGCGCGGGCGCCGTCGGCGCGAGGGCGGACATCGGCCGAGCCGCGGGCGGCAGTCTGGCCTCCAGGATGACGATGCGTTCTTCCAGTTTCTGAATGCGGTCGAGAAGCTGGTGCTCCCGGTCGGAAGCGGCCTGCGGGGAAAGGTCGGTGCTCTGTCCCAGAGCGCCGAAGTGCGCGGCAATCGTGACCGTGAGCACAAAGCGGGGAACACATCCGAGGGTATTCATAGCAATCCAATGAAAAAATGCGCCTCTCGGTCTTCCGTGCGAACGGCGTACGCGGCCGCCGCGGCCAGGAGGCGCTCAGGTGCAGGAGTCAAGACGCCCTATCGGCGCGGGGACTGGCTGTCAAGCGCAAGATTGAGGTCGAGCACGTTGACGCGTGGCTCGCCGAGTAGTCCGAGATCAGGCCCGCGCGTGTAATGGGCCACCAGAGCGCGAAGCTGGTCCGCCGGCATGCCGCGGGCGGCTGCTACGCGCGGAATCTGCGCTTCTGCCGAAGCGGGACTGAGATCGGGGTCGAGGCCGCTCTCCGAAGTGGTCAGCAGATCCGCGGGGATAGGGCCGTGATAGTCCGGGTTGTCCTTGTGGAACTGCGCCACGGCCGCTTTCATACGGTCGTACAGCTTCTGGTTGGTAGGGCCGTAATTCGAACCGCCTGAGGACGTCGGATCGTAGCCGTTGCCCGCCGCCGACGGACGCGGCTGAAAGTACACGGGCTTCGTAAAGCCCTGTGCGAGGATTTCCGAGCCGATGACCTTTCCGTTTCTGGTGATCAGGCTTCCGTTCGCCTGATACGGGAAGAGCGCCTGGCAGATGCCGGTCATCAGCAGCGGATAACCGATGCCGAATGCAACCGTAAAGAACAATTTGATGCGAAGTCCTGGAAGAATCTGTTCCCACATAGTCTGTCTTCCTTCCTAAGCAAAATGGAACAGCACCAGCAACTGATCGATCGCCCAGATGCCTGGAAATGGGGCGATGATCCCGCCGATGCCGTAGATCAGCAGATTGCGCCGTAGCAGGCTGGCAGCGTCGAGCGGCCGGTATTTCACGCCGCGCAGCGCGAGCGGCACCAGCGCGATGATGATAAGCGCGTTGAAGATCACAGCGGCCAGCACGGCGCTTTGCGGCGTATGCAGCTTCATGATGTTGAGGGCCCCGAGCGCCGGATAAGTGGCCATGAACATCGCGGGGATAATCGCGAAGTACTTGGCCACGTCGTTGGCGATGGAGAACGTAGTCAGTGCCCCGCGCGTAATGAGTAACTGCTTGCCGATGGCGACCACTTCAATCAGCTTCGTAGGGTTACTGTCGAGGTCCACCATGTTACCGGCCTCTTTCGCCGCCATGGTACCCGTGTTCATGGCCAGGCCGACATCGGCCTGCGCCAGCGCCGGAGCGTCGTTGGTCCCATCGCCGGTCATGGCTACCAGGCGGCCGTTGCCCTGTTCCTTGCGAATGTATTCGAGCTTGTCCTTCGGCGTCGCCTGGGCGAGAAAATCATCGACGCCCGCTTCCGCCGCGATCGCCGCAGCGGTGAGCGGGTTATCGCCGGTAATCATGATGCTGCGAATACCCATGAGCCGGAGCTGGGCGATTCGCTCCTTCATGCCGCCCTTGACGATGTCCTTCAGATGAACGATGCCGAGCAGGCGGTTGCCGTCGGCCACCGCGAGCGGGGTTCCGCCGTTGCGGGAAATGCGATCGGCCATCTCCTGGAAGTAACCCGGAACGTCCCCGCCGCGTTCGATCACGAAACGAGCGATGGCCTCCGTGGCGCCTTTGCGCAACTGGCGGCCCTCGAAATCGACGCCGCTCATGCGCGTGTAAGCCGAGAACGGGATAAAGGTCGCCTGGTTCTCCGGAATGTGGCGGCCGCGCAGTCCGTACTTTTCTTTCGCCAGCACGACGATCGAACGTCCTTCGGGCGTCTCGTCGGCGAGGCTGGAGAGTTGCGCGGCATCGGCCAGTTCGTCGCTGGTTACGCCATTAATCGTAAGGAACTCCACCGCCTGGCGATTCCCGAGCGTGATGGTGCCGGTCTTGTCGAGCAGCAGCGAGTTCACGTCTCCGGCCGCTTCCACGGCCTTGCCGCTCATGGCGAGTACGTTGTGCTGCATCACGCGGTCCATACCGGCAATGCCGATGGCGGAGAGCAAACCGCCGATGGTGGTCGGGATAAGGCAGACCAGTAATGACACCAGAACGGCCACGCTGGGCACTGCGCCCGAGCCGATCTGCCGTACGCTGAACACCGCGTATGGCTGCAGCGTAATCACGGCCAGCAGGAAGATCAGGGTGAGGCCGGCGATCAAAATGTTCAGCGCGATCTCGTTGGGCGTCTTTTGGCGTTCCGCGCCCTCCACCAGAGCGATCATCCGATCCAGGAACGTCTCACCGGGGTTCGAGGTTATTTTGACTTTGATGTGATCCGAGAGGACCTTCGTCCCTCCGGTTACGGCGCTTCGGTCGCCGCCGGATTCACGAATGACGGGCGCGCTCTCGCCGGTGATGACGGATTCGTCCACCGTGGCGATGCCTTCAATTACCTCGCCATCGCCGGGAATCAGGTCGCCCGCATCGCAGAGCACGCAGTCCCCCGCTCGCAACGCGGACGCTGCAGCCTGCTCGATTTTGCCGTTGGGCCCAAGCCGTTTGGCCAGCGTGTCGGTCTTTGTCTTCCGGAGCGTGTCTGCCTGCGCCTTGCCGCGAGCCTCGGCCATGGCCTCGGCGAAGTTCGCGAACAGCACCGTAAACCACAGCCACAGGGAGATCTGGAACGAGAACCCGATGCCGCCGGCTCCATTGAACAGATCGCGAATCAGGAACACGGTGGTTAGCGCGGCGCCCACTTCCACCACGAACATCACGGGATTCTTCGCCAGCGTGACGGGGTTCAGCTTAAGGAACGAGGCGCGAACGGCCCGATTCACAATTTCACGATCGAACAGCGGGCGCGAGCGCGCCAGCTTGCGGGGAAGCAGCGACGTGGGATCTTCCGGGCTGGCCTGGATATTTTGGGGTGGTTCAGTCAGTGTAGCCATCGATTAACTCCAGAGGGGCAGCAGGATAACCGAAAACAGTTTCCCGCTCTGCATGAGGAAGTGCTCCACAATCGGTCCGAGTGACAGGGCCGGGAAGAACGTCAGTGCCCCGACGATAACAACCGTGCCCACCAGCAGACCCACAAAGAGCGGACCGTGCGTTGGGAAAGTGCCGCTGGTGGCCGGAACCTTCTTCTTTGCGGCCAGGCTGCCGGCGGCGGCGAGCAGTGGGATCAGGAACAGGAAGCGTCCCATGAGCATGGCGATGCCGAGCGTGAAATCGTACCAGGGCGTGTTGACGGTGATGCCGCCGAACGCGCTGCCGTTGTTCCCGGTGGCGCTGGCATACGCATAGAGAATTTCGCTGAGTCCGTGCGGCCCGCTGTTGCCCAGGTTAGTGATAGCGGGTCCGCCGGGATTCCAGTAGCCGCCCTTGGCGAAGGGAATCACTGACGAGATGGCGCTGAACACCAGGACGCTGAACGCGGCCGCCAGAACAGCCAGCATCGCCATTTTGACTTCCTTCTGCTCGATCTTCTTGCCCAGATACTCGGGCGTGCGGCCCACCATCAGGCCGGCAATGAACACGGAGAGAATGCAGTACAGCAGAATGCCGTACAAACCGGCTCCTGTGCCGCCGAAGATCACCTCGCCTGTCATGATGTTGAACATGGGGACCAGACCCCCAATGGGCGTAAAGCTGTCGTGCCACGAATTCACGGCGCCGCAGCTCGCGTCGGTGGTAACCGTGGCGAAGAGGGCAGAATTGGCAATGCCGAAGCGGACTTCTTTGCCCTCCATGTTTCCGCCGGGCTGACCGGGCGTGGCCGCCGTCTGGATGCCGAGCTTCGCTGTGGTCGGGTTGCCCGCCTGTTCGAAGCCGTAACATACGAACACGCCAATCAGGAACATTAGTGAAATCGCTGCGAAGATAGCCCAGCCCTGGCGCGTATCGCCAACCATTCGCCCGAAGGTGTAAGTCAGAGCGCCGGGGATAACAAAGATCAGGAACATCGCCAGAAGGTTAGAGACCGGCGTCGGGTTCTCGAACGGATGGCCCGAATTCGCGTTGAAGAAGCCTCCGCCGTTGGTGCCAAGCTGTTTGATGGCCTCCTGTGACGCAACCGGACCCTGTGCGATGGTCTGCGTGGCGCCCTCCACGGTAGTAACCTGCGTGTACGGCTTCAGGTTTTGAATCGCTCCCTGCGAGCAATAGATAAGCGCCGCAACTACCGTGATCGGAAGCAGAACATATATGGTGGCTCGGGTAACATCAACCCAGAAGTTACCGATGGTCTTCTTTTCCTGGCGGGCGAAGCCGCGGATCACCGCGACGGCGCAGGCGATGCCTGCCGCGGCCGAGGCGAAGTTCTGCACCGCGAGCCCCATCATCTGCACCAGATAGCTCATGGTGGCCTCGCCGCTGTACGCCTGCCAGTTAGTGTTTGTCATGAAACTGACGGCGGTGTTGAATGCCAGATCGGGGGGCATCACCGGCGTTCCGAAGTGCTGCGGGTTCAGCGGCAGATAAGCCTGCACGCGCTGCAGCAGATAGAGGATCAGGAATCCGAAGATGCTGAAGCTCAGCAGCGAGGCGGTATAGTGCGTCCAGCGCTGTTCCAGGTCCTCGCGAATTCCCGAAACCTTGTAAGTGAGTACTTCCAGCCATCTCAGAACGGGGTGCATAAAGGTGCGCTGTCCTTCGAACACGCGCGCCATGTATGCGCCGAGAGGCTTCGCGCATATCAAAATCAGCCCCAGAAAGATGGCAATTTGCAGAATGCCTGTCGCAGTCATCTATAGGTCCTCAGAATTTCTCCGGCCGCAGCAGCGCGTACATCAGATACGCGAACAAGCCCAGCGATGCGATTCCCGCGATGATGTAGTCCATCCCGCTTTTTCCTCCTTCACAGCCGGTCGCAGGCTTTCGTAAAGGCCCAGCAACCCAGCAGAAACAGACAGCCCACTACAACGTAGAACGCGTCGAGCATGTTGGTTACTCCGTTCTTGTGACTACCACTTCGTGTCCGGCGCGGCGGAGCCGGCCGGCCAGTCTTTGTGCGGCCGTCGGCCACCATCGCCTGCGAACTCCGATCACTACGATGGAGCGCGGCGCCAGCACGGATTCGATGGTGGCTCGCGGATCACGGCAAAGATAGATCTGAACCGAGGTCTCCACGGGGGATTCCGCTGCGATGATGCGAAACCGCCTCTCGTTGAACTCCACCAGAACCGGCGGGCTGGTAAGGGGCGCCGGGTACGGGACTATCTGCGGCACCACCAGAGTGATGCGGCCGTTCAGGCGGCTGGCGAGTTCGCCTGCTCTCCTGAGGGCCGCCACGGTGAGTTCAACCGAAGTAAACAGGACGGTGATGTCGAGCTTTTTTTCAATCGGTTCGGTAAGACGCGGGTCGGGCGAGCGCGTCAGTGTCGTAAGCAACGTCTGAGTAGCGATTGCCATGTAGTTCGGCTCTCCCATGAGGAGACTTCCAGTCCGATGGTAGAAACAAACGCCTGAACAAGGCATAGAAAACCCATGAAGATTTCATGAAGACAAAGGAAGTAAGGGAAGTAAGGGAGTAAGGGACGCAAAGCCAGCGGTCAGCCGGCCCTCGCCTTTGCCCGGTCCCGGTAATTCATGTCTGCGAGATTCAGGCGAATCGAATCCTCGCTCCGGATGAATTGCGGCGCCATGACCTCGACGCGGTTGGCGAGCCGCGCCGCCTTCCATGTACTGTCCGCTGGGCCGCGCGCCGGCGGCGCAGTGTCTGCGATCGCCACCTCGAAAAACTCCGGAGACACGACGCTGACCGGGCTGCCGTCGACGAACTCCACCGGTATGCGCGTGCCCGCTTCCAGAAACCTCGCGTGCGCATCCACCACGTCAACGGGCACGTCCACCTGTTCGAACGACTCGGGGTTCATGAAGCAGCAATTGCCGGCGTCCTCATACAGGAACTCGAGCCTCTGTCAGTCCACCGGCGACTCCTCGAGTCTCAACTCGGCGCGAAAGCTGTGTTGCCAGAGCGTGCCCGTGTCCAGGTTTCGCAATTGCATCTGATTCGCTCCGCCCATCCTGCCCCGGCGCCGACGGCCAGCACCCTCCAGGGCTGGTCATCGTAGCGAATGGCGGATCCTGCGCGGAGCTGGGCCACTACTATTTAAGGCTCCTTCTTTTCTTCTTCGTGCCTCGGCGGGCGCGGCGGGTTTGGAACGCCGCGAGTGAAGGACCGGCGCGGATCGTCCGCGTGCGGCGTTGATGAGGTTTTCAGGGGGCGCCTGGTTCGTCCCGTAACCCACGTGCGGACAACGTGAGGATGACGCGGCTTGTCCATGATCTTCCTCCAGGCTGCCGAGTCAGACCAGCGCTCCGCCAGCCCTGGCACGTAGTTTACTGCGGTCGCGCTCCGGGTGGAAGCCCCCGCCGTGAGCACGTGGCGGGCGTACAGTATGGATGATGAACAAGACCGGTTCGCCCCGCCGCGAGTTTCTTCGCAATGCCGCGCTGGCAGTCGGCGGCGCCGCTGCACCCGCCAGCGTGGCCCAGGCGTCAGCGGCTACTCCTCCACCAGCTGCAGCACAGTCGGCGCCCGCATCGGAGATTCATTACCCGCGCACATTCAGCGGCGATCGCCTCGCGATGATTGCCTTCCCACTCGGCGGCGTTGCGGCCGGCAGCCTCAGCCTGGGCGGGCGCGGACAGCTGCGCGACTGGGAGATCTTCAACCGCGCGAACAAGGGCTACCGTCCTGCGTACGCGTTTCCTTCCATCTGGGCCCGGCGCGGCAACAGGAAGCCGATTGCCCGCGTGCTCGAGGCGCGCATTCTTCCTCCGTATGAAGGACCGAGCGGTCTTGGTTCGGATAATGTCCCCGGTCTGAGCCGCCTCGCCGGCGCGATATTTTCAGGCGAGTTCCCGCTGGCGCATATCGACTTTCATGACGATGAGCTCCCGGTCCACGTGTCGCTCGACGCATTCTCGCCGTTCATCCCGCACGACCCCGAGGAATCAGGGCTGCCGGTCGCGATTCTGCGCTATCGCGTCGCCAATCCGAGCAGCTCTGAAGCCACCGTGTCGATCGCGTTCTCGATAGACAACCCGCTGAAGATCGCCAGAGATGAAGGCGGCGCGGCGGCCCTGCACACCGATTCGCGGCAGGCCGATTACCGTACCGACGAGCCGTTATCCGGGCTGGTGTTCACCAATCCCGGGCTCGCGGCCGAGGATCCCATGCAGGGCGATTTCGTCCTGTGCGTCGCGGATGCCGGTGCGGGAAAACTAACCTGGTGGCGCGGGTGGCCGCAAAGCCGCTGGTGGAACGCGCCCATGCTGTTCTGGGACGACTTCAGCGACGACGGAGCGCTTGGCCCGGAACCCTCCCCGCGAGGATCGGTGGGTTCGCTCTGCCTGCAGCGCACGATCGCTGCCGGCAAATCGACCGCGTACACGTTCCTGCTGGCATGGCGATTTCCGAACCGGACCCCCGACTGGTGCGGCTGGTCCGCGCCGAAAGGCGAAGGCGGCACGATCATTGGGAACCACTACGCCACACGTTTCCCTTCGGCGTGGCATGCTGCACGCCACGCCGCGACGAACCTGCCCGCGCTCGAAAAGCGGACGCGCGCTTTCGCAGCGGCATTGCGCGAGAGCACATTGCCTGCGCCTGTGCTCGACGCGGCCACGGCCAACCTGTCCACCCTGGTGTCCACGACCTCGTTCCGCACCGCCGACGGCGAGTTTCATGGCTTCGAAGGCGTGAACGACCACTCGGGCTGCTGTTTCGGCAACTGTACGCACGTCTGGAACTACGAGACGTCCACCGCGCATCTGTTTCCCTCGTTCGCGCGCTCGCTGCGCAAAGCCTCTTTCGGTTATTCGATGGACGATGCGGGCGCCATGCACTTTCGCCAGCTTCTGCCGGACGGGAAGGAGCGCTCCGGCTTCGCGGCCGCGGATGGGCAGATGGGTCAGATCATGCACGCGTACCTCGACTGGAGTCTGTCGGGCGATAACGAGTGGCTGCGATCCATGTGGCCGCGGGTGCAGCAGGCGCTCGAATTCGCGTGGATCCCAGGCGGCTGGGACCCCCGTAAGGAAGGCGTGCTCCAGGGCGTGCAGCACAACACCTACGACGTCGAGTTCTACGGACCGAACCCGCTGTGCGGCATCTACTACCTGGGCGCGCTCCGCGCCGCGGAAGAGATGGCGCGCGCCACTGGCGATGAGGACTCGGCGACGGAGTATCGCCGACTCTTCGAGAACGGCAGCCGATGGATCGACGCGAACCTTTTCACAGGCGAGTTCTATGTGCAGAAGATCAGGGGGTATCCGAGAGACCAGATCGCAAAGGTGCTCATCGGCAATATGGGCGCCGAGTCAACGGAAAAGCCCGAATATCAGGTTGGCGAAGGCTGCCTGGCGGACCAGCTTCTTGGCCAGTACCTTGCCGATGTTGGCGGCCTGGGGCCACTGGTCTCACCGAAGAACGTGCGCACGACGCTCGCCTCCATCTACCGCTACAACTACAAGCGCAGCCTCGCGGATCACGATACCGTGCAACGCACTTACGCGCTGAACGATGAGGCGGCGGTGGTGGTGTGCGATTACGCAAAGGCCGAGAGGCCGCGCATTCCGTTCCCCTACTACGCCGAGGCGTGGACCGGCCAGGAGTATTCCACCGCCGCCCTCATGCTGTACGCGGGGATGGTTCCGGAGGGCGTGGAGTGCATCCGCAATATCCGCACGCGCTATGACGGCCGCAAGCGCAATCCCTGGGACGAGCCGGAGTGCGGTCATCACTACGCGCGGGCGATGTCGGCGTGGTCGGGAGTGCTGGCGCTGAGCGGTTTCCGGTATCACGGGCCCACTGCCGCGGTCACGGCAATCCCGCGTATACAGGCCGATCCGTTTCGTTGCTTCTGGTCTTCCGGTACGGGTTGGGGAACATTCTCGATCACAGGCGGCGAGTTCCGGATTCGCGTTATCGAAGGCCGGGTGCCGTGCCGCTCCTGTGAACTGCGCGCCCATGCGGGCAGGACTGCGGCGTCGCTGAATGGCAGCGCGGTGGGCCACCGCATTAAGCGCCGGGGTGACCGGATCGTTTACGAGTTTTCGGACCTCGTTCTCATCGAGCCCGGAGGCGAATTGCGGCTCGGGGCGCGGGCATGACGGATCGTACGCATCTGGTGTTGGTGGGCGGCTTCCTCGGCGCGGGCAAGACCACGCTGATTCTCGCGGCCGCGCACGAACTCGAGCGGCGTGGGCTGAAGTGCGCGGCCATCCTGAACGACCAGGGCGAGTCGCTGGTGGATGCACACTCAGCGCGGGCGCATGGCCTTCCGGCGGCGGAGGTCACCGGCGGCTGCTTCTGCTGCCGCTTCTCGGCCCTGATGGACAATCTGGACCTGCTGCGCGCGCACGCGCCGGACGTGATCTTCGCCGAACCTGTCGGCAGTTGCGCCGATCTGAACGCGACGGTGCTGCTGCCCATCCAGGCGACTCATCGTGACGAGTACCGGCTGACGCCGCTCACGGTGCTGGTGGATCCGGCGCGGGCGCTCGCTCTGGCGCGGGCCGATGCGGATGCCGACGTGTCGTTCCTCTTTTCGAAGCAGTTGCAGGAAGCCGACCTGGTCTGCGTGACCAAAGCCGATCTCTGTCCGGAACCTCCGGAGATCCGGCACGCCCACGTGCGGCATGTCAGCGCTCGAACCGGCGCGGGGGTGGGCGCGTGGCTCGACGAAGTGCTGGGAGGCAGCGTGCGGGTTGCCGGCCGCGTTCTCGATATCGATTATGAGAGCTATGCGCGCGCGGAAGCGGCGCTGGTCTGGTTGAATCTCGAAGCCTCGCTCGAGTGCCGGGCTCCGCTGTCTCCGGCGATGGTGCTCGGACCGCTGTTCGACGGCATTGCCGCCGCACTCGCACGCCAGTCGATTCCGGTTGTGCATCTCAAGGCATCGGATGCGGCGGATTCAGGCTGGGTGAAAGCGGCAATCTGCGCGAATGGCGACGAGCCTGCGGTGGAGGGCGATCTGGACGCCTCCGGGTCCCTGCGTCACGAGATTCGGGTGAACCTGCGCGCGACCGGCGACCCGGAGGTGATTCGCCGGATCGTCTCCGCCGAAGCCGATCGACTCGATGGGCGCCTGGCCGGTTTGCGCCTGAACTGCTTCCGCCCATCCGCGCCGAAACCCGAGCATCGGATGGCCGGCGCCGGCGGCCGTTGACGCGGATTTTTCTCCGCTAAACTGGGACGGGAGATCCGCACGCCGATGATCACAGATACCAGCCCTGGCAGTACTGTGCAGCGAAGCATCGATCAGGCCGTGTCCCCGCGCCCGGGCCCCGACGATCTTGTCCAGGCTTACCGGATCATGTACATGTCACGGCGCCTGGACGACCGCGAGATTCTCCTCAAGCGCCAGAACCGTATCTTTTTTCAGATCAGCGGGGCAGGCCATGAGGCGGTGCAGACCGCTGCGGGCATGCTGCTGAAGGCCGGCCACGATTGGTTTTATCCCTATTACCGCGACCGCGCCCTTGCACTGGCTCTGGGTATTACGCCGGGCGACATGCTCCTGGGAGCCGTAGGCGCCGCGGCAGATCCGGCGTCCGGCGGACGGCAGATGCCCTCGCACTGGAGTTCTCCGAAACTGCACATAGTCGCCGGCTCGTCGCCCACCGGGACGCAGTTGGTTCAGAGCATCGGATGCGCGCACGCCAGCCGTTTCCTGAAGCCGGATTCGGACGAGCTCACGCTGGTGTGCACGGGAGAGGGCGCCACCAGCGAAGGCGAGTTCTGGGAGACGGTAAACAACGTCTGCCTGGGCAACCTGCCGGTGCTCATCCTGGTGGAGGACAACGGATTCGCCATCTCCACCCCGGTGGAGTGCCAGACCGCGGGCGGGAATGTCGCGCGGGTTCTTTCGGGCTTTCCCAATCTCGGCCGGTTTGAAGTGGACGGCACCGATTTCATGGCGTCCTGGCATGCGCTGGAAGAAGCCATTGCGTACGTGCGGTCGCGTAAAGGACCCGCGATTCTTCACGCCTCCGTGACCCGGCCATATTCGCACTCTCTCTCCGACGACGAACGCCTCTACAAAACCAAAGCCGAAAGAGCCGCGGAGGAAGCGCGCGACCCGCTTCGGAAATTTCCGGAATGGCTGGTTGCCGAAGGCTTTCTCGATCGCCGCGCCCTGCAGCGGATGACCTTCGAAGTGGACCAGGAGATTCAGCAGGCCACCGACCGGGCCCTCGCCGCGCTGCCGCCTCCTCGCGGGTCGGCGATGAAATTCCTCTATTCGGATAAGGTGGATCCCACGTCCGACGCGTTTCTCGCGGAACCGCAATTCGCGGGCGAACCGCGGACCATGGTGGATGAGATCAACCTCACTCTGGCCGAGGAGATGGAGCGGAATCCGCGCATGCTGGTATTCGGCGAGGATGTGGCCGACTGCAGCCGCGAGGAGAATCTCGCGGAGGTGAAGGGCAAGGGCGGAGTCTTCAAGGCCACGGCGGGACTGCAGATTCGCTTCGGCTCGGCGCGCTCGTTCAACACGCCGCTTGCCGAAGCGTCCATCATCGGGCGCGCCATGGGCCTCGCGACCCGCGGAATGAAGCCCGTGCCGGAAATTCAGTTTTTCGATTACATCTGGCCGGCATTCATGCAGATCCGCGATGAGCTCGCGACGTTCCGCTGGCGCTCGAACAACGCATTCAGCGCGCCCATGGTGATTCGCGTGGCCATCGGCGGATATCTGAACGGCGGCGCCATTTATCACAGCCAGTCGGGCGAGGTGTTCATGACGCACAACCCGGGCCTGCGCGTGGTGATGCCTTCGAACTCGCTCGACGCGAGCGGTCTGCTGCGGACGGCGCTGCGCTGCGACGACCCGGTAATCTTCCTTGAGCACAAGCGCCTCTATCGCGAGCCGTACAACCGCTCGCCGCACCCCGGCGCGGATTACACGATTCCGTTTGGGCGAGCGAAGGTCGTGAAGACCGGCCAGCGGCTCACCGTTATCACTTACGGCGCACTGGTGCAGAAGGCGCTGCAGGCGGCGTTGCAGGTGGAACAGAAGCACCCCGACCGGACGGTGGAAGTGATCGACCTGAGATCGCTCGCGCCCTATGACTGGGAGGCGATCAGGACGTCGGTGGAGAAGACCAGCCGCGTACTCATTGCTCATGAAGACTGCCTGTCATGGGGCTATGGGGCCGAGATTGCCGCGAGAATTGCCAGCGAGCTGTTCTCGTCGCTCGATGCGCCGGTGGGCCGGGTGGGCGCGCTGGACACGTGGGTGGGCTACCACCCGCAGCTCGAGTACGAGATCCTTCCCCAGGTGGAAAATCTCGTGAAGGAAGCTGAGCGGCTGTTGAGCTGGTAATCGCGTCACGCCATCGAGTGGCGCCGTGCCGAAACCACCACGCATGCCGAGCCTGCCGCCGCCAGCGCCGGGATCGCCAGCACAATCAGACTCCGCCCGCCGTACCACGACCGAAGCTCGATCGGCATCACGTATTCGATGAATGCGTCGGTGAGCACCGCCGCAACCGCCGCCAGAAACCCGAATCTCCGCAGCAGCCAGAGAATCGTCGCGCAGAAGAACACATTGTTCACGCCGTACACGATGTTCTGCCCTGTGTTGTCCCACAGGTCGAAGCTCCACGCGGACGCCAGAACTGCCGCAATGCTGTCCGCAATCCAGATGCGCCTGGGCAGAAACAGCCTGACCACCGGCGCGAACAAAAGGATGTAAGAGAAAAAGGTCCCGACCGCGATGAACAGCATTCCCCAGAAAGCCGGGACGCTGGTAAGCGCGTCCAGCGGTTGCGGGTAGAGGTCTCGGAAATACCTGCCGTCGATCATCGCCTGGACGGTGAGCCCCAGTTCCGCCACCATGACGGCGGCGATGCCGGCCAGTATGTGGGAGCAGACCAGCGGGTCCGTGATCCTGCCCGCCTGAAGACGGCTCCACGAGATCAGCGAGTCGGGCCAGTACCGGCGGAAGTGCGGCTCCACGCCGAGATACAGGATCCAGAACCCGGCGGCCGCCAGCAGGGACCAGCTCACAGCTTTCACCATCAGGTGAAACTCCCACAACGACGCGACGTGCGCGGCGCTGAAGGCCCAGCCCAGCATCGTCGCCACAAAGACCGTGGTCGCCAGTTGCCGAGCGCCTCGTCGATCACCGCGGCCTTTGCGGAGATTCCGCCAGGTCAATATCGCCGCGGCGCCGAAGTAGACCGGCAGGAACACGGCAAGCACATCCAGTACGGAGCTGCCGTACGCGGCCACGTCCGTGGGTTCTTTTCGCTGCCAGTCGCCGCCCACCCGGAAGTAAACGGGCCTTCCTGCCCATGCGGCCGCCTCCACGTGTACGCGCTCCGTCCGGCCAGGCGCAAACGTGCCCTCCCAGGCTGCGCGGCTATCGAACGGCATGGGCGGGATCTGGTCCGGCGGCGCCGGGATTGAATCGCTCCGGATCGAGCCCCGCCGCTGCGAACACCCTGCTCCAGTCCGGCGCGGCATTCGCATTTGACCCCGTTGCCTCGGGTCGCACCTCCAGACCAATCAGCCTCCCTTTCGGATCGAGACGCATACGAATCATTCCCGGCTCCGTGTTAGGGGGCGAGTCATAGCCCAGCACGTCGTTGTCTCCGTTGATCAGATAGCCGTACGGCAGGAAGGAGTCCACCCGGAAGTCGTCCTTATACTGCCGGTACCAGAAGCTGATCACTGCGGGGCGGTGCGTTGCCAGCAACTCGTCGAAGCGCGCCGGCGATGTGTTCCTGAGGTAGCGGACATAGCCGCGGTCCACATAATCGAACCCGTAGCCGGAGTCTTTTGGTTTCGCGGCATAGCCCAGCTGATTGAGCACGTCCTGCGCGCGGAAGGCCAGGGCCTCGGGCGGGATCTCGATAGGCGCGTGACTGGGAATGTTCATCGCATCGACGAACAGCCCGGTGAATACCAGGGCCGCTACAGTGAAACCCAGCGCGAGAACGGCCGTGAGAGGACGAAAGCTCTGCTTCTCGTCGGAAGCCGCCACCATCTCGGGCGAAGGCGTTTCCCCGGCCGCCAGCGCCGCCGCTACCGGATCGCCCCCGGGCAGCGCCATCGCTACCTGAAGGGCCGAAGCAGGCCGCCGTTTCGGGTCCTGCTCCAGGCAGCGCAGGATCACGCGCTCCACCGCCGGATCGATGTCCCGCACGATCTCCGAAGGAGTGGCATCCGAATCCGCGCGGCGCTTCCCCGTGAACATCTCGTAGAGCGTGAGGCCGAGCGAATAGATGTCGCTGCGCGCGGTCACCTCCCTGCCGGCCTTCTGCTCGGGCGACATGTATGCGGGCGTTCCGCTGCGGATGTCGGCGGCGGCAACTTCCTGCGCCAGCGCCGCCAGCCCGAAATCCGTAATGCGGACCTGCCCGCGCCCGTCGATCATGATGTTCGCCGGCTTCAGGTCGCGATGCAGCACGCCGCGCTCGTGCGCAGCCGCAAGTCCGGCGCAGATCTTTCGCGCGAACTCCACCGCCTTGTCTCCGGGCAGACGGCCGATGCGCCGGATCAGCGAGGCGAGGTCCTCGCCGTCCAGATACTCCATTGACAGAAAGTGACAGCCCTCGATAACGCCGATATCGTAAACGCGGCAGACGTTCGGGTGCGATACCTGGCGAGCGATGCGCACTTCATTGCGAAAGCGAGCCAGCGCCGCTTCGCTCACGTTTCCCGGCGCCAGGAACTTCAGCGCTACCGCCTGGTTGAGGATGAGGTCCCACGCGCGATAGACCTCGCCCATGCCGCCGCGTCCGAGCATCCCGAGGATCTTGTACCGGCTCGACAGAACCGACCCGACGGGGAACCGGCCTTCGTCAGAGCCGGAGGAGGGCGAACTGCTGAAGACGGTCTCGGTTTCTCCCGCGCCGCCACCCGCGTCCAGATCGGCGCCGCAGCGCGGGCACAGCCTCCACCCTTTTTCGACCTGACGGGCACACCGCGGGCAAACCGGCGCCCCGGATGCCTGCATGATCGTCGATTGTATCAGCCGTGTCGTCGTCGAGTAACAGGGCCGCGCGCGTCAGCAAAGCGCCCCGTACGCAGACGATCGTTTTATGTCGTCTGCCGATTCACAGTCGCAGCTCGAAAAGGCAATAATCGACATAAACCGATCGTCTGCCCCATCGTAGCCAGAGCCTTCCGACTCCCCTGAAACGGTATTTTCAGTCCCCTGATTGCTGCCTTCACAGGGCCTTCTCAGCAAAGCGGTCGTTACACCACGATCTTCCAGGGTTCGCGATTGTCCCGCGCCAGGTACTGCGCTGCTTCGGGTTGCTTCACCGCAATCGCTTTGGAGTCAAAGTCCAGCGCTACTCTGCTGCGAAACGCCACGTTCCCGAGCAGGCACGTCGTGGTTGAGCGCACGCCGAAGACGATGTCGCTGGTGGGCTTTGCGCGTGTCTTCATGCACTCGCGGAAATTCGCCCAGTGCGCTTCGTTGCCGTGGTCGGACATCCGCACCTTCATGGCCTTCGCATCCGAACGCGGTTCGGGAATGATCTCGAAGCCGGCGCGATCGAGGAACATGGTCGCTTGTTCGCCGCAGAAGAGGATGCCGCCGTCCTTGTTGAACATCGATTGCCGGTTGTCCTCGCGGTGCTCATAAGTGGCCAGCATCCCCGATGGATACTCATAGGTCACTGAAAACGTGTCGGGCGTTTCGAGGTTGTCCGTGGTGAACCACTTGCCGCCGAGCGCGGTAATGCGCGCGGGCATCTCTTCATTCATGGTCCACTGCACGATGTCCAGCCAGTGCACGCCCCAATCGGTCATCCAGCCGCCGGCGTAATCCCAGAAGTAGCGGAAAGTGGAAAAATAAACGTCCTTCGGATCGACGCCGAAGCGGTTCGCGTTAAAGGGGCGCTTTGGCGCCGGGCCCAGCCACATGTCCCAGTTCAGCGTCTCCGGGCGGATCGCTGTCGGGCGGATTGCCGAAGCCCTCGCGCTTCTGCGTGTCGTAGTTCCAGGTGCGCACGAACCGCGACCTTCCCGAGCGCGCCGTTCTTTACCAGATCCACGGCCTGCCGGAAGTGCGTGGCCGACCGCTGCATGGTGCCGGCCTGCACCACGCGCCCATATTTGTGCGCGGCCTGGACCATCTTCACGCCCTCGTCCACCGAGTAGCAGACGGGCTTTTCGACGTACACGTCCTTGCCGGCCTTGCACGCTTCCACCGCCATGTACGCGTGCCAGTGGTCGGGCGCGGCGATGCAGACGGCGTCAATCGACGGATTCGCGAGCACCTCGCGAAAATCACGGACAGGCTTCGCGCGCCCATCTGACGTTTTTACGCCAATCTCGAGGTTACGCTGGAACACGTCACAAACAACAACCGGCTCGAAGCCCTGGCCCATCGATATGGCCAGGTTCGCGCGCCCCATCTTGCCGATGCCGATGTAGCCGATGGCCGGGCGGTCGTTCGCGCCTTTCACCTTACCGGTGAACAGGGACGTGGTGAAGGCGGCCGTGGCCTTCAGCAGATTTCGACGGGTGTTGTCCATTTTTGTTTCCTGATCGTGCTCAGGCCCGATTATATAGCGTACCGATCGCCCCGCAGCAGTTCGACCCCATGCCGGGCACCCGATGCCCTGCGTCCTGGGGGCTGCGGGTTCGCAAAAGCACCACGGTGATTTAATATGTGGTCAGATGTATGGAAACAGTCTCGAACAAACAGCAGGCGCATGAACTCATCGAACGGCTGCCCGATTCAGAAATCGCGACCGCGGTACGTTTCCTGGAGTTCATGCTGCTCGATCCTGCGGTTCGTGCCGCTGTTATTGCCGAGCCAATAACTGAGGATGAGCGGCGGCGCCTGCGCGACGGTCGGGCCTGGTTCGCTGAGCGGGGCAGCAAAGGCATTCCTATGGAGGATGTGCTGGCCGACTTCGATATGAAGATGGACGACTTCCCGCTCGGCAAATGATGCCGCCGTTTCGAATTGAGTGGTTCGATAAAGCGCGATCTGATGTGCGCCGTCTCGACCGCGCCACCGCGATACGTATCTTCGATGGCGTCCTCCACTGCGCTCGCACCGGCGCCGGCGACGTTGAGCCTCTTCACGGCGACATGGCCGCCTCGTTCCGGCTGCGGGTCGGGAACTACGCGTTCTGTTCACGCTGGAAGATAATGTTATGCGCATCTTCGGCGTGCGGCACCGGTCCGAAGCGTACCAGTAACCGGCTCGGTGGGGTCGCGTGTCACCTACTTCCAATGCCGAAGGCATTTGCGCTTCTGGAATGCTGAGCCGCCTGGACCGAACGTATACCAGAGAATCATGTTGCGATAGGATGACGATTCGCCCCTCGGGAAACAGCGTATTCAGGCTCTACCTCTCCGATGTGTCGGACGTACCGGCAGCACGGGAGAGCCTTCGCCGACTGGGATGTGAATCGGAGCAGTCGCACATCCCTAAGCTCAAGTGCCGGGGATTTCACAGGCAATGTTAGAGTCTTGAACCGCAATTCTGGCCCTTCTTGTTCAGCCGCTACGATATCCCCACTGCTGATGCCTTTCACGAATATAGGGATGTTGTCGATGCTGTATTGGCCGGGCTCTGTTTCATAAGCCCACAGGCTTTCCCAATTATCGGGTGGATAGCCGTCATCCTCTTGCTCCAGCCGAAACACCACTTTTTTGTAATTCTCATCCGCCTAATTTATCGATTCGCCCCGATGCTCACTATTGGTTTGCCATCTTGTCCGATTTCTTGATGTTGCAGTCACGGCAGAGATGTTGCGCATTCGAGGGTTCGTTTGTCCCACCTTTCGATTTCGGCACGGTGTGATCCGTCTGCCCTTTCGAACGAGTGTTATCCATGAAACTTACTTCTGCCTCAGGCCCGATTATGTAAGCGTGGCGGTGCGCAGCGTGGCCAGTACGTCCGCCGGCACTCTTACGTTGCCGTTGCGCCCAGTACCCAGCAGCAGACCGGGCTTGTTGCCGCCGTGGAAATCGGAGCCGCCGGTGCGCAGCAGGCCATAGCGGTCGGCGTAGCCGAGAAAGCGCCGCGTGTCCGCCTCATGGTGATCGGAATGCCAGACTTCGATGCCGCGCAGGCCGACCGCGGCGAGTCCACCAATGAACTGCTCTTCCTCGTCGTGCCGGCGAAAGCCGAGCCGCGCGGGATGCGCCATCACCGAGATACCGCCGCCCGCCTCCACTTCGCGAATAGCCTCGTCGATTGCGGGGCTGTCGCGTTCCACGAAACTGGGCGCGCTCTCGCTCAGGTACCGGCGGAACGCCTCCTCCGAGCTTTTCGCGTAACCCTTGTTCATCAGCACGCGCGCGAAGTGAGGACGGCCGGTCAGTGTGCGGCCCATGGTTTCCACTTCGCCAAGGCTGATATCCACGCCATGGCTGTTGAGGCTGCGAATGAGGCGGATATTGCGCTCGCGCCGCGATGCCAGCAGGGACGCCACCCACGAGCGAAACGACTCGGACGGCTCGCTGTGCAGGAAGTAGGCGAGCATGTGGACCGTCCTCTCGCCGCGGCCGAACGGCGCGCGCGTGCTCAGCTCGATGCCGCACACCAGATCGAGACCCCGCTCGCGCGCAAGCGGCAACGCCTGCTCATAGCCGGTGAATGTATCGTGATCGGTGATGCCCAGCGCGTCGAGGCCGGTCTCGACGGCGAGGTTGACAAGCTCGGCCGGAGTGCACGTACCATCGGATTCGTTTGTGTGGGAGTGAAGGTCGATCAAGAACTATTGTCTGACGCACGCGGCGCCATTATTCCACCAGTCCCAGCGCCGCCACTTTCTCCCAAATGCGCGTGGCGCTCTGCTCCGGCGTTTCGGAAGAGGAATCCACCCGGACCTCGGGGTTGAGCGGCGGCTCATAGGGGTCGGACACGCCTGTGAACTGAGGAATTTCTCCGGCCATGGCTTTCCGGTAGAGGCCCTTCACGTCGCGGCTCGCCACAACTTCCAGCGGGCAATCGACATGCACCTCGATGAAGTTCGGAATGCGCGAGCGGATCTCATCGCGCGTGGCCCGATACGGCGAGATAGCTGCCGTTATCGCGATCACGCCGTTTCGGGAGAGCAGTTCACAAACCCAGCCGATGCGGCGGATGTTCGTGTCGCGGTCCTCGCGGCTGAAGCCGAGCCCTTTCGAAAGGTTGGTGCGCACCACATCGCCGTCCAGAAGCTCCACCCGGCGGCCGGCGTCTTTCAGGCGCTGGTAGACGATCTCTGAGATGGTACTCTTGCCGGCGCCGGAGAGGCCGGTGAACCACAGCGTGAAACCCTTGTCGGAACTCACCGGGCCGCCAGCACCTCGCGCAACAGTACGTCCACCTGGCGCTCGGCTCGTCCGTCGGGCGAGAAATGAATGCCGCACTCTTTGGAGGCGTCCTGTTCCCACCACCAGCGTCCGGCTCTCTGGTCCTCGCCGGCGCGTATGGGCCGCGTGCACGGTTCGCATCCGATGCTGGCGTACCCGGCGGCGTACATCGGATGACAAGGAACGTTATGGGTCGCCATGTACTCGGCCACCTCGCGCTCGGTCCACCGCGCGAGCGGGTAGAGCTTCGTCACGCCGTCCATCACCTCGAACACCGGAATGTCGCTGCGCAATTCGGAGTGCTCCCGGCGCAAACCGGATGCCCACGCGCGCAATCCGGCGAGCGCGCGTTCGAGCGGCCGGACCTTCCGTACCTCGCAACAAAGGCGGCGAAGAGCAACGCTGGATCGAAACAGATCGGGCCCGAACCGGCCGACCATGGTAGCAACTTCATCAGGATCAGGATAAGCCACCTGAACTTCGATTCCGTACCGCTCCTGCACTCGGCCAATCATGGACAACGTAGCAGCGGGCAGACGCCCCGTATCGATGGTGATCACCCGCACCTTCGGCGATATGCGCGCCGCCATGTCCACCAGAACCATTCCCTCCTCCTGGAAGCTGGTGACAACGGCGAACGCATCGCCATGCTCGGCGATAGCCCGTGTCAGAAGATCCTGCGCAGCAATGACCCTCATCTCGATCAAGATTAGATTATAACTCAATTCGGGCGGCGTGCACAGCTGATTTTGTCGAAGCGCTGGTCGCGGCTTTATTCCGCCGTTTTATGGGAGTCGGTTATTTCCGTATCGAAATCGAAGGATTCGCCTGCCGCGGTGACCACCAGCTTTCCTGCGCCGAGCGGCTTTCCATTGCTGGGGAAGAACACCGCCCCGTCGGTGGAGTCGCCCGGCGACAGCTTTGTCGACACAAAGGCGATGGCGGAGGCCGCGGCCGCGGCCTTCAGTTTAGCGGACGAGACCTCGGCCAGATAGTTGCGCCGCCGTGCTTCGTATCCGTTGTTTGTGCGGAGCCGCGTATTCCCGTAAATGCCGCTTTCGTACGCGCTCACCAGATTGATCACGTCGTGCCGGCCGGCTTTCATCATCAGCGAATCCACAACGTCGCCTGCGTCCGCAGCCTGAATCACCTCACCATCCTGACGGTGAAACCGGAAATCTTCCGGCTTGATCGTCCAGGAGACGGATGACCCGTTCGAGACAGCCACCTGTAGAACCGAGAAAGTGCGCACGTGTGCGGGGAGGCTCGCGAACATAATGGTGACGCCGCCTTTGGTCAGCGTCTTGTAATGCAAACCGCCCGAATCGAAGTCGATCACCTGCGGCACGGCGAGCGTGCACCCTGTGAGCGCCAGCGCCAGGAGCGCCAACCGCCGCCGCGAAGACTCCATAGAGATTTGACCCCTTTCTTACATGATAAACTGAGGGCGCTCCCCCAACAGAGTTATATGATCGAAGCTCCGGAACGAACTAAGACCCGAGATCTTGCGAACGAAGCAATAACCCACCCCGCGGTGGTGCATTGGGATCTCTCGTCCGCCGAATTAGTGGAACGGGCCGTTCAGAATCGTGAGGGCACGCTGGCGCGCTGCGGAGCCCTGGTGGTGCGAACGGGCCAGTTTACAGGCCGCTCTCCGAAGGACAAGTACATCGTTCGCGATCGAGTCACCGAATCGAACGTCCACTGGGGTCCGGTAAATCAGCCCATGTCGCCGCAGGCGTTCGATGGGCTTCATGCGCGCCTGCTCCGTCACCTCGAGGGCAAAGAGCTATTCGTTCAGGACTGTTTTGCCGGCGCGGACCCGGAGTATACGCTGGGTGTGCGCGTCATTACCGAACGCGCCTGGCATGCCTGTTTCGCCCGCCAGTTATTTCTCAAGCAGAGGCATCTGCAGGATCGCGAGATGAACTCCGATTTCACGCTGATCTTCGCGCCGGAATTCGAAGCTGCGCCGGAGATCGATGGAACGCGCTCGCGCACGTGCATCGCGGTAGATTTCACGAGGCGACTGGTGCTGATCGCGGGAACCGAGTATGCCGGCGAGATGAAGAAATCCGTGTTCACCGTGCTCAACTATCTGCTGCCCGAGCGCGACGTGTTGCCGATGCACTGTTCGGCGACGAACGGCACGGATGGCGGAGTCGCGCTCTTCTTCGGCCTCTCAGGGACCGGGAAAACGACGTTGTCAGCCGATCCGGCGCGGCGACTCATCGGTGACGATGAGCATGGCTGGAGTCCCGAGGGAGTGTTCAACTTTGAAGGCGGTTGCTATGCGAAGTGTATTCGCCTGTCCAGAGAGCGGGAGCCGCAGATCTGGGACGCTATCCACTTCGGCGCCGTTCTCGAGAACGTGGTCATCGATCCGGGGTCCCGACTACTCGATTTCGATTCGGATGAGTATACCGAGAACACGCGCGCTGCGTATCCAATTGCCAATATCGGCAACGCTGTCCGCCCCGGCGTCGCCGGCCATCCGTCGTACGTGCTGTTTCTGACCGCTGACGCGTTCGGCGTTCTGCCACCGATTGCGCGACTGACGCCGGAACAGGCCATGTATTACTTCCTGAGCGGCTACACCGCCAAGGTTGCGGGCACCGAGCGGGGGCTCGGCTCAGAGCCGCAGGCCACCTTCAGCACCTGCTTCGGCGAGCCATTCCTGCCCCGAAATCCCGAAGTGTACGCGCGCATGTTGATCGAGCGCATGGCCCGCCACGACGCAAAATGCTATCTCGTGAACACCGGATGGGTGGGAGGACCATACGGGGTCGGCCACCGCATGGATCTCGGGTATACCCGCGCCATCGTGAATGCCGCCATCGAAGGACGGCTGGACGACGTGAAGACGCGCGATCATCCCGTCTTCCACATCGGCGTTCCCGCGCACTGCCCGGGTGTACCCGCGCACGTTTTGAATGCGCGCGCGCAATGGGCCGATCCGGCGGCGTACGATCGCGCCGCTGCAGAACTGGCGCGGCGTTTTCGCGAGAACTTCCAGCGCTTCGGAGGTGTGGCGGAAGAGCTGGCGCACGCGGCGCCGGCGTAATTACGAGGACGGCTACGCCGGGTTGTCTTCCATCTCTTCGTACTCGATGACCATCTGGGAGTTGACGAGGGCGTCCTTGAATTCCTGATCGCGCCCCTCGGCGACCTCGTATTCCCACACCTCTGTGCCGATGCTCAGGAAACTGTCATCCTCGTCCGCCTCCTCCTGCACATGCTGGTTGGCGGGCTCCAGGCGCTCGACGAACCGGCAGTCCAGGACCACGCCGTCCATCAGTTCGGGTTCGACAAACTCCGGCGGATCCTCGGTATTTTTGCCCTTTGCGTCGGTCCGCTCCATGAAGATCACGCGATAAGTCATAATTCGCCTGTGAGTTGGACTCCCGGGGCCACGGCGTTGTTACAGGCGCTCTGCATGAGAAGATACGTTCTTACGTGAACACTCCGCTTCGCAGCCGCCTCCTGCTGCTGGCCGCGGCCGCGCTGTTCTCCACCGGCGGCGCGGCTATCAAAGCAACCAGCCTGAACAGTTGGCAGGTAGCGAGTTTCCGCTCGGGAATCGCCGCCGTGGCGCTGCTCATCGTGGTTCCCGAAGCGCGGCGGAACTGGCGTTTGCGTTACGTACCCATTGCCGCGGCCTATGCCGCGACGTTGCTGCTGTTCGTTGGCGCCACCAAGCTCACCACTGCCGCGAACGCAATATATCTGCAGGCCGCCGCTCCATTCTTCGTCATCCTGCTGGGACCGCTTCTGCTGAGGGAGAAGATTCGCCGCTCGGACCTCCTGCTGATGGCGGCGGTGGCGGGCGGGATGCTTCTGTTCTTCACCGCGCGCGAGCCGGCCGTCGCGACAGCCCCGAACCCGGGGCGGGGAAACGTGCTGGGAGCTCTTTCGGCCCTTACCTGGGCCCTCACCATCGTCGGCCTGCGGTGGCTAGAACGCGGTCGGAGAACTTCCGCGGGTCTTGCAACCGTGGCCATGGGCAATGGCATCGCATTCGTGGCCGCTCTGCCTGGGGCGCTCCCCGTTCCAGCCTGGCACGCGCGCGACGCGGCAGTCATGCTCTGGCTGGGCGTGTTCCAGATCGCGCTCGCCTATGTCTGCATCACCCGCGGCATCCGGCACGTGCCGGTGTTCGAGGCCACTGTGCTGCTGATGCTGGAGCCGGCGCTGAACCCGGTGTGGACATGGCTTGTCCACGGCGAACGGCCCGCGGCCCAGTCACTCGGCGGCGGTGCGATCATTCTCAGCGCGACGCTGGCCAACGCTCTCTGGCAGAACCGGAGCTCTCGCGCGGCATGAGTGGCCTCACCGTCCGCTGACCGCGCGCACGGTTGCTTCGAGCGTACGGACCAGAGCGTCGCGCGGGAATTGCTGCAAAAACCCGCTGAGCCAGCCGAAGCCGAACGGAATCGCGCGAGAGAGCGAGATGGCGCGGCATTGTGTGTAGACGCCGCCGTCGGCTTCCTCGAACCGCCAGTACGAGTTCAACCGCCAGAGAAAGCCGTCGTCATCGCCCGGTGGATCTTCGTCGGTGTACGATTGCGCCGGGTCCCGTACCTGAGCAATGCGGACCGACCGCGAGACGATCTCCAGCCGCCCCGCCGATACACTGTTGTACTCGACCTCGTACTCGGCGTTGTACACCAGCGTCAGGAACTGCTTCTTGTAGAGTCGCAGGAACACGCGGAACCGATCGTCGTTGTGGCGAAGCAGTTTCGAGTCGATGACGTCGGGCTTGTAGATGCGCTTGTAATTGTCGTAATCCTGCATCACGGAGCGCACGCCGGCAATGGTCGCGTGTGGAATGAACAGCGCGCCAAGCCAGTCATGAATTCGGCCGTCGGGCACGCGAACCGGCTTCCCGCGATCGGTGGTCTGCAAAGACTCCACCACGGTCTGACCATTGCGCGCATTCTGCCGGGCTTCGGGATGCGAGTCGACCCAGAGAAACGGGCCACTCGTGCGCGTCCGCGCGAGCTGCGCTTCCGTCAACTCGATGTAGCGATCGAACGCGCGAGCCGTGTCGGGGGTGAGCTTCGCCGCCCACGCCGGCCACGAGAATAACGCAGCGGCAAGCGCAACAATCGCACGCATAGCTACATTACAGCAGTGGTGGCGAAATTCAGGTTTGTCACGCCGCGTACTGTGCGCTTCGCAACATTCATTGCGATTGTGTTTTACAGCGGCGTGCTGTGTAGATTACAATAAGGGTCGCCGTGGTCCGGCCAGCGCCGGGCATGCGGCAACACGGTAATGCAGCCGGCTATGTCGCATCAACAACCCGTTCGCATTCTCCTTGTCGAAGACAATCCGGGCGACGTTCGTCTCACGAAAGAAGCGCTGAAAGACAGCTATATCCAAACGCGCCTGCACGTGGTCACCGATGGGGTGGAAGCGATCGACTTCCTGCGGCGGCACGGTCGGTTCGAGAACGCGCCCACGCCGGATCTCATTCTCCTCGATCTCAACCTGCCGCGGCGGAGCGGCCGCGAGGTACTGGTGGATGTGAAATCCGATCCGCAACTGCGTCGCATTCCCGTGATGATCCTGTCCACCTCGCAGGCGGAATCCGACGTGCAGTTTTCCTACGACAATCACGCCAACTGCTATATCCGCAAGCCGATGGAGTTCGAAAGTTTCTTCGAGATCGTGCGGGCCATCGAGCAGTTCTGGTGCTCCGTGGTCAGCCTTCCGGCTCGGGAACGCTATTCCGCAGACACGGCGTCTACTTCATAACTGCGCAGGCTAAAAGCCTACTCTACTGAGTAACCGCCTCCGCCGGGCGATTCAATTCGCAACACGTCCCCCGCTATGATCTCCAACTGCTGCTTCGACCTGACCGCCAGTGTCCGCCCGCCGCGCAACAGCGAGTTGCGTCCCGGCTTTCCCGAACCGCCGCCGTCGAGCCCCCACGGTCCACGCTCGCGCCGGTCGGAGAGGATGGTCACCTGTGCAGGTACGAGGAATTCGAACTCACGCACAATGCCGTCGCCGCCGCGATGCCGGCCCCGGCCGCCGGAACCGCGCCGGACGCGATAGGCGCGGATGCGCAACGGGAACTGATGCTCGAATGCCTCAATGGGCGTGTTGAGCGAGTTCGTCATGTGCGTGTGCACGGCGCTCAGCCCATCGCCCCGGGACGAAGCCCCCATGCCGCCGGCGATGGTTTCATACCAGGCGAACGGCTGCGCGCGAAACGGATCGCGTCCGCCCAGCGTGAGGTTGTTCATGGTGCCTGAGCTTGCCGCCGGAATCAGCTCCGGCGCGGCCTGCGCCAGCGCGCCCAGAACAACGTCGGTGATGCGCTGCGATGTTTCCACGTTGCCGGCCGCCATCGCCGCGGGCGCCAGAGCGTTCACCACCGTGCCTTCCGGAGCAATCACGGTGAGTGGCCGCATGATGCCGGCCGTGTACGGCACGTCTTCGCGAATCAGACAGCGGAACACATAGGTGACAGCGGACAGCGTCACCGCGTAGTTCGCGTTCACGGATCCCTCGGCCTGCGGATCGGAGCCGCTGAAATCCACAGTCGCCTCCGTTCCCCCGAGCGTCACGCGGGCGGCAATGCGGATGGGCTTATCGGTGAAGCCGTCGCCTTCGAGAAAATCTTCGAATTCATACCTGCCCGGACGCAGCCGGCCGAGCGCCGCGCGCATCATGCGCTCGCTGTAATCCATCAGCGCGGTCATGTTGCGGCGCACCCGCGCCAGCCCGTATTTCGCGGCCGTCTCTCGCAGCCGCGTTTCTCCGCGCCGGATGGCCATCAGTTGCGCGGCGATGTCCCCCTCACGCTCCACCGGCGTGCGTACATTCGCCAGCAGCAGGTTCAGCACATCGCGCTGCATCTCGCCGCGGCGCACCAGCAGCACGGGCGGTATGCGGATGCCCTCCTGAAAAATCTCGCGCGCCAGCGGCATCGATCCCGGGGTCATGCCGCCCACATCGGAATGATGCGCGCGGTTGGCCACGTAGAAAGCCGGTCCGGAGACGCCTTTCACGAACACGGGCGCCACCGCGGTGATGTCGGGCAGATGCGTGCCGCCGCGAAACGGATCGTTGAGGATTACCACATCGCCGTCGGCGAGCGTGAACGCGTCGATAGCGTGTCGCACGGAGAGCGGCATGGCGCCGAGGTGGACGGGCATGTGGTCGCCCATCGCCACGGTCTGACCGGACTCGTTGTAAACGGCGCATGAATAATCGCGCCGTTCCTTGATGTTCGCGGAGTACGAGGTTTTGCGAAGCACCGCGCCCATCTCCTCGGCGATGGACGCCAGCAGATGGCGGAACAATTCCAGTTCGACCGGATCGGCTACTCTTTGCACCCCGCCACTTCGGTGAGGAAAGCCGCCACGCGCTGCCAGCCGCCCTCGTGATTTTTCTCGACCTCCCAGGACGCCGTCTTTCTGTCCGCCTCGAGCCGCCATAACGGCGCGCTTTCGCCCCCGCGCTTTGGCAATGGAATCGGATCGGCGCTGCTCTTCTCCAGCTCCCAGTTCGCGCCCGCGGTGAGCGTGTGATACAGCTCGTGCTTTTTCTCCGGCGTCCGATCGACCTGCACGCGGCCATCTATCGGCGAATCGAACCGAAACTGTTCGATGGAGCCAGGCTGATCGTCCTCAAAGATGAGCTGCTGCTGCCAGGTCCGGCCCCCGTCATCGGTGGACAACAGGAACGGGTTGCGCGGAAGCGGTTGCACCGACTGGCCGGCAATCCACCCGTGCTGGAAATCCAGAAACTGGATTTCCTCCAGCGCGGCCGAGGGAATACGGTGGGCCGGCTCGAACCATTTGTGCCCGGCGTCGTCGGTTTCGAGCAGAATAGAAGAAAGCGTCGTGGTCTCGGTGTGCAGGTTGCCTGCGACGAACACGCGGCCGGCGGCGGATTCCACGCCGGTCAGCTCGAGAAAAACGCGGCACGGTTCGTCGTCGGTGCAGGTGAGTCCGGCGGATTCAAGGTCGGCGGTCGCGCAATCGAAGGCTACGCGTATGGGCTTGCCGGTGTTCTCGAGCGGCGCGTCGGCGGCGGCCACGGCGAGCGCCGAAGCAAGCAGCCAGGCAAGGACAGTCCGCACAGAGCCTCTATGTTACCAGGACAAATACCGCGGCGCACGTTTCTCGCCGGCCTTGCCGCGCCTCTGCTTGCGCAACAGAGCAGCGGCCGCGGCGTGGCGCCCGACCGCGTCGTCCTGATTATCTCCGAACTGCGCGAGCACTCGGCAGAGGCGATCCTCAATTTGGTCACGAGCTCGGCGATTTACTCGCGCGCGTACACGGCGTGTCCCGAGCCGGATGCCGGCCGCGCTGCCGTGCTCAGCGGGCGCTATCCCCATCCGGGCAGCGTGGCAGGGGCGCCGGGTGGACCCGATCTGGCGGCCTGCTTTGCCGCGGCGGGCTGGAAGACAGTGCATGGCTCTTTGCCATCCGGCGCTGACCGCTGCCTCGCCATCATGGAACCGGGGCCGGACGGCGACATTGTCTGCCTGCGCTCCGCTCTGTCGCTGCCCGGCGACACGCTGGTGGTCTTCACGGCGGCGCGCGGCGCGGCCAATGACATCTGGTACGAGACATCCACTCGCGTTCCGCTGTTGTTCTATTGGCCGCGCAGGCTGAACGCGGGGGATCGGGATTCGCTCGCCTGCGGCATCGACGTGATGCCCACCGTACTCGGCCTCTGCGGGATTCCCGTTCCCGACGGCTTGCAGGGACGCAACCTCATGGGACCGCCTGCGGAGTCCGTCTACGTGGAGGGCCGCATCGGCAAGCGGGATGAGTGGCGCATGCTGGTGCGCGGTCTCGATAAGATCGTCTTTCGGCCCGACCGTCGGATTCTGCATCTGTACAACCTCGGGCAGGACCCGGATGAAAAAACCGATCTGGCGGTAGCGCGGTCCGGGCAGGTAAAGCGCGATGAGCTGATGGCGCTCGCCGTCATTTGGATGCAGCAGTTAGACGATCACCTGGACCCTTCGGGACTCAGGATGCGCTGAAGCTCGCGCCACGTTGCAGGCCGAAAGCGTGCTTTACGATGCTGTGCTGTATGCCTCGGCGGCCGCGCGGTGCTTGAGCGCACTGGCTCGCAGGCCCTGCATGTACTCGAGCGCGAGCCGGGTCTGATTGTGCACGTAGTCGATGCCCGCGGGCCGGCCGTTTTCGATGCCGGGGTGGCAGAACTCCCAGTCGATGTAGCCGTCGTAGCCCGATGCGACGAGCGCATCCACGTAAGCCGGGTAGGCCACCTTCCGTCCCCAGAATGCTTTGTCGAAGTAGCCGCCCGCCACGAGTTCAACGCTGCCGTCCGTCCCGCGCGCGAACTCGGCGTTGAAATGCGAATGGACCTGCAGCGGTCCCGTGGCCTTCGCCATTTCGAGGGCATGCGCGGCCGAATCCGCTTCCGGTTCAATGTTGATATCCATGCATGCCTTGAACGCCGGCGAGCCCACTTCGTCAATCAGCTCGAGCACGTCCTGGTAGCGGTTGACGACATCGGGCCCATGGTTCTGCATGGCCAGAATGATGCCGTTGTCTTCGGCAATCTTAACCAGCTCGCGCATGGAGTCGACGACAAATTGTCTGCGGTCGCCTTTCCAGAAGCCGTACTGGTTGTAGCTGTACGTTTCGTCGTAGGTGGCGAGACCGTCGTGCAGCGTGATGCCTCGCCAGGCGGCAAAAATCTTGCAGATGGGCGCGCCGAGATCGCGGGCGAGCCTGATGCACTCACGCGTGTAGAAGATCATGGCCTCCCGTTGCACCGGCACGGGGCTGGACAGATCGCAGTTCGGCGATACCGCACAGAGCGGAAGGCCGACCTCGCCCGCCAGGTCGCGAAGCCTCCGGCGATCGTCGGAAGACAGGTCCATCGGAGCTGCGTGCGGGCGTTCCGCGTCCAGCTCCAGACCTTCCCAGCCCTGCTGTTTTGCAAGGCGCACGAGGCTGAAAACGTCAACAGCGGGTCCACGATACCAGACGCCGCGATACGTGACGCTGTACAGTCCGATTTTCATGCGAATACCCTCCTGCGGGATGAGCCGCAGCCTGAGTGGCTGCTCCACTGCTTAATAATTATCGCCAACGCCGGCAGGGTCGGCGGTGGGCCGGAGCACCATCTCGAACCAGAAGTCCTCGATCAGCCGAACCTGCCGGTTCAGCTCTTCCAAATCGAAGGCCTTTCGCAGATAGCAGTTCGCGTGCAGATCGTAGGCGGCGTTGACGTCGCACTGCTCACGCGAGTTGGTCATCACAATCACCGGAATGCGCTTCAGCACCGGATCCCGCTTGATTTCAGCCAGCACTTCCCGCCCGTCTTTGCGCGGCATGTTCAGGTCGAGAAGAATGAGGTCCGGCTGCGGAGCCCGCGCATTGTCTTTCACTTCCGCCAGATACGCAATTGCCTCTTCACCATCGGTGACCGAGCAGACATGGGCGTCGATCCGTGAGTCCCGTAAACATCTTTCGAGAAGATAACGGGACGCCGGATCATCCTCGACGATCAGGATTTCCATTGGCCTGCGGGAAGAATCGTGCATACAACATCCTCCAACAAAGCAGGCAGGAGTGGGATGGTGGGTGGCTGAGCGAAAAACCGCGGCGCAACCCCACGGCTGAGTGCTAACTAACCGTACCACGGAATATCCCTGGGTTACACCGAGGGACCTCAGACGGACCTCAGAGCTTCAGGCCGGGCGCAATCCGTTCCGCGCCGACATACGGGCGCAGCGCCTCGGGGATCAGAATGCTGCCGTCCTTCTGCTGACAGTTCTCGACAATAGCCACCCAGGTGCGTCCCACCGCGAGCCCGCTTCCGTTCAACGTGTGTACATATTCGGACTTGCCCTTCGGCCCTTTCATCCGAATATTGGCGCGGCGAGCCTGGAACGCCTCGAAATTTGAGCACGAGGATATTTCCTTATACCCGCTCTGCCCCGGCAGCCAGACCTCGATATCGTACGTCTTCGCCGAGGAGAAGCCGGTATCTCCGGCGCACAGCACCACCGTTCGGTACGGCAGGCCGAGCCGCTGAAGAATGTCCTCGGCGTTGGCGGTGAGCTTCTCCAGTTCGTCGTAGCTTTGCTCGGGACGCGTGAACTTCACCAGCTCCACTTTCTGGAACTGGTGCTGGCGGATGATGCCGCGCACGTCGCGGCCGTAGGAGCCGGCCTCGCTGCGGAAGCACGGCGTGTAAGCGGTGAGCGCGATGGGCAGCCGATCGCCGTCGAGGATCTCATCGCGGAACAGATTGGTGACGGGCACCTCCGCCGTCGGCACGAGCCAGAAATCCGTGCCTTCGCAATGGAACAGATCCTGCGCGAACTTCGGAAGCTGGCCGGTGCCGTACAGGCTTTGCGAGTTCACCAGGAAGGGCGGCAGCACCTCACGGTAGCCGTGCTCGCGCGTGTGGACGTCGAGCATGAAATTGATGAGCGCCCGCTCCAGTCGCGCGCCGATATCCCAGTAAACGGCGAAACGCGCGCCGGTGACTTTGGCGGCGCGCTCGAGATCGAGGATGCCGAGCTCCGGCCCCAGGTCCCAGTGCGCTTTGGGCTGGAAGTCGAACCCGCGCGGCGTGCCCCAGCGGCGTACCTCCACGTTTTCATCAGCGCTTTTGCCAGCGGGGACGGATTCGTGCGGCACGTTCGGCACGGACGCCAGCATGGTCTGGAATTTTTCGTCGAGCTCTTTCACGCGGCTGTCGAGCTCGGACATCCGTGAGGCCATGCCGCGGACGCGGTCCTGCAGCTCGGAAGTGTCCACGCCTTCGCGCCTGCGCTTCGCCACTTCCTGGCTGGAGGAGTTCCGATCGGCTTTCAGTTGCTCCGATTCGTGGATGGCCGCGCGGCGCTCGGCATCGAGCTCGCGAAATGCGGCGAGGTCGAGCGTGAAGCCGCGATCGGCGAGCCGCGCCGCGATGGTCACGAGATGCGAGCGAAAGTAAGCAGGTTCGTACATGGTCAGTTTTTCGGCCGGGCCGGGGGCCCGCCGCAGGCGAGGGCGCCTGCCCCACAACGTTATCGCGATTCGATCGGGACCCAGGACTGGCCAACCGATTTGCCGATGTATTCGGCGCGCGGCCGGATCAGGCGGTTGTTCCGGTATTGTTCCAGAATGTGCGCGGTCCAGCCGGACATGCGGCTCACGGCGAAAATTGGCGTGAACAGATCGATGGGGATGCCGAGCGAATAATACGTCGACGCCGAGTAGAAGTCGACGTTCGCATTGAGCCCCTTCAATTCCTTCACCGTCTCTTCAATCGCCTTCGATGTCTTAAAGAGCTGCTCCTGCCCGGTGCGCTTGCCCAGCTCTTCGGAAAGCACGCGCAGATGCGTGGCTCGGGGATCCTCGGTGCGGTAGACGCGATGACCAAAGCCGGGAATTTTCACCTTCAGCGAAAGCCGGTTGCGGATGGTATCGAGCGCGCTGTCCACATCCTCGGCGGCCAACAGCATGCGGATAACGTCCTCATTCGCGCCGCCGTGCAGCGGACCTTTGAGAGCGCCGATGGCGGACGTAGCCGCGGAGTAGATGTCGGAGAGCGTCGCGGCGGTGACGCGGGCGGCGAAAGTGGACGCGTTCAGTTCATGATCGGCGTGCAGGATGAGCGCCACGTCGAAGGCGCGCTCCATCACATCGTCGGGCTTGCGGTCGAGAAGCGTATAGAGGAAATTGGCGGCAAAACCGAGGTTCGGGTCGCCCGGAATCGGTTGCTTGCCATTACGCAGGCGGCCGAACGTGGTCACGATGGTAGAGGTCTGCGCCATTAGTTTGCAGGCCTTGTCGTGATTGGCTTCCGGCGTGTTGGCGTTGGCCTCGGGATCGTAGAGGCTCAGCATCGACACTGCGGTCCGCAGCACGTCCATGGGCGACGCCTTCGGCACTGAGGCCAGGAATTTCGTCACCTCCGCGGGGATCGGACGAGCGGCGACGAGGCCGGCTTTGAGCGATTCCAGTTCGGCCTTGCGAGGGAGGCGCCCGTTCCAGAGCAGCCAGATGACCTCTTCAAACGTGGCGTTGTCGGCCAGGACGTGGATGTTGAAGCCCTGGTAGCTGAGGAAACCGAGCTCCCCATCGATATAACAAATCTCAGATTCGGTTGCGACTACGCCTTCCAGACCTGCTCCGCTGATGGGCATGTTTCCTTTATCTTACCCAGGTGGAAGAGGTGTTCGACGATCTGATACGGGCGCCAGGGCCGCGTCGTATGGAAGCTCGAGGTCACGGGACCGCATCGCCCGCAGCGAGCGAATGAAGACCAATCGCAGGATCGCGATCACCGGCACGGAGAAGAACATGCCCGCGACGCCGCCCACCTGCTCGCCCGCGAGAACGCCGAAGAGCACCAGCATGGGATTCAGCTCCACGCCCGCGCTCATCAGGTTCGGCGAGAGAACATAGTCCTGGAACAGGCGGAACATTCCCCAGAAGACGATGAACCAGAGAATGTGGGTGTAGCCGGCAAGTCCGGTGACGATAATGATCAGCACGCCGGCGGCGAGCGGTCCAATGACCGGGATGAACTCGCCGAGACAAGCCACGCCGGCCAGCAGCACGGCGTAGGGCGCGCCGGTAAAGCCGAGGAACAGCGAATACATCACGAAGCTGGCCAGCGCCAGCAGCACCAGAGCGCGAATGTACTTGCCGAGCAGCAGGCTGATGTCGTCGAGTATGCTGTCCACGAGTTTGCGCCGGCGGATGTCGGTGATGGACGCGAGGATGTCGCGTACGATTACACGGCCGTCCTTCAGGAAGAAGAACGCCAGAATCGGAACGAGCACCACGTAGAGCAGGTAGCGGGCGCCGGAGAAGAGATGCGCGCCCGCGGTTTCCAGGTAAGGGAGGATGCTGTTTCCGCCGGCGCTGAACTGAGCCCGGCCCCAATCGAGAATTCTCTGCCGGGCCGGCTCGAGCCAGCCGGGCAGAGGGATCTTATCCACCCAACTGCCGCCTTTGACCATGCCGGGCAGAGTTTTCGCAAGGCTACCCGCTTCCTCGGCGATGCGCGAACCCACGGTAATGCCCAGCACCACCAGCAGGCCGATCAGGATCAGGTAAACGATGGCCAGCGCCGGAACTCGTGAAATCCGCCTGGGCGTGTACCGCTCCACCATGTCCACCAGCGGCGAAAGCATGTATGCCAGAAACAGCGCGACGGCGAACACCACCAGCGTGTCGCGGGCTGCGTACGCGGCGAGCATGAGCAGCGCGAGCAGGAACACGGTCCAGGCGGCGCGGGCCGCTTTCGGGTCGATCCCCAGCATCCCCCTCAGCATAGCTCGCACCCCGCCCGAGGCGACCGTCACGGGCTATGATGAAAACCGAATGCCGCACACCAGACGCGATTTTCTTCGGACAGCCTCCACGCTGCCGCTCGCGGGCGCGCTTCCCGTCAGCGCGCACGCCGAGAGATTTCGAAAGCCCCTGGGCGCCGAACTCTACACGGTGCGTAATCTGCTGCCAAAACACGCCGACCAGACGCTGAAACGCATTCAGGACATCGGCTACACGCAGGTGGAGACGTCCCGCGCCGACCTGCCGATGGTGAAGCCGATCTGCGATAAGTACGGGCTTAAGATCCCGAGCGCTCACTTCGAAACCGGGCTGGTGAACGGCCATCGAAAGGCCTGGAATGTTCCCGAGGGCCTGACCTGGGAACAGGCCGTGGACGATGCGAAGCGCTACGGGCTGGACTATGTGCTGGTGGCCTATGTGCAGCCCGCCGAACGCGGCAACACGCTGGACGAGTGGCGGACCTTTTGCAAACAACTGAACCACGCGGGCGAGGTGGTAAAGAAAGCGGGCATGCAGTTCGGCTACCACCATCACGCGTTCGAATTTGAGGGCCAGCCTGGGCAGCGGCGTATCGATGTTTTTTTCGAGACCACGGATAAAGACCTGGTGAAGCTGGAGTCCGATGTGTTCTGGGCGAGCGCGGCCGGACAGGATCCGGCGGAGTTCATCAGCCGGCATCCCGACCGCATCGCGCTTCTTCACCTGAAGGACAAGCCTAAGGGCATGCCAGTGATCTACGACGAAAGCAAGGCGCGCAAAAACGACTTTAAAGAAGTGGGCAACGGCTCGCTCGATTTTCCGAGCATTCTCCGCGCCGCCGAGAAGGCCGGCATTCAGTATTACTTCGTGGAGCAGGACCAGACGCCGGGTGACCCGGTAGAGAGCCTGCGCACCAGCTATCGGAACCTGCGCTCAATGGACGTCTGACGGCGCTCAGTTACCGAGCCGCGGGCGTCTGCGCCACACTGTTTCGCGGCCCTAGACAAGCGTTCTCTTAATACCTATACAATATAGGTCTCGTCCATCCTGTAGTTCCAGCGGAACACAACCGGGTCTGCATTGACCTCCTCGAAGTACTGGTGGATGCGATCGATCAGTTCCTGTTTGCTGGCGACACGGATGCCTCGAAGCATGCTGCGCGCCATCTTGCTGAAGAGACTTTCGACCAGGTTCAGCCAGGAACCGTGCTTGGGCGTGAACACGAAAACGAATCGCTGGGGCACGCTGTCCAGGTAGGCGCGCGTCTCGCGGGAGACGTGCGCGGAGTGGTTGTCGAGCAGCAGTCGTATTTTCTGCTGCTCCGGATAGGCGCCATCCAGCTTCTTCAGAAAGGCAATAAAATCCGCGCTCTTATGCGTATTGCCGATAGTCTCAGTCAGTCGCCCGCTGTGCAGATCCAGACCGGCCAGAAGGGACACCGTTCCGAGGCGTTTGTATTCGTAGTCCCGCAGATGACTGGAGTGCTTCCCGGTCACCGGTGGCCGGTCCGCGGTGGTCACAGCCAGCGCCTGTATGCCGGGCTTTTCGTCATAGGAAATGGTAACCATGCCCAGTTCGCGCACTTCGCCGCGCAGCATACCGTCATTGATGATTTCCACCTCCTTGTACACGTGCAGCACGTTGGCCATTTTCGATTCCAAGGCGGGACCCCGGCGCTCCACATAATAGCGGATCTTGTGTGGCCGCAGTTCGCCTTCATGCAGGATCTTGTGAAGTTTGGAGCGGCTCAGCTTTTGCAGCGCCGGATGACCGGCTTCAATGCAGTGCCCGCGGATATGGGCAGTCAGCAGCTTGTAGGTCCAAAGCTCGTACGAGTAACCCAGATCCTTTGGCTTCTGGCAGGCGCAATTCTGTACCCAGACCTTCGCGCCATCCGGCAATTGCCGCGGCTTCCCTGACCGGGGCAGTTCCTGGAGCGCGGTCTCCAGTCCGGACTGGAGGCACTTCCGAACACACAGTACCACCGTGCCGCGGCTGATGTGATGACGCCGGGCGATCGCTTCATCGCTCTGCCCAGCGAGCGCATCGAGAAGAATCGCGGCCCGCACCGTCCGCCGCTTCTCTTCCGTTCTCGATTTGCGGATGGATTCCAGTCTGCGCAGTTCCTCCTCCGTGAACTGCAGCGGCTTCCGCAGCTTCGGGAAGGGCATAGCCCATTAAAACATTTCCCGGTCAGAATGTCCAGATACTTAGAGAACGATCATCTAGGGCAGGCCATCGGTGTTTGTGGCCTGCCTGCGCGCCAGCTATCGCAACCTGCGCTCGCGGCTCGGAAACGCTGCTGAGCCGTGATTGGTTGCGGCTATGGTGCTCATCGCAGACGACAAAAGGCGATCGTCTGCGCCACACTACGGGACCAGGACCATGCGCACGCGGGCGAAAGCGAAGCGGCGCGCCAACTGATCCACCACGCTCACCTGGCACGTGTACCGTCCCGGCGGCAGCTTCGCGAGCGGCGCCTGGAACCGGATCGGTACCGTGCCGTTGCGCGACGGGGCGAGCTCATCCAGCCGCACGGGCGCCGTCTCGAATGCCTTCGTATGTCCTCGATAGAACGTGAGCGCTGCCACCAGGCTCGGCCGCTTCTGCTCGGGCTGCAGCGCAGGGTCGTACGCCTCCAGATACACGTACAGATTCTGATCCTTGCGGAAGACGCGCGTTATGCTCGGAATCAGCTTCTGGCCGTTGTCCACCAGCGGATCGTTCGCATCGGCCTTCTTCTGTTTCGTCGCCGCGCCGACGGCCGCCTGGAGGGCTTCGCGCTGGTTACTCCACACAACCGAGCTTACGTGGAGATAGTCGGATTTGGCGGTAAGATCCGGCACCGTGAACTTCGTCTCGAATGTACCCATCTTGCCGGTGCGGTTCTCGCGCGCCAGAAATTTCAGTTGATACTGGCCGGGTGGTAGCGTGAATCCCGTGTCGTATTCGAAATTGCGCCGCTCGAGTTGCGCCGCGCTGTCGGCCCCAAGCTTCACGCTGATGCCGTCGCGGACACTAGTAACCTGAACGCCTTTGGCATCGCGCACTTCGCCGATGAAATCGAACTCAGTGATCTCGTTGGAGCCCTTTTTCGCCAGCTCGATCTCGGAGCCGGGGATCTTCACGGCCACGGGCACGAAGTAGCGATTGCGGGAGAGGCGAAAGTAATTCACTTCCAGCGCGAGCGGCAAATCCGTGACCGGATCGCCCAGCATCAGCGCCTGCTGTAACTGACTCTCCTTGTCGGAAGCGCTGAACTTACCGAACTCCTTCGGCGCAAAGTAACCCTTTCGGTAATCGACCTTAGCCTGAAGTCGGCTCGCCACCTTCACCTGAATGCGGCGGTACCGTCCGTCCAGCGCGGGATCGGTGCTGTAGTAACCCAGAATGTAGTAACTCCTGATATCTTCCTGCGCTTGCCGAATGCCGCGGGTCAGGTCGTTGTTATCGAGCAGCGCTTTACCGCCCGTGTCCGACGCCAGCGTCACCAGCGTTTCCTGCTGATCGTTGAACGTGTTTCTCTGCGAGGTTTGAGCGGAGCCATTGAAGAGTCCTGCGCCGCGCGAGCTGGCGTGGCTTGCATCTCCTCCCGGCGGCAGCGCGGCGAGCCCGCGCGCATCCACGGGATAGAACGAGACGTTCGCCCGTACCGCGGCGTTCACCGTAGACAGAAGCTGCGACTGATTCTCGACGCCGGTTTTGGGAATGCCGCTCGAGTAGTAAATGACGGCCTTCTTTTCGGGCAGCGCGCCGAGTTGTTTCGCTGCCGTTTCGAGCGCGCTCAGTTTGTTATCGGTGTTGAAGATGTTGAACTCGGTTTCATCGGCCACGAATGCGGCGCCGGTGTCTTCTCCGCTGGTGGAATCGCCGGTGTCGCCGATTGCGTTCAGATCGCTTCCTTCGCCGATGGCGATCTTTTTGATGGCGGCGGTGAGCAGATCGCGGTCGTCCGTGAACTCCTGCACAGTCTTCAGATCGTTGGCGAAGGTCATGACGGATACGATGTCCGAGCCGGTCATCTGCTCATTGAGGAACTTCAGCGCGGAGGTGGTCGAGCGCACCTGTTCGGCGGGCTGCATGGAAGACAGATCGAAGAGCAGCACGATGAGGCGCCGGTCCTGATATTTCGAGCCCCCCGGCATTACCGATGCTGTGGCGGGTTTCGGCCGTTCCGGAGTTCCGCTGGTTCGATTGATCAATCCGGGGCCCGGCGGTGGCGCGGAGCTGAGCTGCTGGAACTCGAATACCGAGATCGCCTGAGGCTTGCCTTCCTCGGTAATCGTGAAATCGTCTTTGTTCAGGTTCGGGATCTCTTTGCCCGATTTGTCGCGGACAATAACGTCCACGACGATCAGATTACTGCTCGAGCGGAAGATGACATCCTGCTGCGCGGTGAGGGCAGTGCCGGCAAGCAGGACGAGGCCGAGCAGTTTGTGGGGCAGCCTGTTAGGCCGCGGCGGGCTGTCAGCCCGCCTGGTCTGGCGTTCGGGTTGGACATGGCGGACCGAACCGCTGCCGTGAAACTGTATCGTCGGCTCCCCGTGGAGCAGACGATCGGGTTTTGTCGTCTGCCATTGCCCGGGCACTCGAACAGGCAGACGACATAAACCGATCGTCTGCCCCACGGAGCCAAAACTTCGCAGGCTTCGAAGCATCAGAAACGGAACCTCGTCGTGAGCGTGAGGGCGCGCATTGAGCCGACCGCCGTGGCCGTGCCGTAATTCGGGGCGTTCACGACCGTGCCGTAGGACGTGTAATTCACGCTGTTGGTGAAATTAGTGGCATCGGCTCGTACTTCGAGTCGGCGCCGCTCGCCGAACGAGACGAACCGCCCCAGCGACAGATTGAAGACCAGCGTAGACGGGCCGGGGATGGTGTTACGGCCCGCGTTTCCATACTGGCCCGCCGGGGGCAGCGTGAACGCTGCGGTGTTAAAGAAGCCCGATCCGGTTTCCACCGGCTGCCCGGTTGCTTCGGCTCTGGCGCTGCCTACCGCGCCGTTGCCAGTCACATCGGACTGAACGCCCAGCACGCGTGCAGTCAATGGAAAGCCCGACCCGTAAGTTACTGCGCCGCCCAGCGTCCAGTCGCGCAGCGCGCGTTCCAGCCAGCGATACTCGTGGAGCATGCCCGTGGCGCCGCCAACCGGCGAAGTCAGCACGTAATTCAGGTTCAGAGTGTGCCGCTGATCGAAGCTCGACAGCCCGCGTTCGGCGGCGAGGTCAAACGGGTTCTGCGCGACCACCGGAGTGCCTCCGCCGATGGTGGAAGCGTCGTCGATCGACTTCGAGAACGTGTAGAGCGCGTTCAGTGACACGCCGTGAGCCATCCGGCGAATCAGGCGGATCTGCAGCGCGTTGTAAATGGAATCGCCGGCCGATTCGTCGTAGATGAAGCTGGCCACGCCGGAAGCGCTCGCCGGATACGGCTGGATCTGCGTATCGAGATGCGCGCCCCTGGTCCCCAGATACTCCAGATTCATCACGAACGATTTCGGCAGATTCTGCTGGATCGATGCGTTCCAGGTCTGCGCGTACCCCACCTTGTAATGCTGATCGACTGCGTACGTGTTGGCCAGGCCTCCGGCCGGACAGGTGAACGCTGTGGCGATGACAAAGTAAGGGCAATCTCCGGTAATGAGCAGCGTGGCGGTCTTGGCGAACGGCGGCTGCGCGGCGAGCAGAGCCGGAAACTGCGCGTAAATGGAACCGTTGTAGAAGAGGCCGTATCCCGCCCGGACCACGGTTGAACCGTTGGGCCTCGGCTTCCACGCCAGACCGAAGCGCGGGGAGAACAGATGCGGGTCGGCATGGATCAGGCCCGATGGTACGCCCGGCTGGCCCGGCAGGATCTCCGTGGGCGGACCGTCGAAGTATAGTGGAAAAGCCAGATTGGCGATGCGGTTATATTTCTCGCTGTACGGCGTGAAGTATTCGTAGCGCAGGCCGACGTTGAGAGTGAGATTCGTGCGCACGTGCCAGTCATCCAGCGCGTAGGCGTTCCAGGCGTTGGCGCGGAAGTAAGTGCTGGTATCGCCGTAGCGGACCGAAGCCTCGTAGGGAGTTCCGAGCAGAAAGTCGGCGAAATCGAAGCCGGTTTTTATGCCGGTAAAGGTGAAGGAGCCGCGCCCGTTCTGGTCCGTGTCCTGATTGAGCTGCATGCGCCGGAAACCTCCGCCGAAAGTCGCGCTGTGCGTGCCGCGGATCAGAGTGAGCCCGTCGCTGACGCCGGCGGTCTGGTTGACGTTGCGCACCGGACTCGCGTCGGTGAGCGATGAGAAATTGGTGAATGACAGGTTCGGCGGTCCGTAATTGAGTGGCGCGCTGGACACGCCTTCGATGCCGACCTGAGAGGCCACATCGGTCTTGTAAGCGAAGAACGGAATCGTATGGTTGCTGTTGCGGCTGAAGCTGCCCTGCAGGTTATTCAGGAGCGTGCTGGAGAAGTTATGGGTCCAGCCCACGTTTGTGGTGATTCCGGCGCCGCTGGTGGTATCAGAGTAACCGAACAACTGCGCCACATTGCTGTCGCGGCGTTGCATGTTGAAATTGCCGTTGAAGCGGTCCTTCTGCGAAAGGTTGTGATTAGCGCGTACGCCGAAATTATCGGTGTTGTTGAGCAGCGAAGTGGTGTACTCGTAGTTATCGATCAGGCCTCGGGAGGTCATCGTTCCGGCCAGATTGGGAAGCGGGATGTACTGCAGGAGCAGAGCTGATGTCGGGTTCACCGAGGGAACAAGGTTGCTGGGGAATGGCTGGCCAGTGGCCGGATCGATCACTGCCGAAAAATTGCCGGCCCGATCGGCGGCGGTCGGCACGGTTCCGAAAGAGCTGTATGGGTTGCGTGCGCGCGTGCCGAAATAGCTGACGAACAGAAAGGTCTTGCTGCTGTGGAGGAGCTTCGGAATCATCAGCGGGCCGCCGCCCACCAGGCTGAATCGCGACTGAGCGAATGAAGGCTTCGGCACTTCCTCTCCAGTGAGTGAAAACGGCTTTGCGTCCCACACTGAGTTATTGAGGCTGAAAGAGGCCATGCCGTGGTAGCCCTGCCGGCCGCGCCGCGCGCGATTGCCGAAGGGCCCGTTGAATCCGCCGCGCTGACCGTTGCGCGCATATTGGCCGCCGCCTCGTCCGCCGAATCCTCCACCACCTCGGCCAAAGCGTCCGCCAGGGCCTCCGGCGCCGAACCCGCCTGGTCCTGCGCCCGGCCCTCCGGGACCGTTCGGCCCGAATCCACCCTCAGGGCCCTGCCCATCCCAACCCGTACGACCACCGCCGAACAGATCGTTCGGTTGATTCTGCTGGAGCCCGCGATCGAGCGTGCCGTTCATCAGGAACGCCTCGTTCGCGCTTGCCGGCTGGGTCTGGCCGTTCTGCAACGCCGCGGCGGTGCTCTCTTCGGTGAGGGCATCCACCTGCGCCGTCTGATTCAGCGCGAGGTTACGGTAGCCCCGCTGGCCGGTCTGACTTCCCGAACGGGCGAAGGACGGGGCCGGCGTGGAAGCCGGAGGCGCGACATCAAGCGACACGTCGGCAACAACCGGCGAATCCGCGGCTACTACCTCGCGGCTCGCCGGCCGGAAGGCGATCATCTCAACCCGGATCGTCCACGTGCCCTTCGCCACCTTGTCGAACTCGTACGCGCCGGACTCGTCGGTGGTGGTGGTGAGCTTTGTGCTGCCCTCGGTGGCCGTGACGGTGGCTCCGGGAACAGGCAGTCCACCGGAGCGCACCACGCCTGTAATGCGCGCCGCCAGCTGCGCCATAGCCGCCGACGCAACCAGGCCGATGCAGGCGAAAACGCCTGCTCTACAACGCACGGTCAACAGCTTACTCGCCCTGTCACGAAGCGCGCTTTGCGGTGAAGGTGGCGGGTGGCTGATCGCCTCCTTCGCGCTGGCGGGTGAACTCGATGGTGTCGCCCGAGACCTTGCCCTTATAGAGCAGCTTCACCTCGTTTCCGCCGAAATTCATGGTCTGGGTGAAGGAGATCTGGTCTCCATCGATTTTTCCGTCGGAGATGTCCGAATCGCCGCGCGGGGTGGTAATGGTGCCGGTCAGGGTGGCGCCGTCCGCCTTGAGGTTGAAGGTCACTTCACGGGTCTGGCCGCCGCGTCCAGGAACCTGAGCCGTCCATTTGCCCGTCACGTCCGCCGCAAAAGCCGCCATCGCCGCAAGCAGCAACAGGAATACTACAGAAAGCACGCGCACTTTTCTCATATCTGGCTAGGCGCGTGCCGGAGATGAAAGGTTACCTCGGCGGCCCCACGCAACGGCGTTCTCTGGTGCGTTGCCAGGTCCTGTTCTACAAAGGCCGCCTGTTCCCGTGGGATTTTCGCGCCGTGCACTGGCCGCTCGCGGCGTTTGTCGTGGATTCGTTTCAGCGGCATCGGCTTCCGCTTCCGGGATCCATACCCGTATTGCGGTAATCCTGTCCGCGCGCACATTCGAACAGACCTGTTTCGTCCGGGAGTGCCTGTGCCGCCGCTTGCGGTAGGAGAACTCGGCTTGGCCTTCTGCTGGCGTTGGCTCGCATTCTCTGGCGCGTGCTGACTGGCCTGCCTCCGGTGGCGTTTGTTCCGGCCGGCGTTGTCGTCGCCATAAACCCGCCCCACCGCCGGCCGCCCGTTTTCCCTGTTACGAAACCTCCCTGAGCCGGCGCTCCAGGAACCGGCGCTCGCTGTCATTGGTCACCAGTTCGAGGGCACGCCGGTAGCTATCCGCCGCCTCGGCTGCCAAGCCCAGCCGCCGCAATAAGTCGGCCCGCGCCGCATGCAGCAGGTGATAGTCGTCAAGATCGCTGCCGGCGGCAAGGTCGTCGATGAGGGCGAGCCCCTGACGCGGGCCATCCCGCATCGCCACGGCTATTGCCCGGTTCAGCGAGACCACCGGCGATGGCTGCACGCGTTCGAGCTCGCTGTACCAGCGGACGATCTGCGCCCAGTTCGTATCGTCGGGCCGCGCCGCCTGACAATGCACCGCCGCTATCGCCGCCTGTAGCGCGAATGGACCGGGGTCTCCGCCGACGATAGAGTCGCGGACGAGCGGCAATGCCTCGCCGATTTGCCGTCGATTCCAGCGGCTGCGGTCCTGCTCGTCGAGAACGACGATTTCGCCGGCGAGGTCGAGTCGCGCCTCCCGCCGCGCGTCATGAAGCAGCATGAGCGCCAGCAGGGCCTTTGCTTCCGCCGGAGGCTGCGGCTGCATCAATTCCAGAACCAGGCGCCCCAGACGAATCGCTTCGGCGCAAAGATCGGTTCTGATGAGCGAAGCGCCGCTGGTAGCCACGTAGCCTTCATTGAAGACCAGGTAAATCACCGTGAGCACCGCATCCAGCCGCGCGCCCATTTCACTGAGGGCGGGCACGGCATAGGGGATTCCGGCATCGCGGATCTTGCGCTTGGCGCGCACCAGCCGCTGCGCCATGGTCACGGGCGAGGCCAGGAAAGCTCTCGCGATCTCGTCGGTGGTGAGCCCGCACAGGGTGCGCAGCGTCAGCGCGATCTGCGCTTCGTGGGAGAGCGCCGGATGGCAGCAGGTGAAGATCAGCCGCAGGCGATCGTCGGGAATCTCCGTCGTGTCGTAGTCGGGTTCCTCGCTGTCGCGCCCGGTAATGGCGTAGGTCGCCAGCTTCTCGCGGTAGACTTCGCGCCGCCGAATCTTGTCGATCGCCTTGTGACGGGCGGTCTGGATTATCCAGGCGCGCGGGATATCCGGGATGCCCGACTCACGCCATTGTTCCGCGGCCACGGCGAAGGCTTCCTGGGCGCATTCCTCGGCCAGATCGAAATCGCGGACTATGCCGATAAGGGTGGCCACGATCCGGCCCCAGTCGGCGCGGTAGACTTCTTCGACAGCCGCTGCTGCGTCTATTGGCATGGCCGGGGCAAAAAGTTTTGGCGGGAGTGTCGATCGGGGCTCCCGTCGTTCGACCCACTGCAGGGAGGTACAGGGATGAAATACATGCTGCTAATTTACCTTGACGAGAAGGGCCTGAGCGAGAACGAGCGCGCCCAGTGTTATGGCGAGTCGGCGCAATATGCCCAGCAGCTGGCCGCGTCCGGGAAGTTTCTGGACGCGTCGCCGCTGCATCCAACGTCAACCGCTACCAGCATCCGAATACGGGACGGCCGCCGGCTGGTGACCGACGGGCCGTTCGCGGAGACGCGCGAACAGCTCGGGGGATTCTATCTGATCGAAGCCAGAGACCTGGATGAGGCGATGGAGATTGCCGGGCAGGTGCCGGCGGGGCGTTTTGGCACCGTCGAGATCCGGCCGGTGATGGAGATCCCCGGTCCGCCGGAAAGAGGGCCCTCCGCCCGTGTCGATTCGGCCGGGTCCCGTTCGACCAAAGTGCAGTAGGAGAACATCCAATGCTCATGGAAACTACAGCTCAAAGCAGTGGGCGGCCGCCGGTTGAGACGCCGTCATCGAAAAAGGCGTTCTGGGCAGGACGCGTCGCCAGTGGCCTGGTAGTTGCGTTTCTGGCGCTGGATGGCGTCATGAAACTTGTCAAACCGAAGCCCGTGACAGAGGCGTTCGTGCGCACGGGCTGGCCGGTTAGCCTGGCGGTCCCGCTCGGCGTTATCCTGTTAGCCTGCGTCGCGCTGTACGTGATTCCGCGCACCGCTGTGCTCGGCGCGATTGTGTTGACCGCCTGGCTGGGCGGCGCGGTGGCTACGCATCTGCGCATCGGCGATCCGCTGTTCAGCCACGTGCTGTTTCCGGTGTATGTCGGCATCCTGCTCTGGGGCGGCCTGTTTCTGCGCGAACCGCGTCTGCGGTCGCTCATCCCGCTGCGCAGCTCACGCATAGACCAGTAGCTTCGGCGCACGCTCTCGCTGCGGTCTACGCGAATCCCCGGAAGCGATACGAACAACTCGCAATCGATGAGCGGCGATGAGCTGGCCGCGAAGCATCCGCGCGCTGCTGGTTATCTGCCGACCCGCGAAAGGGTATGGCTGCCGGAGTCGCTGCAGTATCCTCCTCTGGTCACGCGAGTTCCGTCATATGGACCGGTAGCGCCGATCGGCCTTTTGGGGGGGGCGGGCTGTCCGCCCGGGCGCCCTCTGGCCGGGCCTGCGTCAGAGCCGGCAAATGACGACAAGGATATTAAAGGCGTCCCGGCAACCGGCAGCGCAGCCCGGGCTGCGTTCCAGACGAATCGGCGATTACTTCCGGCTCCTGGCGCGAGCCGAATTTCGGCATTCGCGTTCATCATCCGCCGAGGGACGGCAGTGTTCTTCCGATCAGACAGAAGCGCAAGCGATTGATTGTGAAGACGCAACGTTTTTGGCCGTTACATTGCGAACTTCAGAGACGAAAGTGCCGATAAGATAGCTTGCTACTCACACTGGTCATCCTCTTTCCGAACCTCATTTGGGTGGCGCAACATAACCGGGCTCAAGTCGATGCTGTGCGCGACGCACGCAGGCTCGAGAACACTCCGGTTCCCACACACGCCAGCGACCGGGCCCGATCGAACTGGACGAGCCCGGATGTATCGTGCGCGAAACACAACGATTTACGAAACTTCTCCCTTGGGGATGTCGGGGTCAGGATCGATGCTGCCGAGCCCTGGGCGGATGGATTTCGACGGGCGCTCGGTTTCTGGAATACCGTGCTGGCCGCTAATTTCCACGAGGAAGCCGACCTCAACGTTTGTGCGGTCAGGATCATCGATGGGGGCCCGGATATTTTCAATGCCGGGACCGTAGCGCGAGCGCAACTCACGTCCTGGACCGGTTTTGGCGGGAAAATCGCCGTTAGTTCCGCGGCGGCGAAACAAATGAGCAGCGCTGAGATCTACGGCGCAGCGGTGCACGAACTGGGTCACATGCTGGGGCTCAAACATAACGCGAACATCCACTCGGTGATGTACTTTCTTGATATCGAGGGCACCGAATTTCTCGACAACAACGATGTGTCGGACCTGAGCCGGCTCCATGAGCTGCGTCAGGCGATGTCCTCAAAGAGTCGGCCCCTGCCCCACGAAGAAATCTCCTACGCGGTCCGCAGCGAGAGCAGCAGTGCGTCCAGCGCGACGCTCTTCTGAATGTTGCGGCGCAGCAGCTCATACAACTCGTCCACCTTCTTCACCGCGCTGTTGAGCCACTCGAAGCCGGCCGCCTGCGCGATGCGCTGCAACTGGTCGGCGATGTCGCGATTGCGCACGCGCTCCGGATGATGCGGGGTGAGCAGCACGTCCTCGAGCAGGATATAGAGCACGTTCAGATAGCCTTCCAGCTTGTCGCGCCGCGCGGCGATGGATTCCGCATCCTTCAGCCACGCTGAGAACGGAGCCACGCCGCAGGCCGCCTCGAGAAAGGTCAACATTCCGGCGCGCCGCTGGTCGTAGGTATCGAGATCGAGCGATACGGCCATGCCCGGGCTGCCGTCCGCCAGCGCGATGCGCCTCTCCGCGTGATCGAGGCCGCGCGCGCGGGCGAACGCCGCCATATCTGTTTCAGCCAGCGGCGAGAGATGAAACGACACCGCGCGGGAGCGGATGGTAGGCAGCAGATCGTAGGGGTTCTCCGCCGTCATGAAGACGATGAGGTGCGCCGGCGGCTCTTCCAGCGTCTTCAGCAACGAGTTCGCAGCCTGCTCGTTGGCGCGGTCGATACGGTCGATCAGAAACACGCGCCGGTCGCCGTGCAGCGGATTGAGACGAGCGTAATCGCGCAGCAGGCGAATCTGCTGCATGGTGATTTGTCGCAACGGGCCGTCGGGAGCAAACGTCACGAAGTCCGGCTGGCTGGCGAACAGGAGAGGATCTTCGTTGCGCTTTTCGGCGGTCCACTTCTCGCGGTCCGCGACCATGGCGGCGTTGGCGGGAAGGCTCAGATCGTCCTGCTCTATCTTGTTCGCGCCGCTGAGTAATGCAGCCGCAAAGCGCCGTACCAGCGTGGCCTTGCCGATGCCTTCAGGCCCGTCCAGAAGAATGGTTTGGGGGATTCGATCCTGCCTCGTCAGCGCGAACAGGGCCTCAGCGACGCCGGAATTGCCGAAGAAATCGGGAAACATCGGAGCTGTTTTCAGCATAGCGAGGTGAAAGAAATTTATCGAATTTGCGTCTGACCAGATGTGAGGACCGGATTGTGCGCAGCCGCGGTGGCGGCCACGCTGGCTGTCCCATATTCAGCCAGCGGACAGGAGATGGCTGCCGCACTGAGCGCAGCGAGTCTTACCGCGCAGGCAATCGCATCGAATCCGTCGGATGTGGCTCCCCCGAAAAAGGTTCCGAACCCGATTGAGGACCAGCGCGATCGCGTCTACTACCCGGGTGACACCGAGTCCGTAAAGCCGCTCACCATCAAGCTCGCGGGCAATATTCTGCTCGACCAGAAGCAGATCTGGACCAGCCCGTTCCACATGAATCGACGGAACGCAAAGTGGTGGATCCTGTTCGGGGGCGTCACCGCCGGTCTGGTTGCCAGCGATCATTATCTCCAGCACCGCATCGAACACAGTTCATTGCAGCTCTCGTCCGGCAACGACATCTCGGATGCCGGCGCCGTATACACGGTTCTGCCGGAAGTGGCGGCGTTCTACACCATAGGCGTCGTGGCGGACAAAGAAACGGCGCGCGAAACAGGCGTGCTCGGGGCGGAGGCGCTGCTCGATTCTCTCATCGTGCAGGAAGTGCTCAAGACCGCCGCGGGCCGCAACCGTCCCGATTCGCCGAAGGAGCCAGGCGAGTTCTTTGACGGAGGCGCTTCATTTCCCTCCGGACATGCCATCGAATCATGGTCGCTGGCAGCGGTGATCGCCAGCGAATACCACGCGCACAAGTGGGTTCCGTATCTGGTATACGGGCTGGCGGGCGCCATCAGCGTTGCGCGATACGCGGCCAATCGCCACTACGCATCGGACCTGGTATGCGGCGGAGCGATGGGCTGGTTTATCGGCCACTCCGTCTACCGGACGCACATGGACCACGCCATCCACAGTCACCCCGCGGCATTCGAACCTCGGATCGTGCCGCAGATCCAGCCCGGCTCCGGCACTTACGCGGTGGCGCTTGCGTGGGGACGCTGATTTGAGCGCTCTCTCGTGTATCCTGCCTTTGTAGCCACCGGATGAGGAGATATCTCGGTTTTCTCGTTGCCATCGCGCTGTGTTGTGGTCCAGCCCCGGGGCAGAATGATCAGGGCGGCGCGGCTGCCGGCCAGCAGCCTCAGCCCGGCGCGGCCGCGGACACCGCGAACACTGCGCCAGCCGCGGTTAGTATTACACTGCAGGACGCGCTCACGCGCGCACGGAATTTCAACCTGCAATATCAGACCGCCGTGTTCGCCACCGCTCTGGCCCATGAAGACCGGGTGCAGGCGAAGGCCGCCATGCTGCCCACGCTCAACGCCTTCGATCAGTACATTTATACGGAGGGGAACGGCACTCCTTCGGGAATCTTCGTGGCCAATGACGGCGTCCACGTGTACAACATCTGGGGCGTCGTTCACGACGATTACTCGCTTTCGAAGCGCGCGGATTACCGGCGTTCGATCGCCGCTGAGGCGGTGGCTCGTGCCAAACAGGAGATCGCGGCTCGCGGTTTGGTGGCCACCGTGGTGCAGGCCTGGTACGCGATGATCACCGCAACGCGGAAGCTGGCCAACGCGCGCCAGACGCTGGCGGAGGCGGAACGGTTTCTGGACATCACGCGCAAACAGGAAGCCGGCGGCGAGGTGGCGCATGCCGACGTCGTAAAGGCCGAACTGCAGGTGGAACAGCGCAGGCGCGATGTGCAGGACGCCGACGTGAATGAGGAAAAGGCGCGGGTGGCGCTGGGCGTGCTGATGTTCCCCACAGTCGACCAGGCGTTTCAGGTGACCGACCTGCCGGACACTGCGGCGCCCCTGATGCCGCTGGAGGAATTTCGCGCGGCGGCCCTGAGCCACAGTCCGGATCTGCGGGCGGCCCAGGCTTCCGTGGTCCAGGGAAACTGGGGCGTCGCTTCGGCCCGGGCAGGGTATTTGCCTGTGTTCAGCATGGATTTTTTCTACGGCATCGATGCGAACCAGATCGCCGCGGAGGACCCGGAAGGACGCCAGCGGCTCGGTTACTCAGGACAGGCTTCGCTCACCTTCCCGATCTGGAATTGGGGGGCGACGCGCAGTAAAGTCAGGCAGGCCGAGCTGCAGCGCCAGCAGGCGCAGATGGAGCTGTCGGTGACGCGGCGGCAGTTGTATGCAGACATCGGCACATCTTATCTGGAGGCGCAGACTGCGCGTTCTCAGTTGGACTCGCTGCGCCGATCGGTGGAGCTTTCGCGCGAGAGCCTGCGGCTGACGTTGTTGCGGTATCAGGCGGGCGAGGCCACGGCGCTGGAAGTGGTGGATGCGCAGAGCACGCTGGCGCAGGCTCGCACCGCTTACGACGATGGATTGGTGCGATACGCGGTTGCGCTGGCGACGATTCAAACCATGGCGGGGGCACTGTGAGGACGAATCGATCGCTTTGTGGGGCAGGCGCCTCGCCTGCGGCGGGCCTCCCGGACCCGGCACTCCGAACATCTGAACAGGCCGACGAGGGCGTCGGCCGCAGGCCGGGGGCCTGCCCCACAAGGCTAGCTGTTCGCTATATCGCGGTTTTCGCGTGCCTGCTTCTCGCCGGATGCGGCGCGAAGAAGGAAGCCGAGGCGGAGCCCGTCGTGCCGGTGCAGGTTGCTCCCGTTACGCGCGCAACCGTCCGCCGCATGATCACCGCCAACGGCGTCCTGTACCCGCGCGACCAGTCGAACATCATGCCCAAGATCAGCGCGCCGGTCAAGCGGTTCTTCGTGAATCGCGGCGATCGCGTGCGCGCCGGCCAGTTGCTCGCACAGCTCGAGGATCGCGATCTCGCAGCGGCGGCCGTGGACAACAAGGGCCAGTTCGATCAGGCCGAAGCGAACTACCGCGCGGTCACGGCGGCTACGCTGCCCGATGAGATGACCAAAGCGCAGCAGGACGTGGATGCGGCGAAGGAGGCCCTCGATGCCGCGCAAAAGGTGTACGACAGCCGTGCGCAACTGCTCCGCGAAGGCGCCATCGCGCGCAAGTTGGTGGACGACGCGGCTGTATCTCTGGCCCAGGCGCGCAGCCAGTACGAGACCGCGCTGAAGCATTTGCAGACCTTCAGGGGTCCGGGCAGCGCGGAGCAGGCGAAGGGCGCGGCGGCGCAGGTGGAATCGGCGCGCGGGCGCTATCAGGGCGCCGAAGCGCAGGTCGCTTATTCGGAGATCCGTAGTCCCATCAACGGCGTCATTGCCGACCGGCCGCTCTATCCGGGGGAGATGGCTAACGCGGGGTCGGCTCTGCTGCAGGTAATGGACATCTCCAGCGTGATTGCGCGAGTCAACGTTCCTGTCAGTGAGGCCAACCAGCTGCATCCGGGCTCCCCGGCAACCATTCACGCGCCCAACGGAGACCTGGACGGGAAAATCTCGGTGGTCAGTCCGGCAGTGGATCCGCAGAGCACAACCGTCGAGATCTGGGTCGAGGCGCCGAATCCGCGAGGGCTGCTGAAACCGGGCGCGGCCGTACAGGCCAGCATGCTCGCACAAACCATCCCGAACGCGCTGGTAGTCCCGAACGCGGCCATTCTGTCGGCTCAGGACGGCTCCACGGAGGTACTCGTGGTCACTGCGGACAACGTGGCGCATGAACGCAAGGTGCAGACCGGCGTGCACGACGGCGACAACGTGCAGATCGTCAGCGGCGTGAATGAAGGCGACAGCGTGGTCACCGTGGGCGGAGTGGGCGTGCAGGACGGCGCCAGGGTGAATGTGCAGAAGCCCGGCGCAGAGGACAAGGGCGAGGCCGGCGACAAATGAGCGACGATCGGCGGCCGCCTGAAGCGGAGCACTGGACCGCGCGGCACGCCCGGCCGATTATCTTCGTCATCATCACGCTGATTGCGGCAGGCGTCTATGTAGCGTTCGGCATCTCCGTTTCCGTCTTCCCGGAAACCGACTTTCCCAGAATTGTTGTGGGCGTGGACAATGGCGTGGCGCCTATCGATCAGATGCTGGTGACGGTCACGCGGCCTCTCGAGGAAGCTGTGAACACCGTGCAGGGTCTGGAGCGCGTCCAGTCGATCACCAGTCGCGGATCTGCGGAAATCGACCTGTTCTTCTCCTGGTCCGTGGACATGTTCCAGACGCTGACGCTGGTGAATTCGGCTCTGGCCACCGTGCAGTCCTCTCTCCCGCCCACCGCCAAAGTAACCGCGAAACGCCTCACGTTCGCGGCGTTTCCCATCATGGGTTACAGCCTCACGTCGGCCACCGTACCGCAGACGCAGCTCTGGGAAATGTCGACCTACGATCTGCAGCCACGGCTGAATCGCCTGCCGGGCGTTTCCACGGTAATCGTCCAGGGCGGGCAGGTTCCCGAGTTCGAGATTCTGGCCGACCCGGGCAAGCTGGTCCGTTCCTCGGTGACGGTTCCGGCCATCGTTGACGCTCTTCGCCGCAGCAACATGATCGATTCGCCCGGATTGATGGAGGCGCGTCACCAGCTGATTCTCAGCCTGGTGAGCGGACAGGCGCACAACGCGTCCGACGTGGCCTCGATGGTGGTAAAGACCACCAACGCCGGCGTACCCGTACGCATTGCCGATATCGGTGAGGTGAGGCCGTCTGTGGAGCCGGTGTACACCATCGTGACGGCAAATACCCGGCCGGCGGTGCTGCTGAACGTATATCGGCAGCCGATCAGCAATACCATCGCCGTCGCTGATGCCGTTCACGCGCAGATCGACCAGATTCGACGGTCGCTGCCGCGCGGAGTGGATCTCGGCGTGTTCTACGACCAGTCGGAGATTGTCAGCGATTCCATCAAGAGCGTGCGCGACGCCATCGTACTGGGTCTGATTCTGGCTTCCATCATTCTGGTTATGTTCCTGCGCGACTGGGGGACGTCGCTGGTGGCCGGCCTGGTGATTCCCGCTACCATCGGCATCACCTTCATCGGCCTGCGGGTGCTCGGCGAAAGCTTCAATCTGATGACCCTCGGCGGGCTTGCCGCGGCCGTCGGCCTGGTGATTGACGACGCCATCGTGGTGGTGGAGAACATCGTCATGCACCGCGATTCGGGACAATCGCGCGGGGAAGCCGTCCGCAGCGCACTGGCCGAGATTCGCGTTCCCCTGATCGGTTCCACGGTCACTCCTATCGTCGTCTTCCTGCCGCTCATCTCCATCACCGGCGTGACGGGCGTGTTCTTCCGCGCTCTCGCGGTGACCGTGGCCGCTGCGCTGCTGACGTCTCTTGGCCTGGCGCTCACCTGGACGCCCACGCTCAGCCACTTCCTCCTGCGCAAGCGCCGCAGCGAGCAGCCCGAGGAACACGCGGAACGGCGCGGATTTATTGGCCGCATTATTCCTGTTTATGAACGCGCTCTGCGGGCCACCATCAAATACCGCTGGGCGACCGCCATGATCGCCGTCCTGCTGGTGGTTGCATCGTACTTCTGCTATAAAGGCCTGGGCTCCGATCTGCTGCCCGCCATGGACGAAGGCGGATTCATTCTCGACTACATTATGCCCGCGGGATCGTCCCTGGCCGAAACGAATCGCGTCATTTCGGGCGTGGAGCGCATCGTTCGCTCGATGCCCGACGTCGAGGGCACGTCGCGGCGGACCGGACTGCAGCTCGGCCTCGCTACGGTGACCGAGGCGAACACCGGCGACATCTCCGTGAAGCTGAAGCACAGCGGCCGTCGTCCAATTGACGACGTCATCGAGGATGTGCGTGAGAAGGTGACGAAAGCCTATCCGACGCTGGACATCGAGTTCTCGCAGACGCTGCAGGACATGATCGGCGATCTGACCAGCTCGCCGCAGCCCGTTGACATCAAATTGTTCTCGCCCGACGCGAACGCCCTGATGACGTGGGCGCCTAAGGTGGCGGATGCGATCAAAACAATTCCTGGCGTGGTGGACATTCTCAATGGCATCGACAACACCATCAGCGGTCCGGCGATCGAATACCACGTGGACCCGGCGGTGGTGGCGCGGTCCGGCTTCTCACCGGACGAGGTGGAGCTGGATGCCAGCGCGATTCTGCAGGGCGAGCCCGGTCCGAATCCGGTGGTGACCAACGACCGCTCGTATACGGTGCGCGTACGCTTCCCCGATTACACGCGGGAATCGCTCGACGCAATCAGGAACACGGTGCTGGTGAGCTCTACCGGAAAGACCGCGACCCTGGGCGAGCTCGCGTCGGTGGTGGAGATCCCCGGCGAGACCGAGATCATCCGGCAGAATCTGCAGCGCGACGTGGAGGTGACCTCGCGGCTGGAGGGCATCAGCCTTGGGACGGGCATCGCGGCGGTGCAGAAGAAGTTGCGGACGCTGGGCCTCCCGCCGACTATACGCGTCGAGTACGGCGGCGCGTACGCCGAGCAGCAGCGATCGTTTCACGATCTGGCAGTAGTGCTGGTGCTGGCGGTGCTGCTGGTGTTCATCGTCCTCCTGTTCGAGTTCGGCACGTTCTCCGCGCCCGCCGCGATCCTCGCCTCGGCGCTGCTTTCCACCTCCGGCGTTTTCTTCGCGCTGCTGATCACCGGGACCACCTTCAACCTGTCATCGTTCATGGGGCTGATCATGGTGATCGGAATTGTCGCGAAGAACGGCATTCTGCTGCTGGATGCGGACACGCGCTTCCGCCGTGAAGGGAGCACTCCGGAGCAGGCCATGGTGCTGGCCGGCGAGCGTCGTCTTCGTCCCATCATGATGACCGCGCTGGCGACCGTGGCTGGCATGATCCCGCTCGCGTTCGCGTGGGGCGCGGGCTCGCAGATGCTGCAGCCGCTGGCCATTGCGGTGATCGGCGGGATTCTGGCGTCTATGGTGCTGTCGCTGATCGTCACGCCGGCGGTGCATTATTACCTGGCGAAGTGACCGGCGCTGTACACTACTATGCTGTGACCATCGCTTGCCGGATTTCTTCGACCCTCGGCCGCCTTTCGGCATTGCTGGTGTTGGCGGCCTGGCCGGCGGCCGCGCAGGAAAAGCAGATCTCCGTGGAGGAGATTCTGTCGCGCGTGCAGGCCGAGAAGGCATCGTATGAGGCGTCTCTGCCGGATTGTATTTGTGATGAATCACTGAGCTCGCAGAAACTCACCCGCGGCCACGTGGAACGGCAGGCCACCGCGGAAGCTTCCTTCCGCGTCGAGCGAAAGAGGCAGCACGACGAGGGCAAATCCCCTTTCAAAGAGACGCGAGAACTCCGAACCCTCAACGGTAAGCCTTCCAGCGCCAAAGAATTCAAGGGGCCGCTCACGCTTCCCAACGGCGTTGACGACGCTTTTGAGATCTTCGCAGTCGATAACGTCCGCTGCTACACGTACCAGCTCGAGGCGCCGCCGGACTCGTCGAAAGCCGGTTCGGTTTTGCGGGTCACGTTTGCGGCAAAACCGAACGTGAAGGAACTCGGCGGAGTGTGTGGAGAGAACCGCGAAGGTGAAACCGGCGATATGTCGATCGATAGCGAGAGCTTCAGCGTGACCCGGTTTCAAACCCGCTCACCCAACCTTGGGCTGAAGAATAAAGTGTTCACCTATTCAGTGGACCTGACGAAGGCCGTCATCGGGGGGAAGGAGTATTGGATGCCTTCGCTGGTTCAGGCGGAAATGCTCGACACGGCGGAGCCGGTGCGATATGTGTACACCGCACGGTACACGAACTACCGCAAATTCGATGCGGATTCGAAAGTCAACTACGAAAACCGGTGAGAACCGGCGGCGCGTGGCAGAAATCCGGCAGGCTGAATGCCCATTGAGCGCCAACTTAAGGCGCTCTTGTTTCCGAGTTGCCCAGTGATCCGGGAGCAAACCGGAAGAGAGGAGCCATTTGTGCGAGATGGCGTTTATAACCGGCCAATGTTCTGAATGGGACTCGCGGCGGGTACCGGAAAGCAGTATTCTTTTTTCGTTCGAAACTGACTTTACCGGAGGGTGAAGGCCCGGCCAGCAGATCGAAAACTTTGGCAGAGACCGGTCACCGGCGGGCCTTCACGCCAGCCGTGATTCTCTTTATCGCACTGCCAGAGGTGAAAGACAACATCGATCCGGGGTGATTCCACTGGAGCTTCTGCCGCGGCGGTGTCCGGTTTGCCTTGACGACACGATCATCGGCCACGGACGGCGACTGCGTCAGAGTCACGACGACCGGCACGAATGCATCTGGGTGCGGCGTGGAATCTGTCGAGCCGTGCCGGAAGACCTTCACGATCCTGCCCGATTGGCTGGCGCCATCCGGCCACTACAGCCTTCACTGCCGGCAGCAGGCTTGTGATCACATCGCCGCCGGGGATACGGCCGAGCAAGCCGCACCGCACTGCAAAGACCCGGCGCACTTGCCCGATCCATCCACCGTGCGCCGATGGGCACAACGGCGACTGGTCAGCCTGTGGTGCTGGATCAGGATCGGAATCAACGGAGTCAAAGACCGGCGCTTTCTACGGACGCCCACCATCCTCGCCTGGGATCTGGGTGCGCTCTGCCGTATTCTGCCGATCGAGGCAAGAAGTCCGTGAGTCGCCAAGCTCTCGACGCGTTGAAACAGCAGATTCCGCTGCTGGACTATCTCCAGGCTCATGATTGGCAGCCAGCCCGGCAACTCAGCTGCGGGCGATTAATGGGACTGTGTCCGCTGCACGAAGATCATGAACCAAGCTTTCTGGTGGATCCCCACAAGAACCTGTTTTACTGTTACGGCTGCAGTCGCGGCGGCGATGTAATCCGCTTTGCCGAACTTTATCACCAGGTGAGGTTCCCACAAGCGCTGTCGCTGCTGCACCAATGGCGCGGTTTGACGCCGTTGCTGCACAAAGTCGCGCGAATTCTATCGCATACAGTTACACCGCCACAGCGAGGCGGTTGCCTATCTGGATCAGCGCGGGGTCCGCTCGCCGGAGTTGATCGAGCACATGCGAATCGGCTACGCGCCCGGTGGCTGCCTGCGCGGTTGGTTGACACAGTTAGGCTACTCCCTCCAAACGCTTGCGCGAATCCGGTCTGGTTACCGCCATGGGCTACGACGCGTACATGCATCGCATCGTCTTTCCGCTTGAAGGGAATCTCTATGGCCGCAGCCTCTCGGCTTCGGCGCCACCTCATCGCTTCCTGCCGGGCGCCAAGGGTGGTTTGTATGCATGGGAGCAAGCCCGACGATATTCGGAAGTGATTCTGGTCGAGGGACTGTTCGATTACGCCGTGTTGTGGCAGGCCGGATTTCACAACGTCACCTGCTCGTTGGGCGCTCATCTCAATGCCCGCCAGTTTCGGCAACTCTGCGACGGTCCACGAACCGTCTACCTGGTCTTCGATGCCGATACGAACGGCAGCGGTCAACAGGCGGCTCGAGCGCTTGCCTGCCGACTCACCGAGCAAGGTGTCAACGTGCGTACCGTGGTCTCCTGCCCGACGGCCACGATCCCAACAGCTTTTTCGTCCAGGGCGGCGATGCGCGTCAGTTCCAGTCCCTGCTGGAGGAGGCGCAGTGATGACCTTCCGCGTAGTTCCCAAGCCCTCTAACAACCATGTGCGCTGCCCGTACCGCATTATCGAGCAGTCGACCGGCCGTGAGATCGAATGGATCAATCAGTACCTCGATTACGAAACCCTTCGCCGTCTGGCCGACACAACTCTGCGAACCTACGCGCACGAGTTGTTGCACTTTCTCCGCTGGTGGGAGAGTGTTCACCACACCGATGCGGTCACCAAAGATGCTCTCACCGAATCGACATTGCTCGACTATGTGCGATTCCAGTCCAGCCAGGAACGCGAGTTGACGGGCGCCACTATCAACCAACGTGTTGCCATCGTCGATCGCGCCTTGCGCATCGCCTTTCCTGGACGCCCCTGGTCAGATCGCTCCGGCGCTTCCAGTCGACCTACTGGCAGCGAGCGCCCATGGGCATCGGCAAGCCGCGACCCGCCTTAAGCCGATTGCGCGTCAAGACTGCCAAACGAACCATCGTGCCTTTGTCCGTGGACGAAGTGGCGCGATTCTGGTCCAGCTTTCGGAACTCACGGGACCTGGCCATCGTGGGACTGATGCTGCTGCAGGGGCTTCGGTCGCAAGAGGTCCTGGATCTGCGTCGGGACGATTTGCTGTTGTCGGAATCGCAGATCCGGGTGCGCGGTAAAGGCAACAAGACCCGATTCCTGCCGCTGGCCCCGGAGGCAACGGAACTCCTTGACCACTATCTGCGGCTCGAACGGCCGCAGACTGTCGACGGACGCTCTGTTTGTTTCCCTCAAAGGCCCCGCTCGCGGCGCCCGTATGACTCCAGCGGGATTGCGCTCTTTATTTCGATACCATCGCCGCACTACGGGCGTGAAGAAGGCCAACCCACACCGGTTTCGTCACACATTTGCTTCAGATATGGTTCGCGCAGGTGTTAGCCTACCGGCCCTGATGCGGTTGATGGGCCACGCGCGGATTGAAACGACGATGGTCTATGTCGAAGTCACCCCTCTTGAGGTCTATCAGCAGTATGCGAAAGCGGTGACGCAGCACATCAGACCCGTACCAGGCAGTGCATCGTGAAACCCTGCCGTTACGCTCCGCTGGAACATCCGTTGGTGCAGCAGTTCCAGAGAGCGATTGAGTCTCTGACGGCAGCCCTCGCTCCGGCTTCCGTCCGTCAATATCGTGCCGTCGCCCGCTGCTTTCTCATCTATCTTGGTGAGCAACATCCCGCCGTTGGGTCGCTCCATCAACTGCGCCGCGATCCCCACGTTCTCGGGTGGTTTGTCGATCTGCGCTCCCAGAACCCTGGCGCCCGCGGTCTACATCGCACGCCTGCTGCTTATGCGCTGCATTCTGCAAGAGCTTGCCTGGAGCGCGCAGGTCACCGATCTGGCCCATCTGATCCGTCGCGAGGACATTCCGCGTGCTCCGCAACGGCTGCCACGCGCCCTGACGGCCCAGCAGGATCAGTTAATTCAGCAGGAACTGCTCCGCCGCAACGATCTGCCCTCCAATGTCCTGCTGCTGATGCGCCACACCGGAATGCGCATCGGGGAATGTGTTGATCTTGCCTATGATTGCCTCCATAATGCCGGCCCGGATCAGTGGGCTATTCACGTTCCTCTCGGCAAGCTGAAGACCGAGCGCATGGTCCCGGTCGACTCGTTTGTTTGCGAACTCGTTCATCGTCTACGCTTCTTCCGTTCTTTCGATCCACTCCCGTTCGACGGCCGGCTCCTGGCCCGCCCTCGCCACAAGCAGACCCTTGTCAAGCAATTGCGTTCTTACCTTCCCGATGTTGTCGCTGCAGTCGGTATCCCCACCCGCATCGTTCCGCACCAGCTCAGGCACACATATGCCAGTGAGATGGTGCGCGCAGGGGTAGGCTTGCCTGCGCTCATGAAGCTACTCGGGCACGTCAATCCCGAGATGACGATGCGCTACGTCGACGTTGCTGGAAGCGATTTGCAACGGGAGTTTCATCTGGCCCGATCGCAACCTCGGCATCTCGCACCGCAACCGAAAGCCCCGAGCTTCTCGCCGCGCGGCGGCCTGGACGGTGTCGTCGATTCGCTGCTGTTCGCTCAACATGCCATCGAGATGTTCCGCCGCTCGCTGCCGAACGGCGCTCCGAAGCTTCGTCTCGACCAGCTCGCCAATCGACTCACCAAAATCCTCGCGGAAACCCGCAAACTCAAACCCGCCGGATAGCGGGCAGAGATTGGCCGTATAAGGCGACTACTCCGCCAGGTGAATTGCTTCCGGAATGGCCGACGCTGAACCAGTCTGGCGTTAACGTTCTGTACATGCGATTTCCATGCGCGTGCACGCACCAGAAAGATACGCAGCCGGAGCAGTTCTCGCTTATCCCATCGGTCACCGGGCGGAACCCAGGGTTCCCGCAGCGTACCGTTCCGAAGCGAGATGGCAAGCCTCGGGCATCGTTCCATACTGCTGCAGCACCTCCTTTTCGGGTTTTCACTGAGTTTGCACGAAACCGCGGCAGCGCTCTCGTAGCATTATCAAGCCTGCCGAGCGCCCCGTTCACCAGAACTCATCGCCACATTGCCGGCATGACCAGCACGACATGCATCCCCTCGCTCAAATAGTGATAGATTGTGCTGAATCGCCGGAATACCCGGCAGGAAGGAATACCATGCTTCGGCCCCAACTTCCCGTTGCCCTCAACCTTGTCCGATCCGGGCGGCATCCGGCGCACTTGCCCACCGCCCTCAACGAGCCCAATTTCGGTTTGCTGGCCTCAAGCGGCGGCTGGAGAAACTCGTGGGCTGCGATTGTCGCTGGCAGGTTCGTTCCTTCCACCTACAGCAACCTGCTGTTTGTCGAACAGGGAACCGGGTACGCTGAGTTGTACGGCACCGACGGCGCGGGGCGCCTTCAGATCCCTGTGCTCGGCCGATTCAGTCCCCTGGGCGATCGTGCAAGTTGGACCCACATTGTCCCCGGTATGTTCGGGCCTTCTGGCCTGACCGGGCTTCTGCTCTACGACCAGGCCGCGGGTTTCGGACGGTTCTACGATAGCGACGGCAGAGGCGGGTTCGTTCTTACGAGCGAGTATTCCGGGTGGCGCACCTCCTGGACCCACATTGTCGCGGGACGTTTCAGCGCATCCAGTCCTTATAGCTCCGTTTTCTTTTACAGCGCGAGCGAAAACTATGGGGAAATCTGGGCCATCGCCGGCGGACACTTTGCCGGCAACACTCCCTTTCAGACCTTCCCCACATTTCCCCGGGGACCTTTCACTCAGGTTCTGGCTGGCGATTTCCACTGGACGCCGGATTTCATCAGTGAAACGCCCACGCTGACGGATCTGTTCTTCTATTCCGTCTCCGCCGGTTATGGCGAAATGTACCGCTGCGATCGCACCGGAATCGTTCAACCTGCAGCCGCGTCCTCCGCAGACCTGCCCCGCCAGACGACGCTTGTTGCGGTGGGCAATTTCAGCGGGCCCGGAAATACCGACGTTGCGTTCTATGACCCCTCGGCAGGATCGCTCGCATTCTATGCGTTCATGGATACCAGCGACACATCCGCCGGCATCGTCCTTCGCGAAACTCAGACGGGACTGGGCTCCACTGTAACCGCGCTGGTCTCCGGCGAATTCTGGATGTCCAACCCCGAAGACCACTGGTTCAACGATGGGCCTCCGTCCTCAGCCGTACCGCCGTTCAATCCGGATTGGAGATTTGGAACAGGCGCTTTCTCGGACCTTCTTTTGTACCGGAAGAGCGCCGGTGCTGGCGATTTCTATTTTCACGAGCCCCTGCCGGCCACTCGGGCTTCCATCGAAGGCTACGTCTCCTCGCAAAGCCAGATCACAAGCTCTCTTGCTGCCTCCACCGGAAGCGTTCTTCCCGGTGAAACGATCGCGTTCCACGTAAGCAGTCAGGCGGGACCGTACTCGATCCAAATCTTCAGGCAGGGCATTTTCGGAAACGCGCTGGAGCAGCCGATGGGCTCAGTGCCGGGCCTTCCCGCCAACCCGACTCCGTTCCCGGCAGCGCGAACCGCCTACAGGGACGGCGCCAACTGGCCTTCCGTCGCCTCTTTCACGGTGCCGGACACGTGGCCTTCCGGGTTGTACCTTGGGCGCGTGCAGAGTGCGCAGGATCCAGGCCTGACAATCGAACTGCCGTTCGTCGTGCGTGCGCGCTCCACCGCTCGAAGTCCGGTACTGCTCATCCTGGCGGATGCGACTTATTGCGCCTATAACTTGTGGGGTGGCCGCAACGCGTACGGGTACTCTTCTGGCGACGATTTTGCTCCGGCGTTTCCGAGCGCCTCCGCGTTTCGGGTACCTTTCGGCTTTGAACTGGCGTTTGACAGGCCGGTCGGCGGCGGCTTCAATCAGGTTCCCCAGGCTGCTGAACTGCCCTTCCTTCAGTGGGTCTCGCGGCGCGGAATTCCGTTCGACGTGTGCACCTCGCGCGACGTGCATTTTCAGGCGCCCGACCCCCATCAATACCGTCTGCTGGTGTTCGCTGGACATCACGAATACTGGACCTGGGAGATGCGCGACAGTGTCGAGAACTTTGTCCGATCTGGCGGCAATGCGGCCATCTTCAGCGGAAACGTCTGTTGGTGGCAGGTTCGCCTGAGCCCCGACGGAAAGCAGCTCACGTGCTACAAGACTGCGGCCTTCGATCCGGTTTCTACCACTGCCAACCATACCCGGACCACCGTGCAATGGTTTGACGATTTGGTAAAACGGCCGGAAACGGCGCTTACCGGTGTAAGCTGGCTGGGCAATGACGGAGTGTATTACGACTCTCTGCACCGCTACACGGTGAAGAACGCGAATCATTGGGTGTTTGCGGGAACCGGATTTACTAACGGCGCAACATTTGGCGGATACGGGGAAGGCGAGCAGAATTCGGTTGCGGGAACGGAAACCGATCGCGTTCAGAATGGAGGACCGAACGGTCTGAACTCGCCCGCGAATTACACGCTTGCCTCCATCTACGACCTGGTGTACCCGACTCTCGAGGTCGGCAGCATGGGGGTTTTCAAGCAGCCCGGGTCCGCGTCCGGCCAGGTGTTCAACGCCGCCACCAGCAATTGGGCGCTCGGCCTGAACCACGACGAACATTCCTGGACCAACCTGGATCGGATCACGCTGAACGTGATCGCACAGCTTGGACCCCCGCGTCCTTCCCCGTGGGGCAGCGTATCGGAAGGGCAAACGCAGCCAGGCGGGATCGTTACCGCAATCCATTCGGGCGTGGACCAATTCGCTCTCTTTCTGGCCGACCCGCAGGGTGGGGTCTACACCGCCTCGGGAAGCGCCGCCGGCTGGTCGGGATGGTCAAGTGTGTCTGAAGGGCAAACAACTCCAGGGGCTCCGGTGACCGCAGTGAGTCTGGACGGACAGACGATCTTCGTCTTCCTTGCAGATCCGTCCGGTGAAGTATACGTGAACTCTGGAAGCGGAGGGGACGGCTGGCAGGAATGGATTCGCATTGGCAGTGCGGTCACAGCGCCGGGCGGCCATGTCACCGCACTTGTGAATCCCCCCGGCGAGCTTTCGCTATTCCTGGTGGCGGTCGACGGGCAAGTCTACACTTCCTCTTCAGGGGGAAACGGATCGTGGCGGCCCTGGACCGAAGTTCCCGGGGTTCTCAGCATTCCCGGTGCACCTGTTACCGCCATCTTCAGCAATCAGAACGCGATTCTGTTTCTCGCCGACAAGGATGGTGTGGTCCGGATGGCGTCTGGAAACTCGAACACCGGCTGGAGCGCATGGACCAGCCCCTCCGAAGGACAAACCACGCCAGGCGCTCCCGTCGCTGCCGTGGTTACCGGTTCCGCTTCGCCCTTCGCACTGTTCCTTGCCGATCCCGAAGGCGACGTTTATACGACCTCGGGTGGACCCAACGGTTGGGATCCGTGGTCGAGTGTTGCCGCCGGCCAAACCCTGCCAGGCGCCTCCCTGGGGGTGGTGGTGCAGGCCATCAACCGGATCACGGTGATTCTCGGCGATTCCGCGGGAAACGTAGTCGCCACTTCCGGGAACGCAATCGATGGATGGCTCCCATGGACAGGAATTTCGGAGGGCCGCTCCGCACCCGGTGGCCCAGTCACCGCGCTGATGAACGATCAAAAACAGGCTGTGCTCTTTCTCGCCGATCCCGGCGGTTCCGTTTACACGGCATCCACGGCTCGGCTTCCGTGACCTTCGACGCGCACCGGGCACGGGCTGCACAGGGGGCACATGACGCATAATGGCCACATATGCAGACTGTGAACGCCGGGATCGTGGGTCTCGGCACGGTGGGCTCGGGCACGCTCGCGATTCTTGCCGAGAACGCCAGGCAGATTGAGACCAAACTCGGTTTCCCGCTGGGAGTAAAAGCGGTGTGCAGCCGCAGCGTCGAGACGAAGACGCTTCCGGCCGGGCTCGACGGCGTGCTGAAGACGAACGACTGGCGGCAGGTGTGCTCGCATCCCGAGGTGGACATCGTCGTTGAGCTGATTGGCGGCACCAACGTGGCCCGCGAGGTGATCGAGTGCGCCATCCAGCACGGCAAATCGGTGGTCACCGCCAACAAGGAACTGATGGCTATCTGCGGCGCGGACATCTGGGAACGCGCCATTCACCAGGGCGTCAACCTGGGGATTGAGGCGAGCGTCGCGGGCGGCATCCCTATTCTGAACGTGCTGCGCGAGGGCATCTCGGGGGATCGCGTCAACTCGCTCTTCGGAATTCTCAACGGGACCTGCAACTATATCCTTACCGAGATCGAGAAGAACGGCACGTCCTTCGAGGCGGTGCTGGCGGAGGCGCAGAAGCTGGGTTACGCCGAGGCCGATCCCAGCATGGACGTGGACGGGTTCGATGCGCGCTCGAAGCTGGCCATTGTGGCGGCACTGGCGTTCGGCGAGCGGATCACTCCTTCCGACATCTACACCGAGGGCATCCGCCGCGTTCTGCCGGTGGACTTTCAATACGCGCATCAGATGGACTACACGCTGCGGCTTATCGCCTCCGCGCGCAAGACCGCGGATGGCGTCATCCTTTCGGTGCGGCCTTCGCTGATTCCGCGGAACACGATTCTGGCCGGCGTGCGCGGCGCCTACAACGCCATCTGGGTGCGCGGCCACTACGGTCAGGACACGTTCTACTACGGGCGCGGCGCGGGCTCGCATCCCACCGGCGTGGCGGTTGTGTCGGACCTGATGCGGGTGGCGCGGGAGATCCGCTCGGGCAGTCCGAACCGCGTGTCGCCGTTTGCTCATGAGCGGCTGGGAGAGTACAAGCCGATCCCCATTACCAGACTGACCGCGCCCTACTACCTGCGCTTCCGCGTTGAGGATCGCGCGGGCATCATCGCGCGGCTGGCAACGGTGCTGGCGAGTAAGGATATCGGTCTGGATGCGGTGCTGCAGGTGCACGGCGAGAACTGGCGGGCGCTTCCGTTTGTGATCACCACGCAGCCGACTACCGAGGAATCGCTGCGCGACGCGCTGGCGGAAATGGCCACGCACGATTACCTGATTGAGCCGCCATTCGCGATGCCCATGGAGATGCCGCTGTGAAGAGGGCGCCTCGCGCGGCCGTTGCGGCGCTGGCGTTCGCGCTGGCGGCGGCGGCTCAGGTTGCGACCGAGGCTAATCGGCATTACCAGACTCCCGAAGACCGCGCGTCGATGGCCGCCTCACTGGGCGATCCCGCGCGCGATGCCCGGCAGAAGCCGCGGGAACTGGTGCGGGCCATGCAGATCGCTCGGGGGTCGGTGGTGGCCGACGTGGGAACCGCGGTCGGTTACATGCTGCCGTACCTGAGCGAGGCGGTGGGGCCGGCGGGGCACGTGATCGCGGAAGACATCTTCGCGGATTTCCTGGACAAGGCTCGAGCAGCGGCGGCGCACAGTGGGCTTTCGAACGTGACGTTCGTTCTGGGCACGGAGACCGATCCCCGGCTGCCGGCGTCGGGCGTGGATACGATTCTGGCGCTGGACGTTTATCATCACTTCAACTATCCGGACAAGATGCTGGCGGGCATGCGCAAGGCGCTGCGGCCGGGCGGGCGGCTGTTCATCGTGGAGTATTATCGCCGCGAAGGGGCCATGCCGGGCATGAATGCGCTGCAGCATATCCGGCTGGACGCGGACGGCGTGGTGAAGGAGGTCTCCGCGGCCGGGTTCGATCTTGCCTGGCGGCGCGATCATGTGCCGGGCAGCCAGTACATCGCGTGTTTCGTGCGGAAATGACGTTTTGGTATGATGTAGGGGCCAGTTGGCGCTATCGTCTAACGGTTAGGACGGAGCCCTCTCAAGGCTTAAATACGGGTTCGATTCCCGTTAGCGCTACCAAGTTTTCATAGACTTACGGGCTTTGCGCTGTGACGCGCTGTGACGCGCAAACGGGGCCAGCCGAAACCAACGCGGCAACTCCCGCCGTGGTAAACGACGAACAGTAACGAGTCCATCAGCGGTCCCCGGCAGTTTGGAATTCTGCGATGATATCGATCATGCCGACGAGCGAGGCTTGGCCGCACGCGCGCCTGCAACCGGACAACTTAAGATCGGCGGCTCGGCGGGGCGGTCAAAATGCCGCTCAATAACGAGCTTGCGCCCGAGCGCCGTGACTGGAGTTTCATGGCGTTCAGCGGCCTGCCATCTGGGTCTGGCGTTCTTTTCGAAGAGGTTACGCTCGACGAACGCATCGGACCGGAAGCCGTGGCGCTCCTGATCGAGCCGGAGCCGGACGAACTGCTCGCAAAGAGGAGGCTGGATCTCAATCTCAAAGCTGGTATTGCTGCGACTGCCTACGGCCCTGTCCTTTTCCTAATCTGGTGGATACCGCCTATCGTCAGCGGGCGCCCTACCGCCTTCTACGAACAAGTCATGAACCCCTTGTATCCAAACACGTCCGAGGTCCTTCGCCGAGTCGCCGAACAAACCCACCTCCACGTGATCGTGACGGACGGGACCGGCCAGGTTGTGACGATCTTTGAGTACAAGAACATCTTCGGTTTCGATGGAATCCGGGCAGCCGTGGACGGTGCGCGCGTCGCGTGGCGCGGTCCGGGCTGATTTTGCCCAGGCGAAGGGCGCATACGAGCGGCAGTACGAGATCGACGATATTCTTGCCGGCCGGTATGATTGAGACGCCATGATCGGCCAGAATATCAGCTTCATCGTGGGGCAACATCACAGCGAGTTGGATCAAGCCATCTGGCATCACCGGGGCCGGAACGGCTTCGTACTGGATGTTGCCGCCATCCACGAATCCATCGGCCAGGAGGTGATTGCGATGTGGTTTGACAGAACGTCCTTCCTGGAAACGCTGTCCGGCTGTGAGACTATTGATCTCCGCGCCCGTTGCGGCCTGGCGGTTACGCATGCAGGTCCGATAGCATTTATCCTGTGGTGGCTCCCGCCGGTCGATGAGGAAGGCGTACCGTACTTTCTGAAGGAGCACGTCCTGAACCCGATGCACGAGGGGAACCGGCAGGTATTGCGACGGCTGGGTGGGCAGAAATGCCTTCACGTGGCGTTGGTCGGTTCGGGCCCGCGGCTACTTGGCTTGCATGAGTTTAAGCACGATTTCGGCTTCTTCGATCTCTACTCATATGCGCAGGCAGCAGCCGAAAAAGGGATGGCCTGGGTACAACTTCGACGTTGCGCATTCGGCATTTGAGGAAGCCTTTAAAGTTGGCGACCTGCTGCACGGTCGCTATCCCGAACTCACCTTGCTGGCCGGCGACACCCCCTGATTTGTACCCCACGTCCTCGGTGCTTAGCGTGCCACCAGGCTTTCCGCAGGGCATTGGAGAACAAACGCGTGCGGTTGCCCACGCCCCGATTCGGGAGCGTTTGCACCCAGCAGCAGGTGCGCCATAAGCGCGAAAAGCGGCGATAAGCCTTCGCTGCACCCTCGCCCTTCCGCACTTTTCAACGGATAGTCCGGTAAGAGACCGCCTTTTCTGTTGACGACTGAAATCGCGTAGTGCTAACAAGAGGATGAACGCTCGCGAAGCGTTCCCCGAGCGTCGGGACGCTCGTTAATCCCTTCCCGCAGCTTTTCCTGCCAGCCCCACGTGTGTCCAAAAACATGAATGCCCTCGATTCCCGTCTATCACGCCGACGGCAGTCTGTACGCCTGGGTGTCCGAACAACGGTTGGCAAGGCTGCAATCGGCCGGACTGGTGGCGCGCGTGGTACGCCATCGCAAGGGCCACATCAACCGAGCGATTCTCTTCCTCCGGCCTGGCGAGCCGAAGCCGATGTCGGCCAGTTCCGTGATGGGTACCAGATACAGCTTCAAAGAGCCTCTGGAGCACGGGCCGGCGTGGGACCTGAAGCATCTTGGCGGCAGCCGCGACGGGAAGACTTATGCGCCACCGGAGACGCGAGCCGCCTTTCTCCAGGTGGTGGCTGACTGCACGGTCACGTGAAAAGCCAGGACGCAAGATCGGTGGGCGGTACATCGCTCGTGCTCGCGGGGCGGTTGTTCGGAACCCCAAGCCGCCTGTTAAAGCCATAGGTACTTCCCGGCGCGCGGCGGCGGCGCGTTGAAGAGTAGCGCAATTTCGCTAGCGACAGGCGAAAAAAGGGGCGGTCGGTGGTCAGCGGTCAGTGGCGGCCAGGGCGCGCCCGAGGCGGCGGGTGGACCAACCGGCCAACCCCGAGCCAGACGGCGCGACACGGGGCACCGGGGCGCGAAAGGGTGGCCGATTCCGGCGCGAGCCAGGGCGAATGTCCAACGTTGGACTTCCTGCCGTTGACACGCCTCTTCTGTAGTTGTTCTAAACCAATGGCGACACTTCCGGCGACCATAACGCCCGCGATGGCGCGGCGCATCGAGATCTGGCCGATCGACCGGCTGGTGCCGTACGCGCAGGAACGCGCGCACGCACTCGCCGAGCAGGTTGCGCAGATCGCGGCGTCCATCGTGGAGTTCGGTTTCACGAATCCGATCCTGGTGGACTCCAACGCACGGGATCATCGCCGGCCATGGTCGTCTGCTGGCTGCGCGCAAGTTGGGCCTCGCGGAGGTGCCGGTGGTGGTGCTGGACCACCTCAGCGAGACTCAGCGGCGGGCATACATCATCGCGGACAACAAGCTCGCGATGAACGCCGGGTGGGACGAGAAGATGCTGGCCGCGGAACTGCGCGATCTGGAGCACGACGGCATGGACCTCGCGCTCGTTGGCTTCTCCGACGAGGAACTGGAGGCGCTGCTGGCGAAGACGGCGACGGCGCCGCCGGAGGATGTGACCGAAGAGGTTCCCGAACCGCCAGCCCAGCCGGTCACCCAGCCCGGCGACGTGTGGTTGATCGGAACGCACCGGCTGATCTGCGGCGACTGCCGGGACTGTGGCAGTCGATCCGGGCTCTATTCGGCGATGCGCGCGCGAACGTGGTCGATCACGTCGCCGCCCTACGCCACGCAGCGCGAGTACGATCCATCAGCGGCTTCAAGCCGGTTCCTCCGGACGAGTACGTGCGACTGGTTCGCGCGCGGTCGCGGCCGGACATCGAGTCGATCCTGGCGCCCGACGGCTCCTACTTCCTGAACATCAAGGAGCACGCCGACGACGGCGAGCGCAATCTGTACGTGATGGATCTGGTGCTCGCGCACCGGCGGCAGTGGGGCTGGCGATTCGTCGATGAGTTCTGCTGGCGCAAGACCGACAACGGCGTGCCGGGCGGCTGGGGAAACCGGTTCAAGAACGCCTGGGAGCCGGTGTTCCACTTCTGCCGCCAGCAGCAGATCAAGTTCCGGCCGCAGGCGGTGAGCCACGAGTCGGAGGACTGCTTCGACTACTCGCCCGAACAACCCGAAATCGACCTCCGGCAGCGGGCTGCTGGGCACCGGCGCGCGGGGCGCGGCCGCGGACGGCGGAAGAACCAGATGCGTGGCAGCGCAGCGGAACAGCCTGTCCGACGATTCGGAGGGCCGGCACGCCGGCCTCGCGCGCCCGAGCAACGTGATCGAGGTGCAAGAGCGGAGTCCAGCCAGGGATCGCACTCCGCTCCGTTCCCGCGCGCGCTGGTGGAGTTCTTCGTGCTGGCGTTCACCGATGCCGGCGACGTGGTCTTCGATCCGTTCATGGGGAGCGGAACCACGATGGCCGCCGCGGAAGTGCTCGGGCGGATCGGATACGGCTGCGAGATCAGCCCGGCCTACTGCGATGTGATCCTGCGCCGGATGATGAACCTGACCGGCGAGACGCCGATCCTGCGGCGACGGCGAGACGTTCGCCGCGGTCGCGGAGGCGCGCGGCGTCCCGGTAGACCAGGCGCTGAATCCGAAGCAGAGCGACGCGCGGCGCATCAAGCACCACGGGCCCAATCCGCACTACGGACCGAAGAGGAAAGCCCAGGCATGACGGCGAAATCGCGCACTACGAATCGGGCAGTCGCCGGCATGGGTGAGCGTCTCCGCGCTTCCGCGAACTCGCCGTACAGATCTGGCCCATCGACCAGCTGATCCCGTACGCCCGGAACGCCCGGACGCACTCCGACGAGCAGGTGGCGCAGGTCGCCGCCAGCATCATCGAGTTCGGCTGGACGAATCCGATCCTCGTCGGTGCGGACGGTGTGATCATCGCCGGCCACGCGCGCCTGGCGGCTGCGCGAAGCTGCAGATGACCGAGGTGCCGGTCATCGTCCTGGACCACCTGACGGAGACGCAACGGCGCGCGCTGGTTCTCGCCGACAACCGGCTGGCGCTGAACGCGGGATGGGACGAGGAGATGCTGCGCGTCGAACTGCGAATCGCTCAAGGAGGACGGCGTTCAATCTCGATCTGGTCGGCTTCACCGACGAGGAAGTCGAGGAGTTCCTGCGCGACCCGGAGGAGACGCAGCGACGGGCTGACCGACGACGACGCGGTTCCGGAAGAGCAGGAGGCACGTCGTCACCGTGCCGGGCGACGTCTGGGTCTGGGCGAGCACCGGTTGCTCTGCGGCGACGCCACGCAGATGGCCGACATCGAGAAAGTCCTGGCTGGCGGGCTGGCCGACATGGTCTTCACCGACCCGCCGTACAACGTCGATTACGAAGGCAAGACGGCGAAGAAGCTCAAGATCGGCAACGACGCTCTCGGCGGCAAGTTCTATGAGTTCCTGCGGGACGCCTGCGCGAACATGCTGGCGGTGACGAAGGGCGCCATCTACATCTGCATGTCCTCGTCGGAGCTGCACACGCTCTACCGGGCGTTCACCGACGCCGGCGGCCACTGGTCCACGTTCGTGATCTGGGCCAAGCACCATTTCACGCTGGGCCGGTCGGACTACCAGCGGCATGTACGAGCCGATCCTGTATGGCTGGCGCGACGGCACGCAGCACTTCTGGTGCGGCGCCGGACCAGGGCGACGTGTGGTTCATCAAGCGGCCGCATGGCGAACCTGGAGCACCCGACGATGAAGCCGGTGGAATTGGTCGAGCGCGCGATCCGCAACAGCAGCAAGACGCGCGACACGATCCTCGATCCGTTCGGCGGGTCGGGGACGACGCTGATCGCGTGCGAGAAGTCGCGGACCGCCAGGCGCGGCTGATCGAGTTGGAGCCGAAGTACTGCGACGTGATCGTGCGCCGCTGGCAGGAGTTACACGGGCGGCAAGGCGATGCTCGAATGGCGGCGGGAACGCTTCGATGATGTGCGCCGGAGCGACTGAAGCGCAATGGCGGCGTGAATCGAACGGTGCCACAAGGAGATTGCGGCAATCGAAGCGGAGATCCGCGCCGGGAATCCCGACCTTCAAGGGCCTGTGCCTGGCTTCGTCGGACTGGTCGGCGGAGTTGCGGATCATTAGAGACGAGCAACGCCGCCTGGGCGAGGCGGCGATTGGCAAGCTCTGCGGAACTGCGGGGATCGTTGCAACTTCCGGAGGCGGCGTGCCGTAAAAAAGCCGCCCGTTTCCAGGCGGCTGATTGGGAGGCAAGGTGCCTACTTGGCGACGCGGTATGTCCGCTCGCCAGCTTCGTTCTTGGTGGACTCGACCGTGAGGCCCATTTTCTTGGTGAGGTTTCCGCTGATGAAGCCCCGGATGCTGTGGTTCTGCCAGTCGGTGGCCTTGGCGATCTCGGCCATCGTCGCGCCCTTGGGGCGGCGCAGGAGGTCCAGGATGATGTTCTTTTTCGAGAACTCGCGCGGCACTTTGGCCTCCTTCGCTTTGGCGGCCTTCTTGCTGGCGACCTTCTCCTTGGCCTGCTTCTTCGGCGCGGCCTTGGCTTGCTTGGCGGCTTTCTTCGCGCCCTTGTTGGCCTTGGGCGCGCCCTTCTTCTGGCTGGCAGCCTTCTTCGAGGCGGCCTTCTCCGGCGCGACCTGCGCGCCCTGTTCCGCAACGGCGGCGGTTTCGGTGGTGTTGGTAGCTTCTGCGTTCTTCATGGTGGTGTTTATCCTTTTGGCGGTTGATCCGCGCATGACGATTCATCACTCCGGTGGCCCCGGAAGGCAAGGGCTTTTTTCGGGAATAAACGCATGCCAGTAATGAGCCAGCGGGCGTACTGCCCGCCAGCGCGGAGTCTCGGTGAGCACCGTCCAGAAGGCAATCGCGTCGGGTCGCATCCACACCTTGCCCAACGGCCAGATCGATTCCGAGCATGGCCGACGCGGAGTGGGCGCGCAACACCCAGACCCAAGCGCCACCGGTGGACCGGCGCGGCCAGCAACCAGAAGACGACGCGGAGGTCTTTGGCGCGTCGCAGTACACGAAGGCGCGGGCCGTGCGGGAACACTACCAGGCGCGCCTCGCCAAGATCGAATACGAGGAGCGGATGGCGAAGCTCGTCTCGGGCGAAGAGGTCCAGGTCGCCGCCTTCAACAAGTTCCGGCAGTTCCGCGACGCGATGCTCAACCTCCCCGACCGCCTGGCGGCGATGCTTGCCGCCGAAACCGAAGCAGCCACAGTGCATGCAGCTCCTCACGACTGAGATCCGGAAGGCGCTGAATGATTTTGCCGACGATCTAACGGCTGAAGAGATCTACTCTGCAGCCGCGGCGGCTGGCGCGCGGCCGGACCCGTTGCTGACGATTTCGCAGTGGGCCGACCGCTACCGCTGGCTCTCGCAACGCGCGTCCGCTGAGCACGGGCGCTGGCGCACGGAGCGAACGCCCTATCTGCGCGAGATCATGGATTGCCTTTCGCCGATGTCGCCCATCGAGCGCACGGTGTTCATGAAGGGCGCGCAGATCGGCGGCACGGAGTGCGGCAACAACTGGATGGGCTACATCATCCACCAGGCGCCGGGCCCGATGATGGCGGTGCAGCCCACCGTCGAGATGGCCAAGCGCAACTCGAAGCAGCGCATCGATCCGCTGATCGAGGAGTCGGAGGTCCTGCGGAAGCTGGTCCGCGATCCGCGGTCGCGCGATTCCGGCAACACGGTTCTGTCGAAGGATTTTCCGGGCGGCGTGCTGGTGATGACCGGCGCGAACAGCGCGGTCGGCCTGCGGTCGATGGCGGCGCGGTATCTGTTCCTCGACGAAGTGGACGCGTATCCCGGCGATGTGGAGGGCGAGGGCGACCCGATCAAGCTGGCGATGGCGCGCACGCGGACGTTCGCGCGCCGCAAGGTGTTCCTGGTGCTCGACGCCGAAGATCACCGGCATGAGCCGGATCGAGGCGGCGTATGAGGAGAGCGACCAGCGGAAGTACTGGGTGCCGTGTCCGACGTGCCGCGAGTTCCAGATCCTGAAGTTCGCGCAACTGCGGTGGCCGAAGGGCGATCCGCAGAAGGCGGTTTACGTCTGCGAGCACTGCGGCCAGGAGATTCAGCAACCACCAGAAGCACTCGATGCTGGCGCGCGGCGAGTGGCGGCGCCGGCGCGAAAGGCGACGGCAAGACGGCGGGCTTCCACCTCTCCAGCCTGTACAGTCCGGTCGGTTGGTTCTCGTGGGGCGACGCCGCCAAGCAGTTCGAGCAGGCGCAGAAGAACCCGGCGCTGCTTCAGGTCTTCGTCAACACCGTGCTGGGCGAGACGTGGACGCTGCTCGGCGAAGCGCCGGAGTGGCAGAAGCTGTACGACCGGCGCGAGGACTACAAGGTCGGCACCGTCCCGCGCGGCGGTCTGTTCCTTACGGCGGGCGCGGACGTCCAGAAGGACCGCATCGAGGTCGAGATCGCCGCGTGGGGCCGCGGCAAGGAATCGTGGTCGGTCGATTACCGGGTGTTCGAAGGCGACACCTCGCGCCCGGCAGGTGTGGGAGAAGCTCACCGGCCTGCTGAACGAATCCTTCACCACTGAATCCGGTCTGGAGTTGCCCATCATGCAACTCGCGGTGGATTCCGGCTTCGCCACCATCGAGGTGTACCAGTGGGCGCGGCGGCAGGGCGGGCGCGTGCTGGTGATCAAAGGCGATTCGCGGACTCCAGCGCTCATCGGTTCGGCGTCGCCGGTAGAAGTCGGGCCGCTGGGCGCCAAGCTGAAGCGCGGCGTCCGGGTGTGGCCGGTCAATTCCGGCATGGCCAAGGAAGAGTTGTACCGGTGGCTGCGCCAGGATCGGCCCACCGATGAGGACGTGGCGAAGGGGATTCCGTTCCCGCCGGGCTATTGCCACTTCCCGCGCTACAGCGAAGAGTACTTCAAGCAGATCACCGCCGAGCAGTTGGTGACGAAGATCGTCAAGGGCTATCGCCGGCACGAGTGGCAGAAGATGCGCGAGCGCAATGAGGCGCTCGATTGCCGCGTGTATGCGCGCGCGGCGGCTGGACGGGTCGGCATCGACCGTTTCCAGGAGAAGCACTGGGCCGACCTCGAACGCCGGGTGGGCGCGCCTCCGGTGCAGGACGTGAAACAACCGCCGCAACCGCAGCGCACGGATGGCAGGCAGCCGCGCGCAACCGGTGCGCTTCAGGATGGATCTCTAATGGCATTCACTCAGTCCGATCTCGATGCTCTCGACGCCGCGCGCAAGCAGGGCGCGAGGCGAGTCCGCTTTCAGGATCGCGAGTTTGAATTCGATTCCGTGGACGACTACTTGAAACTCCGGAATCTGATCCTGAACGACATCGCCCAGCAGTCCGGGCCGCAGCAAGTGCGCCAGGTGCGCATCTACACGACCAACGGTTGGGGCCACTAAATCGCCGTGCCAATTGAAACGTTGATGACGCTCGCGCGCCAAGCCGGGCACGAGCCGATGCCGATCCCGCGCGTCCCGCGCACCCGCGCGATGGGGACGTTCCCGTTCGATGCCGCCGGGCGCGGGCGTCGGGGAATGGGATGGAATCCGCCGTCCCTCGGCCTCAACACGCTCCTGTTTTCGCATGGCCTGGAGTTGCAGGCGCGCAACCGGGACGCGGTTCGAAACAGCGCGTGGGCGGCGGCGGCCGTGGATTCCTACGTGGCCAATGCGATCGGGCGCGGGATTCGCCTGGTGCCGCACCATCCGGACGATAAGATCCGCGACCTGATCACCAGGAAGTGGAATCGATGGACTCGCGAGTGCGACGTCGAGTACGACCCGCGGAATCCTGCATCTGGCCAGACGGATTTCTACGGCCAGCAGATGGTGATCGCGCGCGAAGTCATGGAGGCCGGCGAGTGCTTCGTCCGGTTCCGGCCGCGTTCTGTGAAGGAAGGGCTTACGGTTCCGCTGCAACTCCAGTTGATCGAGGCCGAGCAGTTACCGCTGTGGCGCACGGCTGTCGAGCAGATGCCGCCGAACAACTCACGTGCGGTGCGGCATCGAGTTTCAGGCCGATGGGCGGCGCGCGGCGTACCACTTCTGGAAGGCGCATCCGGGCGAGACGATGTTTTTCCCGATGGAGGCTCTCTCGGTAGAGCGGGTGCCCGCCACCGAGGTGCTGCACGTCTACAAGCCGATTCGCGCGGGCCAGTTCCGGGGCCAGCCGTGGCTGACATCGGTGATCGCGAAGCTCTACGAACTGGAGCAGTACACGGACGCCGAGATCGTCCGCAAGAAGCTCGCGGCGATGATCACCGGGTTCATCACGCAGGCCAGCCCGGACAATCCGATCATCCCTCCGGACCAGTATCAGAACGGGCCGACCCAGACAGAGCCGGGGACGCAGATCAGCAAGCTCGAACCCGGCACGTTCCAGGTTCTGAACTTCGGCGAAGAGGTGCAGTTTGCCGAGGCCAAGGACAGCGGCGATTTCAAATCGTTCATCCGGACTTGCCTGCAAGCTTTTTCGAGTGGCGCGGGGCTTGCCGAGTATCAGATCAGCGGCGACCTGTCGGGGATCAACTATTCCTCGATCCGCGCCGGCCTGCTGGAGTTCCGCCGCAAGTGCGAGCAGTATCAGCATTCGGTTTTCATCTTCCAGGTCTGCCATCCGGTTTATAAGCGCTGGCTGCGCGAGGCGATGCTGGCGCTGGTGTTCGGCATTGACCTGCTGAACGCGTACAACAAAGATCCCGAGCCATTCGAGGAAGTGCAGTGGGTAACGCCCGGCTGGCCGTGGGTCGATCCCGAGAAGGACATCAAGGCTTCCAACGACGCCATCCGCAGCGGCCTATCCACGCGTTCCACCGAGGTGGCGGCGCAAGGGCGCGACGCCGGTGCCGTGGATGCGGAGCAGACAGCGGACAACAAGCGGGCCGACAAGCTTGGGCTGTCCTACGACAGCGATGGCCGGAAGGTCCTGACCGGGCGCAACGCCGGATTGACGGAAGCCGAGATCCAGCAGGACGCGAGCAAGGGCGAGGTGGACGTGAAGCCATGACGAATCTGACTCGTGTTGCATCGCGGTTTGTGAACACGCCGCTCATGATTCACCCGCCCAAGCTGGACGTGATCGTCCAGGCGCTGGGGCCACGGCTGGGGATCATTCCGGTGGCCGGCGTGAAGCCCGCGGAACCGTTCGCCGCGGCGTACATGGAGCAGGCCGACGACAGCGGCTACCAGGTGATCGACGGCGTCGCGATCATTCCGATCCAGGGCGTGCTGACGAAAGCGGAATCCTGGGTTTCGGCGCTGAGTGGTTGCAGCTCCTACGCGCAGATCGGGGGCTACCTTCAGGACGCGGTGAACGACGCCGGAGTGCGGGCGATCCTCCTGCAGGTTGATTCGCCGGGCGGCGAGACCACCGGATGCCTGGAACTGTCCGACTACATCTATTCGCTTCGCGGCGCGAAGCCGATCTATGCGGTCGCCGACGACTTCGCATTCTCGGCGGCCTACGCCCTCGACCAGCGCGGCCGACAGGATCTTCGTCACGCGCATGGGAGCGGTCGGGTCGGTCGGCGTCGTGGTGCTGCATACGGAGGATTCGAAGTTCAACGACGAGCAGGGGTTCAAGTACACCTACATCTTCAAAGGCGACAGGAAGGTCGATGGGAACCCGCATGAACCGCTTTCGGAGCGGGCCGAGAAAGACATCCAGTCCGAGATTGACCGGCAGTACGACCAGTTCGTAGCAACGGTCGCGCGGAACCGGAAGGCCGACGCAGAAAAGATCATCGCGACGCAGGCTGGCGTGTACTGGGCGGAGAATGCCGTTCCGCTGCTGGCCGACGAGGTCGGAACGCTGGGCGACGCCATGAACGCGCTTCGTCAACTGCTCGGCGAGCCGGTCCAGAGTTCAACGGCGGCGATTGCCGCAATATCCACAACCAAGGAGGTAACAGCAAGTATGCCCGACGAAACGCTGACAATCGCCGCCGAGGGTAAGAAGCCGGGCGACGGTGACGGCGACGAGAAGACCAACAACGAACCGAAGTACTGCCACGCGTGCGGAACCAAGCTTCACGCAGATGCGACGTTCTGCCACGCCTGCGGCACGAAGGCCGAAGGCGAGGCGTCCGGTAAGTTCTGCCACGCCTGCGGTGCCGAGCTGCGCAAAGGCGCGGAGTACTGCCACGCCTGCGGCGAGGGCGTAAAGAGCGACGCCAAGAAACCGGAAGGCATGGCCCCGCTCGCCGGCCTCGCTGCCGTGGCTGGCGTGCCGCTGAAGATGCGTCCCGAAGGCGACATCGAAGCCATCGGCGCGCTGTGCAAGATGGCCGGATGTCCCGACAAGGCCGCGGAGTTCCTCACCAAGAAGAAGTCCACCGGCCAATACTTCAGCGTGGCGGAAATCAGCGAGGAACTGACCGCCGCCCGCGTGATCGAAAGCGAGAGGAGCATGATTACTTCGCACGTCAACCCGAACCAGGGCGCGGTTGGCTCGCTTCAGGAAATTGAAGCCCAAGCCACCAGCTACGCCCGCCAGAATCGCGGCAAAGAGACTCCGAATCTTTACGCCGAAAGCGGTACCACCAAGCTGACCAAGGAGCGCGCCTACGCCCAGATGCTCGAAGAGCATCCCGAGGTTTACGGCGCGTTCGTGGCGCAGCACAACGCGAAGGGCCTGATCGCCACGCTCGAGCGGGCTGGCGTTCGCCTCGCCCGGTAGGGCGAAAGGAGACCAACAGACATGGCATTCGAACAGACATTACGCACAGTAGGGCTTCCGGCGGCGGCGGACCTCACGAGCGGTGGAACTGTGAATCCGCAGTTCTACTTCGTGACCGTCAACTCGTCCGGGCAGATCAACTTCACGGGCGCTGGCGCCGTCGCCGATGGCGTGGTCCAGGACAAGCCCAACGCGCAGGGAGTCGAGGGCGAGGTCGCCATCCTCGGCATCACCAAGCTGGTGACCGGCGCTGCCGTCAACAGCGGCGACCCGCTCATGGCCAACGCCAGCGGCCAGGCCATCACTGCGACCTCCGGCAATTTCGTGCGGGCGCGCGCGCTGGCTGCATCGGGCGGGCGCTGGCGTGATCATCCCCGCGCTGCTTCTCGGCCCGTACAAGATGTAGCCGTTCACAAACAAGGAGAAATCACAAATGCCTCAGCCAACACTACAAGACGTTCACGTCAACCGACCGCTGACGAACATCTCCGTGGCCTACCTTCAGGAGGCCGCCGGAGTCGAATTCGTCGCGGACAAGGCCTTTCCGGCGGTCCCGGTCGAAAACAAAAGCGACCTGTACTACACCTACGCGCGGGCCGATTTCAACCGCGACGAGATGCAGAAGCGCGCGCTTTCCGCCGAATCCGCCGGCACGGGTTACAACCTGAATTCCACCGGCACGTACAACTGCGACGTCTGGTCGCTGCACAAGGACGTGGATGACCAGATCCGCTCCAACAGCGACTCGCCGCTCGCCCCCGACCGCGACGCCACCATCTTCCTGACCCAGAAGGCGCTGATCCGGCGTGAGAACCAGTGGGTCTCGAAGTTCTTCGGCACCGGGATCTGGACCAATCAGGCCAGTGGCCAGGCGACCGCGGACTCCACGCACGTCGTCTACTGGGACTCCGGGAACTATCCGAACGGCAACCCCATCACCGACATTCGCCACGCGAAGACCCAGATGCGGCTGTCGAGCGGCGGCTTCGCGCCGAACATCTTCGTGGTGAGCCGCCCGGTGTTCGACAAGCTCGTCGATCACCCCGACTTCATCGACCGCACCAAGTACGGCCAGACCGCGCCGAACCCGGCAGTGGCCACCCGCCAGATCATGGCCGAGATTCTCGAACTCGAAGAGGTCCTGGTCATCGACGCCGTCTACAACACGGCGGCGGAAGGCGCGGCCGAATCCAACTCGTTCATCGGCGGCCTGAGCGCGGCGCTGTTCTACCGCCCGAAGAACGCCGGCCTGATGACTCCCAGCGCCGGGTACGTGTTCAACTGGACGGGCCTGATCGGAACCACCGGCGGCGCCGGCGTCCGCATCAAGACGTTCCGCATGGAGCACCTGGCTTCGGATCGCGTGGAGATCGACTCGGCGTTCGATATGCGCCTGGTCTCTGCGGACCTGGGCTTCTTCTTCAACAACGTGATCTCGGCGGTGTAGCCATGATGCTTCGTCGTGAATCGTGGGCGCGGCTGACCAGGGGCCTGGTTCCGCCGCTTTACGTCCTGCGCCCGTTGCAGGGCTTTACGCCGTCTGACATCGGCGACGAGTATCCCGCTCCCGATGCCACAAACAAGGTCCAGTTGACGCGCGCGCGGCAGCTTTACGAGCAACGCCGGATCGGGACGCAGGCAGAAGCGGAGCGGGCGCTCTCCAAGCTTCCCAAGCAGGAACCGGCTAAACCGGGAAAGGAGAAGAGACATGGCAGTCAAAGTGGAAAAAACGCCCATTAACGCTCCGGAGTTTCAGAGCGCGGGTCCGCAGCCGAACTTCAAGGGCAGCTACCCATCGAAGCAGAAGCAGTTCCTGTCGGCGGTGCAAACGGGCAATGGCGCGCAGCAGAGCATCGCGCACGGCCTGGGGGCGGTGCCTGCGGGCGTGCTGGTCTCCTGCGCGGACAACAGCGGGAGTGCCAACGTCTTCACGGTGACCGAGGGAACGCACGACGCGACCAACGTGAAGGTGACGGTGACCACCGGCGCCAAGTACAAGATCCTGGCCTGGCTCTGATTCCGATGAAAGCAAAATCGTTCGGCAATATCCCCGTCCCGACGCCTGGCACGCCAGTCCCCGTTACCAGTGACACGAATCTGCGCGTGGAGCGGATGCGCTTCGCGGCGGTGATCGGCGAGACGGGGCGCGTGTTCCTCGGCGTCTCCGGCATGAACAAGGCGAACGGCACGGGCGTGGTCAAGGAGTTCTGGCCCACGGGCTCGGGTGGCGGCGTCGCGGATGCATTCGACATCTGGGCGGAAGACTCCCGGCATTTGCTGGTGCCATCGGACTACTACGTCGATGCCAACAACGCGGGCGAAGGACTGATCGTCGCCTACTGGACGTGAGATGCCGAACTGGCCCAGCATTGAAGCGTTCGTGGACGGCGTCATTTCGCAGACGTTCGGCGAGCCGGTGGTGTACCAACCGGTGCAGGCAGGCGCGGCGCAGGGAAGCGCGTTCACGGTGACGGCGGTGCGCCATCTGCGCGTGCGCGAGGAGTCCGGCGCGATGGCGAACTTCGAAGAGATCTCGGTGAATCCTTCCGACTTCTCGAATCCGCCGGCAAAGGGCGATTGGGTGACCGCCTGGGGCGCGCAGTACGTGGTGACGACGGTGCGGCAGCCGGATGCCTACGGCATGCTCAACCTGGCACTGCTGCAGCGCGCGAGTTGACGGTTCCGTGATCAATCCGAAAACAATACTTGGCGAGTGGGTGACTGCGCTCCAGTCCTGCCCGGACTTGGTCGACTGCGCTCGGCGGCGACGGCGACAACATCCGCGCATTCATGGAAGGGCTGGCTACCGACAACAATCTTCGGTTGGCCATCCTACAGATGCCGCCCGGCTCGATTCTGGTTGCCTGGAACGGCACCACGCCGCGGCGTCTCACTGGCGGGTCACTGCACTTCGCGCATCGCTTCTCGATCTACTTGCGGGCGCCGGAACAGGATTCCACCGCCACGTATGCCGATCTGTTCTGGCTGCTGGTGAGCGCAATACCAACGGGCGCTCCATCGTGGGCGTCGCTTCTGCATTTCCAGATCGATCCCGATTGCTACCCGATGGACATGGATCTTCCCTCCGCGCAGCGAAACACGGTTGTGGTGAGCGCGGACGGGGCGACGCTCGATTACTTCGAGGTGCAAGCAACGCTCGTGGAGCAAGGCAATCCCGGCGGGGAATGAGGACAACGTTATGGAATCGGTTTTTATGCAGATCGCCCGAGGGCGAAGTGAAGGAAGTCGAGGCGACCACCGAAGCGCTCACGCCGCTCATGGCGCCGGTTGGCATCAGGTTCCCGCGCCGGCGGCGGCGCAAAAGCCGGCAGTTGCGGCTGAGGAGGAAAAGTAGCATGGCAAACATCAATGAATTGCTGAACGGTTGGGGATTCGGCAAACAGACCGCCATCGGAACGGCGAATCTGGTCGCCACCATCTGGCGTCACACGAATCTCAATACCAAGCCGTGGGCGAAGGTCCCGGTGAACGAGGATGACCGGGCGGAAATCGGCAAGGGCCACGAGTTCCCGACGCAGCTCTTCAAGTCGCATTACAACATGCCGGCCTACGAGCTCTCGAAGTACGCCTCGTCGGAGTTCCTCGCGTGGGCGATGTCCTTCTCCATGGGCAACGTCGTCGTGAGCGGCAGCGGTCCGTACACGTACATCATCGTTCCGGCGCTGGGAGCCACGAACCCGACCGGCCTCGAGTTGCCCTACTTCTCGTTCGTGCAGCAGATCCGGCCCGGTGGTTCGGCGGTGCTGGACGAAATGCTGGTGGGCTGCGCGGTCAAGGGCTGGAAGCTCTCCATCAAGAACTCGCCGGGCCGCGCCAGCGCGATGTGCTCGGCGGAATGCGTCACCACCGGCCAGTACACTTCGCCCAGCGGCATCACGCTGCCGGCCATCTCCACGCCGCATGAATTCAACGCCGGCATGATCAGCGCTCTGACCTTCAACGGCATCAACTACCTTTCCGGCGGCAGCGCCAAGCAGTTCGTGTCGATGGAAGCCTCCTGGGAAAACAACTTCCGGCCCGGCTTCTTCCCTGGCTCGGGAGCGCAGGATGGCTACCAGATCCAGGGGCGTTTCGAGTGGGGTGATCGCGCCTTCGCGGTGCAGTTTGTGGTGCGCGTGCAGGCGGGATCGACCGAGTACTGCGAACCTGATCAACCTGACCACCGGCACGGCCACGTTCACCATGACCCGCGACGCCAACAACTCGTTCACGATGCTCATCCAGAAGATGGGCTTCAACGTCGCCGAACTCGGAAACACCGATGGCATCGTGACGCTCCAGATCACCGGCGTGCAACTCTACGACCCCACCAACGGGATGGTGACGATGACGATCACCACGCCGCTACAGGGCATCTGCCAATAGGAGACTTGACATGGAAATCGAAAAGAAAGCGGGCTTCGATGCGTCGAAGCCGTTCGTGGTGCCGATCCTTTCGGGCGGCGAGAAGAGCTGCGAGGTGCGGTTCCCTTCGGACGAGGAGTGGTGCGCCTGGGCGCGTGCGCAACGCACCGTGCGGCATTTTCTCGGGCGCGGGAAATCGCAGAGCGAGGACGTGGACCTGCCGAAGATCAACGCCGAACTGTTCGCCAAGATCCGCACCGACAAGGACGGTCCCGAGTTCGATGATGCCGAGGCCGGCATGGTGATCGGCCGCATTGAGCGGTGCGCCGTGGCCAACGTCGAGCGCGAAGGCATCAACTACCGGATCGAGATGAAGGTCCCCGGCGCGCGCGTGGTTCACGTGCTGCGGATGCCGACCGCCAAGGAGATGCAGGACCACGAGCGGGCTTCGACCAGCGTCGTGGCCGCGCGGAGGTCGGTCGAGACGCGGGCGTTCCTGGAGCCGAGCGGCGCGCTCTACGACAAGCTGCACATCTCGCACGAAGGCTACGCCGGCGCCGTGCCGATCGTTCACAAGTCGGCGGCGGTGTCCGAGGTCATCGCGCAACTGGCGATCGAGGCTGACGAAGACCCGGAATAGCCGCGCCCGGCGACTGGCCGGAAGAGCCGGGCGTTCGATTCCTGATCCGGTCGGTGCTGCACCAGGGCGGGCTGTGCGGGCCTGACGAAGAGTGCCCCGACCGCGTCTTCCGCTGCCGGAAGTGCGGCTACTCGGCGCAGACGGAGTTGGATGGCTGCCCCGCCTGCGGCGCGGATTGGAAGGCCATCGACGTCAGCCATGGGCCGGGCTGTCCGAAGAACCTGCTCGAAGAGGCGATGGACACGCCGAACGGCGCTCTGGTGCGGCGATGCTTCCGCATTCTGAACGCGAAGAGCATCGGGCTGACGATCACGCTGGCGGATATCACGGAAGAGGAGTTCCGGGTGCTGGAACTGATCGAGGCCGAGCGGCAGGAGCAGATCAAGCGTGGGGACGGCGGCGCTCAGGGTTCCCGTTAGTGGGCCAACTTCGGGGTTGGTGGCCACGGCGCCCAAGTGCCGAGCCTTGCGTGCCATTCCTTCAGTTGTGGCAAGCCGGATTGTCTGGTACGATCTTTGTTTTCAAACCGGATGGAATGTGAAGAGAAGTCCAGGCTCATTGAGGAGCATAGCCGGGTCGCACTGGCTTACGCCCGTGCCGCAAGGGCGCTGAGAGCCAAAACAGGAACACGATCTGCGGAAGATCAGCAGGCGCTTGATGAAGCGCGGATTAAATCCCAGGAGGCGCGTGCGGCCGTAGAGCGCCACATCGCCGAGCACGGCTGTTAGCCGCGCTTCTTCGTCGCGATCCCCGCTCCCGGTTGCGCGGTCCCCAACTGGTTGGCGAGTGGTACGATTGTCACGGCACATCAAAATGGCACATGCAATGCCAAGCTGGTTTGGATTCCGTGGTCGATGGAAGCAGATCTCGCCGATGACCTTTATCGACTGCGCAAGATCTTCACACTCGACCACGGAAACTTGCGCCAACTCTGTCGAAAATGCGCGCAAGTGCCCTTGCGGAAATACAGCGCGGCATGACGTGAATCCACTGCGCGGGGGCCTAGTGGAAATGAAGTATCGTTCTTGGAGCGACAGTGTCCGAGGAAATCGAATCGGCACTGGTGGCAGTTGACAAGAAATTCAAACTGACTCACTACCCACTTCGAAGAAATCGCCCGTCACCGTTCTGCTCGCCGAGGCGACACTGCCTTTCTGGAGATCTCGCCAAGTCCACTTGGCCCTAACACGCCACACTCTCGGAGACTGGCCCGCTATCACGCTCTATCGTACGGCTGTTACCGCATCCAGAACACAGGTGACCATGGCCAGATTCCAAACCGTCATCAAACGCGCCCGCTTCGTCTACTCGCCCTACACCGCGACCGAGATGCAGGGCTTCGCGCAGGTGCTGGCGGATTCGATCCGGGCGCGCATCCAGAGCGGGCAGAACATCTACGACCAGGCGGCCGCGCCGCTGAAGCCCGGACTGTCGGGCCGGCGCGGTTACCCCGACTACAAGGCGGCGCGCGGTCTCCAGCCCATCCGCGACTGGACCTGGAGCGGGCATACCCTGCGGTGCCTCAAGGTCCTGACCGCGAACGAGAACCGCGCGGCGATTGGGTTTCTCGACGAAGCCCTTCCTGGCCGGCGGCAGACGGCTTCGCAGATCGCCGCCTTCAACAACCGGCGCGAGGCGCAGTGGGGCGTGTCGCCGCGCGACCGCCAGGCGGTGCTCGCCGCGTTCCAGGCGCGTCCCTTCGTGATGCTCAAGGCAGCGTGAAATGGCAGACCAAGCAGAACGCGTAATCCTCGAAGCCGAGGACCAGGTCACCCCGGTAGTGGACAAGGCCAACGCCGGCCTCGACAGCTTCGAGAAGAAAGCGGAATCGTCGCACGGCAAGGTCATCCGGATTTCGGATCAGACCCGGTCCAGCGTCCAGCGGCTCATCGCCTCCCTCGAAAAGCAGGCCGAGACCTACGGCAAGAGCGGCGTGGACCGGCTGATCACGCAGCGGGACCAGCTTCTGCAGCGATACAACCGCGAGCCGCAGGCCATCGACGCGATCACCAGATCCTACGAAAAGATGATCGCCATGGAGGAGAAGGCCGCGCGCGAAGCTCTCGCGGTCAAGGCGGCCAAGGAAGCCGAAGAAGCCCTGCGGAAGCAGTCCGAATCCATCAAATCGTTCGGCGAGCGTGTCAGCCAGTTCATGGAGAATCCGCTCCAGGGAGCGAAGGGCGCGGTCTCGTCCGTGCTTTCCGCTCTTGGTCCCTTTGGCATCGCGGTCACGGCCGGCGCGGCCGTACTCGGCACCATTGCGGTGTCCGCATTCGAGGCGGCGAAGAGTCTCGGCGAATACGGCACGCGCGTGAAGGACGCGGAACTGCGCACCGGTTTGACCGCGAAGGAAGTCGGGCAGTTCGGCTTCGCGGCGCGCGCGGTCGGGCAGGACATCTCGATTGTCGAGCGCCTGATGCGCGGTCTGTCCCAGGCAGCCGACGACAATTCCAAGGAAGGCGAAAAGGCGCGGGCCACCTTGCGCGGGATGGGCATCGATTTCCACACCGCCACCGGAGAGATGAAACCCACCTCCGAGATTCTGACGGAGATCTCCGAGGGTCTGAACAAGCTCCCGGAAGGGCTTCAGCGGGACGCCGCCGCCATGGACCTGTTCAAAAAGGTGGGCGTGGAGGCGATTCCGTTCATGACGGAACTCAACGAGAACCTGCGCGTCGCCCACGAGCAGGGCTTCGGGCCGACCGAGGACGACATCCGCCGCTTTGCCGAATACCAGCGCGAAGTGACCGTGCTCGAAACCAAGTGGGACGCGCTGGTCCGCAAGTTCAAAGAAGGGCTGGTCGTCACCGTGACCTGGGTCGGGAAGGGCGTCGACTGGTTCCTCAACAACATCAGCACCGCCGGAGACGATGAACGGCAGCGCCGCGAAGAGGAACAGGCGATGCAGGATGCCGCCGACATTCGGGCGGCGGGCGGCATTGGGGCGAAGATGTCGATCTCCGGTCATCGTCAAGCAGGTGGCTGACATGGAGCGCCAGGCGCCGGAGATCATGAAGAACCGCGATGCCACCTTGAAGCGCATCGAGGATTTGCGGGCCCAACAGCAAGGGCTGGTCGGCGATTTCGGCATCCTGCAAGCGATCGCGCCCACGCGCGACGAGGAGGCCCGAGCGAAGCGCGCGAGCGAAATCCAAGACCAGATCCAGCAGTTGCAGAAGATGCTGGAGGATGCCGAGGCGGCCACCAAGCGGACAGACCTGCGTGCCGGCAAGGAAGAGACGGATCGGATTCGCGCCCGGTTCTTCGGCACGCACGACGGCATGGAGAAGGCCTACGCCGACGCCAAGAAGGATGTCGAGCGGCTCCAGAAGCAACTGCTCGAACCGGACAAGCCGTTGACGAAGGCTCAGGCGCAGGATCTGGGCCAACAACTCCACGCCGCGGAAGCTACCGAAGCGCGCCGCAAGGCGGCATTGGACGCGGTGGCAAAGGGCGCGGAGCAGCTCAAGGATTTCCGCCGCCAGGCGGCCGAGTTCGAGAAGAAGGGCGATGAAGCCGAACTCGACGCGATCGGCAAAATCTACTATCAGCGCGACCAGCTTCTGAAGCAGGCCGCGAAGGTGAAGGCGTCGGAATCGGAGATTGCGGCGATCCGCAAGGCGGCGGACGAGCAGGCGGCCGTGCTCTCGAAGAAGGCATGGGAGGAGTTCGAAAAGTACGCCGACAAGCAAGCGGCCGAGCAGCAGAAGAAAATGCTCGCACTCATGATGCCGTCGCAAAGAGCAGATGAAGGAGTGGGAGGAAGGCTTCGCCGCGCAGGAACGGATCGAGGACATCGGAGTCCAGGCGCAGCGCGATGAATTGCGGCGGCGCGCCGCGCGATCCGCGCGCATGGCGGAACTGACTGCCGGCCAGGAAACGCCGATGGCCATGTCTGAGGCCGAAAAGCGGGAGCTGTCGGCGCGAAAGGAAGAGGCAGCGGCGCAGCAAGCCTACCAGATCCGGCTCGATCTGGCCGTCCAGTTGGCGGGCATCGAAGCGGAGCGGATATCGAAAGAAGAGAACGCGGCGAAGCGCTCCGTCCTGGCGGCGCAGGCGCAGAAGGATCTGTTCACGGAAATCGCCCAGGCGCAGGACCAGTTCGAGGAAAAGCAGGCGCAGCTCCAGCAGAAACGCCAGCAGGAGATCCAGTCGCAGTTCGACAGCCTGCAGAAGCAGGCCGAGAAGCTGATCGACGTTCTGTTCACCAAGCCCAAGAACTTCGGCAAGGATCTGCTGAGCACGATCCACGCCGCGGTGCTCAAGCCGGTGACCGAAACGCTGGGCGGCATGGCGGCGAACGTCCTCCATCCGATCATCTACGGCGCGGACGGGCAGGGCGGGCTCGCTGGCGTGTTCAAGGGCGGCAAGCAGGACCCGGTGCGCGTGTCCACCGACCAGAACACCGCCGCGACCATGCAGAACAGCGCGGTGATGGCGGCGCTGACGGCTATCCTGGCCGCCGGCATGGGAGTGGCTGCTCCATCCTTGCAGAGTGGCGCCGCCGGTGCTGCTGGCGTTTTGGGGATTTCCATTCCATCGATCTCGGCGCCGGCCAAGATGAGCGCGCCTATGGGGGCGGGCGGCTACTCCCCGGCTCGCGTGGAGTTCCGGCGGTATCGGGATTCGAACCCGATGGCAATGCTGTTCAGCAGTGCCACGCGTAGCGGCTCCGGAGCGGCTGGCGGTGGAGCGGGGGTCGGCGGGACGGATCACTCTTCGTCGGGCGCGGCCACCGGCGGTTATACTCCCGCTCCTTGGGCTGCTGGCGGCGGAGATTGGTCCGGCGCATCGGCGGGGACGCCGACGTTGAATCGGGCGCCGGGCGGGACGGGCGGATTCAATCCGCTGGCGATGTTGTTCGGCGGCGCGCGCGGCGGCGCGGCTGGTGGGAGCGGGCCGAGCGGTCTGGCGGGAATCGTCAGTAACCTCAAGCGCACGAACTGGGGCAGCTTCAAGCGGAGCCCGTCTAATCCGATCTACGGCACGGATGAAAACGGCAACGACGTCCAGACCGGAGATTCCGGCGGCAAGATCACGGGTGTAGGTGGCGTGGCCGGGGCCGCGATGCTGGCGGGCGGCACCATGCTTGCGCAACAAGGGCTGCTCGGGAGCAGCCGTGGCACGTGGACGGGCACAGCGGAAGGGACGGCTGGCGGGGCGGCGATCGGGTTCCAGATGGGAGGCCCATTGGGCGCGCTGATTGGCGGCGCCGCCGGTTTCGGCATTGGCATCGGAGAGATGATAGCCGGCGTCAAGTCTCCGCAGAGGGAGGCGCACGACGACATCAAGAGCATCTACGGCGTCGATATTCCCCAGAACAGCGGCACGATCAAGCAGGTCGTCCAGATCGCGCAGTCGCAGTTCGGCGGCCAGATCGCGGTGGCGGTGCGATCCCCGAGCGTGCGTCAACTCGTGATGCTGTATTCGGAAGCCACCGGCCAGAAGATGCCGCTGTCGGCCACGACGCCGTACGCCGGCAGCCTGGTGGAGCAGGGCGGCAAGCTCTATCAACAGGCCAGCTACCAGGACGGCCAGGCGCACGCCTACGCTTCGAACATCCCGACGCTCGGCGGCATCGCGGCGGGAACCTATCCGACGCCCGGTGGCCCGAACACGGCTGGCGGCAGCGGCGCGACGTACCTCTCGCTGAACATCAGCGGCAACGACGCCGCGAACTTCATGACCGGCCAGTTCGTGACGCCGCAGTTCGTGACCGACCAGGCGATGGCGGCGCAGTATTCGAGCTACGGCCGCACGCAGCAGTCGGCCAACATGCAGTTGCCCGGATTGACGGTGGCGTGATCCAATGCCAGGCAATCTCGTACAATCCGCCCCCAACGGGGTGATGCCGGCGTCGCTGTGCACCGCGTTCACGGAGCTGCGGGAGTATGCGCAGCTCCAGAACCAGTATCACGACGGCACGATCCAGCGGTCGCAGCTTGCGCAGACCTCGCGGCGGACGTTCCGGCTCAGCAAACGCCTGAGCGCGTCGGTGCTCTCGGCGCTGTACAGCTTCTGGGTATCGCAGAACGCCGGGCTGACCCCGTTCGCCTTCTACAATCCGTTCGATGTGGCGTCGGGCCAGCAGATCGGCAGCAACTACGATCCCACCGGCAACAACACGCAGGGGCGCGTGACGGTGGTGTTCCGCGGCAACTGGGCGCAGGCCACGGACGTCGCGCGAACGAACGTGCAGGGGCTGGAACTGGTGGAGGTGGCGTAGATGTCGACACATCGGCCGCATCACCGTCCCCACGGTGATCAACTCCGGCCAGACATTCCCGCTCACCACGCAGTACCCGTTCGGCTTCTCCGTCGAGCGCCCGGTGATCGTCCACCGCTTCGGCAGCCTCGACGCCAAGCAGGAGCAGCGGTACTACGTCGGCATCGGCCCGCGCAAGTTTCAGTTCAAGCGACCAGAACCTGAACTGGGCCGAAGCGAACCAGCTCAAGGCGTTCTGGGAAGCCATGCAGGGGCCGTGGAAGGCGTTCACCTACACGTCCCCAATCCCGGCGGCACGACCACCGGCGTGCTCGTCACCTTCGAGCAGACGCCGATCTCCTTCGAATACCTGCGCAACGCTGTCCAGGTCGGATTGAACCTCATCGAGGTTGTCGATCCGACACAAGCCCCCACCTACGCGGTCAACTCCACCTGCCTGCGGTTCCCCTCGACCGCGCTGTCCACGGCACTGCTCTCCGAAGTCCAGCAGATCATCCCGCTGGTGCACATCCGCGTGCGCGAATCCGCGGTCGCCGACATCTATCTCTCCGACCGGCGCGTCACGGTGGGCGGCCAGCTATACCTGCCGCGCCTGATCGGAATCGGCGAGCCTGGCTCCGACGTCCTGATTTCGCAGGACATCAAAGGCACCTCCGACAACGTGCGCTTCACCTTCGGCAACGGCGACCGCGTGATGACGCAACTCGCCAACGACACCGACCTGAAGTACGCCGAGATCGACCTCTGCCTCTTCCATGTGAACTCCGGGATTCTGCTGCAACTCTGGAAGGGCGTCATCCAGAACTTCACCAGCGATGGCACGCCGATCTTCCCGGTGACCTGCTCCGACGGCTTCTTCCAGATCATGAACCAGTACCCGGAGCGGCAACTCAGCCGCCAGTGCTGGAAGACCTACAACGATGGCGTGAACTGTCCGTGGGCCACAAGGGGCGCAGCGCCGCGGCGGTGACGGCGGCTGGCGGCGATCCCACGAGCTGCGACTATTACCTCGAATCGGCGAACGGCTGCCAGGTGCACGGCATGGCTCCCTACTTCGGCGGGCACCAGGCCGACCCGCAGGGCGTCGTCATCAAGGACGATTCCACCGGCTTCCTCGGCTTCGGCCGCAACACCGTCACGGCGACGTCGATCATCTCGGATACGATCTGGGGCCTGGCGCTGCCGGAGATCTGGTGCAACAGCGGCGGCAATCCGCTGTTTGCGTTCCTGGCCACGCGCCCTGATGGTGGATTACCGCGACGAATCGGGATATGCCGACTCGCTCGGCATTCTCAGCGCCGGGCCTCTCGGCGGATTCACCGCGTCGATGGTCGTCACGAACGCGGACGGCTACCGATACGTGGTGGCGCCGATGGTCGATGGCTACATCTGGCAAGGTCTCAAGGTCGACGGCAACCTGAACGTCACGAAGTACCAGCCGGGCATGGGGCTGCGCTACGTCACCGGCAGCGACCCGGCGAATCCGACCACCGACTACTTCTCGCTCGGCCAGGGGTCGCCGCAGGTCTGGGAGCCGAACGTCTACGCGGCAGGCACGGCGGCGTGCGAGATCCGCATCGTCAAGTCCACCACGATTCAGCCGAGCACTCCCGACCAGCACCAGATGACGGTCCCCATCGACTACGGGATGTGGGGCTGGACGTGGGACCAGAACGGCAACCGCACGGCGGTCAGGGGCCTCATCAATCCGTTCTGGATCGCCGTCAACATGCTGCTGCGCGCGATGGGCCTGTATGGCGATCCGTCCACCGGCTCGAATCCTGCCGGCGGAACCGGCCCGACCTCGTTCGCGCAACTCGCCACGTTCGTGCTGCCGTCGCTGATAGTGGGCGATGGAAGCGGCGCGGCCGAGATCGCGGCCGACCAGGTCGCGGCCATCCTCGGCACCGGCGTGGAGACGCAGTTCCAGTTCCAGGGAATCATCAGCAGCCAGAAGCCGTTTCGCGACTGGCTCACCGAGGTGCTCAACTGCTGCCTGGGCTTCTACACCTGGGAGTTCGGCAAGCTGAAGCTCGGCTGCCGGATCAACGCCAGCGCGGTGGATGCCTACACCCTCGCCAACTCTCTGTTTCAAAGCCTGCGGCTGACGCCGATTCAAGCTGGCTTCGAGCACCTGGTGCTTTCGTTTGCCGACGTCGCCTATCAATACCAGGCGAACACGGCAGAGTATTGCGACAAGAGCCACGCGGCCTATTACGGGCGCGCCGGATCTCCGCTCACCAGCCAGATGCACTCGGTGGGGTGCTCGACGCTCAGCCAGGCGTTGCGGATCGCGGCCACTCGGACGCGCGAGGAGATCGGCGGCGTGAATCCCGCCGAGTGGCGCGACGCGCGCAACGCCGCATGGCAGACCACCCTGCTCGGCCTCGGCAACGAGGTCGGGCAGGTGGTCTCGATGACGCATCCGGACATCCCCGGACTTCATGGAACCTGCAACGTCACCGGCACCTCGGTCACATGGGCCAGCGGCGATGCCTTCGACACGTCCATGGAGAACAAGGAAGTCGTGATCAACGGCGTGCAGGTGTTGATCACGGGCTACACGACGGACCCGACCTACCACACGGTAACCGGCTTGCTCCTGGCTTCGGCGCCGGGCAACGGGACCAATCTTCCGTTCCAAATTGTGACGATGTCCTTCCGGATTCAGCGATGGAGCCTGAAGAAGGACTGGTCGGTGCAGATCGAGGGGCAGACCGTCACGGATTCCATGTACGACCTGGACGTCGGGCCGAAGCCGATGGACGTCGTGCCCGGACCCCTGCCGCCTCTGTTCTATCCGATTCCGCTCGGGCCGGCGTGGGCGCCGTATCAGGTGCAGGCGGCGGCGAATGACGCGCTGTTTCCCGGCGAGTGGACCTTCGATACCAACCAGTCCTACGCGCAGATGGCCGACGGCAGCATGCTCGCGAACCTGGTCGTGACCGGGAAATTGCCGGTGAACGAGTTCAGCGCCACCGGCGCGGGTGCGCCCGGAATTGGATCGATCTCGCAGTCCGCGACGGGCGGATCGCTGCCGGCCAACGTGACGCTGCGCGTGGCCATCTGCGCGATCGATTCGAACGGGCTTCCTTCGGCTCCGTCGAACATCGCCATCATCGGGACCGGCACGGCGGCGGGCGGCTCGTTCACGCTGGAGAACATCACCTGGCCGGCGGTCGCGGGCCTGGTTTCCTACGTGTTGTTCGTGGCTACCCAGGACGATCTGATCTGCGCGCAGGCCACCGGAGCGTTGACGGCGGGTCCGAATAACACGTACACGCCTGGATCGATCACCTTCGGCGGGCCGCTTGTGCGCTCGACGTGGGCCCTGCCGTCGCCGTATGTCAGCAAGGTCCGGCTGAAAGCCAAGCATGAGATTCATGGCGGGATCATCGGCGCGCCCGTCGATAGCGTCTCAACCGGAGCGCTCGTGGTCGGGTACCTGAAAGGCAGCCCGCCATCCAGTAATCCTTCGTTCACGCCGGTGGGCCGCATCATCTCGATCATCGGCAGGCCGGAAAGCGCCACGCCGTACTTCAGCGGGACGGTCACTTCGTGGGATTCCAGCACCGGAACCATCGGCGTCACTCCGGACCCCAACGGCATCGTGCAGGCGGGCGATTGCTTGGTTGTCCGGTACAAAGCCGACGCGTCGAATTCCGCCAACCCCACCTCCATAACGGACTCCGGGTGCCAGAACATCGCCTATCCCGCCGGGATGACGCCCGGAGCGGAGGTCGGCAACCTGGTGCGGGTGATTCAAGGCGTCTCGCGCGGTCTGCCGCCCCGGAAGATCACCGCGAACACGGCGACCACGATCACCTGGGACCTCCCGATGGTCATCAACCCCGGCGATGTGTGGATTATCGAGGAGCCGACGTGGCCCTACTCCTGCGACACGACCTCGCTCGATAACGGCAACCCGCTGGCGGTGACCACGATCAACATGCCCACCGGCAATTTCGTCGACGAGGCCCTCGTGATCGCGGGTTTCACGGTTGACGTGAACGGCAACGAATCGCCCGACGGCGATGCGCCGATCCGCGAGGACTGGGTGTTCGGCGCGGAAGGACTCTCGAAAGTCGCCGGCCTTGTCTTTCAGATGCAGGGCACGCTCGGCGTGGAATCCAACGCCGCGCAGCCACTCTATTTGAATCGCCCGGTCACTGTCGGCGACGTGAAGGCTTACGTCCAGGCCGCGCCCACCGGCGCGGCGATCACGTTCACGATCTACGTCGGAGGCGCGGCCTGGCTGACCTTGACCATTCCTGCCGGCCAGACGGCAGTGGTTGCCACTCCGTCGCAGATCGGCGCTCTTACCGAGATCCCGGCGAACACGGCAGTCTCCATCGGCATTACGGCGGTCGGGACAACGTTCCCCGGTTCGAACCTCTCGGTCTTCATCTACTCGTGATGCCGGACAGTCGTCGGAGGCATCACGATGAAAGCGCCGTAGACACGGCAGCAGCGACGCGCGCAAGGCCATGTTGGTCGAGTTCGTCGGTAACGAAGAACAGCCGATAATCCGTAATGCTTCCCGGCTTCAGCGGGAGCATAGCCCGGATCTCGATTTCGATCAGCTTCGCCTGTGCATCCTTTTGTCCCCCAGTTCTAAGACACTTCGACCCGTCCAGAACCTGAATGAAGAGCACTTGTTCAGCGTAGGGTAGCGATTCTTCTGACCGCGACTCGTGGATGAAGTGAGTTGCCAACGCAGCCTGCAGGAACTTGCCGCAAATCTTCGTCGGAAGAAATCCCGACTCCTCAATCTCGACAATCACCCGAACACTTCCGCCTGCGATGACGAGTAGATCAACGCAACACATCCTGGTCCCCGGCTCTTGCGCGTGCCCACGAACAGCGGCAACTGCTGGTTGCCGCCGCACGCCGGATCACGAATCAACTCCGCATGGCCTTGGATTTGTTGCTGGATGGCACTGGCTACTGCGAGGTGAAGCGGATGGGTCGCAAAATCTGCAGCTTGTTGGTACGGAACCTGTGCTTCCACGTGATTCATATGGCCGTTCAAAGGCACGTTAACACACAACACGTTCGACTCGGCGGCTGAGTCGAAGTCGACATCGATCATTTACAAGCTGCAGCCGCATCGCACGATGGCACTGCAAGGCTTCGACGATTACGGCGCGGCTGCGGCACTGTGGGGTGCATCCAACACCGGCTTCACCGTGTCCGGCGTGTTCCGCGATTTGGCTGATTTCGCCGTGCTGGTCCTGTTCCAGAAAGACGATCCGTTCGGCCACCCGCTGTTCT
>CAWACP010000005.1:0-697877 GCA_963780655.1 uncultured Acidobacteriota bacterium | reverse complement strand
CTCTTGCAGTGGGAAATCCACGAGGTCATGCCGCGATATTGCATGAATTTCTCGTCGAGTCCCACGTGGCGGAAAATCTGTTTGATCAGCGCCACCTGATCGTCGTCGTCATAAATAGTAAATTGCCGGGTAAATCCGGAACGAATATCGGCGAGCCGGCCGCCATCGCGGCGCAGCAGGCGCACACAGAAGGAATGGAACGTGGAGACCAGCGGCGACGATCGCTTGTCCGGATTACCCAGCAACTTCACCACGCGTTCGCGCATTTCGTCGGCCGCCTTGTTGGTGAACGTAACCGCGAGGATGGCAGGGCCGGGGATACGATGAGCTTCCACCAGATGCGCGATCCGGTGAGTGATCACCCTGGTTTTGCCGCTGCCCGCGCCGGCCAGAAGGAGGAGCGGTCCTTCGACGTGCGCGACGGCAGTCTGCTGAGGAGGGTTCAACCCTGCAAGGAAGTCCATGAAAAGGGGGGCATTTCGTATCTTACCATGCAAGCGCCGTCAGCCCCGACTTATCGCTGTATCAGTTGAGCGGAGTGGCGTTGCTCTCGTCGAGCGTCAACGTGTTCGCGCCCGGCCTGAGCTGCACCGCCTTTTCCCATACGAGGATCCGGTTGTTGTAACGGGCGGAGATCATCAGGTAGTACGTGCCGGGTCCCACGCCGGGAAGAGTGCCGCTGCCGTTGGCGTCGCCACGGACGGCTGACGCCGCATCGGCCTTGATGGCGTCCATGATCCTCTGGCAATCAGGCGTTCGGGCCGTGCAAACAGCGCCCACGAATTTGTAAGGCGACATTCCTGGCGGGACCGAGACGCCGCCTTGGCGAGCGCATCGGCGTAGCTGTCGCGGAGAAGAACAAAGGGATGCCCGGCGAGCGGATTCGGAGCGCCTGTTTGCGCACGCAGTCCCGACATGATGGAGAGAGTGGCATTGCCCAGAGGCGCGGCGGGACTTGCCAGACTCGCGGACGCAGCATCGTTGCCGTCGAGCTGCCGGACGAGGGAATTTCCTTGCTGGGCGTCAGGACAGCGAGGCTGCAGGTCTGCTCCAGCGGCGCGAAGGTGAAATCGCCGTTTTCGTTCTGGCCGGTAACCGTGCGTCCATGCACCTGATACGAGCCGGAACCCGCGTCGAGCGAACCGTCCGGCCGGAGGGCCAGCGACAGGGGGCGATCTGCCGCGTCGATGCGGATGGCAACTCTGCCTGCGCCCGTCAATACGGTGTATGGATATGCGCGAGCGGCATCCGGACCGCAACCGAGCACCGCGGACTCAGGGAAGAACTGGACGCTGATGCCAGTGGAAGCCGCGAAGATGCCGTGCATGCGAATGCCGGGTGGCGTCGGGGCCCTTTATCGCCGCCGAAGGCAGTCTTCAGAAGATCCGTCTGCATGGTCTGGACACCGACTCCGGCGCCTTTGGACTAAGGTTCAGCGCCGGGCAGGTGGCAGTTTTAGCGCGACATCCGTATGGCCGCTGGGGGTTACCGGCTACACACGCGGTTGCCGCTCGCACTGTAGACTGGTCCGGCGCTCGCGGCGGCCTGAGCGTCCGAAATAGCCATTCCGTTCTGATCCCGGTATCCGCTGTAGGATGTCCCGCTTCCCTCCGTGTAGCCGGAGGCGACCACTCCGTCTATCGTCACCGGACCCGGGCCCACTATGGTTCCATCGGCCCTGAGTGTGAGGACCAAAGGCTTCGGCCTCGTGTCAATGATGAGCCGGTTGTTTTGACGTCGAGAGTGTAGCTATGCTGATCGGGAGAAAGGAACGAGCAGTTTACCAGCACGCCGTTGTCGATGAAATCGAGCCGCCATTTGCCGGCGCCCTGGAACACGCCCGCCATCGTCGGGCCGGCTGAGGGGCCTTTGGGCTCCTCTGTGGGAAGCACCTGGAAATCATCTGACCAAAAGCGCCGAGCAGCGCGTTGCCGGTGCACGACGCGGAAGGCGTCCGGCAGTGATGCAGCGAGCGATGGCCCGCTCCTCGGGCGTCTTCGGCTTCGCCGCGGGCCCGGAAATTGCTGCCTGCTGGCGCGCTTCGATGGCGTTCAGATCGTCCTCGGCCTTCTTCTGCGCCGCGGCTTGCTTGTCCTGCACCCTCTTCTCGAACGCGTTGGCACGGGAGATTTCCTGCGCCGATGGCTGCTTACACGTCGGCAGGAGTTTCTTCAGCGCGCCCCTAGTCTCGGTGGTGTATTTCATGAGCCCGTTCGGCAGGATGGTGTCGGGGTGTCCCACCATGCATGTGGAGGCGTCCGAGAGATCGCGCATGTTGCAGCTATCGATCACCAGCCGCGCGCCGTTGCAGACGTAGGTTACGTTTTTCTGGACATCCTGTGCGGCGGCGACAACGGTCGCGGACACGCCGAAAATCACAGTAAGAGTAAGAAGCCCGGGTCTGGTCATACGCACCGTTCCGCCATTATCGCAGGAGGGGCACAAGAAAAGGGACGGCGCTGAATGCCTGCCCCGCAGAGCAGCATAGCCACAACCAAACCCGCTCCCTCACGGCGCGGCTCAGCCAGCGTTTCCGAGCCTCGACCGTAAGGGAGCGGTTGCAGGGCGCTGAGTCCTTCGCCGGCTGCGACGCGTGCGAGGCCGTTACGACCGGAACAGAACCGTCTCGTCCTCGAAGCGGTTGCGGGCGATGATCAGCGCAACGGCCGCGTAGATCAGATTGGCGCCCAGCGTTATCACGAACGAGCTCAGCTTGAATTCGCCGAGGAGAATGCCGCGAATCAACTGGCTGGCGTTGAAGATCGGGACCAGGCAGAGCGCGGGCGTTAGCTCGAGGGCCGGCAGCCCGCCCAACAGCGCCGGGAAAATTACCAGCAGCATCACTGGCGTCAGATACGACTGCGCCTCCTTGAAGCTGCGCGCGAAAACGGCGATGGCCATCATGGCCGAAGCCGCCAGAATGCACAGCGGAATCAGGGTCAGCACGATCAGCATGATGGAATGCGCGTCCAGCGGAATTGTGCTGAACATCTGGCGCATTTCGCCCGATTTCCCACTGCTCCGGTTGGCGCGCACGGAAACAATGATGCTTCCCAGCGTCAGCATGGCGGTCAGAAAGATCGCGGTGATGGCCGCCAGCGTCTTGGCCACGACAATCTCGCTCCGGCCGGCGGGCGTAACCAGCAGAGACTCCAGCGTACGGCGCTCCTTTTCGCCGGCGGTCATGTCGATCACCGGATACATGCCGCCCGTGAACATGAGCAGGATCATGAGGTAGCCGAGCATGCTGCCCCACATCATGCCGGCCATCTTCTTCGGCGGGGCCACGTTGACGCTTTTTACGGTGAACGGCGTCAGCACCGATTCGGGTACGCCTGAGGTGCGCAGCGCCGCCTTCACGCGGTCGTCTTTCACCTCGCTCAGCGCAATGCGAATCTTATCGCCAGCCGCCGAAGAGGTCGGGTTGGAATTGTCCACATACAGCGTGATCTGCGCTGCGCCCTCCGGTCCTTCGGTTTGCTCCAGACCCGCCGACGATGTCTTCTGCTCGATCGCCGCTTTGAGGTCGTTCTGTTGTACGACTTTGAGGCCGGCCTTTTGCAGAGCATCCAGAATGACCGGCGTCGGTCCCTTCACGGCCACGGACATGGACTTCGCTTCGGTCTCCGCCTTTTCCATCATTGAGCCGACGACGCGCGATACCACGACCATCAGAAGGGGAAAAACCACGAGCGGCACGATGACCATGCTGATGATGGTCCGGCGATCGCGCAGCAGGTCGAGGATTTCTTTCCTGTAAATCGTCCCGATCATCCACGGGCGGCTCATGCTGTTTTCGCCTCCTGCGCCATGCCGAGCAGTTCGAGGAAGATTTCCGCAGCCGCTGGCGGCCCGTGATCGCGCGCAACTCATCCATTGTTCCGATGGCGCCCACGCGGCCGGCGTTGATCACGGCGATGCGGTCGCACAGGTACTCGGCCTCTTCCATGACGTGAGTCGAGTAGATGATGCAGCGGCCGGCGGCCCTCGCCTCCACGATGAATTCCTCGATGCTGCGCGCCGTTGGCACGTCGAGGCCCGCGGTCGGCTCGTCCAGGATGAGGATGGGCGGATCGTGCAGGACGGTGCGGGCGATGGCCGTCTTCTGCTTCATGCCGGTGGACAGCTTGTCAGTTCGCGTGTCGGCGAACGATGCTATTCCGAATCTCGCAATCACCTCGTCGGTACGCTGGCGCAGGCGGGCGGCATCCATGCCGTTCAGACGGCCGAAAAACGTGAGAATCTCGCGCGGCGTCAGGCGAGCGTAGAGGCCAGTCTCGCCCGAAAGAAAGCCGATCTGTTCGCGCACCTTCTCGGGCTGTCGCACAATATCGAAGCCGCCGAGCGAGGCCGTACCGGACGTCGGTTTGAGCAGGGTCGCAATGATGCGCAGCGTGGTGGTTTTGCCGGCGCCGTTCGGCCCCAGAAGGCCGAACACCTCGCCGCGGTTACGTCGAAGCTGACGTCGTTGACGGCATGAACGTCACCGCGTTTGTGATCGTGAAACGTCTTCACCAGATTTTCGACGCGAATGATCGCCGTAGCGGCGGAGGCCGTGCTGCTCTGCATAGGGAAATCTCGAGAAGAGTAGTCCCAGCTTATCGCAGACGCGGCGCACGCAACCGGTAACCTGGCTGGCGTTCGTGGGGCCGGCGCCTCGCCTGCGGCCGAAGCCTCGTCGGCCAGCCCGGTATTTTCTGAATGCGTCTTTGCGGGACCAGGCGCCCGGGGCGCCCGCCGCAGGCGATCGCCTGCCCCACTCGAATCGTTTACGGTTTGTTTGCGGTGACCGTGCGGCCAGGCATGCACCAGAGGAAGGACAGGCCCGAGAGAGTCACGTTCGACATGCCGCGTTCCCGAAGCTCTTTCGCATACTCGGCCGCGTGCAGGATATCGAAAACAGCCAGTCGGCCGCCCGGCTTGAGCACGCGAACAATCTCGGCAATCGCCTGCCGCCGGTCGTCGCTGTCGTCCATGTTGTGGATGGCCAGGCTGGAGAGCACGACATCGAAGCTGTCGTTCGCGAACGGGAGCTTGCGGGCATCGGCATCGTCGAGCCGGACCTTGTCGGCCACGCCCTCGGCTTTGGCATTGGCGCGAACAGCATCCGCGCTGTTGCCCGACAGATCCTCTTCCGACCAGACATCCACGCCGGTAGCTTTGCCGGACGTAAGGCGCTTTGCCGCGCCGATCAGAAGAAGCCCGCGGCCGCAGCCAACGTCCAGCACCTTCTCGTCCCCGCTCAGGCTTATCTGGCCGAGCAGACGATCGCGCAATTGCAGCTTGCCAACGCGGCTGCTCCAGATCATGACCACCGCGATGCCCAGGAATATGAGCCCGGTGATTCCCAGCGCGAGCAGCACGCTCAGCGCGTGGTCCGGCGAGAGCGTCCGATTCATCAGCCAGATGGCCACGCCAAAAGCATGAGCGACGCCGGCCCGGACAAACATGCTCTTCACTACGCCGGGGGCGTCGAGTCCGTAATCGGCCGTTACTGCCGCTTCGTTGGCCATGGCAGCTTATCCAACGGGCTGCGGTTCCGCTTCCGCAGCGGGCTGCTCGATCGGGTGCTTGAACTTGCACTCCTTGTTCGGGCACTGCGCAACGGGACCGGCCTTCAGCCATTTCTCAATCAGGTACGGCGATCCGCAGTCCGGGCACTTCTCGCTGAGCGGCTTGCCCCACGCAACGAAGTCGCACTCGGGATAGCGGTTGCAGCCGTAGAACGTCTTGCCACGTTTCGAGCGACGTTCCACAACCTCACCCTGCGAACAATTCGGGCAGGGGACGCCGATGGTTTTCTGCTTTACGTACTTGCAGGTCGGGTAATTGCTGCAGGCGGTGAATTCGCCGAAGCGGCCGTTCTTCAACACCAGATTGTTGCCGCACTGCGGGCAGAGCTCGTCCAGCTGAACATCCGATTTCTTCTGTTCCGCGGCGCCGATCTTCCGAGTAGTCTTGCAATCGGGATAGCCCGAACACGCGTAGAACTGGCCGAAACGGCCTTTCTTGAGGACCATGGGCCGGCCGCAGTTCTCGCAGTACTCCTCGGCATCCTGCTCAGTGAGATCGGCGGTGTCGACGTCCGGCAGATCCACCGTCAGCTCGCGCGTATTGGTGCACTCCGGGTAACCCGTGCAGGCGATAAAGCTGCCGTGCTTGCCCCACTTGATCACCATGGGCTTGCCGCACTTCTCGCAAACGAGATCGGTGGGCTTTTCCATGCGCTTGATGTCGGTCATGTGCCGCTCAGCGTGTTCGAGATCGCGCTCGAACCGCTGATAGAACTCGGCCATGGAGGCGCGCCAGTCCACCTTGCCTTCTTCGATTTCGTCCAGCTCCTCTTCCATGCGCGCCGTGTAGGTCACATCGAAAAGATCATTGAAGCTTTCCAGAAGCAGATCGGTGACAACCATGCCCAGCTCGGTGGGTGTGAACTTTCCGCCTTCCTTCTTCACGTACTCGCGCTCCTGGATGGTGGACAGGATGGAGGCGTAGGTGGAGGGACGGCCGACGCCGTCGGCTTCCAGCTCCTTTACCAGCGTCGCTTCCGTAAAGCGCGGCGGCGGCTCCGTAAAATGCTGCTCGGGCTCGATAGAACGGAATTTCAGCTCTTCGCCTTCAGCCACCTGCGGCAGGCGGCTCTTCAGCTCCTCGTCGTCTTCGTCTTTCTGGTCTTTGCCCTCCTCGTACACCTCGAGGAAGCCCTTGAACTTCGGAACGCTGCCCGTGGCGCGGAACAGATAGTTCGCGCCGTCCCGCCCGGTGGCGGCTACGTCGATGCTGGTCTGGTCGAACACGGCCGGCGTCATCTGGGACGCCACGAAGCGCATCCAGATGAGTCGATACAGCTTCAGCTCGTCTTCCTGCAGGTACTTCGCGATCTCGTCCGGCGTCCGCATGGCGGAGCTGGGACGAATGGCCTCGTGGGCGTCCTGAATATCCTTTTTGCTGCGATATACGTTGGGCGCTTCTGGGACGAAGTCCTGCCCGTACCGCTGGGCGACCAACTCCCGAACTTCCGCGATCGCATCCTGAGAGACGCGCGTGGAGTCCGTGCGCATATAGGTGATGAGACCCGTTGCGCCTTCGCCGCCGAGTTCGACGCCTTCGTAGAGCCGCTGGGCGAGCCCCATGGTGCGCTTTACGCTGAAGCGCAGCTTGCGCGAGGCTTCCTGCTGCAGCGTCGATGTGATGAACGGGGCGACGGGATTGCGCCGCTTCTCGCGCGTGGTGACGGACTGGACAATGTACTTCGCACCTTCGAGCTGGTCGAGAATGTTCTTCGCGGCCTGCTCGTCGCCGATGTCGATGGTCTCGTCCTTGCGCTTCGCGAAGTGCGCCGTCAGCACCGGCGGCTTCTTCGCGTTGAGGTTGACGTCGATGGTCCAGTACTCGCGCTTCTGGAACGCGCGAATTTCGCGCTCACGCTCGACGATCAGCCGCAGCGCGACGGTCTGGACGCGTCCCGCCGAGAGGCCCCGGCGCACCTTGTCCCAGAGCAGCGGGGAGATCTTGTAACCGACCAGCCGGTCCAGGATGCGGCGCGCCTGCTGTGCTTCCACCAGATTCACGTTCACCGCGGACGGCTTTTCGAACGCCTTGCGCACCGCGTTGGCCGTGATCTCATTGAACATGACGCGGAAGATACGCGGGCCGCCGTCCTTTTTCGACGAACGGCCGTCCAGCTCTTCCTGAAGGTGCCAGCAAATGGCTTCGCCTTCGCGGTCAGGGTCAGCCGCCAGGTAGATCGATTCCACCTGTTTTGCAGCTTGCTTCAGCTCTGCAATGAGTTTCTTCTTGCCTTCGATAATTTCGTAGTGGGGCGCGAATTCGTGCTCCACATCAACGGCCAGGTCCTTCTTGGGAAGGTCTTTTACGTGGCCGAGGGAGGCCATGACGATGAACTGCTTGCCGAGGTACTTACCGATCGTTTTCGCCTTCGTCGGCGATTCGACGATGACGAGAGATTTAGCCATGATAGGGATCCGTAGAATTGCTCAGAATCGAAAACTGCTGGAAACTAAGGACTACCACACTTTAGCAAAGTGGCGCCCAGGAAGCTGTCGTACGAGGCCGAGCATCTCCAGCTCGAACAGTGCGGCAATTATCTCAGATGACGATTGACCCTCCAAAGTTTCTAATAGCTCGTCGATGTGGGTGGGGCAATCGGGTTTGAGGCGGCCCAGCACCTGCCGGGATGTCGTTGACATTTCGGGAGTTCCCGCTGCGGCCGGGGCGTCGGGATCGAGGCCCGGAAGCAGCCGTTCCCGCCCCTGCCGGGCCAGTTCTACGCGCACCTCCACGGGGAGCTCCTCGACGATATCGTTCCAGTCCTGCACCAGCTTGGCGCCCTGCTTGATGAGGAGATTCGGCCCCCAGCTCATTTTCGACATGATGCTGCCAGGCACCGCGAAGACGTCTCGCTGCTGGTCGAGAGCCAGCCGGGCGGTAATCGCCGACCCGCTGTACTGGGCTCCTTCCACCACCAGAATTCCGACGCTCAGGCCGCTCACGATGCGGTTGCGGATGGGGAAGTTCTGGGGATAGGCGGGAGCGCCCATGGGGAATTCCGAGATCAGAAGACCCTTTTCCGTCAGTTGCTCCGCGAGCTTCCTGTTCTCGGCCGGATATATAAGGTCCACGCCGCACCCGAACACGGCCACCGTGGCGCCCCCCGCGGCGAGGGTGCTCCGGTGCGCCGACGTATCGATGCCGCGCGCCATGCCGCTCACGATGGTGATGCCGGCGAGGGCCAGATCGCCGGCCAGCTTCTCCGTGGCGGCGGTCCCGTAATGGGTGGGCCGGCGCGTTCCGACGATGCCCAGCATCGAGGTTTGGAGCAGCTCAATCCGTCCTCGCGCGAACAGGAGCATAGGCGGGTCGAAGATCTCGCGCAGACGCGGCGGGTATCGGGGATCGCTGAGGGGGATGATGGCGGCGCCGGCTTCGCGAACGCGTTTCTGCTGGTCGAGTGCGTCGTCGAAGGAACAGCCGCTGGCAATGCTTCTGGCGATGCTTCCCGGCAGACCGGCGGACTCCAGTTCGGAGGCGGATGCCCGGAAGATGCCCTGAGGGGTTCGGAAGCGTTCGAGAAGCTGTCCTGCCTTGCGCATCCCCAGGCCGGGGACCAGGATGAGTGCAAGCCAATGCAGTTCCTCCTCGACGCTGGCCCGTTCGGCGGCAGGAGTGCCCATCGCCGAGGTTGTGCGCGGAGGGGGCGCGAATTCTCGCCCGGTGCGGGCGGCGGCTGGGGTGACCACGCCACGCAGGCACGGCCGGATAAAATTGACAGGGCGCGGGCTCGTTTGGTGTAATTGAAACGAAAGAACCCCCCCTGCTCCTCAGTAGCTCAATGGTAGAGCATTCGGCTGTTAACCGAAGGGTTCCTGGTTCGAGTCCAGGCTGAGGAGCCAATTCCCCAAACACGTCAATTCGCGGTACCGTTCGGTTGACGGCTCAGGCTGTTTTTCCGGTTCTCAGATCGGCCCAAATAATACGGCGGGCGAAGACTTTCGCGTGGTCGCCGGCGGAGTCTCGTTCTCAGGTTCGCTTTGAGAAGCCCTGGGCACCGAGCATAACGGTCAGGGTTGCGGTTGTCCCCGCGAGCGTTCTCAGGACGAACTCTCACGTTCTCTGGTGAGCAGGGGCGTTTGGTTAACGGGGTGTCGCGCTCGGATGGACGAGAACAACCCCGCCTCCAGCCCACGATGAAATTTGACTCAAATCGACCGAACGCGACACGGCGTCTGTGCCATTTACACTCGCCAGTCGGCCGGGACAGAGAGTGATCTGACTTCGTGCGACGTCCAACGCGAGATCTGCGCCAGTTCTGCGCTGGCGAGCGGGTTCAGGATTGTCAAAGAGCGTTTTGATGACCACGGCAGGTCCGGCGCGAACGTCAACCGGCCGGCGCTCCAGCGTCTCCTCACATTGGTCCGCAATGGAACCGTACAGGTTCGGATATGCAGCGAATCCCAGAACAGAACAACTGCAGCCCGTTCCGGAGGAGGCCGACCTCGTCCGGGATATCTTCACGTTGATTGCTGACGGTCTGCGACCTTCCGAGGTGGCGAGGATGGCCGATGAACGGGGCTGGCGAACGAGGAACGAGAATCACTGGACTGCCCGGCAGGTGCTCGAAACAGTTTCCAATCCTGTTTACACGGGCCACTTTCGTGCCGCGAATGGTGTTCGGCCGGCGTGTCACGATGCGATTATCACCGAAGATCTGTTCCAACGCTGTGCAGAAATGCGAGCGAGCCGCAGAACGGTCGTGAATGCTCCGCGGCAGCGACCAGCGTGGTCGATGCTCCAGGGCAGAGTCCGCTGTGCGCGCTGTGGCCGGCTGATGAGCATCCATGTGAATCGGCGAGGCGCGTTGCGATAGGTCTCAATTTCGATGCCGACGTGCGAACAATGGCACGACGCCGTGTCAGGGCACACAGGTGTCCCTCTATGACATCGAGCATGGAGTTGAATCGGTTTTCCGCTCTCCGACGCAGAAGCTCCCGTCAAGACGGCCGACCGCCGCGCCGGCTGAACGCGCTTCATTCGTTTTCCGAGCTTTTCCCGACTCTCGATAGAGCCGCACAACAGGAGTTAATCGGCAAAGCGGTTGCGGAAGTAGTCTGGGACCCGGACTCCTGCCGCATCCAGGTCAGGATTGACGGGGACGCGGTCCTGCAGCAATTCGAGCAATTGGACCAGAGCGCCGGCGTTCAGGCGGCTTCGGACCCGGGCCGGGCCGGTCGCGCAAGCGGCAAAACAAGGGAGATTCGGTCATAGGTGACTTTTGGGACGAGCGATCCCCGAACGCCTCGCTGAAGCTCCACGAACCCATATCGCGACATCGTCTTTAACGTGCGGGAGAGGTTCGACTTCCTCCTGCCCGTCCGTTCAGCCAGTTCGGCCAGCGTTTGTGGCGCAGTTTCGACAATGACCTGTAGAACGGATCGGTTCCGATCCGACAGAACCCGAGCGAAACTCTCTGCCGAGGTGAACCACACCTTCGGCTCATCCGCTTTTGGTTTGTATTGTCCCCGCGCTATTGCGAGCGTCCGGGATTTCATGTCCTTGTAGCTGGCGATTCCAACACGCAGAGTTCGCATTCACACCACTCCCTTCTCTTTCAAGTAGGCATCCACCTCGGCCCAGAAATCGATCAGCAACGTAGCCGCGTCACGGAAAACGTAGGGCCGAGTCTCGCCCATCCGGTGTTTGTGGTCTGCCGGACCGGTACGTTTTCCTCCGGGGCCGCGCGATTGCCGGACGATGTGAGCGTTGTCAAATCCGATCAGCCGCCTGCCGTCCGGACCGTGAAGCGTCAGCGAATAATTCAGGCCGTGAGGGCGTTCGGTCGAGCACTCGACGCGCTGCACTGAAAACCGGACGGTGTAAGCTCCTCTGGAATCGATGACCAGAATCTGCCCATCGAGTTCGAGAAGCGCTTGCGTTCCGGGATCCTGGCCATGAGAACGCATCCGCTATGAGGTTATCACCTACTGATAACCTTGGCAAGGTGACAGGCGGCGACGCTCTCAGCATCCTGGAGCGCATCGACACAAGCTCGGGTCGCGAACGGTCGATCTTTTCAGTGTCTCAGGATGCGCCTCGTTAACAGGAGGATGGCCTGTAGGGCAGGGCGAATTTGAGCCAAATCAAATCCCTTTCTTTTCAGTGCATGTCCTGGTAAACACGCCGTTTGCACCCGTGTGCGTGCGAGAGGTCACAGCGAGCTGCATTACCCGTCCTTACCCGAATTTCCTTTTCTGTCACACTCGGATACCCCAGTCTTACCCCCAGTTCCTTCTCCCTGTTGTCGAACGGGCGAAAACATTATGTAGCGTAAGTGTTGTGGATCGGCTATCATTTCGGCAGAGGCTCGGTTTGCCGGGCAGTGCAAAAGCGCAGCCTCCGAAATAACTCTCCTCTAACGAGGGCCACTTCGATGCCAACAACGACAAAACAAAACCTTCGATGTCCGTTTTGTGGAACCGTATCGACCCGAGGAACCGGGCTCTCCTCGCACATCCGCAGCCGCCATCGCGGTCAATACTCGAAGTGGCGCCGGAACCCCAACCGGCTTCAGGAAGCGGCCGGAGGATTGTCTGAGACGCGCCGATCGAAGGCGGACACCCGAATGGGCCCGAGATCCAGGGAAGCTCCGGCCGACCCTGCAACGACTGCGGTCCAGACAGAACCGGCGAACCTGAATAGAGCATATCCACAGGTCGACGTTAGTGAAGAGAACGCGTTGGGTCTCCTCCAGCGCGCACAGGGTGAGCTGGCTGCACGCAAGTGCAGCATGGACGCTGAGATCGCGCGCATCGAGACACTGACGAGAGAGCATGACCTGATCTGCGCTCAGCTCGGTGCCGTCGACGAGGCGATCAAAGCCTTTGCCAATTCCAAATCCTTAGCGTACGCTGAAGGCGCTTCCGCGTAGAGGGCCCGGCACTGCACCGGCTCCGGGTTGAACATTCTCCGCGAACTTCGGCAGGAGTTGCAGCAGCTGAATCTGGTTATCACCAGCCTGGAGTATCTGGCAGCGACGTCCGGCCCTCCGCCGCCGAAGGCCGAAGCAGCGGGCTGACGTTCGACGCAGCACGGCAACCGGGGGCTGAGCGCCCTGCGGACAGGGCTGAATGCTGGTTCGTTGTTTTCACCTGGCCGGATGAATGGCGGTGGGGACCGCTGGGCGCCTCCTCTCACTCATTTCGGCAGAGGCTCGGTTTGCCGGGCAGTGCAAAAGCGCAGCCTCCGAATCTGGCGATTCTATATGTGCGCTCACCTCCTTCGGGCTTGAAGGACTCGACCGTGAACCCAGCCTTCTTCACCGCACCGGCCATGAGTCCGGGTACGGTGTGCCGCTGCCAGCCGCATCTTTTCCGTGATTTCGGCGAGCGGCGCGCCGTTCTTGCGCTGGAGCATCGCGACCACTGAGCGGTCTTGCTGCCCTCGCGCGGCCCGACGCCATCCCGCTCCTTCGCAACCTTTCTGGCTTTGGGCGCACTCTTGGCGGGGGTGGCCTTCTTACTCGCCTTCCCCTTCGCGGGCGTGCCCTTCGCGGCGTGTGCGCCAGCTTTGGCCTTTCGTACCGACCTCGGCTTCGCGGGCTCGGGTGTGGCGGTGTCGCTCAGTTTCTGAATGCGCTCCAGATGCGGCCTGCGGCGGCGGCGCCGTTCTTGAAGCGCTTCACCGGGGCAACGCCCGGCAGGCTGTTCCCGAGGGCCAGCAGGCGCTCGGGCGGCCAGCCGGCGATCAGTTCGGCCATTTCGTTCTGGGTGGCGAACGTGTAGGTGTCGAGATAGGCGGTGGCTGCGGCGGCAGCGGACTCCTCGGGCGTGGCATGAGCCGTGATGTTGTTGTCGGTGTCCAGCTTAAAAACCATTTTTAAGCTCCTTTGTTCCGCGCTCTTCGCGTGCATGGACATCGATCACTCTGTTCGCGCCAGAAGACAAGGCAATTGTTCGGAATATCGATCATGGCGAACGAATCGACGGGTCGAGCGCCTGGGACAAAAGCGCCGGCCAACTGCAGACCCAGTCTATGTCAGAGTGTGGTGGACACCGAATAACGCCGCGCCCCTCCCGCTAGCCGAAAGAATGTTGCCAGCGCGGCATGGTGTGTTTGAGATCCAGTGCCTGTGCCCGCCTGCTCCGCTGGTCCTCCGCTGCTCTGGCGGCGTCTCGCCGTTCCCCTGTTTATTCGGTCCTGAGTGCCTTGATTGGCGAAATGGATGCGGCCACGCTCGCCGGGATCATGGCCGCCATTACCGCGCAAACCGTGAGGGCGCCAGCCGCCATCGCCAGCGCGTATGGATCCCAGAACGAGACGTCATACAGTTGGCTGGAGATCAGGCGCCCGGCGCCGACAGCCAGAGGGATTCCCAGGGCAAGGCCCGCGCCAACGCGGAGCAGAGCGCCGCGCATGACGAGTGCGACGACCATGGGACGATCGGCGCCCAGCGCCATTCTGATTCCGATCTCGTTGGTCCGCTGCGCCACCGTGTATGCCGTTACGCCGTACAGCCCCACCGCGGCCAGCAACAGGGCCGCGATCCCGAACAGCCCGGCAAGGCTGGCAACTGCGCGCTCCTGATCGAACGTGCGCTCCACCTGCTCGCCCATCGTCATCACGCTGTTGATGGTCAGGTTCGGGTCCGTCGCGGCAAGCACGCGCGTGAGCGCCGGCTCCAGGCCGCCGGGCGACAGGTTCGTCACCAGCATAATGCCGCCGATGAAGTGCGACCCCAGTTCCACCCGCTGCATGAGCGGGTCCTTGTAGGGGACGTTCTGCGCCAGCGGAACGTAGAACATGGGCCGAGCGGGACTGCGTAGCGCAAAGCCGGCGAACTTCGCGTCGTGCACGACGCCCACAATGCGAAACGTGCCGGAGTTCTCCGGCAGATCGAGCCCGAAGTGCTGCCCCAGCGGATCCTCATCCTTCCGGAAGAAGCGCTTTACGAAAGCTTCGTTGACGATTGCAACCAGCTCCGTCGTTTCATTGTCGCCGCGGGCAAAGTAGCGCCCGCGCACAAGGCCCACGCCGAGGTTCTGCAGGTAATCGGCGCTCACCCTGTCCCAGGATGCGCCCGCCTGTTCGTTCAGTTTTGGCGGCGGATGGCCCGACACAAGAATCAGTTCTCCCCAGTTATTCGTCAGGGGGTTGTACAGGGCGAGCCCCGATCCCGTTACTCCGGGCAGACGATTGAGTCCGTCTTCGAGTTGCCGATAAACCGATTGCAGTCTGGGCAGGGTGTAAGTGGCCGGAGGCGAGTTCAGGGAAACCATGACGCGGCCTTCGGTCAGGTATCCAAAATTCTGGTGTTCGAGTTTATCGAGACTCCGCGCCAGCATGGTTGCGCCGGCCACGAGCACGATGGACAACGCTGCCTGCACGACGAGCAGCGCCTGGCGCGCAAAAGAAGACTGGTCGCTCGTGCTGCGGCCCGCGCCTCGTAAGGCTTCCACCGGATCGGTTCGAGTGGCGAACCACGCGGGGGCTGCGCCGAAGATGAGACCGGTCAGAAGGGTCAGCGCGAAAGCAAAGGCCAGCACCATCGGCGATGGCAGCGTGCTGATGGGCAGGAACCGCGCGCCGTGAAACGCCAGAGCCAGCAGCAGGCGTCCCGCGAGCACCGCCACCACGAGTCCCGCAACGCCTCCGGCCATCGCCAGCACGGTCGCCTCGGTCAGCGCCTGGCGCACGATCTGCCGGCGGCTCGCGCCCACCGCCAGCCGCAGCGCGATCTGCCCGCGTCGCGACGCCGCGCGGGCCAGCAGCAGGTTGGCCACGTTCGCGCAGGCGATCAGCAGCACCATGCCGCAAACGGCAAACAGGATCTGGAGACTACGTCCGTACTCCTCCTTCATTTCCGCCACGCCCGCTCCTGCAGGCACGACGCTGATCGATTGTTTGGGGAGCATGCGAATCACGTCCGGCATCCAGTTGGAGGGATAACCGGAGTCGTACTGCATCCATTGCCGCAGAACGCCCGTCAGCCTCGGCGACATACCTGCCACCGACGCGCCGGGACGCAGGCGGCCGATGACGCGCAACCATGCGCTCACGGACTGGCGAACGAGCGCGCCGTCGTTGTCGATCAACGCCTCCTGCTGCACGGGGATCCAGATATCGGGAGGATCGCCGCGCAGCGTCTCACCGAAGAATCCAGCCGGCATGATGCCGATCACCGTAAACGGATGCCCCTCCACAATGAACGTGGAACCGACCACGGATGGGTCCGACGCGTAATCGGCCTGCCAGGCGTGATGACTGATGACAAGCACTGGCGGTGCGGAGGCTCGGTCGTCGTTCGGAGTCAGCGTGCGGCCGCCGAACGCTCTCACGCCAAGGGTGGAAAAGTAGTTGCCGGTGACGTACTCAGATCGCACGGGCCTGGCCGCCAGTCCGCCGCCCTGCCGCCGCACGCTCAACCGGTCGCCCCCGGCCTGAAAAGCAGCGACTTCGTCGAACTCCGGCGCCGACGCTTTCAGCCGTTCGTAAAGCGGAAAGGAGAACATTCCCCAGCGGTCCTGGGGACCGCCTTCCACGCAGCAATCGTCTCCATCGCCGATGCGATACAGCAGCGCAGGATCGGAAACGGGCAGCGACCGCAGCATGACGGCGTGAATCATGGTGAAGATGGCGGTGGTTCCACCGATGCCGAGCGCCAGCGTCAACATAGCCGCCAGTGTGAATACGGGCGCCTGTCGGAACTGCCGCAACGTGTATCGCAGAGTGCTGCTCATTGATTACAATCCGAGCTCCTTACCTTAGTACGAAGTTCGGACAGGAGGGTTCCCGCAATGCTCAACTTTTTGATCGTGGGCCGCGTCGGGCGCAGGGCCGCGGGGGGATGGTTCAAGGCCGGAAGGCGGCTCGATTCGAGGCCATTGCGTTAATATCGGAAGGTATTCAGGTAGGTCGCTGCGTTAAAGTGCGACCACCCGGCTCCGGTGCGATAACGCCGCCACAGGATCACGCAGATGACTGGCGAGATGATGGTCCGCGCTCCTTGAAAGCTGCCGGCGCGGAGGCCCCGCAGGCGGCCAACGCAGGAACCGGACGCTCACTCGTCGCGCAGTGCCCACCATCGGGTCTAACGGGGTGGCGCGCCGGGCGGGGCTCGCGGCAGCGGCGAATGCGACACCCGGCAGCAGCAAGGCCACGGCGCCGAAAGTCACGAAATCTGTGCCCCGGTACCCCGAACAGCAGGCTCACCATCAAATGCGTCAGCCCCACCGCGCCGATCAGGCCCATTCCGATGCCGGCAATCGTAAGCTCCATCCCCTGCCTGATCGCCAATCCCAAAATATTCCCGGCGGCTCGCGCCGAGGGCGACGCGGACGCCGATAGCGTAGTCCGGGGCCTTCTGGCCTGGTCCGCCGCTGCAGTAGAATCTGCCGGGCAGCGTCTTGCTCTCCACGATCAGGGAGACGACCGGATGACAAAAGCGCTCTCGGGTCATATCATCCTTGCACTCCCGGTACGTAAACCGTGGCAAAAGGGGCATCCGTGCTGGGCGCGCCGTTCAGGTTCGCGGCGAGCACAACGCGACCGACGGGAACATTCGGCGCCTCGAAATGGCCATTTGCATCGATGTTCGCCCACGTCATTGGGATGAGATGGACTTTGCCATCTCCCTGCACCGCCGCACCAGAGCACACAGAGTCGCGACGGGGTTCATCGATATGGCCCTCGTCCTATTGCGCCAAACAGACTTCCAGCGCAGCCAGCGCTGCTCGATCCTCAGGTCAGGTACCAGCCGGTGCGGAAGGTCGGCTTCAGGTAGCGATTGGCTTCGTCGTTGTTGCTGAAGCGCATCCTCTCGGCATCCCACACGAGTTTCCCATCGAAGCGCGTGGCGATCACGCCCAGCAGCATCCATTCCACGAACGGCGCCGCGACGTCGAAGTTCGAACACGCCGGGTCGCCACCCTTGCAGGCGCGGATCCAGTCACGATAATGGCCCGGTGAGCGCGTGAGCAGTGGCTGTGGGAACTGGTAGTCCTTCATCTTCTCCATAGGTACCAGGCGGGTCTGCTCGCCGTAGGTGCCGGAGGTGATCATGCCCTTATCGCCGATGAACAGACTGCCGTTGGGCGCCGGAGTGGAAACATCGGACGCGGTCTTCTCCTTCTGCCACTCCTCCCAGTTGAAGACTCGGCCGATGAAGCCGGTGAAGGGCCGCGGAGGAGGAGGAAACTGCTGCGGGGCCGAGCGCTGCCCCGGCGGCCGTGCGAACATAGGCCGGCCGGGCAGATCGCCCAGCAGCTCGTCCGAGGGCACGCCAGGAAGGCGCGGCGTTTCCGTCATGCCGTCGTACCAGAACAGTCTGACCGGCGGCATGTCGCCGCGAGCGGCGAAGTCGTAGCGGATGACCGTTTTGGTGGGAAAGCTGAAACTGCTGACGCCTTCTTTGTGCACGCACTCGACGCTGACGGGCGATCCCAGTTTCAGGGCCAGATTGGGCGCGCCGAGAATGTGACAAGCCATGTCGCCCAGCGCTCCACAGCCGAAATCGTAGAAGCCGCGCCAGTTGAAGGGCTGATAGAAATTGCCGTCGAACTTCGTCGGATAACCTTTGCCGCCGGAGGTATACGGCCGGCTTTCGGCGATGCCCAGCCACAGGTCCCAGTCGAGCGTGGCAGGCACCGCGTCGGGAGGTGGAATTTTGGTGAGCCCCTGCGGCCAGATGGGCCGATTGGTCCAGGCGTGGACTTCGGTAACATTGCCGATCTCGCCGCCCCAGATCATTTCAGCGGCCTGGCGCGTGCCTTCGTTGGAGTAGCCCTGGTTCCCCATCTGCGTAGCGACCTTGTATTGTCTGGCCGCCTCCATCAGCTGCCGCGCCTCCCAAACTGTTCGGGTCAGCGGCTTTTGTACGTAAACATGCTTGCCGCGCTCCATGCACCATGTGGCCGCGGTAGCGTGCATGAAATCGGGAATAGTGACGATGACCGCGTCGATTTCCTTTTCCTGGGCGTCGAGCATTTTACGGAAATCTTTGTACTTCGGCGCTTTCTCGTAGATCCGGTAGGCGCGCTCGGCCTGCCTGTCGTCCACGTCGCAGAGGGCGACGATGTTCTCCGAAGCGCAACCCATGATGTCGCTGAAGGCTTTGCCGCCGGCGCCGATAGAGGCGATGTTCAGCTTCTCGTTGGGCGACCGGTAGCCCAGGGATGAAAGCGAAGGGACCGTGCCGAAGCCGGCAGCGGGAACGGCCCCGGCCAGCAGCGAACCGAAGAAGAAATGACGCCTCGTGAAATCGTACGCCAAGGGGAAACCTCCTTTACTTATGGTACTGGTGCTTCCGTGATTCCTGCTGGAGTACATCAACCAGCGTCGGGTGCGCGGGTTGCGGGTGGTGGTGAATAGCCTTGCGGCATACGGCGTCCCGCAAGCGGGGATCGGTAATCCAACTGCCTGGAGGCGGTCATTTCGGAGGCCGGACTATCCGCGAACAGGACCCTTCAGTGTCCCTTCTGGAAGAATATGTGTTCCCAGCGCTGGCCGGTGATCTCGCCACGGTACGAGAGCGGCCTTCTCCGGACCGCAGGCGATACTCGTTCTCCAGGCTGAAGGGGACCGGAGACAACCGAAGCTATTGGAGGTAGCGCGTGTCCCGTACCCTTTCACGACATTATTGATAAGCTTCTTCTCCACCCTACGAGGACTGATCCGACAGTGACAGTTTCCGTCCCGCGGTTGGGGCCTGGTACCAGACCGGAATTCGCCGCCGGTCCAGCTACCGATATTAGCCCGATAACGGACTCCCACGGAATCCCGCAACATCGACGCCACAACGCCGGGAAGCTTCCCGGGCGATTCTGACGCATGGAGGACTATTGGTACCTCAGCGCGACGATGGGATCGACTCGCATCGCGCGGCGCGCGGGGATGTAACAGGCAGTTACCGCAACGCCGAGCAGAATGATGGCCACGCCGGCAAAGGTCAGCGGATCCGTCGCGGAGACGTTGTAGAGCAGGCTAGCCATCAATCGCGTGAGCAGCAACGCGAAGCCCAGGCCAATGCCCAGGCCAAGCAGGGCCAGCCTGGCTCCTTGTCCCAGAATCAGACGCAAAATGTCGCGCCGCTGCGCCCCGACGGCCATGCGAATTCCGATTTCCTGGCTGCGCTGCGAGGCCGAGTACGAAATGACGCCGAAAATTCCGACCGCGGCGAGCAGGAGAGCAATCGCGCTGAACGAACCCAGAAGGAACGTGCGAAATCGTTCGCCGCGAGATCGATTGGCCGAGGGCGTCCGGGAACGATTCCACATCCGTCACGGGCAGATTCTTGTCAATGGAGTGAACCGCCTCCCGAATCGCAGCGGCCACGCTCGATACGCTCAACGAACTTCTTACAACGACCTCCCCTCCATAAAGCGGCGCTTGAGCGAAGGGCACGTACATCATCGGGCCAGGTTGCTTGCTCAGCGCCACATCCCTGACGTCGCCCACCACGCCGACGATTTCGCGCGGCACATCGTTGTTGGGCGGAAATCCAAATCTCATTTGCCTTCCGATGGGGTTCTGGTTGGGGAAATAACGCCGTGCCAGCGTTTCGCTGACGATCGCTACGTTCGGATGGGACGGCGAGTCTCGCTCTGAGAAGAAACGGCCCCGCAGCAAGCGGAATTCTCATCACGTGAAAATAATCGGGACTCACCGTGGAGTAATCGGCGGTAGCGGATTCGCTGGGAGGAAGCGGAGGATCTCCTACGATGCTGAACTCGAAGGTGGCTTGGCCCTGGCGGTCCATCGGCAGCGGAGCCGCCACAGCGGAATCGCTGAAACCGGGCTGCGCATGGAGGCGCGCCAGCAATTCATTTGAGAAAGCCGTCCATTGCTGCGGCGTCGAGTATTGAAATTGCGGAAGCGAAACCTCGGCTTCTGTGACGTTCTTCGGATCGAGGCCGGGATTGACCGACGTGACCAGAGCAAAGCTGCGGATCAGGAGGCCACCCGCAATCAACAGCACCATGGCCAGGGACATTTCCACGATCGCCAGGAAATTCCGCACATGGTGGCCGCCGCGTTGGCCGGCGCGCTCGCCGCCCTCTTTGATGCTGGCCTGTAAGTTGAACGATGTTGCCAGAAACGCGGGCGCCAGCCCAAAGGCAAGCGTGGCGGCAAAGGACAGAAACAGCGCGAAGACCAGGACCGGCCCTCCGACGTGAATCGAACCGATCCGGACCAGGTCGGAGGGCAACCAGGGCTGGAGACTTCGAACCGCGAAGGCCGCGAGAAGCACACCGGCAACTCCCCCGAGCAGCCCCAGCAGAGCGCTCTCGGTCAGCAGTTGCCGGACAAGTCGGGCGCGCGACGCCCCGAGCGCGCTTCGCAGGGCAATTTCTTTGCCGCGGGAAGTTGCCCGGGACAGAAGCAGGTTCACAATATTGGCGCAGCCCATCAACAGGACAAGGGCAACCGCGCCCAGCAGAATAAGGAGCGCGGGTTTCACGTTCCTTACCACCAACTGCCGATAGGGCTCAACCCGAATCGCCAGGCCTGAATCCTGCGCGGGAAACTCCTTCGCGAGCCGCACGCCCAGGGTGTCCATCTCGGCCTGAGCTTTCGCCTGAGAGATGCCTGGTTTAAGCCTGCCGATGACACCTAACAACCGCACGCCTGGCTGGGACGTTAAAGGCCCGAAGAGCGGGTCCTGCATGACAGAGATCCACACGTCCTGATGCGGTGCGCCATCGGGATAGCGAAAGCTTGCTGGCAGGATTCCGACAACCGTGAAGGAACGCATGTCCAGAGCAATAGACTGGCCAATGAGATCCGGATTGGAACCGAAGCGGCTGCGCCAGAGATTCTCGCTCAAAACGGCCACCGCCGCCGCGCCTGGCTTGCCATCGCCGGGCAGCAATGTGCGGCCCACCAGAGGCTTTGCGTTCAGCAGAGGAAATATCTCCGGCGTCACGGACGCGGCATTCACAATGAATGGCTCGTCTGCCCCGGTCAATGTGAGATCGTGAAATGCATTTCCCGCCATCTCGCTAAACACCCGGTTCTGGCCGCGGCACTCGGTGAAGTCCCGGTAGGAAATGCCGGACAGCGCGTCCGGCCGTTTCTCCGGGACATCGAACATCAGGACGAGCTGATCGGGATCGGGATACGGAAGCGATCGCAAAAGCACCGCATCCACAATGCTGAAAATCGCGGTGTTGCCACCGATGCCCAGGGCCAGCGTGACTACGGCGGCGACGGTGAAGCCTGGCGACTGCCGCAGCAGACGAACGCCGTAGAGGAAGTCCTGGACGAGATCCTGAATCCAACTGACGCGGCGAGCGTCGCGGCAGTTCTCCTTGATTTGCTCGATCGGTCCAAATTCCCGCAACGCCATGGCCCGGGCGTCGGCCTCAGTCATACCCGCAGCTATGGCCTCATTCGTGATTTGCTGAATATGAATCTCAATCTCGCCTTGCAGTTCCGCGTCGGAACTGGAACGATGCAGCAACGAATGAACGCGCCGTCTGACGATCCGAATGATCCGCATGAATTTCCCGAATCAGGCGTTTTGGATGAGAAGGCCAACGGCGGAAGAGAGGCGGTTCCAGGTCTTAAGTTCGCGCCCCAGTTGTTTCCGGCCCTCAGGCGTTAGAGAATACACCTTCGCACGCCGTCCGAGATCCGACTCCTCCCAGGCCGCGCAGATCCAGCCCTGATTTTCGAGCCGGTGCAGTGCCGGGTACAGAGACCCCTGGCCCACTGCAAGGGCGTCACCCGAGAGCGTCTGTATCCGCTTCGCTATCCCCCACCCATGAAGGGGCCTGCTCGCGATGGTCTTCAGAATCAATAGATCGAGTGTTCCTTGCAACAGATCTGATGGTTTGGGCATGTTCTTCAACACCACGACTATCGACAAGTATACCTCGATTATCGACAACCAGCAAGGAGAACCGAACGCGCGCCAAATGAATGTTACCCCTGGTGATTTGACCGCCGGTTTAAACCTGAACCTGCCGGATTGTTGGATTGGATGACGCCCTACTCGGAGAATGAGCCGAAATCAGCCGTGGCGAACGGCTACCGCCGTGAAACGTTCGAGGAGATTACTCCCGCAAGTCGGCTTGTGGAACGCGACTGAGCACTCTGAACCGCCCCGCGGCAGGCGCCTCAGGACTTTTGCGTCCGTGCCTTCCAGAACAAATAGAACGGCACGCCGGCTGCGATCAAGGCCGCGCCGAGGCCGGCGTTTCCGGGGTCGCCCACCGCGATAAAGATCAGCAGGAATGCCGCAATCGCCAGATAAAGCAGCGGAACCACGGGATATCCGAACGCTTTGTACGGCCGCGGCAGATCCGGTTGCCGGCGCCGCAGCACGAACAAGCCTGCAATGGTCAGCGTGTTGAACAGCAACGAGGCGAATGAAGTGAACGTCAGCAGATCGCTGTAAAGGCGCGCCCCGCGCGAGCCCAGGCTCCCGCTCAGCACCAGAGCGATGGCCCACACGGCTTGGTAGCGTAGCGACCTCACGGGAATACCGTGCGCGCCATCCATGCGCGCCATAGCGCGAAAGAACAGACCGTCTCGCGCCATCGATCGATACAGCCACGGCCCGGTGAGGATCAGGCCGTTGACGCATCCGGACGTGGAGATGATGATGGCAAGGGCAATGAACGCCAGCCCGGCGGGACCGATGGCGATCTGAGCGACTGCTCCCGCGATCCGCTGACCCTGTACAGCCGCGGCCTCGGGCAAAGGCAGAATGTACAGGTACGCCACGTTGGTCAGCGTGTAGACGGCGGTCACCACCAACGTGCCGAGTGCGAGCGCGCGCGGGAGCGTACGCACCGGGTCGCGCGTTTCGCCGGCCAGAAACGTGACGATGTTCCACGAATCGTACCCAAACAGCGCCTTGGACATTGCCACCGAAAACGCCGCCAGAGTGGCCGTGGAAATGGCCGCCGGCGCAAGCGGCTGGAAATGGCTCCAGCTCCCCTTTCCGCTGCCGAGCGCCACCGCCAGCAACAGAACCAGAGCGGTCATCTTCCCCGCGGTGAGCAGATTCTGTGTGAGCGAGGCCGACCGCAACCCGCGTTCGTTGATCCACGTGAGAAAGACGATCAGTCCGACGGCGGCAAGCTGTGCCGTCGATAACGACAGGAAACCCGCATGCACAACCAGCCGCTGCGGGCCGATGAACGGCAGGAACACTCCCAGGTAATTGGCAAAGGCGATGGAAACCGCCGCGATGAAACCGCACTGGATGATGAAGAAGAGCGTCCATCCGTAGAGGAAGCCCCACAGCGGCGAGAAGGCCTCGCGCAGATAGACGTACTGGCCTCCGTCGGCCGGCATAGCCGCCGCCAGCTCTCCGAACGAGAGCGCGCCGCAAACAGTCAGCAGCCCGCCGACAATCCAGATGAAGAGGAACGATCCCGCGCCCAGTTGCGCGCGCACGGCTATGTCCGCGATCAGCGCCGGCGCGAGAAATATGCCGCTGCCGATCATGGTTCCGGCCACGATTGCCGTCGCGTCCAGCAGGCGGAGGCCGCGCTTGCCCTTCCCCTCAGACATCGGGCTCCTCGCCGCCGGCCGCCGCCAACGTCGCCATAGCCGTGGGGAACAGAGGAGGCCGCGCCCGGCCGGATGGGCCCTTCCAGCCGAGCATGAAATCCAGAGCCGGACCGCAGACACGGCCCTGACACGCGCCCATGCCGCATCGCTCATGCAATCGGGCGCCTCTCGCGTCGTCGTGCGCGGCGGCATTCCCCAGAGGCACGTCCTCGCAGCGGCAGACGATGGTGGTCGCATCCGCCAGGCGCCTCAGCTCCTCACGGAGCGAGAAGCACGCGGCCAGTCCCGCGGAAAATGCATCCACTCGCCGGCGCGCCCCCAACAATTTCGCGGCCCGCGTCAGTTCGCCTGCGGCGATGTTGCCAGCGATTTGCCCTTCGATGAGACTCCGGTCCACGCCGCCGATGCCCGTCGACTCGCCCGCGCAGAAAACGCCGGGGACGGTTGTCTGCTGCCACTCGTCTACCGCGACGCAGCCCGCGCGCAGCTCGCATCCCATGAGCGCCGCCAACTCGATGTTGGGGACCAGGCCAAATCCGCAGGCCAGATAATCGCAGGAGATCCGGCGTTCTCCTGTGGGCGTCCGCAGAAGAACCGAGTCCAGGCAGCGGTCGCCATGGGCAGCGACGGGCCACGCATCTGCCAGCAGCTTGACGCCACGGAGCGCCCATTGCAGCTCGATTGCCTGCGCGATCTTAGCTGGCCACCTCCAGAGCTGGGCCGCGAAACGCATCAGCCGGGTCCGTGGCGCCTGCTCGACAATCGCCGCAATAATGGCGCCACGCTGCCGCAGATGAGCAGCCACCGCCAGCAACAGCGGACCCGATCCCGCAACCACGACGCGCTTGCCGGCTATCGGAACACCGCCCTGCACAAGCGCCTGCAGTCCGCCCGCGCCGGTTACGCCGGGCAGCGTCCAACCGGGGAACGGTAGGAACAGCTCGCGCGCGCCGGTGGCAAGAATCAGCTTCTCGTAGTGGAACAAGACTGGCTCAGCATTCCGTTCAACGAGCAGCGTTCGATCGGGGAGTCGGGCGATGGCGCGCGCCTGGTGAAAGACGGTGCCGCCGGATTCGCGTAGCCGCGCTGTCCAGCGGTTCTGTCGTCCGCGCCAGATCTGACCGCCCGGAGCAGGGTTGTCGTCGAGCACGGCCACCGGACCGGCCTCACTGGCAGCGCATGCGGCGGCAATGCCCGCGGGGCCCGCGCCGACGATGAGAATGCGGCAGTGTTCCTTAGTACACGGCTTCATAAATGCCCCCGTGGGGCAGACCATCGGTTTACAGTGGTCTGCCTTCGTGAGATCGGCAACCGCAGGGGTCGAAAAACTGTCCCGGCAGACCACGAAGACGATGGTCTGCCCCACCGGGAGCGCCCGCCGTTCTTCATTACGTTTCGCGGTCCTTAGCTGCCATCGGCCGTTATCGCCATTCCCGATTTGCACTGCACCTGGCAGGTGCGCGTGTGCGCCACGCCGTCCACCGTCGCCCGGCACTCGAAGCAGATGCCCATTCCACAGAGCGGCGCGCGGAGTTCGCCGCCGACCGATGTCCGGGACGCCGTGAAACCCGCCAGCGCCACCGCGGCCGCGGCAGTCGTTCCCGGCGCAACCCGCACGGCTCGCCCGTTCACCGTCACTTCGATGTTGTCAGGCATGCGTGCGCGCTCCGATGCGCGAGGGCAGGTACGGAGCGGCCGGGATGGCCGGCTCGCGCCCGCAGATGTGCGCGGCAATCAACTCGCCAGTGGCGAGCGACGTGGTGATGCCGAGCCCCTCGTGACCGGTCGCCAGTATCGCGTCCTCGTACGGACCAATCAGAGGAAGTCCGTCCTTCGTGGCTGCGCGAAAGCCGGTCCACACGCGAGTCACCGAGAGCCTGTCCAGCCCAGGCATGAACTTCGCGGCATGGCGAATCATGTGCGCGAGAACCGGCCAGCTTACATCCGGGCTCTCGTCTCCGAACTGGCGCGAGGAACCCAACAGCACCTGGCCTGTCGCCCGCGGCTGCACGTTGAACGCAACCGATTCGGGCGAAGCGCCGTGCGCGCTCTTCTGGTAGCCAAGCTCGACCAGTTGATGATGCACGAAACCCGGATAGCGGTCGGTGATTGCAAGATGGCCTTTGCGCGGGCGCATCGGCAGATTCGGAAACAGCGACGCCGCTGCACAGCCGGCCGCGCAGACAACGGTTCCGCAGCAGATGCGCTCTCCGTCTGCACGCGTCACGCGAGCGCCATTCACCTCTGTCACGGGCGCGCCGATGGAAACGTCGGCGCCGGAGCGTTGAAGAAGCCAGCGAGCTACCCAGGGCGCGTAGATCACGGCATCATCGGGAACCAGCAGGCCGCCCGCGAGCCCGGGACGAAGATTCGGCTCCGCCCTGGACAGAGCTGCACTGTCCAGAAGCTCGGTGCGCATGCCGCGGTCCTCATGCCAGGAGTGTTTCCACCGAGCCGCCTCGAACTCCTCATCGCCCTCCGCCACCCAGATGGTTCCGCACCGGCGGAACTCACCGGCGGGCGGAATCTCCGGCGCGAGCTGCAACCACAGATCGCGCGAGTAGCGGGTGAGCTCGAACTCTGGGTCCGGGCGGTCCATCAGCACAAGATGGCCCATGCCGGCCGCAGTGGCGCCGCCGCCTGGGACGCCGCTCTCCACCACCGTGACGCTTACCCCCTCCCGCGACAGCGCCCAGGCGCAGGCCGCGCCGACGATTCCCGCTCCGATGACGACGACGTCACTGGAAGAGCTGCTCATAGCCATTGCACGCCGAAGGCCTGCTCCACTGGACTGCAAGCTGCTGATGGGCAGTTGTGGAACAGGCGTTTTCGCCTGTCATCCGCGAATGCCCATGCAGAATGGATCGCGCGGATCGAACAGCAGCGTTGCCTCGGCGTTCACGTGCGCGTGGCCGGTGATGGATGGCCGGATGCAGTCGCCCTCCCTGCGATACCGCCCCTCGAACATGCTGCCAACAAAGCTCTCCTGCCGCCACACCTCTCCTTCGCGGAGTTTTCCCTCGGCGGCGAGACAGGCCAGCTTGGCGGAAGTGCCGGTACCACACGGCGAGCGATCGTACGCGCCGCCCGGACACAATACGAAGTTCCTGCGGTTCGCGTCGGGCCGTTGCGGCGGGCCAACCAGTTCCACGTGGTCGATCTCATGCCCGTCCGCGCCCGCGACGCCCGCCCGTTCGAGCGCGCTCCTGATGCGCCAGCACAGATCGGTGAGCCGCGCCGTGTTTCGGAGGGTCAGCTCTTCGCCATGGTCCTCGCTGATGAAGAACCAATTGCCGCCCCACGCCACGTCACCGGTGACCGGCCCGTGTCCTTCCACAGCCAGCCTGAGCTGCCGGACGGAGCGATAGCTCGGGATGTTGTCGATGGTCACGGAACCATCGCCGTTGAGCTCGGCCGTGATCGTACCGACTGGCGTCTCGATGCGCTGCCGACCCGCCCCGATTCTGCCCAGATGCGCCAGTGTGGCAAGGACTCCCATGCTGCCGTGTCCGCACATGCCGAGGTAGCCGACATTGTTAAAGAAGATGACGCCCGCCGCGGACGATGGATCGACAGGCTGCAGCAGTAACGCGCCCACCATCACGTCGGACCCGCGCGGCTCGTTCACCACGGCCGACCGGAACTCGTCATGCTCGCTGCGAAACCGCTCCAGGCGCTTGGCCATTGAGCCGTTGCCCAGCTCCGGCGCGCCCTCCACCACCACCCGCGTCGGCTCGCCCTCGGTATGAGAATCGATTACGCGAACGGACCTCAACTCACCTCCACCAGCGACGGCCGCGCGGCCATCGCTTCCTCGATGATGCGCAGAATGCGCCCGCGCTCCTCGCCCTCCAGCGTCAGACGCGGCGCCCGCACGTACTCATTTCCCGTGCCCGCCGCCGAAGCCGCCAGTTTGATGTACTGCACCAGCTTCGGACTGGTATCCAGATGCAGCAGCGGCATGAACCAGCGGTACAGCGGAAGCGCCTGCTCCACCTGTCCCGCGCTGGCCAGATCCCAGAGCTGCACACTCTCGCGCGGGAACGCATTGGCCAGGCCGGAGACCCACCCGCGCGCGCCGAGCAGCGCTCCTTCCAGCGCGAGATCGTCGACGCCCTGCAGAAGATAATAGCGGTCGCCGGTGAGGTTCTTCAGATCGGTGAGACGCCGCACGTCTTCCGACGATTCCTTAATGGCCACCAGATTTGGCTCATCGGCCATCGAAGCAAACAGTTCGGGAGTCAGATCGACGCCATACACCGACGGATTGTTATAACAGAGCACCGGAAGGCCCGTCGAACGCGCCACCGTTCGGAAATGGACCATGGTCTCACGCGGGTCCGACCTGTACACCATCGCGGGCAGGACCATGAGGCCGTCCGCGCCCACTCTTTCGGCGTCGCGAGCGAACCGGCATGCCGTGGCCGTCGTGTATTCGGCGACGCCCGCAAAAATCGGGATCCGGCCATGACTCGCCTCCAGCGCCGCGCGAATCACATTCAGCTTCTCTTCGTACGTAAGTGATGTATTCTCACCCACCGTGCCCAGCATCACCGCGCCGCGGATGCCTGCCGCGATCATCGCATCGAGATGGCGCGCCGTGGCATCCAGCGCAAGCGATTCGTCCGCTCTGAACTCGGTTGTAGCCGCCGGAATAACTCCGCTCCAATCGGTTTGCATATGTCTCCAGTCTTATTGCACGGCTGATTTGCTCGCCGGCAACCATTCATAAAACTTCCAGTGCGCCGCGTAATCCCGCGGCAGCTTCTCACCGAGCAGCGACGCCCGGACCATCTCTATAGGAATGGAATTAAGTTTCAGGATGGCATCGTGGAACTGCCGGTTTGTCATCTTTCCGGAATCGACCAGCTCATGATGCAGCGCGCGAAACTGCATCGCGCCCAGTTCGTAGGCGCATTGATAGAGCGGCCCGTACTCGGCGGTCTCGAAGGACCGCCGCACCTCGGCGGACGCGTTGTCACGCTCGTGCCCAACCTCGTTCACCAGAAAATCCACAGCCTGCGGAGCGGTCATCTGCCCCAGATGAAAGCTCAGCGAGAAGATTACGCGCGCGGCGCGGTGCATGCGCCAGAAAAGCATGCCGATGCGATCCTCCGGCGACCGCGGGAAATCCAAATCCCACAGCAGGGTCTCCCAGTAAAAGGCCCAGCCCTCAATCCAGAACGGCGTGTCGAAAGGCGCGCGCCACGGCCGGTAGCGCTCCTCCATGTATTCCTGCAGATAATGACCCGGCAGCAGCTCGTGAAACACCGTCGCGCGCGCGAAGTGAATGTTGTTGCCGCGCATGCTCATCAGTTTCTGCTCTTCGGTCATCGACTCGGTGGGGTACGACACGCTCATCACGTCGCCGCCCGAGAAGAATGGATTGATGCGCTGGCGCTCCGGAGTCATCATCTCCATGCGCCAGGAACGAACGGCTGCCTCGGGTATGGTCACCAGATCGTGCTGACGCACATAATCGACCGCCTCCCAGGCAAGGTCCCGCACCAGCGCCGGTTGCTGGCCCGGCTTCACGTAATCGTTCTTGACGTGTTCCAGCGCTTTCTTCCAGTCGTCGCCGTAACCGAGCGTTCGCGCGTTGGCGATCATCTCTGCTTTGCACCAGGCGAACTCGGTGCGCGCGTGGGCGATGAGTTCCTCGGGCGTGTATGGGATCATCTCCGCCGCAAGCGCGTCCACCAGCGCGTCGCGGCCCACCGGATCTCCAACCACCGTTTCTCTGTCAGACAGTTTGATGTCGGCGATCTTCTCGCGCACGAGCGCGGCATACGCGGTCAGAGCCGTATCCGTGCGCTTCCACGGCTCCGCGTTCCACCACGTGAACGCAGGATCGTAGTTGTTATAGAACGCGAACCAGCGCGTCAGTGTCTGGCGCAGAGACTCGATGGTCCGCGCCGCCCGCATGGCCGTAGCGCGGGAGGCCGTCAGCCTGCCGGCGTCCACCTCCGCCGTGAGCGTTTTAATTTGATCCGCCACCTCGGTCAGGGTTGCCGCAGCAGCAGCCCCATCCACGAAGTTCAAACTGCGGAGGTTGTCGTCCAGAGTGAGAATCGTACCTGCGAACGGGATGAGGGCGGACATATCCGACAGCCTTTTTCGCGTCTCGGCGCGGCGGCGCATCTCCTTTTGAACGGTGTTGCGGAACAGAAGATAATCCACTCGGCCATCGGCATCGAGAGCGTCGAAGGGAACCTGATCCAGAACCTGCAGCCATGTCTCGCTGAACCGGTCGAGCGCATTCATGCGTTCGCTGGACAGCGGCGTATCGTAATATCTTTCCAGAGTCCGCCGGTCTGTTGCGAAACGCCTCAGCGCTGCAGGCATATCGAAACCGCCGACGGGCTTACGCCAGCCTTCCGCGGCGGTATCATACTGGAACACCGGAGCTGGCGGAGGCGCTGCAACGCAACGAATCAGCAGGAGCGTTGTGGCGATCGCGATCACGTGGATTCTTCCTGGATTCATGCGAAACGCCTTGCGCGCGTCATAAATAATTTATCATTTGGTATGATGACCTCTACCTCGGAGGCACGATGAACGGTGCGGAAGCAAAGGCCACGAGCGTCGTCTCGACCATGGAGGCTCTTTCGCGGAAGCTCGGCGCAAAGACCGGCCTTTCGGATGAGATCGCCAGCACGCTGCGTGGATTGATCCTTCGGGGCGAGCTGAAGCCCGGCGACAGGATTGTGGAATCGCGGGTGGCCCGGCAGCTCGGCGTCGGTCAACCGACGGTGCGCGAGGCTCTGGTGGAGCTGGAGCATCAGGGACTGGTTTCGCGCAAGGCTAATTACGGATGCTTCGTGACCACCTTGACACGGGAAGAAATCGCCGACATCCTGCGGATTCGCGGCGAGCTGGAGATTCTGGCGGTGGATCTGGCAATCGAGAACGCTTCCGAGGAAGAAGTGCGCCGGTTGCTGGGCATTGCCACTGATATGGTGGCGATCGCGGAATCGGGTAACACACAGATGTTCCACAGCCGCGATCAGGAGTTCCACGCGGCGCTCTGGGCATCTTCGGGCAACAGCTTTCTTCCGCGCGTGCTCGAACAAGTGATGATGCCGTTGCTGGCGTTTCTGTTCATTCGCAACGTTCGCGATTCGGGCCGGATCGATCTGGTGAAGTCGGCGAAAGCCCATGTCGACATTGTCGAGAGCATCCTGGGCCGCGATAAAGCGATCGCCCGCCGGGTCGCGCAGGCCGCCTTCGGCATGTTCTCCGAACAACACCTGAACGTCATGGATAAATTCGGCGGCTGAGCCGAGGCTGCGGGCATGCAGGCTGAAAGCCTGCTCTACTGTTCTCGGCGGGAAGTAGAGCAGGCTTTCAGCCTGCACGCCACGGCTGCACATCACGGTCAGAACTCGAGATTCGCTCGCAGCTCGATATTACGAGGACCGTTATTGTTGTAACCCGTACCGAAGCTGAACCCCTGTATGTTGCCGCCGCCTGCCCAGGCGAACGTCGGATGGTTGAAGACGTTCAGGAATTCGCCCTGCAGTAATAGGTGTATTCGCTCGGTGAAGGGAAACGCCTTGGACAGCGACATATCGTTATATGTTTGATGCGGTCCGTACAGGTAGATAACCTGCCCGATTACACCTGCGTTCGTATTAGGCGTGAGATAGGCCGGGTTAGCGCCGCCGCCTGTGGCGCTTACCAGATACTTCGGGTTGATCGCGTCCACATAGCCACCGTTGGCGGAGCCGACGTGATACACGCCCACCGCGCTCTGCAGTTGCGACAAGGTGACGCCGTTGAGAAGGACGCCGCCGTCGCCGTAGTCGTTGAAGGTCAGATTGCCGCCGAATAGCTGCTCCGGCTGACCGGTCTGGAACGTGAAGATGTCCCCAATGGTCCAGCCACCAAGGATCTGGTTGGCCACCCCGCCGTGATTGAGCCACCGGCGGTTCTTACCGAACGGCAGATCGAACGTTCCGTTGGCATGAATTACATGACGAAGATCGAACAGAGTCGGTCCATAGCTCTGCGACAGGTTCCGCAGGGTGTACTGCGGAGACTGGCTGGTCCAGTTATTGGGCGTGGCCAGACCGAGTGTATGGCTCCAGGTATAGTTCGCATCGAACTGCAGACCGTGCCAGGCCCGCTGCCGGTAATCCACCTGTAAGCCGTTGTAATTCGAGTACCCGTTCGAGTCCATGTAATAAACCGGGGACCCGGCCGAGTACGGATTCGCCTGGAAGAAGTTGATGGGGTAACCAGCACCGGCGCCGGTAAAGCCGGCGTTGTTGGCGCACGGCGCAAAGCCGGCGCCCACCAGGTTACAGAAGTAAGCAGGGTTGTAATTGGCGCCCGCGAGGACGTTCGCAAGAGCGCCCACCTGTCCGGTGTTCAGATCGTTGATGAAGCTGGTGCTGCCGTATGCGCTGTCGGAGGACATCCCGGCGAACGCGGCGTCAAATACCGGCGTCTGCGTCTGGCCGGCATATCCGTTGTCCGCGAACGAATTGATATTGTGCTGCTCGTTTATTTTGAGATTCTGTTGCGCGGCCTTGAACTGGTTGAGGAACCCGTTCTCGAACACGTTCACCTCGTTGGTGTTCACGGACAGCCATTGGTGTATGGTGTGGCTGCCGTTATAGCGCACCTCCAGAACTCCCGCACCAGGGAGCTCGCGCTGGATGCCGAAGTTCCAGGATTGCGTGTACGGCTGCTTGATGTTCGGATTCAGACCGTTCACGACGTTACACAGATATGTGAGGCAGCCGAATGTGAACTCTGATTCCGGCGAACTGGCCGAGTAACTGGCCGGAGTATAGACATACGGGGGCAGGGGCTGGCCGAGCGCCAGCGAGCCAGGCGCGAACGTTCCCGGCTGTCCGGTGTTGTTCGCGAACAAATTGAAATTCTGGTAATAGAACGAGCCGTAGTTGGTGGCCTGATTCCAGAAGTACTGCTGCGGCTCGGTGAACCGACGCAGCGAGTATCCCGCACGAATTACAGTCTTGCCGCCCGCCAGCTTCCCGAGGACCCCTTCTTTGAAATCGGGCGACCACGCGATGCCAATCGAGGGCTGAGGACTGACATACCATCCGTTGTATTGGTGCGGCCGCGCCACCAGCATCGGATTTGTGTCGCCGCCGAGCACGCCAGGGGCAAAGAGATCGCCGACCGGGGTCGGACCGTAAATGGCCTGCGGCGTCGCTCCGGAGTATTCATTGGTCAGATCGTGATTATCGCCGGTGAAATCCCAGCGCAGGCCGTAGTTAATGGTCAGGTTGGGCCGCACACGCCACGAGTCCTGCGCGAACAAACCCCAGGCGCTCATCAATTCGTCGAGATTGTACTGGCTGCCGGGTTTCTGAATGTATTGCTTGCTGGACGGATCGACGCCGTATTGGCCGTTCACGCCCGTTATACGGCCGGCGAGCACGGCATACAACTGCTCGGCCTCGGAAAGCTGATCGGAGCTGGCGCCCGGGAGAGTGGCCGATGCTCCGGAATTTGAGAACGCATCCAGCGCCGGATCGCCGTTCGCCAGGCCAAGGTTAAAGTTGGCCCAGCCGGCCGGCGCATTGTAGTAATGGTCCTGCTCACGGTACCACGAGAATCCGAACTTGATCGTGTGCTTGTCGTGCTGCCACGTCGTGGCGTCGGAGGCATTGAATACCGGATAGTAGGTGTTGATCCCTAAGTTGAATTGCTGCCCTGACATATTCCCGCCGTAAGGATACGGCACGGGCAGGTTCCAGGAGACGGCGCCGGCCGAGGTTGCGTACAGCGGCGCCGCATTGTAGGCGAACCAAGTGGCGTTGTAGAGGAAGCCTCCCTTGAATTCATTGATCAGCGTGGGCGATATGGTCCAGTCGACTCCAAAGGAAGCCGTGTAGTTATTGCTCTTGTTACCCGCGATCTGGTCGGAGTAATTCGGCCCCGGGAAGAACGACGTCGCCACCGCGGGCTGAATCTCTTTTGTCTCGTTGAACGAAACGTGCAGCCTCAGGTTATCCGTCGCGTTGTAATCGATTCGAAATGTCGGATAGTAGAACGTAGTGGGCGACGGCTGCAGCCAGGTGAGCGTCTGGAAGTTTGGATCGGGGAAGGCCGAAAGGGCGCCATACTTCTGCGCTGAGTTAATGGAGGATAACTCAGAAGCGATCGTCGAATTCACGGCGCCGGGCAGGGAGGGGTTGAAGCTGTTTGCAATGCTCAGTAAGTTAACGGTGCGGGTGACGCCGTCAGTTCCTGTGTAGGTGAACGCCCCGTTCTGCGCCGCCGGCGTAAGCACCAGGTTCGAGGCACTGATGCTGCCGGGCTGCTTCGACATACTGAAGCTACCGAAGAAGAAAAGCTTGTCCTTCTTGATTGGCCCGCCGACACTGCCGCCGAAATCGTTGAGAATCAGCGGCGGCCTGGGGATGCCCGCGCCGTTGTTCGACCACGAATTGGCGTTGAGCCAGGAGTTCCGGAAGTCTTCGTAGGCGCGGCCGTGGTAAGAATTGGTCCCGCGGCGCGTCACGAAGTTGATTTGCATGCTCGCCTGGCCAAAGCCCTGATCCAGATCGAGCTGGTCGGTCTGGACGGTCATCTCGGCAATATCCTCCAGACGGGCCGATACTACCGGTTGGGCATTGCCGACAAACTTCATGCGGGTAGGGCTGCCGATTACGCCATCGATGTTGTTGCCCTGATCGATGGAGGGGAGACCGTTCCAGGTGCCGTTGTAGCCAGGTACGTAAAACGACAACTGCGTCAGGTCGCGGCCGCCCAGTGGCAGATCCTCGATCTGCTTCATATCGATGGTGCTGCCGATCATGTTGGAAGACGCTTCCAGCACCGTCGCCTTCTCGCCGCTCACTTCCACCGTTTGAGTGGTGGCGCCAATCCTCAGCGTGACCGGGATGTCGGTGAGTCGCGCCACCTGGACCACAACGGGGCTCACCACTTCGTTCTGGAAGCCCTCTTTCGACACGGTCAGTGCGTATCTCCCGTTGCTCAGCCCTGAGAACCGGTAGGTGCCGCCTTCCTGACTCGCGCCCGTGCGCAATTCGTTCGTGCCAAGGTCGCGCAGCTCGAGTTTGGCGTCGGGTACGACGGCGCCGCTGGGATCTGTAACCGTGACGTTGACCGCGCCCTGCGTATCCTGAGCCAGGACACAGGGCGAAACCGATAGAAGGGTGGCGAGAATAGTAACCCGGATCGCGATCCGTTTACCTGAATGCTCCGAACCGTTTCCGCTCCAACGATTATAGATCATAGATTATCCCCAGGTGCCGTGGGCCGATTGTATAATTGTTTCCGATTAGAGGTCAAGCCTTTTTTGAATGCGTTTTCAGGGAGGAATCAGTCGCCGTAGACTGCTCGTAACGGCCTCGGCTATGTCCTGGGGTGGTGTCCGCGGCGCGACCGGCCTCGGCCCAGTCCGATTCGTCGATATCGCCGCTTCCGCCGGTATCACGTTCCGGCATGAGAACGCCTTCAGCGATCAGAAGTACCTTACCGAGACCATGGGCTCGGGCTGTGCCTGGATCGACTACGACCAGAACGGCCTGCTCGATCTGTATCTTGTAAACGGCCTTAAACCCGGCCATGTCTCGCGGAGCGCCCTCTATCGCAACAACGGCGACGGGACGTTCACCGACGTGACTGGCCACGCGGGGGTGGGTTCCGAAGGCCTTTTCGGCATGGGGGTCGCGGTCGGCGATTATGACAACGACGGCTTCCCCGATCTCTTCGTCCTCGGTTACGGTAGGTGCATTCTCTACCACAACAACGGCAACGGAACATTCACGGACGTAACCGCGCATGCCGGCGTGGCAAACGGCGGTCTCTGGGCCTCCAGCGCCGCCTGGTTCGATTACGACAACGACGGACGGCTCGATCTGGTGATCGCCAACTATCTGGACTGGTCGCCGCAAAACAACTACTATTGCGGGAGCCGCGGCGCAGGGATGCGCAGCTATTGCCACCCGAACGACTATCACGGACAGCCGCCTTCGCTCTATCACAACAATGGCGACGGCATGTTCACCGATGTCAGCCGACGATCGGGACTCGCGGCGAAGCCCTCAAGCGGGCTCGGAATCGTCACGTTCGATTACGACGGCGACGGCTGGCAGGACATCTTCATCGCCAACGATGCCCAGCCTAACTCGCTCTTCCACAACAACCGCGACGGCACGTTCACGGAAGTTGGATATGAGGCCGGCGTGGCCGTGAGCGAGGACGGCGTCACCGAATCCGGCATGGGAACCGACGCCGCCGACGCCAGCGGCAACGGTCGTATGGATCTGATGGTCACGCACCTCGATCAGCAGGTGGCGCGCTTCTACCGCAACGAGGGCCATGGCATTTTCGAGGACGCCACGTTCAGCTCGAAGTTGTCGTACAGCACGTTTCACGCGAGCGAGTTCGGGGCGAAATTCCTTGACTATGATAACGACGGCCGGCGCGACATCTTCATGGCGGGCGGGCACGTGCTCGATAACATCGAGCGCTACCACCCCGGCGTCCGCTTTGCCGAACCGAAGCTGATGTTCCACAACGAGGGGAGCGGTCTGTTCACCGACGTCAGCAATCAACTCGGTCCGGACTTCCGGACTCCCTCGGTGGGGCGTGGCGCCGCGATTGGCGATTTCGACAATGACGGCGACCTCGACATCCTGGTGAGCAACAACGGCGGCGCGCCTCAGCTTCTGCGGAACGACGGAGGCAACGCCAATCACTGGCTGGAGATCCTGCTGATCGGCACACGGTCGAATCGCGACGGAGTGGGCGCGCGGGTTCGGCTGTCAGCAGGCGATCTGACGCTCTCCGATCAGCGGAAAGGCGGCATGAGCTATCAATCGGCTCAGGACCCGCGGCTGCACTTCGGTCTGGACGGCCGCACGAGAATTGATGTCCTGGAGATTCGCTGGCCCAGCGGAACGGTGACCCGGCTCACCGGCCTGCCCTGCGACCAGATCATTGCGATCAAAGAAGGCGCCGGGATCGTGCCGTGCTCATTCCCGCGCGTGCCTGGCCGTTGAGGCCGCGGGCGGAAACAAGTTTTCGCGGCGTCCGATTATCTCCTTTGTTTTCAGTACCGGAAACTGGGTCCCCCCTGTGCGACTGCAACGATGGGCATCTTCGTTCCGGCGTTCTTCTTCTGCGCCATCAGCGGACCGCTGATTCCGTGGTTGCGAGCCTCGAACGTGGCGGGGGCATTCCTCGATGCGGTCAACGTCGCCTCGCTGGCGCTGAGGTCGCAGTCACGTGACAGCTTGGCCGCACCGCTCTGGTGCATCTCCCGACTGTCCTGATTGCGCTGGTGAGCGCCGCTATCGCCGGCGCGTGAACTCCGCGTGGCTTGTGCTGGGTGGGCCATGCTGGGCCTGCTGCTCTCTGTTCTACACTGAGATGAGCCATGCCGAAACGCGACAGGGATGCCGGCCGCCTTAGACAGCTCGTCGCGAGACTGAAGAAGCTGATGCGGCGTGCTGAACCGGAGTTGCCTGAAGATCCGTACGCCTGGGTGACGGCGCCGAAGAAGCCCCGTCCGCCATACCGGAGCACGGCGGCGGTAGTGGATCCGCCAGAATAAACCCATCCTGGGATAAGCCGAATGCCCTGGTCGTAAGCCCGTTGCCTTACCGTCGCCCAGGTACTCGCGCCTACAGAAAACGGTACTAAGGACTAATTGTGTGTCCGCTGCACATCTCTTAGCCTTTAACTGAGGAGCGTGTTGGCATGATACGGGGCATCATCATCTGTCCTGATACCGATCTCACCGAACGGCTGGAATCCGCGCTGGCCGATATCGGCGTGGTCAGCGTCACGCGCGTACTCGATCACTACCCGAACTCCGTCGAACTTCTGCGCTTCATGCGCGCGCATGCACCGCACGTTATCTTCCTGAGTACGGAATCGATGGCGCGAGCGCTGGAACTGGTCAAGGAAGTGGAACTGCGGACGCCGGGCATCCAGATCGTAGCGATGAGCCGCGCCTGCGATTCGCAGGTTCTGCTGGAATGCATGCGCGCGGGCATTCGCGAGTTTGCCTCGCTGCCGCTCGATGTTCAATCTCTCGCCGAGTCGCTGACCCGGGTCCGCGCCGCTCTCGAAGCCAAACCGCCGGCAATTGATACCACTGAGCAGGTGTTCTCGTTCCTCCCGTCGAAGGCCGGCGTCGGCACGTCCACCGTGGCGCTGAACGCCGCTGTCGCGCTCTCTTCTCTGCCCGACACCAGCGTGCTCCTCTCCGATTTCGACATGAACTCGGGCATGGTGCGGTTCATGCTCAAGCTCGACAATACGTTCTCGGTTACCGACGCGGTGGAGCATGCCTCGAACATGGACGAGAACCTGTGGCCGCAGCTGGTCACAAAAGTGGACAAGCTGAATGTCCTGCACGCCGGCAAGCTCAATCCCGACCTGCGCATCGACGCCACGCAGATTCGTCATCTGATCGATTTCATGCGCCGAAATTACCGCGTGGTCTGCTTCGATCTCTCGGGCAATCTGGAGCGCTATTCGCTCGAGATCATGCACGAATCGAAGCGCATCATGCTGGTGTGCACGCCGGAGATTCCCTCGCTGCATCTGGCGCGCGAGAAGTACATATACCTGAAGCAACTCGATCTCGGGGATCGCGTCTGCATACTGCTCAACCGCTGCCAGAAGAGGCCCATGATCACGCCGCAGCAGATTGAGCAGTTGCTCGGCCTGCCCGTGCACATGACGCTGCCGAACGACTACCACGGCGTTCAGCGCGCGCTCACGCTGGGCCGCTGGGTGGAACCAACCAGCGAACTGGGAAAGCAGTTCATGCTTCTTGCCCAGAGCATGGTGGAGGCGCCGCGCCCGCTATCCATGCCCGATCAGAAGAAGAAGTTCATCGAATACTTCTCCATCATCCCGGGCCGCTACAACTCTTCTCTGACGAACAAGACCGCCAGTTGAGCGTTCGCATAAAGGCCGATAGCCTGTCCTGCGGTACATTGGAGCATGGAGACCCCCATTTACCAGGTAGATGCGTTTTCCGGACGCATCTTCGCCGGAAACCCGGCCGCGGTCTGCCCACTCGAGGAATGGCTCGACGACGATAAAATGCAGGCCATCGCGGCCGAAAACAACCTTGCCGAAACCGCGTTCTTCGTCCCCAATGGCGATTCGTATCACCTCCGCTGGTTCACGCCCGTGGTGGAAGTGGACCTCTGCGGGCACGCAACGCTCGCATCGGCGCACGTCGTTTTTCGTCACCTGGCCCCGCAGCTGGACCGCGTTCGTTTCGAGACCCGCTCCGGCGAGCTGGTTGTCAGCCGCGATGGAGATCGCCTGTCCATGGATTTCCCGTCGCGTCCGCCGCAGCCGTGCGACGTGCATCCCCAGCTTCTGTCCGCCCTCGGAGGCAATCCCGAGCAGGTGCTGGCCGCGCGCGATTATCTGGTGGTCTACCGGACCGAAGAAGAGGTTCGCGCGGTTGCGCCGGACATGAAAAGTCTCGCCGAAACAGACCGTTTCGCCGTGATCATCACCGCTCCGGGCAATCGCTCCGATTTCGTGTCCCGCTTCTTCGCACCCGCGAAGGGCGTTCCGGAAGATCCGGTCACCGGATCGGCCCATTGCACCCTTATCCCGTACTGGTCGAAGCGGCTCGGCAAAACGAGCCTGCACGCGCTGCAGGTTTCTCCGCGCGGCGGCGAGCTGTGGTGCGAGGACATGGGCGAGCGAGTCAGGATGTCCGGCTACACGGCCGAGTTTCTGCGCGGGACCATCACGGTTTAGCCTTTGTGGCGCACGCTTACCAGCGCGCAGCCTTCTCCAGGGCCGCGATCGTCTGACGAGCGGCCCGCTCCCACGTGAATCCGCGCGCCCGCTCCCGGGCGGCGTCCGTGGGTGGAGGCGCGTCCAGCAATCGCGACAGAGCGCGCTCGATGGCCGCTTCATCCAGCGGATCGAACAGCGGCACGTCATCGCGGGTGATCTCGCGAAATGGAGGGATGTCGGAACACACCAGCGGAACGCCGGCGGCCATGGCTTCCAGTACCGGCATGCCGAAGCCCTCGAATGTCGATGGCTGCACTACGCCCCACGCGGTGCGCAGCAACTCCAGCACCTCGGCTCGTGATACCCACCCGGCAAGCCGCACCTGTTCGCCGAGATCGAGCCCCGCGATGAGCGCTTCAATCTGAGCCGCGTGGAAGCCGCGCATTCCGGCGATCACCAGGCGGAAGTCCGCGCGGCCGAGTTTTGCCCTGGCGCGCACCAGCCGCTCGAGGTTCTTGTGCGGATGCAGCGTCGAGAGGCACAGAATGAATCGTTGCGGCGCGCGCCTCTCCGCAATGTCGAACAGCTCCGGCTCCACGCCGTGATAGATCACGCCGGCGTCCACGCCATAATAACGGCGCAGGTCGGCGCGGGTGGCCTCCGACACGGCAATCAACGAGCGCGAGCGATGCGCGGCGGCCCACAGCAGGAATTGCCACGGCGGAAGATCGAACCAGCGGAAATACTCCGGATGACGCTTATGTTGCAGGTCGTGGAACACCGTCACGTTCGGGAACGGCGCAGCCAGCGGACAAGTGAATCCCGGGTTCAGCAGCACGTCGATCCCGCGGCGCGCAGCCGCTATCGGCAACCCGGTCTGCTCCCACAGGATGCGCCAGGGCCGATTCCGCGCGCGCACGGGCTGTCGAGACTCGGTGAAATTCGGCGCTGCGGGAACCAGATCGCAGGTCTCGCGATTCGTGAAGATTGTCCATTCGTTGGCACCGTCCACGAGCGCCGCCGCGCGCAGCAGATTCCGCAGATAGACCTCTGTGCCGCCAACACCGCCGGGGATGAGATATAAAGCGTTGACGCCGATGCGAAGAGGCATCACCTCGCGCCGGGGCCGGCCGCGGCCTCTGCCTGAGCGAGCGCGCCACGGATGAGCGTGTTGCCCGGATTCAGCTCCAATCCTCGATGGTATTCCTGCACGGCTTTAACCGGGTCGCCCTGCTTGAAGTAAATCGTGCCGCGGTAGTAGTAGATCAGATCGTAGTTCGGATCCATCGTCGAGGCCGCATGAAGGGCGTTGAGGGCCTCGGGGTACCGGCCTTGTTGTGCATAAACCATCGCCAGTTGCGTGTATGCATGCGCCGACGGCCGAATCGCCACCGCCTCCCTGAGCTTTGCAACCGCCTCATCTCCGCGGCCCGCACACTGCAGCGCGAGCCCCCAGTCGAGCAGCAGAGCATCATCAGGCTTCTCGGGTCGCGCTTTGGCGAACGTGTCTGCGGCTTCGGCGCAGCGTCCTGCGCTGTAATAAAGCGACGCGAGCTGGAACTCAGGCCGCTCTTTGCCCGGCGATTTCGACACCGCATCCTGCCACATGGCCGCCGCGTCGCCCCAGAGCTGATTGCGGTTATAAGCAGCCGCCGCTTCGAGCGCAATCACCACCGACAGTGCGCTTACCAGCACAGTGCGGCTCGCCCGCCAGCGCCGCAGGAGTTCCATGACAATGAACAGCAATCCGATAAAGGGCAGGTAGAGCCGGCGTTCTACAAGCGGATCACGAATGGGCGCGAACGATGACGTGGGCGCGATCAGGATGAGAAACGCGAACCAGCCGTAGCCAGCGAGCGGGAAACGCTTCCGGTAGACCCAGGCGGTGACCGAAACAGCCACGAGTCCGATCAGCCCGAACAGCGCGCCGTGAGCGGTGATGCTGCCGGAGATCGGGAAATCGTAGTCGATGTTCTGGCGAATCGGCAGGATAAATTTCGCCAGATAGATCCAGATGGCCCGGCATTGCGTGAAGAAGTACTGATACCAGGTGAGGTCCTGCATGCGGAAGCCGGCAGTGCTCGCCGAGGTCAGGAGGCGCAGAACGACGACGCCGGCGGCCATGGCCAGCGCCGCGAGGGGAACGTAGAGGCGCCAGTTCCGGCGGATGCCGCTGAACGAAAAACCAGGGTTCCAGAAATAATCGGTAAGCAGCAGCAGCGCCGGCAGGATTACGGTGTGTTCCTTGGTGAGGCATGCGGCCCCGAACGCCGCGACCACCGCGATGGAGGACGGCCAGGAGATCGCATCGCTGCGGCGCCACAGAAAAATGGCGAAGGCGAGGTACACAAAGAAGACGCTCAGCGTCTCGGATCGGCTGGCCACGTACGCCACCGATTCGGTTTGCAGCGGGTGCGCCAGAAACAGCGCGGCTCCGAACGCCGCAAGCGCCACGCGCTTCCAGTGCTCGACGCCCACCCTGCGCAGCACGCGGTAGAGGATGGCGAACACCAGACCGCCGTTGAGCAGGTGGAGTAGAACATTGATCAGGTGATACGTGTACGGGTCCTGCTGACTCCACTGATAGTTCATCCAGTAACTGAGGCCCAGCAGCGGCCGGTTCCCCATCACCCACACACTGAACGGCATGGCGGAAACGTCGGGCCGCATATACGGCCCGTAGGTGTCGTCGAGCAGGAATGGACCGTGCAGCGCAGGCGCGTAGATCTCGAAGACCGCTATAGCGGCGACAACGACGGCCAGAAGCCAGGGCCACCATGGACGTTGCGCGGGGATGGCGACGGCGGGAGTTTTGGATTTCGAAGGCCCCGCGGGGCGGCCCGGTTTCGTTTGCCGCGGCCGTGCGGACTTCGGCTCGATCGATTCACGACGGGTGCTGCTCATCCAGTGACCTGAGCTGAAACTCCAGAATAGCGACGCGCTGGGTGAGCGCGATGTTTGCGTCCCGGAGGTCTGAAATCACCACTGAGAACCGGTAGAAGACCACCAGGAAAACGCAAAATACCAGCATAACCAGAGCGAGCGGCGCATAGGTGACGCCCAGGGATCCGGCCAGCCATTCCAACACCCGGTGGGCGCGCGAGAGGATGAGCACCACCAGCGCTGCGCCCAGCCAGCTCACCGAATACTCCACCCGGATGTGCGACCGGCGAAGGGAGATGAGCACCAGCACGATGAGCACGATGCTCAGCAGCGTCATTACATTCAGCAGTCGATCCATAGAAGGAGATCACCCTTTTGGCCGGCGAAACCACCTGCGCCGCTCAAATTTCAGGATATTCACGAACACGCCCAGCAGCACGTGAACCATGTAGTAGAACGAGCGAATCGGCGTAATGGTGCTTCGGCCGCCGCGGCGTTTGCGCATGTGGCAGGGCACCTCGACGAACTGAAAGCGCCGGCGCTGCAGCACTACCAGCGTCTCAATCTCCGGGTACTCGAGCGGAAAGCTGCGGCTGAACACGGCCAGCGCCTCGCGGTTCACGCCCACGAATCCGGAGGTGGGATCGTGCACGGTTTTGCCCAGAATCGGCCGGAGCAGCAGACGGAAAATGATGATGCCGATGGTGCGCGGCGCCGTCGTGTGCTGGCCGTTGCGCGCGACGAAACGCGAGCCGATCACCATCTGGCATCCGGTCTTGTGAAGCGCGTCGAGGATCTTCGGAATGTCCTGGGGATCGTGCTGGCCGTCGCCGTCCACGCGGATCACATAGCCGTACCCAAGCTCGAACGCGAGCTTGTACCCGGCCTGCACGCAGCCTCCGAGTCCGAGATGGGCGGGCAGGGTGAGCACTTCGGCGCCGGCGGCGCGCGCCACGGCGCGGGTGTTGTCGGTGGAGCTGTCGTCGGCCACGATAATGTCCGCGTCCGGCATCACCGCGCGAACCTCGTGAATCACCGAGGCCACCGCTGCCTCTTCGTTCAATGCCGGAATCAGGATGAGGACATCGCCGGAGCCGCGACGAATCACTGCGCCGCCACCTGCTTCGGACCGATGGAGAAGCGCCGCAGCAACCGCTTGTACTGCTTCGGCGTGAGGCGGCCCGTTCCGCGGATGCGCCGACGCTCCCGCCACAGATGGCCCAGTTCGCCCGGCAGCGCGAGCCAGGCGCGGAACACGTAGCCGGGCAGCTTCGATGCACGGTGGCCCGAACGCGTAAACTCGGCCGCCGCGCCGCGCCCGCGCATGAGAAACACGACATGCCAGAAGTAGCGAGCCGCGGAATACAGCGGCGCCAGCAGGAGCATGGATGCCGGGAAATTCTTTACCAGCAGGAACAACCGATTGCGTTCCACGTAGAAGGCCTTCATTGGCGACGCCCGGCCGGCGGTCTGCGAATAGCCGTGATGAACCACCGCCGCAGGCACGTACAGGCACTCCCAACCTTTCCAGCGCGCGCGCAGGCCGAGATCGGTGTCCTCGCAATAGAGGAAGAACCCGGGATCGAACCCACCCACCTCGTCGAGCATTTCCCGGCGGTAGAGGGCAGCGCAGCCCGACGGCAAAAGTGTCTCCTGCCGGCGGTTGTACTTCTCCGGCGGCTCGCCGTGGCCGCGCTGTTTGCTGCTGCCGTCGCCGCATATCCAAAGGCCGGCGCTGTCCAGCGCGCCCGAATCGCGAAGGCGGATCTGCGGCGCCACCATGCCCACGTCGGGACGCCCTTCCAGGGCCAGCAGCATGCTCTCCAGCCAGCCCGGGTCGGCGGTGGCGTCGTCGTTCAGAGTAGCGATGAACGGCGCCGAGGACGCGCGGATGGCTTCATTGATGGCCGCTCCGAAACCCACGTTGTCGGGGTTCTCGATAATCCTGGCGGCGCCGGCTCCCACGGTTTGCCGCGCCCGTTTCACCCCGCTGTTATCGACGATAATGATCTCGAAATCGCGGAACCGCTGAGCATCGAGTGACGCGAGGCATTCCGCCAGCGGCGTCCCGGCCGCCAGTGTAGGCACCACCACTGTCACCTGAGGTTCCGGCAAGTCTCGATTCTAACGCTTCGCCTCCCCGTGGGGCAGACGATCGGGTTTTGTCGTCTGCCATGCCCGGGCACTCGAAGAGGCAGACGACATAAACCCGATCGTCTGCCCCACGGTTATGGAAGACAATGAAGTTGTGTACGCCACCGCCGACAGCCGCCGCTACCCCGACCGGCCTTTTCTCGGCGTCGGCGCACTGATATTTCAGGGCGACGCCATCCTGCTGGTGGAGCGCGGCAAGGAGCCGCTCAGGGGATGGTGGTCGTTGCCGGGCGGCATTCTCGAAACCGGCGAAACGCTGGCCAACGGCATCCGCCGCGAGGTGCTGGAGGAGACCGGCCTCGAAGTAGAGCCCTCCGCCGTATTCGAGGTCTTCGAGCGCATCATGCCCGACGCTGACGGCCGCACCGAGTTCCACTACGTGCTGATCGATTATCTGTGCAGCGTTACCGGCGGCGAGCTTGCGGCCGCCAGCGATGTGAGCCGCGCGGAATGGGTGGACGAGCGCCATCTCGGCGGCTACCGCGTCACCGAGGGCACTCTGGCGGTGATCGAGCGCGCCTTTCGCGCCCGCCGTGCGCAGCACTCCGAACCCGCCAATATCTCATGATCAAAGCAAGTCTCGAGCTGCTCGAGTTCGAATCGCTTCGCCAGTTGATCGGCCGCTTCGTCCAGAGCGCGCTCGGACAGGCCGAGCTGGAGCGCGTGGAGCCGATTGACGACCGGCCCGTTCTCGAAAGCACGCTCGCCGGAGTGCGTGAAGCCCTCGATTACGTACGCCTTTCCATGCAGCCGCAGCAGGCGTCCCGGGGCGCGGCCATTCGCGTCCGCTTCGATTCGATTCCCGATATAGCCGCCACGGCGCAGATGATAGCCATCGAAGGCGCGGTGCTCGAGCCGCGGCAAATCCTCGGTATGACGCAGTTGCTGGAGCGCTCCGCGGAGATTCGGGGCATTCTCACCGCCGCCGCCGAACGATTTCCGCGGCTGGGCGCTCAGGGTCGGCAGATCGTCGACCTGCGCGAGATCCTGCGTGAGCTGCGCGGGAAGATTCTGCCCGATGGGTCCGTGGCCGACGACGCCAGCGTGGCGCTCAATCGCATCCGCCGCGATATCGAGAAGGAGCGGAAGCAGATTCAGATCATGCTGGAGCGGTTTGTGCGCGCGCACCGCGAAGACGGCGTGCTGCAGGAAGATTTCATCACCATTCGCAACGAGCGCCTGGTGGTGCCGGTGGTGGCCGGCCAGCAGCGCCACGTCCCCGGCGTAATGCACGGCGCCAGCAGCACCGGGCACACGCTGTTCATCGAGCCGCTGGACACCATCGAGATGAACAACGACGTGGTGCGGCTGCACGAGGACGAACAGCGCGAGGTACACCGCATTCTGCGCGAAATGAGCGAGCTGCTGCGGCAGCATGCAGTCGCGATCGGCGAGACGGTGCGCGTCCTGGGCGAGCTCGACCTGCTCTTCGCGAAGGCCGGGTTCGCGGTGGAATTTCGCTGCGTGATCCCATCATTCACTGCCGCGTGGGACCGCCGCCTGACGCTCGAGCGGGCGCGTCATCCGCTGCTCGAAGACGTGCTGCGCCGGCAGAAAAAGTCCGTGGTGCCCTTGTCGCTGAAGCTGGACGAGAAGTGCCGCACTCTGCTCATCAGCGGTCCCAACACCGGCGGCAAAACGGTGGCCATGAAAACCGTGGGCCTGCTCGCCCTGATGGCGCAGACGGGGTTGCCGGTCCCGGCCGAGCAGGCGGAGTTCCCGATATTTAGCGAGGTATTGGCGGATATCGGCGATCAGCAGTCCATTCAGGAGAATCTCAGCACCTTCTCCGCGCACATCGACCATATCCGCCGCATGCTCGACGAGGTCACGCGCGAATCCCTGGTGCTGCTGGACGAGCTGGGCCGCGCCACCGATCCGGAAGAGGGCGGCGCGCTGGGAGTCGCTATCCTCGAGCGCTTTCGCTTCTCGGGCGCGTTCACTCTGGCTTCCACGCATCTGCTGGCAATCAAGGTTTACGGGGCGAACACCGAGGGCGTGCTGAACGCGTCCATGGGTTTCGACGAGGCGACGCTCGAGCCGACCTACGTGCTGCGCACCGGAGCCCCGGGCAAATCCGCGGGCCTCGAAATCGCCGGGCGGCTGGGCCTCGCGCCGGAATTGATCGACCGGGCGCGCGCCGCCATGACGCATCACGAGCGCGACATCGCGCGTTTTCTCGACGAGCTGCACGAACGCATCGGCCGGGTCGCCGACCGCGAGAACGAGCTGGAAGAGCAGAAGCAGGCGCTCGCCGCGCGCGAGCGGACGCTGGCGAAAGCGTGGGAGCAGCGCGAGGCAGCGAGACTGCGCGAAATCGAGGAGCGATGCGATCGCGCCATCGCCGGCTTCGAAGCGCAGGCGCGCGAAACGATCGAGCGGATTGCCGGGACGGCGGACCAGCGCAAGGCCGCCGACCAGGCCCTGCGCAAAGTCGCGCGGACGCGGCGCGAGTTTCAGGAGGCGGTGCAGGATACCGTGCTCGCCTCTTCGTCAGCGCCGAAACAGCAGACGCCGGAGCGGGAGCGGCCGCGGCGCATCGAAGAGGGCGCCCGGGTCCGGCTCCGCGGCATTCGCGAGCCCGCCACGGTGCTGCGCAGGCTATCGGAAGACCGCATCGAGGTGCAGGCGGGCCTCATGAAGATGCAGATCGATGTGGAGGATGTCGAGGAGGTGGTTCCCGCCGCCGGCCCGCAGGAATCGCGGCTGCCGAAAGGCATCTCGTACCAGCCATCCGGGCCCGCGTGGGATGTCACGTATCGCGAGATCAACATCATCGGCAAGCACGCCGAGGAGGCGCGCGATGAGGTGGATAAGTTCCTCGACAGCGCCGCGCTGGCATCCGTGGATCGTGTTCGGATCGTGCACGGCCACGGCATGGGCGTGCTGCGCCGGACCATAGCTGAGCTGCTCGCCACCAATCCGCACGTTGCGCAATTCTACGCGGCGTCACCGGCGGAGGGCGGCACCGGCGCGACGGTCGTCGAGTTGAAATAAGCCAGCCGTGGGGCAGGCGCCTCGCCTGGTGTGTCGAGTAGTGATGTGCATTCAGGGGGTGCAAGTCCCCTATGGACCGTGATTGACCGGAACCATCCGTCTAAGCAAGGGTGCTCGCCGCGAGGCGGGATCTGAAGAAAGCCGATGACGAAATCCCGGAGGCGACGTACAGGAAGCGGATGTGAGGCCATCGCAGCGTGGGTAACCCAGCCAGGGATGGGGATGCCCGAATGTCATTCGGAACGCTGTGGGGTAGATCCGACGCCTCCGGGAGAAGAAGGCATGTCTTACCTCGAGAGATCTCCGTTCTGGTCCGCACACACGGACTACCGCACGGGCAACCGGACGGGACAGGAGCGGAGAAGTCAGCAGAAGCCATAGTAATCCAACCGGATGAAGGGCCGAATCTTTAATGCAAGGAGCAGATGGAAGACTTCGATGGACGCAGGGCAGCAGAAAGACAAGGAGCGCCAGGGCGCAGGCGGGGTCGGCGGAACCGACCCTGCCACGCCGGGGCAGCAGCAAACGTTCACGGCATTCGACCAACAACGAGCCTTGACGAGCAGTTTGATGGAGCAGATTTGCGACCCGAAGAACGTGGTTCGTGCGTATCGGCGGGTTCGTTCCAATAAGGGTAAGCCGGGCGTGGACGGTATGACCGTTCACGAACTGGCCGACTGGCTTCGGAACAATCAAAGGGCGCTGACGGCTTCCCTGCTGGACGGGACCTACCGGCCGCAACCAGTACGGGGAGTGCAGATACCGAAGCCGGACGGAGGCCAGCGCCAGTTAGGAATCCCAGCCGCTGTGGATCGTCTGGTACAACAGATGATCCTGCAGGTGCTGAATCCGATTTTCGATCCCACCTTTTCCAACTCCAGCTACGGATTCCGTCCGCACCGGAGCCCGCATATGGCTCTGGAACAGGCGCGGAAATACGTAGCGCAGGAGGGGCGCGAGTTTGTCGTCGATCTTGATCTGGAGAAGTTCTTCGACCGGGTCAATCACGATATTCTCATGTCCCGAATCGCGCGCAGGATCGGCGACAAACACCTGCTCCTCATCCTCCGGCGCTTCCTACAGGCCGGTCTGATGCAGGATGGGGTGTGCGTAGCCCGCGAGGAGGGAACGCCACAAGGGGGACCGCTCTCCCCACTATTGGCCAACATCCTGCTGGATGATCTCGACCAGTTACTGGACAGCCGGGGACATCGCTTCTGCCGCTACGCCGACGACTGCAATATCTACGTGCGATCGCTGGCCGCGGGGCAGCGGGTGATGGAATCGGTCGTCGGGTTTCTGGAAGGGAAACTCAAACTCCGGGTGAACCGTGACAAGAGCGCCGTCGCTCCGATCGGGGAACGCAAGTTCCTTGGCCATCGGCTGCTGTTGAACGGAAAACTCGGCATCTCTCCCAAGAGCGTGAAACGCGCGAAGGAGAGAATCCGGCAGATCACCCGTCGCAATCGGGGCGTCAGTTTTGCGCAAGTGATCGTCGAACTCAACCGCTTCACCACTGGCTGGATCAACTACTACCGCTACGCGGCTTGTCGGTTCGAACTTCAGTGCATGGACGAGTGGATTCGGCGCAAGCTGCGCTGCTATCGCCTCAAACAACGCAAACGCGGCCGGTCCATCGGAGCTTTCCTCCGTAAACTGGGGCTGTCCGCGTCCTCGGCCGCTCGTATCGCCGGTTCAGGGAAAGGGCCGTGGCGTTTGGCCTGCTCCCCGCCGGTTCATCGGGCCATGTCGACGGACTGGTTCTCATCTCAGGGACTCGTCTCCCTGCTCTCGCGATATGCGTCGTTACAACATTAAACGAAACCGCCGTATACGCCAAGTACGTACGGTGGTGTGGGAGGACGGGGCCGTGAGGCTCCTCCTACCCGATCGCCGGGCCCCCGGCCCGGCACTCCCGGTAGTTCGAAAAGGCCGACGAGGGCGTCGGCCGCAGGCCGGGGGCCCGCCCCACATCCCTACTTGCTCTCAGCCGCGCACGTGAAGTTCGCGGCGTCGTCCACGCTGCCTGTGCCCTTGTAGCGAGCCACGAGCGGCCAGGAGCACAGCGGCCGCGTGCGCACCACCGCGCTGGAAGCGTTGAGGTCGCTGGCGCGTTTTGTCGCGATAATCCGTTCCGGCGCGACGCCTTTCTCCACCCACTGTTCCAGCGCCGCGTCGATGTCGTGATCGGGGTCGGCGCCCGTCGGGCCGAGCTGGCCAAAGCTGTTCGGGCCGGAACCGCCGAAGCAGTGCTGCACGCCCGGCGCCATGAACAGGCGCACAAAATCATGGACCTTGCCAGAGCCCATCTTTGCCGTCACGCTTTCGTAGTAATTAATCGTATTCCGGGGCGCGATCGCGGCATCGCTCCAGCCGTGATAGAGGATCAGCTTTCCTCCGCGGGCCTCGAACCGGCTCAGATCGGGGTTCGTGGCGTTCAGAGCGCCGGCCAGCTTGTCGTCCGCGTTCTTCGTGTCGCGATCGACAGTGAAGCTATGGAAATCCCACGCGGGATCGTTGTACAGCATGTTGATGAAGAACTGCGTTCCGAACGCGTACATCAGGCTGTGGCTGGGCGCCGAGCCCGTGATCCAGAGCGCCCAGCCTCCCGGTTCAGCTTCGCCGCCAGGGGAATAGCCGGGGAACAACTGCGCGCCGTCCGACATGCGGCCTCCCGCATAGAGCTTCTTCAGCGCAGTCAGCTGCGGCGCCGTGAGGCATGTGTCGGTCTCAGCACCCGCGCACAACAGCGTGGAGGGATCGAAGCGGCATCGCGCAGGGTTCTCGATCAGGTTGTCCTTCAGGCCATCCGCGGCGTCGCACGCAGCGAGAGCCGCGGCCGTAATGGCCGGCAGTTTATTCGGCGGGATATAGCTGTCTTTATCCGACTGCAGCGCCTGCAGGTCCCACACGGCGTTGGAGAGCAGGTGAGTCCAGTAGTTGGCGGGCGCTCCCGCGGCAATGCCGTCGAAGTCGGCGGGAAAGCGCTGCGCCTCCATCAACGCCTGCCGTCCGCCGTTGGAACAGGAGCTGAAGTAGGATCGCGCCGGTTCCTTTCCGTAGAACGCGGCGATGACTGCTTTGGCGTTGACCGCGGTCAAATGAATGGCGCGATATCCGAAATCGACGATCTTCTCGGGATGTCCGGCCGCCCAGCGCGCGTCAGTGCCGCCGGCATGATGACCCGTATCCGTGGACGCCGTCGCATAGCCATGACTTACCGCGTTTCCGAGCTGCATATACTCGATGGCGCCTGCGAAGCCGCCGTTGCCGACGCCCTGAAACTTGCCGTTCCATGCGGCTGCGGGCATCCAGACTTCGAACTGTATTTCCGATTCGGGGGATGGTTTACTTACGCCGGCGACCCGGCAGAAGGCAGGAATGCCGGACATCGGTTTACCGCCCGGAGGCGAGAAGGCGCCCGCGGCAACGGATTCCGCGCTGGTGATGGTCGTGTTCGTCAGCGTGAGCTTTGCTAGTCCGGCGCAATCGTTCGCGGCGAGAGCAGCGGACGGCATCAGCCAAACGGCAAGCAGGACCGTGAGTAAACGGAGATTCATAATAAGATGTAGTAAGTATACACATGGCCCGTGGTACAATCTGGTCGCGGATCGATCAACGAGTTACGTGCAGGCTGAAAGCCTGCTCTACTTCCATCCGGGAACAGTAGAGCAGGCTTTTAGCCTGCATCCCGAGTTTCCACGCCACGCGAAATTCGAGCGCAGCGATTGCGGCAGCGAAAATCCGAGCGGACCGTTTGCTTATGGTCGTCACTGAACCGCGACGGTACTGAGAGGTCCCCTAGAACGTTCGTTACCGCTTGCTCACGCGCGCGGCTCAGTAACGACTGACGCGATGGGCGATTCGAAAACGAGTTACGTGATCGGCGATTCGAACACTACTACAGCCAGCGGGGGCAGGGTGATCGGCAGGCTGTGATAGTGGTTGTTGAACGAAACAGGTTCCGATTGCACTCCGCCGGCGTTGCCCATATTCGATCCGCCATAGTATTCCGAATCGGAGTTGAACGCCTCGCGGTAGTAACCCGGATCGGGAATTCCCACGCGATATTTCTCATGCGGCACCGGGGTGAAGTTACATACCACTAACACGAATGGCTTTCCGCTCTGGGGCCGGCGCAGGAAAGTAATGATGGAGTTATCCACATCGCGGAAATCGACCCACTCGAAGCCCTGCCATTGGAAATCCACCTCATACAGCTCCGGATGCGCGCGATAGAAACGATTCAGATCGCCGACAAAGGTCTGCAGCCGGCGATGATTGTCGTACTGCAGCAGCTCCCATTCCACGCTGCGGTCGTGATTCCATTCGTTCCACTGACCGATTTCCGAACCCATGAACAGAAGCTTCTTGCCGGGATGCATGTACATGTACGTGAGAAACGCGCGCACATTTGCGAACTTCTGCCATACGTCGCCAGGCATCTTGGCCAGCAGCGCGCCCTTTCCGTGAACCACCTCATCGTGCGAGATAGGCAGGACGAAGTTCTCAGTGAACGCGTACAGCATGCTGAAGGTGATGTTGTGGTGATGATAGCGGCGGTAAATCGGATCGTTCGAAAAGTAACTGAGCATGTCGTGCATCCACCCCATGTTCCACTTCATGGTGAAACCCAGACCGTTGAGATACACGGGCTTTGACACGCCGGTGAACGCGGTGGATTCCTCGGCGATGGTCAGGGCGCCGGGAACCGTGTGGGCCAGCTCGTTAAAGCGTTTGAGAAAGTCGATAGCCTCCAGATTCTCATTGCCGCCATACATATTTGGAACCCACTCGCCGGCTTTGCGCGAGTAATCCAGATACAACATGGAAGCGACGGCGTCAACGCGCAGACCGTCGATGTGGTACTCCTTCAACCAGAACATGGCGTTCGCGATGAGGAACGAGCGCACCTCATTCCGGCCGAAGTTGAAAATCAGCGTGCCCCAGTCTTTGTGCTCGCCCTTGCGTGGGTCGGCGTGTTCATAGAGCGCGGTCCCGTCGAAAAATGCCAGGCCATGCGCGTCCTTCGGGAAGTGCGCCGGCACCCAGTCGACAATTACCCCGATGCCGGCCTGATGGCAGCAGTCGACGAAATACATGAAATCTTCGGGCGGCCCGAAACGAGCGGTAGGGGTGTAGTAACCCGTTACCTGATAACCCCAGGAGCCGGAGTAGGGATGCTCCATGATGGGCAGTAACTCGATATGTGTGTAGCCCAAACGCTTGACATACTCCACCAGACTGGTGGCCAGCTCGCGGTAGGTGAGCGCCTCGTTGCGCGGTCCCCGCAGCCAGGAGCCGAGGTGGACTTCGTAAGTCGACACAGGCTGCCTTAGCCAGTCGGTGCGGCCGCGCTCCTCCAGCCATTTCCGGTCGCGCCATTCGTACGATTCGAGCTTCGCCACGATCGACGCTGATTTGGGCGGGTCCTCGCACGCGAACGCGAACGGGTCGGCCTTCAGCTGATGATAGCCGAAGAACTTCGAGCGCACCGAGTACTTATAGTGGGCGCCCGCCCCGATGTTCGGGATGAAGATCTCCCATACGCCGCCCTCGCGCAGGCGCATGGGATGACGCCGCGTGTCCCACTCGTTGAAATCCGCGGTGACGCTGACCACCAGCGCGTTGGGAGCCCAAACCGCGAAGCGCACGCCCGGCACGCCCTCCGACTCGGTGATGTGCGCGCCCAGTGTTCGCCACGCTTCGAAGTTGGTGCCCTCCGAATGAAGGTGCAACTCAAAGGGCGTCAGCAGCGGAGGGAAGCGATATGCGTCCTCAATCTCCATCTCCGCCCCGCCCCACAGCTTCAGCCGCAGCCGGTAATGGTCCGGTTCTTTGTCGAGGCGCGCGCGGAAAAATCCCTGCGGGTCGAGCTTCTCCATCGCGATGCGCTCTTCGCCGGTGACGACGAACGCATCGGAAGCCTGCGGCTGAAAGGCGCGGATCTCCCATCCGCCGTCCTCTCCGCGATGCGGCCCCAGCACGCGAAACGCATCACCGTACCACCCGCCGACGATGGCCTCTATCTCGCTTTGCGTCATCGCAGTTTATTATGTCAGGGAATGTCCGCGCGTTTTGCCGCATTGCCGAAGGCGTCGCTGCACCTGCATCTGGAAGGCTCCATCTGGCCGGAAACGATCCGCGAGATCGACCCTTCGCTCACGCGTGAGGAGATTGCAGCGAACCTGCGCCGGGGCTCGTTCGCCGCTTTTATCGAATCGTACATATGGCTGGTGCGCCGCCTGCAGACGCCGGAGCATTACGCGCTGGCGACGCGGGAACTGCTCAGGAGACTCGCCTCCGAGGGGGTCAGTTACGCGGAGATTACTCTGTCGGCAGGCGTGATTCTATGGAAGGGCCAGGACCTTGCGGCCATCTACGACGCAATCCGCGGCGAGTGCCGGCGGGCGGCGCTTCCGGCATTCTGGATTCTCGACGCGGTGCGGCAGTTCGGCGCGGAGAAGGCCATGGAGGTGGCGGGCTTCGCGGTGCAGCATCGGGACGATGGCGTAGTAGCGTTCGGCATTGGTGGAGACGAGGCGCGCGGCCCGGCGGAGTGGTTCGGCGACGTCTACCGGTATTGCCGCGAGAGCGGATTGCGGCTGACCTGCCATGCCGGCGAGACGGCCGGCCCGGAGTCGATTCGCGCCGCGCTGGCGATCGGCGCCGAGCGCATCGGTCACGGAATCGCGGCTGCCGGCGACGCTCAGCTGATGGCAGAGCTGCGTGCGCGCGACATCCCGCTGGAGATTTGCATCACCAGCAACGTGTGCACAGGCGCTGTGCCGTCGGTCGAACAGCACCCAGTGCGGCGCCTGTTCGACGCGGGCGTGCCCATCGTGCTGGATGCGGACGACCCGGCGCTTTTTGAAACCTCGATTGCGCGGGAGTACGAGATCGCGGCGGAGAAGTTCGGCTTCACGGATGAGGAACTGGCGGCGATCGCGCGCAACAGCTTCCGCTACGCGTTTAAGTAGAGCAGGCTTTCAGAAGCGTCACCGCCTGGATGCCGGCGCACGCTCGTCGAGCAACGCCTTCACGGCGTTCTCAAGGTGTTCGATCCGATCGGTGAGCGATTCGATCAGTTGTCCCTCGGGATCGGGCAGATTGCCGTGCTCCAGCGTCTTCTCGGCGTCGCCGCGCGTTCTGACGACGCGTCCCGGCACGCCAACCACAGTAGAGTAATCGGGCACGGGGTGGACGACCACGGAGCCCGCCCCCACCTTCACATGGTTGCCCACGGTGATGTTGCCCAGCACCTTCGCTCCTGTGCCGAGCACGACATTGTTGCCGATGGTGGGATGGCGTTTGCCGCGCTCGTCGCCGGTGCCGCCCAGAGTCACGTTCTGGTACATCAGCACATCGTCGCCAATCTCGGTGGTCTCGCCAATCACCACGCCCATGCCGTGATCGATAAAGAACCGGCGTCCGATGGTGGCTCCCGGGTGAATCTCCACGCCGGTGATGAACCGATTTATCTGCGAGAGAACGCGGGCGGGCAGCCGGATGCCGCGTATCCACAGCCCATGCGCGGTCCGGTGCATGAGCACGGCGTGAAATCCCGGATAACAGAGAATAATTTCGAGCACGCTGCGCGCGGCCGGGTCTTCCCGGAAAATGGTTTGAAACTGCTCGCGCACTGTCCGAAACATTTCTTACATTATCGCGCGAAACTTTCGCGCTCCGCAGGATTACCCGGCCTGGTCAAAGCCGCCGGACACGCCGGTCGTGTAAGTTGGATTCATGAGACAACGCGCAGGATTCCTGCTTGCCGCTGTTTTTCTGGCCGGTTGTTCTTCGGCGCCGCAGCCGGCACGGCCAACGGGCAGCCAGGCAGCTTCATTGCAGAACGCGCCATCCACCACTGCCAGCTCAAACCCGGTGGCGAAGTATATCGAGCTGGCAGGCTTTCGTCTCAATGAGAAAAGCCCCGGTACTGTGGAGATTCGCTTCGCGGTAATCAATCACTCCGAAGCGGATCTCGGCGACATCGGCCTGCAGGTGAATGTTCGCGCCGTAACCGCGCGCCCCGGCGATCCGCCGCTGTTCTCATTCCCCGTCGCAGTGCAGGGCCTCGGGCCCAGCGAACTGAAGGACGTCACGGTCACTGCTCCCACGAAGCTGCGGATCTACGAGCTTCCGGACTGGGAGTTCCTCAAGGCCGATTTTCAGGTGACGTCGCCGAAGTGACCGGCTTCAAAACGCCCGCAATATCCTCGCCCAGCTTCGCCAGAAATTCCGCCCGAGCCGAGTCGATAAAGAAGTGGCCGCCCGGAAGCATCGTGGACGCGAATGACGATTTCGTCTGCTCGCGCCAAGCCTCGATGTGTTCCGGCGTCACGTTCGGATCGCTGGCGCCGCTGTACGCGCAAATCGGGATTCCGAGCGGCGCTTCCTCCGCGTAGATGTAGTTTCGGAAAAGCGCCGTATCGGCGCGCAGGGCGGGCAGCGCGGCCTCCGTGAACCCCGGGCTCTCCAGCAGATCGCGCGGTACGCTTTCCAGCCGGCGCAACTCGGCCATCAACTCGTCGTCAGTGGGCGCGGGCGGCGGCACATGATTGCGGCGAAACTGCGGCGCGCGCGCTCCCGAGACGAACACACCCGCGGGCATTCGCCGGCCCGATCGTCGAAGCGCTCGCGCCAGCTCGAACGCAATCACGGCGCCCATGCTGTGCCCATACAGCGCAAAAGGCCGTGTGAGCAGGGGCGCGATCTCGCGCTCCAGCGCGGCGATCAACGCGGCCATGCTGTCGAACGGCGTCTCATGCAGACGCATTTCCCGGCCTGGCAGCAGCACGGGAACCAACGAAACGTCAGGCAACTGTTCCGCCCACTGCCGGAACGGCCACACGCCGGCCCCGGCAAACGGAAGACAGAACAGGCGCGGCGCCTCCCCGCGGACGATCGGAAACCACAGGGCCCGGTGCGCGCGCGCAGCCAGAAGGCGCCGCTTTTCCGGCGACAATGACGGAGTGCCGGTGCTCGCACCAGTGCTTCCCGCGGGAGCCACACGGGCTCGAATGGCTGCGCCGCGAACGCCTTCCAGATACTCCACCAGCGCGCCGACATTGAGGTTGTCGACATATTCGAGCGCCTTGCGGCGCCCCAGCGCAGACAATTCCTCCCAATGCTCTCGATCCGACGTGAGCCGCTTCAGCGCGTCAAGCCATGGGCCGATGTCCTGCGGCGGCGCCTCGGCCACCGGCACCATCTGCTCGTTCACCTCCGGCTTGTATCGCTGAATCATGTTCACCGACAGCAGATACGGCACGCCCATCATCGCCTCGGGAATCCCGCCGACGTCGGCCGCAAGCGCGGGAACTCCGCGCAGCATTGCCTCCACCGGGATCCGCGCGCGAGCCTCCGCCCAGATGGACGGTAACAACAACACGCGGGCGCGCCGCAGGATATTGTCGATGTTGTCGTCCGGTTCCAGCACCGTGACGTTCGCGCGCGCGTTCAAAGCGGCGATGTCTTCTTCGGTGGTTCCCCACGTCGGAACCCCGGCAAAGCCGACCTCCGGAAGCGCGTCCGCGAGCGCCAGAAAGATGGACACGCCCTTCACCACGCACGGATTCACCATCACCACGAATTCGTTATCGAAGCGGCCGAGAGCGGGGATGGGGCTTTTGTCCTGCATGGAGATGGGGACGTGCACCGCCTGGATACCGGAGTGCCGGCGCACGTAATCGGCCGTGTACTGGCTCACGCCCACCATGCCGTCCACGCGGCGCAGCGATTCGGTTTTGGCCGCGCTGGGAAAAGCCGCATCGGGCCCGAATGGAAGCGCGATGGTCGCGCGCACCATGTAAACCACGCGCGCCCGCTCTGCCTTCAGCGCCGCTTCCAGCATCACCTGCGCCGGGTCGTCGGTGGACGTGAGGATGATATCCGGCTGAAACTCGTCGATCTGCGAACTGAAGTATGCGCGCAGGTTCGCATGGCTGGTGACGGTGTGAACGCGGACGCCGCCGTGTCTGAAAACAACAATGCCGCCTTTTGTCGATTCCACAGGAACGCCGCGGGCGCCGAGCTCATCGAGGAAGTGTTCCTCTTCGCCTTCGCCAAAGCTCGCAATGCGCGCCACCACCAGGCACTCATGCCCTGCCTGCGCCAGCGCCTCCATCAGCAGGCGGTTCGATTTGTCGCCGCCGCCGTGCGACGGGAAGAACAACGAATTGTGCGCCAGCAATATTCGCACCGGCTCAGGAGTCCTTTCCCGCCCCGCGGAGGCGTTTCAAAAGCAGTTCCCGTTTCGCCGCCGTCAGCTCGTGCCGTGCGGGCGGTGGGTTCGCGGTTACGGGCCGAAGGTCCAGCAGAAACCGCTCCAGCGCGCCGGCATCGATGGAGGCAACGAATTCCAGCGCCGCGGCGCGCGAACGGTCGCTCTCGTCCCGCCAGGACGCGCGATCGGACGTAAGCTTCTGCACTGCTTCCATCCACGGAGTGAGATCCTGTTCGGGTAGAACGGCGCGGGGCATGTGCCGCTCGTCCCAGGCCTGCTCATACGCGCGGATGGGCTGCACCGGAATTACGTATGCCGTCCCCTGTTTCGCCTCTTTCAGGCCGCCGGAATCGCTGGCGACAACGGGAATGCCGCGCAGCATCGCCTCCATCACAATCAGGCCAAACCCTTCGTACCAGAGCGATGGCATCAGCAGCACGCTGGTGCGCCGCAACAGGTCGGCAATGTACTCGTACGCGTGAGTGATTGTGACGTTCGGGACCGAGGCCAGCGTGCGCAGATCGTCCGATGTCGTTCCCCAGCCGGGCAGCGCTGTGAAGCTCACGTCCGGCAGCGCCCGCGCGAGACCGGCAAAAATCGAGATGCCCTTTACCGGACACGGATTGATCATGGTTACCGCGCCGTCCGCGAACGTATCGAATCGCTCGAACGGGCCGTCGTCGTAAATCGGCGGATGGATCACCGCCGGCCGCACGTCCGCGTGCCGCTCAATATAATCCGCCATGTAACGGCCAATCACCACCACGCCCGCCGCCCGCCGCACCAGTTCAACGCCGTCCGGTTCCGCGTTCCAGCTCTCCGGGCCGAACGGAAAGAACTGCGGCGTGTGCGCCAGCCAAACCACGCGATCGGGCGCCAGCGCCAGGGCGCGCCGGAGCAGTATGTGACTCAGATCCTCACTGGACACCAGCACGCGATCCGGCTCGAGATGGTGCATCGTCTGCTCGAAGAGCGCCGTCTGCTCTTCGGGTGTGCGGGCGACGTGCAGGCGCATGGCGTGCGATTGCAGCTCGCGCTCCCCGGCGGCCACTACGTGACATTCGTGTCCGCGGCGCGCCAGTTCGCACAACCACACCAGATTGCTTCGCGTGGAGCCGCCCCGCGGCGGATCGTATGACGCGCGCGACGTCAGCAGAACGCGCATGGGCCGGGCAATGTCAGCCCTCTCCGTTGCGGGGCTCAGGCGCGCTCTCCTCGGCAGCCAGCAAAGCGCGCGCCTCCTCGTCGGATAATGCCTCAACTTCGGCCAGCAGCGAGGCGTACTCCCCGGGGCTGAGTTGCTGGAGCTCCGCGAGCTCAATGGCCTTCGCCAACTCGGCCACCGTGAGCGCGCCATCGTAGACGATCTCGGGTGAGAGCTGAACGTTCCACGTGTGCTGGATGATGGAGAGCAGTTGCACCGCGAGCAGAGAGTGCCCGCCCAGATCGAAGAAGTGATCGTTTACGCCGGGATTCGGGATGCCCAGCAGATCGGACCAGATGTGCGCCAGTTGCTCCTCAATGGGCGTGCGCGGCGCGACGTGCGAGTCCCCAGTCTGTTGCAAATGCTTTAAGTTCTCCGTCCCGGTCGGTCCTGCTGCACTCATTTTATCTTTTCAGACGGCGCCGGCGTTGCCGGTGGTAACAAGCCTGGCGAAGGCGGGTCCAATAGACAGATGACCAGCGTTGAAAAGCCGACCGCGGAGCCCTGGGTTCCCGACCATCCTACCCTCCCTAAGCTCGCCCGCGCCGCGAAAAAATGTGAGGGTTGCGATCTGTACCGCAACGCCACGCAGACAGTCTTCGGCGAAGGTCCCGAAGATGCGCGCGTGCTGATGGTGGGCGAGCAGCCCGGCGACGCCGAAGACCTGGCCGGGAAACCGTTCGTGGGGCCCGCCGGAAAGCTACTGGACCGCGCTCTGGCCGATGCGGGCGTCGATCGCGCTCGCGTGTACGTCACCAATGCGGTGAAGCACTTCAAATTCGAAGCCCGCGGCAAGCGGCGGATCCATGGGAAGCCGAATGCTGCGCAGGTGTTCGCCTGCCGTCCCTGGCTGGATGCGGAGATCGACGTGGTGGAACCGGAGCTGATCGTCTGTCTTGGCGCTACTGCGGCGCTGTCGCTGCTGGGCCGCGCGTTTCGCCTTACGCAGCATCGCGGCGAGTTCGTGGACTCCGGCGAGGGGCGGATCGTCATGGCCACCGTGCATCCGTCCGCGCTGCTGCGCATGCCCGATGAGGAACGCCGGCACGCCGAGTACGAACTGTTCGTCCGCGATCTGCGGCTGATCCCGATTCGCGTCCCGGAGGTCAGGCCGCCGGCCGCCTAACCTAACGTCGTGGAGCAGGCGTTTCCGCCGGGGCCCGCATCCGGTTCGCCACCCACCTGCACAACACCGCAATCAAAACCATCAGCAGGCTCATGGCTGGAATCATGTACCGCAGCAACGGAAGAACCAGCACGGCCATTCCCCAGAAGTACAAGACAGTGGCGACGGCGAACGCCGCGAACCCGCGCCGCACCGCATCTCCGGATCTGATCAGAAGAACGAGGCCGGCGACGGCCAGAGCAAGATAGACGATCTGCACCGCCGCCGTTCCGCTCTCGAGCCATTGAGCGTTCGTGCCATACCACGCTCGTCTGGCCTTCAGGAACATTAAGCGCGCCACCGCAAGCGGCCGCTGCCGTGCTTCGGAAGCGAGGAATCTCACGAGCGCGCCAACGCTGCTCACCTGATCCCGATTCCGATCCGCTTTTTCCATCAGGTCGCGAACGTCCGGGCCGACCTCGAGTTGCACGCCACTGGCGCGCGGATGCAGCGCGAATGTCATGCCGTCAATCAGCGACCAGCCGGAATTGCGGTCCAGCAGAATGCGCTCGCCATCCTGCGCGTAGACCCACGCCTCCCACGGCAGCACCGCCGCGACGTTTCCGGCCACAAGACACAGCACGAGCAGCACTCGCGCCGGCCGGGACACGCTCCGCGCCATCAGCCAGAGCCCGATACAGCAGACGAGCGCGTACACCACCGCGATGGGCCGCACCAGCGAAGCGAGCCCGACAAACACTCCCGTGAAGGCGGCCCACGTCCAGGCCGGCCTCGGCGCCAGACACGTGCGCACAAGCGTATATATGGCCGCGAGAAAGAACACCATGAACGGCGTCTCGGAATTAGGCTGCTTGCCGAGCCACAGGAAGAACGGGTAGGTGGCCCACAGCAGTGCTGCGATAAAGGCAGTCGGTTCGTCGAAAATCAGCTTCACCGCCGCGTACAGCAGAGACACCGAAACCACGGTACAGAGGAGAATGGCGGACCGAAGGGCGAGCTGTTCCGAAATACCGATGGCCTGCGCGACGCCGAATATTCCGGCCAGATAAAGCGAAAACCCGGGAGGATAAAATGCCGCGGGCGCGCCGCTCGGCTCACGGAATCCTACGCCTGCCAGAAGCCGCCGCGCTACGGGCTCGTAATACGTCGTGTAATCGAAATTCTGATTCTCTCGCCATATCCCCTGCAAACCCGTCCACAGCAACACAAGTGCGAGCACCGCGACGGCCTGCGCGATCAGGAGGTTCCGGTGGGCTCTGACCCAGGAGATCACGCCTTCTCCATCGACGTGACGATCATCTCACAGAAGGGTGGCACTGCCACCGGCGCCCGCGGACCGCAAGAGAGCCACGACCGTGTTCGGAGTGGGGCAGGCTTTCAGCCTAATGTCATATAGTTTTCTGCACAGATCGTAAGTTGCTGATTCTACGTGGCGCACGCTTCAGCGTGCTGCTGTGGGCTTCAGCCCACGGTCCGGCAGCGCGAGCTGAAGCTCGCACCAGCACGCTGAAGCGTGCGCCACAAACACACGTTAGCCGATCTGGTTCAAACGTAAGTCATTCATTCTGTTTTGTTTCTAATAAACTAAATGCCATTGGGCTTTCAGCCTGCGGCGGCTTTTCAAGCCGCCTGGCCGATTGCAAATCGGCCGCAGGATCCAATCCTGCCCCACGCGGCGCAATCGCATCGGCGCTTAATCCACCAGCAGCTTCACTCCGGTCTGTGTGCTGACGCCGCCCACCGACATCTGCAGCGTGTAGCTGCCCGGCGCGAGGCCCGCGGGCACGTGGATATTCACCTGGTTCAGGCCCGCGCCCACCAGATACCCGGTAGCCGTGCTCGAACTGCCGGCCAGCGTCACCGTCACCTCCGTTGCCAGCTTTACCCGCGACGTGATCAGCACTCCCGCGGCGCTCGCGGGATTGGTGGCGCCGAATCCGGTGCCGTAGATCTCTACCGTCTCTCCGGCGTGCGCCGCACGGGCCTTCGGGAACACCGCGGGATCGCCAATGAGCGTGCCATCAGCCGCTCTGGCCGCCACCATCGTGTCGCCCTGCGATGACTGGCCAATGGTGAACAGCTCCGGCGCAAGCGCCTGCACCAGAATGGTGCTGTTCGCCGTCCCCGTTGGAGTAGTGATGGAGATCGGAGCGTAATCGCCGGTCGGAATGTCCGGAACCTGAACGTTGATCTGCTTCGTCGAAACGAAATAGACGGAGGCCGGCTTGCCGCCCACAGTTACGCTCACGCCGCCTGTGGTGGTGGGCAGCGTGCCGTTCGGGAAGCTGTTCCAGACCTGATCCGCCGTTCCAGCCGGCAGAATGTTCGCCCCGAACACCGCCATCCATTGCCCCGGAGACGCTACCGGTGAGTAGGCAGCCGCGTCGTTCGAGTGGAACGCGAACGGGTGCGTGACCGCGGGCGGGGCCGCGCCATCGGCGCTCATCGCCGCGCGGGCGAACTGCGCCTGCACGGTGGCCCCACCGCCGCCCTCACCATATACAAAGTCGATCAGCCCGTCATTTTTGAGATCGCCCCCCGCGATCACCCAGCCCGCCGCGCCTGCGGAGTTCCACGTGGACGTGTTGACGAACACTCCATCGCCATCGTCCACCATCACCAGCGGCGGATCGCCTACGCGCGTCAGCAGCAATGCCCGCGTTGCTCCGCCCGTCGCCAGCGAGATCCGGCGTACTCCGCCATTTGAGGCCGGCAGCGCTCCAATGCGCAGGTCCGTCTCGTCGTGGAACGTGCCGTCGCCGTTGTTCATGAGGATCTGCACCACGTCCGGCGCACCCGATCCGGTGTGCGCGAACCCGAGGATCACATCCACGTTCCCATCGCGGTCCAGATCCGCGGTGGCCGCGCAACCTCCGGTCGCCGGCCCTCCCACAGCCGGAAGCGGCGGAGGCAGGAAGGCGCCATTGGAGAAATGGCCGGACCCGTCATTCAGGAACACACGGCCGGGCGTACCATTCCAGCCGACCACCACCAGATCGTTAACGCCCGTGCCTTCGCGCGGCACAAAGACACCGCACGTGAACAGGTTGTCGCCTCTCATCAGATCTGTCACCCACGCGGGGAACGCATTCGCGTCGTTGGCGAATACGCCACTCCCGTTGTTCCGCAGAAGCTGCATGGGCAGCGGGTTCGAGCCGCCGTAGAATACCGCCAGATCGTCCACGCCATCGCCATTCACATCACCGGCCGCGGCGCCGATGGTCGACGTTTTCTGTTGCGGCAGGTTGCCCGTGGCATCCGTCCACGACGCGCCGCCGTTCGGCAGAACCAGCCTGCTCTGCGCGCCCGATCCATCGGTCGGCCCCTGATCGGGGAAGAACACGCCGAGGTGTCCGGACTTATCGAATTTGCCGGGCACGATCGCGGACGCGAACTTTTGTGTCGGCACGGAGCCATTGAACGGCGCCGGCGACATCAGGCCGCCTCCCTGGTTCAGAAAGATCTGCACGGGAATGGCGGGCAGCGTCGGCCAGTTGATCGGCGTCATTACGAGATCAGGGAGGCCGTCGCCGTTGAGGTCTGTGACGACGAGCCCTTCGGCATACCCGTTGCCCACCGGCGCGCCGCCAATCTGAACGGATCGCACGCCCGTGAACGCGGGCGGCGAACCGGTGCGCTGTGGATATGCGGGCGCGTTGAACCCCCGCACGCCCAGCGCGCCCGCAATGGCAGGGTCCAACGCTCGCGAACCGGAGTTGCCGGTGGCCAGATCGAATCCGCTCTCGTAATCCCACATGGACCATCCGAAACCGGCCGCTCCCAGCGCCGTGCGCATATCGTAAATCCAGCGCGCCCGCGAATCGGGCGGGCTGTAGGTTTTGTACGCGCCGAACTCGTTCACCTCAACGCGCACGTCCCACTTCTTCGCCCAGGCTTCCGCCAATTGCAGGTCCCAGTTCATACGCTCCTCGGTCCAGTCGTCGGCCTGATACTGCTTCAGCAGCGTGAGCTGATCTGCGTCGGTGGTTTTGTCGATGAGCGTCTGCAGATCGGGCAGGTACGACGGGTAGGGAACGCCGCGAAGATTCTCGATGGCCGTGGAACCAACCCAGTTCGCGCCCTGATGCGTGAAAGTCATGGGGTTGTAATCGTGCAGCACGTAGATGACGTTGGTGTCGGAATACGGCGTCATGCCCACCAGCCCGTCCAGGCCGCTCCAATCGACGGGCGTCACCAGCACCGTGTGATCCGGCGCAATCGCGTGAATCGCCTGTAATACCTGCGTCTGTTCGGCGTCCCACTCCGCCTCGGTGAACTGGTTGGTGGGCTCGTTCATGATCTCGAAGAACAGCAGGTCGGGGTCGCGATTCTTATAGCGGTTGGCGAGCATCTGCCACGTGCTGATGAGCTCCTGCGGCGCGGCGTTGTCAGCGAAGTAGTAGGTGACGTACGGGCCGTCGGCGTGGAAATCCAGCATCACCGCGATGCCGGCGTTCACTAACATGTCGACGATGGAATCCAGCCGCTTCAGCTCGCTATCGATTGTTGTCTGTGAGTCGGTAAAGTTGAACAGGATGTCTTCGGGCGCCACCGGCAGCCGGACGCACGTGAAGCCGTTGCTTTTAAGCAGGTCAACGTCCTGCTGGGTAATCTGAAAAGTATCGCCATACTGGAAGACATTATTCAGGTTCACCCCTCGGGCGAGATGCGCGTAGCGGGCATCGGAGACGGTATTCTGCGAGTTGGCAAGCGCGCACACAAGGAGGGCGAAAACAACGCTGACGCGGTGCAGCATGGCAGTAATGATCCCTGAAGCACCGATTATATAGTGCAGGCCGAAGGCCTGCTCTACTGTGCCTGCTCTATGCCGTTGCTCTTGGCGTCGCCGGTTCGCAGGTGATGGTCACTGCGCCGCCTTTCAACCCGGGCGATATCGCCACCAGCTTCAGCTCGCCTTCCTGCTTCGATGCCTGCACGATGGCCATGCACAGGCCGTTGAACGCGCTTCGCTTGCTGCCGTGGTCAGGCTCGTGGCAGCTCGGATCGCCGTTGCCGACCCCAATCAGCCGACCGTTTCCCGATACCGCGAACGTCACCAGGTTGCCGGCCGTGGAGACGATGCGGCCCTTGCTGTCCACCACCTCCACCGCCACCAGCGATACGTCTTCGCCATCGGCGGCGATGCGCTGCCGGTCCGGCCGTAGGACAATGCTCGCCGGCGCGCCGGTAGTCTCGCGCTTCGCCGTCAGCACAACCTGGCCATCCTTGTATCCGCGCGCCTCGATCAGCCCCACGGCGTACTTCACCTTCCAGGCCGCGTGCGAGTTCCGCGCCACGTCCTGCGCGCCCGCGCTCTGTCCGTTCACGAACAACTCCACGCGATCCAGATTGGTGTGGCACCACACGTCGATTTCCTCGCCCTCGCGCGCAGGCCAGTTCCAGTGCGGGAACAGATGCAGCACCGGCTCAGAGCCCCACCACGCCTTGTAGTAATAGAAGTTGTCCTTCGGGTAGCCGCAGGTGTCCATGATGCCGAAGTGTGAGCTGATGCAGGGCCAGCCGTACGGCGTGGGCTCGCCGCGATAATCGAAGCCGGTCCACGCGTACCCGCCCGCAAGGAACGCGCGCTGTGCGTAGAGCTTCCACCACGACTCGGCGGTGTCGGCCCAGCCCGGATAATTCACGTCATACGCGCTGACGTAGCCCTTCTGTTTGTCGTTCGCGTAAATGCCGCGCGTCGAAACCGTACTGGCCGTTTCGGTGCCCACCATCGGCTGACGCGGATGCGCCGCATGGTAGGGATCGATCTCCTTCATGTTGTAGTTGAAGCCCTGAACATCCACCACGTTGTTCAGCCCTTTGCCGCGGTAACCGGAGTTCATGGCCTCTGTGATGGGCCGCGTCGGATCGAGCCTCGCCACCAGACGCTTCATCGTCTCGGCGATGCGGGCGCCCTCCTCCGTCCCCTGTAACGGCTCCTCATTCCCGATCGACCAGATCACGACGCACGGATGATTGCGGTCGCGCAGCACCATCCGCTCGATCTGGCTCAGTCCCTCGGGCGACGACGAGAACATGCGCGTTTCGTCCATCACCAGCATGCCCAGGCGGTCACAGGCGTCGAGCAGTTCCGGCGTCGGCGGGTTATGAGACGTGCGGTACGCGTTCGAGCCCATGTCCTTCAGGCGCTCGACGCGGTAATACTGAGTGCGATCGGGCAGCGCAGCGCCCACGCCGGCGTGGTCCTGATGATTGCACGTGCCCTTCATCTCCACGTGCTTCCCGTTCAGGAAGAAGCCCTGGTCGGCGTCGTAGCGGATGCTGCGAATGCCGAACGTGGTCTCATAACGGTCCACCACACCGCCATCTCCTTCCACGGTGGTCAGCAGCTTGTACACGCGTGGCTCTTCGACGGACCACAGGCCGGGATTGCGGACGTTCACTTTCTGCTCGAAGCTCTGGCGTACCCATGGGTCCAGACGGCCCGACTCGGCGTGAGCAGCGGCAATGGCATTGCCCGATGCATCGACAATCGCCGACGAAACTCTGCAGCGCCGCTCCTCGCCGGACTCGTTGCGCAGGTCGGTGGTGATGAAAACGGTCGCTTCACCCTCGCGAACATCCGAGCGCACGAATGTTCCATGCGGAGCAACGTGCAGCGGATCGGTCTTCGTCAGCCAGACGTGCCGGTAGATGCCCGCGCCCTCATAGAACCAGCCTTCGCTGAGGGTGGCGTCCACGCGCACCACCACTGTGTTGACGCTGCCGTAATTCGCGAAATCGGTCACGTCATAACGGACCGGCGCGTACCCGCTCATGTTACGGCCGAGGTAGGTGTTGTTGAAGATGACCACCGAATCCCGGTAGACGCCGTCGAATTCGAGCGAGATGCGCCGGCCCTTGTCGGACGCCGGCAGCTCGAAGGTTTTCCGATACCAGCCAATGCTCGTCTCGGGATGCGCGCGGCCGAGCGGCTTGCATCCGTGCGAGATCAGGTTCCTCTCGTTGACGAAAGGGAGTTCCACGGCCCAGTCGTGCGGCAGATCGATCTTCGTCCACGCGCTGTCGTCGAACTCCCGCTTGCCGGGCGCGGCGAGCGTGCCGGTCTTGGCGAAGGTCTCTCCATTCGCGCCGAAGCCGAAGTCCTTCGCGGGATCGTCCGCATTGCCCAGATGAAAACGCCAGCCGAAATCCAGCAGCAGATGCTCGCGAGGGGCCAGTGAGCCGCCCGTCGGCGCCGGACCAGTCGTCGATTGCGCCGCAAGCGCGACCGGAAGCACAATTCCGCTCTTCAAAAGATCACGTCGTGTCATAGCGAAGAAATTGCATCTTATCGCAGTGGACCGTCAGTGAGTTTCAGCCCTGATCCAGCGTCTGTTCCATGAACGCGTTTATCCCGTCGAGATCCTCGACGGTGACGCCCCGGAGCGACGCCAGTTGTCTCTTCAGCCACGCCGGCCAGTTCCGGTAGTCGAGGCGCATCCGGCGCGCGCGGGCGAAGATCTCCGGATCTCCCGCGGCGACCGGCTCGATTAGTTCGCGCCAGCGGCGAACGAATTCCCGCTCACGCTCGGCCGCCGTTCCTTCGCGCACCGCGTTTGCGATATCGCGATACAGATCGCGCCATAGCGCCGCGTCCCGCTCCTTCTCCTCCGGCGTTAACTCCTCCTGTCTCTTCCTCAGCGCGACCCAGGCGTCGTCGCTGTAATACTTCTTCCAGGCCGCCTCCATCGCGCGGCCGATGAAGGCGGATATCTTCTCCAGGTTATATCGGTCGGTGGTTTCCCGCTCTTCGCCGGGCCATTCCTCGCGATGCGCCCACGCTGTTCGGAAGCCGGCCTGAATTTCCGCATCGCCGCCGGTCCCCTCGTGCATCAGATCCATCCAGCGTTCGACGAGCGCCTGCGCCTCCGCGCCCGCCGGGTCCGCGTCGATGCGAGCTTCAATGTCGCGATACAGCTCCTTCCACCGCTGCCATCTGCGAAGGGCCGCAGCCTCGCTCCTGGTTTCGCGCAGTTGCGCCAGACTCGCCCAGGCTTCCTCGCTGAAATACTTTTTTCGAAACTCCGTGTTGTCCTGCATCCTGATTGCCTCCACGATCTTTCCCGTGATTGCGGCCTCGGCCGGCTTGCCGGCTTCGATCGCCAGTTCGGCGTCCCGGATCGCCTCAATAGCGCGATCGAGCTGACGCCGTTTCTCCAGCAGCACTGCACGCTGGCCTCGCAGCGCATCCACCAGCGGAACGGCCTTGCCATCGAGCAGCGCCCTGATTTGCTTCAGCGGAACGCCAACAAAGCGCAGCGCGACAATCTGTTCGAGGCGTTCCAGATCCCGCTCGATATAGGCGCGATAGCCCGCTTCGGTCCGCGCGGGTTTCAGCAGATCCAGCCGATCATAGTGGTGCAGCGCACGTACGGTGACGCCGGCCAGTTCAGCGAACTCATGTACCCGATACACTTTCATCATCTTGAGGCCTGACGTTACGTCAGAGTCAACAGTCCTGTGAACATCTCCGTGCTATAGTGCCCTCTGCATGCGCAAAGGGCTGGCGGGTGAACTCATGGCCGAGTTTCTCGGAACCATGGTGCTGATCATGTTCGGCAACGGCGTGGTGGCCATGACCATGCTGTTCGGCAAAGGCATTCCCGGCGAGGTGGTCAAGGGCGGCTATACGAACATCACCATCGCCTGGGGCCTCGCGGTCACCATGGGCATCTACATCGCCGGCCGCATCAGCGGGGCGCACCTGAATCCGGCCGTGACGCTGGCCCTGGCGGTATTCCGGGGCTTCTCCTGGGTCCGCGTGCTGCCTTATTTCGTCGCGCAAACCGCGGGCGCGTTCGCCGGATCGGCTCTGGTTTTCTGGAATTACCGGCCCGCATTCCTGAAAGTTGACCCGGCGCTCCAACAGACAGCCGGTATATTTACGACATTTCCGGCATTCCCACAGGAACTGTCCGCCGGTTTTCTGGATCAGGTCATCGGCACGGCTCTGCTTCTGCTCATGATCTTCGCCATCGTGGATGAGCGCAACCAGCCGCCGGCAATGCTGCAGCCGCTGTTGATCGGGTTGGTAGTGGTGGTGATCGGTATGTCGTTCGGCGGCATGCACGGATACGCCATCAATCCGGCGCGCGACTTCGGTCCGCGGTTATTCACAGTCCTCGCGGGCTTTAAGAACAACGGATTGACGGACGGATCACTGGTGTTCTGGGTCCCGATTGTCGGGCCGCTCCTTGGTGGGGTCATTGGCGCCGCGGCCTGGGATTTGGGAATTCGCCGCTTTCTTCCCGCTCAGCGTTCGTAAACACGATTGCCGCCGATCCACACCGAGCGCGTCTGCTCGATACCGAACCAGTAAACAATTTCGCGGTAATCGGCGCAATCGAAGAGGACGAAATCAGCTCTTTTACCCGGCTCGAGAGAGCCGATCTCGCTGCCGAGTCCGAGGCTGTATGCCGCGTTGATGGTTGCCGCGGAAATAGCTTCGGCCGGCGTCATGTTCATCTGCGTGCAGGCGATGGACAGGGCCATGGGCAGGGAGGGCGTGGGCGATGAGCCCGGATTGAAATCGGTTGCCACGACAACTGCGAGGCCTGCCTCGATCATTTCGCGCGCGGCTGGATACCGCCTCGCCCCCAGCGCGTAGACCGATGCCGGAAGCAGCACCGGTTGGACGCCGGCGCCGCATAACGCCGCGACACCAGCGCTGTCCGTATATTCCAGATGATCCGCTGTCGAGGCGCCCAACTCCGCGGCAAGCCGCGCGCCGCCGGAGTTCGCGAGCTGATCGGCATGTATGCGCAGCTTCAGCCCGTGCTCCTGAGCCGCCTGCATCACTTGGCGCGCCTCCTCCGGCGTGAACACGCCCTGTTCACAGAACACGTCGCAATATTCGGCCAGCCGCTCAGCGGCCACTCGCGGGAGCATCTCGTTCACCACGAGGTGGACGTACTCGCCTGGCCGCAAGCGATATTCGTCAGGAACTTCGTGGGCGCCGAGGAAGGTCGGGACCAGCCGCAGTGGTCCGGCTTCGTTTAGCCGCCGGATCACGCGCAGCATCTTCAGCTCGTCATCCGGCGAGAGGCCGTAGCCGGACTTGGCCTCCGCGGTGGTGGTTCCGCAGCGGATGAACCAGTCGACATGGCGGCGCGCCGCCGCGAACAATCCATCCTCAGTCGCAGCGCGCGTTCGGCGCACGGTTGCGCGAATACCGCCTCCAGCCGCCGCGATCCCGGCGTAGGTGGCGCCCGCGCAGCGCTGCCCGAATTCCGCGGCGCGGTCGCCCGCGAACACCAGATGCGTGTGTGCATCCACAAAGCCGGGCATCACGACGCGCCCGCCGGCATCCACCACCTCGCACTCGGCACCCATCAACCGCTCGACGTCTGCAAGCGCGCCGACCGCGGCGATACGCCCATCGCGCACGAGCATTGCGCCATTCGCGATGACGCCGGCGTCGCGCAATTCCGCGCCGACACGTGGCCGGGCGGGGCCGCGCAAGGTAACTAATTGTGAGCAATTGACTACGGCGAGCTCAGCCATGGCGATCCGGGCGGTGGGGCAGGCGCCTCGCCTGCGGCGGGCGCCCCGCCCGCCTCGTCCGGCCGAAGACGCATTCAGGAAAATACCGGGCAGGCCGGCGAGGCGCCCGCCCCACAAAAGTCAGCCAATCACGCATGCACGGCTTTCAGCCGGTCGTGCAGGCCCGAAACGAACGAGAGCAGCAGGCTCGCCGCGGTCAGAGCCGTGGCGCCACTGGCGTCCTTCTCCGGGTCGAACTCGACAATGTCGATTATCTGCACCTTCGGGTTCAGCCCGCACTCGCGGGCGGCGATGCGCAGCTCCCACGGCGAGATGCCGCCCGGCCGCGAGCCCGGACTGCCCGGCGCGAACGTGCGATCGAGCACGTCCACGTCGAAGTTGACGTACATCACATCGGTCCTGCCGCCCAGCTCATCGAGGGCGCGGCGCATTACGGAATCGATTCCGCGCACGTGCACCTGATCCGCCGAGATCACCGAAATGCCGGCGTTGCGGGCCAGCGCGCCGTAATAATGGGAATTCGCGAACGCCTGCACGCCGATCTGCACGATGTTGCCGCCCGGCAGCCCGGCCTCCAGCAGCGCGCGCACCGGATTTCCATTCGAGAGGCCGCCGGTGGTGTCCCGCAGATCGAAGTGCGCATCCAGCGTCAGCAGTCCGCACTTCTTCAGATCGCCTCCGACGCAGGCATCCGCCATGCCCAGCAGCGAGGGGTAGGTGATGCTGTTGTCGCCGCCAAGAAGCGCCACGGCTTTGGCCGCCGGCAGAGCCTGCGCGACAGCGCGCCGCAACATCTCCAGCGCCTTCTCCGGGCGGAGAAAGGCGATCTCCAGATTCCCCAGATCCCGCGCTGTCACACGGCTCAGGTCGCAATCGTACTGGACGTCATAAGGGCTGTAGCACTGCAGCGCTTTTCGAATCGCGTCGGGGCCTTCATGGCAATGCCCCGGCGTAATCGACCCCTTCGACGCGGGCGCGCCGATCACGGCGATTGTGCCAAGACCGTCGGCGTCTTCGTCCCCGCCCGCCAGCCATCGGCTCGCGCGCGGCCAGTGTTCATCGTGATGCATCGCTGTACATCCTCCGGTGTGGGGCAGGCCATCGGTGTTTGTGGCCTGCCAGCGTCCTGTCAGCAATCGCAGACGACAAAAGACGATCGTCTGCGCCACACTGCCGTCCCCTACTCATCCTCATGCTCCCGCCATCGGAATCCGAATGCCCTGCTCCGTCGCCACCTCGCGCGCACGCTCATACCCGGCGTCGGCGTGCCGCATGATGCCGGTACCCGGGTCGGTGGTCAGTACGCGCTCCAGCCTGCGGCGTGTCCGGTCCTCGCCGTCCGCCACCACTACCATCCCAGCGTGCTGCGAGTAGCCGATGCCCACCCCGCCGCCGTTGTGAATGGAGACCCACGATGCGCCGGCCGCGGTGTTCACGAGAGCGTTCAGCAGCGGCCAGTCGGCAATCGCGTCGGAGCCGTCCTGCATACCTTCGGTCTCCCGATACGGCGAAGCCACCGATCCGGTATCCAGATGATCGCGCCCAATCACCACCGGCGCCTGGATCTTTCCCGACTTCACCATGTCGTTGATGGCTGTGCCGAACTCCGCGCGCTCGCCGTACCCGAGCCAGCAGATGCGCGCGGGCAGTCCCTGGAAATGGATGCGTTTTTGGGCCAACTGTATCCAGCGCGCCAGCGTTTTGTTTTCGGGGAACAGCTCGAGCGCCAGCTTGTCGGTGGCGAGAATGTCCGCGGGATCGCCGGACAAGGCGGCCCAGCGAAACGGCCCGCGGCCTTCGCAGAACAACGGCCGGATGTATTCGGGAACGAAGCCGGGAATGTCGAACGCGTCTTCCACGCCGGCCTGCTTTGCCTGCGCGCGGATATTGTTGCCGTAATCGAATGTCACCGCGCCCAGGCGTTTCAGCGCCAACATGCCGCGCACGTGCTCGCCCATGGCCGCGATGGAGCGGCGCAGATACTCATCGGGATCGGAGCAGCGCAAAGCCAGAGCTTCCTCCAGCAGCATGCCGTTGGGCACGTAGCCGCTGAGCGCGTCATGAGCGCTGGTCTGGTCGGTGAGGATGTCCGGCACGACGCCGCGCCGCGCCAGTTCGGGAATCATGTCGGCGCAGTTCCCAACCAGCCCGACCGAAAGCGCGCGCCGGCGCTTGCGGGCGCCATCGAGCAGGCTGAGGGCGTCGTCCAGATCGTCGGTCATGCGATCGCAATAACCGGTGGCGATGCGCTTCTCGATTCGTCGAGGATCGACGTCGATGCCGAGGAAGCACGCGCCCGCCATGGTTGCCGCCAGCGGCTGCGCTCCGCCCATGCCTCCCATACCGCCCGAGACGATCAGCCGTCCATCGAGCGAACCGCCGAAGTGCTTTCGCGCGGCGGCCGAGAAAGTTTCAAACGTGCCCTGCACGATGCCCTGGCTGCCGATGTAAATCCAGGAGCCGGCGGTCATCTGGCCGTACATGATGAGCCCGAGGCGCTCGAGCCGGCGGAACTCGTCGTAGTTCGACCAGTGCCCCACGAGATTCGAATTGGCGATGAGCACGCGCGGCGCTTCCTCATGCGTGCGGAAGATCCCCACCGGCCTGCCGCTCTGCACCAGCAGCGTTTCGTCGTTGGCCAGATCGCGCAGCGAGCGGACGATGGCGTGAAACGACGGCCAGTCGCGCGCGGCTTTGCCCGTGCCGCCGTAGACGATCAGCTCGGCGGGGTTCTCCGCCACCTCCGGATCGAGGTTGTTCATGAGCATCCGGAGGGCGCCTTCCTGATGCCAGCCCCGGCAGCTCAGTTCGCGGCCACGTGGCGCGCGCACGACGGGCGGCGATGCCATGATGGCATCCTATACTTCGGCGGGGTTCATGCGCAAACGGGTCGAGACAGGCGGTTGGGAAGAGGCGGTCCGCCGGACTATCCGGCAGATTCCGCGCGGGTGCGTGGCGACATATTCACAGGTGGCCGAAGCCGCGGGCTATCCCAGATACCATCGGCAGGTGGCGCAACTGCTGCGCGGCTCGGGCGGGTCACTGCCGTGGCAGCGCGTGGTGGGCGCGGGCGGTTATATACGGCTCGCTCGCGACATGGCTCACGAGCAGCGCCTGCGCCTGGAGATGGAAGGCGTGCGGTTTCGCGGGCGGCGCATTGTTATGGAAGAACACCAGCACAAGTTCCCTGGTGACCGGTAACTTTGTGGGGCGGGCGCCCTCGCCTGCGGCCGACGCCTCGTCGGCCTGCTCAGTAGTTGCTGAATGCGTCTCCCGCTACAGGCGGGCGGGGGCGCCCGCCGCAGGCGAGGGCGCCTGCCCCACCGGGCTGAAGCACACGCCAGCTAGCTAGAGCCGCTTTACCACGCACTCCAATTCATCCATCTTCACCTCGCCGTTGAACGCCTTTACTAACCGCCCCTGACGGTCGTAGACGAACGTCGCGGGCAGCGTGCCGGTCCACTTCGGGTCGATGGCGGCGATGAACGCGTCATCGTCCTTCGCTTTCTTGATGTAATCCGAGGGCGGCGCGCCAACCGATTCGAGGAATGCCTGTGCCTTCGCCTGATCCGTCGGTTCGTCGGCCGAGACCAGCACCAGCTTCACCGCGGGATGGCTCTTCTGGAATGAGATGAGCGAGGGCATTTCGTGACGGCAGCCATGACACCACGTCGCCCAGAAATTCACCACCACCACTTTGCCGCGATTGCGCGAGACCAGGCTTTTGTAGCCGCTCTCGTTCACCGGCTGCAGCGTGACAGCGACAAGCAGAAACGGCGCCAGCAGCGTCATTGACCGTTTCCTCGCTTGATGCTGCACCCGAATGCACGGGTCTCGGCGACCGGCACCGGCCGGCCGGCGAGCACGGCATCGAGCGCGTTACGCAGATCCTGCCGCTTCACCTCCTCGGCGTGCATGGAATTGTCGACGCGGCCGTGGTACACCAACGTGCCGCTCTGGTCGAAGACGAACGCCTCGGGCGTATGCTGCGCATTTAATCGATTGGCCAGCGAGTCGTCTGCATCCTTGACGACCTTGAACGGCCAACCGACCCTGTGCTCGTGCTCCTCCACGTCGCTGGTCGATTCGCTCTGATTGGCATTCACGAACACAAGCTGAACGCCCTTCGGCGAGTAGTCGTTGTAGAGCGCCGTGAGCCGGCCGTTATAGGAGTTCGAAACCGGGCACTGCGTCGAGACGAAGATAACCACCGTGGCCTTCGCCGCCGAGGTCGCGATGGCCGGTGGCGCGCCCGGGCCGTTGAAGGCAATCGCCGGCAGCTTCGAGCCAACAGGAAAATCGCCAGCTAAGATAGCCGCGCAGGACAGGAACAGGATGGCGGCAAACCGCATGAAAACCTCCAGTGTTGATACAGACGGAGACAGGCCGACTTCGTTACCCTGCGGCATGCAATGATATGTCGCAGAGGAGCAACCGTATGAAATGGCTACTTGCGCTTGCGGCGGTATGCGCGCTTACCTTATCGGCAGCGGATATTTCCGGCACATGGAAGGGCACCGCCGAGAGCCCTGCGGGCAAGATTGAACGAACCTTCGTTTTCAAGGTGGACGGCAACAAACTTACCGGTGAGACCACCAGCGACGTGATGGGCAAATCGACCATCGACAACGGAACTGTCGAAGGCGACACCGTGAACTTTGACATCAACATCAACGCCCAGGGCAACGACATCAAGGTCCACTACACCGGCAAGATCAGCAACGGCGATATCCAGTTCCACGTGGAAGTGCCCGGGCAGGATTACAAGATCGACTACACGGCCCACCGCGTCAGTTGAACGCGATCTCTCGCTCGGCCACCGGCGGCAGCGGCTCCGTGGCGTCTTTCCGCTGATCGTCCACCTCTGGCACGATGCGGAGGCGCACGTCCGGGGCGGAGAAGCCGCGCTGTTTTGCGTCCTCGAGTAACTGCAGGATGCGTTGGCGCTGGGCTTCCATGCTCTGGTCGGCTTGCCGTTGGAACTCCGCAGTCCCGTTGTACCGGATCTGCGTGTCGGCGTGAACTATTTCCTCTGCCTTATCGCGCGTGATGTTCGCCATCTCGGCGAGATATCCGATGCGGATGGACGCACGGTTGAGGTTTCCACCATGGGAACCGTTGCCGACCTGCTTGTCGGTGGGAACCACCGTTCGGTTGTAGTAGACATCCTGAGGACCGTGAGCCAGCATGACGCTTCCCCGCTGCGCATGGTCATCGAGTTGGTAGAGGGTCACAGGCGGAAAGCCCTTCGGCATGGCCGCGACTCCATCGCCGTAGTACCCGCCGCCCACACCGCCGCCAAAGCCAGGGCCGTAAGCCTGATCCGTTACGGTGAACCGGTGTGTGATCTTGACATCGCGCAGAATTCCGGCAAACCAGCGCTGCGATTTCATGCCGAACAGGAGGTTGTTCGCCGCGAGCCAGGCTGTTCCCTGCCCCTCATCGCCGCTTAGACCGAGGAGCAGGTCCTCGCTGTCGTTGCCGCGAGCCAGCAGAATCACGACCGGAGCCGTCCAGTCTTCTTTGAAGGGGTCAAGCAGTTCGGCGGGAACGGCAATGCCGGCCTCAACGGCGGCGTCGAATAATACGTACACGTAGGCGTGTTCCTCACTCCAGTAAGGCGAGCTGCGCAGCACGGCGGCGGTTCGGAACTCCTCGACGAGCAGTTCATCGAGATCGGCTGAGTGCAGGCGCCCGGCCAGGTACGCGCCCCACGCCTTATCCACCCACTGGCTGGACTGGAGCAACTGCCGCGCGCGCTCCGCTTCCTGTGTACTCGTCGGCACGGGCTGGGCGCACAGCGCCACGGCTGCGATGCAGGCGGCGAGCAACGCCAGCGCGCGGCGGGTCATACGATGGAACCCTGCACGCAGGGCGCCGCGGGGGGCTGGCCAACCGGCGGTCAGGTGGCTCAGAACTTCAGCCCGTACGTGCACAAGCCGGGCGTCAGCGCTCGTCCGAGGGTTGCCTCGCGCAGCCAGATTCGGCAGGAACACCTGTTCGACTCCGCCAGGCCTGCTGAACAGAGGAGCTGAAGGTCCGGTCCACGCATACACCGGGTTCGTGAGCTCAATGAGGGGTCGAAGCCGAGTTTGTGGTTCAGGTAGCGGCCCATTGACCCCTCGCAACCAGGAATTGGGTAATACGGCGCTACAGCCGGTGAGTGCCCGAGCGCGCCGCGGCACGGAGGCGGCGCCGCGACGTCCGATCTTCACCAATCTGCAACCACACATTCACAGAACAGCAACATGCGGGTGCTACTGTCGTTTGGCGCGTTGACCGTTGACTTCTGTCCACGCACATCCATCTACATTCCTTTGAAAGTCGAGGACCAGCCCTATGAAATCGATCCCCGGAAGTTTAATGGCCATCTCACTCATGGCCGCATCAGGCGCATCTATCGCGCATGCGCAGAACGGCAGCGCGTATTTCCTCCCTGGCAATCTGGTAGTCAGCCGCAGCGTCTACGACAATAATCCGAGCAACGTCACGGTTGGAATGACGCTGCCGCCCAACTGCACCAGCGGCTGCGTCCAGGCGGTCACCGATGGCACGTATCCGTTCGTTTTCAATAACGACACAGTGGACGGCAGCTTCGGGATCACCTCGAAGATCTTTCTCGATCAGATTACTACTGCCGGTGCACTCGTCAACTCGCTCGAGGTGCCTAACAGTTCGCAGAAAGGCGTTCCGCCCACCAAAGATCAGATGGTAACCAGCTTCTCCTCCAAGTCGGAACTGGCTTTGAACCTGTCGACCGATGGCAGTTACCTCACCTTCATGGGCTACCTTGCGCCAATCGATGCGGTCGACGCGTCGAAATTCCAATACGCCCGGGGTTTTCGATTCGACGAACCCCGTCTCCGAGAGCTTCTACCGCGTGGTGGCGCAAATCGATCAGCACGGGAAGTTGCGCTACACGCTGACGAACGCTTACAGCGGCAATAATGGCCGGGCTGCGATCCTTAATAACACCAACGGCGCGAACGTCATTTACACGTCCGGCAACGCCGGCGACGGCGGCAATCCTCAGCCGGACGGCATCATTATCGGGGCAGGCGCGCAGATCCTCACGCCTGAGCTCAAAGCGGAAGTTGCGCAATCCCCGGGAATCCCCACGCCCGTGGGGAGCTTTAACATCACGCAATTGGGAGATGGCGCGGATAAAGTCGGGAAAGACACCAATTTTCGCGGTCTGACTATTTTTGACAACGCTCTTTATTACACTAAAGGCAGCGGCGGAAATGGCGTCAATACGGTCTATTTCGTCGATCCCACCGGAACGGTGTGCACAGACACGAACGGGATTGGTCTTCCCCCGGCCGGCGCTTCTCTGCCGACATCGCCGCTTGCTTACGACCCGGACCCGGCAGTGATTCAGGCGAGTGGGCTTGTTCCAACCAACATGTGCATCCTGAACGGCTTTCCCGCCGCGCTCAAATCGAAGACCTCGTTTCCGTTCGGCGTCTGGTTCGCCAACGCCACCACCCTCTATGTCGCGGACGAAGGCAACGGGACCACTGGCAAGACCGTTGCGACTTTCTATAATCCAGCCGCGGCGCAAACCACTGCCGGCCTGCAGAAATGGGTTCTCATCTCAGGCGCCTGGCAGCGTGCCTACACCCTGACCACGGGCCTGGATCTGGGCGTCCCGTACATCGTTCCGGGTTATCCGACGGGGAACAATTCCGGTACCGGTGGCGCCGGACTCCCCTGGGCGCCGGCCACCGACGGGCTCCGCAATATCACCGGAGTCGTCAATGGCGATGGAACTGCCACGATTTATGCGATCACCTCCACGATCAGTGGAAGCGGTGACCAGGGCGCCGATCCGAACAAGCTGGTAGTGATTACGGATAACATCAGCGCCGGCGGCCCCACTCCTCCATCCGGGGAGCAGTTCACCACGCTGAAGACGGCTGCGTCCGGCGAGGTTCTGCGCGGCGTTTCCTTCACGCCGGTAAAGTGAGATGGCGCCGCGGAGCGTGTCAACGCGCTTCCGCGGCTACTTCCTTCGGCAAGCCCGTATTCAGCCACGACAGCATGGCGGGGCGATCGTACCGCACCGCGAGCGAATGCATGCGCGCCGGCATGACGCGGTCCTCGGCCAGCAAGGAGACCAGCCCTTCGCGAAACCACAGCGGCGTTGGCGCGTGTATGTTGCTCTCCACCACCAGGTGCAGCATTTCGTGCAGCACCGTCTGCGCAGGCGGGTTCGGTTGAAGGCGGATGACGCGCCCGCGCTCATCGCCCGCCACCGCGCCCGATTCTCCCGTCGAATCGCGAAATGCGGCCACCGTCGGATACACGCGCACAAGCGGCCGCAGCCTGGCCTGAAGGCCTGTAATCTCTTCCGCTCTGCGCAGCGCCGCGTCGGCAACCGGAACAAGCCGCTGATCGCGCGCGGGCGTAGCGGTCATCAGTTCGATCCGGGCGCCGTTGAGCCTGCGCCACGCGAAGCCCTCGGCAGAGAGCCCAATCGCAGCCCCGGGGAAATAGAACGCCAGAATGTCGCGATAGCTTCGCCCCGCAACACCCATGGCATCCGCGCCCTTCTGGCAAAGGCCCACGCCGTGGCCCGCCCCATAACCGTGGAACACCAGCTGCGCCCCATCGCGCCGTATTTCGAACAACATGCTGCGAATCGAGTTCCAGCCCATCGTGCGCCCCACCGCGAAGCGCAACGCCGTTGCCGCGATGCGCACGTCCCGTCCATCCCCGATCAAACGGACCTCACGCGCGCGGCCCGAGCTGGTATGCGCGGAGACAACAGCGCTCTCGATGTGGGCCGGCGAGGTCAGGCCCTCGGATTCGAGAACGGAATGCAACTGCGCGGGCGACAACGCAAACTCCCACTCGCTTCGTCCGGGCCGCACGCAGAAGCTGTCCTGCACTGCCGTCAGATAGGGCTTCCCCGATTGCGGCCACACGCTTCCCGCCGCTTCCGTCCAGCCGCCGCAATCCTGCGAATAGTAAACGCTGGCGAGCGAGCCGTTGTGCCACAGTAATTCGCCGGCGGTGGCCTTCGCGGCCTCTTGTAAACGCCCGTCGACAGCCTGCGGCCGCAGCAACTGGCAATGCGTGGTGTCGCAGAGATCGTACCCCTCGCGCCGATGCCTGCCGCGATGACGCAGCGCATAAGTGCGCACGGCGACGGCCATCGCCCTGAGCGCTTCCTGAGAACGGAAATTACCGCACTCGCCGGCCAGCGCCGCCGCCACATACTCCTCGAGCGTCATGTAGACGCGCAGCGGCGCGGCGCCACGCTGGGCCATGCCGACCCAGACGCCGCCGGGCGCGACAATCTGCTTTGCCAGCGGCGCGGCGTCGCCGCCCCCCGACGAGCCCGGCACAACCACCGCCACGGCGACGTCAGCCGTGAACCCGGCGAACCATGCCCGCCCATCCGCGGTGCCGGTCTTACCCGAAAATCCATCAACGTGCGCCAGGCGTCCCGTTCCATACTCGAGCGACGAACGGAGCCCCTGCAGCACCGGCGGCGGGGCTTCGGCAGCGAGGCGCGCGTAGGCGCGAGCCAACTCCGCGGGCGTGATCCGTACGCCTTCTTCGCCCAAAGCCTGCATCAACGCGCGCTCGCCGGAAAGCGGCGAAGCACGGCGAAAGCCATGTGAATTGAGGAAAGCTGCCAGTTCACCGGGCTGGAGTCGCGCGGCAAAATGGGCGACGAAATTGTTGCACGAATAAGCGAGCGCTGTTTCAGCTGTTACGGGCGCGCTCAACAGCGGGTGCGAGCAGGTGAAGTTGTGACCGTTGATTGTCAACGTTCGCGGGCAGGCCAGCGCCTCCGCAGCAGTGAGCTTGCCGGATGCGAGGAGCGCCCAAACGACAAAGGGCTTCAACGTGGATCCCGGCGGCAACCCGACGCGTTCCGCCGCGCTCTCGTTCATGGCCAGAACACGTCCGCTCGCGCGATCCACAACGACAGCGATGCCGGGACGGCCGTGCATGGCCTCTGAGACGCTCCGGCGCCAACTGGAAACCAGAGGAAGTTCATCGCCCGGCTGCGGGGAAGCGGAAATCGCCTGCTGATGCGCGCGGCTCGCAACGGGCGCGGGCGGGGGCGCTCGGTGTACCATACTCACTACGACAGCCGCAGCGAGGCAGAGCGCCAGCGTCACGGCGCACATCCGCGCCGGTGCTTTCGACCGTATACTTATGCGGAGATTCGGCACAAGCGAATGTTTCTATTCCTGTTTCCACTGATCTCGGCGGCGCTCCATTTTACCAATGACGCGGACCTGATTCGCAGGCTCCGCGAGCGCGACCCCGAGGCCATGGGTGAGCTGTACGATCGCTACGGCCGGCTCGCCTATGCTCTCACTTATCGTGTTGTTCGCAATTCGGCTGTGGCCGAGGATCTGGTGCAGGAAACGTTTCTGCGAATCTGGAACCGCATTCACGGGTTCAGCTCCGACAAGGGCGCGCTCGGCCCGTGGGTGCTGGCCGTGGCAAGGAATCGAGCGATCGACTACCTGCGCTCGCTCGAAGGGCGCCGCCAGGAATCGTCCATCCAGATGGAGAAGCTGGAGGAGCCCGCGTTGTTCGCGGATTTCGAAAAGGACATCCTCAATATCGATCGCGTGCGCGTGCTGAAGGACGCTCTTGCCCGGCTGACGCCCAATCAGCGCACAGTGATCGAGCTGGCCTATTTTGAGGGGCTGACGCAGAGCGAGATGGCGGAACGGCTGAAGCAGCCGCTGGGGACCGTGAAGACCTGGGTCCGCTCGGCGCTGCAGGTGCTTCGTCAGGAGATCGCGGGAGCGGCGGCATGACCTGCGACGAACTCCGTGACTCCTGGGAACTTTACGCGCTGGGGGTGCTGGATGGGGAGGAGGAAGCGGAAATCGGCGCTCACCTCGCTCGCGCATGTCCGGTGTGCACGCCTGGCGTGCGGACCGCGCGCGCATTGAATACCGCCATTCTGAGCCTCACCCCGGACGCAGCGCCTTCACCGAAACTGCGCCGCCGGATCCTCGCTTCGGTGGGGATCGTGAGCGGAGGCGTAAGGCTGTGGATGTGGGCGTGGGCCGCGGCAGCCGCGTGCATGGCGGTGTTTGCCGTGACGTATTTCTTCCAGACGCGGGACGCGCGCAGGGAGCTGGCGGACGCGCGCGCACGAATTGCGGCTGAAGCGAACGACTTGCGGCAAACCGCGGCCGACCGCGATCGCGTCCGTCAGGCGCTCGAGCTGCTGGAACAACCGGACACCGAGCAGGTGGTGTTTGGAACGGTACAACATCAGCCGCCCGCCGGCCGCGTCTTCGTGAACTCGCGGCGAGGCGTGCTGCTGGTGTCCGGCAATCTTCCGCCCGCGCCCGCGGGACGCATCTATGAGATGTGGGTGATACCGAAGAAGGGCGCGCCCGTGCCGGCCGGCCTGTTCCAGTCGGATGCATCGGGCAACGCCGTGCATATCCTGAGCGGGCCCATCGACCGCGCGGCGGCTGCGGCTTTCGCCGTCACCGAGGAACCGGCATCCGGCTCGGCCGCGCCCACGTCGAAACCGATCATCGTGGCGCCGCTCAAGGGCTGACAGCCGCGTTACTCTGAAACTTCGACCGCCGGATGAGCGATTCCCCAAGCCGCAGAGCTTTTCTCTCCTTCGCCGCCGCCGCGAGCGTCGTGCGCGCGGAGACGCCCGCCGCGAGTTCCACAGAGATCCGGCGTTATCGCGACCCCTCGACAGAGCTGCCTGTTTCCCGAATTACCAACCCGTCATACCTTAGCCTGCTGCCCGCGGTCTGGCAAACGTCGATGACGCGCCGCGGGCACGTCCTCTTCTACACGTCGGAGCGAAGCGGGAGCATGCAGGCGTGGCGTCTCGACATGAAGACGGGAGAGAGCCGCCAGTTGACCGGCGATGAACCGCTTCACGGCGCGGCGCTAACGCTGCTGCCCGGAGAACGTCAGCTTGCGTGGCTATCGGGACGCGTACTGTGCACGCGGCCGATCGCCGGCCGGAGGTCGCGCGTCGTGTACCGCATTCCGGAAGGGTTCGAACCCACGGGCGAATTCAGCGTCACCGGCAATGGGGAGCTCGCGTTCGTCATCGAGAAGGGCGCCGCTGGATGGAGGCTGCGCGCAGTGCGCCTGGCCGACGGTTCCGCGAGCACTACGCTCGAAACCGCTGATGCGATCACCGAGCCCGCGCCACGGCCGCAGACCCGACAGCTCGCCTGCCGCGCAGCGGGCAACGCGGTGCGGATCGTCGCGCAGGATGGCTCGAAGATCGGCGCAGTGGAAGCGCACGCGGGTGCAATCGGGCAGTTCCTCTGGTCGCCTGACGGACGCAGTCTGCTGTATCTGGCGCTGCCGGCGGACCCGGCCGAGGTAAACACGATCCGTGAATACAACGTGGAGACGCGGAAGGATTCGCTGGTCGCGAAGACCAGCCAGTTCGTGGCCTTCGGCAGCAACGGCGACGGCAGCGTATTCGCGGGAGCAAGCCGCAGCAAGGCCTCGCCAACCGTCCTGCTGCTGGTGCGCTCCGTGCGGCGTGAATTGTCGTTGTGCGAGCACCGGGCGAGCGATCCGGCGCAGGTCTCACCTCGATTCTCGCCGGACAGCCAGCGGGTTTTGTTCCAGACCGATCGCGACGGGAAGATGGCCATCTATTCCGTGAACGTGGAGAAGCTGGTGGAGGAGACGGAATAACGGAACGCGAATTGCTGCCGCAACGCCATGCGCCGGCGTTCGTTCGTCATTGCTGCGCTCATGGCGCCACTGTGCCGAGCTCGCGGCCAGGAGACGATCCGGTCGGAATCGCGGCTGGTAATCGTGCCGGTCACCGTGATGAGCGGCAAACGCGGTTATGTCACGGGTTTGGGCGAAGATGACTTCGAGCTTCTGGACGATGGCGTACCGCGCCGCGTGAAGGTGGACGTGGCAGGCACGGCTGTTGCGCCGATTTCACTCGTAATCGCCGTCCAGACGTGCGCGATTTCCGCGGCGGCTCTGGCAAAGATACGCAAAATCGGCGCCACCATCCAACCGCTCATCACGGGCCAACGCGGCGAAGCGGCTGTCATTGGCTTCGACGACGACATTCACCTGATTCAGGACTTCACTTCCGATGCCGGCGTTCTGGCGGATGCATTCGACAATCTCAGGGCGAGATCGAGCGAAAGTACGGCGCGAATGCTGGATGCCGTGGAGCGCGCCGCGCGCATGCTCGCCGGACGCAGGCCGGATGGCCGCCGCGTGCTTCTGCTCATCTCCGAATCGCGGGACCGCGGCAGTAAGACAAAGCTCAACGCAGCCGTTCGCACTGTGCAGCGGGAGGGAATTGCCGTCTACGCCGCAACGTATTCGGCATATGCCACGGCGTTCGCGTCGAAGCCTTCGGATGCCCCGCCGCTCGATTCGCAATCGAACGATATGGATTTTGGACGCATTTTTTCCGAACTGGGGCACAATGCGAGAAAGAGCAGCGCGCATTTGCTGGCCGCGGGCACGGGCGGAGCGGATTTCGGTTTCCTGAGGAAGAGCGGCCTCGAACAGGTGATCACGGAGACCGGCGCCGATCTGCACAGCCAGTACATTCTGAGCTTTATTCCGCCCGAAGACGCCGCCCCGGGCCTGCATCGGATTGAAGTGCGAGTGAAGCGCGAGGGCAGGTACGTGGTGCGGGCGCGGGCGGCGTATGTGGCAGGATCGTAAATGATTGCTGGAGGAAAAATGACCGGATATCACATCGCTCAGGTGAACATCGGCAGGATACGGGCTCCGCTCGACGATCCGCAAATGGCCGGATTCATGAACCGGCTGGACGCGTTAAACGCGCTCGCGGACCGCGCACCCGGCTTTGTCTGGCGTCTGCAGACGGATCAGGGAAACGCGACTTACTTCCGGCCTTATGAAGATGACAATCGAGTCCTCCTGAATATGTCGGTGTGGGAGACAATCGATGCGCTGAAGAGTTACGTCTACCGCACGGTGCATGCGGAGGTCCTGCGGCAGCGGCACGAGTGGTTCGAGAAGTTCACGGCCTCATACATGGCGCTGTGGTGGGTTCCGGTGGGCCACATCCCCGGCATCGACGAAGCGAAGAAGCGGCTCGCGCATCTGGATGCGCACGGGCCGACGCAGTTCGCATTCACCTTTAAGAAGACCTTCCTGCCCGACGACGAGTATCAGCAGGCGATCGACTGGAGCAGTTTTCAGCCGTGTACCGTGGGGTAGATTGAGAGAATGAACCCCGGCAGCGGCCAGAACGACAGCGAAAGCAGACTCGACCGCATGGAAAAGATCCTGGAAGCGGGACTCCTGCGGCACGAGGCGGCGCACGAGGAGTTTGAGCGCGAACACGAGCGGCTGTTGACTGCCCAGGTAATCTTTCAGGAGAACCTGAATATTCTGGAACTAGAGAGGGCCGAGACCACGGACAAGCTCAACGCGCTCACCGAACGCATGAACCACCGCCGGCGCAGTAATCAGTGAGCCGCCCTGGCAGCGCCCCGGCGGCCCTTCATGCCCTTCAACAGGAAGAACACCGGAACAGAGAGAAAGCAGGCCAGAGCCATCCAGCGGAAATCGTCCACGTACGCCCGGTACACGGCTGAAAACTGCTCCAGTGTTGGGTAGATTGAGAGCGAACACGGTATCCTGTCACTAAGACGGCAGGAGAAGATGGAATGAACCCCGGCAACGGCCAGAACGATGGCGAAAGCAGATTGGACCGCATTGAGAAGATTCTGGAAGCGGGGCTCCTGCGCAATGAGGCGGCGCACGAGGAGTTTGAGCGCGAGCACGGGCGGCTGTTAACGGCCCAGGTGCTGCTGAACGACAGCATGAAACAGCACGGCGAAAATATGTCCGCGCTCGAACTCAGGATGGCAGAGACCACGGACAAGCTCAACGCGCTCTTCGAACTCATGAACCGCCGCCGGCGCAGTAATCAGTGAGCCGCAGTTGCGGCGCCGCGGCGGGCCCTTACGCCCTTCAACAGGAAGACCACCGGAACACAAAGGAAGCAGGCAAGAGCCATCCAGCGGAAATCGTCCACGTACGCCCAGAGCGTGGCCTGCTGGTCCACCAGGCGCTCGACGAATGCGTACGCCCGTGCGTTGGTCAGTCCCTGCGCCCTGATCGCCAGAACGCTGTGGATGCTGTTGAACAGGCTTTGAAACTGCGGGCGCGCCGCGCTGATGTCACCGATCATCTCACTGCGCCGAATCTGCTGATGCCGCGCGATAAGCGTGTTGACCACAGAGATACCGACACTGCCGCCGATGTTCCGCAGCAGGTTGTACAAGCCGCTCGCGTTGCCGATCTGCTCGTTCTTCAGCGTGCCCACCGCGGTGGTGGATAACGGCACGAAAACCATGCCGGCCGCGCAGCCGCTGAGCACAATGGGCCAGGTCATCGACCACTGCGAAATTCCCAGCGTCAGGTGGCCGAACCACAGGCTGGTCACTCCGAACAGCGCGAATCCGGAACCGATGAACAGCCGGTTATCCACCCTGGCGGTGAAGATCCCGATGAGCGGCATCACCAGAATGGCGCCGATGCCTCGCGGCGCAACAGCGATCCCGGCGGCGCTCGCCGGATAGCCCATCAGCGTCTGGTAGAACAGCGGCAGAAGCGTCACCAGCCCGTAGATGCAGCCTCCGAATAACCCGATGAGCAGGCAGCCAACGGCGAAATTGCGGTCTTTGAACACCTTCAGATCGACGATAGGGTTGCGTATCACCAACTGTCGGACGAGGAACGCGACGAAGGCGGCGATCATGACTAAGAGCGCCCAGCGGATCCACACCGCGCCGAACCAGTCGTCTTCCTGCCCCTTATCGAGCACGATCTGCAGACAGCCGAGCCAGACGGCGAGCAGTCCGAGACCGATGCTGTCGAGGCGGCCGGGCTTTGCGTTGGCGATATATGGCGGATCGAAGACAAAGCGCGAGATCAGCAGAACGGCCAGGATGCCGACCGGGATATTGATGTAGAATGCCCATCGCCAGGAATACTGATCGGTGAGCCAGCCGCCGAGGGTGGGGCCGATGACGGGCGCGACGACGACGCCGAGTCCGAAGACAGCCATCGCCGAGCCGCGCTTATCGGGTGGGAAGCTCTCGAGCAGAATGGACTGCGAGAGAGGCTGTAACGCGCCGCCGCCCGCGCCCTGAATCGCTCGCGCAAAGAGGATCATGCCAAGATTCGTGGCCGCGCCGCACAGGAACGAAGTCACGGTGAACAGCACGATGCAGAACAGCAGAAAACGTTTGCGGCCGAACCGCAGGGCGAACCAGCCGCTTGCCGGCAGCACCACGGCGTTCGCGGCAAGATAGCTGGTAAGAACCCAGGTGGCTTCGTCGGTGGATGCGGACAGGCTGCCGGCTATGTGCGGCAACGCCACCGAAGCGATGGAGGTGTCCACCACTTCCATAAACGTGGGCAGGATTACCGCCAGCGCGATCAGCCAGGGGTTGATGTCGGGATTCGCCCGCGGTTCCGGCATTCCCCTATGGGATGCGCCAACGGTCCCGAGGTGACAGCGACGTTAAGATTTAACGGTGCGCGGCGGGAGTTGCACAGCGGGAATGCTACCAGAGCGCTCCAGGATCTGCGCGAGAATATCGGGAATTTCGAACACCGCACGGTTCTCGATAGCGGCGGCATTTGCGCGAAAGCGAGCGAAGTTTCCGGGCTTGAGCAGCTCGCTGAGCGCGCGCTCGATTTCGCGGTACGACTTCATCACGACTCCCACGCCCTGCTCGCGCACCCACTCGGCGTTGTAGCGTTCCTGAGGCAGGGTCCACGCATTGCTCACCAGCAGCACGGGCAGCTTCATGGCGAGCGCTTCGCTAACGCTGCCGGGGCCCGGTTTGCCGATGAAGTAGTCGGCAATCCGCATGTACCGCGGGATGTCGCTGGTGAAGCCTTCGATGAAGCGCGGGTAACGTAGCGGCATCGCGGAGAGACGCGCGCGCAGTTTGTCGCCCCGGCCGCAGATAAAGATTAGCTGGGTTGGGAGCGACGATTGGTCCACCGCGCGCGCGATGTCCACCATGGCGCCCGAGCCTTCGCCGCCGAAGAGAACCAGTCCGGTTGGCAGATCGGGCTGCAGGCCGAGCCGCTGGCGTTCCGCGGCGATGTCGATGTGCGGGGGCTCGTAGAAGTGTGGCCGGAGAATCATGCCGGAGACTCGGAATACCCTGTGGTCGTCGTGGCCCATGCGCTTCGCCTGTTCCAGCGCGCGATCGGTACCGCAGATCAGATATTGCGGCTGCCTCTCCATCCAGAAATGAGGAGGATAATCGGCCAAATCCGTGAGGACCGTAAGGTAGGGCACGTGCGGCGCGGCCTGCTGTAAGGCCTGCCACAGTGCGCGGTTGAAATTCGGCACCAGTGAGACCACCAGATCGGGCGTCTCCCGGCTCCAGAATTCCCGCAGGAGGCGCACCTGGGCGCGGTGGTACACGCGAATGATGCCGTGCATCAGGGGAAGCAACTGCGCGGAGCCGAGGGTCCAGCCCTTTTTCAGCAGCAGGTTGTAAACATCTTCCAGCCGTATTCCCGTAATTTTCCGGAAGATGTCGAGTTCGTCGAGCAATTCCTGCAGGTTGACCAGGCGCACCTGCCAGGACCGGCCCTGCTGCTCGATGACGGATTTCAGCGCCGTGGCTGCAGCGCGATGGCCTCCGCCAGCGTCAAAGTAGATGAAGTCTATGGCGGCCAATCCCCTGATAGTATCAGTCCTTTCGCGGGAGGAGTCCTGCACTGAATACAAAATCGTGCGCTTTTGTTTGTGCTGTCATTTTGTTTTCAACGGCCTGTAACATGCAGGGAGTCCAATTGAAGCAGGAGCAACCGTGATGTTCCGCTACATCAACACGCGCGACCACAGGCTCATGAGGCGGGCCAACAACTGGTTTGCCCCGCGATGGGTGCGCTGGTGGATGGTTGGCGCGACGCGAGCGGGCGACGGGTGGCTCTGGTACGCGGTGGGGCTCATCATTCTGCTGTTCGGAGGCGAGGAGCGGTTTCGCGCACTAGGCGCCGCCGGATCGGCTGCCGCGATGGCCATCGCGTGCTTCGAGATTCTGAAACGGCTGGCGGTGCGGAAACGGCCCTGCGAACTGGAACCGCATTGCTGGGTGACGCTGCTGCCGCCCGATGAATTCTCATTTCCTTCCGGCCACACGATGACGGCATTTGCCTGCACAGTGGCAATCGCGTTGTCTTATCCTTCGCTCTCCGCCGCGCTGCTGTTCTGCTCGTTCAGCATCGCGCTCTCGCGCATCGTGCTGGGCATGCATTTTCTCAGCGACGTTATTGCGGGCATGCTGATCGGCGCGGGATTCGGATACGCGGGCTGGCTGATTTTCGCGTAATTAAATCCGCCGTGACTGTGGCACACGCTTCAGCGTGCTGGTGCGAGCTTCAGCTCGCGCTGCCGGGACCGTGGGCTGAAACCCAGGGCTGAAGCTCACAGCAGCACACTTAACTTAGCACGGTGCTGAAAAAGTAAATCAACGTCCGGGCATGCAGGCGAAAACGCCTGCTCCACAACGATGCATCAACAGTTTACGGCAACAGTAGAGTAGGCCTTTGGCCTGCGCAGTTAGTTTTTCAGCACCGTCTTAAGCGTGCGCCACATGAACCCCCCCAGCGCTGCTGTTCTGGCAGTTTTCCATCGAATGCATCGCATTTCGCGCTACAGTCCTACTGAAATGCGAGTGACGCCGGGCAAAATCCCGAGGCGGAATGGTAATATGATTCACAACCAGCTCCTGTTATCGGAATATTTCTCTTGACAGGCGAAATCGTGGGGGGGTATTCTGCCTGCGTAGCGTCCAAGTCTCGGCTTTAGCGATTACAGTCAGGTTCAGGCGCTCTGGACCGTCTCAGGGGGCACCGCTACCGGCGCTCAGCCGGTGTCGTTCTACAGCTTCGGAAACACCCAGTTTACGACGTACAACACGCCATACGAGAATAAGTGCGGCGGTGGCAGCAGCACGGCTTACATTTGCACGAACGCATCATGCAGCACCTACACCACGCCCCAGCTCATCAGCCAGTTCATTTCCCAGGCAGAGACCAACGGAACTGGGGTCTCGAACAGCCACGGGACGCTGAAGGCGTGCAACGCGGCCAGTTGCTCACCTCCTTCCGGGGCGAGTTCGAATAACACTCTTGTGGAATGGCCGACGGGCATTAACGGCATCTGTGGCAATCTGTACGACCGAGTGAGTGTCGCGACAAGCCCGTTCCCCGGGCAGTCGAGCTACTGGAGTTGCGGTGACTCAATTCTGCTCGTTAACAGTAGCGATCAGAACAATACGACAATGAGTGTGGCCGATGGGTGCCCGGCTTGCAGCACACCGGGGCATATTGACAGCTACACGTCAGCACAAGCCTGCAATCCGCACTACTTCTCAGATTACGGCCAATTTACGGCAATCAGACTCCGATGATGAGAAAGACCATGCACGGACCCCTCTCTGCCACTTTGTTCATGGCTGCGCTCGCGATGGGCATCGGGTGGGCACAACGATTTCCACAGAATCCGACCCCTTGTGGCCAGCCTGGCACGTTCGAACAACCAAAGGGATTCTCGGTATCAATCGATAAGGCACAGGGGGCGGCGCGATATCGCTTAGAGTCGGGGAAACTGCACGTCGACAGGCAGTTCCCGGGAGTTATGAACGATTTTGTGCAAGCGTGCCGAATACCAGGCAACAGGATTATTGCATTCGGCGATATCGGCTCAACGCTTAATAACATCGAGATCCTGAATGGATCGACGGGGACTATAAGCGACTCGATTTGGGGCTACACGCCAGCCCTCTCTCCCGACAAGCATTGGTTGGTTTTTCGGAAGTTTTATCCTGCACACGTCGAACCAGTCTCGCCTGATGTTCCGGCTGCATCAGAGGAGTATCTCCTATATGATCTAACAAAGGATGCCGCCGCTAACCGCGCCCCAGGTGTCCCCCTGGATGATACGGACCGAGTCGGTATCGTGATTTATCCCGTTGTCCCGGGCGCGAGGCCTTTCATGAACACCCGGCTCCCCGCCAATCAGACCCACATTATCAGTTCCGACTCGTTCTACTGGGCCGCGAATAGTGCGGCGGTTCTGTTCGCGGATACCGTCGAAGACAGGTTCTTGCTTGTACTTGTGTATATGAAGGAGGCGGGCCAGCGCGCGCTGGCGCATTCCGTCAAGCCGCAGGACGTCTGCGCTGCGCAGACCTCCACGGGTCTGGGAGTTAATGACCTGACACTCTCGAATGGGGAGCTTGTGGACACGCCAGGTGGATTGCTGATCAAGGCCCGGTTCACCTGGAATGACGCCCGCTGCCCACCGCGAGTATTGGAGTTTCCGGCAGGCGAGTTCACGCCAGCACAAGTCGAAGCGCTCGATCAGCCGCAGCCTGCCGTTCCAAAACCACAATGAGCGACCAGCCCTCAAAGGTATGACGAGGCCCGTAGATGTCGCGTACATCTTGCTCCTGCCGCTCGCCCTCGGTGGCACCGTCGACTCACATTCCGACATGCCGCTCTTCCAGTGGCAGAACTTCACCATCGCCGACGGGCTGCCCGATAACCGCGTCTACAGCGTCGCCGTCGATGGCGATCGGGTCTGGGCCGGCACCGACAACGGACTCGCCCTCTACGAAAACGGCAAGTTCCGCGTATTCCGCCCCGAGGACGGGCTCGCCCATCGCGCCTGCCTCTCCGTGGCCGTCGATAAGAAAACGCACGATCTCTGGATCGGCACCATGGGCGGCGCCAGCCGCTACTCCGCCGGCCGATTCGATACCTTCACCCAGCTCAACAGCGGCCTCTCCAACGACGTCGTCTACAAGGTGGCGCCGTACGGCGACGAGGTCTGGTTCGCCACCGCCGCGGGCGGCAGCCGCCTCGAACTGAAGACAAATCGCTGGACCCTGTACAACGAACAGAACACGCCCATGCACGAAATCTGGACTTACTCGGTGAGTCCGGGCGAAGACAAGGTCTATTACGCCGTCTGGGGCGGCGGCCTGCTCGAATATACGCGCGCGCTGGACCGCTGGGAGAATTACGACGATCCCGACCGCGAAAACGAAGTAGTACTGTACAAGGATCAGGGCCTCATCCACAACATTGTTACTTCAGTAAGTTATGTCGACAAGGTGGTGTGGGTGGCCACTTACTTCGGCGCCGGCCGATTCGACGGGCGCGCCTGGAAGAACTTCCTCGACAAGGACAGCGGGCTTCCCAGCAACTTCATCAATGAGGTGAAGGCGGTGGACGACCGGCGCGCGTGGTTCTCCACCGACAAAGGCCTCGCGTACTACGACGGCGAGAACTGGGCGGTGTACCGGCCCGCGCTCGGCGCCGGGAAACCGGAGATGACGGTTCGCGATGCCGCCGGACGCACGTGGAACATACCGGTCGATTCCGCGCCGGCGCACAATTACATCTTCGCGGTGGATTTCCAGGGCGACGACATCTGGGTGGCCACCGCGAAAGGACTCAGTCACGGCGTCCGCATTTCCACTCCGACTCGGAAATCCTTCCCTTCCCAGCGCTGCTGTCCTGGCCAGTAGAACGTGAACAACACCTCGCCGCTGGCGTCGGCGGGGATGTCGATATCCGCGTAGTGCACCTTCAGCAGGTTCGTCGATGAGGCCGTGTCCTCGGCCGAGTCCCATCCATTCCATCCCCAGTGAAGCCGGAACTCCTCTTCCGCGATGATGCGCAGCGTCGAGCCGCGCGGGGCCGTCAGCGCCGGACAAAGGAACCTCCAAACGTGCACTGTGCGCCGCGGCTTCGTGCCGTGAATGTACCGGTCGGCCACTTCGGGGATCAGGTCGAAACACGCTCCATCGCGGGCCGAGCGCAGCAGCTTCAGATACTCCGCATGGGCCCACATGAGGGGCGCCGCCGACGCGGTGGGCCGGCCCAGCCGCAGAAAAGGGGTCGGCGAGTCAGGCTGGTCCCACACCTGTTCCGAGAGCAGGCCTGCAGGCGTGGCAAAGCCCTCCATCGACTGAATGTACGGCCGCGGGTCGTGGCCGGCCTGCAGCTCATAAATGCCGCGCTCGCCGGTCAGCAGAGGCCAGGCGCGGCCCTGCCCGTAGCCTTCAAACGGCGAGCCGTCCGCCCCTTCGCCATAGCCATCGTTGTTATAACGCCGCCAGACCACGCCCGACGGCGTCTCCACTTTCAGCACGGCGTCCACCACCCGAAGGCTGTCGACGACGACAGGGTCATCGGGGCGGCGAATGCCGTAGCGCACCAGTTGCAGGAAGCCCGCATCGATGATGTCGCGCGCCGGAAATTCGTACTGCGTGCCCGGCGGACGGTTCGCCACGATGAGCGTCCTCGCGCCGGGTCCGTGGTCGGGAAGCGGATCGCCCTGCAAGGCCGGAGTGATGCGCACGTAATGGCGCGGCACGCCGGGGAGCAGCGTTCCCGAATCGGTGACCGTCCAGCGCTCCACATTCGCTTCCAGAAAATCGGCATGCTCTTCGAGAAACTGCGCGGTCTGGTTGTCGCCGCGCGAGCGCGCCATGATGGCGGCGCAGAGCAGGGCGGCGATGGTGGCGGCGAGCGTCGAAGGCGAATAGCCGCCGTTCTCTTCCCAGCGCTCCTGCTGCGTCACCGGACCTTTCGCCACCATGAAGCCCGCGCCCCGGAGGACCATGCCGAAGGGATCGAAGTCGCCGAGGGCCTGAGAACTCCACAGCCGGTGCGCCAGGATGATGGGGAAGGCCACCTCGTCCAGCTGCAGCCCGGTCCAGTAGGGCCGGCCGTCGATCCAGAAATTCTGCGGGAAGCTGCCGTCGGGAAGCTGGTTGACGGTCAGATACACCAGCGCGCGAAACGCGGTTTGCTGATCGCCGGCGGCAAGCAGGCCGGTGGCGCTCTGCACCAGATCGCGGACCCAGACCAGGTGATAACCGGCCAGCCCGTCTTTGTCGCCTTTGGTCTGACCCCAGGGAATGGACAGCGACGCGATGATCGCGCCCTGATAGGTCTTGTCTTCGTGCGCCAGCAGCACCTGCCAACTGGACTGGCACAACTTGCCGTTATCGGAGCTCTCGGCTGACAGCGGCAGCAGATGCTTGTTCGCCCGGCTCCATTCGTCTACAAAGCGCGCGCGGTGCTGCGCATAAGGAACGCCGAGCGCCTGAAACAGGCTGGTGAGCGCGCGCGAGAGGCGGTTGCCGAAGGCCACCCCGACGGTGAATTCGGACATTTTGGAGAGGTGGATCTCACCGGTGAGCGCGACGTTGCCGTTCTCGGCGCGGTCGAAATCCCAGTGCATGCGGAAATCGGAGGAGACATCGGTCCAGCCGTCGCTCGCCCCGACGAAACCTACGGAGGCGCGCTCAAACGGGCACGTTGCCGCGAGCGCCAGCCATTCGTTTCCGTGATTCGCCACCAGCACGTCGCGGCCCGCCACCTCCATCACCCACGCGCTGTTGCCGGCGCCGCCAACCTCCAGATGGGGCGCGCAGAGCACCCATACCCTCATTCGCGAGAGGAAATCGGGTTCGGCGAAAAAGCGGGTGTGCTGGAGGACGCAGGGCAGGTGCGGGTCGGCGATGACCTCCTTTTCGTAGTGGTAGCGCGACTCCGGATCTTCGCCTTTCACCAGATAGCCGAGCGCGCCGTCGAGCTTCTCGATCGACGTCCGCACGTTGCGCAGCTCGTCGTGAAAGAAGGTCTCGGCGTCGCCGATCATGATCTGCAGGTCGCGCATCTGCGGCAGGTCGACGGTGGGATAGTAGACCTCCGTGATGATGCCGGCCCAGGTGGTGAACCAGATGCGGCTGGAGCCGGAGTAAGCGGTGCCGATTCCGTTTTTATCGCCGTGCGTCCATTTCGGTTCGAGCCCCGGTCCGCCGAACGCCTGCCTGTTGCCGCGAATTCGCGCCATGGGATCTATTGTCGGCGATTGACGCAGTATTGTCCTTCTTCGAAAACCGGCGTGAGCCGACCCACAGAAATCCCGCTCTTGACTCTGGAGTTAACTCCAGAGTGTATGCTGAAAGCGGATGACGCGAACTGGATTTCATATCGGAAAGGTAGCGGAGCGGACGGGGCTGAGCATAGACGCGATCCGGTTCTACGAAAAGCAACGGTTGCTGGAACGGCGACCGCGAACCGAGGGTGGGTTTCGGCTGTTCAATGCGCAGGATATCGAACGCATTCAATTCATTCAGCGTGCTCAGCAGTCGGGGTTTTCGCTCCCGGAAATCCGTGAACTGCTGGTTCTCGGGCGCGGCGACGGAGAGGCCTGTTCGCACGTGCGCGACCTGTTGCGCGCAAAGGTGGCGGCGGTACGCCATAAAATCGCCGAACTCGGAGTTCTGGACGAGCAACTGACGAAGAGTCTGCGCAAGTGCGAGCGTCAACGGAAACTTTCCGGCGATTCACACGGGGCGTGCTGCCCGGCGATCGAGGAAATCGCACAGGGAGGATCATCGAATGCGAATTGAGGTCCTCTATTTCCAGGGGTGTCCCAACTACTCGCCCGCAGTGGACCGGCTCCGAACCGTTCTGGCAGCGGAAGGGCTGCAGGCGGAGATAATCGAGATCGAAGTGAAGGCTGGTCTCGACGTCGAGCCCGTTGACGCGAATACGCCAAACCAGCACAACGGGGCGCGCACTACATTTGCGAGTCTTGCCGCAATCGGAAGCGTACTCGCGGCGTCGAGCTGTTGTCTGCCGATCCTTCCGTTTATGATGGCGGCAGGCCTCGCCGGCACGTCGACTTTCCTCTCGGCAGCGAGACCATATCTGCTTGTCGCCGCGGTTCTGTTCATCGCCTACGGGTTCTACCAATCGTGGAGAGCGAAAAAATGCCGGCGCCGGCCGAGCCTGATCGCTTCTGCCCTGTTGTGGATCTCCGCTCTCTTCGTGGTCGCATCCATTTTCTTTCCCCAGGTGATGGCGAATGCAGCCGCAGGGCTGCTCGCACGGTGATTCATGAAGAGCAGGTTCATCGTTGGCGCAGTGTTGGCGGTCATCCTTGCAGGGGCACTGTTTTACTTCTACAGCGGCAGTCAGGTTCCTTCGGGACAGCCGCCGCTTGAAAGCATCACCGCACAAAACGTTGCGGACATTAAGACTCAATTCAACCTGGCTAAGGACGATGCCAGGGTTCTGCTCCTGCTCTCGCCAACTTGACCGATTTGTCTGCAGGGGGCCTCTGCAGCCGAGAAGATTGTTCGGGAATTTGCCGGGAAGCCGGTGCGCGTTTTCGTAATCTGGGAACCCGTGCTGCCGACCGACTGGTCAGCGCCTTCCACGGCGGCGCTCAGGAGGATCTCCGATATGCGAGCGACTCAGTTTTGGGACAAAGGCCGGCTGGTATCGCATTCTATGGGTGAACATGATCGCCACAGCGTCATGTGGGACTACATCGCGGTGTACTCGCCGGGACCGGTCTGGGAAGATGGTCCTCCGGAGGCGCTGTACCACGGTGGCCCGGTGGTGCGAGTGACGGAACCGGCGCGCTCTGCGCTGGAGCGCGCTTTGCGCGCAGACCCGGCACGCGGCGGCCGGCTCGTGGGAGAAAAGTCCAAAGCGCATCCTCGGTAATCGCTTTAACGGCTGCAAAAGAGACGCAGCCGGGCTCAAGGCCGGGGCGTGTTCAGCCGATAGAAGGGCATGGGAGCTGGCGGTCCGGCGGCGGCGAAAAAGAAACTGGCCTCTTTGCTGGCCATTGCGTTTGCGATCGCGGCCGTCGCAACGGGTCTGTTCTACGGGCTGTTTGCCGACCGTCTGGGTACCCCGAAGGACACGCTCGCGCGACATCGGATCGCCGTGGCCGCGCACCCACTGGAACGCGGCGCGCTGCTCAAACAAGAGGATATGCGCATCGTGGAGGCCGCCGGCCCGGTCGCTCTCCAGGGCGTCGTCACGGACCCTGTACAGGCCACCGGGAAAGAGTTGATCGCACCGCTGAGAGCCAACACCCCGATACTCGATGCCGTTCTTGCGGCGCCCGGAGAAGCCGTTGCGGGCGATGTTCCGCGCGGGATGCGAGCCGTCACCCTGCATGTAGCGGAGTCCGGAACGCTGTTGCCAATGCTGCGCAGCGGGTCGCGCATCGATATTCAGGCGATTGCAGACCGGTCGGGTCCCCCCGAGTTGCGGCGGATTCTGCAGGATGTGCCTGTACTGGGCGCAGACACGGAACAATCGCCGGGGCGTGGTCCTGCGTCCACGGCAATCACCGTGCTCGTTCCGCCGGAGCTGGTGGATGTCCTTGCGCTCGCGGATACGGGCGCGCGGATTCGGATCGCGCTTCGGAATGGGGCAGACCGTTCTACCGCCACCGCCCCGGGCCGTATGCAACTGGCCAGCGTTTTCGATGGCCCCACCGCTCGTCCGGCAACGCTGGTAACGGCAGTGAGCACAACGCCTCCAGCACAGCACGACGGCGAGTCGATCACCGCGAGCGTTCGCGTAATCGCGGCGGGGCCGGACCAGCTCCGGTTGCTGGCGAACCCTGCGCGTGACAATTCGGGAATACAGGTGATTGCGCTCGCCGGAGAGCCGCACGCATTCGATAACGCTCCGGAGCTGTACGGATCGCGCGTGAGCGTGGGAAGCGGACAGTCCACCACGGTTCACGCGGGCACTGCGGACTGCCGGCTCACGGTACGGCTGCGTCTCCGGCATGGGCTCGAGATTACGCCGGAGCTGACCTGGGGCGACGGCGAGTCGACCAGAAGCACGGGCGTCAGCGTACGTGTCCAGCCGGAGTCGGCCGGATTCGCTATAACCGGGTTCGAACGCGCCGTCGCCGGCGCCGTGGGTCGCGCCTTTCCGGACCGTAAAGTTCCCGGGGACCTCGTAGTGATCATCGTCCCCGAGCGCGGACAGCCCGTACAGGCGATGCTGCATCGATGAAAGCGCTGTTTCTCCTGCTCGTATTCACTGGCTGCTTCGCGGTTGCGGGCGCCATCCTGCTGGTTGTGGGGCAGCTCAAATCGCAGTCAGACTCGAAGGAAGCCGAAACTGAACCCGATCCGGGAACAACGCTGCTGGTGGATGAATCGCTCAGCACGATTTCGGTGTGGGCCAACATTCTCCAGCGCTTTGATTTTGTTCAGTTGATGCGCCGGCAAATTGCCGAAGCCGGGCTGGACTGGTCTCCCGGACGCCTGACTCTGGCTATGTTGTTGTCAGGGGCGCTGGGCCTGGCTCTGATCTCTCGTCTGACCTGGATGCCCGAATGGGCCGCTGTGGTTGCCGGTTGTGGGTTGACAGCGTTGCCGTGGCTGCTGGTGCTGCGGGTGCGGACGCGGCGGTTCACGCGTTTCCAGGAGCACTTCCCCGATTCGCTCGACTCCATGGCGCGGGCCATGCGGGCCGGCCATCCGCTCTCGACCGCTCTCATCATCGTCGCCACCGAAGCGGAGGAACCGGTGGCAGGCGAGTTGCGACGGACCGGCCGCGAGGTATCGCTCGGCGCGCCCTGGGACCGGGCGCTCGCCAACCTCTCTGTTCGCGTGCCCCTTTCCGACGTGGCCTTATTTGTAGCCGCGGTTCAACTGCAGGTGCGCAGCGGGGGCAAACTGAACGAGATGCTGAGCAAGCTGGCTGAGGATATGCGCGAGACGGTGGCGCTGCGCGGCGAAGTACGCGCTGTGGCGGCGCACGGCAAGCTCACGGCGGCCATTCTGACTGCGCTGCCGTTCGTCATCGCAACCAGCATGATGGTGGTGAACCCGTCTTACATGGCGATCCTGTTTACGCATCCCTGGGGCAAGCACATGATCTTCGCTTCGCTCGGTTGCCTGGTGGCCGCCCACTTTGTCATCAACCGGCTGGTAACGATTCGGGTATGAGCCTCGGAGCCCTTCTCGCCGTAGTGTTCGCCGTCACCGCCGCCCTTGTTGTGGCCGGCGGCTGGTTCTGGCTCAAGGGCAGTGCACAGGCCGAAGAGGAGCCGCCGCCCAGCGTGCCGTTGCCCGACGAGGGCGGCGTGGCCCATGATCTGCTGCAGCGTCTGGGCAACGCAATGCCCGCGGCTCGCAAGGCCAGGAACCCGTATCGAAGCAAGCTTGCCGCCGCGGGATATGTCAGGGAATCCGCGTTGCCCGTCTACTATGGTCTGAAGGTGGGGCTGGCGGCTCTGCTTGCCCTGATCTGTGCGCTGGCCAGCGCGTCTTCCAGCGGGAGCGGGTTTTCGATGCTCGCGGCAGCCGTATGCGGCGCGGGCTTCGGCTTTCTTGCGCCCGACCGATTCCTGAAGGGCCGCGTTACGGCGCGCACCCGCCATCTGCGCGAAGGTCTTCCGGCCGGGCTCGACCTGATGACGCTGGCCATCGAAGCGGGCCAGGGCATCGACGCGGCGCTGCTCGAAACCGCGCGGGGTCTCGCCTCCACCCATCCGGTGCTCAGCGGCGAACTCCGCCAGGCGCATCTGCAAATGCGCACGGGCAAATCGCGGGAGGAAGTCCTGCAGGACCTGGGGGCCCGCAATGGCGAACCGGAGTTGCGCAAGCTGGCGGGTCTGCTGATCGACGCGGACCGCTATGGAACAAATCTCGGCCCGGCGCTGCGGACCCATTCGAAATACCTGCGCACGCGCATCCGCCAACATGCGCAGGAATCTGCCCGCAAGGTGGGTGTGAAGCTCATCTTCCCGGTATTCTTCCTCATCTTCCCCGCAGTGTTGCTGGTAACGCTCGGCCCGGCGTGCATCATGGTGTACAACCAGTTCCACGCGATGCTGAACAGCATTCCTTAGGCCCAGAGTGCGTCATTTGCCCCGAAATTCCCACGCGCTGACCACTGTATAGCCCTTATCCCACTGAAAGAACTGACCCTCCGCACGGTCCGTGCCGTGCACCTCCTACTCGGTTAGAGGAGGTAGTGATTCTCAATGCAGGTAGCGGAACCGGTCACGGATGAGGGCATGCGCCAGGACATCCTGCAGCAGATTGCATCCAACCCGGAAGTGCTTTCCACCGATGTCAACGTCTCCGTCGAGGGAGGCATCGTCACGCTGACGGGCTTCGTCCACAGCTATTTCGAGAAACTCGCGGCGGAGAATGTCGCAAAGAAGGCGAGTGGGGTGGTCGGGGTGGCCAATGACATTGCCGTCACTCCTGGCGCCAGCGATCCGGAGATCGCGCGCGAGGCCGTGCGGGCTCTCCGTGCGGGAGCTGATAGAGCCGCGCGCAACATCGCCGTAACCGTGAAGAACCGGTTCGTCACTCTGGAAGGCACGGTCCACGAAATCTCCGAGAAGCGCAGCGCGGAGCGCGCCGTCACGAATCTGCACGGCATCAAAGGAATCGCCAACCGGCTCGAGATCGAGTAGCGGCCGCCTTCTACGGATGGGCGTACTCGCCGGCGTGCGGGATCAGTTCCATATACACTGCGTTTGATACAGCGGTCTGCCAGTGGCCGGTCAGCTTTGCTCCGGCGTAGAAGCCGAGGAATATCGCCGCCATTGCCGCGGCAACGGCCCAAGCGGGCGCTTTCCGCTGCCTTACCGGCGGCGACAGATACAAAGCGCCCTCGGCGGGACAGGCGGCGACGCACTGAAGGCACGCCGTGCACTCGATGGATCCGATTGAGACGAGTTTGTCCACAGCCAGGTGCGAAGGGCACGCGTTCGCGCATTTCGCGCAATCGATGCAGTACTTTGCATCACGCCGGATTCGCAACGGGCTCAGCCAGGAGAACAGGCCCATGAGGGCGCCATAGGGGCAGAGATATCGGCACCAGAAGTTCTGCACAATCAGAGAAAGCGCCGCCAGAACGCCCAACACGACCGCCGCCGTCACGCTCAGATACCGGAAGAAGTTCAGCATCTTTACGTCGGCGATGATGCCGTAGGGTCCCTCCATGAACGCGCGCAGGTCCGGCACGGGCATGCTCACCACGACATACGCAAAAAGGCCGAGCAGGATGTACTTCAGCGACCGGAGCGGCAGGTCGGCCCATTTCGGCAAGCGCCGGGTTCCCCGCAACACCCGCTGGCCGATACTCCACAGATACTCGGAAATCGTGCCGACCGGGCACAGCCAGCTACAGAAGGTCTTCCTGAGGAGAAACGAGATGAGGGTGAAAGCCAGCAGCAGGAACATGCCGGCCGGGTGCACGCGGGGCGCCGCGCCGGTGACGAGCCAGATCTTCAGATTCATCAAAGACGCGATAGGAAGCCAGCCCTCGACGCCGGGCGGCCGATGCGGCGACCCGGTCGCTCCCGCGGTCTCGTAAAATCGCACGAAGCGGTAGAACTGGTACGCGATCCAGATGTTCAGGAGCAGGAACGAGACCTGAACGGTCCGGCGGATGAGTTGTGTCCGATCAGGGGCGGCACGGCGATAATTCGGATTCCGCGGCACGGTTTCCTGGAGTACTGCATTGCGCTGGCCAGCCGTAAGTTGCTCAGTTCCAAGCGGTTCTGGCCGTCGGCTGGGGCATTTGGCGCACCATCACCGCACCCAGCCGGAGGCCACGTAGGAAAAGAACAGAACCGTGATGCCTATGAAGCAGGCGAGCAGGATGCTGTGCCGCAGCGTGAAACGGAACAGCCGGCTCTCGTCCTCCGGGGGCAGTCCGGTCGCCGCCGCGGCCACCGCGATGCTTTGCAGCGAGATCATCTTGCCCATGACGCCGCCGGCGGAGTTCGATGACGCCATTAGCGCTGCATTCAATCCAAGGCGGCCTGCGGTGACCACCTGAAGGCTCCCGAACAGCGCGTTCGACGACGTGTCGCTGCCGGTGAGAAAGACCCCCAGCCATCCCAGCAGGGCGCTGAAGAACGGGAACGCGGCGCCCGTGGCCGCGAACGCCAGGCCAAGCGTCGCCGTGGCGCCCGAGTAGTTCATCAGAAAGGCGAGGGCAAGCACGGCGGCAAAGGTCGCAAGCGATACCGCGAGCTGCCGGCCCGTTGCCGTGAGGATGCGCCAGAAGCGCAGTGGTGAAACACGCAGCAGCACGGCGGAAAGAACGGCGGCGGCCATGCATGCCGAGCCCGACGTCGCCAGGAAATTGAATGTGTAGAGCGCAGGATACGGCGTCACCTTCAACACGGCGGGCGGCATCCGCAACACCACATTGTGGAGCCCGGGCCAGGCGAAAACCGCCGTGGCGCGGCCAAGCCACGGTTTCGCGAAATCCATGCCCCACAGGAGGATCAGAACGACGAGCAGGGCGTACGGGGTCCACGCGAGCAGCACTTCGCGGGTGTTGTGCCGGCGCCCGGCGGCGTAGATTGCCGCCCAACGGCCGGATGCCAGAACCGCAGCAGGACGATGAGCGCCAACATGGCCGCAAGCGATGCCAGAATGTCCGTGAGCGCAGGCCCGATGAAGGTGGCAACCAGGAATTGAGTGCCCGCGAAGGCGATGCCGCACACGGCGGCGCCAGGAAGCATCTGGCGGAGGGCCTCCCACCCGCCGGTGACGGCCATCAGCCAGGCCGGAATGAACAGAGCCACCGGCGTGATGATAAGGGCGGTGTCCGCGCTCAGGCGCTGCAGCGGCAAACCGGTGGCGCCCGCCAGCGTCACCAGAGGAATGGCGATGGACCCGAACGCCACTGGCGCGGTGTTAGCCAGCAGGCAGAGCGAGGCAGCCCGAAACGGCCGGAAGCCCAGGCCTGTGAGCATGGCTGCCGCGACGGCGACCGGTGCGCCGAATCCCGCTGCGCCTTCGAGAAACGCGCCGAACGCAAACGCGATGATCAGGGCCTGCAGGTTGGGATCGGAAGTGAGGCCGCCCACCGACTCGCGGATGATCTCGAATCTGCCCGTCTCAACCGTCAGCCGGTGCAGGACCAGGGCCCAGTACACGATCCATGCGATGGGAAAAATCCCGAACGCCGCGCCATAACCGGCCGAGGCGAACATCAGCCTGACCGGCATGCCGAAGACAGCCGTCGCGCAGACGGCGGCGGCAATCAATCCGGCGAGAGAAGCCTTCCATGCTGGCGCGCGGAAGATGCCCAATGCAATCAGGAGAATGAATACGGGACAGCCGGCCGCGAGCGCCGAGAGCGCCAGGCTGCCGGAGAGTGGCGTGTAGACCTGATGCCAGGCCGCCGTCACACGCGCTGCCGGCCCGTGGCAGAAGTCCGGCAGGCTGAATGCCTGCCCCACCTCGGTTCGCAAACGGCCGGCGCGCTGAGGTGGCGCAGGCGGTTTCGCCTGCGTCCGCGGGTTTTCAAGACTTCTGCCACGGGCTGCTACTCGACGATCTCCACCCGGTATTCCTCAATCACGGGGTTCGCCAGAACGTCGCGAGCGATCTGCTCGATTTCGGCGGCGGCTCTGTCGCGCTCCGCGCCGTCCTCGATGCCGATCTCGAAGTACTTGCCCTGCCGGACCGACGCAATCGACTGGTGGCCCATGCCGGCGAGCGCCGAGCGGATGGTCTGGCCCTGCGGATCGAGCACCGTAGGCTTGAAGGAAACGTACACGAGTGCTTTCATCGGATTACTTATTGTACTTTGCTGCGACCATATTTTTCTTCAAGATACTGAAAGCATTAGCGAATGTAACGAAGGTAGCGTGGGGTAATAATGCGCGTGTGATGTACACGCTTTGTAAGCGGCGCGGGTCGGCGTGCCAGCGATGCCGGAATCGGACCCAAAGCGAATGCCGCCCGTCCGAGAAGAAATGCCAAGGATCGGCTACAAGCACGAAATGGCGCGTCATCGTTCGCATTCCTAGCCTTCGCGTGCGAACTGCCATGATATACCACCGGCGGGGCGACAGGGGACCGTTGGCGGGAAGCTATTGCGCGGCAATCCGGCTTGGAGAAGGGCTCGCGAATCGCTAGCGATACCGATGCGATTACGGTCCTCCACCACAGAACAGAGCCCGGCCCGAAATGGCGGGTATTTTTCTTGTTGGTTACGGCGGCGATAGAATGCGGCCATGCGGACCGTGCCCCTGCTACTTCTCTGCCTGTTGGCCTCCTGCTTCTCACAGACGCCACCCGCAACGCCAGCGATAAAAATTAACCAGCCACAGCATCCATCCGCACAAAGAGGAAACGCTTCCGCTGAGGATCAACGCGGCACTGAGCAGTCTCCGATGGTCGTCAAGCTTATCCCATCCCCGAAGACCCAGCAGGAAGCCGCCAAAAATAAGGGCAACGTTCTCGGCGAACCTTCGCCTGACTGGTGGATGGTCTGGCTCACGGGTGCCATCGTTTTCATTGGTGTCATTCAGACGGTCGTCTTCGGGATACAAGCTAAGAGGCTGAAACAGACCATCGACAAAATGGACGCCATCTCTGCTCAACAGACGAAGGATGTCCGAGCCTCTATAACCGAGGCCACGCGAGCCGCTAAGGCTATGGAGGACATCGCCGGATCGACAGCGAGCAATGTAGAGTCCGTGAAGACGACCGTCGCAATCAACAGGGAAATCGCGGACAGACAGAAACTGGTCACTGAGCTGCAAAGCAGGGCGTACCTGACATCTGTCTTTGACTTCATGATTCCTCAGGACCAACGCAACGGAGTGAAATTCGAGCCGCGAATACGAATCGTAAACAAAGGCAATACCCCGGCGCGCAATGTTCGATTCACTATGCGCGCTGAGGTTCTCCCGATGCCATTGAGCGACGATTTTAACTTTCCACTGTCCGAAAAGATGTTGGACTCATCCAGCGACATAGGTCCAGGACTCGATAGAGTCATAAGCGCGGTAGTGCCTGAAATGCTTTCCGCAACGGAAGCTCACGAGGCGTGTATGGGGGGCAAACGACGGGCGGCGGCATGGGGCATCGTCCAGTACCGGGATGCTTTCGAGATCGAAAGATTCGTTCGTTTCGGGGTTACATACACGCAATTTGGCACGACTTGGATGAGCTGGGACACGCCCAAACACAATGAGTCCGACTAGCGCCAGAGCAAAAAACGCGATTATTTGGCGTACCAGAATCCGGGTCGGGTCAATGGTCTCGACCGCTTTCACATCCTCGCGTGCGAACGCATGACCCGCGCATGCACAGCCACATGAACCGTCATTGTGCAACATGCTGTCGTGAGCCCCTGGAACCGAATGCGTTTTCTCCCGCTCTTTCAACCTGTCGTTCGGTACGCCAACATACTGGCAACACAGCGTCCCGGTGCCCTTATCGAACAAATCGACGCCGCAGTATTCCCGGCTAAAGGCGCCACGCTATTGTCGTGTAAGGCGTCCGAAGACCATCAGCAGCAATGGTGGCTTTAGGGCGAGAGCCGCTTCTTTATTGACGGTCGTATGCCTCAATGGACTTGAACGCTACGCCCTTGTCGTCCACGCCGGATCGCGTGATGATCATCGTCTTGTGATTCGCGCTGACTACAACGTGGTTTTTTAAGACCTCCTTTCCGTTCTCCGTGGAGATGAAGTCGTCGGTGCGGTTGTTTATACTCTTCACCGTATCGGTTATCCCCGCAGGAGGACCGCCTTCAGTGTAGTTGAGTGGACCACCCGCGGTTGGTACGGTGAACTTGGCGGAAGACTGTTTGCCTGGGCCGAAGAAGCCGCCCGTGCTATTCATTGTCACGGTGGTAGTGTCGCCCTCGACCGACACAACTATCGTAGCTTCCGTGGCTTCCTGACCTTTTGCGAATTTCGATTTCGCGACGTTCAACTTCCAGGTGCCGACAAAGGCGCTGTCAGCCCCAAGTAACAGGAATCCAAATGAGCCTAATGCAACCAGCCCACAGAGAAATTTCTTAACCATTTTCGTTCCTTCTTTCTCCGAATCCCTTTGAGGGAGTTGGCTGCGAGTAATGCTATCACAGGTCGATGGCTGAGGCCGAAGCGTAGGAAGCGCTTTTCGGGGTGGTGATGTCGCGACTCGACGAGCTATCCCGCAAGCTGACTTGACCCATCGCGCCTCGCTGCCCATCGCTCCGGCTGCTCGAGCGAGGTATGCGCCCCGCTTCTCGCAAAAGGCGCAGAATCTCCCAAGGGTATACTCGGCCTCTTTGCGCGTACTCTCTTACCACTCGCTCTCCCGTGATGCGAGATACTTCTCGATGCATTCGCGTAATGGCGGCCCATGCACCGCTCTGTCCTGCGACTCGGCGACAAGCGAAGCTCGTATCGCTTCTGCCTCGGCCATGCTCGTGCGCCCAGTGGTCTGGCGGGGTATCAGCTCGCCATTCTCTTTCCGACCATAGATCCAGATTGGGCAGGTGCACTCGGTGTAATGGCGCTCCGCTCGTGGTGGTAAGGGCGGGTCCAGTCTGTGAACCGCGCACGAGGGGACGTGGCGGCGTAAAGGGTAATCGGCACGGTTCAAATGTACATTGCAATGTACACGAAGTGCAATAGCAACGCTATCAGCCGCTAAATCAGCATCTTAGGGATTTGCAGCATTGTTCCTTATTTGTAATTCGGCGCGCGCCGGCACACCGTCATTATCTGATAGGCGAACAGTCCTGGCGTCACGGCTGTTACCGCGGCGAGCAGCCGGTTCAGGCTGCGCAGCAGGAACCTCTCCGGCCGCAGCGGGATGACGCGCTCGAGTGGAATCACCGTGCTGCGCGTACCGATGACCGCGAATCCGTTGTCCTTCAGCAGCTGCCGGATCGTCCGGCGCGTGAAAAATCGCAGGTGCGTCCAGTCCAGAATGCCGCGCTCGGCGTAGGAGAAGCGGCCGAACAAAAGGGCCACGCGCACGGTGATGTTGGCGATGTTTGGCGTGGACACGATCAGCACGCCGCGCTCGGAAAGCAGCCGGCGACAGTCGGCCAGCAGGGGTCCGGGCGACTTCAGATGTTCCAGCACATCCAGCAGCAGGATGCGGTCGAAGGAACCGTCCTGCCACTCGGGGCCCGCGGCGTTGATGCCGCAATCTAGGTTGCACTGCGCATAGGCCGCGTATGCGGATGCGTCTTCCGGCGGCGCTTCACCGGCGCCGGTCACCTGGTTGCCGTTACGAACCAGGTCCGCCGCCAGGGCGCCGGTGTTGGCGTTGATCTCGAGCACGCGATTTCCGGTTCCCACCAGTTGGCGCGCGTAGTAATGGTTCGAGTATTTGCTGGTTTTTACCGGGCAGGGGACGAAATACTCCGCGAATTCCGGATACGGGCGCACCGACCGTACCGTGCGCAGGTAGCGTCCCACGGCGCGCGCCACATCCTTCGCATAGCGCGTGCCGTTCACATAGCAGAGCTCGTCGCCGTAGAAGGTGGGAATGGGGACTTCCGCGATCCGGAAGCGCTGGTGATGCAGCTTGATAATGATCTCCGTGTCGAAGTGGAAATCATTGGTCATGTGCTCCATGTGGATGTCGCGCAGGGCATGCAGATTGTACGCTCGATAGCCGCTGTGAAACTCCGTGAGGTTCAGCCCCAGGCTCTTGTTCTCGAAGATGGTCAGGACGCGATTTCCCGCATACTTATACAGCGGCATGCCGCCTTTGAGCGGGCCGCCGTAGGTCTTCATCATTCGCGAGCCGAACACCGCGTCCGCTTCTCCCCGCACGATGGGGCCGTAAAGATGCGACAGCATCTCGGGAGCATACTGGCCGTCGCCATGCAGCAGGACGACAACGTCGAAGCCCTGCTCGATGAAGTACTGATATCCGGCCTTCTGATTTCCGCCGTAGCCGAGATTCTTCGCGTGTTTCAACACGTGGAGCTTGGGCAGGTTGGTGAGGGTCTTGATGCCTACGGCCAGCTCGAACGTGGCGTCGCGGCTGGCGTCGTCGAGCACCACCACCTGTTCGACGTTGCGCCAGACATTCGGCGTGATTCGCTTCAGGACTTTTGTGAGGGTGGTGACTGCGTTGTAGGTGACGATGAGAATGCCGATGCGCTTGCCGCGATTGTCGGCCATGGCCGAATCGTCCTGCAGCGCTGTGGGACGGAACTGCGGCAGCGGCTCAAACGGGAGTTCGGCTGAGGGGGTTGTTGCTGTCGATACGTCAGCCTGCACAGCTTGCCTTCACCTCAGTTTAACGGAAGCCGCAGGCTCAGGAACTACCTATCCCCAGCCCTTGACGATTTCGCTGAAACACATGATGCCGCTCGGGATTACCGCGGCGTAGCCGCCGCCCGGATACGTCCACGCGCCCGCCAGATACAGGTTGCGGATCGGCGTCCGATGGGGAACGCGGCGATTGCCGGAATTGTTCAGCGTCTGGTCCCAGCCGTAGATGGCGCCGTGATAGTTTCCGGTGTAGCGGACGTTGGTGAGCGGCGTCGCGATCTCCTTCACCTCGATGGCTTTCGACAGACCCGGCAGAACGGTGCGCTCCACCTGGCGGATGAGCGCGTCCGCCATGCGCGACTTCTCCTTGTGGTAGGCCTCTTTGTGGCCTTTCCAGTAGTCCATCTCGAAACGCTTCCAACGGTCGTATCCCTGCAGCGCGACGATGCTGAGCGTGTTCTTCCCGCGCGGCGAACAGTTTTCGCAGGCGTTGTCGTAGAGCATCAGGCCAAAGGCGGGATTGGTCATGTCGGCGAGCAGGGCACCGTTGTAACCGCCTTCCGGATCGTATGCCGGATCGTAGAATATCTCCGCGTCTCTGATGCCGTTCTCTTTCACCAGATCCTTCTTCAAGCCGAGGAAAACCAGGAAGGTCGAAAGGCTGGGCGTGTATTGATCCGTGCGCGCGAGGTAATCCCCCGGCACATCGGTTGGCTCCATCAGCGTATGGAATGTGTCCCAGGCGTTGGCGTTCGAAACCACCGCCCTCGCCTTATACTCGTGACCGTCTGCGGTGTGCACGCCGATGGCGGCGCCCTGCCGGGTCAGGATGCGATCCACGCGCGTACTGAGCAGCACCTTTCCTCCCCGCCCATCGATGAACCGCATCATCGCATTGCTGATGCTCTGGGAACGTCCCTTCGGATAATATCCGCCGTTGTTGTAGTAACCCATGGTCGGCATGGCGTAGTAAACGGCGGCGAGCTTCGACGGGGGCAGGCCGTAATATGGCCAGAACACGGACACCATGGCCTGCAGCTTCGGGTTCTTTATCCGTGCTTCCATCACCTCGCCCCAGGTGTGCGTGGAGTACCGCATCAGGTGCGCGAACTCCACCGGGAAGCGGCTCATGTCTACTTTTCCCTGCGCCGCCGAGTATCGCGAAATTTCGGCGGCCACGGCCCCCATGTCTTCGAACAGCGCGTCGATGCCGTCCTTCTCCTCCGGGAAGAGGCGGTGAAGCGTGCCGAGATAGGCGCCCAGGTTCTTCTGTTCGACGCGTATGTCGTGCCCGGGAAAGATAGCGCGGTAGAGGTACGGGAGCTGGACGAATTCCACGTCGGTGATCTCGGGCATTCCGGGAATTACGTTCCAGACGCCGTCGCGCTGTTCGGCGCTGGTGGAGTGGAGCGAGACGTCGAAGACAAATCCGCCGGGACGCTCGAAGGTAGTCGCATAACCGCCCGGTTTGCTGTGCTGTTCGATCACCAGCGGGCGGAATCCCTGCCGTGCGAATGCGGCGGCGCAACTGAGGCCTCCGAGTCCCGCTCCGATGACGATGGCATCGAACTCATCCGCTGATTTGTCGGCGGCTCGCGCCACCGGGAAGGCGCCCCAGTCAAAAGCGACTGGAATTGTGGCCAGAATCGATTTGAGAATATCCCTGCGAGGGAGGGAGGCGACGGACATGGAGGAACTCCTTCCGGGCCTGACCGTAATGGCGACGCAACGGTCCTGACAGACGGGAAACACCCGTTATTTCGGGAGAGCTGTCAGTCCGAGTCCAGTATATGCGAGGCTGCTGGATAACAGGGCGCGCGGCGCGAACCCGGCTGGTGGAAATCTGTGGGATGATCTTGCGGCTCGACATCGCAGAAGCGTACGCCTGGTACGATGTCAGCGGCGCGCCCCACCGCGCCGATTCGGCCACGATTTGACGCGCGTCCCCGGTTGGGATATCACTATCCTCAGTAACGATGAAACAGCCCGGCCCGGTACCCGAGACTTCCCCGGCCGCTCAGGTGGCAGTGGTGATTCCTGTCTGGCAACCGGATGGGCGGCTGACAAGTCTGGTTCTGGACCTGCTCGGATTCGGGTTCGGCGCCGTCGTCATCGTCAATGACGGCAGGGACGCCGCCCACGAGGAAGTCTTCGCCGATTTATCGCGCCGTCTGACGCCCGGCCAGCGGTCCCGTCTCCATCTGGTCCATCACCGCGTCAATCTGGGCAAGGGCCGGGCGCTGAAGACCGGGTTCGAGTATTTCCGGCGCTGCTTCCCGAAGTGCGCCGGCGTAGTGACCGCGGATGCGGATGGACAGCACCGTCCGGCCGATGTGCTCCGCGTCGCCGAACAGCTTCGGAAAGACCCGTCCCGCATGGTCCTGGGATCGCGGCGCCTGCAGCGGGGAACGCCTTTTCGCAGCCGCTTCGGCAACGCAGTAACCAGGCTCCTGTTCGCGCTTCTGACCGGCAGGAATCTCACAGACACTCAGTCCGGACTCAGGGGCATTCCAGCTCAGCTTCTTCCCTCTATGATTGCCCTCGCGGGCGAACGCTACGAGTATGAGATGAACGTGCTCACACACTCCGCCCGTTCGTGCGGCATCTTCGAGCTTCCCATCGAGGTTGTCTATCTGGATGGCAACCGATCTTCACATTTCCGGCCGCTCCCGGATTCGGCGCGGATCTGTTTTGTTCTGCTGCGGTCCTTCGCTTCCGCGCTGCGGGCAGCTGCGGCCGATTTTCTGGTTTTCGCTTCGAGGCGGCCGCGCCGGCCCTGATACCGTGCAGCTGCGACGACAACGAATGCTGCTGGCGGGAGGGTTGCTCCTGGCACTGCTGATCGCGTATTCGAACCATTTCGAAAACGGCTTTCATTTCGACGACGCGCATGCGGTGGTGGAGAATGGGGCGATCCGGACGCTGGCCAACGTTCCGCGCTTTTTTCGCGATGCCCGCACCTTCAGCAATAACCCGGCGGGACAATCCTACCGGCCTCTCGTCAGCGCGTCGTTAGCGCTGGATTACGCTCTGGGCGGCGGCCTCCGTCCCTTCTGGTTCCAGCTTTCGACGTTTGTCTGGTTCATCGTTCAGCTCGTTCTGATGTACGCCCTGTACCTGCACGTGCTGGAACGGGCCGACCCCGGTCCGCGGAACGCCCTGGTCGCGTGGTTTGCGGTGGCTCTGTATGGCCTGCACCCGGCCAGTGCGGAGACAGTCAACTACATCGTTCAACGCGGCGATTTGTTCGTTGCGCTCGGAATAGTCGCCGGAATCGTAATCTATGCCGCGAGCCCGGCGCGGCGCCGTTTCGGGCTCTATTTGCTTCCTCCGCTCGCCGCCATGTTCGCCAAGCCTGTGGCGCTCATCTTCCCGCTCTTCCTGCTCGCTTACATCCTGCTGGTAGATCGGTTCCCGCCGCTTCCTTCAGGAGCCGCACACATCGTCAAACCCGGCCCGGATCTGCGAACGCCGGGCGCCGGCAGGAAGAAAGGCGCACGCCGTCAGGTCCGGAAGCCGGAAATGCCGCCGGCGACTGCCGGGCAGCCTGTGGCAACGCCGGCCGCTCGTCTGTTGTACGCAGTCCCCGCTGTCGTCGTGAGCGCCGCTTTTCTGCTTTTCGAAAGAGCGATGACTCCTCCCACCTTCTTCCAGACCACTATCGGCGCGTTCAGTTACTGGATTACCCAGCCCTGGGTTACTCTGCGATACTTCCGATCTTTCTTCCTCCCGTTCTGGCTCAACATCGATACGGATCTGCACGCATTTGGCTCCTTATGGAACGCCGCCGCGCTGGCCGGCTTTCTCTTCTGCGCGCTGTTACTCTGGGCCGCCGTGTGGACCGCTCGCCGAAGGGAGTGGCTTCCAGTTTCGTTCGGGCTGTGGTGGTTCTTCATTGGCCTTGTTCCAACTGCCTTGTTTCCACTGAATGAGGTGGAGAACGACCATCGCATGTTTCTGCCGTTCATCGGCATGAGCCTGGCGGTGGCATGGACGGCGGAGCGTCTGGCGCGGCGTTACGCCATTGCCTCCGGGCGCGGAATCGCCGTCGCCGGCGTGGTGCTTCTGGCGGCGTTGGCCTGGGGAACGCACGCACGAAACGAGGTGTGGCGCACCGACGAGACGCTCTGGCGCGACGACATTGTCAAGAGCCCGAACAATCCCCGCGGCCACGACCAGTTCGGAGCGGCGCTCGCGCAGTACCCGGATCGCCTGCCGGAAGCGATCGCGCAGTATGAAACAGCGTTGCGGATCGAGCCGCATTTCGCCAACGCGCACCTGAATCTCGGAAAAGCTCTGGCGAGGATTCCCGGGCACACCGCGGATGCCGTGCGGGAGTTCAGGACAGCGTTGCGCCAGCAACCCGATTTTGCCGACGCGCACGTGAATCTCTGCGCCGCGCTCACCGGAATTCCCGGCGGGCTGCCGGAGGCGATCGAGGAGTGCCGGACGGCGGTGCGGATCGCGCCGGATTTCGTGGAAGCGCACTACAATCTCGGCGTCGCCCTGTTTCAGCTTCCCGGCAAGCTGCCGGAAGCTATTTCGGCATATGAATCGGCGTTGCAGCTCAGACCCGATTACGCCGAAGCGCACTATGACCTGGGGGTGGCGCTGGCTCGGGTTCCCGGCCGCATGCCGGAGGCCATGGCGCAATATGAAGAGGCGCTGCGGATCGAACCGGACTATGCCGCCGCGCACAATGCGCTCGGCATTGCGCTCGCTCAGATGCCGGGGCGTCTTCCCGACGCCATTCGCGAGTTTCAGGCGGCGCTGCGGGCAGCGCCCGATCTGGCCGACGCTCGCATGAATCTCGGCGCCGCCTTGACGAAGAGCCCGGGCCGCCTGCAGGATGCGCTCGCGGAATGCCAGGCCGCCTTGCGCCTTGCGCCCGATTCCGCCGGAGCGCACTACAACCTGGGCGTCGCCCTCTCACAGATTCCGGGGCGGATGCCGGACGCGATCTCCGAATACGAGGCGGCCCTGCGGCTCAAACCGGATTACGCCGAGGCGCACTATAATCTCGGGAGCGCGCTGGCGAAGATCCCCGGACGGCTTGGCGATGCGATCGGGCATTACGAGGCCGCGGTGAAGAGCAATGCCGATTATGCCGATGCGCACTCCGCCCTCGGCATCGCGCTGGCGGGGATTCCCGGGCGCCTGCCCGAAGCGATTTCCGAGTTCCGGGCGGCGGCAAGGCTACAGCCCGATTCCGCAACGGCGCACTCCAATCTGGCGCTGGCGCTGGCGCGTGCTCCCGGCCAGGTCCCCGAGGCGATCTCGGAGTTTCAGGCCTCGTTGCGGATCCGGCCCGACCCGGGAATCCAGAAGACCCTGGACGGCCTGCGCTCTCACCAGCGCAATTGAACGGGGCACCCTCGAAAGCACAGGATGCGTCCGTGGACACATCCTGTGTTCCATCGATGCCCGGGCCGGCGCAGCGACATCAACCCGGCGAGTACGGTAAGCCGGTGTCAGTGGGCCTGCGGTCAGGCTATTTCACAGTTTGCGTCAGCGGCGGCGAAACGCTGCCGACGTAGTAGAAATCGCCCGAATACTCGGCGGTGATCGAATGATTGCCCACCGCGAGAGTCGAGGTGCTGAACGCCGCTTTGTCTGAAGCGAGGGCCACCTTACCCAGGACCTTCGCGCCGTTCAGAAAAGTCACCTCGCCCGTAGGCGTCCTCGATCCGCCGTGCGCCACGGTGGCCGTAAACGTCACGTTGGCGCCGGCGTTGGACGGGTTCAACGACGACGCAAGCGAGGTTCCCGTCGCCGCTTCCGTCAGCACCGCTGCCGCGGCTACTGCGCTCTCGTTGACCATGTCTCCCTGCCAGATGGCGCGCACGTTGGTGGGCTGGAACGGCGGGGCCAGCGTAGCCGAAAAAGTCCCGTCCGCCGCCACCGTCAACTGCACCGAAAAGACGTTCGTGATCATCGTGCTGTACAAATCGATGGTCACGATGGCTCCGCTGACAGCGGGAGTAAGTTTCCCCTGCACCAGAACCTTCGGTGCAGCATTGGGATTATTCGGCGAGCTGGCGGCCACCGCGATGTGGCTTGGCAGCACCGTGTGCGCGTTCAGAGACACGCCTCCCGCCACAAACCAGGACGGATGCGTGGACCCGTGATTCTGCAGAGCCAGGAGGGTCACGGCGTCTGCCTGGAGATTGTATAACTCTCCCACGGGAGCCGGCGACGGCGTAATCTTTACCGGAATGTTGACGGTCTGGCTCCCGAATAGATCAAGCGTCTCCTTTCCATTGTTCACGGTGTAAGTCCAGCCGGAAGGAAGCCTGGAAGTTACTCGCAGGGAGTAAGACTGGGAATTACCAGCAATAGAATTGGTCAGGCCGAATGATCCGTTGATGATTGGGAACGGATATTTGTTGTTGGATGGCGCCCCATTGGCGACAGCTTCGAAGTAACCAATGTTCTCCTGGGCGCTGTTGTTTGTCTTGATGACTTCTCCGGAGACCGGCGCGACAGCCACCTGCACGCAGCTATGAAACGCGAAATGAGCCGCTTCCTTCTGCGCGGCAGTGAGACTGACCACGGGCGTCCATTTGACAAAGACCGTTGCTGAATCGCCCGCGGCGATAGCCGGCACAGTGGCCGTACCGAGCGAGCTCCACGTGCCGGTAACGCCTACGCCCAATGGCGAGCTGACCTGAAAATGCGCCGAGGTGGCGGGCGCGTCCGCGTCGCCGATGTTGTGGATCGTCGCATATACGCGATTCTCGTGATCAATGCAGGGATCGTCGCCGCTTCCGATCACGGTGCCATCCGCGCGCTTCCCGTAACGGAGCACGCCGTAGCCGTTGCAGGAGCTGTCTACCCAGACGTCCACCGTTTCGTAGGTGTTTTCAGGAGGCGTAAGCCATGGCGTAATGAACAGGTCAGGATGGCTCGGCGGAACATCGCGCGTGATGTTCACTTCGTAACCGCCGGTCACCGCTGCCACCACCTCCACCTTGATGCCCTGGCCGGAATCCGTGAAGGTCTCCCCGGCCTGCCACAGCAGATATGGCCAATTCGGGGGATCGGTGTTTGCATTCGTGCAGGTCGGCGTCTCCTTCGGTCTGCACACCGTCACCGGGAACGTGGCGTTGACATCGGTGTACTGAATCTGCACGCCCTGGCTGAAGATTCCCTGGGGCGTGCGCTCCTGAATCGCGTCGGAGTTGAGCCGCGAGCGGACGTTCACCCAATAGGCGCGGTTGGCGTCGATGGGAATCTTGACCGCCTGGATGGTAGCCGTTGAGATGTTCTGGGAAAGCGGGGGCAGTACGAAGGTCTGGCCGGTTGGGGACGTCGTTGGTACAGGAACCGTGGCCACATGGCCGGAGTTCAGCCAGCCGGGGAACACCGTCCGCGGATCCGTGTTGTCGGGCGCGCCCACCAATCCGTAACTGCTCTCGTGGCAGGGATAGCAACTGTCCATCAGGTCATAACCGCTGGCGTATCCGGAGGGGTGTCCCAGCCAGGGTCCGCTGGTGTACGTTCCACCGAAGACCTCCAGTTGATGTCCGAACTCATGAGCCCAGCCGCCCCAGCTCACCTGGGACGGGCCGATCGGATTTACCGTGTTCTTCGGACCTTCGGGCAGCCGCGATTGCACTACCTGCTGTGAGAGCCCGGGCCAGCTCTCCAGGCCGAATCCGGTGACGCCCGCGGGCGTGTATTTCTGGAGCACGAGGATGGAGATGCCGTTGACCCCCGCCAGAAAAGTGCTGTCCGCCGCCAGTGCGGAGTTGACCGCGTCCAGCGCGAGATTGCAACTCGACCCGCAGGCCTGATAGTTGGCCCACGTTGCCGCCTTCGACCCATCCTCCGCGATGGTGGTCAGGTGAACGCGGGCGAAACGAATCTGCATGTCCAGCTTGCCATACGACAGCTGGGAAAAGAATTTGTGGATCTCGGGAGTTGCGTTGTTCAGATCCGAGACGGCGAGCGGGTGCTCGGCGTCGGTCTCGTCCGAGAAAACGATCTGTACGACAGCTTCCTGATATTTACCGGTGGGCGCGCCGGCGTTAGCGTTGCCGGCGAGGAACAGGGCGATCATGGCGACAGCCCCGACAATTCTGCGCAAAACGGACATGGTGGTTCTCCTCCACCCTCACGGGCGGAAAAACCGGGCGGAAACTGTAACGGACGAGAAATATTCCTGACAATGGCGCACGCTTCAGCACCCGCGACCCGCGAGCGGTTCCCACAAATACCAGTAACCTGACTGGCATTCGTGGGGCGGGCGCCTCGCCTGCGGCCGACGCCTCGTCGGCCTGCTCGTTATTTTCGACTGAAACCAGGCGGGCGTGGCGCCCGCCGCAGGCGAGGCGCCTGCCCCACACCGAATCAACCACCTGCGTCCTGGGTTACTGGAGCGTGCCGCCGTGGGCTTCAGTCTCAATGCTGTTCACTTAAAGCTGAACTGTTCCGGGCCGCAGTGCGGTAAAGTCGTCGATTGCGCCGGGTGGGGCAGGATTGTATCCTGCGGCCGATTTGCAATTCAGCCAGGCGGCTTGGCGCTACGGCAGATGTTCGATGGTCACGTCGCCCCAGTGCTCTTTGAGATACTCCGCCACCAGGCGCCGATGGCAGTGTTCGGGCGTTTCCTCGCTGCACAGAAGACAGCCGCCGTCCAGTATCTCGCGCGGGGTGATCTCAATTCGGCGCGATTCGATGAGCTGAAGGAACTCTCGTTCGTACTGCTGCCAGTCGGCATGCCTGCTCTTCTTGTAGGCATCGAGGATCTCGGCCGTGGGAGCAAGCTCGGGAAGATGCATGTAGTCGATATTGCAGATCGCCTTCGTGAAGTACCGCAGATCGTCCTTCTTCGTGAATCCCGCAAGCTGTGACGTGTTGTTCAGCCGGACATCGACCAGACGCTTCACCCCGGGTGTTTTCAGCCGCGTGAAGAACGCCTCGGCTGATTTCTTCGTAAACCCAATAGTAAAAATGGTCACTTGAGTTTTTCGGCCAGAATCTCGTTGACCGCGGCGGGGTTGGCCTGGCCGCGGCTGGCCTTCATCACCTGGCCGACCAGGAACTTCAGCACCGCCGCCTTGCCGGCCCGGTACTCGGCCACCTGCTTCGGATTGGCCGCAATCACCTCGTCCACGATAATTTCTACGGCGCCTGCATCGCTGATCTGCTTCAGGCCCTCGCGCGCCACGATCGTTCCCGGCGCATCGCCCGTGTCCGCCATCTTTGCGAAGATCTCCTTCGCCATCTTCCCGGAAATCTCGCCCTTACCGATCAGCCTGACTAACTCGCCCAGATGTTCGGGCGTCACCGGAGACTCGGCGATATCACCCCCGGCAAGGACATCGGTGATGACCCAGTTGGCAGTGTTCCTCGGATCGCCGGAAACGGCTGCGGCGCGTTCGAAGTAATCGCCCAGCGCGCGGGTGGCCGTGAGGACTCCGGCATCGTACTCGCGCAGACCGTAACTTTCGATGAATCGCCGGCGGCGGTCCGCCGGAAGCTCGGGCATCCCTGAGCGAATGCGCCCCAGCCATTCGCCGCTGATTCGGAGAGGCAGCAGATCGGGCTCGGGAAAATAGCGGTAGTCGTGAGCGTGCTCCTTCGAGCGCATGCCGGCAGTACGGCCCGAATCGGGATCGTAGAGGCGCGTCTCCTGCTCCACGCGCCCGCCGCTCTCGATGACGCTCACCTGCCGCTCGATCTCATAATCGAGGGCCATTTTCGCGAACCGGAACGAGTTCAGGTTCTTCACTTCCGCCTTCGTGCCGAGCTCTTCGGCCCCGCGCAGGCGCACCGATACGTTCGCATCGCAGCGCAACTGGCCCTTTTCCATGTCGCACTCCGATACGCCGACGTACTGCAGCACCTGCTTGAGTTCGGTGAGGAAAGCATGCGCCTCGTCGGACGACCGCATATCGGGCTCGGTGACGATTTCAATCAGCGGCGTGCCGGTGCGGTTCAGGTCGACGTAGGTGTAGCGGCCGGAATCGGGGAAGCCCTCGTGCATGCTCTTACCCGCGTCGTCTTCCATGTGGACGCGCGTGATTCCGATGCGCCGCGGCTCGCCGGCGACGGTCACGTCCACATAGCCGTGTTCGGCGAACGGCTGATCGTACTGCGAGATTTGATAGCCTTTGGGAAGATCGGGGTAGAAGTAGTTTTTCCGCGCAAATCGTGAGAACGGGTTGATTGTGCAATGCAGCGCGAGCGCCGCTTTGACAGCCATTTCCACCGCCGGCCGGCTCAGAACGGGGAGAGCGCCGGGAAGGCCGAGGCACACCGGACAGACATTCGTGTTGGGCTGAGCGCCGAAACTCACCGGGCAACCGCAGAAGATTTTGGTCCGCGTCGCCAGCTGAACGTGCACCTCGAGGCCGATCACCGCTTCATATCGCGCGGGGACAGCGGCGCCCTGTTCGGCTGCCATACTGGTGGACATGTCCCATTATAGGAACAGCCTGTGGGGCATCTTAGTCGTTGCATTGAGCGCGCCCGCCGCGTTCGCGCAGGCCGACCTGATCCTCAAGAACGGGCGCATCTGGACGGGAGATCCCGCCGAACCATGGGCCGACGCCGTTGCCGTGCGGCGCAACCGTATCGTCGCGGCGGGAGATAACCTGCAGGTCGCGGGACTGGCGGGGAAGACCGCCCGCGTCATCGACCTTGGCGGTCGGCTGGCCGTTCCCGGCTTCAACGATTCGCACATCCACCTGATGCAGGCAGCTCTGCGGATTGCCCAGGCTGACCTCACCGGAGCCTGCACCGTGCCCGAGCTTCAGAAACGCGTGCGCGATTACGTGGCAGCGCATCCGAAGGAAACATGGGTGACCGGCGCCGGCTGGGATGAGAGCTGCTTCGGTAATCACGCGCCAGGCCGAGCCGACCTTGACGCGGTGGCGAAGGACCGGCCCGTGTTCCTGCTGGCTGACGATCGTCGCTCGGCGCTGGTGAACAGCAGGGCGCTGCAGCTTGCCGGTCTCGCGAAACCGGTGCATTACGGCGGCCCGGGGCGCGTGGTGATCGACGGAGGCGGCGAGCCGACGGGCATTCTGGATGGACCGGCGATCGGGCTCGTGCGGAAGCTTACGCCCGAGATTTCCCGCGAGCGAAAGCTGGCAGCGCTCGAACAGGAACTTAAAGCCATGGCCTCCTTCGGCATCACCAGCGCGAGCGACCTCGGCGGAGACGAAGAACTTCTGAGCCTTCTGGACGACCTGGACCGCCAGCACAAGCTGAGCGTTCGCATAACGCTGTATCTACCGGTGACGCCGCAGACGCCGCCGGAGGCAATCGACCACATCATCGAGCTGAAGCAGGCGATTCACAGTCCGCGGTTGCGCGTGGCCGGCGTGCGGATGGCGCTGGACGGATTGGTGGATGCGCACAGCGCCGCGCTGCTGGAACCGTACGCGGACGCGGCGGGCACGACGGGGAAGCTGGCCTGGTCTCAGGAAGGATTCAATCAGATGGCGGCGCTTTGCGACAGCGGAGGCCTGCAGATTGCCACGCATGCCGCAGGCGACCGCGCCGTACACATGGCGCTGGAGGGCTACGAATCTGTCCGCCGGGCGAACGAATCGCACGATGACCGTTTTCGCGTGGAGCATGCGGAATTGATATCGCCGGCCGATCTGCCGAAGTTCGCCAGGCTGGGCGCGATTGCGTCCGTGATGCCGGCCCTCATGGATCCGGCGGCGATGGACGGCTGGGTTCGGGCGATCGGTCCGCAACGGCTCGGCCTCTCCTTTCCATGGCACTCGCTCGATCAGGCCGGCGCGAGGCTGGTTTTCGGGAGCGACTGGCCGCGCAGCGCGAGCCCCGACCCGCTCCATTCAATTCACATTGCCGTGACCCGCGAGAGCGTGGACGGGCGGCCGAAGGGAGGCTGGGAACCGGCGCAGCGCGTCAGCGTGGATGCCGCCCTGCGCGCCTTTACAGTGAACGGCGCATGGGCCACATTCGAGAATCGGGCCAAAGGGAAGCTACGCCCGGGAATGCTGGCGGATATCGTGGTGCTTTCGCAGGACATCTTCATGATGCCGCCGGAGCAGATCGGGAAGACTCACGTGGACATGACGATGCTCGACGGGCAGGTGGCGTTCTCGCGGCAGTAGAGCAGGCTTTTAGCCTGCAGAGCGCGGAAGGGGCCAATCTCCAGTGCAGGCTGATAGCCTGCTCTACTAACTCAGCCTGAATGCCACATGCGGCCGAGCGGAAGCCACAGGCGGGTCATGTAATCGGTCATGAAGAACGTCAGCAGGATGGCCAGCCAGACGAAACCGGCAGCCACAAACAGCTTCAGCAGCCTGCTCTCCTGCTTCACGTGCATGAAGAACAGGATGACCAGCGACATCTTGAAGAACGCGATCATCAGCGCGAGCACGATGTTCCAGGGGCCGAGGTCGATCAGAGCGACAAAGTAAGTGAGTCCCGTGCAAAACAGGAGCACCAGCCAGATAGTGACATAGGTGCGTATCGGTACAACCGGGTGCAGATTCGTTTCCTCAGCGTGGTGATTCATCCGTGCGCTCCGATGAGGTACAGCAGCGGGAACAGGAAGATCCAGACAATATCGACGAAGTGCCAGTAGAGTCCACTGATCTCGACAGGACTGTAATATTCCGGCCCGAACGCGACCTTCTCATTCTTGATGAGCAGCCAGGTCATGATGCCAAGCCCTATGAACATGTGCAGGGCGTGGAAGCCGGTCATGAAGAAATAGAAGCAGAACAGGATCTGCGCCTGGTGGTAAAACTGCGGCGCTTCGGGATACTGGAATCCAAGCCATGGCACCAGGTGGTCCTGCCAGTGCAGATAATATTCGGTGAACTTCACGCCGATGAACGCCACGCCGAAAATCATGGTCAGGATAATAAAGATCCGGACCAACCGGCGACTGCCGATGTGCGCGAACCGCACCGCGAGCGCCATGGTGAGGCTGGAACATATGAGCACCGCGGTGTTCGTGGCGCCCAGCCAGGGAATCATATGGCGGCTGGTGCTGGCGAATGCTGCCGGGTACATCCCGCGATATACGGTGTACGCGCCGAACATGCCGCCGAAGAACATGATTTCCGTGAGCAGGAACACCCACATGCCCAGCGTCGACGACTCGAACTGCTGCCCGAGATCGTCGAAGTGATGCTGCAGAAATGGGGAGTGCCCTTCGAGTGTCGCGGTAGTCGCGTCCATCTCAGCCAATCTCCACCCCCTCTTCTTTGGCGTATTGGTACGCCTCCCCGGTAACAATCGGGGTGCGCTCGAAATTGAACGTGGGCGGCGGCGATGTGGTCTCCCATTCCAGACCTTTCGCGCCCCACGGGTTATTTCCGGCAGGCTTGCCGAACTTCAGAGACCAGAGCAGGTAAATGACCGGGATCACGTAACCGACCGCCAGCACGGACGCGCCCGCCGACGACAGCACGTTGTACACCTGAAACTCCGGCGCGTAAGCGTGATATCTGCGCGGCATGCCGAGATAGCCGGCGATGAACTGCGGCCCGAAGGTCAGGTTGAATCCGACAAACACCACCAGCGCGGCGAACATGGACCAGCCGTGAGAGTACATCTTTCCGGTGATCTTGGGCCACCAGAAGTGCAGGCCGCCAAGATACGCCAGCACCATGCCGCCCACCATCACGTAATGGAAATGCGCCACGACAAAGTAAGTGTCCGTTACGTGAATATCCAGGGCGAGGGTGGCCAGAAACAGCCCGGTAAGTCCACCAATGGTGAACAGTCCGATAAAGGCGAACGCATACAGCATCGGCGTGGCATAGGATATCGATCCGCGGTACATGGTTGCGGTCCAGTTGAACACCTTGATAGCGGAAGGTACCGCGACCATGAAGCTCAGAATGGAAAACACCATGCTGGCGTACATGGACTGGCCGGTGACGAACATATGATGGCCCCACACCAGAAAGCCGAGAACGGCGATAGCGATACTGGAGCCGGCGATGAAGGTGTAACCGAACGGCCGCTTGCGCGAGAAGCAGGCTACTATCTCGCTGATAACGCCCATGCCCGGCAGAATCATGATGTAGACCGCCGGGTGCGAGTAGAACCAGAACATGTGCTGGAAGAGAATGGGGTCGCCGCCGATGGAGGGATCGAAGATGCCGATGTGGAACCCTCGCTCGAGCGCCACCAGCGCCAGCGTGATCGCCACCACCGGCGTGCCCAGGATCTGGATCAGGCTGGTGGCATACATCGACCAGATGAACAACGGCAGCCGGCCCCAGGTCATGCCGGGCGCGCGCATCTTGTGAACCGTGACGATGAAGTTCAGCCCGGTCAGGATGGAGGAGAACCCGGCGATGAAGATGCCCACGATTGCCAGCATCACGAACGAGTTCGAGTAAGTGCTGCTGTAGGGCGTGTAGAAGGTCCAGCCCGTGTCCACGCCGCCCATCACAATGGCGCACAGAGCGAATATGGCGCCGAAGATATACAGGTACCAGCTCAGCAGGTTGACTTTGGGAAAGGCCAGGTCGCGGGCGCCGACCATCATGGGCACGAGGAAGTTACCCAGAGTGGCGGGAATGGACGGGATCAGGAAGAAGAACACCATGATAATCCCATGCATCGTGAACAGCTTATTGTAAGTGTCGGAGGTAAAGAGGTCGCCCTGCGGAGTAGTCAATTCCAGCCGCATCATAGTGGCGAAGATGCCGCCGAGCGCGAAAGCGAAGGAGATGGAGATCAGATACAGCAGCGCAATGCGCTTATGGTCCGTGGTGAACAGCCACGATTTCCATCCCGTATGGGAATTCAGGTAAGTAAGGGGCGATTGCACCCGTGGATCGGTTACTGCGGTACTCATTTCTGTGGTTTCCCTCCGGGAGCTGCCGGTTGGGCGCCGGTGAGGCCAGGTCTCGCGCCTGTTCCTCCGGCCCCCGCGTCCTGCGCCTGGGCGTTCGCTTCGGGCCGCGGCGGCTGAGTGGTCATGCTGGTCCCGTGAGTATCCAGCGACCCCTGGCCGGCGTTGGCCATGGACCCGCCACGTCCGCCGCCCTCAGTCGGACCGGTCTCATGGCTGCTGAAGATGCCGGTCTTTTCGCCGGACAGCGACCTGATGTACTCCACCAGCGCGAGGATATTCTCCTCACTCAACTGCCCCTGAAACGTCGGCATGATATCGGGCGAGAAGCCGGCGGCGATCTTAGCGTTCGGAATGAGAATCGATTCGCGGATGTAGGCGTCATCGGCGACAACCGTGCGGCCATCCGAAAGGAGCACGCGCGATCCGTACAGTCCGCGAAGATTGGGACAGCGGCCCTGTTCGTCCATCAGATGGCAAGTGCTGCAGCCATATTGCTGGAACAGCTTCTGGCCCTGTGACGCCATGGAGCCTTCCGCGCCTCCCGCCGCGATCCAGTTCGCGAAATCCTTCGGCTCCATCACCGTGACCCAGCCGATCATGCCCGAGTGCTCGGTGCCGCAGTACTCGGCGCAGAACAGATGGTAGCGGCCCGGTTTGGTGGCGGTGAACCACATCATGTTGTAACGCCCCGGAACCACGTCGCGCTTTACCCGGAACGCCGGCAGGAAGAAGCTGTGAATCACGTCCTCCGACGCCATGGTGAGCCGCACGGGAACGCCCACGGGAACGTGCAATTCGTTGATCTCGCGCGTACCGTTCGGATACTGAATCTTCCACATCCACTGCTTGGCCACGACGTATACGTCCATGGCATTCGCGGGCGGATTCTGGGAATTGAAGTAAAGGAACACGCCCGGGAAGAAGAACGTCAGCATCACCAGAAACGGGATGACCGACCACGCGATCTCGAGACGCAGCGAGCCTTCGATGGCCGGCGGGGCGTCGTATTCGGAGCGGCGGCGGTACTTGATGGCAAAAATAAAGACCGCCAGGAAAATCGCGACCGTCATCACGATGGAGACGAGACACTCCCACCACCACAGCAGGTCGTACTGCTCGGCAAGGCGCGAAGCCGCTACGGGAAGGAAGTGGAACTCAGGCATGCTTTACCGGCCTCCGGTCGCGGCGGAACATGACTAACAGGAACGAGCCCACAATGAGCACCGTGGCGGCGCAGAAAGCGCGGATGATGTTGATCACCATGAGGCTGTACTTACCGTTTTTCGGATCGTAGTGATAGCAGAACAGCAGAACCTGGTCGTTCAGCGTACCGATCTTATCAGCCGAGGCCTCAACCAGCGAGAGCCGAACGTCGCGGTCCGGGAAATAAACGCCGTAGATATAACGCGAGAGCTTGCCGTCCGGGGTGGCGATGAAGATGGCGCTGGCATGGGCCCAGGTCTTCTGCTTGTTGTCCCACTGATAATGGAAGCCGGCCGCTTCAGTTACTTTATGGATCTGCTCTTCAGCGCCGGTGAGGAAATGCCAGGCAGCGGCGGCGCCGGGTCGGTTATACGAGGCCAGATATGTCTGCCGTTTGGCGGCGGCCATCTGCGGAGTCTCGCTCGGATCGAAGCTGATGGTGACGATGTCGAAGTCTTTGCCCGGCTGCAGATCGATGCGCCGCAGCGACTGCACCATGCCGTTCAGGATCAGGTTGCAGAGCATCGGGCACTGATAGTAGACGAGGTTAACAATCACCGGCCGGCCGCGGAAATAGTTGCCCAGACGTACGGGCGCGCCGGTCTCGTCGCGGAAGGTGGCTTCCAGAGGAAGTTGCGAGTTGAGCTTCTGTTCGATACCCACACCCTGGAGCATGGCCGGCAAGCCGAACTGCTGGGCAGCAGCGGGCAGCCCGGCGATCGCGGTCAGGAGCACGGCGGCCCTGTGGAGCAGGCGTTTCCGCCCGCGGTGCAGGCCAAAGGCCTGCTCTACTTCACTTCCCATTTCCTTCACCGCTCTTCGTCGGCAATCCTTTCTGCGCGAGGATGTCCATCGCCTTGTCAATCGGCAGCCGAACGGTTCCGGCCTTCTGGTCAACCCAGCCGTAGTTATTGAGAATTTCGTCTTCATGGCGCCGCAGGTTTTGCAACTCGACGGCCGGATGCTCCTGCAAACGCGGGCTCGGCGGCAGTTCACGCGGATTGGTGATGGTGTTCAGGCGCGGCTTCGGCGTAGTCAGGTGATAAGTTACATCGAACAGCCAGACCGTGAACGCCAGCGTCAGGACAACCATGATGGCGAGCCCGACGGTGGACAACACGATCAGCCGGATATTGGCTTCGCGACGCTCGTAACCACCGCTGCCGCCGTTATCTGTGTGATGGGGAGTTTCTTCGGCCATTTCTTTACCTCACTCCGCCACCATGGGCCGCCCGTGCGCGTAAACACGCGGGTCGTTCAGAGGCAGCATCGGCCGCTTGCCGAATTGCCATAGAAACGCGGCGATCCAGATGCCGCCGATGCCGATGGGCGCCACAATATCACTCCACTCGAAGTAATAGCCGCGCGTCCGAAGCGCCGGTACCACAATCCAGTAAATGTCCAGAACGCGCACAGCGAATACCCACAGGGCCACGATGTACAGCAGCCGCGGATTCTTTTTGATGAAACGAATCAGCAGGAGGAAGAACGGCAGGCCGAAGTGGAACAGAGCCATAAAGACGGCAATGAACCCCCAGCCTCCGCTGAACCGCCGGAGGTACCACGGGATCTCGTCCGGCAGGTTGCCCGACCAGATGATCAGGAACTGCGAGAACGAAAGGTACGCCCAGAGCATCGTGAAGGCGAATATCAGCGTGCCGAGGTCCCAGTAATGCTGCGCTTTCAGAACGTCCCGGAACGGGCGCCACGGCGAGACCAGGTACAGCAAAGCGACCGCGAAGCCGAGCGTTTCGAGCACCTGCGCAATCATGAACATGGCGCCGTAGATCGTGGAGAACCACTCCGGCTCCAGCGACATGATCCAGTCCACGTACGCGAACGTCACGGTGAGCACGAACAGCAGCAGGCTGGGAGCGCTGAAGCTCTTCATGCGGCTCTGGATGCCCGCGAAATCGCCATTGTCCTGTTCGGCGGTCCAGCGGCTGATCCGGGTTCCGAGGAACCACCAGACCAGGAAGTAAAACACGGTTCGCGCAAGCCAGAACGGGATATTCAACCAACCCGTCTTCAATGCGACGTTAGGATCGCCGTGCGCCACCGCCGGATCGGACCACTTATACAGTTCGTGCCAGCCGACCATGCCGATAATGACGGGAAGCAGCAGGATCGCCATTATGGGCAGAAGGCGCGCAGCCGCTTCGGTCATGCGGCGAATCATCACGCCCCAGATACCGCCCACCACGTTGTGCATCAGAATGATGCCCAGCGAGCCGACGGTAAGCCCGTTCCAGAACAGGAAAGCGAACAGATACGACTGGAAGAACGCGGCCGGCTTGAGAAATAACTGCACGAAGGTCAGCAGGAAGAACACCACGCCGATGGCGAGCGCCGTGCGCTGGATGCCGCCGAACTTCTCGCGCAGTGGATTGAACTCGCTCGCGGTCATTGTGGGTTGCCTCCCTGCACGGTGGTGGTGTTCTGGGGCGGATAGTTGGGGCGCTCGGCCCCCGCGGAAGCCTCGCCGTAAGGCCGCTCAGGCTGGCCACCGGCGGGCGTATTCCCATTGAAGGGAACCGCCGCGGGGATGACGCCGGAAAACGGGCTCGGCACTTCGGAAGGGCCGGTGGTGGACTGCGGCGGCGGATCCGGCGGGCTGATGCTGGTCTGGCCGCTGGTCTGCCCCGGCAGGAATGGATGCTCCTCGGGCTGCACGGGCGCGGCGCCCTGCGGGGCTGTCAGTTTCGCGCGTTCCTCCGGTGGAACATCGTTGATGGTTGCCGATTGGCTGAACTGCAGCGCGCGGATATACGCGGCGATGCGCCAGCGATCGTCAGGTATGACGCGCGATGCGTAGCTGGGCATGGCTCCAAAGCCGTTGGTCATGACGTCGAAGAAGTGGCCCACAGGCGCCTTCATCAAGCGGTCCGTGTAATACGAGGGCGGGTTCATGTAGCCGCGCTTTACGATCATTCCGTTGCCGTCGCCGACCCGGCTGTGGCAGGGAGAGCAGTAGATGTTGAAGCGGTCCATGCCGCGCTCCAGATCGGCGCGCGTGATGGGAATGGGGAAATAGTCGATAGTCTTGCCGTCTACCTTGCCGGTGTAGCGAGCCTGGTCCACACGCAGATACCCGCGCGGTACCGTGTCGTTCACCATGGGCCGCTCCGAGCGGTGGTCGGCGAAGAAGTCGCTTTCGTGCAGCGGCTTATACTTCGGCTGATTGTGCATGTCCTGCCGGCAGGCGGACAGAAGGAGCAGGGGACCGATGCAGGCCAAAGGCCTGCTCCACCGGGACGCCCGGCGCCGAGAATTGTGGAGCAGGCGTTTTCGCCTGCCGTCTCTTTTATTTCTCAACTTCGGTCACCTCGAGCGGGCCCAGTTGCTCCAGAAACAGCTTTGTCTCCTCACGATCGAACTGCGGGTCGTCCACTTCAATGCACAAAAAGAACCGGTCCACCGATGCGCGCGCGAATTGCGGAAGGTTGAACACGGGGTGATACGGCATGGGCAGCCCGTTCATCGCGAACATCCCGATGACGGCGGTGAGAGAGGCTATAAGCACCGTGCATTCGAACGTGATCGGTATGTAGGCCGGCCACGAGTTCATCGGCCGTCCGGCCACATTGAAAGGGTAAGCGATGACGCTGATCCAGTACATGAGACCGAAGCCGCCGCAGCCGCCCAGAATGCCCCCGGCGAGGACGGCCTGCGAAACCCAGTGTTTGCGGAAGCCGATCGCGTCGGCCAGCCCATCCACCGGCATGGGCGCGTAGGCGTCCATTTTCCGGTAGCCGCCGGCGTACGCCTGTTTCGCGGCGTGCAGCAGGGTCTCCGAGTCAGGAAACTCCGCCATGATCCCGTATAGTCCGTATTGTTCCCAGTACGTACCCATTTAACAGACCTCAGTCGCCCGCTGGAGCCGGCGCGGGCAGCGGACTCGGCGACGTGTGCGGGCCGCCGCCCTGATGATGAAGTTCCTCACGCACTTCAAAGATCGAGATTGACGGCAGGAAGCGCACGAACATCCACATCGCCGTCAGGAAGAAGCCGATAGTGCCGATGAATGTGGCCCAGTCCCATTTCGTCGGGTAGTACATGCCCCATGCCGACGGCATGAAATCTCGATGCAGCGACGTGATGACGATGACGAACCGCTCCAGCCACATGCCCACGTTCACCACCAGCGCCAGCATCCACACCCAGAACACGTTCATCCGGATACGCCTGCTCCACAGCAATTGCGGGATGGCGATATTGCAGGCGATCAGCATCGCGTACGACCATCCGTACGGGCCGGTCATGCGGTTCCAATACATGAAGCGCTCATATTGATTGCCGCTGTACCATGCCATAAAACCTTCCATCAGATAACCGTAGGCGACAATCAGTCCGGTGCCGAGCATCAGCTTGGCGCAGGCATCCACGTGCCGCGTGGTCATCAGGTCTTCCAGATGGAACCACCTGCGCACCGGGATCATCAGCGTCAACACCATCGCGAATCCGGAGTAGATGGCGCCCGCGACGAAGTAAGGCGGGAAAATCGTGGTGTGCCAGCCGGGCACGATGGCCACAGCAAAATCGAAGCTCACCACCGTGTGCACGGAAACCACCAGCGGCGTGGCCAGACCGGCCAGCAGGATGTAGGCTCGCTGATAGCGGGCCCAGTGCTTCGCCGAACTGCGCCAGCCGAGCGACAACATCCCGAACACAACCTGTTGCCAGCGGTGCACCGCGCGGTCGCGCATGGTGGCGAGATCGGGAACCAGTCCGGTGTACCAGAAGATCAGCGATACGGTGGCGTACGTTGAAACCGCGAACACGTCCCACACCAGTGGACTTCGCGGCTGCGGCCACACCCACATGGAATTCGGGTACGGGATGAGCCAGTATGCGAGCCACGGGCGGCCAAGGTGCAGGATGGGGAACATGCCCGCGCAGGACACCGCGAACAGCGTCATCGCTTCCGAGAAGCGGTTGATCGACGTACGCCAGTCCTGCTTCAACAGCAGCAGAATGGCCGAAATCAGCGTGCCGGCGTGGCCGATACCGATCCACCACACGAAGTTGACGATGGCGAAGCCCCATGCATTGGGGATCTGAATGCCCCAGACGCCGACGCCTTTTACGAACAGCCACGTCACCGCGATCAGCAGCAACTGAAGCATGAGGAAGCTGCCGGCCAGGGCCAGGAACCATTGCGTCGGCGTGGACTTGAGCGGCCTGAAAACAACGCCGCCGATCTTCTCCGTGACGGTTTCGAAATCGTGGCCAGGACCGATGATCTTGTCCGGTCCCGGATCTATCACTGGCGGTAGTGGAGTTTCAACCCGATCGGGATTCACGCTTCGATCTCCGGATTTGGATTCCGCAGCCGCGCCAGATAGGTGGTTCTGGGCCGCGTATTCAGGTCTTCGAGCAGACTGTAATCGTGCACCTGCGCCTTCAGTTGCGCCACCTGGCTTTTCGGGTCGTTAATATCCCCGAAAACAATCGCCTGCGTCGGGCACGCCTGCACGCATGCCGGAATGATTTCGCCTTCGCGCACGCGCCGGTCCTCGCGCTCGGCCAGGATCTTCGCTGCGTTGATGCGCTGGATGCAATACGTGCACTTCTCCATCACGCCGCGGCTGCGCACCGTCACGTCCGGATTGCGCATGCCGTACAGGCTCTGGGTATACCAGTCGGCGTAAAGCAGGAAATTGAAGCGGCGCACCTTGTACGGGCAGTTATTCGAGCAATAGCGCGTGCCCACACAGCGGTTGTAAATCATCTGGTTCAGACCTTCGCCGCTGTGCACGGTTGCGCCAACCGGACACACCTGCTCGCAGGGCGCGTTCTCGCACTGCATGCACGGCACCGGCTGGAAGAAAATCTCCGGATCGTCCATGGTGCGGCCGTGGAAATAGCGGTCCACGCGAATCCAGTGCATCCAGCGGCCCTTGCCGGTCTGCTCTCTTCCAACCACCGGGATGTTGTTCTCGGCCTGGCAGGCGATGGTGCAGGTTCCGCAGCCGATACAGGTATTGACGTCGATGGACATGCCCCACTTGTAGCCCTGATACATGTACTTCGGAAGCAGGGTCATGTAGTCGGGAATCGCCGAGTTGTCTCCCTCATTTGCGAACTGCGGGTCTTTTGCGAATTCGGCGAGCGTGGCGACGCGCACGGGATCGCGCTCTTCCATCGTGGTGGTGCGCTGAGCGAGCGCCAGCTCGTTCTGTTCACCCGTGCGGCTGACTTGCAGGCCGGAAGCGTGCCAGGGCGCGTCGGCGGTCCTGATCCGGTAGAAATCGACGCCCACTTCGTTGCCGACGCGTCCGGCGCCAACCCGCCCGTATCCGAGCGAAACCGTGATGGAATCGTCGGCGTGCCCGGGTTGCACCCAGATGGTGGCTTTCGTCGAGCGGCCGCGGTACTTCATCTCGATCACGTCCATGCTGCTTACGCTGAGCCGCTGCGCTGTTCGCGGGCTCACCAGCACCGGGTTGTCCCACGTGACGCGCGTGGTGGGCTTGGGTAGTTCCTGGAGCCAGCCGTTATTGGCATAGCGGCCGTCGTAGATGGTGGGATCGGGGCGGAAGATGATTTCGAGCCCCTGATGAGCCTGCTTCGGAGCCGCCGGGGGCGCCTTTGCCGCAACCGTGATCGGCTTCAGCGCGGTATCCGGCACGGTCCCGTTGTGCAGGCAGGTTTCCCACCAGGCTTCGAAGTTCGATGCCGTGCTCTGTAAACGCCAGTAGCCCTTCACCAGCTCATGCGATGTTTGCTGCACGGGGCCGATGATCACCGACAGCACTTCCGATATCGCCTTGCCGTCGTAGAGCGGCTCGATAAGCGGCTGCATGATGGTGACCGTGCCATCGTACGCGCGCATATCGCCCCAGCTTTCGAGGAAGTGCGCCTGAGGGATGTGCCAGTGGCACTGGCTGGCGGTCTCGTCTTCATAAAGGCCGACGTGGAAGCGCAGCTTTACCTTGTTCAGCGCGCTCTGGAAACCGCTGTCGGCCGGCGCGTTGTAAACCGGGTTGCCGCCCAGAATCACCAGCGTGTCCACCTGCCCGGCGTTCATGTCGGCAATGAGTTGGCCCAGCGAACCGACATTGTTCACCGGGTTCAGCTCAATGGGATCCGTGTAGACGACGGTTGTTCCCACGGCGCCGAGCGCCTGATTCATGGCGTGCGCCAGCGCGTGTACAGCGGGCGTCTGAAATTCGCCGGGCACCACTACGCAGCGGCCTTTGTGCGCCTGCAGATCTTTCGCGATCGCCGGGATGGCTTTATGTGCGTTACCGGAGGAGGCTGCGCCCGCCACGCCGACGGCCGCCGCAAGCTGCCAGGCGAAATCCTCAATGTCGCCCGCGCGAAGAACGAAGCGATGGTCGGCCATGCTGCCCACGTGCGACGGCGAAGACTCCACGGCATAGAGCCGCGGCTGCGAAACCTGATCCGGCGGTACGCCCTGCGGCTGCACCTGCGGGGGATGCTGTTCGGGACTGCGATCCAGCTCGGAGTGCGTGGATGCCTGGTTCCGGAACGGCGCGTCGGGTCCGGGCTGGTACCCTTCCTGGAGATTCTCTTTCGGCTGCGCCCTCTTCGGGACGTTCGTGCGGATTCGCCGGCGAGATGCGAAATCGCGGGCGTAGCGGACGTGACCCGTTCCCCACGTCAGAAAATCCGAGTCGAGCGAAACGATAACGTCGGCACTGTCGAAGCGGTAGGTAGTGTTGACGGGCTTTCCGAAGGCGAGTTGCGCACCGTCGAACGCACTGCTCTGCACCGGCTCGTACTGGTGCCATTTCGCGCCCGGGAAATTCTTCAGAATCGTCTGCGCCTGATCGGCAACCGTAGGCGAGGTAATGTGCCCGCTCAGAAATCGCAGGCCCGCGCTGCCCTTCGCCGCCGCCGCATTGCGCGCTGCCATGAGCGCTTCCTGGCACTCAACCCACGTGCGCAGATCGCCGTTACGGATGACAGTCTGCGAGCGATCGGGGTCCCAGAAGCTGAGCACTTCCGCCTGCGCGAAGATGTTCGTCGAGCCCAGGCTGCCGGGATGATCGGGGTTTCCCTCCACCTTCGTGGGCCGCCCGAGATGGCTCTCCACCAGCACGCCGACGCCGCCCATCGGCGATGCCGTCGCGAAGAACAGGGCCTTGCCGGGTATGAACTCCTCCGGCTGATACACGTACGGAACTATCAGTTCTTTCGGCTGTTTGGTGCACGCCGCCAGACCGGCGAGGGCGAACGAAGCGCCCATCATTTTCATCAGCGTGCGGCGGTCGGGCTGCTTCAGCCACTCTTCCGAGCGCTGCGGGAATTCGTCGTCGATGAACGTCTTGAACTCGTCGGTTTCCGCGAGTTCCTCGAGACTCTTCCAATACTCGGGGCCTTTCGCCTGCTCCAGCCGCGCGCGCAGGGCGGCGAGATCGATTTTTGTTTGCGCGGGTTTAATCCCGATCGGCTTCGTGCTGCTCATCGGTGACAGGTCCAGCAGTCGTCCAGCTTCTGTACGTGATACCTTTTCACGAGCTCGGGGCCCAGCCTGGTGAGCTGGTCAGCCGGGGGCTGATAAGCCATGTTGAACACCTCTTCACGCGGGCGGATGTACTTCTCGGGATTGCGATGGCATTCCACGCACCAGTTCATGTTCAGCGTGTTGACCTTCATCATGAGCGGCATCTGATCCACCCGGCCGTGGCAGCTTGCGCAGCCGATGCCTTTCTTCAAATGAATGCTGTGATTGAAATAGACGAACTCGGGCAAATCGTGCACGCGTGTCCAGGCAATCGACTGATTCGTCCGGAAGCTTTCGCGGATGGGTTCGAGCATGGTGGCATTCGACCAGATCTGCGAGTGGCAGCTCATACAGATTTCCGTCGCCGGCAGACCCGCGTAAGGCGCGGTCTCGACAGATGTGTGGCAGTAACGGCAGTCGATTCCGTCATCGGTCACGTGATGCTTGTGACTGAACGGAATCGGCTGGTCCTTCATGACGGCAACATCCGTATTGAACGACCCACGGTCCAGTCCGTAAGCGATGGCCACCAGAGTTGCCACGCCAAAGACGACTATGAACAGACTTACCTTAGAGACAGTATTCGCACTGCGGCGGAAGACCTGCGGCATTGAAGTTTAAGACGCTCTCCCCTCCAGAGGATTTCGTCAACAGTGGAAAAAATCTTACCACACAAGCAATAGTGAAGTGAAGTGTCTGCGAGCCTGTAACCGCGAACGCATCATTATTGTGCAGATAGCCGATATTTGCAACCGACGTCGCCTCAGCCGCCCTCCGGCCCGGCTGTTCCGCGTTTCTCCGCCTTGCGCGCACGAATCTCCGCCAGGCGCTCAGCGATTCTCTGCTCCATGCCGCGGGCGGTAGGCTGATAAAATTCCCGCCCGGCCAGCGCGTCGGGCAGGCACTCCATGCCCGGAATCGCATCCTCGAACTTATGGGCGTGCTGGTACCCTTTGCCGTAGCCCCACTGCTTCATGGAACGCGTCACCGCGTTGCGCAGGTTCATGGGCACGGGTTCAGCGCGTCCGCCCTGGATCTCCGCCTGGACGGCGTTCAGGGCCTGGTAGGCGGCATCCGATTTCGGCGCCACGGCAAGATAGATGGTCAGTTGGGCGAGTGCCTGATCGCCCTCGGGCATTCCCAGGAAGTGCACGGCCTGCATCGCCGCTATGGCCTGTTCGAGAGCGCGCGGGTCGGCAAGGCCTATGTCCTCCACCGACATGCGCACCAGACGACGGGCAATGTACAGCCGGTCTTCGCCGGCTTCGAGCATCCGGCCCAGCCAGTACAGCGCCGCGTCCACATCCGACGACCGTACCGATTTGTGCAGCGCGGAAATGATGTTGTAGTGCTCCTCGCCGCTCTTGTCGTACAGCAGCACCTTGCGCTGCAGCGAGTCTTCCACGGCCTGCTCGGTGAGTACGCCGTCCTGCGCCGCCGTGGCCGCCATCTCCAGAATGTTGTAGGCGGAGCGCGCATCCCCGTTCGCAAACACGGCGATCTGCTCGAGCAGCTCGTCGGGCGCCGCGACCTTCACCATCGGCAGGGCGCGCCGGAGCAGCGTCACGATCTCTTCCTCGGTGAGCGGACGCAGCGCGTGCACGCGCGCGCGAGAGAGCAGCGCCGAGATCACCTCGAATGACGGGTTCTCGGTGGTGGCGCCGATCAGGATGATGTCCCCCTTCTCCACGTAGGGCAGGAACGCGTCCTGCTGCGCCTTGTTGAAGCGATGGATTTCGTCGATGAACAGGACGGTGCGGCGCCCCATGCGGCGGTTGCGCTCGGCATCGGCCATGACGGCCTTGATCTCCTTGATGCCGGCCAGCACCGCGCTGAAGGGGATGAACTCGCAGCGCGTGATACGGGCGATCAGGCGCGCCAGCGTGGTTTTGCCGACGCCGGGCGGTCCCCAGAGGATCATCGAGGTCAGTTCGTCGCGCTCGATCTGCGCACGCAGCGGCTTGCCGGGACCGAGCAGGTGCTCCTGTCCGATGAAATCGTCCAGCGTTTCCGGGCGCATCCGCTCGGCCAGGGGCCTCTTCGGATCGTCGCGCTGCCGCTCCAGCAGTTCCTGTTCGAACAGGCTCATATGTGCGCCTCGAGCGCCGCCGACCTCTGGCGGCGCGCCTCATACAGTATGATCCCGGCGGACATCGCCGCGTTCAGCGATTCGACGGCCGTAGTGGGAATTCGCAGGGGTTCGGCCTCGCGATCGAGAACGTGGCTCACGCCGCGGCCTTCGCCGCCGATGACAATGGCGCAGCGGTCCGCGAGATGCGCCTCGCTGAGCGTGATCCCGGCGCGGGGCATGGCCGTGTAGATGCGGGCGCGCTTCTGCTCGGCGACGGCGAGCAGCAGGCGGTCGTCCGCGGAGGTCACCAGCGGCAGGCGGAAGACCGAACCCGCCGAGGCCCGCAGCGCCTTCGGATTGTAAGGGCTCACCGATCCCTTCAGAAACACGGCGCCGGTTGCGCCGAATGCTTCCGCGGCGCGGATGATGGCGCCGGCGTTGCCGGGGTCCTGCACGCCGTCGATCACCACCACCAGCGAGAGGCCGCGAAAGACATGATCGAGCGTCCACGCGGGCGGCCGGATCAGGGCAATCACGCCCTGGCTGGTTTCGGTGGAGGACAGCGTCGCAAACAGCTCGTCATCGATGGCCGCCACGCGCACGCGCTTCAGGCCGGCAACGTGCTTCTCCAGCGCACTGCGCACCGATGAGGCGACGATGACGTGGTCGATCTCGCAATCGCTGCGCAGGGCCTCCTCGAGCAGGTGAAAGCCTTCCGCCACGGCGAAGCCATCGTCGGTGAGGCTGCCGCGATGGACCGCCCGGCGCACCTCTTTCAGCAGCGGATTCCTCGCGCTGGTGACGGTTGCCATAGCACCTACCGCTCCAGGCCGCTTGTGAATTGCTTCAGTTTCACCCGACCAGTGGGAAACACCGCGTGGATCTCCAGTTGGCCGCCCATGGCCTCGATGAAATTCCGCAAAGTGCTCACGTACATGTCGGTGCGGCGCTCGAGCTTCGAAACGGCCGACTGTTTCACGTTGAGCGTCGCGGCCAATTGCTCCTGAGTGAGTCGCTGCGCTTCCCGCAGTTCGTCCAGAGGAAGTTCGCGCGACATTTTCTCGTATTTCGCATTGCTTCTGGCCAATGCGTCAGGCGGCATCTTCGCCTGTAATTCGGAAAAATTTCGGTGTCTCATCGGATCAGACCTTCCTTTCGTAACTGCTCGATGTATGCGTCGTACAACGCGTCGGCTTGGGTACGTTCGTTTCGTACCAGCCGTTGTCGCCCGTTTTGTCCCCGCCGAGAAGGAGAATCGCCGCCCGGCGAGGATCGAACGCATAAAGCGTCCGATAGGGTCTTCCCGCGTGCTGTGTCCGCAACTCGCGCATGTGGCCATGTCTCGATTGAGTCACTTTGGAAGAATGTGGAAATGGCAGGGCCGGCCCGTGTTTTATGAGTAGCCGTACGGACGCACGGACATCCTCCTGTTCTTCCTCGGCGAGCGATTCCCACCACTCCTCGAACTCGTCGGTGAACTCAACTTCCCACACGACACACTCAGTATGCCACAGATGGACTATTCCATCAATGGAATGTAGCGACGGCTTCTGACGCTACACCTCACGCACTACGCGTTGGCGCCCCTGTGTGTCTTGTCCATCATCGCTATAGGACAATCGTAGTGCGAAATGTCGCGCCGGTGTGACGGCGCGCGCCGCGGATCTCGTCCATGAAATGGTGGCTCGGCATTGCTGCTCTGGCGGCCTGCATCGTTGCGGGCGTGCTCGGGTATCGCTGGCTGGACCGGGTGGCGCACGACATCGAGCGCCAGTCAACCATCGACGAAGCGGAGCCTGCGGACGCCATCATCGTGCTGGGCGCCGCCGAATATCGCGGCAAGCCGTCGCCGGTTCTGGAGGCGCGGCTCAACCACGCGCTGCTGTTGTATCTGGAAGACAAGGCGCCGTACATCATCACGACCGGCGGCGCGGGCGGCGATCCGCTGTTTACCGAAGGCGGCGTCGGGCGACACTACCTGGCAGCTCACGGCGTGCCGCCGGAAGACATCATCGTCGAGAACAAGGGTGAGAGCACCGTGGCCAGCGTGGTGGCGGTGGCCGAGATCATGCAGCGCATGGACCTGCACTCCGCCATCGCCGTGAGCGACGGCTATCACATCTACCGGGTCAAGAGAATGCTGGAATCGCGCGGAATCAAGGTGTACGGTTCACCGCGGCCGTCCGGGCCCGCGACGCGGTGGATGTACTTCCGGCAGGCCATCGGCTACGTGCTCTGGCGTATCGGCATTCCGATCTGATACGAGTTCGACTTTCTGGTTGCGCACACGCACCAGCATCTCGTTCACGCTCTCGCGCGTCCGGGGATGACGCAGATCCGGGGCCAGCTCGGCCAGCGGTTCGAGCACAAAACGCCGGCCGGCGAGCGCGGGATGCGGGATCTGCAGCCCCGCGGTGTCCACGATGGCGTTGCCGAAAAGCAGGATGTCGATGTCGATGGTGCGCGGTCCTTTCACCACCAGCCGCCTGCGTCCCAGCCGCTTCTCAATTCGATGGATGAGGTGCAGCAACTGCAGCGGGAACAGACGCGTGCGCGCCTCCGCCACTATATTCAGGAACCAGGGTTGGTGGCGCAGTTCCTGCGGTTCGGTCTCGTAAATGGAGGATACCCGTGAGATCTCGACGCCGGCTGCGCGCAGCAGATCCAGGGCGGCGCTGAGGTTGGCGCGCCGGTCGCCGACGTTGGAGCCAAGGGAGAGATACGCGGTGTGCACTTGTAGAGCAGGCCTTCAGCCCAATGCCATATAGTTTTCCCGCTTTCGAACACCTGGCCGATGTGGGGCGGGCGCCCTCGCCCGCGGCCGGCGCCCCCGCCGGCCTGCTCCCATCGCGACAACTCTACTCTCCGCTCGGCCAGCGGGGCCGGGGGCCCCGCGCAGGCCGGGGAGCCTGCCCCACAAAAAGGGACTTCGACTCAGCTCGCCGTCGAAAACTATATGGCATTAGGCTTTCAGCCTGCAGCTTTCTAAAAGAACGTGCCCTGCAACGACCGTCGGCCCTTTCCCGAAATGCCGAAGTACTCGAACGCTCGGTCCGTGCCCACGCGCCCGCGCGGCGTGCGGTCGATGAACCCGAGCTGGATCAGATAAGGTTCGTATACTTCCTCAATCGTCGCCGGCTCCTCATCGATGGACGCCGCAATGGTATTCACGCCCACCGGGCCGCCGCTGTATTTTTCCAGCAGCGTGAGCATGATCTTCTGATCGATCTCGTCCAGTCCGAAGCGATCCACTTCCAGCAGATCGAGCGCGGTCTGCGCGATTGCCCGATCGATGTGTCCTTCGGCGCGAACTTCGGTGTAATCGCGCACGCGCCGCAGCAGCCGGTTGGCGATGCGCGGAGTGCCTCGGCTGCGGCGGGCGACTTCCTGCGCGCCCTCTTCGTCGATGGTCACGGCCAGCAGACGGGCCGAGCGCAGCACGATGCGCGTCAGCTCCGCGACGTCGTAATGATTGAGCCGGAGCACCAGCCCGAAGCGCCCGCGCAGAGGAGCGCTCACCAGGCCCTGGCGCGTGGTGGCGCCGATGGCGGTGAATCGAGGCAGCGAGATCGAGTGCGTGCGCGCGCCCGGACCCGCGCCGATCAGGATGTCCATGCGGAAATCCTCAATGGCCGAATAGAGGATCTCTTCCACATCGGGCAGCAGGCGGTGGATCTCGTCGATGAAGAACACCTGGCGCTCGCGGACTCCCGTGAGCACGCCGGTCAGGTCGAGCTTCTTCTGCAGCACGGGCCCTGAGGTGGCCTCGAACGGGACCCCCAGCTCCCCGGCGATGATGGTGGCGAGGGTCGTTTTGCCGAGGCCCGGCGGCCCGTAAAGCAGCACGTGGTCCATGGCCTCGCCGCGCCGTTTGGCCGCCTCGATAGCGATGCCGAGGTTCTCCTTCAGCTTCGGTTGTCCGGTGAAATCGGCCAGCCGAGTGGGCCGGAGAGTGGCTTCGAACTGGCGCTCGTCGTCGCGCACCGCGGCGGAGACGATACCGTGGTCGGGCATCGGGTAACTCTCAGGTTAGCGCAGGCATGGTCCGACCACTTCCTCTACTTCCCTTTATTCCTTTAATTCCTTTACTTCTTTACTCTCTCCTACGCTCCCGCGAGGACTTCCTCCGCGGGCTGCATCACCGTCCTGCGGCCGCGCAGGCGGTTCTGCAGGCGCTCCATGTACAGGTAGATCACCGGCGTGATGTACAGCGTCAGAAACTGTGAGAGCACCAGGCCGCCCACAACCGCGAGTCCGAGCGGCTGCCGCGCATCGGCGCCTTCGCCGTAGCCGAGCGCGATGGGCATGGTGCCGAACAGCGCTGCCACGGTTGTCATCATGATGGGACGGAATCGCAGCATGCAGCCCTGATAAATCGCGTCGTACGGCTTCTTACCCTGATCGCGCTGGGCCTCCAGCGCAAAGTCGATCATCATGATCGCATTCTTCTTCACCACGCCGAACAGCATGATGATGCCGACCAGCGCGTACAGATCGAGTTCCTTGTGGAAGATTTTCAGCGTCAGCAGAGCGCCGAAAACCGCCGAGGGCAGACCCGAGAGAATCGTGATCGGGTGGATGAAGCTCTCATACAGAATGCCCAGCACGATGTAGATGACCGCGAGGGCCACAATCAGCAGGATGGACATGCCCTGGAACGACCGCTGAAACTCCTTCACCGTGCCCTGGAAGGCAGTGCTTACCGTCGGAGGGATGTGCATGTCGGCGATGGCGCTGTCCACGGCGCCCGTCGCCTCGCCGAGCGAGTAACCCGGCTTCAGGTTGAATGAGATTGTCACGGCCGGCAACTGGCCGAAATGGTTGATGCTCAGCGGGCCGGTTGTCCTCTCGGTCTGCACCACGGTGGACAACGGAACCAGCGGCCCATTTGAGGAGCGGATGTAGAGTTTCGACAGCTCGTCCGGATCGCGCTGGAACCGCGGCTCCACTTCCAACACGACGTTGTACTCGTTCGAGGGCGTGTAGATATAGGACACCTGCCGGTTCCCGTACGCGGTGTACAACGCGTCCTGAATCTGCTGCGGCGTGACGCCGAGCGACAGCGCGCGGTCGCGGTCGATGTTCACCATCACCTGCGGCGAGGCAATCTGCATGTCCGAGTTCACATCGGTGAACCCGGGCAGCGTCTGCATCTTCGCGGTCAGCAGCGGAGCCCATTTGTAGATCTCCTGCAGGTTCGCGCTCTGCACCGTGAGCGTATAGACGCTGGTGGAGTGCTGCCCGCTGACGCTCACGGGCGGCGGATTCTGCAGGAAAGTGAGAATTCCGGGCACGGCGAACAGCCGCGGACGAATGGCCTGAATCCACTGATCCACCGTGAGCGGCCGCTTGCCGCGGTCTTTGAGGCCCGCGAAAACAAATCCCTGATTGCCGTCCAGAACGAATGAGCCCACGCTGTCGACATTCTGCTTATCGCTCGCGATGAGCGCGGCCACCGCCTGCTGCTTCTGCACCATGGCATCGAACGAGATATCCTGCCCGGCGAGCGTCCCGCCGAAGACGAAGCCACTGTCCTGGCTGGGGATGAATCCCGTGGGCATGGTGAAGAACAGATAAACGGTACCCACCAGCATGAGCACGGCAATCATGAAAGTGGCGAAATGGAAGCGCAGGGCAACGCGCAGAGTACGGTCGTATCCATGCGCCAGGCCGTTAAACCCGCCTTCGAGAAAGCGGTACCCGGCGTTGTGCCGCGTCTGGTGGTTCATGCGCAGGAAACGGCTGCCGAGCATCGGAGTGAGACTCAGCGAGATTGCGCCCGAAATCAGAATAGCCACCGCGATAGTCACGGAAAATTCGTGCAGCAGCCGTCCCACAATGCCGCCCATAAACAGCACCGGAATGAACACGGCCACCAGCGAGATGGTCATCGTGATAATAGTGAAGCCGATCTCTTTCGACGCCAGCAACGCCGCCTCCATGCGCGGCTTGCCCATCTCCATGTAACGGACGATATTCTCCAGCATCACGATCGCGTCGTCCACTACGAAACCCACCGAGAGAGTCAGCGCCATTAACGACAGATTGTTCAGGCTGTAACCGAGCAGGTACATGACGGCGAAGGTGCCGATGATAGACAGCGGCACCGCGACGCCGGGGATGAGAGTTGCCGAGATGTTCCGCAGGAACAGGAAGATCACCATGATGACCAGGCACACGGTCAGCATCAGCGTGAACTTCACATCGTCGATGGAGTTCTTGATGGCGATGGAGGCATCGTAGGCGACTTCCATGTGCACCGAGGGCGGAATCTCCTTGCGCAGCTGCGGCAGTAGCTTGTTGACGTTCGCCGCCACTTCCACGGTGTTGGTGCCCGGTTGCCGCTGGATCGCGACAATCATCGCGCGCTTGCCGTTGTACCAGCTCGCCAGATGGAGATTCGCCACGCTGTCCAGAACGGTCGCAACCTGGTCGAGGCGTATCGGGTTCCCGTTACGGTAAGCGACGATGAGCGGCCGGTATGCAGCCGCGTTCATCAACTGCCCGTTCGATTGCACCGTAAAGGACTGGCGGGCGCCGTACAGCTTGCCCGTGGGAGAGTTTACGTTGCTCGCCTGAATAGCGCGGCTTACTTCATCCAGGCCGACGTTGCGCGCTGCCAGCGCGTCGGGGTTCACATCCACGCGAACTGCATACGTTTGCGCGCCGAACACCTGCACACGCGAAACCCCGCTGACCATCGAAAGCCGCTGGGCCATGGTCGTCTCGGCATACTCGTCCACCGTGTAGAGAGGCAGGGTGTCCGAGCTGACCGTCATGTAGAAAATGGGCTGCTCTGCGGGATTGGCCTTCTGATAAGTTGGCGGCGAGGGCATGTCGCGCGGCAGCAGTCCGCCGGCCGCGGAAATTGCCGCCTGGATGTCCTGAGCCGCGGCGTCGATGTTGCGGGAAAGATCGAACTGCACCGAGATGGACGTAACGCCCTGCGAGTTCGAGGAGCTCATCTGCTGTATGCCGGCGATGGTCGAGAACTGTCGCTCGAGCGGCGTCGCCACCGAAGAAGCCATCGTCTCCGGGCTCGCGCCGGGGAGCGCGGCCTGCACCTGAATGGTCGGATAATCTACCGTGGGCAGCGCCGCGACAGGCAGCGAGCGATACGCCACGAAGCCGAAAACGAGGATGGCCACCATGACCAGAGTGGTCATGATCGGGCGTTCAATGAAGATGCGGGAGACGTGCATTACGAGGCTCCATTTCCGGTGCGAGCCGGAGGCAGCGGGAATACGTGTGCGCCGGGGAACAGCAGCAACTGGCCGTCCGTGACGATAGTCTCTCCCGGAGCGAGACCTTTGTCGATAACCACTTTGCGCTCGAGTGTGCGGCCCACGGTAACCGGCCTCGGCTCGACGCTCTTGTCGGACTTGACCACGTAGATGAATGAGCCGCGCGGGCCGGCCTGCACAGCCTCGGAAGGCACCACCGTCGCGTCGCGCTGCGTGTCGAGGGTGAGTACGACGCTGACGAACTGACCCGGCCACAGCCGCCGGTCATCGTTCGGGAATGTGCCCTTGAGTTTGATGGTCCCGGTGGTCGTGTCGACAGTGTTGTCCAGAACCGTAAGCACGCCATGGGAAGGAGCGCCGGGCGCGTCCTGAGGCGTCACCTCGATAGCCAGTCTGTTCCCCGAAGCGTAGCGGGCGCGAATAGCGGCGAGCTGCTCTTCAGGCACACTGAAGCTGACGAACACCGGCGCGATCCGGTTGATGACCACCAGCGGGACATCGTTGACCTTGATCAGATTGCCCGGTTGCACCAGCAGGTTGCCCGTACGCCCGGAAACCGGAGCCTCGATACGGCAGTAGGCGAGGTTGAGCTTCGCGGCGCTCACGGCCGCGATGTCCGCATCCACCGATGCGCGGGCGCTGTCGATGGAGGCTCTGTCGGCTTTGATGGACTCCTTCAGCACATCCGCGCTGGTCCGCGACTGGTCGGCCTGCTGCCTCGAAACGACGCCTTCCTTCTGCAGTTGGGTGTAGCGGTCGGCATCGGTATCGGCGTTCTTCGAGGACGCAACATCGCGCGCGAGCGTCGCCTCCGACTGGGCGAGCTGCGCACGGTCGCGAGCGACGGCGGCTTCGGACTGGCGCAGCGCCTCTTCATACGGGCGCGCGTCAATGTCGAACAGCAACTGCCCCTTCTCGACGTTCTGGCCCTCGATGAAGTGCACGCCGGTCAGCTCGCCGGCCACCTGGGACTTGATCTGAACCGTGGACGAGGGCTCAACGTTTCCGACGACGCGGATTTCCACCGGCACCGACTCGCTGGCGGCCGTGCCGAGCGTAACGGGTACAGCGGGCATGCCGCCGGGCCTCGCGGCCTGCACCGGCTTCTTTTCCTGGCATGCGCACGCAAAAACTGCGATCGCGGCAATGAATGTTACGAATCGGATATGAGGAAACAAGGGGAACCTTCCTGTCGGCCAGTTCCAGAACGGATACACCTGGCCCGATCGATATGTATCAGGGTCTAATTACAGTGTATACGCGCGTACGGCGGGTGAAAGTTCCGTGCAGCAGAGCAGGCTCGCGGCCTGTTCTCGAGCCACGACCACGGGGAGTGGTCACTGGCGGGTCTTTCTCCCGGACCGCCGGGCGTCCATACAGGATGCAGACGCTTCGCCGTGAATAATGGGCGCCGGCAGCAACGCGGCGCCACCGATAGCCGCAGGATCGGTCGCCTTGACCTGATACAGTCGCGATTCGAGCAGCCTTCCACAGGAGAGAGCCAGCACCACGCCGGCCAGGCGTCCGGCCGACGTCTGTAGAGCGGCGCGGCGAAGAACCATGCCAAGGCCATGGGGACGCCGATCTCCGTGGTCGTCTGCGCCACCGTGTACGGGGTAACTCCGTAGAGTCCGACGCAGGCCAGCATCAGAAACGCCACCGCGAACTCCTGCGAGGCGCCATCCAGGGCGGCGTAGAGGACATTAAGAGGACATTAATAAGAGCGGCGCCGAACGCCAACGGTGAACCGTGCTTCTCGAGAATGCCAAAGTAAAGTACGAATACGCCCTTCGCCTGCTCGATGGCGCGGACGAAATCGGCGGCTGTGAGCTCCTCCCAGTGTGTCGAGAGCTGCTGGGCAGTGGCCGGAAGGGCGGCAGCCGCCAGCCGCTGGGATGATCCAGAAATCTACCCGGTAGTTCGCATTGCTGCGTTTCTATCGGTACTGTTGGGTTTTCACCCACCCCACACCCAGACCACCTGCGCCCTGGTGGATATGCCCCACCTACCCTGGACCGCGCGTTCCGCCGCCCTCCCCGATCCTGAATGGACCTAAGCGTTTAGCCGGCTCCGCCGGCAGCGGCAGGCCGATTGCACTTCGTCAGACTTCTCGGAAGGGTTTTGGGCGGGGTTCAAGGGGGCGCCTGATCAGGAAATCCTGGTCAGGTCCGCTGGGGCGCACCCCTCGTGTGCCTGTTCCCCGGGAAGGACAATCCCTATGGCAACTCTGGCTGCGAATCGCGTCGCGGAATCTCTGCGCACGCTCCCCGGTGACGACATCCGCCAGATCATGTGGGGCTTCACCGACCGGCTCGACCTGCAGATGCTGGTGCAGTCGTCCCGCGCCGTGGCCCGCGGGCCGGTTGCGAAGCTGGTGGCCGGCGGCGCGCGGAATACCCACGCGTGGACAGACGAAAAAGCCATCCTTTTGAAAGAGTTCGACGCGGCGGGCATCACGTCGGCCTTCATGGACCCGGAGCACGGCGGCTATATTCTCGGTCCGAAGAATCTCGCTTTGTCGCTCATCGCCTTCGAGCTGGCCTGGGTGGACGGCGGGGCAGCCACCTGCAGCCTGGCCACGGGACTGGCGCTCGGGCCAATTCACGAGCGCGGCACTCCCGAGCAGATCACCGAATACATGGCGCGATGCACGCCTCCCGCGCCTGGTGAAGATCGCGTTCAGGCGCGCGGCGCATTTGCCCTCACCGAGCCGCTCCCGTTCGTCGGCGTCGAGACCGGCCTGCTCTCCGGGCGCGTCAGCATCGCCGAGTGGGAAGACGGCAAGGAACCGATTCTGCTGGTGGAAAAGCGCGGCCGCTTCATCACGAACATGGGCTTCGCCACTTTCGTGAGCGCCGCGGTGGACTCCGGCGACCCGCGCATCAAAGGCAGTTGCTTCGTGATCGTGGAAGAGACTGACGAGGGCCACTTCGATCGCGGAGCCCCCACGCGCAAGCTGGTCCATCAGCTTTCCTCCACCAGCGATCCGGTCATCCGCGTGCGCGTGCCGGCCAGCCGCATCGTGGGTGGCTACACGGTGAAGGATGGCGTCATCATCCCGCGCTATCAGCACGGCGAGATCATCGAGGCGGTGTTCCGCCGCACCCGCGTCACCGTGGGCCTGATGACCGCCGCGAAGCTGCTCTCGGCTATCGAGCCGCTCATCCGTTATCAGCGCGACCGATTCCGCGGCGCTGGCGCGGTCCCGCCTGGCTCGCCGCGATATGAGCTGGGTCTGCAGCAGAAGCAGGATGCGCTCCACCGGCTGGTGGAGATCTGGGCGACGGGCGAAGCTGCCGCGGCCCTGGGCTTCACAACCGCGCGCATGTTCGACGAGCTCGATCCGGTCGAAAAGGAAAAGGATGCGGGGCTGGCCGAGCGGGGCATCCACGGCGGCATGTCCGCTTTCAAAGCGGTGCGCGCCGCGGAGAAACAGGCGCTCGAGTTCCTCGATCTGAAACGTCAGCCGGCATCGATGCGCGACGCGGCTCGATACGAGCAGCTCGCCGAAGATCCGCTGGTGAAGTTCTCTCTGCTCGATTCCCTCGCCAATGTGCTTTGTCCAGCCACCAAGCTGTGGAACACCGGCCACGGCGCCAACGTCATGCGCGAAGCGGTCAGCCTGATGGGCGGCTACGGCATCACCGAAGACTGCCCCGGCTTCCTCGGCCACAAGTGGATGGATGCGCAGCTCGAGGCCACCTACGAAGGACCGGAGGCGGTGCAGCGCCGCCAGCTTTCGGTGACCATGATCAACCCGGTGTTCCTCGCGCAGCTTCGCGACATGGTGGGCGAACTGCGGCAGATCGCGTCCATTCGGCCGGGCACGGGCGCATGCTCGCTGGCCACGGCAATTCAGATGTGGCTCTGGACCGCGCAGCACCTGCAGGTGGCGAAGGATGCCGATGGCGATGCTCTGTACCACGGCACGCGCCAGGGCATCACGTTCCCGCTCGCCGACGCGCTGTGCTGGCTGCTCTCCGCGCGGGCGCTGATCCTGAGCGTGATGGAGCTGGAAAAGAAGGGCCCGGAGAACCCGGTGGTTGCCGAGGGGCTGGAGGGCACGCTGCAGTTCTATCGCGACCTGTGCCATGCGCAGAGCGCGCGCTCGGCCGGCGAAGCGGCCCGCATCTGCGCGGAGCTGGTGTTCGGCTACAATCGCCATCCTTCGTGGGAAGGCGACGAGAGCTGCTATCACGAGGACGAGCTGATCGCCCTCGAATCGATCATTCCCGGTATTTCGAGTGTGCCCGCGGACGTCATCGGCGAGAACGGTTCGCATCCGGCCAAGGCCGGGCCGTGCGCGAGGACGGAAGGTCTGGAGCCGTTCCAGCGCCTGCGCACAAAACTGGATGGCTGCCTGACGGGTTCGGGTCTGGCTCGCGACCGCGCCGCGGAAGCGCTCACGAAAGTGATGATCCCGGCCGCGCTGGACTACCCGGTATGAGATCAGAACGGCCAGGCGGACTCGCGTTTGTGGGGCGGGCGCCTCGCCTGCGGCCGACGCCTCGTCGGCCTGCTCGACATGTTCTGAATGCACCGTGCGCCCGAACAGGCGGGCGGGGCGCCCGCTGCAGGCGAGGCGCCTGCCCCACATAGGCATAAACACTCATGACGCGGCCATCCATGGAAGTCGACATCGTCTGCGCCGGTTTCGGTCCGGCCATGGGCGGCTTCCTCACCACCATCGCGCCTGCGCTCTCCGAAATGGAGAACCCGCCGATGGTGATCTGCTACGAGCGGGCCGATGGCCTCGGTTTTGGCGTTTCCGGCGTGGTGACCCGCGCGCGAGCGATCGATGCTTCGTTTCCCGATCTCGACCCCGCGCAGATTCCCATGGCGACGCGCGTCCGCGAGGAGAAGGTTCTCTATCTGCTCGATCCCTGGGGCGCGAGCCGCCGGACCGCCAGTGTGCGCGCTCTCGACGGCGTGATGAAAGTGGCGGGCGGAGGAAAGCTGTACACCGAACTGCCCTGGACCCCCGCGTTCCTGCACAAGACGGGTGGCCTGGTGCTCTCCATCGGCCAGTTCAATCAGTGGGTGGGCGAGCAGTTGATGATGACCGGCACGGTGCAGATCTGGCCGGGCATGCCGGTGGCGCAGCCTCTCGTCGAGAACAAGAGCGTCGTTGGACTGCGGCTGGCCGATCAGAACGGCGAGCCGGGCATGGATGTTCGGGCTAAGCTCACCGTGGTAGGCGATGGCTCCGTGGGCCCCGTTGGACGCAGCCTCGATGTGCACTTCGGCGTGCCGCGGGACTTTGAGCGGAACGACTGGGCGGTTGGCTCGAAGATGGTGGTTGAGCTGCCCGCCAACACGCGTCTCGAGGCCGGCGCCGTTTTTCACACCATTGGTTTTCCGGAACCCGAGATTTTCGGCTTCCTCTACGTGCATCCCGGCAATCTGGCGTCGGCGGGAATTTTCGTGCCGTCGTGGTTCGCCAGCCCGGCGCGCACCTCATATCGATATCTGCAGCACTTCATCCAGCACCCGTTCCTGTGGCAATACCTGAAGGGCGGTAAGCTGCGTTCCTGGGGCGCGAAGAGCCTGCAGGAATCCGGACGCCGCGGCGAGCCGTGGCTGGTTGGCAATGGCTACGCGCGTATTGGCGAAGGCTCCGGAAGCACGAACGTGCTGACCGGGTCGGGCGTGGATGAGGCCTGGATGACGGGCATCGAGCTGGGCGAGAGCGTAATCGAACTGCTTCGTGAGAATGCCCCGTTCACGCGCGAGAACCTGGAGCGCACCTACGTGCGGCGCCGGCGGGCGAGCTGGGTAGAGAAGGAAGGCCGCGCCGCCGAGAACGCGCGCAACGGTTTCCAGCACGGGTTCGTGAGCGGCCTCATCGGCATGGGTCTGGCAGGGCTGACCGGCGGGCCGCGTCGCCGTTCATGGAAACGGAAAGCCGTCCCAATCGCAGCCGCTCGATGAATTTTTGCGGGGACGAGTCCCGATCGCTGAGTTCGACCGCCTGCAGGCGCAGTGCAGGCTGGCTGGGGAGCCGCTGCATGATCGACTGATGGAACGCGTCGGCTGGCCCGAGATCGTCTACGACGGCCAGCTCCTGATGTCGCACCAGGACGCGCTTCTGCTGGGCGGCAAGGTGCAGGGGGCGGCCGGTTTTGCCGATCACGTTTCCATTCCTTGAACCCGCGCTGTGCGAGGACCTGCCGGGTACAGCTCTGCGTGGAAATGTGCTCGGGCGAGGCGATCGCCGCGGCGGGCGAGGGCGGTCCGCCGGTGTTCGACAAGGAGAAGTGCGTGCACTGCGGCGCGTGCCTGTGGAACTGCCCGCAATCGAATCTCGAATTTGAAGCAGGCGGAGGCGGCCTGCACTCGGCCGAAAACTAGAATGCAGGCGGAAACGCCTGCTCTACGACATCTGAAGGAACAGTAGAGCAGGCCTTTGGCCTGCACGTTACTTATGTCAATCTCGTTTCATATCGTGGTCTGCGGCGGCATCGTGCCGGACCCGTTGCAGACCCTCGAACCTGTTTCCGGCCCGAACGGCCCCGCGCTGAGAAACGAACTGGTGCTCCCGCACGTGCTCGATCCGTGGGCCGGCCACGCGCTCTATGAAGCCGCGCATCTGGCGAAGAAGTGCCCGGGCAGCAAAGTGTGGCTGGTCAGCCTCGCGCCGAAAGCGAAGCTCCAGCAGGTGATGATGACGGTGGCGCAGCGCGTGCCGCTGGAACTGGTGGCCATCGATGGGCCCAGTCCGGTGGATTCACCGATGCGGCCGATGTCGCAGCGGCGCTCGCCGGAGCCATCGAGAACATCCCCGGGCTCGACCGCTCGCGGCTGCTGCTGTTCGGCGGCTGGGAATCGGCTTCGCGCGGCGCCGGCGCAACCATGCAGATTGTCGGCGAGCGGCTGGGCATCTCTCGATCAGTTCCAGGGCGTGGATGAGCTGACGGTCGCCGATGACGGCTCGCTGCGCATTCTCGAGCGGGTGGAGGGCGGACAGCATCAGGTATCGGTGTGCGACGGCCCGCCCGCGCTGCTTGGCTGGGCGACCGGCAATCTGCCCGAGCCGTCCAACAGCCCGCAGGTCGGAATGCAGAACATGCGCCTGATCATGCCGGCTTTGCAGAAGGCAAGGGCCAGCGGCGATCGCGCCCGCCGCCACGTTCGTGAGCGCCGTCGCTGCCGAAGCAGCAGCGCGACACGCGCATCGTGAAGAACCTGAGCGTCGACGAAATCGCGCGCGAGATCACGGAATGGATTACGGCGGAATGATTCTCTTTCTTGCGCACACTGAACCCGACGGAACGCTGAGCCGCATCGCGCTGGAAGCATGTGGGGCAGCACTGCTGCAGGCCGAAGGCCTGCTCCACATCGGTCTCATCGGCAGAGACGTCCAACCCGCCGCGAACGCTCTCGCTGGGACAGGCGCAAAGTTTTACGGCATCGCCGGCGATGCATTCGCCGATTCGCGCTACGCCACCGACGCCGCAGCCGCGGAAGCCATCGCGCGCGCTTCGGGAGCCACCATCGTCATCGCCCCCCATACTTCACGATTCGCCCGCTCGCTTCCCGGAGTCGCCGGGAGGCTGGGTGGCCGCGCCGACACCCACGTAACAGCAATCGGCGAGGGCCTGAAGATCAGCCGTTGGTACTACCGCCAGCGCATCGAGGCCACGCTGGAGCGAACGCAAAGGCCGTGGTTCATTCTGACAGAAGGCGGCGTCGCCAATGCATGGGAAGGCGCGCCGGGTACAGCCGCAGTGGAACTCATCCCCGTTGACGTTCCAACGCGCACCCGCGTGCTGGGCAGGCAGGCTCCGAAATCCGAACAGCAAACCATACGACCCGATGCGAAGCTTCTCTTCGTCGCGGGAGCGGGCTGGACGAAAAAGCAGGCCGACGGCCAGACGCATATCGACGATGCCGGGCGGCTGATCCTCGGCTTCCTCGACGGCGCTCAGGCCTCGCTCGGCAGCAGCAAATCGCTGGTGGACCTGAGCGGCGAAGGCCAGGCGGTTCTGCCGTTCCTGTCCCACCTGAACCAGGTAGGCCAGACGGGTTCCACCCCGCGGCATCCCAAAGGACTCGCCACCTGCTGTCATGGCGAGGAGCCCCATGTGGTCGGCTGGCGCTTCATCCGCGAGCGGCGAGCGGTGAATCTGGATGCGAACTGCGGCTGGGCGCGCGGTAAGGCGGATGTGGTCTATGTTGCCGACGCGTTCGCAGTTGTAGAGAAACTCAACGCCCTGCTGAGGGAAAGAACAACGGCCAGGGCCGTACAGGCGTAAACTGAGGACATCATTTTCATTGGCACGGAGGTCTGATTGAGCTTATCTGTTGGCGTAATCAGGGAAACGTTTCCCGGTGAGCGACGCGTGGCCATGGCGCCGCGAGTCATGGACATACTGGCAAAGTCCGGCGTTCAGTTCGTGGTCGAACGGGGCGCGGGCGCTGAGGCCGGATTCACCGACGCGGAGTATGAAGCAAAGAGCGCGCGCATGGTCGCCGGCGCGGAAGAGGTTCATCAGAGCGTTGAGGTGCTGCTTGCCGTTCGCGTGATGGATGCCGCTACCCTGCGGCCGGGTCAGTTGGTGATCGGAATGTGCGATCCGCTGAGCGAGCCGCAGTTCATTGCGCAGTTGGCCCGCCGCGGCGTCACTCTGTTTTCGATGGAGCTGATCCCGCGCATCACGCGCGCGCAGAGCATGGACGTGCTGTCGTCGATGGCTACAGTGGCCGGCTACAAAGCCGTGCTGCTTGCCGCGGTCCAGATCCCGCGCATGTTCCCGCTGATGATGACCGCTGCCGGTACCATTCCGGCTGCGCGAGTGCTGGTGATCGGCGCGGGCGTCGCCGGGCTGCAGGCCATCTCCACGGCCCGACGGCTGGGCGCGTTGGTGAGCGGTTACGATGTGCGCGCGGCGGTGAAGGAGCAGATCGAGAGCCTGGGCGCGAAGTTCGTCCAGATTGACGTCGGCGAGAGTGGTGAAGGCACGGGCGGCTACGCGAAGCAGTTGAGCCAGGAGGCCATCGACCGGCAGCGCGAGGCGCTTGGAAACGTGATGCGCGACATGGACGTGGTGATCACCACCGCCGCGGTTCCCGGCCGCAAGGCCCCGCTGCTGGTGACGGCCGCCATGGCGCGGAAGATGGTGCCCGGGTCGGCCATCATGGACCTGGCCGCGGAGCGCGGCGGCAACTGCGAGTTGACCAGGCCGGGCGAAACCGTAATCGACAACGGCATCGCCATCATGGGGCCGGTGAACCTGCCGGCAACCGTGCCCTATCACGCCAGCCAGATGTACGCGCGCAACATATCCACGTTCCTCAAAAACATGATCAACAAAGAAGGGCAGCTGAACATCGATCTCTCCGACGAGATCACGAAAGAGACTCTGGTGGCGCGCGACGGGCAGGTGGCGAACCCGCGTGTGGAAGCGCTGCTGGGATCGGTGGTGAACGCATGACCGAACACGCGAAGGATGTCTTCGAGCTCGGGATACTGAGCGTCTACGTATTTCTGCTGGCCGTAATTCTGGGCCTCGAACTGGTGCGGCGGGTATCGACGCTGCTGCACACGCCGCTGATGTCGCTCACCAATGCCATCTCGGCCATTTCGGTGGTAGGCGGCATTCTCATCGCAGGCGAGAAGGATGTCCGAACTCTGCCGCAGATTCTTGGCCTGGTGGCAATCACGGCGGCGATGCTGAACATCGTGGCGGGGTTCATGATCACCGACCGCATGCTGAAGATGTTCCGGCGCGAGCCCGCTAAGGGAGGTAAGCAGTAATGGAATCCGGCGTGAATTACTATTTCTGGCAGTTCGCTTACCTCTTCGCCGCGTTCGCCACCGTGTTCGCCATCAAGTGGCTGAGCCATCCGTCCACGGCGCGGCGCGGCGTTATCACCGGCGAGATCGGTTTCGCACTGGCCATCATCGGCACGCTGCTGCGATCGGAAGTGAGCTCGACGCACTACACCAGCATATTTATCGCGATTGTTATCGGCGCCATGATCGGCGCTCCGATGGCGCGGCTGATGCCCATGACCGCGGTTCCGCAGTTCACGGCGCTGTCGCACGCATTCGGCGCGCTCGCCGCGGCGCTGGTCGGCACCGCCGAATATTACCTTACAGACACGCCGCCGCACGGATTCACGATTGTTGCGCTCATCGTCGAAGTGCTGCTCGGCTTTCTCACCTTCACGGCCAGTCTGATGGCGTTCGGCAAATTGCAGGGGCTGGTACCGTCCCCGCCCATTACTTACAAAGGCCAGAACTTCGTCAACCTGACTTTCCTTGCCCTCGGCGTGGTGCTGGGCGTCTGGCCGATGATCACGACGGCCCCGGTCTGGGTCTATCCGGCATTCGTTCTGATCGCGCTGATCTTCGGCGTGATGTTCATCCTGCCCATCGGCGGCGGCGACATGCCCACCGTTATCGCACTGTTGAACTCGTTCGCGGGCGCATCGGCGTGCGCCATGGGCTTCACGCTGCAAAACCGGCTGCTGATCATCGCCGGCGCGCTGAACGCCGCATCGGGCTTCATCCTCTCGGTGATTATGTGCAAGGCCATGAACCGCTCGTTCACCAACGTGCTGTTCGGCGCATTCGGCCAGGTGCAGGAGAAGGCCGCCGGCTCGGCGTCGACGAAGCCCGTGCACAGCGCGACGGCGGAAGACGCCGCCATGATCCTCGCCAACTCGTCGAAGGTGATCATCGTGCCCGGATACGGTATGGCGGTGGCGCAGGCGCAGCACAAGGTCCGTGAGCTGACGGACCTGCTGGTGAAGCGCGGCGTCGATGTCGAGTTCGCCATTCATCCGGTGGCCGGCCGCATGCCCGGCCACATGAACGTGCTGCTGGCCGAGGCGGACATCCCCTACGATCGTCTGCATGAAATGGAGGACATCAACAACGAGTTCTCCGAGGCGGATGTGGCGCTGGTGATCGGCGCGAACGACGTGGTGAATCCTGCGGCGCGGCACGACAAGACCAGCCCGATTTACGGCATGCCCATTCTGGATGTGGACAAGGCGCGCACCATTATGGTGATCAAGCGCAGTATGAATCCGGGATTCGCCGGCATCGACAATGAGCTTTATTACAACGACAAGACGCTCATGTTATTCGGCGACGCGAAGGCGTTCGTCTCCGAGCTCGTGAAGGAAGTGGCCGCCCAGCAGCCGGTGCACGCGTAGATCTGACAGGAGTTTTGTTTCGTTCTTTACTGAGGAGGCGGCTTATGCGGCGCAGTCAGCCGTTAAGCCGACTGCTCAGTTCGGATCGTCCGATACCAAGAAGATCGATGCCTTTCCGCAAACAAACCGGGCGTACAAGGACCAGCTTTATGGTCCGATCTTTCCAAACAGTTCGCAGTTCCCGCAGGCTCCTTCGCCCGAGGAATAATGCCGTGTGGTTGTTGACCGCGTGCGTCCTGAGCACTTGCTGTGTTGCCGCCGACGCTGGAGCTGATCAAACTCGGCTGGTCGTAAAGGTCTGCGACATACTGAGGGCACCTGCATCGTTTGACGGGCGGGAAGTCATCGTCTCAGGTGTCGCCGGTAACGGCATCCACCAGACGGACTTCTGGGATCCCGAATGCTCTCTCCCGAAGCATGGAGGGGCAATCCTGCTTCGTTTTGCTGATACATACAAACTGGGCGAAGCGGGTGACAAGAGATATCATCAGATGCTTCACAAAGAGGGCGCGGTGGGAGTCACGGTTAAGGGGACGTTTGTCTCGACGGGTGGGCCCTATGGCCCGGGAGTGCAGTGCGAGTTCCTTATCTCGTCAGTGATCGAGGTCCGAAAGCTCTCGAAGGTTTACAGGCAACAGTTCGACATTGGAACGGGCAAGATCCAACTGAGTCGTTAACAAGCGCCACCCGGAAAGCAGTAGGGGTTGGCACGCCGCCCGTTGCGTCTATCCTGTGGAGCAGGCCATCGGTTTCGCCGCGCCGCATCCCGTGAATCCGCTCTCCGGTCTGGTTCACTTCCTCGAAACGGTTTGGGTGGCCTGCTATTCACGTATTCCGAAATCATCCCGATCGTCGCCAGCCACGTGTCTACCAACTGAGGCCAGGCGGTGATCGGCAAATTCGTGCGTCGCAACCCAAAGGCGTGGCCGCCCTGCGCGTACAAGTGCATCTCCACGGGAACGCCGGCATTCTTCAGCGCAATGTAGTACGCCAGCGAGTCGTTTACATTGTCCACGTGATCATCCTCCGCCTGCAACAAAAACGTGGGCGGCGTCTCATGGGTGACAGGGACATTAGGATTCAACCCTAATTCTTTATCTGCCGTCGTCTCATGCTGCGGCTTGCGGATCGCATACTTTCTGATGCCCTGGTTCGCATCCACTCCGCCGCGGAAAGCGACAGATGGCCCGGATAAATCGACACCGCAAAATCAGGACGGCAGCTCTCTTTGTCCGCGGCGTCCACCGCAGGATACAAACGCTTCTTAAAGTGCGTGCTGATGGCCGCCGACAGATGCCCACCTGACGAGAACCCAAGCACGCCAACTCTGTGCGGATCGATGTGCCACTCCTTCGCGTGAAAGCGCACCAGCCCCAGCGTCCTCTTCGCGTCCTCCAGCGCCATCGGCGATTCCGGATACGGCCCCGATTTCGGATAGGGCCCGACATTCGTCACGCGGTATTTCAACAGCACGCACGTGATGCCCCTCGGCGTCAGCCAGTCGCAGACCTCCGTGCCTTCCAGATCGATGGCCAGAACCTGATAGCCTCCGCCCGGGAAGACGACAACGGCTGCGCCCGTATTCTTTCCTGTTGGCGAATAGACGGTCATCGTGGGCCGGGTCACGTTGCTCACACCGACCGAGGGCCTGCCGGCAACCAGAAAGTCCTTTCCTGACGTCTCAGCGAACTCCGGCCCTGCGACGGGCTGGGGATCGGGTGCAGCGCCCGGCCATATCGGAAGCTGCGTATGTCCCGGCGACGGCTGCCACACGGCTTTCTCCGCGCTCAGAGCGCCGAACGCCAACACGAGACAGAGAGCAAACAGGAAAGGCTTCATCACGGTCCTTTACAGCTTTATACCGCTGTTGATCGCGAGATTCGCGCCCTGTGCAAACACCAACAGATGAGAGACCCTTTTGCACCACGCCCGGCCGAACCTCCTCCTCCGGCCGGGCATTTTTTGGTTTATTGGTCCGAAATACGATTGCTCTTCCGGCTGAACTCGCCGCAATCGACCGCTTGAAAAGAGCCGGGAGCAGCGTTATCGACCGCGGCGAGGATCCGCGGCAGATAATCTCTCAGGATGCGCCATTCGATGGAAGAGAGCGCCACAATTGCCAGCCGTCGCCCGGACAGGCTCTGCTCATAGCAAAGGGTCCGATCTCCGGTTATGAGGACGTTGAAGCCGTCGTCTTCGGCCGCATGCAGGAGTTGGCCGTTCTTGAAACCCTCCCAACCCATATAGCTGGCGGTGAAAAACGTCATGGGAGCCGAGGTGTTTTCTCAGCCGGTGGTCAAGGTTTTCATCGAGCAACACCTTCACGGTTTGCGCTGCTGCCGTTGGGCGTGAGCAAAGTCGATGAGTCGCCTGATCTGCGCAATCGACAGGGTAGGGAAGCCCTCATGGATTTCTTCGATGCTGTCGCCCAAATCGTAGCTGTTCACAATGGGGTCAGGCATGATGCGTGTCCCACGCACTACAGGCCGACCTGATACCTTGCCCGGCACCTGTTCGATCAGTTCGCAACCCGCCCAGTCGATATCCGACAGCGTATCGAGTTCAGCCATGCTCTTCTCTACCCTTCATCGTAGCCGTCTTTCACGGCGCCATGCAGCCACCAGGTCGCGTGGGCAAACGGAACGTTGCGAATTGCCGTCGAAGAGCTCCGATCGAAGATAACATGCAGGCCGTCTGGTCCCGAATTGGGCAGATCGACACAGCCCAGGCACAGGCAGCGGCCGAGCGCATTCGAGACCGCGCGCGGAACCCGAAGCCGAGGTTCGACTCTGAGAGGCGGTCATGGTCGGACAGGGATACTGGCCCAGATCGCACCGCCCGCTAAGAAGAGCGCACCCGCCACGTCCGGAGCTATATAATCTTGTTGTCTTTCGATCACGAGGAGGCCAGCATGCCCGATAAGACCGACCGTTCCACCGGCAGGCGCACGTTCCTGAAGCTCGGCGGGGCCACCGCGGCGGGTCTTCTGGGGCAATCCGCGATTGCCGCTCCGGCTGGGGCGCCCGCGCCCGCCATCAATCCCGCGGCCATGCCCACGCGCAATCTTGGGCAGACCGGTTACAAAGTCGGCATCTTCAGCCTCGGCGGCCAGGCCGCGCTCGAGCACGCGAACAACGACGCCGTCGCCGTCCCCCTCGTCGAGCGCGCTCTCGACCTGGGCGTGAACTACATCGACACGTCGTCCATCTACGGCGGTCCGGATCGCTGGAGCGAGCGCTACATCGGCCAGGTGATGAAGCGCCGCCGCGGAGAGACTTTCCTCGCCAGCAAGACGAAGGAGCGCACACGCGACGGGTCTCTGCGCATGATCGAGAAGTCGCTGCAGCTCCTGAATACCGATCATCTGGACCTCTGGCAACTGCACGACATCGGTCTGAACGAAGATGTCGAACAGATCTTCGCGAAAGGGGGCGCCATGGAGGCGCTGCTGCAGGCGAAGGATCAGAAGATGGTCCGCTATCTCGGCGTCACCGGCCACTACCGCCCCGATGCGCTGATCAATGCCATCAATCGATATCCGTTCGACACGATTCTGATGGCCGCGAACGCCGCGGACAGTCACCATTACAGCTTCCTCGAAGCGCTGTTGCCTCTCGCGGTGGAGAAGCGGATGGGCATCATCGGCATGAAGGTGCCGGGGCGCGGCCGGTTGCTCGCGAGCTGGACGCCGCCGCCGCTCGCGGTGCAGCAGCATTCCTGGGAAGGCGCGGTCATCGCGACGCAGCCCGGCCCGCTGCACATGCGCGAGGCGATGTCGTATTCGCTCTCGCTGCCCGTGAGCACGGTCATTATCGGCTGCGATTCCATCGCCCAGCTCGAAGAAAACGTCCGCATCGCTCGCGAATTCACCCCGCTCAGCGAACAGCAGATGACGGCAATGACGGCGCGCGCGGAGCCCGTGTCGAAGCAGGCGCTCTTCTTCCGCTTCGTCACTCGCGGGTGACGGTGTGGCAGGATCGAAAAACCGCCTGGCAGACCACGAAGACGATGGTCTGCCCCACGGGGAGTGGTCTGCCCCACTGTTACCCGAGGGTGACCGAGGCGTCCGCGGGCACTTCCGGCGCTTGTCGCGCGGCCGCCGGCAGCAGGATGATAAAGCGCGTCCCCTTGCCCAGCGCGCTTTCCACGGAGATGGTCCCGTTCATCTGCTCGATGGCGTGTTTCACGATGGAAAGCCCCAGACCGGTGCCGCCGACATCGCGCGAGCGCGCCTTGTCCACGCGATAGAACCGCTCGAAAATGCGCGGCAGGTCGGAGGAGGGAATGCCGATGCCGCTGTCGGAAACCACGATGCGCACGCGGCCATCGGGAATCACTTCGGCGTCCACGTGCACCTCACCCTCGGGACGATTGAACTTCACCGCGTTGTCGATCAGATTGAGCAGCGCCTGTTCGAGGCGCATACGGTGTCCGATAATCTCGATATCGCCCAGTTCGCCCGTGGTCAGGTGTACGGAACGTTCCGCAGCCACTGGCTCCACCGTTCTGATGGCCGCTTCCACGGCGGCGCGCACGAGCACGGAGCGCGGCGCGGTAGCCGTTCCGTTGTCCAGTTCGGAGAGCGCCAGCAGGTCCGCGGCGATGTTGTTCAGCCGGATGGCGTGATTTTCGATGATCTCGACAAACTGACGCCGGTGTTTCGCGTCTTCGAGCGCGCCGTCCAGCAGCGTTTCGGCGTAGCCGCGGATGGCCGTCAGCGGCGTGCGCAGCTCGTGAGAGACGTTGGCCACGAAGTCTTTACGAATGCGCTCCAGCCGCTCGAGCTCGGTGACATCGTGCAGCAGCGCCACGGCGCCGTGGCCGGAATCCATGGCCAGCGGCGTGGCGTTCACTTCGAACCAGGGCCCCCCGGAGGAGCCGAGCTGAAGCCGCGCGCGGGCCGGTTCGCCGGTGCGCAGAACGGAGCTGAGCAGATCGACAAATCCCGGATCGCGGACCAGCCGTACGAGAGGCGCGCCGGGCGCCACGCTGCCGGGAACGCCGGCCACGCGGGCGAATGCTTCATTGCAGAAGACGATGCGCAGGTCCTGATCGACTGCGAGCAGGCCCTCCACCATGCCCGCAAGAATGGCATCGCGGCGCGCGGCCTCGAGGCTGACGCGGCGCACCAGTTCGCGAATGCGCGGCGGGACTCTGGACATGGACCGCGCCAGCACGCCCAGCTCGTCGTCCGCGCGAAAGATGTCGCGCTCGGCCGGTGGATCGTCGACGATGTTGTCGGAGTAGCGTTTGAGGTCGCTGATACGCCGCGAGAGGCCGCCGGCGATCGCCCGCGCGGCAATCAGTCCGCCCAGCAGGACCACGGCGGCCACTGCCCACACGCGCCAATCCGAAAGGAAGGCGGCTTCGGCGTGAGCCGCGTTCGGCGCTCCAATGGCCACCAGCGCCGCCGACGCGCCGAGGGCAAGCGCAGTGAGCACTACAACGGACCCGGTGAGGGCGCCGGAGATCGAACTTCGCATCAGCAGTTCCAGTGTAAACCGAGGCGAATTGCCGCGGTCACGCGGACGCCGTCGCGTCCACGGCTGCAATTGCCGGGGTCTTCTCTTCGAGCTTGCGCAACCAGCCGGCTGCGAACAGCGAATCCTGCGCGTGGCAGATAAACGCCGAGATCGGCCCGGCCGCGACGAACAGAGGCGCCAGAACCGCGGGCCAGCGCTGCTCCATGACGAAGTGAGCGCCGATTTCGAGCAGAGCGCGGCTGAGTTTCCACGGCGTTCCGTGTGCTCCGCCCAGCACGGCCCTGCCCGCGCGAATGCCGTCCAGGAATTCGGCCGCGGTGCGCGCGCCCGGCACTTCCGTCCAGGTGTGGCCCAGTGAAGCCATGGTATGAGCGTCGCTGCCGCCGGTCTGCAGCTTGCCGCAGCGCGCGGCTGTGCGGACTGCCGCGGAATTCGCGCTCGCCGGAATCTGTCCGTTGCGCGTCTCGAACACGGGAAACGCATTCTCGAAGAGCGCAAAATCGTCGCGATGGCGCCGGCCGGTCAGCGCGGAAAAGGCGTGATTGATGCCGAACAGGATGTCCTGCTCGCCCAGGTACGCCAGCAGTGACGGAACGTCGTCGCGCCGCCGCTGAATTTCGAGATGCTGCCGTTCGCTGATGCCGTACACGGCCACGTGCGCCTCCGCGCCCGACGGCAGCGTGCAGGTGACCTCCTCGCTGACGAAGAAATCGGGGAACCGCCGCAACTCCTCCATTGCGCCGATGGAATCATGGTCGGTGATGGTAACTACGTCCATTCCACGGCGCCTGAGCGTGAGGTAAACGTCCAGAGGATCGTTATAGCTCTCGCGGCAGAACCGTTTCAGCACGGGCACGGTGCACATTCCGGAGTGACGCGTGTGGACGTGGAGATCGCATCTCATGCCACCATCAAATCGCTTTTGCGTTACAGGCCCGTTTACAAACAAACAAACATTTGTGACAAGATTTGTTCGATTTTGAAATCATCCGTCGTATGTAGCCTGAACCCGCTCCGGGCCGCTATACTGAAAGCTGAATTACACATGGCAGAATTGCACCAGCGTTCCGGAGCCCGCGAACGTATATTAAAGAGCGCAAAGACCTTATTCGCATCGAGCGGGTATGAGCACGCCACCACATCCGCGATTGCGCGATTGGCGGGTACCAGCGAATCGCAGTTGATGAAGTACTTCGGGTCGAAGGCTGGGCTGCTGGAGACCATTTTTCAGGAGGCCTGGGCGCAAATCTTCGTCGATGCTCGCAGGGCCGCCGAGGCAGAGGACTCGCCCACCCGAAAGCTGGAAGCGCTGTGCGAGCGCGTCCTGGTCGCCATTGAACGAGATGGCGAGCTGAGGACCGTATTTCTCCTCGAAGGGCGCCGCGTGCGCAGGCAGAATCAGTCGGTGGTTCTCAGCGAGGGCTTCCTCGAGTTCATCGGGATCATCGACGGTGTTCTGGCCGGCATGCAGTCGGCTGGCATGTTGCAGGCCGGACTCAACCTGCAGGTGGTACGGTCGGCACTGATTGGCATGCTCGAGGGCTTGCTGCGCGATCACCTGCTGTACGAAAAGATGGGCTTTCCGGCGGCGTACAGCCTCTCGGAATTGCCGGCGATGCTGAACCTCTTCCTGCGTTCGGTGCTGGTTTCACGATCGCTCTCGCAGCATGGCGCGCCATAAAACGAATCGCCAGGGGCGCCGGAGCGCAACTGGGAATGCCCAGTGGCCGCTCGCCGCCCCCTGCTTCTCAATCATCCTTCTCCGCACGGGTTGCGCCCGATAGGTCTTATCGTGCGTTCCTACTCTACGATCCCGCGGCAACAGTAGAGACAGTCTTTCAGCCTGCCGGAATTCTGGAAGCGGGTTATCATAAGCACTGCCAACGATGCCGATTCTTTATATCCATGGCGTCAACACGCGCGACCACAAAGGCTTTCTTCAGATCAAGCCCTACCTCCGGCGCATCGTGGCGCCCGCCATTTCCGATGAACCGAACGGCGTACTCATAGACGACTGTTACTGGGGCGATATGGCGGCGAAGTTCGCCTGGGACGGGAACTCCCGGCCGCGAAGCCGTCTGCTCGGCCAGGGCGCCGCGGACACTCGTATATCGCCCGCGGATCTCGCCATGAATGCTTCCTCGTCCGAGGACCTGCTGCGCCGCATTCCGCTCCCCCCGCCCGCCCCAGCGAGAGCCGGCGGTCTGATCAGTGGCGGCGCCGCGCCCGCCTCGCGTCCGGCGAAACCGCTGCGCCTGAGCGAGCTCGAGCCGGATGCCCTGGGAAATCTGCTGGCGGTGTTGATCGGCGACACGGAGCCGGACCCCGAGCGCAAAGCGAACCTGGTGATGGAGGCCGACGCACTGGCGCACGATGCGGCGTTTCGGGCGCAGCTGGCCGCGGCCGATACACCCGAAAAAGAGATCTCTCTGGTTATGGATCGGCTGCAGGCGCACGCAGCGGACAACGCCAAATTCGTCGGCATGGGGGCCGCCGGATGGCTTTCCGGACTCCGGGACCGAGTGGGAGAGACGCTGCGCCGCGGCTCAGACCTGCCAGCGTACGTGCTCTCCACGGTAACCGGAGAGTGGCGGGCGCCACTCAACGATTTTATCAGCGCCTTTCTTGGCGACGTGTTCGCGTATCTGAATAACCGCCTGGAGGGTCAGGCGCCTGGACCTATTCCCAGACTGGCGCTGTCGAAACTCCGGGAATGTCACGAGAACAAGCTCAAGCGCGGCGGAGAGCCCATCGTGCTGCTGAGCCACAGCATGGGCGGCCAGATTGTTTATGACGCGCTCACATACTTTCTGGACCGCGATGACGCTCTTCAGGATATCCGAGTGGATTTCTGGTGCGCGACTGCGAGCCAGGTTGGCTTTTTCGAGGAAATGAAGCTGTTTCTGGCGAGCAGCAAGGAATACTATATCGGCGTGCCCGTTCCTTTCCCCGGGAAACGCCTCGGCGCGTGGTGGAATGTCTGGGACTACAACGATTTCATCAGTTACACCGTCAAAGACATCGTTGCAGGCGTAGACGACGGCCCATTCGACAGCGGTATGTCGCTGCTGCAGGCGCACGGGGGTTATCTGGAGTGTCCCAGCTTCTACCGGAAGTTTGCGGGCAAAATCCGAAGCGCGCGAGGAGTCTGAAGTCATGGCGCTGGAGCGCAGCACTGCCGAACCCGGGCTGCTTCTGAATCCTGACTGGAAACCAACCGACCCCGGCACATTTGCCGTAATTATCGGGGTGAGCCGCTACAGACACCTGACTGGCGGCGACGATCCGGCGCCCGAGAGTTACGATCTCGGACAACTGGCAGTCTCGGCGCTCACCGCTTTCGAGGTTTTTCGCTGGCTGACCGACGCTTACTTCGTCGAGAAGGCGCCGTTGGCGAAATGCTGGCTGCTGCTGGGTCCCACGGCGGCTGAATGCGCGTACGAACCGCGTCTTACGTCGGGAATGACGGAGCCGACATTCGAGAACGCGCGGGACGCGATCAGGTATTGGTGGCAGACCATGCGTCAACTGCCGGGTGAGGCCGCCGCCCAGTCGCGCGCGATCTTCTTCTTCAGCGGACATGGGCTGGAGATACACCAGGACCAGCAGATTCTGCTGACATCCGATTACCTCAGGCCACCCGGACGCGTGTGGAACGAAGCCCTCGCCACCGCAAACCTGAAAAAAGGGCTCGCTTCGCTGGGCGTGCCGAATCAGTTCTTTTTCGTGGACGCGTGCCGCAACGGTCAGCCCGACCTTCGCAAGAAGGTTGTCAACGGCGCGCCGATTCTGAACGAGGATGACACGGAGGCGGTGAACCCGGCGCTGGTAGCTCCCGTTTTGTTCGCGACCGCGCCAGGGCTACAGGCCTTTCAGCAGCCCGATCCGGGGAAGGGTCTGTCGCTGTTCGGCGGCGCATTGGTCGACGGGCTTTCAGGGAAGCCGGATATCGAGCTGAAAGCCGGCGATAAGCTGTCGCGCGTGAACCTCTACCCGCTGCAGGCGTTCGTGAAGGAGCGGGTGGTGGATCAGCTTGCAGCTTCCGGCGAAACGGCGGTGCAACCTGTCAAGCTCAGCGGCGTGGTGGATAATGTCGCGGTCACCTGGCTGAAGCCGGCCACCGTGCGGGCTGGTCGAATGCCGGTTCCGGGAGGCTTTGGCCGTCTCACCGGACCTGCCCCTGAGGCTCCAAATGCGAGCCGTCGCGCGGCAATCGTCGGGCAGAAGCTCCGGGCGCAGTACGACAACTCGGTTCCCACGTTTCCGTGGGCGGAACGATTGCAGTTGTTCGCGCTAAACGCCGGACGATGGCTTTCGCCCGGTTCCCTGCGCACGGCCAATATCGCCCGCACTCGCGACAACCGCACTTATCAGGTTGAGTTTGAGATCTTCGATAAAGATCCTCAGGGCTACTGGATGCAGTGTCAGGATGATTCCGGCACAGCCTGGGGTTGCGTGCTGCCTGCGGATTCCGCCGATTCGCGGACCCGGTATGCCATGGGCATCGAGCTCTCCGGCAGGGAAGGTGAGCCGATGCAAATTGCAGGTCTGACCGGTTATCTTTCTCCGGGCGACGGCGGAAACACAGGCGCTGCCGCAAAACTCTGGGAAACGTATCGAACTGCCGACCTGGGAGAGGCAGTGCGGAGCGTCGCGGACAGCGAACAGCTGCGCATGCTTGTTCAGCAGAAGATGGAATCGCCGCTGGCCGCCGTGGTTGCCGCTCTGATTCTGGTCCGCGCCAACCAACAGGAACTCCTGCGCGACTGGTTGCGCAATCTGGCGGTGCGCTTCCCCGCACTGCCCGACGGAGCTGTGCTCTGGGCCGAGCAGCTCATGCGAAACCCGTTCCCGAGTGGCGGTGAAGCCGCGACGTATCTGGCGACGCTCGCGGATCGGGCGCTCCCATTTACCAGCGAGGGCTTTGGTTACGCCTCGCAACTTGCGGAAAGGATTCTCAGAAGTACGCCGCTGACGGCTCCGCTCCGGGCCGCGATTCAGAAGCTGCAAGGCCGAATCATGTCGGCCATGTCTTACTTTCAGCCGGGCGGTTTGTTCGCGTCGTTTTCCGGATTCGACCCTCACGCCGGTCCGGCCGTTCTGCTCGGCCCAAACCCCGATCGAATGGAAGGGTGACGCTGTGGCGGATCCCAGCCGGCCGGGCCGCATCCTGGGGAAACCCGCGCCCGGCGCCAACATCGAAGCTTATTGCCGCTGGAATAGTCTCGCCGGATCTTACCTCTTCGGCGGGACGCCTACGGTTTTCGATCCCCGGTCGAGCGGCAGCAAAGAGACGGATCTGACCAATGTCCACGAGCAGACTCATCGCGACCTGATCAACGATACGGTCTATGGATACGTCCTGGCGCGCCTTCACGAGCTGCATCAGAGCAGCTTCAAACATCCTAACGATCTCGAACAGCTGATCAAAAGCCTCAGCAGCAAGATGTTTCTGTGCGCCGAAGGTTCGGCTACGGCGATGGAGCTGGTTACCCTGCAACATCGAAAATCGGGCGGGGATGTTCCTGCGTTCATGGCGGCGCTGCCACCCGATTATCTCGAAGCTGTTACGGTTTTCCAGCCACTGACGGACTATACTCTGCCGTTTCCGGATCTCTTCCTGCTTCTTGCGAAGTTCGGCCTGATCCATGCTGTAAGCGAGGCGGCCGCGGACTGGGCTCTGTACAAATTGCCGGCGCCGCCCGATAAGTTCTGGGATCTGGCAAACCTGCTTAACTCCGAGACCCCACCTGATGAAATCCTGCCGACTCTGGTTGACCCGGCAGGCAGGTTTCCCGTTGCCGTATTCGCGATGCTGTTCGACGCCTGCAAGGGACTGCTGGCTGAATCGAAGATAGGCGAGTTCTCCAGGTACGCCACTTACAGCCTGAAGTTCTCGCTGCTGGCGGGCTACGGGATCGCCACATCGCCGCCTCCGTTGCTCAATGACGACCGCAGAATCTCGTTCTTACAGGCGTACGATGCACAATTAAACGCCGAGTATCCGGGGCTGATCCGACATGAGTTGAAGGCCGGTCACATTTTCGGACAGATTGTTCACGTGGACACCCAGGAGCCGCCGTTCCTGTTGAAGGATGAGGAAACAGAGCCGGCGCACTTACTAACCCGGATGCAGGAGCTTGCAGGCGCGGCGGATTTCCTGACGTTCGTGGTTCGTTATCTGATCCAACCTAAAACCGGCACTTACGACGTTATTGCTCATCCCATCAAGCGGACTGAAACCTCGGCCGACATGGCGGAGCCTTACCTGATCAGCCACGGAGCCGCGCCAGAGATTCTGCGATCGATCGACGCGAGCGGCATGAGGCTGGTGTGGACGACGATGGCAATTCCGGCGGCGCCTCAGGGGTTTTACGATGCCGAGTTCGTGGCGACCCTCACGAGGCCCGTGTTCCTGGAACTGGTGAACTTCAACTGGGAAGTGGCTGTTTCCGTCGCGCAGTCGATACCCGGCGAGCAGGCGATTACCGTCTACGATGTTCCGGGAATACACCTGGCGGTGGCTGCAATCCAGCGCGGCGCACGGACAGTGTTCGGCCTCACTCCGCCCAAATTCTCTCCAGACTTTGAATTACACTTACAGTTCGAGCAAAAGGTCGTTACCGATAACTTCGACCTGGCCGTGGTATCCATGGTTCTCATGCGCCAGAGCAGGCAGCAGACGATCTGAGCGGAGACGGGTTACCGTCTTCGCAGCAGCATTGCCCCGCCCAGCAACAGTCCCGCCGCAATGCCGCCCGTGACCAACTCACGCATATAGCGATCGTTGCGGGGGAGCTTCTGTACGGCTCGCTCGGGATAATCGCCGGCCATTCCGCGCGGCCCATGGTCCAGCGCCATCTTCAGCAACTCGGCTACGTGCAGCCCGCCGCGATCGGTCGATTGTTCAAGCTGTGTTTTGCAACTGAACCCGTCGGCGACAATCAGCGTGTCTTTTGGCGCCTGCTCGATGTGTCCGCGCAGCTCGTGCTCGAACACCTTCATCGACACGTCGTATTTGCGCTCTTCGAAACCGAAGCTGCCGGCCATACCGCAGCAGCCATCGTCGAGCACCTGCGCATCCAGCGACATATCCTTCAGCAGCTTCTCCTCGCTGTCCAGACCGAGAATTGCCTTGTGATGACAATGGCCGTGCACCACCGCCTTGCGCTCGAGCTTCGGCACCGCGAAATCCGGCGCGCATTTCTGGAGGAATTCCGGCAGCGTGAACGCGTTGGCCGCCAGCCGCTTCGCGTCCTGGTCGCTTGGAATCAGGTCGAGCATTTCATCGCGGAACACCGCCAGGCAGCTCGGCTCCAGGCCGACCATGGGCGTGCCCTGACGAATCTTCGGCTGCAAAGTGGCAAGCGTCCGTCTCAGCAGACCTTCCGCCATATCGAGAAAGCCGTAATCATACAGCGGCCGTCCGCAGCAGAGCGGCTGCATCGGAACGGTCACACGATAACCGGCGGCCTCGATCGCCTCAACCGCGGCGGCGGCCACCCACGGATGGAAGTGGTTATTGAACGTGTCGGCCCAGAGGATCACTTCCGGCCCGCTCTGATTGCGTTTCGGCCGGTGTGCAAACCACGACTTGAACGTCTGCCGCGCAAATTTTGGCATAGGGCGTTCGGGAGTGATTCCGCCCGCGGCCTTCAGGAGATCGCCAAGCACCGGCGCGCGGCCCACAAAGTTGACGACCTCGGGCATGAGCGATGCTGCCCGCGCCCACCAGTGAATCCAGCCCATCGAATACGCCTGACGCGGCCGCAACCGGCCCTCGTAGTAATGCGACAGGAACTCGGCCTTGTAAGTGGCCATGTCCACGTTTACCGGGCAGTCGTGCTTGCAGCCTTTGCACGACAGGCACAGGTCGAGCGCATCGAACACTTCATCGCTTTTCCAGCCGTCGCGGATGACTTCGCCCTGCATCATCTCGAAAAGCATGTGCGCGCGGCCGCGGGTGGAGTGTTTCTCCTCCATGGTGGCGCGATAGCTCGGGCACATCGTGCCCTTCTCTTGCCGCCGGCATTCGCCCACGCCGACGCAGCGCAGACTGGCATGCGCGAAGTTGCTGTCGTCGGCTTTGAAGTGGAAGTGCGTTGGCCCGTTCGGCGGATTGTAGTCGGTCCCGATGCGCAGGTTTTCGTCAATGCGGTATGGATCCACGATCTTGCCGGGGTTCATCTTCCATTCCGGGTCCCACAGCGACTTGAACTCGTGGAACGCGCCGATCAGTTCGTGGCCGAACATCTTGTAGAGGAACTCGGCCTTCGACTGGCCGTCGCCATGTTCTCCGGACAGCGACCCGCCGTAGCGCGTGACCAGCGTGGTCGCCTCGTCCATGAAACTGCGATAGGTTCGAATTCCTTCGGCAGTGTAGAAATCGAAGGTGATGCGCGTGTGCACGCAGCCTTGACCGAAGTGGCCGTAGAGCGCGCCCTTGTATCCGTATTTATCGTAAAGGGAGCAGAGGTCGCGCAGATAGCCGCCAAGCTTCTCGGGCGCCACCGCCGAATCTTCCCAGCCTTCCCAGGTCACGTGCTGGCCAGGCACCCACGCCGTCGCGCCGAGTCCGGATTCGCGAATCTGCCAGACCAGCGCGGTCTCCTTCGGATCGTCATACAGCTTGCACGTCGGCGCATCCGGTTTGCCCCGCAGCGTATCCATGAGGTGGTGCGCAGCGGCGTCCGATTCTTCCTTCGTCCTGCCGCCGAACTCCACCAGCAGCCACCCCCGCCCATCCGGCAGCAGCTTCAGATCCGAAGGATGCAGGCCCTTGATCTTCATATCGCTGACCAGCATTTCATCCACCGCTTCACAGCCGATGGGCTTCGCTGCCATTACCTCCATGACGTGATCGGCCGATTTGAAGATGTCGGGATAACCGAGGACCACGAGCGTGCGCGCGGGCGGGCTCCAGACGAGTTTCGTCGTTGCCTCCAGGGTCAGCGCGAGCGTGCACTCGCTTCCTACCAGCGCTCGGGCGACGTGGAAGCCATTCTCTGGCAGCAGTTCGTTGAGGTTGTATCCGGAGACGCGGCGCGGGATGTTCGGGTAGCGCTGGCGAATCAGGTCGCCGTATTTATCGCGGATGCGCTTCATGCCCGCGTAAATCTCACCGCGGCGGCCTCCTTCGCGGATGATGCGTTCCAGTTCATCATCGCTGGTTTTGCCGACACGGAAACGCACGCCGTCGTAAGTGAGCACCTCCAGCTCGTCGATGTTCTCCTCGGTCTTGCCGGCCATTACCGAGTGTATGCCGCAGGAATTGTTGCCGATCATTCCGCCCAGCGTGTTGTGGTTGTGCGTAGCGGGGTCGGGACCGAACGTCAGCGTGTGTTTCTCGGCGGCGTGCCGGAGCCAGTCGAGCACGACGCCCGGCTGCACGCGCGCCTGCTTTTTCTCCGGGTTCACTTCGACGACCTTGTTCAGGTATTTGGAGAAATCGAGGACCAGGGCGATGTTGCAGCACTGGCCGGCAAGGCTTGTGCCGCCGCCCCGCGCGAGAATAGGCGCGCCGTACCTGCGTGCCGTGGCCACCGTGGCGATGACGTCATCGACAGTCCGCGGCACGATTACGCCGATGGGGACCTGGCGGTAGTTCGAGCCGTCGGTGGCATACAGGGCGCGGCTACCCGCATCGAAGCGCACTTCTCCTTCAATGCTTCCGCGCAGTTCGGCCGCGAGCGCCTCCGCGTATTGTTTGGGATCGTCGCCCGGACGCCGCCGCGTGGGCGCGGCCTGCGCGATTTGGTTTTCCAGAATTAATGTGGCCATGAGAAACTCCTTTGCGCGGGCTGAATCCCGCACCGGCACGCTAAAGCGTGCGCCACTTTTCTGCGTCGGCCCGCTTCAGCTCGATGCCGAAGCCGGGCCTCGACATATCCGGGCGCAACTCGCCTCTTTCGGCTTTCAGCGCGCCGTCGAAAAGCATCTGCTCGATGCGGTAATGGTCGAAGAAATACTCGACGTTGATAGCTCGCGTGGCGGCGCAACAGGCGTGACCGTGTATCGTCGGCGAGGTGTGCGCCGAGAGCGGCAGCGAGTGCGCCTCCGCGACCCCGTTAGCCTGCAGGAAGCCGGTGATCCCGGCGCAACGCGTGGCATCCGCCTGCAGCACATCTACCGCTCCCGCTTCCGCCATCCGCTGGAAGTAGATCACGTCGTAACCGTATTCGCCGGCCGCGATGTCCACCCCCGGCGGCGCCTGATCGCGAATCAACCGGAGTCCCTCCAGATCGTCCGATGAAACCGGCTCTTCGAACCATGTCACGTCCATGTCGGCAAATGCCCGCGCTTTCGCGAGCGCCTGCTTGCGGGAGTACGCTCCGTTGGCGTCCACAAACAAACGCGCGCGGTCGCCGATCGCTTTGCGCGCCGCCGCTACGCGCTCCACGTCGCCGTCGGGATCGGTCCCGATCTTCATCTTCACCGCCCCGATTCCCTCCTCCACCCAGCCGGCGAGCTGACGCTGCAGTTCGTCGTTCGAATACGTTGTGAACCCGCCGCTCCCGTAAACGGGTATTGCATCGCGTGCGCGGCCCAGCAGCCCCGCGACGGACACGCCCAACAAACGGGCCTTAAGGTCCCAGAGCGCGTTGTCTACCGCGGCAATGGCCATCGACGCAATGCCGGGCCGCCCCAGGTTGCGGATCTCGTAAACCATCGCGATCCACGCGGCAGCAACGTCCATGGCGTCTTTTCCCACAACTGCCTTCTTCAAATGAGCGCCGATGAGCTCGGCCGTCGCGGTGTCGGCGTATGAATAGCCGATACCGGTTACGCCCCCCGCCGAAGGCTGGACAATGACAGTAGTCGTTTTGTCCCACCAACAGGTCCCGTCCGCTTCAGGCGACGCGGTTGGAATGGTGAACGCGGAGATCTTAATCGCGTCGATGATCACCGAATCCGCGGCCAATTACACCAGCTCCCGGACTTTATCTTTTACGATGGTGCTGATAATGCCCTTTGCGTCTTTGGTGCCGCGGGCAATGCCCTCCGCAAAGTGCAGCGCCTGATCGGTGGTGATTTTCGGCGGCATCGGCGGCTCATTCACATCCACCAGCGCTTCCAGAACGGCCGGCCCCGGCGCATTCAGCACCTGCTCTATCGCGGCCCCGACGTTGTTCGGATCGTCCACGCTTACGCCGAAGCCGCCGCACGCGCGCGCGACCTCCGCGAAGTTAATGGGCGAAAGATCGCACGCGTATTCGGGATTTCCGAGCAGCACGATCTGCTCCCACTTAATCTGCCCCAGCACATTGTTCTTGATGATAAATACCTTGATGGGCAGCTTGTTCTGGACGGCGGTGGCAAACTCGCCCATCAGCATGCTGAACCCGCCGTCGCCGACGAAAGCGATCACCTGGCGGTCCGGGTACGCAACCTGCGCGCCGATGGCGTAGGGCATGCCGCAGGCCATGGTGGCGAGGTTGCCGGAAATAGTGTGCATCTGGCCTCGGCGCGCGCGGATGTGCCGCGCCCACCACGTGGCGATGGTCCCGGAATCGCAGTTCACGATGGCATCGTCGCGCAGGCGCCTGCCGATCTCCGCGGCGACGTACTCCGGCTTGAGCGGCTTCGCGGCGGCGTTCTCCAGCTTGTGCATCATGTTCCACCAGTCGCGCATGCCCGCCTGACATTCCTCCAGGAAGGAGCGATTCTGGTTTCTCTGCAGATACGGCAACAGTTCACGAAGGGCGATTTTCGAATCGGCCACAATGCCGGCCTCAACCGGATAGCGCAGCCCGATGCGCTGAGGATTCACGTCAATCTGGACGGCGCGCGCCTGTCCGGGCTTCGGCATGAACTCGATATAGGGAAACGTGCTACCGACAATCAGCAGCGTGTCGCAATCTTCCAGCGCCTGCTGCGAAGGCTTGGTCCCGAGCAGGCCGATGCCTCCGGTTGTGTACGGGCTGTCGTCGGGCACACAGGCCTTCCCAAGGAGAGGCTTAACGATGGGAGCGGCCAGTTTCTCAGCGGTCTGCTCCAGTTCGTCCGTCGCGTGCAACGCGCCCAGACCGGCCAATATAACGATCTTCCTGCCTCGATTCAGGAGTTCGGCCGCGTTCTTCAGCTCGCCGGCCGCCGGCGGGCGCCTCATCCACGCGGAACAGTTCTCGGCGCGCGTATGGCCAGGCACGTTGCGTTTCGATCGCGGCATGTCGCCGACTTCCATGCTCTGGATGTCGACGGGAATGGTCAGGCTCGAAACGGTATGGTATGCAATCGACGTGCGGCACGCTATTTCGGCGGCAGGTTCAACGTGACTCGGGCCCATGATGCGAACGTTATACTGCGCCACATCCATGAAGAGCTTGTCGACCTCGACGTCCTGCTGGTTCCACGTGTTGGTGAGGTCGTGGAACTGCATGCCGCTGATGGCCAACACGGGCTGGTGGTCCATCTTCGCGTCATAGAGTCCGTTCAGCAGGTGAATGGCTCCCGGGCCGGAGGTGGCCAGACACACGCCGAGCCGTCCAGTGTGTTTGGCATAGCTACAGGCCGCGAAAGCGGCGCCCTCCTCGTGACGAACGTGGATGAAACGGATACGATCCTGCCGTTTGCGGAGCGCCTCCATCACGCCGTCAATACCGTCTCCGGGCAAGCCGAATACGACGTCAACTCCCCAGTCTTCGAGAACGTCGAGCAGAATATCCGACGCGGTTTTTGCCATGTGACCGTCCTTTCGCAGCGCCGTTCGTATGACTGTGGCGCCGTGGCGGGCGTTACAGACGGAATTCCAGTGAAACAGCGACGCGCTTCCCCGCCGCGCAGCGTCTCACTGTCGGAGGACTCCAATGGCTGATACGAAGAAGTGTAAGCATTCTCTGTGCACCTGCCCGGCTCGCGAGGGCAGCGATTATTGCAGCGCCCAGTGCGAGGCTGCCGGCGACACTACTGACATCGAATGTAATTGCGGACACAGCGGCTGCGGCGGCCGCGCCTGAGCGGCGCGCGCTGAGAGCCTAATGCCATATAGTTTTCGACGGCGAGCTGAGTCGAAGTCCCTTTTGTGGGGCAGGCCCCCCGGCCTGCGCGGGGCCCCCCGGCCCCGCTGGCCGCGCGGAGAGTAGGGTTGTCGCGTATGGGAGCAGGCCGGCGGGGGCACCCGCCCCACATCGGCCAGGTGTTCGAAAGCGGGAAGACTATATGGCATTGCGCTGAGAGCCTGCATCGCGGCGCTCGAACCCGTTATGCTCGATTGCAGGTATGATCGTGCATGGCGGCGCCTCAAAGAACTAAGTCCCGGCTCGCGATACGTTTCGCGCTGATGGCAGTGGTGCTGAGCGCGGTGCTGCTCCTTCCCGCGGGAACGCTGAGGTTCTGGCAGGGATGGGTTTTCTTCGCCACGTTCTACGGCGGGGCCTTGTTCATTGTGTTGTGGCTGCGCCGGCGGGACCCGGCGCTGCTGGAGCGTCGGCTCCAGACTAAAGAGTCCGCGGGACAAAAGTTCTTTCGGCCGCTCTGGACGGTCGGATGGCTTGGCGCGCTCGTGCTTTGCGGGTTGGACTACAGGTTCGCCTGGTCAAACGATTTGTTCCGTCCGGTACCGCTGCCGTTAACGTTGATTTCGCAGGCGCTGGTACTGGGCGGCTACGCATTCGTTTTTCTGACTCTCCGCGCCAACACCTTCGCGTCCGCGACCATTCGGGTGGAGACGGGGCAGCACGTCATCTCTGACGGCCCTTATCGCTTCGTACGACACCCCATGTACGCGGGCATCCTGCTGCTGATAGTTTTCACGCCGCTGGCGCTGGGCTCGTGGGTCGCGGCGCCCGTCTTTCTGCTGCTCGTCCCGATTCTGGTGTTGCGTCTCGCGAATGAAGAGAAGCTGCTGCGTCGTGACTTGCCCGGCTACTCAGACTATTGCGCGCGCACGCGCTTTCGTATGATTCCTTTCGTGTACTGACGTACACTGGATCAACTCTTTCTGTCCATGTAACCTGTTACGCTACTGGCAGTCCAACTCTGGACGATGCCAAGAAGAATCCTGCCTGGCCGGCCATATCCACAGGGAGCAACATGGGATGGAACCGGAACGAACTTCGCCATCTACTCGGAGCGCGCCGAGAAAGTAGAGTTGTGTCTTTTCGACGGTCCCGCCCGACCCGAAACTGAACGCATCGAGATGCCCGAATGCACGGCGTTCGTCTGGCATTGCTACTTGCCCGCCGTCCAGCCGGGCCAGCTCTATGGCCACCGCGTCTACGGTCCCTACGAGCCCGATCAGGGACTTCGGTTCAATCCGTTCAAGCTTCTTGTCGACCCTTACGCGAAGGCCATCGCCGGCCGCGTTGACTGGAATGAACCGACGTTCCCTTATAAGCTCGGAGATCCGGCCGAAGATCACGCCATGGATGACCGGGACGATGCCGCGGGAATGCAGAAGTCGGTGGTGGTGAATCCCTACTTCGACTGGGAGCAGGATCGGCCGCCTCGCACGCCACTCAGTGAATCGGTGATCTACGAGGTCCACGTCAAAGGATTCACTAAGTGCCATCCGGATGTTCCGGAGGAGCTGCGCGGAACTTATGCGGGTCTTGCCTCCAAGGCGGGCGCCACCTATCTGAAAAGGCTTGGCGTAACCGCGGTGGAACTAATGCCGGTGCACGAGTTCCTGAATGACAAACATCTGGCCGACCAGGGCCTCACTAACTACTGGGGTTATAACACGACTAACTTTTTCTCGCCGGAGTCACGCTACTCCAGCAGCGGCGACCTGGGCGGCCAGGTGAATGAGTTCAAAGCGATGGTAAAGGCGCTGCACCGGGAAGGCATCGAAGTGATTCTCGACGTTGTGTACAACCATACTTCCGAAGGCAATCACATGGGCCCGACGCTGAGCTTTCGCGGCGTCGATAACCCCACGTATTATCGCCTCGTCCCCGATCAGCCCCGTTTCTACATGGATTACACGGGCACGGGAAACAGCCTCAACGTTCGCCATCCCCAGGTGCTGAAACTCATCATGGATAGTCTGCGCTACTGGATAGAAGAGATGCACGTTGACGGCTTCCGTTTCGACCTCGCCGCCACGCTGGCGCGGGAGTTACACGACGTCGATCGCCTCTCCGCTTTCTTCGACATTATCAACCAGGACCCCGTTATCTCCGCGGTAAAGCTGATTGCCGAACCATGGGATGTCGGCGAAGGCGGATACCAGGTGGGCCAGTTTCCGGTTCTCTGGGCGGAGTGGAACGGCAAGTATCGCGATACGGTAAGACGTTACTGGAAGAGCGACGACGGGCAGCTCTCCGATCTCGCATACAGGCTTACCGGCAGCAGCGACCTGTATCAGCGCGATGGACGGCGGCCGTCGGCCAGCATTAACTTCGTGACCGCGCACGATGGCTTCACGCTGAACGACCTGGTGAGTTACAACGAGAAACATAACGAGGCCAACGGAGAGGATAACAAGGACGGAACCAACGAGAACTATTCGTGGAACATGGGCGTCGAGGGCCCCACGGACGATCCGGCCATTAATGCCCGGCGTGAACGGCAGAAGCGGAATTTCATGGCCACGCTGCTGCTCTCGCAGGGCGTCCCGATGATCTGCGGCGGCGACGAGATCTGCCGCACGCAAAAGGGAAACAACAACGCTTATTGCCAGGACAACGCCGGGACCTGGTATGACTGGAACCTGGACGAGAAGCAGCTTTCATTCCTGGCCTTCACGCGGCGGCTGATTACGCTGCGGCTGCGGCATCCCAATTTTCGGCGAAACAAGTTCTATCAGGACCGCGACATCCGGCGCTCAGATGTGCGCGACATCATGTGGCTGCGGCCGGACGGCCAGGAAATGACCGATGAGGAATGGAGTCTCGGGTGGGTGCGGTGCCTCGGACTCATGTTGAACGGAGAAACGATCGGCCAGGTGGATTCGAATGGCGAGCCGGTTACCGACGACACGTTTCTGATTCTGCTGAACTGCCATCACGAACCGATCAAATTCTACATGCCGCAGGGGCCTCACGACCACTGCTGGGAACTGCTGGTGGACACTGCCGGAGAGGACGCCTCGGTAGAGGAGGAAGCGATGCGGGAGATCCCGTGCGGCGAGCCGTTGGAACTGCCCGAACTCTCCCTCGCCCTGCTGCGCGAGAAAGAGCGCAGGCCGCTCACCAGCACGATGTGATTCGTACTGGCGCACGCTTCAGCGGGAGCCCCCGCGCGAGCGCGGGTGGAACATGGATGAGACCCCGGGCCTGCAGGCCGAAGGCCTGCTCTACTGTTCTCGGTCGGAAGTAGAGCAGGCGTTTTCGCCTGCAGGTAACTCATTGATAGACCGCAAGGTCTCAGATGAGCGTGCACCAGCACGCTGAAGCGTAATGCCATATAGTTTTCGACGGCGAGCTGAGTCGAAGTCCCTTTTGTGGGGCAGGCCCCCCGGCCTGAGCGGGGCCCCCCGGCCCCGCTGGCCGCGCGGAGAGTAGAGTTGTCGCGTATGGGAGCAGGCCGGCGGGGCGCCGGCCGCGGGCGAGGGCGCCCGCCCCACATCGGCCAGGTGTTCGAAAGCGGGAAAACTATATGGCATTGCGCTGAAGCGTGTGCCACATCAGCACAAAAAACAGAAAGGGCGGACCGAAGTCCGCCCTTTCTGAGGTTGTTGTTAAGTGCGCGAACGGGGCTTAGTGGCCGACGTTCTCGCCAATGTTACCTGTGCGCGGGATGCCCGGTATGTCGAGCTGCAACGCTTCGTAGATCGTCCCGATCGCAGTGCTGGACGGGTTGTTGATGAACGCAACGCCGTGGCAATACTGGAACGTGGTCTGAACGATCGCGTAGCCGGTGAACATCTGGGTCTGCGCCGCAGTGATGCTCGCGTTCCCCGAAGTACCGGTGGAACCGTTGGCGCATGTGTCAAGGCCAATACCGCCCTGGCTCAGCACCATCACGTAAACGCAACCCGCCGGAACCACGATGGCGCCGGTGGCAGGCAGTGTCACCACCGCCGGAACCGGCGTCACGCCGTTCTGAGAGCCGTAGAAGTTGAACACTACGGTACCCGATTGAGCATGAGTGCCACTGTACGGGTCAAGCGAGGTGTTCGCAACCGCAATACCCGTATCGAACTGACCGTCGTTGACGATCCACGGGAAGAGCAGGTTGCAAGAGCAGGGCACGACCAGGATGATCCGGGACGGCGACTGCGTTACCACGAAGCGCGGCAGTGAGCCATGCGTGGTGGTGTTTGGAATTCCGGCCGGAAGCGGTAGACCGGGCGTATCCGCGGCGATGGGAGCGAAGGAAACGCTGGCCAAAGCCTCGGAGTTCCCGGAGACAGCCGTGAGAGCCGCCTGGTTGGCGCCCGGGTTGGCAACGGCAGTAACCGTCGGCGCAACCGTGATCGTCTCAACCGCAGTCGGATCGTCCTTGACAACTTCGTAAACCACGAAGCCGGTAAGGGTCGGCGTTGCAGTGGAACCTACTGCGATGCCGGGCTGGGCACTTCCGACGATGGCTTGAGAACTAGTCGGAGCCCAGGCTCCGCCGGTGCCGTCCGCGTTGGCGCCGGACACGAGATAGAGCGTAAGCGTGCCGTGGGTAACGGTACCGGGGAAGGTCAGCGTGACACCCTGCTGGAGGTTAGTCACCTTGATCAGGAAGCGTGTTCCGTAGTCAGCCGCGCCAATTGCCCCGACCGCTGGCGTGCCGCCCGAAGTGCTGGCGCCGATTATCGGTGGGCCCGTTCCGCCCGCCAGTGTCGGCTCCAGACCGCTTTCCGTGAAGTAGTTGAACCCGGGCACGTTCTGGGGCACCCAATCGGTGTTCGTGTCGTCTCTCGGCTGGGCGGTCGGAAACAGCTCATCAGTAGTTGTCAAATTCCTCGTGAGGAACGCCGATGCGAAGCCCTCCGAGAAGGTCACGCCCGCGCCCGCGCCGATGTTGCCGTTACACTGCGTGATCGTAGAGGACCCAACCGCGCCAGCCTGGAAGCCTGGGAACGGAGTGGCCACCTGAGTGGAAGCGACCTGTGCAGTGAGGTTGCCGTTGCCACTGATAGTGACGGTAGCGAATACCGGCAGACCGCCCGCGTGTGTCATGTCGCCACGGATGTTCGCGATGCGGATGATGCGCTGCGCGTTCGTGCCCGGAGGATCGAAGGGCACGCCAAGAAAGTCAATGTAATTGGTGCTGCCCACAGCGGTGGTGATGCCCTGGAACGTGTTGTTCTGGCTGTCGTAAGGCTGAGGCGGGTTACCGCCAACGCCGGCAACGCCAAAAATCTGGCACCCCGTGCCGCCGCTGGCGAGGCACCCGTACTGGCCGGTCGGAGCGCCGGGTACCTTAGGCGCCGTTGGCGGGTACGCAGTAATGGGACTGGGACCCGGAAAAGGTTCATCGATCAACAACAGCGCCTCGGAGACGTTGCCGCCGCCGACGATCCTGCTGGTCAGCGGAACGCCCAAACCGACGCGGAGGTTGTTCAGCGCGATCGGCTGGCCCGGCGCCGTGGGAGTGCCGCCGGTGCAGGTGAGAACGATGTCACCAACGATTTCGGTGACACCTTCAGACCGAACCTGCTTGGGCGATGCCGTCACATTACACGTAATCTGTGCGGATAGCGTCACAGCCGAGGCCGGAACGCTCAGGCCCAGCAGTATCGCTACAAGAGCAAAGGCGATCAGCCATTTGCGAAAATCTGCCATTTCCTTCTCCTTGTGAAGATATGTGAAGTTTGAATTGATTGAAGTTCTCTCGGCAACCTGAGCCTCTGTGTTTTTATCCAATAAAGAGAGCGGCCCTGTCGCAATTATGCGGACTCAACTCGTTCTCTCCATCGGGCTCATTCCGTCCTGACTTCTTTATCTTCTAACTCTGTATGTGGTCTGTGCTCGCGGGATTCGTACATGAATGCCGCCAAACCCTGAATGCAGTCAAATCATTCATATCATTGATTGCAAACGCAAGTCAAGCGCAAAGTGCTCGGCGGATTTGACTTCCGCGAGGAGCGGCGCTAAAGACATCCTCCCTGGCAGACCACGATCCGGCGAGCCGGCGCCACAGGTTTGTCCAGTTATGCAGCGAATGGCGAAGATGGTGGGTCGATGTGCGCCTTACCGCGCCCGAACGGTATCAAAGCGTAACCACCGGCTGTGGCAGAAGGATTCGCCCCCGGACATTCGCCTTCGCGAAGAGATCGCGCAGCCGCTGATTACTCTTCTTTCATCAGGCGGCCGGCGTGGCGAATGCGGGTCTTCAGCTCTTCCGTTGCATCCAGAAGCGTGTTCGTGTCGTAGATGACGCGAGGCGTGAGGAAGATGATCAGTTCCGTGCGCTGCTTACTGTACGAACGGCTGCCGAATGCCGCCCCGAGAATCGGAATACGGTTGATAAAGGGGAGCCCGCTGGTGGCGTAAGTGCTGGCCTCGTTCATGATTCCACCAATGGCGACGGTGTCGCCGTCATCCACGGTCACCTGCGTGGAAACGCTCCGGTTTGAGAATGACGGCGACTGGATGCCGCTGGTGGTCGTCGCTTGAGGCGCACTCACCTGCTGATTGATGATCATTGTCACCACGCCGCTGGAATTTACGCGCGCCATAATGTTCAGCGTCACGCCCGTTTGCTGGTTGGAAACGCTGTTCGCGAAGGTGGATGTTCCGCCCACCTGGACGCCGGTGACGGCCTGCGCGGTCAGGGTGGGCACCTCATCGCCGACGTTGATGGAAGCGGGTATGCTGTCGGTGGCCACCAGACTCGGCGCGGAAATTGTCTTCGCTTTCCCGCTCTGCTCGAGGAAGTTGACGATGCCCAGCAATTGCCGGCTGTGTCCCACCAGAGTACCGGCAGAGAGCGTGGTGGAGTCGCCGACGAGGCTTCCCAGAAGCTGCCGCGGAATGGAGGTGGCGCCGGAACTGCTACCTCCCGAGGTCCCACCCGTTCCCGCAGTGGCGCCGTTCAATTGCTCCAGGTAAGCGGAGACGCCGCTGGAGAAGCTGCCGTTCAGATCCACCTCATAGATCCTCGCCTCAATCAACACCTGCCGGGGCGCCACATCGAGTTGCTGCAGCAGTTTCATGATGGATGCGTAATCCTGCGGAGTCGCCTGGATGAGCAGCGTGTTGTCGAACGGATTGCCGATCACGCGCGGTCCGGCAGCGGCCGCGGCGCCTCCGCGGGCATTCCCCAGGTACTCGCCCGTCAGATCCGTTGCCGGGGCGGCGCCGGGAACGGGTATTGCGCCGGGGGCCGCATTCGAATTCGCCGCCTGGTTCTGCGGATTGAACGGGTTCGTGCTCGCGAAGTTTCTGCCGAGGTTTCCGGGCGTTGTGCCTATCCCTCCGTAACCGTAGCCGCCATAACCTCCGCCATAGCCACCGCCCATGCCGCCATATCCTCCATAGCCGCCGCCCATACCGCCGTAGCCACCGCCCATGCCGCCGTAACCGCCCATGCCGCCGTAACCGCCCATGCCGCCCATGCCGCCGTAACCGCCCATACCGCCGCCACCGCCCATCATGCCGCCTCCCATGGCCATGAACGCGAATTGCGAAAGATCGCCGCCGTTATAGAGGGCGTTGATGGCCGCGGCAATTATGACCGCCTGGCCGTACTTCACGCGATAGACGTAGTTGTCCGTGTTGCCCGCCGTCACCTTCACGGGCACGTCGAGCTTCTTCAGCCACTTCTCCACTTCCGTGAATACGCCCGGGTTAGGCGCGACGGCGACGATGGTGTTGATACGGTCGACCGGAAACAAGTTGATCGGCGATCGTTTGTCGCTCAGCGACATCGCCTTGAAAAGGCTGTTGAGCTCCTTCACCAGATCGCTGGCCCTTCCGTTCTCCACCTGGAACAGATGAACGCGCTGGTTGACCATCGTGTCGTTGTCGAACAACGCAACCAGGTCCATGGTGCGTTTCATGTTCCGCTGGCTGTCGAGCAGCATGAGCAGGTTGGCGGGCGCATACGAAAATATGAGCGCGTTCTCGCCGATGAACGGCTTCAGCACGCTGCTGAGCTCGTCGGCGGTCACGTACTTGAGAAAAACGAGATTCAGCATCTCGTCCTCGTTCGGCTCGATTTGCTTCCCGTCTTTCTGCTCGAGGGGCAGCGGATGGCGCGAGATTTCGCTCAGCGGGACGATCCGGTAGATGTCGCCTTCCTTCACCATGCCAAAACCGTTGATCCTCAGGATCATCTCGAGCAGCGATTTCGTGTCCAGATCTTTCGTTTCGCCGTAGGTGTTCAGGATGACGCCGCCCTTCACGCGCGGGTCAAGCACGTAGTTGATTTTCAACTGCCGCGCCAGCATGTCAATGACTTCAGTCAGCGACGCGTTGTGCAGATTGATGGGGCCGTACACCACCGCGGAACGCGTGGCTTGCTGCGCTGGAGCGGGCTGTGCTGGAGCGGGCGGCGCCGAAGCAGGTTGGGTCGCAGTGGACTGCGCGGGAGAAGTCGATTTCGCGGGAGTGGTCGGATTCGCTGGCGCGGGATTCTGCGCCGGCGCGGCCGCGGGGGGCCTTGCCGGCGGCTGCTGCTGGCCGGGAAAGTGAACGCCGGGCATCCCAATCTGCGCCGACAGCGCTCCCGCCACCACCATGATCCCTGCAACGATCCTGAACTTCGAGTTGTTCAGCATGCTCCCTTTTCTTTTCCGTTCCATCCAGCCGCCGGCAGGCTGTGCTACTGCGCCGGCACCCAGCCACAAATCTTTCGGCCGAGGGCCATGGGATTCGAACCCACGACCTTCTTAAAACCATCCACCACGGCTCCGGCCGGCATGGTGTCGGTGGACTGACAGGAGCGGTAGTTCTCGCTGATCTTCTTCCCCGGACCCTGACCGCCGTTGTACAGCTCTTCCGGCTCCGGTTGCGGGGGCGGAGTATTCTGTTGCTGCGCGGCAGCGGGCGACGCCGCAGAGGCGACCTGCTGCGTGTCGGCGGGCGCCGAGTTGTCTTCGAGGTCCGAGATACTCTTCGGATACTTCTTCCCGTCCCACTCGAACACCACCTGCTGGTTATCGATGGACAGAATGGTGAACTCGCCGATTTTGTCTCCGGCGTGATACGCCTGCTGCTCCCCCTTTCCCTTCTCACTAAGCAGTACAGTGGGCGGAACGCTCCCAAATATCATGACGCCGTGAGCTACCGGAAAAGGCGGAACAGGCTTCGGCGCGGGTGGCGGAGGCGGGGGCGGCAGAATCACGTTGGGATTTCGGTCGGGAGCAAACAGCACTTTCTCGGCGACCTCGGCGTAATTGGCGGCCTTCAACGGCGGCACGGTCGCTTTGGGCGGTATCGCGGGCGGTTGCGCCGGACGAATCCGGGTGGTCAGCACTTTATTCTCACGAGCCTTGCCCTCCAGCCATCGCTCGCGCAGCGCGTAGGCGAGCACCGCCAGAACAGCCAGGAGAGCCACGTTCGCTAATAACAACTTCCGCGTCAAAATGCCGCCGATCCTTTCTTTTCGGGAATGAGCCGCTTCGGCGCCAGTGCGGACAGGGTGAGCCGCACCGGCATCGTTTTATTCTGCGGATGCGCCGCGCCGATATGCATGTCGCTGGTGGCCACCAGCTCTTTTTGCGCGCTGAGCTCCGCGATGAAATTCACCAGCTGCTCGATGCGGCAGGTCATGTTCGCGGTCAGCGCCACTTCGGCGTAGGCCCCGGCGTAGCTCCGCGGCTCGCTGAACTCCACCTGACCGATCTCGAGCGGCGGCGTCTGCGCCTTCGCCGCGCGGCGAACCACTTCGAGCAGACGCGCCTGGGCCTGCGGCGCCGTATCGCCGGAAACCAGACCCTTCTCGCGCTGCGCCAGCTCCGCCGACAATTGCTTCATCACCGCTTCCTTGCCGGGAACCGTCGCGGCAACCCTTCGCAGGCCGGCCAGACGTATCTCCGCGGCGGGAGCCGTTTCCGTGGGGGCTGCCGCCGCGGTACGGCCGGAAGGCGAGGAAGCGAAGTAGTAGATCAGAATCGCGGGAACGGCGACGCCGGCCAGAATAAGCGCTTTGCGATCGCGTTCCGTAAGAGTCATGGCGCGCCCTTCCGTTGCGCCTTCACCGAGAACTGCTCTCCGTTATCGGCGCGCGACAGCGGCATGGTGAACTGCGAGTTCTGGAACCGGCCCGAGCTGTCCAGCGCCTTCAGCAGCCCGGCGGCCTGATCCACCCGCCCCGTCATGTCCACTTCCTGCCGGGTCATATTCAGGCTGGTCAGGAAACCTGGAGGCGCCACAATGCGCGTCAACTCGTTCAGCGCATCCATGTCGTCCCGCGAGCGCTGGCGGAAGGCATCGAGAGCCTCGGTGCGGGCACGCGTATCGACGATACTCCGGTCCAACATCTGCGCCCGCATGGCCACCGGCGTCAATGCTCGTATCTCGGTTTCGAGGGTTGCCAGATAGCGCCGGTTGGCCAGCGAATCGCTGATGAGCAGCATGATGGCCGTGATCGCGATCAGCGAGCCCAGCACAACGCTGGGTATAAAAATCGCCCGCGAGCTGCCCTGGCGTTTGTCCTCGGGCAACAGGTTGAGATCCAGCGACAGCCAGGGACATGCGCCGCTGAGCGCGGCCGCGTAAGGAAGAGCCGTCCGGGCCAGCGCAGTTTCCGCAGGTGCGGCAACAGGCTTCGGCAACAGCGATTCCAGCGTTACAGGTTCGCTCTCCGGCAGCAGCCGCAGCTCGGACAGCGCAAAGGCAACGGCACGGTCCGGCTGCTGATCGAAGGACGCCGAGAACATTGGTCGCGCCGCGCTCTCGCCGTACAGTTCGAGGGAACCGTTCTGCGAATATGCCAGGAAGCCGTCGGGCGGAAGTGTGTACAGCCGCACCGCGGACCAGATGCTTGCCGCCGAAAACGTGAAGCGCGCAATCTTGACGCCCGCTTCGGCGAACAACGTCGTGTACTCGTCCACCACCGAGCGTCGCGTGATCCCCACCACCACGGTGTCCGTTTTGCCCACACGGGCGAATGCGTAGACCGCCTCGTCGTCCGGCCAGGGGTGCAGCGAATCGATCTGAAACTTCAGCGCGTCGGCCAGATTCCTGTCCGCGACGCCCGGCATAGCGACTTCACGGACAATCACGTCCTCGCGCGGCAGGAGCACCGTAGCGGCCAGATAGCCCGCTCCGGATTTCCTGAGGAACGAGGCGTACTCCTCGCCCCACTCGGCGGCCGCCTGTTCGCGGAAGTTCGTGATGTCGAGCTCGCCCAGAATGCGCGGACCGCCGGGGCGGACCTTCGAGACCGTCACCTTCAGATCCGGGCCGGCGATTTCAATGCCGACGCCCGTGCCCCACGCCAGGTATGTTCGGATCGCGGTAGTCATTCGGCCGTACTCATTCGAGGACCGTCACCTGACCCGGTCCGGGCGGCGCCGCGGCAGGCGCGGGCGGAGCCTCGTCATACCAGCGCAACACGTGATACGGCGGGTCTGCCTTGCCGATCGGAAAAAACTGGACCATCTCCGCTACCGTGCGCTTCACCTCCGAGAATTGACCATTGTCATAGCGGAGGCGCGCCGTCGCGCGCAGCGTGTACACGGTTCCCCCGCTGACGCTCAGCCGAGCCATTGCCGGACCGCTGGAGGCCAGCGACCCCAGCTGATCGAGCGAGACGATCGGCCTGGTGTTTCGCAGATTCACGATTCCCTGGGCCACATCGGGCCGCACTCCGATGGCGCGCAGCAGCGTCGGGCTGACCGTATTCACGTCGAAAGCATTCACCGAACCGAATACCGACACGCAGTCGCGGACGCCGCCGTAAGGCATCAGTTGCCCGTCGGGCGTCTTCCGGTAGCCGCCGTAAAACAGTTCGGGCGTCATTCCGCGCACCAGCAGCAATTCTTCTATCTCTTCAAAGGACGCATGATCGGGGCGAAAAGACTGAGGGCCGGTGAGATAACCCTGATCGATCGCCGAGATGGTCCCTGCCGGCTGCGGCGTTCGCCAATCCTCGATAGCCGTGGCGATGGAGCGCGCCTGCTCGGGTGGGGCGCCGGCCGCCATCATGAGCGCGAACAGGTCCTGAACGGTGGCGTGATTGATGTCGAGCTTCGCGCTTTCCGGAATCAGCTCGACGAAGGCGTCGCCGGAGGGAAAATCGAAACGCATCCGCGAGACGTGCTGAACGTCTAACGTGCCTACGTTCTTCGAGTGCCGGCCCGACGAGTCCCATTCGATCCAGAGCAGCGCGCGATCGATGGCGCCCTCCGCAAGGTAGTAGGCGCGGAAGCTGTCCGCGTCGGTGCTGACACGATCGATTTCCGCCCGCACCATGTGGGCCAGCGTGAAGGCGATGGCCGCCAGTGCGGCCGTGAGCCAGAGGACCGCCAGCAGCGCTGAGCCACGAGTTCGTGTGGGGCAGGCGCCTCGCCTACTGCGGGCGCCCCGCCCGCCTGGTCCGGCGGAAGAGGCATTCAGGAAATACCGAGCAGGCCGACGAGGCGTCGGCCGCAGGCGAGGCGCCCGCCCCACTTGCTTAGTCCCCATACTTCACCGCCGGATCTCTGTTCACGCGCACCGGCACGGTGAGCGCCTGCAACTGCAACTGCCCGGCAACCGGATCGAGGGGCGCCAGATCGAGCCGCACCGCGTTGGGAAGAACCTGCCTCGTCCAGTGCGCCACCCAGCGCGGCGGCAGATTCGCCTGCGGATCGCGCGGCTGCAGGTACTCGAAATGGCACGCCGCCAGGTTGTCGGCCAGCACGAAGGAACCCGGACCGATCTGAACCGGTCCGAACACTGGCAGCATCACGCCCGAGACCGGGTCCGGCTGCAGGCCCGTACAGAACATGCCCGCGCTGATCTCCCCGGCCCACGGATGCTCGTTCACCACCAGCCGCACGCCGTTGCCGTTTTCGCGAGGTATGACGCGGTACTCGACAATCTTCGGCACGCCGCGCGCGTTCTCATTGAGCGTGTAGCTGGAAACAAAACGCATGGTCTGCGTTTCGCCCTGGAAGAAAACCGCCTCGGGCCCTGGCTGTTGCGCGTCCACGCTGCGGCATTTTGCGCCCACCAGCATCATGTCGCTCACCTGCGCCTCCATGATGCGCAGTACGCCCATCACGCGGCGGTTGTGCATGAGCTTCGTGTCGGCGTGACCCACGGCATCAAGGCTGACGCGCATGGCAATCAGAATTCCGGTTGCCACGAACGTGAGCAGCGTCACCGAGATCAGGACCTCGATGAGCGTAAAGCCGGCCTCTTTCCTCATCGCGGGGCCTCCGGAATCTCACCGCGGCGGAACCCTTCGAGCGTGAACGTGCGCCTCGCATCGCCCTCTCCCCACCACACTTCGAGCCGCAGACGCTGGAGCACGGGCATCCCCGGGGCCGGGGTGGCGCCGGCTGGCATCTCGAAATATGTCATCTGCGATTGCCAGCCCGACGGAACTCCTCCGGTAAGCGCGGGGTCCCAGCGGCCCTCCACCATACGGTCCTTCGGAAGTTCCTTCGCGATGAGCAACTCGTCCATCTTTTGGCGCGCCAGAATGAGGGCGCGGTCGCGTTCGGTGAGCCGCGCCGCGTTATGCATGGCCGTGCTGATGGCCGACATCAGCGCGCCGACGGAGATGGCCATGATCATGGTGGCCACCAGCACCTCGAGCAGCGTAAAACCGCGCTCAGCCCTGTTCCGCATCGGACGCCTCCTCGGTGGTGTCCCTGATGCGCGGTACGCCGGTGATTGGATCGACGGAGACCATCCGCTTCCGGCCGCGGCGGTTGCGCAGCTCCACGCCGAACTGCGGCACACTACCGCCGGGATAGAGGAAGAAATCACGCACGCCAGTTTCGTCGGTGGACATCTCCGCCGGCAGAATGCGCGTGATGGTGACGCCTTCGGGCATGTCGATCCGGCGCTCGTACTTCGCCTGCGGCGCGCGTATCCACAGTGCGTTATCCTGCTGCGAGATCGAGATCTCCACTGCCTGCTGCGATCTCTCGGCGCGGTTCAGCCCGGAGTTGAACAGGGTCACCACCGCCGTCACGCCCGAGTTCAGCCGCAGCGTGTCGAGGCCCGAGTTAATGGCGGGCAGCGCGAGACCCACGACCAGCGAGATGATGGCCACCACGACGACCATCTCGATCAGCGTGATCCCCGATGTGGGGCGGGCCCCCGGCCTGCGGCGGGCGCCTCGCCCGCCTTGGGGCGTCAAGGCGGCCGGGGCGGCCGCCGCAGGCGAGGCGCCTGCCCCACATCTATTTACTTGACCAGCTGACAATGTCGGCATTCTCGTCTTCGCCGCCAGGCTGACCGTCCGCACCGTAAGAGATTATGTCGGGCTCATCGCCGTGATCGCCGGGGAACTTGTAGATGTACTCGTAGCCCCACGGGTCTTTGGGCACGTCCTTCCCGAGATACGGTCCCTGCCAGTTATTCACGCCTTCGGGCTTTTCGCGAAGAGCCTTCAGGCCCATCTCGGTTGTCGGAAACGTGCCCGAATCCAGTTTGTAAGTGCCCAGCGCCGTCATGAGCATGTTGATCTGTCCTCTGGCGGCGGTCTGTTTCGCCTTCTTCGTGGTATTCCACATGCGCGGCAACACCAGCGCCGCGAACAACGCGATGATGGTCACCACTACCAGCATTTCGATCAGCGTGATACCGGCCTGCCCCGACGCGCGCCGGCTGATTCTGTTCCGCTCTGTCATTTCAATCTCCACACTACATTGCAATGTCGTTCATGCCCGTGATGGCCAGCATCAGGCTCAGCACCAGCGAGCCGATAATGATGCCCATCACCAGAATGAGCAGCGGCTCGAACAGCGACGTGAACCGCCTGATGGACGATTTCGTTTCCGCCTCGTAAATCTCGGCCATGCGTACGAACATGGTGTCGATGTGGCCGGTCTCCTCGCCCACGGCGAGCAGATGCCCGGCCAGCGGGGGGAATTCGCCGGCGCGCTTCAGCGGTCCCGCGATGCCTTCGCCGCGCTTCACGCCCTGGGCGACTATCTCCAGCGAACGCGCGATCCTTTTATTATTCAGAATGGCCCGTGAGATGGTGATGCATTGCACCAGCGGCACGCTGTTGGACACCAGCGTCCCCATGGCCCGCGCGAACCGCGCGGTTTCGGCTTTCCTGAGCGCGTCGCCCAGCAGCGGGATCTTCAGCCGGAAGCCGTCCCACCAAAGCCGCCCAGCCGCCGTGCGCACGTAGAAATGGAGCGCCGCCGCGGCCGCCAGCAGAACGCCGAGGATCAGCAATCCCCAGCTCTCCACGAAACGGCTGCTTTCGATCATGATCTTCGTCGGCAGCGGCATCACCATGTGCGATTGCTCGAAGACGCTGGCAAAGCGCGGCACCACGAACTTCAGCAGGATGAAAATCGAGGATATGCCAACCACCGTCAGCAGGGCTGGATAGACCAGGGACGAGATGATGTAGTTGCGCAGCTCGTCGCGGGTGCGCTCGAACTCGGCCAGCCGGTCGAAGATGACCGCGAGCGATCCGCCCGCCTCCCCGGCCCGCACCATATTGACGTACAGCTCGGAGAAATAATCGGGATGCGTGGCCAGACTATCGCCCAGAGACTTGCCGCTCTTCAGAACGCGCAGCACGTCCTGGACGATGTACTGGAACTTCGGACGCTCGCTGATTTCGCTGGTGATGGACAGAGCGCGGTCGAGCGGCACGCTGGCGTTCAGCAGCGTCGCCAGCTCCTGGGTAAAGTAGAGCACGTCGCTGCGGCGGCGGCTGGCGAACGCCGGCATGCGGAACTCGAAGCCCTTCTTCTGCTCGAGGCCGACATAGATGGGCGTCAGCCCCTGGCGAAGCAGCTCCTGCGCGACGCGCTTCTCCGTCTCCGCGGACACGGTGCCACTGCGGAGCTTGCCGTCGGTTGCGAGCGCTCTGAAGTAGAAGCTGGTCATGTACGTGTGGGGCAGGCGCCTCGCCTGCGGCGGGCGCCACGCCCGCCTTCGGAGTTGCTAACACGGCCGGGGCGGCCGCCGCAGGCCGGGGGCCCGCCCCACAAAGCTTGGGCGACGTTCATCAGAATTCCTGCGTCACCCGCATCACTTCTTCCGCCGTGGTCACGCCATGCTTCACCTTCAGCCAGCCGTCCTCGCGCAAGTTGCGCATGCCGTACCGGCGGGCGGCCAGGGTAATCGCCACAGCGTCCGCGTTTTTCATAATGAGCTGGCGAATCTCATCGCTCAGCTCCATCATTTCGAAGATGCCCATGCGGCCCGTGAAGCCCGAACCTGAACATCGTTCGCAGCCGGCGCCGCGAAACGTCATGATGGTCTCGCCATCGGGCGTAATCCGCTCGCCCGCTTCCTTCCGGCAGTTCGGACAGATCACGCGCACCAGCCTCTGCGCCAGCACCGCTACCACTGACGACGTGATTAAGTAATTCTCCACGCCCATGTCGGTGAGCCGTGTAATGGCGCTGGGCGCGTCGTTGGTGTGCAGCGTGGAATAGACGAAGTGGCCGGTGAGCGCGGCGCGAATCGAGATGTCCGCCGTTTCGCGGTCGCGAATCTCGCCCACCATGATGACGTCCGGGTCCTGGCGCACAATGTGCCGCAGCCCTTGTGCAAAAGTCAGCCCGATCTGCGGATTCACATGGATCTGGTTGATGCCGTCCATCTGATACTCAACCGGGTCCTCGATGGTGATGATCTTCTTATCCGTCTGATTGATGAGTTTCAGCGCCGCATAGAGAGTTGTCGATTTGCCGCTTCCTGTAGGGCCGGTCACCAGAAAGATGCCGTGCGGCATGGCCGTGAAATGCATCATGCGCTTCAGCATGTGTTCGTCGAAGCCGAGCGAGTGGAGACTATAGAAATCGCCCGCGGAACGGTCGAGCAGACGCATGACCACGCTCTCGCCGTAAAGCGTGGGAAGCGTGGAGACGCGCAGGTCCACCTCGCGGCCGAGCGACTTTATCTTGATGCGGCCATCCTGCGGCAGCCGGCGCTCGGCGATGTTCAGCTTCGCCATCAGCTTTACGCGCGAGATGATGGCGGCCTTCAGCTCGCGCGGCGGCGGATCCTGGCTGTAGAGCACGCCGTCGATGCGATAGCGCACGCGAAACTCGCGCTCGAACGGCTCGATGTGGATGTCGCTCGCCCGCTTCTCCACCGCCTGCGCCACCATCGCGTTCACCAGACGAATCACCGGCGCCTCGCTGGCCATGTCGCGCAGCTGCTCGAGGTCTTCGGAGCCCTGGTCGCCGCCGAACTCCATCTCCGCTTCGCCGCGCGCCTTCTCGCCGAAGTAACGGTCGATGGCGTCCAGGATCTCCTGCTCCGGCGCGAGCACGACATTGACCTTCAGACCGGTGCAGTTCTTCACCGCCGAGATGGTCTCGAAGTCGAGAGGGTCGGCCATCGCGAGCGTGAGCGAGTGATCTTCCAGCGCCACCGGCAGACAGCGCGATTGCCGCAGAAAACGAGGAGACAGCGTCTCCGTTTCGGGCGAGATGGCCGGCGCGCCATCGATCGATTGCAGGGGAACGCCGAGTTGCTCGGACAGCACCGCCAGTACGTCGCGCATGGCGATCAAGCCGAGGTCCACCAGCGCCTTGCCGAGCTTGTCGCCGCGATCGCGCTGCAGTTCCAGCGCCTTCTCCAGGTCCTCCTGGGTGATCAGCTTCCGTTCGATCAGCATCTCGCCCAGACGCTTCCGGGGCGCCGCGCGCGAGACGATGGTCAGTTGTGCCGCTTCGGCCAATCAGTACTCCTCAGACTTGATGACCGTTGCAAGTTGCGCCCCGCCACCGGCAGCCGCTGCCGCCAACGCGCTCTTCTGGCCCTGCACGATGATCTGGCACGGGATGCCGCTGGTGTCTTCCCAGGGATATTTTGTGAGATCGACGACCAGCACCACCTGCTCGTTATCCGGCACGCCGTCAAGCGCGGCGGCCGTCTGCGCCAGCATGATGCGCATCTCCGCTCGCAGCTTCGGAATCCGTTCCAGCTTCTTCTGCCGGTGCCGCGCGATGATCTCCTTCGTGATCGGCGCGCTGCCGAAGGGCGTGTGATTGGGACCCTGCACCAGATTCAGCTCCGCCGTGAACACGGCGCCATAGCCATCCAGATAGACGCCGCGCGTGGTGCCGAGCAGGAAGAACGGCTCGTCAGGCGATATGTGCGCGAACCGGTCGTCCAGCTTCTTCTGGATACCGATCACGGACAAGGTCACGGCGCGCGGTTGGCCCGCAGTCGCGGCCAGGCCCGTAATCGCGAAAACGGCAATTGCCGCGGCAAATCGCGTTTTCATTGCTTCACCTCCGGCGCGACGTCCAGGCCGTTCGAGGCCATGAACATCCGGGCATTCTGTTTCTCGAGGATCTCGTAATTGGCTGCGAAGGCGGCTCGGTCGGCCGTGCGCTCCATTTCGAAGCGCTTCTCGGCTGCGCTCACCAGTTCCACAGTTTTTTGCTGTTGGCGCGCATCGGTATCGGCCACGGCCCTGACCACAGCCTGCGAGACCGCGGCGTTCAGGCGATCCGCCACCTGCGCCTCCACCCGCCGCTCAATGGCCGCCGTGTCCACCGTGCCGGGGCCGGTCGGCGCGCGATAAACGAACGCGTGGGCGGTGATCGCACAGGCCAGCAACGTGGCCGAGGCGAAGGCCATCGCCGGACCGGAGTGCCATATGCGCTGCCACCACCGCGGTTCGAATACGCGGTCGGACACAAAGGCAATTCTGCGCGGCGGCTCCTCGTCCGGCAGAGACATCATCGCCAGATGGGTCAGCTTCAGCCGCTCCAGTTCCTCGGCGCAGCTCGCGCATTCGCGAACGTGCTCCGTGGCGGCGCGCTTCTCCGGCTCCGCCGCTTCGCCGAGCAAATACGATTTCAGATCGACAGACGAACAGGTCATTGGACACCCCGCGTATTCACCGGAGCGAGCGTATCCTTCAGGAGGTCAAGCGCGGTGTAAAGGCGGGATTTGATCGTCGAAACCGGACATCCGAGAATGTCCGCCATCTCCTCGAACCTGAACCCCTGGTAAATCTTCAGAAGCACGGCCTCGCGCTGATCGTGAGACAGAGTGGACAGCGCCCGCTCCACGGCAAGCGTCAGTTCCACCGGGTACAAGCGGGGACTGCGATCCACCCGGGTGGGGTCGCCGATCAACTCGCTCATCGGTCTGTTCTTTCTCAGCAGCGAAAACGCCTCATTGTGGGCGATGCGGAACAGCCATGACGAAAAGCGGTCCGCATCCTCCAGCTTCTTCAGATTCTGCCAGGCCTTGAGGAACACGTCCTGACTCAGATCGAGGGCTTCCTCACGGTCGCCCACCAGCCGCAACAGGTAGTTGAAGATACGCTTCTCCCAGCGGGACACAAGGATGCTGTAGGCATCCACGTTGCCCCGCCGCGCTTTGGCGATGAGGTCGCGATCCTCTACCTCCCTAAAGATCACTCCGGCTCCGATCTAAAGACGCACCCAGGCCCGGAAAAGTCGGGTAGGTGGGTTCAGGGCCATTATCGCAGGGCAAGACGCGTAGGATCGGACCTGGACTATTTCGACACGCCGAGCTGCCATGCCTGGCCTACCGATGGCGGGACTGAAAGTCCCGCGCTGGAGATTGGCCATTTGCGCTGCAGGCAAAAACGCCCGTTCCACAACTCAGCATCAGGAGCTTGCAGCCATTGTAGAGCAGGCCTTCGGCCTGCATTTGCGTTCTCTCCGGGCACGACGGCACATAATGAGCCGTCGGTGAGTTTTTGACAGTGAAAACAAAAGAGTTACGGGAGGGCCGCGGCACATTATGTGCCGTACGTCTGGGTCGGTGCAAGCTGAAAGCCAAGCTGAAAGCCTGCCGGGCGGGACTGAAAATGAAAGTCCCGCGCAGCCTGCGAGGCTGCCCCACAACTACTATCGAAGACAGAGACTCACCCCGATGGCCTTCGTAAAATCAATTCCTCAATAGTGAGGCCGCGCAACGGGACCGCCCGGTCTTTCGCGAACTCCAGGGCGCGCTCGACGGCCTGGCGACGTTCATCCTGACGCCGGGCTCGGCGCTCCTCGTCGTCGCGTCTGGCGCGAATGCCGCTCACGATGATCTGATCGACGGACCATATCTATGCTCATTTATACGGCCATTATCGCAGGGTGGAGCGGTTTCTTGTGGCGGTTTTCCACCCGCGCAGGGCAACGACGTCATCATCTGAATGATGCCCGGATCTGCACACCCGAAAAGCCCGGGGTGTGCGCCATAAGCGTCAATCGGGTGCGGTTCAGGGTGGAGGTGTGACGAAGGGTCAGCCGGTCGAGCTCTCTACTGGTTACTGCATGCACCGCCTTTCATTCCGCACGGAATGCAGTTCTGAGGCTTTTCGACACAGTCATCATCAGCGTTCTTAAGCACGCTTCCCATCTCACTCGAGAACGCTTTCTTCGCTTCGATTTGTCCGTATTCAGACACCACGCTTCCGGTCGGTAACCGGACACGAATGCTTTGAAAGTCCCCATACTTGCACAGCTGGAGTGCGGTGGAACCTGAACAGCAATCGCGAGTCGGTCCGAGTCCTGCCCTACCCAGCCTATAGCGCCCACATTGGGAACCTCGGGATCGAAGCATGTTGGCTTGAACAGTCGGCGTCCATTCGGGACTGGTTCTACGACACGGAGCCCGGAGTTTGTGACGTACACGACCATTACGTGGTACGTGCCGACCATGCCTCCGTCGCTGTATGTCACGAAGAACGCCGTGGAGTCTGGTGACCAGGCTGCCTCAGCGTTGACCAGGGCTCCAATTCTGGTTCGATACGCGTGACCGGCAGCCCGGACCAGTACGGTATGGGTTTCCTCGGCGTCTGGCCACTCGGGCGGCTTGACGACGATCTCTTTTCGACCATCGGGTGATGGGATGGTCACGTCACCGCTCGACCAGATAGAAACGGCGCCATGGGAGAACATCGACCGATCATCGTGTCGTGTCTGCGACCAAGGCGTGACCGAGAGCAGAAGGAACATCAACCAGGACTTCGGCATCACACGGAAACTCTACTTAACTCTATACTTAATCGACATGGCCACCATCTCACGCCGGGACTTCCTCGCCGCCGGAGCCGCAGCTGCCGCTTTGACGCCGCGCGGCGCCGTCGCCCAGGCGCCCACGATTGATGCCTTTTTCGCCAGCTTCACCGATGAATGGGTGCGCAACGATCCCAGCCTGGCGACGGCAGCTCGTTACTTCTCAGGCGACGAGCAGGACCGGCTCGAGCGCCAGTTGACGCCGCAAACCCGCGCCTGGAAGCTCGACCGAATCCGGCTCGCGCAAAAGGGGCTTGCGGAACTACGTAAATTCGATCGCGCGTCGCTCAGCGGAACCCGGCGGATTTCGGCGGATCTGATGGAGTGGCTGCTGAACCAGACTGTCGCCGAAGAGCCATTCCTCGATTACCGCTTTCCTCTCGAGCAAATGGGCGGGGTGAACGTGAACCTCGTCGAACAGATGACCGTTCGCCGTCCCCTGCTCAACGAACGGGACGCCGAGAACTACGTCGCCGCGATGGGACAGGTCAGGTCCCGCATGGAAGAGGCTATCGCCGAAGCGCGTTCCCTCGAAACGAAGAGGATCATCCCGCCACGATTCATTCTCCAGGCCACGGTGAAACAAATCCGGGGATTCACTTCTCCCGCGCCCGGCCAGAATCCGTTCGTTACCGTGCTTGCGGAGAAGATGACGACGGCCGGGAACATCCCGGAGGCCCGGCGCGAGCAGTTGCGCGCATCCGCGGAAAGGATCGTCGCCGAACAGATTTATCCCACGTGGGCGCGTGCGGCCTCGCTCCTCGAATCACAGCAGGAGAAGGCAACGGACGCCGCCGGCCTGTGGCGGCTCAACGGCGGCCCGGACGCCTATGTTTTCGCACTGCGCCACTTCACCACCACGAACCTGAAGGCGGCGGAAATTCACCAGATCGGCCTCGATCGCGTCGCGCACATCGAGAGCGAGATGGACGGTCTGCTGAAGCGGCTTGGCCGCACCGAGGGCTCGGTGAAGGAGCGCAGCGAGAAGCTGAAGCTCGACCTACGCTATCGCGATCCGGCCTCCGAAGCCAGCCGCGACCAGATCATGCGCGACATCGACGGAATCCTGTCGGATGCGCAGGCGCGCGCGGCTCTTCTGTTCGACGTCCGTCCGAAGGCAGCGGTCGTGGCACGTCCGTTCCCACGCTTCCGCGAGGCCAATGCGGCTGCGAACTACAACGCGCCGCCGCCGGACGGCTCGCGTCCGGGTGTTTTTCAGTACCCGCGCCGCCTTGACAATATGACGCGGTTCGGACTGAAGAGCATCGTCTACCACGAGACGGTTCCCGGCCATCACTTTCAGATCGCGCTGCAGGTGGAGAACAAGGAACTGCCGCGCTTCCGTCAGATCGGCGCGTTCGGCGGTATCTCGGCGCTCACGGAGGGCTGGGGACTCTATGCCGAGCGGCTCGCAGCCGAGTCCGGCTGGTATGGGGACGATACCGAAGGGCGGCTGGGACAACTCTATTACGAATTGTTCCGGGCGCGCCGGCTGGTAGTGGACACGGGTATTCACGCCATGAAGTGGACGCGGCAGCAGGGTATCGATTACGGGATCGAGGCCAGCGAAGTGGAGCGCTACACCGTGTTCCCCGGCCAGGCCTGCTCCTATATGATCGGCGAGCTGAAGATCGTCGAGCTGCGCGAGAAGGCGCGGAAAGAGATGGCCGATCGCTTCTCACTGCGGCAGTTCCATGACGTGGTGCTACGCACCGGCACCGTGCCGCTCAGTGTTCTGGAACAGCAGGTGAACGCGTGGATCACGGGGCCGGCTCCGTCTGCGAAATAGATGGATGTCCGATGCAGATCGGCGTGGCGCAGACGATCGTCTTTTGTCGTCTGCGTTTCCGGATGTGGTTCTCGGGCCAAAGCGGCAGGCCACAAACACCGATGGCCTGTCCCACAGGGAGGCATGCTTGCATGGAAAACTATCGATGATTCGCGCTTACCGCGGGAAGACGCCCGCCATCGCCGATTCGGCTTACATCGATGAGAGCGCCGTGCTGGTCGGCGACATCACTGTCGGCGCGCGATCCAGCATCTGGCCTCACGTCTCGGCGCGCGGCGACGTGAATTTCATCCGCATCGGCGAGGAAACCAACATCCAGGACAACTCGGTGCTCCACGCCGACGCTCCCGATTGGCCGCTCACCATCGGCGATCGCGTCACCGTGGGACACCGGGTAGTGCTCCACGGCTGCACCGTGGAAGACGACGCGCTGGTCGGCATTGGCGCAATCGTACTGAATGGCGCGAGAATTGGAAAAGGCGCGGTGGTGGCGGCCGGCGCGGTGGTGCCGGAAGGCATGGAGATCCCGGCATCCAGCCTGGCCATGGGCATGCCGGCCAGGGTTCGCCGTCAGCTAACCGCCGAGGAACAGGAGCGCTTCCGCCTCAACTGCCGGCACTACGTTGACGCCTGCCGGATTTACCGGGAAGAAGCGCGCTGATTTCAGCCGGCCTCACAACATGATCAAAGCCGTCAAGGGAACAAGAGACATACTGCCCCCCTCGAGCGCGGTCTGGAATCGCGTGGAGGCGGTTGCGCGCGAGGTGTTCCGCCGCTACAACTACCAGGAAATTCGCACGCCCATTCTGGAGGAAACGGCGCTGTTCGCGCGCGGCGTCGGGCAGGAGACCGACATCGTCAGCAAGGAAATGTACACGTTCGAAGACCGCGACGGCAGCTCCCTTACGCTGCGTCCGGAAGCGACGGCATCGGTGATGCGCGCTTACATCGAGCACCGGCTCGATCAGAAGCCAGGCATTCAGAAGCTCTACTACATGGGTCCGATGTTCCGCCGCGAGCGTCCGCAGAAGGGTCGCTACCGGCAGTTCTTCCAGATCGGAGCCGAGGCCATTGGATCGGAATCGCCGATGGTGGATGCCGAAGTGATCGAGATGGTGGTGGAGATTCTGCGCCGAGCGGGCCTCGAAGGATTTGAGCTCGTCATCAACTCCGTCGGCCACCCGGATTGCCGCGCGGCATTCGCGGCCGAACTGCGCGAGCGGCTGCGCGATGTAGCGCCCAGGATGTGCTCCGATTGCCAGAGGCGCGCAGAGACCAATCCACTGAGGGTGCTCGACTGTAAGGTCGCCGAGGACCAGCCGATCATCGACTCACTTCCTTCCATCCTGGACTTCCTCGACGAGGGATGCCGCGCGCATTTCGAAACGGTGAAGGCGCAGTTGCGGGAACGCGGGATCGAATTCGCAGTGCGCCCGCGGCTGGTGCGCGGCCTCGACTACTACACGCGCACGACGTTCGAGATCATCCATGGCGCGCTCGGCGCGCAGAACTCCGTGCTGGGCGGGGGACGGTACGACGGGCTTGCGGAAGCGCTCGGCTCGCGAATTCCCGCTCCGGGCATCGGCTTTTCCATTGGCGAGGACCGCCTCGTAATGACCGTCGAGGAGGAACACCCCGGCGAATTTGCGCAAACGCTGGATGTCTATATTGCGCCAATGGGCGAAGCCGCCGGGAGCCACGCCATTCATCTCGGGCGCGAGTTGCGCGAACGCGGGCTGTCGGTGGAAGTCGGCCTGGATGTGAAGCTGAAGCGCGCGCTGGAGCTGGCGAACAAGCAGCAGGCCCGATTCGCGCTGATCGTCGGAGATGACGAAATCGCCGCCCGCGCCTATACGCTGAAAGACATGCGATCGGGCGAACAGATCCGCCTGAGCCGTAATGAGTTGGCGGATAAGCTTGCTGTGCCCCGGGCAGTAGGGACTGGTTAATGACCCATCCCCGTGGGGGCCTGAAGTACATCCGGAAATGCAGACGGCAAGAGACGAATCGTCTGCGCCACGCCGATCGCTGGGTCCTATGAGCTGACCGGGACGGCGCTTCGCAGCCGCAGACGGAAGAAACACCAATGAATCAGACCAGGTATCCGCCCGGTTGGGATGAAGAGAAGATTCGCCGCGTCCTGTCGCATTACGAAGAGCAAACTCAGGAGGATGCGGCGCTGGAAGATGAGGCTGGAATCGAGCCTTCCGAAACGGTAATGAATGTCCCGCTCGATCTGGTACCTACGGTCCGGGAACTGATTGCTAAGCACCGCGGGTAATCAGCCGCATTTCGGCCCGTGATCCGGTGGCAATGCCATCAACGACGATGCCGGTGTGGATCTCGCAACCGGGTCACCTCGTCACTCCGCTGGGCGAGCCGGCTGACCACAGCCGACCTGATGAAACCCGCATGTGCGAAGTGTAGACGCGCGTAATTCGATAGTCTATTGACGACGATGAACCGATCGGAATTCCAGGCATTGGCGATTGAACGGCTGGCGGATGCCGAAGCATTGCTCACGGCGGGGCGTTATGCCTGCGCGTACTACGTCTCAGGTTATGCAATCGAATGCGCGGCGAAAGCGTGCATTGCCCGAAGGACGAACCAGGACGATTTCCCTCCGAAAGACGCGGCGCGATATTATGTGCACGACATTTGGAACCTGCTCGAAATCGGCGCAGGCCTCCGCAGCGACCTTAAGGAGCAGATCGGGAAAGATCGGAACTTCGCCCGGTATTGGTCGATTGTGAAAGACTGGAGTGAAGAGACCAGATATCAGAGCAACGGACAACAGCAGGCGCAGGACATCCTGAAAGCGATCGGAGATCCTGACCACGGAGTGCTGCAATGGTTACAGCAGAATTGGTAAATCGACAAGCCGAGGTCGGCGCAAGGATTTTGCGCGAGCTCGACCACCGGGGTTTTCCAGTGTATTCGATGTTCTGGATCCACCGGGTCGAATTCGGTTACTGGCTGCTAATCATTGCTTCGCCTCTCGTATCCGAGCAAGGCAGCCTCAAGGCGTACGAACGGCTCGATCAAATACTGCAGGGAATGGAATCGGAGCTGGCAGGAGTCGACATTGGAGACATTTCTGTGCTTGACCCCCGTTCACCGGAGTTCGGATCCTTCCTTGCCCAGGCCAGCACATCCAGCAGGCGCATCTCCGGGCCTGAATGGGTTGAGCTGGAGGATGCGGTCGTCTACAGATGGAACAACGTGTCGGTCAGCGGCGAGATCGATTGCGACGTCACCCGCGAGGATCTGATGCGGTTCTGGGAAGCGCAGCGGAAGAAGCTGCCTGGGAGTCGTCCGGCCATCCTCATCGATATGGACGGGCGGCGCGTGACGCTCCGATTCCATCCCCAGCATGGGCCCCAACAAAGCATTGAGGGTATCAAACAGGCCTTTAGCATTGCGTTGCATCAGGAAGCCCGTCCCGACTGCCACATTGCCTGGCTCGATTAGCGGCACTTCCCTACATCTGTAGTTCTCCGGTCCCGCAGCATTCGGCCTGGCGTCTCGGTTGCTAAACTGGAGCGGTGGCCTACGACCTCATCATTATTGGCAGCGGTCCCGGAGGGTATTCAGCCGCCGTCCGCGCCGGCCAGTACGGACTGAAAACCGCGATTATCGAGAAGGATCCGAAGCTCGGCGGCACCTGCCTGCACGTGGGCTGCATCCCCACCAAAGCCCTGCTCCACACCGCCGACGTCTGGGAGCGCTTCAAGCACTCCAGCGACGAAGGCATCGAGTGCGAGAACCCGCGTATCGACTACCCCAAAGTCCTCCAGCGGAAGAACGGCATCGTTTCGAAGCACGCCAAAGGCGTCGAGTTCCTCATGAAGAAGAACAAGGTCGATGTCGTGAAGGGTTTCGGTACGCTGAAAGGCCGCGGCGTGGTCGAGGTCCGGTCGGACAAGGGCACGCAGACGCTCGAAGCGAAGAACGTCATGATCGCGACCGGTTCGGAAGCGCGACTCCTGCCGGGCCTGAAGGCCGACGACGTCATCCTCACCAACATCGAAATCCTGGATATGCCTGTGGTTCCGAAAACCCTCGCGGTGATCGGCGCCGGCGCGGTTGGGGTCGAGTTCGCGTCCATTTTCAACCGGTTCGGGACGAAGGTCACGATTCTGGAAATGCTGCCGCGCATCGTGCCGGTAGAAGACGAAGAGATTTCGAAGGAGTTGGAGCGCGTCTTTAAGAAGACCGGCATCCGTGTGGAGACGGGCGCGAAGGCGGAGAGCATTGAACGAACCGACAACGGCGTACGCTTTTGCGCCGTGCTGGCGAACGGTAAGCGCGAAACCATCGAGGCCGAGAAACTGCTCATCGCCATAGGACGCAAGCCGAATGTCGAGGGTATCGGCCTGGAGAACACGAAAGTGGATCTCGACCGAGGCTTCATCAAAGTGAATCAGTACCAGCAGACCGGCGAGCCCGGGGTCTACGCCATCGGCGACGTGGTTGCCGGCACTCCGCAACTGGCGCACGTGGCCACCATGGAAGGGATGGTGGCGGTGGCGCATATCGCCGGCAAGCCCACCACGCCCCTCGACAAGAATCGCATCCCCGGCGCCACCTACACAGAGCCCGGCATCGGCAGCGTCGGACTTACAGAGGCCCAGGCGCGCGCGCAGGGCTTCAAGGTGAAGACGGGGAAATTCCCGTTCGCGGCGAACAGCAAGGCCAGCATACTCGGCCGGCACGAAGGCTTCGTCAAAGTAATCGCCGACGAGCGCTTCGGCGAAATTCTCGGCGTCCACATCATCGGGCCGGAAGCGTTCGAGCTGGTGTCCGAGGCGGTGACGGCCATGTCCGCCGAGGCTACCGTAGAAACAATGATGAACACCATCCACGCCCACCCGACCCTGTACGAAGCCATGGGCGAGGCGTTCAACTCGGTGTACGGACTGGCGATCAATGCGTGAGTTAGTGGTGCGGGACCTCGGCCGCATGGGATACGCCGAAGCGTTCGCGCTGCAGAAGGAACTCGAGCAGCGGCGCAAGGCGGGCGAGATTCCCGATCAACTGCTGATCGTCGAACACCCGCACGTCATCACTCTAGGCCGCAACGGCCTAATGGATCATCTTCTGGCGAGCCAGGAGGTTCTGGAGCGCGCCGGGATTTCGTTCGTCACCACCGATCGCGGAGGCGACATTACGTATCACGGCCCCGGCCAGGTGGTCGGGTATCCGATTCTCGATTTGCGCGAGTGGAAGCGCGACGTGGTGGCCTACGTTCGGGCGATGGAACAGGCGATCATCGACGCGCTGGCCGAGTTCGGGGTAGACAGTGGGCGCGTTGCGGGCGCAACCGGCGTCTGGGTGAACGGCGCAAAAATCGCGGCAATCGGCGTTCATATCAGCCGCTGGGTGACCTCGCACGGCTTTGCGCTGAACCACACCACTGACCTGACGTATTTCCAGTACATCGTGCCCTGCGGACTGACGAAGCCGGTGACGTCGTTGGAGCGCCTGGGTGTGCACGCGTCGCGCGACGCCGTGGTTGCCGCGCTCGTCCGCCAGTTCAGACATCAATTCAGTGGGGCGGCATCTTACGCTGCGGTGCCGTCTTCGACCGTCCCACTACAGGAGAGAATTCATGGTTGACGTCGTAATGCCCCAGATGGGCGAAAGCATCGTTGAGGGAACCCTCACTCGCTGGCTCAAGAAGAAGGGCGATCACGTTGAGCGCGACGAGCCCCTGTTTGAGATTTCTACCGACAAGGTGGACACCGAGATCCCGGCGCCATCCGCGGGCGTGCTCTCGGACATCCTGGTGGAGGAGGGCAAAACGGTGGCCATCAGCACCGTTGTCGCGCGAATTGCCGAGGCTGCAGGCGCTGGTGGCCCCACGACTCCTGTCGTGGATGCGACGCCGGCCACCGCCGCGCGCACTGAGCCCAGCGCCATTGGCGGACCCGAGCCTCCCGGACCGGCTTCGGCCGAACAACGCCGGCCCCCACGCGATGCGGACGTCGGTCCTTCGGTGGCCGCGCATACGCCCGATCGCGGGATGCCGCCACGGCCTGAGCCAAGTTCCGCCGGACCGTATCCCATCCCCGTCCCCGAGCCTGAGACCGTGCCGCAGCCCGAGCCGGAAGCGCCGTCGGGTCCGCTGTCTCCGCTGGTGCGGCGCATGGCGCGTGAGTACAACATCGACCTTCGCCAGGTGAAAGGCACCGGCGCCGGCGGACGCGTCACTAAGCAGGATTTGGAAGCATACATGTCGGCGCAGGGAGCGCGGACCATGGCACAGTCGGGGGCAATGGCGCCGGCCGCCGCCGTTCAGTCGCCACCGGTTCAGGCTGCTGCTCCGGCTCCTCCACAGTACGCGCCGGCTCCCGCCCCTGCCCCGCCCGCGGCCCCCTCGATGCCCCGCGCCGAACAACCGCGCACCCGCATTGAGGCGATGAGCAACATGCGCGCGAAGATCGCGGAGCACATGGTGTTCAGCAAGCGCACCTCCGCGCACGTCACCACCGTTCACAAGGTGGACATGACGCGCGTGGCGAAGATGCGCGACCGCAACAAGGCAGAGGTCCAGGCGCGCTACGGGTTCTCGCTGACCTTCCTGCCGTTCGTCACTCGCGCGGCCGCGGAGGCCATCCGCGCGTTCCCCATCGTCAACGCTTCGATCGAGGGGACCAACATCATCTACCACAACGACATCAACATCGGCATTGCCGTGGCGCTGGAAAACGGGCTGATCGTGCCGGTGATTCGCAACGCCGACGAGAAGACGGCGCTGGGCCTGCAGCGCGCCATTGTCGACCTGGCCACGCGCGCTCGTTCCCGGCAGCTCAAACCCGATGAGGTGCAGGGCGGCACGTTCTCCATCACGAATTTCGGCAGCTTCGGCAGCGTCTTCGCGACGCCCGTCATCAACCAGCCGCAGGTTGCCATTCTCGGCTGCGGCGCCGTGCAGAAGGAACCCGTGGTGGTGGACAACGATGCCATCGCCATTCGCTCGATGGCTTACCTTGCGCTAACCTTCGATCATCGGCTGATCGACGGAGCGCTGGCGGATCAGTTCACCGCGCGGGTGAAGTCGGCGCTGGAGAACTGGTCGGAGGAAGTGCTGTAGACATGTCCACCACGGCCGAACGCGAATTCGTCAATTACTCGACGGAGAAGCTCACGCAGTTCTGCGGTCGGATCGAGGATTGCCTCGGCCGCCTCACGCACGAACAGGTGTGGATGCGGAACGCCGACACGCAGAACGCCGTCGGCAATCTGGTTCTGCACCTGTGCGGCAACGTGACGCAGTGGATCGGGTCGGGCGTTGCCGGCAGGCCCGACACGCGGGAGCGCGACAAGGAGTTCGCGGCTCGCGGCGAGCAGGATCCCGCGGAGCTGGCCGAGCGCATTCGGCACGTGGTGGAGGATGCGGTGTCGGTGATCCGCTCGCTGAGCCCGCAGCGGCTGCTCGAGCCGATCCAGGTCCAGAAATACGACACCACGGTGCTCGGCGCGGTGTATCACGTGGTGTGTCATTTTTGTGAGCACACCGGCCAGATCCTGTTCGCGACCAAGCTGCTGACCAGCCAGGACCTCGGCTATTACCGGCACCTGTCCGCGCCCACGCACAGCGAGAAGACGCCGTAACGGAGGACGATTTCCGGTAATCTGAATAAGAGAGGCGTTCTCAGGAAATCTGAATGGTATATTCCGTCAAGGATCTGTCGGCAGACCAGCGGCTCGCTATAGAAAGCCTTCTGGGCCGCGCTCTCAGCGAAGAGGAGAGCGTTACGATTCGGCCATCGTTGATCCGCAGTCACGCGCCGATTGGACAGGAACGCGTACGTGCGTTCCGGCGTTATCGCGACCACCTGGATCGGTTGGCGGAGCGCGCCAGGGAAGTTCCAGGGGAGACGATCGACGCTTCCATCCAGGAGGCAATTGAACATTCGCGCCAACGATCTGGATGATCGTCGCCTTTGACGCGTCCGTCCTGGTTCGCGCCATCAGCAGGTCGAGCGGCCCTGCGCGCAGGGTAATGGACCTCATAGCGGCGGACGAAGCGCACGTGATTGCGTTGTCGCCTTACATCCTCGGTGAGCTCGGGAGGGTCTTGAGCTACCCCAGATTGCAGGCGCTTTACGGGCTCACAGCGGATGAAATCCACGAACACATAGACTCCCTCCGATCACTCTGCCGAATCATCGAGCCGGATCGAGGGCTGCCGGTTGTTCTTTCCGACCCGGCCGATGATCCTGTCATTTACACGGCAGTGGCCGCGGGTGCCGACGTTCTCTGTACCAAAGACCGCGACTTCCATGATCCTAATGTGCTTCGGTTCTGTGCAGAGCAGGGCATTTCGGTCATGGATGATGTTGAACTGCTGAATCTGCTCGAGTCCAGACGGCCAACAGAGTGCTAATTAGCGCGTGCCATTCGGCGGCTACTTATCGGATAGTAGCCATCGCCGCGTATGATAGTCTGGCTGCATGTTTGAGCGCTTTCGATTTGCCTCCAGCATTTTTGCATTCTTCCTGATTGGATCAAGTCTCGGTAAGACGTCTGCCTCCGGCCAGAAACCCGCACCGCAAACCCAACCCTCTGGTTCAGCAAAATCAACAAGGCACGATTCCGTGGACGTAGTAGCACACCTCTCTCCTGAAGAAGTCGAAGAGGGGAAGCTTAACGATGCATATGAGTCGATAGCCGAACAACAAAGAAAAGGCACTTGCACTGCGGAAATCATCGAACGATATAAGTCCGAAGTAATCCCGCTTGCTGAAAAGTCTGACCTTCAACATCCCCAGGAACAAGTTTCTGTTCCTTGCTAACCGCGACATTGGTAACTGTTATCTCGCTCAGCAAAACTTCGCGGAGGCTGAAGCTGCTTTCCAGAAGATCCTGCAATACGCCGCGGTGTGGCCCGGCACCGACGACTCGGCCTACCCAATTGACTTCCGTCAGATCGCCTCAGCACAAATGGGTCAACAACGATGGCAGGTTGCAGAGGAGTCACTACAGAAGTCAGTGTCGCTCTTCGACCAGCAGATCGATGGTGCGATGAAATCTGGCAGCGAGTTTAGCCGGACCGGACATGCTGGAAATCTCCGCGGGTCGAAAGCGATAAGTCTCGCGTACCTGGGAATTGTCTATATACGCGAAGGACGCACCGCTGACGCCCTGCAGATTGCAGATTTGGCGTTCGCTGAAGCGAATAAACCGAACGTACCTTCAGAAGTTGTCACCAGTGTTGTAAGGATTGGCCGCTCAATAGCCCAGGCAACCGGGGACAAAAACGCCATTGCAAAATGAGTCATCGCGTAGCTAGATATTCTCACGGAAGGTTGACCGGTCAACGCGCCTACCTGGACGCACCCTGAGCGAATGCTTGCCGACGGTCGCGAGGCGGAACTTATCCGCCCGGACGAGTCGTTGCCATGCCGGAGAGGTGCTTTGTCCAGGTCGGATAAGGCGCACACTGCCAAGGCTGAAAGCCTGCTTCACCCATTCGATAGAATCGAAGCAGTCATGTTTCGAATCGCACTCGCGCTTCTCACGGCTACCGCTGCGTTCGCGCAAAAGCAGCCGTTCGATGTAAACGCGCTTCTGAGCATCGCGCGCATCAGCGATCCGCAAATCTCGCCCGACGGCAAGCTCGTCGCCTTCACTGTCCAGACGGTCGATCTCGCGCAGAACACCAAGCCGCAGCAGATCTGGATCGCGCCTACGCGCGGGGGAGCGCCACAGCAGATCACGCACGACGGGACAATGAACTTCCGCGCGCGCTGGGCGCCCGATTCGAAACGCCTCGCCTTCATCTCCGACCGATCCGGCTCCGAGCAGGTGTGGCTCATGGACCAGGACGGGGCGAACGCGCGGCAGGTGACGAATCTCTCCACCGAGGCCGACGGCGTTCTCTTCGCGCCAAATGGCAAGCGCGTAGTCTTTTCCAGCAATGTGTTTCCGGACTGCGCCGACGATGCCTGCAACGCCCGCCTCCTCGATCGGGAGAAGAACGGCAAGGTGAAAGCGCGCGTGTACGGTTCCCTGCTCTATCGCCACTGGACCGACTGGCAAAGCCCGCGGCGATCGCACCTTTTCTCGATGGACGTGGCGGGCGGCAAGGCCGTCGATCTTACGCCAGGCACGCGCGATGTGCCGCCCTTTTCGCTCGGCGGTCCGGAAGACTACGCCATCTCGCCCGATTCCACCGAGCTGTGCTTCACCATGAACACCGATCCGGTGCTGGCGACCAGCACCAATACGGACCTGTTTGCGGTGCCGCTCACCGGCGGAGAGGCCAGGCGCATTACCTCGAATCCCGCGGCCGACGACGGTCCTTTGTATTCGCCGGATGGCAAATATCTCGCTTACCGGGCACAAACACGGCCCGGATACGAGAGCGACCGCTTTCAGCTCATGCTGCTCGAGCGGGCCACGGGCCATCTGGTGAGCCTCACTGAATCGCTCGACCGCTCGGTGGATTCGTTCGCCTGGTCGCCCGATTCCGCGCGGCTGTTCTTCACCAGCGTGGATCGCGGCCGGCGGGCCATCGAGATGATTTCCGCCACCGGAGGCGGCACTCGCGTGGTGGTTTCCGGTCCGGCCAGCATGGATGACATGCAGTTCACGCCCGACGGCAAGACCATGGTGTTCACCCAGCAGAGCGGCTCAGCGCCCGCGGAGATTTTCCGCGCGTCCTCCGGCGGCGGAACTCCCGTGGCGCTCACGCATCTGAACGACGATCTTCTCGCCGGTGTTCAGCTCACGCCGTACGAGGAGTTCTGGGTTACCGGCGCCGAGGACGCGAAGGTTCACAGCTTCCTGCTGAAGCCGCCGGGCTTCGAGGAAGGGCGCAAATACCCGGTGCTGTTCCTGATTCATGGCGGGCCGCAGGGCGAGTGGGGCGAGGACTGGAGCTACCGCTGGAACGCTGAGGTTTTCGCGGGCGCAGGCTACGTGGTGGTGATGCCGAATCCTCGCGGATCGTTCGGATACGGGCAGAAGTTCACCGACGACATCAACGCGGACTGGGGCGGCCGCGCCTACGCGGACATCATGGCCGTTGTGGATCACGTGGCCGGTCTGCCCTGGGCCGACCCGAGCCGTATGGGGGCCGCGGGCGCGTCCTATGGCGGCTACATGATCGATTGGATGCTCGGCCACACCGACCGTTTTCGCGTGTTCGTCTCGCATTGCGGCGTGTTCGATCTGCGCAGCATGTTCGGCGCTACCGAGGAGCTGTGGTTCCCGTTGTGGGAGTTTCAGGGAGCGCCGTGGGACAACCCGGAGATGTACGCGAAGTGGACGCCCAGCTCCTTCGTGAAGGAGTTCCACACGCCCACGCTGGTGATCACCGGCGAACGCGACTTCCGCGTTCCCTATACGCAGTCGCTGCAGCTGTTCACTGCTCTGCAGATGCAGAAGGTGCCGTCACAGCTGATTGTGTTTCCGGATGAGGGCCACTGGGTGATGAAGCCGCAGAATTCGGCGGTGTGGTACAAGCACGTGCTCGACTGGATCGGCGAGTGGATCAACAAGGCGCCGCCTCCGGCCGTCGGTCCAGTGGCTCCCACGCCCGCTCCCTCGCAGTAACAGCGGCAATGTTGCGTCGCCGCGATCTCCTGAAGCTGCCGCTCGCCGCTCCGGCGTTCAATGCGTTCGCCGTGGAACCCTTCCCGTCGCTGCGCGACGCCGCGGCAGCGCGAGGTTTGCGCTATGGGTCGGACAGCGATGTGAATATCGCGAATCAGACGCCGGCTTATGCGGAGTTATTTGAACGGCACTGCGCCCTGTTTGCGCCGTGGCTGCCATGGAGTCCGCAGGATCGCATCAGCCTCCAGCCCACGAAGCAGGAATATGCGGTGGATCCCAACACGGAATTTGCCCGCGAGCACGGCCTGAAGCTCTCCGGCGCGCATCTGGTGTGGTATCTCAATTCGCCGAAGTGGTTCGATCAAATCACTGACCCGAAGCGCATGGAAGCGGAGATGCTTGCGCACATCCGCGGCGAGGTTGCCTGGTTCCGAGGGCAGGTCTACTCCTGGAATGTCTTCAACGAAATGATCGATCCCCGGCAGGGCCGCGCCGATGGCCTGCGCAAACAGAGCGTCGTGGTGACCACGCTCGGCGACGCCGGTCTCATGGCCGCTTTTCACGCGGCGCGAGAAGCGGACCCGGGCGCGCTGCTCGTCTACAACGATTACGATCTCGAGCTCGATACTCCCGATCAGGCGGCCCGGCGCGCCACAATGCTGAAGCTGGTGGATCGGCTGCTGGTGTTGAAGGCGCCGCTCGATGCCGTGGGCCTGCAATCGCACCTGCGTTACGATCGGTTCCAGGATTTCAACCCCGGCGTCTATCGCACGTTCCTGAAGGAACTGGCCGGGCGCGGGCTCAAAATCCTCATCACCGAACTGGACGTGTTCGACGCCGGAGCGCCCGGCGACACCGCACAGCGCGACCGCCTCGTGGCCGATGTCTACGCGAAGTTCCTGAACACTGTACTCGACGAGAAGGCTGTCTGCGCGCTGCTCACCTGGGGCCTGTCCGACCGCTATAGCTGGCAGAACGCGTGGTACTTTGCGAAGCAGTTCACCCGGCCCGACCATCTGCCGGCGCGGCCCTTGCCGTTCGATGATGCGCTCCAGCCCAAACCGGCCGCGTACGCGCTGCTGAACGCGCTGCGCCACGCGCCGAGGCGACAGGTGTTGCCGAACCTTTGAGAGCGTACAGCTCACGCGATCGAAGCCGCCAATACGTAAGCGGTCAGGTATACTGATCGTATGGCGAGGAAGAATCCCGCGGCTGTCGCCCTCGGGCGCAAAGGCGGACTGAAAGGCGGACCCGCTCGTGCTTCGAGACTGACTCCGCAGCAACGCAGCGAGAGTGCCCGCAATGCGGTACTCGCCAGATGGGGAAAATCGAAGCCCGCGGGAACGAGCAGTGACGTCACGCCGGAAATGGACAGCAGCGGCCATCCCGAGAGGAGCGCCAACACGTCCGACAAAGAGCTTTCCCGGTTGCTGAAGCGTCTCAAAGCAACGGTCGACCCTCACGAAATACGCGATCTTTCGGATCAGATCGAACGCATAGTCTTCCACAAACAGTTCACGAATGCCTAAGCTCCGGAAGCCCCCGCCACCGGGCATTCTGGATCACCTTCTCAAACGATTTCGTGACGGCCGGATCGCCGTCGAGGATTTCACTGAACTCAAGCACTGGCTGGAATCGGAACCGGATGTGCCCGCGGGGAGGTGGTACAAGCGCTTCAGAAGATTCACGCTGGCGGGGGAAGGCGAGTTTCCGAAGACGTTCCTGACTCGCGGCATGGCGCCTGACGGCGAAGAAGTGGTTTGAGGAAGAAACAGCCGGCGCTCTGCCAGCAACAGAAACGCTGACGCGCTGACCTATCGCGCCTGTATCAATTTCTGCCCGCGCCGCAGGCCGTTGTAAGCTTTCGACAGCGTACAGCTTCTTAGTTTGCCATTTTCATAAAAACAGACGCCGTCGCCGCCGCTGTGAAACAGCGTGGCCCAGAAACCGCCGGCCTTCATGCACGGCACGCCCTGCACGTCCTGATCCTGCGCCAGCCAGCAGACCGCCAGCTTGCCGTTCGGGTAGAACCCGGTCTGGAGCCTTCCCCCGGTCCGAGCGGTCCGCCGCCCCCGCATTGGTAGCCGAGGATGGACGTGTTGCGAACCAGCATCAGGTCTCGCGGCTTGCCGTCCGGCCGCAGATCGATGATCGATCCGGCGGGCGCCACCGCCTCGGCGAACCGCGTGTCGCGCGCCACCGTGCATCGTCCCAGATGGCCGTCGGCATAGAACCACGCCCAGCCTTTGTCGCAAGGATAACCCTGAATCTCGGTCTGCGTTTCCAGCTTCTTCCGCGACGTTTCGTTTGCGGACCCGGCCCAGGCGTAACAGCCCAGACCGCATAACATCACGATCAGCCTGCGCACTCTGTTAAAATCCATCTCAATCGATTCCATGAAAACTATACTGCTTTCTCTCCTCGTTTTCGTTTCCGCGCGCACCGTGCTCGCCCAGGGCGCGCCGCCGCAGGCTGCGCCCGACCAGCCTTACGCAATGGAGTACTATTACAAGGTTCAATGGGGACACCAGCAGGAATTCCTGCAGCTCTTCCTGAAAAACCACTACCCGCTGCTGCGGAAAATCGTCGAGAGCGGCCGCATGCTCTCGGTGAAGATCGAAACCCCGGCCAACCACATGACCGAGGACGCGCGGTGGGATTACCGCGTCACAATCCGCTTTAAGAACTCCGCTCTGGCGACGTCGGCGAATCCGGATGAGGAGCGGCTGATCAGGGAGCTGTGGCCCGACCAGGAGACCTACAAGCGCGAGGAACAACGGCGCTTCGAGATTCTCCTGGCGCACTGGGACCTACCTGTCAGCGACATAACTCCCGCGAAGAAATAAGCGTGCGGCGCTGCCGTAGCCGCGAGACGAACCGGCGCCATCGCACACCAGTTCACAGCCAGAGGCGTATAATCAGAGACAGACCAAAAGGAGAGCGTGAACTTTGTCGACAGACCAGGTAGTTCCTGTCGCGTCACACGGTCCTGTTCCGCAGTACGAATCCCCCCGCCGAGTAGTGAACGACTTCAGTATTCAGGTCGCCACCGTCAATGGTTCGGGCAGTCAGACTGCGAACAGCGTGTTGATGCGCTCCATCTTTCAGATGGGCATCCCCGTTTCGGGCAAGAATCTGTTCCCGTCCAACATCGCCGGTCTACCCACCTGGTTCACCATTCGCGTCAGCGGTGAAGGATACATCGGGCGACGCCGCGACAGCGAGTTTTTCGTGGCCATGAACGCCGATACGGCGCAGGAGGATGTCACCAACCTGCTGCCGGGCGCCGCCGTTGTTTACGACGAGCCGCTGAAGCTGAACGCGCTGCGCAACGATCTGCACTTCTATCCGGTGCCCTTCGACAAGCTGGTTGGCCCGGTTTGCCCCGAAGCGAAGCTCCGTAAGCTGGTTCGCAACATGATCTACGACGGGGTTGTCGGCTGGCTGCTGGGCATCGACTTCGACGAGATCCACAAAGCCCTGCGCAAGCAGTTCGGCGCGAAGAAGGCGAAAGCCGCCGACCTCAACTGGAACGCCGTGCTGGCCGGGCGCGATTACGCCGAGAAGAACCTGAAGAAGACCGACGCGTTCACCGTCGAGCGCATGGACAAAACGGCCGGCAAGATCATCATTGACGGCAACTCCGCCGCGGCGCTCGGCTGCGTCTTCGCCGGCGTCACCGTGCTCACCTGGTATCCCATCACGCCGTCGTCGTCGCTCGCCGAATCGCTCATCGGCTATCTGGGCCGCTTTCGCGTCGATCCCGAAACAGGCAAAGCCACGTACGCAGTGGTGCAGGCGGAGGACGAGTTGGCCGCCATCGGCATGGTGATTGGAGCGTCCTGGGCGGGCGCCCGCGCCATGACCTGCACCTCCGGCCCCGGCATTTCGCTGATGGCCGAGTTTGTCGGGTACGCGTACTACACCGAAATTCCGGCTGTCATCTTCGATGTGCAGCGCGTGGGTCCATCGACCGGATTGCCCACCCGCACCATGCAGGGCGACATGATGAAGAACGCCATGTTGTCGCACGGCGACGCGCGCCATCCGCTGTTGTTGCCGTCATCGCCCGAAGAGTGCTTCGTCATGGCGCAGCAGGCGTTCGACCTGGCCGAATATTTCCAGACGCCGGTATTCGTGAATACCGACCTCGATCTGGGCATGAATAACTGGATGGCCGATCCCTTCCCGTATCCGGAGAAGCCCATTCAGCGCGGAAAAGTGCTGACCGCGGAGGATCTGGATCGCCTCGGCGGATTCGCCAGGTACAAAGATGTGGACGGCGACGGCGTTGGTTATCGCACCCTGCCGGGCACGAACCATCACGCCGCATCCTATTTCACGCGCGGCAGCGGTCATAACGAGAAGGCGCAGTACAGTGAGCGCCCCGAAGACTACGTGAACAACATGGACCGGCTGACGCACAAGTTCGAGACCATGCGCAGGCACGTTCCCGGGTCGGAGCTTCAGGACGCGGCCGGCGAGATCGGCATCCTTTGCTGCGGCACCACCCGGTATGCCGCCGAGGAGAGCCGCGATAAGCTCGCGCGCGAGTACGGTGTCAACGCCGCTTACCTGCGCGTGCTCGCCTGGCCGTTCCCGGCGGATGTCAATGAATTCATCGACCGCCACAAGCGCGTCTACGTTATCGACCAAAACCGTGATGCGCAGTTGTTCTCAATGCTGCGCCTGGATGTGACGCCGGAGCGCGCGGCGAAACTGCGCAGCGTGCGCTACTACACGGGACTACCCATTGACGCGCAGTCGATCGCTGACGACATCGTGAAGCAGGAGGAGTTATGAGCACCACAGCCGCCCCGCCGAAAAAGGTGAACCTTCTCGATCTCGAGATTCTGAAATACCGCGGCGGCAGGAGCACGCTCTGCGCCGGTTGCGGGCACAATGCCATCACCGAGCGCATCACCGAAGCGTACTGGGAGATGGGCGTCGAGCCGTGGGGCGTGATGAAGTTCTCCGGCATCGGCTGCTCCGCCAAGACGCCGGCCTACTTCATGAGCGCGTCCTTTGGCCTGAACGCCGTCCACGGCCGTGCGCCCACGGTGGCCACCGGCGCAATTTTGGCGAACGCCGCGATGCCGGTCATCGTCGTTACCGGCGACGGCGACACGGCGTCCATCGGACTCGGCCACTTCATGCACATGCTGCGGCGCAACCTGCCGCTCATCTACGTCATCGAGAACAACGGCGTATACGGGCTCACCAAGGGCCAGTTCTCGGCCACCGCCGATTACGGCTCGAAGCTGAAGACCGGCGTCATCAACGACACGCAGCCAATCGATTGCTGCCTTGCCGCCATCGAGATGGGCGCCACGTTCGTCGCGCGCTCGTTCTCGGGCGACAAGCGCCAGCTGTCGTCCATTCTGAAGGCTGCCATCGCGCACCGCGGTCTGGCCATCATCGACGTGATCTCCCCATGCGTCACGTTCAACGACCACGAAGGTTCCATGCACAGCTACCAGTACATGAAGGACCACGACGAGCCGGTTCACGAGGTGGACTTCATCCCGCACTTCGTGGACATAGACGTCGATTTCGACGAGGGCACGACATCCGAAGTGGAGATGCACGACGGCTCGCACCTGCGGCTCAAGAAGCTCGATCGCGATTACGATCCGACGAACGCGCTCGGCGCCATCAAGGCAATCCACGAATCGAAGACCAGCAACGAAGTGCTCACCGGTATTCTGTATCTGGATCAGGATTCGCCGACGCTGGTGGATAAGCTGAAGCTGGTGGACGCGCCCCTCGCTACACTGCCCGAGAACAAGGTGCGCCCCTCGCGCGAAGTGCTGGCGCAGATCATGGACGAGTTCCGGTAGAAGAACGGGAAGTAAAGAAGTAGAGGAAGCAAAGGGAATAACGGAGTGGGGCTGTGGGCCTTCCGTTAATTCCTTTAGCTTTCCTTCATTCCTTTACGTGTTGTAGCACTTCACGCAAGCGTCGCGGAACTTTGCCATTTCATCGCGTGTGCCCACCGAGACGCGAACCCACGTCGGCCACGCAGGCCAGACGCGCCCGACGTACACCTTGTACTTCGTCATGTCCTGCCAGAACTCCACGCCGGGCCGCTTCACATTCATCATGAACATGTTGGCCTCGGAAGGAATGAACTCGATCCTGTTCTTGTCCAGAAAGGCGAAAGTATCTTCACGGATTCCGGTCATGATGGCGCGACGTTCCGCCACGACGTTCTTCGCGCGCAGGCTGGCTGTGGCTCCGACCATTGCGGTTACCGGCAGGAATCCCGTGCCATACATGCTCATCCTCTGAAGCAGGTCCGGACGGCCGAGCGCGGCTCCGGCGCGCAGACCGGCCATGCCATACAGCTTGGAAAACGTTCGCAGTACGATGACATCCCGATCGGCAGCCACCAGATGCGTGTTCGCCACCGCCGATTTGGACCAGTGCAGATAAGCTTCATCGATCATCACCACCGCGCCCGCGGGCTTGTTCGCCACCAGCCACTCAATATCGGCTTTTGGCGTTACCGTACCAGTCGGGTTATTCGGGCTGCAGACGTAAATCAGGCCCGTGCTCGCGTGCGCGGCGGCCATGGCCTTCACATCGTGCGCGAAGCTGCCTTTCACCAGCGGTACTGCGACCACCGGCGCGCCAATGAAACCAGCGGCCTTCGCGCCCGCTTCGTAGCCGGGCTCGGCCACCACGAACGGTTTGTCTTTCGAACAGAACGTCAGAACGGCGCGGTGCAGCGGATCGCTGGATCCGGCGAACGCCTGCACATAGCTGGACGCCGGGTCCCAGGAGGTCTTCAGACCTTCCTGCTCTCCCAGAGTGGACGCCATGACAATGGATTCTTCGAACATGTAGCGGCCGCCCTTCTGGACCACTGCATGAATCGCCGCGGCCGCCTCAGCACAGGGCCCCATGGGATTCTCGTTGGCGTTGATCTTCACCGCGTCAGGCGGAAGGTTCTTCACCACCGAGAGCTGCGCCAGAGCGCGCTCGTTATAGAACGGCAGGGCGGCGCCCGCCATCAGCAGGGACGCAAATCGGTGGAAGCCGCGGCGGGACAGATTCTCGTTTATCACGTCAACCTCCTCTCAGCACGGCCGACGTGGCCTTTCACTCAGCGATGAGTGAATGATGAGAATATAGCATTCTCGTTTGAATCGGTGTTTATCGCCTTGATCGGCGGCTTACTGCTGGCTTGCCTGGCTGGCAGGCTTCCACTCGCTGGCGAGCTGCTGGGCTTTCGCAAGCTTACCGGCGCTCAGCTTCTGCGCGATCTGATCGCGTTGCGAGGCGCAGCCGCCGTCGCCGCCCGCGGCGCAAAGGCTCATCCACTTATAGGCCTGCACGTAATCGCGCTTCACGCCCCGGCCGGTGGCATACATGGCGCCGAGGTTGTGTTCGGCCTTCACGTAACCCTGGTCGGCCGATCGCTCGAACCACTTCGCGGCCTCCGAGAAGTTCTGCGGAACCCCCTGGCCTTCCTGGTACATCAGCCCGATGTTGAACTGCGCCGCCGAGCCGCCCTTTTCGGCGACCGGCAGCCATTCTTTCAATGCCGTCGCAAAATCGCCTTTGTCGTAAGCGCGCGCGCCGGCCTGGAAGTCGGCTCCCGCAACGCTGAGAGCGGCAAGAAACGAGGCCGCAATGTAACCTGCCCACTGCTTCGTCATACGTCCCTCACCGTGAGACGGCCGCGACAGTCCGGATGTGTCACAGATGATTCCGGCTCAGGCGCCGGCGGGCGCCGCGGCATTCTCGTGTATGCCGGTTACCCACCCGTCCACAATGTTGATGATCCGATGTCCGTACTCGGCGTTTCGCTCGTTGTGCGTCACCTGAATGATCGTCGTGCCTTCGTCGTTGAGGCGCTTGAACATCTCCATGATCTCCTTGCCCTGGCTGGAGTGGAGATTCCCGGTGGGCTCATCGGCCAGAATCACCTTGGGGCTCGCGATCATGGCGCGGGCCACGGCCACCAGTTGCTGTTGTCCGCCCGAGAGCTGATTGGGGAAGAGGTCTTTCTTGCCGACAATCTGGAACTTGTCCAGAATGTCGCAGACGATGCTGTCGCGCTCGGATTTTTTGATGTTCCGGTAGGAGAGCGGGATCTCGAGGTTCTCGTACACCGTCAGCGAATCCAGAAGGTGATAGCTCTGAAAGACGAAGCCGAAGTACTTCTTGTACAGCTCCATGCGGTCCTTCTTCGCCATCTTGTGGACAGCGTGGTCCAGCAGATAATATTCGCCCGTCCACGCGCTGTCGTGCATGCCGAGCAGGTGCAGCAGCGTGCTTTTTCCGGCGCCCGACGGGCCCATGATGGACACAAAGTCGCCTTCCTTGATGTCCAGGTTGATACGCCGCAGCACGAAGGTCTTCGTTGGGCCGTGTTCAAAATATTTCTCGATGTTGCGGAGCTGAATCATGTGTTTGTCCTATCTTATTCCTCTTCCGTGGCAGGCTGAAAGCCTACTCTACTCTTCCCGTAAGGCCACCGCCGGGTCGGTTCTGCCGGCGCGAACCGCGGGAATCAACCCCGCGCATAACGCCACGGCGCCCAGAAACAGCGCCATCGACACAAGGGTGCCGGGGTCGGCCGGACTGACGTCGTAGAGGAAGCTGCGAATCACGCGTGACAGCGCCAGCGAAGCCGCGCCGCCCGCCAGAATCCCGGCGCCAATCATGGGCAGCGATCCGCGAACGAACAGCGCGACAATGTCGCTCCGCGCCGCGCCCAGCGCCATGCGCACTCCGGCCTCGCGAATCCGGTTCGTTACCGCGAAGCTGATGACGCCGTACAAACCAATGGCAGCCAGCGCCAGCGCGAATGCGGCAAAACCGGAAAGCAGGACCGCCCGCAGCCGCGGCGTGGCCACGTTCTCCGCGATGTACTTCTGCATGGAAGTGAATCTGAGAACGCTGTCCGGGTCGAGTGTCCGTACCTGTCCGCGTATTTCGCGGTCGAGCGTGGCTTCCGAACCGCGCGCCCGCACGACAAGGCTCAGATACCCAGCCTGGTAACGTGGGTTCTGGTAATACGGCACATACACCTGATCGTCGGCCGGGCTCGCAATTCCGATCTGCCGCACGTCGCCGGCGACACCAATAATGCTGAGCCATTGCGGCTTCTGCTCAAAGCCGAAGAACCGGATCTGCCGGCCGATCGCGTTTCCCGCGGGCCAGAGCCGCCTCGCCAGGCCTTCGCTGATGACAGCCACATTGGGATTTGCCACATCCGCCGCTTCGAAAGCTCTTCCGCTCCGCAGCGGAATCCGCATGGAGTGAAAGTAGCCGTCGCTCACGAGCGCGTAGAATGCCCACGGCGCCTTTCGCGGATCGTCCAGCTTCACGCCGGCAACCTCGAACGCTCCATTCGGATTCATCTCAGCCAGTGGAGGCGCACTGGTGAGCGCGGCGCCCTCGACGCCCGGAAACGCGCGGACCCGGTTCAGCAGCTCTCGATAGAGCGGAGCGGGCTGTTTCAGGTGATCGCCCGGGCTCACGGCCATTTCCGCAATGGTCAGGTTTCGGGGATCGAAGCCCGCATCGACTTCGCGAAGCCGCGCGAGGCTCTTCACTGTCAGGCCCGCGCCCGCTAGCAGCACGAACGAAATGGCCACTTCAGCGGAGATCAGCACGGCGCGAAACCGGCTGCCCGAGCCTGACGCAACTCCGCGCGCGCCTGCCCGCTTCAGGGCATCGTTCACGTCGGCGCCCATGGCATAGAGCGCGGGCGCCAGCCCAAACGCGATGCCGGCGGCGAGCGCAACCGCGAGGGCGAAGGAGAGGACACGCCAATCGATGGCGATGGATCCGGCCAGCAGGAGTTTCTCCGGCACGAGCAACTGCAGCAGGCCGCGCGTCCACAAAGCCAGCGCCACCGACAGGGCGCCTGCCGCGAGCGCCAGAGCGATTCCTTCGGCCAGCAATTGCCGCATGAGCTGCCCGCGCCCAGCCCCCAGCGCCGCGCGGATGGAGAATTCCTTCTGTCGCGCAGCAGCGCGGCAGAGCAGGAGATTAGCGACATTCGCGCAGGCGATCAGAAAAACGAACGATACGGCGCCGAGCAACAGAAGCAGCGTCGGCGCAATCTTCCGGGCCGACGCGGCCTGCAACGGCTCCACTTTCGCCGTCACGCCGCGATTAGCCTCCGGATACGTCTTTGCGATTCGCGCCGCAATGGTCGCCATCTGCGCCTGGGCCTGTTCCGGCGTTGCTCCGCCGCGCAGCCGGCCGATCACATGAAAGTTGTGCGCATCGCGTCCGGTGTTCTCCCACAGCGGCTCGGCCGAGACCCAGGCATCGGCGAGGCGCGGAAAGTCGAACGATGCGGGAAGCACGCCGATGACGGTCCAGTCCGTGCCGTCCATGCGAACCGTGCGTCCAGGAACGTGCGGATCGCCATGGAACAGCCGCCGCCATACGCGCTCCCCGATGACTACGGTCAGCGGGCCTCCCAGTCGCTCCTCGTCGGCCGTGAAGGTGCGTCCCAACATCGGCCGCGCGCCCATCACACGGAAGAAGCCTTTGGATACGGTTGCGCCAATGATGCGATCGGGCTCGCTTCCGCCAAGCATGTCCACGGGGTAACTGCCGTACGCGGCCATGCCGGAGAACGCCGGAGCCTGCGCGCGCCAGTCGCGGAAGTTCGGCCCGGATACGTTCATCGCCGGATGATCGCGATCGCTCTCGTAAAGCGCCATCAGCCGGCCGGCGTCGCGATACGGCAGCGGGCGGATGAGCACCGCGTTCACCACGCTGAAGATCGCCGTGTTCGCGCCGATGCCGAGGGTGAGGACCAGCAGAGCGGTGATGGTGAAAGCGGGCGATTTCCGCAGGACGCGAACGGCGAGACGAAGATCGCGAAGGAAGTTCATGGGACGTTTCCATGCTGCAGGCTGAAGCCTGCTCTACAGTGGCGTGCTAGATCCGCGGAAGCGGCGGCAGCGCCGGAAGCCGTGAAAGCGCCGGAGGCGCAGGCACCCGCGGAAGCATCATGTACCGATGCCGCCCCCCGTGATCGCTTAGCGCCATTTGCCTGCGGGCGACGCAGACCGGCCCATGGTCCATCACGAATCCGGTGAACAGAAGGGCGCTTACGATGAAAAACAGCGCAATGGCATCTACGTTCTTTGGCATCACACCACTCCGGGAGTCACGCTCGCCTGTTGCTCCTCCACAATCCGGCCGTCGAACAGGTGAATGTTGCGATCGGCATAACGCGCGTAGCGGGGGTCGTGCGTGACCATGCAGATGGTGGCGCCGCCCCGGTGCAACTCGCGCAGCAGGTCCATCACCGCTTCGCCGTTGGCGGAATCGAGGTTTCCGGTCGGCTCGTCCGCGAGCAGGATCGACGGATCGCCGGCCAATGCGCGCGCCACGGCCACGCGCTGCTGCTGGCCGCCCGAAAGCTGCGAGGGGTAGTGCTTCACGCGGTGCAGCATGCCTACGCGCTCGAGCGCGTCCTGCACGCGTTTTTTGCGCTCGGATGAGGGCATGCCCCGGTAGGTAAGCGGTAGTTCCACGTTCTCATAGACGTTCAGATCGCCAATCAGGTTGAACGCCTGGAAAATGAAGCCGATCTCGCGGTTGCGGATACGCGCCCGTTCCGACATCTTCAGGCTCTGCACGGGCCGGCTGTTCAGAACGTACGTGCCGTCGGTGGGGGAATCGAGCAGACCGAGTATGGCCAGCAGCGTCGACTTGCCGCAGCCGGATGGCCCGGCAATCGAGATATATTCGCCCCGCTTGATCTCCATGTGGATGCCCGCCAGCGCGTGCGTCTCCACCTCGTCGGTGACGAAGACCTTCGTCACGCCGCTCAGCTGAATCAATGCTTCGCTATTGCCGTTTGCCATGTCTGGTCTCCCCTTACCGCTCCCTCACGGTCGCGGCTCTGTTAGTTCAGCCGGATGCGGTTGTGTCCATCCCAGGCTGACATGTCGGACAGGATCACCTGATCGCCGACCTTCAAACCGTTCATGATCTCGATGGTGTTGACCGAGCTGCGGCCGAGACTCACCGGGACCAGCGTGGCGCCCTTGCCGTCTTCGTCCACCTTGAACAGGCTCACCTTCTGGTTCGCCTGGCCGATCACCGGACGCCCCACGTATACCACGTCCGACGCCCGCTCGATCTCGATAGTCCCGTCCACGCTCAGGTCCGGCCGCGCGCCCGGAGGAAGCTGGCCGTCCAGCTTCACATCCACATCCACGGTGCCATTGGTCACCGCGGGGTCGATGCGCGACACATGGCCTTCGATGATGCCGTTGCGAGTATCGATGGACGCAACCTGCCCCACGGCCACGTCCTTGGCCTGCGTCTCCGGAATCTTCAGCGTTGCCTTCAGCTTCGACGGCTGGACAATCTTCGCCAGAATCGCGCCTGGGGCCACGCGCTGGCCCACTTCGAGCAGCTTATCAGACGTGCCCATCTGGGTCAGCACGCCGTCAACGCCGGCCCGAATGGTCAACTGCTCCACCTGCTTCTTTTTGAGGTCGTAAGCGGCCTGAAGCTTCTCCACCTGCACCTGTTGCGCCGCAAGCTGCGCTTCAATGGATTGCCCGCTGATATCGAGCTGCTCCTTGGACAGGTTGTAGCTGTTGTTCAGCTCGTCAGCCTTCGCCACCGACAGCTTCGTGTCCAGCTCGGATTTCAGCCCGAGTTTGGTCAGTTGCTGGTCCCGATCGGCCGTTAGCGCCGCCTGTTGGTAATCGGAGTGGATCTGCGCGGTGGCCGATTTCTGCGCAAGCTGGGATGTTTGCAGCTTCACTTTCAGATCGCGGTAGGTGGCCTGGGCAGCTTTCACCTGCCATTCCAGGTCGTTCGCGGCCAACTCCATGTCCGGATTGCTGAGCACGATTATGGTGTCGTTCGCCCTGACGTTGCTGCCGGGCAGATGGAGGATCTTGTCCACGCGTCCATCGAACTGGGCCTGAATCCACATGACGTCTTCGGGCACCAGGGTTCCCAGACCGCGCCGGTCGATCACCATTGGCCCACGCTTCACCGTGTCGATCCAGACCGTCGCCCGCTCTACCGAAGGCGCCGCGGGTTTCAGACGGGTCAGCCCCCAGGTGATTCCGCCCAGCGCAAACACGGCGATGACGATGAAAATGATCCGGCGGATCCGTTTCCGCCGCCCGACTTCTTTCCCGCGAGGGACATCCATATGAGTGCTCCACCTTCTGATCGCAAGTGCCGGACCATTCGTTCGGGGCGGGTAATTGTCAGCAAACAATCAGCTTACATCCGCTGGACCGGGGTGGTCTCACGCGCGGGTGTTCGTTTTCGGGACAGGCTGTGCGTGGGAGAACATGGCCCGATCAGGATCGGGTAGAATCAGGTCCAGATGCGCTTTGCAATCCTGACCCTTGCGGTCTCGCTGGCAGCCGTCGCCGCCGACGACGCCTGGCTGAAGGTACAGAAGGCGGACACCGGTTCGGAGCTCCGCATCTTCAGGAAGGGCGACAGCAAACCCGTCATCGCCACCTTCGATAACGCCACCGAGGACAGCCTCATCGCGGTGGTGAGGAACAAGGAGATTGCGATCCCGAAGGACCAGATCGACCGCATCGACGCGCGCCCGGCGAAGTCGGGCAGCCGCGCCACCAGGACCACCACGGAGACGACAACTGACCCGCAACCCTCAGCCAAACCGCAGGAGAACAGGCTCGGGCCGAGCAGTTCGTCCGGAACGAACTACAGCTTCGGCAGCCGCCCCGACTTCGTTACAATTTACCGGCGCACCGCCTCGATGCCGAAAGAAGACGAGAAGAAGTAACCGTTTGTGGCGCACGCTTCAGCGTGCTGCTGTGGGCTTCAGCCCACGGTCCGGGCAGCGCGAGCTGAAGCTCGCACCAGCACGCTGAAGCGTTGCCCACACGCCTACCCCAGCATGCTCAGCGTGCTGCGGTCCATTTCATCGGCGGTCTTCGCCACCTTCACATTGGCTTCGAAGCTGTTGCGCGCCTGAAGCATGTTCGCCATTTCCGTGCTCAGGTCCACCTTGTCGGACGCTACCGGCAGGCTCGCGATGCGGGACGCGGTCCGATTCAGGCTGGACTCGGCGGCGTGCATGCCCTGAAGGGCCGAAGAGATTGCGCTCATTCCGTAGTGAGATCCTCGTCTGCCTTATCGGCCAGATGAGGTGGAATCAGAGGATAATTCGTCACCCGCTCGGGTTTGATCTGCGGCAGCACGCGTTCGGCCATGGCCCATATCAGCTCGTTCAGCCCCTGCCCGGTGACGCTCGAGATCGCATAGAACGGCAGGCCGCGCTCCGCCGCGATGCGCCTTACGGATTCCACCCGCTCCGGATCCTGCGCCACGTCGATCTTCGAAGCCACCACCAGCATCGGCTTCCCGGCCATCTCGTCGCTGAAGCTGGCCAGCTCGCCGAGGATCACCTCAAAATCGTGCGCCGGATCGCGCCCGGAAAGTTCGGAAACATCCACCAGATGCACCAGCAGGCGCGTGCGCTCCACGTGACGGAGGAACTGGATGCCCAGACCGACGCCCTCGTGCGCGCCCTCGATCAGGCCGGGGATGTCCGCCACCACGAACGTGCGGTCGCCCACCTGTACCACGCCCAGATTCGGTTCAAGGGTGGTGAACGGGTAATCGGCGATCTTCGGCCTGGCCGCGGAAATACGGGAGATCAGGGTGGACTTTCCCGCATTGGGGAAGCCGACGAGTCCCACGTCGGCCAGAAGCTTCAGCTCCAGCCGCAGCCGTTTCTGGTCGCCCGGACGCCCCGGCTCGTGTTCGGTAGGCGCCTGATGAGTCGACGTGGCGAAGTGCTGATTGCCGCGGCCGCCGCGCCCGCCGCGAGCCACCACGAACCGGTCGTCCTTTGTCGTGAAATCGTGCAGCAGTTCGCCGTTGTCGGCGTCGTAGACCACCGTGCCCACCGGCACCGGAAGCTCGATGGAGGAACCATCGCGGCCCGTGCAGTTACTGCCCTCGCCGTGGCGGCCGCGCTGCGCCGTGTGCTCGGGGTTGAACTGGAAATGCAACAGCGTATTGTGATGCTCGCTGGCGGCCATGATGACATCGCCGCCGTGCCCGCCGTCGCCGCCGCTGGGGCCGCCGCGCGGAACGAACTTCTCCCGCCGGAACGCCATGCAGCCGTTCCCGCCGTCACCGGCCTTCACCGTAATGATCGCTTCGTCGATAAACTTCATTGCCGGACAGGCTCCCTCCTGTCCCATCCAAAATGAAAATGGCCGCAGGTCGGTGAAGACCCGCGGCCACGATCGGAATCTCTGGTCGGCTAAGCCTGCTTTTCCTCGGTCTCGATGCTGATGAACTTGCCCATCCGCCCGCGATCGCGGAACTGCACCACGCCCGGAACCATGGCAAACAGCGTGTCGTCCTTGCCTCGGCCCACGTTCTCGCCGGGCTTGAACCGGGTGCCGCGTTGCCGGACCAGAATGGACCCGCCGGTCACCAGCTCGCCGCCAAACCGCTTCACGCCCAGCCGCTGCGCGTTCGAATCGCGGCCGTTTTTGGAGCTGCCTAAACCCTTTTTATGCGCCATACTTCAGCCCACCTGCTCCACGAACTCGTCAACCCTTACCGCTGTGTAGTTCTGGCGATGGCCGATGGTCCGTTTATATTGCTTCTTGCGCTTGAACTTGAAGACGATCACCTTGTCGCCGCGGCCGTGCTCGACGATGGTGCCGCGCACGCGAGCCTTTGCAAGGTCGCCGCCCACAAACAGCGCATTCGAATCGTCAACAACCGCCAGCACGCGGTCGAACTCCACCATGTCGCCCGGCTCGCCGGTCAGCGTCTCCACCTGAACGGTTTCGCCCGGCGCGACGCGGTACTGCTTTCCCCCAGTTTCAATCACTGCGTACATATCGTGTTCCCTGGAAACGCCCAGCCCGCAAACCACAGCGCCAAAGGCAAAGTGGAATCGGATCCGGATGCGTGAGTTCCTCTGACGAGGATTGTGTAAATCGAGGATACGCAGGCAGGCACACCTGCCCCGTGAACCAAACCCTTATGATACAGGAGAGGAGGCGGATCCGGCAACCTCGCCGGTAGTGGTTGTAGTGGTGTTTTTGGCGCCGGGCCTAACTGGCTCGGCGTCGCTCCCGTTTCACCAGCGCCTCATGGAGCACGGATTTGACGTAGGTCTGGTACGGCAATCCCTTCTCTTCCGCCTGCTTGCGTGCGAGGTCGAGATCGGCTTCAGCCATCCGGATAGTGACGTTTCTGGAGGCACGGGCTTCGTTGGTCAGCCGTCTTGCTGTGCCGCGCCGGATGGTCCCGTTGTCCATCGCGTCGATTAAGACCTTCTCGACCTTGTCGCGGTTGTCGTACCACCATTGGGCCTCTTCCGCTTCAGTCTTGAATTTCGGCACTACTATCCGTTCGCTTTTCTGCGCCATATCAAAATCCCTTTGCCGCCAGGTATCGCTCTGTCAGCCGCTCACTGGCATCGAAGGCCGTTATCGGCGGACCGCATCGTCCCTCATCGTCCAGGCTATAACCAGCACACGAAATCGTTCCGTGTGGCCCACTCCCGTATATCGTTCCTCGCCGTCCACGACCTCCGCACCCAAATCCATCGGATCGTTGGCGAAGGCCTGTTCGACCTCCTCCGAAGTCACGTTGTGCCGGGCGATATGGGCTTTGTTCGATTCATCCCAATCGAAGACAAGTTCATCCGCCACCAACACTAGTATACATACACCGTATGTATCCCACAAAAGAGCGGTTTGGAGGGTAGTGGCATGTTCCACACGCGTCCGCGCGGGGGCTCTGACGGAAATAAACGGCTGCCGGGGATTAGCAGCGGCTACGTCGCGTTCCGCCGGGCGATGTCGCCGAGGAAGCGCGCGCTCGGCTTAGGCGTCCTTTCCTGCGTTTCGCGGTTGACGGCGACAAGCCCGAACTTCGGCTTGAAGCCGGAGTTCCATTCGAAGTTATCGATCAGCGACCAGTGGATGTAGCCGCGCACGTCTACTTTGTCGTCCAGGCACTTCCGCACGCTGGCCAGCGCGCGCCGGGTGTACTCGATGCGCCGCGTGTCATCTTCGGTGGCGATGCCGTTTTCGGTCACATAGACCGGCACTTTGGCCTGTGCGGCGGCGTAGCGGATGGTCTCGCCGAGCGCCTCCGGCCAGAACTCCCAGCCTGTCTGCGTCTTTTCGACGCCGGGTTCCGGCGGAAGGTCCTTGTCTTTACCTACGCGGGCGCGCGTGTATGTCTGCACGCCCACAAAATCGCTCCGGGAAGCTGCTTCCAGCCACGGGCCGTACACCATCTCCCGCTTGCGATCGCGACCGCTGTCGGCGCCCACCGCCTGATCGTCCGACATCGCAATGTTGACGCCGACCGGATATTTGCCTGGTCCGGACTTCATGGCCGCCAATGCGCGATGATGAGCGGCCACCATGTGGTCGCGCAGTTTGTCGCGATTGCCAAGGAAGAACGAGCCAAACCGGTCGGAGCCAATGAGCCGTGCGGCCTGCTGCATCATCGGCCCAGTGCCCAAAGCGCTCATATCGACGCCCATCCACGCGATCAGAAACGGGACGTCAGGCTCATTGAATGTGGTGGCGTAACTGATCAGATCGCCGAGGTCCTTCGCAGAGCGCTCGGCGTAGCGGGTGAACAGGTCCGCCGCGTCGTCGCTCTCCCACCCGCCGAGGCCGGCAAACCATCGCGGCACGGTGAAGTGGCTGAAGGTCACCATCGGCTGGACATTGTTCTCGTGGCACGCAGCCAGCACGCGGCGATAATGCTCCAGTTCGGCCCTGGAGAAGAAGCCGCGCTCGGGCTCGATGCGCGCCCACTCGATGGAGAACCGGTACGTATTGAGGCCGAATCCGGCCAGCATCCGGATGTCTTCCGCGTAGCGGTGGTACTGATCGCAGGCATCGCCGGACGGCTCCGCGAACATCGAGGGCTTCATGTGCTCCAACACCCACATGTCGCTGTTGATATTGTTGCCTTCCACCTGGTGCGCCGCCGTGGCCGCGCCCCAGAGAAAGCCTTTGGGGAACGGCGCCAATTCGGCAGGTTCGGCGCTCCCATGTGCAGTTGCCGCGATGCCGGCAGCTGCGATTGCCAGAAAGTCGCGCCGCCGTACAGTGATATTCGATTGCTCGATTGCCATGTCTAAACCCCGGCAACCATTTAATCACTCGCTTTGATCTGGTGGCGCGTGCGCGATTCACCTGGACGGAGCCGCGGGATTCGGGAACGCTTCGGCTTCGTCCCCGCCTCCGGGCTGATGCAGGCACTGGAAGTCCTTCTCGACAGCGATGTCCACGGCGCCGGCCCTGCCGTAAAGGCCCTCCTTTGCGGAATCGGCCCATTGCCGCACCTCGGCGAGCGGCAGGCGCACCTCGATCCGGCCATCGCGAAAATCCGCTTCAAACGGCGCAGCCCCGTCAGCAACGGCGATCGAATACCGCAGAGGGCCCCCGGGGAAGTCGGTCGATTCGATCACCTGACCCGTCTCGCGCAATCGCGCAACCTCCGGCTGGGTCAGCCGAAAGCGAACCGTATTGCCCCGGATTCTCAGTTTCATCTCAGACCGTGGCGGGCGCGGCGTGAGTCGCAATGCGCGACTCGCCGGAGTAAATATTGAACCGTTTCTCGCGCAGAAAACCGACCAGCGTCATCCCGAACGCTCCCGCAAGCTGGACCGCCAGACTCGACGGGGCGCCTACAGCCGCCAGCAGCGGTACGCCGGCCATAAGCGCTTTCTGCACGAGTTCGAACCCCACACGCCCGCTGACCAGAATACCGCTCGCCGTCAGATCCATCGCTTCCAGCAGGGCATGCCCTGTCAGCTTATCCAGCGCATTGTGACGGCCAACGTCTTCGCGCAGCGCAAGGATCTCGCCCGATGCGTCGAACAGAGCCGCGGCATGCAGACCGCCGGTGCAATCGAACACGGCCTGTTGTTCCCTCAGCCGCGCGGGCAGCGCGTAAAGTACGTCGGACGCAACCAGGAATGCGCCCGATCGTGCGCCGGCGGGCCGCATGGCGTCGATCGCTTCGAGCGATGCCTTGCCGCAAACTCCGCAACTCGAGGTGGCATAGAAATTCCTTTGCAGCCGCGCGGCGTCGAAGCAGGCTGACGCGCCCAGAGACACGCGCACAATGTTGCGGACGCGAGGCTCGCCGCTGAAGGGGCCCCAGTGCGTCATGTCCGTTATGTCCGCGCGCGAGCGCAGGACGCCCTCGCTGAACAGAAAGCCCGCCGCCAGTTCCAGGTCCTGGCCAGGCGTGCGCATGGTTACGGAAACGCTGGTCCAGTCCGCCTTTCCGGGCATGCGCACCTGGATTTCGAGCGGCTCTTCCACGGCGAGCACGTCCTCGGCGTGGGTCTCTTCGGACCCGGCGACTCTGACGACGCTCGCGTCGAATACGCTGCGGTGGTCCACGTCAGTGAGATTAACCCGGAGCGCGCCGTGTTGCAACGCCCGAGATTCCATTGCAGTCAGTACCCGGCCTTTGTGGGGCAGGCGCCTCGCCTGCGGCGGACGCCTCGTCCGCTTGCCGGAGCTCCGAGGAGGCGGGCCGGGGGGCCCGCCGCAGGCCGGGGGCCTGCCCCACCAGACCGCTTAGTTGACCGGAATTGTTACGGTGTTCGTGCCGTAAACTCCTCCGAAGATAGTCACCAGCGTCTGCGGGTTTGCCGGGAGGCTCGAAGGTATTTGCACCGTGATCCGGTACACTCCCACCGACCCGGGCACCATGGACGCCAGCACCACGACGCCGGCCGAATTACCGACCGACACGGTGAGCGTCGTCTGAATAATGTTGTTCGCCGGACCCGGATATGCGTAACCGTCCGTCGGCTGAGGCTGGAAGACCGTTGGCGGGTTCGTTACGAGTGGGATCGTGCCGTCACTGGCGATCGCGTTTGTCGGCGCTCCGAGTCCGGTTGTGTAGATGGTGATGAACTCGCCCGGAACCGCGGGGCTGCTGGCGGTAATGGAAGTTCCGCCCGCGCTTGCGCAGCAGGTGCTGCTGCCGTTTCCGAGGACAGTGATCGGGATATCGCTCGAGCTGGACGAAGTCGATGCTACCGTAATACCGTTCCCGGCCGATCCCGCGGTTTTGGCGTAGAGAAGGACAAGGTGGAACACGCTGCCCGCCATCGCGGTGACCGGCGAGCTGCTGTCGGCGTTAATGGCTTTAATCAGCCCGTTCTGCACGGAGGCGAGCGCATCGACGGCGGGTCCCGTCAGGGTATTGGCCGTGGTGTCGCACGTAATGCCTGCATACACGGTATTTCCGCTGCAATCCTTGCCCACGTCGGTACTCTGGACCGTGTAGGTGTAAGCCTTTCCGGCGATCGTGATGGTGGCCGTGTCGTTCGGGTTCGGCGTGCCTTCCGGATCTACCACGGCGGTGGCATAACTACTGGCATGGATGGCCAGGGCCGGACGCGGGTCGGAACCGCCGCCGGCGAAAATGCCGGGATTGATTCCAACCACCGGCACGTTGATGGCGCTGGAGATCCTCACACTGTTGTTCTTCAGAACCGCGCGTACCCAGCCGGTGCTGGCGTTGGTGTCGGCGACCACGAACGAAACCTGCGCATTGATCTGCGTGGGGGAAACGTACAGGAGCGGGGCGCGCATGCCATCGACGTAGTATTCAACGCCTGCAAGCTCCCGCGGCAGCGGCTGGCTGCCTGAGGCGTGCCCGCTGGCGGGACTCTGGTCGGTGAAGCAACCAGACGTCACCGGAGGGTTCGCCCCAGGGTTGCAATTCGCAGCAAAGATTGTGATGAGCGTTCCGGGAGCAACCTCGGATGCACTGGTGCCGCCGGCGAACGCGGCGCCCGCGGCGGTCGCGGTCAAAGTCGCCGTAGCGCCGTTCACGCCCACCACAGCGGCGCTGTAAGCGATCTGGTCGCCGGAAGCGCCCGCCTTGAGCGCGGTGAGAAGGATGCCTTGCTGGCCGAGCTGGGCCGTGGCGTGAGCATTCGGATCGGGCGTCGGCGTAGTTTTCTTGGTCCCGTTCGCATTCAGGCCGTTAATCTCGTTCGCCAGCGAAGTAATGATGATGTCGAAAGTATCGTTTTTCTGGACCGTGTAGCTGTACGTGGTCCCGCCGATGGTGATATCTGCAACTTCGCCGGCGGTGATGGTGCCGCCAAGCAGAACACCGCCCACCGCGAACGTCTCCAGACTCGCGGCATTCAGCATGTTGCCCGGGGGCAGATTGATGTCGGCCGGAGTGAACACGAGGACGCGGCGGTCGAAGGGATCGCTCACGTACAGGTTCGTTCCATCGAAGGCCAGCGAAAGCGGACTCCGGACTGTATCCGCACTCGACCGCAACTGCAGCGCGTTCGCATTGGTGGTGTCGTCGCTCACGACGTCGGAGAATTCATCCGGCTGTCCGAGAATGACATCCGCGCGCGCCCCGTTCGTCGTCGGGATGGTGTTGTACACCATTACGCGATCGTTGCCTGTGTCCGCGATGAAGAGCCGGGTGCCGTCGGATAGCGCGAACCGCGGAAAATCAAGGGTAGCAGCGCAACCGGGGGGGTAAACAGGATTGTTGCTCGAGTCCGTGCCGGTGGATGGGCAGAGACTCGACGACGGCGTGGTGCATCCGGCGGGATAGATCGGGTAACCGCTCGCGTCCAGGCCGGTAGCAGCACAGGCGCTCGAGTTAGGGCCGGAGTTGTCGGCCGCGTTGCTGATCATGTCCGGCTGGCCGACAACGACATCGGCCGGCTGATTGTTCTGCGTCGGGATCGAGTTCCATATCATCACGCGGCTCTGTCCGAGGTCGGACACGAACAGATGCGTGCCGTCGGAGGTGACGCTTGTCGGCTCCACCATGTTGCTGGCCGTTGCCGGGGGCAGAATGGATGGGACCTGCGCCACCGGTCCAAAGCCGGTTTGCCCCAGTACCAGGTCGGCAGCCTGATTACTCTGGGTCGGGATCGAGTTCCAGATGAGGATACGATTGTCGAGCGTATCGGCGACAAACAACCGCGTCCCCTGAATCCACACGCCCTGCGGACCCCGCATTCCGGTCGAACTCACCACGGGCGGACTCGAAATGGAGGTAAAACCGCCTTGTCCGAGAACGATGTCCGCCGGAGCGCCGTTGGTGGACGGAATCGATTTCCAGATCAGTACGCGGTTGTTATCCGTATCCGCAATCGCCAGTATATGACCGTCGGTGGCAACCGCCGAGGGGTCTCGCAGGCCGGACTGCGTGAGGTTGGAGGTCAGCGTAGCGAAATCGGGTTGGCCGACCACGACGTCGCCAGGAACATTGGAATTGATAGTGATGCAGATCGGACAGCGCGCCCCGCTGTCGCTGGTGATCTCCTGGGTGGGTGAGGGGAGCCGCTGACTGACGTTGTTAAAAATGACAATGCGTTGGTCGAGGGGGGTTGCGCCAAGACGATTGTTGTCCACCACGAACAGGGAATTATTGGCGAAGGCAAGCCCGGAGACGCCTCCCAGATCCAGGGTCGGCGTGTCGTTGACGAACGACGTATCGACGGTTCCCTGAGCGGCGAAGTTGACCTGGCCGAACTCCGCACGGGCGGCCTGACCGGTATAAAAGCTGGACGCATGCGCCACACCGGACACAGCCAGCGCCACGGCGACGGTCGCCGCCGCCGCGCGCACATGGCACAGGAAAAGAGCAGAAAGATACTTCATAGTCAGATGCTTACGGATACTCCAGTATACAGAGAGTGATGGACGCGCCGCCGCAGGTATCAGAGTACAGGCAACCCGCGGGCCATTTCCTGACAGTGCTTCTCTCGCAGGCACGACGGCCCGGAGCCGTGAACGATGTATCTCACCCGGGACGCCGCTTCACGCCCGCTGCCATCCCATGCGCCCCCGCAAAGCCTCGATATGGGCCAGATGGTGGCGGCAATGCCAGGCATAAAGCCCCAGGTTCCACTCGAGCGTCCGCAGGCCGAGTTCCGGGTGCCGGAAGGTGCGCTGCAATTGCTCCGGCGTAAGGGAATTCAGCAGCGCCGCCCATCGCCGGTGCAGCGCATCCAGCAAGTCGAGCGACATGCCCGGAGGCGAGGTGGCGGCGTCGGGCAGCGTGGCCCAGCGATCTTCCAGGTATGGCTTGATCACCGGCTCGTCCTCGGTGAGCGCGAGGCGAAAACGCACGTAGCTGTTCATGTGGCTGTCGGGCAGGTGATGCACCACCTGGCGCACGGTCCAGCCGCCAGGCCGGTATGGCGTGTCGAGTTGCTTATCAGAAAGCCATTCGACCGCCGACCGAAGGCGCGCGGGGGCGCTCTCGATCTCCGCGATCCACTCCCGCCGGTCTTCGGCGGTGACTTGTTCGGGCGGCCGGAAGCGGCCGATGGGATAGCGAAGGTCCGGCGCGGGTGCAGTTTCCATGTTGCTTATGGTGGCACAGACCGCAGTGGCGCACGCTTCAGCACCCGTAATCTGGTTCGGCAATTGTGGGGCGGGCGCTCTCGCCCGCGGCCGACGCCCTCGTCGGCCTGCTCTGTAGTTTCTGAATGCGTCTCCGGCTGGACCAGGCGGGCGGGGGCGCCCGCCGCAGGCGAGGGCGCCTGCCCCACCGGGCTGAAGCTCGCACGGGCAGGTTGACCTCTACACGCGCAGCTCGTAGCCCTGCGCCGCCATGCCGTCGATGATCCGCTGGCGGATCGCGCCCACTTCCTCCGATGAAAGCGTCCCGTCAGCCGCGCCAACGGTGAGACGGAAGGAAATGCTGCGCTGCTCGGGATTGAGCGCGTACTCGCGCACGAACTCGATGCTCACCAGAGCCGATCCGGCGAGCGCCGCCAGCTTCTGCTGCACGTCCAGCGCGTAAGAGCGCGCGGGCGCGACCACTGAAAGATCGAAGGAACTGGTGGGGAAGCGGCGCAATGGCGTGTACTTCACGTCCTCGTCATCAAGGCGCATCATCCGCGGCAGGTCCAGGTCGAGCACAGCCGCCCGGCCGTCCAGAGCGAGGGAAGGATGCAGCTCGAAAAGCCGTCCGATGACTTCGCCCCGCCAATGCACTTCGGCGGCGCGCTGAGGATGCTCGAACGGCCGAGCCGCCGTGGGCCTGACGACGCTCCCCCGCATCAGGCATTCACTCACGCGCTTCAGCTCGAACAGGCCGGCGACGCCGTCCCCTTCGCGCGCAAAAAGCGCGGCCACGACATGCGGAATCTCCTTCGGGAGATCGCCCTCGCGCTTATGGATCTCCTTCCCGATTTCAAACAACCGAAACGAGGTGAAATGCCTGCTGTTGCTCTCGATATTGCGAACAATGCCCGGCAGCAGACTCGACCGCATCAGCTCCTGATCGGCGGCGATCGGGTTGGCGATGCGCAGATGCTCGGACGGAGCCAGGGAGAACCGCCGCACCGCCTCTTCGGTCACGAACGAGTAATTGTAGACTTCGGTGAAGCCCTGATCGACAAGGATGTCGCGCACGCGGTGCTCGTACGCGCGTCCGGGATTGGGCGGCGGGGGCACGCACGCGATCATGGGCGCGAGGGGCTTGATGGAATCGTAGCCGATCATCCGTCCCACTTCCTCCACCAGATCGTCCTTGATGGTAATGTCCTTCGTGGCGCGCCAGCTCGGCACGGCGACGGACAGCAGCCCCGGTCCAACCTCCGTCACCGCGAAGCCGAGCGAGCGCAGGATCGCTTCCACCTCGCTCTGCTCCACCGCGCGTCCCAGCTTGCGGATGAGCCACTCCATCGGAAGCGCGATCGGTGGGGGCGATGAGAGAGGCCGGCCGGCATTGGCGACGCCGCCCACGATGCGGATGCCCGGCGAAACTTTCTTAAGCAGTGCGCTGGCGAGGGCGAGGCCGCGGACCGTGTTCGCCGGGTCCTGCGATTTCTCGAAGCGCATGGACGCATCGGTGCGCAGCTTCAGCGCGACTGACGTTTTGCGAACGCCAGCGGCCTGGAAGTTCGCGCTTTCGAGAACGATTCGCGTGGTTCCATCGCCGATGGCAGTGTCCAGCCCGCCGATGACTCCGCCGATGGCGATGGGGCCGCCCGCGTCGGCGATCACCAGATTCGATGGCGTGAGCTGGTATCGCTCGTCGTTCAGCGCCGTGATGGCTTCGCCCTCCCGTGCCGGACGAACGAAAATCGTCTGGCCGTTCAGCTTATCCGCATCGAAGGCATGCATCGGCTGCGCGATGGCCGACATGACGTAATTCGTGACGTCGACGATGTTGTTTATGGAGTTCAGGCCGATTGCTTCGAGGCGGTATTGCAGCCACGGCGGCGAGGGCTTTACCGTCACGTTTTCGAACGCGAGCGCGCTGTAACGCGGGCAGAGGTTCAGATCGGCAATCTCCACCTGGACGGCAGGCGCGCTGTGCGGGAGGAGGCTCAGGTCCACGGGATCAAGCAGCGGTCGGTGCGCGATGGCCGCCACCTCACGAGCCATTCCGTGATGGCCCCAGAGATCGGGCCGGTTGGTGAGGGACTTGTTATCGACCTCGATAATTGCGTCGGGCGTCGGTACGGTTTCGAGTTCCACTATGCCGGAGTGATCGCGTGTCATTCCCAGCTCGGCCGCGCTCGCCAGCATGCCCTCGCTCTCGATGCCGCCGATGGCCTTCGTGCCCACCGGCAGATACACCGTGGTCATGCCCGCGCGGCAATTCGGCGCGCCACAGACGACGGTCTTCGTGCCGTAGCGGGCGGTCCGCACGGCCGCTTTCACGTTGTGGCTGTCAGGGATTGGCTCGACTGAAATCACTTCCGCCACGGACGCCTCGCGCAGCGGCGCGCCCACCTCCTCGAGGCCTTCGCACTCGGCCGTCTTCATGGTGATGAGCCGCATCAGGTCGCGCGGCTGCACGTCGAGGCCGGCAACAAGCTCCTTGATCCACTGGTACGAGAATTTCATCGGAACTGATTCAGGAAGCGCAGATCGCCGCTCTGCAGCAGCCGTATGTCGTCAATGCCGTAGCGCATCATGGCCAGCCGAGTCAGACCGAGCCCGAACGCGAAGCCGTTCCATTCCTCCGGATCGATGCCGCTCATGCGCAGCACGTTCGGCTGCACGAGTCCGCACGGCAACAGCTCCACCCAACCGCTCTGTTTGCACACCGGACAACCGGGTCCGCCGCAGATGAGGCACTGAATATCGAGCTCGAAGCCAGGCTCGACGAAGGGGAAATAGCCGGGCCGCAGCCGCACCGTCACTTCGCGTTTGAAGATGGCGCTGAGCAGCGTCTTCATGAAGTAAATCAGGTGGGCGACAGAGACCTCGCGATCCACCATCATGCCCTCGAGCTGATAGAACGTATGCTCGTGCGAGGCGTCCACTTCCTCATTGCGGAAGGCGCGTCCCGGCGCGATCATGCGCAGCGGTGGACCCAGCCGCTCCATACCGCGCACCTGCACCGGCGAGGTATGAGTGCGGAGCAGATGGCCGTCGGTGAGCCAGAACGTGTCCTGCATATCGCGCGCGGGGTGCTCTGGCGGGATGTTCAGCGCGTCGAAGTTGTGATACTCGGTCTCCACCTCGGGGCCGTCGAGCACGGCGAAGCCGAGCGAGATGAACAGCTCTTCGATTTCGCTCTGGATGCGCGTCAGCGGGTGCAGGCTGCCGCGCCGCGGACCGGGCGCGGGCAGGGTCAGGTCAACCCACTCCGTTTCGAGGCGCCGGTCGAGCGCCGCGCGGTCCAGCTCGGCCTTCTTCTTCTCGAATTCCGATTCGAGCGTCTGCTTCGCGGCGTTCAGCGCCTTGCCGAACTCCGCGCGTTCTTCGGGCGCCAGACTGCCGAGTTGTTTGCCGAACTGCGCCAGCTTTCCCTTGCGCCCGAGCACATCGACGCGGATCGCTTCGAGCTGTTCGAGCGTTTCGGCTTCGCGGATGCGCTGGAGGGTACTGCCGGTGAGTTCCGATGGATGCTCAGCCACTAATCAGTCAAAGGCTCCGTATTTATCGAGGATATCAGCTACTGCCTGATGGCCTTTCGTGAGCGCGAGGTCCATGGCGGTCTGATTGTTTTCGGCGCGGGCCTTTATGTCGGCGCCGGCCTCGATCAACAGCCGCACCAGCTCGGCGTTGCCGCTCTGCGCCGCGCCCTGCAGTGCCGTCCAGCCGCCGTGCTGGCGAGCGTTGACGGCCGAGCCCGCTTCGAGCAGAGCGCGCGTCACGCCGATCGACCCGCCCGCAACGGCCGCGTGCAGAGCGGTGTTCTGCATGGGGTTGATGGAACGCGCGTGCACGTCCGCTCCGCGCGCCAGCAGATCGCGGGCGATCGCCTCGTGGCCGAAAAATGCCGCGAGGTGAAGTGGGGTCCAGCCATCGTGGCTGTACGATCCGATGAGCGACCGGTCTTCGCCCAGCAACTTTGCAACGCGATCGCCCTGCCCGGCAATGCAGGAGCCGAAGATGTCCAGTTCGGCGCCGCTCGCCAGCAGAAACTCCGCGATGGCGTTCTGACGGCTGTATCTGGCGACGATGAACGGCCCGAGTCCGGATTCGTCCTTTGCCGCGAGAAGCGAAGGATCGGCCGTCACGAGCGCCCGCACGCGCTGCTCGTCGCCGCCGCGGATCGCATCGAAGAGTTCCTTCATGAGACTGGGGCGCCAGCCGGGTGAAACACTTCGCCGCTCTTGATGAGCTCCCAGCCGAGGTGGTTGATGTAGAAGACCAGAAGCGGCTCGGGGAACTTGTCCTTCAGAGCATCGAAGACGCGCTGCTGCCACCCTTCGGTGAGGTACTTCTTCGCTTCCAGATCTTTTGCAAAGAAGCCATCCTGGTTGGGAATGCCGAGCACGTTGAGCGCGGCCGTGATCATGTCGAGATGGCAAACCAGGACGGCTTGCGCCAGCTCGGTGGCGAAGGTCTCGTCTTTCTCCGTGAGGCGCTCCCAGAAACGAGGGGTGGCCTTGCGCAAATTCTCGGAGTTGATTTTTTGCAGGTGCAGGCGCGTTTTAAGCCGGTCGTAGAGCTGGAAGGTCTTCAGTTTTCCGATGGAGATGCGGCGGACGAGCTGCGCAAACGAATCCTGCCCCAGCCCGAGAAAGATATCGGAAAGTTCCATAAAACGCCAGAGTATCATGGGGCGCCGGTGGGGCAGGCATTCAGCCCGCCGGACTCCGGCCACGCGCTGCTAAAGCCCGCCACGAAATCCGCCGATGACTTAGAGGCGGTCGATATGTCTCCTTTGACCGAAACAGTACTCGTCTTTGTTTTGGCCGCGGTGATCGCATCCGCTGTGGCGTACAGCCTCGTCTATGGACGCAAGGCGCGTGGCCAGACGCCGTCGCGATTGCCGGCACAAAGTCCTCCCCCGCTTCCGTTTCAGGCCGCACCGCCGAGCTTTGAGCCGCCTGCGCCGATTGTTCCCGGCTCTGAGATGCCGTCCTGGCCTCCCCCGGCGAGCCCGGCTTCACGACAGGAAGCAAGTTCGGCCTCCGGAAACTACCTGGGAATCCACGATGAAAAGAGCGCGCGAAAAACCGCGTACCTGGGCGTGTGGGCAGCTTTCATCGTGGCCGTCGTCACACTCGCGTTCTCGTTCCTCGCACGCGCCGGCGGTTTCGTCATGAACGGCGTCGGACCGAACGCCTGGCTGGATGCCCTGATCTTTGCCGCGCTGGGCGTTGGCATCCTCTGCATGTCCCGCGTGGCGGCGGTGGGTGCGCTGCTGCTGTACATCGTGGAGCGAATCGCCATGGCCCACGGGAACGGCATGAATCCCCTGAGCACCATAGTGTTCCTGTTCTGTTTTGCCCAGGGCGTTCGCGGGACATTGGCGTTCCAGGCGCTTCGACGGCAATCGCCGCAGCCGGCTGCCAGGCAGCCGTTTCCCGGCGCCGCCGGGCCGATACCGCAATAGAATTGTGGGCGGATGCTCGCGCTGTTCATCCGAACCGTAATCTTCATCATTGTCGTTCCCGGTACGGTCGCGGTGTGGCTGCCGTTGGAGGTTATTGAGGAAGATCACACGATCCGGCATCCCGCCGCCTGGATCGTGATAGCTGCGGGAGCCGCGCTGGCCCTGTGGTGCATGGCGCTGTTCGTGCTCCGCGGCGAGGGCACGCCGAACATTTCTTTCGCCCGCCATCTTGCATTTCTGATTGGACGCGAACCAAAGTGGCTGGTGGATTCCAGCGTTTATCGATACAGTCGAAATCCCATGTATCTGGGTGTTCTCACCGTGCTCTTCGGCGAGGCGTTATTGTTTGGCTCGCTGCGATTGCTATGCTACGCCGCGGCCGTTTGGGCGTTTTTTCATCTGATTGTGCTCCTCGTGGAAGAACCGTTCCTGCGCCGCACGAAGGGCGAAGGGTACCTGCAGTATTGCCGTCGAACGCCGCGCTGGTTCTAAGAAACCTAAATCCAATTGCATCTCCGAAAACGTATTGAGCACGAGGAGGTAAGGAGTTGACTGCTGCTCGATTCATCGCGCGATCTCTCTGTGCGGCTGCTGTTCCACTGCTCTGCTCTGTTGGGGCAACAGCCGCTACGATTACGGTGACGCCATCGGTTACCACTGTTGGCGCTCTGTTCAAATACTCTTACAGCATCTCGAACACCGGTACGGATGATTCCTTTCTGATCGATATCCCGGTCTCCGGCCCGATCACGAATCTGAAGACCCCAACGGGATTCACGTCCGCGTTCGATTCCGGACTCGACCTGGTCTCGTTTCTCGAAGACACGAGTATGTTCGGACCAACGCCGGTCTCCGGCTTTTCTTTCGAGAGTCCGTTTGCGCCCAGCCCCGTCCTGTTCCAGGCGACGCTGCTCAGCAATACGACTGGCGATCTCTATACCCTGTCGGGACCTACCAGATCGCCGGTTCCGGAGCCTGGCTATTTCCCGTTCCTGCTGCTCATCGGTACAGCGTGCCTCGTCACCATCGGGCGGCGGCAGCGCAGTGACGGCGTGACAGTGTGGTCGAAAGAGTAATCACCTGGAGAACAGAATGAAGAATACGTTTGTGACTAACTACCCCGTCAGGTTTGCGACTCCGGCGAAAGCAGCCGGCGCACTGTTTGTGTTCGGCAGCATGCTGCTGGCGTCCAGCCACAGCGATGCGCCCCTGATAAAACAGGATCCTCAGGCCAACCTGACCGACGTCTACGCCTTCATCGGCACGAAGTACAACGACTCCTCGATCAAGGTGCTCAACATTGTCGTGAACGTTCGGCCGTTCTCCGAACCGGGCGACGGCGTCATGTACGACCGCTTCGCCGATGACGCGTTGTACACCATCAACATCGCCAACCCCGTCACCGGCGCATTGATTACCAGCTATAACTTCCGGTATTCGGCTGTCTCTTCGGCGCACGGGAACTATAAGAACCTGGGCACCATCCTGTCCTACGGTCGCGGGACGACCATCGGGGCGATCATGCACACTGGCGACTCATCGCAGAACTACACCCAGAGCTACAGCGTCACGAAGGTGGCCGGTGGCACGTCCATGACCCTGGGCACGGGTATGCTTGTGCCGCCGCCGAACGTCGGTAAACGGACGACGCCCGAGTACAACGATGCAAACGGCATCCCCATATCGGGCGCCACGACTTTTGCCGGTCTGGACACTTACACGCAGGAAACGATCTATGCTCTGCCGAGCGGCGAGGCGGTCTGGAGCGGACCTCGCGACGACAGCTTCTTCGCGGACGCGGCCGGCATTTTCGACCTCCTCGATCCGCGCATTCTCGGACCCGACGGCCATGGCCAGACCGGCAACGGCGTGGATGGCTTCAAGGGCTACAACGTGCTCACCTTCGCGATACAGATTCCGGTGAGCTCTCTCACCGCCATCGCCTACAACGATGCCTTCACCGGGGCGTCGCACGGGGTCGGCGTTTACGCCTCGGTCAGCCGTCCGCGCGTTGTCCTGCGCAGCACTTCCGGCGACCCGGTAACGTCAGGCCCGTGGATTCCCGTAAACCGGCTCGGCAACCCGCTCTTCAATGAAGTGCTGGTTGCTTTGAAGGACAAGGACAATTACAACCGCGACGTGCCCACCGACGATGCCACAAAGTACAAAACTTACGCTCTCACCCCCGAGTTGCCGGTGCTGATCAATGCTGTCTTCGGCGCCAGCTTTGTGACGACGGGGCGAGCGGATCTGGCGGCGGTCTATATTCCCGACGTCCTGCGCGTGGACGTCACAACGAATTCGGTGCCGCTGATCGGCCAGGGCGGCAATCGCCTCAGTGGTCTCGGCGGCGACACAACCAGCGGCAAGTGGAGCGGTTGGCCGAATGGACGGCGCCTCGGCGACGATGTCGTGGACATTGCGCTGACTGCCATCGCGAGCGGTCCCGCTTACTCGAGCATCTTCCTGCTGGGCGATAACATCAACCAGAACGACGAATCCTACAACTTCGTTTTCCCGTACGCTGCCACTCCTCACGCGGGCACGACGAACCGGAAGGATCCATAAGACGACAGGCTGAAAGCCTGCTCTACTGTTCTCGGCAGGAAGTAGAGCAGGCTTCAGCCTGCATGTAACTCCCAGGAGGACAACAATGAACCGACTCTATTGCCCGTTCGCGGCGATTCTGATCCTATGCGGCACGCTGCCTGGTTCCACCACCGATGCAGATATCGCCAAAGCCGAAGCGGACGCCGCGAAACGTCCGAAGAGCGATGACGCGTGGGTGCGGCTCGGCGACGCGCTCATGCAGAAGGGCCGCGAGACCGCCGACGCGTCATACTGCGGCCGCGCCGAAGGGGCCTATCGCAAGGCCCTCGCAATCGACCCTCGCCGGCTGGACGCCATCGTGGGGATGTCCTGGGTCAACGGCGTGCGGCACGAGTTCGAGGTCAGCGTCGAGTGGGCGAAGAAAGCTCTGGCCATCGACCCGAAAAGTTCCGACGCCCTGGGATTGATCGGCGACGCGGCGATCGAGATGGGCGATTACGACATTGCCTTTGCGCAGTATCAGAAGATGCTCGACCTGCGGCCGGATCTCTCGTCGTACGGGCGCAGCGGTCATCTGCTGTTCCTGGTGGGAGACAACAGGCGCGCAACATGGTTGTTGACGAAGGCCATCGCGGCCGGAAGCCCCTACGCCGAGAACACTGCGTGGTGCCGCGCTCAGTTGGCTCTCCTGTACTACTCGCAGGGCGCATTTGTTCCGGCGGAACAGGTGCTGAATGAAGGCCTGCAGCTTGCTCCCAACGACTATCGATTGCTGTCGGCCATGGGCCGCGTGAAAGCAGCTCGGAACGATTACGACGCCGCGATCGACTACTACACGAGGTCGCTGCGTGTCGCTCCACAGCAGGACGTCGTGGCCGCCCTCGGCGATCTGTACGCGCTGACCGGCAAGCCGGCCGAGGCGAAGAAGCAATACGAGCTGGTGGAGTTCATCGCCCGCCTGAATAAAGCGAACGGCGTGCGCGGAGACATGCTCACGGCGAAGTATTACGCCGACCACGACCTGAACCCCGCCGAAGCGTTGAAGATGGAAGAAGAAGAGTATAAGACACGCAAAAACGTCTACGTTGCCGACGTGCTGGCCTGGTGCTATTACCGCAACGGCCGCCTGGACGAAGCGAAGCGCTACATCGAGCTCGCCCTGGCGCAGCACACGCCGGAAGCGATCTTCCACTTTCATAAGGCCATGATTTACGCCAAAGCCGGCGAGACGGGGATCGCGAAGAACGAATTGTACACGGCTGCCAGCCTGAATCCGGGCTTCGATCCGCTCTTCACTTCCGTGGTTACGCAGATGATTGCCGACCTGGGGTCGAAGCCCACGCCCACGGAGGCCCGGCGGTTACAGCCGCGCGTTCCTTAACCGCAGAGCGTTAGCAATCACCGACACCGAGCTGAACGTCATCGCGGTCGCGGCGATCATCGGGTTCAACAGAAAGCCGAACGCCGGGTACAGGACTCCTGCGGCGAGCGGAATTCCGAGCGCGTTGTAGCAGAACGCGAAGAACAGGTTCTGCCGTATGTTCCGCATGGTGGCGCGGCCGAGCCGCAGCGCCTTCACGATTCCTCGCAGGTCGCCCTTCACCAACGTCACCGCCGCGCTCTCCATAGCCACATCGGTCCCGGCGCCCATCGCAATACCCACGCCGGCTTCGGCCAGCGCTGGAGCGTCGTTGATGCCATCGCCCGCCATGGCCACTACGCGGCCGGATTTCTGCAGGTCGCGTACAATCGACTGCTTGCCCTCCGGCAGCACGTCCGCGTGAACCTCGTCGATCCTCAGCTTGTGGGCGACGGATTCGGCGGTGGCGCGGCCATCGCCCGTAACCATGACCACGCGCATTCCGAGTTTCCGCAGCTCGGCTACGGCTTCTGCCGCGCCCGCCTTGACCGGATCCGCAATGCCCAGCGCCGCCACGGCCCGTCCGTCGATGGCCACGAAAAGCGCGGTGCGGCCATCCCGCCGCATCGCTTCTGCCTGAGCAGCAAGTTCAGCCGGCGAGATGGACAGGTCGGCGAGCAGCGCGCCGTTGCCCAGCGCCACGGAGTGACCCTCAACGGTTCCGACAACGCCGCGCCCGGCGAGCGCCCGAAAATCGGACGGCTTCGGCAAATCGAGATTTCTCTCCCGCGCCGCGGCCACGACAGCCTGGGCTATGGGGTGCTCGCTCGCTTGTTCCAGGCTCGCCGCGAAACGCAGCGTGCCGTCATCCGGTCCGTCCACCAGGGCCGGCCGGCCCTCGGTGAGAGTGCCGGTTTTGTCCACCACGATGGTGTCCACCTTCTCCAGGCGCTCCAGCGCCTCGGCATCGCGAATGAGCACGCCGGCGCGGGCGCCGCGCCCCGCGGCAACCATGATCGACATGGGCGTGGCAAGGCCCAGCGCGCAGGGGCAGGCGATGATCAGCACGGCCACCGCATTCAGCAGAGCGTAGGTGAACCTCGGCTGCGGTCCCCAGATCATCCAGCAGACGAACGTGGCCACTGAGGCGGCAACCACCGCCGGTACGAACCATGCCGCAGTGACGTCCGCTACCCGCTGGATGGGCGCGCGGCTGCGCTGCGCTTCGCTCACCATGCGGACGATCTGCGCCAGAACGGTATCGGCGCCCACCCGCTCGGCGCGCATCACGAATCCGCCGCCTGAACCGTTCACCGTGCCGCCGGTCACTTGCTCACCCGCGGTCTTTTCCACGGGCATTGGCTCGCCCGTGATCGTCGATTCGTCGACGAAGCTGCTGCCCTCAACCACCGTTCCGTCCACCGGGATCTTTTCGCCGGGGCGTACGCGCAGAAGGTCACCGGGGTGCACCAGATCGAGCGCGACGTCCGCCTCGCGGCTCGCGACGATCAACCGCGCGGTCTTCGGCGCGAGGCCGAGCAGAGCCCTGAGCGCGTCTCCGGTCCTGCTGCGGGCGCGCAACTCCAGCACCTGACCGAGCAGCACCAGGGTCACGATCACCGCGGCTGGTTCGAAGTACAGAGGTACTCCGCCGCCGTGCTCGCGCAGTGACGAAGGGAAGAAGCTGCCGAAGAACGTGGCCGCGACGCTGTACAGATACGCGGCCCCCATGCCCAGCCCGATCAGCGTGAACATGTTCGGGCTGGCGGCCCGCACGGAAGCCCATGCGCGCTCGATGATGGGCCAGCCGCACCAGACGACCACCGGCGTCGCCAGAGTCAATTGCAGCCACGCGGGCGCCGGCCAGTGCATAGCGAACATGCCGGCCATGGAGAGAACCAGCAGAGGCGCGGTGAGCACGGCGGCAATCCGAAACCGCCGCATCATGTCTTTCAGTTCGGGGTCTGGCTGGTCCTCGAGGCTTGCCGTCACCGGCTCGAGCGCCATCCCGCAAATCGGGCATGTACCCGGACCGTTCCGCCGTACTTCCGGGTGCATGGGGCAGGTGTACTCGCGGGCCGCGGCCGTCTGCATCGACTCCGGCCGGGGCTCGCCTCTGACGTAGCGTTCCGGATCGGCGCGGAATTTTGCGAAGCAGGGCAGGCCGCAGAAATAGTAGCGCCGGCCCTCGTGTTCGATCGTGGCGTCGGCGCGCGCCGGGTCCACCATCATCCCACAGACGGGATCCTTAGCCTGCGGCTTGTTTACGATCTGGAATGGAGACGCCACAGCGTGTGCGGCAGGTTGCTTCTACTCAACCAGAGCGCGATCGTGATGAGTGCGCTCGGCAACCGTCTGCCGCGCACGGGCAAGCAGCGCCTTCGATTGGGGCAGCGCGGCAATGGCGCGTTCGATCTCGGGGTCGTTCTCGAGGCCCACGCGCTCCGCCTGCTCCTTGCTGAATGCGGTAACGAACATCTCCTCGCGCAGATGTTCTCTAATCCAGTTTCTGTCGCCGTCGAACTCGGCGTCGCCGGCTGCGACGCCGCGCGTTGCGGCATACGCCCGCAAGTGGCTCAGAAGCGCGTCGTCCGGCTTCCAGTCGTGGTCGAGTTTTGCGGGATGATCTCCAAAATAATCGGCTGCGAAGAAGAACATCACCAGATTGTTGGTCAGCTCCGTCTCGTAGCCGGTCTGGGCGGGATACGAGAAGCGCTCGTCGGGCGTGATGCCGTCACCGCCGAACACGGTCCGGCCGGTGTCGGTCTTTTTCATGTCTTTAACGTTGTTGCGGCCCTGCAGACGGCTGTAATACTCATAGAACGAACGATGCGAATAGTCGCGCTGGATGAGACGTCCGCTGGGCGTGTAATATCGCGCGATGGTGAGCAGCAGCGCGGTATTCTCGGACAGCGGATACGGCGCCTGCACCAGACCTTTGCCGAATGTGTTTTCGCCCAGAATCCAGGCGCGGTCGTGATCCTGCAAGGCGCCGGCCAGAATCTCCGCGGCGGATGCGCTCGAACGGTTCACCAGCACCACGATGGGATATTCGCGCCCGCGCTCGCCGCGCTTCGCATAGAATTTCGTTTCCGCGGAGGAGCGGCCATGGTGCGACACGATGGTCTGTCCCTTGTGCAGGAAATGATCGGCCACCGCGACCGCTTCCTGCAGAATGCCGCCCGGATTGTCACGCAGGTCGAGAATGAGACCGTTCATGTCGCTCTCGCCCAGCTTCGCCATCGCGGCTTCGAACTCGTGGCTGGTGTTTTCGTTAAACGCCTCGAGTTTGACGTACGCGATGCCTGGCCGGTACCAGAACGCGTAGGTGACGCTGTCGCGCGGCACCTCGCCGCGAGTCACCGTGAAATACAGCGGATCGCTGCTGCCGTGCCTTCCCACTTTCACGGTCACGTGCGTTCCTTCGGGACCCTTCAGCAAGCCCGAAACAGCGGGGATATCCAGCCCGTCCGTGGATTTGTCGTCAACCGCGAGGATCGTATCACCCGGACGGATCCCTGCCTTGTACGCCGGCGAGCCCTCGAAAGGGTACATGACAATCACCCGGCCCTCGGGAGCACCCACCAGCATGCCGACGCCGTAGTAATGACCGGCCTGGTCTTCCCTGAGCAACTGGTACGCGCGCGGATCGAAGAAGTTCGAGTGCGGGTCGAGCGTCCGCAGCATAGTCGGGATCGCGCCCTTATAAATGGCTTGATCCGGATCGACTTTGTCGGCAAAATTGTTCTCAACCAGATCGTAGAAAGCCGTAAATTTCTGGAGACTTGCGCGCAACGCTTCGGCGTAATCATCCTGCGGGGGATGGCTTTGAGCGCCGGCCAGGGATAGCGACAGGACTGCTGTGAGCAGAACCCGCGACCAGGTTCCTCGCATTAACAACACCTCAGATTTCTCCATAGTAGCAGGTGGACCCCGCCTTCCTGAAAGACATTTCATGTAACGTTCCGTAAGGACGGCGGCGAAAAAACTACTTGAACGTCTCCGGCCGCTGAACCAGCACGCCGGCCACGCTCATCAGCTCCACAAGCGCCACCCCTGTCGCCATGCCGATATTCCAGGCCCGGTGGGGCCTGCGATACCAGCCGGTCAGCAGCAGGGACAAACCGAGCGTTTGCAGAACCACCTCGGGCAGGCCGCGCAGATGATCCAGAAGGGGAACTTTTGTGTAGATGAGGCCCTCGACAGAGCCGGGCGACGGACCTTCCGGGGCCAGGATCGCAAGGCCGAGGAACAGTCCCCAGAGTTTCAGCCATCCGCGGTCCTCTTCCAGGAACACCCGTCGGAACGGGTACAGGACGATTGCAAAGATGAGTCCGCGGATAATCTGCAGCCCCGGACCCACGGCCACCCACTTCGAATCGATCGGCCTCATGAAGACCGCCAGGGGTCCCGTGTCGAATAAACCCTTATAGTCGAAAAGAGAATAAGCCAGCAGCCCGGCGATCATGTATGTGACGACGTGGCAGGCCGTCACTCTCCAGAAGAACCGGGTAAAGGCGGTCTGGCCGGGTTCGGTCCGCGCTCTTGCCGCTGCTTGTGCGCTGTGAGCCATGAATGCGCTCCTTCCTGGTGCAAGCATATGCGAGCGCTGGGCAGGATACAATCGCAGGCGGAGATATCGAAGGCATACCCATGAACAATCTTCCTCGCCGTCAATTCCTGCAGAGCGGCGCGCTCGCCGCCGGCTCTCTGCTCGCTGCCAAAGAGGTGCTGCTCGCTCAGGATCAGCCTGGCGCCGCCGCCACGCCGGTGGCGCCCAGCGACCGGGTCCGCTTCGGGATGATCGGCATCGGCATGCAGGGGTCGGGTCTGCTGGCCGCCGCCGTCGGCCTGCCCGGAGTGGAGTGCGTGGCCGCGGCCGACCTGTACGACGGGCGCCACACGCTGGCGCGCGAGATTACCGGAAACCAGAGCCTACCCGTTACCCGCCGTTACCAGGAGCTGCTGGACCGCCGCGACATCGATTGCATCGTGGCTGCGGTACCGGACCACTGGCACATGCGCGTGGTGGTGGACGCCTGCAACGCCGGCAAGGACATCTATTGCGAGAAGCCGATGTCGCACGCGGCCGAGCAGGGCTTCCACATGGCAGAAGCGGCCGAACGAAATAAGCGCATCGTCCAGATCGGCTCGCAACGCGTCAGCTCGGCGCTTTGCGCGAAGGCGCGCGAGATGTATCACAACGGCGGCATCGGCGAGATCGAGAACGTCGAGCTGACGCTCGGGCGCAACGATCCGACCGGCGCGTGGGAATATCCGCCGCCGTTCGATGCGTCGCCCGAAACCATCGACTGGGAGACGTGGCTGAACGACGCTCCGAAAATCCCGTTCGATAAATACCGGTTCGCTCGCTGGCGCTGCTGGCGCGAATACGGCACGGGCGTCGGCGGCGACCTCATGGTGCACCTGATCAGCGGCATGATGTACACGCTCGGCTGGAACGAGGCGCCGCGGTCGGCGCAGGCGCTGGGCGGCATCTTCCGCTGGAAAGACGGCCGGAACATGCCGGACCTGCACACGGTGCTGTTCGATTATCACGGCGTGCCGGTGTATGTGCGGCTCGGCCTGGGCACGGAGTCGCCGGAGCTGGCCCGATTCATGGGGCCCAAAGGCATCCTCGACGCCGGCGAGAACGATCTGACTTACTCGCCGCAGCCGGGCATCGATCTTTCGCCCAGCTATTACACGAGCAGCTTCCCGCGAAAGATGCGCGAAGAGTACCTCAGTCAATGGCACGCCGAGCACGACCCGAAGCCCGGCCACGAGCCGATGTACGACAGCACCGTCTACCACGGGCACGACTGGGACGACGTGGTTCCCCATCTGACGAACTTCTTTCAGGCGGTGAAATCCCGCAAGCCGGTGACGGAGGACGCGGTGTTCGGGAATCACGCGGCCATCGCCTGCCACATGGCCAACGAATCGTATTTCCGCAAAGCGCCGGTGCGGTGGGACGAGACGGCAAAGGCGATTCAGGGGTGACTGTTGCGGCTTCCTCGCCCCTTGCAGCGAAATCGCCTGCTCCACGACGTCAGTTCAATGTTTTACCCCATTGTGGAGCAGGCCGTCGGCCTGCAAAATCACTTAGGCGCTTAAGGGCGAAGCCCTACAAAATGATTGTCGATGTTCAGGCAGCCAACCCCAACTCCTGAAAGACACCTTGCATGGCCATGCGAATCGTGTCGTAGTGGCCGTCCAGCGCCCTGGGATTCTGCGCGCCGCGGGAAGGCCGTAGCTGCTGCGCCGCGGCCAGCAGGGGCATGATCGCTCTATTTCTGAGGACCACCAGCGCGGCCATAGCCCGGAGTCCCTTCGGTAGCGGCTCATACCGGCGCGTCTTCGGGATGCGCCGGACGACCTTCTTGCCCGGGAGTTTCTTCAAATCATAGGCGGCTCGCCGAGCGCCATATTCCGATTCACTTTGCTTGCTGAGGCTTCGGACCTGATTGGCTAATTCAGAAACCGTGAAGCCACCGGGCGAAGGCGACAGAGCAATCACGGCCTCGATGACCCAGCGCATGCGCGCTTTGTTGAGATCGATTCCTCCGACTTTCGTTTTGCCAACCTGAGATGGAAGGGGGAGTTGCTCCAATGTCTTATCTGCGATGAAGGACTGATCGATGCAGCTCAGGGCGTTCATGAATCGCTCCAGAATGCGCTTGGCCTGGACCACGATTTCCGGAAACTTCTCCAGGGAACGGCCGCAGCGGAGTTCCTGGGTATTGTGGACGACTGCTTCAATACGAAGTACACGCTCGCCTTTGGTATAGATCTTCAGAGTCAACTTGCCGCAATGCAGCTTGAAGATTGTCAGATCATACGTAGGCTTCTCGACCGCGACTTCCCATTCGGCAGACTTGTTCGTGCGCTTACGGTACTTCGGGCGGCGTTGGTAGCCCAGGATGGTTCGAACGGTCTTCAGGTCCAATAGCACGCGGCTGCGGTCAATTAATGCCTGAAACACCTGCTCCATATGGCCGCCGATTTCGAAAATCAGGTTCCGGCTGTACTCCACCTGATAATTCGAGTATTGGTAATGAAACCCGCTCTGCTTCTGCTCCTCCAGGGCGAGCGCGAAGCACAAGCAGGCGCTATAAATCCAACGCTCGCAGGCTTGCCTCAGCCGCCCTATAGTCCGTTGCCCGGACAAGGTGTCTGCGATCCTGGCCAAGCCTGCGGCGTCAGAGATATGAGTAAAACAATTGCCCTCTTTTGTAAAGCCGATGCCGGCTTTGCGCGCCTGGCAGGCTACGTACTCATGCCCGTTGAGAATCACCTGGGCGGGGAACGGAGGATGCCCGCTGATCTTGATGGTGATGTGACCCCACTCGGGATCGAGAATATGAAAGGAGTAGTGGTTCACATACGGCATCGGTTTCTTTCGCTCGATGTGGTGGTGGGTGCTTACGTCCCACACCGGCGCCTGGGCGCGGCCCACCAGAATTAGAAACAGCCCCTGAGTGACCTTCGTCTTTGCCAGGTACTCTTCCGCCAAGTCATGTTTACGCTTCCCCGCAGGACAATCGACCACCGGAACGCCCTTGGCTTTCGCGTACCCGCGGATGCGACGGCTGAAGCGACCTGCCATGCGCATCAGGTGAGTATTATCCAGCGTTTCATCCGACCCTGTCAGCGCGCGCCACCACAAACGGAAGCCACCGGCGTCATGTCCCATCCGGAAATAGGCATTCAGAACGATTCGATCCACGCAATCGTAGCTGCCGGTCAACAGGTCCGCGTACCGATCGCTCAACGAGTCAGGCATGTCTTGCAGCTAATCACACGCCGCAGGCATGTGCAAATTCTGGCTTCTGACTTCCTCGACTCCTGACTTCTGCTGCCCGCAGGGCCACTTTTTCGCGGCGCAGTCCGCGAAAAAGCGTAGACCGTTATGCGCAGCGTAACGAGGATTTTGTTCCCGTTATGCATTGGCTTCAGGCGGCTTTGAGACCGACGGCGTCCATGAGTTTGTCGAGATCGTCTGCAACGCGCTGATAGAGGCGGTCGAGTTGGGAACGCTTCTGCCGTTGTAATCTGCTATCTCCAGGTACGGGTGCCAGCAGACCGGCAGTGAGGGGCGCGTAGATCCGCTCGAACAGCTTCAGAAAGACGAGGCAGATGGAGTAACCCTTGCGCAGCAGACGATAGCGGCGGGAGTGCGGAACTTTCTCGACCAGCCCTTTGGCGCGAAGCTTCGAAAGATCGTACCGAAGCGAGGCCAGGCTGTAATCCGTCGGAGAAACCTCCAGCGCCGCCAGAGTGTCGGCGTAGATCTCCGCTGTAGTGAAGGTGTTCTGCGCGGCGATGTGGCTGAAGCGGAGCAGGGCGTGCATCAGTGCGAGCTGCCGAGGATGATCCAGCTTCAGGCCGGGGATGCGTTTGCCGTTGGGCAGAACTGTGGGCTCGGCCAGTTTGCGCAGTTGCCCGCGATCGACGAACGTCTCCAGGATGTCCTGCTGGACGTTGTGATAGTTGTCGATAACGGATGACATCTTCTGATGAACCTGCGGCAGATTCTCAACGGCCTTCTTGCAACCATAGTCGTTGACATTGTTGGAAGCCGGCTCGGTGCGCAGCAAAACGTGATCGCGGACATACTGCTTGACGAAGCCGTTTCCATAATGACTGCGGATGACCGGGTTCGGAAGATTCATGTCCTCGATGACGGTCTGCAGCTTTCCCCGGTACTGTTTGGTGACCTTACGGCCAAAGATCACCGTGATCTTGTCAGGCTGGCCAATGGTCCGATTGGCGTCCAGCAGCCGCTGTTCCATGCGATCCACAGCGGCGCGGCGGCGGAAGATGAGGTTATCGCACAGTTCGACCTGGGCGAAAAACAGGCGATGCTGACAGCCGGCCTCCCGGCGCTCTCTTTCCGTGAAGAAAGGAGTGAACGCGGCCAGCCACTTTCGACCGCAGGTCAGAAGGTCGCGGGTTGTAAGCGTGTCGGCAAGCTCCTGCAGCCGGGCGGGATTGGCGCACTTCAGAAAGGCATTCGTGCACTGTTGAAAGTCGATGCCTTCTTCGCGCATTCGCGTTGCCAGCCAGTGATGCTGATTCAGGCAGACGCGGGCCGAGAACGGCAGATAAGGGCACATTCGGACGAACATACGGCCCCAACGTTCGTCGTTGATATAGAAGTTATATTGCACGACCCAGCGGGGCGCGATCTGCAGGTGCCAGCGGTTCTCCTTCTTGTTCCCGATGGCAATCATGATGCGAGCCGGCTCACGGCCCTTCACGATAGCGACTACCTGATTGGGCTTCGCTTTCCGGAAGTATGGATCGAGGAATTTGTCGCGGCGGTCTTCGGGTGCTTCCAGAATTGGCGCTCCCCATTTTTGCGACCGGTTCACGGTCCAGTTCTGGAACTGAGTGGCGATATCGCGTAGCACATCGCGGCTAACGGGATATTGCTGGCGATAGGTGTTGAAGAAGCCGATCACTCGCTCCGGCTGCTGAAACGGTTGGATCAAGCCGTTGAGCAGAAGCCGGTCAAAGCAGCGGTAACCGAATCGGATGCTATCGTGGTGATGTTCGTAAAAGGCGTTCATGGGGAACCTCCAGTGTGGTCAGATACCTGGAAGTTTATCCCTCTGAACGCCTCCTTTTTTATGCCCGACCAACGGCCATCCGCGAAGAGTTTTCAGGACCTGCTGGTGTGGCGCAAAGCCCACGAAGTCGTCTTGGCGGTCTACACGCTCACGGCCGCTTTCCCGAAGCCGGAGACCTACGGTTTGTCGCTGCAAATGCGCCGTTCCGCCGTGTCCGTTCCGGCCAATATTGCCGAAAGATTCCGGCGCCGCAGCCGGACCGAGAAGGCACGGTTTCTCAACATGGCGGAGAGTTCCCTTGAAGAAACTCGGTACTTCCTGATCCTTGCCCAGGATCTCGGCTACGGTGATACCGCGCCGTTGATGAAGTCGCTGGAAGAGGTTAGTCGTCTCCTCAACGCCTACCGCGCCGCCATTCTGACTTCCTCGTCTTCTGACTCCTGACTTCCATATCCCGCAGGGATATCAAGGGCGGAGCCCTTGGCTAGTTAGTTAGTTAGATCTGAAGCCAAAGCCGAAGTAAAGTGCCTGGGACCAACGCGGCACAATGCAGCCTATGGCTAATTCGGCGCGAAGCCGCTGCAGTCGCGCTCCGGAGGAAACGCGTGCGCACCTCAGCGCAGGCCTCGTCGATGCTCTGCTGCGCGCTCGGTACGATCGACGAATGAGCAGTAGAGCTTCCACGCCGCTGGCCTTGTCGCGGCCGTAGCATTCGCGTGTGGGCAGGAAGCGGTCAGCCCGTCCGTGAATGTCGCACCGGATGTCCAGTACGCTGCTGTGAATGGTGTGGCGCTGCACCTGGATGTATACGAGCCGGCAGCTGACGGACCCGGGGCTCGGCCAGCGGTGGTGCTCATCCATGGCGGCGGCTGGGCCGATCTGGACAAGAGCACCATGCGCAACATGGGGCAGTTTCTTGCGCGCTCGGGTCTGGTGGCATTTTCGGTGGATTACCGGCTGTCTCACGGGCTGAGGCCACAACGCCTCGCGACGGTGCTTCTGGTGTTTTGCACCTCTGTCGCGATGCTGCTGGCATCGCAGTTCTGCGTGGAGACACCTTCCCCCAAATGGAAAATACGTTGCGATCGTCAGCGACACCTCGAGCGCAAACGTCTGGCTGGTGGAGAACCCGTGAGTCGCATCACTGCGGGCGAAGCGGAGCCAGCGTACGATTTTCAGAATATGATCTTCGCCTTTGTCTGAGTCATGAAGCCGACCAATGTCTTCAGGCCGAACGAGGCGATTCTCGTCATGTACGGTTTGGATATCAGGAACGGCAACAAGAGCAATGTGACGGTGTGGGCAGGGCCAACGCCGGTGCACGTCTCTGATGCTGGCGCCGCTCCGGTTTACAGCGGCGAGGATCGGGTGAATATCGTGCTGTCGGCGAGTCTTGCCGCCGCGGGCGATCTGCCCATCTCGCTGGAAGCGGTTTCGTCTATCTGTCGACGAATCCGTCGAAAGTCCGCGACTGCACTGGGAATTCTGTTTTCGATCAGCGCCGAGGCAATATTGTGCGCCCTGAGCCAACTGGTGGATTTCAGCGGCTGGCGTTCCTGCTTGCGATCAGCCGCTTTTGTTCCTAAATAACGCGATGCGGAAACCGATGACCCCGCCGGTGCAGCATGTCTCCTGCAGGTCGGCCTGAGTGAAAACCAAACGGATTCAGTTTTCCCTCGCAGTCAGGGGACCCACTCGGCGCTCGTGCGGAAAACTCCGGCGGCAGCCGGCCTGGTACCATTCCCTGCAACACGCTAAGGCGAAGAACCGTGTGGATTCGACTCCAACAGGCCGATAAATACTCGTGTACGCGCCGTCGAAGCAGGCCCAGCTCAGGCGAGATCGCAGAACTCTGAGGGCTGGTGCCCACTATTGATAAAGCGTTTACTTAGTCACTGTCAGCATCGGAGGAGTTGTGTGTTCATGTATATGCGTGTTCATAAGTGCAGTACCCTTGTCATAGTTGCGACCATTGGCCTCGGATTACTGGCTGTCGGCTCGGGGGAGGCTGTGGGTGCAGGCTCCCAGACAGTTCCGATAACCTTTAACACGAAGTCGACCGCTCTGGATATAAAGCTGGACGGCGTCTCGATGCAGGCGCCACAAACCGTGAACTGGGTCCCCGGGTCCACTCACACGCTGGATCTGAACAGCACTCAGTATCTGGGGTCGGTGAAATGGCTCTTTACTTCCTGGAGCGACGGGGGGACTGTCACGCATACGATCGTGACCCCATCGGCTGCGAAGTCGTACACAGCCTACTTTGTTTCCCAGTGCAAGTTGAGCGTCACTTCGAATCCCCCAGTGGGTGGAGTGGTGACGATAAATCCACCGGCATCGGACGGCTACTACTGGCAATCGACAACCGTTCAGATGACCGCGAACCCCACCCCGGGGTGCACGTTCGCTGGCTTCAGCGGCGGTGTTACCAGCAGTACGGCCATCACGAGCTTTGTTATGGGCGCGGCGCCGAGAAGTGTCATTGCGACATTCTCCTGTCCGCCAGTGCCGGTGAGCGTCGTCACCAGCCCGGCCGGGCTCAACGTAAACATAGATGGCGCAACATCCGTGAGCCCCGCAAGCCTGTCATGGAATCCCGGGACGAAGCATACGCTGCAAGCGCTGAGTCCTCAATATCAGGGGTCCACGAGCTGGATATTCAGCCGCTGGGCGGACAGCAGCCTGGCCGTCAGGACGATTACAACTCCGGCATCGGCGACAACTTACACGGCGCAGTATTCGCCTCAGTATCGCCTCACCACGGCAGTAAGTCCGCCGGGCGCCGGAGTAATCGCTACGAACCCGACATCCACTGACGGCTATTACCCTCCCACCTACAACGTCCTGGTTGTGGCGCGTGCTGCTGCAAACTGCACGTTTGTGCAGTTCACCGGCGCTTTGTCGACCTGGACCAATGTAGGGACTGTGTCGATGGCTTCGGCAAAGGCCGTCAGCGCTCAATTTTCGTGCGTGAACGGAAACGGAACGCAGGCATCCTCCGCGGATTCTTTCGTCGATTCCATAGGGACCAACGTCCACCTGGACTACACCAACACTCCTTACTACACGAACTACGCGATGATCAAATCCCGTCTGGTTCAACTTGGCATTCGGCATGTGCGAGGAGGACTGGTGAATACAACCCTGCCCGATTATTACAATCGATATGAGGATCTCGGGAAGGCAGGCGTCAAGGGTCTGTTCGTCTCGAAACTCGGACAGAGCGCAGCTTTCATTACGACGTTTCCTTCCCTTGTTCCGGACTCGTTTGAGGGATACGAGCCTCCTAACGAACTGGACATCAGCGGAGATCCGAACTGGGTTACCGCCTTGCAATCCAGCCAGGCGATGCTCTACCAGGCGGTGAAGAACGATCCTGCCACCGCGCAGTTCCCGGTTCTGGCGCCCGCGCTGACAACCCAGCAGGCATTTACACAAGTCGGGGACATCAGCGCGTGGTTTGATGTCGGCAACATCCACGATTACTTTGGCGGCCGCAATCCCGGAACACTGGGATGGGGCCCCAACAACTACGGCAGCATCGAATGGAACCTGAATGTGGAGCGGATGTTCAACGCATCGAAGCCGGTGATGGCCACTGAGACCGGTTACGATACCGCCCCGGCTACCAACGAGGGCACCCCGGAACTTGTCACCGGGCGTTATATGCCGCGCGTATTTCTCGAACAGTTCAGGGCAGGCGTCCTCCGTACATATACATACGAACTCGTGGATGAGGGCGCGGATCCTCTCAATTCTCAGTACAATTTCGGCCTGATCCGGAACGACGGTACGCCGAAGCCTTCCTTCACTGCGCTTGCGAATCTGATTGGTCTGTTAAAGGATCCTGGCCCCGCGTTCGTGCCGGGCACGCTGCAGTATACTCTTTCCGGCAACACGGCGAATGTTCACAATCTGCTGCTGGAGAAACGCGACGGAACAATGTTCCTGATTCTCTGGATTGAGGCGCCGTGCTACGATGTCGTGTCTCGTCAGATGATCACCGCGCCGCCACAAAGCGTGACGATTACAGTCGGGCACGCCGTCGAGGCGCCAACCGTCTATAGCCTGGCCGACGACGGCAGCATGGCCGCGTCGCCGGCGGCGTGGTCGGGCAATGCAATGACCCTGGCGCTTAGCGATAGAGTGACTGTTATCGCGTTCCCGTAACAGGCTGCGCGCATTACACCCGTTCCGCCGGCTCGATGACGAATTCCCGGGCCGGCGTTTTCTCGCGCCGAAGCAATTCGTTATACACGCTCACTGTTTCCGCTGCCATTCGCGCAACCGAGAACCGACCGAGGTTCGTGGGCGCGATTGCGCGCAGACGCTCGTGTTCCGCGGGGTTCTCCAGCAGCAGGGACAAGGCATCGGCAAGGGCCGCCACGTCTCCGGGTGGCACCAGCAGACCCGCTCGGCCGCCATCGAGTGCTTCCGGTATGCCATCCACATCGCTCGCGATAATCGCGCACCCGCACTCCCTGGCTTCCGTCAGAACGAGACCAAATGACTCGCGGATGGAGGCCAGAACGAACGTGTGCGCCGCGATCATGTATGGGAGAGGGTTGCGTTGAAAGCCGTGAAAGTGAATTCGTTTGAAGAAAGGCGAGCGCAGCGCACGCTCTTCAAATTCCGCGCGATCGGGTCCGTCGCCCACAATGTACAGGTGGGCGTCGTGACGTGCGCCAGCCACCCGCTCGAAGGCCGCGAGCAAAGGAATAATCCCCTTACGATGGTTCATGCCGGCAACGGTGACGATGGCCGGTTGCAGCAACTGAGTAGGCGGGCATTGAGCGATGGCCGGAAGCCGGGGGCTGCCGAGTGCGCCGCAGAGCACCACGCGGATGCGGTCCCCGGGAATACCCTGAGCCTCCATGTACGCCGCCACCGCATCGCTCACGGTAATGACGCGGTGCGCCAGTTTCATCGCAACCGAACTCCGCTGGTGCACGTTGTGAACGTGCGAGACAAGCGGGACGCCGGTTCGTTGGGCCCAGGCAAGAAAAAGGCCCGTCACCATGTGCGCATGCAAGATGTCAGGCTCGAACTGCCTGACAATGCGACGCAGTCTGAGAGCAGCGCGGAGTAGCCGGAACGGCGTTCTGCGTTGATCCAGTTGGAAGTGCCGCACGCCAGAGGACTCGAGCAGTTCGACGTACTCGCCGCCCGCGGAACAAACAGCAACGGCAAGTCCCTGCTCCGCTTGTCCGATGGCGATGTCGATGGCCGCATTGACCACTCCGTTGCCCCGGTCGGTAACGTCGTTCAGGAGGTGGAGAACGCGAATAGGTTTCGATGTCATCCCCGCAGCTCCAATGTTGCCGCGCCCGGGCCACGCCGATCCCTCGACAAACGTGCGCCCGTGCCCGACGCCGAGCGCCGGCGATATTCGGCCACGTCGGCGATGGTCATGCGATCGCGATCGGCGGCGCCCGTGAGCGCATACTCGTAGATCCGTTCGAGCCGCGAAGCAACACGGCCCCAGGAATAGAGGCTTTCGACCTGCGCCCGATTGTGCGCCCCCATCTTCGCGCGCAGTTCATCATCGAGCAGTATTTCGGTAATTGCCGTGGCCAGGGACTCCGCGTCGCGAACGGGGACCCTGCGGCCGCCTTCGGCGGAAACGATATAGCCAGGGCCGCCCGAGCCGGTAACCACCAAGGGTTTCCCGCAGGCCATCGCCTCCACCGCACTCATCCCGAACGGCTCGCCATGCGAAGGCAGACAGTAAACGGCGCTTCCGCGCATCAGAGCCGGAACCTGATCCCGGCTCACGTTTCCGGCGAACTCAACTCTGCCGGCGTAATCAGCGGCCGCAACTCTGGCTCGTACCGCGGCCAGGTCCGGTCCGGAGCCCGCGATCAGCAGTCTGACGTTTTCGACTCGGCGGGCTACAATCTCGAACGCATCCAGCAGCGTGAAGATCCCTTTCCGCACGACGACATTGGCCAGATAGAGAATGACCGGGGTCGCGCCGGACTCGGCGGGGGAAGGCGAAAAGTGGACGTCGTCCACCCCCGGCGGCAGAAGGAACAGTTTGTCGAGGAGGCGCTCAGGCCGAGTTACATTGTTCAGCGCCGCCGGAGTGGACAGCAGCACCGCCCGCGCCTGCCGATGCTGCACGCTGACGCAGGCATCTTTTAACCACGTCGGCATCGGCCGTTGAGGTCCGTCCGTATCGCTGGAAAGGGAATCGGCATCTGCGGGCCACCGCGAGGAGTGTGGCCCAAGCACCACGGGTAATCCGCAGCCTGTGAACGCCAGGCTCAGGGCCGAAAACACCGGATTGAGTTCGTGTATCAGGTCGACATGCGATTCTTTTCGGATACGTCCCAGCATCCGTCGGCTCCATGCCATGTAAGCGAGGGCCGGCGTCTTCCGGCGTGGTTCCGTTTCCGACATCTGATGGACCTTCACGCTCGCCGGCGGAGAGTGCCGAAGCGAGGCGTACGGCGTAACGACATGCATGGAGTGACCACGTTCGGCCAGGGATCTGACGAAGTTCCAGGCTACCAGGCCATCGCCGTTCGATCGGCAATCGGTGAAAGGCGATGTAGGAAAGGACGCAAAGATGGTCAACGGCTTCGTCATTATCAGCTACTCCGTGGGACGTAACTCGACCGGCGTTTTTGTAATTGCACGCGTCTCGGGTTGTTGGTTGGCGGCCCTGTTTCGGCGTGCGCGAATAAGGTTGGCGTAGGCACTCACAATTCCCTGCTGCGCAATCCAGAATCTGTGCCAGGACGCTCTGGGCCCCATCTTCGGAGTGAACCGGATGGCCTGGACCAGCCCAGGACAGACCCTGACGCCAATGAGCATGGACCAGACGAGAAAAACGAGGTGGCGAAATATCGAAAACTCATCCCAAATGGCAACCACCCCGTTATACGCGAAATCCCGAAAGCCCTCGACGTCTTTGACCGGCATCGTGGAACTGTAATGCCGCGTGTCGTCGCGCGGCCCCTCATAGTGGTCCACCATCACGGCCGGGTCATAGACCAATTTCCAGCCGGCCCGGCGTACGCCAAGCGAGAACGCAATATCCTCGTATGCCTGCGCGCCGCTGCCCCGAAGACGTATGTCGAAACGCTGTCTGGCGATAGCCTGGGCGCGATAGCTCATGTTGGCTCCCTTGAGCATGTGAACGTCGCGCGGTTTTCCAAATCCCACGTGATGGTAGCCGATCATTCGGCCAAACCACTGCAGCTTCCCCACCACCGCCATCTTTCGATCGTCAAAAGACAGGCCGTTGTGACAGCGGTCGCGTCCGCCCAGACCTCCCAGATTGCTGTCCTGCGCAAAGTGCTCGAAAATGCGCTGCAGCCAGTCCGGATGGGCCACGGTGTCATCGTCGCAGATAGCCAGAATGTCCGCGCTGCAACTGCTCAGGCCCGTGTTAAGCGCGGCCACTGTCCCCGGCGGCGCTACCAGCAACATGCGGATGGGCAGGCCATCATCGGATCGCGATTTCAGAAACTGCTGAGTGGCCAGATCCGTTTCGCGGACGACGATCATTACGTCATCGGGAGTTCGCTGCTGGAGCGAGAGGCCGCCCAGACAGCGTGTGAGAGAGTCCGGGCGTCGCCACGTGCAGACTAACACACCGATAGTAAGTGGGGGCTTGATGACCATGGTTATCTCTCGGTGGCCGGGACGGTGGCTTCCCCGAGGTCGGACGCGGCCGGCTGCATCGCACGCCGTCCCGCACTCCCGGCGCTCAGGGACGGCAGACGAGACGACCAACGGCCCTGAGCTCGCCGCATGATTTTCCTCCCCGGTTCTTCGATGAGAAGATAGCAGACGGCGCCCACAGCCGACATCGCGGCCAGCCACGCTCCCAGGATAAGGAGGGACTGCGGCGTGCCGCCGTCCGGCTTCAGCGGTAGTAACTGTCGGACCACGATATAGACCAGTGCATGAGTCATATAAAGCGAGTAGGAGGCCTTCCCCCAGAAGAGCGCCGGCCTCGACGCCAGCACCGAACTGAACACATCAGCCGACCAGGCCGTTCCATAGATCACCAGGGCGAATGAGAAAACCAGCCATGTGGGATTGAGGAAAGGCGATGCGCACAGGATGACCAGACCGAGCGCCAGGCCCGAGTAGACCAGCCATCTGCTTCCTCGGGCCCACACCCCTGTTCTGAACAGCAGATACAGAAAACAGCCCGCGGAGAACTCGCATGCGATCCTCGCCAGATCAGCGCCTGCGCCAATCTCGAACAGGATGCAGAGTACAAACAGTGGAGCGCCGACAAGGAGCGCCAGCGCCGTTGTGCCGGAAACTTTTCGAGCGCGCCGGACGATAAGTGGGAACGCAAGGTAGGCCAGCCACTCACAACTGATGGACCAGGCGGGATAATTCCAACTCAGCGCGGCGCCCGGCAGCCAGTGGTGGACCATAAAGAGGTTGGCGATGAAAGCGGCGGCGGTCCAGGCCCGGGGCCCTGTATTGATGTGGGCCCCGTAATCGCGCGCGGCGAGATAGAGAAGAAGCGTTCCCAGAAGCGTTATCAGGTGCACGGGGTAGAGGCGGGCGAGACGCATCCACAGAAAGGAACCGTACTGCCTGAGTCGAAACTGCGCAAACCGGTCCTGATAGTTGTAGGCGATCACAAAGCCGCTCAGGATAAAGAAGAGATCAACGCCGCGATCTCCCGAATTGATCAGCGTCTGAACCACCGCGGGGAGTGCGTGAAACAGATCCACGAAATACATCCGCAGATGATGGCACACCACCCAGAAGGCCGCGAACGCCCGCAGCCCGGTAAGTGGGAGTAACTCAGGTTTCGATTGCATTACTCGGCCTTTCCGTGTGACAGAGCGTGAGTGCGCGCCGAAGCGCCTGCCATTTCCACTTCGCCCCGGAAGAGCCCCGCCGGACCTTTGAAGCGGCCCGCGGGCTGAGCGGAAGCGACATCCACGGAAGAACTGATCAGGAATCGCCGATAAGCGGTGTGTAACTCTACAATCAGAAAGCGAACGTCGGCAATTGTCGGCAGGATCGGCGGTACAGGCAACCGCAGCACCAGCGGAAAACTGCAAAGCGTGATCACCAGGCGAGCGAGGCTCGCTATCAGAAGAGCCAGCCCCGCTCCGGTTATGCCCATCTGCGGAACCAGCAACAGCAACAGCGGAAGCGCTAATAGCAGCCCGCTTGACTGAACGATGGTAACCAGGCCCGGACGACCGAGTGCCATGAAAGCCTGGGTTAGCACGAGGGTTGCTCCGGTCAGAACAACCTCGATGATGAGCAATTCGAGAACGCGGGCTGCCTGGGCATAGTCTCGCCCGTAGACCCTCGGGAGCGCCAAAGGACCCAGCAACGCCAGCACCGCGCCACCGCCGAGGGCAAGAAGATTGCTGATTCGCGTCGCTCGGCTGGTCAAAGCCATCAACTCCCCTCGACCAATCGCAATGGCCTTCGGGAACGCAACGGTAGCCACGCCGGCGTGGATGATGTTCAGCACTCTTGACAGGCTTAAGGCGACAACCCACGCGCCCATTGACGCCGGACTAAGCAGATGGATGACCAGCACCTGATCGGCGTAAAGGGAAAATGTTCCGCAGAGGTCCACGCCGTATGAGCGCACGCCGTACCCAAGCAGCCGTTTTGTCGATTCAAACACGCTTGTTACCGACCGCCGTAATGGCAGGCCCACTCGCATTAACAGCCAGATGCACGCCGGTATGCCTCCCGCCAGATATCCAATACCGGCGCTGACCGGCGTCAGGCCCCGGCTCAACTGGATCGAGATGAGCGCGAGCAGACTGGAGAGCGGGACGAGGCACAGTGAGATGCTCGACCCGAAGAAATCGTCTTGAGCCTCACAGGCTGCACGCGCGACAAGGATAATTATCGAAACTGGGGCATTCAGCATGAATAACTGTGCTGCATGAATGATGTCCGGGGGATACTGCGCCAGCCAGAAGGGGACGCCGAACACTCCGATCGCCGTAGCAATGAGACCGAGCGCCAGCGCAAGTGGCAGCGCCGCCCGGAGAAGCGTGGCGCGACTCTGCGCATCGATTCTGCTGTGGTAGAGCAGCGCGCTTGGAAGACCCAGCGTCATCGCGCTGGCCAGAAAATTTGGCCAGACGGCGATGGCCGCTAACTCACCCCGACCCGCGGCGTGCAGCGCACGCGCGGTGACGATCCCGGTAGCCGCATTCAGCAATACCGTGAGAAATCTGGAGCCGATGGATTGTATAGTGGCTTCCAGACCGTGGCCTGATCCGGACCTTCGCCGGCGGATGCGCCTGCGTTTCGTCAAATTCGACGAGCGGATGCGGCGAGTGGACTGCGAACGTCTTATCATCAGGACAGTCGTTCCGCCTCTCTCCGGCTGGTTGCCGCTCGCTGGCCCATACACATGCCGGCAAAGCCCCAGAAGACGACGCCGGATATTCCGATGACGATGCTTCCAAGGAGAAACTGGGCCAGAATGCCGATACAAATGCTGCTGGCGGCAATATAGAAATCCTCCCGGGCTCCGCGCGCCTTCACAAGAGAAGACATCAATACGGCAAGGCCGGTTAGATACGCCCCTCCTGCGAACCAGCCCAGCGACAGCAATATCTCCCAAAGGCAACTGTCGTGGGGACCCTGCTGCGGAACGCGTATATTCTCGAGTTCCATGATCCCAATCCCCTGGCCGAAAGGTTCCGTGAGCATGAGTCCGAGAGTCTGCTTGTAACCACTCTCGCGGTCCTGATAACTAGCGTCGTCTTTCAGACTCGCGAACGAACTCAGGCGACTTTGGACGATATTCTGCACCGGTTCGAATGTGGACAGGAATAATACACAGCCGCCGAGGAGAACGATTACCACGATAAATGCGGCGGCCTGCTTCTTCCTTCGGATCACCAGAGCGACCGCGCCCGCTACCCATCCCAGCCAGGCAGCGCGCACCAGACACAGAATCAGGGAAAGATAGCCCGCGACAGTCGATACAACCGTAAGTAACCCGCGCTGACCTACCATCAGAAGGAGACCGGCCGTGAGCACCACTCCCAGCGGCCCCGGAGCGTTCATGGTGCTGAACACGCGAATGCCAAATGGTTCGGGCGTACCCATCGCGGTGGCGGCGGTTTCGACCAGCCACATACGATCCCACCCGGGCGCGATGACCAACTGAACCACTCCGTAAACGCCCATGACCAGCACACCCCAGGTGAACGCGCGCCGGGTAGCCCGGATGAATGCTTCAGCGCGACCGGTTTCACTATGCGCCCAATACAGGTGGAAGCCGAACAGAAGCGGACAAAACCATCCTATGGATGCTGTCAGCACTGCCTTTGCCGGCAGGGCGATAAGACCGACGATGAAGCCGTACAACACGCTTGTAAGTGCGATAGTAAACGGGAAGCCCTCGCCACGCCTCCAAAGTCCTCCGTAGCGGAACATGCTGGGCGCGCACGCAAAGCTTGCCAGCGGGGGGGCGAGCAGCAGCGGGCTTGGATCGAGCCAGCCGCTGTGAAAGTCAACTATGCGCCTGACCAACGGAGACAGGAACCACAACCACCAAACGAACGAAACATAGGTCACCGGCGCCCGCCAGTACAGAAGCACGGCAAGGCAGAGAGCCGCGAGCGGATAAAGATAATGCATCACGCCGGCGCTCATCAGAGCCGCGGTCATGAGAAAGAAGATGGCGGGAGTGAATCGGAGCAGTCCTTCGCCGCGCTCATCGTGCGAGGCGCTCAAATGGGCGATGCGCTGTCCGGAGGTAGGGAAGGCGGGGTTTGCGCCGATCAGAGAATCTATGTTTCCGGCGATGGTTGCGTCATCCATCAGTACGCTTCTCCATCCATTCCGATCAACGCGGGGTCGCTTTGCTCAGCACGCCGATGGTGAGCGCCCTGGAGGCGGCTGTGCAGCTCGCACAACTTCTGCATGTATGTTTCGCTTGAAAAACGATTCTTCACCGACATTGGGCCTTGTTCACTGTAGGCGGCCCGAAGCGCGGGATTGGCGGCAAGTTCGACCAACGCTTCGGCAAGAGCCGTCACGTCGCCAACAGGCGCGAGGTGGCCGTTGACGCCGTGTTCTATAATCTCTTCCGGTCCGCCCGAGCGCGTGGCCAGAACGGGCGTGCCCATGATCATTGCCTCGGGAAGCACCAGCCCGAAAGGCTCCAGCTCTGAACTCAACACCAGCAGATCCAGCGCCCGCATTACGGCCGGAACATCCTCTCGCGGTCCGGCGAATCGTACATAGTTGTCAAGGTCCCGCCGCTCTGCCTCACGCCTGAGGGTGTCCAGATACTTGTGGTCGCGATTGAACAAAGGGGCTCCAGCCACTACCAGGCGCGCATGAGGTACGGACAGCCTCAACAGTGCGAATGCCTTCAGCAGTGTGAGGTGTCCCTTACGCGGCGTGATCTGTCCGACGATACCCACGATAAACGAATCGTCATCGAAGCCGAACGACCGCCGGGTAGCCTGCCGATCACCACCGGCTGACGAGAACCGTTCCACATCGATGCCATTGTGAATAACCGTCAGACGCTCCGGCTGACCGGTTGAATCACCCTGGAGGACGCTGCGGGCCGCGGCCTGAGAGCACCCCAGCACGTGCACGCGTCCGCAACGGCGCGCTATGAAGCGCACCAGCGTGGTTACCGGATGGCGTGGAAGAATATCGTGAACGTGCCAGATCACCGGCACTCCGGAGCCGAGTGTGGAGATGGTGGCCACCATGCCCGCGCGAACGCTGTTCGCATGCACGAGGTCCGGCGAGAGGTCGATGAGCATGCGGCGCAGACCGCGGATGGCCGCGGCGGCGGAGATCGCGTATCCGATCGTCTCCAGTGGATTCCTGGTGAAACGAGCATTCAGCGCAGGCGCGGGATACCATTTGATTCCCATTGCTTCTGCCCGTGCGCGCAACGGTCCGTCAGCGGGGCAGATCAACGCGGCGTCCTTCGCGTGCTCGGGAAGATGCCCGAGCGTGAGCAGTAGCATGCGCTCAGCGCCGCTTATCTGACTGGTGTGGTTGTAAAAGACGCAAGGGCCGTGCGGGGCCGCCTTCACCCGATCTTTACTCCGCTCCGCGGCAGTGGCCACTCGACGGTAAGGACGAAAGCTGAGGCGCGTTACCAAACCGATTCCGCGCAACACGTCCGTCACACGGGACTCTGCCAGGCACGCTTTCACCATGAGGCACGCCACACGAGCGCTCACCATCCTTTGACAGAAGCTGGCGGCGGCCCAGAGTAGCCCGTCGGCTGCATGCACTCCGCCGCGCAGTCTGGAGGCGCTCGCCTGGCTGACGGGAATGTCCGAGCTGAGTCGACGCGAACGAGCCGCCATGCGGGTCAAGGGCGCCTCAAGGCGATCCAGTACATGGGACCAGGCGACATCCGGATCTACCGTTTTGCGCGCCGCCGCACCGATACTCCGTGCCAGATCCGCCGACTCCGCGATGCGGCCGAGCCGATCGGCAATCATCTCGAAATCGTCGATCGGCGTGGAAAAGCCATTCCGGCCATCCTCGATGGTTCGAGGCACAAGGCCAACCCGAGTCGCCACCACCGGCGTTTCGCAGGCCATCGCTTCGAGTACGGTGCACGGTCCGCCCTCGATGCGCGATGTCATTACGTAGGCGTCGATGCTCGAATAGAATTCAGCAAGGCGGGCCTGCGGAAGAAAGCCGACGTAATGGGCCGAGATGTTTTCAGCCCGCAGCCTCCGGACCTCGGTCTCCCAACCGAGGCCAAGAAAGGCCACGTGCAGCCGCGGAACCCGCTCACGCAGGCTATGCAACGCCGCCATCAGGATATCGACCCCTTTACGGCCTTCGTCGAGGTTGCTTGTCTTTGAGCCGACAAAGCCTGCCACAAAGGCGTCTTCAGGCATTCCCAGACGTCTTCTTTGTCGCGGCAGGCGGCGAAAGGACGCGAGGTCCACGCCGTGCGGAACTACGGTTACGGCCGTTTCCACTCGACAGCGGCCGCCGACCTCATTCCCCCATTCCGGCGTGCAGACGATCACTTCATCCGAGGTCTCTACTGCCTCCCGCATAGTAGGTCCCCAGTTACTCACGTGATGGATCCAGAGAAGTGACGGCAGCGTAAACGGCTTCATTGCCTGTCGGAGTAAGTGAGCTCCCTTGTCGGTCAAAGGGAACATGAAATCCATGGCAGGCGCCAGGGCACGAACGAGGTCCGGACGAAGCCGGATCATCTTATCGGTAAGCAGCCAGAACTCGAATCGGTCACTGAAGCGCTTTGTGATCTGCTCTGCCATCTGCCCGATGATCCACGAAGCTGCATTCGGAACGAGAAGCACCCTCGGCCGCCGAATTGTCTCGGCCACCGGTTGCGCAGCCGTGGCGGATCCAATTGACGTGACTCTGGTCTCCCATGCCGGTATGGGTGCGGCACTCTCCGTAATCGCACCGGGCTTCTCATTTACCATGCCTGTTCTCCGTCCCCGGCGCCCTCATCACGCCACCGCCGCACGCAAAAGTTCGAAGCCCGGCATCACGGATGAGAGAAGATCCATAAAACGCGATTCGAACACAGAGGTCCCAAAACTCTCCGCGTGCGCGCGGATGTCGCCGGCGCTCCAGGTCATCGTCTCGAAACGTTCTATGGCGCCCGCAAGGGAATCAGCGGAGGCGCGATCGAAGAACACTCCCGTCGCCCCGTCGATCACAGTTTCAACGGCTGCGCCGCCACGATAAGCGATGACTGGCCTGCCCGCAGCGTTCACCTCGAGCGGAACCATGCCGAAGTCCTCCTCCCCTGGGAAGAGCAATGCGCGACAGGAACTGGCGTGCGCTCTCACCACCTCGTCCGTTTGGCGTCCAATGAACTGCACGGTGGGGCCTTTCAAGCGCTCCAGACGCCCCCGGTCCGGTCCATCGCCAATTACGATCAGCCGCCGCTGCAGAGCCGAGCAGGCTTCGACGGCGAGATCGATTCGCTTGTAGCCGACCAGCCGCGAGATGACGAGATAGAAGTCATCCTGAACCGGACCTGGCCGGAACCGGTGGACATCGATTGGCGGGGGAATCACAATGGCCTCGCGGTGATAAGCAGACCAGATGCGCTCCGCGACCACGCGCGAATTGGCAACGTACTGATCGGGTTGTCTGGCGGCTTTCTCGTCCCAGCGCTTCAGGCCATGGATGAGGAACGGCAACAGCGCGCGCCGGGCACGTCCAAAACCCTCTCGCGTGGTGTAGTCGTCATATCTCCACACCCATCGCATCGGAGTGTGACAGTAGCAGATATGCACGGCGTTTCGGTCGACCCGAACACCTTTGGCGTAGCCGGACGAACTACTGATAACCAGGTCATATCCTCGGAGGTCCAGACTCGCGACCGCGAAAGGATACAACAGAAAGTAGTGGCGATAAAGGCGATGTACGCCGGGTAGCGATTGCATCCACGAGGTCTGGATCCTGGCCTTCCGAAGGTCCTCCGGCAGTCTCGTCGGATTGGAGACGGTGGTAAACACAGTGGCATCCGGCAATAACCGGTAGAAGGCTTCAACTACGCGTTCGGCGCCCCCCATTTGAGTGAAATAGTCGTGAACCAAAGCAACGTTCATAGATACTCCAGCAAACTACCTTTGTGGCAGTGGTTGCCTGACCGCCGTTACGCGATATCAGGGTTTTCAACGAAGAATCGCTTCTTCTTCTTCACGCGCCGGCAAGCGCGCGATGACAAGCCACAGAGCTTGATGAGCTGTTGCTCAGACAGCGCCCGAGCCCCTCAACACGGCGGGTATTGTCCTGGCAAGTATGTTGGCGTCGAGCCAAAGCGACCAGTTATCGATATACTGCAGGTCCAGCGCGATCCATCGGTCGAAACTGGCATTGCTGCGGCCCTGCACCTGCCAGAGGCAGGTAAGACCCGGTTTTACGCTGAAACGCCGCATAAGCCAGGACTGGTCGAACAACAACACATCCCGGACTGACATCGGTCTGGGGCCGACCAGGGACATGTGGCCGACTAATACATTGAACAATTGAGGAAGTTCGTCCAGGGATGTACGCCGCAAAAAGCGCCCGACGCGAGTAATTCGTGGATCGTTCCGGATCTTGAAAATCGGTCCCTTCGCCTCATTCATGCTCTCGAGGGCTTTCATGCGCTCTTCCGCGTCCATCACCATCGTTCTGAACTTGTACATGCGAAAGCGTCGCCGGCCCATTCCGAATCGCTCCTGCGTGAAGACTATGGGCCCATCGCTGGTCAGCTTGATCGCCATTGCCACGGTTATCATCACCGGAGCAAGGACAATCAATCCGGCGAGAGCGAGCGCGATATCCACGCACCTTTTGACGAACAAGCGCGAGTCGTCCGCCGCCGCCCTGAGCACCATGACTCCGGGTTCGCCCGCCCACGCCGGCGAAGAATACCGGCGTGGAAGCAGATCCTCCGGATACATCACATCGATTCCGGCTCTGCTGCATATCCGGACTGCCTGTTCGATTTCGCGATAGCACGACCGCGCAGGCAACGCGATGACCACCTCGTCCACTGCGTTTCGCAGAAGAATCGACTCGAGGTCGTCAACCTTGCCCAGAAACAGCGTTCGCATGTCCGCAGTGCACAGCTCCGCGTGTGCATCGACGAACCCGAGAAGTTTGTGCGTACGGTGTAACTTCGTTCGGATGTCTCGATAAGCTCGACGGGCGAGCGGCCCGGTGCCCACTACCATGACGGTCCGGCGATTTCGAAGGTCCGCCCAGGCCGGACCCGCAATTAACGCAACGGTGGTGCGTACGAACAGAACGCCGAGCGTCATCAGAACCCACACGCAGACGCTGATATCCAGTCGCGAAGCTCCTCGATGATCGTCGCCAAAGCTCACGTACAGAACCGCCGCCGCAGCTACAGCCGCGGCGGTGGTGATCAGCAACTCCCTGAGGAAATGACTCGGGTTCCTCTCGTACAGCCCCCCGGACTGCGCTACGAAGCCCCACACGCTGAGCACGAGGGCAGCCCGCAGCAGGTTCGTAACGGTAATGCGAGCCGACAGATAAGTACTCAGACTCTCCGGGATTCCTCCGGGGAGAGTCCTGGCAAATGCCGCGACCAGGCAACAAATCACCATCACCAGCTCCAGAGCGAAGAGCACACGCGGGGTTATCAGACGCGTACAGTAATGCATAATCTCCTCAGCTTATTCAGGGTCTGTTTGGGGCCACATGTTGGGCCGCGCTTATTGCCGGACTGCCAGCGAAATAAATGTACCGAGGCTGGCCAGCGGTACGTAGCGCGAGATCTTGCTGATCGCGCTTTGCGGAACAATCAGCATGTCGCCTGGATTCAGGGCGACGTCCTCCTCCAGGCGCCGGCCTTTCAGCATTTCCTTGAGGTTCAGCACTCGCGCTTCCCCGAGGTCGGAGTTTAGCGGATGTACCAGGATTACCTGCGAGTGTTTCGCCGTGTCTTTAAAGCCACCCGCTACCGCCACCGCCTGCATGGCGGTTACCTCACCGCGCATGTCGAACCGTCCCGGCTTGTTGACCTCTCCAGCTACGACGTAGTAAGGAGCGACGAACTCTTCGAGCAATACGGTAATCTCCGGATCTCTCAACCGAGTTCGGGCCTTCTCGAGAATAGCCGCGCGGGCCTCGTCCACCGTCAACCCTCCCACCTTGACGTCGCCAAGCAGTTGCAGGCCCACGAAGCCATCGGGACGAACGTTCACTTCTTCGTTGTACTCGGGAGTGTATCGGTATTCGATCTTCAGCTGGTCCGTTGACTGCAGCCGGTATCGGCGATCGCGGTTAACGAGGCCGTGATTCGAACCGGCTTTGCCTGTGTCGTTGCCGATTTCGGCGCAGACCAAAACCGAAACTAACGAAAACAAAACGATCGCGCGCATCTGTATCATCCTCTCTAACAACACGTCCTCAGGTTTCGCCGTTTACGCAGCGGCGATTAAAGGCGCCTTTGCGGAATTCTTCTCGAGATATTCGAGTCCGATCGCCGCACCGAAGCTGGCGAAGACGGCCAGTACAAACCCGAGCGCCATGTCCAGCAGCGGTTTAGGACTCGCCTGCGCCTGGGGGACCACGGGATGCTCGACGATCGCGACATTCGCTATCTTCTGCTTATCCAGGGCGTCGGCAATCCGTGCTTCCTCCTCCTTCTTCATGTGCAGCAGGAAATCCTCTTCCGAAAGTCTCGCCTCCCTCATGAGGCCATCGTATTCGGGACTGACGCCCTCGAGAGTCGCGAGCCGCTCCCGATATCCGGTGACATCGCGGGCCAGACTCACTCTGCGCGCGAGCGCGCCGGCAAGTTCCATCCGCGCAGTCGCCAGATCCTTTTTGAGGTCTTCGTGCAACGGATTAATATCTGTAGTCTCCTCCGTGGCGCGTGTAGTCTTCGCCTGCTCGAGCGCGGCCTGTACTTCAGCGATCTGCTGATCCACTGTCGTGACCAGACGGTCATCAGACCTGAACTTCGCCACAAGATCGGTCCTCCGATTCTGAAGGTCAACGAGCATAGTGTGCAGGTGCTCAACCGAATACTGGTTCGTCGACTCGCGCGACTGGGTCAGGACTCGCGACTGCGTCGCCGCAATCTGCGCCTCCGCCTCGGCCACTTTGTGTTGGTACTCATGTACCGCCGCGTCGGCGGCGTCAAACTCCCCACTCGCCTCCATGGAGCGCTTCAATACCGCGGCCATCTCCTCAGGCATCGTGGTAATCCCGTAACGCCGTCGAAACTCGCTCAGGTTTGCATCGTTCCTGCGCAGTTGTTCTTCATATGCGCCGGCCTGCTGTCGGAAGAATTCCTGGGTGCCCGGCGTGCCATGCAGATTCAGGTGCTCTTGTAAGTAGCGCTCCGAAAGCTCCTGCATAACTTCGTAGGCGGATTCGGGACTCTTCGAAAGATAAGAGACCTCGATCACATTCGATTTCCTCACCGGAGCGACCGTCAGATTGTTGCGCAGCGAACTCACCGCCTTCTCCACGGCGCGGGGTGACGGCTCGCCCGCGGCGTGAACAACGCCGGACTCGTTCGGGAGCAGGCCGCAACGCAGCACCACGTCGTGCAAGACGTCTGTGCTTCGCAGCAGCTCTGTCTCGGAGTTGAGATCATATTCGGTCAATTCTTCCTGTCGAGCCACATCCTTAGCGTTCGGGCCGACCACGAGTTCCGCGCGCTCGTTCTTCACCAGCAGCTTCATATGCGATTCATACTTCTTAGGCAGCAGGACGACGCTGATTGCCGTGAGAAGCATCACCGAACAAAAGACAAGCGCCACCGTACGGCGCCGGCGCCAGAACATTCTGATAAGGCTATGCACGGTCGTTTCTTCATTCTGAAACATGGAAATAGTCACTCCACACTAAAGACTCAACGGACGTGAATGCCGCAAGGTACGTGTACGTGATTTACCGCTAACAACGTTACGTACTGAAGATTCTGATTATCGATTGATTCCGTCGAGCTGTCAGCGCCCAGCGGTTAACAACGAGGTGAATTACAGGTTATCGCGAGCATGGCGTCTTCTGAGCGTTTAAGGACATCCAGCGTTCCCGTATGGGAATACTAACGTGATGAACCAGGGATGTCAATATAAAAGTGGCGCGCGAAACCGTTAGGCATTGTTGCAATAACAATATTGACTTAATATGTCGCTGCGGAACGGTTAAGCTTTGTTGTTATAACAACGTTGGTCTTCATACTATCGTGGGCTCTGATGTTTTAGATGATTTTGTGAAACCTGCCGGAGCGTTTTGGCATCTCAACAACAAGCCCGCCTTGTAGCGCTGTAGTCTTAGGTCTGCGCATCCATGTTGGATTCTTCAACGCTTTCGCTCGCCGTAGTGAGCTGTTGAGCCCTCGTAGCTCGAGTTGACTGATTTCGCGCCACGCCCATTGTCATGGAACTTTTTTATTTCAAACCGCCTCGAGAGAGCAATTTTGGCGACGATCTGAATCGCTGGATGTGGCGCCGCGTCCTCCCCGGGTGCTGGCAGCCAGATGATGGCGTTCTGTTCAGCGGCATTGGAACGCTTATTAGTCGCGACCTGATGCGCGATTCGACGCGGCGCTGGATCGTGCTGGGCAGCGGCGTCGGGTATGCTCCTCCCCCCGCCGGCTTCGGCGATTCACGATGGTCGATTCTCGCTGTTCGTGGTCCCCTCAGCGCGGAGATTCTCAGACTCGATCCCGCGCTGGGCGTGCTCGACGCAGCTGCGTTGATTCATACGCTGCCGGAGTTTTCTCCGCTGCCGGAGAGCGAGCGCAAGGGAACCGTGTTCATGCCTCACTATGAGGCTCTTGGCGATGGCAACTGGGCAGAGGCGTGCCGTCTGGCTGGAATTGACTTTCTGGATCCGCGTACCGACAGTACAGTTACGCTACAGAGAATTCGCCGCGCAAAGCTGGTCATCGCTGATGCAATGCATGCCGCGATCACTGCCGATTCGTTGCGGGTTCCGTGGGTTCCCGTTCAGACGTCGCCAAACATCAACGCGTTCAAGTGGCTGGACTGGGCAATCTCACTACAGCTTCCTTATGAGCCGGTGCGACTGCCGCCCAGTTCCTTCATTGAGGCGCTTCGAAGTAAGACGCTCGGCTGGTACGGGGAGCGACTGACTCTCCGGTGCCCGACGCCTGAAGCGGCCATCGCTGACTATCGCTCGAAATGCAGGTTGAAGCAGAAGCCGTGGTGGAACTTTTATCGCTATAAGTGCGAGACCGCGGTGTACAGAGTGCCTAAGCGCATTCTTCAGCTCAGGCCGGGCCATCGGCTGCGCGGGGCGTTTGATCGGGCTCAGGTTGAAGTTGCGGCCGCGGCCCTCTCCGCCGCCGTGAGCACGCGTCCTTACCTTAGTCCGGACGCGGTGTTCCAGGAGAAGCTTGAACGGCTCGCGCATGGACTCGAATGCGTTCCAGCTATTCTGGAACGCCTCGCGCGTCCGCTCAGGGAGGCGTGTGGTGCGGCTATTGCATAACAGCCTTGCGAGAAAGCACGGGCGCAGATTCGGCGTGGTCTCGGTTGCGGCGCTTGCTTTAGCCCTGAACATTCTGGCGTCGCAGTCAGAGGGCGGGGCCGAACGTTTTTACGGCGCTGGTTCGAGGCAGTTCCCGGAAATTGCCCGGCCTTCAGACGAGTTTGTCGACACCATCGGAACCAATGTTCATCTCGAATACCGCAATTCGCCTTACCGCGATAACTTCGCGATGGTTCGAAGCCGCCTGATCGAGTTGCGGATTCGCCACATTCGCAACGGTCTGTTCGACAGCAGTGCCTGGCCTGAGTATTACGAGCGTCTGGAAGACCTCGCTCAGAACGGCATCCGTGGACTCTTTGTTACCCGACCAGGACAGAGCGCATCGCTTCTCACCTCCTTTCCAAAGCGCGTGCCGCACTCGTTCGAGGCATACGAAGGGCCGAACGAATACGACCTCAGCCAAGATCCTGATTGGGTGAACACGCTTCGTAACTTTCAGAGTTTTCTCTACCACACCGTGAAGGACGAACCATCGACTGCCCGATTCATGGTTGTCGGTCCGGCTCTGACCACTGAAAAGGCGCGGCGCAGTCTTGGCGCTGTCATTTCTGATTTCGACGTGGGCAATCTCCATAACTACTTCGCGGGCCGTAATCCCGGAACCCCGGGCTGGGGTCCGAACGGATACGGGAGTATCGAGTGGCACCTGGACCTGGTTCGGCAGACGAGCGTAATGTCGAAGCCCGTCATCAGCACCGAGACGGGCTATGACACTGCTCCCGCGGTTCAGGACGGAATTCCGGAAATCGTCTTCGGCCGGTATATGCCGCGAGTCTTTCTCGAGCAATTCATGCGAGGCGTCCGCCGGACGTACAGCTACGAACTTCTGGACGAAGGCAGGAATGATCACGATCCCGAGCAAAACTTCGGACTGCTGCGGTACGACGGTTCGCCCAAACCCGCGTATCTGGCGCTTGCCGGCCTGGTCCGGATTCTGGAAGACCCCGGCCCCGCATTCACACCGCACGCCGTGCACTACGCCGTCACAGGGAACACGGCAAATATTCATTCGTTGCTGCTCGAGAAAAGAAACGGGACCGTCTTCCTGATGCTGTGGCTCGAAGTGCCATGTTACAACGTGGCCACGAAACAACTCCTGCCGGTTCGGCCGCAGGAAGTCACGGTGAATATCGAGAACCGCGGTGGTGCGCCGACGCTTTACACTCTCGACGACAACGGAGACATGGCAACATCCCCGCTCTCCGCAGCCGGCTCACTCCCGGTTGCTGTCACCGACAGAGTCACAATCCTGTCCATTCCCGTGACATGACAGAAAGGACGGTTCACGAGGTGATCACCATGCTTTCAGGTCCACGTTTCGACGCCGACAAGACGATCGTGATGACGACGCCCATGTTCAGCCCGCCTCTTCGGATAATCTGGGGCCTTCTTTTCAGCTGTACGATCACGTCCGAGCTTGTACCGATCCCCGGCGGTATTCCAGCCAGCGCGTTGTATGGGTACGTGGCCGCGAAGGGCGTGCTCTTCTTTTTGCCGGCTGCGCGACCCCGTTGACGTTCTGGAGATTCGATCGGCTCGGCTACGGCAGTCTTATTCTGGCCATCGCGACCGGGGCGATCGAGACGTTGCAGGGACTTATACCCGGGCACCGAGCGAGCGCCGCGGAACTCTGCATCAAACTTTGCCTGGTATTTTCCGGATTCGTCGTCGGCCTGAGCATTCGCCACGATGAAGGAATCACCCTCGGGCGCCTGATGGCGAGGTTCCCATATCCGGCCTCCGCCGGAAAAATCTGAGCCGCGGCATGACTCTGTCATGAACAACCATATGGAAACGCTACTCCCTGTCCGGAAGGAAAGACCTGAGGAGAGTGAGTCCGGGCCGCCTGAATTTCACGCGAGAGCAGAAGGCCTTTACCTGAGCGGTCTGATCGCGCGTCTCCGACGCGAACTTGGAAGAGGGCTTCACAGCCCCGCCGCTCGCAACGCACACTGGATGCTGGCCGGTCAGGGTTTGAGTTATGTGACTCAGGCCGGCTACTTTATTCTGATCGCCCGCCTGATGGGCAGCGTCGAGTACGGCATTTACGCCGGTGCGCTGGCTTTCGTTTCTCTGATCTCAGCCTATAGTACGCTCGGCTCGCCCTCCATCTTTCTCCGTTATGTCAGCCGGGACAACTCCCGGTTTTCTGAATACTGGGGCAACACCCTGCTGATTACGATGACCCTGGGGACGGTATTTACTGTTGGGCTGGTGCTGGCCGGGCCGCGCGTATCGCACTCCTATACGTGGTTGTTGATAGCAACAATCGCCTTCAGCGAATGCATCTGCCGTCAGATAACGATCGCCGGCGGAAGTGTCTTCCAGACCTTTGAGCGGCTTCGATTGACAGCCATTATGAATCTCCTGACGAATACGCTGCGGCTGGTTGCTGCTATTGTTCTGATGCTAACCCTACGAAAGGTTAGCGCGGCGCGATGGGCCATAGCTACTCTGCTCGTCTCCGTTATATCGGCGTTGGTCGCTGTATGGTTGATTACTCGACTGTACGGGCGCCCCAGAACATCCCTGAAAGTGGCGGCTGCGAGGGCGGGCGAAGGATTTCTGTACTCGATGACCTATTCGACGACTACCGTTTACAACGATGTCGACAAGACCATGCTCTCGCACTACGGCATGAACGCGGCCAACGGGATCTACACGATGGCGTACAGGTTCGTGGATATCGCATGCATGCCCCTGGCAGCGATTCAGGCCGCCATGTTTCCGCGCTTCTTCAAACGCGGCGCCGACGGCATTGCCGGCACTTCTGAACTGGCCTCGAGAATACTAACTCGGACCGCGTCAATCGGATTCTTCGCAGCACTGATGCTCTATGTTGGGGCGCCAATCATCCCTCGGATTTTGGGGAACCAGTTTTCCGACAGCACGAACGCACTTCGCTGGTTATGCCTTCTGCCGCTGTTTCGTAGTTTTCACTCCAGCGGGGGAGACGCACTGAGCGGAGCCGGGCGCCCGGATCTCCGCCTGATCTCGCAGATCATAGCCGCAAGCTTCAATTTTGGCGTCAATCTGTACCTGATACCGCACTATTCGTGGCGAGGAGCTGCCTGGTCCAGTCTGGCTTCAGACGGGCTGCTGGGAGCGATGAACTGGTCGTGGGTGTTTGTGCTGACGCGTGTAATGCGGGGAGGTCGACATGTTAGGGCTTCCTGTTAGCTCACTCTCAGAGGTGACGGGTGTCCGTTCGCAGGCCCTCGTGCGTGCGCAAACGACTATTCTTACTGTCGCCACGAACGGACTTGCGCGGAGGTATTCTTCCTGTATCGCGACTCATCGTGAGTTTTCTGAGCGCTATGGCTACCGCCATTTGCTCATCGAAGACGCTTGCCGCGCTCTGACTGCGAATGAGTCTGCGTGGCTACGGCTACCGGTTCTCAGAATATTGATCGAATACGGGCCGGTGCTGTACATAGATGCCGATGCCGAGTTCCGTCCCGGCGCTCCTCCGATTGAAACCGTTCATGCACCCGGCAAGTCTGTGTATATGGCCTTCGGCAGATCCAGGCGTTACAACTCCGGCGTGATCTACCTCCGCGATACAGGGGCGGTGGACTTTCTGGATGATGTTCTGGCGAACTACGGTACTTACATACCGGTGGTGGATCGTGCGCCGTATGAGAACGGACACATTATCCATTTCGCTCGAAAACATGCCCCCGTCATCTCGCGTCTCGACGAGCGGTGGAATAATTCGGAATCCCTGGAGTTATGCGATTACATACGTCACTATACTAACTCGCTGCTCTATCTTCGCCCAGGTTACATCTCCCGACCAGCGCCTCGGCCTCGTACCCTTCTGGAACGGATCTGCGGGAGGCTGGAGCACACAATCATAGGACCGGCAAGGTCTGTCCTGCCCCGCCGTCCGAGTGCAGCTCCTTATCGTCTGCTGTCATTGGCATGTACGATCCTGGCAAATCAGGCCGTTGGCCCCCGGAATTTCATTCGTTCAGATTCCCCACATGCGCGGCGCGCATGACAACCTTGAACGCGCCGCACCCGCCTATCCTGGATCAGGCGCAAACCTGCCGCGCGGAACGCGGATTTCACTCGCCTCGACTCTCGGAGCGGCGTGAGAGTGGGATTGGTAGGCCGGGTCTCCGGCGACGGCGCCATCGGCCGTGCCGCCGGACCGCATTCGCAAAGCGAATTCCATCATCTCCGACGCCGGCGATAACAATAGCCGGTACACCGCCTCGGAAACTGAGTCCCTGGTGCGGGAAGCGTATGTCCAGATTTACGCCATGGGCGTTTCAAGCCGTCCTTTCCGGGCTTACCGAGCGAGGTGGTATCCGGACCACGCCTGGTCTCGGAAGTTGCGAAACAGACCGCAGGTCGGGCGTTCAGCCCATCGAATCAGATCCGCCGAGCGTCGCCGTCAGAATGGGCATCGGGCTGCGCAGCCTCGCAATCCGCATGTTGGGTATCAAGGGAGCGATTTCGTCCAGTCGATCAACGGACGGCAAAGTCAGGGCTCCTGTCTTCAACTTGTCGTACGCGTGCAGTTCCTCTTCGAGTTGCCGAATCATTGCTTCGTAACTCGCCCGGATAGCAGCCCGGCGTTGGCCGCGTTTCTCCTGCTCTGTCTGCGCGAGCGCTCGCCGAAAGCCCTCGATCTGCGCAACCGTTCGATTTCGCTGAGCACCGCTTTTGATCATGCGCGCGCTGCCTCGGGCAGAATCGCTGATTCACCATTATAGAAGTGCGATGCCAAAAATCAACATTGATGCTGTCATTGAACACGAAATGCCCTGATATAACGGTCCTGTGAAGACCCGTGAAAAACGGGGTCTCTCCATCTCTTTGAAAGTTCGCCCAATATCAACCCGAATGTTGTCATTTGGCCCTGGCCCAGTGGTGGTCCGGGTATGCTGGCAAAAGACTGGCTAAGTGATTGGTGGACGTGGTGAGACTAGAACCCACGACCTCTTCCATGCCATGGAAGCGCAGGCAACGACTTACGGGCGCTCGGGCTGAAAACAGGTTACTTACGACCGTTCCATCTGGCCCAGTGTGGTCCGGCAGGCTGGAAGTGGGCCAGATCTGGTAGTGGTCCGGCGCGGTTCTGTTGAACGAAGAATGGCGCCGGAAGAGCGTCAGCGTCCAGGAAGCCCTGCTTCACGCCGATCATCTCCCGGGCGCCCTGGGCGAAAGCGCATTCGTCTCCCTGCCCCCCCAGCTACACGACCGAGAAGCACCGGCGCACCCGGTGGTCTATGCGTTGCACGGTTACTTGATTGGCGCCGAGCAGTGGACGCACGCATCGCCTTCCTGTGCCTTCGAGCGCCTTCCCGTGAACCTTGATATGTTCGTCACGCCAATACTATACAGAGGGCCATCGAAGGACACTAGCCGGGCAGTTTTCGATTACTTTATCGTTGACAGATCGGCCCGCCGCCCAATATAGTCGTACGAGGCGACAGGGCGCAGGCGCTGCGTACAGCGTCAATCAGGAGAAATTCCGTGAACCGAAGAGATTTTTGCAGAATCGCCGCGGCAGCGGCTACGATCCCGGGCCTGCGCACGGCGGCGCGAGCTCAGCAATCCAGTGTGGCGAACGGCTTCAATAAATACACAGAAGACTACGCGGCCTTCTGCGCAAAGCCGCCGCACGAGCGCGTGTTCTACGCGCTGGTTGACGGCAAAATCGTAAGCGAGAAGCTGAACGACCAGGGCTGGAAGCCGACCGACTGGGGCAAGCCTCCGGAGCTGCCGGTTCCGGGCGGTTCCTGGGATGGCGTGCCCATGGAGTCCCCCATTGCCGGACTCGGCGGCGACGGCCCTTACCAGCCCACCTGGAATTCGCTCCTCCAGTACGATGCCCCGGAATGGTATCGCGACGCGAAATTCGGGATCTGGGCGCACTGGAGCCCGCAGTGCGTCCCTGAAGCGGGCGACTGGTACGCGCGCGACATGTACAGAGAGGGTTCCAGCGACTACAAGTATCAACTGGAACACTACGGCCATCCTTCGAAGTTCGGTTACAAGGACCTCTGCGCGCAGTGGACGCTGCTCAACTGGGAGCCAGAGGAACTCATTCAGCGCTACAAGAGGACCGGCGCGAGAATATTCATCGCACTTGCCAACCACCACGACGGCCTCGATGCATGGGATTCAAAACACCATCCCTGGAACGCCGTAAACACAGGACCCCATCGCGATGTGGTCGGAACCTGGTCCGCCGCGGCGCGCAGGCATGGGCTGCGCTTCGGGGTCACCGTCCATCAGGCGCGGAACTGGTGGTGGTTCCAGCCGGCGCATGCAGCCGACGCGAGCGGTTCGTTGGAAGGCGTCGCTTACGATGGCGCGCTGACCGCGGCCGACGGCAAGGGCGCCTGGTGGGACGGATTCGATCCGCAGACGTTGTACGCTCCCAAACATCCCGAGAACGCTCTACCCGACATCTCCTACGTCAAGGACTTCTACGACCGGACGCGCGACCTGATCGATCAGCACGATCCCGATCTTCTCTACTTCGACAACTCGCTCTTCCCGCTGGGATGGGGCGGCATGAACATCGCATCGTACTTCTACAACCACAACCTGAAGACTCACGGCGGGCGGATGGAAGCGGTGACGACCATCAAAGAGGTTCCCGATCGTCTCGCGAAGGCCATCGTCGCCGACTATGAACGCGGACTCACCAGCGGAATCATGCCTTACGCCTGGCAGTCGGAGACCTGCCTCGGGCAATGGCACTATCGCCGCAGTCTGTTCGACGCGCCCGGTGAGTACGGCGGATACATGCAGCCTCGCGATGTCCTGCACTGGATGATCGATACGGTAAGCAAGAACGGTACGTTCATCCTGAATGTTCCCGGCAAGCCCGACGGCACGATCGACCGCAAGGAAATCGCAGTTCTCGATGAGATCGCCGCCTGGATGCAGATCAACGGCGAAGCGATCTACGAGACACGGCCGTGGAAAGTGTATGGCGAGGGGCCGAACTCCGTCAAGAGCGGATCGTTCCAGGGGAACAGTGTGCACAATCTTGGCCCGAAGGACATTCGGTTCACGCGCAACAAGGCCAACACGGTGGTCTATGCCATCGTGCTCGGATGGCCCGCGAACGCGTTCGTGATCGAATCCCTGGGCTTGTCGGCAGCGACGCAGCCGGGGAAGATCGCGAACGTCGAAGTGCTGGGCGCCGCGGAAAAGCCCACGTGGGAGCAGACCGCCGCTGGACTGAAGGTGCAACTCTCCTGGCAGGAGAGCCCCGCCATGGACTACGCGGCCGCATTGAAGGTGTCCCTCGCGTAATAAACACGGGCAAGGCCGATTCCGCCACGCTCTCCTTCTGTTAGCGGCAGCCTCACTGAACGCGGCGGTCCGAGTGTCCGCGGCAGATTTCCGGCTTTCGTACGACAAGCCCGCCGCAAAATGGACCGAGGCTCTGCCTGTCGGCAATGGGCGCATCGGCGCCATGGTATTCGGCGGAATCGAAGATGAGCGCCTGCAGATCGACGAAAGCACGCTCTGGGGCGGAGCACCGCATGACTACGCGAATCCGACTGCATACACGCGGCTCGGTGAAGTACGACGTCTGATTTTCGCCGGCAAGCCAGGCGAAGCTGAAGAGCTATCAAATGCCCTGATGGGCGACCCGAAGCTGCTCATGCCGTATCAGCCGTTTTGCGACCTCCACTTGCACTTCCCGGACCAGGGAGCGGTTACGGAATACCATCGCGAACTTCGCCTGAACGATGCGATTGCCGGCACAACTTACAAAGCAGGCTCGACCGAGTTGCGGCGCGATGTGTTCGCATCGTACCCGGACCAGGTTCTGATAGTTCGAATCGCGTCCAGTCAACCAGGCCAGTTGACGTTCAGCGTGGCAATGGATTCTCCCCAGCCGGGAACCGGCGTTACGACCACCGGAAACGATACGCTGCAACTCACTGGTCAAATTCAGCCGCGGCAGAATTCGCCCCGGTCCTGGACCGGCTCCTGGGATAAGCCGGGTATGCGCTTCGCAGCGGTACTCAGGGTGTTCACCGAGGGCGGCTCAGTTCGCAGCGCCGGTGGGCATCTGGAAATCTCGGGCGCAAACGCAGCGACGATCCTGTTCAGTAATGCGACGAGTTTCAGGAATTACCGCGATATCGGCGGCGATGCTCTGGACGCCGCCCGGGGCTATGTCCGCCGGGCATCCGAGAAATCGTACGACCAGTTGCGCCGAAGGCACGTCGACGATTTTCAGCGGCTTTTTTCACGCGTACAGGTGCGCCTCGGGCAGGACCAGTCCACCGACGCAACGGACCGCCGCATCAGGAGTTTTGCCGAGAATGACGATCCCGGCCTGATCGCGCTGTATTTTGAGTTTGGCCGATATCTGCTCATTTCGTCTTCCCGGCCCGGAGGTCAACCTGCAAACCTGCAGGGCATCTGGAATGAGGACCTGACTCCTGCATGGGGCAGCAAGTGGACGACAAACATCAACCTGGAGATGAATTACTGGCAGGCTGATACGGGGGATCTCTGGGAGACGGAAGAGCCGCTGTGGAGTCTGATCGACGATTTGCGAGTCACTGGCGCGGAGACCGCCCGCACAGAGTACCACAGCAGGGGTTGGGTGCTGCACCATAACACGGATCTCTGGCGCGCTGCCGCGCCGGTGGATGGTCCGTGGGGAATCTGGCCGGTTGGTGAGGCGTGGCTTGCAAACCAGATGTGGGATCACTACGAATTCAGTGGCGATGCGGAATTCCTCCGGCGGCAGGCGTATCCGGCGATGAAGGAAGCTGCTGAGTTCGCACTCGGGTTTCTGGTGGAAGCGCCGCCGGGAGCGCCCTTCGCAGGCCGACTGGTCACCAATCCCTCGACCTCGCCTGAAAACCGGTACATCCTGAACGGTAAGCCTGCGAGTCTGACATATGCGGCCACCATGGACATCGAGCTCATCGGAGAGCTCTTTGACAATTGCCGGCGTGCTGCCGGGATCCTCGGGATAGACGCAGAGTTCCGGTCCGAATTGGATCGGGTACGGAAGCTGCTGCCGCCACTGCAGATTGGCAAACGCGGACAACTTCAGGAATGGATTGAGGACTATCCCGAAACCGAGCCGGCGCACAGGCATGTCTCTCATCTGTACTCGCTTTATCCGGGTCACGACATCAGTCTCAGTGCGACTCCCGAACTTGCCGCTGCCGCGAAGAGGACCCTCGAGCTGCGTGGAGACGGTGGAACCGGGTGGTCGGAGGTTTGGCGGACCGCTCTCTGGGCGCGGCTCCGCAACCCGGACCACGCGTACGCCAACCTGAAACTGCTGCTCACGAAGAACACTCTGCCGAACATGTTCGATCTCTGTCCTCCTTTCCAGATCGATGGCAACCTCGGCGGTCCGGCGGCGATTACTGAGATGCTGATACAGAGTACCGACAAGGAAATCAGCGTGCTGCCGGCTCTGCCGCGTCGTTGGTCAAGTGGGAGTCTTACGGGCGTACGGGTACGTGGCGGTGGCAGGATTGACCTCCGGTGGACTCAGAACCAACTCGCCGAACTCAAGCTGAGTGCGGATCGCGCAATGAGATACCGAGTACTCTACGGCGATCGGTCAGCCGACGTTGAACTTCACCCGGGCAGGCCCGTTGTTCTGGACGGCAAGCTTCATCGAGTCAGCTCGGAGCGGCGCTTCGAGTGAAAGCGTGGCGCTCCACGATGCCCTTGCCCTCGCGGACCACAATCCATTGGTTGGCATCGATGCCCGTGAGCGTTTCCACTTTGCCCTGCGGCCAGCGGATGGCAAGATCGGCTTTCGCCGCGTTGCCAAGGCCGAAGTGCACCCGGAAGTCGCCCTGCGAGATGTGATACCCGCCGCTGCGCACCTCGTCAATCTGCCTGCGCCCGCCCGCGGTCAGCGTAAGACGCGCGCCGATCGCATCCCTTCCGGAAGCCGTCACCGCGCGGACCACCAGTGCGTTGCCGCGCGGACCGAAGTTTTTCAGCAATGACGGAGGCTCGAACAGGTTGACAACCACAATCTCCTCGGAGCCGTCGTTGTCGAGGTCGCCGACAGCGACTCCCCGCGATGAATGCTTCGCCGTTATACCCGGCCCGCTGGTTGACGACATGTCGTAGAACTGTCCGTCGCCCCGGTTCCAGAACAACTGGCGCGGCTGGTGGAACTCTTCGCCCAGGTTGTACTTCTCGATGAACGGATACACGTGGCCGTCGGCGATGAACAGGTCCTTCCAGCCGTCATTATCGACGTCGAGGAATGCGGCCCCCCACTTCACGTACTGGGTGTGGACCGCGAGGCCGGCGCGGCTGGTGGTATCGACGAAATTTCCGTCTCCGAGGTTCCGGTAGAGCGTGTTCGTGTCGCTCGAGAAGTTGGTCTTGAAAATGTCAAGATGCCCGTCGCCGTCGTAATCGGCGGCCGTGGCGCCCATGCCCGCCTGCTCCCGGCCATCCTCATTCACGGCAAGTCCGTTCACCAGGCCGGTCTCTTCGAAGGTCCCGTTGTGCTTGTTGTGAAAAAACAGGCTGGGCGTGGAATCGCAGGTGATGAAGAAGTCGGGCCATCCGTCGTCATCGAAATCGCCGGTCAGGACGGTGAAGCCATAGTACTCGTGCGGCGTCTCGACGCCTGCCTGCTTAGTAACGTCGATGAAGTGCCCGTGTCCGTCGTTATGGTAGAGGGTCATTGACTCTCCCTTGAGGCCGCGCGGACCGCAGGGGACGGGCACGCCCTTCCAGTTGCAGCCGCTCTTGTCGCGCGGCCGCGGAGTCTCCTGCGCCTTGAAATCGACATAGTTGGCCACCACCAGATCGAGATAGCCGTCGCGGTCGTAATCGACGAACGCGCATCCGGTGCTCCAGCGCGGCTCCTCGCGGTAAAGCCCGCGCTCGCGCGTCTCGTCGCGGAACGTACCATCGCCCATGTTGTGCAGGAATACGTTGTGGCCCCACTGGCCGATGAACAGATCCACGTGGCCGCTGTTGTCGGGGTCGCCGGCGCAGACGCCCTGCTCCCAGCCGGTATGGCCGATGCCGGCTTTAGCGGTGACGTCCTCAAAGCGCAATCCGCCGAGGTTGTGATAGAGATGCGGAGTGAGCGGCGCCGGCCCGGGCTTGAGCCGGTCCCCCTGGAGCAGAAAGATATCGGGAAGGCCGTCGTTGTCGTAATCGAAGATGGCCACGCCGGTTCCTGTGTTTTCGACAATGTAAGTCTGATCCAGTTCTCCGGAGACGACCTCCGCGGTCAGTCCGGCCGGTGCCGCGACGTCGCGGAAATCCACGGTGGGCGCCTTCATGCCAGGCGGGAGCGGACGCCGGGCCTGATCCGATGCTCCGGACGAGACCATTTGCGACAGGGCCTGGTTCCGCGACGCCAGGAAGACGCAAAAGACAGCGGCAACGGCGGCAAACGAAATGGCGCGCCGACGGGTGCAGAGCACTAACGCGCCTTCCCGGAGGATCCCGCGCGCACGCTGCGCGCCTGCCCAATGAGCGTGAGTGCGCGCGCGATGTCGGGGTCCGCGGGCTTCAGCGCCCTGGCGGCAAGCAGCTCTTTTTCACCGTCGTCGATGTTGCCGGCCTGGCAGTCGATCAGGCCAAGGTTCTTGTGCAGATCCGCTTTCACCAGGCAGTCCCCGCAGACTTCGATGGCCTCCTTCAACTGCCTGACCGCTTCGGGCCACTCGTGCGCCTGCATGGCGGCGACGGCGTCGTTACCCAGGCTGGCGGCGCGGTCCAGAATCCGCCTCTTCTTCAACAGCGCGGCATACCTGGCCGTCAGCCGCTCCGCCTCGGCGGGATCAGTGGGCTTCAGTGCGCGGGCCAGGCTCCACAGCGCCTGGCTGTATTCCGGCTCTATGGCAAGGGCCTGTCGCCACGCCGCGATGGCGTCCTGAGTTCGCGACTCGTGTTCGAGGCTTTGGCCCAGAGAGAACCACGCGGTGGCATTGCGCGGTTGCAACTTCACCACAGTCTGCAGAAGCGCGACCGCCTGCCCGTAGTTGCCGGCCTGCTTCTCGACGACCGCCAGGAAATAGTGAGGCTCCGCCATGCTCGGCGCGAGGCGGCACGCGGTTTCCAGATCGGGACGCGCCTCTGAATCCCGGCCGAGATCGAGCAGGATGCGGCCGCGGTTGAAGTGCGCGGCGGCCGACTGCGGAGCCAGTTCGGTTGCCAGGGAGGCTTCCGTAAGCGCGCCAGGAAGGTCATAGGAGCCGGCCAGCGCGATGGCCAGATCCAGATGCGCCGCCGCCGACTGGGGAGACAGGTCCGCCACCTTCCGCAGCAGCGCGAGACCTTCGGCGCTCTTGCCCAGGCGAGCCTTCACCCGGCCCGAGGCCGACAGCACACGAAGATCGTCTGGCGTCATGCTCAGGGCTTTGTCGAGCTCCACCTCGGCCCCCGCGAAGTCCTGCCGCTGTGCCAGGATGAGCCCAAGATTGAGATGGCCCTGCGCGTAGTTCGGGTCGTCCTGAAGGGCCTGCCGCAGCAGTTCTTCCGCCCGAGTATTGTCGCCTTCCATGGCGCAGACGACAGCCAGATTCCCGCGCGCGGACGCCAGTTGCGGATCGGCGTCCAGGGCGGAGGTGAGCCACTTCCGGGCCGATGGCAGATTCCCCGCCTCCAGATCGAGCCGCCCCAGCTCACCTCGCGCCGATGCCATCTTCGGATCGAGGTTGACCGCCTTTTCGAGCGCCTGCCGCGCTCCCGCCGTATCGTGCGCCGCATCCAGCGCCAGAGCCATGTTGTATTCCGTTCGCGCATTGCTCGGATCGACTTCCAGCATCTGCCGATAGACCTCCGCGGCCTTCGCCGGCTGCCCCGACTGCAGGAGTTCGTTTGCCTGATTGCCCTGCGCCGCCAATTGGGTCACTTTGAACTCCTGTTCCTTGCTCCGGCGGAATGCTTCAGCGGCTTCGGCAGCGCCCTTCGCGTCACCAAGAGTCCGGAGGACAGAAGTGAGCTGAAAACGAGCAGCGGGGTCCGAGGGCTTCAGAGCAACAGCTTTCTCCAGATGCGTCAAAGCCTCTTTCGGCTTGTTGTTGCGCGCCAGCACAAACCCCAGCTCGTACTGCGCCTGAGAGTCTTCGGCGTTTCCGGCAACTGCGCGCCGGAGCTCCGGTTCCGCTTTATCGTATTCGCCCATCCCTTTATAGACCGCGCCCAGGAGCCAGCGACCTTCGGGATCGGCCGGCTTGCGGCGCACGTAATCCTGCGCAGGCGCCAACGCGTCCTGAAAGGCCGAGACGGTCACCAAAGCTTTCACATCTGCAAGCAGTGCCACTGTGTCCTGCGGATCCAGACGCGTCACCGCAGTGTACTCATCGGCGGCCTCCCGGAAGCGAGACTCGTTCGCGAAGATGTTGCCGAGGGCGAAGTGAGCGGTTGCCATCTCAGGATGCGCTTTGGTCAGTTCGCTCAGGATACGGATCGATTCCTTCGCGTCTCCGTTCTGATACAAGGCGACGCCCATGGACAGGTTGATCTCAGGGGATTCCGGCGCCAGCGCGAGAGCATCCTTCCAGTAGCGAATCGCCTCGTTGTAGTGGCGTTCTTTGGCCAGAATCTGCGCCAGGCGGTCGAGCGCGAAGACGGACCGGGGATCCAGCTTCAGGGCGCTTTCGAACTCGGCCTGGGCTTCAGCGTCGCGCCCCAGATCTGAAAGAACCGCGCCCAGCGAGTTGTGAGCCTGCACCATTCCCGGCTGCGTCTTCAGCGCGAGACGAAACTGCTCCGCCGCCGCCGCAAGCTGCTGCATGCGGACACGCTCCACGCCAAGATCGTAGTGCGCTTCCGCGGACCGCGGCTCCAGACGAACCGCTTCTTCAAATGCCGCCAGCGCACATCTGAAATCCTGTTTGTCCGCAAACCATGCTCCCGCGGCATCGAGGACGCTGGCAGACGGAGTGGCGCGGATGGCGCTCATGAGGGCTGACGGGGGTTTACAGGCCTCCGGCAACTGGGCGGCTGAAGGCGCAGTGCACAGAACAAATGCGAACCCTCCTGCGCTCCGGAGACGCATCATGGCAACCTTGCTGACAGTATAGTCCGCTAACTTCATCGCTGACCGCCAGCTTGCGGCTCTTCGATCGTCAGGACCCGATCCGCGCGCACATCGTGCACCATCTGTCGCGCGCCGGAAGGCCAGCGGATCTCGATTTCGCGCACAGTCGCCGACGCCCCCAGCCCGAAATGGATTCGCGGATCACTGGATGCCGCGTAGCCGGTGCTCGTGGTCGCTTCGTCGTAGTGCGCCCTTCCATCGCCCGCGACGATCCGCACCTGCGCGCCGATGCCCATGCGGTTGCTCCTCGTGCCGGCGAGTCTGAGAGCGATCCAGTGATTGTGGTTCTCGGTCACATTGCGGAACACGCGGACAGGACCGCCCAGAGCCGTCACGACAAGGTCGATGCGGCCGTCGTTGTCCAGATCTCCGTAGGCGAGTCCGCGGTTAGGGGCGGGCCGAATGAAATCAGCGCCGGCGGTCGCGCTCACGTCCGCGAACTGCCCGTTGCCGAGATTTCGGAACACTGCGTTCGGCTCGAAATAATGGAAATGACGCGAGATCGCGTCAATGTCGTCCATGACGTTGCCGCGCGCGACGAACAGATCTTTCCAGCCGTCATTATCGAGATCGGCGACACCGTTCGACCAGCCGGACATCTCGCGGGTGATCTGAGCGAGCCGGCTCGTCTGACCGGCATTGACGAACTGCCCGGCGCCTCGGTTTACGAACAGAGGGAACGTTTCGTTCTCGATGGCCGTGTGCCAGATATCGGGCAGGCCGTCGTTGTTCACGTCGCGGAAATCGGCGCCCATGCCGGCGATCGCGTTGCCGTCTTCGTTGTAAGCAACGCCCGTCTGAAACCCGACCTCCTCGAACTTCGTTCCGCCCAGGTTGTGGAACAGGCGATTCGGGCTGTTGTCGTTGGCCACGAAGACGTCCATAAAGCCGTCGCCGTCGTAATCGGCGAAGACGACCCCCATGCCCTTGCCCTCGACGGCGGCGATTCCGGTCTCCTCCGATACGTCGGTGAACGTGCCGTCGCCATTGTTGCGATAGAGAGTGTTCGGCAGCGGCGCGAAGCTGTTCGGATGGCAATAACCGCGGCCGTTCAACCCCATGCAGGCCGGCTCATGCTGCGGATCCCACTGACAGTAATTCGAGACGAACAGATCGAGCAGTCCGTCGTTGTTGTAATCGAACCAGCCGGCGGAAATCGACCACATCTTCCTTCCGTTGTGCGCTGCGCCGCCCAGTCCGGCTTTGGCAGTGACGTCCGTGAAGGTTCCGTCTCCGTTGTTGTGAAAAAGCTGGTTCCCGTTCACGTTGGCCAGAAACAGGTCTGGGCGGCCGTCGTTGTCGTAATCGCCCACAGCCACGCCCATGCCGTATCCCGCGCCCGCGACGCCGGCGCGTTCGGTCACGTCGGTGAAGGTCCCATTGCCATTGTTGTGGAACAGTCGGTTGTAATATTTCGGCCCGGTCTTCACGAGCGAAGGCATCTCGGCGCCGTTTACCAGATAGATATCCAGCAGGCCGTCGCCATCGTAATCGAACAGCGCCACCCCGGCCGTCATGGTCTCCGGCTGATGCTTCTCCGGCGTCGGGCAATTCTCGGTAACGAAGCGCACTCCGGCGCTGTGCGCGATGTCCTCAAATGCAATGGGCCCAGGAGAGGGCGCGGATGCCGAAAGAAGCCAGAAGCCCAGTGCGGCGATCGCGGCGACTTGCAGCCATCGCATCGGCACGGGTTTTATTGCACTCCCCGCGCCGGTTCCCGAACGGTGAGGATCCGGTCCACCGGAGGACGCTCGATCTTCTGCACGATGCCCGATGGCCACGCGATCTCGATTGACCGGACCGCCGTGTCGGCCCCGAGCCCGAAATGCGCCCGCTTATCGCTTGCCGAGAGATAGCTGCCCGCGGTGGTGACGGTGGCGTACTGGTTCGCGCCGGATTCGCCGACCAGATGCAGGCGCGCGCCGATGCCGTCGTGGTTGCTGACGGTCCCGACAGTGTTGACGGTCAGCCAGTGATTGGCGCTTCCCTGATTGCGCAGGAGCATGGGACCGCCATCCAGGCAGTTCACCACAATGTCGATCTGGCCGTCATTATCGAGATCGCCGAACGCGGCGCCTCTTGCGGCCTGCAGGGTCCGGAACGGCTCGCCACTCTGCGGGGAAACGTCTTCGAACTGCCCCCTGACATTGCGCAGGAGGAGAAGACGTTCCAGGTAGCGAACGTTGCCCTGGAAGTAATCGATGTTGTCCATGACGTGCGACTGCGCCACGAACAGGTCCTTCCAGCCGTCGTTGTCATAGTCGATCAGACCCGTACCCCACCCTGAGTGCGGCATGCTGATTCGCGCCACGCCCGTCAAGCCCGAAACGTACTGGAAGGCGCCTTTCAGGTTTTTAAACAAAGCGTATTTCTGATTCGCCAGGTCTCCGATGAAAATGTCCGGCCAGCCGTCATTATCGTAGTCCTCGAAGGCGACTCCCATCCCGGAGAACGCTTGTCCGTCCTCGTCATAAGCGAGGCCTGTCTGCATACCGACCTCCGCGAACGTTCCGTCACGGTTGTTGTGGAACAACTGCTCCGCGACGTGATCGTTGGCCACCAGAATATCCGGCCATCCGTCGCCGTCGTAATCGTTGAACGCGGCGCCCAGTCCGCGGCCCGGAGTCGCCGCGATCCCGGACTTCGCGCTCACATCCGTGAACGTGCCATCACCGTTGTTGTGGTAAAGAAGATAGCTGGCCGACTTGAAAATATCGGGATGGCAGTAAGCGGGTTGTCCGCGCTCGGGAGCGCCGCAGGGCAGATTCTTAGCAAAGTCCCAATCGAGGTAACGCGCCACAAACAGATCGAGCTTGCCGTCTCGGTCGTAATCGAAGAAGAAGGCTCCGGACGACCATCCGCCGGCTCCGACGCCGGCTTTCTCCGTCATATCGGTGAACGTTCCGTCGCCGTTGTTGTGGTAAAGGATGTTGCGGCCGTAGTTGGTCACGTAGAGATCCGGATAGCCGTCATTGTCGTAGTCGCCAACAGCGACGCCCATGCCGTAGGAATGGCCGCGCAGCCCGGCTTTGTCCGTGACGTCGGTGAAAGTGCCGTCGCCGTTGTTGTGGTACAGGCGATTCCAATACCTCGGGCCGGATTTGTCCGGCTGCGCTCCCGGCGGCATAGGACTCTGCAGGCGCGCCCCGTTCACGAAGAAAAGGTCCTCGCGGCCGTCGTTGTCATAATCCAGCATGGCAACGCCGCCGGGCATCGTCTCGATCAGATATTTTTGCGGAGTCCGCGAAGAGAGGAGCCGGAAGGCAATGCCCGACTTTACGGAGACGTTCTGGAATATGGGAAGCGGCGCTCGCGGGGCTTGTGCGCCGGCGAAGATAACGATTGCAAAGACGGCAGGAACCGGAATTAACGAGAAGCGCAGGTGAAGGAAGCGCCGCCTCATGCCGCGTTGATCAGCATACAGCAAATGTCTGAAAGAAACGACGCCAATACCCCGGGGTGCGCGGCATTGGCGTCAAGCGTCCATGAGAAACAATCAGAAGTAGAACTTCAAACCCATTTGTAACTGGCGCGGTAAGCTGGCGGGCGCCGTCGACGTCACCTGTCCAGCGTTAACGTTGTCTATGTTGTTGTTCGGAACGTTGAAGACAACGTTGTTGAACACGTTATATGCCTCCGCCCGGAATTCAAAGTATCTGGTTTCGCCGATGTGGAACTGGCGGAAAAGGGACAGATCCAGGTTCTTCCCCCAGTCCGAGTACAACTGGTTGGGTCTGTAGCTGCCAAATGTGTATGGCGCCGGATCGGCGAAGGCCGCAGGATTGAACCATTCCGCACGCGTTCCGGCGCCTGCAGACGGATTGCCCACAAGGTTAGCCCACTGGCTGTTCAGGCCGCCGTCGTTCAGAATCGAGGTATTCGCAAATACCCCGTACGGTATGCCCGAATGCAGGCTCAGGATGCCATTGAGCGCCCATCCGCCCGCGAAATAGCCCAGAACCCTGTTGCCGCCGTAGCCCGACTTCCCGAAAGGAGATTGCACGGTAAAGGCGGCCGTGAAGACGTTGGGCTGGTTGGTATCGGATGCCATCCAGTTCGACGTGCGATTGTAGATGTTCTCTATCTCGCAGGAGGCTCCGATTCCACAGTTATCGTCGATTGAGCGCGACAGGGTGTACGACACCTGGAACGCCAGATCGCGCGTGGCGCGTTTAGTGATGGAAACCTGCAGCGCGTTGTACCGGCTCGAGCCCACGCTCTGGTCGAACCATTGCGGCAGCATATAGGGGAACGGCTGACGGGGCGATACCGGACCCGGGCCGGGAAGCGCCACGTTCTGCACGGGCCCCCAGTCCAAACGCCGCCCCACGGAACCGACGTAGTTCACATCCGCGACGATGCTGTCAGGCAGTTCGCGCTGGATGCCAAAGTTCCACTGGTCCATGTAAGGCGTTTTGAAATTCGGATCCACCATCCACTGGCTCACCTCAGAGAAGGTAGACACTGGATAAACCAGCCCGCCGCCGCCGCCCAGGCCCAACGGATTCGTCATGCTGGCCGTGACTTCATTCTGGTTCAGGGTCGGATTGTTGATGGTGGCTACGGCCGGCCAGTTGCCGCCGAAATTCTGCGCCAACTGAGTGATTCCGCCCCACATGTCATAAAAGCGTCCGTAACCCGCCCGGAGAGCCATTTTGTCGGTGAGTCGGTATGCCAGGCCGAGCCTTCCCGACCAGTCGCCAAAGTCGTTCTTGAGAATCGCATGGTTGGAGCCCGCCACGATGACATGCGGCGGAAGTTGGCCGGGCCCGTAGGGATCGGGGTATTGAGAAATCGTGTCGCCGGAAGCGGGGACTCCAGCGTAGATCCCGTTGGGCAGACAGGGCGCCCCGACGGTGGCGGAGCAGGCCGGCGGAATAGCCGTCAGAATGTACTGTCCGGTGACAGCATTGGCATCGCCTGTGTACAAATCCTTGCCGGCGCCGTAAATCGGCCAGAGTCTCAGGTCGTAGCGCAGTCCGGCGTTGACCGTGAGCTTGCTGGTCACTTTCCATTGATCCTGAACGTATGCGGCGTCCATCCAGCCACCATTGGCGACTTCGTTGACGTTCCGGAGCGCGGCCCCGGTGGGAACTCCCATCAGGAAAGAAGCCCACGAATTGCCGCCCTGCCCCTGTGCCGCGCCCAGGCCCGCCGTTTGCGCCTGCGCGAAGCTAAGGGTGTTGTATCCGATGGGGGAGTGGAAATCGTTAGTCTGGATGTCTCCACCGATTTTGATCGTGTGCTTGCCGATGATCTTCGACCAGGAGCCGCCAAACTGCCAGACCTTGGCAAGCGTGGTGTCCTGAAACGCGGAATTCGGCCAGGACAGATAGCCGGGAATGGAGCTGATCATCGGCGCATATGCCTTCCCGTTCAAAGTTTCGAAGGTGGTGTTCATGCCGAGACTGTTCAACTGACTGAGGAACGACGCGTTCATACCCGGAACATTGGCGACTTCTTCGTCATTTCCAAAATTCCGCCCGAAATGGACTTCCAGGATCGAGGTTGGGCCAAAAGTGTGCGTCTCGTGAATGCCCCAGTTTTGCCCGTAAATATCATCGTTGTTGGCGCCAATCACGCTTTGCGGAACCAGCAGCGACTCCTCATACTGGCTGTACCGGAACATGAGCTGGTCGGAGTTTCCGAAATACTGATCGGCCCGTATCTGGCCGGTGTCGTTCGTAGCGATGCTGCGTTCCGGCAGGTAGATGTTGTTTCCGTTGATCAGCGCGCCGGCCTGGGGGACCAGGCTCTGATACAACTTCGAGACCGCGCTGATCTCGTTAGACGGGAGCATGTTGCCGGGGATGGGCGATCGCGAGTACGTGTTAGTGGCGGCGTTGTAGGTGGTGCTGTACGGGTCATAGAGCTGAATGCCCTGCCCCAGCAGCGCGCTGAAATCGCCGGTTCGTTCCGCGGCCGTGGGTCCGAATGCGCCGCCTTCGGTGGAGACGTGTTGCCGGTACCCTTCGTAAGCGCCATAGAAGAACGTCTTGTTCCTGCCGTTATACACCCTGGGAATCAGGATGGGGCCGCCTGCGGCTGCTCCAAACTGGTTCTGGCGAAGCGGCGGGAGCCTGGCGTCGAAGAAACCGCGGGCATCCATGTCGGAATTGCGCAGGAACTCCCACAGCGTGCCGTGATACTGGTTTGTCCCGGACTTGCTGACGACGCTGACGATCCCACCCATCGCGCCGCCGTACTCGGCCAGGTCGTTGTGGTCCTGGGTCTTGAACTCCTGAATGTCGTCGACGACGGGCCCGAAGTTGTACGTCGTCAGGAATGTGTTCAGGTCGTTGAGTCCGTCGAGTTCGTAGTAATTGCTGCGGACGCGCGCGCCGTCAATGGAAGGGAAAGAAGCAACGCCGATCGCCGCGCCGGCGAACCCGCCGCCGCCCGCGCCGGCGCCGGTGCCGCTCTGGTCGCGGTTGATGTTGGCGACGCCCGGAGTGATGGTGAGCAGTTGCGTGAAGTTACGTCCGTTCAGCGGCAGGTCGTTGACCTGCTGGGTGGCCACCACGGTACCCAGCTCCGCCGTGGAGGTTTCCACTGCCGCCGCCGTCGCCTCCACCGTTACACTCTGCTGGGCCTCGCCCACCTTCATATGGAAGTCGAACGCAGCGGTCTGGTTCACCTCGAGTGTGACCTGCGGCTGGGTTACCACAGAGAAGCCGGGCGCCGAGGCCCGCATCGTGTAAACGCCGGGCACGACGTTGAGAAAGACATACGCTCCATCGCCGTTTGTCGTGGTGGTTCTGGTAATTGCGGTGTTGACGTTGGTCAGTTCGATCTGCGCATTCGCGATTGCGGCGCCGCTTGGATCGGTGACCACGCCGTTTACAGTTGCGGACGCCTGCTGAGCCAGCACGGCCGGTGGATTCACACCCAGGAGGCCGAACAGAATCAGAGACGCTGCGAACGACCCCAGCAAGTGTTTTTTGGCTGACGGTGCCATGTTTCTCACCTCCACTTTCAACTCAACTGCACACAGGCGAGACAGCATGAGTGAGAACCGCGCCGGGCGCCGCCTCTCCCTGAGAATGTGTTTTCCAGACGTCAATCCGTCCGCAGGACGGTGACTGTACCGTTAACTATTAGCGGAATTCTACTAGCCGTACTAGTCCGTGTCAAGGAGAAAACGCTTGCGGGGCTGGGTAAACTTTCGGACGACTCACAGTTCCCGAGCGCGGTGTAGGGGCTTACAATCGTTCGAGCCCAGCGATTTCAGGTGCCTGCAGTGTAACCCCGAGCGCAGTCCGGAGCCTCCGGCGCTAAGCTCGGTTCCGGCGTTGACTGAGACGATTCAGGGACCAGATTATTCTGAAGAGCTGTCCTGCCCCAGACAGAAGGGCGGGCTGGGCGGACAGGTCCCCCGGGGCCGCCACGAACCCTGGGCGCTCGACGCATCACTTCGGCCTCAAATCGGAGCGGCGCGCGCCCGCGTGGCGGCTTGGTATTCAACCGGCTGTTGAGTCGCAGACCGGTAATGAAGAAACTGCTCGGAGTGAATCCGATTCCTGACGGCGGCTTCTGCTACAACGATCCGATCGCCATTGACGCAATTGACGCGATTCTCGCCGCCGGCATCCGCGTGCCGCAGGACATCCTCGAGGCGAAGACTCCTCCTCAGCCGAAAAGCATCATGCTGGAACCGAGCGTCTTGGTCCGGGAATCCACCCACAGGAACGCCGGAGCGGCGCACGGAGATTCGGGCATCCACGTTGAGGGAGCGTTTCGAACTCAGCCGGCCGTGAAATCCCCCCGCGGGCGCATTCGCGAGCCGAGAAATCCGTAGTACGCAATAAACAGGTAGCAAACCAGTGGCACGATCATGGCTGTCGCCATGCTCCGGGTCGCCTCGGCGACCAACCCCATCAACGGCGTGAACACGGCGCCTCCGATAATAGCCATCACAATCAGCGAGCCGCCGATCTTCGTGTTCGGCCCCAGCCCCTTAATCCCAAGCGCGAAGATGGTAGGGAACATAAGTGACATGAAGAAACTGGTCAGAAAGATGGCCCACAACCCAATCCATCCCGGGAGAGTCACACCGACCGCCACCAGCAGAACGTTGGCCACGCTGTACAGGCCCATCAGCACATTCGGTCTGATGAACTGCATGATCCACGTTGACGAGAACCTGCCGACCCCAAACGCGACCAGCGTCCCGCTCAGAAAATAGCCGGCCACCTTCTCCGGCTGATGTGCGTAATCCTGGACGTATTGAATGAAGTAACTCCAGGTGCCCACCTGCGCGCCGACATAGAAAAACTGCGCGACCACCGCCAGAACGAAATGCGGGTACCGCAGAAGATCTCTGAAACGCCCATGCTCGGTGGCCGAGTGAGAAGCAGTCTCCCCGGCCATCTGCGGGAACCGCGTGCGCATGATCAGCAGTGCCCACAGGAACACGACGGAGCCGAGCGCCAGATATGGCATGATGACGCGCATGGTCTCATGACGCAGGTACGCGTCGAAAGCGCCGCCTGCCTTCATGAGAGCGGCCTGATGGGGAGTAAGCTCGACGCCCGAGAAGATAAAGGCCGTGCCGATCAGGACGCCGCAGATGGAGCCCAGTGGGTTAAAGGCCTGAGAGAAATTCAGGCGCCGTTCCGAGCTGTCGGGATCGCCCAGTTGCGCGATGAACGGGTTCGCTCCGGTCTCGAGGAAGGCCAGCCCGCTCGCGATCACGAACAGCGCGAGAAGAAAGAAGCCATACCGCCCAATCACCGCTGCCGGCCAGAACAGGAACGTGCCGCACGCGTACAGGAGCAGTCCGGTTACCAGCCCTGTCTTGTAACCGAAACGGCGCATCGTCAGAGCCGCCGGCATCGACAGGAGAAAATATCCCATGTAGAACGCCGACTGCACCAGACCCGCTTTGAAGCGCGTAATCTCGAACGACTTCATGAACTGGCGAATAAGGACATCGTTGAGGTTGTTGGGGATTCCCCACAGAAAGAAAAGCGCCGTCACGAGCATGAACGGCACGAGATTCTCGCGTGCGAAGAGCTTGTGTCGGCCGCGCGCGCGGTCCTCTGTTTCAGGAAGAGACCTGAGATGCATGTGACCCCTTGCGATGATGGATCGTCCGGGCCCGTCCCGGTGCGGGCGGTGACGGACGGAGATGGTATTATATCGCTAAAGTTAACGGTACTAGCATGAACCGTCCAATGAATCGCAGAACTTTTCATCGCGCTTTGTTCGGCGCAGCCGCGGGCGCGATCGGTTGCCGGAATTTGCGGGCGGATGACTCCGCCAGCCACTACCAACCCGAATGGGACTCGCTGGGGAAGCATCGAGTCCCCGCATGGTTCGACAATGCCAAGTTGGGCATCTTCATCCACTGGGGCCTGTATTCGGTGCCGGCGTGGGCGCCGACCAGCGGCGAACTGGGAAAGGTTCCGCCCGACAGATGGTTCATCGACAATGCGTACGCCGAGTGGTACCTGAACAGCCTGCGCATCACCGGTTCGCCCACGTGGCGGCACCACCTCGAGACGTGGGGCAAAGACTTCGACTATTACAGCTTCATGCCGATGTTCAACAAAGGCGTCGCACGATGGGATCCGCGGGCGTGGGCGAAGCTTCTCCGACATGTGGGCGCGCGGTACGTGGTCCTCACCACCAAACATCACGACGGCTTCACGTTGTGGCCGAGCAGCGTGCGAAACCCCAACCGCGCCGGCCGGCTCTCCGCCGATCGCGATCTGGTCGGCGACCTCGCCTCCGCCGTACGTTCCGAAGGCATGAAGATGGGGCTCTACTATTCGGGTGGCCTCGACTGGACGTTCACCACCGAGCCCATCCGCAGCATTGCGGATCTGCACGCGCGCATTCCGCAGTCGCCCGAGTATTCGCAGTACGCGGATTCTCACTGGCGCGAGTTGATTGAGCGTTACCAACCATCGGTAATGTGGAACGACATCAGCTATCCGAAGACCGGTCGCATCCCGGAACTGTTCGCGGAGTACTACAACACGGTTCCCGATGGCGTGATCAATAACCGCTTCGGCGTGAGCTTCAGCGACTATACGACGCCGGAGTACGCGAAGTACGACAAGATTACCGAAAAGAAATGGGAATCGTGCCGCGGTCTGGGCTACAGCTTCGGATACAACCAGGCCGAGGGCCCCGAGCAGGTGATCGCCCCGGACAAGCTGATCGCGCTGCTGATCGACATCGTCAGCAAGAATGGCAACCTTCTGCTGAACATAGGTCCAAAGGCGGACGGGTCTATATCGGAGATCCAGCTCGATCGGCTCCACAAACTCGGCGACTGGCTGGCCGTGAATGGCGAAGGCATCTTCGACTCGGCACCCTGGGTGCGCCTGTCGCCTCCTTCGTCAGATGTGCGCTTCACCCGGAAAGGCGATGCTCTGTATGTGTTCGCGCCGGGCGGCCTCTCCGGACGGGCGGTCACGCTGCCGGGCATTCGAACGGCTGATGGCACGAAAGTGCGAGTGCTTGGCGACAGCGCCGATAGTCCCTCGAAACAGGATGGCGACAACTTCATTGTCGACCTCGCGCGGACGGAACCAGGGCCGTACCCCCTGGGGATTCGGATAACACCGCTACCCGCGGCCATATAAGTGTGAGGCGCAACGGACGCCCGTAAGCGTCAGGAGGAACGGACGCCCGCGGGCAAGGGGAAAATCACGCGTCGATTTCGGAGCTGACGCGGTCGAATGCGGTGCGCACTCGCGATGAGATGGGCGGAGCCTGTGGCCGCCTGGCTGAAGCGGGACAAGGGGTAATGGAATCGACAGCGCAATACTGCCCGCCGGCCCCGTACGGTTTGTAGCCGCATTTCTCGCTGCACGGCACGTATCGTTGCGGACTCAGCCGCCACGTGGGCGCGAGCCTGATTTTCGGGACGCCCAGCGGTTGGCGACCTATGTAGGCTTTGAGAAGCTTAATTAACTGCTCAAGGTCACTAAGGCTTTAGCGCCAATTGCATCCAGAATCTGCTGAAGCCGTGTTAAAGATACGGTTCGATACTCGCTCTCCTCGCAACGACTAATGACCTGCCTGGCAACCCCGAGCCGCCGGGCCAGCTCCGTCTGCGAAATCCCTTTCGCAATCCGCATGCTCGGTATCAAGGGGGCGATTTCGTCGAGTCGCGACTTGCGAGCGCTCGGATTGAAAACAGGCCATTTACGCGCGTCCCATCTGGCCCAGTGGTGGTCCGGCAGGCTGGAAGTGGTCCGGATCTGGTAGTGGTCCGGCGCGGCTCTCGTCGATAAATCCAGGCGGTTTGCAGACGCTCTGCATCTGATCCTCCTTATACAAAGCTCCAGCAGTTCGGCCCGACGCGCGCGAACGCGTCATATTATTGTCACCCTGACGTTAGCAAGGACTGAGCAGAGTGCCAAATAGACGTTCCTGGATAGCCACAGCGCTGTTTTCCAGCAGGTCGCTGTGTCTCATCCGGCCATGTGTAATCGCACCGCAGGGCTTCAAGTATCGGTCGCGAAGCCTCTCCTCACCTTGGCCATGTGGAATGGAAGGTCAGGTACGAGCCTGGCGCGTATCGTAAGTACGTTGCCATGGGGCGCGGCACGAGGACCAGACCAATGCGCTCGCCGGCGCGCTCGACTCCAGCATTCAGAAGTGTGACACGGATGCCCGGCTGGCGCAGCCTGCACACTGTTGGTCGGCCCCCAGGGACGCTATTGCGTACCCGCGGTCGGTCGATCTTCTCAGGACCGATGCCTGCTTGCTTTGACACTGCGGCACGTCGCTCTTTTCATAAACTTCCCCCGAATTTTTACAGACGTGGCGCTCGCCAGCGCCCAGCATGAAGTGGGAGGGGTCCCGAGTGGATAATGCGCGAAGTGAATGAGATTTACGATGGGGCCGCGTACGCTGGGTTCTCCTACGGTTTCCGCTACGACAGCTCCGAACACCCCATCTATCAGATCGAGGACAAAGCCACCTGGGAACTGGGTTGGGGACATCGCAGGGAATGGATTCCTGATGCGCGGCGGTAATGAGCGGCACACCCGATTCGCAAAGGACACGGTCCTCTACTCGGGCTGGTACTTTCCCGGAGTCCCCAACCCGAATGTGTTTCAGCACAAGCCGCTGCACACGCAGTTACGGGGATTCACCTTTCAGTACGACGCAGAGCAGGTGCTGCTCGCCACGCACGAACGCCCGTCGCACGTGCGCGCGTTGTATCAGCGTGAGAGCGGCCGGCTGCCAATCGACTGGGGATGTATTTACTAAAACCAGTGTGACTCCGCGCATCATGAATCCGAGCCGGACCCTGTTGAATGCGTCGCTGTTGTTCGCAATAGCGTTCGGCGCCGGCCCGTGCGCAGGCGACTCTGACGCAGGATCTCGGGTCTGCAAAGACATTTACTTCCGCAAGACCACCAACCGGCTCATCTTCGGAAACGCACAGCTCGCAATCCAGGTCGACAGCCGGGACGGATCCTGGGTCAGCCTCGAGTCGGCGGGCGTTCCGGGCAATCTGATCTCGCCTTCAGATGCCGCCGGCGTGGATTTCAGGATAGACAACGTCTGGCTCCTGGCAACGGAGGCAAAGCACTATTCGGGCTTTCGCCTGGCCGTGGACGCTCAGGGCAACAGTGCCTCAATTACCATCACGTTCGACGTGGGCGAGCGCGCTCCCGCGGCCCTCATACAGCCTGCATGGCGGGCGAGCGCGCCGGAGCAGGGGCCGCCTGGTCGCGCCCGCTACGACTACGAACTGACGTGTACTTACACTCTGCTGGCTGATTCCGCTTACCTCGCGCGTACCGCTTCCGTAGCCAGACGGCAGGATGGGAACATACTGGGCAGCACGGCCCGGCAATTCCAGGGCTTCCTGTTCGCGGTACCGGGAGCGGCAATCGGCTCCGAGGAGGATACCGTGGTGGAAAGCGTCGGACCCATCGTGCCGGGCTCCCACATTCCGCCGCTGACCCCTTACACTGTTCAACGGAATAAATTCGTCGAAATCGGGAGCGCGCCCGACAATACCTTCGGGCTGGTGGCTTTCTTCAACGCGAAGCCTGGACGGTCCCTCTGCGCCTGGATGGAGACGGCAGGCGGGCCGGGCTACAAAACATATCTCGCGGGAGATGGCCGGCGGATCTCGATCCTGCACCATGACCTCAAGGCCACATGGCTGCGCGCCGGGCAAACGGTGACGTCCGAAAGCGACGTGCTCCGGGTGGAGCAGGGGACTCTGGAGAAGAGCTTCCAGCATTACCGCGAGATGCTGGGTAAGGATTCGCCGCTCAACCCGCAGACGCCATCATGGGCTCGGCACATCGTGCTATTGGAGGTTATGCCGAGTTTCTTTCCGCACGGCATCTCCGGACTCACGGCGAAGCTGCCTTTCTATCGTAGCGTGGGCTTCAACACGATCTACCTGATGCCGCACTGGCTGGGTGGTTATTCGCCCGTTGACCCGCTTCAGGTAGACCCACGGGTTGGAACGGAAGCGGAACTGAAGGAGATGGTCCGATCGGCACATGCACTCGGCATCAGGGTGATCTTCGACATGGTGATCCACGGATTCAGCCAGGCCTCCCCGGTGGTTCGCGAACATCCCGAGTTCTTCCAGCGGGACGCGCGAGGATTGCTGACCGGGCACTACGATTGGGGCAGCGTGGCTACGGATCCGGCCTCGCCCGCTTACCAACGATACATGCTGAATCTGGCGCTGCACGACATTCGCACCTACGGCATTGATGGCTATCGCGTCGACGCCGGCTCGTTCCGCAGCCCCGACTGGGATCCCTCGATTCCTTATGAAGCATGGCAAAGCGCGGCCGGCGGCGTCACGCTGCTGAGCCGAATGTATGCAGCGATGAGGGCGGAGAAACCCGATACGGTTCTGCTGAGCGAGGTGTTTGGACCTGTCTGGTACAGCGTGTGCAACCTCGTCCACGATGACATGACGATGGGTCCGCAGTATCTGTTGGAGCTGATGGATCGCGGCGAATTCACTCCGGAGCTCTATAAGCAGCAACTCGCCGACGAGAATCACGCGCTGCTGCCGGGAGCGAACCGGGTCTATTTTGCCCGCAATCACGATACTTCGTGGTTCTACCATTTCAATGGATACTCGCCTCGTTTTCTCGCGATGGACGCGGTCCATGCCTTTGCCGGCATTCCGGAGGTCTTCGCCGGAGATCCCGATCACGGGCCGAATCCCGGGGACCATCCCGCGGTCTTTGACTTTTATCGAAAGGTGTTCTCCGCAAGAGAGAGCCTTCCTGAACTGGCTGATGGGGAGGTCCTCCTGGATGCAGTCCACGTGACGAATCCCGAGATTTTTACGGGTCTGCGGCGAAGCGAGGAGCATGCGTCCGTCTTTGCCGTTTCATTCAGCGCCCGCGAAGAAACGGCGGAGCTTCAGATCGACCTTAGGGCGATTCGCCGGCAGGCCGGCGGGAATTGCGAAGTCTGGGACCCGATCGGCGGCAAACGATGGGCGGTCAAGTGCCGCGAGGACCAGGGGCAACTCAGGATCACTCTGAAGCTGGATCCGTTCCAGATTGTGCTGGCGAGAGTGGGAGAGTGATTAGATGATGTGCAGAACAGTCATCTGGATACTGTCGGCAATTGTAGTAAGTCAGATTGCACGCGCTCAGCCCAGACAACCGGTTTCCCTGCACTCAGATGGTTGGAGCATTACCGCGGACCCATCCCTGGGCGAGATTGCTGTCTCGTACAAGGGCGTGGGAAGCGTGCTCGAACACGTCCGGTTGAATCTGTCGGACGCGCGTGGCCGGGCGCCATTACAGAGCTGGCAAGTGGACAAGGCTGCCGGTGGCGAGCTCTCGCTCACCACGGCTCAACCGCAGACTACGTGGCTTTTCCGGGTCAGCGAGAATCGCCTCGAAATCTCCAGCACCGTGGCGGAAGCGATCATCACGGCGCAGGCTCCGGCGCCCGCGGACAGAATCGTCGCCAGGTTGATCGACCGGCAGGGCGCGCCGGTTAACTGGTCAGGCACCGGTGAAGTTGCGGTAACTTACGGCGGCAGTTATACCCGAAATCCTTCCTTCCTGCCACGGCGCAATCCCGACTGCTTATACCTTGCATTAGGTCAGGTATCGGCAGGCAACCTGCACAGCCTCCTCGATCGGGCCTCTGATACAGCGATCGATTTCTCCGAGCTAACCACCATGAAGCGCGACCCTGCCAACGCGGATGTGCTCGATATCACGATCCCGATTCCGGGACCTGCCCGGATCGACATTCTTCCCGATTACTACCTCAGTCTGGGCCTGCCTTTCTATTCGCCGTTCGACGACTCTTACTTCCGCACGGCTCCGATGATCTGGTCGAGCTGGACCAGTTACTACAGTGAGGTGACCGAGGCGGACATCGTGAAAAACACCGATTGGATCTCCACGCGCCTGAGACCTTACGGATTTCAGTTCGTGCAACTCGACGACGGGTATGATCGGGGCGAGAACGGGCAGCACTACTGGATCGAAAATTGGGACCGGCGCAAATTTCCTCACGGGCCGGAGTGGCTGACCAGCCATATCAGGTCTGAAGGGCTTCATGCCGGAATCTGGCTCGTGCCGAACGCTTACGCCGGGGCCTTTCGTGAGCATCCAGACTGGTATCTTTTCGACAAACACGGCAAAGTGGTTCTCGACTACAATACTCCGGCGCTGGACTCCACCAACCCGGCGGTTCTTGATTTTCTCAGACGCGAGTTCGCCACGCTGGATGCGTGGGGCTTCGAGTATTACAAGTTCGATGGCGAGCACGCCCTGCCCCGGTACGTCCCCGGCGTCGACACGGGCAGCCTCTTTGACAAGACCATCGATCCGATAGTTGCCTACCGCCATCGCCTGCAGGCGATTCGAGAGGTAATCGGCCCGCGGCGGTTCGTCGAGTGCGATGTGGCCGGCACTCCCCTGAACGGGATCGGATTCTTCAATTCGTACTTCAACGGACACGATGTGTACAACAACTGGCAAGGCATGCACGCGCTGTTCAGCTCGATCAATGCGCATGGATTCCTGAACCACATCGTTACCTACACCATGCCGGGCGAAGGTATGGATCTGGAGCCACGGATGTCGGTTCAGGAATCGGAACAGAAGCGGCCCCGCAGCGTCATGGACACGGAGCGCGAGCGGGAATACCCGCTTACCGGGCTCGGCGTTTCCCTGGAGGAGGCCCGAACACTCGTAAGTCACGTCGCGCTTACAGGCGTCGCATACTCCGTGGCAAGCGTGATGCCGGAGCTGCCCGCGGAGAGAACGAAACTTCTGCAGATGACCTTGCCCACCATGCCGATCGTCCCGGTTGACCTGTTCAGCCGCGGTACAGACATGGAGTGGGACCGATTTAAGAACACCACTCCGGACCGGTACATCCATAACTATCCCGAAGTCCTCGATCTCAAAGTAAGTGCAACGTCGGGAACTTACGACGTGGTGGGCTTGACCAACTGGCGGAGCTGGACGGCCCAGCGCGAGCTGTCTTTCCCCGATAAGCTGGGACTCGATCCTGACCAGACATATGCCGTCTTCGATTTCTGGAACCAGAGACTGTATGGGGTCTTCCGCGGGAGCATGAGGGTGGAAATCGAGCCGCACGATACCCGCGTGTTTCAGATCCACCCGCTAACGGGCCGGCCGCAGCTGGTTGGGACCTCCCGTCATATCAGTGGCGCCTACTCGATCCTCGATCTGAGTTGGGACGAGGCAAAGCACATTCTGCGAGGAACGTCCCAGGGAGTTCCGGGGGATCCCTATAGTCTCTGGATCTACGTTCCCACGGGAGAAAATATCGCTGCCGTCAACGCCGTCGTCGCGGACGGCCGGAAGATCGCGATCACGCAGGTGATCCACGAGCGTTGTCTCCGGATCACGTTCCAGGGACAGCAGGAGCCGGTCAAGTGGACGGTGGCCTTCAGGTAATGCCGACCCGACGAACGGCATGCGCTGATGTGCCGCATCGCACCCGATGGCCGCACCACAATTCTCGACTTACGTCCTCTATCTCGATCACGGAGTCAGCATTCCTCTGCGGTTAGGGCCTGTGATGAAATAAACATGCCAGTTTTCGGGACCGCTCCCTTACGGTCGCGGCTCTGTAACGCCTTTCTGAGCCGTGACCGTAAGGGAGCGGTTGGCATGGCGGAACCGCGAGCGGCAACGACCAGGCTACTCCGGCCGGAAGCCGCTCTCTGAGGATTGTGGAAAAGGTTATGAGAATGCGGCCAATCATGGCCTTCCTGCTGTTGTCGCGTGACCGCTGCAAGTATCATATGGATAACTAATTTAAGAGGCACATTCTATATGTTTTCCCGCCGTAGCTTTGGGGCTGCTCTCGCCGCCCTCCCTGTTTCCCGGCTCCTGGGAGAGTCTGTTGCTTCCACCGCATCCCACGAAGCCGGCGATTACACGAAGTATGTGAAACTCGCGATCGGCACAGGCGGCCATGGACACACTTACCCCGGCGCCACTGTCCCCTTCGGCATGGTGCAACTCAGCCCCGATACCTTCAACGATGGTTGGGACTGGTGTTCCGGGTATCACTACTCGGACAGCTCGATCATGGGTTTCAGCCACACTCACCTGAGCGGCACGGGCGCGTCCGACATGCTTGACTTTCTGCTGATGCCCGGAACCGGCCCAGCGAAAACGGTTCCCGGCCTGCGGCAGAATCCAGGCGAAGGCTACCGGTCGAGGTTCAGCCATGAAGAAGAGATCGCCGAGCCCGGATATTATCGGGTTCGTCTTCGCGATTACGACATCGACGCTGAATTGAGCGCCACGGAACGCGCAGGCATTCACCGCTACACCTTCCCGAGCAGCGACAGCAGCCACTTCATCCTCGATCTTACCCATGTCTTCTCGAATTATCAGGTTTTGTGGGCGGACCTGAAGGCTGTTGGTAACGACACGATCGTCGGCGGACGAAGCGTAAAGGGCTGGGCTCCAGGGCGTGAGATCTACTTCGTCATGAAGTTTTCCAGACCTTTCGCAGGATTCGAGGTTATCTCGGGCGATCGTGGCCTCGATCCGGGCGTCCGGGAAGCGAAGGAAACTTCTCTGAAGTGCCTGGTGCATTTTCAGACGTCCGAAGGCGAGGCGATCGTCGTGAAGACCGGCATCTCCGGCGTCAGCGAGGAGGGCGCGCGAAAGAACCTCGAGGCGGAGATCCCCGGGTGGGACTTCGATAAGGTGCGCCACGACGCTCATGCGGCATGGAACAGGAATCTTGGACGAATTCACATCGAGACTCAGGATGCCCGCCACCGCCGAATCTTCTATACGGCGCTGTACCACATGATGGTTGCGCCAACGCTGTTCGACGACGTCGATGGAGCGTACGCCGGCATGGACGGCAAGGTCCATCGACTGCCGGCGGGTCTTCACAACTACAGCACCTTCTCGCTGTGGGACACTTTTCGCGCGGCGCACCCGATGTACACGCTGTTTCAGAGCGATCGAGTTCCCGACTTTGTCAACTGTCTCATCCGCATGGCCGGGGAGAGTTCGGCGGGCGTGCCCATCTGGCCGCTGCAGGCGAAGGAAACGTTCTGCATGACCGGTTATCACTCGAGTTCCGTGATCGCCGAGGCGTTGGTGAAGGGGTTCGGGGGGATCGACTTCAGCACGGCATGGCCTTTGTACCGCAAGCGCGCGATGGTGGACGATTATCGGGGCCTCGGCTATTACCGCAAGTCAGGCTACATTCCCTGCGATCGGGAAGAAGAGTCGGCGAGTAAGACCATGGAGTATGCCTATGACGACTGGGCCGTGGCCCACCTGGCGCAGGCGGCGGGCGAACCGGATGACGCGAAGTTTCTGATCGAGCGCTCCCGAAACTACCGGAATCTGTTCGATGCCTCAACGGGCTTTATTCGGCCTCGGCTTGAAAACGGGCAATGGTCGGAGCCATTCGAACCGACCGAGATGGGTTACTCCAAAAGGTGGCGGGATTACACGGAGTCGAACCCGTGGCAGACCACGTTCACGGTGCAGCACGATCCGGCGGGTTGTATCCAGCTCTTCGGCGGGCGCAAGGCGTTTATGGAAAAGCTGGATGGCTTGTTCAACGCCAGCTCTCAGCTTCCGCCCGATGCGCCGCCCGACATCGCGGGTATGGTTGGTCAGTACGCTCATGGCAACGAACCCTGCCATCACATGGCTTACCTGTACAGTTACGCCGGCGCGGCGCACAAGACACAGGAGCGGGTCCGCTACCTGCTGGAGATGGAATACGACGATCAGCCGGACGGACTGGCCGGCAACGAAGACTGCGGACAGATGTCGGCGTGGTATGTGATCAGCGCGCTGGGCTTCTATGCCGTGGATCCGGTGAGCGGGAATTACGTGTTCGGTACGCCGTTGTTCGACCGGGCGGAGGTGGAACTCGGAACTGGCAGGAAGCTGATAATCGAGGCGAAGCGAACCTCTCCGCGAGACCGGTACATTCGTTCGGTGGCTTTCAACGGCAAGCCTTATCGAAAACTCTGGTTCCGTCACGCCGACATCGCGAATGGCGCAACCATCGTGTTCAACATGAGCGACAAGCCGAACGAGGCGTTCGGGGCCGAGGAGAGTGCAGCGCCGCCGTCTCTCGCCTGACCGACTGTAGGCGATCACCAGGAGTAAACCGCCAGCTTGCGCACTATCACTGTGTGCCCCTCGAACGACAGGTCCGCAGTGCCGCCGGGCAGGATGAGGCCAACTGTGCCGGTGCCTGATCCGGCCGTCGGAGCAAGGGCGAGGGCGGTGGAAAGGCCCGACGTACTTTTCACCCGAACCACTGCGATCTGACCGGAACTGTTTGCATACTCAAGCACGGCGAACGTTGGACCGCTCGTCGCCTGGATGCCGGCGATCTCTGCCTGATTTGCGGCATACTCCGCCGGTTTCTTATCCGCGCCCTCCACGGACAACAGCAGGAGATCCTGCGCGGGTGCGGACAACGCTGCGTCGGCCGCGGCGAGATCCCGTCCATTCCAGACGTCGCGCAACGATCGCGGAGCGCCATCCAGTCCAAGCCTGCCCCAGTCAATTCTCACCTGCGCGGGTCTGTCTGTACGGTTCAGTATGGCCACCGCGCGTCTTCCGGCAACAGCCATTGGCTTTACCCAAACCTGGACGCCGGCAGCGGGTTCAGCGACCTTCATTGGTTGCAGGCCGTACGCGTCATTGTGAATTGCAAGCACTTCCCGGTTTGTCAGCAGTGCCAGGCTTGCCGGAGAAAGCCGCGTCAGATCGGAACCCACCATCAGCGGTGCGCTGGCGATCGCCCATAGCCCCATGTGGATGCGGTCCATCGCATCGGTCATGCCGCGCATGCCCATCACCATCATGTCCAGGTCGTCGTAGTAGCCGGTGTGCTGTGCTTCCGGATGCAGCCCGGCATCGAACGAGTCGAGCACATTCCTGAGACCGATCACGCGCTTTTCGTGTTCGGCATCGTGCAGGCTCTCGACAACCGGGGGAATGATGTCGCCCCCGGTGCGCCACACGGCGCTCTCGATGCCGCCGACGCCCGGAGCCCAGAACCAGGGATTCTGACTTCCCCACTCACAAATGGAAAAGAACAGGCTGCGCCCGGTAATCTTCTCGGCGCGTTGAATGGCGCGAGCTACCTGCGCATACTGCACAGCGCCGGACCGCTTCTCCTTCGCGCCGCCGCACCAATCCACCTTGACGTAATCGAAGCCCCACTTCGAGAACTGCTCGAAGTCCTGTTCATAATGTCCCTCGCTGCCGGTGTTCGTGTACCTCGGGCCGGAGTCCGGGTACATGCTGCAACCGTCGCGACCCGCGTCCGTGTAGATCCCGGCCTTCAACCCCAGGCTATGAATGTATTCGGCGATGTTCGACATGTCGCCGTCTTTCTGGCCTGGCCTGATCGCGGGCCATTGCTTTGCGTTCACGACGATGTTGCCTGTGGCGTCACGCTCGCCCAGCCACCAGCCTTCGTCGATGACGACATACTCGTAGCCGGCGTCCTTCATACCGTTCGCGGCCAGAGCTTTGGCCTGCTGCTGAACGATTTGCGAATTTACGATGTTGGCGAAACTGTTCCAGGAGTTCCATCCCATGGGGGCGCCGCCGAAGCAGGCGGCTGTAGAGAATGCAAGTAGAAGAGCGAAACGCACGGTTTGAAACATATCACGTCTCTCACGGCCACACGCGCGGCTCTCGTTTTCAGGAGCGGTCGATCCTGACATCCCTACCTTCCTTCGGTGACGGTTAGCATCTGGTCCGCCTTCACGTCGTGAATCATCTGGTGCAGGCCGGAGGGCCACGTAATCTCGATCGTGCGTACAACCTGGGCCGCGCCCAGGCCGAAATGCACGCGGTCGTCGCTCGAGGAGCTGAAACCGACGCTCGTTGTCGCATGGTTCCACTGTGGCGGCCCGCCCTCAGGCGCCACGCGCACCTTCGCTCCAAGGCCCTCGCGATTGCTCTTTGTCCCGCGCAGTTTCAGCGTCAGCCAGTGATTGGCGCCGCCGGATCGATTCATCCACAATTCCGCGGGAGCGTTCAGGCAGCTCACCACCACGTCGATCCTGCCGTCGTTATTGAAGTCGCCGAATGCCGCTCCGCGATGCTGCTGCGCCGCGCCGCGGAGCCCCGCTTCTTCGCTCACATCCTCAAAGCGCCGGCCATTCACGTTGCGCAGAGCCATATTGGGGATCTTCGTCGGCAACCGGTCCACTAACTCCTCGTTATCGAGAATCGATCCGCCGGCAGCGAACAGATCCTTGAAGCCGTCGTTGTCGAGATCGTATATTCCGTTGCTCCAGGCGGTCATGCGGGATGTCGCTCTGGCGATGCCCCACGGCGCCGTGACATCGTTGAAGTCGCGTCCGGCATTCTGAAAGAGCGGGAAGGTGTCGTTGATCATACCTACAACCCAGATATCCGGCTTACCGTCGTTGTCCACATCGCGGAAGTCCGCCCCCATGCCCGCAATCGACTTTCCCGCGTCGTTGTAGGCCACGCCCGCGGTTACTCCCACTTCGCTGAAAGTTCCGTTGCCGTTGTTGTGGAACAGGAAATTACGCCAGGTATCGTTGGCAACGAAGATGTCCGTGTACCCGTCGTTGTCGTAATCGGCGAACGCGACGCCCATTCCTTTGCCCGCGATTCGGCCGATACCGGACTTTTCGGAAACGTCGGTGAACGTGCCGTCGCCGTTGTTGTGGAACAGCATGTTCGGCTCGCCCTCGAAGGCATTCGGATTGCAGTAAGCGCGCACCTCGCCGCTCAGACACCGAGGCTCCCTGCCTGGATCCCAGTGAATGTAGTCGGTCACGAAAAGGTCCAGCCGCCCGTCGTTGTCGTAATCCACCCATCCGGCGCTTATGGAAAACAGCTTGCCCAGCTTCGGACGGATGCCCGCCACACCGGCCTTTCGGGTGACGTCGGTGAAGGTGCCGTCGCCGTTGTTATGAAGAAGCTGATTCGCATTTACGCCGGCTATGTACAGATCCACCCAGCCATCGTTATCGTAATCGCCGGCCGCGACACCCATGCCGTAGCCGATCCCCTTCACTCCGGCCTTCTCGGTGACGTCGGTAAACGTGCCGTCGCCGTTGTTCCGGAACAGCCTGTTCCAGTAGCGCGGGTCGCTTTTGTCCATTTCGGGCAGCTTCGCGCCATTGACGAAAAAGATGTCCGGGAGACCGTCGTTGTTGTAATCGAACACGGCGACGCCGGCGATCATGGTTTCCGGCTGGTGCTTCTCCGGCGTGTTGCTGTTGTCCAGCACGAAGTGAAGGCCGGCCTTCGCGGCGACGTTCTCAAATGCGATCGCCGGCGGGCGGCTGGCGGCGAATGCGAGGATGACGAAGCCACAGGCCAGGGCGAGGACTGCCGGGGCTGCGGCACACGTGGTGAAGGAGTACATGACGGGCGCTTTTTCAGTATCGGCTACGCGGCGGCGGCGTCAGCGAAAACGAGGAAGTGTAACCATCCGCCCCCCCTGCATGGCGGACTCGTGGGCGCAGATTCCGGCGCAGGTCCAGTTCAGGGAAAGAAACACATCCGGGAACGCCGGCCGGTTCGCGACGATGCTCGAAACGAATTCGTGCACCATGTGCGGATGGGAGCCTCCGTGCCCGCTGCCCTGAGTGAATGAGAGATGCGCTTGCTCAGCGCCGTAAACGCCGCGCCCTGTAAACTCACGAATCGGCTCCGGCAACAGACAGGCGTAATCGGGAATGGCGACAAGCTTCGGCTGCTCGCCCTCGTGCACCAGCGCCTGCTGGTGTTCGATCCTCGTCCATTCGAACGAAGCCCGGTCGCCATAAACGTCGAAGCTCTCGATGTACTGCCGGGCCGTCTCGAAAAGCGATCGCGTAACCTCAAATGCAAGCGGTTGGTCGCGAACGCTGAACAGCGCGCTTTCCACCGCGAAGGGAGAACCGTATTTCGCCGCCAGCCGCTCGGCAATGCGGCCCGATCCGAAGCAGGAGACGTAATCGGCTTCCCCGTTGACCAGCGCGAGACACGGGCTCACCGCATGCGTTGCATAGTGCATGGGCGGCAGGCCCTCCCAATATCCCGGCCATCCCGCCATTTCCTGCTGATGCGCGCCCCTCATGAACTGAATGCGCCCAAGCTGCCCGTTGTCCCGCATCTCGCGCACGAAGAGGAACTCCCTCGTGTAGACGGAGGTCTCCATCATCATGTACTTCCTGCCGGATTCCACGGCAGCCGCGGCGATAGCGCGGCATTCGTCGATCGACGTGGCCGCGGGCACGGTGCAGGCCACGTGTTTTCCGGCCTTCAGGGCCGCTATGCTTTGGGCCGCGTGGAGGTGAATCGGCGAGTTAATATGGACCGCATCGACAGCGGGATCCTCGATCAGCCGGTCGAAATCGGCGTAGCGCTTTTCGACGCCAAAGGCATCGCCGATCTTCGTCAGGTTCGCCTCGTTGCGCTGGCAGATGGCGTACATCCGAGCGTTCGGATGACGCTGGTAAATCGGGATGAACTCCCGGCCAAAGCCCATCCCGACGATGGCCACATTAACCCGCGGTTCGCTCATGCCGCATACCTCCCGACACCCTTTTCGGGCGCGTGCCTGTATACATCCCACTTCAGATAAGCGCCGAACGCCTCTTCCAGCGCGCCGGCGGTTCGCGATCCGCTCATGGCCGCGTGATGTTCGAAGCCATTGCGGCAGATGTATTGGAACAGATCCTGCAATCGCGGAATTCGCGCCACCGCTCGGGAGCCAAAAGTCTTCAGTGGGTCGTCGGTGAACTCGCCCTCGCCCACATAGGTGCGAATTCGCCCATGGACGTCGTCCGTGCTCACTCGAGCGTACGTCAGGGGGCCTTTGGGCGTTCTTCCCGCAACCGCGCCCCAGGTATTCTCTTCGCCGAGGATTGTTCCGAGTATCTCGGCGGGGCGGATGATGATGTCGGGAAGATACGTTTTCGCCCAGTTGCCGCAATGGAAGAACACGCACTTGTCGGGATCGTCCCCGTAGTTGTTATTCCAGTCCACCAGCGCGCTGGGCATGCCCGACGCCAGTTGCAACGCGTACATGGCCACAACTCCCGTGATGTCGACCTCGCACGCGCTCGGCAGGAGGTTTTCGCTCATCATGCTCATGAGCGTGCATGCGTTCACACCGTAGTTCTGTTGAAGCGAATTCCAGCACTGCAGAGCGGATGCCTTCAGATCGTTGACCTGCATCCACTCGGAGAGGACGACCCCGAGGCGGGCCATTCGCGTCAGGGAAGGCGCGGGAACAGAGTCCGTTCTTGCGTAGGCCCGAATCTCCCCGAGTTTCGCCTGCAGCCTCGGATCCTGCTCGGGCAGGTTCAATGCGGAGCCGATGATCTCCGAGAGATCCAGCGTGACGATGGTTATGCCGGCGGCCTCCAGAAGCTTCTCGCTGTAACGCGTGGTGTTGAAGGCGGCAGGCCTCGCGCCCAGCGCGCCGATTCTGGCCACTCGCAATCCATTTACCACCCGGCAAACTGCCAGGAAGCGCTCGAGATCCACGCTGAACGCCTCGCTCGCCGGGTGCACCGTATGCAGAGCCGTAAGACTGAACGGAATCTCGTACTGACGCAGGTTATTGCAGACCGATATCTTGCCGCAGCACGCGTCCCGGCGCCGCTCCACGGTGAAATGGTCCAGATCGTCCGGATATGCCTGCACCAGCACCGGAACCTTCAAACCCGAGAGCCGGAGCGTATCGGCAACGGCCCGCTCGTCGCCGAAGTTCGGAAGCGAAACCAGAACGCCGTCGATCCGTTCACCGCTGGCGCGGAACAGGTCGGCGCAGGCGCGGGCGTCGGCCCATGTTTCGACCGCGCCCCGCTTCGTGGTCTGCTCATCGAGGATGACCGCTTCAATGTCCAGAGAGCGCAGCAGAGTGAGAACATCGCTCCGGGCTTCAGTCACCAGACGGTCCGGGAAGAAATCCCTGTTGCCGATCAGCACTCCGAGTGTGGCGCGTGACATGTCTGCAATGCCTCCACATATTGGTTCTGTTCCATGCGCAAGCGATAAAGCAGTGAGTCCGAACGCGGCCGTACCTGATCGAGGCGAATCGCGCTGCCCCGCGCGATGAGAGCAGTCACCTCGGCGCCTTTGGCAAGGCCGACCGGTAACGCATCGATCGCCCGGGCTTCGGCGTAGATCATGCATCCCGCGCGATGGGTACTGCCGCCAATGCCGTCCAGAACGTCGCCGGGCCGCAGGTCGCGCTTGGCTACCGTAGTGACCTCCGCGGAAGGACACGCAAGGGGCTGCATGTGCGACCGGCCATAGAGCGAAACAGCGGCGACCGTGAGCGGGACCTCCATGCTGCAGAGGTGGAACGGCCGGAAGAGAGTGTACACGGGGCCGTTTCCCATGTCGCGCAAAACCAGGCACTGGCGAAGACGAGGGTGATCGGTGCGGACGTTCACAAAGACGCCGGGCGCAACATCGCCGATCGCATAGTCCACTACGCCCTCCCGGCTCAGAATTCCGCCTTCACGCTGAAGCCGGAACACGTTTCGCAGTTCCGGAACCGACGTCTTCGGGCCGTGCATGTTCGGCACGTCGGGGATGAGTCCGGTGGCATTGGCGACCGAGGCCATCTCGATCATGGTCTTCGAACCGTCAATAAACTCCACCAGCATGGCGGGACTGAGGCCGCGGCGTCTGGCTTCGGCTTCGCACTGCCGCGGAGTGGCGTCGATGTCCAGAGGGTTATTCTTCCCTTTGCCGGCGGCGACCACCTGGAGTCCAAGCGCCCGCGCAAAATCGTAGAGCCCCATGATGGCCGTTGGCTCGTCGCCCGCGGCCAGACTGTATACCACACCGGCCTGCTCGGCTTTGCGCCGGAGAATCGGCCCTATGGTGATGTCGGCCTCGACGTTCATCATGACGAGATTCTTGCCGTGCGTGAAGCAGTCGACCGCGATCAGCGCTCCCGCTTCCGGCTGTCCGGTGGCATCCACGATGGACTCGATGGCGTCCAGTTCCGCTGCAATGTGCGCTTCCTCGGCGATCACGAAGCAACCGCGTCCGATCGCGTCCATGGCGGCGGCGGCCGTGGTTGCGCGCACCACCTGTTCCGGCGCAACACCCGCAATCGCGTAGGCATCGGCGGCGCGGCGCAGATCGATATCGACGACGATGCTGACTTCGATCCCCTGCATTTGCCGGACCTGGCTCACGATGTCGATCCCCATCTGCCCGGCTCCGATTAACCCGAAACGGACCGGCTCGCCCGTCGCCGCACGCGCCGCGAGGTCTTCCGCAAGGCCGATCATTGCGGTTCCCCGTCCCTCGGCGTGACCACCGCTTTGAGGACGCGCCCTTCGCGTATGTCGTAAAGAGCGGCTTCGGTTTCGGCGAGCGAGTAAGACCTGATCAGCGAGTCGCAATCGATCGCGCCGCCGGCAAGCAACTCCAGCGCCTGTCGATGGTAACGAGGATGATAGGAGAAATTGCCGATGAGGCGCTGCTCCGCATAGTGAATGCGGTTGATGTCCAGCGGCGCGAGCGCCTCGGTGCGAGGAACGCCGGCGAAAAGACCGATTCTTCCCCGTTTCCTCGCCAGTTGTGGCGCCAGCCGGACCGGTTCAGCGGACGGGGCGGCGCAGATCACGACATCTACGCCTCTTCCCGCCGTCAGAGCCGAGACCGCTTCCACCAGGTCGACCTGCGACGCGTCAATCGCGTGCTCAATGGAGAAACTTCGACGCGCCATGCTGAGCCGGGATGCTGAAATGTCCACGACGATGACGCGGGCGCCCCGCCGGCGCGCAAGAATCGCGTGCAGCACGCCCATGGGCCCGCAACCAATCACCAGCACCGTCTCTTCCGCGGCAATGGCCAGTTCGTCGTGCGCAGCCAGAACGGAGCAGATGGGCTCCGCGGTGGCGGCGTGCAGGAGGGGCAGAGAATCGGGAACACGATTCACGATTCCGTTCACCATCACCTGCTCGGGAAGGAGCATGTAATCGCAGAGGGCGCCGTCCACGTGATGACCCAGAATCTTGTGATCCTCGCAGAGATTCGGCAGCTCGAGCCTGCAGTAAAAACAGTGCCCGCAGTGGATATCGGCCGCCAGAGCGATGCGATCGCCGGGCTTCCATCCGTGCACCTCCGAACCCACCTCCACCAGCACGCCGGCAGGCTCGTGCCCGGGGATTCTTGCGCACTCGGAAGAATGATCGCCATGGAACCAGCGCCGCGCGTCGCTTCCGCAAAGGCCGCATGCCGCAACCTGCATCAGCGCATCGCGGCGTCCGCACTCCGGCTTCTTCAGTGTCCGGACGTCCAGCGTCTGGCGCCCGGTGAAGACGACTGCGGACATCTGGCTCATGCGCCCATTCCTTCTTCGCGAATGCGCTCGCCCACGGCTCCGCCGGGGTGCGTGCCGGCAAACTCACGGACGGTGTAACCGCACTCGTGCAGGATGAGTTCGCAGATAGCATCCCCCGCCGCGGCATTTGCCAGCGAGCTTGCCGTCGCCACCATGCCGAACGGGTCGCTGCCGGCTGGAATCCGGATTCGGATGACGGCGTCCGCCAGCCGCGCGAGCTCGGAACCGGCATCTTCCGTCATCACGATGAGCGTCGCCCCGCGGCTCTTCGCAATGGCGGCGAACTGATTCACTTCCGCCGTCCTGCCTCCTTTCGAGATCAGAAATACCGTGTCTTCAGACCTGACCGCCCCTGAGGCGCCGTGGAGGCTGTCGGCAGGATGCAGCAACACAGCGGGCGCGCCGCAGCACGAGAGCAGGTGGGCCAGCCTGGCCGCGATGGCGCTGGAGGTTCCCGCCCCGCCGGTCAGAATGTGCCCTCTTGTCCGCAGCAGCAGGTCGACGGCAATCTCCGCCGACTCGTCCAGGGCTCCGGCCACGTCAGTAAGCACGCGGGCCTCGCGCAACAATGTTTCTCTCATCCGGCTCAGACGAGGGCCGTCTCCGCGCATTCGGTTCTCCAGTTGTGGTAGTAGTTCTTCAACACGCCGTAGAGCTGCCGATAGCGCTCCCATGATTCTTCGTACGCATCCACGATGGCCGCGCGCGGCTCCACGGTGCTCTCCAGTGCGACGCAGTCGTTGACGGCGTCATCGAGGCCGGCGTAGGCGCCGATAGCCACGTGAGCGAGCAGAGAAGCGCCGAGAAGGGCGGCTTCGGGCACCCGCAGCGTGCTGATGGGGCGGTTCAGAATGCTGGCCTTCAGCTCGAGCATTCTTCGCGATCGGGCTCCTCCGCCGACGGCGCGCAGCTCATGGATATGAACGCCGAGCGTGTCCAGCCATTCGAGGTTAATGCGCGCCTCAAAGCACATGGCATCCACCACGGCCTGAAACAGGTCGTCGTGCGTAGTCCGCAGAGACATGCCGATGAAGGCCGCTCGCGACAGGTGATCGCAGGTAGGCGTGCCGCTGCCTACGATGTGCGGCAGGAACAGAACTTCGGACGGGCGCAGACGCAGCCGCTCGACGGAAGCCGCCATCAGCGCCTCGTCGTCGCCGGCAGGAGTTCCATCGCCCGTGGCTTTCTGAAACCAATCGAGCGAAAGCCCGCCGGACTGATTCAGCGTTATGGTGAAATACCGATCCGGCGCCACATGGCAGTAACAGGGATAATTCCCGGCAAGCATGGTTGCGCTCATTGCATTCATTCGCGGGATAGTCAGGCAGGCGCCGATTACCTCCGCGGTGCCCATGGAGTAACAGGCCAGTTCGGGCGCAGTGACCCCGGCGCCGAGCGCAGAAACGCACTGGTCATGACCGCCGGTGACGACCAGTGCATCGCGGCTGATGTCCCAATCGTCGGCGATCGAGCGAAGCACGATTCCGACGGGCGCGCCTGAGGGACAGACATTACCGAGCTGGGCAGGCCTCACTCCGACCACGTCCAGAATGTCGCCGACCCACTCTTTGTGGACAGGATCGAAGGCCATGGTTCGCGAAGCCATGGAGAAATCGAGGGCCGGAATGCCCGCTAGCTTCATCAGCAGGAATTCCTCGTAATGCACGAACTTCCAGATGCGGCGGAGAAGTTCCGGCTCGTTGCGAATCAGCCAGAAGACCTTGGTGATGGCATTCAGGGGTTCGCAGGGCATTCCGGTTGCCGAGTAGAGCTGTCCGCGTCCGAAATGCGATTGCAGGTCTGCAGCTTCGCCGTGCGATCGCGTATCCATGCCCAGAATGGCGGGCCGAAGGGCAACACCGCGGATGTCGATGGGCATGATGGCGTCGCCCTGGACGCTGACGCAGATCGCTCGAATTGCCGGCCGTTGTGCGTGCAGAAGCGCGGTCCGGACGACCCGATCGACGCAACTCCAGACATGTTCCGGATCCTGCTCGGCGCAGCCCTCACCCGGGGCGGACCAGCCATACCGGCCGCGCGCGATTCCGAGCAGCGCAGGACCGTCGAAAACCGCGGCTTTACACGCGGTTGTCCCAAGGTCGATAGCGATTACGGCCATGCTTTTGTCCGTTCACTCGAATCATGATCGATGCGGGCCGCGCGATCTATAACGATCTAAAGTGCGTTTCTAAACATCCTGCGAAGACGAGTCCGCGGAGTCGGCGAGGGTACCCGGGAGGCTGCGCGCGGGCGCCGCTATTCTGATAAAACGAGCACCCAATCGTGATAGATTCTGACGGTAGGGTCAGATACTGTTTCGGTTAGTGAGAAGGCGCCTGAGGGCGCTTCAGCGGGGGTGCACGTGCGACGCTCTCAGCCTTTAAAGTGGCAGCCGGCGTTTGATCTGATCGAGCCACAGATCAACGCGGACGGCATACACCTTTACGCTTTCGAAGCGGCTTTCCCGATCGACGTTCGTTTTCTGATCTTCGCCCAGCAGGCCGGAATCCGCATGAATCGTCACGATTATTTCGAGCTGCTCTACGTCCGTTCCGGCGAGGTGGTCTACCAGGTGAAAGACCGCTCCTTCCGCATGAAGGAAGGCGACCTGTTTGTGATGGGCAGCGTGGCCATGCATCGAATGGCCGAGTATCCGAAAGGCAAAGTGAAGGCGGCGGTGCTGTATTTCAGTCCGGATCTGATCCGGGGGAAGGATCCGGAGGGGGCCGATATCGAATACCTGATGCCTTTCCTGGTTCAGGACGATGGATTTCCGCACGTTGTGCGCGCGGCGACCGGCATTCCCGGACAGGTGTTCGACCTCATGACCCGAGCCGCGGCCGAACTCCCGGCAGGCAGCAATCGGGGCCGGCTATCGGTACTGACTTATCTGAAGATGATGCTGGTTCTGTTGGTGAATCACTACTCCGGGTACAAGGGAACGGAAGATGTTTTCCACCGGAAAGAGCGAAACCTGAAGCGTCTGGGACCGGTGTTCGAGCACATCGACGCCCACTACTCAGGCTCCATCACGCTGCAGGAGGTTGCTGCCTGCATGCACATGAGCAAATCGAGCTTCATGCGCTTCTTCAGGAATGTGACAGGCGAGTCTTTCGTTGCCTATCTGAACCATTTCCGCATCTCGCGTGCGCAGATTCTCCTGCGAACGACGGACTTGTCCATCGCGGAAATCAGCCAGGAGGTCGGTTTCTGCGATCAGAGCTACTTCGGCATGCTCTTCCGCAAGCTGACCGGGCAGACGCCCCGCGAGTTCAAACGCGAAAACGAGAGCCGGCAGGCCATGAGGGCCTGACTCGCGGTTACGGCCGCAGTTCGAAAGCCCGAAATTCCCACGGTCCCAGCGCCACCCTGGCGCGGCCATCGGCGACGCCAATGCGCGCGCCACTGGTGCGGTCGAAGAGGCACGTGTCTCCGGTGGGAATGCCGATGGTCACCTCAGCAGGGGCGGCGCTCGGGTTTCCCGCCGTGAGGACGCTGCGCGCGCCCTCGAACAGGTTTGCGATGCATCCGTCGCAGATTATTTCCCTGGCGGACATCTGAGCATCGGCGATCTCCGGGTAGAGATCGTAATAGCGTCGAGTGCCGAGCGAAAGCGCTGCCATGATCTCAGTGGAAGAGTTGTGAGCGTAGATGCGGTGCCCCGTCACTGAGTTGAACACGTGGGATCTCTGCGGCTGTTTTCCATATCCCCAGCTCTCGAACGCGCGCATGTCGGGGTAAATGAATCGCAGCAGGGGCTCTGTAAAGTGGCCCTGGTTCCAGAACGAGCTGTGACTGATGAAGCCGTCCACGAATTCGCGGCCCAGATCCGCCTCGCCCTCAGTGAAGAGGACCGTTTCAGGATTGACCTTGTCCACTTCCTCGCGCATCCGCCGAAGCGTCTGCCGGACGCCCCACGTCCAGACATCGGGATGAGGGTGATGGTGCGCGGGGTTAAAGCAGCGATGATTGTTCGTGGCCAGAAGGGAGTCAATGAAGAACCCGTCGACGCCCGTGGTGCGAACGATCTCCGCGGCGGTCTTCGCGAACCAGTCCTGCCATTCCGGGACCGCTGGGCACATATGATAGAAGCCCTTATAATCTTCGACGTATGAGCCGTCTTCGTTCATGAGGGCCCAGTCTTTTGCCCAGGCACGGCCGATACGCGAGCGTTTCCAGACGATCAGGCCTTCGATGTAATAAAGGATGTGGCCGTTCTGCTTGTGCAACGCGTCGATGCCGGCGCGGGCCGCTTCGAAGCCCCCGAGATTCTCAGCGGCGAACACGTAATCTCCGCGGTTCAGGAAATTGTAGGCGGTCCCCAGGATTTCCGGATCATGAAAGCCGGGAATGGTGAACAGGTCCGCGCCCATTCTCTGTTTGGCGGCCAGGACCTTCGGGTAATCGTAGAACGAGTTGCCCGCCCTGACCATGACGTCGCCCATGGCCTCAGCCACGAACGTCGTATTGCGATACCAGCCGGCGGGTGACACGCGAAAAGGCAAATCTGCGCGCTGCTTGCGGATCCACACCGCTCCCTGCCTCCATGAGCCCGAATAAGCGTACATTCGAACCGGTCCGATGTCGATCGAGTCGCCGAGTTTTCGGACAGGCAATGGCTGCGGCGTCTGCTCGGCGCCGCGGTACTCGGCCTCGCCGCCGGCCTGGTCAATGGAGCGGAAACGGCGGGTGTAACGGATGCCGATGAATGGGCCGTCGTTGCCGCCCACGGCGCGAGGGGAATCGCTCCACGTCATTTCAGATACGGGGAATTTGTTGCCAACCACCTGACCGCGAAGCGCACAGGCGCCGGGATCCTCGGCCCACTCGGCGCGGTTGTCGTCAATGACGGCGATTCCGTGTCCCCCGCCTTCCACCAGAAAGACCGGAGCGGAGAGGCTGCCCGTGTACGCGTCTGAATAGTTCACCCCGCCGATGGAATTCAGGACTATGCCCGATACCTCAGCCGCAAGGAGCCTGTCTTTCGCGAGAGATTCGAACCTGATCCGCGATAACAGCGGCAGGTAGATATCCAGCTCGACACTGTCCTGTCCGTTCCAGAAGGCCTGCCCGCGCCAGGTCGCTACGCTTCCTTCAACGGAGACCTGCAACGCCAGCAACAGCGGAAGGGTATCGTGCGCAAGATACGCCGTCAGGCTGTGGTCGTCGTTCCTGAGTGAAGTGACGCGAAAGTCCCTGGGGAACCAAACGCCCCGGTGCGGGCCTTTGCGTATCACGACGGCGAACGGATTGCCAACCGGACCGCTCCCTGGTTGCGATGTCTCCCGATCTCGGTACACGAGGGGACCGAAGCCTGGCTTGTTCATCCCGGAAAGTGCCAGACGGCCGTCCCTGTTGTCGAAGACAAGGGTCAGGCCAGGTCCGGCGATAGTAATCGTGTCCGCGCGGATCGTCCAGCAAAGAAGCAGACAGGCGCCACAGACAAGACGCATAACCATGTGGGCTCAAAGAAAAGGGAGGCGATTCAGCACGCCTCCCCAGGATTTTATTTTAATAAGTGCGAACCCGCCCGAGTCGCAGGTCCGCAAGGGGGTCAGAAGACGATTCGTCCGGAGAGTTGCAGGATGCGAGGCTGTCGCCAGGGGTTATTCGGATCGGCTACCAGTAACCCGAATCCGGGGCTGCCTACGGTCGCGCTGTATGTTGGGTAGCCGCGTTGATTCCAGGCGTTGGAGGCTTCCACGCGAAGCTGCAGGAAACGCTTCCCCTCCGCACTGAACGGGAAGTCCTTCATCAGGGACAGGTCCGTGTTGAACGTGCCCGGTTCACGAATGCCGGGTTCAATCGGGTTCAGATTGCCGTAAACGAACGGCTGCGCGTCAGTTACGGCTCCCGAATTGAACCGGCTGACCGACGGGTTGGTTGTGACGTTGCCCGTCTCGACGAATACTGCGTTGTTATTCGAGAAAGACGAGCTGCTGAGGTTCTGGTCCGCACTCGTCCAACTGCCCCAGGTGTTAATGATGTGGCCCGTGCCGTTATTCGTTTGCCCGTTCGCGAAACCGAGCACCACCGGCGCGCCGGATACCCACGTATAGATGCCGGCCAGTTGCCAGCCCCCGGCTACGCCATCGACAAACTTGCCGCCATAGCCATTGGGATGGCCCAGCCACTTGCGCCCCCGGCCGAATGGAAGATCGACGTTGCCTGCGAATACCAGGCGATGAGTGTGATCGATGGGACTCACGGTATAGAAGTTCTTCATCAGGTCCACCGATTGCACGTCACGTCCACCAGTACCGGACGAGTTGGTTACGTCTGCGCCAACGTTCGGCCCCCCGGTATCGTCCATCATTCGTGAGAGCGTATAACTGCTGATGAAGGAGATACCCTTCGACATCCTCTTCTCCACGCGGATGACAAACGCGTTGTACTGCGAACGGCCCTGGTTTGCCCCCATGATCCGGACGGGCCCGTATTGAGGGTAAGGATATTCGAGGAACGCGAGTTGTTCCGTGGTGGGCCCGCTTCCTGTGTACCACTTGGTGTCCGTGGCGTTACCTATGGGACTCAGAACGTTCGTGGCATACAGTGAGGAAGCTGTGCTGCCCCCGGTGAACAGATTCGCAGGGAAGCGGCTGATGTCGTCGGGAATGAAGAGCCCGACGCCGCGGTTGCCGTTATACTGCGCTTCCACCAGGAAGTTACCGGATAGCTGCCGCTGCACACTGAAATTCCAATCCCACTCCCTCGGCTGGTGAGTGTTCAGTGCATACACGACGGGGTAGGCCGAGCCGCCTGTCTGCTGGAAATTGGCCTGGGTGCTGTCGCCCGGCGTGAAGGTGATGATTTGGTTGGGGTTGTTGGTCGGCTGGCTGAATGTGAGCGAGTCATAAACCGGCAACGTGGTCGGATAGTGCCACATGGGGGTGATGGCGTTCGCTGTTACGAACCCAATGCCACCAGACTGAAGCGCGCCCGAATTGCCCGACGCGCTCAGATACATCTCGCCGACTGAGCCGCGCACAACCGTGCTCGGCGTCAGTTGATAAGCCGCGCCCAGACGCGGAGCGAATTGGAGGGGGTTATAGCCCGGCCCGTAACGCGAAGGATGCTGAGGCGAGCCGGCCGCGACGATTGCGCCCTTCGGAAATTGTCCGCTCGATGCCCAGGAGGGCTCCGGAACAGAGGAGGGATTCACACCCGCGGCCGTCAGCGCTGCATTCCAGTTATAGCCGGACGCAAAGGTGAACGGTGAGGCAGCGTTCGGATCCCAGAAGAACAGCTTGTTGTGCCGCTCGGTGATGGGCGTCTCCATCTCCCAGCGCAGACCCAGGTTCAGGGTCAGTTTCGGGCTTACTTTGAAATCGTCCTGCACGAAGGCCGCATGATAGTTGTAATTCAGCGCGCTGGTGGTGTAGCCGTTGGCCTGGACGTGATCGGCCTGGCCCATGAGGAACGCGCCGAAGTCGTTGGCAAAGGACTGCGGTTCCCACGGGTTGTCGACGGCCACCCGGTTCACGCTGTCGCCGTCGGCGATCATCCAGGCGCTTCCGGAGGCCAGAAAATTGTCATAGTACCGGCGGTGTTCGTAGCCGAACTTCAGCGTGTGCCTTTGAAGAATCTTGGAGACGCTCAGGTCCGCCTGATACGCGGTGGAGTTCGTCACGCCATTGTTGGCGTTGTCAATCAGTGCGTTGCCTACACCCATGTTCGGCACGACGGTCCAGGGCAGCGTCGTCGGGCCCATCAGCGTTCTCATCAGAGAATTCAATGGGACCTGGTCGATAGCGCTCGGTTCTACCGAACTGCCGCTGAAGTTAGGATTGAAGTAGTAGGCGCCGCGGGCCTCGATCACCGTCGTGGGTGAAGTCGTCCATACATAATCCAGGGTCAGATTGGATCCGCCGTTGATCTTCGAGATGTTGGGCGCCTGCAGCGGTCCCCACCAGCGCGTGTTTCCGTTGTTCGTGTAGTCCTGATAGCCGAAGCGGCCGAACAATCGCTGGTTGTCGGTCAGCATCTCATCGATTCGCGTCGAATAACGATTGTCATGGTAGTTGCTGCTGGTCTTACCGATATAATCGTTGCAGTAGGAGCAGTTAGCGTCGGCCGGCCGATTGGGCAAAGGCAGCAACTTCATGATTGCCGCCGACACCGGATCGATGAAGCTTGTGGGAACATGCGTGCCGTCTCCGATCAATCCGGTGCGGATCGGACCCTGCGTTAGATCTCCCGCCGCATCGGCCGCCGAACCGTCGAAGGTACACGTATTGTCGTATGGCTTCCCTGTGGTGCTGCAGACGAGTGGGCTGCTCTGGTCGTAGAGCATCGCGGGAACGCCATTCACCTGCACGCCGCTCAGATCGCCGTTCCGCATAGCCTGCGTGGGGAAACTGCCGGTCTGGGCAACGCCCGCAGTGTTAAACCGGGTGCCCTGGTAATCGAAGAAAAAGAACGTCTTGTTGTGTCCGTTGTAGATATGCGGGATGGACACAGGACCGCCTACAGCGCCTCCGAACAGGTTGTACTGGAACAGGGGCTTGGAATTGCCAAGGTAGTTCTGACCCCAGGAGTTAGCGTTAAATACCCGGTTCTGATCGTATTCGAAGAGTTGGCCGTGGTATTCGTTGGTTCCCGATTTCGTGACGATCTCGACAAAGCCTCCCGACATGCGTCCGTACTCGGCCGAAATGCCGTTGGTCACCACCTTGAACTCGTCCGTACCCTGCATGGTGGGCGTGTCGTCCACGGTGGAGTGCGACATGCCTTTTTCCACGGCGATCCCGTCCACGAAGTATTCCATTCCAACCGGACGCCCGCCGTTGATGCGGTTCTCAGGGTCGTTCTTGTTCCCGGAACCCTGGAAGTCGCTGGACAGCCGAACCAGTTCCAGCGGGTCATGGTCAAGCACGGGCAGGTTCATGATCGCGCTTTGGTCTATGACGTCGCCGGTCTGTGCGTCCTGAGTGCGGAGCAGGGGGGCCTCCGCCGTGACGTTCACCCTCTCGGAGGTCTGGCCCAGTTCAAGCTGAAGATTCAGAGTGATCCGGTCCGCCACGCGCACGACGACGCCTGGGTGATCGAGCGTCTTGAACCCGGCTGTCTCGGCGACCACCGTATATTCACCTGGCGAGAGTCGCAGGAACTCGTAGTCACCGGTGACGCTGCTCACGGTTCTTGACGTTTCTCCCGTCGCAACGTTTACGGCTTTCAGAGATGCACTCGGTATCCCAGCGCCAGTGGGATCGGTAACGCGGCCGGCAATTTCGCCAAAACCGGTTTGCCCCCACCCTACGCAGCTGGCCGACACGAAGGTCGCGACAACAAACAACGCGGTTCGCATACACTGTACTCCTCTCGGATCATGCTTTCGGGAACCCGGTCCGCGATGCGCACCGACGCTCAACCAGACGCGCCATGACACACCGGAACGTTTAATTCAACGAAATTACACTGAACACAAAGAATTATGTGTCTGCGCAGCCGAAGGATCTATAATGATCGAAAGTTCGTTTCTGAGGATCATGCCCGCCACATCCAGTCCTGCTCTTTGCAGGCTCGCGCTGCGCTCCGTAGTGGCGGCCGTGATCGCCTTGTCTCCGCTGTTTGCGTCATCGGAATGCCCCGTCTCAAAGGACCTCCACGCGGCCGAGCAACTGATGAAAGCGGGAGAATTCCGGGAAGCAATCGCGCTGCTCTCGCGCGCCGAATCGGCTGCTCCGGGCTGCGATCCCGAACAGTATCATCTGCTCGCCATTGCCTTGCTGAACGCCGGCGAGAACTCGCAGGCGCGGGAAACGGTGGAACGCGGCCTCCGGGCCTTTCCTGGGTCCGCGCCCCTGCAAACCTACTATGTTTCTGTGCTCTCATTTACATGCTCAAGAGAGGAGATGTCCGCCCGACTCCAGAAGGTGATTGCCGCCGATCCGGGGGCGCACGTGTTGGAAGCCGCGCTTGGCCGGACGTTATTCGATCTCGATCCGGAGAGCGAGCGCGCGGGAGCGCTGCTGGCGACGGCAGTTCGGGATTCGCCCCGCGATGTCGAGAGCCGGTGTTACTACGCCCACTGGCTTTGCATTGCGCATCGTGAGCGTGAGGCAGCGGCGCTGCTGGACAGCGCGATCGAAGACGCGCCTCCGAATCCCGATCTGCAAGTAAACATTTATCGATTGAAAGCCATTGCCGAGGACAGACTCGACCGCGAAGATGTCGCCGACTTTGCTTATCGCAAGGCGATCGAATGGAACGGCCGGCGTAGTAAGCCCAGCTATTCGCCTGAGTTGGAATACGCGGAATTCCTGATGCGCCGGTCCCGCGATGCGAGCGCCGCGCAGGTTCTTCGCAGCCTGATAGCGCGCGAGCCGCATCTGGGGCCCGCCCGCTTTGATCTCGCTCGGGTTCTGGCTCACGAAAATGATTACGACGCGGCAATCAGAGAAGCGACGGCGGCTCTGGGGGACGCGCCGGAAGTAACCGAGCAGAAACCCATTCACGTCTTCCTGAGCAGAATGCTGCATTCCGTTGGCCGGGATGATCAGGCGCGCGCGCACGAAGAGTGGGTGGCGTCGCATTGAGCGAAGGACGTTTCCGGCTCGCAGGACTATCGGTGGCGATCGCGTCAGCCGGCGTCATCGCTTTGACGCTCCCTGCCGCGGACACTCCTATACCTCATTTCACCGATGTAGCTCCCCGATCTCATTTGTCGTACCGTACTAACAACGATTATCGAGAACGCAAGTATCTTGTTGCCACCATGTGCGGTGGAGTTACAGTACTTGACTACGACCGCGACGGACGCATGGATGTGTTTCTTACGAACGGCGCGCGCATCCCTGAGATGCGGAAGACGGACAGCTCGTTCTATAACTGCCTGCTGCGGAATCGCGGCGACGGGACGTTTGCCGACGTCACCGAGCGAGCGGGCCTGAGCGGAGCAGCGCTTGGCTACAGTTTTGGCGCCGCTGCCGGCGACTACGACAACGACGGTTACCCCGACCTGTTTGTCACTAATGCCGGACGCGACGCCCTGTACCACAACAACGGCGACGGGACCTTCACCGATGTCACCAAAGGATCGGGTCTGGATAGCAAGCCGCCGAATACAGTCAGCGTCGCGGCAGCCTGGTTCGACTACGACAACGACGGCCTTCTGGATCTGGTGGTCTCCGAATACACGATCTGGACGCCGGAGACCGACGTTCGCTGCATGGGCCCCGGGGATACGGGCGAGGTCTACTGCCACCCAAAGAACTATCGCGGCGTTCCCAATCGCCTGTACCACAATCTGGGACACGGGAAGTTCGAGGACGTCACGGACAAATCGGGATTTTCGAAGGTTCTGGGCAAAGGAATGGGCGTCGTGGTGGCTGACTTCAATCGCGATGGATTCATGGATGTGTTTGTCGCCAACGACACCGAGCGGAATTTCCTGTATCTGAACCGGGGAGACGGTACTTTCGAAGAGGCCGGCCTGTTGTACGGGGTCGCCTATAACGAAGATGGCGCAACGGTGTCAGGAATGGGGGCCGACGCCAAAGATTATGACAACGACGGATGGCCAGATATCTTCTATAACGACCTCAGCTCGCAAACATTCGCGCTGTTCCACAACGAGGCGGGAAAGTCATTCCGCTATGCCTCTGCTCCGAGCGGAATCGAGCGGCTGAGCCGCAACTTCTCCGGATGGAGTAACTCTTTTGTCGATTTCGACAACGACGGATGGAAAGACATCTATTCCGCGAACGGCGATGTCGACTACATTGGCAATAACTCAAAGCAGCACGACACAATGTGGCGTAATCTCGATGGTCGCCGGTTTATTGACGTTTCCGCTGCGCTCGGCGCCGACTTCATGGAGCCGGCGTATCATCGCGGCAGCGCCATAGCCGATCTGAACAACGATGGCGCCATGGATCTGATTGTTACGGCTCTGAACGAGCCGCCGCGGATTCTCTTCAACTCCGGTTCCGGGAATCACTGGATTATGCTCGATTTGACGGGCCACACGAGCAATCGCGATGCGATCGGCGCCCAGGTAAAGGTTGTAACCGGTTCAGGGCGCACGCTGTACAATCACGTAACCACGTCGGCCGGCTTCATGGGTTCGGTTGACCGGCGCGTGCATTTCGGTCTGGGAGAAGAGTCCACAATTCGCTCCGTGGAGATTCGCTGGCCGAGTGGGATTACGCAAACAATCGCGAGCCCACAGGCAGATCGGATTGTCAGAATCGACGAACCGGTTCGGCGGCCATACCATGAGTGAGGGGTAACTGACATGCGCCCGTCCAGGTTCAGAGGCCCGATGGGCCGCGCGGTAGCCTGCATCCCCGGGGTCATAAGTTGCCTCGCTCTGGCACAGACTCACGCCGTTGACTGGCCCGCTGTCGAGCGGCAATACCGAAAATGCGTTCAGGAAAACGTCGAATCCTCGGCATGCGCGGTGCGGCATGCCGACGCCCTGGCGCATCTCAAGCAGCCCTGGGATGCGATCCTGGAGCTCGAGTCGTTTGTGGCCGCGCATCCGTCCGATGCCCCTGCGGTGGAACTTTATGCCGAGTTACTGCAAAGAGTAGCTAAGGATGTTTCGGGGGCCGAACGCGCTCTCCGGAAAGCCGCCGAACTGACCCCCGACGATCCGAGTCTGTGGCGCACGCTCGGGGCCCTTTACGCGGGAGAGCAGAAAGCGCCTGAAGCGGTCCGCTGCTACGAGCAGGCGTTGCGCCTGCGTCCCGACGATCCTCTGTACTTAGCCGGGCTGGCATATAGTCACGGCCTCAACGGAGAACAGGAGCAGGCCGAACAGGAGTTCCGGCGGGCGCTGGCGCTGAACGAGAGGCTTCCGAATCCAAGCGGCGATGTCCCTGTTTTGTACGGCATCTTCCTTAGAAACGCCGGGAGCGCCGCGGAGAGCATACCGCAGTTCACGCAGGCGCTCCGCTGGAACGCCCGCTCCTGGCGAATCTATTACGAACGCGCGCTGGCCTGCGAACGAACCGGCGATCTGGCGCGCGCTGAAGCCGACGCTCTGCAGGCGCTGGCGGGCGCGGGCGAGCGTCGCGATATCCACCTGCTGCTGCTGCGCATCTACCGTGCGCAGGGCGACTCGGCCAAAGTCGCCGAACAGAACAGCGCTATCGAGAAGCTGAACGCCGCCGAGGACAGCTATTACGCTACCGCGCGCGAAATGCGAAAGTCCCTGGCGGAGGCAGAAGCCGCCGTTACCAAAGGAGACTGTGCGGCAGCCCTGCCGCCGTACGAGCGCGTAGTCAAGCTTCTACCGTCCTTCTACGAGGCATGGTTTCCGCTGGGCGTGTGCTACAACCAGAGCGGCGATCGCGCGAAGGCGGAACAGGCCCTCCTGACTTACCTGCAGTATCAGCCGCTCTCGGCCGACGGCCACAGCGTGCTGGGACTTATCTATTTCGGCCAGCGCCGATTCGCCGAAGCGCGAACGGAACTGCAACGAGCGCTCGAAATCGATCCGTCATCGAGCGAGGCGTCCGCCGCGCTGGCGCGCCTTGAATATCAGGACAAGAACTACTCGGCCGCGGCTAAACTGGCTGGTCAGGCCCTCACTTCCGACGCGGACGCTGCCGCGGACGTTTACGCAGTCGCCGCTGAGGCAAGCCTCGCGACCGGCGATCGGGCAAGAGCGCTGGATGTCTGCGGGCGGGGCCTGCATCGTTGGCCCGGCGACGAGGGCCTGCAGCGCGTCCATGCGGCCTTGCTCACCGATTGCCTCTACGCAGATTCGTGCCGGGCGGATCTGGTCCTCGCGCTGCAACAGAATCCCTCATCTCTTCCGTATCGGAAGGCGGCTGCCCGCGCCATGATACTCGTGAACCCCTGGGACAACGACACGGAGCGGTTGGTTCGCGGCCTGGTGACGCAGTTCCCCGGGGACGCCGAAGTCCTGGTGATTGAAGCGGTGTGGAACGAGCGCCGGAATCGCTGGACAGAAGCTACCGCTTCCGCCCGGCAGGCGCTCGCCGTCGCTGCGATGGACAGTTCCGCGCGCGTCGCCGCGCTCGACATCATTGCCGAATCCTGCGATGCTTCGGGCGACACGGCGTGCGCCCGCGCGAATTTCGAGCCGGCCTGGGATCTGAACGTGAAACTCGGTTTGCCTGACCCGGCCTCGGCAATTGCCTGGGCAAGTTTCCTGGACCGCAATTCCGAGCATCGGCGTTCCCTTGCGGTGCTCGACGAAGTGCTTCGGCGGTCGCCCGCTTTCGCGCCGGGACGCCTGGCCCGCGCTCGGCAGCGCGCAAAGGCCGGTGAGAGCAAATCGGCGATCGAGGACGCGTCCATCGCCCTCGAGAATACGGGCGATCCGGCGGTGCTCGAGGAAGCGCATGCCCTGCTGGCCAGACTCTATTCGGTGGCCGGACAGACGGACAAGGCGCGCCAGCACGAGGACTGGATCAAGGCGCACAAATAGCGCCGCGACGAATCGACGTCGGCCGGTTCAGAATGGCTTCCAGACGGCCCGGCTGCCATCCATGGCGCACTGGTAGCGCAGCGGTTCGATGACCCGGGCTTCGGAGCCGTCCGCGCGGGCCATCCACACCGGGCGCTTGTCGGCCGGCTTCTGCTCGTATACCTGCTTCATCCGCGCCGGGTCCATCCAGAACGCTTCATCGGTCAGCCGAAACGTGATCCATTCCATGTCGGGCGACCACGCGGGCGATGTCGCGATTCTTCCGAGCGCTGTAAGCTGTCGCAGGTTTCCCCCGTCTTTCTCTACGCAGAAGATCTCGAGCGCATCTCCTGCCTGATCGACATACAGCAGCCTCCTCCCATCGGGCGACCAGGTGGGCGTGACTGCGCCAATCCTGTTTTCATGCGATGTGAGCTGACGTTCGTTGCACCCGTCGGCATCGGCGGTAAACACGACGTAGCCGTTCGCGAGCCGTTGGACGAACGCCACCGTTGCGCCATCGGGGGAAATCTGAGGATCGTGCCCGCTGCCAGTCACCCGAAAATCAGTTCCGTCCGATCCGATGCTGCAAATGAGCGGCTGTCCCCGGTTGCAGCCAAACCAGATGCGTCTTCCGTCTCCCTGCCAGGAGGGAAAGTAGACGAGAGATGGGGCCTGCTCGTGGGTCAGTTGCCGCAAGCCCGTTCCGTCGGCATTCATCACATACAGATTGTGCGCGCCATCGCGGTTCGAGGCGAAAGCGATCTCGCGTCCATCGGGCGACCAGCACGGATAGCGCTCTTCGCTCTCCGGATTGCGCGTCAGGTTCCGAGCGTCGCCCGTCATCGGGTTCACGGCGAAGATCTCCGTGCTCCCGGTTCGCACGCTGGTGATCAAAAGGGTGGTGTCGTCTCTCATGGATCATTTCTCGAAGGCGAATTCCAGTTCGTTTGCCCAGTGCGTGGACCAGTCGTCATGAAAGGTCAGCGCGTTTTCCTTCGACACGCTCCGTCCAGCGGCGAGTTCCAGGGCCGGTCCTTTGTTGTCGTTCACTCGATACGTGAAGCGAACCGTCCTGCCCTGCTCGAGGCAATCGTGCACGCGTGGTATTTCCGACCACGGGATGGCCGCCTCGACAATGCGCAGGTCCCCCTCACGGCGAATCGCCAGACGAGCCTCCTGCACCGGACCCCCATCGCGCGGAGAAGCAGGCTGCCGAGGGAAGAAGTGTTTGCGGGGCATGCCGGGCGCGAGCAGACGCCACACTTCCGTTCCCCCGCCGTACTTCTCCGCTACCGGGTTCAGCGCAAATTCATAGTCGGTATCGGCGTACACCATGAAATGCCGCATTGTGCCGGGTGGTGAACTGTACAGCGGTTTGTCCTTTTCCGGAAGCACATTGAACGCGATCTGAATGTTGTCGTGGTCGTTTCCCGAAGGAATGTCGAAGTTTCTGCGATAGGAGAAGTGCCGGACGCCTTCCGGCCACCGGAGCTGTTTGTCGGCATCCAGCGCGATGTCCGGGTAGAAATAGGAATCGTCATCGCGATGCTCGAATCGCACCATTCCCTCGTCCGGCGTAACATCGACCACTTTCGCCGCGAAATAGAAGTACCGCTCATCCCATCCAAGCCACGCCGTCGCAAGCCCGGATTTTACGGATTTGCCGAAATCGCGGAACGGCAACCATGCCTCCTGAGTAAGGCTGGGCCCGATGCCTTCGCTGGCGATCGTCTGTGGCGGCACACCTGACCAGTCCTCCAGATGCCCGTCCACGTGAATGCTCCGATGGGCGATCACGTTGGCGTGCAGATCCTCCCGGTGCACCGTTGCCCCGTCCGCGTCCGATCGAAACTCCACGGTCACGGGGTAGACGTTGGCGGCCGAGGTCCCGCCCTGGACATGCAGCGTCAGCTCGCGCGTTTCGTTCGCCGCGAGTTCCATCCGCAACGCCGCAGGCTGCACGGTCAGCCCCTCGGCTCTTGAGTTCAGGAAGCCGGAGACGGGACGGTTCAGCACGTTGGTAAGGGTGAGGTGAAGGGAGGCGCCATCTTCGACGCGCGATGTGAAGTCGTGGGCCACGATCTCCACAGGGTCGTAGCCGGTGATCCTCGCGATCCGCACCGCATCGATCAATGCCCTGAATGACCCGGGCTCGCCACTCGGCCGCAGGAAGTACCCAAGGCCGTTCAGAGGAACGACGATCCGGCCGTCTGAGCTTTCGACGCGATTGCCATAGAAATCGTACAGCGCGAAAGGCCCTCGTCGATCAATTACCATCGTCGCATTCGGGCCGAGCCGGACAGATCGGAAGAGAACGCGTGAGCGGCTGTAGACTCCGCCGAGGTCGCCCGTCACCACGAGCGTTCCATCATCTGCTGATTTCAGGCCATCGAATACGAACACCCATGGCAGACCGTTCCGGAACAGCAACTCGCGGAAGTTTCGTTGTCCGATGAACTTCTGGGTGGCCGCAATTGCCGCGGCCGGAGACCATGCCTGCACTACCGGCCATGTGCGGCCGCCAAAGTTACGGTTGGCGCTTTGGTATACATTGCCCTCGAACACGCCGGCTGTCCTGTCCTGTCCCTGCGCGCGCATCGAGGCTATCACGACTGCGACGCGATCCTCCGAATTGGCGATCCAGCTTTCGGTATCCCACACGCGAACGCGTCCATATGGGCCTCCGCGATGCACCCACTCGGGAACCAGCGCCGGATCGGCCGACATCGGCTGATAGTGAATGCTCACGAAATCGAGCCACTTCAGAAATTTGTCGCTGCCGTCGGGAAACAGCTTGTCGCGCGTGTTGGTGGACGAGCAGGCGCCTCCAATCAGCACCTTCACCCCCGCTTCCTTCCGCGCACGCTCTACGCCTTTGGCCATGTGCTCGTAGATATCTCGGTAGCGGGGGATGTCGGCGCCCCAACCCGAGATGGAGATCGATTCCCACGGCTCATTCCAGAGTTCGACGGCGTTCACGGGCCCGCGCGGCCAGCCGTACTGTGCAACGGTTCGGGCCACCCAGCCCTCGAAATCATCGTCGCACGCCGGAAGCCACGCGCGGTCGTCTTTCGTGTCGAGCATTCTGCCGTCATCGGACAGCCAGGGCCTGGGCCTGCCGAGCGGCATCGGGCCCGTTCCGTTGTCTATGGTGAGCATGGCCGTAACGTCATTCTCTGCGGCCCACCGGAGATACGTATCCAGTTCGGCTGTGCGCCGTTTCGATTCCGGATCGTCGCCGTGAACGTAAGACGCCCCCATCCGTGCGCCCTTGATTCCGAGCTTGCGAAACAGCATCAGGACATGGTCGTTCATGAACTCCGGCCAGGTGGTATCGAGCGCATAGGTCGGAAACTGCACTTTGCCGGCGTCAGGGCCGATCGCGCGGACGAGGCTCGCGACGAAAGTCCGCCCGTGCCCCTCGAGTTCGGCGACCAGCGCATAACCGCCGAGTGTCTCCGGGATGGCCGGCAGCGCCGTGATCGTCCTCTGTCCGTTACCGGGTACGTCTACATCGATCGACTCATCGCCGCAGTGGCGGATCGCGAACATGTCCGGCGTCCAGAAATCGCCAGGACGACCTCGGGTTCCGTACTGAATCACTTCAATGCGTCCGTGCGCCAGCAGGCGTTCGCTGCTCTTGTTCGTGATCAGAAGCGTAAGGGTGGCGGACTCTCCGGGCCAGAGCACATTGACGCTGTCCTTGTCTCCGGCCCTTATGGCCAGCTCTTCCATCGCCCAGGTTTGCGCAGCGCGGTCCGCCGCCACGCCCAGCGTCTCCGCAAAGCCAGGGATGTCCTTCCCCGTCACCATCTGCGCCCGGGCCGCAGAGTAACCGGCCAGCAGCGCCGCCAGGGCGGGCCACAGAACCTTTGTCGTGCGAACCATCAAAACCAATACATCTCTGGGGCGGCGCTCAGCGATATAAGCATCTCGCGTCACTCTATGGCAAATCTATCCGCGGATCCTTCCACCAGAAACGCTGACCGAATGCTCCTATCCGCGTGGCCTGCGGATGCCGCAGAATCGATGAGAGTGTGACCGCATGAGATTCGGTGTGAATGCGCTGATCTGGACCCCCGACGTGAATTCCTTCGACGCCGCGGTCCTCTGCGCGATACGGGATGCGGGGTTCTCGGCTTTTGAAGTCCCCATGTTCGACCCGCACAAAATCGACGTTTCGCGGATTCGAACGCTGCTCGAACAAAACGACCTGGAGTGCACGGTCTGTTGCATTCTGCCGCGCGGACTGAGCCCCATCAGCGCCGATGAGGCCACTCGTCGCAACACCCTGACCCATCTGCGCGAGTGCGTTTCGGTTGCCGGGGAACTTGGAGCGAGAATCATGGGTGGGCCGGTCTACGCACCGATCGGGTTTCTTCCCGGCCGGCGGCGAACGAGCGATGAATGGAAGTGGGCTGTCGATGCTTTCCAGTCTCTTACGGAGCGCCTGATCTCCTGCGGCGTGACGCTCGTGCTGGAACCGCTGAACCGGTTCGAGACGTTCTTCCTGAATACCGTGGATGACACGATCGCCCTGTGCCATGACGTGGGTTCGCCCAACGTTGGGGCGCTGCTGGACACCTTTCACCTCAACATCGAGGAGAAGAGCTTCGGCGATGCGATCCGTCGCGCGGCGCCATATCTTCGGCACATTCACGCCGGAGAAAACGATCGCGGCATTCCGGGTTCCGGCCACGTGGACTTCCCGGGGATTGCCAAAGCGCTCGCCGAGATCGGGTATGACGGCCTGGTCGTCATCGAAAGTTTCGGGTTCTGGGAGAGCGAACTTGCGGCTGCGGCGGCAATCTGGCGAGATCTGGCGCCGTCGCCCGAGGCGATCGCCTTCCAGGGCATCCGCAATCTGCGCGAAATCTTCGAAGGGCGCGCTGCGGGCGCCCGATGAATGGCTGCGCAAAGTCAATCGCTCTGATCGCTATAGTGGTCGTTTGCGTCCAGTCTCGGGATCCTATGCGGACAGTCGAGGTGTGGAACAGGTTCGAGCTGCGGGTGACCGCTTCCGGCGAATACGCGAATCCTGTTCAGGATGTCAGCGTTGACGCGGATTTCGTCTCGCCTTCGGGGCGAACAGAAACAGTACAGGGGTTTTGGGATGGCGGCCGCCTCTGGAAAGTGCGCTTCTCTCCGGATGTCCCGGGCCGCTGGTCGTTTCGCACTCGCTGTTCCCGAATCGAGGATGCGGGCCTGAACGGCGCTGCCGGCGAGTTCGAGTGTCTCCCGTATCGCGGCCCGAACGGTTTGTACGCGCACGGCTCGCTCCGCCGCTCCACGAACGGCTGGTACCTTATTCAGGCCGACGGTACGCCGTTCTTCTGGCTGGGTGACACGGCGTGGAACGGCCCATTACTCTCAAGCCCCGGGGACTGGGAGAAGTACCTGCGCGATCGGGAAAGCAAAGGCTTCAATGCGGTGCAGTTCGTCACCACGCAGTGGATCGCGGCGGTGGGCGATGCCGACGGACGGACAGCGTATCGCGGACAGGAGCCCATCTCGGTCGACCCCGCTTTCTACCAGCGCCTCGATGCGCGGATCGACGCGATTAACGAGCACGGCATGATCGCGGCGCCGGTGATGATCTGGGACACCGGACCTGCTGGCCTCAGCCCCGGCGTGACGCTTCCAGATGACCAGCTTGTCGTGCTGGCGCGATATCTGCTGGCCCGTTACGGCGCCCATCAGGTTTTGTGGATTCTCGCCGGCGATGGCGATTACCGCGGCCGCAGCGCAGAGCGGTGGAAACAGATCGGGCGTGCCGTGTTCGGCGCTCACCCGCGCTCACCGGTCACCATGCATCCGGCCGGTCTGCAGTGGGTCTGGAAGGAATTTGCCGGCGAGCCCTGGTTCGGGCTCAACGGTTATCAGAGCAGCCACGGGGGGACGGCCGACACATTCCGGTGGCTCTGCGATGGCCCGCCCGCGCGCGATTGGCAACTCCACCCTCCCCTGCCGTCCATCAATCTGGAACCGAACTACGAGGGACATCACGCGTTCGGCACGTCCGGCGTTTTCGACGCTCATTCGGTTCGGCGCGCAGCTTACTGGAGCGTGCTTGCCGCGCCGCCGGCGGGCGTATCGTATGGCGCTCACGGCGTGTGGAGCTGGGAATCCTCGCCCGCCACGCCTTTGCACCATTCGGGAACCGGCATCGCGCGGCCCTGGTTCGAGGCAATTCATTTTCCGGGCAGTGCAGAGATGAAGCACCTCCGGGATATCTTTGCGTCGCTGCCATGGTGGACACTTCGGCCCGCCCCCGAACTTCTGGTGGAACAGCCTGGTTCCCGCGAGCCGGAACGATTCGTCTCCGCTTCGCTCGCGGACGACGGATCGTGGGCTCTCCTGTACACTCCGGAGGGCGGACCGCTCCGCGTCCATATGGACTTGCTTCCGAAAGCCGACAAAGCACGCTGGTACAATCCGCGCACCGGCGAATGGAGCACCGTGCGGCCGGCCTGGCGCGACAGTGGCGCGTTTCAAACACCGGATGAACAGGATTGGGCCCTGTGGATCGGGCGCGCCGATTGGAAGCGATGACAGGAGTACGGATGGCGGTGATTGGTCTGGCGATGGCGGGACTTTCCTGCCCGGCGCAACCGTCCGCGGATCTGCTTTCGCGCTCGAGCGGCGTGCATGTCATCACAGACTATGGTGCCGTCGAGGGCGGTCGCGTTGATGCCACCGCGGCGATCCAAAAGGCGATTGACGCAGCAGCCGTCAAGGGCGGCATTGTCTACGTACCGCCGGGAAGCTGGCTCTGCGCGGGCCACATCGAGGTGAGGATGGGAGTGCACCTGACGGGCGTCAACCTCGCTCCGCAGTCCTGGGAACCGCGGGTCGGCTCCATTCTGTTGCCCACGGAAGGCCGGGGGCGAGAAGATGGCCCCGGCTTCATCGAAATGCGCAGTTCGACTTCGGTATCGAACCTGACCGTCTATTACCCCGAACAAAAAGTCGACGACATTCGCCCCTATCCCTGGACGATCAGGATTCGCGCCGATCCGGCAAAGCCCGGGGCCGTGTCGTTCGACTCCACCGTTCAGAACGTCACGCTCATCAACAGCTACAACGGAATCGCAACCGGCCCAACTGAGAATGGCAGGCATCGCATTCTCAACGTCAACGGCTGTGTCCTGCGGCGGGGCATTCTCGTCGACTGGACAGGCGATATCGGACGCATCGAGAACGTGCAGTTTCATTCCCATTTCTGGGCGAATCGCGCATTCGGCGGCAACTGGGAGAAGGTGTTCGCATACATGCAACAGAACCTGGAGGCGTTCGTTTTTGGCCGCACTGACTGGGAGTACGTCACAAATACGTTCGTCTTTCCAGCGAAAATCGGCTATCGGTTCATTGAAACCTCCAACGGGGCATCCAACGGGCAGTTCACCGGAATCGGAGCCGATGCCACGGCAACAGCTGTTCTGGTGGAGTCCATTCAGCCGCAGGGACTGCTCTTTACGAATGGCGAGTTCGATTCGCACCTTGTTGGACCGGCCACCCAGGTGACGATTGCGAAAAGCGCGCGAGGGAATGTACGTTTCGTGAACTGTGGATTCTGGGGACCCGTGCGCCATAACGCCGTGCTCGAAGGCGCGGGATTCACATCGTTTTCGGACTGCTACTTCTCGAACGATGACGAGACAACGCTCTACGCGATCGAGGCATCCTCCGGCAAGGTCCAGGTGCAGAACTGCACCTTTGACGCGCATGCGCGGGAGAGACGGCCAGGCAACTCGGCGCCTCAGGTAGACGAACGCTATCAACAACCTTCCATTCACATTGGCGCAGGCGTTCTCTCCGCCATCGTGCGCGGCAATAACGGATATTTCGGGGTCACCGTAGCAAACGAAATCGGAAGCCGCGCGATCGTCGCCGATAACGAGCCTCCGGAAAAGCAATGACGAGCCTTGCCGCAGCGAAACCGGCCGAGGAAAGGTCCGCTCGGTTCCTGCTCGGGTTTGTCTACTTCATCTACTTCTTCTGCGGCCTGACCCAGTGCTTTGAGGGCGTGTTCCTGCCTGAGTTCAAATCGTACTTCCATCTGTCATACCGCGCGCAGATGTACATCATGTGCGCTAAGAACGTGCCTTTCCTGCTGGCCGTGGGCATTGGGTTTCTCCTTCGCCGAATCGGCTACAGGAAAGCTCTTGTTGCGGCTCTGCTCCTGTTTGGGGCCGGCACGTTACTGCTCGTTCCCGGATTGCGCTGGCACACGTACGGCCTTATACTGACCGCTTTCTTCATCATAGGACTGGGCTTCAATTTTCAAATGGTGGCCGGAAACCCGATGATCAGCGCGCTCGGGCCGGCAAAGAGCAGCGCCAGCAGGCTGAACCTGGGAAACGCTCTCGGAGCCATCGCGCAGATCATCGCTCCCGCAACGTTGTCGTTTCTCATTCCCGCGACGCTGGTGACGGTGGAGGCGAAACTGCCCCATATCATGACGTTGTTTCTGGCGCTGGGCGCGAGTCTGCTGGCGGCAGCCGCGGTGTTCGGAACGACTGCGAATCCGGCGCACCTCCGGGCAGTGCGAACCGAGCCTGTTCCCGCGGTGTCCATGCGTCCGCTGTCGCTCCCGCAGGTGAGGCTGGGGTTCATCGCGATCTTTCTGGCACTCGGCGCCGAGGCGGGTTTGTTCGGCTTCTTCCGGAACTACCTCGAAGACCCTTCCATAGCCGGCCTGTCAGCCTCCGGTTCCGAGCGCTTGTTCACGGTGTATTTCGCTGTGTTCGCACTGGGCCGCCTGCTGGCTTCGTGGGCCCAGAAGACCATCAGTCCGGCGCTGTGGCTGATCCTGAACACCATAGCGGCGCTGATCTGTGTAATCGCGATCATGGCCTCTGCCGGAATAGTTGCGGTAATCGCCATGACGACAATGGCCCTCTTTGCGTCCGTCTTCTTCCCGACCCTGTTCTCGCTGGCGATTCAGGATCTCGGCGCCGCCACAGCTCCGGCATCGGGTCTGCTCACAATGGGCTTCCTGGGATGCGCCATCATCCCGCTCCTGCAAGGCAGCCTGGCCGATGCTGCAGGTTTGCAAAGATCGTACGTTATCACTCTGATCTGCTACGCCGGCGCCGGACTGTTCGCGTTGAGACAACGGCGGTTCAGGGCTCCCGAACCAGCAGCAGTGACCACGCCTCGATCTGCCGCCTGATCTCGAATCTCCCGCTCGCATTGGCCTGCGCATACTCGCGGCGAGTAGCCCACGCGCCGTCCTGCAACGCTCTGGTCTGCTCGCGCGTGGGAGGTTCTGGCCGGCCCATGTCCTCCCACAGCTTCGTTGCGTTCCCGTGCGTTCGGTCGAGGGTTTCGATGACAAGTGGAGCGTCCGGCGGCAGCGCATCCAGTGTCAGGTCGAGCAAACGCGGGCTGCCCGAAGCCGAGATTGCGTTCGCTTCGGCCATTGAGGCGGTCGCGGGCAGGCTGACAGTCATCTCTTTCGGATAGTTGTACGCGAGAGCAGCGAGTTTGCCGGTACGGCTCGCTCGCGTCACGATCGCTCCCGGCGTCATGGCGAGAGTTTCGTCGCCAAGAGCGTTCATGAATCGATACGCGTGAAAGACAGGCTTGGGAATTCCCTGATAGTTAATCATGCCGAAGCCGCCGTGGAAGATCGTGTCCCCCGCTCCCTGTTCCTCGAATACGTCCGTGAAGGTCCAGTAAGACAACGAATCCACGAGTCCCTCCGATTCCAGATTGGACTTCACCACGTAAGCGGCCGCGGCGAGCGAGTCGTGCGTACAATCGCGCGAAGAGGAACTGGAGCTCCACTCGGTCAGATGGATCTCCGCCTTCGGATATGCGCTCGCGTCAATCATCCGCCGCAGAAGCGTAAGATCGTCGCGCGCGGCATTGATGCCGCGATGCTGCAACCTGCCATTAATCTCCATGTCCATCGGATAAGGATGGGTGGAAACAGTTCGATACTCGCTCTCCTCACAATGACCTGCTTGGCAACCCCGAGCCGCCGGGCCAGCTCCGTCTGCGAAATACCTTTCGCAATCCGCATGCTCGGTATCAAGGGGGCGATTTCGTCGAGTCGATTAACGGCCGACAGACTCAGGGCACCCATCTTCAACTGGTCGTACTCACGCAGTTCCTTTTCAAGCTGCCGAATCATGGCTTCGTAACTCGCCCGGATAGCAGCCCGGCGTTTGCCGCGTTTCTCCTGCTCTGTCTGCGCGAGCGCTCGCTGAAAGCCCTCGATCTGCGCTACCGTTCGATCTCATTGAGCATCGCTTTTGATCATGTGCGCGCTGCCTCTGGCAGAATCGCTGATTCACAACAACTATAGAAGTGCGATAGCGAAAGTCAACATTGATGCTGTCGTTGACGACGTAATGCTCTGATAGAGCCGTCAGGATGAAGACGCATGCGGCTGGGGGGTCCCATCCCTCTTTGAAGCTCCGCACGATGTCAACACGAATGCTGCCATTTGGCCCAGTGGCGGTCCGGGTATGGGAATGCCCGGTAGATCGTAGAAAATAGCGACTCCCCCGCTCGAAGCCTTGATAGGCTGAGAGCGATTTTCTTTCGCGAGAAAAAGGAGAGTCGCTATGAGGAAACCATATCAGATCGAAGCGCAGCGAGCTGTGAAGCAGCTCGAGGCAATGGCCGCGGACGATCGTCCGCCGGTGCAGATGTCGCTGCCGATGGCCGAGATGGTGGGCTGGCTACGCAAGGGTGTGGGCGAGTTCATTCGTCAGGCCGGCCTGCAGTTGATGGATCTGCTGATGCAGGAAGAGGTCTGCGAGTTGGCGGGTGAGCGCAGTCGGCAGCAGGCCGAGAGGACGGCCAGCCGCTGGGGCAGCGAGCAGGGTTATTGCGTGGTGATGGGGCAGAAGGTGCCGATCCGACGGCCGCGGGTGCGGACGACGGAGGACAAGGAAGTGCGGCTGGGCAGCTATGAGATGTTCCATCGCGGTGAGCCGTTGACCGAAACAGTGTGGGAGAAGTTGATGCTCGGGCTGAGCACGCGGCGGTACGGCGAAGCGGTGCGGCAGTTCAGTGAAGCGTACGGTCTGGAGAAAAGCGCGATCAGTGAGCATTTCATCGAGGTGAGCCGGACGAAGTTACAGCAGATGATGGAGCGCCGGCTGGATAAGGTGAAGCTGTGCGCGTTGCTGATCGACGCGACGCCGTTCGCGGCGCAGCAGATGGTGGCAGCGCTGGGAGTGGCGCAGGACGGGCGGAAAACGATCCTGGGGCTTCGGCAGGGAGCGACGGAGAATGCCACGGTAGTAAGTTAGTTACTAAGTGACTTAGTAAGTCGTGGATTAGACTTCACAGAACCGCGGCTATATGTTCTGGACGGAGCCAAAGCTCTGAACGCGGCCGTGAAGAAGCACGCCGGCGAATCGGCGGTGATCCAGCGCTGTGAGGTTCACAAGCGCCGCAACGTGCTCGATCATCTGATCGACGAGCCAGAAGCCGGGGGTGGCGAAGAAGCTGAACGCGGCATACGCGCTCGAAGACTATGCCGAGGCCAAACAGGCGCTGAGCACACTGCATCGCGAACTGATGGATCTTAACCCGAGCGCGGCGCGGAGTCTGGGCGAGGGCATGGAGGAGACGCTGACCGTCCATCGGCTCCACCTTCCCCTGCAGCTGCGAAAGACCTTCGCCAGCACCAACGTGATCGAGTCGGCGTTCTCCATCGTCGAGCGCGTCTGCAGAAATGTGAAGCGTTGGCACGGCGGCGATCAGCGCGAGCGCTGGGTGGGATCGGGGCTGCTGGTTGCTGAAAAGCAGTTCCGGCGCATCACCGGATATAGACAACTCCCGGCGCTCATCCGGGAATTGGAAGCGCTTCGGCCATCTCAGCCGGAACTTGCGAGGCGGAGAAAGGCGTCGTAGAGTGGGCTACGCGGGAGTTGCGACTTTCAACGGAACTCCGGGCATTCCCCCGGGTATCCTCGCAAACGTCTGGCTAAGTGATTGGTGGACCTGGTGAGATTCGAACTCACGACCTCTTCCATGCCATGGAAGCGCGCTCCCAACTGCGCCACAGGCCCTCGCAGGATGGTCTCCCATCAATATATCACAGCGCCTTTTCTGCGCCGGATTTGCGCGCCTCCGGCTCGGATACGCCGCCGGGATCAGGGCGCTTCCGCCAATTCCATTCAAGCCAGTAAGTCTTCGCCGACGCTCACGCGCGGCCAGCTTCTGCAGAGTCCACGAGAAAGCCGAGGCATCCTGCAGGTCGCCAAAGACCTGCCACTGAAAGCGATCGAGCTACGTGACGATCTCCTGCAGCGTCGCATCTCCGGCTTTGCGGCGACCCGGGCTTCTTCACAGCGCGGCGGATGATCGGCCGGGAATCCATCGAACGACCTGATTCCGCGCCACCCGAGCCTCGCTCATCGCCAGCGCCTTTCTCGAGCACCGGGACCGCGTGGTAGAAGCGTGGCCTGCACCGCCGTCACATCCGGTTCCCCCCGGACAATTCCGCAGCGACTCCCGCACTTGTCCATCCGCCCGCTGGATGTCGCCGCGGGAGAACAGAGCTTCCGCGAGTTTCTGATCCGTCTCCCTGGAGGGTTTCAATTTCCGCATCTACTCGGTGTTCTGGGGTGCCCGTGCGGCAGGCGATCGGGTCTGGTGGCCTGCTGAGGCGCCCCAAAAGGCGTGCAACTTGCCTCGAATGTTAGCATGAAGTTTGTCAGGCCCCGGGCTTCGTGCAACGGGCGGCCGTAAACCCCGCCAGGTCCGGAAGGAAGCAACGGTAGCGGCTTAGCTTGTGTGCCGCGGATCACCCGGGGTCTGGCATTTCGCCGCAACGCTATTCCATGTATCAGGTTATTGCCAGGAAGTACAGGCCGCAGTCCTTCGCGGAGCTGATCGGCCAGGAGCATGTTCGCACCACGCTGGAGAACGCCATCACCCAGCGCCGCATCGCCCACGGGTATATCTTTTCGGGCCAGCGCGGCACCGGGAAGACTACCGTGGCCCGCATTTTGGCGCGTTGCCTGAACTGCATCGAAGGGCCCACCGGGTCGCCTTGCGGGAAATGCGCGAGCTGCCTCGAGATCAGCGCCGGATCGTCGGTGGACGTCATCGAAATCGACGCCGCATCCAACCGCGGTATCAACGAAATGCGCGAGCTGCGGGAGAGCGTTCGCTACCGTCCCGCGCGCGACCGGTACAAGGTATTCGTCATCGACGAAGCGCATCAGATCACCACCGACGCCTTCAACGCGTTGCTGAAGACGCTGGAAGAGCCGCCCGAATGGGTGGTGTTCATGCTGTGCACCACGGAATCGCACAAGATTCCCACCACCATCGCATCGCGCTGCCAGCAGTTCAGCTTTCGCTCGGTGGATTTCGAGCAGATCATCGAGCGCATGCGCTGGATCCTCGGGCAGGAAGGCATCGAGACCGATCAGGAGACGCTGTCGGTGCTCGCGCAGGCGGGCGAAGGAAGCGTGCGCGACTCGCTCTCCGCGCTCGACCAGGCCATTGCCTGCTGCGGAGCGAAGCTGAGTGCGCAGGACGTGCGGGCGCTGCTGGGCATGTTCTCGCTCGATTCGCTGGAGCAGGTGACCCAGGCGCTCCAGGAATCCGATTCGCGGCGGATGCTCGACATCGTGCTCGAACTGGAGCGCAACGGCCATAATCTGCAACACTTCTGCCGCGAGCTCGCCCGCTATTTCCGCAACCTTTTGGTGGCTCGGGTGGCTGGAACCGGCACCCGGCTGATCGCCGCGTCGGCGGCCGAGCAGGAGCGGCTGGCGGCGGTTTCCGCGGGCTTCTCCGAAGAGGACCTCACGCGTTACCTGCAGCTTACGCTCGACCTGTTCAAGGATTTGCAGTTCTCGCTGCAGCCGCGGCTTCACCTGGAGATCGGGCTGCTGAAGCTGGTGCATGCGGGCAGGCTGGCGCCCATTGAGCAGGCGCTCGCCGAGTTGAAGCAAGGGGGCGGCGGATTGGCCAGGCCTCGTGGCGCCAACGTCCAGCCATCGGGCGCCGCCCCATTCCGCGCACCCGCGCCCGCGCGGCAAGGGCCCTCTCCGTTTGCTCGCGATAGCGCTCGAAAGGTGTCCACCGAAGGGGCTGCGGCCGCGGCGCCGGCTCCATCTGTTCCGCCCGCAAGCGATGCCGAGTGGAAACAGAAGCTGCACGCCGGGCTGATCGCGCTGGGTATGAACTTCACGGCCGACGCCGTCGAGCACTCCGAGGTCACCGAGGCCGGCGGTGAGCTGCGTTTCATCACGCCCGAGGAATTCAGGCTCTCGATGGACCAGCGCGATCTGCAGAAAGCAGTTCTCCAGGTTGCCGGGCGCGCGTTGAAGATCAGTATCCAGCTCGGCAAGCCCGTGGCGCCGCAATCCGTGGCCGAGCCGAAGCCCGCGAAGGCGGACGAAGCGTCGGAACGCGCCCTGGCGCACCCCGAGGTCCGGCGCTTTCAGGAAATGTTTCCAGACGCGCAGGTCCGGACCGTGAGAAATTTAAAGGAAAGCTGACAGCGGCTGTTATGGCGACGGCAGCAGAGGAGGCTGGCGATGAAGATGCCCGGCAACATGCAGAACATGATGAAGCAGGCGCAGCAGATGCAGCAGCGCATGCAGGAGGAGATCGCGCGCATTCGCGTGGAGGCTTCAGCCGGCGGCGGCATGGTCACTGTCCACATGGACGGCCAGAAACACGTGAGCGCGGTGAAAATCGATCCGGAAGTGGCCGGCGATGTGGAGATGCTGCAGGATATGGTGATGGCTGCCTTTAACGAGGCGGCGAAGAAAGTGGATGAAGAAACCCAGTCGAAGGTGGGCGGCATGCTGGGCGGTATGGGACTGCCCCCGGGTCTTCTCTAGCCATCCATGTCCGATTTTGCGGAGCCGCTGGCGCGGCTTATCCAGGAATTCAAGCGCCTGCCGGGCATCGGGCAGAAGTCGGCGCAGCGGATTGCGTTCCATCTTCTGCGGGTGCCGCGCGAGGACGCGGAGCAGCTTGCCCAGGCCGTTCTCGACGTAAAGGACAAGCTGCAGATCTGCGCCATCTGCAATAACATCAGCGACGGCGATACGTGCAATTATTGCCGCGATCCGCACCGCGATCCCACCGTCCTGTGCCTGGTGGAAGAGCCGCACAACATCCTGCCGATAGAAACCACGCGCCAGTTCGAAGGTCTGTATCACGTGCTGCACGGCTCCATCTCGCCGCTGCGCGGCATCGGCCCGGAGCAACTGCGCATCAAAAGCCTGCTGGAACGCCTGAACAGCGGTGAGGTGCGCGAGATCATCATTGCCACGAATCCTACGGTAGAGGGTGAGGCGACGGCCAGCTATCTCTCGCGGCTGCTTAAACCGCTGGGCGTGAAGGTGACGCGCATTGCCATGGGCATCCCGGTGGGCAGCGACCTCGAATTCGCCGATGAGGTGACCATGAGCAAATCGCTGGAGAACCGCCGGGAGATGTGAACGTGACGCCGCGCGAGATTCCCAAGCCGATAAAGAGGAAGCTGCGCGAGCTGGTTGGCAGGGCCTACGAGGCGGCGCTGCGGAAAGCGCTATCGAAACTCAGGGACGATTTCGAAGCATGGCGGCGCGGCGATATCGACTCGTTCGAACTCGAAGCGCGCATTCACAGGTTCCACGACGGCGAGGCGCGCGAGATCTATAACGAGTTCAATTACACGACAGCGACACTTCCAGCGCATGCGGCCCGGGCAATCGCCACCGGACTGGTGGATGCCTCAACCGTGCCCGAGGACGTCCTGCAGTACCTCCAGAACGCTCTGGCGTTCTACCGGCGTATGTCATAGCGGTGCGGCCCGGTGTCAGACCGCGTGCTCCGCCAGCACGGTTGCGGATAGAATGAGGCGGGCGAGACGGCCGGGTTCAGGACTGAGTCACATGAGCTGACGATGCGCCAATTCGCGATACTGCTTCTGCTCTCGGCAGCGCCGGCCACTGCCGGTTTCTGTTCCGGTGCTTCCTCGCCTGCCGACTCCCGGCACGATTTCCGGTTCTTCGCCGGCTACTCGCCTGTCTCCGCGACGCTGATCGGAACCACCACCGATCGCCGCTTCCTTATGGCGGGATTCGGTTACAGCTATCGCTGCTGGACCTGGCCCGGCGTTTCGATCTCGTACGCCGGCGAGATCATGCCGTCGGCCGTTCTACTGGAACCAGGCCACTCCGTGTACGGATTCGCTGTGACGCCTCTCGGGTTCTCAGCAGACTTTGGCCGCCGCCGCCGAGCGCACCCGTTCCTTGAAAATGACGAGGGCATCGTTGCTTCGAGCGAGCCCATCCCGATCAACGTGACCGGCGCCACAGGATTGAATTTTCTCATCGACCTCGGCGGCGGCGTCCGAATCAGGACGAGCGAACGGCGCACGATCAGCATCGGCTACAAGTTCCTGCACATCTCGAACGGTTTCACCAGCGCGGTGAATCCGGGGGTGGACAACAACGTCTTTTACGCCGGATTCTCTTTCCTGAAATAGCCGCCCAGTCTCCCCGCGAAGCCGACCTGGCTGGCCTTTGCCGATAGAATGATGGATTCCATGGCAAACAAACTGAACAAGTACAGCGCGCGCATCACGGAGCCGCCGTCGCAGGGCGCATCGCAGGCCATGCTCTACGCCACCGGCTTCACCGCCGAAGACATGGCGAAGCCGCAGGTGGGCATCTCGAGCATGTGGTTCGAGGGCAATTCCTGCAACATGCACCTTCTGTCGCTTGCGGAAGCGGTGAAGGAAGGCGTGGCCGCGGCCGGAATGGTGGGCCTGCGCTTCAACACCATCGGCGTGAGCGACGGCATCTCGATGGGTACCGATGGGATGAGCTATTCGCTGCAGTCGCGCGATCTCATTGCCGATTCCATCGAGACCGTCATGGCCGCGCAGTGGTACGACGCGAACATTTCCCTCCCCGGTTGTGACAAGAACATGCCGGGCTGCGTGATCGCCATGGGCCGGCTGAACCGCCCCGCTCTGATGATCTACGGCGGCACGATTCGCGCGGGTCACGCGAACGGCGACAAGCTGGATATCGTTTCGGCGTTCCAGAGCTATGGCGAGTTTCTCGCAGGAAACATCGACGACGCGAAACGGCAGCAGATCGTGCGCCACGCCTGTCCCGGCGCCGGCGCCTGCGGAGGCATGTATACCGCGAACACCATGGCTTCGGCGATCGAGGCGCTCGGCATGTCGCTGCCCTACAGTTCTACGACGCCGGCGGAAGACCCGGGGAAACGGCAGGAGTGCGTGCAGGCCGGCGCGGCCATCCGCAATCTGCTGGAACTGGACCTGAAGCCTCGCGACATCATGACGCGGGCCGCATTCGAGAACGCCATGGTGGTGGTGACGGTGCTCGGCGGGTCGACGAATGCGGTGCTGCACCTGATCGCTATGGCGCGGTCCGTGGGCGTGCCGCTCGCTCTCGACGATTTCCAGAACGTCAGCAATCGCGTGCCCGTGCTGGCCGATTTCAAGCCGAGCGGCAAATACGTGATGGAGGATCTCCACGCGGTGGGTGGGTTGCCGGCCGTAATGCGCATGCTGCTGGAAGCGGGTCTTCTGCACGGCGATTGCATGACCGTCACCGGCAAGACCGTGCGTGAGAACGTCGCCGGCGCGCCGCCGCTCGCGCTGGGCCAGCAGATCGTGCACCCGCTCGCGAACCCCATCAAGGCTACCGGCCACATCCGCATCCTGAAAGGAAACCTCGCTCCCGATGGGGCGGTCGCGAAGATCACCGGCAAGGAAGGTCTGCGGTTCTCCGGTCCGGCGAAGCCCTACGATTCGGAAGAGGACATGCTGCACGCGCTGGAACGTCACGAGATCGAGCGCGGCGATGTCATCATCATTCGCTACGAGGGACCGAAGGGTGGTCCGGGCATGCCTGAGATGCTGACGCCGACCTCGGCCATCATGGGCGCGGGCATGGGAAAGGACGTCGCGCTGATCACCGATGGCCGGTTCTCCGGCGGATCGCACGGGTTCATCGTGGGGCACGTGACGCCGGAGGCGCAGGAAGGCGGCCCGATCGCGCTGGTGCGCACGGGCGACGTGGTGACCATCGACGCCGAGGCAAACAGCATCGACGTCGCTGTTTCGAGCGAAGAGCTTGCGAAACGCCGCGAGGCCTGGCGCATGCCGCCGTACAAGTCCACGCGCGGAACGCTGGCCAGGTACATTCGGCAGGTGAAGAGCGCGAGCGAGGGCTGCGTCACGGACGAATAGGGGACGCAGGCTAAAAGCCTACTCTACTGTTCTCGATCGGAAGTAGAGCAGGCTCTTAGCCTAATGCCATCTAGTTTTCGACGGCGAGCTGAGTCGAAGTCCCTTTTTGTGGGGCAGGCCCCCCGGCCTGCGCGGGGCCCCCCGGCCCCGCTGGCCGCGCGGAGAGTAGAGTTGTCGCGTATGGGAGCAGGCCGGCGGGGGCGCCGGCCGCGGGCGAGGGCGCCCGCCCCACATCGGCCAGGTGTTCGAAAGCGGGAAAACTATATGGCATTGGGCTCTTAGCCTGCATTGCCCAGCGCGCGCTTGCCTGCCTCGATGACTTCGAGGATCTTGTCGACGTCATAGACGCTCCCGCTCCAGGGGCCTCCACTCACGTCCTGAAGGGCCGCCCATAGACGCGTGTCATCGGGCAGGGCAGGGTCGCGAGCCAGATCGGGACGCGGCGCGCGGCCGGCGAGAATACGCGAGCCCTCCTCGATGGCCCCTGCCGCAGTCACCAGGTTGACAGATCCTTCCAGGCGATTCCGGTCCACCACGATTTCGATGCGATCGCCATCCAGCACCTTGCCGATGGGACCGCCGGCCAGAGCCTCCGGCGAAACGTGGCCGATACAGGCGCCGGTGGAAACGCCGCTGAAGCGCGCGTCAGTGAGCACGGCGACGTGCCTGCCGAAATCGAGATGCTTCAATGCGGACGTCACCTGATACGTCTCTTCCATGCCCGCGCCCATCGGCCCGCGGCAGATCAGCACCAGCACGTCGCCCGCGCGAATCTGTCCGTTCTTGATGGCCGCGATTGCCGCCCTCTCGGTGAGGAACACCCGCGCCGGACCGGAGGCGCGATACACGCCATCCGCGTCCACCACCGAAGGATCGATGGCCGTGCTCTTGATGACCGAGCCGCCCGGCGCGAGATTGCCCGACGGAAAACAGACGGTGGAAGTCAGCCCGCGAGCGGCAGCGGTTTCGGGATCGAGAATCACGTCGTCGGCGTCGATGCCATCGCAGGCACGCAACTGCTCGCGCAACCGAGTGCGCCGTTCCGATGTTTCCCACCACTCGAGCACGACGCCCAGCGTCTCGCCCGATACCGTTAGCGCATCGGTCTTCAGCAGTCCGGCCCGCCGGAGATGAAGCATGGCTTCGGGAACCGCGCCGGCGAGGAACGCCTGTACCGTTGCATGATTGCGTGGTCCGTTGGGCAGGCAGTCGACGATCCTCGGCGTCCGGCGATTGATGCGCGCCCAGTCGGCGGCGGAAGGCTGGCGGAGACCGGCGGCGTGCGCGACCGCAGGAAGGTGCAGCAGCAGGTTGGTGGACCCGCCGAAGGCAGCGTGCAGGACCATGGCGTTGTGCAGGGCTGCTTCGGTGAGAATGTCGCGCATGCGGATACCGCGCGATTCGAGCGCCTGCAGAGCGCGCGCGGAACGCCGCGCCATGTCGAGCCATATCGGATGACCCGAAGGGGCCAGCGCGGAGTGCGGAAGACTCATCCCGAGCGCCTCGCCCACCACCTGCGACGTCGCCGCGGTTCCCAGAAACTGGCAGCCTCCGCCCGGCGTACCGCATGCGCGGCAGCCCATCTCCGCGGCGTACTCAACCGTAATGCGGTGATGCGCGAACCGTGCGCCGATGGTTTGAATGCGCCCCGCATCCTCGCCGTCTTCGGCCAGCAGGGTGACGCCGCCCGGAACCAGGATGCACGGCAGGTCGCGCGTGGCGGCAAGCGCCATCATCATGGCCGGCAGGCCCTTGTCGCAGGTAGCCACTCCCATGACGCCGCGGCGGGTGGGCAGAGACCGGATCAGGCGCCGGAAAATGGTGGCGGCATCGTTGCGATACGGCAGGCTGTCGAACATGCCGGTAGTGCCCTGCGTGCGCCCGTCGCACGGATCGGTGCAATATGCGGCGAAAGGAACCGCGCCAACGGCCTTCAACTCTTCCGCGGCGGCCTGCATCAGCAGCCCGACCTCCCAGTGCCCGGTGTGAAAACCGAGCGCCACCGGCGAGCCGTCGGCGGCGCGGATGCCGCCGTGCGTGCTCAGGATCAGAAACTCCGGACCCGTCAGCCTGCCCGGATCCCAACCCATGCCGGCATCCTGGGTGAGCCCGAAGAGATCGCCGGACGGACGGTTGAGCAGCATTTCGGCGGTGATTGGGAGCGCGCCGCGCGGGCCGGGCGCATGCGTTCGGACGTCGTACAGCGCAGGGTCGCCGGAGTCCAGCAGCCGGCTCGGATCGGTGAACACAATGCAAGCATGGCACAGCGCGCGCCTGATACACTTCCGCCATGACCATGGATAACCTGTACGAGGAATTTCGCGTCCACAGCCGCGAACTCGTGGACAAGGTGAGCAGCCTGATTCACGAAGGGAATGTCCGGCGAATCATCGTGAAGGACGAGAAAGGGCACACGTTCCTGGAGATACCGGTGACCGTGGCGGCGGTCGGCGTCATCGTGGCGCCGGTGCTGGCGGCGGTTGGAGCCATCGCCGCAATGGCCGCGCATTTCACGGTGGTTGTGCAGCGGGCCGAGCACCCCGAACCTCCACCACCGCAGAGTTGAGCAATGTGGGGCGGGCGCCCTCGCCCGCGGCCGACGCCCTCGTCGGCCTGCTCTGTCTTTCTGAATGCTTCTCGATTTGGACCAGGCGGGCGGGGGCGCCCGCCGCAGGCGAGGGCGCCTGCCCCACTTACTGCTCTACTAACTGCCGGAAGCGGCGCACCAGCGTCGTGAAGATGGACGCCATGATCTCGGTGTTGTCCGAAAGCAGATCGTAGAAATCGTCGCGCGTCACGCGGAGCAGTTTCGTGTTCTCCACGGTGCGGGCGGTGACCGGCATCGGAGACGGGTCGAACAGTGCCCACGCGCCGAGCACGTCGTTCTGCCGCGCCGTGGTGAGTGCGCTGTCTCCGCGCGAAATCTCCACCGAGCCGTCCAGCACGATGTACACGGCGTCAAGCGGGCGATCGGGCGCGAGAATCGTCTCGCCTGGAGGATAGTGCTCCTCCTTCGCGATCGCCGCGATTCGGGAAAGCTGGTCGGGCGTAAGATTGCGCAGCAGCTCCACTGCCTCCAAAGCAATGACGCGTTCGACGATGTTGAGCTCAGCCATGGATGATGTGCGACGCCTGGACCTATGATACAAGCAGAACGCCGTGGCCTTCCTGCTTTTCCTGCTGTTTGCATCCGGAGCGACGGAGCAGAGCTTCGAGCTGAATGGACGCCTCGATCCGCCTACCGTCGCCGCAATCGAGCTTCAGGCAGCCACGGACCCCTTTACGGCGTCTGCCGTCGCGGGACCCGACGGACGTTTCCGCCTGAACGGGATTCAGGCCGGCCCGTACACGCTCTCCGTGGTGACGCCCGCACGGGAGTGGCGACAGACCATCGATGTTGGACCGGGCACGGCGGACGAGAAGGGCCGCGTGGCCATCACCGTTCATCTGGATCGCGCCGCAGCGGCACTGCGGCCTGCCACGGTTTCCACCAGCGAGCTCCTGATACCGAACAGCGCGTGGAAAGCCTATCGCCAGGCGCAGGAACGCCTGTCGAAGCACGATACCGACGGTGGGGTGGAGCTGCTCAGACGCGCCACCGAGATTGCGCCGCGGTTCTGCGCGGCGTGGAACCAACTGGGTACCATCGCCTACCACCGCGCGCAGTTCAAAGACGCCGAGCAGTGTTTTCGAAAGGCGCTGGAGGCCGATCCGGAGAGCTACGCGCCGCTGGTCAACCTGGGGGGCGTGCTGCTTGACCTCGCGCAGTTCAGCGACGCCTGGAACTTCAACGTGCTGGCGGTGACGAAAGAGCCTGGCGATGCCCTCGCGCATTCTCAGCTCGGCATGACCTGTTTCCATCTCGGCAAGCTGGATCTGGCCGAAGAACATCTTCGCGAAGCGATACGCCTGGACCCCGGCCACTTCTCCAACCCGCAGCTGGTGCTCGCCGAGGTCTGTCTGCGGGAGCACCGGCCCGGCGACGCGGCCGACGCGCTGGAGGATTTCGTAACCCGGCATCCCGATTCACCCCTTCGCGAGCGGGTACGACAGGCGATATCGCGGCTGCGCGCGCAAGCGGCGGGAAAAGGTACTTTGCCGTAGCCCGCGGTTCCGGGAACTTTCCGCCACTTCATTCGTAGTATCTGCCAGGAGCAATATGTCCAGACTGAACCTGCTGTACGTGACGCTCGCGCTTGGGGCGTTCAGCGGCATCGTGTCCGCCGCTGAGTGGACGAAGACCTATACCATCGGCGCGTCGCCGGAGCTGCGCGTCGATACCAACGACGGCGCCGTGACCGTGCGCGTGTGGGACGAGAATCGCATCGAGGCGCGGATCATCACGAAGGGCTGGGAGATCGGGCCTGGCGGCGTGCATGTCACCGATCATCAGACCGGCGATCACGTCGATGTGGAAGCGCGTGTGCCGGAGTTTCATTTCGACATCTTCAACATGCACGAGCGCTCACTCCGCATCGAAATACAGGCGCCCCGCACTACACGCCTGGACGTCCATACCGGAGATGGCTCTGTTAATGTGAGCGGGCTGCGCGGCGATACGCGGGTCAGCACGGGCGATGGCAGCGTCACCGCCAGCGATGTGGCAGGCTCTCTGGAAGCGCACACCGGTGACGGCTCCGTGCACGTGCGCGGCCGCTTTACCGCACTGAACGTCCATACCGGCGACGGCAGCGTGGACGCTGAGATCGAGCAGGGTTCAAGGGTCTCGTCGCCATGGAAGATCGAGACGGGCGACGGCAGCGTGAGGGTGCGCGTGCCCGAACAGCTTGCGGCCGATCTGGACATCCATACCGGCGATGGCGGCATTACCATGGAAGTTCCGTTGACCCTGATGGCGGGGAAGGTTGGGGGGAACGATGTTCGCGGCCGGCTGAGCGGCGGCGGCGCGCCCTTCTACATTCGCACGGGCGATGGCGGCATCCACGTACAGCGGTAAGCCGAAGCTCACCGCTGCACGCGACGCCGTAGTTCTCAGAACTGGAACCGGCCGGACAGCACCATGACGCGGCCCGACACGGCCGAGCCCTGGAACGATCCGTAGGGGCTGGTGGGCGCCGACACCGTGGAGGTGATGGTGCCGAGTCCGCCGGCCAGATTGCCGCCGGGGTTGGCGAAGTTCGGATGGTTCAGCAGGTTGTATGCCTGAGCCCCGATCTGGAAGCGCATGTGCTCGGTGATCGGGAAGTTCTTGTACAGCGACGTATCGATGTCGAAGTACCCGGGCCCGTAGAAGCTGTTGCGCGCCGCGCCCCAGGTGGTCTCCATGCCCGCGGGCGCGAAGTTCGCGGCAGTGAAGCACGGGGTATTGATCGCGCTCGTCCCACAATGCGTCGGAGTGCCGGGAAGCGGCGCCGCCGTTACCGAGACCGGGCCGTAGGTGGGCGGAACCGCGGGAAGCGCGCTCGAAATTGCGCCGAGCAGCGTCCCGTCCACTACGCTGAATGGGGCGCCCGAACGCACGTAGAACTTGCTGGCGAGCGTCCAGTTTCCAACCACGTAAGCGAGCGCCCTGTTGCCGAATTTCCACGGCATGTCCCACGTGAAGTCGGCCACCAGGTTGTGGCGGATATCGGTATCGGCGTTGCTGTAATTGAGTTTCGGATACGGGGTGGTCATGGTCACCAGAGAGTTGGCGAAGTTGAAAGGCTCGCCGGGAAGGCTGGTGATTGTATCGAGCGCATGGCTCCAGGTGTAGCCAACCTGGCCCTGGAACCCATACGAGAACGCACGGCGGTACTGAACCGACAGACCCTCGTAATTCGAGTATCCGCTGTTCAGAAGCTGCGTGACTGCGGCGAAACGCGGATCTTTGGGCGTTGCCGGAAGCCCGCCGAAACCGTTCGGGAAGCTCGACGCATTATAGGCAATGTTCGGGAATGGGTCCACCAGCAGTTCGTTATATCCGTGATTGCCGGCATAAGTGGCTACCAACACATTCTTTTGTCCGAACGGCTGCTCAATTTCGAAGCTCCATTCCGAATATTCCGGCGAATGCAGATGGCTCGGCGTGGAAAAGACATTGGGAGCGCCGAATCCGGGGATCTGATTCTGCAGTTGGGTCAGGGTTGCGCCGTTCGCGAAACCGGTCCTGAGCGCGTTGTACTGGCTCAGGGCGGCGGCGCTCGCCGGCGAGCCGACCGCCTGGCCTCCGGAAATATTCGCCGTAAACAGATAGGGGAAGTTGGTGAAGATATCCGGAGAGATTGCGCCCGGCGCGAGATCGGCGAACAGTCCGCCGCCTGCCCGGATCACCGTCCTGTTGGCGCCCCGTGGACTCCAGACGATGCCGGCGCGCGGCTGCAGGTCGACCGCATCCACGGAGGGGTAAGCATGCGTGAGCCCAGTGCTGATGCTGGAGTTATACGCAGTGTCCGCTCCTCCCTGATAGCCGGGGTCGACGAACGGTACGTTCAGCCGCGAGAAACAGTTCTCGAGGCAGAGCGGATTCTCGGTACGCTCCACGCGCAGCCCGTAGGTCAGCTTCAGGTTGGGCGAGATGTTCCATTCGTCCTGCGCATAGAAGCCGATGTTATAGAGGCGGATGTGCACCGCCCCAACCGGGGCGAACGACTGCGTGTAGAAACTTCCGCTCGTGGGATTGGTAACGCCATTGACAAAATCGGTCACGTTCTGGAACGTGTAGGTTCCGAACGTGTTCTCCTCGGGCGAGAAATCGGTGACCCGGTTCCTGCGAAGATTGACGCCGACTTTGATGTTGTGAGAGCCCGTCACCCACGAGAAATCATCCACGATTCCGATCTGTCCCGCATTGCGGCCCTGCGGGAAAATCGTGAAGCCCTCATCCGCAAAACCGAAGAGCTGGTAACCGAAGCCAATCGGGTAATAGATGGCCGAATTTGTGCCGGCGTTCAAAATATTCAGATCCACCGGCAGTTTCGCGGTAACCGCGTTCAGGTCCCCGCTGGTGAATAACGCGCTGTACCACAGCACTGAGCCGATGAAGTTATTCACCATCGAGGGAGAAATCACGTAGGTGTCGTTGATCTGGCCCTCGTACTGCGGCTGGATGCTCTGGACGTTGAAGGTCGGATCCACCACGTTGGTTCCCGTGGGCTGCCGTCCGTGATCGGTTTTGAAGCGGAAATAGATCTTATGCTTGTCGTTGATGTTCCAGTCCACGCGATCGGTCATGAGCCATTCGCTGTTCATGTTCGACGCGTTCGTCGCGAAAGCGTAAGCGCAGGGGACGGACTGACCAAAGACGCCGCCTCCGGGCGCCGCGGTATTTGTACCGGCAAAATCCGAGCCGCAGCCCAGATTGCCGCTGGCATCCTGCAGAGGTCCATTGCCCGTGGTCACCGGCTGCGCCTTCCCCATCACGCCGCTGAATTCACTGAACGCCGTCTGATAGAGGGCCGCGGCCGATGCGGGCGCGTTGGCAAGCGCGTATTGCTGCAACTGCGGCGACAGGATGGTCACATTGGCGCTGGTGGGCAGGATATAGCGCAGGCCTTCGGTATCGGTGTAAAAGAACAGCTTGTCTCTGATAGCGCGGCCGCCAAACGACGCGGAGTAGTTGTTCGAAATCGCGTGCGGTCTCGGGATGCCGTTCACGTTATTGAAGAAGTCGTTCGCGTTCAGGAGAGTGCCATTCCAGTTCTCGCCGAGATTTCCGTGGAAGGCATTCGTTCCGGACTTCGTCACGAAGTTGAGCTGAGCCCCCGCGTTGCGGCCGTACTGGACGCTGTAGCCGTTTTGCACAACCGACGCCTCGGCGATTTCATTCTGGCCGAGCAGCAGGTTGCTCGCCCCGGAGTTGTTGAGGTTCAGATAAGGATCGTTGTAGTCGTTGCCGTTGATGGTGAACAGGTTCGATGTGCCCGGCAGGCCGTGCGAGCTGAAATTCCCATAGCCGCTTCCGGTGTTGATCGCGATCCCGGGGACGGTGAAAGCCACCGTCGTGATGTCGCCGCCCGGCGCCGGGAGTTCTTCGATTTGCGTCGTCGATAATGTCCGGCTCAGGTTGGCGTTTTCCGTATCCACCGCGGGAGGCGCCTCATTCACCTCAACCACGGTGGTTGCCGACTGAATCTGAGCGGCCAGGTTCAGTGTGGTCACCTGACCCACCCGAACTGAAAAGTGTGCGAGCTCGGTTTTGAGCCCGGCGCTCTGAGCAGTGACGGTGTAGTTACCCGCCGGCAGTACCGAGAAGCGGTACACGCCCGCACCGTTGGTGGTGGTGCTCTGGGTTGCTCCGGTATCGACGTTGGTCAGGGTGACCGCAGCCCCGGGAACGACAGCGCCCGTGGGGTCGGCTACAGTCCCGGTGACGTCGCCGGTGGTCAGCGTCTGGGACTGCGAAACCGCGAGGCTCATGAACAACAGAAACGCTGTCAGAGACCACGCGGCAAGCGTGCGACGGAACATATCGTACGACATAACTCGTTCAAAATTCATGGGTTCTCCTCTCGTCCAGCTCTGCCGGACGTGGCTCCCTGCGGACTGGAGCCGCCTTGCCGGCCACGGAAGCACCCCGAGAGCCACACGAGATGTCTTTTGCTGTCAGCCGGATAAACACTGATGACCGGTGGAGATCTATCGTTTGTGAAAGCGGCGCTTCTTAATCGCGTAGCGTTAGATCGCGTAAGCTTCTGGTAACACACGAGTTACCAACAAGCCTTCTCCAGATTTTTCTAATACCTGCGGACGGCGGTTGCCCCGCGCGACCGTTCCGATTCCCGTATCCTGCCGGCTTCCAAAATACGAAATTCCACATAGCTCACGCCGATCTGGCGGTGTAAGCGGCTGATTCTGTACCTATTTCCCGATGGTTACGAACTTGCTGACTCTGAACCTAACTCACCGGTTAGAGCCTTTCGGCCCTATTTTGGAAGTTCAAGGAGTTGTTTTTCATCTGGTCGAACCCGGTCCAGCAGACTAAGCAACATACAGGAGATTCAATGAGATTCGGACGCTATCCATACCGTTCCCCTGCAAAACACCATCAGGGCGATTCCGCTCTAAAGCGGTCCCTGGTTTTGCTCATCGTCACCGTAATGAGCCTGATGGTTCTGCTCACCGCGGTTTCCACACAGGCCGTAGCCCAGTCACTGGTAACTGGCGATATAACGGGCACCATCACGGACCCCACCGGCGCGTTAGTCCCGGGCGCGACTATCACGCTGAAAAGCCTGGAAACTGGCGCAACGCAGAGCACCACAACCAGTTCTTCCGGTACTTACCGCTTTGGCCTGATCAAGCCCGGCCGCTACACGGTGACCGCGTCACAGCCGGGGTTCCAGGAATCGCAGCGTCCTATCGCTGTTGCGATCGGCCAGACGGCTCAAGTCGACCTGAAGCTCGAGGTTGGGCAGGCGTCTCAGACGGTGGAAGTTTCTGCCGCGGCGCCGTTGCTGAGCACCGAGACTTCCAGCATTAATACCTACTACACGCCGACCGAACTGATGAATCTTCCGAGTCCCGGCGGCGACATCACCAACGTTGCCTTCACCGCTCCGGGAGCCGTGATGAACGTGACCGGCGGGTACGGGAACTTCACCGTCAACGGTCTCCCCGCGACCTCGAATCTGTTTACGGTCAACGGCGAGAACGACATGGATCCGTATTTCAATATCAACAACACCGGCGCCACGAATCTGTCGCTCGGCCAGAACGAGTTGCAGGAAGCGACGGTGGTCACCAACGCCTATGACGGGCAGTACGGCCAGCTTTCGGGCGCGCAGGTGGTGTATGTGACCAAGTCGGGCAGCAACCAGTTCCACGGCAACGCGAACTACTGGTGGAACGGTCGCGCGATGAACGCCAACGACTTTTTCAACAACGCCACGGACACACCGCGTCCTTTCTCGAATGCCAACCAGTGGGCAACCGACCTCGGCGGACCCATCATCAAGAACCACACGTTCTTCTTCGCCGATTACGAGGGTATGCGCTTCGTCCTTCCCAACGTGATTTCAGCCACCATTCCGACGCCGGCTTTCGCGAGCGCGGTGGAGGCTAACATCGCGGCGCTGCAGCCGAACGAATCGGCCACGTATACGAAGATGCTCAACCTCTGGCTGAACGCTCCCGGCGCGAGCAGCGCCCAGGCCATTGCGAACAGCTCTGCGTGCAACAATCTGACTTTGCCCGGCTTCGACCCGACCACGCAGAATTGCGCCGCGAAGTTCCAGGCGACGCCGACGGCCCTTGCCAAGGAGTGGATTCTGGCTTTCCGCGTGGACCAGAGGATCGGCAACAACGATAATCTGTTTTTCCGCTGGAAGGGCGACCACGGGCTTCAGCCGACGCACCTCGATCCCATCAGCCCCAACTTCGACGCGCTTTCGAATCAGCCGTCCTGGGACAGCCAGCTTGACGAAACCCACATCTTCGGTCCGAGAGCCGCCAACGATTTCAAGGCCACTCTGACCCACTACGTCGCGCAGTTTGCCCAGAACGCGACACTGGCGAACAGCACCTTTCCCTACAACATCATCGATTCCGGAGCGGTGCCGTTCTCGCAGATCAATCGCACGTACGAGTTCCCGCAGGGGCGCAACGTCACCCAGTACCAGTTCATCGACGATTACACGCTGTCACTGGGCGCTCACAGCCTGAAATTCGGCGCGAACTTCCGCAGATACGACGTCAGCGATCACAACTTCTTCTGGAACAGCCCCGCCGCATATTTCGGCTACACCGGGAACGGTCTGCAGAACTTTGTGAACGGCCTTGCTTACCAATACCGTCAGGCGGACAATCTGGCCAGCGACGTTCCCATCGCCATGTGGGGCCTGGGAGTGTATGCGCAGGATACGTGGAAGGTCCGGCCCAATCTGACCCTGACTCTGGCACTGCGCGCGGAGCGCAATTCCAACCCGGTGTGCCAGATCAACTGCTTCGCGAATTTCAAGGGCGATTTCACCTCGCTGCCCAGCACCAGTAGCGCGGATCAGGGCTCCGTCCCGTATTCGAGCGACATCAGCTATAACCAACACAAAGCTTTCCCGGGCATGGACGGGCTCGATCTGGGGCCGCGCGTCGGTTTCAGCTGGTCGCCATTCAGCAACAGCAAGACTGTCCTGAGCGGCGGCTTCGGGATCTTCTACGATTCTCCGGCCGAGGGTGTGTTGGATGACCTTCTGGCGAACCCGCCGGTGTCGGTTACCTTCCGCGTTCGTCCCAAGGCTGGCGTGCTTCCGTTCGACCCCGGTTCTACGGGCGGCGCAGCCATCTGGGCTGCCTCCGCGAACGCTTTCAGCATCACGAAGACTTACAGCCAGATCGCGTCCGAGCTGAGTGCGCTCGGTGTTGCATTTGCGCAGCCGGCGGTCAGTTCGTTCGTCGGTACTTTCCACGCTCCCCGCTGGTATGAGTGGAACTTCCAGGTGCAGCACCAGTTCTCCGACTCCATGGCGCTGTTCGTGAACTACGTCGGCAACAAGGGAGACCGGATACCGTACGGCAATGCCTGGCCCAACGCCTACGATGCCTACGGCATCTACACCGCCGCCCCCAACGTTCCGCAAGGCCCGGCCAACAATAACTACGGCACCGTCACGCAATATCAGTCCGGGGCCATTTCGAACTACAACGGCCTCCAGGTCACCTTCCGCAAACAATTTGCCCACTGGATTACGGCGCACGCGAACTATACCTGGTCGCACAACCTCGATGAGACCTCAAACGGCGGCGTGTTCACCTACGGCGACTCGCAGACCCAGAGTCAGATCAACCCGACCAGTCTTCGTGCCAACAACTACGGCAACTCCGATTACGACATCCGGCACCAGTTCAATGCGGATTTCGTGATTGAGCCAAAATTCCACGTCGGCAATAAGTTCGTGTCCGGCGCGGTGAATGGCTGGACCTGGTCCGCCAAGGTCTACTGGCGGAGCGGGCTTCCGTTCTCGGTCACCGATGCTAACTGGGCTCTGGGGAACGGCGGCGGATTGCTGCTGGCTCAGCCGCTCGGCACAGCCGGCCAGACCTCCTGCGGCGAGGGCGCTACCTATGTCAGCGGAACGCCCTGTCTGAACGCCAATGCGTTCATCAACAGCGGCGACGCGGCCTTCAACGGGTATCCGTACTGGTCCACCCAGACCAGGAACCAGTTCCGCGGTCCGCATTTCTTCGATGTGGACAGCGCACTGTTCAAGGGCTTCCACCTCGGCTCCGAATCGAGAACGCTTTCCGTCGGCATCGAGGCGTTCAACGCGTTCAACCATCCGAATTTCGGCCTTCCGGACAGCGGTCTGGGCGACGCGACCTTCGGCCTGATCACCGGTACGGTCAACCCGCCGACGAGCCCCTACGGGAACTTCCTCGGCTTCGATTCGTCGGTGCGCGTCGTTCAGCTCACCGGCAGAATCCTGTTCTAAGCCGCGCCCATCGCTTTGGTGGAACAAGGGGGGCCCTCGGCGGGCTCCCCTTTCTTTTTGCCCATTCCCGATCGGAAACCGCCTATCCTCCATCGAGTATCGATTATCGTATCTGCCGATTTCCAGAATACGGAATTCCACATACCTAACGTGAATATGGCCATGCAAGCGTTTGATTCAACAGTACTTCATCGATGGTTACGCATTTGCTAACCGGCTCCTGTTTGCCGGTTAGAGCTGTTTGGCCGGACGGTAAGAGCTGGGCGAACCGGTCCAGTAGACTAGCAGCACACAGGAGATCGCATGAGATTCGGACGAATCGGAAGTGCCATGAGGGTGCTGGCCCTCCCCGTCACGCTGATGCTCGTTGTGTCCGCCCTCCCTGGGCAGGACATGACAAAAGGCTCGATTGCGGGCGTGGTCAGCGACGCGAGCGGCGCGATAGTACCCGGTGCCCAGGTCGTTCTCACCTCGCCCAATGGCGAACGAACAACTACCACGGACAGCGTTGGCGGCTATACATTCCAGAATCTGACAGCGGGTTCGGGTTACGATCTCTCTGTCAACGTTCCGGGGTTCATTTCGGCCCAGGCAAAGAACCTCACGGTCGGCATCAATCGTCAGACCACGCAGGACTTCACGCTTCAGGTTGGCCAGGCCGCGCAGCAGGTTGAGGTGGTTGGCGGAGCCGCTGCCGCCATCGATCTGAGCAGCACCACGGTGGGCGGCGTCATCGACCAATCGCTCTACACAAACACCGCGATCGGGCGCAACGTTTCGTCGGTGATCAATATGGCGCCGGGCGTGGCGGACAGCGCGGGAGCAGGGGCGGCCAACCCATCCATCAACGGCGCATCCGGCCTCGAGAATCAGTACTTCGTGGATGGCGCCAACATTACCGATCCGGGGTTCGGCGGTTTCGGAACCTACAGCCGCAATTTCGGCTCCAAGGGGACCGGCGTCAACTTCGACTTCATTCAGGAAGTCCAGGTTCTGACGGGCGGTTTCGAGGCGCAGTACGGACAGGCTCTGGGCGGCATCATCAACGTCATCACGAAGAGCGGAAGCAACAACTTCCACGGGTCTGTCTACGCATATCTCTCGCCGACATGGTTGTCTGCTAACAACAAGGACCTGAACAATGTACTGACCGCCAGCCAGGTCACCTACAACAAGAACTCATCCACGTACGATTTCGGCGGCGACTTCGGTGGCCCGATCCTGAAGAACAGGTTATTCTTCTACGGCGGGTTTAACCCGGTGTTCAACAACAACTACGACATCGCCTCTCCTTTGTATGGAAATTACAGCCTGGGCTATCTCAACGTCAGCTCGAAGACGCTGGATTACACCGGCAAGATCAACTGGAACATCGGATCGAGGCACCAGTTGGAAGGTTCCGTGTTCGGCGATCCCAGCACCACGCCGATGACTTACAACCGCGGCCTGAACGCGTCCAACAACCTGCGCGAGAGCAAGTTCGATTACGGTTCCAGGACGTGGACGGGACGCTACACGGGCGCACTGACTCCGGCGATCGTCGTGACAGCCAACTACAGCAACTACAACAATCACTTCACCGAGACTCCGCTTTTCAACGGCTACGAGATGGTGGACAACACTCCGGTGCAGGAGGGAACCGGACCGGCGTCTACTTACAACGGCCTCGGTTACCTCGAAAACACCCAGGCGAATACTCACCAGTTCAACACGACGGCTTCCTGGATTAAGTCCGTGTGGGGGCAGCACACGTTCCAGATCGGATATCAGTTCGAAGATGATCCGTACAACGATGTCGAGCGGTACTCCGGTCCGTCCTTCACGCTGCCGAACAACACGGTCCTCGGTCCCGCTGCGGGGCAGACCCTGACCGGCGCGGAATTCGTTCGCACGCACCTCGACCCGAACGACCCGACCACTCCGATCGTCCTCGAGATCGTTCGCGGCAATTACTCGAGTCCCAATATCCAGACCGACTCGCGCTATCACTCCGGTTTTGTCCAGGACACCTGGATGATCGGCAAGCGCATCACCATCAAGCCGGGTCTCCGGCTTGAGCAGCAGCAACTGAACGGGAACGACGCCCGCTACGTGTTTGCCCATAACTGGGCGCCGCGAATCGGCTTGATCGTCGACCCGACCGGCAACCGCCACAGTAAGTTCTTTGCGAACTGGGGCCGGTTCTACGAGAAGATCCCACAGGACATTGCGGTCCGGTCGCTTTCCCAGGAAACCGGCTTCTCCGGCGGCGTCTACTATGCAGACCCCGGGGCCAACCAGCCAGCCAACGTGGATCCGTCCCAGTTCCTCGCTCAGTACAGCGGCACATCCGGCCTGACCGGCGCGCTCCCGACCATCATCTACGGCGGCACGGCCGCGCAGTATCAGGATGAGGCCGTTGGCGGGTTCGAGCACGAGTTCAGCGACAGCTTCACGGTCAGCAGCCGGTTCACCTATCGCCATCTGCGCCGCATCATTGAAGACGAGCAGGGCGTAAATGTGACCCAGGGATACGATGTTTATAATTTCAATCTGCCGGCGACATATGGCGTGCCGTACGTGATTGGCAATCCCTCCGCGAAACAGGACATCTTCACAAACCAGACGACCTGCACCGGCGATGCTACTTCCAATCCACCCTGCGTCGACGGCTGGACGGCACCCCTCGCGAATCCCGGACCCGACGGCATCCCCGACGGATTCCCGAATCCCAGCCGCATCTATAAGGCGATGGAGATTGTCGTCAGCAAGCGATTCTCCACCAACTTCCAGTTCTATGGAAGCTACGTGCTTTCCAAGCTGTACGGCAACTACGAAGGCAACTTCCGCGCGGACAATCAACAAATCGATCCGAACATCAGCTCGATGTTCGATTTCACCAACACCGACGGCAAGCTGACAGCGCAGTTCGCTTCGGGCATTCTGCCCACTGACCGCACACACCAGCTCAAGTTGTACGGCAACTACATGTGGCGTAAACTGAACTTCGGCCTTGCCTGGAACATCCAGTCCGGCACGCCGATCACCGGTTACCTCGATCATCCGGTGTATACCAATGCCGGTGAGATTCCGGACGGCCCGCGCGGCGCCTACGGACGCACCGACTGGTACTTCCCGCTGGACCTGCACGCCGATTACGCCCTTAAACTCGGTGAAACGAAAACTCTTCGTTTCGGCCTGGATGCGTTCAACGTATTTAATCGCATCGTCGCGTATCGCGTCGATCAGAACAAGGAAGTGGACGGCAGCCCCGGCGAGCCGAATCCGGACTTCCTGCTCCCCTCCGTCTACAGTGCGCCCTTCAATGCCCGCGTGATGGCGCGGTTCGAATTCTGATTCGAAGCCGAATCGCGGAACGTTATACTGAGAGGGAGCTTTCGGCTCCCTCTTTTCTTTTACACTCCCGATGATGTTCCGTTCTTTGTTTTCAGGTTCAGCAGTGCTCGCCTGCAGCGCGATTTGCGTCTTCGCCGCCAAACCGAGGCTTCCCGAGCAGTACGACAAGTGGCTCAAACAGGAAGTCGTCTACATCATCACCGACGAAGAGAAGAAGACTTTCCTGCAACTCCAGTCGGACAAGGAGCGCGACCAGTTTATCGGCGACTTCTGGGAGGTGCGCAGCCCGGCGCACGGATCCGGCCACAATCCCTATAAGGAAGAAATTGAGAACCGCATCGAGTACGCCAACCAGCACTTCGGCCGGATGAGCAACACGCCCGGCTGGATGACCGACATGGGACGGGCGTACATCGAACTCGGCAAGCCCATTTCGATGCACGAGTTCATCGGCAACGGTCAGATTTATCCGCTGGCGCTATGGTCTTACGCCAACAACACCGGCGATCCGGCGCTGCCCCCGTTCTTCAATCTGCTGTTCTTTCAGGCCGAGGACATCGAGGAGTATCGCTTCTACCGTCCCTTCATGGACGGTCCCATGAAGCTGGTGCGCGGCAGCAACTTCAACAGCAATCGCGACGTGTACAAAGCGCTTATGGGGATGGGCGGCGATGTCGCTCACGCGGCGTTTTCTCTGGCGCCGAACGATCCCATCGACACGCGGAACTTCCAGCCCGAGATGTCCAGCGATATGCTGGTGAGCCGTATCCAGAATCTGGCCAACAGCTCCTTTAACCGGCGTAAGCTGCAGGAGATGCGAGCCCTGCGCGAGCAGGTGCGCTCTTACCTGCTGGTGACCGAGGAGCGCGAACTGCAGATGGACTGGCTTCTTCTGCCCGATCCTGGCGGACAATACTGGCTCGATTATGCCGTGGGCGTGGACGGCGCCGAAATGGGCACGGCCGCCGCTAACGGCACGGACCTCAACGTCCGCATCGATTATCATCTCTCGGCCGCCGACGGCAGCCTGATCGTGGAGGATTCGGAAGAGCGCGCTTATCGCGCGTTCGACGCCAGCCCGAATGGAAAGACCTTTTTGACCTTCGAAGTGGCCAATCGCCTGCCGATGGCGCCTGGCAAGTACAAGCTCGAGGTGGACGTCGTCAACCGGCAGTCGGGGAAGACCTGGAAGAGCGTCCGGAACATCGAGGCGGCGCCGGCCAGGGATCTGACGCTGCGCGGACCGCTGCTGGCTGGCAGCGCGGGCAAAGCCCCTCAACCGGATGGCTTCACGCCCTTCGAGTATTACGGCGTCTCCTTTCATCCATCCGCCCAGCGGAACTTCGTCAGCAGCGCTCTGCTGACGGTTCTCTTTCAGCTCGAGCAGCCGGCTTCGGGCGCGGCTGGCTATACCGTCGAATACGTACTTGCCAACAACTCCGACCGCACCGAGCGCCATGTCCTGACCGACAACATCGCGGCGGCCGACTTCCATGACGGGCGGCTGCTCAAGGCCAAAACGATACCGCTCGAAGGGCTGTGGCCCGGTGAATACCGCCTGGTGATGAACATCCGCGGCCCCGAAAGTGGCCAGGTGCTGGCCAGCGCCAATCTGCCGTTGACCCTCGCGACGGATCGTCCGGCCCCCCTGTTCTACCTGTCCTCGAATTCGCGCAATCTCGCCCGGCCTGGAGTGGTGTCTTACATCCGCGGACTCGAAGCGATGGCCCAGAAGGACGAACCTGCGGCAGCCGGCTATCTCCGGCAGGCGCTCGATCAAAACCCCGCAAATAGTTTTGCCGGCGATTACCTGGTGCAGGTCTGGTTCCGTCAGAGGAATTTCGGCGGCGTCGCCGAGTTGTACCGCAAGCTCGGACTCACGGCCTTCCGGAGTTCGCCGCAGGTGCTGGCCGAGATCGGCCTGAGCATTTTCGAAACCGGCGAGAAGGCCGAGGCGCGCAAAGTGCTGACGACGGCACGGTCGTACTTCCCCGACGATCCGGCTCTCGCGAACGCCTCGAAAGCAGTGGACAAAGCGCGATAGAATCGGCAGAATGCCGCTCCGCCCATGCGCAACGCAACCGATCTGATCCTGCGGTTCAACCGCGACTTCCATCGCCCCAGTCTCGCCCTCAAGCTCGAACGGATGTCCTGTTCGGTATTCGGCTTTTATCGAGGCACATTCCATTTGTTTGCCTTCGATCTGTGCGAGGGACCATTCCGAAAATGGCCGTCGACGGAGGCCTCCGGCCGTATCATCGGCGACCTGCACACCGAGAATTTCGGGACCTTCCGCGCCATCACGAACGAGATTGTCTATGACATCAACGATTTCGATGAGACCACCACCGCGCCGTACGAATACGATCTGCGGCGCATGACGACGGCGCTCCTGATCGCTTCGCTCGATAATGGGCATCCGCTGTCGGTGGGCGTTGCGGCGGCCGAGGCGTACGCTCGCGAGTACCTCGTCTCATGCGCCCGCTATGCGCGCGCAGCCAGTCCGGCGGCTCTGCGGCGCTCCTCCGAGCACCGCCAGATTCGCAGTCTTCTGATGTCCGCGGCCGAGCGCTCGCGCGTCGAGATGATGAAGGAACTCACCGTCGAGGACTCGCCCGCCCACTTCGTGTTCCAGGCCTGCGAGCATTACCAGCCGGTTACTGCCGGGCAGAAGAAGGCCATCGCGCGCGCGCTGCCCGATTATCTGGAGACGTGCACCGCGCCGGCAGGCGCCAGGACGTCACGCTACACGCTGCAGGATGTCGCGTTCCGTTACGCGGGGACGGGAAGCCTGGGACGCCGCCGTTTCGGCCTGCTGCTCGGCAAGGGACGGCCGCCTCAGGAAACGCTGCACACGCTCAGGCTGGTGGAATGGAAGGACGCGCTCGACTCGGCGCTCGACCGTCCGCTGCGTCCGCATCAGAGCCGCAGGCGCGCACGCGACGTTGTCGAATCCACCATCGCGTTTCAGCTCTTTCCGAAACGCTACCTCGGTTATGCGATGCTCGGCGGCGAGCCCGTGCAGGCGCGTGAAATCGGAGCTAACGACGCCCGATTCCAACACAATGTGTACAAAGCGCCGGACCGGTTTGAGGCGGCTGCGAAGGCATTCGGACAGATCACCGCGCGCGCGCACACCCTCGCGGCGTCGCGAGGCCACGGCCCCGAGCGGCTGGTGCGGGAGTTGCAAAAACGCGAGGATCGCTTCGTTAACCGCCTGCTGACGTTCGCGGTTGACTATACGGCCCGGGCTCATGACGATTACGACGAGTTTCGGGCGCGCCACGACGAAGTGGCCGCGGCCTGGGCGGTTCCGAAATAATCCTGCAGGCTTACGATACGGACGCGATGGTAATCGTGTCGCCTTCCACCGTGCCTTCCACCTTCACCTTTTGTCCGAGGTGGTCCATAACTTTGGCCTGCGAGTCTTTGGAGATCTTGTAGATCTTGTCTCCTACCAGAAGGACAGGCTGGGCGCCGTGCCCCTTCACGCAGCCCTCGACGCATTTCTGATCGGCTTCGGTTGCCGCAGCATGCTTCGCGCCGCACATGGAATCGGACACGACGCCATCGAAGGTGTCCGCCATGGCCGCCAGGCTGAACATCGCGCCGAGTGAAAGCGCCAATACGAGTTTCTTCATGTTGTTCCCCTCCAGGGTGAGATCGACCTTCGGTTCATTATAGGCGAATGTGGGGCAGGCTGTGTTGCCGTCCCGCTCCCTTGCGGTCGCGGCTCTGTAACGGCTTTCTGAGCCGCGACCGTAAGGGAGCGGTTGCATAGTCATTTCGTGACAGGCGCTTAGGTCAGTGCGGCGGCGGGACCAGCCACGTGACCAGCACGTAGACCACGGGCAGGGCGAACAGCGTGCTGTCCACCCGGTCGAGCCAGCCGCCGTGGCCGGGCAGGAGCGTGCTGCTGTCCTTCATCCCGGCGCCGCGCTTGAGCGCCGATTCCGCGAGGTCGCCGAACTGGCCAGCAATGTTCGCAATGGCCGCGATGCCCAATGCCCCGGCGATCGGAATCCGGCTCGAGGGGAAGATCCAGTGGAAGTACGCCGCCGCATAGGCGACGGATCCCGCCACCGAAGCGATAGCGCCTTCCCACGATTTCTTCGGGCTTGCCGCGGGCGCCAGACGATGCCTTCCGAACGTGCGTCCCACATAGTACGCCGCAATGTCGCCCACCCAGCTCAGGGTCAGGGCAAACAACAGCCAGCGGTGGTCGATATCGTGCAGCGCCGCGGCGAAACGCCAGCACCCGAACACATACAAGATGCCCAGAAACACGGCGCCGGCCCACGGCAGGCATTCGGCGAGGTCGTCCTGGCGAAGTGACAGCGACAGCGTGACCACCGCCAGCACGACGATCAGCGCAACGTCCAGCGTGGGCGCAAGCAGAACCAACAGGCCGGCGATATAGCCGAAGATTCCCGGTGGCCGCGTGCCGTGCCGGCTGACGATACCATTGAATTCGTAAAAGCAGAGCACCGCGATAATGGTGAGCACGGCGAGGAACAGCCACTGCGGGGCTGCAAGGGTGACCGCGACGATGGTCGGTATCAGGACCAGCGCGGTCAGCACGCGCTTCATTGGATTGTGCCGGACGTGGCGCGGTTTTCGGACGAACGGATCATGAGAAAAGCAGATATTTATCGTAGCATCGGCAGCCGTCTGGCCGTGCTCGCGCCGGCCAATGCATGAGATACTGCAGGGGCTTTCGGCCGGCGCGACGGCGCTCGATCTGGGCAGCGCTCGCGGAAGCTTTCCGGCTGCCGGATTCCCATTCCGAACCGTGCGCGTCGATCGCGACGTGTTCCCGGGCGCCGGCGATACGGCGTCGCGCGTGCAGGCAGACGCGGCGCAATTGCCGTTCCGCGACCGCAGCATCGACGCGGGCATCTGCAATCACAGCCTGGAGCACATGGATAATCTCGCGGGCGTGCTGGCGGAACTCTGCCGCGTGCTGAAACCGGGCGCCGCGCTCTACGTGTCCGTGCCGGACGCTTCCACTGTGACGGACCGCATCTACCGATGGCTCGGCAAAGGCGGCGGACACGTGAACGCGTTCCTGCATGCGGAAGAGCTGGCCCGCGAGATCGAAATCGCCACCGGCCTTCGGCGCCGCGGCACGAGGCTGCTGTACACGTCGCTTTCTTTCCTCAACGGCCGCAACATCCCCGGCCGGAGGCAGCGCAAGCTGCTGCTGTTTGGAGGAGGGTCGGAACGCGCGGTCGTCTTCCTGAACGCGCTCTTTCGCGGAATTGACCGGTGGGCCGGTACGCGCCTTTCGGTTTATGGATGGGCCTTCTACTTCGGGACGATCGCGGCGCCCATCGATACGCGCGCATGGAAAAATGTTTGCGCGCGCTGCGGCGCGGCGCATCCGGCGGACCGGCTCACCGTGGCGCGACGGCATTATTGTTGCCCGCAGTGCGGCGCGCGCAATGCGTATTTCGGGGAGTGACGCCCGCTACTCCGCCATCCTCGGACGCCGCTTGTGCCAGTCGGTACGGCGCTGGAACTCATTGCCTATGGCGATCAGCGAGTTCTCCGTGAACGGCCGGCCGACGAGTTGAATGGCGATGGGCAGGCCATCGGCAAACCCACACGGCAGAACCAGCGCGGGCAGGCCGGCCAGGTTGCCCGCCGAAGTCAACGATGTGAGGCCCGGGTCTTTCGGCTGCGCGCTTTCGGGGCGATCGGGCTGGTCCAGTGGCTGATCGATCCTCGATGCCGGGCCAGGGCGCGCCGGCGACAGCAGCACATCGATCTCGCTGAGCAGCTCGCGGAAGGCCTGCTGAATCAGGCTGCGCACGCGCATGGCGCGCAGGTACTCGCGGGCGGGCAGGTCCATGGCCGCCTGAAAGCCCGCAATCTGCTTCGCATCGGCGAGCTGATTCACTTTCCCACTGGCCACCAACGGCTCGAAGACGGAGATCGCCTCGGCCGCCAGGATGGGCCCCACCACGGCGTCGTAGGGGAAATCCGGCAGCTTCGCCGAGGTGAGCTGAAGCCCCATCGCGCGAAGCGTTTCGACGGCCTTTGCGAAGTCGGGGCGTGCGGCGGGTTCAGCCCATTCATCGAAGTCCACCGCGGCCCAGCCGACCTTCAGCTCCTTCAGATCGCGCGCGAACTGCGGCGCATAGTAGAAGCTTTTTCCGGCCGACCCGGGATCGCGTCCGTCCTTGCCGGCGATCTCGTGCAGCACCAGGCCGCAATCCTCCGCGGTGTGCGCGATGGGACCGATCTTGTCCATGGTCCACGAAAGCGGCATGGCGCCGAAGCGGCTCACCAGCCCGTAGGTGGGACGCAATCCGGTGACGCCGCAGAATGCGCACGGCGTGAGTATGGAACCGTCTGTTTCGGAGCCCAGCGCGAAAGTCACGAGTCCCGCGGCGACGGCCGCGCAGGAGCCGCTCGAAGAACCGCCCGCCCAGCGCGTCGTGTCCCATGGGTTCAGTCCGGGCCCGGTGGCCGATGCGGCCGCGGAGCTATAGCCGAGCGGACCGCCGGCCAGCTCCACCATGGCCAGCTTGCCCATAAGCAGCGCGCCCGGTTTCGACAACTTCCGAATAACCGCAGCCGTGTAATCGAACACCTGGCCGGCATACGGTTTTGCGCCCCACGAAGTTGGTTGCCCTTTCACGCTCAGCAGATCCTTGGCGCCGTAGGGGATGCCCTGCAAGGGTCCGCGAAATCGCTCGCGCTTCAGATCTCCATCGACGTCAGACGCCTCCTTGACGGCGTGCTTCGTCAGCGAGAGAGCGAGGGCGTTGTAGCGCGGGCCGAGGCGATCTAACCGCTCGCCGAAGGATTTCGCGATCTCCTTCGCCGAAACGTCCCTCGACTGTAGCGCCTTGTTGAGCGCCGGAATGGTGCTGAAGAACAGATCGTCGGATGCCATTCCGGGTCCTCAGGCGGTGAACCGGAACGCCGGCTCGGCGGTGATGTCCAGCTTCACTTTTGCGAGCTCCGCTGAGTCGTCCGCCAACTCCTTGCGGGCGGCGTCAATGGGACTGGAGGGCGCCGGCGAAGCGGGCTGTTGCGCGGCGGCCGGCAGGACGGCCGGCCCGGCCAGCAGGAGGACTGCAACGTCGCGACGGGTCATTCGGTATGAGGATACACGTTCGCGGGATCGCCTGCTCGCGCGCGCGGCTCACGGCAGCCCAGCTACGCGCTGGCAGGGGCTTGGTGGGCGGTCCACAGGGCGTTCCCAGGGACCGCGCGGGATGCCCTGTACCGCTGCCGCAGGCGGAGGCAGGGGCCTCCGCGCGGGAGAGGGCGCCCGCCCCACAACGATTTGTCAACTGCATCAAGCTGAGTGAAAAGATAACCCAAAAGCCGGGTTAATGTGAATGCAGTTGAAACAAGCGCCGATGCGGATCCCGATCGTCTCCGATATTCACGATAATCTGACTGCTTTCAAGGTCGTCCTTGCGGATTTACGCGAGACCTCGCCGGACTTGGTCCTGCACGAAGGCGACCTCGTGAGCGGCGGATCGAGTCCCGCGGAGGAAATGGACCGCGAGTGGAATCCCACACGCGGATTGGCTGGTCCGGACGCTCCGCGCCGCGCGTCCGCTGATGCCCTGAATGAACGCGACGCGGGCGGTAGAGTGGATAAAGATTGGTGCAGCATGGCGCTGGCGTACCGCCTTTCCCGACGCACTTCGACGGCACGCGCTTTTTCAATCCGGACGCGCCCCAGGCACGCGGCTTTCTCGACGTCCTGCGATGGAAACTGACCAGCCGGCCTGAACAGTGCCCCCGATTCGTTGCGGACGTGGAACCGTCCGTCCCGCCCGCCTGCGTGGACGGCAATGAACTGCGGGTCACGATGGTCAACCACTCCACGCTGCTGCTTCAGCAATGCGGCGCCAACATTCTGACGGATCCGATCTGGTCGGAACGGGCGAGTCCGTCCACCTTTGCGGGTCCGCGTCGCCACCGTGCTCCTGGCGTGCGCTGGGAGGATCTGCCGCGCATCGATATCGTGCTCCTCAGCCACAACCATTACGATCATCTTGACCTTCCCACGCTGCGCCCGCTGGCCGATCGCGGGCAGTCGCAGTTCATCGTTCCTGCCGGCGTGGGCCGGCTGCTGCGATCCCGGAACATTGGTCCGGTGCACGAACTGGACTGGGGCGAATCGCAGATTCTCTCCACGACCACCATTCATGCAGTGCCGGCGATGCATTTTTCGGCGCGCGGACTCTTCGACCGGAATCGCACCCTGTGGTGCGGATATGTCATCGAAATGGCGGGCCGCTTGGTCTATTTCGCCGGCGACACCGCGTCCGGCAGCCACTTCGCCGCCATCCGTGAGCGGTTCGGACCGCCGCGCCTGGCGTTGCTGCCGATCGGCGCATACGAACCACGCTGGTTCATGTCGGCCATTCATATGTCGCCCGAGGAAGCCGTTCGAGCCCACCAGATCCTGGGCGCCCGAACCAGCATCGCCATCCATCACGGCACGTTCCAGCTCGGGGACGATGCCATCGATACGCCCCGCCGCCGGTTTGCCGCGCTTGCTCCGGGCGATTCATTTTTCATGCTCGATAACGGGCAGTTCGTGACGCTTGCATCATGACCCTTCCTCTGAGCATCGACAAGCACACTCTCGCCCTGATCAGCATTATCGGAAGCTCGCTCGATGTACTTGGAGGTCTGTACCTCGCCTACGATCTGCTGGGCGGCGAACACGGACCTCTGCGTACCGTGACGCGCGCGGTCACCTACGGCGTGATCTTTGGATTCGGGTACGGCGTGGCCATGGGACCGGTATTCGGCGTGATGAGCGGAATGGCGCACGGCATTACCCTGGCCTGGGAATATTCGCGCGCCTCGCGCAACGAACCAAAGCCCGGACTGCGACTGGATATCGTCATGAGCGCCATTCGCGGCTGCGGTTTTGCCCTGGGCACAGCCTGGCTATTCGGCGTACCATTCGGCATCACGTTCGGCGTGTTGAGCACTGTCGGACAAGTGATAGCCTATCGGGCCGGCATCCGGCCCACCATGGACTACGGACCCTCCACGCGCCCGCGGGTCACACGATCGCAATTGCTGGCGGCGGCGAACCGCACGGTTGGCTACGCGGTTGCCGGATACCTCAGCAGCCTGGTGGCGCATGAGCGGCAGCACGCGATCGCCGTTGGATTGAAGGCCGGATTCGCCATTGGGATAGTAACGGCCATCGTCATTCCGTTCTCGCCTTTCGTCGAATGGTATGCCGACCATATTCCCGAGAAACGGATGGGCGTCTTCGGCGTCACCCTCATTCTGGCCGGCTTCACACTGCAGTCGGTTCAGTATTGGGTGGCGCTGTTCAATGTGACGGTTCGGTAGATACGTTTCTCCAACGGAAAGGCCGGATGGTCATACCCCGCTCATTACGGGAAGCGGCTGGCGTGGACGAAGGCGCCCTCATGAAGGTGTCCGTCATCGTAAGGCCGGCGTTTTCTGCCGACTCCGCAATTTACGGTGGATCGCGCCATCGTTACCGGAGCTGGAAAAGATCGCAGGCAGGCGCTTCGCGAACTCGCCGAAGTAGTGGCCGAGATTCGGAGGGAAGCCAAAGACAAGGGTCTCGACACCATGCCGATGAAGGAGATTAATCGCGCCGTGGCCGCCGCCAGACGTGACCAGAGGAAGGCCGGTAAACGCCGCGCCAGATGATCCGGGCCATACTCGACGCCGGCGTTTTCGTTTCCGCCGTCATCTCAACAACCGGGCCGAATGCCCAGCTTTTCGATTTCATCGCCGCCAGGCAGCTCCGACCCTTTCTGACTGAGGCAGTGCTGGACGGCCACCGAGAACACCAGGCATTTCAAAGAGCCTTATAAAGACCACGAAGATCATCACACCGCGTGCGCTTCTGAAATGGCTGAACGCCGAGAGTGAATCTTAAAAGCCAGCCACACATGTCCCGCATGAGAAAGGCAGGAAGTCGGTGCTGTTTGCGGAAGATATGGTGAGAATGGGGCCGCGCTCGTTTCCGCGTCCCCGCGCCGGGCTGTGGTAGCCTTTCCGCTGAATGCCTCAAGCCAGTTTCGACCTTGCCGCCAGCGCCCGCGACGAAATGATCCACGAAGGTTTCAACCCGGATTTCCCGCCCGGAACCGATGAGCAGATCGCCGCTTTGCAGGCGCGCGGCCCTGCCCTCAACGGGCCTGATGTCCGGGATCTGCGCGACCTGCTCTGGTCTTCCATCGATAATGACACTTCGCGCGATCTCGATCAGATCGAAGTGGCCGAGCAGACCAGTGGCGGAGTCCGCATAATGGTCGGCGTCGCCGACGTCAGCTCCTCCGTGACCATCGGCTCGCCGATCGACGCCCATGCGTCCGCCCAAACCACCACGGTCTACACGCCGGTTCGTAATTTCCCGATGCTGCCCGAGCAGCTCTCCACCGATCTGACGTCGCTTGGCGAGAACGTGGACCGTCTGGCCGTAGTAATCGAGATGATCGTCAACGCGGATGGGTCACTCGGCGACGCGAAGATCTACCGCGCGCTGGTGCGCAACAAGGCGCAGCTCACTTTCGAAGGCGTTGGACCATGGCTGGAGGGCACGGGCGCGGCGCCCGCGAAGGTAACCGCTTCCACGGATCTGCAGGCGCAGCTCCGGTTGCAGGACAGCGCCGCGGCTGCGCTCCGGAAGAAAAGGCAGGAGCTCGGGGCGCTCGATTTCGACCGCATTGAGGCAGCGCCCGTGATCACCGATGGCCGGGTCACCGGCATCGACGCACGCAGAAAGAACCGCGCCAGCGCGCTGATCGAGGACTTCATGATTGCGGCGAACGAGGTGATGGCGCGAACGCTTGTGTCCGCCGGCGTGTCCTCCATTCGGCGGGTGGTACGGTCTCCGGAGCGATGGCCGCGCATAGTCGAGCTTGCCGCGCAGCACGGCTGCACGCTGCCGGCTCAGCCCGACTCGAAAGCGCTCGCTCGGTGCATGGCGCAGCAGAAGCAGCGCGACCCGGTGCACTATCCCGACGTGTCGCTCACAGTGATCAAGCTGCTCGGCCCGGGCGAGTACGTGATGACCCGGCCAGGCGATCCGCAGGAGGGGCACTTCGGACTCGCCGCGCACGACTACACGCACTCCACCGCGCCCAACCGGCGCTTTGCCGATCTGGTTACGCAGAGGCTGATTAAGGCATCAATCGCCGGCCAGCGCTCGCCGTACAGCGATGACGATTTGACCGCCATTGCCGCTAACTGCACGCAGAAGGAGGACGCGGAGCGCAAGGTGGAACGCGCCATGCAGAAGCGCGTGGCGGCGGTCGCGCTGCAAAATAAGGTTGGCCAGACCTTCGCGGGAGTGGTCACCGGCGTCACGCCGAAGGGCGTTTTCGTGCGCGTCGTCGATCCGCCGGTGGAAGGCCGCCTGATGCGGGGAGAACAGGGGCTGGATGTCGGCGATCGCGTGCAGGTGAAGCTTCTCTCAACCAATCCCGAGCGCGGCTTCATCGATTTCGGCCGGTGAGCTGTGGCGCACGCTTCAGCAAAGGCGACCCGCGAGCGGTTCTCACAGCAACCGGTAACCTCGCTGGCATTTGTGGGGCGGCATTCAGGCTGCGGCGGACTGCCCAGAGGGCAGAGGCCGTCGATCCGGATGTTTCAGCCGGAAACTGCGAGCTATCTGGTTTCGCCGTAGAGAGGTCGCAACGAGTGATGGAAAGCAGATGCGCCAACTCTGGCGGAATCGGGGGGGCGTTTCGGGATCTGCTCGAACGGGGCGACGTCGCCCAACATCGAATACACTCCATCGGCGGCGGTGTGCAGGCCTCAGTTCCTGCCTGGCTCAGCAGAGGCGGGCGCCCATGCCCGTAAGTTAGCGTGACTTGCGCGCTTTGGGGGGCTGTCGCCTTTAATTGACGCGCTGCGCCGAGGTGGCCTTCTGCGCGATGAGTCCGAACTCCTTCGCGCTCGCCGCCCGTTGCAGGGAGTTCAGCTCGCTACGCGCAGCCGCCCCGCGTCCTGACCTTTCGTCCAACTCGCCCAGCGTCAGCCTGGCTTCCAGTTCGATGCCGGCGAACCCCAGCCGAACGGCATCGCGGATCGTCTTTTCCAGCTGCGGCCGCGCCTGCTCCGGACGGCCCGATGCAACCAGCGCCGCGGAGGAGGCGAGGGAGTAACGGAACAAGACAAGCCGATTCTGAACCTTTGCGGCCACTGGCGCGGCCTGCTCCGCCTGACGCCTCGCTTCGTCGTAGCGACTCGTTGACAGCAGCGCCCGAACCAGGACAACCCGAGCCTCCAGCTCGTCATCCCTCTCACGTTCTCGCTGAAACTGGTCGATACAACCGCGGATTGTCGCGTCGGCCTCGGCGGAGCGGCCCTGCTCCACCGCGACTCTTGCCAGCGCCAGCTTCGACTCGGCAATCGCCTGCTTCAGGCCAACTTTCGTCCGCAGCGCCAGCGCCTGCTCATAGCATTTCCGCGCTTTATCGAGGTTGCCCCGATCGAGCTGCACGTCGCCCATGCCCATGAGAGTCCAGGCCAGAGCGCTATTGTCGTCGATTTCCTGTGCGGTGGAGCGGGCCTGTTGGTACGTTGTCTCGGCCGACACGAATCTGCCTTCGAGCGCATCCACGTTGGCCAGATCGACGAGCGCCAGGGCGATGCCGTCCTTATCCCCGGTTTCCTCATAGAGGCGAACGGCATCGTGCAACATGGCGGTCGCCGCCGGCAGATCGCCGAGCACGAGATCCACAGCGCCAATGTTGTTCAGGGATGCGGAGAGCGCGCCGAGGTCGCCCACCTGGCGGAACTCCGCGCTCGCCGACCGATACATCTTTTCAGCCTCGGTCAGGTCGCCCTGTTCGAAATAGGCTCCGGCGAGATCGTTGAGCGTCCTCGCGGCGTTGTTCCAGTCCGCTGCCGCGGCATAGCTTTGGCGTGCGTCCTCGCATTCCCGGACTACCGTGGCGAAATCCGCGCCCGAGTAGGCGCCCTGCTGGCACAGAATCCCGTGTCCGTGCGCGACAAGGAAATGCGAACCGCGCCGGATTCCGGCGGCGATCACGCGTTCCGCGGCCGCGCGCCCTTTACGTACGTCCTGCGTTATCCACGCCGTGGACTCGCTCAGATCGATCCGCGGGTCATCGCCCGCGGGAGGAGGAAGCCGCTTCAGAGATTCCAGAGTGATGAGCGCGCGTTTCGGATCGATGCCTTGTTGAGCGTCAGCGAAGAGCAGCCCGTACTCCAGATTGTCCGGATACAGATCAAACAGCGTCTTGTATACTTCCACGGCCCTCGGCCAGTTCTCCGTCGTGGTGCGGTATTGTCCCTCGATCAGAAGCTGGTCTTCGCGCGAGAGGTTCTTTGAGAGATCGAAAGCCCGTTGCGCTTCTTCCCGGGCCTTTTCCTCGTAACCGAGGTGCCAGAACGCTTCGGAAAGAGCAGCGTGGCCGAGTGGATAACCAGGGTCCGCCGCCACGGCTTTGGTAAGCAGGTCGCGGGCGCTCGCGTACTGCATGGACCACAGTTTTTCTCGTCCCTGCGAATAGAACCGGATGGCCGATTCGTTAGCCGGGAGCGCGGCCCGGACGGCATCGCCGTTGCCGGCAGGCGGTGGTCCGCCGCCCAGATTGCGCCGGAGCTGCGATCCGGCTTCGGTGGCCAGCTCCAGCAGGTCGTCATCGGTTCCGGTTACCTCGTCTTCGCCGATGATTTCGCCAGAGGCGGTGTCCTGCAGCCGCAGATCCAGGCGAAGCCGTCGATTCCCGGCGCCGGGCATGGTCGTGTAGGTGTAAGAACCGAGGAGGACAACGTCGGCCCCGACGTTTACGCGAAGACGTTCCAGCGTCGCTTTGGCGAGAGTGTCCGCATCACTGAATGGAAGCTCCCGCCTGGCGCGCGCAACCTCACCTTCGGAAATGAGCCGCATATTCCGGGCGGCGGCCAGTTCCGTGCTGAGCATCTCCGCAAAGGCTCCGGATAGCCATGCTTCTTCAGGACGTCCCGGCAGATTCCGAAAACCGAGCACCGCGACGGATCGCCGCATCGGCGGTGCAGCCGTCAACCTGCCCGATCCATGTCTGCCGCCTGACCGAAGCGCCCGTACCCCGAGGAAGGCTGCTGCCGCCACGAGAACCACTGCGGCCGCAATCGCAATTCGCCGCCATTGGTGCGCTGGTTCGAGGGGAGAGGGCAGGCTCGGCGCCGCGGGCGTGTCGGAGGGCTTCTCGCCCGGCGGTTCGGCAGCGGCCATGACCTTCTCAACCTGGCCGATAAACCGGTAGCCGCGTTTCGGAATCGTTTCGATGAACAACGGATGGTTGGGGCTGTCGCGCAGCGCTTCCCGGATCTTGCGAACGGCAACGCTGAGGCTGCTATCGAAATCGCCGTAAGCGCCATCGGGCCACATCCGCTGGCGGACCTCTTCCCGGCCGACGACCTCACCTGGCCTCTCGAGCAGCATCAGCAGTAGACGGAATGGCAGGTCCTGCAGCTTGACCCGGTTCCCCCTCCGCCAGAGCGCGCCCTCGACCGGATCGGCCTCGAAGGGAGGGAAGCGGTATCGGAAGACCCTGGGATCTGAGGTTGCCATGACCGATGCCGGACTGCGATTCTACCACGCCGGGTGTGCGGCTGCAGTTAAGACCACGCCCTAAACGACAGAAGCAGCGATACTTGCCGGTTAATCCCGGTTTAAGCGCCTGTTTCGTTGACTGCCCTGCCGGCTGCACGCACAATACGCGACATGCGCAAAAATGCGCCTCTGAATGCGATCCGAAGAAAGGCAGGAACCAACGATGGCCGGCTTTTGTGGGAATTGTGGCTCTGGACTGAAAGACGGGACTAAGTTCTGTGGGAATTGCGGCGCCGCGGCGGCTCCCGCTGGTGGACCGCCACCTGCGTCACCTCCGCCGCCGTCCCCAGCGTCGCCGGCGTATGTCGGCAATGCACAGAGCGTAGCCGCGCCGACGGTCCGAAAGGGCATGAGCACGGGAGCGAAGGTCGCGATCGCGGCCGTGCTGGTCCTTTTTATCGGAGGCGCCCTGGCGGTGGCCGGGGTGTATTACGCGGTGCATCGCGTTAGTCAGAAGTTTCACGAAGTCGCTGCCCGCGTCACTGGCTCGACCGGCGCAGACGCGCAGTCGACCGGAGGCTCCGGCAACTCGTCCACCGCGGCCGGCTCGGACCTGGGAGATCCCTGCCGTTATCTCAGCAAAGAGGAAGTGGGGCAGGCGATCGGCATCGACATCGTCGCTACCAAATCCGAGAGCGGCGCCTGTAGTTACATGGCCAGGGGCTCCCAGACCGACATGGCGGCAAAGCACGCCGCAAAGATGCTGGGCGCGCAGGGGGCCGACGCAAAGACCCAGCAAATGGCCGAGCAGTTCGCCAGCGCAGTCGGGAAGTTCGGGCAGGAAAAGCCGGCCGAGAACAGCGATCCGTCGGGTAATGCCGTGGTGCTTGGAATATCGGTGGAGGATTCGCCGGCGGCGACTTCGGAGATGCAGCTCAACTCGAAGGTGCTCGGGAGCCTTGGCGGCGGAGCCGGGTCGCAACAGGATCTCGGCATAGGCGATGCGTCGTTCATCACTGCGGACAGCATGATCATGATTCGCAAAGGCAACAAGATCATCCGCATCATGTACATGAGCTGCCCCTGTAATTCGGAGGCCATCAAGCCGTTGGCGAAGAAACTCGCCGACGCGATCTGAGGAATCTTATGAGTTTCTGTCAAACCTGTGGGTCGAATCTTCCCGAGGGGGCGGGCTTCTGCACCGTGTGCGGCGCCGGAAGGAACGCCGTGCCGCCGCCGCAGCCGGCGATGGTCGGCGCCGCCTCTGCAGCGGCCGCTCCTGCTCCGGCGAACGCGGCGATGTCCTCGTCCGCGGCGGCCGCTCTGAGTTACCTTGCGGGAGCCGTTACCGGAATCATCTTCGTTGTCCTCGATCCTTACAAGAACGATCCGTTCGTGCGTTTTCACGCAATGCAGTCGATCATGTTCAATGTCGCCTGGATTGGCATCTGGGTGGTGTGGGGAGTGCTCTCCGCGATTCTGACGCCACTGACGGCAGGGATTTTCGCGCTGATCGCTCTGCCCGTGATGCTCATTCTGGCGCTGTGCGGATTTGCGTACTGGCTCTTCCTGATGTACCAGGCATCTCAGCAGAAGTGGTACCACGTGCCGTTCATCGGCAAGTTCGCTGAACAACAGGCGCACCTGCACTCATGAATCGTCTTCCTGCGGTTCGACGCGCCACCGCGTCGTTGCTCGCGTTGCTGCTGACCGGCCTGACCGGCGCCTGCGGGAGACCGCAGCGCCGGGAGACGGCATCGGCGCCCGAAAGTCCCGCGGGAGTCCCACCCGGGATCTTCGGGCTTGCGGCCAATCCGGGCGCGACGGTTCTGACGGCGGTGGATCCGCACACTCTCAGCCCCACGGAGCTGCAGTTCGGCGTGGCGCCGAGGCGCAGCGCGGCGGTGGACTACCAGGACGGAATCATCCTGATGGAGCAGGGCGATAAAGCGATCCGCTCGGTTGCCGGCGACGGGCTCACGTGGAAGTTCGACGCAAACGCTCCCCACGTGAATGAATTCCAGGAAGGGAAGATCGTCTTCGCGACGGGCCGCGCGGTGGGCCGAATCATCGGGCTGAAGCGGGAGGGCGACACGGTCTCGGCGATCCTCGGCCCCGTTCAGCTCACCGATGTCATTAAGAACGGCAGCTTCGTGATGAGCCAGCCGGTAGACGTGGACAAGATGATTTCTTACGTGGCGCCGGACTATCCGCAACCGCCGGAGCAGCAGCCGCCGCCATCGCATGCCGAGTCGATGGAGCCGGACAATCACATCGACAGGTCGGTTGTGGTTTCGCAGGTGCGGAGCGGCGTATGGACGCCGACGTCGGTCGCGCAGACCTACGCGGACGGACGTCGCGTGACTTATCGGAAGATGGGCGATCGCTGGTCTGCGCCGCACGTTTCTTACCTGAACGTTTCGCAGGCGAGATTCGCGCGGTCCTTCGGCGGCGTGCCGCTGACTCCGGTGGTTCTCACCGGACAGCAGGTGACGCCAGGCATTCCGCAATTACCGCATCCGCCCGCGATTTCGAACGTGCAACTGCCGCCGGCCAAGACCGTCGGCACTCCGCCGGTGGTGAACATCGGGGACGTCAGAACAGTTGCGGTCGCCAATAACTCGGGAATCGGTCTGCAGTTTTACTACAACAAGAACGGCCTGAACGTCTCGGCCTACAGTCTGCTGAGTCTGCGCAGCGCAAGAGTCGATTTCGAGCTGCTGATCCAGAACGCGAAGATCGTCAAGTGCGGAATCAACATCGGCGGCGCGGTGGGCGTGAAGCTGCATCTGGATTCATATAGCACGCAGGATTTCAGCGTCAATTTCCACAAACTATGGTGGGAGCCCGTTGACTTATCCATTCCACTGGGCCTGAACAGCGCGAGCCCCGTTCCTTTCGCCGTCACCTTCAACGAATCGTTCAGCGTCTCGACCGGCTTCAGCGCGAAGCAATCCATCATGAAGGCCGAAGGAGACTACGCGTTCGACGGCGGCCTGTGGGGCGGATACAAGGACGGCCACTGGTCCGTTTCCGTGCCCACGCACGTAACCGCGAACACGGACCTGGGCCAGAGCATTCAGGGAATCTCGGTGGGCATCAATTCCCTCGTGCTCGGCTGCTCGGTGCGGGCCATGGTGGGAATCGGAGCGTTCGGGTTCAACACGGGGGTCTTCGGCGGGATTCGCTTCGCCGGCACAATGCTGCGGGCTGCCGACATTACCTGGCCGTGCCGGCAGGGAACCATCGAAGCGTTTCTGGACGCGGGCATAGGGTACTCTCTTCCTCCTGTGTTTGTGGACGCGCTGAACGCCGTTCTCCGCCTGTTCACGAAATATCAGATCGACCGGGTGGGCACGCTTACGCAGATCCCGCCGACGCGCCTGTTCCACGGAATTACGCAGATCCCCGGCGGATGCTCCACGCCGAAATCCGGAGGAGGGGCGCAATGAAATTCTGCACGAACTGTGGGGGCGCGCTCGCCGGCGGCTCGTTCTGCGTTCACTGCGGGGTAAGGGCAGGCGGTTCGACAACGCCCTCTTCGGCGCCGGCTCCGCAGAACGTGGCGGCGGGCGTACCGGCGCAACCCATGCCGCCAGCAAAGAAATCGTCCGCAGCGAAGATCCTGCTGACGCTGGCGGTGGTTTTTCTTATCTTCGCCGGCGCGGTCATTGCCGGCGTTGTCTACATCGGCTATCGCGTGGAGCACAAGGTGAAAGACTTCGCGCGCGCGCACGACATCGGCACAACGGGCCAGGGGCAGCAATCGGCAGGCGCGGGAAAATCCACGGCGTCCGGCGACGGGCGCGGCAATGCGCAGGCGTCGAAAGCGCTGGACGGCATCGGCGGACTGATGGATCGCCTGGGACTCGGCGGGCCGCCGCCCGACCCTTATGCGGATCTCCCGAAGGTCTCGACGTCGGATGCAGCGAAGCTGACTTGTCCGGCGGCGGGCCAGCAGGAGCACCCATTCGGGCCGGGCAACAAACCTGCTTCGACCGGAGCGATCCCCTTTCGCGAAGGCCTGGTTCTGAACGCCGCCTGGGGACGCGATTCCGGAGATGTGGAGGTCGCGGACGCCATTTCGGCGATCCGGCCTGATTTCGTGACCATCGCGGACTCCGGGACTTACTTCGCATCGGACGACGATAAGAAAGGCAATCCCGGCGCGGCGACCCGCGATGTGTGCTGGCAGGACCTTCAGAACTCACACGGCTACGTCACCGGTTACTCGAGCGCCTATCCGCGGGTCGCTTTCGACACGACCTCCTCATTTCTGTCGGCGGCGGCATTCGGCGAGCTGAAGACCCAGGGCAAAACGGACCTGAAGTTTCTGGTGTATTCGCGAACTTCCGACGGCGATCACTATCTCCACTGGCAGGACGGAGAAATGACGCGTGCGGAGCCGGACGACGTTCCGTATCCGATCATCGTCAACGACCAGCCGACCACTCTGCCGGCGATTCACGCCAGGGGGACGATGCTGACCGTCGATAAGAAGGCTCGACTAAGCAAGGGGAGAATTGACGACCCACTGCCGACGGAGCTGCTTGTCCTGGACGATCCCAATAACCCGATCGTGCTCCTGTACCGCATGGAGGACGGCAATTTCCGCATTCAACTGGTGCGGATTGCATTTCCTCCTGACACCAGGGAAAAACCGATCGAAGATGCGCTGGCGAAGAACAAGCGGGCCGTGGTCTACGGAATCTACTTCGATTTCAACAGCGACACGATCAAACCCGAATCGGAGCCGGTTCTGAAGCAAATCGCGCAGGCCATGAACGACAACCCCGACTGGAAACTGACGGTGGAAGGCCACACCGACAACATCGGCGGCGATGCGTATAATCTCGATCTCTCGAAACGGCGGTCGGCTTCGGTGAAGCAGGCGCTGGTGGATCGCTATCGCATGGCGCCGGAGCGGCTGACGACGAGCGGATACGGCGCGTCGCGGCCGGTGGATACCAACGACACTCTCGAGGGCCGGGCCCGGAATCGCCGGGTGGAACTGACGCGTGAGTGACGGCGAATTACGAACCTGCAGGCGAAAGGAAAGCAACGAATGAAAATCCCCACTCTCTCAACAACTCTGGCCGGCGCCAAAAGTAAGGCCACAGCCAGCTTCTACACCGTTTTCAACTCAAAGGCCGACGCGACGGCGACGATCGTCGGCCTGAATGAGCAGAAGGCGGTGTGCCAGTGATGCGGCCGATACATCCGCGATTATCGCTGTGGGCGATGTTTGTCACCGCCGCGAGTGTCATCGGAGTCGCGCAGACTCCCGGCGGCTCTGGCTGCAAAGCGGTCTACGACGCCGGCGAACTGCTTTCGGCAACGCCGCATCACGCTTATCTGATCAAGACCAGCAGCGGCCGCAAGGAGGGTACCGAACAAATCTATACCCCGGGCGGCATCTATATTCAGCTCGGGGGCGGCTGGAAGAAGAGCCCGCTCACCATGCAGGAGATGCAGAAACAAGAACGAGAGAACATCCGCGACGCGCGAAACGCCGCATGCAGGCATCTTCGCGATGAGTCCGTCAACGGCGAACCGGCCGCAGTCTACAGCGCGCACGCGGAGGTCTGGAGCGCGCACGCGGCGACGGCCGACCTCAAATCGGATACGGTGGTGTGGATCGCAAAGAGCAGCGGGCGCATCCTCAAACAGGAAGAAGACATCGACGAAGGCGACGGCGGCAAGTTCCACGAGTCGGTTCGCTATGACTACAACAATGTGACTGCGCCTGCCGCCTCGCGTTGAGCGCGCCATGCTGATCGTCGTGGGGTAGCCTGTCAGCCTGCAGCGGCTGTCAGCCCTCTTCTCACCGGGCGGCGTAACACGCTGCCCCACGCGGAAATACATGGGCATATTCATGTTCAATTCAAGTTATTTCAAAGGAGAGTCTCGATGAAAACGATTCAACTTTCAGGAGCGATGCTCGTTTTCTGTCTGGCAGGCGCTGCCGGCCAGGGAGCCACGGACACGCTGACGGGCCTTCCGGTGATTCCCGCAGCCGAAACCATGTTTCAAGGAAAGTCATATGGCTTCCAGCCCACACGAATGCCGGACGGAACGGTCTGCAAAAGCAAAATGCAGGGCAATTTCTATGCCCTCGTCAACATGAACATCAGAGACAGTAACGTCAAAGTGAATACCGCTGTTGCATGGTATGCCGCGCATCTTTCCGGCTTCAGGAAGACGCAGGGATATGTGAGCAACGGACCGCAAAACGCAGGCGGCAGATCGCAAACCGCCTTCTACGACGCGGGCGGAACGATTGTGGTGTTTATAACCGGAGATTCGGCGCCGCAGGGCCAGGACGCGAACACGTATGGCGTCGGGTATGAGCGCTATGAGCCGGGCATCTCCGAGAAGACGATCACTTCACTGACACAGGGGAAGGTCGACTGCAAATGAGCCAGGCGCCGCGGCGGATGCGGCTGCGTCGAGTATTATTGTGCAGAACAATGAGGCGGAGGCGCGAAGGGTCGCCGCCTACCCGCTCATGATCGATCTGTTCAAGCGCTATGCCGCGGTTTGCTTTCAGCCCACAGTCTGGCATGCAGGCGAAAAAACGCCTGCTCCACAACGGTGCATCAACAGTTTACGGCAACAGTGGAGTAGGCTTTTGGCCTGCGCAGTTAGCTTTCCGGCGCCGTCTGAAGCGCCCGCCACAGGCCCAGCTTCCTTCATCTGCGAAACCGCTCGTCGATCTCCACCTGCCAGCCGCTCGCCAGCCGATTGGTCTCGTTCGCCATGCCGACGACGGCCATCAGCTCTCGATACATCTCGTTGGTCATACCGGCCTTCTGCGCCGACGCGGTGTGCGTGGCGATGCAGTAGGGGCATTGATTGGTGGCGCTCACCGCGACGTAAATCATTTCCTTGGTCAGCGGATCAAGCGCGCCCGGCGCCATAATCTGACGGATGCTGTCCCACGTGCGCCGCAGCGTCACGGGATCGTGCGCCAGCGCCTTCCAGAAGTTATTGACGTAGTCGGTCTGACGAGCCTGCATGATCTCGTCGTACACCGCCCTTACCTCCGCGCTCGCGTCCGCGTATTCGATCAAACCCATCGTTGCCATGTCCCGATGATTCCACAACGCCGAGCGCGTCACCGCAGCGTGAGTTCAGTGTGAGCGCCCGCGGGCCCGTCCCACAGCAGGCGCAGGGAATGAATGCGCTTCACCTTGCCCTTGTACTGAAAGTAGATGCACCCGCGCACCGGCCCGCTGAAGATGCCGCCAGGCAGCGACACGTGCGCCACCTGCTCGTCGAGCGATTCCGAGGATGAGGTGATCGCAACCGGGCGGCCGGGATGAGGATCGGCGCGGCCATCGCCCGGGAATCGCTGTCCCGGCCAGGTCTGCGGCGTGCCGACGCCCGTTCCATCCACCGTGGCGCTGGCGTTCAGTTCAGGGTGCTGTTCCCAGTCCGAATATTCCATGGACGCAGCCACGGTCCCGGGCGTATGGGTTTCGAGCGGTATCCTGGCGTGATTGATTACGAGGGTAAACTGACCATTCGATACGGCCAGCGGCGGACCGGGTTTGGGGAAAATGCCAATGTCGAAAACCAGATAATCTCTGGCAAACAGGACGCCGCCCTTTGCGGGAACGCTGCGCGCCAGGAACTCGGCCCCGATCGCCGCGGGACCCGCACTCGCGTTTGCGGGGTATTCGGAAGCGCTTTGCCGTTCCGCCGGCGGAGTCTGCCCGGACAAGGCAGACGCCGAAATGAGAGCAATGACAAGGGTCGAACGGATCACCGCTACGAGTATACGCGGCGGCTGGGATGGGCGTTACTGTAGGGAATACTACGGAGAGGGAGGCGGCGGACCGGTTCGGCCGGCCCGCCATTCGCGCTTACTCTGATTCCTTGTTGCGCTTCTTCCGGTTGCGCTTGCGCGCCAGCGCCTCTTTGGTACGGCGCTTCTCGCCCGGCTTCAGATAGAAGGAGTGGCGCTTGATCTCTTTGATGATGTCTTCCTGCTGGACCTTGCGCTTGAATCGGCGGAGAGCGCTCTCTAATGTCTCGCCCTCCTGCACATAGACTTCAGCCAATTCAAATTCACCTCCCGTTCTGCCTGGATTGCCGTACAGATGAAGAAACGTTTATGACCGTCTGGACATCCCACTACGGGCAGCAAAGCTCTCTTCATCATACGAAACGTGGACGCCTGGCGCACCTGGAGGCGCCACGGCCCGTCCTGATGGATACGCTCATACACGATGCAAAACGTCCTTGCAATTCTGCTGGCAGGCGGCGCCGGCGAACGTCTCTCGCCGCTGACGCAAAACACGGCCAAACCTGCGGTCCAGTTCGGCGGGGCTTACCGGATCATCGACTTCACGCTATCCAACTGCATCAATTCAGATATCCGGCGCGTATTCATCCTTACGCAATACAAAGCCCTGGAATTGACGCGGCACATTCGCGAAGGCTGGCACATCTTCAGCCGTGAAATGAACGAGTACATCGAAGTGATCCCGCCGATGAAGCGCATCCACGAGGACTGGTATCTGGGCACCGCCGACGCGGTCTACCAGAATATCGAGAGCATCCGCAGCGAGAATCCTGAGATGACGCTCATCCTTTCGGGCGATCACATCTACAAGATGGATTACCACGAAATGGTGAGCTGGCATCAGCAGCGCGATGCCGACATTACCATCGCCACCATCCAGATTTCGCCCGAAGAGGCCGACCGTTTCGGCATCGTCGAGATCGACACCAGTTACCGGGTGATCGGCTTCGAGGAGAAGCCGAAACACGGACATCCGGTCCGCTCCATGTTCAATCGCGAGATGCTGAGCGCGTCCATGGGCATCTACATCTTCAATACGCGGACGCTGTGCCGGGCCATTGTCGACGATGCGGAGGACAGCGAATCGAGTCACGACTTCGGTAAGGACATCCTGCCGAAATGGATCTCGCGCGCGAATGTGGTTGCCTACGACTTCCGCGATCTCAACCGCAAGACCGTGCGCTACTGGCGAGACGTCGGCACGCTCGACGCGTATCACGAGGCCAACATGGACCTTGTGGCGGTGACGCCGGAGTTCAACCTCTACGATAAGCGCTGGCCGATCCGCACGCGGTTAGTGCAGCAGCCGCCCGCGAAATTCGTTTTCGCGCTGGAAGGCCGCCGCATGGGCGTCGCGCTGGATTCCATCGTTTCGGCGGGCTGCATCATCTCCGGAGGGCGGGTGGTCCACAGCGTGCTCTCGCCCGGCGTGCGCGTCAACAGCTATTGCGATGTCGAGAATTCCATCCTGATGTCGAACTGCGAGATTCGGCGTTACAGCCGCCTGCGCAAGACCATCATTCCGCCCGGCGTCCAGATACCCGAGAACAGCACCATCGGTTACGACCTCCAGCAGGATCGGGCTCGCGGCTATACGGTGACGGACAGCGGAGTGGTCGTAGTGCCGCCGGCTCTCGAAGTGCCCCAGGACGATTGGCGGTAGCGTCGAACCTCACTCCGCCCGCAACGTGCGCACCGGATCCGTGCGGGCCGCTCGCCACGCCGGAACGATGCTGGCCAGTCCAGTCACGACAAACAGGAATGCCGTCACCTCCACATACGTGAGCGGATCGCCGGGAGCCACGTCGTACAGCAGCGCGGTCAACCCGCGCGTCAGAATGAACGCTCCCACCAGCCCGGCGGTTGTTCCGATGAGGGCCACCTGCAGGCTGCCCGCAAGGATCATCCGAACCACGCTGGCCGGCGTGGCTCCGATAGCCATGCGAATGCTGATCTCGTAGGTGCGTTGCGCCACCGAGTACGAAACAAGTCCGTAGATCCCGACAGCGGCCAGAAACACCGCGACGCCGGCGAAGGACAGAAACAGCCACGTGGTCACGCGGAAGTTCGAAACGGAGTCTCCCGCCAGTTGCTGCAATTCAATGGTCCTTCCGACGGGTATATTCGGATTCTGCGCGGAAGCAAGCTGCTGTAACTGTTCCGCAACCTGATCGGCGCGAGCGGACGTCCTGACCAGCACATCCATCGCTGACGGAATGCGCTCATCGCCGTCCACGGCCTGCGCATACGGCATGTACATCCCGCCGCTGATTCCCGCGGGCGTGCTGTTGTTCAGATTGAACTGCCGCACGTCGGCAACGACGCCGACAACCGTTCTCCACCGATTCTCCGTTGTCGTTTTAACGTGTTTACCAATCGCGCTCTCGCCAGGCCAGAAACGCTTCGCCGTCGCTGCGGTGATCAGCACTACCGGTTCGGAACCGCGGGCATCCGCGGCGCTGAACGGGCGCCCATCGAGCAGCGGTATCTGCATCACCCGCAGGTACCCGAAACTGATCGCGCCGGTCCAGAACATGGGCGCCGGGAACTCGGCTGTCTTCGGATGATCCTGCACGTCCACCGCAATCTGAGGGAGCAATCCGTCCAGCGGTATTGTGTTTACCACGGCCGCATCCACCACGCCCGGCGCCCCGCGCAGTTGATCGAGTAAACGCCCATAGAACGCGATACAGGCCGCCGGTTGCGCGCAGAACGAAGGATCGGGACTGATCCGCATCGCCATCACGCGGCGCGCTTCAAAACCCGGGTTCTGGTTCGACAGCGCGTCCAGGCTCCGGAACAGAAGCGCCGCGCCGATCACCAGTACAACCGTGAGCGCGATCTCCACGGCCACCAGAGTGTTCCGAAGACGTATGAGGCCGACGGAAGCGCCACGCTGGCCGCCCGCTTTGACCGATTCCACCAGGCCTATCCGCGACGCGGTCAATGCAGGCGCGATCCCGAACGAGAGGCCGGCAAGGAAAGAAATCAGCCCAGCGAATGCGGCCACGTTCCAGTCGATCTGAATGGCGGCGGCGCCGGGAAGGTCGGCGGGAACGACGGTGCGGATCATGTGCAGCGCGAACACGGAGGCGGTCAGCCCCGCGGCGCCGGCCACCGCGGCCAGCACCAGGCTTTCCGTCAGCAACTGCCTGACGATGCGCAGCGTCCCCGCGCCCAGCGCGGCTCGCAGGGCGATTTCCTTACGTCGCGTGATAGCGCGCGCCGCCAGCAGACTCGCCACGTTTGCGCAGGCGATGAGCAGCATGGCCCCAACCGCGCACAGCAGAATCAGCACGCGCGAGCGCGAATCGCCGGCAAGGTCGGCCTGCAGAGAGACCACTGTTGCATCGGCGTTCCAATGGCGCGGCATGGGCCAGGGAAACATGCTCCACACTCCCGCGGCCAGCGCATGGATCTCACTGCGAGCCTGCGCAGCCGTCGCACCCGGCCGCAGACGGCCGATGAGCGGAACGAACTCGCCGGCCCAGTAATCATCCGTTTTGCCTGAATCGATGGCCGCCGGAAACCATAGCTGCACCCGCGCTGAAGGGAATGCGAAGTGCGCCGGCATCACGCCCACTACGCGACGTCCGATCTCATTCACGCGAATCACCCGGCCGATGATGTCCGGGTCGGAATGAAAGCGCGAGACCCACAGCTCATGGCTCAGAATGGCGATGCGGTCGCGGCCGGCCAGGTCCTCCCGAGGCTCAAACGAACGGCCCATCTGCACCGGCGCGCCAAGTACCTGGAACAGGTTCGCGGAGGTTGCGCTCGCGGTGATTCGGAACGGCGGCCCGTCATTCTCCACGTTGAGTTCAACGCCCGGGCTCGCCGAAGCCACCTCCATGGTCCTCGCGTGCTGCTGAAAATAGACCAGCAGCGCTTTCGGATACACGCTGGTGATGCGCAGCAGACGGTCCGGTTCGCGAAACGGCAATGGCTTGATCAGCAGGGCGTTCACGGCGCTGAACACCGCGGTGGCCCCGGCTATACCGAGCGCGAGCGAGAGAACCACCACCAGCGTGAAGGCCGGTTGTCTCACAAAGAGACGCAATGCATAACGAACGTCTTTCATCATCTGCTCCGGAATGACAAAACTGCGAATTTCCGCGCTCTCCTCCGCGGCCAGCGTCACGTTGCCCATCTCGCGGCGGACCTGTGCAGCGGCGTCTTCGGACGAAAAGCCGGCGCCTTCGCACTCGTGCAGTTTGAGCTGAGCATGCAGGGCGAGTTCTTCCGCCAGTTCGCGCCGCAACTTCCCTCGTTGCGTCTGAAGCCGAAGCTTGCGTAAGAACCGCCGCACTTGCCGATCACCCGCCTACGCCGTCTGCAGGACCCTCTGGATGGCCTCGATCATACGGCTGAATTCGGCGCGCTCCGCGGCCAGTTGTTTCCGGCCGGCCGAGGTCAGCGTGTAATATCGCGCCCTTCTGTTGTTCTCGGACGCGCCCCACTCCGCCGCCAGCCACCCGTTGAGCAGCAGGCGCTGCAGCGCGGGATAAAGCGAGCTTTCACCCACCTCGAGAACGCCCGCGGAAACCATTTTCAGCCGCTGTGCAATGCCATAGCCGTGCATGCGGCCGGTAGAGACCACCCGCAGAATCAGAAGATCCAGAGTGCCCGGAAGCAGGTCGGAAGGAGCCGCGTTTCGTCCCATCGTCTGTCGATGGAAGTATGACAGAGCGCCGGGCGCTGCGTCAAGCCCCCTCGACAATCGATGGGTATATGTCTGAAGACCGCTTCATTTCTTGACGGGTCGTGTACGATTCTCGGGAGGGCCCATGGGAGGCGATGAATCCCAGAAGCTGTTGCCTCGAGGAAACTCACTCCTCTCCGGGGCGCAGCATGAAGACTGTACCTCAGATCAAAGTGCAACTGGTCCGCTTCTCCACGACCCCGCACTGCTAACCTGTGGGGGTAGATCGCCTCGGGAGTACGGACTGCTCGTTTCCCGGCTCACCGCGCTGCGTGCTGCTGGAGATACTACTCATGGGATTGGACGCTTACGTGTATCGGAATCGTACACGGCTGCCTTTCGATGCCTCCGCGCCTGGCGTCTTGATAGACGGTCGGACTGGCGTAATAGACTTTGACAACCCCGATCTGTATCACCGATTCGCCGATGTCGTTGTTGCGGTTCATCACCGGCTCGGAAATGTCGCGAAGATTAATCACCTTCATGAAGAACTCCAGCGGATCACGCCCACCGCCCTGCCGATAATTCACGACACCGTGCTTGGCAACGGCATACATTGTGGTGACGTCATCGAAGTGGGCCAACTTGAGGCACTTGAGCAAGAGCTAAACCTCCTTGTTGCTGCACCTGCCACTTCGCACGATATCCATGAGTTCCTTGCGCATATGCGCGAACTCATTGCAGCGGCACGAGCCGAAGGCAACCCGATCTACTTCGGCTGAGGATCTGGGCCACTCTTGAAAAACAGATGTTGGTCAGTTCTCACAAGCGCTGAAGATTTCGGCGAGAAAACCAGTAGAGCAGGCCTTCAGCCTGCACGTGCCGCCTGAAACGCCGGCTGCGGGCAGGATTGCCCGCCCCACAGCACCAAGCAGCCAGGATTTGGAAATGGCCAAAATCCAGTGCAGGCCAAACGCCTCGTCGGCCTGCTCTCTACTTTGTAAATGTGTGTCCGGCTGGACCAGGCGGGCGGGGGCGCCCGCCGCAGGCGAGGGCGCCTGCCCCACCAGGCTGAACCAAGGCGCCTGCTCTACTGTCTTGCGGTAACGGCCTCGCCGACGTACTTCCGCGCGGACTCCACCTGCGGCAAGTCCGCATCGGCGTTCTTCCACGCATCCAGAAACGCGTGATAAGCCGCGGCCGCTTTGTCGTGATCGCCCTGCTTGTCCCAGGCGAGCGCAATCCCGTACAGGCCAAAGCCGCTGCAAGGCCGTTCCTCGAGCACCTGCTGGAAAGCCTGCCGCGCATCGTCCCAGTGTTTGGCGCGTATGCAGGCATAGCCGAGTGACTCCAGCGCCGGACGCGAATACTGTGGCGGCTCCGAGTACCCGATGTCCTTCTCCTTCTTCACTGCCTCCTTCAGCAGATCACGCGCCTGGTCGAAATCGTTCCGCATGCTCGCGGTATTGCCGCGCAGCTCCAGCGAAGCGACTGCCAGTATCTTCTCGACGTTCTTCTGTAATCCCTTCTGCTTGTCGCCGGCCTCCTGCTGATTCGTTCGCCAGAGCAGCGCGTCGAGTTTGTCCGATTCCGTAGTGGCCGCCGTCATGTCGCCTTTTTCGAGCGCCTGCATGCCGCGCGCATAGGCCAGCAGGCCGTCGCGATAAGCCAGCCCGAACGGATTCACCTCCGTGTCGGCTACGCCGTATGTCAGTGGGTGATCGATCACGCGCTGCCACTGAGCGAAGCGGATGTCCAGCCGCGCGCCGGTGGCGCCGATCTGAAAGATATAGAAGTGCGGGTTATCGGTTTGGTCCGGATTGCTGCCTACGCCTTCGAGACGAGCGAGGAGCTTCTGCCCTTCCCGCAACCGGCCCGCCTCGGCGCAGGCGGAGATCAGATAGCTGATGTTATGCGCGTAATTCCAGTCATTTTGCACGGATACATGCTGACGCTCCATGTAAGTCGCATCCACGTCAAGCGCCTTCAAAAACGTCAGTCGCGCCTGCTCGTAATCGCCAATCCGATAGTAGATGTGGCCTGGCATGTGAACCATGTGTCCGGAATCCGGAGCGAGCGTGCCCAGAATCTTCGCCGAATCGAGCGCCCACTCGGGATGCCGGCTGCTCTCCACCGCGTGGATGTAATAGTGATTCGCCGCGGCATTGCGTGGATCGTCATGCAGGATGTCGCGAAGCATGCTCTGTGCATAGATTGTGTCCGGCCTCGGATCGCCTGCCGGAGTGTAACCCCATTCCAGGCCGCCGTCGATCAGAAATAACTTTGCTTCCACATCCTCCGGATACTTATCGATCAACTTATGCATCTCGTCGCGATAAGCCGTGGAGTTGTCTTTTCCTTTGTCCTTGTCCTCCTGCTGCTTTACCGCCGCGCGGATGTAGTACTGCTCGTGCTCGCTCGCCTTCGGCATCAGCTCTTTCGCTTTCGCCAGCTGGGCCTTCGCCTGTTTGTCGTGGTTTGCAAAATCGAGTGCGCGATACAGCCCCCAGTGGCACATGGCGCAATCCGGATCGAGGCGTATGGACTGCTCGAACGCGCGCAAGGCCTCGTAATCCCAGAACGAGTGCAGCAGATTGACCCCCTGGTCGAACCATTGCTGCGCCTCGGGAGATTTGGTGGCGATGGCAATATGACTCTGGCCGAGTCCCGCAATCTTCTGCGGTGGCGGAAGCTTCGAGACGTCGATATCGGCCGAAGATTGTCCGCTATGGTGATGCTGGCTCTGCGCGAGCGCAGCCGCGCAGCAGAATGCCGCGAGAAGGACGATAGCAAAAACGCGCATGGACGTAATTATGCCAGTTCGCTTCAACAGGCGGGAACGGCATGTCCCCGACGTTCGTAGCGCACGCTCGAGTCACGTGCAGGCTGAAAGCCAGGCTGAAAGCCAGGCTGAAAGCCAGGCTGAAAGCCTGCTCTACTTCCCGACCGAGAACAGTAGAGCAGGCTTTTAGCCTGCAGGAACGCCCGTGCCGCACTCACATCCAGTATTCCCACCTGCCTGTGGCTACTACGAATGCGCACAACAGCCCGTTGGTGACGGCATGCGCGAGAATGCAATCCGCCAGGCTCTTTGTGTGGATCATCCACCAGTTATACAGAATGCCCGCCGCCAGACCTACGTCCCAATACGGACCGTGTTCGGAAGCAAACAGCACCGCAGTAATCCAGAACGAAGACGGCGAATACGCGCCGAGCGGCGCCTTGCGGAAGTCCGCGCTGATCAGCCAGCGCATCAGCCAGCCGCGCCAGAACAGCTCTTCGACAATCGGAACGATCACAACCGACCGCGCGATACGCCATGAGAGCATGGCCGCGCTGCCGTGCCAGGCCGCCGCTGCCGGCCCGCTCTCCCGCGCCGCGGTCAGCGGATTCTGAAACAGCCAGGATTCGCGGTAGTGAGGAAGAAGCAGATCGGGAGCCACCCAGATCACCAGCGCCAGCGCGCCCAGCAGGACGCTGCCCAGAGCGTAGTGCGGATGCAGTCGAATCACCGGACGGGAGTAAAACGCCAGCAGCGCGCCCAGCGTCAACACCCGCAAGGGAAAATCGATACCCGGAGGAATTGCCAGCCATGACTGGACGATAAGGAACGCTATAAACAGCAGAAACGGCGCGACGTAGCGCGGCGTTGTCTCGTAACGGAGGTCATCCTGCTGCAAAGTGGTGGACCGGCGGGCGCCTAACTGATTCGCGCCATCAGCTCTCGGATACGAGTCTGGTCGTTCTGCGAAGGCTTCATGGCCAGAGCGTTCTTCAATTCCGTTCTGGCCGCGGGTTTGTCGCCTTTCTGCGCCAGGGCGAGCGCAAGGTGATACCGGTAGATCGGATTGTTCGGCTGCTTCCCCACAACGTCGCGCATGATGCGCAGGCCTTCGTCGGTCAGGTTCTTGCGGATGTACACGAGCGCCAGCGTGTCCTGGACATCAATATTCTCCGGAAGTTTCTGACGCGCGCGTTGAGCCAGCGCCAGAGCGTCGTCCAGATTCGTCGACTGGTCCGCGTTGATAAACGCGAGATTGTTCATGGCGGCCACGTTCTCAGGATCGAGTTTCAGCACTTTCTGATACTCGGCGCGCGCCATGTCCTTCCGTCCGGACTGGTCGTAGATCATACCGATCTCCACCTCAGGCCGCACGTCGTTGGGCGTAAGCTGACGGGCTTTCATGAAACTGGCGAGCGCACTCGAATCGTCGCCCTTCTGGCGCTGGGTGGAGCCGATGCGCGTGTACAGGTCGGCTTTCGCGGCCGGAGGCATTTGGGGGTTGTCGTTCAGAATCTTCTCGAAGCTGGCAAGGGCATCGTCATACTTTCCCGCGCGAACCTGCACATTAGCCAGAGCGAGACGGACGGCGGGGTTCCCGGGCTGCCGGTCTGCCGCCGTGCTCAACATCTGAATGGCCTCCGGGAAATGACCCTGCTGCACCTTCGCCTCAACCAGGCCGATGAAGGCGCGCGGATCGCCGCCCTGCGCCGCTTTCTGGAACAGCGTTTCGGCTTCGTGATAATTGCCCTGCGCGATATCGAGCTGCGCCAACTGGAACCAGGCCTCGCGCAGGTTCGGGTTGTTCGCGGTCAGCTCGTTCAGCTCCGTGCGCGCTTTATCGTATTCGCGCATCCGGATAAGCGCATCGGTTCGCAGCAGGTGCGCGGTGGCGTTGCCCGGCTGTGTCTTCAGAATGTCGTCGGCGATCTGGGTGACCCGGGCGAACTCGCCGCGATCCATCTGCACTTCCGCGAGCAGAATGCGCGCCTCGGTGTTGTTGTGCGCCATCTGGACGGTCTGTTCCAGTTGATTGCGCGCCTGATCCAGATCCTTGACGCGCTTCTGCGGATCCGCGTCGCCCGCCTCGAGCCTCGCCTTCTCCACATACGCACGGCCCAGGTTGAAGTGCAGCGCCGGCGCCGCCGCCGAATTGGGGTACTTGCCGATGAGCGGACCGAGATCGTTGATGGCGCTCTGCACAAGGTCGAGCCTTCCGCTGCGCAGGTTGATGCTGGCGCGCAGCGACAACGCTTCCGGATCGTCCGGAGTGGCCTTCAGAATTTCGCCGATTAATTGTGAAGCTTCCTGCGTACGCCCCTTTGCGAGCAGTACCTGCGCCCGCCGCTTCTGGTACAGGGCTTTGTGCTGCCGATCCACTGATTCACCGGTCGCGTAGGCCTTCAGAGCGTTATCGGCCTGTCCGGCCGATACCCGGAAATCGCCCGCCAGCAGCCAGGCATCCGGATACGACTTCGTATTCGAAGTGAGGCGGTTGAGCACGGCCTCCATCTGGTCCCCGCGTCCCGTCAAACCGTAAAAACGCGCCAGCTCAATCAAATACGGTGCAACCGTCGGGTTGTTTGCGATCTTCTGCTTCAACACGGATTCGGCGTCGTCGGGGCGCTTCTGCGACAGGTAGTAGCGCGCCAGAAAATCATAAATTTCGCCGAATGTTTTCTGTTTGCCGATCAGGTCGTGCGCTAGTTTCTCGGCCTCCGGACCCCGGTTCACCGAGGCCAGCACCTGGCACAGCGCCAGCACGATGGCAGGCTGATCCGGTTTTACGCGGTTGGCGGCCTCGAAGTCTTTGATCGCCTCGTCGGGGTTCTTGTCGGCCAGCGCTACGTAGGCGGCCAGACGAAGCCCGTCGAAGGACCGCGGGTTTCTCTTCAGCAGATCTTTCGAGAGGGCCCTTGCCTCGTCCAGGCTTTGCTTTGGATGACCGGAATCGAAGATGTAACTGGCGTAGTAAAGGTCGGCGAGCCTCGCCACGGCGTCTGCGTTCGATGGGTCGAGCTGAATCGCGCGCTGGAATGCGCCCAGAGCCTCGGCATAGGACGACTGCTTCATGTCCACCAGACCGAGCCGGTACCAGCCGTCCGCGTACTTCCGGTCCTTTTGCAGCGCCCGGCGATACATGATGGAGGCTTCGTTGTACTTGCCCCGATCGAAATACTTGTTGCCGGTGGCCACCAGAGAGCGGGGATCGCGACTGCAGCCCGCGAGCGCGGCGAGCGCAGCCAGCGTCACAACGAGGAGCGCACGCAGGCCGCCGGGCGCGAGATCCTCGAAAGATATCGTCCTGAACTTCATAGGATTTTCCAGACCCCAGCATATCGAAAGGCCCGGTTGCGGCATTCCGGGCAAATCTTGCGTTCGGCGCCGGTACTCAGGTCACTCGAACACGCCGCTGACGAGGCATCGGGGTTGTCCTGGTCATTTTACCATTCAGACGAGAATGATGTCCCCGTGCGGAGAGCGCAGCGGCTCGGCCGGACGCAACAATTCCTCCGCCGGCCACGGTTGGCGAATGCGCGGAAATTCCGCGACTTGATTTAAGCCGCGAAATGCGGGAAGCTGGAGAGTTTCCCTGTATACGACGGCTATAGCACAATGCGGGTGCGAATCCTGTATCACGACCACTGCTTCGACGGCGCGGCGTCTGCCGCTTATTTCAGCCGCTTTTTTCAGGCGAAGTATGACCCGAAGGCCATGTTCGAGTACACCGGACTGGCGCATAAAGCGACTCAGCTGTTCGAAGACAGCCTCTTCGATGGCGATGTCAACGCCATTGTCGATTTCAAATACTCCACCAGCCCCCGGGTGACGTGGTGGTTCGATCATCATCAGAGCGCCTTCCTCACTCCTGAAGATGCCGAGCACTGGAAGCGGGAACGAAACCCGCAGAAACTCTACAACCCTGCGTTTCGATCCTGCACCAGCTTCATCGCGTCGATGACCTGCGAGCGATTCGGCTTCGATGGCTCGCGAATGCCCGAACTGACCGAACTGGTGAAGTGGGCCGACATTGTCGACGGCGCGCAGTATGCAAATGCGGAAGAAGCCGTTGAGCTGGTCAGCCCCGCGGCCAAACTTACGCTGGTGATCGAGAACGCCAAAGGGTCCGACATGGTGCAGCTCATTATCGGTATGATGCGCGAGAAGACGCTGGAACAGATCATCGAAGAGCCGGATATCCGGGCCGCCTACGTCCCGCTCTATGAGCGGCACCTGCGTTCTATCGACATCATCCGCAAACGCGCGGAATTCGAGCGGCGCGTGGTTTATTTCGATCTGACCGACGATGGTCTCGAAGGATACAACAAGTTCATCCCGTACTATCTGTACCCCGATTCCATCTACACGGTGTCGGTGAGCACATCCAGCTTCCGCACGAAGGTTTCGGTGGGCTCGAATCCGTGGGCTTCGGAAGAGCCCACGCACAATCTCGCGTCCATCTGCGAACGCTACGGCGGCGGGGGCCATCCGCGCGTCGGCGCAATCAGTTTCGAAATCGGCGCTCTGGCCGAGGCGCGGCGCGCCGCCGCGGAGATCCAGCGCGAGCTGGAGAGCTGAAGGTCCCGCCAGTGTTCACCGGCATTGTGGAAGAGGTCGGCACGGTCCGCAGCCTCATGGCGCAGCAGACCGGCGCGCGTCTTCGGATTGCCTGCTCCCGCGTGCTCGAGGACGCGGCTGCCGGAGCCAGTATCGCCGTGAACGGGGTATGCGTCACGGCAGTCGAGCTCGGCGAGGGCTGGTTCCATGTCGATCTGTCGCCCGAGACGCTCCACCGCAGCAACCTGGGACAGCTTGGCGAAGGCTCCGTGGTGAATCTCGAGCGGCCTCTTTCTCTCGCCGACCGCCTCGGCGGCCACCTGGTCCAGGGACACGTGGATGACACGGCGGAACTCCTGTCCGTCGAGCCGCTCGGGGACGGGAACTGGTGGCTGAAGGTGCGTATCGGCGGAGATGCGTCGCGCTACATGGTTCACAAGGGCTCGGTGACGCTTGACGGCATCAGCCTGACTATTGCCTCCCTCGACGCGGATTCGCTGGGAGTCGCCATCATCCCGCACACGTACGCGAACACGAATCTGCGCACGCGCCGGCCCGGCGACCGCATCAACGTGGAAGTGGACCTGATCGCGAAGTACGTCGAGAAGCTGCTGCCCGGACGCTGAGGGATGTTCCTGTGGGGCAGACCATCGGTTTACAGTGGTCTGCCTTCGTGAGTTTCAGCAATCGCAGACTCGAAAAACGATCGTCTGCGCCACACAGCAGGCGAAAACGCCTGCTCCACTGGTCCGACGCTTGCTAAAGTGGGAATTCATGCAGCGGATTGTTTTCGCTATTCGTAGTTTTTTCGCCATCCTGTTCGGTGGCAAGCTCCCCGGTGACATCGCGAAGGCATTCGGATTCGTGCCCGCGAAGGCGGCTCCACCCCCGAAGCCCGCGGCGCCGCAGATCAAAGCGTCCGACGGCGCCCTGCAGATTCTCGCCATTTTGCAGCGCGACTCGCGGCTGATCGATTTTCTGATGGAGGACATTTCCGGATACTCCGACGATCAGGTTGGTGCCGCCGTGCGCAGCCTGCACGAGCAGGCCCGCGAGTCGCTTGGCCGATACCTGCAGCTTGCTCCCGTCATCGACGGCGTGGAAGGCACGTACACGAAGATCGAATCGTCCGACCCGAGCACGGTGAAGCTGCTGGGCAACGTCCCTGCGTCCGGCAAGGCTGCCGGCGGCACGCTGCGGCACAAGGGATGGCGCGCCAACCGCATCGATCTTCCAAAACTCACGCCGGCCCAGAAAGCCGAGGTCTTAGCCCCTGCCGAAATCGAAATCGAGTAACACCGAAGCGCCCGCAAAATACGTAATCGCGATCGACCTGGGAACAACCAACTGCAGCGTGTCCTGGGCCGACGCTGCCGCTCCAACCGATCGGGGCGCGCTGCCTCCGGTGGAGTTGTACCCCATCGCGCAGCTCACCAATCCCGGCGAGGTGCGGGAAGAGCCGCTGCTGCCCTCGTTCCTGTACATTCCGGGACCCACGGATTTTCCGCCGGGCACGCTGAGCCTTACCTGGGGAACGCCGCCGTTCGTCGTCGGCGCCCTCGCGCAGAAGCGGGGCGCTGAGGCTCCTGCGCGGCTGGTCTCTTCGGCCAAGTCGTGGTTGTCGTGGGCGGGCGTGTCGCGCAGCTCGGCATTCCTGCCGCTCAATGCGCCTGAGGGCGTGGAAAAGGTCTCGCCGCTGGCCGCGTCGCGCGAATACCTGAATCACCTGCGGCACGCGTGGAACGCGGCCCACGAGCAGCATCCGCTCGAACAGCAGACCGTCCTGGTCACCGTGCCGGCGTCCTTCGATGCGGTGGCGCGTGAGCTCACCCTGAAGGCGGCCGAGGAGGCAGCCTACCGGAACGTCACGCTGCTGGAGGAGCCGCAGGCGGCTTTCTACGCGTGGATCGAACGCCACCCCGACTGGCGCGAACGCGTCACCGTGGGTGATCTGATTCTGGTGGTGGATATCGGCGGCGGCACCACTGATTTCACTCTGATCGCCGTCACCGAGCGCGACGGCGAGCTGCAACTCGAGCGCGTCGCCGTGGGCGAGCACATCCTGCTGGGCGGCGATAATATCGACCTTGCGCTGGCCCGGCACGCAGAGCAGCAGCTTGCCGCAAAGGGCCCGAAGCTCGATTCGCTGCAGCTCTACGCGCTTTGGCAGCAATGCCGCATCGCCAAGGAGCGGCTGCTCGAAGAGGACAACAAGGCGGCGGATCACGCGGTGACCATCCTGGGCCGCGGCACCGGCCTGGTGGGCGGCACCATCAAGACGAAACTGCAGCGCGCCGATCTCGACCGCATTCTGCTCGAAGGCTTCCTGCCGGTGGTATCGAGCGAGGACATGCCGGCGCGACGCGCACGAACCGCGCTGGCGGAGATCGGCCTCCCCTACGCGAGCGACGCGGCCATCACGAGGCACCTGGCGCGCTTCCTGCGCCAGCAGGCCACCACGGCGGAGCACGGCAGCGTACGCCGCGGCCGCACCGGACTGGCCTGCCCTTCTCACATCCTGTTCAACGGCGGTGTGCTGCGCGCGGGCGTAGTGCGCGAGAGAATCCTCGAAGTGCTGAACAACTGGCTGCGCGATGAAGGCATGGAGCCAGTGAAGCCGCTGCTGGGCGAGGATCTGATGCACGCGGTGTCGCGCGGCGCCGCGTACTACGGGCTGTCGCGCGAAGGCAAAGGCGTCCGTATCCGCGGCGGCGTGCCGCGCACGTACTATGTCGGCATCGAATCGGCCATGCCCGCGGTGCCCGGAGTGCCCGCGCCGTTGAAGGCTCTCACCGTGGTTCCGTTCGGCATGGAAGAAGGCACGTCAACAGGTATACCGGGCCGCGAGTTCGCGCTGGTGGTGGGCGAGCCTGCGGAGTTCCGGTTCTTTAACTCAGCGGTGCGCAGGGACGACGCGCCCGGCACGCTGATTGAGGATGTGAGCAACGATCTGGATGAATTGTCGCCCATTCAGGTGAACCTGCCCGTGAACGGCGATTCGGGCGAGTTCGTGCCGGTTACGCTGGAGAGCGTGGTCACTGAAACCGGTCTGTTGCAGCTCTGGTGCGTTGCTCGCGACGGCCGCCGCTGGAAGCTGGAGTTCAACGTGCGCGAGCGGGTGACCGGGTGAGACTGCATTGTATTACAAGATCGCAGAATCGTCGAAGCCCGCGAAGGATTTCCAGCGCCGTGTTTGGCTACGCTTCTCTGTGGGGCAGGCGATCGGCGTTTGTGGCCTGCCGTCGCGCCGTCAGCAAGCACAGACGACAGAAGGCGATCGTCTGCGCCACACCGCCGTCGCGCGATTTGGTTGCGGCTGTGCTGCATTGTGGGGCAGGCTGTCAGCCTGCGGCGGCCTGTCAAGCCGCCATGGCCAACCCGAGTCGCTGTACCAGGCGGGCTGACAGCCCGCCGCAGCCTGACAGGCTGCCCCACTACTGCCTTCCCGGGTCGCGGGTGCTGAAGCGTGCGCCACAGGCGAGGTTCGAATGAAAGTCGGCATCGACCTCGGCACCACCAACTCGGCGCTCGCCTTCGTCGACCCCGTGGAGGCGGAGGACGCCGATTTCCCGCCCATCCACATCCAGGACATCCCGCAGTACGTCACGCAGAACCAGATTGAGCCGCGGCGCACGCTGCCATCATTCCTCTATCTGGGCGACGACCGCACCTACATTGGCACGTTCGCGCGCGAGCAGGGCGCCCTCGTCCCGACCAAATCAGTGCACTCGGCGAAGTCGTGGCTTTCGAATCCGGACGTCGATCGCACCGCGAAGATCCTGCCGTGGGATGCGCAGGAGGCCGGACGCGTTCTGTCGCCCGTCGAAGTCTCCACCGCCATCCTCGCCACCATGCGCGACGCGTGGAACCAGCAGCGGCCCGATCAGCCGCTGAGCGCGCAGGAGATTGTTCTCACCGTGCCGGCCTCCTTTGACGAGGAGGCCCGCGAGCTCACCGTGCAGGCCGCGCGCGACGCCGGTTTCGAGCAGCTCACGCTGCTGGAGGAGCCTGCCGCTGCGTTCTATTCGTGGATCGCCAATCATCTCTCGCAATCGCAGAAGAGCCTGTTCGACGGCATGCTCGTGCTGGTGTGCGATGTCGGCGGCGGTACCAGCGACTTCACTCTGATCCGCGTGAACCGGCAGGGCGATCGCGTCGAGTTTACGCGCACCGCCGTTGGCCGGCACCTGCTGCTGGGTGGCGACAATCTCGACCTCACGCTCGGCTGGCTGGTGGAGGCGAAGCTCGGCGTGCCGCTCTCCATCCGGCAGCGCAGCGCGTTGCGGTATCAGTGCGCGGCGGCGAAGGAACGGCTGCTGGCGAACCCGGATCTGAAGAGTGTCGAAATCACGGTGCTCGGCGCGGGCGCGTCGCTGGTGGGCGGTACGAAGCGAACCGAAATCACGCGCGAAGAGGCGCTGGAGCTCACGCTCGACGGTTTCCTGCCGTTCTGCGACCTGCACGAGAAACCGAAGGAGGAGAAGCGCAGTCTCTTCCGGGAGCTGGGACTACCGTACGTGTCCGACCCGGCTATCACGCGCCATCTCGCCGCCTTCCTCAGCGCCAACGAGGATGCGCGTCCCGACGCCATCCTGTTCAACGGCGGCTTCTTCATCCCGGAGATCTGCCGCACGCGGGTGGCCGACGTAATGGAGCGCTGGTACGCCAAGCGTCCGCTCATTCTCGAAAATCAGGACCTCGATCTCGCCGTGGCGGTCGGCGCTGCGTATTACTCCTACGTCCGCTCCACCGGCGTTGGACTATTGGTGCGCGGCGGCCTGCCCAGGACGTACTACATCGGCGTGGGCGAGAGCGATCTGCTGTGCCTGGTGCCGCGCGGATCCGAAGAAGGCCAGACCATCGAACTGGAAGATGAGAGTCTTCATCTGGTGGCCAACAAGCCGGTCTCGTTCCGTCTCTACAGCTCACTGACGCGTGTGGACGACCAGATCGGCCAGCGCGTGGCCGCCGGCGAAATCCCCGATCTGCACCTGCACGCGCCGCTGAATGCGGTGATTCGCTTCGGAAAGCAGGGCGAGCGGCTCATCCCCGTAAGGCTGGGCGCGAAGCTCACCGAAGTGGGCACGCTGGAAGTTTGGGCCGAATCGAAGATCAGCGAGCATCGCTGGCGCCTGCAGTTCGAACTGCGCAAGGCTGCTGCGACAAAGGGGCCGTCTCGTCCGGCGGCCATAGTAAGTGCGGAAGCGCTGGCGGCCGCGGGAGACCTGATCTCGGCGACGTTCAAAACGGGCGAGGTAGCGCCGCCGGAATTGCCGGGCAGGCTCGAACAGGCGCTCGCGCTGGGGCGCAATTCGTGGCCCGTCTCCACCATCCGCAATCTCGCGGACCGCATGCTCGACGTGGCCGACGCGCGGAAGAAATCGCCTGCCCTGGAGATGCGCTGGCTCAACCTGGGCGGCTTCTGCCTGCGCCCGGGCTTCGGCTTTCCCGGCGATGAATGGCGCATTGAACAGGTGCGGCGCATCTACGCGTCGGGCCTCACGTTCGCCAGCCAGGTGCAGAACGAGATCGACTGGTGGATCTTCTGGGGACGCGTTGCAGGCGGCCTTAATCGCAATCAGCAGACCGACATTTTCCAGCGCCTCTCGCCGGCGCTGATGCCGCGGGGGCAAAAGAAGCAGCGCCTCAATAACAGCCTGCTGCGCGAAATGTGGCGAACGGCTTCCAGTCTGGAGCTGTTGCCGCTGCAGACCAGGACGCAGCTCGGCGACGCGCTGCTGAACATGGTGAAGCGCGGCGAGATGCGCGAGACGGCAATGTGGTGCCTGGCGCGGCTCGGGGCGCGCAGACTGTTCTACGGACCTATCAATCAGGTGCTGCCGGCGTCCACGGCGACGCGCTGGGTGGAAGGTCTTGTGAAACTGCCGGGTTCAGCCGACGCGCTCGTTTCCATCGCGAAGCGCACCGGAGACTCCACGCGCGACCTTCCGGCGGCGACGCTTGACCTGGTGCGTAGAGCAATTCCCGAGCAGCTGCTGCCGGTGCTCGAAGGCGACGAGGCGGAAGACGCCGCGAAGATCTTCGGCGAAGAGCTGCCCTCGGGCCTGGTGATGGCCGAATCAACGACGTGAAGCCCACAACAGAGGAATCGCTGCTGCGCCGGGTTCCTGCGACTAGCGCGCGCGGGCTGGTCAAAGGCATCGGCGACGATTGCGCCATCTTTCGTCCGCGCCCGAACGAAGATCTGCTCTTCACCACCGACCTGTTCATCGAGAATGTCCACTTCCGTCGTCGCAACCATGATGCGGCGTCGCTGGGCCGCCGCGCGCTGGCCCGCTCTCTCAGCGATATCGCAGCGATGGGCGGAACGCCGCGCTTCTGCCTCATCTCGCTGGCGCTGCCTCCGTGGGCCGATACGAAGTGGTTCGACGGCTTCTATCGCGGCCTTGGCAAACTCGCCGGCGAAACGGGAACCGCAATCGTCGGCGGCGACCTCTCGCACGCGCCGCAACTGATGTGCGACGTCATGGTGTGCGGTTCGGCGCCGAAAGGCAAAGCGCTGCGGCGCGATGGAGCGAAGCCGGGCGACGCCATCTACGTGTCCGGTTCTCTGGGCGGCTGGAAGCACCGGCGCGAGATCGTGCCGCGTCTCGATATCGGACGAAAGCTGATCGGCAAGGCGTCGGCCTGCATGGATCTGAGCGACGGCCTGTCTCTCGATCTTCACCGCTTGTGCGTGGCCTCCGGCGTTTCCGCTGTACTCGACCGCGGCCTTCCCGTCCTCGCAGGCGCCACGCTCGAAGAAGCACTGCATGCCGGCGAAGACTATGAGCTGTTATACACGGCGCCGCCGCGCGTCCGCGTTCCCGGTCAGCGCATCGGAACCATCGTCGGGTCCAGGCGCCCGATGATCTCGTTCATGGGCCTGCCGCTCGCGCCAGCCGGTTACGATCACTTCCGCAATGCAGGCCGAAGGCCTACTCCACATGCGCAGTAGAACAGGCGTTTTCGCCTGTCCTGAGTTATTTCCGCAGGTACGCGTCGTCGCCGCGAATCCAGTCCTCACGCCGCGGGATGAACAGATCGGTGGCGATGCAGTCCTCCAGCGCCTCGGCCGAGTGCGGGACGTTCGGCGGGATGTGCAGCGCTTCCCCGGGACCCACCACAATCTCCGTGCCGTCCATCACGAACTTCAGCCGGCCCCTCTCAATCATCGAGAACTGCTCGTTATGATGGCTGTGCTCGGGAACCATGCATCCGCGCCGGAGTTCGATCCGGGCGACGGTGAAGTGCTCGCCATGAATCATCTGGCGAGCGAACAGAGGGTTCAATTGCTCTTTCGCGACGCGGTCCCATTGGTAGAGCGGCATTGGTAGAATCTTAGCCCACTCTGATAACCTGAAGTCACCGCCCCCGATGTCGTCCTCCGCCCAGATCATTTCCACGCGGAAATTCTTTTCGCGCCAGGGCATTCTTTCGCGTTGGCATCCGCAGTACGAGTTCCGTGCGGGCCAACTGGAGATGGCGGAGGCGGTGGAAGCGGCCATCCGGGACAAGCGTCACCTGCTGGTGGAAGCGGGCACGGGCACCGGGAAAACGCTCGCATATCTCATCCCCGCCATTCTCTCCGGCCGCCGCGTGGTGATTTCCACCGGCACGAAAAACCTGCAGGAGCAGCTCTTCTTCAAGGATGTGCCGTTCCTGCAGCAGCACTTCTCCACGCCGCTGAAGGTCTGCTACATGAAGGGGCGTGGCAATTATGCCTGCCGCCAGAAGATTTACGACGCGGAGAAGTCGCCGGCGCTGGCGGGACTCGAAGAGGTCGCGGATTTTCAGATCATTCGGGAGTGGGAGAAGACCACCGAAACCGGCGATCGCGTGGAGCTGCGGACCATTCCCGAGAACAGCTCGGCGTGGTCGAAAATGGACGCACGGCGCGACCTGTGCGGCGGCCAGAAGTGCCAACAGTTCGACCGGTGCTTCCTCACGCTGATGCACCAGCGCGCCATGGCGTCCGACGTCATCATCGTCAATCATCATCTGTTTTTCGCCGATCTGGCCGTAAAAGAAGCCGACTTCGAGGGAATCATCCCGGAATATGGCGCCGTCGTATTCGACGAAGCCCACGAAATCGAGGACATTGCGGGACAATTCTTCGGCGTGAGCGTCAGCAGCTATCAGGTGCAGGAACTCGTCCGTGATACGGCCGCGGTCTCGCGCCGCAGGAATTTCGGCTCGCAGGAGCTTGACCGCATCCTGGACATGCTGCAGGAGCGCGCCGGCGCCTTCTTCTCCACGTTCGAAGGCTCGGAAGGCCGGGAAGGTTTCCAAACCCAGTCCGCGTGGCTCGAGACCTACGATCAGAAATACCAGGATATCCTCATCGCCTGCGAACTGCTTACCGCTCACCTGAGCCTGATCAAGGATGCGCCCGAGGATGTTACGCCATTGCTTCGGCGCACCAATGAGATCAGCCAGGCCGTACGCTTCTGGATAGCCGGCAACGACCGCCGCTACGTCTATTGGATCGAGCGCCGCGCGCGCAGCATCGTGCTGCAGGCGACCCCCGTTGACGTGTCCTCGCTTCTGGAAGAGCGTCTGTTCGACAAGGTGGATACGGTGGTGCTCACCTCGGCGACGCTCGCCGTCGGCGGAAACTTCGATTTCACCTCATCGCGCCTGGGCGTGCGTAACGCGCGGACGCTGATCGTCCCCAGCCACTTCGAGTTCCCGAAACAGTCGCTGCTGTATGTTCCCCAGCACCTGCCCGACCCGCGCAGTCCGGCGTTCACGAGCGCAGCGGCAACCGAGATCGTGCGCATGCTCAAGGCCAGCCGCGGCCGTGCTTTCGTGCTGTTCACCAGCTACCAGCAGATGCGCGCCATCCACGATCGCGTCTCCTTCGACATCGAGTATCCGGTGCTGCTGCAGGGCACGGGCCCGCGAAATGCGCTGCTCGACGAGTTTCGCCGCACGCCCAATTGCGTGCTGTTCGCCACGTCGTCGTTCTGGCAGGGCGTGGACGTGCAGGGAGATCAGTTGAGCTGCGTCATCATCGACAAACTGCCGTTCGCCGTTCCCAACGATCCGGTGGTGGAGGCGCGCATCAACGATGTCCGCGAGAACGGCGGCAATCCGTTCTACGACTACCAGATTCCGCAGGCTGCGCTAGCCTTGAAGCAGGGGTTCGGACGGCTGATTCGAAGCCGTTCCGACCGTGGCGTTCTTTCTCTGTTGGATAATCGCATCACCAGGCAGCGCTACGGGCAGGTGTTCTTCGACAGCCTCCCCGATTACGGGTTCACAACAGACATACAGGACGTGGAGCGCTTCTTCGATGTTTGAGGTTTCAGTGGAACAGAGCTTTGCCGCGGGTCATGCGCTGCGCAACTACAAAGGCAAGTGCGAGAACGTGCACGGCCATAACTACCGCGTGCAGGTAACCGTGGCCGGCGAGCATCTGGCCGATAATGGCCTGCTGGTGGACTTCCTTGAACTGAAGCGCCTGATGCATGGCGTCATCGAGTATCTGGATCACCGCTTCATCAACGACCTGTCGCCCTTCGATGTGATCAATCCCTCGGCCGAGAACATGGCGAAGTATTTCCACGACGAGATCAGCCGCGGGCTCGCCGCGGATGCGCCTGTTCGCGTCTCTGAGGTGCGCATCTGGGAGACGGACACGAGCGTGGCGGTGTACCGGCCCTGATATACTTTACAGAAAAAAGTACTTGACATTACCGTGAACATTGCAGGATTCTGGTTCTGCCATGTTCGTGAAGTTCATTCTTCCCGCCCTCACGGAAGCCACCAGCCCGCTGTTCCGGCCCATCAAGTACTCCTTGTTCCCGCCGCTCGGCCTGGCAACTCTGGCCGCTTACCTCGATCCCGACGACCACATCGTGCTCACGGACGAGCATGTGGAACCCTTGCGACTCGACGACAAGCCCGATCTGGTGGCCATCGAGGTCTACATCACCAGCGCTCGCCGCTCGTACGCGATCGCCGACCATTACCGGCGGAAGGGCGCGTTTGTGACGCTCGGAGGCCTGCACGTCACGTCATTGCCCGACGAAGCGGCGCAGCACGCCGATGCCATCTTTCTCGGCCCCGGTGAAGACACCTGGCCGCGGTTTCTGAAGGATTTTCGCGGTGGCCGGCCGGCGTGCAGATACCAGTCCACCGAACGAACACTTGGGACGCTTCCGCCCATCCGCCGCGATCTCATCAAACGCAATCTGTACCTGGTCCCGAACTCGATTGTCGTCTCACGTGGCTGCCCCTACGTCTGCGACTTCTGCTACAAAGAGGCGTTCTTCCGCGGCGGGAAATCGTTCTACACCCAGACGGTTGACGCGGCTCTCGCGGAGATCGAACGGTTGCCGGGCCGGCACCTCTACTTCCTCGACGATCACCTTTTCGGAGACCGGCGCTTCGCTGCGGCGCTGTTCGACGGCATGCGCGGCATGAACCGTATCTGGCAGGCGGCAGCGACCGTGAACTCGGTTCTGCAATCACGCGCGGAGCCGAACCTGCTCGACAAGGCCGCGGAATGCGGACTGCGCAGCCTGTTCGTCGGCTTCGAAACCACCAACGCAGCGAACCTGAACGAGCAGCGCAAGTTTCAGAACGTCGATCGCGATTACGCCACGGCGATCCGGCGCCTGCATGACCTTGGCGTGATGGTGAACGGAAGCTTCGTCTTCGGGATGGACGGCGACGGTCCTGATGTGTTCGATCGCACGGTGGAGTGGGCCGTGGCCGCCGGCATCGAGACCGCGACGTTTCACATCCTGACACCGTATCCCGGAACGGCTTTGTACGCGCGAATGGAGGCGCAGGGGCGGCTGCTGCACCGCGAGTGGGATCTCTACGACACGCGCCACACCGTCTTTCAGCCCGCCGGCATGACCCCCGAGGAACTCGAATCGGGGTACTGGCGCGCCTATCGCGACTTCTATCGCTGGCCCGCGATTCTCAAAGGTGCGTTCACAAAGCCGGAGTGGATTCCCAGACTCCGCCACGTCGCATACGCAGCGGGCTGGAAGAAACTCGAGCCATTGTGGGATGTCGTCCTGCGCATGAAACGAGTGGCGCAGATGCGGCCAGTGCTCGAGACCGTTCTACAGGGACCAAATCCGGCCACCACAAACGCAGCGGAGCTTCCCTGGCTCCAGGGCTTACGTTTGCGCTGGTAGGGTGCTCTGTGGCGCACGCTTCAGCGTGCTGGCGCCAGCTTCAGCTCGCGCTGCTCGGACGCTGCACGCTCATCTGAGACTCCGCGGTCTGTCGACGAGTTACGTGCAGGCTAAAAGCCTGCTCTACTACGGATCGTGAAGCGACAGTAGAGCAGGCTTTCAGCCTGCATGTGAAGCGTGCGCCATCCCAGATCAATGATTGACGGCCTTCGTGGAGCAGGCCTTCGGCCTGTTATCCGCATGCTCCGCCGCGTAACCATCGTGCTCGCGGAACCACAGCTCCAGCATCAGCAGCATCCACAGCCGGTGGCGATTATCGCGCCGGCCCGACTCGTGCTCCTCCATCAGATGGCGCAGAAACGGCGGCGACACGATGCCGCGATGCAGAGACCCAGCGCTCAGCAAATGATCGCGCACGAACTCGCGCAGCGATCCACGGAACCACTGCGCCAGCGGCACTCCGAAGCCCCACTTCGGCCTTGTCAGCAACTCCGGCGGAAGCCGGTCGCCGAGAGCCTTCACCAGAATCCACTTGCCCCGGCCCTCGCGCATTTTCCACGAATGCGGCAGGCGCGCCGCAAACTCGGCCAGCTCGTGATCGAGCAGCGGGCACCGCACCTCCAGCGAGTTCGCCATGGACATGCGATCCACCTTCACCAGCATGTCGCCCGTGAGCTTGGCCGTCGCCTCGAACCACAGCGCCTGGGTCAGCGGATTCGTGCCGTCCGGCAGCAGATAGTGCGCCAGCGTGTTTCGCAGATACGCCGCATCGGCCGGCTCCATCCAGTCCGTCTCCAACAGCTTTTCCCGGAAGTAGTGCATGGTGCCGGCCCACTCGAAATAGCGCTCCAGCGACGACGGCCTGCTCATCGCCCGCAGCAGGTTCTTCCCGTACGCCGAGTACGGAAGCCGGTCGGCTGTCCATGACATCAACCTGCGCGCGACCTGCGGGATGGCATCGTAGCGGCGGCCGTCCTGCACCTGGAAGAAGCTGTTGTACCCGGCGAACAGTTCGTCGCCGCCATCGCCCGTAAGCGCCACCTTCACGTGCTGCGCCGCGAACTCGGACACGAGGTAGGTGGGGATCGCCGACGAATCGCCGAACGGCTCGTCGAATGATCGCACCAGCTTCGTCACCAGGTCCACGGATTGCGGCCCGACGACGATCTCGTGATGCTCGGTCTTGTACTGCCTGGCAACCTGACCCGCCCACGGCAGCTCGTTGAACTCGGGCTCTTCGAAGCCGATGGAGAATGTTTTCACCGGCGCACTCGATTGCCGCGACATAGACGCGACCACCGACGTCGAGTCGATGCCGCCGCTCAGAAATGCGCCCAGCGGCACGTCGGCAATCATGCGCAGCCGCACGGATTCGTCGAAGATAGCGCGCAGCTCTTCACACGCCGAATCGATGGTCAGCCCGGGCGGCGCCTCCTCGGCTGCCTGCGGCATGGTCCAGTAGCGGCCCTGCTCAACGCGGCCATCGGCGTGATACCGCATCCACGAGCCCGGAGGCAGCTTGCGGATGGCCTTGTAGACGCTCCACGGCTCGGGGATCCACGTGAACTGAAAATAGAGCCGCAGCGCCTCGCGGTCGATGTCGAGCGGCACGCCGGCCGCGCGCAGGCACTTCAGCTCGCTGCCGAAGTAAAGCCCATCGGGCAACAGCGCGTAATGCAGCGGCTTCTTGCCGAACCGGTCGCGCACCAGCAGCAGACAGCGGCGGCGCGCGTCGTGGATGGCGAACGCAAACATGCCGCGCAGCTTGTGCAGGCCGTCGACGCCCTCTTCCTCATAGAGGTGAACCAGCGTTTCCGTATCGCTGTTCGTGCGGAAACGATGTCCCTTCGCGATGAGGTCCTGGCGCAGCGTCTGGTAATTGTAGATCTCGCCGTTGAAGACCACCCACACCGAGCCGTCCTCGTTCGATAACGGCTGATGCCCGGTGCTGAGATCGATAATGGAGAGCCGGCGCATGCCGATGCCGCATCCACCTTCGGTGCGCACTCCCTCGTCATCCGGACCGCGGTGGCGGATCACGTCGCACATGGCGCGGATATCAGCCGCGTCGGCGTTCCGGTGGAGCAGAAATTGTCCCGCGATGCCGCACATAACCAGAGCGAGATGTTCTGATTATCGCAGACGGGTCTATTCCGCCGACGCCGAGCGGCGATCGGTGCTGCCCATCTCAACAACCACGTCGTTCTCCGCCAGCAGCATTTCCGCCGGGATGAAGTTGCCTTCCAGAGCGGCGCCGTTCAGTACCAGGCGCGCTATGCCCTTCTGAACGCCGGCCGGGTTATTCACCTCGATGCTCAGGTGCGCGCCACGAAACCGCCGAGTCATTCGAAACCGTCTCCAGGACGCAGGCACGCACGGGTCAATGGTCAGGCCGCCATACTCGGGCCGCAGGCCGAGGATGTACTGCGATGCCGCGACGTAAGACCACGAAGCCGACCCGCTCAGCCACGGCACTCGCGCCGCGCCCGCCCGAGGACTGTATTTGCTGTGGGTGAACTGGCAGTACACATAGGGCTCGATCTCCCGCACTTCGGCCTTGCTGTTATAGGCCGCCGGCAGCGATGCTCGAAAATACTCATACGCGCGATCGCCGTGGCCCAGCAGCGTCTCCGCAATCACCGCCCAACCCTGCGTATGCGTGAAGATGCCGGCGTTCTCCTTCATGCCCGGATTGAACAGCACGGCGCGCATCACTCGCATGTCCGATTCGACAAACGGAGGATCGCACAGCATCAGGCCGAACTCCGTAGCCAGCCGTTCCTGCACGGATTGCATGGCGCGCTCCGCTCGTTCGCCGCGCGCGTGACCGCTGATGAGCGCCCACGATTGCGGGTTCAGGAAAATACTGCCCTCAGGGTTTTCGTTCGATCCGAACTTCGAGCCGTCGGCGTCCCATGCGCGCATATACCAGGCGCCGTCCCATGCATCCGCGCGGAGCCGCTCATCCAGATTCGCCAGCTCCTCACTGGCCCAGGTCTGCTCGCCAGCGATGTGCAGCAGACCGCAAATCTCGGCATATACGGCGAGCGCATGGCGTAGCTGGAATGCGACGAAGACCGATTCGCCTCTCTCGCCCAGCCGGATGCAATCGTTCCAGTCGGCAAAGAGGCCACACGGCAGGCCATGCGCGCCAGTCCGCTGCAGGCTGAAGCCAATGGCGCGTTTCATGTGGCCGAGCACGGTATCCTCGCCGGAATCGGCATAGGGCAGCGTCTTGTGCAGGAACGCGAGGTCGCCCGTCTCTTTCACGTACGCGGGAACGGCATCGAACAACCAGAGGCAGTCATCGGACCGGTACTCGTCTTCGCGCGGCAGGCGCTCAGACCCCGGCCGGTGCGAGAACTGCTTCACCACGGGCATCCCGCCGCCGGTAGAGACCTGGCCCGTGATCATCAGCTCCAGCCGTTGCCGGGCTTCATCGGGTATGGCGTGCATCACGCCCAGCAGGTCCTGCAGCGTATCGCGGTAGCCCAGGCCGTCGCGCTCACCCGCGTAGATCAGGCTGGCTGCCCGCGACCATGAGTAAGTAATCAGGCAGTTGAATGCGCCCCACATATTCACGGTGCTGTTGAAGTCGGCGTCAGGCGTCTGGGCGGTCAAGCCCCCCGATACGGCTGTGCCAGTGCCGCCTCAGTTTTGCGAGCTCTTCCCGAACCGCTGCCCATATCGCCGAATTCGTCGGCGGCGCTTCGGCCTTCCTTCAGAGCTGAGCCGATGCCCACCAGAACGACGAACTCGACACACGCGCCCGGCTCGAGCGAGATGGGAATCCGGAAGGTCCCGCAGCCGTTGTCACCCACTGCCAGCGAATTCGTGCAACGTCCGCTCACCACCACCGCGGGATTGGCATAAGCGCCATAACGACCGAGAAATGCCGCCCGGTCCGTGTCGAATCCGTCAACCTCGGCGCCCGCAACCGCAAGAAAAGTGTGCCGGCCCTGATCGTGATTCTCGAAATCATCGGGCTTCAGCGGAACATTCACGTTCGTGCCGTGGTCGATGATATTCCCTTCAACTGACATCCTGACAATGTGCTGCGTGTACTGAAGGTTGAACGTGTCGTGCCACGACGCCCAGTTTCCGGCATACTCGACGTAAGTGAAGGCGCTCAACCGCCGGGCGCGGCTGCCTCGGTCTTCGACCCTGACATGCCAGCACTCAAAGTCGCGGCCGAGCGGAACGAAGTAAGTGGCCTCGGTCCTGATGTCGGCGTATTCCGCCGAGATGACCGTATATGCGGCGCCGTGCCGGCACTCCGATTTATAACGGCCCAGCGGTTTTCCAACCGGCTGCCACGACGCCGACCAGTATTCTCCCGTCTCATGATCGTGAAGATAGATATACCGCCCCGGCTGATCCAGCGGTACGGAGTTAAAGCGCAGGCGCATGAAGCGGCCCTGCGCGGCGGACTTATAGAAGCTGTAGCCGCCGGCGTTGTTGGTGATGATGGCCCCATACTCGGTATTGCCCAGATAGTTACTCCACGATTTCGGAGTATCCGGGCGAGTAATGACATACTCCCGGCGATCGTCGTCGAAATAGCCGTATTGCATAAGTGATATCCTGCAGGCTGAAGCCTACTCTACTGTGCTTCCGATCTTCAGCTCGTCCTGGACCTTCGCCATGGTGCGCTCATCGAGGCGATAGAAGAGCATGCCAAGGCCGGCCAGGGCCGTGCCGGCGGCGGGTATAAAGCTGATGAGCAGCCGTATGCCCGTCTGCGCTTCCACCGTTTGCGCCACGTTGGCCTGAAAACCGTAAACCGCGAGCAGCCAGGCGGCAAGCGTGCCGCCGATCACCCAGCCCAATTTGTTCGACATGCCGGCCGCGGAGAACACCAACCCGGTTGCGCGCCGACCGGTTCGCCACTCCGAGTAATCCGCGGTGTCGGCAATCATCGCCCAGATGAGCGCGGACGTTGGGCCGGTAGTCAGGTTGATGATGAGGTGCCACGTGAACATAAGGGCTATTTGTTTCGGACTGACCCAGTAACAGAGGATGGCGGCGACCGTGGTCAGCCACATACACGCTATGTAGGCATTCCTTCTGCCTGTCTTAGGAGTGATGAACTGTATCAGGAACGTCCCGGCCAGCGACATAACCGCGCCGGCAGCCATGTAAGTTGCCGCCAGCTTTTCATTGCCGACGTAGTACTTGAAATAGTAGATGATTGCTCCGTTGCGTATCGAAACGAACGCGACGGTGAAGATCCCGAGGGCGCACAGGACCAGCCAGGGAGTGTTGTGGAGCAGGTCGCTCAGGTCGCGGCCGAGCGAGGCTTGTTTGTCCTGCACAGGCTGCACCTGTTCCCGCGTCAGGCTGAACGTTAGCAGAAACAGCAGGACCGCCAACGCAGCGTAAGCGCTCATCGTCATCTGATAACCGTGAGCTTTATCACCCTTGCCGAAATAGTCCACCAGATACAACGTCAGATACTGCACCAGCAATCCCGCGCCGAACGCAAAGGTGAATCGATACGATGACAGGCTGGTCCGCTCCTGCGAGTCCGGCGACATCACGCCCATCAGCGCGCCGTAAGGAATATTGATGGCCGAGTACACCATCATCATCAGCGACAACGTGACATAGGCGTACAGCAGCTTTGGCCCGGGTCCGAGTGACGGCGTGGTGAAGGTAGCCACCGCGATGACGCCAAACGGCACGGCCATCCAGAGCAGCCATGGACGAAACCGCCCCCAGCGCGTGCGGGTGCGGTCCGCCACCATCCCAATGATCACGTCGAACGCCATGTCCCAGATGCGCGTCACGCCCAGCATCACCGCGAGTGTGCCGGCCCCGATTCCGAATACATCCGTATAGAAGTTGAGCTGGAAATAGACGAACGTCATCCAGAACAGATTCGAAGCGCCGTCGCCGAGGCCGTACCCGATCTTCTCGGCGATCGAAAGCTTCTTTGTGTTCTGCTGCATCAATCGGGTCTCCCGGCCGGCGTAAGTGCAGGAAACCGGATTATGTCACGGCTGGCTATTGAATTCCACCATGCGCGCCGCTCGCGCCTCGCTCGTCCGAATGCAGCAGGATCTGGGCCGCGATGTCCTCGCAGTGATCTACGTAAGCTTCGACGATACTGACCAGCGGGACCGGTTCCGCGATGCCGATACGGCAGGGAGTATTCAGCTTCTCCGCGGGCATGCGCGCCAGCACGTGGAAAATAAGCCGGTTCAAATCAGCCCACAGGCGTTCCACCGGAGGCCAGACCAACCCGGAATAATCCTGCGCCTCGACCCACGAGTCCTGCACGGGCATTGGGACCTGGACATTGGGTTCCGTGAGCGCTCGCGCGAAGAGTTGGTGGTGCGCCGTTGCCCAGTCGATCAGGTGACCGAGCGCCTCCTTCCTGGTCCACGGCTTTCTCCTGAGCCGGACGCTTGCAGATGAAGGCGAGCGATCGAGATGCGCGAGCAGACGGGAGATGATCCCGTCAAGGCGCTCGAGTTGAGTGCGCAACGGCGATTCTTCGTATTTGCTGTGCGGGATGAGCTCGCCGCCCTCGCTCTCTGCTAACAACGCGCGCTGATCGTCGAGGCGGATATCATATGTAAGCAGTTCGGCCACGGGCTCGATGCGCAGCAGTCCCAGCATCAGGTGGCCCGCATCGATGTGCTTGTCCCGGAGTCGCTGAGCCTCCTCGGCGCCGTAGGCGAGCGCGCGTTTGGCGTCATGGCTCAATGGCAGATCCACCGAGACCGTGCTCGGCGAGGTTCCGGCCGCACGGGGTTGAATCGTACTCCGAATCGCTTCGCGCTGCGATTCGGTGAGCTGTCTTCGCAGCGGCGTATTCTCTCGCAAAAGTGCAAGGACGAGGTGGTCGCACTCGATGAAAGGAGAGGCCAGGTTACTTGCCTCCTGGCGAGCGTAGAAGATTGCGCGGCGGGCGATTTCCGTGTACCGGTCAAACATGGCCCGGCAGGGAGTATAGCACCGTCACTTATCGATGCGAATGCGCTTGAGGTGCGATGTTTCGCCGGAGAGGATCTGCACTCGGCTCCGCGGCACCCCGAAATGCGCCGCCAGAAATACGCACAGCTCCCGGTTCGCTTTGCCCTTCTCCGGCGCCGCCGCCACCCTGACTCTCCACGTTCCGTCGGGCAACTGGCCGGCCAGTTCCGTCCGCGAGCTTTTCGGGATGACCTTCACCGTGATGTCCATGGTTGACCAGAACTAGCGAGAGCTCTGAACCCAGTCCGCGTCGTCTTTCTCAAGAGCAGTGCGCACAATATCCGCCGCTTCTTCCGCCGTCCGATTTTCATGATGTCACCCTGCCAGCTTCGGCGACGCATACGGCTGCCGTAGCACGCAGGCCACCGACAATCCGTTAGCACGGAAAACGGACGAGTGTAGCAGCTCTACGGCGCTCGGCCTACACGCTCCTATCGAGATAAACTTGTTTTCCGAAAGGCCAGAATGCTCGCGGCAGGGCGCTCCACTTCAATCCAGCGGGCTTTTGGCCGAACAGATCGAAATCCTCACAGGCGAGCAAGAGGCATGGGAGCGGTCAGAGCGCTCTGCCCTTGCCCTGATGGAGCAGGGCTTTCATCTGGGTGGAAGAGGTATAGTCAGCCGGGACGAGCTGCATGAGCGATAAGATCTTCGTGGACACCAACGTCCTGATTTACGCCTACGACGCCGATGCAGGAATCAAGCGCGATACCGCGGCGGCGGTTCTGCGCGAACTCTGGGGCGGGCGGTCCGGAGTCCTGAGCGCGCAGGTCCTCCACGAGTTTTACGTCAACGTCACCGGGAAGATCGCCACCCCGTTGGCGAAGCCATCGGCCCGGGCCGTGATAGACGCATACGCGCCGTGGTGCGTGAATACCACGCCGGCCGAAACGTTCGCCGCATTTCGCATCGAAGATGAGGCGCGCATCAGCTTCCGGGATGCCCTGATCGTCGCGGCCGCGCGCAAGGCCGGAGCAGTCCGCATTCTGTCGGACGACCTCAATGCGGGCCAATCCATCGCGGGCATTCGCATAGAGAACCCGTTCTTTTCATGAGTGGAACGCCCGGCCTTCATGGCGCTCGACGGGCCCGTTTCTCGGTCCCAGGTGGCCCGCTTCGCAGTTTCGCGGGTCGGCGAGAAACGCTTCCAGGAGTTCTTCACCGCGAACATCCGCAACTGGAACACCCGGCGGGCATACTTAGTGGCCGTGTCGGTGGAACTCGGCCGCGCGCTCTCGAAGTCCAGCGTGAAGCAGCACCTCGCCCTTCGGCAGTTCTTTCAGCTTACGCACGTGATGAAATGTCCCTGTGGACACCCCAATTACCGTGGCCGTCATCTCTGCCGCCGGTGCTGCCGTTATTTCAGCGCTCACCTTTTACCTCACGAAGAGCAAAGAGCGGCAGGCCGATTGGCAGAAGTACAAATTCGAGCAGTATAGAGAATTCATGGCGTCGCTCAGCGGCATCGTCGGTACTGATTCCACGCCGGACGGCAATCGCCGTTTCGCTCTCGCCTGCAATACTCTGCATCTGTTGGGTTCGAATGCCGTCATCAGCGCTCTGCACGAATTTCAGGACGAAATCAGGCAGTCCAACCCCAACAAGTCGCCCGAGAAGCACGACGCGCTTCTCTCCCGACTGATCTGGGAAATCCGGGCGGATCTCAGAATTCCCGGCACGCCACCGAGATGTCACCCCACTCTGGTACTGAAGGCGCGGGGGCTTCACCTCCATGGCGCTGCCGCAGCGGGCGCACAAGAACTGGCAGTTGCATCCACGCAGCGTGGCCGCACGAGGGCGCCGCAATGCGGGCAGATGATTCGTGGCGTGTCGACAACCTCGGCGTCCCACTCTACCCGGCCAGCATCGCCGCGATGCTGCTCAGCAGCGTCCGCGACTTACACGGCTTCCGCAGCACGCAGGCCACCGGCAATCCGTCGGGCGGCGCGCCGGAGAGCACCACCACGGGCGCACGCCGGCCGATTGCCGCAATCAGCCGCTCGCCGGCGCTTGCCTCGGGCAGCCCCATGTCCATGATCACCAGGTCCGGACGATGCGCTTCGAACTGCGCCAGCGCCGATTCCGCATTCATGGCCGTCAGAACACGATAGCCTTCGCGTTCGAGTATCATCGTGCGGATGCTCAACTGATCGGGGTCGTCGTCTACCACCAAAAGTAATGGCATCAGGCGAAGGTGATGCTGGCGATCACGAGCTGCGGCATTTGCTTGTTCCAGCTCTCCGGAATGGCGTCGAACGGCAGACGGAACTGCGCCGTCGTGCCGGGCTGGAGCGGCGGGCCCGACGCTTTCACGATGGGTACGCGCTCGCGCAGGACCAGTTGCCCATAGGCATCGTAGAACACGCAGAAGATCTCCACCGATCGCAGCGGACGGTTGCCCTTGTTCGTGATGTTTCCCACGATCTCGGTGACCGCCTGGTTCAGATAGCTTTCAGCGGCTTTCATCTGGACGTCGCTCAGGTCCAGGTTCGGAACATACTGCTTCGCTTCCGGCGTGAGCGGGAGTGCGCGATTCTCGGGCGGCGGCGTGCGCAGGAACAGGAACAGTGCCGCGGCCGCAACCACCAGAACAGCCCCCAGAATGATGGACGTGGTTTTATTGCCCACTGATGGTCATCTCCTCGATCACCAGCGTCGGCGAGGCGGTGGAACCGCGAAACTCGAGGTCGTTCGCGGCCGCCGAGATGCCTGACAGCATCGCCGGAAGGTCGGAGGCGATGGTGATCTCAGAGACAGGATATGCGAATTCGCCGTTCTCAATCCAGAGCCCCGCGGCGCCGCGCGAATAATCGCCCGTCACCACGTTCACGCCCTGGCCGATCAGCTCCGTAACATAGAGCCCGTGCCGCATGCCGCGAATCAGCTCCTCGGGCGTACGCTCTCCCTTCATGAGGAAGAAATTGCCGTGGCCGACGCCCGCGTTTCCGGTGATGCCTCGGGCCGCGTTGCCGGTTGTCTTCATTCCGAGCTTGCGCGCGGTGTACGAATTCAGCAGCCAGCTCTTCAGTACGCCGCGCTCAATAACCACGGTGCGGCGCGACGGCACGCCCTCATCGTCGAAAGGAGACGTGCCGAACAGGCCGGGCAAAGTGCCGTCATCGACGATGGTCACGATGTCGGAGGCCACCTTCTCGCCCAGCTTATCGGCCAGAAAGGACGCATGGCGCCAAACGGAATCGCCGCTGACCGCTTCGAATACATGGCCCAGCAGGCTTCGCGAGGTCTGCGCATCGAAGATCACCGGCACGCGCGTGGTGGCGATCTTTCGCGAGCCGAGGCGACGCAGCGCGCGTTCCGCGGCACAATGGCCCACCGCGGCGGCGGACTCGAGCGCCGTAGCGGTGCGCCCTGACGTGTACCAGTAATCCCGCTCCATGCTGCCGTCCTGCCTCGCTACGGGGCTGACGCTCAGGGAGCAGCTGGTGCTCTGGTACGCGCCGGCGAACCCGCGAGAATTCGCGAACGCGCGGCTTCCCACCCACGAATCGAATGAAGCGCCCTCCGAGTTGACGATGCGAACGTCGGCCGCAAGCGCCGCCTCCTCGCACTCGGTGGCCTGCGCGATCTTCCACGCGGTTTCGAGCCTGGCCACGTCGTCGTGATACAGCCCGAGGTCGCCTGCAATGCTGCCCAGGTCCGACGCGTCCGGCAGCCCGGCTGTCGGATCCTCTGAGCTGATGTCCGCGATCTCCAGCGCCGATGCCACCAGGTGCGCGACGCCCTCGGCGGAAAGATCGGAGGTGTAGGACGACCCCGCGCGCTTGCCCACCAGCACGCGCAGGCCTGCCGCGCGTGAGCCGGCCTCCTTCAGCGTTTCCAGTGACCGCATCCGCACCGATGCGGTGAACTCGTCGCCTTCTGACACCGTGCATTCGGCATCCGTTGCGCCGCGCTCGAGCGCAAGACGCACGGCGCGGACGGCAATCTCCGGATCGATCATGCCGCGGTACCGCCGACGGTCATTTTATCGACGCGGATGGTGGGGATGCCCACGCCAACCGGAACGCTCTGGCCTTCCTTGCCGCAGATGCCCACGCCCTCGTCCAGCTTCAGATCGTTCCCCACCATGCTCACGTACTTCAGCGCCTCCGGGCCGTTGCCGATGAGCGTGGCGCCGCGAACCGGTCTGGTGATCCTGCCGTCCTCGATCAGGTAGCTCTCCGACGCGGCGAACACGAAGTTACCGCTGGTGATGTCCACCTGACCGCCGCCGAAGTTCGCGCAATAGAGGCCCTTCGGAACCGACCGTATGATGTCCGCCGGATCGGACTCGCCAGCCAGCATGAACGTGTTGGTCATGCGCGGCATGGGGATGTTCTGGTAGTTCTCGCGGCGCCCGCTTCCGGTGCTCGGATGCCCCAGCAGCCGGCCGGAGAGCTTGTCGGACAGATACCCGCGCAGCACGCCTTTTTCGATCAGTACATTCTCCTGCGTGGGCACGCCTTCGTCATCCACGTTGAGCGAGCCGCGGCGCTCGCGGATGGTGCCGTCGTCGATGACTGTGCACAGCTCGCTGGCCACCTTCTGGCCGATGCGGCCCGAGAACGCCGATACGCCCTTGCGGTTGAAATCGGCTTCCAGTCCGTGGCCCACGGCTTCATGCAACAGGATTCCCGGCCATCCCGGACCCAGCACCACGGTGGTTTCGCCGGCGGGCGCGGGCACGGCGTCCAGTTGGATGATCGCCTGGCGCGCCGCCTCCTTCGCGAATGCCTCGGGGCTCTTCGTGCCGGTGAACTGATCGAGCGCGATTCGTCCGCCGCCGCCGGCGAAGCCGCTCTGGGGAACGCCTCCGTTCTGCCGCGCGAGAACGCGGACGCCCATGCGGGCCAGCGGCTGCCGGTCGGTGGTGACGGCGCCGTCGCTGGTGGCAACCAGAACCTGGCGAAGATTGTCCACATAGGAAGCCTGAACCTGGAAGACGCGGGGGTCGGCGGCGCGCGCGGCGGCGTCGGCGCGCTTCACCAGTTCGGCGCGCTCCAACAGGCTGGTCTCGGTGGGCGCGGTCAGGATGGGATAGAGGTCGCGCCGCGAACCCTCTTCCAGCGCGGTCTTGTCCGTCTTCGACGGCCCGGTGGCGATCATCGCGGCCACGCGGCAGGCCTTGCGGATCTTCTCGGCGCTCAGGTCGTCGCTGTATGCGTAGCCGGTCTTCTCGCCGGAGATGACGCGCACCCCGACGCCCAGCGACACGCCCTGGACGGCGCTCTTCACGATGGATTCGTCGATGCTGATGCTGCTGGTGGCCAGGTACTCGAAATAGAGGTCGGCGTATTCGCCGCCGGAAGCCAGGGCCTCGCCCAGCCACGCTTCGAGGTTCCCGACGGTAATGCCGAACTTACGAAAGAAAAACGAGTGAGACAGGGACATGCGCTGCTTTCAGCGTAACAGGACGGCTCAACCAAGCTGTTGCCGCTCGCGCCGGTTCAACTCCTCGACTGACTGATCCCCGTGGGGCAGGCCATCGGTGTTTGTGGCCTGCCGGCGTCCTGGTTAGCAATCGCAGACGACAAAAGACGATCGTCTGCGCCACGTCGACCCGCATCCGATGTCCATCTATTTCGTGGATGCTATCGCACCTGCTCGGCGTTCTCCGCGGTCGGCCGGATCAGAAGGTCCAGATATCCGGTGTCTGCGAAAGCCGTCTCAACTTGGCTCGAGTTCAGTAACTCGACAAACTCGCGCAAGTCCTTGCTGAGCGGCATCAGGGTGGCGGCGATCGCGCAACTCGATCACGATGGCAATCCGTTCCTCCGGGGTCAGCGATGCGTCACGTCGCGCATCCGCGTCGTCGGCCTCTTCAAACGTAGCAAATACCCGGGCCTGCTTCTCCACACCCCATTATCCCGCGGGCGGCCGCCTGCGCCCAACATCCGCCGAATACGTCCGCGCTATAATGTTGCTCACTTTGATGAGAGTCAGAGCGTTAACAACCGAATTGCGATGAGCCATGCCTTCCGAAAACTGGGAACGTCTGGGGCCGCTTCTGCAGCAAGCGCTGCATCTTCGGGAAGCGGACCGCGCCCGTTTCCTGGATGAGTTGCGGCAAACAGATCCGGAACTCGGGCAAGCCCTGGCTTCGCTCCTGAGCTCCCACCACGCGCAAACGCAGGACTTCGACCACACCCTGTCCGCCCCGGATAACGCCCGCGGCCTCAGCCCTTTTTCTGAGAATCAGATCGTCCTCGACAAGTTCCGCATCGTCCGGTTCCTTGGCAAGGGAGGCATGGGCGAGGTGTATGAGGCAATCGATCTGGCACTCGGCCGCGTCGCCCTGAAGACGATCCTCCCGCAATTCGGCGATCAGGAACAGATCCTGCGGCGGTTCAAGCAGGAGGTGCAACTGGCCCGCAAGGTGACCAGCCCCAGCGTGTGCCGTGTGCATGAGCTGTTTCTGAGCCCCCCTGACGACAAGGGCAAAGCGCTCGCATTTCTCAGCATGGAGTTCCTGGAAGGCGAAACGCTGGCGGCGGCGATCGGTCGCGAGGGACCCCTTCCGCTCGACCGCGCGGAGTCCATCGCCCTCGATCTGTGCACGGCGCTGACCGCCATGCACAGCGTCGGGATCGTTCATCGGGATCTGAAGGCCCGCAACATCATGCTGGTACCCGTTGAATCATCCGGCACAGGAATTCCTGCCGGTGGAGTTCGGGCCGTGGTGATGGATCTCGGCCTGGCACGCGAGGTGTTCGCCTCAGCGGCCGCCGCCGCCGAAACGGCGAGCGCGATCACCATCCCGGGCTCGATTATGGGCACGCCGGCATACATGGCGCCCGAACAATTCGAAGGCCATGAAGCCACCTCGGCCACCGACGTCTACGCGTTCGGCGTGGTCCTGTACGAAATGATCACGGGACACTGCCCGTTTCAGGCCCCCACGCCGGTAGCCGCGGCCATTCGAAGAGCGAGGCGGCCACCTCCGCCGTCTTCCGTGCGAGCTGACGCGCCCCGCCACTGGGACCAGATCATCGAACGTTGTCTTGAATATGAGCCCGAACGCCGCTACCAATCGGCAGCGGAGATAGCCGCCGCGCTGAAGGGTCGCCGTCGACCAGCGCTCCGGCTGGCTGCGCAGTCTGCATCGAGGCGCTGGACTGCCGCGGCGCTCGGGCTGATTCTGGCCACAGGCGCCGTCCTGTTCCTTGCGCGTGAGCGGCGCGGGAATCCCCCGCCCCCGCCCGAAGCAAAGCGTTGGTATGACCTGGGAGCCTCAGCCATCAGGGATGGCACCTGGCTGAAGGCCACGAACGCATTCAGCCGCGCAGTTTCGCTTTGGCCCGATTTCGCTCTCGCTCATGCCGGACTCGCCGATGCGTGGGGCGAGCTGGATTTCAGCGGTAAGGCAAACGAGGAGATGGTCCGCGCGTCCGCCGTCGAGAGGCAGCGGCGTCTGCCCAGCCGCGACCGCCAGTACCTGGATGCCGTCGGCGCAACGCTGACCCGCGATTTTCCGACCGCCATTCGCGATTACGCCGCCATCCTGCGCGAGCTGGCCCCGCAGGAGAAGGCCTATGGCTACGTCGACCTGGGCCGCGCGTACGAAAAGGCGACGAAAATTCCCGAAGCGCTGAAGAATTATGAAGAAGCGGCGAAGCTCGCGCCCGAAGATCCGGCGCCATTTGTCCACATAGGCATTCTCGAAAGCCGCGCTGGAAAAGCGGAGGACGCGGAAAATGCCTTTGTGCGCGCCGACGAGCTTTACCGGGCCGCCAGCAATCAGGAAGGCATCGCCGAAGTCGACTATCAGCAGGGATATGCCGCAACCGTGCATGGCGATCTGAAAAGCGCGCGAGAGGATCTCGAACGGTCACTCCGCGCCGCCCAGGAAATCCCCAGTGTGCAACTGGAAATACGAGCGCTCACGCGGCTCGGCATGGCCGAAGAAGAAACGCAGAACCTGGACGAGGCCATCGTTACCCTGAACCGCGCCATTAGTCTGGCGCGCGAGAACGGACTGGACTACTGGGCCACCGATGGATTGATTCGACTCGCCACTGTCTGGCTGGACCGCGGCGACTATGCAAAAGCCGAACCTCCCCTACAGGAGGCGCTGCACCTCGCGCACGAAGGACAGCGCCCACGGCTGGAGGCGCTCGCCCAGGCCACCCTTGCCAGCGTCCGCCAGCAGCAGGGCAAACCCGATGAGACCATTCAACTCGCCCAATCCGCTCTCGATTACTACCGGAAAGGAGGCTTCGCGTCAGAGTCGGTGAGCGCATCGACCCTGCTGGTCCGCGCCAGGTGGGCGAAGGGCGATCTGAAGGGCGCGCTCGCCGACGCCCTCCAGACTCTGGCGGCGGCAAAGAAATCGGGTGCGCCGTTGACAGTGCTCCAGGCTGAGGAACTCGCCGGCGGCGTGCTGCTCGACCTGGAACGATATCCGGACGCGCTGGTCCATTTGCAGGCGGCGCTGGATCTCAGCCGTGCGACCGGGGAGGATCCGGCATATCACATGCTCGATTACGCCGACATAACGTGGCGTCTGGGGCGCTATCGAGAGGCGGAGCAAACGCTCGATTCCGTGCCGGCAAACGCAGCGAAACAACCCAATATCGAAACGCGGATGGAATTGGTGCGCGCTCGCATCGCTTTGAGTCAGGGCAATTTCAGCAGAGCGCGGGATGTCGCCGGTCCGATTCTGCAGCGCAGCGGGGTGGTCGCGGACGACGCGTCGGAGGCGGGCTCCATTCTCGCTCAGGCGCTTGCGGGCCTGCACTCGATGAAGCAGGCAGAGCGAGCCGCCGGCGTCGCGATGGCGCGAGCGCGTCAGTCCGGCAGCCAGGAAACCATCGCCAAAGCGAGCCTTGCCGAGGCTGAACTCTGGACGGCAGCGGGTTCGGCAGACCGTGCCCGCCCGCTCGCCGAGACCGCTTATCGGTTCTTCTCCGCATCGGAGCAGAAGGAATCGGCGTTGCGCAGCATACTCTGTCTGGCCAGAATCGCTTCAATTTCCGGCGATCCCGGCGGAGCGAGTGGAATCGCCGCGAAAGGTGTGGACATTTTATCGGCATTCCAGCACAATTGGGGAACTTCGGCGTACGAGAGCTATATCAGCCGGCCGGACATCAAGTCCGTCAGGCTGCAGTTACTGGCGCTAACGAAGCAACGGGAGTAAGTACGATGTGGAGAGCGCGTGCCGGTTGTTCGGCTTTTCTGATGATGAGTTTGTGGATGTGCGGGCACCGGGGTGAAATCCGCGGCCAGGCCGTGCCGCCACAATCGCCGGTACGGATTATCGGCGGCTCGATCACCGTGCGAGCACCTGGACAGTGGGTGCCGCCGAATTCCAACAGTTTCCCGCTCACTCCCCCGGGCCGGGTCACGTCGGCAAATTTCGATATCAAGCTGGATAACGTTACACCGGAAACAGCCGGCGATAGCACCGATTGGCCCGCCAGTGATCCCTGGGAGGTTGACGTCTATGCCGCCGATGCCCAGGGCATGCGACCGAGCACAGAGGGCCTGGCGCTGTGTACAAACCCAAGCGGCGCGACTTGCCAGATACCCGCGCACACCGCTATGAATAAGACCGTCACAGTAACGGCCGTGAGAGGCGCGATGTCATCGGCAATCTACGACAGAACTGACGCTGCTAAATTCCCGAACGGCAAAAAGGACGAAGGGCTCCGTTTTGGGAATACGAACTGCAGCGTGGATGACGGCGAGCTTTGCGAGCACATGTACAGAATCGTGGTTACCATCGGGCAAGGCTCTTCACACGGGTACCTTTGCCCCGACGGTGACTGCATCGTGACCATATCGGGCCAGTAGGCAGCACAATTGGAAAGCTCGGTAGAGCTCGGAGGAGGACGAAATGACGACAACCTGGAAAGCAGTGAGCGCGTTTTCCGCGCTCGGCGTGGCAGCTCTCCTGATTTTCGACGCAGTGATTTTTAGTCATCTTCCAATTATTTGGCGCACCCTGAACAGTCCGGCTTCACAGTCGCCAGTTCGGATCGTCGGCGGCTCGATCACGATGCGCGCGAAGCAGTGGGACAAGGCCAGCAACCCCGGCTATTGGGTGACCGCCGACAACATCGCATCAGCGAACGGATTCGACATCACCATCGAGAAAGTCAAAGCTGAAAAGCGAGGCGAGCCAACCAGCCTTGCCGGGGTCATGGTTCCGTGGGAAATTGACGCGTATGCAGCCAACCCGGACGGCTCTGACCCTGACCCCTCGCAGACCGGGTCGGGTGTCTACGGTCTTGCTCTATGCACCAACCCGGACCCGAAAACCGGCTGCCAGGCGCCAATTGCTTCCCAGTTGCCCACGGTCACCCTCGGCGGTATCTCGAACGGCAAAGGGACGGCTCCCAGCCTCTATACCAAATACGATGCCCTGAAAGGTTTCGGCGAGGAGGGGAAGCGCTTCTACAACAATTCGGGTCACTGTGACATCAGCGGTGGTGACCTCTGCGAACACATCTTCAGGATTGTTTTGAAGATTGGCGGCGCATCGCCGGCCACGTACACCTACAAATGTCCGGATGGCGAGTGCCGCGTCGACATCGACCCGGCGCAGTAGCTGTCCGCGTCCGATTTGGCGCGCCTGCTAAAATAGTCTCTTCATGACTCTGGAAGAACTGGAAAGAGAATACAGTACGCTCCGCCAGCAGGCCGACGCTGTGCGGAGCTATCTTTGACGCCCCCAACAAGAAAGCCGAACTGGTCCGCTCCGAACAACAGATAGCCGACCCCGAGTTCTGGAATCAGCCCGAAAAAAGCCAGGAAGTGATGCAGAGGCGCAAGCGGCTGGAGAAAGCCATCGCCGACGAAAGAGAAGTCGCGTCGCTTACCTCCGACCTCGACACGCTCTTCGAGCTTGCTCGCGAGGGCGAAGATGTCCACGCCGATCTGGAGCGCGAGATCGGTTCCTTCTCCGCAAGGCTGGAAGAGCTGGAAACGGGCATGCTCCTCTCCGGCGAGAACGATGCGAAGGGCGCCATCCTCACCATCCATCCGGGCGCCGGCGGCACCGAAAGCCAGGACTGGGCCGAGATGCTGCTGCGCATGTATCTCCGCTGGTGCGAGCGCCGCGGCTTCAACTGCGAAGTCACCGACCGGCAGGAGGGCGAGGGCGCCGGCATCAAGTCCGCCACCGTCGAAGTCAACGGCGAGAACGCCTACGGCCTGCTGCAGTCTGAAATCGGCGTGCACCGGCTGGTGCGCATCTCGCCCTTCGACGCCAATGCGCGCCGGCACACCTCCTTCGCCTCGGTTTTCGTCTATCCGCAGGTGGACGAGGACGTCAAAATCGACATAAAGCCCGAGGATCTGAAGATCGACGTGTTCCGGGCCAGCGGCGCCGGCGGCCAGCACGTGAACCGGACGGAGTCAGCGGTGCGCTTCACGCACCTTCCCACGGGCATCGTAGTGCAATGCCAGAACGAGCGCTCCCAGCACAAGAATCGGGCCAGCGCGATGAAGCAGCTCAAGGCTCGCCTGTTCGAGCACGAGATGCAGAAGAAGAAAGTCGAGCAGGACAAGCTGGAGGAATCGAAGCTCGACATTAACTTCGGCAGCCAGATCCGGAACTATGTGCTGGCGCCGTACCGCATGGCGAAGGATCTTCGCTCGCGGCTGTCCATCGGCGATGTCGATCGCGTCCTCGAAGGCGACATTGACTCGCTGATCCACGCATATCTGGTGTGGCGCAGGACCGGCAAAACCGCTAGTGACGGAAACGACGCCCCCGAATAACGATCCCGAGATCGCCCGAGCAGCCGCGCTGATCCGGTCCGGCGGTCTGGTAGCATTCCCCACCGAAACCGTCTACGGCCTGGGCGCGAACGCGCTCGATCCGGAAGCGGTGCAACGCATCTTTGCCGCGAAGGGCCGTCCATCCAACAGCCCGCTGATCGTCCACGTCGCCTCCATTCTGCTGGCGCGTCTCATCGTCCGCGAATGGCCGCGCGAAGCTGAGCTGCTGGCGAACCGCTTCTGGCCGGGGCCGTTGACGCTGGTTTTGAAGAAGCACCCGAATCTGCCGGCGGCCGTGACCGCGGGGCTCGACACCGTCGGCGTCCGCGTTCCCGCGCACCCCGTTGCGCTCGCGCTTCTGCGCGAAGCGGGCGTCCCGATTGCGGCGCCCAGTGCGAATCGTTTCGCGGGATTGTCGCCGACGCGCGCTGAGCATGTGCGGCAGAGCCTGGGGGATCGCGTCGACATGGTGCTGGAAGGCGGGCCATCCGAGGTGGGTATCGAATCGACCGTGCTCTCGGTGGCCGGCGAGACTCCTTTGTTGGTGCGGCCCGGGATGATCTCGCGCGAGCAGCTCGAAGCATTGATCGGGCCTGTCGGCGTCCTCGACTACGCGCCCGGCGACGAAGCTCATCCGTCCCCGGGTTTGCACCGCAGGCATTACAGTCCATCCACCAGAGTCGTTCTGGCTCATCCAGGTTCAACTCTGCCGGACGGCGCCGGAGCATTTTTGTATCTCACGACGCCCCGGCAGGCCGGCCGCGCGGTGCAAATGCCGACGGAAGCGGATGCTTACGCCGCTGTTCTCTACGACACCCTGCACCAACTGGACGCGCAGGGCTGGCCGTGGATCGCCATCGAGCTGCCGCCCGATACCCCCGAATGGTCGGCGATCCGCGACCGCCTCAAGCGCGCCGCGGCAGACTAGAATCACGGTAGAGCAGGCTTCAGCCTGCGCAGTTATTACCGCCGCCAGTATCCGCGATAATAGCGGTGGCCGTAATAGCTGGGGCCGATCCAGCGCGCACCGTAATACGGCGGCCGCGCCCAGTAGCCGGCATGCCAGTAGTATCGAGGTCCCGCGGGATACCAGTAGCCGCCCACCCATGTGTAGCCAGGGGCTGGCCGCGGCGGAACATAAGCAACAACGGGCGGCGGTGGCGGCGCCGCATAGTATCCCGGCCCGACCCCCACCCCAACTCCGACAAACCACCTCGATCCGGCGAAAGCGGCGCTACCCGCCAGTAGTACGAGTGCGGCAAGTTTCAGTTTCATTTCCATCCTCCTGAACGCGCCCGCCTTGAGCGGCGTGTCTGCATATGCCGATGCAAATTTCCTGCCGCGGCTAAGTCATTGAGCTTCCATGCCCGTGCACTTCCCGGCGGCGATGGAAAACGCGCAGTGGTGGTATTCGGCCAGGGCGGCTGGCTAGAATAGAAGTTCGCATGGCCAACGAAGCAATTGTCAGTACCGCGCCGGCCACGCGCTCCCCGAGCGCGGTGGTCGCCCTGGCGTGGCTCATTCCGGGCGGCGGTCACTTCCTGTTGAAGCGTTACGGACGCGGCGGGCTCGTACTGCTGTCCGTGGCGCTGATGTTTCTGCTCGGCCTGATGATGCGTGGCGCCATGTTCCATCCGCAGTCGGGCGACCTGCTGACAGTGATCATTTACTACGGCGGATTCCTGGCCAACCTGGCCAACGGCATGCTGTATCTGCTCAGTGTCTGGCTGGGCTACGCTCAACCCGATGTCGCCGGCCACGTGCACGATTATGGAACCAAGTTCCTGGTCGGCGCCGGCCTGCTGAACATACTCGCCATGGTGGACGCCTGGGAGATCGCGACGGGGAAGAAAGACTGAAATGAAGCTCAGCCTCACCCATTTCGAAGCAGCGCTTCTGTTCGCTCTGCTCAGCTCAATCGTGCTGGGAGTAGTGACGAAGAAGAACGATCGCGATCGCCTCCGCTACGGCGTCCGCTGCTTCGCGTACTTCGTGATCGCGCTGTTCTCCATCGGCTGGCTGATGTACCTCGGCCACGGCTGAGCGGCGTCCCGGCGTAGAGTCGACGCCTGCGGGCTCGCGCCACGCGCTTCAATCGTCGCCGGCGCGGCCGTGTACCGTCTTCGAAAGCGCTTCGGTTACGCGCAGACTCAGAGTCTCGGGCGTGAACGGCTTCCGCAGGAAAACGACATTGTGCGCCGGCGTCCTGGACGGGTCTTCACTCGGTCCCGAAATATACAGAACGGCGATATTCGGCCGCACTCTCCTGACTCTTTCCTCCAGCGGCGTTCCACCCGCCCTTGGGTGGCGCAGTTCGGATATCAGCAGGTCGATGTCGCCGTCATGCCTCTCCGCCACGCGCATCGTTTCCTCGGGAGAAGCGCAGGCAAGCACCTGGTAACCGGCGTGCGACAGCATGTCCTGGAGAACCGAACGCACCTCCGGTTCGTCCTCGTACAACAGCACGGTCTGCGATCCCGCGAGTGAAACTCGGTCCGGCCTCTCAGGCGCGAGTTCCACGGCGCCCTCCGCAGCGGCCGGCAGCCAGATGGTAAACGCGGCGCCCTTCCCGATTTCCGACAAGACGCGAATGTTCCCGGCATTCTGCCGGATGATTCCGTAGCTTGTGGACAGCCCCAGGCCGGTCCCTTTGCCCTGCTCCTTGGTGGTAAAGAACGGTTCAAAGACGTGGGCCTTTACGTCCGCGCTCATGCCCACGCCGGTATCGCGCACCACGATGGACACATAACGCCCTGGCTCAACGCCGGCCACCGCGGCTGCTTCGCCATCAAGCGCGCAGTTTGCCACCGCGATGGTAAGGACGCCTCCGCGAGGCATGGCATCGCGCGCATTGAGGGCCAGGTTCAGCAGCACCTGCTCCACCTGCCCGGGATCCGCAAGCACGGGCCAGATGTCCGGCTGAATCACCGCATTCAGATCCACGGCATCGCCGGCGGCGCGCCGCAGCATCGGTTCGGCATCCACCATCAGCGCGCCCAGATCGAGCGTGCGCGAGCGCACCAGTTGGCGCCGGCTGAAGGCCACCAACTGCAGAGTAAGGTCGCCCGCGCGTTCGGCGGCCCGCGCCACCTGTTCGAGTTCGCCCCGCGCCGGATCGCCCGGCAGTACCTTCGCCAGCAGCAGATGCGTGTAACCGGTTATGACGGTCAGAAGATTATTGAAGTCATGGGCGACGCCGCCGGCCAGCCGCGCGATGGCGTCCATCTTCTGCGACTGCCGGACCTGCTGCTCCAGCAGCTTGCGTTCGGTGACGTCAGCCACGATGTCCACCAGCCCCGTCACCGTGCCGCCGGAATCCCGCAACAGCTCGCTCCAAACGGTGGCATCCATGGTGGAGCCCTCACGCCTCAGAAAGCGCATCTCCAGCCCGGAGGACACCTGGCCTTCCCGTGCTTGCTCGAGGCGTTCGGAGATGCTCGGTTCGCCCGGCTGGGCCATAGGCGGAACCGGGTGGCCGACAACATCCCGCTCCGCCCAGCCAAACATTTTCTCGGCAGCGGAGTTCCAGGTTTGTACCGTGCCGTCCATGTTCACCGAGTAGATGGCCAGGGGCGACGCCTGTACCACCGCGCGTAACGTCTGGTTTGCGTGCTGCAGCCGCTCCTCAAAGTTGCGGCGTTCGGTCACATCGCGGGAGTTAACCACTGTTCCCTGCACGCCCGGAACATTGGAAAGGTCGCGCACAGACGATTCCACCACGCGCCAGGTCCCGTCTTTGTGCCGGAAGCGGCACTCGAAATGCCACTGCCCGTTATTCGCCGACAGCGCGCCGGCCATCGCGGCATGATCTTCGGGATGAACCAGGGACAGCATATTGATGCCGGTAAGTTCCCCGGGGCGCCAGCCGAGAATCCGTTCATAGGAGGGGCTGGCATAACGGATGATGCCGGCCGGCTGGATGATGGCGATCAGGTCCAGAGCGTGTTCTATCAGAGCGCGGAAGTGTTCCTCGCGCCGCCGCAGCGCCTCGATGGCGCGGAAGCGCTCCATCGCGTAGCGCATGGACCGCAGCAGCAGTTGGCCGTCAACCCGCCCTTTGACCAGATAATCCTGGGCGCCCTCGCGCACCGCCCGCGCCGCGGTGGGCTCATCATCCAGACCGGAGAGAACAACGATGGGCACGGTTGGAAAAAGGGCGTGGACCTGTATAACCGTCTCGAGGCCCGACGCATCCGGAAGGCTCAGGTCGAGCAGGACGATGTCATATTGCTCCGCGCGCAAATGTTCGATGCCTTGCCCAAGCGTGAGCGCGTGGGTGAGCTGAAGCTGCGTCTGCCCAGCCGCCTTCACGTACTCGCGGAAGAGCCGAGCGTCGGCGGGATTGTCTTCGACAAGGAGAGCGCGTACAATCTCGAAGCTCATCCGAGGGACCCGCCTGTATTCATGTCAGGAGCATTGCCGGTGCGTTCGGAACAAACACAGAATTGTACCGCGACGGAAAGCCGTCTGGGTGAGGCCGCTCACACTGGGCTCTTCTCGGCTCGGCCATCGGCGCCGCCCAGGTGCAATCACTATGGCTTTTGTGTAATAATTTGTGCCATTCGCCTCGACGCATCCTGTGCTCATGACAGACCAAAGTACGAACGCCAGCCTTGTGGATGTCGCCATCCTGGACGATGATCCTGACTTTCGCACCTATCTGGAGGACACCCTCAGGGATGAGGGCCAGTATTCCGTTCGCGCGTTTGCGCAGCCGGAGGAGCTGTTTCCTGCAATGGAGCAGCGTCTGCCCGACATGGTCCTGCTGGACATGAAGATGGGTGAACACCGCGGCGAGAAGGTGCTGGAGCAGATCCTTACCGCGCATCCCAATATGTGCGTGATCGTCATTACGGGCTACCCGTCACTCGAGGATATGCGCACCACCTTCAAGCTGCGGGTCTTCGACTATCTCTCCAAGCCGTTCACGCTCGCGCAACTCCGCCAGACGCTCGCCAATGCCGTGGAGACGTTCAGCCTGGGCCGGACCATGCAGGACCGCCTGCGCGAGCGCCTCGGGCACCGCATCAAGCTGCTGAGGGTGGAACGCGACTGGTCTCTGAAGGACCTCGCGGCATCCACCCGGCTCAGCGTTTCTCAGATCAGCTCTATCGAGCGCGGCGCCAATATGCCCAGCATCGAGAGCCTGCTGGCCATCTGCAGGGCCTTCGACAAGAAGCCGTCGGAAGTTCTCTCCACCATTGATTTCTGAGGAGTTGTTGTTGCATGCCGGAATCACGCAACTTGAACTCCGTTCTGAGCCTGGCGCCTGGTCCCATCGCCGTTGAGGTACACGGAAATGGTCGAATTCGCGGCGGTGCCCGAGTTGAGATGGGCGGTGTTCTGCGTGGCATTCAATTTCGAGGTTCCGACCGGCACGGCCGCCGGTCCCGCCACCTTCACGGTGAACAACGGAGCCTCCACCATCAGCAAGACGAAGCAGATTGTCGCGCTGGCGCCGGGCATATTTGAACTGAACGGCAACGGTCGGTGGCCGCGGTGGTTCTGCGGCTCAAGGGTATGTCGGCGAGGATCAGGTGAACATTGGCCCGCTCCCGGCCTCGCTGGCCGGCACGGGACCGGTAACGCTCGTGGTTACCGCGGACGGGATCGCGTCCAACCCGGTATCTCTGACCCTGAAGTAGAGGAGGCTAGCCTAATGCCATATAGTTTTCGACGGCGAGCTGAGTCGAAGTCCTTTTGTGGGGCAGGCCCCCCGGCCTGCGCGGGGCCCCCCGGCCCCGCTGGCCGCGCGGAGAGTAGAGTTGTCGCGTATGGGAGCAGGCCGGCGGGGGCGCCGGCCGCGGGCGAGGGCGCCCGCCCCACATCGGCCAGGTGTTCGAAAGCGGGAAAACTATATGGCATTGGGCTTTAGCCTGCGCAGTTGCTTTTTCAGCAGCATCTGAAACACGCGCTCGTTCACTTTCACGGCGCCGCCGGCACGGTCATCCAATCGTCATACCGCTGTAAACGGCGCGTCATGGTTGCCGGTGTATTCTCCGTAAACCGGCAACCATATGGCTACTGCACCCGCACCCGCCTTACAGGCAAAACTCAACAAAGGTCCCGGCCGCATCGGGATCCTCATTTTCGGCATCGTCGTCGCAATCGGCATCGGATACGCGGGTATCAACCTGATCTCCGATCTGTCGACCGTCCGGACCACGTCAGTCTTCCCGTTTGTACTCCTCGGCCTCGCGCTCCTCGTCGCGCTGGGGTTCGAGTTCGTGAACGGCTTCCACGATACGGCCAACGCCGTTGCCACCGTTATCTATACGCATTCGCTCGAGCCGCATGTCGCCGTGATGTGGTCGGGCATGTGGAACTTCATCGGCGTGCTGGTATCGAGCGGCGCGGTTGCTTTCAGCATCATCTCTTTGTTGCCCGTGGAACTGATCCTGCAGGTGGGCAGCGGGGCCGGCTTCGCCATGGTCTTCGCGTTGCTGGTGGCGGCCATCATCTGGAATCTGGGCACGTGGTGGCTGGGCCTGCCGGCATCAAGCTCGCACACGCTGATCGGCTCGGTGATTGGCGTCGGTATAGCCAATCAGTTCATGGCCGTGAAGAGCGGCACCAGCGGCGTCGACTGGAACCAGGCCCTGAACATCGGCAAGTCCCTGCTCCTCTCGCCGCTGGTTGGTTTCTCGGTCGCCTGGCTGCTTCTGCTGATCTGCAGGGCTCTCATTCCCGACAAGAGGCTCTACATGGCGCCCGAGGGCGAAGCGCCGCCGCCGTTCTGGATTCGTTGCCTGCTGTTTCTCACCTGCACCGGGGTCAGCTTCTTTCACGGTTCGAACGACGGCCAGAAGGGCATGGGACTGATCATGCTGATCCTGATCGGCACCGTGCCTACGGCGTACGCGGTAAACCACGCCGTGACCGCGAAGCAATCCCAGGATTTCATCGCGGTGTCGCATCAGGTGGTGGAGTCGCTCGATCACTATGTTGAGCAAAGCGCCTCGATGGCCGACCCGCGCGAAGATGTCACGGCGTACGTCGCCACGCGCACTTACACCAAAAACACCACGCTGGCCCTGCGCGAGCTCGTGAACGACATGAGCAATGAGCTGGCCATGTACAAGCAGTTGAAGAACGTGCCCGCTGAACGGACCCGCAATTTCCGTAACGACATGTACCTGGTGAGCGAAGCCCTCCGCCTGATGGCCAAATCGAAAAAACCCGCTTTCAGCGCAGCCGATGCCGCCGTGTTCGCGAATTACAAAAAGCATCTCGACCTGGCGACGCGCTTCATCCCTCTCTGGGTGAAGGTGGCCGTGGCCATCGCGCTTGGGATGGGCACCATGATCGGCTGGAAGCGGATTGTGGTGACGGTGGGCGAGAAGATCGGCAAACAGCACCTGACCTACGCGCAGGGCGCCGCCGCGGAGATCACCGCCATGCTGACCATCGGCGCCGCGGACGGCCTCGGCCTGCCCGTGAGCACCACGCACGTGCTGTCGTCGGGCGTCGCCGGAACGATGGCCGCAAATCATTCCGGCCTGCAGTGGGGCACCGTGCGCAATCTGCTGATGGCCTGGGTGCTGACTCTGCCGGCGTCCATCGTGCTGTCGGGGTGCCTGTTCTGGGCCTTCCGGCAGGTGGGGCAGTAAGGGAATAAAAAAGGGAATAAAGGGAATTGGGGAATTAAAGGAAGTAGAGGAATGAGGCGCGCCTCGGGTTGCGCTTCTCCTGATTCCCATAATTCTTCTGATTCCCTTAATTCTTCTGATTCCTTTAGTTCCCCCGCTCCACGTACGCGTCCACTTCGATCTCCACCAGCAACTCGGGAGAGATCAGCCTGCGCACTTCCACCATCGTCGCCACCGGGCGCACGTCTCTGAAGAACTCGGCGTGCACCGCTGCGATGGCCTCCCATTGGGAAATGTCGGTGACGAACATCCGCGTCCGCACCACGTGGCGCATGTCCGCGCCGGCCTGCTGCAACGCCTGCTGAACGCGCTCGAGAATCGCTCTCGTCTGTTTGCCGGCATCGGGACCCGGAGCAGTCGTGCCCGCAACGTGCACATGGGGCCCGGTGCGCACCACGCGCGAATAGCCCACGATATCTTCCCAGACCGCGCCGGACGCGAAGTTCCTCCTCATTCGAAGGATTCGCGCGGCCGGTATCCGGGACGGGCCCGCACGCGATACTTCTTCCCGACATCCGATACGATGTCGACGCTGATGCGCCGGAATCCTTCATTCGGATTCGCCGCCGGGTAGTAGGTGACCGTGTAGCTGTTGCCAAGGTCCTCGCGAATGGACTCGAACGCCTCCACCTGTTTCTGCCAGGTGCGCGCGAAGTACGCCTTGCCGCCGGTCCTTGTGGCAATGCGGCGGAAGACCGCGGTGGACATCGGATCCTTCGTCGCCTCGCCCGTGGAGATGACGTAGATGGGGATGCCTTCGTCCTCGGCGACGGCGCGCACGTCGTCGGGCGCTACCATACTCGCGTTGTCGGGACCGTTCGAGAATACCACCACCACTTTGCGTCCCGGAACCTTCGCGGCATCGCGCAGCGTGAGCAGCAAGGTGTTGTAAAGGGCCGAGTCGTCGCCCGCCACCGCCTTGCGCAGGCCGAAGATCGCCTGATTGCGATCGTGCGTCAGCGAGGCCGCGCGATTCAGATTGCGGCTGAACGTGTACACCGCGATGGAGTCCGCGCGATCGAGGCCGCGGATGAAATCGGCGATCGCGTCGGAGGCGAAGACGAACCCGTATCCGCCGTACATGTAGTTGCTGGTATCGAACAGCACGAACACGTTGGTCCCTACGAACGAATCGGTCCGCAGGCCGGCGCCGGCGGGAGTTCCGGGTTTGCCGCTCTCGCTCTCCTCCGCCTCGGTCATCGGCCGCGTGCTTCCATCGGCCATCACCTGCACCGGCGGCCTGTTCCCTTCGCTGAACGTGTTCAGCTTCTCGCGGATGCCGTCTTCGGTGACGGTGAAATCGCGCGGCTTGAGCCCGGTTACGTAGTGCCCTTTGCTGTCGGTTACGGTGAAGCTGAGCACCACCATGTCCACCTTCACGCGGAAGGTGGGGTGCTCCTGCGCATAAAGCCAGAACGCGCCGCCGGAGAGCGCCAGCGCCGCCGCGACACCGGTGAGAATCTTCCCCGTCACAGTGACCTCCGTTTATCGTCGATTATTGCACTCCGGAAGCCATGGTCTCGCGATGGCTCTTCGCGATGGCATCGTCGCCGACGCTGCGTAACGACCGCAGCAGCGCGGGCCAGTCCTCCAGGTGCGTGGCGAAGATTCCCTGGACCGTTTGCTGGGTCCAGGCCGGAATAGTCAGATTGAGTTGCGCGGGCCGCATTCCCATGTCGTCGGCGAGCGTGGCGTAGTACAGCAGACTCGATTCCCAGGTCTCCGCCAGAATGCGGCTGGAATATCCCATGAGCGCGGGGAACGTGCGCAGCGACAGCAATTGCGGCGAGAAACTGTTGGCGATGGTCGGCTTCGGCGTTCCGAAGAGCCGTGATATCACGGCGTAGTTGATTTCCGCCGGCGAGTCGGCCTGCATGCGCCGGATCTCGCGCGCCAGCGGATCGTCGTCGTGCTCGGCGGCCATCGTGCGGGCCAGGTCGAACAGTTCCGCGGGCATCACCTCGGCGATAGCCGTACGTACCGCGCCCTGCTGCAGCAACTCGTTCACCATGGCTACCCGCGAAGGCGGCGCATACTGGCCGAGCGCGGAGAGCACCTTTCCCGCGCGGCCGGGATTCAGCGCGGCCTCCGCCAGCAGCGTCTCTCCGTAGTCCATGTGCAGCGACACCCAGTGCAGGTGGGCGGGCGACGCCTTCCACCAGCGCGGAACCGTCGCGCCGGCGAGGATCTCAGGCACCAGATCGCCCCAGATCAGCGCCTGTTCATGCGCCGGCACGAGGAAGTTCTCCTCCGCCAGCGCCAGCGCATACGGCAACTCCGCCAGCGAGCCAACCAGTTTGCCGCCCGAGCTGGTGGGCCAACCGCCCGCCTGGACCTCGGTGGTTTTCCAGCTCTCGGCCGTACCCGGAGGGCCGAGAAAATCATGGTTGCGAACAAACAGCGGGTTGGTGATCAGGATCTGCGCGCCGGGCGGCGTGTAATAGACATAGTTCATGCCCACCAGCGTGTCGCGCAGCAGGGGCGCGAGGCTCGCCCGAATTTCGTCGAGTTTCTTCGGGTCGTTCCCGGCCCGGTCGAGCGCCGCCTTCAGGTTGAATTTGCGCTCCACCTCGATGTGCTTGTCGGTCCAGTAGCCGGGCGCAAACGCGTTCTTCTCGGCGCTGCTCAGCGAGGCCCGCGGCAATTGCGTCTCGGAGATGCGCGCCGCGGCTTTCGAGACGAGCGCCTGATCGGCCTTCCCGCCCCGCTGCACCGCGTCCAGATTATCGGCGATGGCGAACAGGTCGCTCATCGAGATGAGCCGCTGCGCCTCGAAAACGCGCATCATGTCCTGGATCATGCGCGTCTGCACGTCCGAATCGGCGTCGTCACCGCGGCCGGCGAGGAGATCGAGCGTACGCTCCTGCGGATCGGCGTTAGCGTTCGAACCGGTTGCCTGCAGCAGAATACGAACGCCTGCGCGGCCCGCGACGAACAAGTCGCGATCGTTGGTCACTTTCGCCATGCCGTTCAGGATTTCCGCCAGCGTGCGGTCCGCGGCGGAAGCGGGCAGCGATCCCTGCCGGTAGAAAATCTGCCACAGGCCCACCAGCGCCTGCAGCGTGCCAACCTCGTCGGCATGCAGCAGATTATCCTGTTTGCCCAGCACGGCCGCGACATCCAGGAAGTGGTTCAGTGTGGCGGCGCTCACTTCGTGCACTTCCGCGAAGACGGCATACTGAGCGCCGTAGTCCCTCCAGGAACGGGCCAGGCGATCTACCGTCTGCGGGTCGAGCGGCGTTGTCCTGCCCCGATCGAGGTCGCTGATCGCCATGAAGATGCGCAGCGGCTCATTCTCCACCGTCTTGCGGCAGAGCGCGAACAGAGCCTCCAGCACATCGTCGGAATCACGCCAGCCGGCTGCGGATTTTGTCAGCTTGCCGTCGTATTTCCCGTGGGGATGATGGATGAACAGGTTTTTCCATACATCGATGTTGCCGGGGATTGCGGGCTTGCCGTTCGCGTCCACCCGCAGTCTGGCGGTCAGCAGCAACATCTCGGTATTGGCGCGAAATACCGGGCGAGCCGGACCCGGACTGGTCACCTTGCCGCGAATGGCCTGATAGAAGCGGTTGAGCCGTGCGGGTTCGGTAAGATAGTCCTGCGTCGGACCGGCGATGCGCGCCAGCGAATCGTAGTAACTGGCCAGCCAGCCGTCGTCTCTGGCAATCAGCTTTTCGAAAAACGCGGCGCCTTTGTCGGGAGAAACCCCCGCCAGCTCGCCCCACGCCCGCGCGCTGCGTGCGCCGCCCGGGGTGACCGCGTGGCCGTTGCGGATCTCGAACATGCCGCCATAGAAATCCAGCACGTGCGCATAGATGCGGAGCCGCGCCGCGGGAGCGGTTCTGCGAAGTTCATCCGCGGTGGCCGGGTCAAGCTTCGACATCGCCAGATACAGCCGGCACAGAGAAGGATCGCTCAGGAAGTACTCCAGCAAATCGCCCGATTGCGCGTCGCGCGCGCTCATCCAGTACTGCGCAGTGTAGAGAACGGGCACCTCGGAGGTCCGATACGCGTAGGTGAACGGCCGGTTCGTGCGCAACGCCTGCTCGAGCTCGGCCAGCGGGAATCCTGAGTCGATGGTCAGAAAGGCCCGCGTGGGGTTCACCGTCTCCAGCACGAGATCGGCGCCGCACGCTCCCCGAATCCGGTATCCGAGAATGCGCAGCAGGTCGCCCGTTTCTTTGGAATCGCACGTCTCGATCAGAATGGCGTTCTTTGCGCCGGCCAGCTTCGACAGCTCGCGCGCCTGCGAGAGGTAGCGGATGATCAGCTTCAGATACTCGGTCTGTTCCAGCGCTTCGGTGCTGTTCGAAGCCTCATATCCGTTGGTCACCACGTTGCGGGTCAGCGCGGTCATCACCTGCTGCGCGTCCAGATCGGGAGCGATGGCCGCCATGCGCTCGAAGGAGGCAAGAGGGCCGGGAATCTGAATGGTGGAGCGGCGCGGGCTCGCCGGAATCGACGCAACCGGCAGTGACAGGTCCCGTCCACCGGCGCCGCGATACGCCGCGATATGCGTGGCGGCGGCGCTCGGGTCGCCGGCGATCAGATCGAGGATTACCAGACGTCTGGCGATGTCCAGCTTGTGCGGGGCATCGGCGGCGGCCAGCGCCTTTTCCCAGGCAGCGCGCGCGCCGGGATCGCGATGTTCGTCCAGGTACTCCGCCCACGCGGTGAGCGCGTCCACGGAGGCATCGGGCTTCTGCGCCTCCTGCTTCAGCCAGTCCCGCGCGCCCGCGGCGTCGCCCTGCTTCTCCAGCGCCCAGGCGTGGTCGGAAGGCTCCGACCCGAAGCTGAGCGCACTCACGGCTACAAAGGTAAGAACAGCGTTCCGGAAAAGGGAATTCATATCCGGCTCTCCTGGGTTATCTACAATACCACGGGCGAGGGACCGTCACCACGAAGAGAAATGTAAAAAACCTGTGGGCCGTGGCGCCGCTCGAGTTTCGGTAACCGAGCCGCGCGTGCGAGCAAGAGGTCAGGGCAGCTTATAGACAGTCATCCCGCTGAGCAGTTTCGGATAAAAGTCGGTGGACTTCTGCGGCATCACGCCGCCCGAGAACGCCACGCGGCCAACCTGTTCCACGGTGGTCGGCTCCAGCAGGAACGCGGCCTGCGCCTCGCCGGCCTCCACGCGCGCGACAGCGGCATCGATGCCGCGAACGTACTTCAGATACTTCTCGTCGCGCACATCCTGCTCGCCGATGCCGAGGATGCCGCCCAGAATCGCATCGTGCAGGAACACCACGTCCAGGTCGTTTTCCATCCGCGGGCGTTCGATGAGCCACGACTGGTCGCGTCCCGGCAGCACGATTCCGACACGCAGCTTTCCCGGCTCAGCCTTCGCGAAGCGGGACTTGATTTCGGCTACGGGCATGGCCACGGCCTTCGTGCGTCGGATCAGATACTCGGCGTCGAACTTCGGCACTCCGTTGATGAGCCGGTGCGTGGCCAGGATCTTCAACCCGGGCGAATGCATGTTGACGAAAGTCATCATCACGCGATCGGCTCCGGCCAGCTTCGGGTTCTCCCGGCTGAACGCCAGCGCCGTTTCGTAACGATGATGGCCGTCGGCGATGAGCAGCTTGCGGGCGCCCATCAATTCCTGAATGCGGCTGACCTTTGCCGGGTTGGAGATGCGCCACACCTTGTGGACCACATCGTACTCGTCCGTTACCTGCTCGGTTGGAGGCGCCGCGGCGGCCTCGTCGAGAATGCGATCGATGGCCAGCTCCGGATCGGGATACAGCATGAAAATCTGGCCAAAGTGCGCGTGCGTGTGGCGCAGCAGCTCGAGGCGATCTTTCTTCGGCCCGGCCAGCGTCTGCTCATGCCGGTGCACCACGCCCGCCGAGTAATCCTCCACCGCACCGAGTCCGATGAAGCCCTTGCGGACCAGCATTCCCGCGGCATCGGGAACCGTGAACTCCTGGAAGTAAGCGTAGAAGCCGGGCTCCTGGTCCTGCGCCAGCACGCCGTGCCCGATCCACTCGTTCAAATGCTGCGCCGCGCGGGTGTAGACATTGTTCGACTCGTTGTCGGACGGATAGCGCTCGCCGAGTATCAGCCGTACAAGGTTGTAAGGGCTGAGCGAGAGATAGCGCTTCTGCATCTCCGGCGAGATCTTGTCGTAAGGCTGCGTGACCAGCGTATCGAGCGCGCCCGCGCTCGGGGCATAGCGGTAAGGCTGAAACGGAAAGATTCGGGCCATAGGTGGAAGTATCAGGATACCAGTCCACTAAGTGGAGCAGGCCTTCGGCCACAATGCCATATAGTTTTCCCGCTTTCGAACACCTGGCCGATGTGGGGCGGGCGCCCTCGCCCGCGGCCGGCGCCCCCGCCGGCCTGCTCCCATACGCGGCAACTCTACTCTCCGCGCGGCCAGCGGGGCCTGGGGGCCCCGCGCAGGCCGGGGGCCTGCCCCACAAAAGGGACTTCGACTCAGCTCGCCGTCGAAAACTATATGGCATTAGGCCTTCGGCCTGCGTTCGCGCTTTGCGCGATAGAATCACAGGCAATGTCTGACATCACCGGTCCCATCCGGATGGCGGCGTTGTTCCTTTGCGCCGCGCCGGCGCTCCTGTTGGCCGCCAGGAAGCCCGTTACCATCGACGCTTTGATGGAACACAATCGCATCGAGGGCTTCGGCCATGCGATCTGGGCGCCCGACGGCGCTCGCTTCGTCCACCAGAGGTCAGGCAAATTGTTCCTCTACGATGTTCCGCGAAAGACCGACCAGGAACTGCTTGCGATGGACGAACTGGAGAAGCGCGCGGTCCCTCAGCCGGCGGCCGAACAGTATGGATGGCAGAACCGCCGCGTCCGCGGTGAGTCGGTGCAGTGGTCGCCGGACGGCGCCGGCCTGCTGATCGCGGTGAAAGGCGATCTCTTCCTGTGGTCCTTCCGTACGCGCAAAGCGGAACAGCTCACGGCGACGGCGGAGGACGAGGCGGACCCTAAGCTCTCGCCCGACGGCGCGCGCGTCGCGTTTCGGCGGGGTCACGACCTGTATGCGCTGGACATCGCCACGAAGCAGGTGACGCGCCTCACCATGGACGGCTCGGCGACGCTGCTGAACGGCGAACCCGACTGGGTTTATCCGGAAGAGCTCGACCTCGGCACGGCGTACTGGTGGTCGCCCGACGGCCGGAAGATCGCCTTCATGCAGTTCAACATCGCGCATGAGTTCGTATATCCGCAGACCGTGCTCACCGGACTGCGCGCCGTATACGAACCCGAACGCTATCCGCAGGCAGGCACGCCGAACGCGACGGTCCGGGTGGGCGTCATCACGGTGGGCGCGGCGGAGCCGGCAACGCAATGGCTCGACCTTGGCGGCCATGACGACGACCTGATCGCGCGCGTCGACTGGCTGCGCGATTCGAACCGGGTCGCCATCCAGCGCATGAATCGGGTACAGAACCGGCTGGACGTACTGGTGGCCGACTCCGCCACCGGCTCGAGCCGCGTCATCCTGCACGAGCAGGACCCGTACTGGATTAATCTCAGCGACGCCTACAAATTTCTCAAAGGCTCGGACCAGTTCATCTGGTCGAGCGAGCGCGACGGACATCGTCACCTGTGGCTCTATTCGACCGACGGGAAGGAGGAGGCGCGGCTCACAAAAGGCAACGGGGACGTGGAAAGCATCGCGGGGGTGGATGAACAACGGCAACTCTTGTGGTACCTGACAACAGGACCCGGGGAGTACGGACCGCTGCTGAACCAACTCTGGCGCGTGGGATTCGACGGTTCGAGCGCGCTTTTTCTGGCTGGGCATGTCGGCTCCCGACAGATCAACATGTCGCCCGGCGCGCACTATTACGTCCAGACCGTGTCGGACTGGAACACGCCGCCTCGAACCACCGTGCACGATCCGGATGGCCGCGAGCTTGCGGTGCTGAGCGAATCTGACCGCAGCGCCAGCGAGAAATACGAACTGCTTCGCCGCGAGATCGTGCAGGTGAAAGCAGAGGACGGAACCATTCTTTACGGTTCCCTGATCCGGCCGAAGGGGTTTAAGAAAGGCCGCAGGTATCCGGTGATTGTGAGCGTGTACGGCGGCCCGGGGGTGCAAACGATTCGCGACGTGTGGCGGGGGCCGGACTGGGATCAGGTGATGGCGCAGCGGGGGTTTGTTATCTGGTCTCTGGACAACCGCGGTTCCACCGGCCGAGGCCATGCGTTCGAGACCCCCATCTATCATCGCTTCGGCAAAACCGAACTGGCCGATCAGCTTACCGGCGTGCGCTGGCTGATCGCGCAGGGCATCGCCGACCCGCACCGGATCGGGATCACCGGGTGGAGCTACGGCGGGTACATGACGCTGTATTCGCTGCTGAACGCGCCGGATACTTTTCGCGCCGGCATCGCGGGAGCGCCGGTCACGAACTGGCACAACTACGACACCATTTACACGGAGCGGTATCTGGGGCTGACGTCGGAGGATGAGGCCGGGTACGCCGCCAGCTCGGATGTCACCTATGCCGACAAGCTGCGGAGCGCGCTGCTGATTGTCCACAACATCGAGGACGATAATGTTCTCTTCCAGAACACGGTGCAGATGTCGGACGCGCTGGAGAAAGCGGACCGGAAATTCTCGCTGATCTTCTACACGGAGAAAACGCACGGGCTCACCGGACCGGTGCGCCGGCACTTATATGAGACGATGACCGAGTTCTTCGAGCGCGAGCTGAGCCGGTAGCGTATGGCGGGCCGCTTCCTCCGCATCATTGCCATGAGTTTTGCCATTGGATAATGGCTTCAACTGTGCCATAGTGCCTGCAACCGCGCTGGCACGCGAGGCTATCGTTGTTCCGGTGTCGAGTTCCTCGCGACAGGCGGCGCGTGGGCCTACCGTGGTGGGTTTGCCAGGCGGCGTGGCCGGACTGCCCAAACCCAGCTCAGCGGTTTGCCATCAGGTCACCACACTCGACCACGCAAAGCTGACCAGGAGGATCGGAACTCTGCCCGAAGATCTCCTCATAGAGGTGGACCACGCACTCAGGGCTGCTCTGGATCTGGACTGACGACGGTTATCCGCGTTGATCTGTGTTCATCCGCGGCTGACTAACGGCCGCGACCGCCGCCGCCACCGCCACCGCCACGCATACCGCCGCCGGCCATTCCTCCGCCGGCAATCCCGCCGCCGGCCGGCATGGACGCGCTGGGTGCGATGGCCGTTGCGCCGCCGCCCCGGTATCCGCCGCCGCTATAGCCGCTATAGCTGCTCGTGGACCCACGGCTCGCGCCCACGGACCCGCTGCGGCTGACCAGAGCCGTACCGACCGAGTGCGCACCCCGGTAGGGCGAAGGCGTCGCCGGATTTCCGCGCGATGAAACGCGGCTACCTGTGCTGCCTCCTCCGGTCCCGTTGAGATAAGGTCCATACGCGCCATACGCGTTGTAGAAGCCGTACGGCGAGTAGAAGGCGTAACCGAACGGATTGAAGAGCATGTCGCCGAACGGCATGTAAGTGTACATGCCGAACCAGGGATTGTAGGCCCACGATCCGAGCGCGCCATATCCGAACCCAAAGCCGGGCCCCATGCCGTATCCGAAGCCCGAATAGCCTGGATAGCCTGAATAAGAAGAACTGCCCGCATAACTGGCCGCGGACGTGTTCGCCATCGCAATGTAGCCCGACCGCCGGGCGCTCCAGCGATAAAGATCGTCCGTATCTTTCTCTTCCAGTTTGGCCGTGGTGACCACCGCCTCGAGCGTGGCCTGCTTGCCGCGCTTCACGGTCGTTCGGGATCCATCGGAGGCCACGATTGCCTCACCCTGATAAACCCGGATGGCTGGAGGAGTGGCCGTCAGTTCCACAACGCCGGTCTTCAGCAGCGATACGGAATGGCCGTTGACAACCACCGATACGGAATTGCCCGGCAACAGCTCCACTACCTCCAGAACCGCCTTCCCGGCCGCTAACTCCAGGCGGGTGTCGGAAAGCCGGTTCGAGGCCATCCGGAGAGCGCTGTCCTCGCCCACTCGCAAAAAGGCCCCGGGAGTGAGGAGCACTTCGGCCCTTCCTTCCGCGGTTCTCAACTCCTGTCCATTCTGCATGTTGGGGAACTCACCGATTTTCGGGTCGATCTCCTTGCCGTTCAGGAGGACGCGTCCTTCCACGTAGTGGATGGTGCCGGAGTGCGCGGATATTACCGACTGCGCCCAGGCTGCTGAACTCAGAACCAGGAGACCGGCGAAAGCGAAGCGGGCTTGGTGAAGCATTACACCCTCTGACGGCTATATTAGCCGATACTCGGACGTCCGCTGAAGCCGCATGGTTTCAACGGCTCCTCAGCATACACCGGAACCGCGGTCGCCGTCCAGGGTAAACCCCCTATCAGGCTTGGCCTTCGCTCCGCCGAAGGTATGGATATGAGGATCCTGACGCTCACGGTTGCAGCCATCGCCGGCGCTCTCTTCGCCGCCCCTTCTGTCTTCGCGCAGGGAGCGGTCATTTCGGATATGAGTTTCTACGCCCCGGCTCAGTTTAAGAATGTTCAGTGCATGAGACACGACGGCACGAACAACGAACCCGTTGCCGGCGTGCTTACTTTCGATGCTTCCAAAGGCCTGCGCTGCGGCGCCGGCGATCATATCGAGTTTGCCGTTGCGTATTCGTCGGTGCTTCGGCTGGTTCTGACGCAGGGCAACGCGTCGCCATTTTCCTCTTCTTCGTCTCCTGCAGCCAGCAGCGGGTGGGGTTTCCACGCGCTTCTTGCACACAAAGATATGCTGAAGCCGCTCGGCAAGTCGCGATACCTGAGCATCGTCTATAAGGATGCCGACGGAAATCCGCAAACGACGGCGGTCCGGCTCGACGGCAGCGACTGGAAGTTGATCATGGCCGTGGCGCAAAACAAGACCGGCCATTCGGTGGAGCGGAGTTCCAGCGGCGAGGGCTGGTAGAACGCGTTGCGCAGCCGGTTTCGCCTGCGTGCCCGCTTAGACCCGGGCTGCGTCAGCCGTTCTGGTCAGAAACACGGTGCAGCACGCGTTGGCGCCATCGAAGCTTTCGAGACGCCACTCCGGGTTTTTGCACTTCATGAACGCGCACAGATCCATGGCCCAGGAGAGAAGATCGGCGTGCTGCACTGCGCCGTTGACATGGGTGGCGGTCAGAACACACTTATCCTCTTGCTGTACAACATCCAGAAGAATTTCTGCGTTCATATAGCCTCCGTGGGCTTATTCGCACAACAAGGTTAAAGTCCGAGCGTATCACACATATTGACCAGGGAAAACCCCACTATTACCGGGAAAGTGGCGGCGGTTGAGACTTCGGGGTGCTATGTTGAGCGGACAACAGAGTTCCGCAGCGTGCACTCCACGAGGTAATCCTGAGTTGATCCTGTGGAAAGCTCTTTTTGCACTGCGGTGCGAGAAATTCCGGCGCGACCCGATTGTGAACGGGCGCGCCGGAACACTCGCTGTTTACTGCAGCGTCAGGCCGCCCTGTCCGTCGGTCCCGTTCCCGTTCCCGGACTCAGCCTCGGGGATAACAGAGGCAGCGGCCACGCGGTCGCCTTCCTCCATCCGCACCAACCGCACGCCCTGCGTGGACCGTCCAGCCTGGCGGATCTCGCCCGATTCGATGCGAATAATCTTACCGTCGCGCGTGATGATCATCAGGTCGGTATCCTCGCGAACGGACAGGATCGCCACCACGCGGCCAATCTTCGGCGTCGTCTTCATATTGATGACGCCCTTGCCGCCGCGCGCAGTCAGGCGGTAGTCTTCGAGCGGGGTGCGCTTGCCGAATCCATTCTCGGAAATCGACAGGATCAGGCCGTCTTTCTCCACGATCTCCATGCCGACGACGTAATCTCCTTTGCCCAGATCCATGGCGCGGACGCCTCTCGCCGGGCGGCCCATGGCGCGCACCTCAGTCTCCGGGAAGCGGATCGCTTTACCCTCATGCGTACCGAGGAAGATGTAGTTGCTGCCGCCCGTGAGGCCCGCCCCCAGAAGCTCGTCGCCCTCGTCGAGCGACAGCGCGATGATGCCTCTTGACATGGGGTTATCGAACTCGGTGAGCTCGCATTTCTTGATGACGCCCTCCTTCGTCACCATGACGATGTAACGGCCGGGTGTGAATTCCTTGACGGTCAGGAACCCTTTCACGGCCTCGTCCGGCTGCAGGTTGATCAGGCCGGAGACATGCTTGCCCTTGCCCACCGTGGCCGCATCGGGGATCTCGTAAATCTTGAGCCAGTACACGCGTCCTTTGGTCGTAAAGATCAGCAGGTACGAGTGGGTGGAGGCGATTACCAGGTGCTCCACCGTGTCCTCGGCCCTGGTGCTCATGCCGATGCGGCCCTTGCCGCCGCGCGTCTGCCGGCGGTAGGTATCGACCGCGGTACGTTTCAGATAGCCGCCGCGAGTCACCGTGACCGCGACGTCTTCCACCTGCACCAGATCGGCGAGGGTGATTTCGCCGGTGTCTTCGATCACCTCCGTGCGGCGCTCGTCGCCGAAGTCCTTCTGCACCTCTTTGAGCTCTTTGACGATGACCGAGCGCAGCGTCTTGTCCGACCCCAGGATCTCCAGATACTCGGCGATCTGGCGCTGAATGTCGGCCAGCTCGTCGATGATCTTCTGGGTCTCCATTCCGGTGAGCCGCTGCAATTGCAGCTCGATGATGGCCTGAGCCTGGCGCTCGCTGAAGCGGGGTCCGCGCGCGCCAACCTCGGCCGCGTAGGCCTTCGCCTCGTCGGGCGTGATGAACTCCATCAACCGCTCGCGCGCTTCCCGCGGCGTCTTCGAAGCGCGAATCAGCGCGATTACCGCATCGATGTTGGTAAGCGCGCGCTGGAAACCGAGCAGGATGTGCTCGCGGTCGCGGGCCTTGCGCAGCAGGTAGTCGGTCCGGCGGCGCACCACGTCCACGCGGTGCTCGAGGAAGCGCCGGATGACGTCCAGCAGTCCCAGCTCGCGCGGCTGCCCATTGACGATGGACAGCATAATGACGCCGAAACTGATCTGAAGCTGCGTGTATTTGTACAGGTTATTGAGAACGATTTCGGCCTGCTCGCCGCGCTTCAGCTCGAAAACGATGCGCATGCCGTCGCGATCGCTCTCATCGCGAATTTCGGAAATTCCCTCCAGCTTCTTTTCATTCACCAGGCCGGCCGCCTGTTCGATCAGCCGCGCCTTGTTCACCTGGTAGGGAATTTCGGTGACGATGATGGCTTCGCGGTCCTTGCCGAATTTCTCCGTGGCCGCGCGCGCCCGAATCCGCAGCGAGCCGCGGCCCCGCGTGAAGTAGTCGTAAATTCCCTGGCGTCCGAGAATATAGCCGCCGGTGGGGAAATCGGGCCCCTGCACCATTTTCATGATCTCCGGCAGAGTGATGGCCGGGTTCTGCACCATGGCGATGGTCGCGTTGACGATCTCGTTAAGATTGTGCGGAGGAATGTTGGTCGCCATGCCCACCGCGATGCCCGACGAGCCGTTGATCAGGAGGTTCGGGACGCGCGTGGGAAGCACTTCCGGCTCCACTTCGCTTTCGTCGTAATTAGGCCGGAAGTCGACGGTTTCCTTGTCGATGTCCTCGAGGAGCGACGCGGCAATACGCGACAACCGCGCCTCGGTGTATCGCATCGCGGCAGGCGGGTCTCCGTCTACCGAGCCGAAGTTGCCCTGCCCATCCACCAGCGGGTAGCGCATGGAAAACAGCTGCGCCATACGCACCAACGAGTCGTACACGGGCGCATCGCCGTGGGGATGATATTTGCCCAGCACCTCGCCGACGATCTTGGCGCACTTGCGCGTGGGCCGATTGAAGCTGAGCCCCATCTCGTTCATCCCGTACAGAATGCGGCGATGGACGGGCTTCAGGCCGTCGCGGATGTCGGGCAGCGCGCGGCCGATGATCACGCTCATGGCGTAATCGAGATACGACCGCTTCATCTCGTCTTCGATATTGGTGGGGATCAGGTTCTTGTTGCCGTCTCCGCCGGACGGGGGCGGCGTAATCGGTGGAATCCTGGTTTCGTCGGCCAAACGTTACTCCTGAGGATGATGGACAACTCCGGGGGTGAGTCGCTTCCATCGCGGTGAACCGGGCGGACCGAGAGCCCTGCGGAGTGCCCGCAGCGGCTTCGTCTCGCCTCTTTGTGAACACTTCATTTTACCACTCGCGGGCCCCCGAAGTCTCGTGCTTTGAAGTACTTTACGGAGCAAGCGGGGCGGCCGCGGGAGAGGCGATCGAGCCCCGGCTGAGGCTGGATTTCCGGCGCCCCGAATCCCTGTGGTAGGCTGGTAAGGTTAGCCAATCCTTCGTTCCGCCTTTTGCAGGAACATCCAGGAAATTGCATCATGCCGAAGATGAAGACCCATAAGGGTGCGTCCAAGAGGTTTAAGAAGACGGGCACGGGCAAGGTGGTTCGCCACCACTCCGGCGCCCGGCACATTCTGACCTCCAAGGTGCGCTCCCGCAAACGCAGACTGGTGAAATCCGCCGTCGCCGATAAGACCAACCAGCACGAACTGAAAGTCATGCTGCCGTATTGACTGCGGCCCCCGGTGCGGACAGCGCCCAAAGGGCAGGAATGCCTTTCACGCACGTGCCTGATCCGCCCATTTTGAATACATGAAGGAGTGAAAACGTGCCGAGAGTAAAACGAGGAACACACCGGCGGCAGAGCCGCCACAAAACCCTGGATCAGGCCAAGGGTTACTACCTGACAAAGAGCAAGCTGTACCGTTCGGCGCAGGAAGCCGTCGAAAAGGCGCTGAAGTATGCCTTCGTGGGACGGCGCCGCAAAAAGCGCGATTTCCGAGCGCTGTGGATCGTGCGCATCGGGGCGGCGTGCCGCGCATCGGGAATTTCCTACAGCCGGTTTATGGACGGGCTGAAGAAGTCGGGCATCGAACTGAATCGTAAGGTGCTCGCCGACATCGCCGCCAGCGATTCCGCGGCGTTCACGGCCCTGGTGGAGAAAGCAAAGGCAGCACAGGCAGGAGCGTAGTATCCATGGCGCCTCGGGAAGAAGAAATCGATTCTCTGAGCAGCCTCGAAGAGCGCATCAACCGCGCCATCGAAGTTGTGACGCGTCTGCGCGAGGAGAAGGAAGCAATTGCCGTCCAGTTGGAGACGATAATGGCGGAACGGGATGCGGCGCGGCGCGAGGCCGCCCTGTCGCAGTCCCAGGCCCAGAAGACCGTTCAGGAGCTGGAAGATCTTCGTGCGGAGCGCAAACAGGTGCGAACGCGGATCGAGAAGCTGCTGGGCCAGATGGATCTTCTGAGTACGGCATAATCAGCACATGGAAGACGGTTCGGTCCGGAAACCCGTTCGCGTCACCATTTTCAACCAGAGCTATTCTCTGATCGCCACCGACGAATCGGGCCACATCGAAGAACTGGCGCGGCTGGTGGACGATCTGATGCACGAGATCTCGCTCAGCGCCGGCAATATCGACAGCGCGCGCACGGCCGTGCTCGCCTGCCTTCACCTTGCCGACCAGAAATGCACGCTGGAGAGAGAAATCGCGCAACTCCGGGAGCGCGTCGAGGCGAAAGCACGGCAGTTCAGCGTCCGACTGGATGAAGCGCTGGAGAAGACGAGCGGCGGGTAGCCGTCGAATCAGCAACGTCTTTGACCGCTGACGCGCGCCGCGGCCCCGTGTACCCGGTGCGTGCCTCGGCGACGCCTGCTGCAAATACCCTCATCTGAAGTCCTCCACTCCGTCCGCGAGCGGCGCAGTTTTCACCTCCAGTTAACGGAAATGTCATGCGCATGTAATCACCGGCGTTTACCATGAGTGCCACTTCATGAAATGAGCACTGCAGCCGTGCCATTCACGGCTTGCCCGAAGTTGCCGAACGTCTCGACTTCCGAAACTCAAATTCACCAGGCAGGAGATGCCATGAAACGCCGAGCATTGCATTTATGCAGTTGGATGAGCTTCTTTTTCGCTGTTCTGCCCTATTCGACAACACCCGCTCTCGCGCAGGGGCAGAAGGGCGCGATTGCAGGAACCGTGACGGACCAAAGCGGCGCCGTCCTGAATGGCGCCCGGGTGTCCATTGAGCCAAAAGACATAACCGTAACGACAAACGAACAGGGCTTATTCATCATCAACGACGTCGTCGCCGGGAGTTACACACTGACCGTCAGTTACGTCGGGTTCGCTGCATTCACGAAGACGCTCGACGTGGCCGCGGGCCAAAAGGTAAATGTGGATGCAAAGCTCCAGGTACAATCGCAAAGCCAGACCGTTCTGGTAACAGCGCCGCGTATCACGGCGGAAGCGGAGGCCGTGAACGTCGAGCGGACGGCCGACAATATCCTGCAGGTGCTGCCCGCCGAGGTGATCCGCAGCCTCCCGAATGCAAACATGGCCGACGCTCTGGGGCGGATGCCGAGCATCACGCTCGAGCGCGACGAAGGCGAGGGCAAATATGTTCAGGTCCGCGGGACTGAGCCGCGCCTGACAAATGCCACCATCGACGGCATAAACGTGCCATCTCCGGAACCGGGCGTTCGCCAGATCAAGTTCGACGTGATTCCCGCGGACATTGTGGAAGAGGTTCAGGTCAGCAAGACGCTGCAGGCGAATATGGATGGCGACGGCATTGGCGGTTCGGTGAACATGGTCACCAAGATGGCCACGGATCAGCCCGCCATTTCGGCGAGCTCCATGGGCGGCTACACCCCCATCATCAACGGCCGCGGCCTCAGCGAGAATACCTTCACCTACGGCCAGCGGTTCGGCCAGAGCAAGAAGTTCGGTTTCCTGCTCGGCGGGTCCTGGGACTGGAACGGCCGCGGCATTGACGACATCGAACCGGTTCCGGACATCGCGACATTGCCGAACGGCAACACGCGGACCTGGTACGACGGAATGGACATCCGCGAGTATCAATATTTCCGATCGCGCTGGGGGCTGGGGGGCAGCACCGACTACAGGGTTGCGGAAGGATCCGACATTTACCTGCGCTACTTCTACTCGGATTTCAAAAACTACGGTGACCGCTGGGCGTATTCGCTGACAGATAATACGCCCGGCATTCAGCTGCTCAATCCCGGCAATGTGGGTTGCGGGACGGACAGCTCAGGCGCGACCGTGGGGCCTTGCTCGGGGACCGTATCCTTCAATAACCAACTCCGGAATCCCGACCTCAGCATCGGCAACCTGGTGCTTGGAGGCCGCCATGTTCTCACCACAACCTGGTACTCGTGGGAGATATCGGCCGCGACATCGCGGTACGGCAACGCTGCTTCCGGGTCGGCGAAGTTCGGTTCCAGCCTGAGCACGAGCAATTGCGCCTTCGATCCGGCAGCCACTACGAATCAGTACCTGCCTCAATGGTCCACATCCTGTTACACCGAAGGCTACAACCCGGCGAACATGACCCTGAGCGAGATCGACAGAAGCCTGGGCCACGCGTCGCAACTGAATCTCGGTATCGCCGGATCAGGCGCAAAACGCTACCACATCGGTTCGATGGGGGCAGTGATCGAGTACGGCGGCAAGTTCCGCAACCAACACAAATATGACGATGAGTACACTCAGACACTCAACCCGACCGGTACGATTCTGCTGTCGTCGTTCCCCAACGCTCTGACCAACAACCATTACTACCTGGGCGGCGATTACAAGCTGGGATATAACCCGAAATACGAGAACGTGAGTGCCTACGCTGACGCGAACCCCGATCAATTTACATCGTCCAGTACGCAGGGACAGGATTCTGCCGACTTCACGCTGGTGGAAAAGGTCAGCGCGGGGTACGTGATGAACACGATCGACCTCTCCAGCCGTTTCCGTCTGATCATGGGACTGCGCGCCGAAGTGACCAGTCTCGGCGCCCGAACCTCGGCCTTCGGAAACTACGCCTGCGGAAGCGATACTTGCACGAGCATTACGCCGGCGGCGTTCTCGGGTTCTTACTACACGCTTCTGCCGAGCGCGTCGCTCCGCTTTGGCGTTGCGGCAAACACGTATCTTCGCCTGGTCTATTCGCGCGGGCTCTCGCGGCCCGATCCGCAGGACATCGTGCAGGCTGTGAGCTGGGACACCACGGGCAACGGCTCCAACAGGTATTCCGTCAGCTTCGGTAATTCGAACCTCAAAGCCGAAACAGGCGACGACGTGGACGTGCTCGTTGAGCACTACATGCAGCCGTTCGGTATGTTCTCGGCCGGGTACTTCTACAAGTATCTGCAGAACCCGATCGTCACCAACACGTTCGACCTGAACAACTACCAGCCGCCAGGAGGGCCGCTGGGCAATTATCTCGCGACGCAGCCGATCAATGCGGGGCACGCGTGGGTTACCGGATTTGAAGCGGCTTATCTGCAGCACTTCTCTTCCCTGCCTGGCGCATGGGGCGGCTTTGGCCTGTCGGCGAACTACGGCTACACCGCGTCCAGGGCATTCGCTATTCCCGGCCGCTCGGATAATCCGCGTCTCCAGCGGACTTCGCCGAACGCGTTCAATATCAGTCCGACCTACGACAAGGGCCGGGTCTCCATACGCGTCGGCATGTCTTACAACCAGGGCAGCATTTACGGATATCAGTATGCGGACGGGACTCCGGGCGGCGTGAACGGACCTCTGAGCGACATCTATTTCTACTCACACTTCCAGGTGGACGCGCAGGGCAGCGTCGCGATGTCGCACGGACTCAACCTCATTGTGTACGGCCTCAACCTGAATAACGCCGTATTCGGTTTTTATCAGGGCAGCCCGCAGTACATGATCCAGCGGGAATACTATCAGCCAACAGTGGCAGCTGGGATCCGCTGGTCGCCAAAGCCGGGCGAATGGAAATGATGGAGGGCGCCGGCTCCGGACCGGCGCTCAGGTTCTCGGCTGGAAGCGCACTTCCACTTCGGTCTTCACTTTGACGGCGTGGCCGCCTTTCATCGTCGGCTTGTAGCTGAACTGAGACCACGGCACACTCTCACAAAGCTGTGCGCCTGTCTCCAGTTCCGAGATTTTGCCGTCACGCCCGACGACAACTTTGCAACTGATCGTTCCGCCGGCGGGATCCCAAAGCGGCGCGGGTTGGATCGCCGGTCCCGCAATCAGAACAGCGCGTTCGGCGGCCGCGGGTACGGACACTTCAGGCGCGTCCTCTTCCTCGCTCTCGGCCTTCTTCTTCGCATCCGCGGATTGGTCCGGCGCGACGGCCATGAACCGCGTCACCAGGAACACGTGACGCGCAGGGTAACGCTTCACCCTGGCGTACAGAACCGAGATATGCCCGTCCGTTACGTCAAAGGCGAGCCCGGGCCACGCCGTCGTTACGACATGCCGGCAGCTTGACTGAAGCGGATAGCCGTCTTTGCCTTTGTCGGGATCGCCGATATCATCGATGGCCTTCTGAGCATCGATGCCTTCGGCAATGTACTCCTTCCCGGCCTCCACCTCTACCGGTGAGGGCTTGTTGAAGAACAGGCGATAGTGGCGCAGGCCATCGATCAGGTACACGGACGGCCCACCCGCATTGAGAGCGGCATCGGACGAGGTGGTTTCGTCGAGATTGATCTGCGCCTTTCCCTGGATCTTGTCCCGAGCGGCGCTGGATTTCGTGGATTGTTGGCCGGATGGCGCGCTGGAGCAGCCGCCCAGACCGGCAAGACTAAGTATGAGGAAGCAGAAAAGGCAGGATTTGAGATTCATCCGTGGCGCCCTCGCTTTCAGATTTGTACGATCTGACGGTATCACCAGCGGCTGGCGGTGACAACCTACTGAACCAGTTGGTTGAGCACCTGGCTCATCTGGTCGGCCGTCGTGAGAGCCTTCGCGTTGGCGCTGTAGGCGTACTGATAAGTGATCAGATTGGTCAGCTCAGTGGCCATGTTCGCGTTGGACTGCTCCACCGAACTGCCCAGGATCTGGGTCCCCATGGACGCGGCGTCACCGAAATACGGGCTGGCGCCGTTAGCCGCGCTCAGGGCCGCATACCCCATCGTGTTCTGCGTCACCCGATAATTGCCACTGCCCACCTCGATCATTGAATCAGGGTTCTGAATACCCGCAACGGCGAGCTTCGCCACCGGCATCTGTTGGCCATCGGAACACTGCGCGTAAACGACCCCGCCATTCGCGATGGAATAGCCGTTGACGGCGGCCGCGGGCGCACCGTCGGCCCCGAAAGTGGATGTGCTGGACGGCGCGCCATACTGGGTAATCGCGCCGCTCAGCGGAAGCGTGATGTTCTGCCCGTTGGCCTCGATGGCAACCGCCGACGAAGACGTCAGGCTGCCGTTCGCATCGAATTGCAGGGTCGTCTGCGTGGGAAGGAGCTGCCCATCCTCCTTTGCCGACATCACCCAGGTTCCCGGCGTATTTCCGCGCGTGAACACCAGACCGAGGGTGTGCTGCGCGCCCTGAGCATCGTAGATACTCTGATCGAATTCAGTGCCGGCGCCGGCAGCCGTCTGAGAGTTCAGGTTCGCGCTGAGAGTGAGCTGCGACGTGGCAACAGGCGCCCGCGACACCGGAAGGACGATATTGCCCACAGTCGCGCTCGCGGTTCCATTCTGAGCGATAGAGTATCCTTCCAGCGGGTTCCCGCTGGAGGACAGCAGCACCGTATTACCGGCGGAGTCCTGCCCAATCTGAAACTCGCCATCGCGCGTGTACAGCGGACCGTTCGCGCCGCTGGTGACGAAGAAGCCGTTTCCGGAGACGGCTGCATCGAGGGGCGACGCAGCCGATTGAATGCCGCCCTGCAGAAACTCGGTGACATTCAGCGGCCTGGCTGTTCCGAGCGCCGCTGACTGGCCGCTCATGTCAAGCTCATTAGCGACCAGATCGTTGAATTGATCGCTCTGGCCCTTGAAGCCGATCGTATCCAGATTGGCGAGGTTGTTGCCGGTCGTGTTGATAGCCGACGCGCACGCCTGCAGGCCGGATAATGCTGTGAAATAGACGCTGCCCATCTCGCCATGGCACAAGCAGATGGGGCGCCAGGGAAGAACTCGCGTGAAATCAACAGATCCGCGGTCGCGTCAACGCCCGCGTACCGAAGTGGGTACCGATTTGGAAACGGCTGCGCCTCCGCGCAGGAGCGAAAGCCCGCTCTACTGGCAATCCAGTAACCTTTTCGATTACCCTCGGTATTTCCTGACGTGAGCAGTTCCACAGACAGCGACCTGATGGACGAGGTCAGCCGCGGGCGGACGGCCGCGCTGGCCGAACTGTTCGAACGCCACCACCGGCCGATGTATCGCTTCTTTCTCCGGATGTCCGGGGAACCGCAGTTGAGCGAGGATCTGGCCCAGGAGGTGTTCTTCCGTGTCCTGAAGTACAAGGACACGTTCCATCCCGGCAGGCCGTTTCTAGCGTGGTTGTATCAGATTGCGCGGAATCTGCTCACGGATAACGCCCGTAAGAGGAAATTCGAAGTGTTGCCAGGAGAGCTGGAGGTGGTATCGGATCGCGAGGGGACGGACGACGAACTCGCCCGGCGGCAGGAGATCGCGCTGGTAAGGCGCGCGTTGGCCCGCCTTCCGGTGGAGAAGCGCGAGGTCCTCGTCCTGAGCCGTTTCCAGAACCTGAAATACGAAGAGATTGCGGCGCTGCTGGGATGCGAGGTGAATACCGTGAAGGTGCGCGTATACCGCGCGGTTCGTGCGCTGGCTCAGATCTATGGCGAGCTGGCAGGGGAGAGAGTTGCATGAAATGCGATGAGGCCAGAGCCTGTTTTGTGGATTTGTGGCGCGGAACGCTGGATCAACCCGAACGGGCCGCGCTGAGCGAACATCTTGCCGGCTGCGAGTCGTGCCGAACCGAATCGGCTGAACTGGGCCGCTTCTGGACGACGCTCGAAGCGATTCCGGAAGCGGAGCCGACGTCGAAGCTGCGCCGGGATTTCTACGAACGGCTTTCGAGTGAGCGGCGGCGCGAATACCGGCAGCACAGCTCCGGTTGGCTCTACAGCCCGGCTTTCGGCGCTATTGCCGCGGCCGTGATTCTGGCGGCGGGCATTGGCATCGGCCGGCTGACCACTCGGCCGGCAGCCAGCGCCGGCAACGGCAATGAGCCGACCGTCGCGCGGCTGCAGGACGAGATCGCCGACATGCGGCAGATGGTGGCGCTTTCGCTCATGCAGCAGCAGTCGCCCAGCGAGCGCATTAAAGGCGTGAGCTATGCCGTCGAATCGGAGAGCGATCAGAAGCTGCTGACCGCGCTGATCAACGCGGTGAATCACGACACCAACGTGAACGTGCGCCTCGCCGCAATCGACGCGCTCCGGCGTTTCTCGTCGGTGCCCTCGGTGCGTCTGGCGTTGCCGCAGTCTCTGGGGCATCAGGATTCGCCGCTGGTGCAGATCGCGCTGCTCGACAATATCGTGGAACTGCACGACCAGAGCGCCGCGCCCGCTATACAGAATCTCGTCAGCGCGCCGGACGTGAATCCGGAAGTCCGTCAGCACGCCAACTGGGCATTGAGGCAACTCCAATGAAACGGATATTGATGATCGCGGCTCTCGCGCCATTCGTCACGCTTCACGCGTCCGAACGGACCGAGAAGACCGAGAAAGTCTTCCAGGTCGCGGGCAGCGGCCGCCGGCTGCAAATCGATAACATCTTCGGCTCGGTTGAGGTGACCGGCGGCGCCGGCAGCGAGATCCGCGCCAGCATCGTGAAGACAATCCGCTACGACAGCGATGAGATGCTGGCCCGCGCCCAGCAGGATGTCCGCCTGGAGATGACGCAGGACGGCAATGCGGTGCGCCTGCACGTCGCGTATCCCAATGACGATTGCCCCTGCAACGGCGGAGGCCGCCACTGGCACGGCGACCGGGATTACCAGGTGCGCTACGACTTTCGCGTGGAGACGCCACCGGGGACAGAGCTGAAGCTGGGCACGGTGGACGGCGACATGTCGGTCCGCAATACCAGCGGCGATTTCGACGTGAACAACGTGAACGGCGGCATCGAAATGGCGGACATCGCCGGCTCGGGCAGCGCGCACACGGTGAACGGCAAAGTGAAAGCGTCGTTCGCTAAGAATCCGGCGGGGAACGCGTCGTTCAAGTCGATTAACGGCGAGATCGCGATCACGTTCCAGCCGGGCCTTTCCGCCGACGTGCGCCTCAAGACCATGAATGGCGAGGCATGGACCGACTTCGATACCACGGCGCTGCCCGCCGAAGTCGCCGCCACGGAGCACAGCGGAGCAAGATTCGTGTTCCGGCGCGACCGGTCCACCAGCGTGCGGATCGGCAGCGGCGGTCCGTCGATCACGCTCGATACTTTGAACGGCAATATATACGTACTGAAACGGGGTAACAAATCATGAAAAGCGTACTGATTTTCGCCACGGCTGTGGCAGGGGTGGCGTTCGCCGCCGAGGGCATTCACGTGCCCTTCAGCGATCCGTCGCGTCCTGGCCATGTGGTCGTGAGCACACTGAACGGCAGCGTGTCGGTGAAGGCGGGGCCTCCCGGCGGCGTGATCGTGGAAGCGCGCGGCGACGACGGCGATCGTCACCGCGCCGCCGAGAAAGAGGGTCTCCATCGTATCCCCATGGGACATGGACTGAATATCGAGGAGGCCGAGAACACGGTGAACATCAATTCCGGCCCCCCGGGGGGCGATACGGACATCGTGGTGTCGGTCCCGCAGGGTACCTCGGTGAAGGTGACCGCTATCAGCGGCAGCATCGATGTCGAGGGCGTCAGCGGCGACCTGGACGTGAATACCACGAACGGCAAGGCGAAGCTGACCAACGTGTCCGGGTCGGCCGTGGTGCACTCTCTGAATGGCGGCGTGGTGGCGGATTTCGTGCGCGTGCAGCCGGAGAAGGCGATGTCCTTCAGCTCGCTGAACGGGAATATCGACGTGACGCTGCCGGCGGACGTGAAGGCGCGGGTGAAGCTGAAGAGCGACAACGGCGAGGTCTACACCGATTTCGACGTGCAGGTGGACAGCACGCCGCAGAAACCGGTAGAGGAGACCGAGCACGGACGCCATCGCATTCGCATCGACAAGACTGTGTACGGGACCATCAACGGCGGAGGCCCGGAGATGATGTTTACGACGTTCAACGGCAGCATCTACATCAGGAAGCGGAAGTAGCGGTCCTCACGGCGCGGCGCGCGGGTGGTCAGGCGCGCCGCGCCGGCTGAGGGGGACCTGTTGTACTAGTGATGTTATGTCCGTGAATTCGAAGATCGAGTGGACTGATGCGACGTGGAACCCGGTTCGTGGCTGTACGAAGATCAGTCCAGGCTGCAAACACTGTTACGCGGAACGTTTCGCCGAACGGTTCCGCGGCGTGCAGGGTCATCCGTTCGAGCAGGGGTTTGATTTAAGGCTCGTCCCCGGGAAATTGGCAGATCCGCTCCGTTGGAGTGCGCCAAAGATGATTTTCGTGAACTCGATGAGCGACCTGTTTCACGAAGACATTCCCCTCTCGTACATAGCGCGAGTTGCCGCGACGATGCGTCTGGCGCGCTGGCATACATATCAGGTGCTCACCAAGCGATCCGAGCGTCTCCGGGACGCGCTGCGCGGACCATTGCGGGATGCGGCAGGAGAATCGCATATCTGGTGGGGTGTTTCCGTAGAAGACCGCAGGTACGGCCTGCCCAGAATCGCAGACTTGCAGGATACCCCGGCGGCGGTTCGTTTCCTTTCCATCGAACCCCTTCTGGAGGACCTGGGAACGATACCGCTGGAAGGCATTTCCTGGGCAATCGTTGGTGGAGAAAGCGGGCCAGGGGCGCGGCCGATGAGCGAGGCCTGGGTGCTTTCGATTCTGGAACAGTGCGAGACGGCGAACGTTCCGTTCTTCTTCAAGCAATGGGGTGGCATACGGAAGAAGTCCACCGGCAGAACACTCCTTGGCCGAACGCACGACGGCATTCCGGAGCGGGTCCAGCATCCGACGTTGCCCGCCTGGCAGCGGTTGCAGCATGCGTCTGCAGTCGAGAGCGGGACGCTGGTACAACTCCAAACAGCATGATACGCGCGCCGAATCTGAGCGAAGCGGGACCGCGGCTCAGGCAGGCGACTGCTCGCACCAGTTGAGCACACGCAGCGCCCGCAGCGTGTTCCACCGGCTGGGCCGACGGTCACCGTCCTCGAGCGCAAAGTGGACCTTGCCGGGATGCGTGTTCTCCAGCAGCCAGGCGCCATCGGGCTGCTGCCTGGATCGGAGCAAATCGATGGCTTCGCCGATCCGCGAGTCCGGCACATTCCCGGCCGAGCGGAAATATTCAAGGGCACGCAGCACATCGTAGTGCCAGCGGGTCGGAAACGAGAATTGCAGCCAGGCTGGGTTGACGACTTCGCCAGTGCTCTTACGTCGGAACAGTTTTCGTTCGAGGAGGTACTCCTCACCCCGGCGCCGAGCCGCGATGGATTGCGCGGAGCCACCGGTTGCGCGCTCGTGCGCCAACAATCCTTCCAGGACGTTGATCGTGGTCGCGAACGATGAGCGGACGGAGCCGTTCTCCGCTTCGCAGTTCCACCCGCCGTCCTCGAGCTGCTCACCAAGCAGGCGGGCGACCACGCCGTCCACATCCTGATCAAAGTAGGCGCCCAATGTGACGGTCCTGCCATTGATGCACGGCTCGACCTCGCCGCTGAAAAACGGCTGCCCGGCATGCTCCCAGCGGCAGTGTTCTCTTACCAGCGCCACCGCACGGCGTACCCGGCCAGAGCACGGGTCGACGCCGAAATCATGCAGCAGCTGGAGCGTTGGCAGCGTGGCGATCCAGGGCTGGCCCTGGTTCTCGGTCCGCCAGTTGAAGCTCCGCGCCGGGAAGCACGCGCCTCCCGCCCACTGGCCGTCTTCGCCCTGCAACGCAAGCAGTCTGGCGCCCCAGCCCTCGGTGGCCACTCGCGCACGCTCCGCCGCGACGACCTCAGCCGGCGCATGGACAAGATCCCGCAACACCTGCCAGCGGATAGCGGGGTCCGAATCGAGCAGCCAGTCCAGTACGGTCATGCGGCTGAGTCTAACATCGTGCTGAGAAGCGTCCACTTTGGGTCGCTGCGGCTATTCCGATATCGAGTAAGTGCAGTCGATACCGTGTTCTTTTCCACGGGCCCCGACCGGCGTCACGAACGAATGCGCTTGTAACCGGATTGCCGTCCAGGACGATCGGGATAAGTTGTCTGTATGCGCTGTTCAGGAGGGCGCAGCGAGCAAAGCAGCGCCTGATACAAAAGTAGTTGAAGAAGCGACGATGATGACCGCCCGAACATGCCTCAATCGTACGGCTGAGAATCTTCCTCTTGACATACGAAGACCTTACTAGTAAAGTCTTCGTAGATGACGAACGAGCCGCCCCGGCCCACCGATGCCGAGCTCGAAATCCTCACCGTACTCTGGAGCATTGGACCGGCCACCGTCCGCGATGTTCACGGCGTAATCAGCCGCCGCCGGACGGCCCAGTACAGCACCGTCCTGAAGTTCATGCAGATCATGGCCGAAAAGGGTCTGGTGCGCCGCAACGAGACCCAGCGCGCGCATGTCTACGTGGCCGCGAAACCGCGCGAGTGGACCCGCAAGCAGCTCGCCGGAGACCTCCTCGAGCGCGCGTTCAGCGGTTCGGCCAGCGCGCTGCTGATGGGCGCTCTCTCCGCGCGCCGGGCCACGAAGAAGGAGCTGGCCGATCTGCGCCGGCTGCTGGATGAGTACCGGGCGGGGGAGAAATGAGCGTCCTCCAGACCTTCGTGCAGAGTCCGCTGGCGGGCGCGCTCGGCTGGACGCTGCTGCATTCGCTCTGGCAGGGAGCCCTCGCGTCTGCTGTGCTGTGCGCGGTTCTGGTGGCTACGCGGTCGCCGCGCATCCGCTACGCCTCGGCCTTTCTGGCAATGCTTCTGATCGTCGGCGGATTCGGCGCTACTCTCGTTCGTGTGATGCCGGAAACGCTGCATCCGCCGCACAACGCCGGCGCCGCGTCCATCGAAAGAAGCCTCCGCACCGCCCCGGATGTCTCCGGTCCATGGAGCGATTCGGGTCTCCTCGCCGCGGTGGCGCCCTGGCTGGCCCCGTTCTGGATGGCCGGCGTTGCTGTCTTTTATTTACGGCACGCTGCCGGATTTATCGCGCTCCTGCGCCTGCGCCGGCGAGGCGTGTGCGCTGCTCCAGACCGCTGGCAAAAAGAGCTTGCCCGGCTCAGCTCGCGGGTGCGCGTGACGAGGCCCATTGCGCTGCTCGAGTCCTGTCTCGCGGAGGCGCCACTCGTTCTCGGCCACCTTCGCCCGGTGATTCTGATGCCCGTCGGACTGCTCGCCGGTTTGCCCGCGGGGCAGGTAGAGGCCATCCTGCTGCACGAGCTCGCGCACATCCGCCGCCACGATTATCTACTGAACGTGCTGCAGCGTCTGGCGGAGGGTCTGTTGTTTTACCACCCGGCGGTCTGGTGGATCTCGCGCATCATCCGCACGGAGCGCGAGAACTGCTGCGACGACCGAGTCGTGTCCATCCGGGGCGATGCGGCCGAATATGCGGCTGCGCTTGCGTCGCTCGAACAGAACCGTTCTCTGGCCGGCGAACCGGCCGTTGCCGCTACCGGAGGAAATCTTGTGACGCGTATTCATCGCCTGTTGTATCCCAAAGCTTCGAGAGAATCCTGGATGCCGTTCCTCGGTGCTCTCGTCCTGATCGCCACCGGGGCCATTACGCTGGCCGCGTGGCCGGACGCTCACGCGCAAACACCTTCCGCCGCCAGGATCCAGCAGGATGGCGCTGCCTCGTCGAAGTGGCTGAACGAGGATGTCGTCTACATCATCGACGATGCAGAGCGCGCCGCCTTCCTGCGGCTCGCCGGCGACGCGGAACGGGACAAGTTCATCCAGCAGTTCTGGGAACGGCGCAATCCCACTCCGGGCGCCTCCAGGAACGCATTCAAAGAAGAACACTACCGCCGCATCGCCTATGCGAACAGCCACTTTGCGACGCCCGGCACGCCGGGCTGGCAGACCGATCGCGGCCACATGTACATCGTCTGGGGGCCGCCGGATGAGCTCGAGGTGCATCCATCAAGCCCGCAAAGCCCGCATGGAACCGAAGTATGGGCCTACCGGCACGTCGAGAGCACCGGCGATAAGGGCACATTCACCTTCATCGACCGGAGCGGACACGGCGACTACCGCCTGGCGCCAGGAAACGCGCATTTCTGATTCGCGCCGGTCATCGATAGAATGGGGCCGGAGGAAAAGCAGATGAAGGCCCTAACTTTAATTCTCCTGACTCTTTTCCTGGGCCAGGCTCAGGCGCAGCGCCGCACTTATGATCACCCCCGCGTCACCGGGTATGCCGTCGACAATTGCCTCTACTTTGGGACGGTGTGCGGCAAACCCGCCGCGGATGCGTTCTGCGACCGCAAGGGCTACCGCGAAGCGGAGCACTATCGGACGGCTTCTGCGCGCCCGACGATGGTTCTGGGCGAAGACCGCGTCTGCGATGAGGACTTCTGCGTCGGCCTTTTCGATGTGGTCTGCGTCGGCACGTCGCATTCGGAGGACCTTGAGCGCCTCGACGCTGAGCTTCCCCTCGAGTTGAATACGGATCGCTACGGAGCTGACTACCACAACTTCGCCCTGAAGGAAGCGCGTCCGGAGCTTTGTCGCCGAGCTTGCGCCCGCGACTCCACCTGCAAAGCGTTCACCTACGCGAAACCCGGGACGGGACGCGGAGACACGCCCTGGTGTTACCTGAAGAATGCCGCGTCGGCCCCGACGCACGAGGACTGCTGCGTTTCGGGCGTGAAGAAGCAGTGACGCTCAGTCGAGCCGGCAGTAACAGTAGAGAAACTGCTGGACTTTACCGAACGGCGTGCGATGCAATTCCCGAGAGCTGTCCAGCAGCCGGAAATGCGGGCCGAACTCGCCGTGCAATGACTCCGCATCGTAACGCACTACATCGAGCCCGCTGCACTTCGTGGGGCCTTCTGGTCCGAACGTGCTGACAATCACATGGCCTCCGCGCCTCACCGCGCGAGCCACCTGCCGAACATAGGCGATCCGGTCGCGCGGCGCGGTCAGGAAATGAAACACGGCACGGTCGTGCCACACGGCGTAAGCGGACGGCTCCAGATCGGCGCCGGCAATGTCGGCCACCAGCCACCGGACACGCTCGGCTGTTTCGCCCAGCCGTTTCCGGTTCGCATCAATGGCCGTTTGCGAGATATCGAGGACCGTGACATTGCGGTATCCGCGGCCGAGAAGGTCGTCTACCAGAGTGGATTCGCCGCCGCCGACATCGATGATGGAAGCCGAGCAATCGGCCGCCGCTCGTTCAATCAGCGCGAGCGAAGTCTCGAGGTGCGGGCGGTACCAACTGACTTGCTCCGGAGCTTTCTCCGCGTAGATTCTTTCCCAGTGTGTCTTCAGATCCATACTTCAGATGAGAGCGGAACCGTAGCCAGCGCCTGCTCCAGGTCGCCGATCAGATCGTCGGGATGCTCGAGTCCGACGGAAACCCGCAGCAGGTTCTGTGGCGAATTCGTATCCTTTCCTTCAATCGACGCCCGGTGTTCAATCAGGCTGTGAGCCCCGCCCAGGCTGGTGGCGCGCGTGAAGATCCGGACCGCGGCGGCCACTGCCATCGCCTCGTCGTACCCTCCCCGCACCTGAAAAGAAAGCATGCCGCCGAACGCCGACATCTGCTTCGCGGCAAGCTCGTGACCGCGGTGCTCAGGCAGACCCGGATAGTGCACGGCCTCAACCGCGGCATGCGACCGCAGATACTCGGCGATCATCCGCGCATGCTCGGCCTGCGCGCGGATGCGGTACGGCAGCGTGGTCAGACCTCGCAGAGTCAGCCAGCAATCGAATGGCGAAGGCACTCCCCCGCCATAGTGCTGAGCCTTTCGCGCCCGCTCGAAGAGATAGTTCTGGAAGCGCGTGATCAGCGCGCCGCCTACCACATCGGAATGCCCACTCAGATACTTCGTGGTGGAGTGCATCACCATATCGATGCCGAAATCGAAAGGCCGTTGCAGGACGGGCGTCGCGAATGTGCTGTCGCAGATGCTGATGGCATTTGACGCGTGCGCGATCTCGGCCATGGCCGCCAGATCCGTAATCCGCAGCAGCGGATTCGATGGCGTCTCCACCCATAGCAGCCTGGTGGCCGGCCGGACGGCGGCGCGGACGGCGGCGGGGTCCGTCATATCCACGTAGCTCAGCTCGAGTTGCGATTTGGCGAACACCTCGCGGATGAGCACGCGCATGCCGTAATAGGCATCGTCCGGCGCAATGATGTGATCTCCGGGTTCGAGCCCCTGCAGGACCGCGTTGAGTACGGCCAGACCGGAGGCGAACGCCAGCGCTTCCCTGCCGCCCTCGAGCGTTGCCAGACACTGCTCGAGAGAGTTGCGATTCGGATTTCCTTCACGCGAGTACGAGAAGCCATGCGGATAAGCGCCCGACTGCGCACGTTCAAACGTAGTCGACAACTGGATGGCCTGAGTAATGGCTCCGGTCGCGGGATCGATCGTGCGGCCCGCGTGCACGGCTTGCGTTTCCAGCTTCATCTCTGTCAGTGTACGCGTGCAGGCTGAACGCCTGCTCTACTACGGACCCATGAAGCGACAGTAGAGCAGGCTTTCAGCCTGCACCGGCTACAGACGCGCGTAGCGCAGCAGTTCGAATTGCGGAACACGGCGCGGTTCGGTCGCTTTGCAGGTGCGCAGCTCCAGCGTGTGGGAATCTCGCGCGGCGATTTCAGCCTCGTGAATGCGCCCGTTCGCGCGCTCCAGAAATCGGACCCGCCAGCGGCAGTCGTCCACCGCATGGCTCTCCTCGAATCGCAGATCGCCGATGCCGGTGATGCCCGTCTCGGAACGAATGAAATACTCGGCGGCCTGCGCCGGGCGAGCATAACACGAGCGTCCACGATAATGTTTCAGCTCGATGCGGCCCTCGGCGCCCGCCTCCACCAGCGCCGGCACATCTTCGGGACTCACGTGCCCGTAGTAGATGCCGAACGGCATCAGGACCAGGTTCGCGGCAAAGCGGTCGCCGCCCACGTGCGAGCATTGCCATGCGGCGCCGCCGGCGTGAGTCTTCAGCGCGCGCCAGGCCGCGCGGCCGAACCTGGCGCAGCATTTATCATGGCGTCCGTGCGTGCAGACCAACCAGAGCGGTTCCCCCCACGGCGCGCCGGAATGGCCGGTGAGCGCTCCCGGCCGCAGCGCCATCAGATCGTGGTAACTCGACAGCTCGATCACCCGTGTGCGTGGCTCGGTCTCCCGGCTTCGCGCGATGAACAAGCGCGGGGCCGCCGGACGCGCCGGGCCGCGCTTGATGAACAGCGCGCGACAGCGCGGCGTATCGGAGACGAGCCGCTCCAGATGATGCCGCACGGGTTCGGGAAGCGCGTCGTCCGGAAGACCGCGGGCGCCCCACGGCCCCGAGTGTTCGAGGAGAAGCCATGTATCGATGCGGGCAACGGTGGCAAAGAGCGGTTCGGCCTGGGTGCGCGATGCTTCCGAACAGAAGAATCGGGCCGGCGTCATTCGGCGCTGTCTTGGGCGTGAATGGCGGCGAGGCCGGCGTCCGCCAGTTCCTTCACAAACAGGCGGACGGCAGCGCGGTCGAGATCGGCGCCCTGCCGCGGCGCAAAGCTCGTCGAGCGAGCACGCGCTTCCCCTCTGCAGTGTCTCGAGAATCGGCCGTGCTGCCGGCGCCGAATTTCCAGCGTCGTCCTTTGCCGTCGATCGACAGAGTCCCGTCGCTTTCGCGCCGCGCCGCTGCGCAAGGAAAGATCCACTGCACGGTCCAGCCGTCGTGCGGCGGCACCGCGCCGGGCGTGGCGCTCCACGGAAGCGCGAACTTCGGGCGCGTTCGGGTGCTTGCATCCGTCTCGGCGAAATACTCATCCAGAAGCTCGGGGCTCCACGCTCCCTGCCACGCGCTCGCGAACGCGCTCCGTCCATGCCGCCCGTTCTTCAGCCGACGCGAATCGAGGCAGGTCCTGACGAACCGCGGCGCTGGCTCGCAGCCGGCCCGCAAACCATGACAGGAAATCAACGCCCGTCGGATTGTGAATGCCCACGGTCAGATGAAGCGTTGGCTCATCCAGCGGTACGGCGACATGCCACCAGCCGCGCGGGATGTACAGCAGGTCGCCGTCTTCGAGCATGCCTTCCCAGAGCGGCGTGGTGGGTGCCTTGCCGGCCGGCTCGACGTCGCGCGACAACGGGTGCACGCGCGTCATCGGATATACCTTCCAGTGCTTGCGGCCCGACACCTGCAGGATCAGCACATCGTGATCGTCCCAGTGCACGTCGAAACCGTGCGACGTGCGCCAGCCCGCGTACATGTTCACCTGGATGCGCGCGCGGAACGACTCCTCCAGGCTTTCGGACAGAGTGGTCAGCGGCTCGTGCAATTCCTCCACCGAATCGATGATGAGCGTGGCGCCTTCGCGCAGATGCCGGGTGAGATCCGGTGAGCGCAGCCGCGATATGCGAACGAACGGAAGACGGCGGCTGGAACGGTATGTGGTGTACGATTCCGGAGGCACGGCTTTACCATCGCGCATCAGGCGCAGGCGCGGCGCGTCCAGCCGATGCTGTTCGAGGATTCGATTGAGACACGTCCAGGGCAGCAGTCCGGAAAACCGCCCGGGCTGTCCCGGTAACCGCTCAAACGTTCTCCCGAACGAGTTCGCCAGGAACTCCTCGGGAGTCTGCGGCGCAAGTATGTCAGCCAGCGTCCTTGCCGTCTGCGTCGCCTGAGTCTTTGCCGTCGGCGTCACCGGAGTCGGTTCCGTCGCCATCTCCGTCCGTGCCGTCGCCATCGGCTCCGTCGCCGTCCTTCCCGTCTCCATCGGTCGCGTCGCCGTCATCGGCGCCGTCCGCGTCCTTCGAGTCTGTAGCGTCCGCGTCTCCGCTGGTCTTTCTGGCGCGACCCGGAAGTTCCGAGGACCCCAGAAAGAGTCCCGAGCGGTCTTCGTTCTCGTCCTGTTTCTTCATCGCAGGTCTGACGCATCCGGCGTGCAACGGTTACGGCTTTGTACGATACGCAGGCGAAACCGCCTGCGCCCCCGCTTTACAAATGTGCACTAATGCGCTGCACGGCCTTCGAGCGCATCGTCCACCGACACGTGATTCTTCGCCAACGTATCGCCGATTACCTGATCGAGAGCGACTCGTGCGCGAGCGTACGTTCCCAGCGCGGCCACTTCGGCGAATCGGGCCGCCGCGAGGCTCCTCTGCACAACCACCACGTCGTTGATGCCAGCGCTGCCCAGCGAGAAAGCCTGCTCCTCTTTCTGGAGCAGTTCCTCCTGGAGCGTTCTGGTATCGACGGCGGCCGAGTAGCGCGATCGCGCCTGACGCAACGCCACCATCTGGTTGGAGATGTCCACCACCAGTTGGTTCAGGTCGCGGCGGCCGCTGAGCTGCGTCTGCCGCAACTGCAACTGATCGATTCCATAGTCTCCCTGCGCCACATGGTTGCCGAACGTTCCCACGATGTAGCCGCCGCCTTGCTGGCTCGGGAAATCGCGCCGGAATACCTGGCCCATGGCCGTTCCAAGGCCGCCAACGATGGAGGGCAAGGGCACGCCCGCCGCGTAATTCGGCGTCCCGGCGAGTCCGCTGTCCCTCGCTGTTACGAAGCCCTGTGCGTTGGGCAGCAGCCCGCTTTCGGTGCCGAGCGCGGAAATCTCAGCGCTTTCCTGATTGAGCCTGGTGACCGCGATATCGGGTCTCTGCTCGAGCGCCCTCGCCACCAGCGAACGCATCGGCGGCAATTCATCGGCCGCCGGAATCAGTATCCGGTCGAGCGGAACCACGGCGGCATTGTCGGCCAGAGGATCGACGGCGGCATCCCGTACCAGCGCCATCTTCAGCAGATTTTCCTGCTGCCGCACGTTGGCCTGAGAAATCGCCAGCTCGCGTTGGCTCGTCGCCACTTCGGCCTGCGCGGAAAAAATGTCGGCTCTGGCCACCACGCCCAGCTCGATCTCTTTGCGCGTGTCCTCAAGAAACTTCCGTGAGATCTCCAGCGCCGCCTGTTTCGCCTTCAGATCGTCATTGTCCGTCACCAGGTCCCAGTAGAGATTCAGGATGTTGGACACGATGTTGAGCAACTGCGAGCGGAAGGTAAAGTCGGCCGCGCGCTGGCTGTTTCTGGCCACGCGAATGAAGCGGCTGTTCACGGCCGTGCCAAATCCCTGCAGCAGGTTGTGCTGCGCATAAAGCTGCAGGCGCGGCGCAACGGAGGGATTCAGAAGGTCGGTTGGCGTGTTCTCCTTCAGGTACGACTCGCTCTGTGACAGCGTGACGTACCCGCCGGTCAGGAAGCCCTGCTGCAGCGTGGTTTGGTAGATGTGCGACGTGTCCACCAGCGCGGCAACCTGGCTTTGCACCCTGCCGACGTTCTGTGGAAAGGTCGTGTGCGAGAACAAGGTCGTGTTAGTCAGAATCGGGTCCAGATTCTCGGTTACCGGACCTATCTGCGACACCACCGCATTCCCGCCTCCACCTCCACCGTTTCCGCCCGATCCGGAGAGGCCCGCCGCCGCCTGGCTTCCCGACACGCCCTGTCCGCTGGCCACCTGACCCACCTGAGACTTGCCCGTAGTGACGCCGCGCAGCAGACCGCCGGCCTCGGCGCGCTGCGTGAGCCAGGCGGCGTTGAGGGGTCCGTAGCGGTCCACTTCCAGGTCGAGGTTATTCTCGATGGCCAGCGCGATGGCATCCTGCACGGTGAGATAGAGACTGCCGCCGCGGATGAGCGCATCGAGGCGTGGGGAATTGCGGAGTGCGACGGGCGGCACGTGCGTGGGCATCCACGGCCGGACGATGAACGGCGCGGCGGGCTTCTCGACGGAGATCTCCTGAGCAGGAAGAAGGACGGCGCCCATAAGAATGCAGATCAGAAGGCGATTCGTGTGGGGCAGGCGCCTCGTCTGCGGCGGGCGCCCCGCCCGCCTGTTCGAGCTGAAAACGCATTCAGAAGATACCGAGCAGGCCGACGAGGCGTCGGCCGCAGGCGAGGCGCCCGCCCCACAAACGCCAGCCAGTTTACAGACACGCCGCCTCATTTCGCATTCTCCGGCGGCTTCGACTCCCACGGAACATGCCCGGATTCCGCGTCCGCCATGGAGATGTTGTTCGCCTCCATCGTCTGCCCGACCGCTTCATCGAAGGCGATCTTTGCGTGCGTGTAGTTCGCCATGGCCTGCACTTCGGCGCTCTGATCCGTCGCCAGATCGCGCTGCGCCTGAATCACCAGCGAAATAGTAGATTGGCCGAACTTGAACCGGTTCTGCTCCGCTTCGAGCGTTTGCTGACCCAGTTCGCGCGTGGCCACCGAGGCTTCGTAGCGGGCGCGCGCCTGTTGCAGGCCGATCACGGCGTTCTTCACATCCACGCGAATCTGGCTGACGCTGCGCTGGTATTGCAGCTGGCTCTGGCGCAGCGAGAGCTGGTCGGTCACATAGTCCGCCTGCGCCGCCCGATTGCGGAACGAAATGTTCACCGAAAATCCCGCGCTGTAATTGGGAAAATTCCGCCGAAAAACCTGTGCCAGGAACGTCCCGTAGCCGCCGACGTAGTACGGATCTATCGGTCCGCTCGAGCCGTCGTATATCGGATTCGCAGGCCCTGCCAGGCCGTTATTGGTTAGCTCGGCGAAGGCCTGCAGCGTCGGCAGCAACGCGTTCCGGCTGCCCTTCATCATGGTCTGGCTGCTTTCGATGTTGATGCGCGTCTGCTCGATTTCAGGCCGTTTCACGAGCGCCTCCCGGATGAGGTCGGGAACGGGTTTCAGGTCCTCCTTCGGCGGCACTACGATGCTGTCGAGCGGCACAATATGTACCGCATCCAGCCACGAACTCTCCACGCCGTTTCTGCTGAGCGCGTTCTTCAGCACTGTCTCCTGCTGCGCCACATTTGTCTGCGAAATCAGCAGGTCCTCTTTACTCGCCGATACCTGCGCCGCGGCGCGAGTTACTTCGATGGCCGGCAACGTTCCCAGCTCCACTTGCTTTTTGTTGTCGTCGTCCAGCTTTTGCGCGGTGGCCAGTTGCTGTTCCTTGATGCGCATGTCCTCGTTGAAGCTCACCAGATCCCAATAAAGGTTCAGCACCGCGGACACGGTGGTAATCACCTGCAGCTTGAGTTGCAGGTCCGTCACCTTCATATTGTTCTTCGCCACGCGGATATCCCTGTCGTTTACCGCCCGGCTGAAGCCCTGCAGCAGATTCTCGGTAACGTAAAGGTCCAGGTTGCCGGTGATCGCAGGATTGTAAACCACCGACGGACTGTTCAGTTTGCTGTCGTAGGCGGTCCATGTGACCTGGTAATTCGTTCCGGTACTGAACGACTGCGCGTAGCCGAGCTGGTAAGTCCGGCTGTCGTTTATCAGTGAAGGCGTGTGACTCAGCGCCGTATTGCTGAGCGGCGATGTGGTGTGCGTGAAGGCGGCATACCCGAAGATGTACGGGTCCAGATTGGGCGGGGTCGGGCCGATCTGCACGACGATGCCGCCGCCCGAACCCACGCCTCCTCCCTCGGCCAGGCCGATGTTGCTGACGCTCACGCCCGCCAGGCTGACGCTTACCGGTCCAGGCATAATCGGCGTGCCCACGCTCCGCAGAAATCCGCCGCCTTTTGTGCGCCGCAGAACTTCCCGCGCGAGAAACGGACCGTAGCGCTGAATCGCGATGTCCACGTTGTTCTCGAGCACCAGCGCAATGACATCGCGTGCCGTCAGGTAGAGATTGTCGCCACGAATGAGCGCCTGGAGGCGCGGGGAATTGTCGAGCTTCGGCGCCGACACGATGCGCCGCTGGATGTGAAATGGCTCGACCAACGGCCCCACAACCGGGATTGGCTTAGGCTCCTCGATAGAGACCTCCTGCCCGAAACCGGGCAAAGCCAGCATGGACAGCATCAGTGCCGGAAACTTCCGTAAGAAGTGGTTCATCGCAGTTGCCAGAATGTTCGTGGATTGCAATTCGTGCGCCAACATTCACATAGGCAGGAACACCTGTGCCGCGCGACGGTCTGTCCGATTCTGCCACTGAGTGTCCGGTTTCGAAACGAAGTCAGGCAAAATCGCGTCCTGCATCTACAATGGAGTTTCCGGGCGACCGCTCGGCGGAGTTTATTCCTGGTCAACAAACTAGTCATTGAAAACCTGCGTTATCGCCCATTGCGGACTCTCCTCAGCATGGTCGCCATCGGCATGCAGGTAACCATGATTCTCACTCTGGTGGGCCTGAGCCGCGGCTTTGTCCAGGATCAGCAGCGGCGCCAGCGCGGCATCGGGGCCGACATCGTGATCAAGGCGCCCAACAGCGCCGCCCTCTCGCTGAGCGCGGACATGCCGGCGAAGTTCATTCCATTTCTGGAGAAACAACCGCACGTAGTATTGGCCACCGGCGCACTGATCCAGCCAACGGGTCCGCTGACCTCCATCACGGGACTCGATCTTCCTGCTTTCGAAAAGATGGGCGGCCGGTGGCGGTTTGTGAAAGGCAGAGCATTCGAAAAGCCGGACGAGGTGATCGTGGATGAGTTTTACGCACGCCAGCATAACCTTCGGGTCGGGCGACCCCGTACCGGCGCTGAATCGCACGTGGCGCGTCAGTGGCATCTTCGAACAAGGCAAGCTCGCGCGCATCGTGGTGCCGCTGAATATTCTGCAGGACCTGACCTCGCGTTCGGACAAGGTGACCATCATATACGTCAAGCTCGACAACCCTGACAACACGCCGGCGGTCATCGACTATCTGAAGGCGAAAATGCCGGATTACCAGATCCTCTCCATGCAGGAAGTTCTGTCGCAGTTCAGCGTCGAGAATATCCCGATGCTGAAGGGGTTCATCGCGGTGGTGATCGCGGTCGGGGTGATCATCGGGTTCCTCGTGGTGTTTCTCTCTATGTACACCGCCGTGCTGGAGCGCACGCGCGAGATCGGAGTGCTGAAGGCCATCGGCGCTTCTCCCTTCTACATCCTGAACGTGCTGCTTCGGGAGACCACGCTGCTGGCCGTGCTCGGTTCCATTCTGGGCATCGCTCTGACGTACGGCACGCGCTGGCTGGTGGTCACGTTCTCGCCCGGTGGACTGATTCAGGCGATCGTGCCCGACTGGTGGCCGATTGCCGCGGGAATCGCCCTCGTCGGCGCGCTGCTCGGCGCCTCCTACCCTGGGCTCAAAGCCGCCCGGCAGGATGCCATCGAGGCGCTTTCGTATGAGTGAAGCGCCTATCCTCTCGGTCCGCGACCTGCGCAAGGTCTACCATGTCGGCGATGTGGACGTACACGCACTGCGCGGAGTGGATCTGGACGTACAGCGCGGCGAGTTCGTCTCCATCATCGGCCCTTCAGGCTCGGGCAAATCGACGCTGTTCAACATTCTCGGCGGCCTCACGCCGCCCACCGCCGGAACAGTGACGATGGCCGGACGCGACCTGCTGGCCATGTCGGATGCCGAACGTACCAACCTGCGCAAGACCACCGTCGGGTTCGTTTTCCAGAAATATAATCTGCTGCCGACGCTCACCGCGCGCGACAATATCGAGATTGCCCGCTACATTGCCGGACGCGAGAAGGAACAGGACCCGCAATTCGACGAAGTGCTGCGGCTGCTGGGAATCGAGAATCGGCTGAATCACCGGCCGCGTGCTCTTTCCGGCGGCGAGCAGCAACGCGTGGCCATCGCGCGGGGCATTGTCAATCATCCGGCCATCCTGCTGGCCGACGAGCCGACGGGCAATCTGGATACGGAGAATTCGAACGCCGTGCTCGAGCTGCTGCGCTCACTGAATCAGTCGATGGGCCAAACCGTCCTCATGATTACGCACAACCCGGAAGCCGCGGCGTTCGGGCATCGGATTATCACCATGCGTGACGGCCGGATCGTTCATTCGAGCTGATTGAGCCTCCCCGTGGGGCAGACGATCGGGTTTCGTCGTCTGCCATGCCCGGGCACTCGAACAGGCAGACGACACAAACCGATCGTCTGCCCCACGGAGGAGCGGTTTCGGTTGCGCCGGTTAGAACGCAAGTTACTTCATGAACGAATCGAGCATCTCAAACCGCGCCCGCTCCGTATCCGGTTCCGCGTGCGGGCTGAAGCTGAGGTGCATCACCTGATAGCCGGTGTCCTTGTCGTATGCCGGCCATTTCGGCAGGCCGGAACCGTTCGGATCACCCGTTTTCGCGAAGTTGGCCCAGTATGCGGACATCTGCTCGGAGAGCTTGCGGTCCTCGGGACGCCACGGCAGATCTTTCGATGACAGCACGCCGAACACGAACTCGATCTCGCCCGAGTGGTAGGCCCCGCGGGCTTCCTCCGGCTTGCCGGCGGGAGCAGGCAGTGCGTCGTCGAACTCGTAGCGATACACCGGCAGGCCCGTGGCGAGCTGCTCATCCAGCCATTTCCATGTCCCGTACGCGATGAACTGAGCGCCGGCCAGGTCGCCCGCCGCCCGCTTCACCTGTTCCTCGGTTTCCGCGGGATACAACTTCAGAATCGCATCCGCATGCTTGCCGAAGTGTTCCCGGATATGCTTCGCGTAATTTTCCGGCGTCGGCGGATCCTTCCCCAGAATCTGCTGATAACTTCCCTCGTCGAGATTCCACCCGGCGAGCAGCGGAATTCGGCTTTGCTTGCCGGCCGCGTAGATTGACGCGACGCTCTCGGGAAGGAAATAGCCATCGACGTTCGGACCCCAGCGGAACGGCTCGCCTTTGGTCGCCTGCAGGATCTTCTCGGCGGGAAGGGCGCGCAAGTCGTCGAGCGATTTCGCGCCGAGAGCCGTTTCAGCGAAGTGCTGGCCGGTCTTTTCAGACTCGCCGAGCGGCCGCGCGTGCAGCGTGCTGCCGAAGAACGCGCCGCTTTCGCCGATGGCGCGGCGGAACAGACCCTGGGCGAGCGGCGATGCCATCTGCGCGCTCACCGAGAACGATCCCGCCGATTCGCCGAAGATGGTGACGTTTGCCGGATCGCCGCCGAACTGGGCAATATTGTTGTGCACCCACCGCAGCGCCGCCGTCTGATCCATGAGGCCATAGTTCCCCGACGCGTTATGACCCGACTCTTTCGTTAACTCGGGATGCGAGAAGAACCCGAAGATTCCCAGGCGGTAGTTCATGCTGACCACCACGACGCCCTGTTTGGAGAGGTTGCCGCCATCCTGGCGAGGTTCCGACGTCGCGCCCGCTACGAATCCTCCGCCGTAAATCCACACCATCACGGGAAGCTTCTCTGCCGCTGCATTCGCAGGCGCCCAGACGTTCAGGTACAGGCAGTCCTCGCTCGCGCCGGGATCGCGGAAGATCATATCGCCGAAGACATTCAGCTGCATGCAATGCGAGCTGTAGTCCTTCGCCTGCCGGACGCCAGTCCACGGCTGCACCGGCTGCGGCTCCTTCCAGCGCAGCGGGCCGACGGGAGGCGCTGCGAACGGAATGCCCTTGAACGCGCTGACCTTGCCATCCGCGCTCACAACGCCTTCGACTACGCCGTCAGTGGTGTGAGCCTGGATAGATTTCAGAGATGCGTCGGCGGCAAACACGGCCGGCACGATGGACAGGAGCAGGATGTATCGATGCATGAAGCTGCCATCGTATCGCTTCCGGCGGCTCAGTTCTGGTTCGTTCGGTTTCGCTTTTTCTCTGATGAACTTTAAAAGGGCCCTTCGAGCCGATTTTTATCGCTGATTCGGCACAGCTGCACGGGGGTAACGGCCCGGCAGGCCGCCTGTCATTCCATGGAACGAGTCCAATGACATTTCGCGCGAATTAACCCGGGTAGCCGCGCTTTAGTGGTCCGCTTCTCTGTACAGGCGAGCAACGAACTCTTGCCCGGAGGATAGCGGCAGCGCAATGGCCGTGCGAGTGGGGCCGCGGTTAACGTGCTGGAGCCGCGAGAGAAATGCGCGGGCGATTCTTGTTACCGTGGCCGAATCAGTATCCGCTCGGTGTGATATGGAAGCTTTCTGCCCAGGTCTCGCCGGGCGCGATGGTCTGCAGCCCGCTGTATTTTCCCTCGTGCGCCAGGTTGAAGGCGTTGGTTACGCCGGTCATCGGCTCGAAGCAGATGAAGTCGCGTCCGGGCGGCGCGTAGATAACGGCCACGGGATACCTGGGCCCGTAGCGAAGAGCGACCTGCTGCTGCTTTCCCCGAACCCGAAAATCGTCCTGGCTGTCCACGCCGGCGAAGACATCGTCGAACACGCGCGCGGCGAGCTTCACCTCGGCGGGCAGGTCCAGCGGCTTCTGCTCGCCGGTCGGGATAAGGCGCTGGTCCACCACCACGTGCTCGCGCGCGGCGACATGCACGGTCCACTCATCGCGGGGCGCATCGGTGAGCGTGAAATACGGATGATAAGCCAGCGAAAGCGGCATCGATTCGTCGGCAAAGTTGGCGACGGCCGTGTGGACTTCGAGCGAGCCGCCGCTCAGCCGGTAGGTCATCTCGATCGAGTGCGCGAACGGGAACTGCGCCATGTAATCCGGATAGCGCCAGAACTCGAGGCGGCTGTTGACGAAGGCCGCGGAGTCATCCGAGTCCGCTGCAATCACCTTCCAGTGCGGCGAATACGTCACCAGACCATGGATGGGCAGCCCATTGTTGTCGCGATGGAAGTTGCCGAGGCCGGGATTCAGCAGATACTTCTTCCCGTTCGCCCAGAAGGCATCGCCGTCGAGCCGGTTCGCCCACGGCGCGAGGAACGGATTGCCCAGGTGCACCGGCTTCGCTTTGAACTCCGCCACGCTGCGATAGGGCGTCCAGAAGATATTCGTGCCGTGCACGTTCATCTCGTAGGCGGTGTTTCCGATCGTGGGCGCGATGGACACGCCGATGCCGCGCTCGGTATCGGCCAGCCGGATCACCTCGACGCCATCGACCGTAAGTCTGGCAGCGGAATAACTCATCACTCCGGATGTTAGCGCAGGGCGGCGACCCAACGGCTGAAAACGTGTTTATTGTAAAAACGAGACGAAGCAAATGCGGTCCCGAGCGCTGCCGCTTACCCTGGTCTTCTGATATCATGATATCGAGGTAGTCCGGCATGGCCCAGCTTGTCGTACGCAATCTGGAAGAAGATGTTAAGGCGCGGCTGCGCCGGCGCGCTGCGCGCAACAAGCGGAGCATGGAAGAAGAAGCGCGGGAGATTCTGCGGCATGCTCTCCGGCAGGAATACCGTCCGGCGCGCGGGCTGGGATCGGAGATCTCTGCGATGTTCGCCAAATGTGGTCTGGAGGAGGACATTCCCGAACTGCGCGGCCACCGCATCGAACCACCGCTGTTCGACCGATGATCCTCCTCGACACGAACGTTCTTTCGGCGCTTATGAGCCGCATTCACGACCGGAATGCGATCGCCTGGCTTGACCGTCAGCCGCGCAGCTCTGTCTGGACTACATCGGTCAGCATTCTCGAAATCCGCTTCGGATTGCAGATTCTGCCTCTCGGCAAGCGGCGCTCGGATCTGATGGCTGCATTTGAGCGGATGGTCACGGACAAGATCGAAGAACGTATCGCGCCGTTCGACGCGGCCGCTGCGCAACACACGGCGGATCTGATGGCGGCTCGGCAGAAGGCGGGGCGGGTTGTGGACCTTCGCGACGCCATGATTGCCGGTATCGCCCTCGCGACCGCTGCAATGCTGGCAACACGCAATATCAGGCATTTCGAAGATCTGTCCATCCGGCTCGTCAACCCCTGGGAACAGTGACAGAACGAATTCCACCACAGTCTTGTTCTACTGGTCGTCGTCTTTTTCGCGCAGATCGAGATCGGTGTATTTCTGGCAGCACCAGCATTTGCCGGGCGTATAAGTCCGCAGGTAGCAGACGTTGCACCAGTAGGTAATGATGAGCCGCTTGCCGTCTTTATCCACGAACATGGCGTGCGTATGGAACGGATCGACAACGAAGCGGCCCGCCGCGGTGAAGTGGCCCTTCAGCTCGAACTCCATCCCGTTCAGCCGCTCGTCATGGAGAACGAGCATGGTCGATTCGTCGCCGTCGAGCGCAACCGTCCCGTGGTCCGCTGTCTCGAGCGCCGGCGGCGCATTTGCAGTCTGCTTCAGGCGTCCGCGCAGAGTCGTGCCGGTCGCGTTCTCCGCGGCACGCAATTGAACGCCCAGCGGAATCGCGAAGATCTGAAGTGCGGAACGTCTGGTCACATTAACGCCGTACAATGTTAGATTCATGACGCGCGGCAACGTCTCGATTTTCGTCACCTGCATCGTCGATCAGGTTTTTCCGAGAATCGGCATCGCTATGACCGAAGTGCTCGAGCGCATCGGGTACCGCGTCGAGTTTCGGGACAAGCAGACGTGCTGCGGACAGCCTGCCTTCAACACAGGTTACCGCGAGGAAGCGCGGCGGCTCGCCCGCCATTTCCTCGAAGTGTTCGACGGGGCCGAATACGTCGTGGTTCCCTCCGGCTCCTGCGCGGCGATGATCTCGCATCATTACGAGCAACTGTTCCCGGACGACCCGAAGCTGATGGCGGCCGTCCAGCATATTCAGGACCGCACCTGGGAGTTCACGCGCTTCCTGATCGACGTGGCGCGCGTGGACGACACCGGCGCCAGTTTTCCTGGCGTAGTGACGTATCACGACAGTTGCCACGCTCTGCGCGAACTCAAAATCAAAGACGCGCCCCGGCGGCTTCTTGCTAACGTACGCGGTCTGGAATTACGGGAGATGGATGCCGCGGAGGAATGCTGCGGTTTCGGGGGCACCTTCTCCGTGAAGTTTCCGGAGGTCTCGGGCGGGATGGCGCGAACCAAAATCGCCTCCATTCTGCGCACAAAGGCCGATACGGTTGTCTCGGCCGACGCGAGCTGTCTCATGCAGCTCGAAGGCGCCATGCGCCGGGCCGAAATCCCGGTCCGCAGCGTGCATATCGCCGAGGTGCTCGCTTCCCGATGAGCGCCGGCGGCTTGATTCCCGTAGATAGCATCCGCAGCACCGTCGGAAACGCGCCGCTGCAGGAGGCGATCTATGGCGCAACCGGCCGGCTCATGTCGAAACGCCTGAGCACGGTAGGCGCCGATGTCCTGCCCGATTATCAGGAACTGCGCTCGCAGGCGCACAGCATCAAGGAGCACGCACTCGATAATCTCGATTACTACCTGGAACAGCTCGAGGCGAACGTCCTCGCGCACGGCGGCCACGTGGTGTGGTGCAGTACCGGCGCCGAGGTCGCCGATTTCATCCTCAGCCTGGCGAAGCAGCGTCAGGCGCGGCTCATCGTGAAATCGAAGTCGATGACCACCGAAGAGATCGACCTCAACGAGCGGCTGGAGCACCATCAGCTCGAAGCGGTGGAGACCGATCTGGGCGAGTATATCCTGCAACTGGCGCACGAGAAGCCGTACCACATCGTCGCGCCGGCGCTCCACAAGACGCGCTACGACGTGGCCGACATCTTCACCGAGCGGCTCGGGGTGGAGCGCGAAGTGGTGATCGAAAAGCAGACCCGGATCGCCCGGGGCGTGCTCCGCGAGAAATTTCTGGCGGCGGACATCGGCATCACCGGCGCGAATTTCCTGGTGGCCGATTCGGGCGCGATCGTGGTGGTAGAGAACGAAGGCAACGCGCGCCTCAGTTCATCCGCGCCGAAAGTTCACATCGCCATCGCGGGCATCGAGAAGGTTATCCCGCGGGCGCAGGATTTGCCGGTCTTCCTCAAACTGCTGGGACGCAGCGCAACCGGGCAGCCGCTGACGGTATACACGTCGTTCCTCTCGGGGCCGCGCAGGCCGGGCGAGCCGGACGGGCCGGAAGAGTTCCATCTGGTTCTGCTCGACAACGGGCGGACGAAGCTGCTGGCCGACGCCGCGAAGCGCGAATCGCTGTTCTGCATCCGCTGCGGCGCCTGCCTGAACCACTGCCCGGTGTACCGCAAGATCGGCGGCCACAATTATCCGTGGGTGTACTCGGGGCCCATCGGCGCCATCATCACGCCTCAGTATCACGGCGTCATGGAGCATCCCTGGCTGCCCTATGCATCCAGTCTGTGCGGCGCGTGCGCGGAAGTCTGTCCGGTGAAGATCGACATCCCGCGCATTCTGCTCGATCTTCGCTCTGAGGTGGTCGACGAGAGACAGAAGCGCGGCTCCACGCGGCTGGAGCGCGCGGCATTCCGGCTGTACGCCTGGATTGCGAGCCATCCGGCGATTTACTCGTTCGCCGGTTCTGTGGCCGCACGTGTTGCGCCTCGCGGCAAAGACGGCTGGATCCGCCGCCTGCCGGCCATAATGCGGCCCGCGGTTCTCGCAAAATGGCTCAGCCAGCGCGATCTGCCCGTGCCCGCGCGGCAGAGTTTCCGCCAATGGTGGAGTGCGCGCGAACCGCGTCAGGAGTCATGAATCGCGAAAGCATGCTCGACAAAGTGCGAACGGCGCTGGGGCGCAAACCGGGCCTGGCACCCGCTGCTGCTCCAGACATTTATTCGTCGCCCGCGCCGCTGAACCCTCTTGACCGCGTGGCCGTGTTCACTCGCGCGCTCGAGGCGCTGGCCGGGCAGGTGGTTCGCTGCGCCGATCGCGACAAGGCGCGCGAGATCGTGGGGGCCATGATCGCCGGCAAGCGCGCGGTCGCGTCGGCGGCCGAGTACCTGGGCGCGTGCGGCATCACGATGCTGCCGGGAGTTTCGTGGAAATTCAGCAGCCCCGCCGCATACAGGAATGCCTGCGCTGAAGCGGACTACGGTATCACCAGCGCCGACTATGCTCTTGCCGATACCGGCACGCTGGTGATGATCTCGGGTCGCCAGGAGTCGCGGCTGGTGTCGCTGCTTCCGCCCGTGCACATCGCGGTCGTTCCTGTCTCGCGTATGTTCGACGGGCTCGACCAGCTCATGGCAGCGACGCCGCGTCCGGCGGACATCACCAGTTCAATGGTCTTCATCACCGGCCCGAGCCGCACGGCCGACATAGAACAAATCCTGGTGCGAGGCGTGCATGGCCCGGGTGAAATCACGGTGATTCTGGTTGACGAATAGATAAATCGCGTAACGCGTTGGTTAAGCGGCGCATCTTAGCAGATAATGTTACGTTTATCAGGGAGTTACACAAGACCCGCCCTGCTCGCAGTGCTGCTGGCGGGCGCCTGTTCGGTTACGTTCGGACAGTCTTTCGAAGGTTCGGTCAGCGTCGGTCAGTCGCTGCAATCGAACGCCACGCTGGGACAAATCGCGGCCGACCTGGCGAGCGGCACGCCGGCGACTTCGTACAGTCTCAATAACGGCTTCAATATCGGTTTCCGGATCACGCTGAACACGTGGAAATTCTTCGGGCATGAAGTGGGTTATGCCTACAACCGTACGCACCTGAACCTGAATGCGCTGAATCCCACCGGCGGGTCGCAGGGCTCGCAGGATCTGGGCGGCATGGCCGTGCACCAGGGCTTCTACGATTTTCTGGGATACGCCACGCCCGAGGGTAGCCGCTTCCGGCCGTTCGGCGCTGTAGGCGTCCATTTCAGCAATTACGTGCCGCCGGGCGCGTCCGCTTCCTACGGACAGGGGCAGAACAAGTTCGGAATTCAGTACGGCGGCGGCATCAAGATCAAGATCTCGGGACCCATCGGCATCCGTTTTGATGTACACCAGTTCACGAATGGCAAGCCTTTCGGCCTGCCGGGCGCGAGCGGGTGGATTCGCCAGACCGAGATCTCCGGCGGCGTCGCGTTCATGATGTAGTCTTTGTGGAGCAGGCCTTCGGCCTGCGAAAGCACAGGCCGAAGGCCTGTTCCACAACGCCTGCGCAATTAGTTACGCGGTCTTCGCGCGAGCCACTGCCGGCTCCTCGGCCGCGACCGGTTTTGCCGCGGTGAGCCCCAGCGCCCTGCGCAGTTCCGCATCCAGTTGCTCCATGACGGCGGGGTTGTCCACCAGATACGCCCGTGCATTCTCGCGACCCTGGCCGATGCGCTCGCCGCGGAAGCTGTACCACGAACCGCTCTTCTCGACGAGGTTCTGCGCCACCGCAACGTCGAGCACGTCCGTCTCGCGGCAGATGCCCAGCCCGTACAGGATGTCCACCTCGGCCTCGCGGAACGGCGCCGCCACCTTGTTCTTCACCACCTTGATCTTCGTGCGATTGCCCATCACCGCGTCGCCTTCTTTGATAGCCGTCGAGCGCCGCACTTCAATGCGCACCGACGCGTAGAACTTCAGCGCGCGCCCGCCGGTGGTGGTCTCCGGGTTGCCGAACATCACCCCGATCTTCTCCCGCACCTGGTTGATGAACACGAACAGACAGTTCGTACGCGACACCGCGCCGGTGAGCTTTCGCAGCGCCTGCGACATGAGCCGCGCGTGCAGGCCCATGTGGCTGTCGCCCATCTCGCCCTCCAGCTCCGCCTTCGGTACCAGCGCCGCCACGGAATCCACCACAACGATGTCGACGCCGCCGGAACTCACCAGGGCCGCGGCGATTTCCAGAGCCTGCTCGCCGTGGTCGGGCTGCGACACCAGCAGATTATCCACGTCCACCCCGAGCTTTTTCGCATAGCCGGGATCGAGCGCATGCTCGGCGTCAATGAACACGGCCGTGCCGCCGGTCTTTTGCGCCTCGGCGATCACCTGCAGCGCGAGGGTGGTCTTCCCGGACGATTCCGGTCCGAAGATCTCAACCACTCTGCCGCGCGGCAATCCTCCGACGCCGAGCGCCGCGTCCACGGAAATCGATCCGCTCGAAATGACGTTCACCGGGATGGTGGTGCGCGAACCCAGGCGCAGAACCGCTCCCTTGCCGAACTGCTTGTCCATCTGGCTCAGGGCCAGGTCGATTGCCCGCTGCCGTGCGGCGCGGTCCGCAGTGCTGGTGTTCACGAAGCGATAGTGGAAATCGCGGGCGACTTCTCGCTCTTTTTGCGCTAACCTGGGACCGGAGGCTATTACCCCGGTGCGCGCCTGCATCCTGCCCTCTCCCGCGCCCATCGAAACGAGGCCGTTGCGCATGGCCGACGTGCCCGTTCCTGAGCCGGCCGGCGACGAGGCGCTGATCCGCGTGCGCGCGTGCGGCATCTGCCGGACCGATCTGCATGTCGTCGAAGGCGAGCTGCCACCCCGCCTGTCGCCGGTAACGCCCGGGCATCAGGTGGTGGGCGTCATCGAAAAGTGTGGCGCTGAGGCGCGCCTCTATGCGCCGGGAACGCGCGTCGGCGTGGCATGGCTGCACCGCACCGATGGTACGTGCCGCTTCTGCCGCGCCGGGCAGGAGAACCTGTGCATTGCCGCCGAGTTCACCGGCTACACCGTGAACGGCGGTTACGCCGATTACATCGTGGCGCCGGAGGCGTTCGTGTATCCCATTCCCGACGCCTTCTCCGACATCGCCGCAGCGCCGCTGCTGTGCGCGGGCATCATCGGCTTTCGCTGCCTGCGCCTGTCGGGGGTGCTTGATCGCCGCGGCGCCCGCCTGGGGCTGTACGGATTCGGGGCGGCCGCGCACGTGGCCATACAGGTGGCCCGGCACAAGGGAATCGAGGTCTACGCGGCCACTCGCGACGAGCGTCACCAGCGCCTGGCCGCGGAACTGGGCGCCGTGTGGACCGGAGGCACAGTGGCCCAGCCGCCCGTGGAGCTGGACGCGGCCATCATCTTCGCGCCCGCGGGCGAGATTGTCCCGGCCGCGCTCAAAGCTCTCCGGTACGGCGGCACGGTGGTGCTGGGCGGCATCCACATGAGCACGATCCCGCCGCTCGATTACGAACTGCTCTATCACGAGCGCGTGATCCGGTCGGTGGCGAATAATACCCGCGAGGACGGTCACGATTTTCTGCGCATCGCCGCAGAGATTCCGGTCCACGCCGAGACGCAGGTGTTTCCGCTGGAGCAGGCGAATGAGGCGCTGAATCAGTTGAAGAACGACGCCATTCGCGGCGCCGGCGTGCTTCAGGTGAGCGGCGGCTGAGGTATCCCACGGAGATCCGAAGCGTGCGTACCTGACTGCGGGGCTGATCTCGCAACACTTGTGTTGGCTTAACAACATTTCTGTTGTACCATCGAATGGTGACCAGCGCCGAGCTGAAGCGATCGCTGGAGGCGCAAGGCTGCACGTTCGAGCCCGGCAAAGGCAGCCACCTCAAGGTTCGGCTTGGCAACCGCTCTACGGTCCTGCCGATGCACGGCAAGAAGGAATCGGCAAAGGACTTGAAATGCGGATCAGGAAGGACCTCGGCCTGAAATAGAGGAGCACCGGCATTATGTTGCAGTACCCCGTGAAACTCAGCCGCGACAGTAACGGCACGATTCTGGTGGACTTCCCCGACGTTCCCGAAGCACATACGTTTGGGGAGGACGAAGGCGAGGCGCTCATGCGCGCCGTGGACGCGCTCGAAACCGCGTTGAGCATGTACATCGACGACCGGCGCGATATCCCTAAACCCTCACCTGTGAAGCGCCGCGGCAAATGCGTCACGGCGCCGGCCCTGACGGAGGCCAAGCTCGCCCTGTACTCCGCCATGCGCGCGCAAAGGACGGGGAAGTCCGAGCTCGCCAGACGATTGAATTGTCACCTTCCCCAGGTGGATCGCCTCCTGGATTTGCTGCATGACTCCCGCCTCGATCAGCTCGAAGCTGCATTCCGCGCGCTCGGCAAACGCCTCAGCGTAGTGATAGAAGAGGCGGCATAAGCGATTCCCGCCGCCCGACGCGCTCGGGTGAGCTTTCAGTGCCGGGCGCCCTGAAGAACGAGTTCGGAACAGTCGCTCACTATCGAATCTTCGGCAGTCGGCTCAGGACGGCTTCGTGCACTTGTCGGGCCGATGCCAGCGCCCGCTCGGCCTCCTCGGCACCGGGTTCGTCCGATTCGCCAGGATAGCGGAATTCCAGGCGTATTCGGTGAGCGGCGCCGCACATTCCGCTACGGCTCGCAGCGTAGCATCCACCGCCAGGCACTGATGGCCGAGTTCCTCGAGATTGTGCGTCTTGCGGAACGGTACGTCGTGCCAGGCAAGGAACGCCTTCATGGATTCTCGGCGGCTTGCTGAGCGTGGAACACGACATCGCCCCAAAGACCTTCCGCCGGCGCCGCGACTTCATGCGCGGCCGCCTTTAGATCGAGTTCCGCCTTCGAAAGCCAGGCGAGGGCATCCTGGAGACGAGCCTCTTCAGGCTCCATGGAGCAATTGACCTTCGCGAAGTACCGTGCCCGGAAGAGAAGCCTTCAGCGACCGGCGGTCCTCGAAATAAGAACGGGTGCACACGAGCACTTCGGCGGCTGTGCCTGTGCCGCGCAACGCCTCGTATGCCAGCCGGCTGCGACGGCGTTCCGGCGGTGCATCGTCCGGCACCACTAACAACAGGTCGTAGTCGCTGTCCGAGCCCGCATCGCCCCGCGCCACGGACCCGAAAAGGTAGACGCGTTCCGGCTGATACGCCGCGATCAGACGGCGAACTGCCTCGGCGAGGGCCGGATCGTCCGCCGCCGGCGCTTTGAACATTGCGGTACGCTCTACCGTCATGACTCCCGTTCCCGACCAGTTTGGAACAATCCACATAAGCCGGCGCGCTACGATAGCGCTAATGTCTGTCCTCGTCCGCTCCGCGCTGGGTCTGGCCGTTACAGCGTCGCTCATCGCCATGCCGCCGCCAAAGGTGAGCGATGCCCAGGTGGCGGCCATCACCCGATCCGCGCTGCTCATCGACACCCACAACGACGCGACCAGCCGCACGCTGGACGACGGCGTCGATATCGGCAAGCGCAGCGACAAGGGCCATACGGATCTGGTGCGGCTGCGTGAAGGCGGCGTGGGCGCAACATTTTTTGCCGCGTATGTTTCGGCGCGCTACGTGAAGGACAACCAGTCGGCCCACCGCTGCCTGGAGATGATCGACACCATTCGTCACGATATCGTCGCCCGCTATCCGGATCAGGTGCAGCTCGCTCTCACCGCGGATGACATCGAGGCGGCGCACCGGCGCGGGAAGTTCGCCGCGCTCATCGGCATCGAGGGCGGCCACGCCATCGAGAACAGCCTGCGCCTGCTCCGCGATTACTACGCTCTCGGCGTGCGCTACATGACCCTGACGCACGTGAACACCAACGACTGGGCCGATTCGTCGGGCGACATGGATAACCCGGCCGTGAAACATCACAACGGGCTCACGCCGTTCGGCCGCGACGTGGTCCGCGAGATGAACCGGCTGGGCATGATGGTGGACATCTCCCACGTCGCCGACAAGACGTTCTGGGATGCCCTCGAGGTCAGCACCGCGCCGCCGTTCGCGTCGCATTCGTCCTGCCGCGCGCTCTCCAACGTTCCGCGCAACATGACCGATGAAATGATCGTCGCGCTGGCGAAGAAGGGCGGCGTGGTGGACGTGAATTTCGCCTGCGAGTTCCTGTCGCAGAAATCAGCCGACGCCGGCCTGCCCTTCATGAAAAGGATCCTCGCCGCGCCGAGCGAGGCCGCCTCGAAGGCGATCGAGGAGGAATACAAGAAGGCTGTACCGCGTGCGACGCTGACCGACGTGGTGGCGCACATCGATCACATCGTCAAGATCGCCGGCATCGGCGCGGTCGGCATCGGCAGCGATTTCGACGGCATCGAGTGCACGCCCATCGGTCTGGACGATGTCTCGAAATATCCGAATCTCACGCGGGCGCTGCTCGAACGCGGCTACACTGCGGAGGACATCCGGAAGATCTACGGCGGCAACGTGCTGCGGGTGATGCGCGCCGTGGAAGCCGAATCGGCGCGGCTGCGCGCGGCTGGTCACCCGGGCGCTTGATGCCGCCGCAGGTCTCGCAGGTCCTGCAATTCTCGTTCGTAGCTCTGACCTCCATTTTCTTTCTGGTGGATCCGATTGCCGCGATCCCGACCTTCCTGATCCTCACGGCCGATGCCCAGGAACAGCAGCGACGCCGGATGGCGCGGCGCGCGGCGTGCACCTGTTTCGTGGTGCTGTGCAGCTTCACCATCGCCGGGGCGGGCATCTTCAAACTGTTCGGGATCACGCTGCCGGCTTTCCGCATTGCGGGAGGACTGATTCTGCTGCTTATCGGTATCGACATGCTGCAGGCCCGCCGCTCGCCCACGAAAGAGACGCGACAGGAGACCGAGGAGGGCCTCGAAAAGGACGATGTCGGAATCATCCCGCTGGGCGTGCCGATGCTGGCCGGCCCCGGGTCCATCTCCACGGTCATGGTCCTGATGGGAGGCGCCGCGGCATGGTGGTACGCGGTTCCCATCGTGATCGCCATCGCCGTCACTTCGGTGTTGTCATACCTGACGCTGGCCGGCGCCGACAGGGTCCGCGGCTACATGGGCGAAACCGGCATCCGCATTTTGACGCGGATGATGGGACTGCTGCTCACCGCCATCGCCGTTCAGTTCGTGCTGAACGGACTGGCGGATATCGGCATGGTTAAGAACGCGCGCTGATTTTCTTTGCGCACTCTCGCGATTCTGGCCGATAAAGACAGCGTGAGCGCGCTGACGACCCAAACTCTCGCCCGGCCGAAGGCTCCGTGGGCCCTTCGGCTGGTACCGCCGTTTCCTGCCGTTGCCCAGCGGATCATAGCTCTCGCCAGAAAGGAGGATGTCTCGACCGGTGAAATGAGCGAGGTCATCAAAATGGACCCCTCGTTCTCGGCCGAGCTGCTGCGGTTTGCCAACTCGGCGCTGTTCGGTATCAGCCGAGAGGTGAGGAGCATCCCGCACGCGGTGGCGCTGGTGGGGCTCGATCGCGTCACCACTATGGCGACGCTGGTGGCCGTAAACCGAATGATTCGATCCTCGGTAAGAATCGAGGCGCTGCGCAAGGTCTGGATTCACAGCATTGTCACGGCGTGGATCGCGGAGGAAGCGGCGCGCGTATCGCGGCTGGCCCGCGATGGAGGCGCATACACGCTCGGGCTGCTGCATAACCTGGGAACGCTGGGCCTCATGTCGGCTTATCCCGACGAGTACTCGCGAATGCTGGAGGTGTCCACCGACTTCGGCTTCGACCTTCTCCAGACCGAGCGCGATCTGTTCGATATAGACCATTGCTGCGCCGGCGCATACCTCGCCCAGGACTGGGATTTTCCGGATACGCTGGCCGCGGCGATAGCCACGCACCACGAGGAGCCGGAGTTGGGCGAGTTCGACGTCTACAATCTCATCCGGGTGAGCTGGCGCCTGAGCGACACGCTGGGGTTCGCGGCGTTCTCGCCAGACAGGCTCTGGCCCTGGGAAGAATTGACGGCTTTCATCCCGAATGCCGGCGCATCGTGGCTCGGCCAATCGGCGGAGGGAGCGAAAACAGTCCTGAGCGAGCGGCTCGCGTCCGCGCCGCTGAATTAGTGGGCTCGAGTGGGGCAGGCGCCTCGCCTGCGGCGGGCGCCCCGCCTGCCTGGCCCGGACGAACACGTTTCAGAAGATACCGAGGAGGCCGACGAGGCGTCGGCCGCAGGCGAGGCGCCCGCCCCACAAACGCCCGCGCGATATGATCTACCTGTGAAGAAAGGCCGTTTGGCACTGATGTCCGCGCTGCTTGCGTGCGGACTCGCCGGAGCGCAGCAACGCGTGACCAACTACGACGAATCGAAAGTCGGCAGCTACACGCTGCCCGATCCACTGATCTTCAATGACGGAAGCCGCGTCCGGACGGCCGGCGACTGGACGAAGCGCCGCGCGGAGATCCTGGAGCTGTTCGCCACCGATGTTTACGGCCACAGCCCACGTGCGCCGAAGAGCATCGCGTATGAGGTCACGGAGACCAACCAAAAGGCGCTGGACGGGAGGGCCACGCGGAAGCAGGTGACCATCTGGTTCGGTGCGGGCAACGCCGGTCCGAAAGAAAACCTGCTGCTGTATATCCCCGCCGCGAGCGCCGGTCCGATCCCGGCCATCCTCTCCCTGAACTTCGACGGCAATCACGAGGTGACCACCGATCCCGGGGTGAAGCTGCCCACCGTCTGGAATCCGCATACGCACCAGCCGGAGCAGGCGACCGAAGATTCGCGCGGGCGCGACAGCAACTTCGAGGTGGAGAAGGTGCTGGCGCATGGGTACGCGTTCGCCACCATGTATTACCAGGACATCGAGCCGGACTTCCTCGGCGGCTACCCGCACGGAATCCGGCCGTTTTTCCTGAAGCCGGGCCAGACCGAGCCCGGCCCGGACGAATGGGGCGCCATCGGCGCGTGGGCTTACGGGCTGAGCCGCGCCATGGATTATCTGGAGAAGGACAAAGACATTGATCCCAGGCGAGTCGCGGTGATGGGGCATTCGCGTCTCGGCAAGACCGCGCTGTGGGCGAGCGCGCTGGATCGGCGATTCGCCATGGCGCTGGCCAGTTGTCCGGGCGAAGGCGGCGCGTCACTGGCCCGGCGCAACTATGGCGAGACCGTCCGCGATCTGGTGAACGTCTTCCCGTACTGGTTCGCGCCAAACCTGGCGCAGTACGCGGATGACGTGGATCGGCTACCCGTCGATATGCATGAGCTGATCGCGCTCAGCGCGCCCCGGCCCGTGTATGTCACCGCGGCCGAGGACGACAAGTGGGCCGATCCGAAGGGCGAGTTTCTGGCGATGGTGGGGGCGGGGCCGGTTTACCGGCTGCTCGGGGCGCGGGATCTCGGCACGGATCGCATGCCGGCCCTGAACGAGCCGATCATGACGACTCTCGGCTTCCATTGCCGCACCGGTAAACACGAAACCACCGCGTTCGACTGGGACCAGTTCCTGGCCTTCGGGGACATCCATCTGAAACAGCCGCACGAGTCACGCTAAGGCGAAAATACCGGCTTCACGCGATAACCTTCGAGCGGTGTTTCCGCTCATGATAGATGAGAAGTAATAACGTCCGGCCGGCGTCATTGAGCCGGGCCTCAGGAGGACATAGGATGAAATCTCGATTGATTACCGCTGTGTTCGCATTGGCGGCGCTCGGCCTCACTACGTCGTGCCAAAAGAAGATGGCCTCGGCCCCGCCGCCACCGCCTCCCGTAGCGCGACAGCAGGCGGCGGCCACGCCGGCGCCGCAACCGCGGCACGAGGCTGCGTACCATGCCACTGCCCCGCCTTCGGAGAAAGCAGCGATGCCTGATGCAGCCACTCGGGCCACCATTCAGGAGCTGCTGAACCGCATTCAGGACGCCTATTTCGACTACAACAGGCACGACATCCGTCCGGACGCCCAAAAGACCCTGGCGGCCGACGCGAAGACGCTCGCGGAGATCCTGAAGCAATACCCCACCTACAAGCTCACGGTGGAAGGCAACTGCGACGAGCGCGGCTCGGATGAGTTCAACATTGCGCTCGGCGACGCTCGCGCCAAAGAGGCCAAAGAGTATCTGGCCAGCCTCGGAATTCCGGCGGATCAGCTCAAGACCGTCAGCTACGGCAAAGAAAAGCCGGTATGCACCGAGCACGATGAAGCGTGCTGGCAGCGGAACCGCCGCGCGCACATCACTCAGGAACAGGGGTCTTAACGGGGAATCCCGGACGGTGCATGGACTTGCGCCCTGGGTGCCTGACCGCCGAAGAGACCGTCGAGGCGATGAACTTCGACGGATATCCCGTTTCGCTGTGAACCGTGGAGCGCGACTGGAAATTCCACGGCAATGCGCCGGCGATTTGGAACTCGTCGCGAGACAGGCAATCCGCGGGCCGATCGCGTCACCTGAGTTGCGCGTACTCGGACCTGGCTTGCCTGAGGACGGGGATTTGCGGGTCCGCGCCTTTCCACTTGGTCAGGAACTCCTCGTAAGCAGTACGAGCCTGAGCACGAAACGACGCTCGCCGATCGCCCTCGGCCGCGGCTGCTGAAAGCGCGTAAGCACGCCCAAGGCCGAGATGTGCGAGCGACCCGATCGGCACGTTCAGCACCACGCCGGGATGATCGAGGATCTTCCGGAACTCCGACGCAGCTTCTGCGCCACGGCCCGCCGCAAGCCAGGCTTGGCCGCGGAGGTAAGCCGGCATGAGCGGCGGGTTCGTCCAGCCCAGCTCCCAGGTTTCTGCCGGAGCGAGCTCATCCACAGCCGCCGCCGCCTTGCCCTCCCTGAGCATCAACACGGACCGAACTTCCGGCAACCAAAGAGTGTTCAGAGCCGAATCGAGAGGACGGCTTTTAGCCAGGTTGTCGGCCAACGCCCTGGCCTGTCGCGAGTCCCCCGCGAGCGCGAACGCCAGTGCCGCTTCCGGCTCATGATTCTGCACTCTCGCAGACAGACGCACCACAGTGCCGGCGTCCTCGCGCGCAACCGTCGCATTGCCGAAGAGCGCCTCCCGCAGGGCTGCCCTCGCCGCGAACCCGGCGGCGGAATCGTTCTCGCCCTTGCTCAAAGCTATCGCGATAGCCTGCCGCCACAGCTCACGCGCATTCCCCAGGCGTCCGAAGTACGCCTCCGTATTTGCCGCCGCCCCACCTTCGAACTCCGGCTGGTCCGCGAGCGAAGCCGCGACCTTCGCCATCGTCCCGCTGTCGCCCTCCAGAAAGGCAATCAAGTAGCGAAAGATTTCAAGATCGCTGCCGCCCAGCCCACGCGACAGCGCCTGTCGATAGACGGCATGTGCGTCCGTCAGCCGGCCCAGCGCAAGGTAACCGGACAGAAGGCCCGCATACGGAAGATATTGGCTGGGATCAAGGTGGTTCGCCGCTCCGAACTCCTCCGCCGAGTCCTCCCATCGCCCAATGCCGGCGTATTCGAATCCCAGGATGCGGTGTGGCACGAGGTCCCGTGGATAAATCTCCTTCCAGAGCCGGCAGTTCCGGATCGTCTCGTCAAGCTGGCAGGTCGCAAACTGAAAGTAAACGGACGTGATGTCGAACTTCTCCCGCTCGCTCGCGCGGTTGCGCAGCGCGTAGGCTTTGCGGATGGCCTCTTCCACCGGCGCTGCTTCACCCGTGCGCTGCCGCGCCCGGCCGAGGGCCGCGTAAGCAGCGGCGAATTCGGGGTCCAGTTCGATCGCGTGCTGGAACAGGGGAATGGAGCCGGCCGCGTCGTCTGTTGACCACCGCGCCAGGCCCAGGCTGTAAGCTTTCAGGGCGTCCAGCGACGAGGTGGTCGCCTCTTCGAGAGGCGTGTCGAACTTCTGGAGCGAGCTCAGCGATTCCCCAAGCTTTCGGCGCAGCGCGGTGGCGGCCTCGCCGAGCGCGAGCAGGACCTGCTCTTTGGAATCGGCCTCCGCCAGTTCCTCGGCCAGAATGTCTCCGCTGGCAGCATTGACGGCCTTCAGCGTTATCACGTAGCGGCGGCCAACCGAACCGACGGAGCCGCTGACCATGGCCTTACTGCCATTCCGCAAGCAAACCTCGCGCCCGATCTCGTCAGTCATTGGCGTATCGGGTGGCTTCGCCATGAGCTTCAGTGTGTCGGCCACCTTTGCCCTGGAAACCACGTTCAGGTACGGAGACTCTTCGAGGGTAGCTTCCAGTGCCGTCTTCAGCGTGCCGTCGAATACGGGGTCTCCAGTGCGGTTGGAGAAGCCAGAGATCAGAATCGAGTCCTGCGTCGTCAAAGGCGGTACCCGAGGGCGTCGGTAGATGGCCACCCCGATGCCGGCAAGCAGCACGAGCCCTGTCGCCAGCAGGAGCCGGAGTCTCGCTCCCGGCGATTTCAGCAGTAAAGATCCCGGCTTCTCTGCTCCTGCCTCTGCCGGGTGCTTCTCCGCTGGTTGCCGGTTGGCAGGCGTTTCCGAGGCGCGTTCGTCCGAAAGGCCCTTTACGCCTACGCGGGCCACAAAGCGATAGCCGCGTTTGGGAACCGTTTCGATGTAGTCCCGGCCGGCCTCCTCACGGCCCAGCACCCTGCGCAGAAAGAAGATGTTCTTGGCGAGGTTGCCTTCCTCGACGAGGCTATCGGGCCAGACCCTCTGCATCAGCTCATCTTTGGTAACCAGGTTACCGGCGTTCTCGACCAGCAGGAGAAGGGTTTCAATAGTCTTCGGCGCCAGGGAGACGGGCTGGCCATCGCGCAGCAGAACCGGTCCGCGCGGGTCCAGGCGGAACGGACCGAAGGCGTATAAGTGTCTCGCTTCGTTGCTCATACGCCAGGTAAGAAATTCTCCAGAAGTTTGCCAGAGTTTCGGAAGGACTTGCTGGCCCCTCGGCGATACAGTCAGCGGGACAGGCCGTCGGTCCGGAGCCCCTGAACCGAGGGAATTTTAATCCACACCGGCGCCTGAAGGCAACTTTTCGTGATTCGGAGGAGAACCATGCGTAAGCTGATTTTCACGTTCAGCTTCGGGGCGGCAATGGCGTTATGCCAGAACGGAGCTCAACAGTGCGACAACCTGACAATCAAGGGAGGGTACGGGATTCAGATCACCGGTACGCGTCCGTCGGCGCCCAACGGGCCGCTCGAGAATGTAATCGGAGTCGTCGTGAGGGTGTTCGATGGCGCTGGAAACTTCACTCAGACCGACAACGTAAAGGGTTCCATCAGCGGGTGGACGACGCCGGACAGACCTGGGGTGGGCACGTACGTGGTTAGCTCGAACTGCTCTGTCACGATGACGACCGAGAACACCGGCGTACCGGCTCCGATTGTCGAGCGAGGAGTGATTGTGAACGGAGGCGCGGAGTTCCGAACGGCCGTTGTGGAACCAGCGCCGGTGATGGTCACCGCGGTCGGGAAGCGAATGCTTCCGGACTGGAGGTTTGCTCTTCCCTGGATCTCCGCCTGGTAACTCAGCTACGTGTGGCGCGCGCTTCTGCGTGCGCCATGCCACAAAGCAGATGTTGCACCGGGAGCTTTGATCGCCGTCGCCGCATGGAGCCAGACCAGTCCTGCGATTCGTGCCGCTACGGCATGGTGCGGGTCGCCGCCACTCAAACACGCCAGATAACTCAAACACGCCAGATAAATGTGGCAGCGCCCGCGGACCAGGCGTGCGCAACGCAGGTCGCGTTCAACGACAACAGCGGGAATCCCCTTGATTCTCCCGTCACCGTGTCACTGGAAGCTGCCAGACCCTACAGCCCTGCATTACCGACGCGGAGATCCTCGATCTGACCGGCTTCACGCGCGTGTTGCAGCCGGATGGGACAATCTCGCGCCCGTTCGGCCGGTCACCGAGGACTACCACGGCACGAAGGTCGTGGACCGGTATCGCTGCATGGAGAAGCTCCAGGATCCGGAGGTGCAGGCGTGGATGAAGCTCACAACGACTACACGAGGTCAGCCCTGCGGAACGGCACGCCGAGGTCACGCGCTCGAGGACCAGCGCTTACGCAGACAGAGGCACACAGGAAGAGAAATGCGCGCAAAGGCGTGATCATGATCTGTTCAGTCACAGTAGCCGGAGTTTCCACCCACAACCCCGCCGTAGTGCAGTACATTAGAGATAAGGGCTGAGCACTATATGACCTGCTTCTATCGGGTCAGCCGGATTCCCGAGGAGACGCGCAAAGAGACAGGCGAAGCGCCTCTGGGCGAGACGTTCCTCGAAAAGGACCCCGGGCGCATGTGCGCCATGATTCGGAAGACCGATAAGACCTGCTTCGCGTTCAAGTTGCTGGGCGCCGGCCGCAACATCAGGCCGGACGTCATCGAGGGCGCCTTCCAGGCGCAGGAGAACGCCGGCTACGTGCGTAAGATCGTGGCGGAGATGAGAACGTAACGTGATCGAAGATTTACTGCAACCAAGACACCTGCTCGTGATTCTGGTGGTGGCCCTGCTGCTGTTCGGGCCGAAGAAGTTGCCCGAGCTCGGCAAAGGCCTCGCGGAGGGTATCCGCAGCTTCAAGGATTCGTTCCGAAGCCCGGCCCCCGCGCCTCCGGCAGCGGCTGAGAATACGCCGCCCACGCCGAAGACCGACGCCTGATTGCGCCGCGTGAGGCGGGATGGTATCCTGCGGCGGGATTGTATCCCGCCCCTTGCAGGCCGAAGGCCTGCTCTACGATGCTACAGGCGATTCGGATGCCTTGCGGCTCAGGTCTTCGGCCAGGATGATCGCCTCCGCCAAATCCCGCATGGGCCGCCGCAGACGCCGGCTCTCGTTGCGCAGGCGCAGGTAGGCTTCTTCTTCCGTCAGGCTGTAACGATGCTGCAACAGACCCTTCGCGCGTTCCACCAGCTTGCGCGTTTCGAGCTGCCGCTTCATCTCTTCGGTCTCCTCGCGCAGCCTTGCATTCTGCTGGGCCAGCATCGATTTGGAAACCGCAACCCCCATCTGCTCCCCGATGAAGGTCAGCAGAGCGACTTCATCCGATGAATAGTCGCGCGGCTCGCGGTGGTGCACATTGACTACGCCCACCACGTCGCCACTGGTCACCAGTGGCACGGACAACATGGCCTGGTAGGTATCTTCCACCAAACCCTGGAAATACTTGAATCTGTTATCGGCCGGCGCATTCGAGGACAGCGCCACCACCGACTTGTGTTCGGCCACCCACCCCGCGACGCCTTCGCCCACCTTCATGCGTAAGCGGCCGAGATCGTTGGCGTGCGGAACCTGCGATGCGCGCAGCACCACCTCACCGGTCTCCTTGTCGAGGAGATAAACAAGGCAGGCGTCACATTCGGTCACCTGCGCTGTCAATCCAACAATTTCGCCGAGCATCTCGTCCAGAGAACGTTGCGAACTCACAACCGTGCTGACTCGGTGTAGCAGCGCGATCTGCGAGGAAGAGGGACTAGTGGCAGACGTGGACATACCATTCAGGCTAGCTGCGGCGCCGCCGCCGGTCCAATTCAAAATTTCAATCAGGGCCATGTGCCCGCGAGTGTTTCCGGAACGGAACCGAAACATTATCAGTGGCTTCGAGTCCCAGAAGCGGAGTTGTTATGTCAGGAATTGTTTCGTCGTTGGCTATTCTCCTGCTCTGCAGGGCGGCCGCCGGCCAGACGGCGCCGCCCGCCAGGACCGACCCAGCCATGCTCGCTGAAGAGCCGGGCTTTCACAGTGTTCGCGCTGTCAACTCCGAGAAGGCCAGCGGCATTGTGGATGCCGCCAATCAGGCCCGTGACGCTATCGCGCAAGGCAACCGGCGCGCCGCGGTCGCTCAGGTAACCCGGGCGCTCGGCCTGCAGGAATCGCTCGATCGCGCCGGGCAGAAGGGCCAGGTAGTGCCTGTCTACTCTGAGCTGGTTCGAATGTCGATCTCGGATCCCTCAACTGTGGTCGGAAAAGGGCAAATAAAACATCTGGCCACGCCCCGCGAGAAAACGGACATCTACGCCGGAAAGAACCAGCTCTCGACAGTCGATCAGATGAGCAGCGTCGCCCACCCGGCCACACAGCAGCTTGTCGGCGCCGCGTTTACTCGCGTGGCGCTCGATACGAGTGCGGCCGAAACCCACCTGAATGCCGCCCGCGAAGCTCTGGACCGCGAGGACACCAAGGCGGCTGATCGCGAGTTGAGCGCCGTGCAGAACGCGCTGATTTCGGAGACGGTTGCGGCCGACGTGCCGCTGCTCCGGGCGCGCGAGAATCTGGCGCAGGCGGTGCGGCAGGCGCAGCACGGGGATGACAACACCGCGGCTCTCTCGATTCACGCCGCAGCTGAGGCGCTGGAAAGCTATTCAGGTCCAAAGGCGGATGACGCGCACGCCCTCGCGCGCGAGATGCGGCCGTCCGGGCAGGACCGTGAACATCCGGCCGTCAGCCGGATCGAAAGCTGGTGGGATCGCGTGGCGCAACTCGAGGGGCGCTGATTGCTATCCTGAACGGGAGGAGACCAACCGACTATGGGCTGTGGAAGCGGAATGACCGGACTCGGACCCCGGCCCGAGGACGCGGAAAGCGCACGGAAGGTTTTCTGCGTGAAGTTCCAGAAAGAAATGCCGGGTCTCGACGAGGTTCCTTTCGAAGGGCATCCGCTGGGGCAGCGCATTTACGAGAATGTCTCGAAGGAAGCCTGGAAACTCTGGCTCGAGCAGATGAAGATGATCATGAACGAGTACCGGCTCAACCTTGGTACGCCCGAAGCGCAGGAGTTCCTGATCAAGCAGATGGAAGATTACTTCTTCGGCGAGGGCGCGCAATTCCCGCCCGGCTACGTGCCGCCGCGGTCGAAGGCCTGAGCCGGATTCATACCACCCGCAGAGCCTCCAGAATTTCGAACGACAACTTCGCGTGCGCATTGCGGAGCGCCCGCTCAACGGCCTGAGGCGTTCCCGCGCGAGCGAAGATGAAACCCGGATAGCTGTTGCCTTCGGGCAGTCGTTCGAGTTTCTGCCCCTGCTTCGCCGTGATCGCCACATCCTCGATACCGGGAACGGCAAGTGCTTCGTCCAGCCCGCTGGTACGCTCGTAAATTCCCGCCCGCGGGACCGGAATCATCATCACGCCGGAGGCGCCATCGAGCCGAGGAACAATCACCGGCCGCTCGCCCGCCGCATGGCGCAGGATCGACTCGCACAACTCCGGCAGCACGCGGGCGCACAACCCGCCGATCGGCCGCGCCGCCACCTCCAGCATCCACACGCCGTGACGGTTCACGCGCATCTCGGCGTGCAGCGGGCCCTCAATGAGGCTCAGCGCCGACGCGGCCTGCTGCGCTGCCTCGATGATGGCCTGCTGCGTTGCCGCCGGCTCGCGAGATGGCGTTACGTAAATGGTCTCCTCGAAATACGGTCCATCGAGCGGGTCGGGTTTGTCGAAGATGGCTACCGTATGCAGACGTCCGCCCGCCAGCAGACCTTCGAGAGCGAACTCGCGGCCGGGGATGAACGATTCAATCTGGATGAACTCGTCCTGCTGCTCGCGGAGGCGTGCGACATCGGCCGAATGAAGAACCGCGCGGATACGCTCGAACGCGGCGCTGAACTCCGTGGGGTCATTCGCTCGAATTACGCCGCGGCTGGCCGATAATCCGAGCGGTTTGAGTACGCAGGGGTACACGCAGCAGCGCGCATGTTGGAGCGGGATCGTCCGCCAGAGGGACCCGGCGGTAATCAGGCACGTTCAGGCCGGCCGCTCGGAACCGCTCGCGCATCAGATGCTTGTCGCGGCAGGCGCGCACGGCTTGCGGCGTGTTGTACAGAATTCCGAGCCGCTCCGCGATCACAGCCGCCACGGCGGCAGGCCGGTCGCCGAGCGCAACGATTCCGTCCACATCGGCAATCTCGGCGAGCCGCGCCGCGGAGCCTTCGGGATCTTCGAAACGCAGCGGGATGGCGTGATCGCCCCAGGGATCTGCGAGGACATGGCAGCGGTCCGTAGCGAGCACAATCTCGTACTCGAGGCGCTTGCCCGCGTCCACGAACATCTCGGTCTGGTAGCCGGTGGTGGCGGCCACGATCAGAATGCGTTTCACCGGTCTGTAGTGTAACTCCGGGCGCCCATTGACGCGGTTTATCGGAACGCGCAGAATCGAGCCATAGGGATATGCAACCGGTGGAACTCAGCCGCCGCGAGTTGCTGTTCACCGCTGCTGCCGCCGTCGTTGCCGGCAGCTACGCAAACGCAAAGGCCGCGCCGCGGCCCGTGGTCAGCATCGTTCGCATCAAACACGATAAAACAGCCGCCGCCGTGGAAAAGGCCATCGATCTCCTGGGCGGTGTGAGACACGTCGCGAAGGACCGGGAGACGGTGTTGCTCAAACCGAACCTGGTCTACTCGGATCCAAAGGCCACGACGAAAATCGAGGTGATCCGCGCGCTCGCGCAACTGATGCAGCGAGCGGGCAAAGAAGTGTCCATTGGCGAGGGTTCGGCCGCGGCCCCGAAGTTCAACGTCGTAGGCGGCCAGGTGTTTCGCACGCGCAAGCGGGAGATCCTCGAGCCGATGCAGCAATACGTATTCGAGCAACTCGGATACGCCGAGTTGGCGCGAACGCTGCGCATCCCGCTCATCAATCTGCACTGCGGAGAGCTGGTGGACGTCGATGTCCCCGGCGCGTTCGTGTTCGACCGGATCACGCTGCACAGAAGTTTAAGGGAGACGGACCTGCTCTGCTCGGTTCCCATGATGAAGACGCACCAGCTTGCCACGGTGACGCTGGGGATGAAGAACCTGATCGGTACGTTTCCCGGGACGGTTTATCAGTCGATTCGCGGTCACATGCACGACCTGAGCGCGAAAGTTGAGCCGACAGCGGCCTCGGCGGTGGTGGTGGACCTGGTGCGCGCCAACAAGCCTGGGCTGGTTGTTATCGACGGGTCAACGGCGATGGAGGGCAACGGGCCGTCGCTGGGCAGGCTTGTAAAGATGGACGTCATCGTCGCGGGAACCAACCCGGTTGCCGCGGACATGGTGGCGGCGGCGCTGATGGGATTCGAGCCGCGCGAGGTTCCGGTGTTCGGGTGGGCGGCGAAGGCGGGAATGCGCCCGCAGTCGCTCCAGGAGATCGAGATCAGGGGCGAGCCGGTGCACCGCGTGGCGCGGCAATTCGTCAGACCCCGGGTTTACCCGTGGAACACCGTCCGTCAGTACTGGGGCGCGAAGGAGATCTGACAACATCAGCGTGCCGCTGTTGGCTTCAGCCCGGTGGGGCGGGGCGCCCTCGCCTGCGGCGGGCGCCCCCGCCTGGCCGATTGCAAATTGGCCGCAGGATGCAATCCTGCCCCACGCGGCGCGGGCAACGGCACATCATGTGCCGCCGCTCTTCGCTAACTCCTTAGTTTTCAATGGTCGAAACCTTCCGACGGCACATGCATGTGCCGTTGTGCCAATCAGAACAGTGACGGGCGCGACGAGCCGCCCAGCAGCGATGTATTGACATTGGCGATAACGTGCGTGTTGTCGCCGCCCCACGCGAACATCAGCGACACCATGGGAACACCGCCGGCGCGCAGGGTCAGCCCGGCAGCGTAACTGTGCGCGAGGTGCGTGAAATCGAGATCGCCGCGCGTCAGGGCAGCCTTCCCTTCATCCACCATGAAAACTCCGCCGATCGGTCCATAAATCGAGTGCTCGAAGCTGCCGCGCAGCACCATTACGTTCGGCGCGCGGAACCGATAGTCGGGGTAGCTGCCCAGCCACATATTGCCGTTGATATCCGACCCGCCTATCGTCGGCTGGAAGTAGAACGGCACGACGTGGCCCGTGGGGATGAACGATGCGCTCAGAAACAGGCGCAGACCGACCGTGCCGTAACGATCTCGCGTAACCGCGGGGCACTTAGCAACGGCGACATCGGCGGAACAATCGTCGGGTCCGTTGAACGCCTTCGCCTTATGCGCGTTCGCCGTCTTGCGGTAAATCGGGAACTCATTGTCGATGTCCGCTGTGAACCGTTGGAACGAGTAATTGGAGTATCCTGCCACGAACTGCTGAAATGTCGCCGAGTAATTCAACTGGACGTGACCGGATGCAAGCTCCGGTCCAATGCGCACGCCTTCTCCGAACTGTGCGAACGCGGGCTGGCTCTCCAGACCAGGCGCGCTGTCCTGGTTGTAAGTCTGCTCAATGGACGGGCTCGATTGGCCATGGTCGCCGCGAATGCTCACGAACCGGCCATTCGCTTCGCCATACAGGGAAAGGTTCAGGCCGGGCACGAGCGGCCAGATCGCATTCACGCCGGTGATCGCCTCGTTCATGCCGAAAAATGATCGGCCTGCCACAGTGCTGTTTGGGCCCAGCCCGTAGAAATCGAGCGTGTTCAGCGAAATATCCTGCGCATAGGCGTGGAACACCGGGTATTCCTGGACGGAGAGGTTCGATTTGGGCGCGGGACCCGCGCCGCCGGTTCCCACAACGATCTTCCGACGGCGCGAAAGAACCGCGGTCATGTAGCCGCCGGCGCGCCACGAGCCATTCCCGGAAGCGACGGCATCGAGGTCCCAACTGAGCCGCCACGTTTCGTTCGGGGTCCAGTGGCTCACGAACGCGACGCCCCCGGCGAAACCGTTGCCCGGCGCGAGGCTGCCGACCGCGATGTGCAGAGGATGGTCGGTGAACAGCACCTCGGCGCAACTGCCCAGCGCGCCGAAATTGAAGCCGGAGCAGCTCGCTTTGAGGCGCTCGCTCTCGCCGCGGAAATCGGCCCCGAGCTGGCTCTCCTGCGCCCATGCCGACGCGCCGAGAAGCAGACCGGTAACAACACACAGCCGGGTCACGTTGCCCTGCGCACTTTCTCGCCGCCGCCGCCGTAACGGTGAAGCGCGGCCGTAACGCGGCGAATGTAGTCCGCCGCCTCGCCCTCCGTGGTGATCTCGGAGGCGTGCTCGACGCCGGTGCGAAGTTCGGGCGGCAGGCTCTTTTCTGCGCGGATGAAGTGCCTCACCTGGGCCTTGATCAGTCCGTCGGGATCGAGCTTGCGATGCCCATTATAAGACTTCGGATCAGGCCTGGGAACGGTAACGACGTTGTCAGACATACTCATTTCGAGTTCCTCCTACTCGAAGTTGAAAACAGGACAGTCGGAATCGGGCCGCAGGTCATCGCCGAGCAGGTCCAGAAACGATTCCGCCGCTTTTTCACGGGGCGACCGCTGGTCGTAATTGCCAATGAAGTGGTTCGTCACGGTCCCCGGGATGGACGCGTGTTCAAACACGCGGCTTATATCTATGACCGTCCCTTTCGCGACCCACGGCGAGATGAGAATCGCCGGTACGCGAATGCCGAGCCTGTCGAACGCAAACGAAAGCCCCGGCACCTCGGTGGCGGCCGGATCCGCAACGAACGGAGTATCGGGCGTGCAGGATGGCGGCGGCACGTGATCGTAGATGCCGCCATGCTCGTCGTAAACGACCAGCAGCGCCGTGCTCTTCCAGAGGTCGGCATTCTGGTGGATCGCGTTGTAGACGGAGGCGATGAAGATCTCCCCCGCCTGCACATCGTGGTCCGGGTGCTGGTCGGAAGCGAGTTGCTCCCCGCCGTCGTCGCCTTCGTGATCGGTGTAGTTCGGCTCGACAAAACTGTAGTCGGGCAAGGCACCCAGTTTGCAGTCGTCCAGAAACTGATTGTAAGTGCCGAAGATCTGCGGCTGATTCTTCAGCAGGTTGACCACTTCCATCGTCGAACTCGCCGTGTCGAAGTAATAGAGCTTGGTGGTGCGGCCGGCGTTCAGCAGGCGTTCGTAAATGCTCAGGTATTGCCGATTGTATTCGAACATGTCCATGCTGACCTGGCCGAAGGACGTGCCGTAGTGGGCGAAGGCGCGGTTGCAGATGGTGGGGCCGGGAATAGAAGAGAACCAGCCGTTGAAGACCGCGAACTGCGTCGCCAGCGTGGTGAGAACGGGCAGCTTGTCCTTCGTGAAGTAGTTCATGATCTTGTGCGAGTGGTTTACATCCTGGCGCATGGTGTAGTAGCTCTGGACGAAACCCTTCATGGAAGGCACGGCGCCCGGCGCGTATGCGCCATTGAATAACTGACGGTGGACCTCCGCGAAATGGTGATTCGGGTCGGGATCGAGATCGCCCTGAAATTTCGCGGTCGGCTGCACCTTCACCGGCTCATTCTGCGTGTCGAGGTTCGTCTCGTTGCCTCTCAGCCCGTTGATGCGGTTGTCGTCGGCCCACAGGCACCCCAGCATGTGGTCGAACGAACGGTTTTCCATCATAAGGACGACGATGTGCTTCAGGGCATCTAATCCAGCGGGCATAGGGGTAATCCTGTATCGTTATAAAGTCCGGGAGGCCGCAACAATTTCTTGAGGTTTGTTTCGCCGAGGCTTGCAGGCGGAAACGCCTGCTCCACAAGCGTATTCTGGATAAGAATGAACGCTTACCTGCCGATCCTTCTCCTGTTTTTCGCGGGCCTCGATGCCGGCCAGGTCGATCGCATGCTCAGCCAGTGGAAACCCGTAAAAATGCCGTTCGATTCCGCCGGCCTGAGCAGCCGTGAACGGCAGATGGTGGACAAGCTTGTGGACGCCTCGCGCTGCATGGAATCCATCTACTGGCGGCAGAGCGATCCCGAAGGCCTGAAGTTGCTTCACTCCACCACGGACCCGAAGCTGAAGACGCTGCTCATGATCAACGGGAGCCGCTACGATCTCATCGACAATGACAAGCCGTTCGCCACGGATGAGCCATTTTCTCCCGGGGGCGGCCTCTATCCGAGAGGGCTGACCCGCGAACAAATCGAGCAGTATGTGCAGAAACACCCCGCCGAAAAGGACGCCATCTACAGCCCGTACACCGTCCTGCGATGGAACGGCCCGAAGCTCGAGGCCATTCCGTACCACGTCGAGTACGCGAAATTCCTCGGCCCGGCTGCCGGATTGTTGCGCGAGGCGGCTGCGCTGAGCGACGACGCGCAGTTCGCCGCCTTCCTGCGGGCCCGCGCCGCCGCCCTGCTCAGCGACGATTATTATCCGAGCGATCTGCTCTGGGTGGATCTGCGAGATCCGAAAGTGGACCTCATCTTCGGTCCGTATGAGACCTATCTCGACGGCGTTCTCGGCGTGAAGACATCGTATGAATCGGCCGTTCTGATCCGCAACCAGGCGGAAAGCGCGCGGCTTACCCTGTACGAGAAGTACGTGCCGGATATCCAGGAAGCGCTTCCGCTCTCGAAGCGGGATCTGCCGTCGAAGCGCGGCCAGCCCACCCCGATGGAAGTGGTGGACGCGCCATATCGCACCGGCGATCTCAGGCATGGCTACCAGGCCGTGGCCGATAACCTGCCGAACGACCCGCGCATTCACGCGGCCAAAGGCACGAAGAAGATCTTCTTCAAAAACTTCATGGACGCCCGCGTGAATTACGTGATTGTGCCGCTGGCGAAGCAGGTGATGGAACCGGGTCAGGCGGCCGAAGTGACCGGCGACGGTTATCTCGCGCCGGTGATCCTGCATGAAATCTCGCACGGGCTTGGTCCCGCGTACGCGCATGTGCACGGGAAGCAGATCGACATCAACGAAGCGATCGGTCCTGTTTACGGCGCGCTTGAAGAGGCCAAGGCCGACGTGGTGGGCATGTATGGTCTCGAGTGGCTGATGGATCATGGCGCGCTTCCGGCAGCTCGCCGTAACGAATACTACGCGTCATACGTGGCCGGTCTCTTCCGCACCATGCGCTATGGAGTGGCCGAAGCGCACGGGCGCGCCGAAATGATGGAGTTCAACTTTTTGTCGGCGCAGCAAGCCATTGTGCGGCGCAACGGCCGGTTCGCGATCAACTTCGATCGGATGCGCGCGGCCATGGCCATGTTGTCGAAAGAGCTGCTGGAGATTGAAGCGACCGGCGACCGCGCGCGGGCCGAGCGGTGGTTCCAGCTTTACGACGCCATGCCTGGGGACGTGGCGGCGGCGCTGAAGAAGGTCACCGGCGTTCCTGTGGACATCGATCCACAATTCTCGTTCCCCGAAACCGTAGAGTAGAGCAGGCTTTCAGCCTGCATCTTGAAGTTCCTCGACCGGCTCGGGGCAGCGAGCCTCATCCCCGGCCTCCCGCTCCCCTTTCGAGAGGGCATTCGCGACGACACCGGCGACCAGCCGCCAGGTCACGAAACGCCTTCTCGCCTGATTTGGCAAAAACGCGGCTGAAGCCGCGTGTACTTCAGTGCCGCTCGGTCCGGGCTCGCCCGCCGGAATATCCCGAATGGCCGCCGTCCGCCGATCCGATTCTCGCGGCTTCCGCGCGGTTGAGTTCGGCGAGCGTGGCCAGTGCTTCCCGCGCTTTGTCGGTGCGACCGGCGCGCTGGTATGCCTTCGCCAGAGCCGCGTACACGGCACGGTCCCGCGGGTCGAACTGCCTGGCGGTCTCGAGCTGTACAATAGCGTCCTCTGTCCGTTGCTCGGCCAGGTAAACGCGTCCCAGCGCGATGTGCGCGCTCGAGTAGCCGGGGCGCTCGGCCACTGCTCGTTCCAAAGCCGATCGGGCTTCAGCGAACTCGGCTGGCGTGGCCGGCGTCGCGCCTGCGCGGAGCAACGCCTCGCCCAGCATCGCCAGAAGCAGGTAATGCGGATGGCCGGCGGCGATCCCCGCGCGCGCTGCCCGAATCGCCTCCTCGACGTTGCCGGACAACAGCGCCTGCTCGGCCGCCGCAATGTACGCGATGTCCGAATCGGGCGCCAGGCGGCGGACCCGTTCGAAATCCCGATCGGCCGGACCTGTCTCGTCGAGTTGCGACAGCAGCAGCCCGCGCTCGAACAACAGCCGCGGAGAATCCGGCAAATTATGCAGCCCCATTTCGACAACGCGAACGCCCATCTCGTAGTAACGCTCGTCGAAACACGCCTCTGACGCCAGCAGGAACAGCTTCTCGTCGTTTGGAGCAATGGCGGCCGCATTGTCGAGCGCTTTCATGGCAGACTCGGGCTGATGATCGCCAATCCAGGCCTGCGCCAGAAGATTGTCAACCGCGGCGGCATGCGCCGGAGCGTCGATGCGCTTCAGGATCTCGATGGCCTGCGGAAACTGCCGCGTTCCGACATAACAGAGCGCGAGATTGAAATCGAGCGCGAATGTCTCGGCCACCCGGCCGCGCGCCGCAAGGAAATGTGGAATAGCCTGCTGAAACTGACCCTGCCGGGTGAGCGCGATGCCGGTGTGCAGCTCGGACTCCGCCGGCGCCTGGGCCAACAAAGCGCCGGCTGCGAACAGAGCCAGACCGATTCTCAGGACCACTTTCCCGCGCCTTCGACGATGGTGATGTAGCGATCGGCGGGAACATCGTGAAAGCGTTCCACGCCGCCGCCCGGCTGCGGCCATCGTACCTCCAGAGAGTCGATCTTTGCAGCCTTCCCGAGTCCCAGCACCACGCGCGGATCGTGCGAGGACAGAAAGCTGCCGCCTCCGATCTTCGCGCGCCGGTGCTTCGCGCCCCCCGCCTGGTACGTCACCACGGCGCCGATGGCGTCCACGTTTGCCTTTCGCCCTACCAGGCGCAGGCCGAGCCAGTGATTCTCTCGCGCCGCGCCGTTGCGCAGCAAAATCGGCGGGCCATCGTTGACGCCCACCAGAACATCCACCGCGCCGTCGTTATCGAAATCGCCCAGAGCCAGCCCGCGGCCTGCTATCGGTTGACGAAACGCCGCGCCGCCCTGCTCGCTGACGTTGGTCCATGCCCCGCCCGTGTTGCGGAACAGCAGCATGCGTTCGCGATAGCTGACGTCCCTCTGGTACGCGTCCACCATGGTGTCGGGATGGCCGTTGCACAGGATCAGGTCGAGGTTGCCGTCATTGTCGAAATCGAAGAACTTCAGCCCCCAGCCACTCAGGAGCTGTGTCGCAGGGCCGATCCCCGTGGTCACCGCGACATCGTCGAAGGCCTCGTTGCCGCTGTTGCGATAGAGCGAGAAGATCTCGTGGTCGATGTTGCCGACGAACAGATCCACCAGGCCGTCCTCATTGAAATCGGCTGCGTCCACCCCCATTCCGGAGCGGGCTGCGCCAAACGCGTTGTACGCGACGCCCGCGAACGCGCCCGTTTCCTCGAACTTCCCCTTTCCACGGTTGGCGAACAGGAAATTAGGAAGCTTGTCGTTGCTGACGAAAAGGTCCATCCACCCATCGTTGTTAATGTCCGCGGCAACGACGCCCCAGGCCCGGGCAGGCAGTCCGCCGATACCGCTGGTCTTGCTAACGTCGGTGAACGTGCCGTCCCCATTGTTGTGAAACAGCCGGCACGGAAGGGGATTCACAACGCTGGGCGAGCAGTAGTAATGCGCGCCGGTGTCCCGGTTACCGCAGAAGATCTGCTTCGACTTTTCGAAATCGCCGAAGCGGCACACGAACAGGTCGAGCCGGCCATCATTGTCGTAATCGAACCATACGGCGCTGCTGCTCCAGCCTGGCGCGGCGACGCCGGCTTTTGCGGTTACGTCGGTGAACGTGCCATCGCCGTTGTTGTGGTAGAGGATGCTGTGCGGATACTGCGTCACATAAAGGTCGGGGAAGCCGTCGCTGTCATAGTCGCCAACCGCGACCCCCATGCCGTACGCGTTGCCGCTCACGCCCGCCTTCGCGGTTACATCCGTGAAGGTACCGTCGCGGTTGTTGTGGTACAGCGCATTACTGAGCGGCGTCGCGGGCGAATAGAAATCGCACGGTCCGCTGTTCACCAGATAGAGGTCCATCCAGCCGTCGTTGTTGTAGTCGAGAAAAGCGCAGCCTGGGCCGATGGTCTCGGGAACGTACATGCTGGGTGACAGCCCCGCGACATGTGTCCAGTGAATGCCGCTGGCCGACGGCGAGACCTCTTCAAACAGCGAACCGGCCGCGGCCTGCGCGGCGAAAGCGTTCACCGCCGACCCACACAGAAGCTGCAGGATGCGGCGCCGGGACAACGCGTGCATGGCTATTTTGCGGTCTGCTGCTGCAGAGCTATCTCCCGCGCGGCCCCTTCGTTGTTGCCGGTCCGGCGATAGGCGATGGCGAGTTGGTAGTGGCCGGAAGAATCGCCCGGAGCCATCTTCACGTACGTTTCGAGCGGCGCGATCGCCTCCGCGAACTTCCCCGCGGAAGTGAGAGACACTCCGAGTGCGATGTACGCCTCGGCGAATCCCACGTCGAAGGTCGCGGCGCGCGAGAAATGCCGGGCCGCTTCGTCCCATTTCCCGGCTCGCCTCGCCAGTTCGCCCAGCACGAACTCAGCGGCGGCGTTACGCGGGTCCACTTCCAGTTCCTTCTCGAACTGGGCGCGAGCATCGTCCACCGGGCCTGTCTCTCCGGCCTTGGCGAGCAGCGCCTGACCCAGCCGGTAATGTATGCCGGGCATGTTCGCGTTCTCTTCGAGAATGCCTTTGTAAATGCCCGCCGCTTCGTCCCATTTGCCCTGCGATTCGAAATTCTCTGCCTCGAGCCGGCGCGCCTGGGGGGAAGTGGGAGCTTTGGCAGCGAGCTGCTGCGAGGTCCTGATCGCGAGCTGAGAGAAATAATGCACCGTGACATACAGGACCTCAGGGTCGTCTGGGAATTCGCGACGGAGTTGCTGCATGGCCGCGATGGCCGCGTCGTCCTGTTCCAGAGCCATGGCGCAGCGGGCTTCGGCCATGCCGCCGTTGTATCGAAGTTGTTTGTCGGTCAGGCGCTGGACGGAGCGTTCCAGAATTGGCAGCGCCTCTTTGCATCGGCCCTGTTCCACCAGCGTAATGGCGCGATGAGTTGAGGTTGCCACATCGGCGGGAGTCTGGGCGGAGGCTGTGACGCAAACAGAAAGAACGAAGAGGAAGGCTTTGAACATCGGCCGCTCTCGGAATAATTTATAATCTGGTTTCCGAGCGAGGCATGTCAAGGCCGCACAGAACGAGTCAGATCGTTGCCTCGTTATTCGCGTCCCTCGTCGCCACTTCCGTCTTTGCCGGAACGGGCCTCATCACAGTGGATGCTGCGCATCCTGGCGCGCGCGTCTCGCCCAGCCTGTATGGGATCTTCTTCGAAGAGATCAGCCATGCGGGCGACGGCGGCCTTTACGCGGAACTGATCCGCAACCGCGGCTTCGAGGACGCCAACCTGCCGCCGGCCTGTATTCGCGTGGGCAATAAGATCGTCCCGCCGCGCACGCCTCACTTCTGGACCGGGAAGGTTAGTAACTGGACCATGGACTGGAACGTGGACAGTAAGTGGCCGGGTTGGTCGCTCGATACGAGGGGAGGCGTGGTCGACGCAATCGACCTGGTGGAGGACCAGCCGCTCACTGCTGCCACGCCGCATTCGCTCCGAATCGGTATCGCGAATCTGCCGGCGGGCGCACGCGTAGCGCTGATCAACGAGGGCTACTGGGGGATCGGCGTGACCAGGGGAGAGGAGTATCGGCTCAGCTTCTGGGCACGCTCCGACATGACGTTCAACGGGCCGTTCACCGCCGCGCTCGAGAGCGCCGATGGGACAGTGTTGGCGTCCCAGATCGTGACGAAGGAGCCCGGAGCTTTCTGGCGAAGATACGAAACAACGCTGAGCGCTCGCCGGACCGATCCGAAGGCGCGCTTCGTCCTGTCGTTCGGCTCGCCGGGCACGGTCTGGCTCGATTTCGTTTCGCTCTTTCCCGCGAAGACGTTTCACAACCGGCCGAACGGCATGCGTCCCGACATCGCGCAGATGATAGCCGACATGAAGCCGAAGTTCCTGCGCTTCCCGGGCGGTTGTTATGTCGAGGGAATCACCATCCAGAGCCGTCCGCAGTGGAAGACCTCGCTTGGCCGGCTCGAGGACCGCGTCCCCACTTACAGCCCATGGGGTTACTGGAGCACCAACGGACTCGGCTATCACGAGTTCCTGCAATTCGCCGAGGACATCGGCGCCGACGCGCTCTATGTTGCGAATGCCGGTATCTCGTGCGCATTCCGGAGCGCCACGTTCATACCGGACGACCAACTTGACCCGCTGATTCAGGACACGCTGGACGCGATCGAGTATGCCATTGGTCCGGCCGATTCGAAGTGGGGAGCGCTGCGCGCTCGGGCGGGCCATCCTGCGCCGTTCCCGCTGAAGTACATCGAAGTGGGAAACGAAGATCAGGGCCCGCGCTACGGTCAACGGTTCGCGCGCTTCTATCAAGCCATCAAGGCAAAATATCCGCAGATGAACGTGGCGCTCGATTCGTGGATCTCCGGCATCGATCGCGGCGCCATGAGCACCGCCGGGAAGTTCGACATCCTTGACGAGCACGCTTACCGGCCCCTGTACTGGTCTTTCGATAACTTCGACAGCTTTGCGGAGTACAAGCGCGAAGGATGGGATCTGTACATCGGCGAGTTTGCCACCAACGGCGGGGTCGGACGCGGGAACCTCGCGGCGGCTCTCGGAGATGCGGCGTACATGATGAGTATGGAGAACAACGCCGACCTGGTGAAGATGGGTAGTTACGCGCCGCTGCTGGAGAACGTGAATAAGCCCGACTGGGAAGTGAATCTCATCCACTTCGACAGCAGCCGCGTATTCGGCCGAGCTTCGTACTACATGTGCAGGCTCTTTGCCGAAAACCGACCCGACATTGTCGTGCCGACGCAGGTGACTTACACGCCCGCGCAGGAGAAACCAATAGCGGGCCGCATTGGCCTCGGCACTTACAACACCGCGGCCGACTTCAAAGATATCCGCGTGGAATCCGGAGGCCGCGTGCTGTATCAATCTGATTTCGCCAGGAACGCTGAAGGTTGGCGGCCCACGGCTGACGACAACGCAGGCAAATGGGCGGTTGAGGACGGCATGTACCGGCAGGAGAACGAGGCCGTTGCCTGGAGCTACTTCGGAGATCCCGGCTGGCGCGACGTTACGGTATCGCTGAAGGCTCGCAAGGTACGTGGCCGCGAGGGGTTCGTGGTTGTCCTGGGCTCGGTGGACAACCGCCGTATCGAGTGGAACGTCGGGGGCTTCGGAAACCATCTCCACGCCGTTGAGGCCGATGACGAGATCATTGGAACCCCGGTCCATGCCGGCGTTGAAGCCGGCCGGTGGTACGACGTGCGCGTCGAGGTGCGCGACCGATCCGTCCGCTGTTATCTGGATGGGAAGCTGGTGAACGATGTCACGGCGCCGCTGGAGGAAACGGTTCTCGCTGTAGCCGGCCGCGACGAGAGCGCCGGCGAGTTGATAATTAAGGCGCTGAACACCGGGAGCGAATCCGCCGCACTGGACGTCTCAATTACAGGAGTGCAGCATGTGGGGCCGGAGGGGAAGCTGATCAGGCTGACCTCGGCGGGCCCGACTGACGAGAACTCGTTCGAGCAGCCGCGGAAGATTGTCCCCGTTTCCACCATGATTGATGGCCTCGGGCCGCATTTTCGCGCTGATCTGCCGCCGTGGTCGCTTTCGATAATCCGAGTTGCTGCACGATAATCTATAATCTATTGCGGAGGTAAGCTGTCCTCATGCCCGTATCCAGGTCCACACCCCTGAGCCGCCGAAAGTTTGCCGCATTTGCCTTCGCGGGGGGCGCTGCCGGTCCGTTGCTGGCACAACAGGCCACGCCGGCCGCACCACCGAGCCCCAACGCGGCGCCGCAGAACACCGCCGTCCCGCGCCGCAGAGGGATCCCGCCCGAGACTCCTGCATTCGGAGAAACTATCGAATTCGTCCGCAGCGCCGCCCCCGGCAAGGTGCAGGCGTTCGCGATGACGGATGTGCGGCTTCTGCCCAGTCCCTTCCAGAAAGCTCGCGAAGCCGACCTCGGGTACATGCAAAGGCTGCCGGTGGACCGGCTGGTGCATAACTTCCATATCAACGCCGGGCTCACCTCGTCCGCGCAACCGTTCGGCGGCTGGGAGAAGCCGGACTGTGAGTTGCGCGGCCACTTCACGGGGCATTACCTTTCGGCGTGCGCGCTGATGTACTCATCCACGGGCGACAAGGACATAAAAGCGAAGGGCGACGCCATCGTCAGCGAACTGGCAAAGTGCCAGCAGAAACTCAGCGGCGGCTATCTGAGCGCGTTTCCGCTGGAGTATTTCGATCGCCTGAATGCGCGCAAGCAGGTCTGGGCGCCGTTCTACACCGTCCACAAGATCATGGCGGGCATGCTCGACATGTCCGAGCATTGCGATAACCGCCAGGCGCTCGAGGTTCTGCGCGGGATGGCCGACTGGGCGGATCAGTGGAGCGCCGGCATGCCCGAGCCGCACATGCAGGACATCCTGAACACCGAATACGGCGGCATGAACGAGGTGCTGTACAACCTCGCCGCAATTACCGGCGAGGATCGGTATGCGAAGGCCGGCGACCGGTTCACGAAGAAAAGTTTCTTCAATCCACTGGCGGCGCGCCGCGATGAATTGCGCGGGCTCCACGTCAACACGCATATCCCGCAGGTGATCGGCGCTGCCCGCCGCTACGAGATCAGCAGCGACGAGCGCTTTCACGACGTCGCCGATTTCTTCTGGTATGAAGTGACCAGCGCACGCGCTTACGTCACCGGCGGAACGAGCAACAACGAAGGATGGCTGATGGAGCCGCGACGCCTCGCGGCGGAATTAAAGCGTGGCGTCAACACCACGGAATGCTGCTGCGCCTATAACATGCTGAAGCTCACGCGGCATCTCTACGGCTGGACCGCCGATCCCCGTTACTTCGACTACTACGAGCGCACGCTGTACAACCACCGGCTCGGGGCGATGGATCCGGAGAGCGGCCACACGCAGTATTATCTGTCTCTCGCGCCGGGCTGCCTGGAAGACCTTCAACACGGAAGACGATTCCTTCTGGTGCTGCACCGGCACGGGGGTGGAAGAGTTCGCGAAGCTGAACAACAGCATCTATTTTCACGATGACGATGGGTTGTTCGTGAACCTCTTCATTCCGTCGGAGCTGAACTGGAAAGAAAAGGGCGTGCGGGTCCGGCAGGAGAACACGTTCCCCGACTCGCCATCCACTACGCTGACCATTACGGCCACGCATCCGGTGCACATGCCGGTCCGGCTGCGGATTCCATACTGGGCCGTGTCCGGCGTCGCGGTGAAGATCAACGGGCGTCCGCTGGAGGCGAGTGCGAGTCCGGGAAGCTATCTCACGCTGGCGCGCACGTGGAAGACCGGCGACCGCGTGGAGCTGGAAATGCCCATGAGCCTGCACATCGAGAAGATGCCGGACGACCCGACGGTGCAGGCCGTGCTCTATGGCCCGCTGGTGCTGGCCGGCGATCTCGGCTCAGAGGGTCTTACGAAGGAACTGATCACGGGTCCGCTCGGTCCCGAGATCCGCGAACACCCGGAGAGTGTTCCGAAGTTCCGCGCCGCCGGTGCCGATCCGAACTCGTGGATCAAGCCGGCAGACAAGCCGCTGACGTTCCGCACCGCAGGTCAGGAACGCGACGTCACTCTGGCGCCGTTCGACCGCACCTTCGGCAAGCGCTATTCGGTTTACTGGACGGTGAGCTGAGAATAACCGCAGAGCTGGGCTGTCCCGGGGCTTTCGTCAATATCGGGAAATCGCTTATAATTACCTGGCCATCCAGCGATGAAGCCTGCGTTTCTGCTCGTTCTCGCCGCGGCGGCCTGGGCTGCCGATGTGGAGTTCTCCGCTTCTCCGGCCGCAGTTGCGCCGGGCTCGTCCGCTCACCTGACCTGGAGCGCTCCGGCGGGAAACAGGGCCGTTGTGCTCGGGGTTGGCGAAGTTCCGCACTCCGGCTCGCTCGACGTCTCGCCGAAAGCGTCAACCGCGTACACCCTGGTGGTGGAAGGTCCGCAGGGATTCTCGGCGAAGACGGTGAAGGTGGATGTGCAGGATGTCCGCGGCGTGGACATTCCCACCGACTACGATCTGTATCGCTATCCGCTGTCCAAAGAACGAGCCGTTCCCTCGAAGACGGCATTTCTTTCGGCGGTGTTCCGCGTTCTTCAGGACGACCTGAACTTCAGCGTGCGCACTTCGGCTCTCAATCCCGACGATGTCCAGTACGTCACCAATTCGTCCGAGCGCTCCGACCTGGTTGACCCCGCCGAGAGCCGGCGCATGAGGGCTCGGCGAATTTCCTATTTAGTGGAAGTTCAGGACCGGCCGTCCGGCGTGGCGTGCACGGTAAAAGCGCTGATCGAGTTTCAGCTCCGCGCCGAATCGACCTGGCGTCGCGAGGGCCGCGAAGACCTGTATCAACGCAAGTGCCGCGAGTTGCTGACGCGGCTCGCTCAGATTCCGATGACCGCCGCGGCCGGCAAGCGCTTCACGGCAAAGGGCGCCCGCCAGACCCTGCTGGCGGCGTGGTTCGGTTTCTTCCTCGTGAACGTCACGCTGCTGCTTTATCTCTATCTCGACAACTGGATCTTCGAAGATAACTTTCGCGCGGGATTGAGCCAGTTGAGCGCGCTGTATGCTCCGTATCTGGGCGGCATCCTGGGCTACTATTTCTCCGTACGCGCGAAGAAGCCGGCCGATACGGGAGAACCCGGAACGGCTTTTTTTCTGGCCGGGGTCGCGTCGGCCATCTGGAACCTGGCCATTCTCGGCATTCTGCTGAGGGTGGTTTTGCTGTGGGGAACCGTGGAGCAGTCGGTGAGGGACATGATGTTCTTCGGCTCGACGCTGTCGTGGCTCGTAGCGCCGGCCATCGGCTTCTGGTTCGCGAGTTCCTCCTCGACTCGCACGAGAGGGAAAACATGAAAGCTGAACTGCGCGCAGTTGGCGTGATTCTGTTCGCTCTGGCCGATGCCGCAACTGCAGCCGCGCAACCCGGCGCGTGGAACAGCCGTGGCTACGCCCTGGTTGTCGGCATAAGAGGTTACCCGAAGTTCAGGGAGACCGAACAACTCCGCTTCCCCGATGCGGATGCGAAGCTGTTCGCCGACTTCCTCCAGTCGCCCGCCGCCGGCTCGTTTCCCCCGGACCACGTTCGCGTATTGCTGAACGAGGCGGCCACGCGGTCCGGCATCTACGACGAAATCGCGTGGATCAGCAGGCGCGCCAGCAGCGACGACATTGTTTATATCTTCTTCGCCGGCCATGGCGTGCTGGACGATTCCGACCAGGCTTACTTCATGCCCTACGACGGCGATCCATCCGATCCGTACGCGCTGGGGATCCGCGCCGACACCTTCCTGCGCGACCTCCGGCATCGCATTACGGCGAAGCAGATGCTGTTTTTCATCGATGCCTGTCACGCGGCGGCGGTCTATACGGAGCACGGCGTAGCGGTCCGCAGCACGGATAACATTATCCCGGCAGTGCGCGCCGTGTGGGAACAGGAACTCTCGCACCTGCAGGAGTTGAACATGGGCTTTCTTTCCGCGGCGGCGAATCAGGTTTCGATGGAAGACGGGCAGTTGAAGCACGGCGTATTCACCTGGTTTCTGGTGCAGGGCCTGAATGGCGCGGCGGACGCGGATGGCGATAGACGGGTAACTGCCGGCGAGCTCAGGAACTACCTGGTCACACAGGTGGAGGCATGGTCGCGGCAGCACTCGGGACTGCAGACCCCTACAACTTCGCCGTCATTCGACGCCGATCGCGTGCTGGCGGTCCTGCAAAATCAGAGTCCGATGGAGCAGCGGCCTGCGCCGCATTCCGCCGCGATGTCGAAGATGGGTCCCCCGCCCATGTCTCCTCCGGAATTGGGTGCCAGCTCTCGCGAGATCGATTCGCAGGGAGGTCAGCGGCGATTCGAATTCCGAGTCTGGCTGAAGAACGGGGCCGAGCTGGCGTCACACTACGGCGTAAGCAAGGTCACCTGGACTTTCGATACGCCGGGTAACGTAATGACCATACCCTCCACCACGCCGGCCGGCGGCTTTGCGGTGGTCTACAACGGCTGGGGTTGCTATCGGAATGTACACGTAACGTTTACGTTCGTGAGCGGCGCCGACGTCAACACGGACCTCGACATGTGCAAGGCGCTGAACTGGTCGAAATGACGGTGGGGCAGGCGCCCTCGCCTGCGGCGGGCGCCCCGCCCGCCTGGGAAAACCGAGCAGGCCGACGAGGCGTCGGCCGCAGGCGAGGCGCCCGCCCCACAATTGCCAACAAGCGGCGCCGGTAAGATAGAGTCTTGCCGGCCCGTTATCTCTGCATCCACGCCCACTGTTATCAGCCCCCGCGCGAGAACCCCTGGCTCGAGGCCATCGAACTACAGGATTCGGCGTATCCGTATCACGACTGGAACGAGCGCGTGACGGCGGAGTGCTACGCGCCCAACACGTCCGCGCGAATTCTGGACGACCAGAAACGCATCGAGCACATCGCCAATAACTATCAGAGCATCAGCTACAACTTCGGTCCCACGCTGCTTTCCTGGATGCAGGAGAAGGCTCCCGAGGGGTACGCGCTGGTCCTGGAAGCCGACCGCGCGAGCGGGGCGCGATTCAGCGGTCACGGCTCGGCCATCGCGCAGTGCTACAGCCACCTGATCATGCCGCTGGCCAACAGCCGCGACAAACACACGCAGGTGCGCTGGGGCATTGATGACTTCCAGCACCGCTTCGCGCGCGCGCCGGAGGGCATGTGGCTGCCCGAGACCGCCGTCGATCTGGAGTCGCTCTCGTTGATGGCCGAGATGGGCATCCGGTTCACGATACTCGCGCCCGCGCAGGCGCAGTCGATTCGCCCACTCGAGGGCGGCGCGTGGGAGGACGTCAGCGGCTCGCGTATCGATCCGACGCGGCCGTATCTCTGCAAGATGCCGTCCGGCAAAACCATCGCGCTGTTCTTTTACGACGGGCCGGTGTCTCAGTCGGTGGCTTTCGAACGGCTGCTCGACAATGGCGAGAAGTTCGCCAGCCGCCTGCTGAGCGGCTTCTCCGACGTGCGCACGTGGCCGCAGTTGATGAATATCGCTACCGATGGCGAAACCTACGGTCATCATCACCGCTTCGGAGAGATGGCGCTGGCGTGGGCGCTGCGGCATATCGATTCCAACGGGCCCGCGAAGATCACGAATTACGCCGAGTTTCTGGAAAAGAACCCGCCCACCCACGAGGTGAAGGTCCTCGAAAACACCGCCTGGAGCTGCGCGCACGGGGTAGGCCGCTGGTCCACCGACTGCGGCTGTAACACCGGGAGCCAGCCCGGCTGGACGCAGGAATGGAGAGCGCCCCTGCGCGCCGCGCTCGACTGGCTGCGCGATACCGTGGCGCCTCTTTACGAGCAGAGGGCCGCGGCGTATCTTCGTTATCCCTGGCAGGCGCGCAACGACTACATTCAGGTGGTGCTCGACCGTTCGCCCGAGCGGCGCCGCCGGTTCCTCGCGCGGCATGCCACCCGCGAGCTGACCGACAAGGAAGTGATCGAGGTGTGGAAGCTACTCGAGATGCAGCGCCACGCCATGCTGATGTACACGAGTTGCGGCTGGTTTTTCGCCGAGCTGTCGGGCATCGAAACGGTGCAGGTGATCCAGTATGCCGGGCGCGTGGTGCAGCTCGCCGAGGATGTGGCGGGATCGAGCATCGAGCCGGAGTTCCTGCAGCGGCTCGCCCGGGCGCGCAGCAATGTGCCGGAACGGCGTGACGGGGCGGCCATTTACGAAGCCTCCGTGAAGCCCGCCATCGTGACGCTGCAGCGCGTGGGGGCGCATTTCGCCGTCAGCTCGCTGTTCGAGGAGTATCCGAAGCAGGCCAATATCTTCGCCTACGCCGTGGAGACGCAGGATTTTCGGACCATGCGCGCGGGCCGGAACCGGCTGGCCATGGGCCGGATTCGGGTCACGTCAGGCATTACACAATCTTCCGAGCTGTTTACTTTCGGCGCGCTCCATTTCGGTGACCACAACGTTCACGCCGACATCCGCGAGTATGGCGGCCGCAAAGCGTACGACCGCACCGTGGCGGAACTTGCGCGCGCTTTCTCCCACGCCGATCTTGCCGAGGTGATCAGCCTGCTGGAGCAGGAATTCGGCCCTGGGAAATACTCCATCAAATCTCTGTTTCGCGACGAGCAGCGGCGCATTCTGAACCTGATCCTCGACACGACGCTCGAAGACGCGGAGTTGGCCTACCGGCAACTCTATGAAAATCATGCGCCGCTGATGCGTTACCTCACAGACCTGCATATTCCGCTCCCGGAGGCCATGCGCTCAACCGCCGCCTACGCGCTGAACAGCCGGTTGCGGCATATCTTTGCATCACCGGACGTCGACCCGGCCGAAGTGCAGTCGGAGATTGAAGAGGCGCAAACCCTGGGAGTCGCGCTGGACACCACCACGCTGGAGTACAAGCTGCGTAAGACGCTGGAGCGGCTCTCCGACGCTTTCAGCGGGGAGCCGGATAGTCTGGCGGTGATGGCACGCCTGGCGCGTCTGGTTGCGGTGGCCCGGCGGCTGCCTTTTCCGGTTGTGTTCTGGTCAATACAGAACAAATGCTGGACAGCAATTCAGACCACACTGCCGCAGATGCGTGGTCGCGCCACCGCCGGAGACCCGGAAGCGCGCGAATGGGTGGAGCAGTTCACGACAATGTGTTCGGACCTGCTGCTGCGGTTGCCGGCGTGAGATAAAGCGACGAAAGAGCAGCCCCGCCCGAACGAGCGGGGCGCGACAGGCCGCACTAAAGCAGTCCATCCTCGGTGGTCAGGGTTTCCCGTTGCCGGGAGCCGAAGACAGACTCTCTATGCGCCGCCGAAAGCCTCACGAGGGAGGCAACACCCACACGAACCTTGCTCTTTAGACCTCTGAGCTACCTGCCGTCGAGCAATCGCCCGGCCAGCCCGTAAGTGGCTGATCTCAGGGCGGCTGATCCGCCCGCCGATCCAGGATTCCATATCCGGTAACCGCGTTACCGTACAGGTTTGCGGAGGGGATAGAATACAAGCTTGTCCAATAGTGGAGCGGGCACGGCGTCTTCTCGTCCGAACGCAGCCGTTTCCGGACCGGTCGGCGGCCGGGTGGCGCTTGCCGGCTTTTTCCTCACCGGACTGCTTCTCTCGTTTCCTGGCGCGGCGTTGCCCGCATGGCGCTTTCACCTCAGCTCCGATTACATCGGGGCCGGAGTCTACTTCCTGCTGCTAAACGCCGGCCTGCTGGTTTCCATGCGCGCGGGCCAGACGGTAGTAACGCGCCGAGGCCCCGCGTTTACGGCCTCGCTCGGGGCCTTTCTGGCGGCCGGCGGCTTGCTGTTCCTGGCGGTAACGGGATCGGCCTCGCCGTACTGGAGGCTGCCCGGCCTGTTCTGGCTGGGGATGGCGTCGGGGTTACTAAGCATCGGTCTGCTCGAAGGCGTTTCTCCGCTATACCGGTTGGACGGCGCGGCAACCCTGAACCTTGCCGGAGTCGTCTTCGGGCTGGGCTGCGTCACCACCGCGCTGCTCGTTGCCGGGACATTCTACGTGTACTCTGCTCCGGCTATTCTCGCGCTGCTGGCCGTGTTTCCGGCCGTTTTCGGGCTCGTCTTCGCGAAGGCGCGGCTGACGCGCGCCGAACCCAGTCCCGCGGATGCCGAGCTGCTAACGCGCCAGTTGCGTTCGCCTGCGGCCATTCTGCTGGCCCTGCTGCTGTTCTTTCAGTTCGCAAACGAGTGGTCGATTGCCGGCTGGCTGCCGCTGTTCCTGATCCAGAGACTGGGCATCAGCCCCGCGCGCTCCATTTTCATGCTGGCGCTGTATTGGGGCGCGCTGTTGTCCGGCCGGGTGCTGGCGCAGGCGCTGCTCGCGCGCATCCGGCACGGCAGATTGCTGCTGCTGTCGGCCGCAGCGGCCCTTTTCGGTTGCGTCCTGCTGAGTTTCACCGACAACATGTCGGGCGCCGTGGCCGGAATCCTGTTCACCGGGGCGGGATTCGCCTCCATCTTCCCGCTCACGGCCGAGAAGATCGGCAGCCGTTTCCCCTATTACAGCCCTTCGGTTTACAGCGGCCTCTTCTCACTTGCTTTTACCGGGGCCATGCTGGCGCCCTGGTCCATTGGGTTCATGGCGGAGTGGTGGGGCATTCGCGCGATGATGATCGTCCCGCTGCTTGGCACCTGCATGGTGTTCCTGCTGCTCGCCATGATCGTGCTGGAGGCGCGGCTGAGCGAGGGACAAGCGGCGGGGTAGAATCAGGATAGCGACCGGAGAGCAATCATGCCTATTTACGAGTACAGTTGCCAGGACTGTGGAACGAAGTTCGAGAAGCTGGTGAGACGCCAGGGCGACGAGATCGCCTGTCCGTCGTGCGGGAAATCGCACCTGCGGACTGAACTCTCGACGTTCGCGGCGCACGCCGGTACGGCGAAGAGCAAAGGCTCGGATTTGCCGCCGTGCGCGGGCGGCCGCTGTCCGACGCCGGGCCTCTGCGGCTTGAATTAACGCGCAGCCTGTGGGGCAGACGATCGGTTTATGTCGTCTGCCTGTTCGAGTGCCCGGGCAACGGCAGACGACAAAACCCGATCGTCTGCCCCACGGGGATGAAGATTCTTCGCGGTCTGCGATGATTCTGCGATGTAGTAGTACAGGCCGCTGAAGCCACAATTACAATGGGCTCCGATGTCTTCCCAACCTTCCCAACCAGAAGTGCTTGAAAACGTTTTGCGTTCAGGGGTATTCTGGTCAGGCGCGCTTCGGCGGCCCGGCAGAGAGGATCTATGGCAAGCACGGTCTGGAAAGGTCATGTCACGTTCGGTCTGGTATCGTTCCCGGTAAAGCTGTACACGGCGGCGCGGGGCGAATCCATCAGCTTCAATCAACTCCACAAAGAAGACAACAGCCGCGTGAAGCAGGTGCTTTACTGCCAGGCCGAGGACAAGCCGATTCCGCGCAGCGACATTGTCAAGGGATTCGAGTACGAAAAAGACCGTTACGTCGTGATCGACGACGAAGAGATCAAGCGCATGGCGCCCCCGAGCGCGAAGACGATGGAGATCCTCGAGTTCGTGAAATCGACCGAAGTGGACCCGGTCTATTTTGAAAGCTCCTACTATATGGCGCCCGACGACGCCGGCGAGCGGCCGTATGCGCTGCTCTACGAGGCGCTGCGGCGCACCGGATACACCGGCGTGGCGAAGATCACCATGCACAACCGCGAGCACATCGCGCTGTTCCGGCCCGGGCCGAATGGGCTGATGATGCACACCATGTACTACGCGCATGAGGTGCGCAAGGTGGAAGAGTTCCGCACCGATACCTCGCTGGTGAAGGACAAGGAATTGCAGCTTGCCACCATGCTGATCGAATCGCTTTCGGCCGAGTTCCAGCCCGACAAGTACCGGGATTCGTATCGGGACAACCTGCAGGCCATGATCGACGCGAAGGTACAGGGTCGCGAGGTGGTGGCGCCGCCGGAGCCGGAAACCGCGCGCGTGATCGACATCATGGAAGCGCTGAAGCAGAGCCTGCTGATCGCGAAGAAGCCGGCGGGCATCGCGGAGGTAACGCAGATCGACGAGGCGGCTGCATCCGAGCCGGGGAAGCGCACGCGCGGCGGCGCGAGGAAGCGGTCAGCTACCGGGTGAGGGTTTCGTGAAGGAAAGCGAGAACGACTGCGAACAAGCTCCCCGACCGAACGAGGCAGAAGAGGGATCGGTGGTCCTACCAACGAAACTCGATCTTGCCAAATGGAAGAGCCACTGCGGCGAGCGCTTTTCCGAACTGGGTTATTCGTCTGTCGATGAGTTCATCGCCGATATCCGCGGGCGATGATTACCGCATCCGTTAAGATCCTTTACACAGTGGGCCTTTTGGCTGCTTAGACGAACTCGTCCTCTTACGAGTGATCCGCGACGCATCCTGCTGGCAGACCGCGAATCGCCGTCGCATGAGAGCTTTCGTATGCTGATTGTCTGATGCCAGTGCTTGAAGAAGAAGATGTGTCGGTGCTTAGCCAGTACAAGGACACAAATGGTGCGGAACCTCGAACTCCTACAGCAGAATCGATTGCTTACGGCGCGGGATCTCATCACCTTTTCTCGGGAGAGAGGTTTGTCGCCTGCACTCGAAGAACGTGCAAGAGATATTTGTGAGCCTTGTTGGCTTAACACCGACGGAACCGACTACGGCGGGAACCCCCTCTTCCACCCGTTTCGGATGTATCCGCTTTGGCAGCTTTTGCGGACGGGATACTCAGCGGCTCCGCAAAAGCGACTGAGTCGGCAAGAAGTCCGTGAGCGCCAAGCGACGGCAAAATCAATGGACGGGAATGCGGCGGCCGATCTGGCGATTCTGTTCGAACCGATTTACTGGCCTCGAATAGTTGATTGGATGACTCTGGGAGGCGGAGTGAACGAACAGCAGCACAGGGGCGTATTGGAAGGCTATCGCCAAAACGCGCTGGCCTTCATCAAGCAACTCGATTGCGATAAATGGCGGCGGATTCATGAGTCATTGCGCCGAGATGCAGCAGTAGTGGACGATAATGCCGAGCTTTATGTCCTCCTGCGTGTTTCGACGTGGGACGCGCGAAGCAAAGTACGGGGCCGTCTCTCCGGCGCACTGTGGCTACGACATATCGCCGAAGTCATCTGGCGCGCCTTTGAGGATGCTCACGGGATCCAGTGGCTTGAGGAGGACCAGGCCTTTGGGCGTTGGGTCCTGGGCAGCCGCACGAGAGCTTTCGGGTCGGAGCGTCCACTTGATGACGAACTCAAGTCGAAACCATATGTCGCATACCGCTTTGGTCTTTTCACCGGCAGCGCGGTTCGGTGGTACGTAGGGGGCGATACGGAACTCGGCTTCGTTAATGAAATGATGCCCGAAGCGGCCAAAGTTGCGATTGAGGTTGTTAACCTCAAGGGATCCATCGTCGCTGGGAGGGGGAATGCGGTCATCAATTTGAGCGATATGCTGCGCCAGGACCGAGCGCTCAGGCGGTTTAGCATTATTTGGTTTGATCTCGACAACGCGCCGAACGAAAAGGCGGTGCGTAAACTCGTAAAGGATGATTGTGTGATCGGTTCGGTCGCGGCACATCGGCCTGATTTCGAATTTGCAAACTTTACTGCGAACGAACTGGCAGAGGTTGCTGCACGAATCGACGAAGCCCATGGGTTCTCAGGCACCCGTGTGCGCGCGGCTGATTGGGCGAGCGTCCGTAGCGGGAAGGCGTTCGAGGAACAATACTTAAATATTTCAGAAAGAAAACCGGGATCCCTAAAAAGTCAGGAATGGGGTCGTGCCCTAGCTTCGTACGCTCAAGAATACGCACGCCGAGCAGACGGCCGGGACCGGCCTCTGTGGAACGACATCTCGGCGGCACTTTATAGTTGGAGGTCGAATTATGACTGGGAACGAGCCCATTCCATTCTCGACTCGAAGAGCTTCCAGCGACTGCCTCGAACGGAAATCAGTTCTTGAGCCCTTGCGATGGGACTGTTCCAACTCACCGCAGCGTGACGACGCGCATGAATCCCTCCTGAACCGCCGGCGGTTCGAGGCGTGAGGCCATTTCGCGGACCACCTCTTCCGGTACCACGCGCGTGCGGCCGCGGTTGCGCTCGAGGCACACCTCCAGCGGCGTGTCGAAGAAGACTGCTTCGGGCACGGCGTCCACCGCGTCGGCGAGGCGGATCCACTGCCGGCGCTCCCAGCGCGTGAGGTTGGTCGCGTCAATGCACGTGATCGGCCGCTTCAGCTCCATGCGTTGCCGCGCCAGATAGCGGATCGTCGCGAACACTCGCCGGTGGATGATCTGGACCGTCGGATCATCGGCAAGAAGCAGGCGCGTATCATCCGACGACAACGCCCTGAACGGCTGGCGCGCCGCCCAGGCCGACTTGCCCGAGCCGGGCAGGCCGACCAGAACGATCAGCTTCATCGGCCGGCGAGAATACGTTCGGCGATTTCGCGCCGCAGCCCGATGGAGTTGACCGGGTCGGCCTTCGTGAATCGCTTCAGGATGGATAGATTCATGCGCAGCGCATCGCCTTCCGAACAGGCGGCAAGCACCTTGCGTGCCGAGCGTTCCACGATGTCCAGAGCTTCGTGCAGGAACACCGCGGTCATGTTCCTGGCGAGGCCGCCTTTGTCGCCCACCTTCTGCGCGCGAAGCACGCACGACTCCATCACGTACGCGTTCATCGCAATATCGGTGATGGCCGCCAGCACCTCCTGCTGATTTTCGAGATCGTTGAAGAATTTCTGGTAGGCGATGCCGAGCGAGAACAGGGCGGTCTTCTTCGCGTTCTCAACTACGCGGGCGTCGTCCGAGCCGGCTTGCGAGCTTTGGCCCCCCAGAAGCTCGTTCTGCAGGCGCTTCACGGCTTCTACCAGCGGCAACTGGCCGCGCTGGGCGCGTTTCAAAAGCATCCCGGTGGCGAGCAGCCGGTTGATTTCGTTCGTCCCTTCGAAGATGCGATTGATGCGCGAATCGCGGTAGGCGTGCTCGACGGCGTAGTCCTGATGGTAGCCGTAGCCGCCGTGGATCTGGACTCCTTCGTCAACGACATAGTCGAGCATTTCCGACGCGAAGATCTTCACGTAAGAGCACTCGGCGGCGAACTCTTCGGCGGAGTGCATGAGCGAGGCCGCGTCGAACGCTGAGGCGGGCGAGGCGCCCGCCGCAGGCCGGGGGCCCGCCCCACCGTTCTGAACCAGGCCGACCGTGCGCCACGTCATGCACTCGGTGGCATAGATCCGGACAGCCATCTCGGCCAGCTTGTGGCGGATCAGGCCGAAATCGGCGATGGCGTGCCCGAACGCCTTACGATCCTGTGCGTACCTGATCGAAACGCGAAGAACCTCCTTCGCGCCGCCGATCGCAAACGGACCCAGCTTCAGCCGGCCGAGGTTGAGGATATTGAACGCGATGATATGGCCGCGGCCGATTTCGCCGAGCAGGTTTTCCACGGGTACGGCGACGTTGTCGAAGAACACGGGCGTGGTGGAGCTGCCCTTGATGCCCATCTTCTTTTCTTCCGCGCCGGGCCGCACGCCGGGAAAGCTGCGCTCCACCAGGAACGCCGTGAACTTCTCGCCGCCGATCTTCGCGAACACGGTGTACAGGTCCGCGGCGCCGCCGTTGGTGATCCACATCTTCTGGCCGTTGAGGATGTAGTGCGTGCCTGCGGGGTTGAGGTCCGCTCGGGTGCGCGCGGCGAGCGCATCCGAACCCGCCTGCGGCTCGCTCAGGCAATACGCGGCCACCCATTCTCCGCCGGCCAGCTTCGGCAGGTACCGGCGCTTTTGCTCTTCCGTACCGAACAGCAGCAGCGGCCACGTGCCGATGCCCGCCTGCGCGCCGTGCCAGGCCGCGTAGGACCCATCCTTCGCCAGCCCCTGCGCGATGATCATGGCCGATGCCAGGTCCATCTCCATGCCGCCGTACTCTTCGGGGACGATGGCCGCGGTGAGGCCCAGCTCAGCCGATTTGCGCAACACCGACACGGCTACGCCGGGTTCCTGATGCTGGATGCGATCGAGGTTGGGGACGACATCGTTGTTCCAGAACTCCTCGGTGGTGCGGGCGATGGCGCGGTGCTCGTCGGTGAAATCCTCGGGAGTGAACATGTTTTCGGCGCGGGCGGGTTCGAGCAGGAAGCCGCCTCCGAGCGATTTGAGCGATGGGGATGTCGTGGCCATAGTGAGTCGCAGGCTGAAAGCCTACTCTACAACGAGCTCCTTTCGAATATTCCGGCAGCGCCCTGGCCACCGCCGACGCACATGGTCACCATACCGTAGCGGGCGTTGCGGCGCGGCATCTCGCGAAGAATGGTGGCCGTCAGCTTCGCTCCGGTGCAGCCGAGCGGGTGGCCCAGGGCAATGGCGCCGCCGTTTACGTTGAGCCGATCCATCGGTAGCTCGGCGTTGCGGATCACCGCCAGCGCCTGTACCGCGAACGCCTCGTTCAGTTCGATGACGCCGATATCGGCCAGCGTCAGGCCGGCCATCGCGAGCGCCTTTGGGATGGCCTTCACCGGACCAATGCCCATAATCTCCGGCGGCACGCCCGTGACAGCGTAGCTGACGAAGCGCGCCATTGGTTTCAGGCCGAGCTCGCGCGCCTTCTTCTCGGACACCACCAGTGCGGCCGCGGCGCCGTCACTGGTCTGCGAAGAGTTGCCGGCGGTCACCGTGCCGTCGGCCATGAAGGCGGGCTTCAGCTTTGCCAGCGCTTCGGGTGAGGTGTCGGCGCGCGGGCCTTCATCGCGCTGAAGCGCCGACTTCTGCGTGACGGGCTTCGAGCCGTTGCCGTTGAGCGACGTGGTTTCCACTTCCACCGAGACCAGCTCTTCATCGAAGCGGCCCTCGGACTGCGCGCGCAAAGCGTTCTGATGGCTGCGATAAGCGAACGCGTCCTGATCCTCGCGGCTGATGCCGTACTTCCGTTGGAGCTGCTCGGCGGTGAGCCCCATGGACATGTAGACCTCCGGATAGTTGTCCACCAGCCATGGATTCGGCGAGAAGCGGTTCCCGCCGAAGGGCAGCAGGCTCATGGACTCCGCGCCGCCGGCCACGATAATATCCGCTCCGCCGCCCCGGATGCGCTCGGCGGCCATGGCTATGGACTGCAATCCTGAAGCGCAAAAGCGGTTGATGGTGACGCCTGGAACCGTGTCAGGCAGGCCGGCCCGCAGCGCTGCGATGCGAGCCATGTTGGCCCCCGATTCGGCTTCGGGCATGGCGCAGCCGAGAATCACGTCGTCCACTTCGGACGCGGCGACTTCGGGATGGCGTTCGAGCAATGCGCGGATCACGGTGGCGGCCAGGTCGTCAGGCCGCGTGTTGCAGAGCGCTCCGCGCGGAGCTTTTCCGACCGGCGTACGGAGGCAATCGATGATGAAAGCTTCGGCCATAAACTCCTTCAGTTACGTGCAGGCTGAAAGCCTGCTCTACTACGGACCGGGCAGCGACGGTAGAGCAGGCTTTCAGCCTGCAGCGCCGGATCAGTTCCTCAGCGGCTTGCCGGTTTTAAGCGTGTGCGCCATGCGCTCCTGCGTTTTGGCATTGCCGCAGAGGCTCAGGAAAGCTTCGCGCTCCAGATCGAGCAGGTATTGTTCGGACACGGTTTGCTCTCCCGTAAGACGTCCCCCACTTAAGACGTACGCCAGCTTCTCGCCGATTACCGCGTCGTAATCGCTGATGAAATGCCCCTGCTGCGCGGTCCAGACGCCCAGTTTCAGAGGCGCGTAGGCTCCATTGCCGCTCACCTTCACGCCCCCTTGCGCCGGCGCGGCGTACCCGTCCACCAGCGAACGCGCCAGAGCCTTCGCGTCGCCGATGAGCCGCTCGGGGTTCATGGAGATGGCGTCGCCAGGGCGGAGGAAGCCCAGATCGCGCGCCTCGCAAGCGCTGCCGGAGACCTTCGCGTATCCGATCAGCTCGAAAGCCCTGCGCGCATCGCCGAGCCGCAGCAGCATCTCCTTGCAGCCGCCGCCGGCCGGGATCAGCCCAACCCCTGCCTCCACGAGGCCCATGTATGTCTCGGCCGAAGCCTGCACTCGCGGTGCGTGCAGGGTGATCTCGCAGCCGCCTCCCAGCGTCTGGCCGAACGGCGCCACCACTACGGGTTTCGCCGCATATTTGATGGCCATGTTCATCTGCTGGAAACGCGTGACCATCTCGTTCAGCTCGTCCCATTCGCCTTCCTGCGCGGCGAGCAGCACCATCATGAGGTTCGCACCGGCGCTGAAATGGTCGGCCTGATTTCCGATGACCAGCGCGTAGAACGACGATTCGAGCTGCGCCAGTCCGGCGTGGATCATGGAGAGCGCATCTTCCGCCAGCGTGTTCAGCTTGCTGTGGAACTCCACGCAGAGAACGCCATCGCCGAGATCGACGAGCGATGCGCCGTTGTTCTGCTGGACGATGCCGCCAGACCGTTTGACGTCGCCGAGGATGATAATGCCCGGGCGCTCAGGCGGGACGTCCAGTTTGGGATGCGGGAAGTCGAGGACCTCGGCCAGTTCAAATGGCCCGAGCTTGTGCCCATAGCCCCAGCGCATCGCGCGATCGATTTGCCAGGTATAGTCGGCGATTTCCGGGATGCGCTCGGAGGAGTAGGCGATCAGGTCGGTGAAGACGGACCGGAGGAAACGGCCGGCGCGGTCTTCGGCGTTGACCAGCAGGCGCAGGCGCATGTGCAGGTCGTCTATCTGTTTCGCGTGCTCGGCGATGGCGAACTTCGGTTTGGAGAGCGAATGATACTCGAGCGTGTGCCAGTCGATGACGTGGATCTCGCGGTTGGGACCGATGCGCTTGTAGAAGCCCTGGCCGGCCTTCTCCCCGATCCACTTGCGGTCGAGCATCTCGCGCTGGAACGCGGCGGGCAGGAAGCGGTCGCGCCACGGATCTTCGGGGACGGCGCCGTAAAGGTTGGAACCGACGAACGCCCACACGTCGAGGCCGACAATATCGAGCAGGCGGAAACTGGCGCTGTTGGGAAGGCCGATCAGCGGGCCGGTGAGGGCGTCAACTTCCTCGACGCTGAAGCCGCACTCGACCATGTATTTAAGGATGGTGCCGGCCAGGAATGAGCCGATGCGATTGGCGATGAAGTTCGGCGTGTCCTTGCAGCGTACGACGCCCTTGCCCAGGCGGCGGTCGGCGAAGTCCTCGACGAATGTGAGGATCTCCGGATCGGTGTCAGCGCCGGGGATCATTTCGAGCAGGTGCAGGTAGCGAGGCGGGTTGAAGAAATGCGTCCCAAGGAAGCGGCGGCGGAATTCGGGCGCGAAGCCATCGGAGATCTGTGCCAGCGGTATGCCGCTGGTATTCGTGGACAGGATCGCGCCGGGGTGGCACACGGCGGCGACGCGGCGCCAGAGATCGCGCTTGATGGCCAGATTCTCGGTAACCGCTTCGATGATCCAGTCGCACTCGGCGAGGCCGCCGAGGTGGTCCTCAAAGTTGCCGGCCTGCACCAGCGGCAGGGCCGCGGCGCTGAAGAATGCGGCCGGCTTCTGCTTCGCGGCGGTGTCGCGGCCTTTCACGGCGGCGGCGCTGCGATCAGGCGCATCGGGCACGACAATGTCGAGCAGCAGGGAGGCGATGCCGGCATTCGCAAAGTGGGCGGCGATGCGGGAACCCATGGTCCCAGCGCCGAGGACTGCAACACGATGCAGTGTTTTCATCAGCGAAACGAGTTTAGCAGTAATGAATGTAGAGGAGGTAGGGAACCCCGGGGAGGTAAGGGGCGTGGAGAACGGCTGGACCTATTCGTCTCATCTGACGTGGCCGATAAGAGACTCAGGTATGGGATTTGCGCACCAGTGCAATGAAGTTGATTCGGAGACGGTTCTGGCCCAGTTCAACCGATTGATGCAGGAGCTTCTTCGGGGCAGCATAGCCCGGAACACCTTCAGGCCCTGGGAGATCGATATCCTGCTCGATATCGAAGACAGTCAGGTGCGCGAGGCCACCAAACGCGAGACGCTTCGCAGATACCAGAGGGCTGTCCAGCGCCAGATGGAAAAAGGCGCGCCGACACCCATGAAGCTATCCGAGTACCTCGCTGGCCTGCGTACCCGCAGGCGCGAGAGAGAACCCGCAGCCGTGTGAGCTTCCCGACACCGCGAACCTGCACCAGGACTATCCCGAGCACCAATAGCGTGTTCTACCCTTGTGAGACCATACACATAGGGTGGGTGGAAACTGCGCGATTTGCCCCAGGATTACGCGCGGGCACCCAGCGTTTCCGGCATGGCGGGCAACGTGCAAGTGGTTTATTAATATTGACAAAACATTAAACCCGGCTTAACATTCAGTTTCCGGGTTAAATTCGCAGAGAAACAACTCCAGACAGGTGTACTGGTCCGCGTATGACCTTCCAGATTGGTGAAAGAGTCGTTTACCCCAACCATGGGGTGGGTACCATTGAAAATATCAGCTCACGAGCCTTCGAGGGCAGGTGTGAGCGATTCTATCTTCTGCGCCTCGGCCTGAACAGTCTGACGGTGATGGTTCCGTTCTCACATGTCGGCGATCTGGGCCTGAGGAAGGTGACGAGAAACGGCGAAATCGCCCGTGTTCTCAGCTACCTGGCCGAGGGAGAATGCAAGCGGACCGCAGATTGGAAAGACCGGTTCAAGGAGAACACCGAAAAAATGAACCACGGCAGTCTCCCGGAGATTGCGGAGGTGTTCAAGAGCCTGGTCATCCAGCAGACCCGGAAGCCGCTTTCGTTCCGGGAGAAGAAGATGCTGGACCGTGCACGGTATATGCTGCTCACCGAACTCTCCACGTCGCGCGGGTTGAGCGAAGCCGAAGCGAGCAATTTGTTAGAGCGTGCCCTGTCCAGAGCCTCCCTGGCACTGCCGTTGCCTCTGTAGTTCCCAGGCCCGAACTTGCTGGCTGAGCCGCGACCGTGAGGGAGCGGTGACGAAGCGCGGCCTTAGTTTACCGCTTGCTGACGCGCGCGGCTCAGTTACCGGCTCAGTTCCAGCCGCGACCGTGAGGGATCAGTTTGGTTGCAGCCTCGCCAAGCCTCATCCTTAAGCACTAAGCCCTGGGCTTGCCTGGTAAACCCGTAGTATTCAAAGCCTCAATAAGCGCTTTAACCCGTAGCAATCACCGGCGCGCGCCGTTAGCATTGAAATCGAGGCGTCAGGCTGGGAATGTATTGCCTGTATTGCGGAGCCCAATTACCGCTTCTGCGCGACCTGCGGAACGGTGACTACTGTTCCGATGCTCACCGCGAGGCCTGGGAAAGCCTTCAGCACGAATGCGAAGCGGCTCCGGACGACGCCGACGCAGCGACGGCTAAGCCGACAACCGGCCCGCCTATGCGTCTCCAGTTATTCCCCCTGAGGTCTGCGTGTTCTTTCAGAACCGGACCCTGCATCGTGGAGCCGGCGTCGGGACCCTCGTTCCGCGTAGAGCTACGATCGATCCGGTTCCGGGCCGAAGCCGTTCCCCCGGCATTCATGGAACCATGTGTTCAGCATCGGGCAGATGTGGCGTGGCGCCTGCGGGGGGCGTGGTCCGGGGCTCCGGTCGCCCTGAAAGTCCTCGCGTTGGTGGCGCCGCTGCTTCTCCTCCTGTGGCGCCTTGATGCGGGACGGACGGCGGTATCGGCGAGTTCTGACAGTGAGAAGCACCTTGCCATCCTGAACCGGCCGTGGGTGGATTTGAAACAGACCGTTCTCAGCCGGGCGGCCGTTGACCTGACCGACGACTTTCGCGCCGGTCTGGATGACTGGACCCCCTCGCGCAAAGGCGCCGCCTGGCGGTATGACAGTGACGGATTCGTTATGCCGGCGGCGCTCGCGCTCTACCGCCCCAGCCTCAAACTCTCCGATTACCGGCTGGAATTTCTGGCCCATCTGGAGAAGCGAGGAATGGGCTTTGTGTTTCGCGCAGTGGACCCGGATAACTTCCAGGCTGTGCGCATCATCATCACTAAACCCGGTCCTCTGCCGCTCGCCGACGTCGAGCACTTCGCGGTAATCGGAGGCAGGCAGCTGAGCCGCGTGGTAAGGCCCTTGCCGATCACCCTGCGGACTGACCGGATGTACAGCGCCCGCCTGGAAGTACAGGGTGATGATTTTACCCTAATGATTCAGGGACAGATTGTCGATTTCTGGACTGACGGGCGGCTCAAGCGTGGTGGCGTCGGGTTTTTCTGTAACCGGGGAGAGCTCGCGCGACTGCGCTGGGTGGACGTATCGCACCACTACGACATGCTCGGGAGACTATGCGCGTGGCTCGCGCCTTACGGAATGAGCAGCGCCAGCGGGAGTTGGAATCAATGAGCGAAAAGACGAAAAAGACTGCATCCTCGGACGGCCGCGCGGGCTCCGGCTTACTTGCCAGAGCGGTCACGCTGCACCTGGATGGAAAGCGCCGGGAGGCTCTGGACACGATCGGAGAAGCCCTGTCGGCGGGAGAGAGATCCGGCCAGTTGTATGCCGCGGCGGCGCTGATCCAGTTTGAACTGGGTCTGTTCGACGAGGCATCCGGGAGCTATGAGAAGCTGCTCGATATTGAGCCTGGCTACCCGAATGGTCACTTTAATGCGGCTGTGTGCCACGAGCGTGTGGGCCGATGGCGCGAAGCCGGCAAACACTTCAACAAGGCGGTCGAAGCCGATCCGGCGCGCGTTGATGCGCGGGTCGGGGCGGCCATTTGTCTTCTGCATCTCGAGCAGAAGGACGCGGCGCTTGCGGGCTTCGAAGCGGTGCTGGCAGTTGAGCCGGACCATCCGTCGGCGCTGTTCGGCAAGGCCGTTGCCGCGCAGAAGCTCGGCCGTCTGGACGAAGCCGCCGCGGTTTACAAGGCCGTCCTCGAGCGCAAACCCGGCTCCGAGGAGTGCCTTGGCAATCTCATCGCCCTGTCACTCGGCCGAAACGATTTCGAGGCCGTCCAGGAGTACTCGGAACGGCTGCTGAGCGCGAGCCCGTCCTCGCCCACCGCCCTCGAAGGTCTGGCGGCCTGCGCATTCGATCGCGAGGACTTCGAAGCCGCCGAAAAACTCTGCGCGAAGCTGGCCGAGTCGGGACCCGACAAATTCGAGAACTGGTTCAATCTGGGCGTCGCGTGCCACAAAGTCGGCCAGCGGAAGCAGGCCATGGACGCTTATTCTCAGGCCATTCGGCTGCGGCCGGATTCCCGCGAGGCGTACGTGAATCTGGGCGTCACCTGCCAGGAGCAGGGAGACCTTCAGGGCGCGCGCGCCGCCTACGAACACGCGCTGCAGATTGCTCCCGATCTGACCGACGTGCTCTTCAACCTCGCGTCGGTAGTGGAGCAGGAAGGCGCAAAGGAACAGGCCGAGCAACTTTATAATCGTCTCCTGCAGAAAAATGCGGAGATGCCCGAGGCGTGGTTCCGGCTCGGGTACCTGCGGCTCGAGCGCAACGACTATCCGCCGGCCCTGGAAGCTTTCGAGAATTGCGTCAAGCGCCGCAACCAGTGGCCGGAGGCCTGGATGAACCTGGGGCTGGCCTGCTGGAACGTCAGCGATCTGGACCGCGCGAGCACGGCCTTCAGGACCGTGCTCGAACAGAATCCCGGCTCGGCCGATGCCCTGCGCGCGCTGGCGGCGATTGCCGTCGAGCGCGAACAGTTCGACGACGCCCTCGATTTTCAGGCGAAACTGATCGAAACGGGCGAGCGCTCACCGGAGTTGTTCTACAACACAGGATTGTTGCTGCAGAAAGCCGGGCAGGTGGACGATGCCATCCACCTCTACCGCGAGGCGCTGGCGGAGAAGCCCGAATTCGCCGAGGCCCTGCTGAACCTGGGACACGCCCTGAAGCAAAAGGGGCAACTCGACGAGGCGCGGGGCTATTGGAAGCATGCCCTGCAGGTTAAACCCGATCTGGCCGAGGGCTACTTCGACCAGTCCGGACGTTGAGAGCCGGGCGGTCACTATTCCAGCGGTGACCGCCCGCTAACAGTCCGGTGACCGTAGTAGTCTGTACCAGCAAGGATGAACCGCTGGAGAACGTTTTCCATAGGGCTTTGTCTGCCTCTGCTGTGCGCTTCCGCTTTCGCGGCTGACAAGACCGCCCCCGAATTGTTTTCGAATTATTGCGCCGCATGCCACGGCCGGGACGGAACCGCGCCTACCGGCCTTGCCGCTAACCTGCACAGGCCTCTGAAGCACGGCAACAGCGCGAAGGCGATCACCGCTACGATCAGGAAAGGCGTGCCAGGCACACAGATGCCGCCTTTCCCCTATCTGCCGCCAGCCGATGTGGAGAAACTGGCCGAGTTCGTGCGCGCCATGAACGCCGTCGCGCGTAAATGACGGGACACAGCCGGCTGCGGTGGAGGGGCTTAGTACACCGTTTCGTAAGTGCGGTCTCGTATTCGTGCCGGCGGAATGTGGGGCAAGATTGTATCCTGCAGGCCGATTTGCAATGATTTGCAATCTGCCAGGCGGCTTGAAAAGCTGAAAGCCTGCCCCACCAGAGAATACGTGGGCATGTTTATGAAACCGAGTAGTTAGTAACCTACGGCGCCCGAGCCTCGGGCCTGCCGCGGAATCTCCGGCAGCCCCAGACGGCGGCGGCATTCGCCGAGCATTTCCGCCGTACGGCTGGCCCCGCAGCGCGTAACGCCGATCGCCCTGATCTTCAGCAGAGTATCGAGGTCGCGGACGCCGCCGGCCGCCTTCACCTGAACCCCGGGAGCCGCATACTTCCGCATGAGCGTCAGATCTTCGATCGTGGCGCCGCCCGTGCCATATCCCGTTGAGGTCTTGACCCAGTCGGCGCCGAGCTCGCTGCAGATTCCACACAGCCGGATCTTCTGCGCGTCATCAAGGTAGCAATTCTCAAAGATGACCTTCACCTTCTGTCCTGCCGCGTGGGTCACCGCGATAACGCTCCGGATGTCGTCCCGCACGTAATCCCAGTTACCGCTCCGCACGGCGCTGATGTTCACCACCATGTCCAGTTCCTGACCACCGTCGGCGAGCGCCTTTTCTGCCTCGGCTACCTTGATGGCCGTCGTATGACCCCCATGCGGGAAACCAATGGTTGTGCTGGGCTTCACGCTGCTGCCGCGAAGAATCTCAGCGCAGCGGGCCAGGTAATACGGCATGATGCAAACGCTGGCGGCGCCGTAGTCCACGGCGAGCTCGCAACCCTGTTCGAGCTCAGCGGCTGTCAGCGTCGGGTTGAGGACGGAATGATCGATCATCCCGGCAATCTCGGAATAAGAGTAGTCCATAGTTCCATGTTCACCCAAACACGCTCAGGCGGGCTCCGGCGCCGCGGAGGTCTCAAACGGCCTGAACCCGAGTTCGTTCTACGTGAAAGAGTCTCGACGAAGGTCGGGTGGCTCCAGATCTGCTCCCGCAAATTGCTCGCGCGCAACCACGCGCTCCGCATTTGCCAGCAGACCATGAGACTCTTTACGCCACCTCCGATTCGTTCAAAGTCGATCCGAATACGCTCGCCACTTACGACGGCTGTCGCCCCGGATCTCTGGAAAATCGATCGGCGGCCGGCCCAATTTCGGAGCAATGGCAGTTCCCGAGCCGGCCACAAGCCTATTCGGAATTCCGCGTTCCTGTGATACTCTGACGTTTCATTAAAAGACGCGAGGCCGCGGCGCGAGCCGGATAACGCATGTCTTCTCGTAGCATTCAAAAAACCCTCATCCCATTCAGCGCAATTCTGTCGGTGGCAGCATTGTGCGGCGGCTAGCCCGGCACCACGCTCGGAATTGGCAGTTCCTGGGTTTTACGGACGAGGAATTAAAGATGACGGCTCCGACGGTGGACAAAACCGCTGGAGCCGAAGCGCTGTTCTGGAACGTGTGGGTGGACGACGAGTCGGGCAACGGCGACATCTGACGCGTGTTTCACAATTACGTGCGCCTCAAAATCTTCAATCAGGACGGCAGGGATAAAGCCGCCAGAATTGAGATTGCATACGGCGAGAAATCCTCTGTAACCAACGTTGCCGGAAGAACCATCAGGCCCGATGGCACAATCATCGAGCTGAAGAAAGACGCCATCCATCAGGAGGAGGTGGTTCGCGCCAGCGGCCTGAAACGGAAGGTGACTTCATTCGCGATGCCCGGCGTCGAGGTGGGCGCCATCGTGGAATATCGCTGGACAGAAGTTCACTCCGCCGCGGACATTCTCTATTCCCGTCTGCAATTCCAGCGCGAATACCCGGTACGGCGCGTAAAATATTATGTCAAGCCGCTCTCCGGGCCGTACATGGAATACACCATGTCCATGTGGCCGTTCAACTGCAAACCGACGACGTTCCTGAAACAGGAGACCAACGGGTTTTCGTCCACCACCGTGGAGAACGTTCCGGCGTTCCGCGAAGAGCCGCTGATGCCGGCCGAGCCTCAGGTGCGCCCGTGGGCGCTCCTCTTTTATCACAAGGACGCCAACCGGAGAGACCCCGAAAAATACCGGCTGAAAGTCGCAAAGGACACTTACGGCGACCTGAAAGCATCGCTGAAGACCGACAACGCGTTGAAGCAGGCAGCCGGCGAAGCGGTTCAGGGCGCCACCACCGACCAGGACAAGGTGGATCACCTGATCCGCTACGTTCGCGCTCACGTTCGCGATGTGAGCGACCGGCGGGTCACCGACGCTGAACGCGCGGAATGGCGGCGGAAATACCCGCGAGATCGTTACCGGACATCGGCCGAGGTTTTCACGTCCGGTCTGGGCGACGCCGACGAGCTCAACACATTGTTCGCTGCGCTCGCCCTCGAGGTTGGCCTTGAGGCCAGACCCGCGCTGGTGTCCGACCGCGAGGAACTCGGTTTCGACAAGCGGCTGCCCGAGCGGTATTTCCTGCGCAATATCGACATGGCCGTGCAGATAGGCGACAAATGGCAACTCTACGACGTCAGCGCGCGGCTGCTTCCTCCTGACATGCTCAGGTGGCAGGAAGAAAACACCGATGCCCTGTTGACCGACCCGAAGCAGTTACTCTTCATTCGTTCCGCGATGACGCCGCCCGAAAAGTCGTTGTCGGGCAGAAAAGCGACGCTGGTCCTCAGCGAGGACGGAACGCTCGAAGGCGACGTGGTGCTGTCGTGGACCGGCCATCCCGCCTACGAGCGCCGCGTCGAGTTCGACGGCGAATCGGAAACGCGCCGCCTGGAAATGGAGAAAGAGCGCATCCTGAAGGTGTGGCCACAGGCGGAGGTTTCCGCCCTTCGTCTGGAAAATGTGGACGATCCGGAGAAGGCCCTGCACCTGACGTATCACATCAGGATTCCTGCATACGCCGAGGGCACGGGTAAAAGGCTCTTCTTTCAGCCGTTCTTCTTCGAGCGGCGTGTAAGCTAATTCATCGCTCCCGGTGGAAATTCCCGGTGCGTTATGCGTGTGATCTGGCCCTGCGCCCTGGGTTTTTCCACGCGCCCGCCGCCGCTCACCACCAAAACATAGTGCCGCGGAATTGTTGGAACTGGCGTGCAGACGCGCGCGATTCTCCGCGTAAGTTGCTTATTTTGCAACGCCCTGGTCAGCGTTCAACGCCCGCACGGATCGCCTGCGCCCTACCCCCCAGACGCAGGTAGTATTCCCCACGCAGGCAGGATTACAGCCTGATTGCTCATGGCAGTGCGTGTCAAATCCAGGTCGCTGAGGTCATTCTGAATGCCGCAAACCGTAACTTCGCGGGCCACTGATAGATCGCTCTCTGCCCGCAACCGGTTGGTCACCGATCATATGAGCCTTGTGAGCGCCATTGCCCGCAATGTCGCCGGGACGCTGCCCTCACACGTTGAAATCGCAGATCTTGTGCAGGCGGGCTGCTTTGGCCTCATTGACGCTGCCGAACGATTCGACCTGAACAAGGGCGTTGCGTTTCCCACCTATGCGAAGTTCCGAATCCGCGGGGCTGTGCTCGATTATTTGCGCGCGCAGGATTGGGCTTCCCGCGAATTCCGCGTCCGCGAGCGGAGAGTGGAGCACGCTGAAGGGGAACTGACGCTCGCGCTGAAACGTGCGCCGTCGGACGAAGAGCTTGCCGCACATCTTGCTATGGAGCTCGATCGCGTCCGGCAGACCCGTCAGGCTGCTGCGATTCGCCGACCTCATTCCACCGATAGCTGCCACGAGACGCAGGAGCCCGAATCCAGGCCACAGGAAATTGCCGGAAGGACGGACGACCGGCCGGACGTCATGGCGGCGCGCAACGAGACTGCCCAGGCGCTCCGCGGCGCGGTGGAAGCGCTGCCCCCGCGCTACCAGGCCTCATCACGATGTACTACGAGAGAGACCTCACCATGAAAGAAATCGGCAGGAAACTCGGAGCGAACGAGAGCAGGATCTCGCAAATACACAGAGCTGCGCTGGCAAAGCTTTCCGACACCCTTGCCTCGCGCGGTATGAGCGCCGAAGCCCTTTGCTTCGCGGCGTGAAGTCGAGTCACCCTGTTCAGCGTCCTCCCGGCGTTGTATTGTGAATGATTGTGATTACCAGCGGCGCGGAATTCGCAGCCTTGGTCACGTGCATTCTGTTCACGGGGATACCGCCAATGTCTTCTCCTGTCGCGCCGCCAAAAGAAGTTTCGTTTCCGACGCAGGATAACGGAATCGTCTACGCCGACCTCTACGGCGCTGGCGAGAGAGGCGTTGTGCTTGCCCACGGAGCGCGCTTCGACAAGGCGAGCTGGAAGGACCAGGCGAATGAAATCGCGAAGGCCGGCTTTGAAGTGCTGGCAATCGACTTTCGCGGCAAGGGACAATCGCGCGGCGGTCCGAATTCCACGCCGGACGACATGTACCTGGACGTGCTGGCCGGGGTTCGCTATCTGCGTGAGCACGGAGCCCACAGCGTCGCGGTGATCGGCGCGAGCATGGGCGGCGGCGCTGCCGCAAACGCGGTGGTAAAGGGCAAACCCGGCGAAATCGATCGGCTCATTCTGCTCGCGCCCGTGCCTATTCAGGAGCCGGACCGGATCACCGGTCCCAAGCTGTTCGCGGCGGCCCAGGACGATCCGATTACGCCGCGTGTTCGCGAACAGTATGCGAAGGCGCCCGAGCCGAAGGAACTCCTGATCCTCAACGGCGCCGCCCACGCCCAGTTTTTGTTTACGACGGACCAGAACGGCCGGCTGATGCGCGAAATCCTCCGCTTCCTGTCTGGAAAGCCCTAATCCCGCTCCCTCACGGTCGCGGCTCTGTTACGATGCCCGAGTTTGCGGCCTTGTTGCCGAGCCGCGACTGTGAAGGAGCGGTAACATGGCGTACCGGCGCAGGCGGTTTCGCCTGCGTCCCGGGTTCCTAAACCGCTGCGCCTACCGCGCCGGATCGAAACGCGTGCTCGTGTTCCGCGGGCACAACCACCAGTTCGCCCATGCGCCAGTTCTGGTCATACGGCGTCTTGTTTACGATCTCGTAAGACGAACCCGCGAACTCCACGAGCACGTGATTGTCGACGTCGTTCAGCAGAATATTCCCGTTGGGGAGGCGCGTGCAGTCCTGAATCCAGCCGCCATCGTACGGGATATGCTGGATCACCTTCAGATCGTCGTCGATGATCACCAGTTCCTTGGACAGGCTGTTGCAGAAGATCCACCCTTCCGCAACTTTCTCGAGGCTGTGCGGACGCGCGAGTCCCTGGAGGACAACTTCGGCGTGCTGCTCGGCTGCGGGCAGGCTTCGGTCGATCCGGATCAGCTGGCCCTGATGGAAGAGCGTGCACAGCACGAAGCGCTCTTCCCCGGGGTCCTGAATATTGGCGCAGTTCAAATGCGTCGTCTGGAACCGGGTGTGGTAGTAGATGTCGCGGTGTTCCTGTCCGCGGCCCGCCGTTCTCTCCTTGCCCGAAGGCGTCATGGAGTAGCCGTGCTCGACAGCCCACCAGTCCCAGAGCAGATTGCCGTCGAGATCCAGTTCGATGATGCAATCGGTTCCGCTCGCGGTTACCAGCAGGCCTCGTTTGGTGCGCTCCAGGCTGTGAATGTCGTTGAGGTAGGGATGGGAGATCCGCTTCAGAAGCTTGCCGGGTTCCTTGTCGATATCCACCTGAAAGATGTTGCCCGCCTCGAGATCGGCGATGTAGAGATACCCATCCGCGAAGCAATAGCCCGCCGGCATCACCACCATGTTGCCCCATTTCGCTTCCCAGACAATCTGGCGGGAATCCCAGTCGTACACGACATAGGTCCCGGCGAACTCGGGGGTCCCGGTGATGGTCGGTCCGAGGACGTCCTTTGGCAGGATCTGGAGGTCGTCCTTTTTCCAGCTAAGCGGGACGTCCAGCACCGCCGCACCGGTCGTGACGGGCGTTTCAACTTTCTGACCGGGAACCGGCGGAAGTCCGCCCTCCAGTTTCCAGCGGGCAACCAGTTTCTGCATCTGGGCAGTGTAGACACTTGCAGCGAGGAGCATTTGTGCATTATACGCGGAACCCGGTGCAAGTCAATAACTGGTCAGGTCGCGTCCGTTCACGACATCGCCTGAGTAGGTCCGGCGGATCTCTTTCTCCAGGTTCACCTCATTGCGCGGTCCGAAGTAAAGCTGGTGGTACAGCACCAGCAGCTTCGGTTTTGACTTCGCGGCCAGTTCGGCAAGTTCATTCGTAGACGTGTGAAACGAGGTGTGGTACTGATCGTGCGCGGCGCCGAACATGATGTTAAACCAGTCAGCCGAGTAGACTTCGTGTATCAGCACATCGCACCCCTGGCAGGCGTCGACAACCGCCTGGCAGGGCGCGGTATCGCCGGAAAGTACGATGGACCGGCCGCCGGCATCGATCGCATAACCGAACGCCTGCCGCCAGGATCCGTGGTGGACCGCGATGGCTCGGACGGCAACGTTGGCATCGCTGTAGACCGGACCGGCGGCTGCAATCTCATGGACGTTCACGCGCAAGCTGGACGAATCCAGCTGTTCCAGGCCTTCGCTGCGAACTTTGATGTCCTCCGCCCAGGCCTCCCTGATGTGCTCCGTCATGGCCGCCGTGCCCTGGGGACCGAACACCTCGAGAGGCTCGCGACGTCCCACTACCCAGGGCGTGAGGATCACGTCCGGGTAACCCAGCGTGTGATCGGAGTGAAGATGCGTGATGAACAGCCTGGTGAGGTTGGGCGCGCTCAGCGCAGGCATCCTGAATTTTTCGGCGGCCTCTTCTGCGCGGCGGACAACGCCGGCGCCTGCGTCGAACAGGTAGGCCTGCCCGTTCACCACAATGGCGACGGCCGGCCCGGAACTGGACGGGTCCGGAATCGGCGTACCTGTGCCGAGAAGGATCACTTTCGCCCGTTCGGCTGAAGAAATGGAAGGCGCCATGGCGATCAGGCCCGCAAACACCCACAGAAGGTCGATCCTCTTCAGCAGTCGCACGGGCGGGGTCTCCGCGTTAGTGTATCAGGCGTGGCTTGTTGCGGACGCTCTCGGTGGTGCAGACCATCGTCCTCGTGGTCTGCCAGGACGGTTCCTCGACCCTGCGTTTCCGCACCTGGTCCAACCACCAAGGCGGCAGGCCACAAAAACCGATGGCCTGCCCCACGGGATCAGTCAGTCAGTGTAGAATGACCGAATCTACTTGCTGCGGACGCTGTTCAAAAAGGGAGGCAGACGGCGATGAGCGTTCCGCCGACATCAGGGCCGGCGGCGGCCGCGCCCGCCCTCGCGGCCGAGGCTCCCGATCCAGGACGATGGAAATCCCTCGCCGTTGTTCTGGCGGCTGCATTTCTGGTGGGTCTCGATTTCTTTGTCGTGAATGTTTCCATCCCCTCCATCCGGGCGAATCTGCATGCCACCTTCGCCGAGGTGCAACTGATTATCGCGAGCTACGGCCTCACCTACGGGCTTCTGCTGATTTCCGGCGGCAGGCTGGGCGATATTTACGGGCGTAAGCGCGTCTTCATCTGGGCGACGGCGGCATTCACAGCAGCATCGATGCTGTGTGGATTCGCGCCCGGCCCGGTGTTCCTGATCGGCGCGAGAGCCCTCCAGGGCGTCGCCGGAGCGATGCTCTTCCCGCAGGTCCTTTCCATCATGCAGGTGACGTTTCCACTTCGCGAGCGCGCCAGGGCTTTCGGGCTCTTTGGAACAGTCATCGGGACCTCTTCGTTTTCGGGTAATGTGCTCGGCGGTCTTCTGGTGAACGCGAATTTGCTGGGCTTGAGCTGGCGGCCCATCTTTCTGATCAATCTGCCGATCGGAATCATCACCGCGCTGGCGGCCGGCAAATTCGTGCGCGAATCGCGATCGCCAAAAGCGCGGCGGCTGGACCTCGGCGGAGTCGCGATTATGACGCTTGCTCTCGTGCTTCTGCTGTACCCGCTGATCGAGGGCCGCGAGGCAGGTTGGCCCGTATGGGCCTTTGTCTGCATTGCGGCATGCGTACCCGCGTTCATCCTGTTCGTTCAGTACGAGAAGCACGTGACCGCTCGCGGCGGCTCGCCGCTGGTGGAACTGTCGCTCTTTCACGACCGCGTGTTCGTCATCGGATTGCTGAGCGGCGTGTGTTTTTTCAGCGGGGCCGCGGCGTTCTTTCTCATCTCCACGGTATTTCTGCAGAACGGCCTCGGGTACTCGCCGAAAGCCGCCGGTCTGACCTTTACTTCTTTCGCCATCGCTTTTCTGGGCAGTTCCCTGGCATCCGTACGAGTGCAGCCGAAGCTCGGAAGCCGCATCATCAATCTCGGAGCTGCCCTGATGATCACAGGATTGATGCTGTTGCTCTGGCTGACAGCCTGGCGCGGCGCCGCCCTCACCGGACTGGACCTTGCGCCCGTCCTGTTGATTTACGGCGCCGGCCAGGGGTTCGTCATGCCCACCCTGATCAGCACGATTCTCATCAATATCCACGGGCAGGACGCCGGCTCGGCATCGGGCGTGCTCAGCACCGTGCAGCAGGTATCGTTCGCCACCGGCGTTGCGGTGATCGGGACGGTGTTCTTCAGCGCGCTCGGCCCGCAGACCAGCGTTGTCGCATTCATCACGGCATTACGCACGGCGTTTACCGTGAACATCGGCCTGCTCATCCTGACATTCGTCCTGATCCTGCAGATCCCTCGCAATGCGGCGCGGGCGCGTTGACTAAACTCGTGGCATACTCAATCCACACCAGGAGAATCATGAAAACTGTTATCGCAGCGGTTTTGGCCATCGGCACGGCCATGGGCGCCGTACAGGTTCGGTTGGTAACCAGCGTTCCCTCGCCTCAGCCAGTGGGGACCATCATTGCCCTGGAGCCGCGCGTGGACAACGCGCCGCCGGCCATGTACACCTACCGGTATTCGGTGAGCACGGCGAACGGGCCGTTCCACATCATCCGCGATTTCAGCCAGGAGCCGAGTTTTGTCTGGGCGCCGGATTTGTACGAGCACGAAGCACGCATTCGAGTAACCGTCCGCAACAACAAAACCAAAGAGACCGCCGATGCCGAGGCGCCGTTTCAGATCGTCGCGCGCGTGAAGGACGTCGCGGTGGTCACGCCAACCAGTCACCCGCTCGTCGCCCTGTTCAGCGCGCCCGCTTGTCCGGAAAGAGCTCAGTTTCGAGTCGCGTTCCGAATGCAGGGGCAGGAAGCGATTACCCACACGCCGCCACAGCCGTGCCGCGCCATGGTGAGCAACAACGTGTACGTTGCCGGGATGCGCGCCGATTCGGTTTACGAGATGCGGTCTGAGGTGGTCGACGGCGAGCACGTCGAGGCGGGCTCCTGGATGCCCTTCCATACCGGCCTGCTCGATGGCAGATTTCCCGCAGTGGCGACGCAGACGCCGCGCGCTTCGGGCTCGGCTCCGGCTGAGGGCATCGTGATCCGCAGCCTGATGGACCCGTGGCGGCCCACCGCTGTCGATCTGGACGGCAACGTTGTCTGGTATCTGAACCCGGTCTCGAACTCGTTCCTCACGCGCGTGCTGCCCGGGGGAAGATTCCTGATGCTGGCCGATGGAGATAACTCCGCCAATGACATGAAGCGGTGGCAACTGGTGCGGGTAACCGACTTATTGGGCAACACGCTGAAAGAAACGAACGCGAGCCGAATCGCCGAACAACTGGAAACGCATGGAATCAAATCCGATTGTAAAACCGGCGGGAAGGAGTGTGTTCCGGGCTTTCACCATGAGGCCATCCTTTTGCCCAACGGGCACCTGCTGGTCATTGCCGGACTGGAACGTATGTTCCCCGCCGGGACGCAGGGTTCGAAGGAGCCGGTGGATGTACTTGGCGATCTGGTCTTCGATCTCGATGAGGACTTACAGCTCGTCTGGTTCTGGAATTCGTTCGATCACCTGGATGTGAAGCGCGCTTCCTTAGGCCATGAGAAGTGCAAGGCCGGTCCTGGCGACGACGGCTGCACGCCGGTGTTTTTGGCGCCCCAGGCGAACGGTTGGCTCCACAGCAATGCGATTGATTACGACGCTCGGAGCGGCGATATATTGATATCGATTCCGGAACAGGACTGGGTGATCAAGGTGGATTATAAGAACGGTCAGGGCACTGGAAAGATTTTATGGAAGCTGGGCGTCGACGGCGATTTCACGACCAAATCCGACGACCCGTATCCATGGTTTTCGTATCAGCACGATGCCGGCTTCGATCCGGTTACCGGTTTGCTGGTGCTCTTCGACGATGGCCACCGCAGAAAAGACAAATATCCGAAATCGAATAATCGCGGCCAGGCGTGGAAAATCGATGAGGACGCAAAAACCGCTACGCCGGTACTGAATGCGGACGTGGGAGTGTACGCGGTGGCGGTCGGCTCGGCCCAACCGTTGTCGGACGGAGCTTATTCGTTCGAATCGGGATTCATGAATCCGGGTCCCGCTGGAATGGCTGCCATTTATAGTCAGACGACGGAGGTATCGGCGGACGGCAAAGTCACGTGGGCGCAGCGCGTGAACGCTCTTACTTACCGCAGCTTCCGTGTGGCGGATATGTACAGCGCGCCGCGAAAATAGATGAACCGGCTTGTCGTTTTCCTGTTCCTTTGTTCCTCGCTAGCGGGCGCCTCGCCCGATGCCGCAATCCACGCGGTGCTCGACCAGCAGGTTGCTGCATGGAACCGCGGCGATATCAGCGGATTTATGGAGGGTTACGACAACTCCGAAGAGACCATCTTCATCGGCAAGGATATTACGAGAGGGTGGAGCAAGGTGCTCGAGCGGTATCGGAAATCGTACCCGACTTCCGAGCGCATGGGTCACCTCACGTTCAGCGATATCGAGATCCGTTCACTCAGCCCGCGCGTGGCCCTTGTCATCGGCCGTTTCCATTTGGCTCGGCCGCCGGCCGATGGCGGCGACGCGAGCGGCATCTTCAGCCTGACGTTCCGGCAAGGGCCGTCCGGCGCATGGAAGATCGTCGCCGACCACACGTCCTGATCGTGCAGGTTGAACTGGCTCCTGAAAAAGTAAGTTGCAGGCCGAAGGCCTGCTCCACAATGGCCGTAAAGGATTGAGTTGGCGTCGTGGAGCAGGCGTTTTCGCCTGCAGTCGGCAGCGCCCGAGACATCACTGGCGCGCTTGCAACCGCGCGCGCAGCTCATTCTTACGTATCTTGCCCGTGGCCGTGCGCGGCAGGATAGCGAACTCCACCAGCTTCGGGCATTTGAAGTGCGCCAGGCGCGCGCGGCAGAATTCGATCAGTTCCTCGGCGGTGGCCGTCCTGCCCTCCTTCAGCCCGACGTACGCTTTGGGCGCCTCGCCCCATTTTTCATCCGGCATCGCCACCACCGCCGCCTCCAGAACCGCCGGATGCTCGCAGAGCACCCTTTCCACCTCAATGGAAGAGATGTTCTCGCCGCCGGAAATTACGATGTCTTTCTTCCGATCGCGCAGCTCGATGTATCCGTCGGGATGGACCACCGCGAGGTCGCCGGAGTGAAACCAGCCTCCGCGAAACGCCTCCTCGGTGGCGGCCTCGTTCCTGTAGTACCCGAGCATGACGTTGTTCCCGCGCATGATCACCTCGCCGACGGTTTCGCCGTCGGACGGAACGTCGACCATGTCGTCGGTCACGACGCGCAGATCCGTGCCGGCGATGAGATACGGGACGCCCTGTCGAGCCCGGATTTGCGCGCGCGCGCCCGCGGGCAGGCCATCCCATTCCGGATGCCATGCGCAGATGGTATGTGGTCCGTAGGTTTCCGTCAGACCGTAGGCGTGAGCCAGTTCGGCGCCCATCTCTTCGGCCGCCCGTATGACTGCGGGCGGTGGCGGCGCTCCCGCGGTGACGATCTTCAGGCAGCCGGCAAATCGGATGCCGTTCGCCGCGCAATACTCGGTGAGCGTGCTCACCACCACCGGGGCGCCGCACAGGTGCGTAACCCCCTCGGCCCGGATCAACTCCACAATCTTCCGCGGATCCACCTGCCGCATGCACACGTGCCGCGCTCCGGCGGCTGTAACAGCCCACGAGAAACACCAACCGTTGCAATGGAACATCGGAAGGGTCCAGAGATACACGGAGCGGCAGGTCAGCCCGTGTTCCAGAATTTCGCCGAGCGCGTTTAGATACGCGCCGCGATGGGTAAACATCACGCCCTTGGGGAACCCGGTTGTCCCGCTGGTGTAGTTAACGGCGATGCAGTCGTCTTCATCCGGCGCCTGCGCTTCCGGAGCGGGAAATCTGGTCTGCGCCAGCCAGCTCTCGTAATCGGAAATCACGTGGGTCAGGTGCGGCAGCTCACGCCTCGCGTTCTCGACCAGGTGCGCAAGCTGAGGATCCACCACCGCTACGCGCGCCTCCGAGTGATTCAGGATCCAGGCCAGCTCGGACGCCTGCAGGCGCGTGTTCAGCATCACCAGCACCGCGCCGGCCAGCGGCACTGCGAAATGAGCCTCGAGCGCCGCCACGGTGTTGGGCGACAGCACGGCCACGCGATCGCCCGGGCTTATGCCCAAATCGAGCAAGGCACCGGCCTGCCGGTGCACTCGCTCCTGCAACTCGGCATAGGTGAATCGCCTGTCCCCGTCCACCACCGCCGTGCGATCGCGGTACACCCATGCGCTTCGCGCCAGAAACTCCAGAGGCGTCAGGACGGATTTCATACCTGGAGTGTGATTGTACTTCAAATTGTCGCGAGCTGCCCTCGCGCGGAGACGCTCGCTTCAGCGTTCCGGGCCCGCGCCAACTTCGACCGCGAGCATCGAGATTGACCCGCCATGTCAGGATACATGGTTCAATTATTCAGGAGAAACGATTGGCCAGATACCTTTTGGTTTTCGCGGGCGGTGGGGCGGGCTGCGTGGTCCGCTACGTTGCGAGTACGGCCATTATGCAACGCTTCGGCGGCTTGTTTCCGCTCGGGACGTTCGTCATCAATGTTACCGGCTCGTTCCTCATCGGCATGCTGATGACGCTGCTCACCCAAAGGCTGGAACTGAGTCCGAACTGGCGATTCCTGCTGGTGATTGGATTTCTCGGCGGATACACCACTTTCTCCAGTTTCGAATACGAAACGGTGCAGGCGGTGCGGCAGGGCGCGCCGGGAATCGGCCTGCTGAATGTGATGGCGAGCGTTGCGGCGGGGTACGCCGCCGTGTGGCTCGGTATTGCCATAACCGCACGTTCATAGACGCGCATGGAGGGCCTGGATGCTATCGAAAGGACCGGCGAAGAAGGTTACCATCTATGTCAATGAGGACACGCAGCACCATGCGGGTTCTCTGCACGACGCGATCCTGACCTTTCTCATGAAGAAGGGCGTCACCGGCGCGACGGCCACCCGGGCCATGTCCGGTTTCGGCGCGCATCGCGTGCTGCACACGCCAAAGATCGAGGTGCTTGCCGAACATTTTCCGGTCATCATCGAGTTCGTCGAGGAGGCGGCTAAGGTTGACGCGATTCTGCCCACCCTGTACGAAATGGTCACCGACGGCCTGATAGAAGTGCAGGACACAACCATCGTGAAGGTGGCGCGGAAGGACCGCAAGGCTCCCGAGCCGTCGCCGACGCATGAACGGAAATCGGGCCCCGCGAAACTGATTCGAGTATTCCTGGGCGAGGCCGACCGGTGGAACGGCGAGCCTCTCTATGACGCCATCGTCAAAAAGCTGCGCATGATGGATATCTCCGGCGCCACCGTATACCGCGGAATTCTGGGCTACGGGCACAAGGGACACACGCACAAGGAAGGCCTGCTGCGCATGAGCCGCGACCTGCCCATCATGATCTCGGTCGTCGAGAGCGCCGACAAGGTGGATCAGGCGACCGCGGCCATCGAGGAGATGCTCGGCGATGGTCTGATCGTCGTCTCCGATGTTGAAATGACGCGACTGGTTCGGAACCGTCCGGAGGAGGACGCCCATGCGGGCAGGAACGCCGGCTAAGCTTTTGCGGCTGCACTTTTCCGAGTGGGACCGGTATGAGGGCAAGCCGCTCTACGAGGCCATTCTCCGGAAATGCCGCGAAATGGGGGTGTGCGGCGCAACGGTGCTCCGCGGCCTCGAAGGATATGGCGAAACAGGCGAAATGCACCGGCATCACCTGGCCGCGCACGATCAGCCCATCATCGTGGTGATCGTGGACAGCGAAGAGAAACTGCGGGCGTGCATTCCGGTGTTCGAGCAGATGATGATCACCGGCGTGATGGCGATGTCCGATGTGGAGATAACTCGCGTGCTGAAGGACGCGCCTGCAGGCTGAAAGCCTGCTCTACTACGGATCGTGAAGCGACAGCAGAGCAGGCCTTCGGCTTGTTTAGAACACGAACTTCACCGCCAACTGCATCAGCCGTGGCGGACCGGCCTGCAGGATCTGTCCGAACGCTGGAGACTGCAGGTCGTTCTCGGGCAGGCCGAAATTCGGATGATTCAGCAGGTTGAAACACTCCGCCCGGAACTGCACGCGGCGGGTCTCATCAATGATGAAGTACTTGAATAGCGACAGATCGACGTCCTCGATTCCCGGACCACGCACGGCGTTACGGCCCTCATTTCCGAACTGGCCTGCCTGCGTCACCGGATTCAGTTGCAGGAAAGGCCCGCGGCTTACCCACTCGTTCGGCGTGTGCGGCTGGCCCGTGTTGGGATTGGAGATGAGATCGGGCCGGCTCGAGTAGAATCCGGTGATCTCGGGTGCGCTCCCCTGCTGTGAAACATTGGCGCTGTCGTACACGGTAAAAGGCGTGCCGGTGGACAGACTGGCAATTGTATTGAGCTGCCACCCGTTGGCGACATACCCCAAACCTCGCGGCGCGCCACGTAGCGCGGGCAGCGCCCAGCTTCCACTGAACACGAATCTGTGCCGGGCATCGAACAGTGACGGGCCGTGCTCGGCGGCAATATTGAACGGATTCTGCGCCAGGTCGTTTTCACCAGCCACCAGCGTGGGCGCCGAACCGGCAACGTTCAGCGTGGAGATTCCGTCGAGACTCTTCGAGTACCAGTAAGAAGCCAGGAAGCTCAGGCCGTGTGAGTATTGCCGCGAGAAAGCCACTTCCAGCGCATGGTAAGTGGAACCGGCTTCGTCGGCCAGTAATCCTACCGACCCATAATTGCAAAGGCCCGCGGAGTTACAGCTGGTGAACTCACGTTGATCATTGTTGGCGAAGATAGTGGGATTGGCTTCGATAAACCTCGGAAGATGCGTCCCCTTCGTACCGACATAGCGCAGGTCAAGCAGATAGTCCTTTGCGAGGGTCCGCTCGATGGAGAGATCCCAATTCTGCGAGTAAGGCGGTTTCATTCCCGATTGCACCGTGAGCACGGTGGCCGGAGCGACAAAGCTCTGCCCATTGAACGGGAACGGGGCGCCTCCGTAGGGATTGGCAATGTTGAATCCCGGACCGGGTAACTGGTAGGCCTGTGTCCAGGGCAGCGCGCTGACGGAGGCCTGCAGCGGACCGCCTGTGCCATTCGTGAACCCATCGTAGAAAATGCCGTAACCGGCCCGCACCACGGTCTTGTTATCGCCGAACGGATTCCATGCGAAGCCGACGCGGGGCATGAACTCGCGATAGTCAACCGGAGCGATGCCCGCCGGCACGCCGGGATCGCCGGGGAAGAGCAGTCCTGCCGGCGCGGCGGGATAGAGTTTCGATTGCTGGCCGGGCGCCCAGGCGTTCAGGCGATTACGGATCTCCGTATACGGCGTATTCACCTCATACCGCAATCCGAAGTTGAGAGTCAGTCGCTGGCTGACCCGAAATTCGTCCTGCGCGTACCCGGCTGCGATCCACTTACGAAGTCCGCGATCGAACTGACCTCCGCCCTGGAAGAACTGTACCGACTGGCCCAGCAGAAAGCTCGCGAAGGAATCGCTGGCCGGGAAAGGCGCGAACACGAAAAAACCGTTCGTGGCGATTCCGAACAGGACGTTGATCTGCTCGCGAGTAAGATCCGCGCCGAGCTTCAGGTTATGGCGGCCGCGCGTCATGGCGACCGAGTAAGAGGCTCCGTAGTCGTTCTGGTAAGTGTTCTGCGGACCTGTAATCGGGTTCCCCAGCGATGCATAGCCGCTCACGATGAGATAGGGAACGCCCTCGTTCAAGCCAAGCGTCGGCTGGTACTGGAATCCCAGATCGCTGCCCGGAGTGTGGTTAGTCGCCTGTCCCGCAAGAAATACGTTGCGCAGGAACGAGGCGCGCACCGTTTGCACGGTTTGCGGGGAAATCATGTGTACCCAGGATGTTGTCGCCGAGTTAGTGACGATATCGTTCACCACGGGGAAACCGGGAACGCCGGCGCCCGCGATCGGCAGCGGGTCAAAACTGTTCAGAGACGACGACGAGAACCGCAGGAACACCTGATCGCTTTCGCGGAAATAATGATCCAGACGAAAACCGCCCTGATCGTAATTCGTCGACCCGAGTTGGGTAGATTCAAACACGTTCGTGCCGATGTTCGGCAGCGGATACAACTTAGCCGCCTGCAGAGAAATTGGATTCAGCAGCGGACCCGGGATCTTGTTTCCCGCGAAGGGCTGACCGGTGAATTCGTTGATAAGCGGAGCAGGCTGGCCCGTGGAGGGGTCCACCAGTCCGGAGAAATCGCCTGTACGCTCCGCGGCCGTAGGCACGATGGCGGCCTGGGTCTTGCCCTCTGAGTCGCGCTGCCCTTCGTAATAAGCGAAGAAGAAGTCCTTGTCTTTACGGATGGGGCCACCCAGGGTGGCGCCGTATTGGTTCCGGTGCAGCGGCTCCGTCTGCGCGGCGAAGAAATTGCGCGCATCCATCGCGCTGTTGCGGAAAAACTCGTACAGGTCGCCGTGAAAATTGTTGGATCCGGACCTGGTGACCATCGACGTGGTCGCGCCGCTGGTCTCTCCATACTCGGCGGGCGCGTTCAGAGTTAGTATGCGGAACTCACTTACCGCGTCCACCGGCGTGCGCAGTGCGTATCCGCCATTTACGCTGTCCACGTTGCTGGCGCCATCCAGCAGATAGTTGTTCGATTCCGGCCGCTCGCCATTCACCGCGTACGCCTGGCCGCTGCGCGCAATGCCGCCGGCCTCGGCCAGCCCCGCCGTCATTGGAGCTACTCCCGGCTGCAGCAGGCCGAGCTGGGTCAGGTCGCGTCCGTTGAGCGGCAGGTCCACCGCCTGCTTCTCCGACACGACGTTTCCAATCGTCGGGCTGGTATCGACTGTCACGGCTTCGCCGGCCACCAGCACCTCGCTGTGCTCGCTTGCAACCTCCAGTTGCACCGGCCACTTCACCACCTGGCCGATGTCGATGCGAATCGAGGACGCCGAGTACGGTGCGAAACCCTGCGCTTTAACGGTGAGAAGCCACGCGCCGACGGGCACATCGGAGAAATGGAACTCGCCCTGGCGCGAAGAGCGGAGCGTCCGGGTAAGGCCGGTTTGCTCGTTGTGAATGCTCACCTCGGCATTCGATACTACGGCCGCGGTTGGATCGCTGATCTGTCCTTCGAGAGTTCCGATAGGCGCCTGGGCCCTCAGGAACGCGCTCAGACACACGGATAGCAACGTGATTTTTCGCATCAGGGTGTAACCTTGTCCCCCAGAGACTATTGAGGTAAGTCTACGGATCGGGGGCCTTCGCAGCAATAGTGAAAAATGAGTATGTCCTGGTTGCTACGGAATCCGAAACAGGGGTAGAATCAGCCCACGGAGGAGGCTATGACAGACGCGGATCGGGAAGTCGGGACTCGTTGGTTTGAGGAAGTGTGGAATAAAAAACGCCGCGAGGCCATCGCGGAAATGTTGGCCCCCGGCGCTCCGATTCACGAAGGCGGCGAGACTTCTTACGGTCCGGAAGGATTTTATCCATTCTTCGACCGCATGCAATCCGCTTTCTCGGACGTGCACATCACCGTACTCGATACCATCGTGCAGGACGACAGGATGTGTATTCGCTGGACCTGTACTATGCGGCATACCGGGCCCGGCCTCGGCATGCCTCCCACGGGCAGGATGCTCACGACCACCGGGATCTCCATCGTTCGCGTTGCCGGGGGGCGGGCGATAGAATGCTGGCAGAACTGGGACATGCTCGGGCTGATGCAGCAGATCGAACAGGCAAACCGGGCGCAAATCTATATTGCCGCCCCCACGGCTACGTCCGCGTAGCGGAAGGTGCTGAAGGCGTGCAGGCGAACACCCCTGCTCCACCACGATGATCAACAGTTTGCGGCAACAGTGGAGCAGGCCTTCGGCCTGCGCAGTTGCTTATTGATCACCCTAGCGCGAAACCGTCATCGCGTGAGTGGCGCCGTGAGACTCCCGCTCGCGTTTGGCCTTGTCCAGAGATGCGCGCGCTTCTTCCGCCGCGTGGGTGTACGACCGTAGCTGGAGGACGGCCGCTTCTCCGAACGGCGGCTCGGGAAGGAAAGACTGAAGGCGCGCCTGCGCTACGTCAACACGGCGTACGCACTCGATTTCCGTTCGTTGCAGGCGTTCACACTCGGAGCAGGCCACGCCTCATCATACACGGCCTGTCGGCGCCACGTCGCAGCGGTCGCACGGTTATGATCAGTATCGAGTCGTGTGAATCGTCTGTTGTTCAATCCGCTTCAATCCGCAAGCTGCATGGCCGCGATAGCCCTGCTCTTGTGTGCGTTATCGTTATATGGTCAGGCGGGAGCCGGGGAGATTCGGCTGGAGGTACGGGATTCATCCGGCGCGGTGATGAAGGCATCCGGGACCCTGAAGAATACCGCCACCAGCGCCGTTCAGCGATTCCACACCGATTCGCAGGGCAGATACATTTTTCGGAGCCTGCCTTACGGCCGCTATCTCCTCGATGTGGCCCACGCCGGTTTCGCCCCGCAGTCGCTTCCGGTCGACGTAGGCTCGGAATCGCCAGTCTCGCGGACCGTCTCGATGACGCTGGCCCCGCAAGCATCGAGCGTGGCGGTTGTGGCGGCCACTCCTCTCCCGGGCGCCGATCTTGCCGTGGATGAGATACCCGCGCCGGTGCAGACCGCGTCCGCGCGCGACATTCAGCAGAGCGGGTCACTCGACCTCTCCGACCTGCTGAACAAGCGCCTCGATGCCGTGAACATCAACGAGAACCAGGAGAATCCGTTTCAACCGGACGTGAATTATCGCGGCTACACCGCCTCGCCTCTGCCTGGCACGCCGCAGGGCCTGTCCGTTTACATGGACGGTGTGCGGCAGAATCAGCCGTTCGCCGATATCGTTGCATGGGACCTGATTCCGGCCATCGCCATTTCCGAGGTGGCGCTGATGCCCGGGTCAAACCCTTTGTTCGGCCTCAACACGTTGGGGGGCGCGTTATCGATTGAAACCAAAGACGGGCGCAGCCAGCCCGGCGTGAGGCTTCAGTTGAATGGAGGGAGCTTCGGGCGGCGGCAGGGGGAGATCGAGTACGGCGGCTCTGGTCCCGCAGGACTGAGCTGGTATGTGGCGGGCAACCTGTTGCGAGAGGACGGATGGCGCCGGCACTCCCCGTCGGAGGTGCGCCAGGCTTTTGGGAAGCTCGGATGGCTGCATGGCGGAACGGCTCTCGCGCTCAGCGTTGGCTATGCCGACAACTGGCTGACCGGCAATGGTCTGCAGGATTTCCGATTTCTCGCGTCTGACTACGCCAGTGTCTATACAACTCCGGATGTTACCTGGGATCGCTCGCCGTTTGTAAGTCTCTCCGTGCGGCATGAGGCCACCAGTAAGTTGAGCTTCTCCGGAAATGCTTACTTTCGTTACATCCGAACCGATACCACGAACGGAGATCTTAACTCCTCGTCGTTTGACCAGCTTCTCTATAATCTCAGCGCGGCGGACATCGCGGCGCTGACGGCGGCCGGTTACGCCGATTTCCAGATCACCGGCAACGCGGCCACTGAGCCGTTTCCTTACTGGCGTTGCATCGCTCAGGGGCTGCAATCCGCTGAGCCGATCGAGACATGTACCGGTATCGTCACGAATACGTTCAGCAGACAGCATAATTACGGCCTCTCGGGCCAGGCGACGTGGCTTGTCTCGCGCAACCGGATCATCGCCGGGGCGGCATGGGATCGCGGCAGCATGACGTTTCAACAGGGATCGCAGTTCGGCTACCTCAATCCGGACCGTCTCACCATTACTCCGATTGGCTCGTTTGCCAACGGCAGCACCAGCCAGAACGGGGTTCCCGTGGACACGCGCGTCGATCTTCGGAGTAACGTGAACACGTTCAGCGTCTATGCCACCGACGCCCTGCGCCTCGGTAAGTCGTTGCTATTTACCCTCTCCGGGCGCTACGACCTTACGCCGATCCATAACACCGATCTTCTGCCTCCCGCATCGCAGCTCGGCGTACGCGGATCCCTCAACGCCCATTACGTGTTCGAACGTTTCGACCCCGCCGCCGGCGTTACTTACAGTCCTTCACGGTACGCCACCGCGTATTTCAGTTACAGCGAGGCCAGCCGCGCGCCGACGGCGATCGAACTGGGCTGCGCCGATCCCATGGAGCCGTGCAATCTTCCTAATGCTCTGGTAAGCGATCCGCCGCTGAAGCAAGTGGTGGCGCGGACTTTTGAAGCGGGCCTGCGCGGCAGCGTGGAGAACAACTTTCGCTGGCGGGCCGGCTGGTTCCGCGGCGAGAATTACAACGACATACTCTTTGTGGCTTCCGAACAGAGCGGGTTCGGATACTTCGCGAACTTTGGTCAGACGCGCCGTGAAGGAGCCGAGGCAGGTCTAAGTGTAAGAGTCCAGCGTCTGAATCTCGGCGGCAATTACGCGTTCCTGAGCGCAACCTACCAGAGTGCGCAGATCGTGGGCGGAGGAAGCAACAGTTCTAACGACGCGGGGCCGGGGCAGGACGGCAATATGAGCATCCAGCCAGGCGATTCCATTCCTCAGATCCCGCAGAATATAGTCAAGGCCTGGGGTGAATATGATGCGACGCAAAAGCTGGTTCTGGATGTCGACTTCATTGCGGTGGGGCGCTCTTATGCCCGCGGCAACGAGAACAACCTCTATCGACCCGATGGCGTGTATTATCTGGGACCGGGTTATTCGCCCGGCTATGGCGTGATCAATGTGGGAGCGCACTATCAGTTCGCGAAGCGGGCTCGGTTATTCGTGCAGGTGGATAATCTGCTGAATCACCGCTATTACACCGCGGCGCAACTTGCCCCCACGCCGTTCGATAACTCTGGCAATTTCATCTCCCAGCCTTTTCCGCCGTCGGCCGGCGCTTACCCGATTCGAACCACCACCTTCTTCGCCCCCGGCGCCCCGATTGGCGCATGGGGAGGGATTCAGGTCAGGTTCTAAACCATGGGGCGGCCTGACAGACAGACGGCCGCTTCCTTGCCAGCCCTTGCGGTCATCGTATACGATGCCTGTCGTAGATATGCGCCGCCTTATTTCGATTGCAATGGTGGCCGCCGCCGCGGGCCTGGCCGCCGATAACCAATCCTCGATCAAAGCCCTGAGCGAGTTCGGCCGCGTCTGCGACGACGGCGGCAAGCGCCTCTGGGGCGTATCGCTGTGCGGGCCGCTGGTGCTGGTGGACCCTGCTACTCGCGCCGCCATTGCCGATCGTCCGGACCCCGACGGCAAGTTTCGAAAACAAGGCGGCGTCTTCGTCGGCGCGGTTCCGGACGATTTCATGCCATCCAACACGTCGGTCCGTTGGAAGGGCCAGCAGTGGGCCACGGTGATGCTTCCGCTGCCGCTCGATCCGTACTCGCGATTGAAGCTGCTGACCCACGAATCGTTCCATCGCATTCAGCCGGCGCTCGGCCTGAGCGCGCAGGACACGCCCGATCCCTGGCTCGATACCGAGGCAGGCCGTCTCTGGCTGCGTCTCGAGTTGCGCGCCCTCGCCCGCGCGCTCCGTGAGGCCGGCCCGCAGGCAAGTCGGAGCGCCGCGGACGCCATGCTGTTTCGCATCTATCGCCATCGACTGTGCCCGGGCTCCGACAAGCTGGAGACGTCGATGGAGCGCCAGGAGGGACTGCCTGAGTACACCGGCGTCGTCGTCGCCATGCGCGCAACGGGCGAAGACATTGGCCGCGTGGCGCGAGCCGTGGAATCGTTTGAGGACAGCGATGCGTTTGCGCGGTCGTTCGGCTATGCCACAGGACCGGCTCTCGGCCTGCTGCTCGACCGCTACGCCGATGGATGGCGCGCTCGCGCCGCCTCCGTTTCACTCGATTCCATGCTGATCTCCGCTCTGAACGTACGAACGCCGGAGGATCTCCCGGCCGAAGCGCAACGTCGCGCCGCCTTTTATGGCTACCCCGCCGTGGCCGCCGCCGAGCGCGAGCGCGAGGAACGCCACAAGGCCGTACTGGGCGATCTGAATCGGAGGTTCGTGGACGGTCCGGTGCTCGATTTTCCGACGGCGGCCGACATGATGCGCAACTTCAATCCAGGCACGCTCATTCCATTCCCGCCGCACGGCACGTATTATCCAACCGGCGTGTTCAGCGCAAGCTGGGGAAAGCTGCAGGTGGAATCGGAAGGCGCTGTGGTGGCGCCCGATAATCGCAGCGTGCGCGTGCCTGCGCCGATTGACCCGGCCGCGCGCCCGGTCCATGGCGCCGGCTGGGTGCTCGACCTCGCGCCCGGCTGGACAATTCAGCCCACGCCCGGCCGGGCCGGAAGCTTCACGGTCGTGATGTCGAAGTAAGTTACTACGTCATCACAGTTCGGCCCCTGTGGGGCAGACGATCGGGTTTTGTCGTCTGCCATTGCCGGCACTCGAACAGGCAGACGACATAAACCGATCGTCTGCCCCACGGGTTTGGTTGCGGCTTCGCTGCAATCCTGACGTTGCGCGATCCCAGCCCATCCACCGGCGCACGCACGCCATTCGCCGATGCGTCGCAGCCCGCAATACGCTGCCCGGCTACCATAGAGGTTCAACATGGAGTCGTCCAATGGGGCCGCCATCGCCGTTCGCGGTCTGCGCAAGCGCTACGGCGAATTCGAAGCGGTCCGCGGCATCGATTTCGAGGTCGGCGAGGGCGAGGTCTTCGGCTTGCTCGGTCCGAACGGCGCCGGCAAAACCACCACAGTGGAAATCCTGGAAGGCCTGCGGCCGCGCACCAGCGGCGAGGTTACGGTGCTCGGCTACGACCCGGGCGTCCAGGTTCGCGAGTTAAAGGAACGCATCGGCGTCTGCCTGCAGGCAACGAACCTGCCGGAGAAGATCCGGGTGCACGAAGCGCTCGATCTCTTCGCCGCGTTCTACTCGCACAACATCGATAACAACCAGCTCCTCGACCGCCTGCAACTCGGCGAGAAGCGCAACGCCTTCTACGGTAAGCTCTCGGGAGGCCAGAAGCAGCGGGTCGCCCTCGCGCTCGCCCTGGTCAACGATCCGCAACTGCTCTTCCTCGACGAGCCGACCACCGGCCTCGACCCGCAGGTCCGCCTCGAAATCCACAAGCTCATCGAGGAGCTGAAGGCTGCGAAGCGCACCATCGTGCTCACCACGCACTACATCGAGGAGGCCGAGCGGCTGTGCGATCGCGTCGCCATCATCGACCAGGGTAGAATCATCGCCCTCGGCACACCGCGCGAGATCCAGGCGCAGACGCTGGGGCATTCGGCCATCGAGATTCAGACCGAGCAGCCGCTGCCCGACGGAGCGCTGCCGCCGTTCCTCGCCGAGCTGAAGCATCAGATCTCGGACGACCGCAAATCGATGAGCGTCCAGTCGTCGCAACCGGCCCGGACTATTGTCGAGATGGTGAAGTGGGTTGATCAGAACGGCATCGAGCTTGCCGACATCCACCTGAAGCGCCCCACCCTCGAGGACGTCTTCATCGAGCTGACCGGCAGGAGGCTCCGCGAATGAGACCCTACCTCGCGGAGATCGCCATCAACCTGAAGCTCACCATGCGCGACAAGATGGTGCTGTTCTTCAACTACGCCTTCCCGCTGATCTTCTTCTTCATCTTTTCATCGCTGTTCCGGGCCGAGCAGGGCGGCGCCAGCGTGCAGGTGGTCACCATGGTGATCGTCATCGGCATTCTCGGCAACGGCTTCTTCGGCGCGGGCATCCGCTCGGTGGCCGAGCGCGAAACGAACATTCTTCGGCGTTTCAAAGTGGCGCCCATCTCGGCGGCGCCGCTGCTGGTTTCTTCGCTGGTCACCGGATGGCTGAATTACCTGCCCTCGGCGCTGCTCATCGTCCTGCTCGCGCATTTCTTCTACGCGCTGCCATGGCCCGCCCGCCCGTTCTCCCTGTTCGCCTTCGTGTCGCTGGGCGTGCTCGCGTTCCGCGCGCTCGGGCTGATGATCGCCTCCGTTGTAAATTCCATGCAGGAGAGCCAGATCGTCACCCAGCTCCTGTACTTCCCCATGCTGTTCCTGAGCGGCGCCACCATCCCCATTGGCGCGCTGCCGCCGTGGGTACAGGTGATCACGCAGTTCATCCCGGCCACCCACCTGTTCAACGGCATGCAGGCAATCATGGGCGCGAACGAGACCATCGCGCAGAACTGGAAAGGGGCGCTTGCGCTGGTGGCGGCGCTGCTGCTGGCAACCTTGCTGGGCGTGAAGCTGTTCCGCTGGGAGAAGGACGAGAAGATCAGCGCCAGCGGCAAGCTGTGGCTGCTTGCGGTCCTCGGACCGTTCCTGATTCTCGGCGTCTTTCAGGCGCGCTCGCGTGAGAGCATCGAGAAATCGAAGATCCTCTCGCGGCAACTGGCCCGCAACCGCAGCCTGCTCATTCGCGATGCGCGCATTTTCATAGGCGACGGGAATGTCCTGCCCATCGGCAGCGTGCTGGTGCGAGATGGGAGAATCGCCGAGATCTATCCCGGCGGCGCGGCGCCCGATGTGGGACAACTGAAAGCCGAGCTGATGGAGGCTGCCGGTAAGACCCTGATGCCGGGCCTCGTCGACGTCGATGTGCAGTTGTCGTGGCCTGGCGGCGTCTACCCTTCCCCGAAAGATTACGACGTAAACCGCAACATCCCGCGCGAGCTGGCTGCCTATCTCTACAGCGGCGTCACCGCGGTGAAGAGCGTGGGAGATCCGCTCGATTCCATCCTGAAGATACGCACGCTGGTGAATTCCGGCGAGCGGCTGGGCGCGGAATTGTTCGTCTGCGGGCCGATATTCACAACGCCGGGCGGCCACGGGACGGAATACGCAAAGTACGTGCCCGCGGCGGTCCGCGACAAATTCGAGGCGCAGATCGTGCGTCTGCCCAAATCGCCGGCCGAAGCGCGGCAGATGGTGGACGCGCTCAAACGTCAGGGCGTCAATGCCATCGAAGCCGTTCTCGATGCGGGCACTGCCGGCAGGCTCTACAACCGGCTTGATCCGCAGATCCTGAATGCGATCGCCGCGCAGGCTCACGCCGATGGCCTGTCCATCGTGGTGGAGACGGGCGATGCGCGCGACGTCGGCGATGCTCTGGCCGCCGGCGTGGATGGCATCGAGCACGGCTCCTTTCGCGAGCCGATTCCCGATGCGCTGTTCGCGCGCATGAAGGCGCAAAGCGTCACGTACGATCCCGCGCTGGCCGCGGTGGACGCCGGCATTGCCCTCGACAACGGCAACACGGAGCCGCTCGATCGTCCGCTGGTGCTGCAGGTGGGCCCGGCGGCTCTGGTGGAGGCAACGCGCAAAATGATCCGCGAACAGCACGGTGGGTCGGGATCGGGTACGGGCCTGCTGGTGGCGCGCTCCAACCTGCTGCGCGCGTTCCAGAGCGGCGTGACGCTGGTCACCGGAACCGATTCGGGCAGCCCCGGTCTGGTGCACGGTCCGGCCATTCACCGCGAGCTGCAACTATGGGTTGACGCCGGAGTGCCGACTGAAGCCGCGTTGCAGGCGGCCATGTACAACGCTGCGCGCCTGCTCCACTCCGATTCTCGCTTCGGCATTATCGCAAAGGGCCGCGACGCCGACCTGCTGATCGTGGATGGCGATCCGCTCACCGACATTCGCCAGACCGAGAGCATCCAGCAGATCATCTTCCGTGGCGAGCGCGTGGACCGGTCCGATCTGTTCAACCAGGAATAGATTGCAGTGGTGCGGAACGGGTCATGGAGCTTGCCGTTCCACAGCTATTTGAACCCTGTAACCGCTGCTGTCATAGAAGAGATCCATGAAAACTATTACTGTCGGCCGCCGCGAATTCGGGACAAAATTCAAGCCCTTCAAAAGAGAGTGGACCTTGTCACCGGGAACTTTCTGCCTTCTCCAGCCCTGCAGGGCCTGCCGTGCGCTGCCTGTGACCTCGTCGAAGATTCGCTCCGCCGCGGGGAGGTCACTCGATGGAAATGCGCAATCGATCGAGTGCTGCGAGCCACTGCAATTGGCCCCTGGCAGGACGGCGCTCGGAATCCAATGGCCCGTTTGCTGGGCGCCCAGCGCACCAAATCCTGTCGGCGCTTCGGCAACATAGCGAAGCAGCGTTTGCGAAAAAGCGTCCTGAGGGGGAGCCATCGCGGCTGACGCCGGCTGCTTCGCCGCGGCAATCGGACTCGGCCGCACAGACTCCGGCAGGCCGATCTTATAATTCCAGGCTTTCAGTTGATTCAGCACCAGATCGATGCGAGTCGCTTCGGCATTCGGCGGCTGGTCCTGCCGGATCATCCCGACAATCATTCCGTTCCGGTCCACCAGGGGACCGCCGGAGTAGCCGCCCGGCACAAGACCCGGTACTCGGTAGTTCAGCACGATGGCCTCCACCTGACCGGCCTCGGCCGAGGTCACGTCATATGCAGTTCCGTTGGGATAACCGATCGCGAAAAGCGCCGTTCCGTGCGCCAGCGTTCCCGGGTCGCCGAAACGCTGAGCGGGCCACTCGGCCCTGTCCATGTGGGCCTTCGCGCTGTCCACCACGATCAACGCCAGATCGAGCGCCTTGTCCTCGGAGTAATTCTTGAGCAACTGAGCTGGTACAGGCTGGCCGGGAAGCCACCTGAACTCCACCTGGATGTCGCTGGCTTTGGATATGCCGCGCCGCACCAGGTGATTCGCCGTGGCGATGTAGATCTGGTTGTTCGCCACACCGAAGATGATCCCGGCGCCGGGACGCGCGTCGCCTTCGATGGTCGCGTCGATCATTACCGTCAGCGCCTTCGCTTTCTCCAGCGCGTCGTCGGCCTGGCCCATCGCCGCGGCGGCAACCACAAACGCTATCGCAATTCGTCTCACCGTGGGCCTTTCCACCACCGCCCCACCGCCATGCCCAGGCCGGCGAGGTAAGCAGCTACAGCCCAGAACTGAACCAGGGCGTCGCGCTGACGAAGCCAGTCCAGCCAGGTCGGCATGAGATTCTGCTTCCGTTCGGCCTCGCCGGTGGAGAGCTCTCTCACCGATCCATCGAACTGGCTGGAGAGTTTTTCGCCATCGGAGCGCAATTGCCGGATCACGCCGGACGCGCCGCCCAGCCGCACCACCTCGCCGCTGCGCAGGTTGACGGTACGGTCCCGGAACTCTTCCAGCGACAATTTCCCCGATAGAATGCTCGACTGCTCCAGCGCGCCTGCGGGCTCGCGGGAGATGGCGCGCACATCCCTGCTGAAAGAAACCGCCCCGACCCGAATGGGTGAGGGAAACGCCGTCTCGCGCGAGTGGAAGTCCACGGTCAACTGAGCGTCGCCCGCGGGTATGGCGGTAATCCGCACCGGCGCCGGAAAACTCGCCCGGTGTTGACCCTGAAGACGAATCGCTACGTCGCCGGAGACATCGAGGTTGAGTTCCGGGGATGCGCCATGGGGATACTGGAAGCGCAACTCGACAGCATTGCCCGGCTCGATGCGGTCCATTTCGATCTGCGTTCCGACCGGTACGGTGAGCTCATCGAATCCGATGCTGCCCGGGTGCTTCGACGCCGGATCGGGTTGCACGCGCAGCAGCAGATCCTCGTCGGGCGGCGCAGAGACTTCGGCGCCGCTCTCCTGCCGCACTCTCGCCAGGCTCGTGATTTCGACAAACGCCACCTGCTCGACGCCGCGCAGGGGCGCAAAGGGGGCGCTTACCGTGAAACTCAGATGACTCGCCGCAGTGTCCGCCAGGATTGCCGTCGAGGGCCTGTGAAGCAGCAGCAGAGTGCCGGTTGCGATGATCGCTGCGGTCACCGCGGCCACCGCCAACCGGCGGCCGCGGGTTTCTCTCACCCCTTTCTCGATGGCCTCGATTGCTTCGGACAGCGATTTGACGCGCGCAGCCAGCTTGTCTGCATTATCGGGATCTTCGATGGCGGCCCGCGCCAGAGCTTCGATCTGTTCCTGTCGCAATCGTCTGAGCGCTTCGACAGGTGAACGAGTCGCCGGCTCCCGCCTCGCCGGCTCGGTTCCGGCTCCGGCGGCGGAATCAGGGGTGGGCATAATACAGGGTCAGCGGGAGGGTGGCGGGCGTTCCATTGGCCACGGCGGCTCCGATTTTCAGCGAGTAAAAGCCCGGTGCAACGATCTTCAGACGTTTCCAGTCGAGAGAAATGGGGACCTCCGCGGGATACGGCCCTTCGCCGTACGGTTCGTCCTTCAGCAGAACGGAGGCCGGAGCCAGGCTCGCGTTCAGCGCCTGGACGGTAAGGTAAATCTCGTTCAGCGATCTGCCCGGCAGCAGCTTGATTTGTGGAATGCCGGTTTGAATTGCCGCGGAATTACCGGTATTTATGGCCACCGGCACGTACACGTTCCGCGACTCCGGGCCGGCCCGATACGATGTCCACGCCACCACCGCGAGATCCCTGCGCGTGAGGCCGACGTCGCGCACCAGATCGAGCGGCCACGCAAATGGCGCCTCGCCGGATGCAAGGGCGGTGTCCATCTGGTAATAGGTGCGGGGCTTCAGCGAGTAGCCGCGCAGATGGACAGGCAGATTGCCCGGCGCTGTCCAGCGCACCGACAGGCTTCGATCACGCTGTGGATCGAACGACGAAAATCCCGACGTGAACGATACCAGAGCGATAGCCGCATCCCCCGAGCGCTCAGGGTCGTAAACGCCTTCACAACGCACGCCCCGTTGCTGGTAACGCGCCGGATTATGCGGGTTGGCCAGCCGGATGAGATCTGCATCGCACACGCTCTGCTGCGCGTAGCCAGCCATCCCGAAGATCGCCAGGAGGATTATACGAAAAACCATTGCCGGCTCCCCGAGTGCTGTTTAGTATACATCGCTGGACATTCCAGGCACTACCGGAACCGTTTGCAGGTAGAATTGCTCAATACGTATGCGTCAGGCGACTGCCATAGCGCTGCTGTCCGCGGCTGCCGCCATGGCTCAGGATCAGATCACCGATGAGGCGCTCGATAATGCGAAGACGCTGACGGTGATGATCGACGCAACCATCGATGGCGACACGCGTCCCGGCGCGGGGATAATCTTCGCTCTCGCGAACGACCGGGTCTACATTGCCACCGCGAATCACCTCGTGCGGCGCGCCACTTCGGAGGCCAGCGGCATCAAGCTCGAGTTCAGGTGGCTGCCGGGAGAGCAGTTCGCAGCCGAGCTGCTGAGATATTACGAGCCCGATATCGACCTCGCCGTAATCGTCGTGCGGGGCATTGGCCGAACGGGCGCCGATCGCGCCGGCCTCCCTTTCGACCGCCTGCGCGGTGATCCCTCTTCGCTTGCGCAGGGCGTTCACGGCGCGCCGGTCTGGGCGATCGGTTACCCGGATGGGACCACCGCGTACGATGTGAGTGCGGGGCGGATCAGCCAGGTGGAGGCACTCCGCATGACCTGGCGCGTCGCTGGTCTGGTACCGGGCGGCTACTCCGGCGGGCCGCTCGTGGACAGCAATGGAACGATCGTGGGGATGATCCGCCAGGACCAGCCGCCGACCGCCGAAGCGACGCGTATCGACCTTATCGTCAACCAGTTGAAGGCCTGGAACTACCAGATTGGCCTTGCCGCCCGTTCCATCGCATCCGAGGCTGTTAAGCCCGCGGAAGCGCCAATACCGAACGTTCCGGTGCAGCCGCACGCGGGCGCCTCTCCGGCCGAGGCGAAGGCATTGTTCAATCAGGAACGGTACGCCGATGCTATTCCCCTGTTCCGCCAGTCAGCGGAGGCTGGGAATGCCGAAGCCATGTTTTATATGGGATTGTTCTATCTGAATGGCTGGGGCGCGTCGCAGGACTTTGCGCGGGCGCGGTCCTGGTTCGAGAAAGCCGCCGCCGGCCGTGAGGCTCGCGCCATGACGAACCTCGGATACCTTCATGAGCAGGGCCTCGGCGGGTTCCCACAAGACGCCGGCGCAGCTGTGACGTGGTATCGCAAAGCAGCGGACGCCGGCGATGCGCGCGGCATGGCGAATCTCGGATTCATGTACGAAAGCGGCCGCGGCGGGTTACCGAAGGACGTCGGCGAAGCCGTGAAGTGGTACCGCAAAGCGGCGGACGCCGGCGATGCCCACGGCATGACGAATCTCGGAGTCCTGTATGAGAGCGGCAGCGGCGGGTTGCCGAAAGACGCCGCAGAAGCCGTGAAGTGGTACCGCAAAGCGGCGGACGCCGGCGATGCGCACGGCATGGCGAATCTCGGATTCATGTACAAGAGCGGCAGCGGCGGGTTGCCGAAGGACGACGGCGAAGCCGTGAAGTGGTACCGCAAAGCGGCGGACGCCGGCGATGCGCACGGCATGACGAACCTCGGATTCATGTACGAGAGCGGCAGCGGCGGGTTACCGCAAGACGCCGGAGAAGCCGTGAAGTGGTACCGCAAAGCAGCGGACGCCGGCTATGCCCCCGGCATGACGAATCTCGGATTCATGTACGAAAGCGGCAGCGGCGGGTTGCCGAAAGACGCCGGAGAAGCTGTGAAGTGGTACCGCAAAGCGGCGGATGCCGGCGATGCGCACGGAATGGCGAATCTCGGGGTTATGTATCGGGAGGGCCGCGGAGTTCCAAATGACGACGTGCAGGCCGTGAGGTGGTGCAGGATGGGAGCCGATGCGGGCGATGCCCACGGCATGGAGTGCCTGGGCGAAATGTATGAACAGGGACGAGGCGGGCTGTCGAAGGACGAAGGGGAAGCCATGAAATGGTACCGGAAGGCAGCCTCCGGCGGGGACGCATACGCAGCCAATGCGCTGCAGCGCCTGACACACTGACGGCTATTTTCAGCACAACGGCACATTATGTGCCGCCGGCGATTATTTGACCGTTGAAAACAAAGCAGTTACGGAAGGGCCGCGGCACATGGATGTTCCCTGCGCGGGTGTGGAGTAGCCGTCGGCCTGCACTGGCGGCCCGAAAGCCGCGCCGTGCCGCGTCTAATCTCCGATGGTCTATGACGTCATTATCGTCGGCGGCGGCCCGGCCGGACTCAGCGCGGCGCTCGTACTCGGACGCTCGCGGCGCAGCGTTCTGGTCTGCGATTCGGGCGCGTATCGGAATGCATGCTCGCGCGCCTCGCACGGCTATCTGTCACGCGACGGCATCGGCCCCGGCGATCTGCTCGCCATCGGCCGAGAACAACTCGAACCGTACGGCGTCGTCTATTGCGCGGTTGCCGTCGAGTCCGCGCGCACCGTAGAGGGCGGCTTCAGTGTGTCACTCGCCGATGGATCGCAAGTCCGCTCGCGCAAACTCGTGCTGGCTACCGGTGTTGAGGACATCCTGCCCGACATTCCCGATGTAAATGCCTTCTACGGCTCGAGTGTTCACCATTGTCCCTACTGCGATGGCTGGGAGCACCGCGACCAGCCGATCTCTGTCTACGGTAAGGGCAAGCACGGGTTCAGCCTGGCCCGGCTGCTGCTGCAATGGAGCAGCTGTCTCACCGTGATCACGCACGGACCGTGTGAGTTCGACGACGAGCACCGCCGCGTCCTCAGCATAGCCGGCGTGGGCATTCGCGAAGACAGGATAGCGCGGCTGGAGGGGGCCGATGGGCTCCTCGAGCGTATCGTCTTCGAGAGCGGCGACGCCATCCCCTGCCGAGCCATCTTCTTCGCCACGGAGCAGCGGCAGCGTTGTACCCTCGCGGAGGATATCGGCTGCGTGTTCACGCGCGGCGGCGCGGTGAACACGGACCGCTGGGAACAGACGAATGTGCCGGGAGTTTATGTGATCGGCGATGCCTCACGAGACGTGCAGTTCATTGTTGTTGCCGCAGCGGAGGGCGCGAAAGCCGCGCAACACATCAACGCCGACCTGCAGGAGGATGACTTCGCCCGGGTTACCGAGCCGAGCGCGTGACGCGACGGTTACCCTTCCGGCCCCTGAATTATAACCCCGAATAGCACACCTGGGGCGAGGTTTTGAAACGAGAAATTTTCCGCTTTCGCGCTACTCGGTTAATGTGAAAGACGCACAGGAGTCGATGTGCCCGGGGTGCGGGTCGATCTACGTTCGCCGTTCGCGGCCGAAAGGGCTGTTCGAGCATATGCTGGAGCGAATGCTGGTTCGGATTTACCGATGCATGCGCTGCGGGCGAAGGTCGTTACGGCTACGGCTTCGAACGAACCACGGCTTTCATCGGCCGCGTCAGGCCCACGCCGGCGGTCACCCTGCGATCTGATCTCGCGGTCCATCGCAAATCGCACCAGCCCGGGCACGTGGTAAATGTCCAGCTTCTTCATGAGGCTGGCCCGATAAGTGTCCACCGTTTTGGGGCTGAGGCTCAACCGCGCCGCAATCTCCTTGGCGCGCACGCCCTCCACCAGCAGCGAGAACACCTGATACTCGCGGCTGCTCAGCCGGTCGAGCGGATCGCCCGCCTGGCCCGTCTCGCCCTGCGCGAATACCTCGCTGAGCGAGAACGCCGGCGAGAGATAGATGCCGCCGGCCAGAACCTGTTCGAACGCCAGCAGCACTTCCCGGGACGAATCGGATTCCAGCAGCACGCCTTTGCCGCCGGCGCGCAGCACTTCCACGGCGATCTTACGGTCGCGCTGGCTCGACATCACCAGCAGCCTGGTTTGCAGCCCGAGACGTTGCGCCTCGGCAATCAGCTCCAGCGCAAACAACTGCGGCAGTCTGAAATCGATTACCGCGATGTCCGGGGTCTCCCGAATGAGGGCTTCCAGCGCGCTCCGGCCGTCGGCGCACTGGCCGGCGACGCGGTAAGCTCCTGAAAGCTCACAGATTGCGGCCAATCCTTCGCGCAGCAGGACAAAATCGTCCGCCAGCAAAACACTGGCCTGGTAGGGTTTCTCAGTCAATCCCTCTGCAAACACCTGTTCCCGCTTTCCGGAGGTTGCGGCCTCCAATGAAAGAGTCCGGAACAAGCCGATTCTTCTGTAATGTTTTGCGGGGGTGTTCTCAGGGTTTCTACTGACTACCCCTGAAAAACGCCTAAGGTATCAGACCGGGTGCAGATGGGAAGTCTGCCCCGGCCGGTTTTCAACTCATGCAGGCGCGGGCATCACGCGAAGCTGCGGATAGCGCTCGGCTCGTCGTCGAACACCTCGAAAACCGTGTACAACTTCGTGATCTGCAGCAGATCCTTGACGCGCTTGTTCAGACCGAGCAACCTGAGCACGCCGCCGTGATTGGTAACGGTAGTGAAGCCCGAAACCATCTCCCCGATACCGGAGCTGTCGATATAGGAGACCTCGCTTAAATTGAGCAGCAGCTTCTTGTTGCCCTTCGCGGCCAGATCCCGGACGGTGTCGCGGAACGTGCTCGCGCCCTCACCGAGCGTAATCCTGCCGGCGGCATCAATTACCGTCACATCCCCAACCTGTCGGGTAGACAACTTGACACTCACAATCAGTTCCTCCTCTGAATATCTCCGTCAACTGGCTTTGGCCAGATACTTCACCATACGCACTTCGGTGCCGGCGGGCTCGCGCCGGTTTACTTCCAGCTTGTCCATGAACGCCTGAATGAGGAGCAGCCCGCGGCCCGACTGGCGCAGCAGGTTTTCCTCCGAAAGCGGATCAGGCAAAGTCGAAAACTCGAAACCTTCCCCTTCGTCGCGAATCACGATGGTGATGTGATCCTTCGCCTTCGCGACAAACAAGCGCACCTTTTTGCGCGCGCTATAGCGATTGCCATGGACAACGGCGTTGACCAGGCACTCCCGCACCGCCATGCCGATCTTGTGCATCTCTTCTTCATCGAAGCCAACCTGTTCGGCCACGCTCAGGACGGATGTTTCCGCATCATCCACGCTTTCCAATGTCGAATCGAGCAGCGTATCCACACTCGGGACTTCGCCGTTATCCTTTTCTGTCATAGGATCGGTTGTCAAGTCGATCGGCCAGGCCGGAATTGTCCAGGCTAAACTACTCAGGCTACAAAGTCAAGCATAGCAGAGGGTTTTCTGCTTTTCAGGCCGGGCGCAGGCGCAGCTCTTCCCGGAACCCGAACCCGTGCGAGTTGTCCATGTAGCGCGCCCATTCGGGCCGAAACAGGTACAGCGTGGAGCGAGCAATCGCGCTCTCGGTATCGTTCCCGAGTTCGAAACGGCGCCTGTATGCATCGAGTATCGCCTCGCGGGCTTCAAGGCCGGCCACTCCTGCGTTCCCATTCATCTGCAGGCCGCGAATGTCCTTCCAACGGTGGACGTGAGCGAAAACCGTCGCCGACACGCGCGGACGGACGCTCAGGTTGCGGCTGTGACGGCTGTCCGGCGAAGAGAGCCAGTACAGGCTCATATCCGCTCCGCAGATATAGAACAGAGGCGTCGCGACAGGCTCGCCGGAATCGGAAACGGTGGCCAGCACCAGCGTGTTTTCGGCTTCGAGCAGCGCCCGCAACGCCGCCTCGGTGGTCATTTGTTGACGTTCCGCTGGCGGGAGCCGTCGGCGATCGCGGCGCTTTCGAGCGCGTCGTGCGCGGACGCGGGCTCAATGCGCCAGTTATTGTCGGCGGCCGCCGGCAGCACTCGTTTTGCCGCGTAGTACCGGACCATCATGTCGCGGATCTCCTCATGCGACTCCCACGTTACCGGCGCTCCCACGAACATCCTGTATCCGCCGCTGCCTCCGGCCCGGAAATTATTCAGGGCGATGCGCAACGGCTGGTTGTCCGCGAGCGGCTTGTCATGCCAGCGCAGGTTTTCGATGCGCTGCCCTTCGGGTTCCGTGATGTCGATCTCGTAACTGACGCCTTCCGCGCTGTCGAAGTTGTAGCCGATGACGCGCGGGTTGATCAGGTCTTGTCCAGTGCAATCGCCATGGCATGTCAGAAAATAATGCGCCGCGTTCTCCAGCGCCTCGCGCACCATGCGGCCGTTACCGGAAATGACGTATAGCTCGTTGTCGTAGGGGTAGAGCGCGGCGAGCTCGCGCACGGTGATCGGGCCGGCAGGAACCGTCACGTTCGGGTTGAACGCGCTGGCGAAAGAAACATCCGCGTGCGTGGCGGCGAGCTGCACCGTCTGTATCGCATCGATCAACGCCGTATCTTCCACGCGCGAAAAACGGGCGTCCAGCAACCTGGGAGCGAAGGCAACCTGCGTATTCAGGTATTCTTCCGCCAGCTCGTGATACGGCCGCGCGATCTTCAGAATCTCGGGGTCGGGCGCCGTCGCCGGCGTCACCGGAATCAGACAGCTCTCCTTCGAAAGGATCTTCCAGGCGCCGCCGTCCTCGCGCGAGAGGACGAACTCCATCCGCCCCAGCGATATGCCCCAGTTCTTCGGCTGCATCAGCAGGACGCCGTTTACCAGCTTGCCAGGCAGAGCCTGATGCGTGTGGCCGAAAACGATGCCGTCGATGCCGCTCACGTGTTCGGCGATCGCGTCTACCATGTTCTCAGGCAGTTGGGACGCGACGGCATTCTGCGGCCCTGCCGCCGTACTGCCCAGACCCGCGTGCGCAGCTACGAGAACGATATCCGGATGTTCGGCTTCCCGCACCTGCTTCACGGCTTCCGCGGCCGCGTCCAGACCGTTTTCGAACCGGTAGCCTCGGTAGTGTTCGGGCGGATCCCACGTCGGAATTCGGGGCGTGGTAATGCCGACGATGGCCACCCTGACGCCCGCGACATTCTTAATCAGCCACGGCGCGAAAGGAGGCACATCGGCGCCTGGCTCCGTTTTGATGTTGGAAGAGATCCAGGGAAAATGCGCCGTCTTTCGGGCCGCCATCTGGTTCTTCAGCCCGAAGTTGAAATCGTGATTGCCCGTGACGGCGGCATCGTACCCGGCGGCGTTCATGGCCAACATCATCGGGTCGCCGTCGAGCGGGGCGCCTGCGAATTTCAGATTCAGAGGCAACTGGCCCGTTGCCACCCAGTGCTGGTACACGTACTCGAGCGGCGTCCCCTGGATGATGTCGCCACAATCGATGAGAATGGAGTTCGGGTTCTGCCGCCGCTGCTCGCGAATCAGGGTGGTAATCTTCGCGAGCCCTCGCTCCTCTGCATGGCCCGTGTAGTAATCGTAGGGGAGGAGGTTGCCGTGAAGGTCGGTTGTGGCCAGAATGGTGATCTTCACCTGGTCGGCGCTCGCGGGCATCGCAAGCGCCACCAAACAAAGAAGAAAGCGGAATTTCATATGGCGAGAACCTTAAGTATAATCGAAAGTACATGAAATCTTTGGCACTTATCTGTTTCGGCATGATAACGGCGATGGCTCAGACGGGCGTTCCCGTGCCTCCGCCCGGCACGGCAGGTTTGTCCGCGGCGCCGGCGAAACCCGCGGCAGCGCCGCGAGCTGCAGCCAGTCCGAGGGCGGCTAAGACGCCTGCGACCGCTGCATCCAAACCGGTCCGGGAGCCGGGGCTGTACGCCACTATAAAAACATCAATGGGCGATATTGTAGTGAAATTATTCGAAAAGGAATCGCCGCTGGCCGTGGCGAACTTCGTTGGGCTCGCGCGCGGCACGAAGACCTGGACAGATCCCGCTACGGGTAAGCCGACACGCCGCCCCCTGTACACCGGCACCACGTTTCATCGGGTTATTCCCGATTTCATGATCCAGGGCGGCGATCCGCTCGGCACCGGCATGGGAACGCCGGGGTACAAGTTCAAAAACGAGAATACGCCCGGCCTGAACTTCGATCAGAAGGGCCGCGTGGCCATGGCGAACGCCGGCCCGGACACTAATGGCAGCCAGTTTTTCATCACCGTGGCGCCCTATCCGAGCCTCAATGGCGGCTACACGATTTTCGGGCAGGTCATCGAAGGCCAGGATGTGGCCGACAGGATCTCGACCGTGCCGCGGGATCCGGGTGACAAGCCGTTAACGCCCGTGAAGATCAATCGCATCGTCATCGAGCGCGTTGGCCCCGCTCCCGCGGCAAAGCCGGCGGTGCATCACAGGGCGCCCGTGAAGAAGGCGGCTTGACCGGTCCGACTCCCCGTGGGGCAGACGATCGGGTTTTGTCGTCTGCCATTGCCCGGGCACTCGAAGAGGCAGACGACACAAACCGATCGTCTGCCCCACAGGGCAGCATCGCCGCAACCAAACCGCTCCCTGGCGGTCGCGGCTCAGCCAGCGTTTCCGAGCCGCGACCGCGAGGGAGCGGTTGCACGGGCCTAAAGATTCCTCGCGGGCTTCGACGATTCTGCGATGTAGTAGTACAGGGAGCAGTTTGGTTGCGGCCCCGCCCCTTACTTCGCGTCCAGAGGCACCTCAAAGAACTGCACGTCCTTCCCGTTGCCGGCCTCGCGAATTCCGGTCAGGAAAAAGCTCGCCCCAGGGACTCGCGTCGCCTGAAAATAGAAGAACCCGCTGGCCGATTCGTGTGCCGGCAGCATGCGTGCGGCAAACGCACGACCTTCAATTTCCCATCCGGTCAACGGACCCTTCTTAGGTTTCGACCCGCCCATGCCCGGAATGCGGCTTATGGGGTTCGGCGACGAAATGGGTACCTGCTTCGGCCGTTGAGCGCCGCCGATATACGTCACGTCCTGCGCCGGCGTCGCGTCCACGTGCTTGCCGTCGGGCAGCTCGTATTGCACCAGCACGCGGTCCAGGCTGAGCGCCTTGTCCGTGTCGTTCTGCACAATCACCAGCACCGGCAGAACGCCGTAGTCATACGGGTTGTGCTTGCCGAAGGCCGCGTGGGCGAGGTCCTTGTCATCGTAGGGCACGGCGGCCACGGTCACCTTATCGTTGGTCTGGCGAGTGGGGTATGAGGATGCCTGGCCTGGCGCAAAGCCGTCATTCTTCTGGTCGGCCATGAGCATCGCGGAGCACGCCGCTATGCCGATAACCAGGCGCGTCGAAAACTGGTTCATCGTTGTCCTTTACTTTATCGTCCGCGCGATCGCCTTTCCATTTCTTCTGCTCTATTTTCTCCGACGCGGATGGCGCGACCGAAAATGGCTCCGCGGGCTCAAAGAGCGTTTCGGCAGCCTGCCTCGTTCGTTCTCCCGGACGCCTCCCGGAGCCGTGTGGTTGCACGCGGTTTCAGTGGGCGAGGTGATGTCGGCGGTGGAACTGCTCCGGCGGTTGCGGGACGCCCAGCCGGACGCGGCCCTGTACCTCTCCACCGGCACCGTCGCCGGCCGTCAGATAGCCGAGGCGAAGCTCGACGGCCTCGTTTCCGGCATCTTTTACGTCCCCATCGATTACGGGTTTGCCGTGCGGCGCGTCCTGCGAACGATAAGGCCGAACGTGGTGGTCATTCTGGAAACGGAGATCTGGCCGGCGCTGTTCGGCGCCGTTCGGAGCATGGGCTGCGCGCTGCTGGTGGTGAACGGCCGCATCTCCGATCGCGCCTGGCCGCGCTACCGGCGCCTCCGCTGGCTGTTCCGCCACGTTCTCTCCGAGCCCGCGTTGATCCTCGCGCAGGGCGAAAAGGACCGGCTACGCTACATCGAGTTGGGCGCGCCGGCGGAACGAGTGATCGCCGGCGGCAATCTGAAGTACGATTCGGCTCCGGCGGCGGCCGGACCACCCGACGCTGTCGCCGCGCTCGTACGCCGGGTGCGACCTTCCGCGGTCTGGATCGCGGCGAGTACAATGGGGCCGGCGGATCCGGGCGACGTCAACGAAGACGATGCTGTGATTGCAGCGTTTCGGGCGATCTCGGCCGCGCACCCCGGCCTGCTGCTGATTCTGGTGCCGCGGAAGCCCGAGCGGTTCGACCTCGTTGCCGCGAAGCTTTCGTTGGCGGGCGTGCCCTGGGTACGACGATCGGAGCTTCATCCGGATGCACGCCTCGATCTTCCGGGCGTGCTGCTGCTCGATTCAATGGGTGAGCTGAGCAGCCTGTTTCCGCTCGCTGACGTGGTGTTCATGGGCGGCACGCTGGCGCGCCGCGGCGGTCACAACATCCTCGAGCCGGCGGCCGCGGGACGGCCTGTTATCGTCGGGCCGTACATGGAGAACTTCGCCGAGATCGCAGAGGAGTTCATCAGGGGCGGCGCTGTGGTTCGTATCGAGACGTGCGCTGAGCTGGCGCCCGCTGTGTGCGCTCTGCTCGACAATCGGAAAGAGCGCGGCGAAATCGGCGCTCGAGCACGATCTCTCGCACTGCAAAAACGAGGCGCCGCCGCAAGCGCCGTTGCGGCGGTCAGCGATGCCCGCGATCTTGCAGTGCCGAACTTCGCGCCGCGGGGGCCGGCGTGGCCTGTGCTGAAGCCTCTGTCCTGGTTATGGTCTCTGGGCGATATCCTGAAACGCCGTTCCGATGCGGCGCACGCACGCTCGCTCTCCGTGCCGGTTATCAGCGTCGGCGGCATCAGCATGGGTGGAACCGGCAAAACACCCATCGCGCTGTTCCTCACGAGGCTGCTCTCCGGCGCGCGCCTGCACGCGGCCATCCTCACGCGCGGCTATGGACGAAAGTCCCCCAGCCCGGCCGTGATCGTTCCCGCCGGAGCGCACGCAACGGTGGACATGACCGGCGACGAAGCGCAGATTTTCGTGCAGGAGGCGACCGCCGATATCGGCATCGGCGCGGACCGTTATCGCACCGGCCGGCTGCTCGAGTCGCTCACTGGACCGCGCGCTTTCATCCTCGACGATGGCTTCCAGCATCGGCGGCTGAACCGCGATTGCGACATCGTGCTCATCGACGCGCTCGATCCGTTCGCCGGCCGCGAGGTGTTCCCCGCGGGCCGTCTCCGCGAGCCACTCAGGGCGCTGGCGCGCGCGGACGCGTTCATCATTACGCGCGCCGAGCCCGGGCGCATGTATCGGGGCATCCGGCAGACGCTGGCCCAGCACAACTCACGGGCTCCGGTATTCCGGTCGCGAGCAGTCCCCTGCGGCTGGATCGACCACGCAACCGGGCGAGCGGCGTCGCTGCCCGCGGGTCCGGCCGTCGCGTTCTGCGGCATCGGCAATCCGCACTCGTTCTGGCAGACACTGCGCGATCTGGGCATCGAACCGAATTTCGCGTGGGCGTTCGGCGACCATCACCGATACAACACGCGCGAGTTGCAGCGGCTTTCGTATCAGGCGCGCCGGCGCGGCGCGCAGGCTTTGCTCACCACCCGCAAGGATTCCATCAACCTGCCGCCGAACGCCGTCGAGGTGGCGGCTCCCGCCAGAATCCTGTGGCTGGATATCGACGCGGAGGTCTTCGAAAAAAAGGAATTCCTGCGCTTCGTGATGGAGAAGATCGACCGCTAAAATTCTTTCCCGTTGTACAGCCCGGCCACCCACTTCTCGTACCCGTTGTACAACTGCGTCGGCCGGCGCTCCATGTTCGGAATCACCTTCTCCGTCTTCTGCGACCAGCGCGGATGCGGTTTGTCCGGGTTCACGTTCGAATAGAAGCCGTACTCGTTCGGCGCGCTGCGGTGCCAGAATGTATCGGGCTGTTTCGCGACGAACTCGATCTTCACAATGGACTTCACGCTCTTGTAGCCGTATTTCCAGGGCACGACCATACGGACCGGCGCGCCGTTCTGCTTTGGCAGCGGCTTTCCGTACAGACCGGTAACCATCAGCGTCAGCGGATTCATCGCTTCATCCATGCGCAGCCCTTCGAAGTAAGGCCAGGGATACCAGGTGTAGCGCACCTGTCCCGGCATCTGGGCAGGCTTGAAGATGGTAACGAACCGCACGAAATTCGCGCCGGACTTCGGATCGACCTGCTTCACCAACTCGGAAAACGGGAAACCCGTCCACGGCACCGCCATAGCCCAGCCCTCCACACAGCGATGCCGGTACAGGCGCTCTTCGAGGGGCATCGTGCGGACCAGGTCGTCCACATCGTACCAGCGCGGCTTGTTGACCATGCCGGTCACCTGAAACTTCCAGGGGCTGATCTCGAATTTGCCGACCAGGTTTTTGACGTTGGTCTTGTCGTCCTGGTCGAACTCGTAGAAGTTGTTGTAGCTGGTAGCGGCCCATTCTTCCGTAATTGGCCGGTCGAGCGTGAACTCCGGGTTCCGTTTCGCCGGATAAGGGTTGGAGCCGCCCTGGGTGGCCGCGGCCATCAGCCGCTCCACACCGAAAAACCCCGCCGCGGTCAGTAGTTGACGGCGATTGAGGTAAACCGATTCCGGCGTGGCCTCGCACTCCGGGATGTCCCACTCGCGACGTCGACGGATCAACATGGTTCCCCACTCCTTACCTTCATGTTCGCACCGTACGGCGGCCAGGTTATGCCGAACGAACCCGAGCGCCACAAACTGCGTACTCATGGATGGAGTTCATCATGTTTTGCACCAAATGCGGTAGAAGCCTGGAAGGCAGCGATAAGTTCTGTGCTCAGTGCGGCGCCGCCACGGGCCAGGCGCCGTTCGGCGCAACGCCGCCCCGCAGCGAGCGGCTCTATCGCGCCGTTGACGAACAGAAGATCGCGGGCGTGTGCGCCGGATTCGCGCGATATATGGGCGTGGACGTCACGCTGGTGCGAATCCTCTGGATTGTGCTGGTGGTCTGGCCCATCCCGCTCATCGGAGTCATCGCGTACATCGTCGCCTGGATCGTGATGCCCGTCGGGACATCCACCGTCGCGGCCACCGCGCCGTGCGCGGCTCAGGCGCCGCCGGGGCCGGTCTCGCCTACGATGTGAGCATGCTCTTCATGGTCATTGAACGGTTCCGCGGCGCCGATCCGATGCCTGTCTGCGAGCGGTTCCGAAGCCGCGGCCGCATGATGCCGGACGGCCTCGTCTACCATGCAAGCTGGCTCGACCCGGAAAAGATGCGCTGCTTTCAGGTGATGGAAGCGCCGGATGCGGAGCTGCTGAAAATCTGGATGAGCCGCTGGGACGACCTGATGGAGTTCGAGGTGGTCCCGGTGCTCACATCCGCGGAGTTCTGGGCGCAGCACCCCGGCGCGAGCTGAAAGCGCAGCGTCCCGGAAGAAAACTTCCACCCTTTGCGGCCGATCCATGTTTCTCCGGAGACCTTTCGGATAGCGGATCCTGAATCATCTCGCCGTTTCCGACGCAGCGGTTCAGGGTGTTCCGTACCGCCGCCCACGAAGGCGGGGACGGCGGCTGAACTTCAACCAGCGATGAAGCCCCGTCAGAACTTTGAAATGCCGCCGGGGCTGAACGAACCATTCACGTCGTTACCCAGGAGTAGGTTCGTCCCGTCGCTGAATATGTTACCGCCGTTCGTGTTGACGCCCATTCGCACGTTTGCGGAGATGGTGTTGCCCGAAGCGTTGATGGTTGAACCCGGTAGTCCCTCCAGACCGTAGCCGTAATTCGCATTCAATTGAGAATTGATCACATTGATAGTCGAGCCAGCCGCGCTCGGCTTCGCTCCTGTGCCGCCAAAGGACAGAACCGAATTCGAAACAGTAATGAAGCTGTTGCCGCCACCCGCCACGCCGGGATGGGTATTGTACGCGCGGAGATTGTTAATGTCGGCCTTGGCGATCCCACTGGTGGAAGCGACGAGTACGCCGGCCAGGGTAGCGTCGGTGATCGTGCAGTCGTTGATCGAGAGACTGATCGCCGCCGAGGCTGCAACCTCCACGCCGTTCTGGTTGAATCCAAAGATCACAAGGTGCTCGAGATGTACGCTGCCTGCCGCCAGAATTTTGACCCCGTCCAGCCCGGCGTTGCCTGCGTTGGCGCCATTACCCAGGAGCCCGTCGAATTGAAGGTTCCGAAGAGTAACAACATCATTCGAAGCCGCTGCGATTACAATGCCGTTTGTTCCTGCCACCAGGACCGAGGCAACCTGTCCACCCCCACCGTCCACTGTGATCGATTTTGTGATCGTGAGGGCGCCAAACCCGCCCGGATCCAAAGCGTCGATTTCTCCACCAGCGGCGGTTTTGGAGATCGCGCCCGCCCACGTCTTGCACGGCGCCGTCCGGCTGCACGGATTGGCATCGTCACCGACGCCGGATACCCATGTCCGGGTTGCCTGAGCGCTGGCCGGCGAGCTGAACGCGAGCGCCAGAAGCACCGCCAGCGCGAGGCCAAACCCAAACCTCAGATTCTTCATGCTAGTCCCTCCATACGACAATCTGCGCGGCAGCCACCACGCGCGCGTGCGGTTCCGCACGGGGCCGCGGGTTAGTCTGCATTGATGCGAGGTTATCGTTAGTGAGGTTATCGTTAGTTCAGTGCCTTGTCAATACGAATATCAGCCGGTTATATAAGCAATGCAAAGAGTTTCCAGATCTTAGTAAGTGAAAGACCTTAGTACACAATCCGGTTCACGCTCTGCTTATCCTGCGCCGCGCGCTGTGGAAGACGCGTCGGAAGACGGGGGGAGCGCCTGTTCACAATGGGTATCCATATCGCACCGCTTGTTCCTGGATGGAAAAGCAGAGCTTCCGATCAAGGACCAGAAGATCGTCCCAACGGACGTTCGAGAAGGCTGGCTTGCGCGTGTTGATGTCGCGTGGCACTGCACTCGGAAATGGTTGGTCTGCCGGCATCGCGAGGCGTTCGCACATGCTGCCCCAGACTTTTTCGATATCCTCGACGCGATACCGCCACGTGGCGATCGATTCAGCCCTCAGGTTCCAGTACCGCCAGTACTTTGCGCAGCGAAGCAGTAACGGTTCTTCAACTGAACACGGAACATGATGACACATGTATTGCCAGGACTGGGGCGTTATTGTCTGCATCGAGGAAATGACTGCGAGTGGGCGCCTGACCTGGTGCAGGATTTCCTTGAACTGAAAGCAGTGACGCACAGGCCCCCAGGGAACGAAGTCGGAGTCGACTGCCAACAACCATGACGCAATACCGTCCTTGCCCATGGTTTCGTGCCCGATGCGAAGCCCCGCCGACGATAAAAGCCGTGAAGCATACATCGTGCCGCTCCGCGCGCAACCGGTAATAAGGCACGTGACGTCCGTCCGCAGGAGGGCATCAAGCTCCACCAGAGATTCTATGGCTTGACGAATCTCCGGTCCGGCATCCGGAAAAAGCTCCTCCACCAGCGCAGCCGAGGTCCCGAACCGCTGCAGTACATCGTAAGTACGTGGCGCGAGCTGTATGAATTTCGGCAGCAGAGGAATGCGGAATGCATATTCGGCGCCTGGGCATGCCACCAGATCCGGGTTACGGATCAGATGAACGTCGTTGCTCGCATACTTCCATCGCGGCGAGCTTTGGGCCGGGATTGTGCGAGTCCGCCGAGGCGCCATATTACCGGGGTTAATCTCGACCGTTACGTCCAGGGGGGGTTGTCGGGAGACATTCTCGAACCAGGAGATTCCCTCCTGAACAACAGCCATTTGGAGGGAATATTCGCCCTGCTTTCCAGGCGCTGAAACTTCAGCCTGGAACTCCGCCCAATCGCCCTCTTCCAGATCAAACGGCAGCCGTGTTCGCAAACCGTCCCATGTTACCAGGGCGCCTTCCCGAGATAGCCAGTGATACGACACTTGCACCGGATTTGTGTAACGGCTGGAGAGAGTGGAGCCACTCGCGTTGTTCAACCTGATGCGTACAAAATACTGCTGCCCCGGCTCCAGGACTAAGGAATCTGGTCCGATAACTGTGATCGCGGCGCGAGGTTGCGAAATCAATGTGCCGGCATCGAAACTATCCGGCAATGAGATTCCGCCGGCATCGGGTAACACCGAAAACAGAGCCAGCCCACGTGGCGAAGCGAAAAAATGAATTAGTTTCCATCCGTGTCGCGTCTGATCCTGGAAGATGTTCACTGCGTCTCGTAGCGCATCATGGTAAAGCACGAATCGAGGGTTCAGGTACCTGAGAAGTTGAGATACAGTCTTCTGCCGGTTTTGCGTCCCGACAGGCGAATCGATGAAAAGCAGGTCAATATCCGAGAGCCGATGAGCTGTAAGTTGGTCCTCTAACTGCGAATCAACAAAGCATCGCTCCTTATTGTCGAAAGGCACCAACAGGCATACACAACCGAGCTGTGTAGCGCGCTCAAGCCATGAGCCCTGCTGATATTCCAGCGACCAGGTGTCTACTCCCAGGCTTCGAAACAGAATGGACGTTTCACCTGCGCCGACTTCAAATACCTTCCCAATGTTGAGCGACCCGATCATCTTCCGTATTTGGGAATACTCCTGGCCATCAAGATAGGCGTTCCCGCACCGCAGGCCATTCCAACTGGCCCCGGGATCGGGGTTAGCGAATGCGATCGCCTTTATCGCTTCAGGATCGGTGAAGTAAGAGATCCGATTCCGAAGATCGACCTGTCCGTTGTACACCCCGGCCAACTCTCGGATTTCAACCAACAGGCGCGTCAAAATCTCGTTCACGAACATGTCCGCAGGGGGCGACGCCAGGGATGGGCTCAGGGCTGCGTAGAGGTTCCCCCAGGCGTCATCAGGAGACACGCGTTCGCCGGCAATGCGCTCAAAGAGGAGCGAGGCTACAGCCACGGGGAGAGAACGGAGGCGTTCGGGCGTTTGTTGAATTCCGGCGAAAAAGACAAATTTGAGCGCCTTTCCGCTGCGTTTGTTGAGCAGGTGGGAGCCGGAACGGCGAACCTGAAGTTGACCGTCACGGATGAAGCCTCGCCATCCATAGACCCAGGGGTCAAGAAGCGTCACCGGTACATTCCACAGGTTGAGAAACGCGCACAGGAAGTGATTGTCGTAAAGGTGCGGCTCGAGTGTGTACTTCGTCCAGATGTTGTCATCCAGACTCGCCGCTCGCAAGCGCTCGAAAAAAGAATAGCGCTCGGCAGGCGCGTAGAATCCTCCCGAATTGATGTAATTCAGGTTAATGAGAGCAGGATCGCCAGGCCAGGGCCGGGATCTGTCCTGGATATACGGACAATATCGCAGGTCGTCAGCGCAGCCGCGAATCTCGGTCCCTCCCCACAACTGATCGAAGTCCTCAAGGACGATCGCATCCGCATCCAGAAAGATCACACTGCCTTCCTGAAGCGCCAGGGCGAACGCAGTCAGCTTCGCCCTCTTCGCGCCCAGACGCTTGATCTCGGCGAGCTCCACGATATTGCACCGCGGGCCTCGCAGTTCGAGGAAATTCGATGCCTGATCACAGTAGATGGTCAGGCGGTAGTCGTTCGGCGAGGTATCGAGCGATCGAGCGAGGTTTTGAGCTCGATCCCGGAACCGTGCATCAGCGACCGTAGCTACACGGATTATGCTGTCCATTCTCCTCTAAGATACCCGTCCACGTAAGTGAAGGCGTGCGTCGTGACGAGGACGATCACCCTCTTCTTCCCGAGTCCGGCGACATTGTCGAGACACGCAGCGGCTCGTCAGATCATGTACGTGCCGCCGTTCACCTCGATGGTCTGGCCGTGGATGAAGCGGGCCGCGTCGGAACAGAGGAACACAATCGCGTCGGCGACCTCTTCGTTCGTCCCCAGAGATCGGGCGGGCGTGCTCTCGCGAATCTTTTCCAGCCGTTCGCGTGACGAGAACTGCTCGTGGAAATGATTGTCCACGGTGCCGGGACTCACCGCGTTGACGCGGACGCCGAGTGGCGCCAGTTCCAGCGCGAGTCCTTTCGTCATGGTCGAGACGGCGGCCTTCGCGGCGGAATAGATGGTTGCGCCAGGGCCTCCGCCAGTGCGCGCGGAGATGGAACTCAGGTTCACGATGACCCCGCGGCGCTGTTCGATCATGTGCGGCGCCAGGGCCTGCGCCAGGAAGTACGCGCTCTTCACGTTCAGGTTCATCACGCGATCGAACAGGGCGGGCGTGAAGTCGGCGAGCGTCCTGCGCTCCATCAGCGACCCCGCGTTGTTGATCAGTATGTCAATGGCGGCGCCCCGGTCACCGAGCGCCGAGATGAGCGACTGAATGCCCGCATCGCCGCTCAGGTCGGCCGACAGCAGCTCCGCTTCGGCGCCATGGCCGCGCACCGCCGCGAGCGTCCGCTCCCCTCCTTCGTGATAAGAGCCGTAATGGATCAGCATCCGCGCGACGCCGTTCCGCGCGAGAGCCTCGGCCGTGGCGGCGCCGATGCCGCGCGACGCGCCGGTGACAAGCGCACAGCGGCCGGCCAGTGGTGAAGAGGTGGCGGACATGCCTGTCCCACAGGCTAGCGTACTTTGGTTACTTTCCCGTTGAGCAGGCGAATCACCGCCACTTCGCCATCGTCCAGCTTGTAACTGAAGGATTCATGCGTTCCGTCATCGTCGATGATGCGATGCCGCGAACTCGGCTCGCCCAGCCTGCTCAGAACGTCCTCGCGAGTTGCGCCCGGCGCAACCGCCGCCAGTTCATCGCTCGAGATAACCCGCGCCGGCGCCGCACGCTGTTCGTCCGCGGCTCGCGGCACGGGCACTGACTCCACAGCGACCACGCTGGGTTGCGGGGTCCCGAAGGCCGCGCCCCGGCGGTGGGCATTCTGGAACGTTTGCCGTTGCGCCAAATCATGCTCCTGGACCTTCTTCCACGCGCGATCCGCCATCAGCTTATAGATGGTCTGACCGTTCAGTTCGCGCTCTATGGACGCCACGGATCTGCTTTTCTCACCGAGCGGCTCATATGTCGCCTCGCCAAGCAGACCGTCGTCGCCCATGAAGCGCACCACGAGCTTGGTTCCGTTCGCGGCATAGTACGACCAGAACGCGTGCTGGTCCCTTCCGAAGATGCGATTCGGCTGGCCCAGCGCCGCCTCCACTTCCTGAGGAGTCATCCAGAGATGCAGCGACTCCGCGCGCTCGAGCCGGAACGGGCGGTGGTGAAAGAACCGGCAGACGCCAGGCTTCGAATCGATGATCCAGAAGCCCCCGCCTTTCCCGGGCGGGTTCACTTCGCGATTGTCCTGGGTCCACCAGCGCCCGTTGATCTTGCGCAGCACTTCCGGAGGCGTGCCCTTTTCGTCCCAGTTTTCGACCAGTTTCGTGTCGGTGACCACCTGCGCGGCGAGCAGAGAGCAAAAGTACAAACACGCCCAGAGGACAAAAAACGACCGTCCGCGCCACGCCGGGTACATAATCCACAGATCGGATGGAGCGCGGCGGGCCTTTACTGGCCGGTCACGGTGAGGACGCTGAGGCCGGTGGTCACGCTGATCGAGGAGGTGGGGATGGGGCTCGCCGCGGACGAACTCACGTTCAGGGTCAGGCTCAGGCCATCGGGGGATACCTGCACGCTGTTAACGGTCACGCTGCTTGCGCCGAAGCCAACAACGGTCTGACCAGCAACGAAGTTCGTGCTCGTCCCATTCACGATGACGGTGTTTGCACCCGGCGCCAGAGTTGCTGGCGTCACCTGTATCGAGGGCGCCCCCGAGCTCGGGAAAGTATATGTTTTCCCGCTGTAGCCCTGAAGATAATACGAACTCTGGCCGTCGGAATTGAGAGCCGTCAAATGCGCCGTGTAGCCGGGGGGCCCGACCGGCGGCGTGACAATGAGACTACCGTCGGCCGCGACGCTTTGCGGGACCACCGGCACGCCGTCGAATGCAATCCGCGTCAACCCGGTGAGGGATGCGCCGGAGATGGCGAGCGTGCCGTCGGCAGCCGAGTTTACCGCAGTGATAGCCGGGGCAGGACTGCTGACAACTCGAACGGCCGACGGCAGCACGTACACGTCATCGGTAGTGTTCACGATCAAATGGCGCCAGCCCGGCCCGGAGAAAAAGCTGACTACGACATCGACGGCGGCATAGTAGTATTTGTTCGAGCTGAGATAGGTACGCGCGCTCCCACGCAAAATCTGCAGCGAATAGCCCAGAGCATCAAAATTTACGCCATTGAGGAAGTTTCCGTTCGCGTCGTACAGGTTTCTTCCGGTAAATACCAGGCTTTGGCGGGCTCCGCCGCGGGTCACGGGAGGTGTGGAAACCACCACTCCGTTCGGCTTCACGTAAGTCGGGCTCCCCGGAACAAAACCATAGGTCGTAACCGAATCCACCGGTATGGAGCCGCGCGGCTGCACGGTGAAATCAACGGCGCCGTGCGCCTGTCCCGCTGCCAGCGCCACCGTTCCCGCCTGACGCCAGTTGGCGGTTCCGGGAAAGAAGGTAGCGGTGAAACTGCAATTACTCTGAACGCAGCTGGGGCCGAGCGGAGTCTTGCCATCCACATCGAGCGGGTACACCACGTTCAGATTCGTCTTCTCACCCTCGAGCGGCAGCGGCAAAGGCTGCGCGTAGACGTAATAAACATCCGGCGGGATGCCGTCAATTTCGTAGGCGCCATCGGGACCGGTCAGCGTTCCCACTGCCGCGCCGTTCTGCGATACGGCTACCACCGCCGCGAGATTCACGGCGCCGCCGGTGGTGAACATTACTTTCCCCGTGATGCTGGCGCTCTTCGCCGCGAAATTCGTAGCGGAGTCGGCCGCCGGGTACAGCAGCGACACCGCCGCGATGTCGTCGGCCAGCAGCGGCGCCGCGCGCGTGGAAGCGCTGGTGACCCACGTAGACATCGCGCTCGACGCGGTGGAGTGTTGCAGTCCAATGGTGTGGCCGAACTCGTGAACCACGGTCGTGAAAAACTGCTCGCCCCAGCTCGGATTAGCGCTCATGTCACGGGGAAGGAGCATCTGCGCGCCGGAGATCGGATAAAAGGAGCCGTCGGCGGAAGCCGTCGATGTGGTGCGGCCCGAGAGCGCCAGTAGACCGGGCGGAATATCGTCGGAAAACTCGACACTGATGGCGGCGTTCGTCTGACCGGCGCCTGGGGTGAACAGGCCGGCATAAGCCAGCCGAAGGCCGGACGTGGTCACGTTATTCCACACATCCGCGGCAGTACGAATATTGCTCAGAACAGCCGGGTAGCTGTCGCCTGTATACAAAGTCGGCACAAGCACGGTAACCGGTGCGCCATTCTGGGTTATCGATTCGGTGGAAGGCGCCGCCACAAAGAACCGCACCGTCTGGTTGGTCAGCGAGTTGACGTCCCACTTCTCTGGCGCCGGCGGCGCCCCTGTCCTCAGGTGCAGGTAGTAGTAATAAGCAGACAGGTTCCCACTCGCTGCAACGAGGGCCATCGCGGCCAGCACGATCCTGACCAAAGACCGTCGGCCCTTCATCGCGAGGCCCTCGCGGCAGCAACCTGAACGCGCTTCCTCAACTCCGCCACGCTCATGCGAACGGGCTCACCCGATACGCCCGGCGCGCCGACCATACGTTCTCCCGGCGCGGTCTGCAGCGCAACGGCTTTGGCGCTCGATCCGGTTACGGCGAACAGGCCCTGGGAAAGGCCCATGATGAGGTTCAATCCGGAGCGGCTCCGCCACAGGAACAGGACGTACTCCTGCCCGTTTGCCAGATCAGGAACGCCGTCAAAGCTCTGCTTTATACCGGCGGCCTCGCCGCCCTGCAGCGCCACATCGACAACGCGGCCGCCCGTTCCTTTCCACCGGTCGGTTACGAAAACGGAGTAGTGCGTGTAAACCATGGAGCCGTGCAGACTGGCACCGGAGCGCTGGACGCGTCCACGCACAATTTCCGTGGACTGCACGGCCATGTCAGCGAGACTGAGGTGCTGCAGCGTGGCAGCCCCCGCCGGGAGATACGCCAACCCGGCGAGTAGGAACGCAATGAGGCTGCGCATATAGTGCACTAACAGCGGAGCAAGTTTCCAGCCACAAAATCCGCTAAAGATTCAATCGGTTGGGGGCGCGCCAGACGATAGAGTGTGCCACCTCGACACACCATTGGGGCATTCCTTTGATTCCTCTAATTCCTTTTCTTCCTTTACCTCACCGGTCCGCGCGCACAATCAACAGCGGCACCTTCAGATTGTGGCGCACCGCGTTGATCGTGGTGCCGAAGATCACGTCCTTGAGCCCCTTGTGCCCGTGCGCGCCCATGACGATAAGGTCCGGTTTCAACTCGCGGGCGAAGCGCACGATCTCGCGGTTGGGCTTGCGCGAATATCGCACCACCCGTTCCACCGCGACATCCTGGTCGGCGATAGAGTGCGCGATCTCGTTCAGGTACTGGCTGCCGGCCTCCTCCTCCACCGTGGATGCCTCAGACCCGAATACCTGGCTGGTGACGCTTTCCTCCACATGCAGCAGATAGATGCGGCCGTGGCGCGCCTTCGCCATGCTGACCGCGTGGGCGATCGCGGCACGATCGAGCGGGGTGTGATCGAGCGGAACCAGAATTCTCGTGTATTCGGGCGAGGGGAGATTCTCGGCCACGCCCTGGGGTACCACAAATGAAGCGCGTCCGGGCCAGCGAATGGCTGGCGGGAGCCAGGGTTCGAACGTGACCCACGACAACAGGGCGCCGATCGCTGCCAGCGCCGGGAACAACGTCCATTCGAGCAGAGCGCGGTGGCTGCCCGGCGCCCCGAGCCAGCCGCCCACGACATCCATCGTGAGCTTCACGTTGAGGCCAATCACCAGTGCCGCCGTCACCCACGACAGGATTGTCACCCAGGGCCGGTTGGCGAATGCGCCCATCCGTTTGCGGTCGCTCGTAAAGTGCACCAGCGGAATAATGGCAAACGGCAACTGCAGGCTGAGGATCACCTGGCTGAGGATGAGCAGTTCCAAAGTGCCCGCCGCGCCCGCAATGGAAACCGTGATGGCGGCCGGGATGATGGCCAGCGTCCGGGTGATCAGCCGCCGCAGCCATGGCTGCATGCGGAAGCTGAGAAAGCCTTCCATCACCACCTGGCCGGCCATGGTTCCCGTGAGCGTCGATGACTGGCCCGAGGCCAGCAGCGCAATTGCGAAAATCACGCTGGCCGCGGACATGCCCAGCAGCGGCGCGAGCAGCGGATACGCCTGCTCGATTTCCGTAACCACGATATGGTGCTTGAAGAAGACTGTGGCCGCCAGCACCAGGATGGCGCCGTTCACCAGCAGCGCGCCGTTCAGCGCCACCACGGAATCGATCAGGTTGAAATGGCAGGCGCCCCGCTTTTCCCGTTCGCTGGAGCCGATGCGCCGCGTCTGCACCAGCGCCGAGTGCAGATACAGATTGTGTGGCATCACCGTGGCTCCGAGGATGGAAATGGCGAGGTAGAGATTCTGTCCGTTCAGCCGGGGGATGAGGCCGGTCACGATCTCCCTGGCCTGCGGGTGCGCCCACCAGATCTCGACGAGAAAGCCGCCGGCAATGATAAAGATCAGCGAGAGGACAAACGACTCCATCACGCGCATGCCGCGGTTTGTGAACCAGAGCAGCAGCAGGGTGTCGGCGGAAGTCAACAGCACCCCCGCGAGCAGTGGGACGTGGAACAGCAGCTTGAGACCGATGGCTACGCCCAGAACTTCGGCCAGATCGCAGGCCGCGATGGCGATCTCGCAGAGTACCCACAGCGCGAACGAGATCGTGCGGGGATAGGCCTCGCGACAGGCCTGCGCCAGGTCGCGCTGTGCCACAATGCCGAGACGCGCGCTCAGCGTCTGCAGCAGGATGGCCATGAAGTTCGAGAGAACGATGACCCAGAGGAGCTGGTATCCAAATCTGGCGCCGCCTTCGAGGTCGGTGGCCCAGTTGCCCGGATCCATGTAGCCGACACTCACCAGATAGGCCGGCCCGGCAAACGCGAATACACGCCGCCACCAGGACGGGTGCCCAGTCGAGATGGACCCGTGCACCTCGGCCAGTGAGGTGGCTTTCGCGCGCAGGGACTGTGTGGTATCCATAGGCGGCGGGAATCCGACCGACCGGTCTGTCGAATCTGTAGTTTAGCACCCGGACGCTGCTTCACAGTGGCCATATGGCCGAAAAGCACCACCTGACCGGCACTGGTGCCCTGATCTAAACAACGGTAAACAAAAGAGTTGCTCGCTGGCACCTGAGTTGCCTCTGCCAAAGCGGGTTATCGGTATGAAACGGCTCGCGTATGCAATCCTGCTTACCTCGACGCTCACCGGCTTCGCCTGGGCGCAGGACGAGGGCGACCCCAGCCGGGGCGTTGCGCGGATCAGCATCATCAATGGCGACGTGTCGGTGAAGCGGGGCGATTCAGGCGAGGTCACCGCGGCGGCGCTCAACGCTCCGCTGATGTCTCAGGATTACATCCACACCGGCGAGAACTCGCGGGCTGAAGTCCAGTTCAACTCCACCGATGTGCTGCGCATGTCCGCGAACACGGACGTGCACCTGGCCGACATCGAATACAACCGCTATCAGATTCAGATCGCGGCTGGGACCATCACGTTCACCGTGTATCAGAATCCGCGAGCCCAGGGCGAGATCGATACGCCGAGCGTGTCGGTGCGGCCCACGCAGCCGGGCGCGTATCGAATCACGGTGCGTGACGACGGCACTTCAGAGATTACGGTTCGCGCCGGAGCAGCCGAGATCTTCTCCCCCCGTGGCACAGAGACGTTGAAACCGGGCCAGACCATGCTCGCCCGCGGCAACGCTTCGGATCCCGAGTTCCAGATGGAAAGGGCGATCCCCATGGACGAGTGGGATAACTGGAACGACCAGTGCGATCAGCGTTACCTGAAGGCCGAGTCATCCGAACAGAAATATGTCGGCGCCGATGTGTACGGCACGGATTCCATGGAAGGCTACGGGCAATGGCAGGAAGACCCCGATTACGGGAACGTGTGGGTTCCCACCGTGGCTCCGGGTTGGGCGCCGTATCGATATGGCCGCTGGGTCTGGGAGGATTATTATGGCTGGACCTGGGTGAGCTACGATCCGTGGGGCTGGGCGCCATATCACTGGGGCCGCTGGAATTACGGGCGCTGGGGCTGGAGCTGGTGTCCCGGAGGCATCGGAGTGAGCCCTTACTGGAGTCCCGCTCTGGTGGCGTTTTTCGGCTTCGGTCCTTACAGCGGATTCAATGTCGGCTTCGGTTTTGGCTGGGGCAACATCGGCTGGGTGGCGCTTGGTCCACACGAGGCGTGCCATCCATGGTGGGGCCGCGAATACTATGGCCGCGGATTCGGCCGAGGCGGCATCATCGTAAACAACACCAATGTGTACAACACCTATCGCAATGCGCGAGTGATGAACGGGGTCACCGCGGTGGGCGCGGGCGATTTTGGCCGGCGCGGCTTCACCGGAAACAGCCTTCGCGTCACCGCGGGCGAGCTGCGGAGCGCCGGGTTGGTGCGTGGCCAGGTTCCGCTGACCCCGGGACGCGAGAGTCTGCGGTTTTCGGATCGGCCGGCGAACGGGGCTGGTTTCGCGCGCGCAGCTAACACACGGTTCGCTACGCATATGCAACCCGCGCAGGTGGAGCGTGTTCCCTTCGCGCAGCAGCAGCGAGGCATCCAGCAAACGGCGCAGCGGACATTCACCGGTCCGGCGGCCGCCGGTTTCCGCGGCGGCAGCGTATCGGGCCAGGCCGGTGCATGGCGTGGGGCGGGGGCTACCTCGAATGTAAATTCCGGCTGGCGCCCGGCGAACCGGCCCCCGGCGGCGGAATCCTATCAGAGGCCGATGTCGCCGAGCATGACTGGTCAGCCGCGCGCGGCTACCCCAGCCGGCGGCGCCTGGGGACGGTTCGGCGAGAGCCGGGGCAACGTGGGTTCTTACGCCCCCCAAACCTCTGGCGGCCCGCGCGCGGTTCGCATAGCGCCTCAGATTGTCCACGAGCGGCCCGCCGAGCCCGGCTCGTTCGGTTACGGGACGCGCGGCGGGTACAGCGCCCCTGCGCCGGCGTATCGCGGCGGCGAGAGCCGGACCTATAGCGCCCCGGCCCCCGCCTACCATGGCGGTGGATACAGCGCCCCAGCGCCGGCGTATCGCGGTGGCGAGAGCCGGACCTATAGCGCCCCAGCGACACCCGCCTACCGTGGCGGTGGCGGAGGAGGGGGTGGCGGACATTACAGCGCTCCCGCGGCGCGTGGCGGCGGAGGAGAGGGCGGGCACAGCGGAGGCGGCGGCGGTGGCGGCGGTCACCACCGCTAGCGAGGGCTGTTTCACAAGTTTCGGCCAGGTTAGTTCTTCTTCCCTCAGGCCCGGTGGGTTCCGATCCGCCGGGCCTTTTTTATGTGCCGGCCAAAGCACCACTCCATGGTGTATACAGTCGATCATGTAAGGGCGCCTAAGGGGATCACGACGTCGAATTACAAAATCTACGGAATTCAGAAGACGTGCCGTTCCGGCGCATACTTTGAACGTCGGCAACGATGCACACCACAACCGCAATATTTGAGACCACGACGGCGGAATACAGCCAACTGGTTGACAGAATTCAGAAACGTAATCCAGCCGCTCTGGAAGAGCTGTACGGCCTGGTGAAGAACTTCACCTACTTCCTGATGCGCCAACTGGGCACGCAGGATCTCCAGGATAACGTACACGATGTGTACGTGACGGTGGCGCAGGCCATCGCCGCGGGGAAATTGCGTGACCCGGAGCGCCTGAGCGCGTTTCTCACGACGGTTGCCCGTTTCTACAGTTACTCGCAGATTGAGCGCCGGGTGCAGTCCAGGGCCAGGCTGCTGCCTCTGGACGGTACCGACGTTCCCGACGACACCAATCTCGAGCTCAAGGTATACCGCAAGCAGCGCGTCACCTTCGTCCGTGACATCCTTCGTCAGATGCCCGCTCTGGATCGGGAGATTTTGCTGCGCTTCTACATCGAGGAGCAGAGCAAAGAACAGATCTGCCAGGAGATGAAGATCACGCCGACGCAGTTTCGCAATATGAAATCGCAGGCCAAGCTCGCGCTGACGCGTCTGGGAGCGCGCCGGTTGAAGAAGGGCGTGCTCGAGCAGATGCAGCGGCCGAAGGCTCCGAATTTCGGCGGACTCGAACCCGCGTTTCAGGCTGCGTAAGACAAAGTAAGTGCGCAGGCTGAAGCCTGATGCCATATAGTTTTCGACGGCGAGCTGAGTCGAAGTCCCTTTTGTGGGGCAGGCCCCCCGGCCTGCGCGGGGCCCCCCGGCCCCGCTGGCCGCGCGGAGAGTAGAGTTGTCGCGTATGGGAGCAGGCCGGCGGGGGCGCCGGCCGCGGGCGAGGGAGCCCGCCCCACATCGGCCAGGTGTTCGAAAGCGGGAAAACTATATGGCATTGGCCTGAAGCCTACTCTACTGCAGCCGTAAGTTGTTGATGCACCCTTGTGGAGCAGGCGTTTTCGCCTGCATGCGCACGTCGACCTGGTTTTTCAGCACAGTGTTTCAGCGTGCGCCACGAGCCTGCCTGGACGCGCGAGAATAATAACTGGTAATGCTTCCCGCGGTTCTTCTCCTTGCCGTCGTGTCCGCCCCTGCCGATGTGTCGAGGTGGATTCCGGCGCGCTGGTACTCGCACGATCCGGCATCCCTTGAGCTGATCACCGAAACCCCGGTGAACTGTCTTCTGCTCGACCAGCGCGACTGGACCGAGCCGTTCGCCGCGGCAGCGCAGCGGGACGGGATCGCCACGCTGGGCGTCATACGGACATCCGCCGACGCGCTCGCAGCCGCGCGGAAGGCCGCTGCGGCAGGGATGTCCGGCGTTGTGCTGGAAGGCGATTTCGCCGACGCCGCGCGAGCGGCCATCGAGCATTCCGGCATCCTTACCATCGAGCTGCCGTCGCGGGCGCGATTGCGCCTGGATGACCCACGCCTGCGCGTCCTCGGAACGAACCAGGGCGTCTGGCCGGGCGTACAGATCCAAAAGAACGGAACCGCGGTGTCGGCCCCCAGCGGAGCACCGTGGATCGACACGAATGCCGGATTTCTCCGCTACGTTCATGCCCAGCGGCCGGAGCCCGTATGGATCGCTTATGCGCCGCCGGACGGCCTGGCCGTATCGCCCGCGCGCTATGTGCAGGCCGTTGCCGACGCGGAGAGCTCCGGCGCGCACTGGGTAATCACCCTCGATGAAGAAACGCAGCACGGACTCGCAGCGGGAAAGCCTGCCGCGGTCGAGTGCTGGTCGCGTATCGCCGAGACGCTGCGGTTTTATGCCGAGCACCCGGAGTGGCGGCAGATGCGCCCCGATTCGACGCTCGCCGTTCTCGAGGACGCCGGCAGTGGCGCGTTTCTCTCGGGAGGCATTCTGGACATGCTGGTCACCAAGCACACCACCGTGCTGCCCATTGCCTCCAGCCATCTGGATACGGGCGCTCTGACCGGCGCGAAGATGGCTGTCGCGGTGGACCCGGCCTCGCTCACCGCCCAGCAGCAGAGCCTTCTGAAAGCGTACGCGCGCGCCGGCAACACGCTGCTCACCGGGCCGCCGGGCTGGAAGATGCCGGCCCCCGCGGACTCCAGCCAGATCGTACTCGACAAGGAGCAGATCGCCCGGCTCGACGAGATCTGGAAAGAGCTGACGTCGCTCATCAACAGCCGCAATCCCGGCGTAAAGGTTTTCAATGCTCCCGGCGCGATCTCGAACGCCGTGGAGGCGCCTGGCGGCAGGACCGTAGTGCTGCAGTTCGTCAATTACACCGATTACCCGATCGAGTCGATCACGGTCCACCTGAACGGCGCGTACCACAGCGCGAAGCTCCTCGCGCCGGGGAAGGCGCCCACGGCAATCGACCTGTTCGAGCAGGATAACGGAACGGGCATGTTCATCGACAGCATCGGCGGCGTCGCCGCGGTGGTGCTGGAATAGAGACGCGCTAACCATGTCGGCCCGGAACGCGTCTGATAAGAACCCGATGACCCGACGAGAACTGCTCGCTACGCTTGCCGCCGCGCCCCTTGCATCGCGGGCTTTCGCCGGCGCGCCTTCGGCCACAACGGCCATCGCGCGCTGTCGCACTTACGACTCCTCTGAAGTCCTGGCGGCCATGGCCGCCATGTGCGATCAGATCGGCGGGCTCGGGCGGCTGGTTGCGAACCGGACCGTCACCATCAAGGTGAACCTCACCGGACCCCCTTCAGACCGCGTTCGCGGACGCCTTCCCGGGTCCACTCACTACACGCATCCTCAAACCGTGGCGGCCATGTGCTCGCTGCTCGATAAAGCCGGCGCACGCCGTATTCGCATCGTTGAAGGCGCATTCGCCAGCAGCGGACCGCTGGAAGAGATGCTGCTCAACTCGGGCTGGAACCTGCGCGCGCTCGGGAACGCGGCGAAGAACGTCGAATTCGAAAACACCAACGTAAGAGGCAAAGGCGGACCGTACCGGCGCGTGAAGGTGCCCGGCGGCGGCCTGATATTTCCGGCGTACGATCTGAATCGTTCTTACGTGGACACCGATGTTTTCGTGTCCATGGCGAAGCTGAAGAATCATGCGACGTGCGGCGTGACTCTCAGCATGAAAAACTGCTTCGGAATTACGCCCATTTCCATCTATGGCGACGATGCGGGCGCCGATGAGCCGAATGAGAGCCCCGGCGCGGGCCGGCTCAGCTCCTGCCATGACGGGAGCCGCGGCCCCTCGAAATGCGCGCCGCAGGAGCTCCATCCTTCATCCCCGCGCAAACCCGGCTATCGCATGCCGCGAATTACGGCCGAGCTGGCCACGGCTCGTCCCATCGATCTGGCTTTCGTCGACGGAGTGGAAACGATCGCCGGCGGCGAGGGCCCCTGGGTGCGCCCGGATCTACGCCCGATCAAGCCGGGAATTATGCTGCTCTCGCGAAATGCGGTTGCGGCCGATACCGTCGCGACGGCGGCGATGGGCTACGATCCGCGCGCCGCCTCGGGACATGCGCCGTTCCACGATTGCGACAATACTCTGCTGCTAGCGGAATCACTGGGCGCGGGAACCGCCGATTTGAATCGCATTGAAATCGCCGGCCTGCCGCTTTCCCAGGCGCGCTTTCCGTTCGAGGCGTGAAATTCGATATTGTACTGACAGATGAACGGGTCTGATGAATCAGGCCAGGGCTACGAAGCTCCTGGCGCCGGGAGCGCTCCGGCAACCGACCTTGATCTGGCGCTGGAACGCGTTGGCGGCGACGAAGAGCTCCTGCGAGAACTCGCGAGTCTTTTTCTCGGTGACTATCCGCGGCAGCTCGGCGTCATCGACGACGCACTTGCCAGAGACGATCTGAAATGCGTCGAGCACGAGGCTCACAGCGTAAAAGGCGCCGTGGCAAACTTCGGAGCAGCCGACGCGTCCGAATCCGCGCGAGCTCTGGAGTTCGCGGCCAGAGAGGGCAGACGCGGCGAACTGGCGCCCTGCCTTCAGCGCCTGCGCCGCCATCTGTCTCTGGTGCACGCGGAACTGGAGCGCCTGATCGATGCAGGCTGAAAGCCTGTCTCCATGGCCCTGCGGGCCACCAGGCACGCTTTTAGCCTGCATTCAAAACGGCTCTGTTATATTGGGGAAACCGGCGTTATGACTCCCACCTCCGTAACGGAACTCGTCTGTGCTCACAGTCCCGACTCCGATGACGCGTTCATGTTCTATGGACTCGCGACAAAAAAGATCCGTTCGCGGCTCGTGAAGTTTCGGCATGTGCTGGAAGACATTGAAACGCTGAACCGGAAGGCTGCGGAAGGCGCCTATGAGCTGACGGCGATCTCGTATCACGCGTGGCCCTACGTCGCCGACAAGTACGCGCTGATGGCCAGCGGTTCGAGCGTGGGCGACGGCTACGGCCCGATGGTGGTGAGCGCCCACCCGTTCAGCCCGGAGGAGATCAAGGGGAAGCGCATCGCTATCCCCGGCAAGATGACCACAGCCTATCTTGCTCTCCGGCTTTTCGAGCCCGATTTCGAAGCCGTGGCCATTCCCTTCGACCACATCATGGAGGCGGTGGCCGAGGGCTCGGTGGATGGCGGCCTGGTAATTCACGAAGCGCAGTTGACGTTCGGCAAGGCCGGCTTCCACAACATCCTCGAACTGGGGCGCTGGTGGAAGAAGACCTACGGTTTGCCGCTGCCGCTCGGCGCAAACGCGCTGCTGCGGTCGCTGCCGGCGCAGATCAGGACCGAATGCTGCCGCCTCATGCGGGACAGCATTCAGTACTCGCTCGACCACCGCGAGGAGTCTCTTAATTATGCGCTGCAGTTCGCGCGCGACATGGAGCCGGCTCTGGCGGAGAAATTCGTCGGCATGTACGTCAATCACTACACCGTGGATGCCGGGGAACTGGTGCAGCGGGCGGCGCAGAAGCTTCTGGATATGGGTTATGAAGCAGGCATCATTCCGAACAAAGTTCACGTCGAGTTTGTGCGGTAGGCGCGGATTCGTCCCGGCCTTTCTTCTGGCAATCGTCCTGATTGGATGTGCGGCGGCTCAGGATACGCACGCCGATGCGAAAGAACGGGCGAAGGCCGTGCGCGACTACGGGAAGGCCGGCGGGCCGGACACTATCCCGAAGCTGGCCGCGTATCTCACCGATGCCGATCTCGATGTACGGCTCGAGGCGGTGAAGGCAATCGTTGACATCGACACGCAGTACAGCCTGGACCCGCTGATCAAAGCGCTCTCGGACATCGATCCCGAGATCGAGATCCGCGCGACCGACGGCCTGGTGAACTTTTACGTTCCCGGCTACGTGAAGAGCGGCGGCGGCCTGACCTCGTCGCTGCGGCGCGCGGGAGGGGCCATTAAGGCCCGCTTCACCGGCGCGAGCGATCAGGTGGTGGAACCCTGGATCCACGTGCGCCCGGATGTCATCTCGGCGCTCGGCAAGGTGGCCAGCGGCGGCGCGGACATGGATGCCCGGGCGAATGCCGCGCGCGCCATCGGAGTGCTCCGGGGGCGGGCCGCTATTCCGGACCTGATTGAGGCGCTGCGGACAAAGAACGATGCCGTCATCTACGAAGTGCTGAATGCGCTGCAGAAGATCCACGATCCCGCGGTGGCCCCGGACATCGCATTCCTGTTGCGCGACATGCAGGAGAAGATCCAGGTGGCTGCGCTCGAGACCACCGGCCTGCTGCAGAATCGCACCGCGCTGCCGCAGGTGGAGGACGCGCTCAATCACGCGCGCAACGCGAAGGTGAAACGGGCCGCGCTGGAGGCCATCGCTCTCATGCCCGACCAGAACGTCCACGCATTGCTCCGTTCGTACCTCGCGGACAAGGACTATGCGCTGCGCGCATCCGCCGCCGAGGGGCTGGCGCGTCTGAAGGACCCATCCGACCAACCTGCTATCGAACAGATGTTCCAGAACGATAACAAACCCGAGCCGAGACTGGCAGCGGCATTCGGGCTGGTGGCGTTGGGCAGCCGCGGCATGGGCGACTCCGATCCGCTCCGGTTTCTGGTGGACAATCTGAACCTGGTGGCATGGCGCGGCGTGGCGCGGCCGTACCTGACCGAACTGGCGCGCGACCCGCAGGTGCGCCAGGCCGTGTATCCCGTCCTGCAGGAACCCACGGTTACGAAAGATGAGAAGACCGGTCTGGCTCAGGTGCTCGCCGTCAGCGGCGGAACGGACTCCATTCCGCCACTCGATGCACTGTCGCACGATCCCGACCCCGATGTTGGACAGGCGGCCCTGCGCGCGCTGCAGGCGGTGAAGGCGCGAACCCAGGCCTGAGCGAGGAACCTTGTGGGGCGGACGATCGTCTTTTGTCGTCTGCCTTTCCGGATGTGGTTAATTTATTTCGCCCTTCGCGGCGAGTACTTCTTCAGGTAAGTGATCAGCTCGGCGCTGGCGCGCGTTGGTTTGACATGGCCATTGATCAGAGCCGCCTGCGTCACGTCTTTTCCGTAAAGGTCGGCGTTGGCATCGTCGTCAGGCCGGAGCGTCGCGCCGTTGAGCGCAATGCCGGCAAAGACTCCGCGCGCCCGCGACCAGGTGAGAATTTCTGCGCGCATGAACGCATCGGTGTCGGCCGAGGTGGTACGCCCCACCGGTCCCGCTGCTACCGAAGCGTCGGCGCCCAGAGTGAACTTGCTCTTCAGCAGTTTCTCGGCGCCCGAGCGGTTCATGATGGCCATGACGACATCGGTCTCCGATCCACCGATCTGAAAGCCGAAGCTGCCGCCTTCCACGCGCACGCCCGCCGGAGCGGTCCAGCCGATCCCGCCCCTGTTCCGGCAGGAGATGAACCCTCGTCCGTATTTCGCGCCGACAATAAAAGCAGCCTTCTTCACGCCGGGCACGATCACCATGCACTCGGCCTTGTTGAAGAGGTCCTGCGGGATGGCCTTATCAGCCGTTTCCATGATCTCCGAAATGACGACAGCCGATTCATGCAGCCGCCGGACCGTATCGCTGGCGCCGAACATCACGCCGGTACACAACAACGTCACTGCCAGGTGTCTGAGTTTCAATGGTTGTCTCCCTGGACAGGATTCTAGCAGGACCGCCGTGAAGCAGTCATGAAAGGACCTCAATCAAGGTGGGGCAGGCCTTCAGCCTGCCGGACTTCATCCTCGGCTATCGGCGTGATCGAGCAGATCTTTCGCTCGCTGGGCGTGACCCTGCATGTCCCACTCGTTTGCCTGCTGTGCGTCCACCACCTGCTGCCAGGCTTGCCTGCTCATGCGCTGGGCTGCGGCGAGGTGCGGATGGCGCCGTCCGGAGATGTCGCGAGCGGGCCGTTGTGCAATGACAATGCCGCCCAGAACGAGCACGAGAACTGCTATCAGGAGATACCGGAGTTTGGTCATGGGTGAGATTTTATGCCGGATAGACAGCTCTGAGCAATATCCATGCCTTCAGTAGCCGGGACGCTGCGGGCAGAAGAATCGCTTCGTATTCGCTCATCCGCGCTTGTTGACGGTGCTGAAAAAGTAAGTCAGCGTCTGGGCAAGCAGGCGGAAACGCCTGCTCCACCACGGTGCATCAACAGCTTGCGGCAACAGTGGAGTAGGCCTTTGGCCTGCGAAGTTACTTTTTCAGCGCCGTCTTGTTGCGAGGGCGCCTATTGCTTCGGCAGCGTGCCCGGCACGTAGAAGCTCGACCAGCGCGGCGTTCCGTTCGGATTCTTGCCCGCCGGACGCATCACGTGGAAAGCCACGGCGTCGCCAGCCTGGAGCCGGGTCTGAATCTTACGCACGTCCTCAACCGACGTCACCGGCTGCCGGTTGATGGAGATAATCACGTCTTTCTCCTGCAGGCCGATATCCTCCGCAAACGACTCCGGATCGACGCTGGTGACCACCACGCCCTGTTTGGCCTCGAGGCCCTGCGAGCGGTCCCCGTCGTTCAGGCCCCGGATGCGAATTCCGAACTTGGCCTGGGTGACCGACGGTGACTGCCCCTTCGGCTCATCCTGAGGCTCCTCGAGGCCGCTGATTTCAGGCCGGTCCGCGAATACCCGCGTGCGGTCCTCTACCGTGACCTTGAAATCCATCTGTTTGCCCGCGCGGTCCACGGTAAAGACCGCGGTGGAACCGATCGGCGAGTCGGCAACGTGCGTCACCAGGTCGTCCCCGTCCTTCACGGGTTTTCCATTCATCGCCAGGATGATGTCGTCGGGTTTGATGCCGGCGCGCTCCGCCGGGCCGCCCTTCTCCACCTCGCCCACCAGCACGCCATGCGTGGCGCCCAGCGCTCGCAGCGTCTCCGAGTTATCTCTGGTGTACCACTGGATGCCGATAGAACCGCGAGTAACGCGGCCTGTCCGGATAATGTCGTTGTATACGCGAACGGCCATGTTCATGGGCAGGGCGAAACCGATTCCCTGGTATCCGCCGGTCTGCGTCGCGATCATCGTGTTGACGCCGATGACTTCACCGCGGATATTCAGCAGCGGTCCTCCGCTGTTGCCGGGATTGATGGCGGCATCGGTCTGAATGAATCTCTGGAACTGCTGGCCGGTAATTTCGCGGCCGGTGGCGCTGACGATGCCGGCGGTCACCGAAGCCTCGAGTCCGAAGGGCGATCCGATGGCCACCGCCCAGTCGCCCACCTGGATGCCGTCGGAATTGCCAATGGTGACCGGAACCAGCGGCGTCCGCGGATCGATCTTGACTACGGCCAGATCCGTTTCACGGTCGTAGCCGACTACGTGCGCGCGGTACTCGGTGAGATCCGCGGGCAATTTCACCTTGATGCGATCCACTTTGTCCACGACGTGATAGTTGGTCAGGATGTACCCGTTGCGATCGACAATGAAGCCGCTGCCCGATTGCTCACGCTTGAACGCACGCTCTGGCGAGTCGCCGCCGAATGGCTGCCCGTGGAAGAAGCGCTTGAAGAGGTCCATACCCTCGTCGTCGCCGGGGTCCTTCTTCGAGCTGACTTCTTTCGGCGTGTAGTCGGCGGTGATGTTCACTACCGAAGGCTCCAGCTTTTTCGCCAGGCGGGTGAAGTCGTTGCCAAGCTGGACCACATCGGGGGTATGCAGCGGGCTTGCGTCGGGCGCCACCGCCTGGGTGCGGGCTGCATGCACTCCGGTGTTCACCAGTGTTCCGATGACGATTCCGATCCCGAGGGTCAGCGTGAGCAGGCCCACCGAAAGAAGCTTCTGCTCGCGCATTTTGCTGAGAACCCGCATTTGTTGCAATTCACCTTTCGACGATCACGGTACTTCGATTATAGGGTCTGACCGCGCCGCGAGCGCACCTGGCCTTAATCGAGAGGATGAGCGCGCAGGCCGAACGGTTTCAATTCCACGAAAAGAACACCCCCAGGATGAGCCCGGTTGCCCTGGAGATGAACTGCAGAGCTTATGCCGGACAACACAGGAGTTGCTGGTTAAAGTCTACGCAATGGTGTTCTTCGCGACCATTCGCAAGCCTCATAGGGGGCCGAGTACCCCATTTTCACCAAAGGAGCGTACTTCAGGTAACCTACTTGCAGAAGGTGCAAGAGAATTGGGAAAGGAAAAGCTGCCGGCTGAGGAACTGTCTCAGGAAGGGGGGGAGCCACGGTGCAGGCCGGAGGCGGAAACCATCGCGGGAGCGCCCAGTGAGGTCGCGGGCAGCGCGCCATGGGGATCATCCGGCATCTCGGCGCCGGACCTGATCAGTCACTATCGGATTGTGCGCAAGCTCGGCGAAGGCGGCATGGGCGTAGTCTACGCCGCCCATGACGAGCGCCTGGACCGCCCCGTGGCGATCAAGTTTATTCGTGAAACCCGGGAGAGCCATGAGGCCAGGACCCGGTTTTGTCAAGAGGCGCGAGCGCTCGCCCGCGTTAACCATCCGCGCATCTGCCAGATCTTCGATTTCGATGAATACGGCGGCAGCCTGTTCCTGGTGCTGGAACTCCTGCAAGGCCGCTCGCTCGAAGACCGGCTGAAATCCGGTGCTTTATCTTTCGAGGAGACCTTGCGCATCGGGCGTGAGATCCTGGAAGCACTCGAAGGGTTACATAGCCTCGACATAGTCCACCGCGATCTAAAACCCTCCAACGTTTTCCTGACGCCTCACGGCGTGAAGCTGCTTGACTTCGGTCTGGCGCAGTTTGCGGCTCGGTCCTTCTCCAGTGACGAAGATGGAGCCATCACCGCTACGCACCTCACCGCGCCAGGCGCCATCGTCGGTACGCCCAATTACATGGCGCCAGAGCAGGTGGATGGGCAGCGTGCTGGTCCGACAGCCGATCTGTTCGCCGCCGCGTGCGTGATCTATGAAATGGCGGGGGGCCGTCGAGCTTTCGAGGGCACTTCTGCCATCGATGTCCTGTACCATGTGAAACATGACGCGCCGCCTCCGCTCGTTGGGTCGCCGGCGATATCGGCAGTCTACAATGTGATCTCTCGAGCGCTTGAGAAGCGGCCTGAAGACCGCTACCAGTCAGCTCGGGAAATGCTCGAGGCTCTCCGCTCCGTTGACTTTCCGGGCGGCTCCGGACCGCAAGCCCCAAGGACGCCGGTAAAACGTTTTATCGCCTTGCCATTTCGGGTGCTGCGGCCGGACAATGACACCGATTTCCTGGCTTACTCTCTGCCGGAGGCAATCAGCAATTCGCTCTGCAGTATCGACTCTCTTATCGTGCGATCCAGCGTCGTGGCCGCGCGCTTCGACGGGTCGGATCCCAAAAAAGTCGCCGTGGAGGCGGCGGTGGACGTCATGCTTACGGGCACGCTGTTGCGTGTGGGGGACCAGTTCCGCGTCACCAGTCAATTGGTCGAGGCTCCCAGCGGCGCGTTGATCTGGTCGGATTCGGGGCAATTTGCCCTGGGGGACATCTTTCAGCTGCAAGACAGCATGGCCAGCCGCATTGTGCAGTCGCTGTTAGGCCAATTGGGGGACGGTGAACGAGATGCTCTTCGCCGGGATGTTCCCGCCAACGCTAAGGCATACGAATACTACCTGCGCGCAAATGAGATTGTGCAACATCGCACGACGGAGAACGTAAGGATTGCCTGCGACCTTTACCTCCGATGCCTGCGGGCGGACCCCAGCTACGCGCCTGCATGGGCGCGCCTGGGAAGAGCTTACCGGTTGCTGGAGAAATCCGGCGAGGCATCGGAAGAGAACTTACACCGTGCGGACGCAGCGTACCGTCGCGCCTTCGCCCTTAATCCCGACCTCAGCATAGCTCACAATTTGTATACTTCTGTCGAAGCCGACCTGGGGCAGGCGCCGCACGCTTTGGTACGTCTCCTCCAACGGGCCAGGGCCAGACGCAACGATCCGGAACTATTCGCTGGTCTCGTTCAATCCTGCCGCTACTGCGGCGAACTGCGAGCTTCCCTGGTGGCTGGCCGGCGGGCAGCTAATCTCGATCCGCACACGTTAACCAGCATCTCCCATACGTATTTCCTTCTTGGTGAGTATCAAAGGACGCTCGACGAGGGGCTTCCGCCGGAGAGAGCTTTTTACCTGGATGCGGCCGCGCTGGCATCCTCGGGCCGAGAGGAAGAGGCGCTGTACAGATTGCGCGAACGCGAAAAGACCAGGGCTGGCGGTCCGCAGCTTCTGATGCGCTCCCTGCGGGCTCTCCTCGAGGGTGACCGCGCTGCTGCGGCGCGCGCGGCCGATGAACGACTGGCCTCGGGCGTGCGCGACCCCGAAAGCCTGTTTTACGTGGCGCGGCACCTGGTACGACTCGACGAGCCGGACCGGGCTATCGACGTGCTCTCCACAGTTATCGACCAGAACTTTATCTGCGACTTCTCCCTGGCACACGATCCCTGGCTCGATCCTCTGAGGGCGCACCCTCGCTACGCGCACCTGACGGACAAAGCAGCCAAACGGAGAAGAGAGGCGCACGCCGCCTTCGTCCAGGCCGGCGGCGAACTGCTTCTGGCTGCGGACGCGCTGACCGCGCCCTGACGTTTTTTGGCCGTCAACTGCACCAGAGTTTACACATTTTCACGCTGCCGGCGCAAACGCCTGCTCCACAAATCGGCACCGAACTAGTCGAGAGGATGACCGCGCAGGCCGAACGGTTTCAATTCCACAAAAAGAATACCCGCCAGGATCAGCGCCGCGCCCGCCAGCTTCCTGCCGGTCAGGGTGTCGCCAACCAGCCACCACGACGTCAGCCATGCGAAAACCGGCTCGAGAGTAAAGATGAGCGCCGTGCGCGTGGGGCTGCTGAATTGCTGGGCCCAGGTCTGGACAGCGAACGCGAGCGCTGTCGCCAGCAGGCTGGTTACGGCCAGCGCAATCCAGACTTCGCGAGACCAGCGGACCCGCACCGGCTCAGCCCACCAGAAGGACGCGGCCCCCAGCAGCGCGCATACGCCGATCTGGGTAACGGCAAGCGTCGCCGTGTCCACAGCGCGGGCAAAATGCCCCAGAGCCAGGATGTGCAGCGCAAACGCCACGGCGCACCCGATGACCAGCAAATCGCCGGCGCCGATCGCCAGCGCGCCCCGCTCCAGCGTCATCATCGCCATTCCTGCGGCGGCCACCGCGATACCGCCGATCTCTGCCAGGTGCGGCGCCCGACGGTGAATCGCCGCGCTCAACAGCGGCACCAGCGGAATGTAGAGGCCGGTCAGGAAACCGGCCTTCGATGCCGTCGTGAACTTCAGCCCGAAGGTTTGGAGCGTATAGCCGCAGAAGAGGAAGATTCCGGCAACGACGCCGCCGCGAATGGCGGGACCACGGCGGGCCGCGCGTCGCAACGGCCGAGTGAACATCAGAGCAAGCGCCGCCGCCGCCATGCTGAACCGGAGGGTAAGAAACAGAAGCGTCGGAATGTCGGCAAGCGCCTGCTTGACCAGGACGAAAGTCGCGCCCCAGATCAGGCAAACAAAGCTGAGGCCGAGGTCCGCGCGCCAGTGGCGGCTTTCGCCGTCAACGGTCATCGAGCAGCCGGGAGATCGGTCACCCCGGCGTGCCGCAAGAGCAGTGTGAGAGTGAGAAGGATGCGCCGCAGGCCGAGATCGCGGCCCGCTGGGTGATACCACTCTGACGGCGTGTGCGCGCCGCCGCCCTGTCCGCCCGCGCCGATGGACACGGCGGGAATCCCCATGGAAAGCGGGATATTCGCATCGGTGGAGGCGCAGTCGATCTGCGCTCGAATGGACAGGTGAGTATCCACGCCGCGCAGGATGCCGAGAATCGGCGCATCGTCGGGCAGCCTTCCGCCAGGGCGTGTTCCGATGTCCCTGATTTTCGCGGACACGCGGCCGCCGCTCGCCCGCTCGTTTTCTACTTCCACGGCCTTCTCGACACAAGCCGTCAGGGCCGCCGATAACTCCTCCAGCCGCGCGGGACTCTCTGATCGAATATCCAGCTTGGTCCGCGCAAACGCCGGGATGGAATTGATGCCGAGGCCCCCTTCGACAATGCCGAAATTGAAGGAAGAGCGCGGCCGCCCGGGGCCGTTGAGAGGCGTGTCCGTGAACAGCGTGATGGCGCGGCTCAGCGCATGTACCGGGTTGCCGATCCCGTAATCGCTCCAGCTATGGCCGCCCGGTCCGCTTACGGCGACATCGAATCGGCGGCTGGCCAGCGCCTGGCAGGTGATGTGGTCGGTTGCCGGCCCGTCCAGAACCAGCAGCGCCGCCAAACGGCTGCTCAACGGCGATTGCCTGCACAGATAGCGCATGCCGCTGAGGTTCCCCTCGCCCTCTTCACCGACGTTGGCAATGAAGGCAACCGCCGCGTCCGAGTCTTCACCCTGGAGCGCCGATTCGCGCGAGCAGCCCTGCATCGCCCTGGCAACCGCGAGCAGCGCGGCCAGGCCAGCGCCGTTGTCGGAAACGCCGGGCCCGTGGAACTTGCCGTCGGGTCCGAAAACAATTTCCTGTTCCGGATTGCGTGGCGCAAGCACGGTATCGAGGTGCGCGGTAACCGCCACGAGTGGACGGTCGGCCGCGCCGGGAAGCATGGCCACGACGTTGCCGCTGCGGTCGATATGGGCATCGCAGCCGAGTTCGAGAAAACGGGCCAGCATCCACTCGGCGCGCTTCTGTTCGAAGAAGGTGGGCGCGGGAATACGGCAGAGCTCGAGATGCCGGTCGTTGATCCACTGCTTCTCGCGGGAGAACCACTGGAGGCACTCGCGCACGCAGGCCGAAGCCGCCGCCGCGCCAACCTCCTTCGCGATCGCCGCCGGATCGGGAGAAACGCCCGGTTTGGAATGCGCCGCCAAATGCCAGTTTAGCGGAGGGGCGGAATTGCCGGGAAGAACAGAATGCTTCGATTACTCGTAATGCAGCGCCTGGATGGGATCGATGCGGCTTGCGCGCCACGCCGGGATGAAACCCGCGGCGCCGGCAACCGCCGCCAGCAGCAGCGTGGTTGCCGCCGCAATTTCCGGATTGCCCGCGCCCACGCCGTAAAGCTGCGTGGCCACCAGCCGGCCCAGAGCAATGGCGGCCGGCAAGCCGACCCCGAGGCCGATCACCAGCAGCACCAGCACGTCTTTCATCACCAGCCAGATGACCGAGGCCGTCTGCGCGCCCAGCGCCATCCGGAGTCCCATCTCCTTCGTGCGGCGCCCCACGACAAAGGCCAGTACGCCATACAGTCCGATCGCGGCCAGCAGAGTGGCCAGCGCGCCGAAACCGGCGGAGAGCAGAGCGATGAGCCGATCGCTCAGCAGCGTCTCATCCAGTTGCGCCGCCAGCGTTTTCACTCCGTAGACCGGCATGCCGGAATCGACGCGCTTCACTGCCCCGCGCAGCAGCGGATAAATGGCGCTTGAGCCGATGCCCGTGCGTACATAAAACGCGGCGCTGTTATTGCCCCATGCCGGAACAAATGCCTGCCGGTGCACGCCCTCGCGCGGGCCCTCATAAAGCGAATCGCCGGCCACCCCGACGATCTCGATATCCAGCTTCGTTCCCGGTCCGTCGCCCTGGCCGAGGTGGCGTCCAACAGCGTTTCGGTTCCCGAAGAAATGCCGGGCGAAGCTCTGGTTCACGATGGCCACATGCGCATTTTCCTTGATATCGCCGGCGTTGAAATCGCGGCCTTCCAGAACCGGGATGCCCATGGTGGCGAAGTAGCCGGGCGATATCGCGTTCATGTAGGCCTGCATGTCTTCGCCGTCCTTCGCCTGATGGCCCTCCACGGTCATGCTGCTGTCCCACTCATCGCCGGAAAGCAGCGGGACCATGCCGATTCCCGCCGCGGTGACGCCCGGAATGGCCCGGACGTTTTCGAGAACTTCACGATAGAAATGAACGGCGTGGACATTGTCGTAGCCGCTGAGCGCCGGCGCCACCTGGAAGGTCACCAGGTTGTCGAGATCGCGGAATCCCGTTTTCGTGGACTTTAGGTTGTCCAGGCTTCGCACAAACAAACCAGCGCCGAACAGCAGCAGGAAGCTGAGGGCCACCTGCGCGACCACCAGGCTCTTGCGCAGCGCCAGCGACCCGCTCGTTCCGGCGATCGCGCCTACGCTGTCCTTGAGGGTGCTCCAGAGGTCGGGACGGCTGGCCCGCAGCGCGGGGACGAGTCCGAAGACCAGGCCGGTGAGGAAACTGAGGACGAGTGCAAACGAGAGAATGCGCATATCCGGATCGGCGTGCAGCAACAGCGGATTCCCATCGGACGGCACCAGCGCCAGCAGCCCGCGTGTCAGCGCCACCGCCAACGCGACCCCGGCGATCCCGCCTGCGAACGACAGCAGCAGGCTCTCGACGAGTAGCTGCCGGATCAGCCGGCCGCGCGATGCTCCGATGGACAGCCTCACGGCGATCTCTTTCTGCCGGGCGAACGCGCGCGCGATTAACAGATTCGCGACATTGGCGCAGGCGATCATCAGCACCAGCCCCACCATGCACATCAGAACGATCAGCGCCTTCGAGAAGCTGTTGCGCAGACCCGAATATCCGGTGGGGGCCTTCTCGACATGTATCGTGCCGCGCATGAACTCGTTGCGCGCATATGCGTTCCAGTCCTTCGCCGGGGGGAGCGTCATCTCGTACGACCTGATCTGCCGGTAGAGGACCTGCAGCGCGGACTGGGCCGATCGCGGCGTATAGCCCGGCTTCAGCCGTGCGAACACCTGAACCCAACGCATGCGCCGGTCGTCCATGTGAACGAAGGTCCAGTCCGGCATCAGGGCCGATTCCATCAGGATGGGCACGCGGATCTGCGGCGCCTGCGCGGGATCAAGTCCGGCGAATCCCGCGGCGGACACGCCGATCACGGTCATGGGATAGTTGTTCACCAGGATCTTCCGGCCAACCACGTTCGGGTTTCCGGCGAAGCGGGTCTTCCAGTAGTCGTAGCTGAGCACCACCACGGGATGGCCGAGGAAGACGCGGTCGTCTTCGCGGGAATTGAACAGCCGGCCGGCCGCGGGCTTTACGCCGAGCGCGGTGAAATAATTCCCGGACACCATCTCGGCGCCCACGCGCTCCGTGACGTTGCCGATGCCGACGGAAGTGTCCGCCAGACGCCGGCAAATCACCTCGGACAGCGGCGCAGCCTTCTGCTGAAAGTCCTTGTAAATCGGATACGATTGCATGCGGTCGCCCATGTTGCTGCCGTTGTTCGCGCCTTCCTGATAGAGCATCACCAGGCTTTGGGGATCGCGGATCGGCAGCCAGCGCAGCATGAGCTGATCCATGATGGTGAAGATCGCGGTGTTCGCGCCGATGCCGAGCGCCAGAGAGACGATGGCGATGAGCGTGAACATCGGCTGCCGGGCGAAGGTGCGAAGGGCGAAGCGGAGGTCGGGCAGTAAGCTGGTCACATAAGCATTACGACGCAGGGCGCCGACGGTTCCCTGAAAAGATTGGCTGCCATGCAGGCTAAAAGCCTACTCTACAATCCGGTCTCAACATTGCAGCGACAGTAGAGCAGCCTTTCAGCCTGCAGTTTGGCCCGGACTGCAGCAGCGCAAAACTCCCACGGATCGCGCTAAGCGAGCGCGAGTGCATTGCGCGCTCGCGATGCAAGTGCCCGGTCGAAGGAGACCAGCGTGGCGCCGGCCGCGTCGGCAAAGGCAATCAGATAAGCGTCCGCCCAGACTTTCGGTTATGCAAGCCGCGCCGATGTGAGTGTTCGGAACTGAGCATCGAGCGAGTCCGGCTCCGGCAGAAAACACACCCCGTCATGTCCCGCCAGCGTGTTGCGGCTTCCCTGTGTACGTGATCGGCAAGCAATAATGCAAGCCACACGTTGACATCAGGGAAACTCAATGAGGTCATGTATCTGCTGGTTCGTGAGATGGAAGCGCTTGCCTGCAGAGGCCACCAGAGGCGGGTCGAGGCTCAGCCGGCGCCGTGTCCGCTTCGGACGCGTTTCGTCAATGGCGCGCTCGATTCCGCTCAGAATGAGCTGACGCGCGGATGTGCGCACGGTCTGGCGGGCCATGCTGCATCATACCGAACTGGAGTTCTTTGTGCGAGATGGCAGACGACGAAAACCGATCGTCTGCCCCACGGGAACTCAGAACGAGAGCCGGGCCTGGAATTCGATGCGGCGGTCCACCGCGTTGGATGCCCCGTAGCCGCCCGCAATGCTCGTCGACTGCAGGAAGAAGGGCGATGTGATAACGCCGACCGGCGTGCCCGGGTTGAACGTGTTGAACAGGTTCCGCGCCATGGCGCCAATGGTCAGGTTGTAGCGGCGCGAAGTGGTTGCGTCGGAGAATATGCCGCGCATGCCCCCGCCAGGGCCGCCGTGGCCGCCGCCCCCGTGCCAGCCGCCACCGCCACCGCCCATGTTCATGCCGCCGCTGGAGCGCTCCGGCCCGAAGCCGAAGGTCTTGCTGACGCGCAGGTTCAGGCTGAAGAGGCCCGGTCCGTTGGCACAATTGCGCGGTACGAACACATCGCCTGGCTGCGGGTTTGGATTCACCACCCCGCAAGGCGTCGCAATGCCCGTCTCACCTGGGCCGGCGAGCGCCGGGCGGGTATTGTAGAACCCTGTTCCGAACAAATCCTCGCCCGTTGTCAGATTGAAAGGCGTCGACGAACTCCACACCAGAAACGGGCTGAGCCGGATGTTCCAGCGCAGATTCACGGAACCCGCCATGAAGACGCGGTTCGGCACATCGTACGCGGCGCGGCCATAATCCAGGCTCAGGTTATATGGATCCATCGCGACATACGATGCTCCGTCCGTGTTGCTCATGGCATGGTTGTAGACGTACGTCACGAACATGCTCATATTCGAGTTCAGGCGCGAATTCAGCTGTACGAAAACCTGATTCTGGTTCAGGATGCCGTTCGACTCGAATTGGTAGATGTCGCCCGTGCCTGGCTGCGGCCTGCTGCTCAGGTCGCCCGGAATGTATGGCGCATTGATGTCACGGGTCAGCAACATGTGAACGCCCCGGGAATTCATGAAGTTCACCGAGAGAGTCGTGTTCTTCGGCAACTGACGATCGATGCCGATGCCGCTCTGGATAATGTAGGGAGCGCGCAGGTTCGGGTCAACCTGGTAGATGGAAGTGGAGGACTCCGGATTCATCCCGTTCGACGGGCACGCGAGAGCTGTCGCCAGCAGCGCGGCGGCCGGTTCGGCCACGGGCATAAAGCAGGGATTGACGAATCTGTACGCCGTCTGGGTGACTCCGTTATACCGCTCCGCCTGAAGCGTACTGTTGATGCCGAACCGGCTGTAGAAGATACCGGAGCCACCGCGGATTACAGTCTTCTGCCGCGCGGTTGGCGTGTGTGCGCCGGGGGCCCACGCGAAGCCGACGCGCGGCGCGATATCGGACCAGTCGCTCACATGGTTCTGCGCTTCCCACCGCAGGCCGAGGCTCAGCGTGAGATTAGGCTTTACTTTCCAGTCGTCCTGGACAAAGGGGCCGACGTCCACCTGCCAGATCTGCAGCCCCGGCGTACCGGTAGTGATGCTGAACTGACTGGGCAGCGCGCCTGCCTGGTATTGCTGCAGGGACGTATAGAGGAATGTGCCGTTGAAATTCGAAGGCGATATCGTGCTCAGGGTTTCGGCTCGCGCCCGGACTCCGAACTTCCAGCTGTGAGCGCCGCTGACAATGGTCGTGTAGTTCTGCAGCTCGTAGTGGTTTTCGGTGTCGCTGTTGTTGCCTCCGCCGTACCCGCCAACCGTGAAAGCGCCCGTCACGTTCAACAGCGGCGCGTTCAGCAACGCGTTGACGTTGGTCACTTCATGCCAGTACTGGAACCGCGTCTCGTTGATAGTCTTCGTATTCAGAACGGCCGTTTCCGTGACCTGCGCCGTGCTCTGCGTGTCCAGCGTGTTATAGGCCGCGCTGGGCAGGGTGAAGTTGCCGATGCCCTGGTTGTTGCGCGAATCCTGCCACCACGTGTAGCGCGCAGTCAGGGTGTTATTGGTGGAGAGCTGGTAATCCAGTCGCGGGCTGAACGTGGTCCGGGTCTGCGGCGTAGACAGAAACTGATTTCCCGTTATCGTGCCGAAGCCCGGAATCGGATTCTGCGCGGCAAGATCGAGGGCCGGCTGATAGAGAATTGCGTCGTCGTTGATCTCGCGCCGTTCGAAATCGAGGAAGAAAGACGATTTGTTGGCCTGAATGGGACCGCCAAAGTTGCCGCCGTACTGCCGCGTGCTGAAATTAGGCGTGAGCGTGGTAGTCAGGAACGGATTCCGCGCGTCGAACGCCATCTCGCTCGTGTTGAAGAAGACCTGGCCGTGATACTTGTCGGTGCCCGGCTTGGTCAGGATTTCAATTCGTCCGAATCCGAGCCTGTCGTACTCGGCCGAAAAGGGATTCTGATTGATGCGAATCTCGCGGATCGATTCTTTCGGAGGCAGCCTGCCGCCGGTGAACCCGTCGATATAGATCTGTCCGCCATCCGGTCCCGCCGCCGGCCCGGCCAGGGCCTGAAGATCCTGCTGCAGGTCATCGGGGTCGTCGGACAGCGCATCCAGATCCTGCTGCTTCAGGACAATCGCGCCGGCGTTACTGGTGGGGTCCGTGGTCACCGCAGGGGCGGCATCGGCCTGCACCGTAACCTCCTGCTTCTCGAGCGTCACCCGGAGCTGCAGATTCAACGTGACCGGCGAGCTGCTCACCGTTATCGCGGCGGGCTGAAACTGCTTCAGGCCCGGCGATGACGCCACGACGCTGTACGTCCCTGGCGGCAGGCCCGTCACCACGTAAGTTCCGTCCGCCCCGGAGGTGACCGACTTCACCGGCCCCGCGGCGTTACTCACCGTAATCGTGGCGCCGGGAATGGCCGCGGCCGTTTCGTCTGTTACCTGGCCGCGAACCGATCCGGTCTGCTGAGCAGACGCCGAAACAGCGAGAGCGAGGAGTACACCGAGAGCGAATAGAATCCGTTTCATGTCCGTTACTTTCTGAGTTATTCCGTCGGAAGCCCGATATCGGGATTCCAGTTTCCGAAGCTGACGCCGCCGCCCGCCACACGCGGGGCCGCGGTCAGCAGAGGTTCCACTCCGCCGAGCACCAGAAGCGCGGTCACCTGCGAGGGATCGGCGCTCTTGCTGCTGGATATCACGAGAGCATCGCCTTTTTTCAAAGTGGCGATGGAGAGCGGAGGCATGCGCTCGATCATTTGCTGCATATCGAACCGGCCGCCCCCACCGGGTCCGCCCGGTCCGCCGCCCGGACCGCCGGCGCCGCGATTCCAGCCACCGGGCTGCCCGCCCGCGCCTGGCGCTCCGCTCGGTTGCCCAGCACCGCCGCCAGGAGCCTGGCCACGCTGCCACTGACCGCCGCCGCCCGGTGCGCCCGGTCCGCCGGCGCCTGCCGCCCCCGGAACTCCGGCTGCCGCGCCACCCTGAAGACGCCGCGCGAACATCATGGCCGCCCACTGCGGCAGCGTTCGTACCAGCGTTTCCTGTGCCACGTGTACCGTAACAGGCCTTTTCGTCTCCAGATCCGTCACCTGCACGGTGCCGGCGGCCGGGTCGACCGAATTCACCGTCCCGGCGAATGTGCGGAACGAGCCGAAAACAACCTGCTCTGCTTTGAATTGCGTACCGTCTTCGTTCTTGTCGCCCAGCGCGCGCAACTGATCGCCGGGCTGAATCTCGGCGATCGTACTCGCCTTCGCATCCGCGAACTTCACCGAATCCGGAGCGTAGCGGCGATACGCCGTCGTGGCCGACACGTCCACCGTCACCGGCTTGCGGCCTTGTGGACTCTGCGTGGAGATGGTGATGTCGCCGGCATTTGGATCGACGGCCGTCACCTGCCCGGCGATGCCGCGGCGGAGCCATTCCGCCCGGTCCATTGCCTGCTTCTGTGCGATGTCCGCCTTTGTCATGACGATGACGGAGCTGGCCGTGAGTGTGTTAGCGGCGCTGCCGCCCTCGCCTCTCGCCAGAACGCGATCGCCCGGCGCGATATTATCCAGCGCAATCCGGGATGCCTTCTTCAGGTCCTTCTCGCCTGCGGGAACCCGGTAGTACGCCGTCTTGTCCGCAAGCGCCACAGACCATTCCGCTCCGGAATCCGCCTTTACGGAAATCGTGTGCCCCGCGGTATCGACCGCGGTAATCGATCCAATCACTTTCGCGGTCGGCGCTGTCGTCTGGGCAGCAATCAAACCCGTTGATAAAAGAAGAGCAACTAACCCGGAACAACCCCTCATCACATGTGAAGGCGACGGCGCGACGCAGACGGTTACCCGGAGGTTTGTCAGGAACTGTAAAGTGCTGGAAGCAAAGAGAGCGCCTCGGGTGATGAATCGTAATAGAATGCACTCAGGCATATGACTCGACGCACGGTCCTTGTCCCCTTTTTCGCAGGCCTGTTTCTGCTGAGCGCGTGCTCTTCCTCGTCAACATCCGAAAAGAAGGCGGAGGAATCGGCCCAGCCTCCCGCCTCGGCCGCCACCGGCGCCACTGCGTCCACCGGCGCTGCTGCCGCAACAGCACCGACCGCGACCACCGGTACCACCACACCAGCCGCGGCGGCCTCGTATAAGGTGCGCTTCGTGACCAGCCGCGGACCATTCGTCGTGGAAGTGCACCCCGACTGGGCTCCCACCGGGGCAAAGCGCTTCCGCGACCTGGTTCAGGACCATTATTTCGATGGTGCGCGCTTCTTCCGCGTGGTGCCGAACTTCGTCGTTCAGTTCGGCCTGGCCGCCGATCCGGCCAAAACGAAAAAATGGAATACGTCGATCACCGACGACCCGGTAACCCACACCAACCGGACCGGCGCCATCGTGTTCGCCACAGCCGGTCCGAATACGCGCACCGCGCAGTTGTTTATCAACCTGGCGAGCAATCAGTCTCTGGACGAGCAGGGCTTCGCGCCCTTCGGTGAAGTGACCGACGGCATGGATGTCGTGCAGAAGATCTATCCGGGATATGGCGAGACGCCGCGGCAGGACCTGATCGAACAGCAGGGCAACGAATATCTGATCGCGAACTTCCCGAAGCTGGACTACATCAAAACAGCGAAGATTGAATAGGCCCGCAGTTCATGCAGATTAAAACGAAAGATCTTCTCGACCGGCTGGTTGTTCCACCCGGAAAGCGCGTCTCTGTCCGGAAGGATTATGACCCTGCGTGGGTTCCGAAAGGAATGACCAAACAGCAGGCCGAGTTCGAACTCCAGCAGGGCATAGAACGGCTGGCGAACTTTCAGGACATGCTGTACGCGCAGAACACGCACGCACTGCTGGTGGTGCTGCAGGCCCTGGACGCGGCCGGCAAGGATGGCACCATCAAGCACGTGATGAGCGGCGTCAATCCACAGGGCTGCCAGGTGCACAGTTTCAAGCAGCCTTCGGCGGAAGAGCTGGCTCACGATTACCTGTGGCGCTGCGCCAAAGTGCTGCCCGCCCGCGGCTACATCGGCATTTTCAACCGTTCCTACTACGAAGAGACGCTCGTCGTGCGCGTGCACCCGGACCTGCTGGAGCGCGAGCAGGTTCCGTTGGACGTGAAGGACAAGGGCATCTGGAAGCGCCGCTTCTCCGAGATCAACGCGTTCGAGAAGTACCTCACGGATAACGGCACCCACGTCGTGAAGATCTTTCTGCACGTGTCGAAAAAAGAGCAGCGCCGCCGCTTTCTGGCGCGCATCGAGCATCCCGAGAAAAACTGGAAGTTCTCGGCTTCCGATGTCGCCGAGCGCGCGCACTGGGACGAATACATGGACGCCTACGACGACGTGTTCAACCACACCAGCACGAAGGAAGCGCCCTGGTACATCGTGCCGGCCGATCACAAATGGGTCGCTCACGGCGCGGTGGCGCATATCGTCTACGCGAAGATGAAATCCCTGAAGCTTGCCTACCCGACTGTCAGCGAGGCGCAAAAGGCCGAGCTGGAGAAGGCGCGCCGCATGCTGGAGAAGGAAAAGTAGGCCTGTGTGATTACCGCTTGCCGCCGTTGCGCGGCAGCGTGAACCGGAACGTCGAGCCGTTGCCGACCTCCGACTCCACGCGTATCGTTCCGCCGTGCTTCTCGACAATTCTCTTGCAGATGGCCAGCCCCAGACCGGTGCCCGTGGCGTCCGCTGTGTGCAGCCGCTTGAACAAGCCGAAGATGCGCTCGAAGTACCGGCTATCGATGCCGATGCCGTTGTCCGACACCGCGAACTCCCACTCGCCATTTCGCTGCGCTGCCGCCACGTGGATGATGGGCGGCCTGTCGGGCGAACGGTATTTCACCGCGTTGCTGATCAGATTCTGAAACACCTGTTCCACCGGCGGCCCGCAGAGCGGGATGGTGGGCAGGGGATCGTGGGTTACCGCTCCGCTCGCCGCGGCAATATCGGTTTGGCACCCCTCGACTGCTTGTTGCAGCGCCGTCTCCAGATTCACCGGCGTTGACTGACCTTCCTCGGCGGCCCCGATGCGTGAATACGCCAACAGATCCCGGATCATGTTCTGCATCCGGCTCACGCCCGAGTCGATCTCATTCAGCAGCTCGTCCGCTTCCGGGCCGAGCGAACCGCGATACCTTGAGACGAACAGCGACGCGAAGCTGCGGACCATGCGCAGAGGTTCCTGCAAATCATGACTGGCCACGTATGCATACTGCTCCAGTTCGGCGTTGGAGCGTTCCAGCTCGGCTGTACGCTGGCGGACCCGCTGTTCGAGCTCCTCATTGGTCCTGCGCAGCGTCTCTTCGGCATTTCTGCGCGAAGTGGCGACGTAGCTCACCAGCGATGACACGATTATCGTGAAGGCCAGTTGCTTCGCGTCAATTCTCCTGAAACTGAAACCGGGCAGGAATACGAACGGCATGCCCAGGAAAATGAGGAAGCACGAGAACAGCCCCGGTCCATAGCCGCGCCAGGCGGGAAAGAGCACCGCAAGAAGAAAGATAAACGGAACGGCAACGCGGAGCTCAGGAACGCTGCGAATGGGGTAAGAGATTGCAATGGCGGCAGAAACCGCCACGAGTGCGATCAGGTAACCGGTGAGGCGTGGGGGAGGCGTCCGCATCGCTGGCAAAAATACTCAGATAATCGGAAGCCTATCTTACAACGAACTCCGTCTTCGCGTTATCGGGTGTTTCACTTATCAGGTTCTGCGGCAGCGGCTTTGTTGAGCTGCATTTTGTGTCGGGCAAATTAATCCCTGACCAGAACCACAGACGAATTCTGTGCGCCGGCGACCTTTTCAAAGAAATCGCGGATGGCGGGATAGTCGGACGCGGGAGCAGTTACAGCCTTGACCTCGAGCTTCTGCTGGAAAAGAACCTTGTTGCCGTCCGCCTTCCACGACGCACTGTACGCCCCGTAAGCGCTGTCGATATGCACGGGGGCGGGCATCTCATCCACCTTGAACTCGGCGGGCACCGAGATCGAGACGGAATCGTGATGGTCTTCGGCCAGGAGGCGCACCGGAAAGTTGCGCGGTTTCGCCGGGAATGCGTACCGTGCCCGCAACCCCACAGCTCCGGGCGAGATCACCAGCAGCCGATTCTGGAGCGTGTGCCCAAACCGCTTCACCGTCACATCCATGTTCAACTGGACGAGGTCCCGATCGGCATGGTCGGTCGCCTCAATGCGGTCCAGCGTCAGGCCGCCCAGGCGGCGCGCGAGAATCTCCTCGTATTCCCGCTTCAGCGCGTCATGCTCTTTCGCGGCAAGCTCACGCAGGAAAGCCCCAGGCTGTCCGAAGTACCGCCGGTCGAAGTGCGATGAAAGCTGCCCATCGGCCGCCAGGGAGCCGGTACACTCGGATTCAATCCGATTCGCTTCGGGGCCGAGTTGCGGCATGGTGACTAGGTCCCCGCTCGCGCCCGCCACGATGAGCGCCCGGCTGCCCTGTTCGTGTTCCGGAAGATCTCCAACCGGGACATCCGGGTCCGTCGGGTCGAAGATCAAGAGGCGGCCCAGACGCGGGTACTCGAGCACCACGGGGGCGGAGGTCTTTGCGGATACCTGGATGGCCACGATGACGTGATTGAACTGTTGCGGCGAAGGCCACTCGGCGCGAACGTACTGCGGATCTCCCGAATAAATGGTCACTGGCCACGCCGTGATGCCAATGGCTTTCAACAGCGCCCGCATGAGAGTAGCTTTGTCTTTGCAATCGCCATAGTTTCTGGCCAGTACATCGCCGGCAGCGTGAGGAGTGTAGCCGCCCCCGCGCGCGAGGTTCAGCTCCACCGCGACGTAGTTCGTCTTCTGCACGAAAGCGCCGATAGCCCGGATCCGGTCCAGTTCCGTTGTGGCGCCCGAGGTGAGCTCGGCAGCTTTCGCGCGGATGGCATCGGTCGCCGTGGCCGCAGGGTCCATCAGGGCCGAAGTCCAGTCCGAAACGGCGCTCCAGCTTGCCAACGGCTTGAGGTCCGGCCGTGCGTTGGCCGCCGGATAATACGAGAGGCCCAGCCGAGGCGCCGACGCGTGCATTCCCGGCGCATGCTCCTCCGGCTCAATCCAGGGCAGGTTATCCAGCTCCCATGTCCAGGTATTGCCGTCCACGCGGGGCTGCACGCCTTCTCGGTTCAGGACCGTTCCACGGATCTCCCACCCCGCCGGCATCGTGATGGAGAAACGCGAGACGAGCACCGGGTCCCCGCCGTCGCGGAAATCCCACTCATACTGCGTGAAATTCGTCTTCTCTTCCTCCGTAATCTCCCACGCGAAGACAGAGCCCGGAGCGAGGTCGTCACCCGGCGACAGCACCTTCGCGCGGGCCTCCTCGTATTCGTATTTTGTCGAGAGCGAGACATCGAAGATGGCATTCCTGCCGAAGACAGTCGGTTTCCCTGAAGCCGGGAGCAGCCATCCCTGAAACTCGGGGATACGGCCGGATTTCATGTTGTAGGTGCGGTATGCAGTGGGACTCTGCCGCGTTCGCTGCAGGATCTTAACGGCTCCGCGCTCGACCATGGTTTGACGCCCCTCGGGCTCCACGGTCATCGTCTCTTCCCGCAGCAGGGCGACCGTCGCCGTCTTTTCCGGATAGGCGGGCACAGCGCGGGCGGCAGCCTCGCTGAGCCAGTCGGGAACGTCGTTGCTCGATGCCGCGAGCGGCAGCGCGAGAATCGCCCACGCGAGAAATGGGCGCAGACCGCGCTCCGTCACTTCGCGGCCTCCGGCGGAGTCTGTTTCAGCGCGAGCGTGGTATCGTCACGCCTGTGCAGCTCATCGAACGCCGCTTTCAGTTGTGCGAATGCAGTGTGCGAAAAGAAAAGGTAGCCTTCATTGCCGAAATCGAACTGGCGGGTCAGAACGAGATCTTTTCCATTCCGTACCGCAAGCGAGACGTTGTAGGCGCCCGCTTTATCGAAGCCGAGATTCCGCGGTGCCTCGGCTTTCTCCAGCGTGAATCCGGACGGCAGAGCGATATTCACGAGATCGACTTCGCGCCAGGGGTAGCGGAAGAAGATATCGTACTGCCGCTCCGATGACGCAAAAAGCGGAGGCACGCCGTGCGGGGAAACGCCGGCGACATCAGCCGCTAGTCCCCGGAATTATAGAGCGTTCGACCTATTGCTATGCTCTTCGAGGGACGACATTATTGTCGTATAGAACCAGTAAGGGAGATGGTTGGACAATGTTTTTTCTGCGCGCTCATCCATTGATCGGGTTGACCTTCGCGCTTTCACTGGCAGTGAGTTACCTCTGCATAAAGCTTGTCCAGCGCGCATACGTCAGCAGAGTTCGGTTTATAGCCATTGTTCTTGCCTTGTGTGGAATCGTCACCTGCGCCCGTATGCTCGCGCAGGAAAATGCGCTCGTGCACACACGCGTGCCGGCTATCGCCGATCTCATCATCGTCGCTCTCTACCTGTTCGCGATCCTGTTACTCCTGAAACACAATCGCGACGTGCTTGGACCTTATGCGGCACTGCGTCTGGCTGAAGCGACCGCTGAACAGCAGGGAGTGGAAACGCGACCGCCGGCTACTGCGTAGATGCAAGCAGCCGTCTGAGGCTGGCCTCGATATCCGCGGCCTTTTCCTGTAGCGCCTGCACTTCCGGATCTTCGGCCGGCATCTCAGGGAGTAAATCTTCGGCCTCGCGGCAGGCAGCGTTCGCCCGCGCAATGGACATGATGGCGCCCGCGCCAGCGCCACGGGCTACCCGATTCTCCGCGCAACGGAGAAAAACGGCAGCAACGTCCAGAGATGTGCGAATGTTCGCAAGGTTGGGGCGTTTGAATGCGTGGCCCATGCTTATATCGTCGGCTGAATGCTGACAAATCTCGCGGGTGAAAAACGAATAAAGACAGAAATGATGGCTAGCATTCAACATTCCGTCAGACAAAGCCTACGTTCCAGTCGGCGGTAATTACTCCGTATAGATGAGATCCCCGGTCATGCAGGCTGAAAGCCTGCTCTACTGTTCTCGGTCGGAAGTAGAGCAGGCTTTCAGCCTAATGCCATATAGTTTTCGACGGCGAGCTGAGTCGAAGTCCCTTTTGTGGGGCAGGCCCCCGGCCTGCCCGGGGCCCCCCGGCCCCGCTGGCCGCGCGGAGAGTAGAGTTGTCGCGTATGGGAGCAGGCCGGCGGGGCGCCGGCCGCGGGCGAGGGCGCGCGCCCCACATCGGCCAGGTGTTCGAAAGCGGGAAAACTATATGGCATTGGGCTTTCAGCCTGCAAAGCGTGCGCCACGAGACGGTACGTTACGGGCGAACATGGGGCTTCGACCCTTCGTTGTAATAATCAGGCGAAAAGCCTGTCTTCAGTTGTGAGAGAGGAGGCGCCATCTGCAACCGGCCATCAGAGAGGAGCCCGTGCTTCACGCCGCGCTCGAACTGGACGATATGTTCGATGCGCATCACGGGCTGGTGTTCCGCACCGCCTACCGTATAACTGGCAACGCCGCGGACGCCGAAGACGTTCTTCAAACAGTCTTCCTGCGGCTGCTCGGCCGCGATCCCGGCGGAAGCGCGCTCGAAAACCCCGAAAGTTATCTGCGCCGCGCCGCCATCAACGTGGCGCTCGATCTGGTCCGCGCCGGAAAGGTTCGCGGCAGCGTGCCTCTGGAAGAGGCGCCTGATGCGGAAGCGCGGCAGGACCCCCGAGAGCTGCGTATGGCGCTCACACAGGCGCTTTCACGGCTGAGCCCGCGCGAGGCTGAAGTCTTCGCGCTGCGGCTCTTCGAGAACCAGAGCAACAAGGATATCGCCGCCGGTCTGGGCCTCTCTCAGGTACACGTGGCAGTGATTCTGCACCGCGCCCGCACCGCCATACGGGCCGAGCTGGAGCAGGTGCAGGCAGGCCGCACAGCTACTGGAAGGAGACAGGTGAAATGAAACGCGATCTATTGGACGACGTGATTTCGGAAATCCGGGACGAGCAGATCGACCCGGCAATGGTGGAGAACGCAGCGGCCCGCGTGCGGGCGCGGATTCTTACTCCCGCCGCGGACGACGCCGGACTGCACCGGATTCGCGGCTGCGCGGATTTCCAGGCGCTCATGCCCGCTTATCTGAAGGTGGATCTTTCGCCCGCGCGCAGCCTGCTGCTGGAAGATCATATGAATTCCTGCGTTCGCTGCCGCCACGCGTTCGAAGCCGCGCGCACTGGAAAAGTGCGGACGCTGCCGCGCCCGTTCCTGGTGGAGAAGCGGATGCCCACCGAATGGAAATGGGCCGCGGCCGCAGTCGTCGCCATGGCCGCCGGTCTCAGTGGGTGGGGCCTGTATCGAGGTCTGGCGCCGGCGCCGGGATCGCGGGCCGTCGTAAAGAGCGTCAGCGGCACCCTGTATGCCGTTGCCGACAGGGGCAGCGCGCCCATCTTCGCGGGCCGCGAAATCGGCGAGCATCAGCCTGTTCGCACCTTCGAAAGTTCGGACGCGGTGCTGCGGCTCACGGACGGCTCGGAAGTAGAGATGAATGCCCGCTCGGAGGTCTGGATTGGCCGGGCATCGCGCGAAACCACCATCCATCTGACCCACGGCTCCATCATCGTGCACGCCGCCAAACAGCGCGAGGGAGCTCTGCATGTGGCCACCAGCGACTGTCTGGTGTCGGTGAAGGGCACCATCTTCGCGGTGACGGAAGGCCTGAAGGGATCGCGCGTCTCCGTGGTGCAAGGCGCCGTGCAGGTGAAGCAGGGTCCGCAAACCGTGCTGCTGCATCCCGGCGAGCAGGTTACCACCAGCCCAGCGGTAGCGAAAACCGACGTGCGCGACGAGATTTCCTGGAGCCGCGACTCCACGCAGTATCTCGCTCTGCTCGGCGAATTCTCCATCATGTCGAAGCAACTGGCTGCGACGCCGCAGCCGGCCTTGCGCTACAGCTCGAAGGTGGCGGAGTTCGCGCCGCCGAACACGATCGTCTACGCGTCTATTCCCAACATTGGACCTCTGCTGAGCGAGGCCAACCGAATCTTCGACGAGCGCCTCACCGAGAGTCCGCTGCTGGCCCAGTGGTGGAGCCAGCACCACGCGGCCGATGGACCCAGCCTGGACGATCTGGTGCAACGCATGCGAACCTTCAGCGATTATCTGGGCGACGAGGTTGTGCTGGCCGTCACCATGGACCAGAACAGCAAGACCGCCGTGCCGCTGCTGATGGCCGAGGTGAAGCGTCCCGGTATCGCCGACTTCCTCAAGTCGCAGGCGCAGCAAATCAACTCCGCCGCCGGGAAGCAGACGTTCACGGTTCTCGACCGGCTTACGCCGCCACCGCCTGCCGGTGAGGATCACGTGTTGGCGTATATCAGCGGCAACTACCTGTTCGTTTCTACCGCCATCGAGCCGTTGACGCAGGCCGATGCGGCTGTCCAGGGATCCGGTCCACGCGGCGCTTATAAACTTTATTCGCGCCTCCAGCAGTCCTATCAGGATGGCGCCGGCTGGCTTCTTGCCGCGGACATGGAACAAATCCGCGCCACATCCGTACCTTCGCACGAGGGCTCGCAGGCGATGCAACAGCAAATGGCCGCCACCGGAATCGATTCCCTCGACGCCATCGTGCTTGAACGCAAAGATGTGAATGGGAAGACGCAGAGTCTCGCTTCGCTGAGCTTCTCCAACGGGCGTTCGGGCATGGCCGGATGGATGGCCGCGCCGGGGTCCATTGGATCGCTCGACTTCGTGTCGCCTGATGCCAGCATGACCGCCGCGGCAACTATCCAGGACCATGGCGGCATCCTCTACGACATGATCCATACGGCCGAGGGCGCCGACCCTGGCCTGAGCAGCCGCATCCAGCAGTTCGAGCAGAACAACGGCTGGGTGATTGTGCAGGCTCTGGCCAATTCACTTGGCGGCGACTTCACCTTCGCTGTCGATGGGCCGCTGCTGCCGGTACCGAGCTGGAAGCTGGCCATCGAGGTCTACAATCCGTCCACGTGCGAATGGGCCATCGAGCAGCTTGTGAAGGGTCTGAATCAGCAGCCCAACGCACCCGTGCAGTTGCAGCTCACAAACGCCGACGTGAACGGACGCACGTTCTACACGCTCTCGGCCAGCGGCATACCGGTGCAGATCCATTACGTGTTCGTCGACAATTATCTGCTCGCAGCCGCGAGTCAGGACCTGCTGACGCAAGCGATACAGAACCGGCAGACCGGGTACACCCTCAGGCAAGCCGACAGCTTCCGCTCGCTGCTTCCGAGCGACGGCAACATCGATGTATCGGCGATTCTGTACTACAACACCGCACCGGCGCTCAATGCTCTGTCCAGCGGCCTGAATGCCACCAACGCGCTGAGCGCATCGCAGAAGCAATCCATCGCCGCGCTGGCGGCATCGGCGAAACCCGGTCTGGTCTACGCCTATGGCCAGCCGAATCGCATCATCGTATCCAGCAGCGGCAGCTTCTTCGGGCTGAATTTGGACATGTTGTCGATACCGGCCATCCTGAAGGGCAGCGTGGGCCCGCAACTCATGGCGGGGGTGCAACACAAGTGACGCCGGTGATCCAGCTCGAAGACCTTGGGGTGCGCTTCGGAAAACGCGACATTCTCAAAGGTCTCACCTGCTCGCTTTCGGGCCGCAGCATCGGTCTGCTGGGTCCGAACGGGGCCGGCAAGAGCACGCTCATCAACACGCTGTTAGGCTTCTATGAACCCGCGCGAGGCTCCGCGCGGGTTCTTGGTTTTGATATTCGCACCGAGCTGGCGGGCATCCGCACTCGCGTCGGCTATATGCCGGAAAACGACGCGCTGATTGCCAACATGACCGGCGTCGCGTTCGTTCGCCTGATGGGCGAGCTGTCCGGCTTGCCACGCGAAGCCGCCCTGGAGCGCGCTCACGAGGCGCTGTTCTACGTGGGGCTGGGCGAGGCGCGCTATCGCAAGCTTGGCGCCTATTCGCTGGGCATGCGGCAACTGGCGAAACTTGCGCAGGCCATCGTGCATGGGCCGGAGCTGCTGATTCTGGACGAGCCCACCAACGGCCTCGACCCGCCCGCTCGCCAACGCATGCTGCGGCTGATTCACGAGATGATCGATGCGCAGAAGATGCGCGTGGTCCTCTGCTCGCATCTGCTCCGCGACGTCGAGGAATCCTGCGAGGAGGTCCTCATCCTGAAGGACGGTGGAATTGTCCACCACGCCAATCTCGATGAAGAACGCAGGGCCAACAAGCGCTTCGTCGAGCTGGAGGCGCACGGCGATGAAGGCGCCTTCGCCGAGGCGCTGGAAACGCTCGGCTGTGAATGCGCCTTCGGCGGCGAGGGCCGCTATCGCATGATTCTGTCCGAAGGCGTGGACGTAAAAGATATTTACCGCGTTGCCGGTGAGCACGGGGTCCAGCTTCGCCGCCTGAACTACCGCCGCGATTCTCTGGAAGACATCTTCCTGCGCGCAATGAACAGCCCGGTCACGGTGGGCAGCGAGGCTCAGAATGGCCATCTATGAACGCGGGTATCGCCGCTACTCCGGTGCATTGACGCCGGAGTGGTCGCGTTTCCTGATCCTCACGCGCTATGCCTGGCGCGGGCTCTTCCGCTCACGGCTGCTCACCGGCTTCTTTGTCCTCTGCTTCTTTTATCCCGTGGGGGCGCTGGTCGCTCTGTACGTGAACAGCAGCGCGAGCGTTCTCTCGACGCTGCACCTGCAGGGTTCGCTGTTCGTCGTCGACGGCTTCTTCTTTTTCCTCTTTCTGTGCATTCAGGGAGGCCTCGCGTTCTTCCTTGCCACGTTCGTCGGACCGGGGCTGGTGTCACCCGACCTGGTAAACGGCGCGCTGCCGCTTTACTTCTGCCGGCCGTTGTCGCGCGCCGGATATGTGATGGGCCGAATGGCGGCGTTGTTCATCCTGCTCCTGCTAATCACGCTGGTTCCCGGCCTGCTGCTGTTCGCCGTACAGTCGGGCCTCGCGGGCGCTGCGTGGATGTGGAGCAATCTCTGGATCGCGCGCGCGCTGGTGCTCGGCTCGCTGATCTGGATCCTGACTCTCTCGCTGATCGCGCTCGCGCTGTCCGCATGGATGAAGCGGAAGATTGCCGCGGCCGGTCTCATGCTGGCTGTCTTCGCGATCGGCGGCGGCTTCGGACAGGCGATCAACGCCATCCTGCGAACGCAAAAAGGAACGCTGGTCGACATCGGGAACCTCGTGAGCGTGGTCTGGTGCGGCCTGTTCCGGGTCCACACGGCCGAAACAGTGACGGCGGCTGAGGCGTGGATCGCGCTGCTGGTGATTTGTGCGTGCTGCCTCATGCTGCTGGCAAAGAAGCTTCATCCGGTGGAAGTGGTCAAATGAACGCTGCCGCCCCAACGCGAAGAGTCATCTTCGACAACGTGTCGAAGTTCTATGGCGACATTCTCGGCGTGAATCGCGTCACCCTCGCCATTCCGCCCGGCATCACCAGCCTGGTTGGTCCCAATGGCTCCGGCAAAACGACGCTGATGAACCTGCTCACCGGGCTGATCCGGCCCACGCGCGGCCGCATCAGCGTTTTCGGGATCACCGCCGCGGATCCGGAGCGCTTCTTCCGCGAGGTCGGCTATTGCACGCAGTTCGACACGTTCCCGCGCGGCATGACCGGTTACCGGTTCGTCTATTCGTTCCTGCGGCTTTACGGCTGCGCGCACGGCGAGGCCGAGGCGCTTGCCTGGCGCGCCATTGAGCGGGTGAGCCTGGTGGAAGCGGCCCATCGCAAAATAGCCTCGTACAGCAAGGGCATGCGGCAGCGCATCAAGCTGGCTCAGGCCACCTGCCATGGGCCCTCGGTGCTGGTGCTGGATGAGCCGTTGAACGGTCTCGATCCGCTGGTGCGCGCCGAAACCATCGCGCTGTTCAGAACTCTGGCGGAAGATGGCATGCACGTCATCATCTCCAGCCACATCCTGCACGAGGTGGACGCCATCTCCGATCAGGTGGTGCTGTTGAGCAACGGCTACGTGGTGGCGGAAGGGGAGATTCGCGGGGTGCGCAGCGAAATTGAAGGCCACCCCATGCAGATCATGGTGCGCTGCAATAAGCCCGGCGCCCTGGCAGCGCGGCTGTTCGAGCAGGAGCAGGTGGTGGAGGCCCGCGTACATGGCGACGGCCGCGGACTGCTGGTGAAGACGCGCGACGCCGACAAGTTCTACCTGCTGCTGAATCGCATAGCGCTCGATGGGATCGGCATTGAATCGGTGGCGCCTGCCGATGACGATGTGAACTCCGTGTACGAATACCTGATCGGTTCCGGGGAGGCCGCGAAATGACGATGTTGCAGATCTCTCAGGCGCTGGCGGTAATCCGGCTGGAGTGGAGGAAATCGTTCTTTTCGCGACGGGGCCTCTGGATTTACCTGATTGCGCTGATGCCTGTCGTTCTTTTCTCCGGGCGTTCCATCGTGGAGATCGAGTTGCGCCGTCCCGGCGACTTTGGCCTGGATACGAGCGTCTTCGCCACCGTATTCCAGATCTTCTATCTGCGCCTGATGGTTTTCTTCGGATGCCTCGGCATCTTCATGAATCTGTTTCGGGGAGAAATGCTCGATCGCAGCCTGCACTTCTACTTTCTTGCGCCCATTCGCCGCGAAGTGCTGCTGGCCGGCAAGTTCGCCGCGGGTCTCATCGCCGCAGTGGTGATCTTTACGGGCAGCACGCTGCTGCAGTTCATCGCCATGTACGCGCACTACGACCTGGCGACCATGCGCGATTATCTGTTTCACGGACATGGGCTGATGCACCTGGGCGCGTACCTGGGCGTGACGGCGCTCGCGTGCCTCGGATATGGCAGCGTCTTCGTCGCGGCGGGCATCCGTTATCGCAATCCGATCGTACCGGCGGCGGTGATTCTGGTGTGGGAAGGCATCAATGGATTTCTGCCGGCCGTGCTGCAGAAATTCAGCGTCATTTATTATCTGAAATCGCTCTGCCCGCTGGAGGTTGCGCCGAACGTCCCGGAATTCTTCAAGCTGCTGGTAGTGAATGCCGATCCGATGCCGGCGGCGATTGCGGCGCCCGGGCTTCTTCTGTTCTCGTTTGCATTGCTGATCGTTGGGGCGCTGCAATTGCGCCGCACCGAGATCAACTACGCGGCGGAGTAAGGCTTACCAATGCTGGGGCAGGCGCCCTCGCCTGCGGCGGGCGCCCCGCCCGCCTGGTCCGGCGCGACGACGCATTCAGAAAATACCGAGCAGGCCGACGGGGCGTCGGCCGCAGGCGAGGCGCCCGCCCCACAAACGCTGGCAAGGCCTTGCGTCGCACAATAAACTATGGCCAGCGCCGGCAGACCTCCGTGCGACGAAGCCGCAATTCTCGCCGGCGCGTGCGCGGATGCATCCACACCCAATGGACCCTGGATTCTCGCCGCAACCATCCTTGGGTCGAGCATGGCGTTCATCGACGGCACGGTGGTCAATGTGGCGCTGCCGGCCATCCAGTCGGCTTTCCATGCGAACATATCCGGCGTTCAATGGGTGATTGAGTCGTACGCCCTGACGCTGGCCGCGCTGCTTCTCATCGGCGGGTCGCTGGGAGACCGGTACGGCCGCCGCAGGATCTTCGTTGCGGGGGTCGTGCTTTTCTCCGCATCCTCGGCCTGGTGCGGACTCGCGCCCAATATCCGGCAGCTCATCGCGGCGCGGAGCCTGCAGGGAATCGGCGGCGCGCTCCTTGTTCCGGGCAGCCTGGCTCTCATCAGCGCGAACTTCTCCCCGAAAGAACGTGGCCGCGCCATCGGCACGTGGTCCGGCTTCACGTCGATCACCGCCGCGATCGGCCCTGTGCTGGGCGGCTGGTTTACTGAGCACGCTTCCTGGCGTCTGGTGTTCTTCATTAATCTTCCTGTGGGACTCGCCGTGCTCTGGCTCTCTTTGTGGAAGGTTCCGGAGAGCAGGTCCGCGGAACAGGGAGAACGGCTGGACTGGCTGGGCGGTCTTCTGGCCGCGCTCGGCCTTGGTGGTATCGTATTCGGCCTGATCGAATCGTCACCAGCCGTGGGAGCCGCCGGCGGGACTGTTCTCATCGGTCTGCTCTACTGGGAAGCGCATGCGCCATCGCCCATGATTCCGCTCCGGCTGTTCCGCTCCGGCAATTTCAGTGGCGCCAACCTTCTGACACTGTTTCTCTACCTTGCCTTAAGCGGCGTTTTCTTCTTCCTCCCGCTGAATTTGATCCAGGTCCAGGGCTATTCGGCAACCGCGGCAGGCGCCGCCCTGCTGCCGTTTATTCTGCTGATGTTCCTGCTGTCACGCTGGTCAGGCGGGCTTCTGGACCGTTACGGCGCGAGGACGCCTCTGATTGCCGGTCCTTTAGTCGCCGCCGCCGGATTTGCGTTGCTGGCACTGCCGGCTATCGGAGGTTCTTATTGGGCGACATGGTTTCCGGGGGTAATCGTGCTGGGAATGGGGATGGCGATCAGCGTCGCCCCACTGACCACCGCGGTCATGAACGCAGTGCCGCAGAATTACGCGGGCACGGCTTCGGGAATCAACAACGCGGTCTCGCGAGTCGCCGGCTTGCTGGCCGTGGCTGCTTTCGGAACTTTGCTCAACGGTGTTTTCCAGAGCGCACTGACCAGCCGGCTGGACCGCCTTGCGTTGCCGAAAGCGCAGCACGAGCAGATCGAAAAGCAGCGATCCAGACTTGCCGGCGCCGAAACAGATGACCCGCGGGCGCGGCGTGCAATTGATGAGGCGTTCGTCGCCGGCTACCGGGCGGTATTGTGGGGAGCGGTCGGGCTTTCTATCGCCAGCTCGCTGAGCGCGGCAGCGCTCATCTCAGGCGAGCAGAGAGCTGGAAAAAGGTAACACACTAGCCGCCCTGGGCCGCATCTTCGGCGGCAAGCGCGTCCAGCAGAGTTGCGGCCTTTGGCAGGTTATCGACACCGAATACCAACAGCCCCCGCATCGATCCCGGCTCCAGTCCGCAATACGAATAATCGATGTTGATCTTGTGTTCGCCGAGGCGAGCGGCGGCGCGGCCCAACGAGCCTGGGCGGTGCGCCAGGCTGACCACCGCGACCTCGGTCTGTTCGAAGATCATCCCCAGACCGCCCAGCACGGCCCTGGCCGTGGGCGGATCATTCACCAGCAATCGGGCCAGGCTCTCGCCCTCCTCCACATACGACTGGAAAGCGAGGATGTTCACTCCCTGCTCCGCCAGAGCGAGGAAGCACTTCCCCAGCGCGCCCGGTTTGTCTTCGATCGTTACGGTGAACTCCCTGGCTCTGGCCATCCGACCTGACCCCTTTCCCGTTCAGGAAACTGATATTCCGCATCATACTAAACCACCTCGCGGTTGACTCCGCAAACAGAAACTGCTACCAACAATCAGGGTTCGGTCTGCTGGAGGAGGTGGCTGTGCATCCGCCGTTCGGAGCTTCCGGCAGTTCTCCACAAACAGTTGACCTCGGGATTGGGCGCCAGCGGGTCGCGCTGCACTCGCATATTTCTTATATCTGGACCGATGTCCAGGACTTCGAGGCGGCAATCGGATTCCTTGAGCAAGGCCTGCGCGGCGGTGACCGCTGTTTTATCCGTGGGGATGACGCCTGCACGCTGCGAGTGCTTCGCTCGCGTGGCTTTGCTGTCGACGAGCTGATTGCGAACGGCCGCATCACGATTCTGCCCCCGAGCACCTCCGCGGACGGTCTGTTAACGACGCTCGGCGACGCTCTCCGCAAAGCGGTTGCCGATGGCGTCACGCTCAGCCGATTTTTCGGGGTCCCCGGATGGGACATGGAGGGTTGGCCGGATTTCACCGATCTGCTCCGGTATGAGAGCCGCCTGACCACGTTGGCCAGGGATTTTCCGTGCGTCATGCTGTGCACCTACGACAAGCGTGCTCTTACCGCCGACGCGCTGTGGTACGGCGGCGTATGCGCCCATCCCCGTACCATCGGCGAAGGCATTGCCGCAGAGAATCGGCATTTTGTACCTCCTTCCGAGTTTCTTCCGATGCTGGATACCATCGGGACCCTGCTGGAAAACGAGCACCGCGCTGATGCCACCCTTCGGCGGAGCTACAACTTCTTCCGAAATGCATTCGCGCATGCCGCTATCGGAATGGCGATTACGGATCTCAGCGGTCGTTATATCGAGGTAAACCAGGCTTATTGCGCGATGACCGGCTACGGGGCGAATGAACTTCTCGGGATGTGCGTCCTCGACATCACTCATCCTGAGGACATCACCGCGACGACGCGAACGTTCGAACAATTGCTGTCCGGAACGGTTCCGAGCAGTGTGATTGAGAAGCGATATCTGCGTAAGTCCGGTGAAGTGATCTGGGTTCGTAGCAGCGCCTCGGTCCTGCGCGACGACGAGGGCAAACCAGCGTACATGATCGCTTTCGTAGAGGATGTCACGGAACGTAAGCTGGCGGAAGACGCGTTGCGCCAATTATCCGGCCGCCTGTTGCGCGCACAGGAGGAGGAGCGCCGCCGCATTGCGCTGGAGCTTCATGACAGTACGTCCCAGAGACTCGCCGCACTGGCCATGAACCTGTCCGTGGTGCACGAATCAGCTGCATCCCTGGGTGCGCGGGCGGGACGCGCGCTTGGTGAAAGCATCGAACTGAGTGAGGAATGCCTGCACGAGATCCGGACTCTCTCGTACCTTTTATATCCTCCGGAACTTGAATCGCTGGGATTGTTCGACGCCGTCCGGCAGTACGTCAGCGGATTCGCGCGGCGAAGCGGCCTTTCCGTCGATCTGGATATGCGCGACGAGGGAGACAGGCTGGACCGGGAAGTTGAAACAGCCTTGTTTCGGGTGCTTCAGGAAAGCCTGACAAACATCCACCGCCACTCCAACAGCCGCAGCGCGCGCGTCAGAATCGTGCGCGGGCCGGGGGCGATCGTCCTGCAGGTGCAGGATGAGGGCGGCGGGATGGGCGGCGCGCAAACGGCCGAAGAGCAACGGACCACTGCGACCCCCGGCGTCGGAATTACCGGAATGCGCGAGCGGCTTCGGCAACTCGGTGGCTCACTTACCATAGAGTCCGATTCCGCCGGGACCACGGTGACCGCAACTTTGCCTTTGACTTAGTAACCGCGGACATTGAACATGCGGATACTGATTGCCGACGACCACGAGGTGGTGCGCAGAGGAATAAGAGCCATCATTGAAGGCCGCGCCGACTTACAGGTATGCGGTCAGGCCGCCGCCGGCAGGGAGGTGATCGAGAAAGTGACGCGCCTCAAGCCGGACGTTCTGCTTCTGGACATCGCGCTGCCGGATGTCAGCGGGATGGAGCTAATTCCCGAGGTCGCCGCCAGCGCGCCGAAAACGGCAATTCTGATTCTGACGATGCATGAATCGGGCGGCCTGGCGGCCAGAGCGCTGGCGGCGGGAGCGCGGGGCCTGGTCCTCAAGTCTGACGCGGGCCGCGACCTGCTGCGCGGACTCGACGCGGTGGCCAAAGGCCGGCAATTCATGTCTCCACGCGTCACTCAGTTGATCCTGGATGAAATCGGAACGCCCGGCGAGGCCATGCGGGCCCCCGGCGTACTCACCAAACGCGAGACAGAGATCGTACGGCTTCTGGCTGAGGGCCGGAGGAACAGGGAAATCTCGGGGTTGCTGGGAATCAGTTCGCGGACAGTGGATGCGCATCGGGCAAACATCATGCGCAAGCTGAATATCGGGAATATCGGCGATCTTATCCGCTTCGCGATCCGGAACAGGCTGGTCGAGATCTGAGCGCCGGCATCGGACGAGTTGCCTACGTAAAAACACCTACGCAATCAACATGATGGCAACGACCACCCGGAATATCTACGATCAGAACAGAGCGGTTGATTGCTGAGTCCGTATCAGGAAAACGGCACGCTCCTCTCCGACGGCTTGTAGGGGAAAAAGGGAACGTGCTGTGGGTAAATCCCTACATACATTGCGCATGAGCTGTTTTAATTTACCACAGGGCCTGCGTACAGGACCGCACGGAGGCGCAGTCGCGCAGCCTCAGAGCAGTGCCCGCGCCGCGTCGATGTACCGCTCTATCGGTTCGCAGACACATGGGATCAGCGCAAAGCGAAGCGGGAAGTCACCGCGGTGGAACCCTGATATCGAGATACCGGCCATTAGCTCCAATGCCGGGCCGTTTGTCGTTGCCGGCCACCAGCGAGAGCCGGCGGTTGCGAGCGTGCCTGGAGTGAAGATCTCACGTGTGGCGGCAATCGGGGCGCCTCTGGCCGCTCTGGCATTCGGTTGGGCATGGTTTGCGCGGAGACGACGCAACGCCAACGCCACCGCCACTACGGCTGTGGCCGAGCACGATTCGCTGAGGCTCCTGGCTGAGCGGATCGAAAAGGCGCGCGAAGATGAACGCGTCCGGCTGGCACGCGAAGTGCACGACGACCTCGGCCAGCGGCTCGCCCTCATGCGCTTTCAACTTGCGCGTCTCCGCAGGACGATTGACGAGCCGGAGCAGCGGCGCGAGCTTGTCGAACAGCTGATGTCGCTGGTGGACGAGAGCATCAACGGCGTTCAGCGCATCACGGGGGCGCTCCGCCAGTGCGTGCTCGACCGAGTCGGCCTGGCTGCGGCGATGGAATGGCATGTAGGCCAGTTTCGCAGCGCGACGGCTATCGAATGCATCACCGATCTGGAAAACGTCGCTTGTGACCCCGCAGCGGCCAGGGCTTTGTTTCGCATTGCGCAGGAAGCATTGACAAACGTACTCCGCCATTCCGGGGCTCGGAGGGTCAGCGTGTCGCTTCACGAACTGAACGAGAGGGTGACCCTGACGATCTGCGATATGGGACGCGGTTTCGATCCGGACAAGGTTACCGCGGTCGAGGGCCTCGGTCTGCTGGGTATGCGGGAGCGGGCGGAGGCCGTGGGAGGTCATCTGATGATTTCGAGTGCGCCCGGGCGGGGGACGACTGTGATCGCCACCATGCCGCGCACTGACGGGGAAGAAGGCGATCTTTGATTCGTATTCTGATTGCAGACGATCACCCGATCGTAAGAAGTGGACTCAGGCTGATCGTTTCGGAGCACGACGACATAGCCGTCGTACAGGAGGCGGCGACAGCGGGAGAGGTGATTCCGGCTATCCGCGGCACCCACATTGATGTCGTTGTCCTGGATCTCGAATTCCCGGACGCGTCCGGACTTGACGTCCTGCGCGACCTTCGACAGGAGTTTCCAAGGCTCCCGGTTATGGTGCTCAGCATACATCCGGAGGAGGAGCACGGCGTACCGGCGATGAGCGCGGGCGCCACCGGTTACCTGCAAAAGGGCGCCGCGCCGGAGCAGCTTGTGCAGGCCATACGCGCCGTTTACAGCGGACGCCGGTTTATCACTCCGCGGCTCGCCGACGCTCTGGCCGTGAGCGTTTCCCGGCGCCGCGAAGATTCGCTGGATATACTTTCCGGCCGTGAAGCGCTGATCCTGCGCCGGCTGGCGTCGGGCAGGACCATCACGGAGATTGCCATCGAGCTCTCGATCAGCGTCAAGACGGTGAGCACATACCGGAGCCGCCTTCTGGTGAAGCTGGGCGGAAGAACGACGGCCGATCTGATTCGCTACGCCATCATGAACAAGGTGACGCTGTGATTCGGGTGGGGTGTCGGGATCGCTGACGCGGTAAATCAGCGGGGCGTCACGGGACCTCCGGCCGCCGCGGTGAAGCGACTTCCGCTCAGGTCCGGGAGCACTCGGTACGAACTTTTCAGGGTGCAGAAGAGATTGAATCGCACAATGTACCAGAGCGCGGCAAAGGCATCGCGGATGCCGATCTTCTTCCCTTCTTCATACGTGCGGCCGGAATAAGAGATCGGCACCTCATAGATGGCGCATTTGAGCCTGGCGAGCTTGGCGGTCACTTCGATCTCGAAGCCGAACCTGGAACTGACGATGGTCATATTCCGAATGATCTCGCCACGGAATGCTTTGTATCCGGTTTCGACATCCGTCATGTTCACGTTCGTGAACAGGTTGGAAAGAAAGGTCAGGCCCTTGTTGGCGAGGTAGTGATAAAAGTACAGGACGCGAGCGGCCCGGCGCACCAGAAAGCGCGAGCCATACACAACATCGGCCCTGCCGGTAAGAATCGGCTCAATGACTTCGGCAATATCGTTCGGGTCGTATTCGAGATCGGCGTCCTGCACGATGACGATCTCACCCGTGGTCAGCGCGAAACCAGTCTTAAGCGCTTCTGTTTTGCCTCGATTCTCGGTGTGATGGGCCACCCGAACCTTTGGGTACATCCGGGCAAGTTCGGCTGCAATGGCGGGAGTACCATCGGCGGAGCAATCGTTCACGATAACGACTTCATGCACGAAGGGCAGACTGAGTATCTGCTGCACTACGCCGACGAGCGTCCTCTCTTCGTTGAAGGCGGGGATGACAACGGACAGACATTCAGGCATTGTGCTGGGACCTCACCGGTATTCTTTGATTGTAATCGTCCCAGGGGCCGCATAAGACTCAGGGTGTCAGTGAGGGCGTTGACAAAGACCAGCGGCTGGCTCCAGTGGAGGATGGCCAAAGATCGCGACGAACTGGCAGACAAGCTGGTCGAAGCGGTCGGCAGCGCGGAGGACCCGATCCGGGCGATGGCGCAGATGATCACCGACTTCGTCATGGAAGCGGAGGTAAGCGCGAAGATCGGGGCGGAGCCGGCAGAGCGTACCCTGCGACCCTAAGTTCCGGAGGGCGGCGCAGTCGCAGCAGTTCGCACTTCGTACCCGAAATCGTCCATAGTTAGTCATTGAGTTGACGCCCTCGCAACAGGGACACTGAAGCACAATCAGACCATCGGCTTGTTAGCTTCGAGAAGCACATCGCCACACTAACAGACGTTGCTGAAAAAGTAACTGCGCAGGCCAAAGGTCTACTCCACTGTCGCCGTAAACTGTTGATGCACCGTGGTGGAGCAGGCGTTTTTCGCCTGCTTGTCCAGCCGTTGACTTACTTTTTCAGCACCGTCTAAACTAACAGGGTGCTGGTGTTCGGCCAGGCGATCAGATTAGGCCGGCGGACAGTCCACGTACGTTCTCACTGAACTGCTTCAGCCGGTACAGCCGATGGTGTTCATCATCTTCTGCGCGTTGCTGTTCCGGACACCGAAAACATCCCTCCTCGACGGCAATGCGTTTACCGTGACGAATGCACCGCGCGATCACATACGGTCTCCAGCCCCAGCCGAGGTCCTCCGAGACACTCTCCATGTAATCTACGACGAGCGCAGAGTCCAATGCCAACGGTCCGTACAACAGATCGGGCATGGGCCCCAGAAAAACGCTCGCCACCTCGCGGAAGGCGGCCTCAATCCGCTGTTGTCCCTGTGGAAACGTCGCTATGCTCTCTTTGTCTCTGGCGGCAATCAGAACAGCGGCGCGCGTGGCGCAGGCGTGCCGAATCACCTCCTGCAGGCCGGCTTCGAAAAACGTCTGCTTGTCCGGCTCCGTGTACAGTACGATCTCCGCGCCGGAAGCGACTGCGCTTCGGACGGAGGCTTTGACCTGCTGCACCAGATTGGCGCCTGGTTCGGCAAAATGGATGCCCCGGAACTGCTGCAGACGCGAGATAAACTCCGGCGTTGAACCTCCGTCCGCAACAAACACGGGGATCGTACAGGCGCTTAATACCTGTAGTGACCGCAGAATCACTTCCGAATCGTCCTGGTTGCGGACGCGGGTGATAGTGGCAATCGCGACCGAAGTAGCCTCTGACATTTCGACTGTTCAGCGTTAAGAGGATGGCGCGGCTGCGAATTCGGCGGACCGTTCCGAACGAGTGGTCAGATTCGTTAATTCCGCATGCCAGCGGTCGAGAACCGTGCGCCTGGCGAACTGATCGTCATAAACGCGATGACAGCGTTCGCGCAGCGCCTGCATCTGCTCGGGCCGGTCCAGCAGAGCGGTTATCCGGGGCGCCAACTGCCTGGCCTTGCCGGGCGTCAATACCCAGCCAATATCGTACTGTTCGATCCATCGCGCGACCGCACACTCCGGACTTCCACAGAACAGCACCGGACGTCCAATGGCCAGCGCGCCAAAGAATTTGGACGGTACCACCGTTCCGGTCCATTCCTCACGCAGGCTCACAACGTGGATGTCGGCCGCGGACAAGCGATCGCGCAGGGCATCCAGGGCCGCAAAAGGAGCAAAGCTGATGTTGGAGTCTGCGGCCGTGATCGCGCTCTTCAACGCTTCCATGCGGTTTCCCCGCGCACTGAAAGCCAGATGAACGCCCGATCCGCGGAGGGTTCTCATGAGTTCCAGAATGTCGTCGTAGCTGTGAGCGCGCCCGAAGTTGCCTGAGTACATCAGGGCTAGACGGGCATCGCCGAACAGAGCCGCACGTTCGCCGCGCGACACCGGAAGCACGACTTCCGATTCCTCGATCGCCCAGGGCACAAGGGTGACCATACGAGCTGTGGGGCCGTATTCCAGAATGCGCGCGCGCATACAAGCGCCGATGTCGCAGATGAGGTCGCAGGCGGCATAGGCGCGTTTCATCGCGGTCTTCAGCGCCCTTGAAAACAAGCTCCGCGGCATCAGCATTCCGTCCGCAAAGGCCGCTTCGGGGTAGAGATCGAAACACCAGTGCGCGATCGCGGTCCGCGGTTTGAAAATCCGCCAGAAGCGGGCAGCCAGAAGGCTCAATACGGGATCGGTCCCGATGATCACTACATCGGGCCGCAACCGCCTGGACAGGGCCGCCAGGCTCCATCTGCCGATCATCCAGGCGGTGTTGAGAAGGCGGCCAGGGCCCGATGCCTGACGCAGGGAAGGGCGCCAGACACGCCGGATGTCGACTCCCTTCCACTCGCTCCGCGCAGGGTATCGCTGGCTTTCGTCTCGACAGCCGCGCATGGAAGGCATTACGATGACCTCCCATCCACGCTCGGACAGACCGGCGCAGAGATCCCCGAAATGGATAGAGCTGACTACGTCGTCAGGATAGAAGTAATGGTAGAAGACGAGAGCACTGGGCACTGCCGGACCTTAAGCGGTCACCTGCGACACCTGAACGTTGGCTGCCACCTGGCTCGCAATCCACTCGTAGGTACGACGCATACCGTCGCGCAAAGGCAGGGCGGGCGCCCACCCGAGTTTCGAAGCGATCAAGCGGTTATCCGAGTTCCGGCCGCGAACTCCAAGGGGTCCCGGAATGTGATTGAACCGCAGCTTTTTGCCGGCAATCTCCATGACCATCTCGGCGAGGCCGTTGATCGTGATCATCTCCTCGGAGCCAATGTTCACCGGACCAGGAAAATCCGAATCCATAAGCCGCCGCACGCCTTCCACGCACTCGTCGACGTAGAGGAACGATCGCGTCTGTTTCCCGTCGCCCCAGATCTCGATCGCGTCCCCGCCGGGGGCCTCCGCAACCTTGCGGCAGATTGCGGCCGGCGACTTTTCCCGCCCTCCCTGCCATGTTCCTTCCGGGCCGAAGATATTGTGGAATCGGGCAACGTGAACCTCCAGACCGTAGTTCCTCATGTAAGACAGGTAAAGCCGCTCGCTGAAAAGCTTCTCCCAGCCGTACTCGCTGTCGGGAGCCGCGGGATAGGCGGAATCCTCCGAGCAAACCGGGTTGTCGGGGTCTCGCTGATTGTGCTCGGGATAGATGCAGGCGGAGGATGAATAGAAGAGGCGCCTGACTCCGGCCAGCCGCCCGGCCTCGAGGATGTTGAGATTGATCGTCGCTGAATTGTGCATCACGACCGCATCGTGCTCGCCCGTAAAGATATAACCGGCGCCGCCCATATCAGCGGCCAGCTGATAGACATCCTGGATCCCGTCGACGGCCTGCGCTGCAATTTTCTGATCCCGCAGATCGCCGATCAGAAACTCGTCCGCGGGACTTTTGGAGAACTCCGGGTACTTGAGGTCGACTCCTCGCACCCAGAATCCCTCTCTCTTAAGGCGGCGAACCAGGTGGCTGCCGATGAATCCACCCGCGCCGCCGACGAGAACACGTTTCACCATTGCTCCTCCTGAAGCTTGCCCCTGGGGCAGACCGGCAGAAACCGGGTTAACCATCATCGCGTATTCAGGGCCGTACAGGAAAGTATACCAGGAGAGCCCCCGGACCAATACCCCAATGATCCGGGCCATGCTCCCCACCTCCGCCTCGCCTGCGAAGTGAAGGGCCGGAGCGACGGAAAGCGGTTCCACGGAATATTCAGCAGGCCTGTGAGCTGTTCTCAGGCCCGGTTTCCGGAGCTGAGGGAGCACAACGTTTCAGTCGTTCGAGCAGTGTTTCCAGAGGCCGGGAATTGCAAGCCGCGGCTTTCGTCCGTGGCTCAGGCAAACGGACCCGTTGAGGCGACCTTTGGAACCAACTGACGGACGCAGGCGACAAACGCACTTCCAGCAACACGCCAGTTGAGGCGAGTTCTGTACTCCTGCTCAGCGGCGGCGGCCATTTGCAGATACCGATCGCGGTCGCGGGAAACTGCCGCAATATATCTGGCAATCTCCAGAGGGGCCGCATCCACCGGGAACAGCTTGCCGTTGCAGTCGTCTTTGATGATCGTGGGGATGCCGCCGACCTGATTGCCGATGCACGGAACGCCATAGCGATTTGCCTCCGCAAGCACCAGACCGTAACACTCGGCCTGGGAGAGCAGGAGGAGCCAGTGAGAGGATTGAAAAGCCTGCACGAGTTCCCGTCTGCCGTCAGCGGTTTTCTTGCTGACCACGCCGTGAACCCGCACGTGAGGGCGCAACAAGTCGGGCGGCTCCGGCGAGCAGCCGATAATATGCAGCTCGGCGGGAACCTGGAGGCCGAGCAGGGCCTCGAGTACTCCGAAAATCTTTGGGCCGCCCTTACGTTCGAAGTCGTAGCCGACGAACAGCAGCTTCACTTTGTCGGCAGCTCGTTGGTCCAGAGCTGCTTTGACATCGTCATCCGGGTCGTTAAGGTTCGCGCCAAACGGGATTACTTTCACCTTCTGCTCTGGGATGCCGTAATGTACGATGGCCGACTGCGCCGCCCAGTCCGAACTGAAGATGCACAATGCGGCGCGGCCGAAGGCTTCCCGCTCCAGTTTCTCCCCATCCCTGTAGTAACCACGGGTCATTTTGCTGTACGCCGGATAGGTCGTGATCAAACTGTCAAAGGTGGCATCCGCCCAGATTACGAGGGGAACGTCGGAGCGGACAAACGCGACGGGAATGGCTCCGGGAGAAACAATCAGATCGTAGTGCTTCCCCTGCATTCTCTCCATGACAACCTGAGCGTAGAACCGGGCGGCGTTCAGATCGCGTTCGGTGGAGAAGTTGCCCAGAGAGCCGCGAAGCAGGCGGTTATACCAGACCGACGTTGCTCTCAGCCAGTGTCTTCGAAGACCCGAGTATTGCGGCAACGGCCCCAGAAACTCGACTTGACATCCCTGTCCGGAAAGGGAGTTGTGGATATAAGTTCCAAGTCCCGACCAATAGCGGACATCCGCGGGATCGTAGGTGGTGACGTATGCAATCCTCATGCGACGTCTACTGAATGCCATCACCTCGGATGAAGACGGCGTCAGCCCACAAAGCCTTACCGCCCTGGCCCGCATGCGGCGCCGACAAACTCCAGAACGAGAATCCCTGGTCCGCCAGGTCGCTCCACAAGGCAGGGAAGATGGCGTCACCGGCATAATGCGACTGGAGGTTGGCTTCGATGAGCACGGTGCGTGTCCTTGCAAGCACGCGCCGGGCGCCGGAAAGAACAGCCCGCTCATAACCCTGCACGTCGATCTTCAGCAGGTCCACCGATCGCGATTCCGGCACGAGAGCATCCAACGCGCGTAACGGGACTTGTAAGGTCGTGGCAACGTGGGCGGCATTCTCGCCATAATGCGCCTTGAGAAAGTCGGTTCGCGGCTGAAGGACCGAAGCAAAATCGGACGAAGAGGTGACGTGGAGTTCTATCTGACCGTCCGCCTCGCCCAGGGCCATATCGAAGTAGGTAATACCGGGCCGTTTCCCAAGTCGCTCCTGACAAACCTTCATTGCCTCCGGATTTGGCTCGAAAACCCAGAGGTCGGGGATAGGCAGAAGTTTCGTCAGCGAATCGATCCACTGGCCCTCGTTGGCCCCGATATCGATCACGAACGACGGAGATCGTGTGAACGTGGGCGGCAGGATCGATAAGCGCGATTGGGCGAGGGCAAGGCGCTTATCCGCGGAACAGGCATCCCGCCACGGACTGGTCGAGATGGAAGAGAACTGTTTCTTCGCGTCATTGATCTGCACAAGAAGATTTGGGGCCAGGGCCCTGATCAGGGTTTTCAGGGTGGACATAACGAAAGTGGATCGCTGTCAACGCCGCTTGGTAGAACTGTCGAGACAAACAGAGCACCAGACTACTGTATTCCGGTCATGATAGCACCCGGCTCCGTTGACAGTGTTAATGTTGCATATAACGAAAGCGCTGGATGCCGCGGCTGGCGTTCTGTCGCGCTTCCAATCCGGAGATGGAGCTATCTCCGATTAAGGACGGCGCGGGTCCGGTAACCGAGGCGGACCGGCTGGTGGATGGGGCTCTTCGAGACGCTGCCCCAGGATGGATGCCGTATCTCGAACCGTTTCTCAGTCGCCGGTCCTCAGAAACTTTAAAAGCGCCATTGGGTTTACTGGAAAAGAACCCAGACCGGATTAGAAGCGCGGCCATCGGTAGTCAAATATCACCGACAGGCGTCCGCGTCCGCGTCCGGCGAGGGAAGACGGCAGAAGAACGAAGAACATTGACCTGATCCAGACCTGCGTATGTGTTCTGCGAGCCGGCATAGGCGATTCTGCCCGCCACGCTGTCTATCTCCACAGAAAACCGGGAAGCATGGCGAAGGATAGCGCCAAACAGCAGCAGGTACTCGAGGTCGACTCCTCGCACCCGGAATCCCTCTCTCTTAAGGCGGCGAATCAGGTGGCTGCCGATGGTAGCAGGGCCGCACAGGAGAGTATACTAGGCCCTTGACCGTCCGCCTGGCTCGGAACGTTCGTGCGCGGCGTCATCGCCGAAATGAACAAGGAATCAGCTATTGCCGCTGGAAATGAAACGCGGCCACCTGCCTCGAAGCTGTGCAACGGCTCTGCTCGCCCTCGCAGCAGTGTCGTGTACAACAGACCGGCACGGCGGTTCCCCCGCTCCGAACGCCGCGCAGTCTGCCGCAACTGTTGCCGCCGGCGCTCATCACTACGAGGCGAACTGGAAATCGTTAGATAGCCGGCCCACGCCAGCGTGGTACACCGCAGCAAGGTTCGGCATCTTCGTCCATTGGGGCGTCTATTCGGTGCCCGCATTCGCCTCGCCGCGCATGAAAGACCAGAACCCGTATGCCGAATGGTATTGGTATTCGTTGATGGACGGCATGAAAGCGAGGCGGCCGACAGACGCCGACGCGACGACCTGGGCGTTTCATAAGCGCGTCTACGGCATTAACTTTCCGTATTTCAACTTTGCGCCCATGTTCCGCGCTGAGCTGTGGAATCCGGATCACTGGGCCGATGTCTTCGCCCGCTCCGGCGCGAAATACGTCGCACTGACTTCCAAGCACCACGACGGCTTCTGCCTTTGGCGAAGCGCCGAAGCCGACCGGGCCTGGAGGCGTCCATGGAACAGCGTCGAGATCGGGCCGAAGCGCGACCTGGTGCTCGAACTGATGGAGGCCGGCCGACGCAAAGGCCTCAGAATGGGCATCTACTATTCGCTCCTGGAATGGTTCAACCCGCTCTGGCTCTCCGACCGCAAGCGCTACGTTGCCGAACACATGTTTCCACAGTTCAAAGATGTGGTGACGCACGCCAAACCCAGCATCATTTTCTCCGACGGCGAGTGGGACATGAGCAGTGAGCAGTGGCGTGCGCCGGAGTTGCTGGCCTGGCTGTTCAATGAATCGCCCGTGCGGGATGAGGTGGTCATTAACGATCGCTGGGGCTCGGATACTCGTCACAAGCACGGCGGCTATTACACTACCGAGTACACCGCCGGCATGCAGAACGGCGGCCATCCCTGGGAGGAGAGCCGTGGAATGGGTTTCTCGTATGGCTACAACCGCATGGAAACTCTCGCGGATTACCACACCGATCGCCAACTTCTGCTCATGCTGATCGACATCGTAAGTCGTGGCGGTAATTTGCTGCTGGACATCGGGCCCACGGCCGATGGACGCATTCCCGTGATCATGGAGGAGCGGCTTACTCATATGGGAGACTGGCTCCGCCCGAACGGCGAGGCGATTTACGGCACGAAGGGCTGGCGGCACGCGCGCCAGTGGAGCCATGGAACCATTCCAAAGCTCGACGAGAACAAGGAATACCGCGACGATTACATCACTAACATAGTTGACACTCCGCCCCCCGGCGACGCGCGTGTGGAGGCCTTCTTCACGTCGAAGTAACGACGCCGTTTATGCCATCATTCCGCGCCGGCCCGTAAAAGAAGTGGTTGTGAAGGATGTGCATGCGTCATCCGCCGTGCGCGTGACGCTGCTGGAAACCGGCGAGCCGTTGGAAGCGCAACTGGCCGGAGGGCAACTGCGGATTACGATTCCCGACTCGCTCAGCGCCGGTTTGCCCGAGCGCGAGGCTTACGTCTTCAAAATCGCCGGCGCGCAGTAACCAACGCTGACCGTACTCTCGGCTTCCTGAATTTACTATCTGACTTGCGAACCCTGCATCCCGGCAATAACTGGCGATCTCGACTGGAGCCGCGTCCACTGAAACAGCCCGCCGTTACGTCATAGGCGTTGCCGGTTATTGGAACTGAACCCAGACCGGATTGGAAGCACGGCCGTCGGCATTCAGCACCACCGACAGGCGTCCGCGTCCGGCGAGGGAAGACGGCAGAAGAACGTTGACCTGATCCAGACCGGCGTATGTGTTCTGTGCTCCGGCATAGGTGATTGTGCCGACGACGTTGCCTATCTCCGCAGAGAACCGGGAGGCATGGCGGAAACTGGTTCCGAACAGCAGCAGGAACACTTTATCGGAAGCCGAGCCGAAGCTGACCGGGTGCAAAGTGCAGTTTTGACCCTGCGAGTCGCAGGTGGAAACGAATTGAGAACTCGCTGAACCGTCGGCGTGAAAGGTCTCGACAATAGCTGCCGCTCCGCCCCACCCGGCTTCATTGGCAGTAAACAGCCGTGGAGCGGAAGTTGGAAATGAACGCAACGCCCTGCGCTAGCGTAGCGCCCTTGCCGGCGACGGTTACGGTAGCGGTTCCCGCGGCGGTTCCCGTGGGGACCTGATAGTTGATCTGGGTGGGCGAGACATACAGCAGCGGGGCGGTGCGGCTGACGCCGGCGCTGTCGGTTACGGTAACGCTTTCCCCAAGTAATGCGAGGGGCAGCGGCAGCGCGGTCGCGCTGGCAGTCGTGGGGGCCAGACCGGAGCCGTAGGCCGCGGCGAGGGAGTCCGGCGCGAGAGTGTAAGAGCCGTCGCAGGTGGATGAGTTAAGAAGGGCATTGGCCGGACGAGCGATGGTCTGAAGCTGCTGTGGATAAGGGGAGCCGGTCGTGGTTGTTTCAAGTGCAATCGGCTGGCGTGGCTGCTGGGAGAAGTCGAAGGAGTCGATCATGTCCAGAGCGTCGTTATCACGGGCAGTCATGCTGGCGATGCCGAAACGCTCTTCCACGATTTTGAGCCACGATTCGAACGAGTAGGTGTTGTGGTCCACAAAGCCCTGCCGGGCGTAGGGGCTGATGACCATGCCAGGGACACGAATGCCAAGGCCGTATTGATCGACCTGCGGCGGCGATACGTGATCGTAGAATCCGCCCCAGTCGTCCCACGCGAGAAAAATGGCGGTGCTGTTCCATTGCGGGCCACTCATGACTGGCATTAATCAGGCCAGTGACGTAGGCCATCCCCGCCTTGATGCTGGAAGCGGATGTTCGCTAACCGGCGCTCGGGATGATCCAGGCCACCTGCGGCAGTGCGCCTGTCTGGGCAGTCGACATAAAACTGAGCCGTATCCTGCAGGCGACTGTACTGTGACGGGTTTTGCGCCACGGCCGGGAAAAGCTGGCAGAGGGTTCCAGACGCTGTATATGTGCGCATCCTGCTGCTGTGTGGGCACATCACCATCCTCGGTCTCCAGCGTGTCCGGCACGGTGCCGGAAGTAACATAGTATTTCCAGTCGATATTATTCGAACCAAGCAGCTCCGTAATCTCCGGGAACGTGTATTCCTTCGGGACTGGAGAAGTGCCAATGTAGCCGCCGCTTTGTGCCGCTAACATGTAGAGGTGAGCTGGAAGGCTGTAAGACGACACGGATTCGAACATACGATCCTGCAAGCACGTACAGATTGGCGTAACTCCAATAATCAGGAAGGACGTGATAGTCGTGGTATCCCATTACGTCGCGCGGGTCCTTGCCGGGAGCGCACATAGGCCCGGGGGGAATGCAGGCATTAAATTCAGGCCGGTGACAGCATACGGATTGCTGCCAGAAACCCGTCCATCAGGCCACGGTCTGTGTCTGCCTGCGCGTTCTGGAAGTAGTGAGGTCCGCCACGGTTTACGTCGTTTGAATCGAGATAAGACGCCACGCATTGTGAGAACTCGGGCGCTTTGAGACAGACGCCGGGAGGCAGGCCGTCGACGCCCGGATAAGCGCCAAAGTAATGATCGAAACTGCGGTTCTCCTGCATGATAAAGACGAAATGCTGAATCTTTTCCAACCCGGGGGGCATGACGGGAGTTGTGTCCTGCCCCCGGACGATAGATGGGTGATAAATCAACACAATGCCGCAAACGAGTACAGCGCCGGCGAGGAGCAGAGGCGCCACGGGGCGCTAAGCAGCGATACAATCCCATGCTGCCATGGCCGAGCGAGGGAACTATTGCCTTAGTACAACAGATGCAGGAGAGACGCTTATGTTACCATGGTCAGGCATTTCTGACATGGGTGACATTCACGGTCGATTGTCTTCGCCGGGAACGGCCAGAGCGGCGATTCGGGGAGCGATCTATGGACTGATTGCCTGGTTGGTATATGGAAGCGTTGAGTTTTTCCTGGCCTGTCTCCTGCCGATAGCCCTTTCATCTGAAAAGACGTTCTCGCCGTGGGACTGGCGCATGGTTGCGATCCTCTTTGGCGCTTACCCGGTCCTGGGACTGGTGCTGGGCGCGCTTTCTGCCGTTATCGTGAACCTGACCAAGCGCGGGATGGAAGAGTTCCATTACCGGCTCTGCGGGGACGCTTACGCTGGTTCTGGCCTTCATCGCGCACCTCTCCGTAGCACGCGACGGACTGGCTCCGAAAGATCTATCTGGCCATTGCGTTGTTGATGGCCGTTGCGATGACGACAGCTCTCTTTTCCGACGTATGGCGGCAACGAGTTGGTTTTCTGTCGAATCCCCTGGCCGTAAGCTTGCTCGCTGCTGGCAGCTCCGCTGGATCAGCCTGGAACTGCTCAGTGAGTCGTCCGTGCGCACCCGGTTTGTGGTATCGCTTCGTTGGAGTAGCATCGATCGCGATTGTCGCAGCCCTCTTGTATCGGGCTCTTTCCCTCGGCGGGCCGCTGGGGCCGAAGTCTGACAGGAGTCGTTGCACTGCTTCTGCTCTTTATAGGGGCGGCCTGGCTGTTTTCTCTCCGCAGCCCCGCCATTGTTTCGATGACCGGGGCTGCGCCGCAAGGCAAACCCAATGTTTTGCTGATCACCATGGATACCGTACGAGCGGATCATCTTTCGCTGTATGGCTATTCGCGAGACACTACTCCCAATCTGAGATCATTCGCAAAAGAGGCCACGGTTTACACGCGAGCCATCGCGGCCGCGGACATGACATTGCCTTCCCATGCATCCATTCTTACCGGATTGTATCCGGGCTGGCATCACTCCACCTATGCTCCTCCCGCATGGCCGGATGGGCGGCCGCTCGGAGACAAATTCACCACTCTTGCCGATATTCTCCGGAGCAAAGGATACTTCACGGCGGCTGTAGTCGCAAATGTGGCATACCTGGCGCCTTCATTCAATCTGAGTAAAGGGTTCGCTTCATATCGTGCGCAGCAGCCGATGATTGCGTGCAACTGGAAAAAGGATTTCTATCTCCGTGAAGGCATCCAGCGTCTGCTTCCCCGCGTGTCACAGTTCGAGACTGTCGCCCAGAGAGCGGAGGAAATCAACAACGAGGCCATACCCCTGTTTTCCGACACTGGCGGCAGACCGTTCTTTCTGTTTCTCAACTACATGGACGCGCACGCGCCTTATCTGCCGCCCGTTCCGTTCGATAAGCTTTTCCCGGGAAAGAATGACAGTTACACGATAGTAAGGATGAGGCAAGCCTGGCTGGCGGTAATGGATCGGAGCCGCTCGCTGACAGCAGAGGAACGAAACCATTTTATTTCGCAGTATGACGGCGGCATTGCTTATATCGATTCGCAGATTGGGGAACTCTTTTTGGAGCTGAAACGGCGCGGTCTCTATGAGAATACCCTGATCATCGTAACCGCGGACCATGGGGAAGCGATCGGGGACCATGGCCTGATGGAACATGCGGTGTCTTCTCTTTATCAGGATCAGATACATGTTCCATTGCTGATCAAATATCCTGGCCAGCATGAAGGGCAAAGCGTCGATACGCTGGTCAGCCTTGTCGATATCATGCCCACCGTACTGGACGCGCTGAGATATTCGACGCCGCTCCATTTGCAGGGCAACAGCCTCATGAAAGAGCTGCCGCGGGATCGCGCGGTGTACAGCGAGTCTTATCCAAAGACTAATCTCATCCGCACTGGACCCGAAGCGTTTCTCGGGAATCAAGCGCGCTGTTTTTTCCGGCCAATTGAAGCTGATCACCTGGACAAATGGTCCGCCCGAGCTTTACGATCCTGCGGCCGATCCGAAGGAAAAGCAGAACCTGTACACGACAGATGCACAGACATACGGCGCTCTGAAACTACAGCTTGCTGCGTGGATGAAGTCGATTCCTCCAGCTCCCGCGGATTCCCGGCAAAGGTCCGGAAGCAAGGGCAATATCGACGCCCTGCGATCTCTTGGCTACGTGCAATAGACCGTTCCCCCGGTTGCTCCAGTTCATGGGTCTCCCCTCGGAGCATGTTATCATAGCCAAAATATTCCTGATAGCACGGTGGCAGCTCCTTCCAGCGTGGAGGAGGGCGTGCGTCAGCACCGGAGGAGTCTGCGCTGAAAGACCTGTATTCCACAGCTGCGATTCAGGGGGCCATCTACGGGTTAATAGCGTGGCTGGTCTATGAGAACATCGAGTTCTTCCTGGCCTGTCTGCTGCCAGTAGCCGTTTCAGCCGAGAAATCATTCTCGCCATGGGACTGGCGCATGGCAACGATTCTGTTTGTCGCTTACCCGATTTTGGGACTACTGCTGGGTGCGCTTTCCGCCGTTCTCGTCAGCCGGATCAGGCGTCCGATGGAGGAATTCCACTATCGCCTTTCGGCAACGCTGACGCTGGTTCTTTTCTGCATAGCCAATCTCCTCGGCTCACGATGGACGGGTTCCGAAAAGATCTCTCTGATTGCCGCTGTGGCAATGGCTCTCATGATGGGAGCCGGTGTCTTTTCCGATGCATGGAAGGGCCGCGCAGGTTTTCTTTCCAATCCATGGATCGTAAGCCTCCTGCTGCTGGCGGCTCCCTGGATCAGTCTGGATCTGCTTAGTTCATCTTCGCACTCGCTGAAAATGGCAGTGTCGCTTCTGGGGATAGCGGCGGTTGCGGTTGCAGGGGCGGTGTTGTATCGCATCTTTCCATCGGGCGGCCGCTGGGGCCGGAGTCTGGCGGTGGTTGTCGTGTTACTGCTTTTCTTTCTGGGAGCGGAGTGGCTGCTGTGCCGCCGCAGCCCCGCTGTGGCCGGTATGAGTGTGGCGGGGCCGCATGGGAAACCCAACGTTTTGCTGATCACCATGGATACCGTACGGGCGGATCACCTTTCGCTGTACGGCTATTCGCGCGACACCAGCCCCAATTTGCGGAACCTGGCCAGAGAGGCTACCGTTTACAGGCGAGCGATCGCTGCCGCTGATATGACGCTGCCCTCGCATGCATCGATCTTCACAGGACTGTATCCAAGCTGGCATCAGGCGACCTATGCTCTTCCCGACTGGCCGCACGGCAGGCCGCTCGCGAACAGGTTCACCACGCTGGCAGAGATTCTGTAGAGCAAGGGATACTTAACCGAGGCTGTGGCCGCCAACAAAGTATACCTGGCGCCTTCATTCAACCTGAATCAGGGTTTCTCTGTTTATCGCGTGCAGGAGCCGCTTGTTACGTACGACTGGAGCCGGGATTTCTATCTGCGCAACGGGATCCAGCGGCTGCTGGCGGCCGCGGGACTTTCTCTGTCACCATTCGAGATCGGCGTCCAGCGGGCGGAAGAAATCAACCACGAAGCGCTTGCAGATCTGGCGACAGGGAATGCCAGGCCATTCTTTCTGTTCCTCAACTACATGGACGCGCACTCGCACTATTTGCCACCCGCTCCTTTCGATACGCTCTTTCCAGGTAAAGACGACAGCTTCACAATACCGCGGCTGCGGGAGGTGCGAATAGCGGTGATGAGAGGCCAGCGTTCGCTCGGCGATGTCGAAAAACGGCACCTCGTCTCGCAGTACGACGGCGGCATCGCATACATGGACTTCGCAGATAGGGAAGCTGATTGCGGAACTGAAGCAGCGCGGCCTGTACGAGAACACTCTGATCATTGTGACCGCCGACCATGGGGAAGCGATCGGCGACCATGGTCTGATGGAACATGCTGTGGACTCTCTGTACCAGGATCAGATCCATGTTCCTCTGTTGATCAAATACCCCGGCCGGCACGAGGCTCGGACCACCGACATGCTGGTCAGTCACGTGGACATCATGCCAACCGTGCTGGATACGCTCGGGTATTCGGCGCCGTCCGGCATTCAGGGCAGGAGTATCGGGGAAGAGGAGCCGGCAGATCGCGTGGTCTACAGCGAGGCTTATCCGAATTCCGATTTCCTGCGGAATTTGGAGCGCCATCCGCGTTTTCAGGGGATCAGGCGCGCCATCTTCTCCGACCGGATGAAGTTGATTGTATGGACCAAAGGTCCTGCCGAGTTCTACGATCTTTCCGCCGATCCGAACGAATCATTGAATCGCTATCAGGGCCACGAGGAGTTCTCCAGCCCGCTGATGCTGCAAATTGCTTCCTGGACGAAATCCATGCCCGCCCCGGCGCATTCCAGAATGGTGGCGGCCCCGCAGAATCTAGATGCCCTGCGATCGCTCGGTTATGTTCAATAGACGCTCTGAGTGGGACTAATGCGACTTGATCTGAAGAACGCGCTTCCGTCACAATATGTGGATGCATCTGGCTGGAAAGCTTTCTCTGAGCCGGCAGGTTCACCATGAGTAGATTTGCATTGACGCATCTGCGGGCCCTCGAAGCCGAAAGCATTCACATCATCCGTGAAGTGGCGGCGGAGTGCGCCCGGCCGGTCATGCTGTATTCGATCGGCAAGGATTCTTCCGTCATGGTCCGGCTGGCGCAGAAAGCTTTTTACCCCGGCAAAATCCCGTTCCCGCTGCTGCATATCGACACGACCTACAAGTTTCGTGAGATGACCGAGTTCCGGGACCGCTACACGCAGGAAATCGGCGTGCGGCTGATCGTGCATACGAATCGGCAGGCCATTGCGGAAGGGGCAAGCCCGTTCCGCCTCGGTACCTCGAAATGCTGCGGACTGCTGAAGACGCGTGCGCTGCTGGACGCGCTCGCGGAAGGCGGCTTCGATGCAGCGTTCGGCGGCGCCCGGCGCGATGAAGAAAAGTCCCGGGCCAAGGAGCGGATCTTCTCCTTCCGCGACCAGTACGGCCAGTGGGACCCGAAGAGCCAGCGTCCCGAGCTGTGGAACATCTATAACGGAATGATCAACAAGGGCGAGAGCATCCGTGTGTTTCCGCTCTCCAACTGGACCGAGCTGGACGTGTGGCAGTACATCCATCTCGAGAACATTCCCGTTGTGCCGCTGTACTTCGCGAAGGAACGGCCCATGGTGGTACGAAACGGGTCGCTGCTTCCGATCGAACACAACCCTCCTCTCCTGCTGGGCGAACAACCGCAGATGGTAATGAGCCGCATGCGCTCCCTCGGTTGCACATACTGCACCGGGGCCATTCGTTCGGAAGCCGATACCGTGCCGAAAATCATCGAAGAGATGATGCTGTTCCGGCGCTCTGAGCGCGAGAACCGCGTCATCGATCACGATCAGGAAGGCTCGATGGAGTTGAAGAAGAGAGAAGGGTACTTCTAGTGGCGTCCCCGGAAATTCAAACGGCGGCGCTGCCCGCCAGCATAGACGCCTTCGTTCGAGGAAGCGAAGAGACGGACCTACTGCGCTTTTCGACCGCAGGCAGCGTCGATGACGGCAAGTCCACGCTCATCGGCCGCCTGCTGTACGATTCGCAGGGCGTCTACGAAGACCAGATCGCTTCCATCCAGAACGCCACGGTGAACCATTCCGACGGAGCTTTCGATCTGGCGCTGCTGACGGACGGATTGCGCGCCGAGCGGGAGCAGGGAATCACGATCGACGTGGCGTACCGGTACTTTTCCACGCCGCGCCGCAAGTTCATCATTGCCGATACGCCGGGTCACGAGCAGTATACGCGCAATATGGCCACCGGCGCCTCCACGGCGAACCTGGCCATTATCCTGGTGGATGCCCGGAAGGGCGTGCTCACGCAATCGCGCCGCCACGCATTCATCGCCGCGATGCTGGGCATCCAGCACCTGGTGGTCGCGGTGAACAAGATGGACCTGGTGGGATACCGGGAAGAGGTGTTCGAGGAGATTCGCCGCGAGTTCATCGATTACGCCGCGCTGCTGCAGGCCCCCGACCTGCACTTCATTCCGCTGAGCGCGCTGCGCGGCGACAACGTCGTCGAGAAGAGCGACAAGATGCCGTGGTTCGAGGGCAGGAGCCTGCTGCATTATCTCGAAACGGTGCATATCGCCAGCGACAGAAACCTGACCGAGTTCCGTTTTCCGGTCCAGTATGTCTCGCGGCCCGATCAGGATTTTCGTGGATATCTGGGGCAGGTGGCTTCCGGCGTAATCGAGCCGGGTGACGCTGTGATGGTTCTTCCGTCGGGGCGCACCAGCCGAGTGCGCTCGATCGTGAGCTGGGATGGAGAACTGGAACGCGCGTTTCCGCCCATGTCGGTCGGTTTGTGCCTGGAAGACCAGATCGATATCAGCCGCGGCGACATGCTGGTGCGGCCTTCGCATCCGCCGCATATCACCCGGCGCATCGACGCCCGCGTCGTATGGATGAGCGACGTTCAGCTCGAGATCGGCCGGAAATATCTGCTGAAGCACACGGCGCGGCTTGTGCCGGCGACGGTTCAGGCAGTACGCTACCGGGTCAACGTCAATACGCTCGAAAAAGAGCCGGCGGCCCTGCTGGGCCTGAACGACATGGGCGCCGTGGTGATCGATAGCCAGAAGCCTCTGTTCTGCGATCCCTATCGCCGCAACCGGGTTACCGGAAGCTTCATCCTGATCGATCCGGTCACCAACGCAACCGTGGCAGCGGGGATGGTCACCGGCCGCGAACCCGGCCTGGGCGATTCATCCGGAGGCGGGGCTGACGGCGATACGGCATTGGGTGGGCGCATCACCCGCCTCGAACAGGAAACGCGGGCCGGTCATCGGGCCGTCACGGTATGGCTCGAAACACCCGCTGAGGTGGTATTCGAGCTGGAGCGGCTCTTGTTTAATGCCGGCTCCAGAGTCCACGCGATACCGGCTGCTGAAGCCGGGTTCAACCTGCCCGATATCGCACGCACCCTGAACGATGCCGGCGTGATTGTGCTGGTCTGCGGAGCCGGCGAACCCGAACTGCGCGAGAGAGCGCGCGAAAAAGTACTACCCGAGAGCTTCGTGTGCATTGAAGCTGCTGAAAGGGAGGAGCTTCGGGCGGTCGCAATACGTCAGATCCTCGAAGAACAGGGATTGATTCGAGGACTGTGAGGGCGCCTGGCTTTCGACTTGTCGTCGTATGATGGCGCCCGGTGAAACGATATGCATCGTGGAACTTGATGGTCTTCGGGGTCGCCGTTCTCGCGGTGGTCGCCTTTCATTACCCGTCGAGGCTCGGATTTGCCAATCCCGTATGGAAGATTTTCAGCAGGGTGCTGTCCAGCGGATGGTTGGGAGTGGACATATTCTTCGTTCTTTCCGGTTTCCTGATCACTGGGATACTTCTGCGAAGCGATGAAAGTCGACGCCGCTTCTATATCAATCGAGCCTTTCGGATCGTCCCGGCGTTCGCTGTGGGTTCGGCGTAACGGCGGCGTTTTGTCATCCGTCCGCAGCGCTTCTGCTCGCGTATGTTGTGTTTCTGGCGAACTGGACGGTGCTGATCGGAGAAATACGGCCGCTCGGCCATTGCTGGTTGCTGGCTATCGTCACCGGAAGCCGTTGCGGCGGCGGTTTGAGTCCGAGTTACGCGAATATCCCGGGGGCGCGGCTGGAGTGCTATCATACGACGAAGCCGCAGAGCCTGGCAAGTGATCCACTCCGCCGCGCCGTCCGTAGTGTCCACGCCATGGAGCGCCAAGACTGAATGACTATTGTCTCTAAACAACCTGCCCGGAACAACTTTGTTCTGGTGGTGTTCGACAGTTGCCGATACGATTCGTTCATCCGCGCCCGGCCTCGCCATATCCGGAAGCTGGGAAAAGTGGAGAAGCGCTGGTCGTACGCTTCCTGGACGTCGCCGTCTCATTACAATCTGCTGATCGGGCTGATGCCGCATACCAGCCCGCGTCACGTTTACGCTTCGGAGTACTACAAGAAAGAATTTCTGCAGTTCAATGCGCGGCTGGGCTGCGACGATATCGAGTTCAAGTCGCTCGTGCCCGAAGATGTTCCTGCCGACGTTCCTGCACGACTCGCTGGGCTATCGCACGAACGCCATGGTTTCGCTGCCCGTGCTGAACCCGAAAACGGTTCTGAACACCGGCTTCGATACATACAAGCTCATGGAGAAGCACAACGATATGCGGGCCATGGTTCAGCAGATGAAGTTTTCCGAAGAGCAGCCCAACTTCTTCCTGCTGAACGTGGGAGAAACGCATTATCCCTATGCGCTGTCCGATGAGCCGCCCGATCAGTGGCCGCGCATCAGCGGCGTGCACGGCGTATTCAAGCATCTCGACGACGAGGTGGTTGGCGGAAAGCTGCTGGTGAAAAAGAAGAAGGATCAGGAAAAGTTCTTCGATAACAAAAGGCTCGAGGAGCTGCGGCAGCGGCAGGTCAAGGCCGTGAAGCATCTGGACGGCGTGGTGGAAGAGCTGTTCGATACGGTTCCGAAGAACACCTGGATCACCATGCTGGCGGATCACGGAGAGCTGTTCGGCGAAGACGGGTATTTCGGGCACGGTCCGATTTATCACGAGAAGGTCTGGGAAGTTCCGTTTGTAGAAGGCAAGTTGAGATAGAGCAGGCTGAAGGCCTGCTCCACAGTGGAGGGGAAAGCTGAGATGAAGCAGTACCGCGGGAGAGGCCGGAGGACGCTCTTCGATGCCGCCTTTTTGATTTTCTGCGCCGCGTGGGCGTTCACCCATCACGGCCATGGCGGCGGCGTGCTGCTGGGCTACGTGGGACCCGGCGCAGGTTTTGCGTTTCTGGGCTCTTTCCTGAGTCTGCTGACCGGGTTCTTTCTCGGCATCTTCTCGCTGCTCTCCTGGCCGTTCCGGATTGTGTGGCGAATGGCCGCGAGGCGAAGCGGCTTCCGCAACGCGAAAGTGAAGAAGGTAATCTTCCTCGGGATGGACGGCCTCGATCCGAAGCTGGCCGAACGCTACATGGCCGAAGGCAAGCTGCCGAACCTGTCGCGGCTGCGCGAGCAGGGCTCCTACTCGCGGCTACGCACCACGTTTCCGGCGCTCTCGCCGGTAGCCTGGTCCACGTTCGCTACCGGGGTCAATCCCGCCCGGCATAACATCTTCGACTTCCTGAACCGCAACACGAAGAGCTACGTACCGGAGCTGGCCGCGGCCAGGGTACATAATCCGACCCGCGTGCTGAAGCTGGGACGACTGCGCATTCCGCTGTCGCGCGCCACGGTGGAGCTGCGGCGCAAAAGCCAGCCGTTCTGGAAGCTGCTGGGACAGCAGCAGATCGGGTCTACCATAATTCGCGTGCCCATCACGTTCCCTCCGGACAAGTTCAACGGCCGCCTGCTTTCGGCCATGTCCACTCCGGATCTGAAAGGAACGCAGGGCAGCTTTTCGCAGTTCACCACGCGCATCGGAGAAGTCACCTTCGAAAGCGGCAGCCGTTATCCGCTGCGGCGCGTTGACGGCAAGTTGGAAGGATCTCTGGAAGGCCCCGACGATGTACTGCTCGACAAAGGCGGGCCCATGCAGATCCCGTTTCGCATCGAGGTTACCGGCAGGGATGCGGCGCTGAAGATCGGGGATGCCTCGTATTCGCTGAAGCCGGGAACCTATACTCCCTGGGTGAAGCTGAAATTCAAATCGGCTGCTCACGTTACCGTGAACGGCATCGCGCGCTTCCTGCTGACCGAAGCCGGCCCGGAGCATTTCTCGCTGTATTGTTCGCCAGTGCAGATCGATCCCGAAAAGCCGGCGCTGCCCATCAGCCATCCCTCGTATTACGCGGCTTATCTGGCCAAGCTGCTGGGCATGTACTCGACGCTCGGCATGGCCGAGGACACCTGGGCGCTGAACGAAGGCGTCATCAACGAAGACGATTTCCTGAAGCAATCGTACCTGCTGATGGAGGAGCGCGAGGCGATGTTCCGCAATGCGCTGGCGAAGACGCGCCGCGGCGTGGTGGCCTGCGTCTTCGACACCAGCGACCGCGTGCAGCACATGTTCTATCGCTTCCTGCACGAGGATGCCACGGAGAACCCCTACGCGCGCACCATCGAGGACCTGTATCGGCGCATGGACCGGCTGGCCGGCGAGGCCATGAAGCACGTGGACAAGGACACCGTGCTGTTCGTGCTTTCGGATCACGGTTTCTGCTCGTTCCGCCGCGGAATCAATCTGAACGCGTGGCTGCGGGACAACGGCTATCTGGCGCTGGAGAACGGCGCCACCGAGAGCGGCCGGTATTTCAAGGGCGTCGACTGGAGCCGCACGCGCGCCTACACGCTGGGACTCGGCGGCCTCTACATCAACCTCAGCGGACGCGAAGCGCGCGGCACGGTAAAACCGGGCGCCGAAGCGGAAGCCCTCAAAAAAGAGCTGGTGGAGAAACTCACCGGCCTGCGCGACGAAGAAAAGGATGCAATCGGCATCCGCACCGCCTGGGCGTCCAGCGATCTGTATCGCGGGCCGTATCTGGCCGAGGCTCCGGACCTGATCATCGGATATAACGACGGCTATCGCACGTCATGGGACGCGGCTGTGGGCATCGTGTCGCCGTCGGTATACGAAGACAACTGCAAGGCATGGAGCGGCGATCATTCGGTCGATCCGCTGCTGGTTCCGGGAGTGCTGTTCTCGAATCGGAGAATCGAAGCGAAGAACCCGGGGATTGAAGACATGGCGCCGACAGCGCTCGAGCTGTTCGGCATCGCCCGTCCGGCGTGGATGGAAGGCCGTCCGGTATTTGAAGTATGAACAGGTTGTTCTTGAGTGGGCGGGCCGTGCAGGCTGAAAGCCTGCTCTACTGCAGCGCTGCGATTATGGCCGCGGTTGTTTGCCTGTCCGGGTGTCAGCGATCCGTGGCGAGCACCACAACGAAGAAGATCGTGGTGCTGGGCATCGACGGCATGGATCCGAAATTCCTCGATCGCCACTGGGATGCTCTGCCCAACCTCGATAAGCTGCGGCATGAGGGCGAGTTCAAGGTCCTGCAAACGGTGATGCCGCCGCAAAGCCCGGTGGCGTGGTCGACGTTCATCACCGGCATGGATCCGGGCGGGCATGGCATTTTCGATTTCGTTCACCGCGATCCGCAGACGCTAACGCCGTATTCGTCGATGTCGAAGACAGAAGCCGGCAAATCGATCTCCATCGGATCGTACGAGATCCCGCTGACTTCCGGGAAAGTGGTCAGTTATCGCAAAGGGACGCCGTTCTGGCAGATTCTCGCCGATCATCACATCCCAGTCACCATCATTCGCATGCCCACCGATTTTCCACCGGTGCATTGCGCCGAAGGCTTTTCGGTGGCCGGAATGGGCACTCCGGACCTGCGCGGCACGTTCGGGACGTTCACGTTTTTCACCGACAATCCGGCCGAGGACAGCCGGAATGTACCCGGTGGACAGATCGTGCATGTCGATCTGAAGAATTCAACGGCAAATGTGCGGATCCAGGGGCCGGACAATTCTCTGCGAAAAGACAATGCGCCTTCGTATGTGGCGATGACGGTTCATGTGGATCCGGAGCGGCCAGCCGCCCGGTTCGATACGGGCGACACGCAGGTGATTCTGCGGCAGGGCGAATGGTCGGACTGGATCCGGGTGAAGTTCTCGTTCATTCCGGGAGTGGCCAGCGCATCGGGCATGGTCCGGCTGTACGCGAAGCAACTGCATCCGCGATTCGAAATTTACGTTTCGCCAGTCAACATCGATCCATCCGATCCCGAACTGCCGGTCACGGCGCCGGATTCGTACAGCAAGAAGCTGGCGAAAGAGGTCGGCCTGTTTTACACGCAGGGAATGGCCCAGGACACCGCGGCGTGGCGGCAGGGCGTGTTCGATCGGGCCGAGTACATCGCCCAGAGCCGGCACGTTTCGGAAGATCATCTGAAGCTGCTGCGCTACGGGATGGAGCATTTCGAGAGCGGACTTTTGTTCTTTCATTTCTTCGGCACAGACCAGGATTCGCACATGCTGTGGGGCAAGTACGATAACGATCTGCTGGAGACCTACAAAATGGTGGACCAGACGGTCGGCTGGGTGCGGGCGAAACTGGGCAGCGACGGCACGCTGATCATAATGTCCGATCATGGCTTTTCCACTTTCGACCGGGCCGTGAACGTGAACACCTGGCTGATGAAAGAGGGCTTCCTCACGCTGGACGATCCGGCGAACGTCAGCGATCAGGAGTTGTTTCCGCACGTCGACTGGTCGAAGACGCAGGCGTATTCGATCGGCCTGAACGGAGTTTATCTGAACCTGCAGGGACGGGAGCGGGAAGGCATCGTCGCGCCCGGCGAGGAAGCGGACGCGATACTGACGAAACTCTCCGAAAAGCTGCTTGACGCTCACGATCCCGATAACGGAAAGCCGATGGTGGGAGGCGTGACCCTGTCCCACCGGGACTTTCACGGGAACGCGCTGGCCAACGCGCCGGACATTATCATCGGCTACATGCCCGGCTATCGTTCATCGTGGCAAACGGCGCTCGGCGCCGTACCGGTAAAGCTGGTGACGGACAACACGGAGGCATGGCGGGCCGATCACTGCATCGATGCCCGATTCGTACCGGGCGTGCTCATCAGCAATCGTAAGAGCCGCGCCACGGAGCCTCACCTGTACGATTTGACTGTTTCGCTGATGGAGCAATTTGGGGTTGCACCGGGCACCGGCATGATCGGGCACTCGATATATTAAACGCTATGGCAGTCCCAGGCATGCTGAAGGTTCTGGAGCGCTCTGTGAACGCGGGAAGAGTCGGCCTGGTGTTCATACGAAACAAGTCGTTTGCGATGCCGCGTCACATGCGCGTTTGCGGCGTTCGGATACCGCTTGTTTTCCCCGAGGAACGCGGAGTGAAGGGCGATTTCATCGCATGTGTGATCCGCAACGACTACGGACTGCGCTCTCAGATGGGCGCCGTACGGACAATCCTCGATATTGGCGCCAACCTGGGGTTTTTCTCCCTGGCGGCGCGAGGCGCTTATCCGAAGGCGACAATTCATGCCTACGAGCCCAATCCACGAATTCTTCCATACCTCGAAGCAAATACGTCGCAATCCGATATCGGGGTTTTTCCGAGCGCGGTAGGAGCCGCGGCAGGAAAGGTTTCCGTCATCGACGATGGACCGAGCAACATCGCTACCACGCGGCCCAGTGAAGATGGCGCTGTCGAACAGGCGCCCCTGGCAATGGTGATTTCACGGCTTGGCGGCGAAGTCGATTTGCTGAAAATGGATTGCGAAGGGGCTGAGTGGGAATTGTTTGAAGCGGAGAAGCCGTGGAGGTCGATTCGCGAAGTGCGAATGGAGTATCATCTTCAGCATTCTCATGCCGTCGACGAGGTTTTTCGACGCCTCGGCGATCTCGGGTTCACGGTGACGCGGCATACCCCGGACCAGGCATGGGGGATCGTCTGGGCGAGCAATCGGTTTTTCAGCAGCCCTCCGGTCCGGTAGTCGAGTGTTCGCAGGACCGCGGGTTGCCGCGGCGACAAAAGGCAGCGAGTATAGTAACGCTATGGCAATGTTCAATTCGACAATCAAGCTGAAGAAGGCTACCTGGGAACGCGTGAAGAAGTGCAGCGAAGTGGCCGGTTACTCCTCGCCTGAGGAGTTCGTGGAGCATGTTCTGGATAAAGAACTTGCAAAGCTGGAGGACGCTGAATCGGACGAAGAAATCGCCAGGAAGCTGAAGGGCCTCGGGTACCTCGAGTAGTGGAGGGATGGAACTTCTGCGGGCAGCGATAAGCGGACTAATGAGCAGTATCTTCTTGCCGTTTCACGGAATCGATCCCATGTTCAGCCTGATCCCGCTGGGCGTGCTGGTGGGCGTCGCGATGCTGTGGATCTTCGGAAAAACATCGAATCAGGAAGCGATTCGCCGGGTGAAGTCCGAGGTGCAGGCGCACATCTACGAGATGCGGCTGTTTGGCGACGAACCGGCGCTCATCTGGAAAGCGCAGTGGGACCTGCTGACATCCAACGCTCGCTATCTGGCGTTGATGCTCACGCCAGCGATCATCGCGTCCATACCGATGATTCTCATCTTCGCCCAGATGGAATGCTTCTACGGCTATACGCCGCTCGAAACGGGACAGGCGGCTATTGTCACCATGCAGTTTCGGGAAGGCCGGAGCGGCGCCGCGCCGGCCCTGCATGCGCCGGATGGGATCGCTGTGGAAAGCCCGGCCGTGCGGATCGACGGCGGACGGCAGGTCAGTTGGCGCATTCGAGCGCTTCGCCCCCTGACAGGCGCTCTGCGGTTTGCATTCCCCGATCGGACCCTGGACAAAACCGTGCAGGTGGGCCGGGGGCCGCAGTATATCTCTGCGCGCCGCGTTAGCTCGGTCCTGGATCTGATCTGGTATCCCGCGGAAAAGCGGTTGCCGTCAGGCCCGGTGGACTGGATCGAAATCCGCTACCCGAGCGCGGACGTACACGCGCTGGGGCTGGATTTGCACTGGCTGATCTGGCTGCTGATCATCTCGATGGTCAGCGCCCTGCTGCTGAAAAAGCGTTTCCGGGTTGCGTTCTGAGTCTGGTTCAGGGTGGCCATTTGCCGGTAACGTCGCACGCGCCAGGGAATCATTGGCATGGAGTCCGTGCGAAATGAGGGCATCCCTTCACAACTAAATATGCCTTGTATCTCAATGGAGTCCTCACAAAGAGAATCTGCCCAGCCTGTATACCGGAATCCGAAAGCCCATGAGAAAACCGGTAAAGCAAAAGAGAATTTTGATGGCTCTTCTGGCGCTGACGAGCGCCGTCGCCAGCATGGAATCCGCGCAGGCACAAGCCACGCAGATCGATCTGCGAACGCAGAGCAAGAGCGTGGATTTTTCAGGCTCGAACAGCACCCGTCCGTTCAAGACCGGGACGGTATTGCCGTCGAGTTGCACGCCGGGCGAGATGTTCTATCTCCTGAATGCATCCGCGGGTCTGAATGTTTACGGATGCACAGCGACGAACATCTGGACGCAGCAGGGGGCGACCGGGACATTTTCAGGGGATGTCACCGGTCCGGTGAATGCGACAGTCGTCACGCAGATTCAGGGCCGGCCGGTTTCCTCCGGAGTTCCGGGCGCGGGTCAGGCGCTGGTATGGAACAACGCGAACAATGTGTGGGAACCGGAGACCGTAAGCGGCGTGGGGACGGGAGCGACGATGTTGCTGCAGATGAGCGACTGGGCGCCTTCAATAGCCGATCCGTCCACGAGAAAGACGGTGACGATCAACGGCCTGTCGACGATGGTCTCATGCGGAAGCACACAATATTCGGGACCTGGCGGGACCAGCGTTACACTGAACCCGGGAGCGGCCGCAGCGGGCAGCATTTTCTGGGTCTACTTCGACTGCGTGGCTGGAGCCATGAAGGTAGATGCGAACTCCAGCGCAAACCTCGCGGATGTTACGACCGCGGGAATCGCAAAGGGCAGCAACAGCGCCAGCGGTTTTCCGGCGAACAGCATTCAGATTGCGACGATAACGGCCGGTACGAGCGTAGCGGACACCTTCGATGCGGGGGGAATAACCGACTGCCGGACCGCCTTCCGCCAAAACTTCCTGAACGCCGGGAGCGGCCTGACCCTGACCAATAACGTTGGTAATGGCTCGCTGACGATGGCCTTCAATGCCGCCAGCGCGCAATATCAGGCTCCTTTCACAGGCGCTCCTTCGACCACGGTCCAGAAGAAGCTGGCCGCGATGGATTTCAACGTTTGCGCGGACTTCGGCGCCAAATGCGACTATTCCACCGACGACACTAACGCTGTTCAGGCAGCCATAAACGCGGCGTGCTCGGTAGCACCGAACGGACAACCTGCCAGGCTCATTCTCAACAACAACCGCATCTCCTCTGCGCTGAATTTCTCCGCGTGCAACGGCGCGCGCTGGCCTGCACCTTCACATCATTGGCAAAATCAGTCTGGGCGCGGGGCTGGGAGTCGGTCTCCTGAACGGCATACCCGGATTCGTGCGCGAGATCTCAGGAGAAGGTCAGGAGGGAGAGCAGTTTCAGATCGGTCCGATAGCCTCGATTTACTGCGACGCTGGTACAACGTTCACCTACGAAACCAACGTGCTCAACGGCTGCGTGTTCGTGGGCAGTAACGTTTATGTGCATGACCTTTATGTTAACGGGAGCAATGGCGCGGCGATTTACGTAGTGCGAAACCGCTCCCTGATCCGCATGTATAACATTGCCTCCGGTACACAATACGGGCAGCCTAACTCGGTCCCGTTCAAAGCGGATTCCACGGAATGGATGTGGATTGAGCATTTCAACTTCGGCGTGCAGTATGCAGGAAGTTACCCGGCATCGATGTGGTTTACCTCCACGACAGACAATTTCGATGCCTGCGGCCTGTGCTACCTGCGCGATGGGGTGCTTGGCTTCGGAGGAATCCGTATTGACGGCGGCTCGATTCCGACCCCAAACGCCTCCCAAATCTACCTAGATAACATCGAGACGGAGACAATCGATGACGCACTTATCACCGTCGATCCGTCTCACACGTTTCTTACGGATACCTGGCTGCGGCATGTCGGCATGGCCGACGCCGGCCTGAACGGCGGGACGATGACCGGCTCCGGCTCCCTTTCCGTCGGTGCTACCAGTTTCCCTGTATTGGGCGATTCATCAGGGCACCTGGGCGTCAACAATTACTACACTGTACCCATAAGTTCAATTTATCCGTTGTACTTCCAGTTATCCGGTGGAGGCGATACGGAGAACCTGGCCTGCACCGGGCTTACTGCCGGCTCGCTCGCGCCCCAGAATGTCGGGACGCCTGGAACCTTGACTTGTAACCCTCTTGACAAGAACGGCAACATCACTGCTAACGGAACGGCGTATGCTTACACAAACTGGACCATAACCCCTCAGCCTCGCCTGATCCGCAGCCTGAACCCTTCACGGGACAGCCGCATCACGGACATACACATCGAGGAGCAAACGAATTGCGGCAATCCCGTGGCGGATTTTCCGATCCTCGGCCTTACTGTGAAAGGGTACTGCGATGGCGCTGGTCCGTCCACAGATGATGTGAGGCATGGACAACGAAATTACAGCATCGAGGCAGGCGGCGTTACAGATAGTGAACGCATGGCGGAAGGCGCGAACGCGCTGAATTTCGCGCCATTCCAGAGTCTCAATGTTCCACAATCTCCTTCGTCGTGGACTGTCGGAGGAGGAACGCTGTCCAGCGGAGTCACCGACCCGTGGGGCGGGACAAATGCGGGGACTATCTCATGCGGGGCTTCGCCGTGCTGGGCCACAGTTTACAACAGCAATTCCGTGGCTGCCAATGTCGGCGATTGGGCCTGCTTCGTGTCCTGGGCCAGATCGGAGACTCCTGGACATCCGTTTACGGACAGTGCCGGGCAAAATGCTACCGCATTGACGCTTCTGGGAACGGGCGCGAGCTTTGACAGGGGCGCCAATTTCCTGGCCCCGTCCGGGGTGTTCGATCAGGGACTCAGCGAAGGCCGCTGGAGTCGATTCAGGACCTGTGGCAAGGTGACCGGTGCAGGAACCGGATATCAACTAACGCTTGGCGCTAATTCAAACATTTCGATCAGCTACGCCAAACCATCGATCATCGTTATTCCCGTGACATCCGGGCTGAGCGATGCCGAGATCACCCGGCTGCTACGTAACATCGGCGGTTACGTTTCCAATCTTCCGGCCGCGACCGGACCGCGCCTTATGACATTCCCCGAAACCAGCCTGTGCTGGGGCGCGAGTTGCATCGCACAATCGAATGGGATGTTTACGGTGCCCGCACTGAACGTGACAGGCGCACTTACTCAGAACGGCGCGCCGGTCAGCGCCGGTTACATCCGGACACCCCTGCAATTCACCATCGGATGCGCCTCGTTCCCCTGCACGGTATCGCCGGCAAGCGAGACGCAGGAAGTGTACGCGAGTATTCCGGCGAGCTACAATCTGTCGTCCACGGCAGTCATCAGGGTGTCCGCGCTGGTATCGTGCAGCGCGACCGCAACCCAGAAAACGGCCCGAATCCGAATCGGCCAGTCGAGTCTGACCGGACTCGCCGTGGCGCAGGCTTCCAATAATACGGCCAACGCTTCAAATAACGATCTTCTGGTGGAGGGGGAGATGTATTGGACGGGTCCCGCGACGCAAACCTCCCGGAACCATTCCAACTCCGGAGGGAGCGCAGTCAATTCCGCAAGCTCGATGGCCTGGTTTCACTATGCGGACGGCGCGACCACCTATAGTGTTCCGCTGATTGCGGAGTTGACAATCCAGACGAATGGGACGGATGCATGTACGATCAGGACGTTTGCAGTGGAAGTATACCCGTAACGAGAGGGCAGGCAAAACAGCGAACTATTCCGGCGACAAGGCCAGCATCAACTGAATGACGGCAAACAGGCCGATCAGAGCACAGGTAATCCAGAGAATCGTCAGTAGCCACTTGCGGATCGCCCGTCTTTGTTGAGTGCGGAGGCTGCGCCTTTTATGGTGATGGACACGGGCGCTGGAAGTTGGGGTCGACGACATGCTCTTGGATCCCGATCTAAATTATTCTAGCAAAAGAATCAGGAGCCGTCGGTACGGCTTAGTACTGCGGTTCCGGCCAGAAGCGAACTGACCCGTCCCATGCGGGTGGTAGTCCAATGGACCCGGAGCGAATTCGACTGAATAATCCTGAGTTCGATTGTGCCTTCCGCTCCATTTTCATCCGCCCATCGGAAAACTGAATCTCCGGCGTCCTGGCCATGAAATTCGAACTGCACGTTCGGGGAGACAGCCTGATCGCGAGCTTTGTATCGGGCGAGGTAGTTGCCGGAGATGCGTCCGTCGCTTTCTTCACGGATCCACAACTGAATATATTCTGGCGGGTACACATGTGGATTTGGTTGCTCCTGGGCCGCAGGTTTGAGGTAGACCCAGGTTCCCCGCAGCGCGGGTCGCGCCGGGGAAGGCGATGGGGCCGGAGGTTTCGGTACTGACTTCATGGAAAAGAGCAGTGGCAAATTCGGGTCGGAAGCGCGGCCGAAGTCCTGCGGGAGAGTCTGGGATGGCGGTAATTCAACGATGCGCAGCTGGGGAGGCGCGAGTTCGCCGGCCGGCTTTCGGGAATCGTTGTGGCGGCGGCTTGCTGAGACTCGAGGAGTTTCCTGAAGGGCTGGAACGTGCCCGGTTGACCGTTGCTTCGCAGGCTGCCGTCCAGGATCGCTTTGGGGGACGCGAGAAGCAGACGAGAGTTCGTGTTTATCGTCCGGGACGACACCGGGCGAAACGTGGTCTGTCCCTTCGACGGAAATCCATAGCAATGCGCAGGCAGTCAGAGCTACAAGAAGGACGCCCGTTACTGCCCATACATGGGGACGTCTGAACTGCCTGAGGACCAAAGGTTCCGGCGGTGGCCCCGGCCTCGTTCCGCCAAAGCCTTGCCGCTCCAGTTCCATGTCATAGTTGCGACGTCGCACTGGATCGCCAAGCACGGCGATGATGTCATTTGCGCGCCGCATCTGCAATTCGGCGATGGTCCGGGATTGCTGGTCGGGTTGGCGGTCGGGATGCAGGAGAAACGCGAGCTTTTTCCAGGCCGTCCGGATCTCTTCCGGAGAAGCTGAGCGAGGAATCCCAAGCTCCTCGTAGTGATCCATGATTAAGGACTCTATCACAGAGCGAATGAGATTCCGAATGTCGCGTAGCGGTCCCGGAGCCTGGATGCAGGAAACTCTTGTTTTCGGCAATCGTTTGCTGCCGCCGGCTTAAAGAGCCGCGCTGGTCGCCGGGCGCGTGGGAGCGGTATCCTGTCAAAGACGATCAATTATGCCAGCAGAGAGTCGCGTGCAAGCGCCATCAGCCCCGCAGACACCTGAACGTACCGGCAAAGTTCTGCTGGCCCATCCCTTCGGGAATCCGAACTCGTATAACGCCGCCGCCGCGCTGTTCGAAGCTTCTCTTCTATCCAGCTTCTGTACGACGCTCTTTAATCCGCTTTCCTGTAAACGCCGGTACCATCCCGATCTGCTGCGCGCCTCTGTGCGCACGTTTCCGTTCCGGGAAGCCTTGCGGCTGTTTGCCAGCGCGACCGCCCCGAAGCGGTTGTACGATGCGAGATCCCCACAGGCTGTCGACTACATCGTGCGCAATTTCGATGCGTCTGTCGCGCGATCGCTGACGCCTGATCTCGATGCGGTCTATTCTTATGAAGATGGAGCATATTGGACATTCCTCGCCGCACGTGAACGCGGGATCCAGACTATTTATGAGTTGCCCATCGGCTATTATCGGGAGGCTCAGGAAATCTTCCGGCCTGAGGCAGAGCGTGATCCAACGCTGAAACCCTTTCTGGAAGCGTTACGCGAGCCCGAAGAGAAGCTTCGAAGAAAAACGGCCGAGTTGCAGCTCGCCGACCAGGTTATCGCAGCCAGTTCGTTTACCAAAACAACGATCCTGCGGCACATTTCACCGGCGCCGCACATCTCCGTGCTCCCCTATGGCTGCGAAGTGGAACAGATGCCCAGGCAATGGCCGCAGCAGGATCAGACCGGACCGCTGCGCATACTGTTCGCGGGAATCCTCGGTCCCCGTAAGGGTGTTCATTACCTCTTCGAGGCCATGACAAAGCTCGGCCGCTCCATTCATCTCACTCTGGCAGGTCCCTGGATGCCGGGATTTCGCGAGTGGCTCGAACGGCGTTACAAGGTTGATTACGAATATGTAGGAAAAGTGGAGCACGCCCGGCTTTTCGATCTGTACAGGCTGAGCCACCTCTTCGTTTTTCCCTCTTTGTTTGAAGGATTCGGCCTGGTTCTGCTGGAAGCGCTCGCCTCCGGGATTCCTATCGTGGCGACGGAGCGCACGGGCGCTCCCGACATCATTACCGATTTCGTACACGGCAGACTGGTTCCCGCAGGGGATGCGCACAGCCTCGCCGAAACGCTCGAGTGGTTCTGCGCCAGACGAGCTTTGCTGCCCGAAATGGGCCGCGAAGCCCGGCTGTTGGCCGAGCGTCTGTCGTTTGCGGGTTATCGGCAGGCTTTTGCACGTCTCATCGGTTCTCTTCTGCGGAAATGAGTTGCCGGCGCAGCGGGGCCCTCATGACCAGCGAGCATCGCAGCGCCACATGAAGTGTCCGGATAGTTCATCGTAGAATAGTGAAAAGCATCCGGTAATGACGTTGGCCCCCCGAGATCATGTCGCTCTTGCTGTCGGTTCACCATCCGGCACACTGGCCGCTGGCTTGACTGACCTGCCGACTGACACCCGGGTAGTCGATACGATCAGCGTAGTCCACTTTCAGCGGCGGCCCACCCCACGAAGCTTCAGCGTGGAACGGCTGTTCAGCACCATTCGCGGTGCATTGCCCTCGGCGATCGAGTGCCGTGTCGCCGTGAGCCGATATACCAGCACAGGGTTGTTCAAACGTCTGTACAACATCGCAGAGGCCGCGCTCCGCCAGGGCGATATCAACCATGTTACAGGAGACGTACATTTCCTCTGCTGCCTCCTGAATAAACGGTGCACGCTTCTTACGATTCTCGATTGCGTCAGCATGGTGCGATTTCGCGGCGCGAAGCGGATGATCTTTCGCCTCTTCTGGCTCACTATCCCGGTGCGCCGATGCGCAGTCGTGGTGGCCATCTCGGAGTTTTCCAAACGAGAGTTGCTGCGTTACGTCAGCTTGCCTGCGGACAGGATTCGCGTCATCGGCGTACCTTATGCCGAGGAGTTCAAACCGCTCCCCGGCATCTTCCACAAAGAGAAACCCACCATCCTGCAGCTGGGGACCGGAGCCAACAAGAATCTCATTCGTGCGGTCAGGGCTCTGACCGGCATCCCGTGCCGCATGATTATCGTCGGCGTGCTCACCGAGGCGCAGCGCGCCGCCCTGCTGGAAGCCGGCATCGAATACGAGAACAATCAGCGGGCCACCGACGCGGAGATCGTTTCTTACTATGAGCGCTGCGACCTTGTGATGTTTGCATCGACTTACGAGGGTTTCGGCATGCCGATCATTGAGGGAAATGCTATTGGCCGGCCGGTGGTCACCAGTAATCTGTGTTCCATGCCGGAGGTCGCGGGTGACGCTGCCTGTCTGGTCGATCCACTGGACGCAGAGTCGATTCGGCGCGGCGTCCTCAGGATTATTGAAGACGACGCCTTCCGGGAGACGCTTATTCAGTACGGTTTCCGAAACGCAGCGCGCTTCACGCCCGAAGCGATTGCGCGGCAGTACGCCGACATCTACGTGGAGCTCAGTCGGGGCGGAAGCGCCCGCACGAAGAGAGGACAAGGCAAGTAAACCGCATGGCTCAAAAAGCTTTGATTACCGGCATTACAGGACAGGACGGCAGTTATCTCTGCGAGCACCTGCTGTCGCTCGGTTACGAGGTCCACGGACTCGTCAGGAGAGTGGCCCTGGAAGAGCCTGAGCATCGTCTGGCGCGAATTGCCCATTTACAGGATCGGATCACTCTGCACCCGGCTACGCTGGAGAGTTATGCCAGCATCTTCCATGTAATCAGTGGAAACGCCTTCGATGAAGTGTATCACTTAGCTGCCCAGAGTTTCGTGGCGGAGAGCTTTGAAGACGGCTTCAGCACGATGAATTCGAACATCAACGGCACTCATTACGTGTTGGCTGCTCTGCGTGAATTACGTCCGAAATGCCGGTTCTATTTTGCGGGCTCGAGCGAAATGTTCGGGCGGGTGCACGAGACGCCGCAAAGGGAGACGACGCCATTTCATCCGCGAAGCCCGTATGGGATCAGCAAGGTGGCAGGATACTACCTCACGATGAATTATCGCGAGGCGTATAACATGTTCTGCTGTAACGGAATCCTGTTCAACCACGAGGGACCCCGCCGCGGCTTCGAGTTTGTAACGCGCAAAATCAGCTCCGGCGCCGCTCGAATCAGCCTTGGATTGCAAACGGAAGTCTCGCTGGGGAACCTGGAAGCGCGGCGCGACTGGGGCTATGCGGCCGATTATGTGACGGCGATGCGTCTGATGCTGCAGGCTGAGGAGCCGGGAGATTACGTAGTGGCCACAGGCGAGACCCACAGCGTGCGCGAGTTCTGTGAGCTGGCGTTTGCGGAAGTTGGTCTCGATTATCGTAAATTTGTGCGAATTGACCAGCGGCTTTATCGCCCCGCGGAAGTCGATCTCCTTGTGGGAGACGCTTCGAAGGCGAGCAGACTCCTGGGCTGGGCGCCGACTGTTCCTTTCCGGGAGCTGGTAAAGCGGATGGTGAGGGCGGACCTGGCAGCGGCGACCGCGCAAACTGAAGTGAGAAGCGCTCACATAGCGAGCGGCAAGTGACCGGAATACCCGCCTGAGCGCTCGATCGCACCCGCGATTGGCTCAGGTACTGCGGAAAGCGGCGCCGATGGCCGACAGGGTTGCCCAGTGCGACCGTCCATAAGTGTTCAGCAGCTTGTGGCCGATTCGCGACCGCCAGTACCGCGATTTGGATGCTTTCAGGCCTCTTGACTGGTAGTCAGGGAGGTCGGGTGAGGAGCTTATCGCTTCTATTCCAAATTCCGAGAGCCAGCAGAAGTGCTCGTCCAGGAGGTTGAGGCGATTGCGCCTGGCAAACTCGGTATACCAGTCGGGAAGAAGCCGATTATAATCGCCGGGAAAATTGTGTATCCGCCAGATCGCCGGCGTTACTACGAGGAGGCACCCTTCTTTGTCCAGACAGGAGAGAGCGTTTGACAAGACCGTTATCGGATCGAAAGTATGTTCAAGCACGTTGAATACGCAGACGGTTTCAAAACTGCCAAGAGAACACTGAGTTTGAAACGTCTCTGCTCGCAGACCAAAATCCAGCACGGCGTCGACGCCGGCAACGGCAGCGATGTCAGCCCCGGTGGAGTCAGCAACTCCAAGACCCCTCGCGATCTCGCATAGATTAGGCTCGTCCCCGTGTATTTTTGCCGCCCCGACCTCCAGAAGCTTGCCTTTAACCAGCCCGGCACGATAACATCTCGTAAACCAATCAACGTCAATGGATGTCATACCTGAATTGGACTATGTCGCCGTGCGCAGCGGGGCTGCTGGTTCGGAGTGGGTCGCTGTGAGTTGATCGTGTGTGGAGGCACCCCCATTGGAGCACAGCGAGTTCCAGAACCTGCTGCGTATGGCGGAAAGGTCGAACTGCGAGCGAGCAAGCGCCAGCGCAGAAAGCGCAACCGAATATCGCTTCTCCGGCGAAGCCATCAAAACCTCTGACAGATGCACGGGGTCTGGTGTGTGACAGAACAGGGCCGCTTCATGACGCCTGAGAAGATGAGCGGCGGCGGCGTCCTCCGGCCCATGATAAAGTATCGGGATTCCCGAACCGAGATACGTAATCATCTTCGTTGACAGGCTGTATCGCGTAAAGTTCACCTTTGAAAAATGCAGCGGCAGATACAGGAGATCCGCGGCATCGAGATCCGCAGCGAGCTCGGTCTCTGAAGTAGTGAAGGGCAGAGTGCGAATGTTCACGCCGGACGGAATGGAAAGAGCGGGCAATGCTCCACAGCGGCAAGTCAGTGTCACTTCGCACTGAGGTTCGCGGGCCGCGATGGCTCCGAGTGCAGACAACAGGCCGCGGAAATTCTCGGTGTAGCCGATGTGGAAGAGCCCCATGAAATAGACGTGCAGCCTGTTTGTTACGGAAGCGCGGGGTGAGTGAACCGGTTTGTCAACGCCGTCGGTAATCAGCGTGTATGGCCTGGCGCCATAACGATCGCAATACTCTTTTGCCAGTTCATCGGAAATTGCGAATCGAGCGTTGGCGTTTTGCCATATGGTCCGGAATCGTTTCAGAGCCCATGAGGCTCCCGAGTGGCGAAGCGTACAGGAGAAGTGATCGTGCACGCTTACATAAAAAGGAGTCCCCAGACGGGAGGCGACGTCATAAGCCGCAAAGCAGTCCCAGTTGTGGGCGATGGAATGCAGGGCAGTTACGTGCTGCTGGAGGCAGGTGGCTGACAGACGCCGTCTGAATCGCCCGAGAAAACAGCCATTGAGGTGCTGACAGTAGGTACTGAAGCGGGTAGTTTCGATTCTGCCCAACCAGGGGCGATATGGGAGTGGGATCTCGCGCACGCTGTGCGCCAAAGGCGTCGGAATCCAACTGGCATTGATGCTCAGGATCTCGACTGGCGCATCCCGTAACAGCGAGCGCAGGATGCGCGAACCTCCGCCCGGACTGTCGATGCCAAAAGCCTGCACGAAGCACAGAAGCTGGTTCTGCGCGCGCGAATCACCGCCAACAGTTGGTGAATCGGCGGCCTGAAGAGGCGCTGTCACTTCAGATCACCGGCGGCGCAGGTTTCGGCGGGATCCGGCGCGATTTGTATCCGCGGGCCCCGTTTAAAGCCGTAAGCGAGATTGATCCATTCAGCGAGGAGCAGGGCAGTCGCGCTTGCTGTTCCGAATTGCACGGCCTGTAGAGGAGTTTTGACGCCGACGAGAACCACGAACGAAACCTGTGCAGCCAGAACGAATCCAATGTGCATCAACGCGGTCATCCAGTATATGTATCGGCGGCCGGATATGGCAGTCCAGGTAACGCCACCGAAGTACGCAATGCATCCTGTTAGTACAGTCCACCGCAGTTCCCTTTCCAGATCCATGTAGCGGCTGCCCAGCACCCATAAGAACACATGGGGGAAGACGGCGGCCAAACTGTATAAAACGAGCGATAGAACCACGACGCCTGCTGCCGCCAGCGAGTAACGGCGAAGGGTCTGGTGTTCAGATCCTCTTGCAAACCAGGGCTCGAGGACGGTTCCGTTAAAAGCAGCCAGAAACATGAAGAGTTGGGCCAGGCGGGAGAGCGCGGAGACCTGCGCGGTGCTTCTGGACTGTCCCAGCGCAGCGATCAGGAATACCGCAATCTGTCCCTGCAGCGCATAGAAAATCGTGCTGGGAATATTCGGCATCAAATAATGGATCATTTGACGCGTTATCTCAGGGCGCGGTCTGGCCGGCTCCTCGATGAGAGATCGACTTACCCGCCTGAACAATAAACCGGCGATCACGATTCCCAACGCATTGGTCCACACGGCGGTGCAGGCGTTCAACAAGCCTGCCAGGTGCAGGCCGACGTACAATGCGAGCCTGAACCCCGCCGACGCGCTCTGGAGCCGATAGTACAGGCTGAGCCGACGCTGTACCAGCAGCGCCGATGCATAATATGCCTGCAGCCCGGAAAACCAAAGCGATACGCCGACAGACGCGAGTAAAACGATCTGTTGCCAGAGTGGCCAATGGAACCGTTTCGTCAGAAGGAAAAACGCCGCCGCGAAAACCGGGCTTCCCCATTTCACCATGGTTAAGCGAAGATGTCGTCCGGAACGGATGTAGGCTCCGATCACTGAGCGGTCGTGAATTCGCCGTCCCACTAGCGCGACAATTGTCGTGGCAAAGCCGAGGTCGGACAGAAACGTCGCGCTGCTCTGAAAACTGAACGTCAGTCCATACTGCGCGTACGACGGAATGTCGAGCCATCTGAGTACGAGGAATCCGCATGCCACAGTAAGCAACTGGGCGCAGCCCTGGCCGGCAATGAACGTTACGATCAGGGCGGCTTTGCGCCTGAAGCTCTCGTTCTTCAACAGCACAGCGACGACGTGGGTACGTTCCGGCCGGGATGCGATCATACTCTTCTCAGCAAACTATCTCAGCAAGGTTGGATACGAAGGGCTTTCAGGAGCGCGTCATATCGTGCTGCAGGAAGAATTGGTAACCGGGTCTCTTGTCGCTCCATTCTCGATTGCTTCGGCGAAATCTGCGGACGGCGCTGACCCGTCTCATCGTAAGGGCGATCGACTGCAGGCCGAGCGACAGCTTCCTCCAGCGTAGTCTGATCAGATCGCCGATCACGGGAATCAGCAGACCGATCCATACCCACAGCAGGCGAACGCCTGAGTAGTATTTCAGGCCGATTACTGCGGTGTTGGACCGAATTGCTATGTAGCGGCGCGATGACACCGATACCCCGTTTTTCAGCGTCTTGACATTCGAAGCGTTGACGGCATGATAGACCCTGGCCTCGGCAACCGTGACACAGTGCCAGCCTCTCTGCCATGCCCGGAGAAACAAATCGACATCCTCGAAATCGAGAAAAAAACTCGTATCCCAGCCACCAATCTCACGGTAGACGTCGCGATGAATCAGAAACGCGCCGGCGCACGCGAAGGGGACTCGATCGCCAGTGGTCAGAGGAACAGTATAGTCGAAACCTCTTCCGGGACCAAGAATGTTGAATCGGGATTTCCAGCTGTCAGGGCGGCAAAAGCGCGTGCCCCCGTGAATCCAGCGCTGGCCATCGTAAGTCCATTGCCAGGGATCGGCGGCGCCCACGCTGTTCTCCAGAGAAATCTGCTGTTCGAGCAGGTGCAGGCACAGGGGATCGAACCACATGTCCTCATTACAGAAGAACAGGAGCTCATGGCGCGCCACGGCGGCGCCGGCCGCGTAGCCGGCCACCAATCCTGTATGGGCGGGTTCTGTGACTACGCGAATATCGGGGATCTTCTCCAGGTAATCACGGGACCCGTCCGTGCTTTGACGATCCACGATGATGATTTCCGTGGTGGCGTGTTCCTGCTCCCTGATGGTCTCGATGAGGCGGGGCAGGAATCTGAGGCCGTTAAAATTGCTGGCGATGACCGAGATCGGCATGTTAGCGACGCGCCCAGGAAGGCGGTAGATTCCTGTGTAGCTCGATTGCGGCGAAATCGATCGGGGCAACGGGCCCTCTTTGCTTCGCCCACGCCGCCATGCGAGCTATGCCCGTCTTTAGATCGATCGGGGCGGGAGGATGAAATACATTTCGCACTTTGGCGTGGTCTGAAAATGCGTGCACTACTTCGTTGCGCGGAGGAAGATGCTGGATCACACTGCGAGCCCCGAAGGCCTCCGCCACGGTATCGGCCAGATCCCGCACCGAATAAGGGACGTCGGCGCCAACATTAAAGACCTGGTTGATGGCGTCCGGGACAAGAGGCGCTTTGGCAATTAGAGGCGCTACATCATCGATGTATGAAAACGCTCGTGTCTGCGAACCATCCCCAAATATCGTCATGGGGCACCCCTGCATGACCTGATTCATAAAGATGCCAATAACGTTGCGGTATTTGTCCCCGATATTCTGCCGCTCCCCGTAGACATTGTGCGGACGGAAAACCACGTAATCCAGACCGAACATTTGATGCGCACAGCGAAGGTCCAGCTCGACGGCATACTTCGAGATGCCGTAAGGATCCTCCGGCTGCGGCACGAGTTCCTCGGTCATGGGCACCTGGTTGTGCCCGTAGACCGCGATTGATGACGTGAAGACGAAGCATTTCACGTTATGCTTCACGGAAAGATTAATGAGATTGATCGAAGCCAGCAGATTTGTCTCATAGTTATACCGGCGTATAAAGTGAGACAGTCCCTCGGCAGCATAGGCAGCGAGGTGGTAAACGTAATCGAACTTCTTCGTTTCCCAGAGCGAGGCCGCAAAAGAGGGGTCGCGCAGGTCGCCCTGAATCCAGGTTGCTCCAGCCGGCACGTTCTCACGGAAGCCTCCCGACAGGTCATCTACAGCGATGACCTTCATACCCAGTGCGAGACACCGATCCGCGACATGGGAACCCATAAAGCCGGCGGCTCCTGTCACCAATACTGAAGCACAGCTCATTCCGAAGCCATCCCTTCCTGCCTCGTCGGGTAAATCGGTCGCCCGGATGTTACGACACCAACTGGGGATACAGGAGCGCCTCCGGGATATGGCGCTGGTCGAACGAACCCGCGCTTCCTGCAAACAGGTGTAAGTGTGCGCCACTTCCACCCGCTGCCGCGTATTCGAGTCGAATCGGGGCCAGCTGGCCGGCAACAAGCCCGATCGCCGCGGAAGTGCAGGCGCGGGTCAGTAGCCTGTCGGTTTTACCATCCGGAGAGCTCACTTCCTCCCATTCATCGATAATCAGTCTATTTTGCACCCAAAGCCGGATTTTGCTACCAGTCATTGTGTTGTTGTGCGCCTGCCCGTATGTGTACACAACAAAGGTGAAGTCCTCGGTAACCGGAGGTTCGAAGAAGCCTATCCAGCGCGCCGAAGCCATTTGTGCCGGAAACTCGGGCGGAGGCCCTCCGGTGGGTCCGCGCCAGGGAGCTGGTATCTGTACGAAGGCGCCGCCCATAGGCCCGAACCAAACCACTGCATCCAGCCGCTGAACCGCAGGCGTTCCGCTCAGAACTCCATTGGTAAAGTACGAGGCCTGCAGGCCGGTCCCTCGCCATGCGGCGCACCGCGCCGGTTCCTTAACGACGAATCTGCCACCCTGGCGCTGCCAGTTTTCCCAGCCGCGTACACGATAAAACAACGTGCTGTTGTCGCTCATGCCGCCCCAGATTACGTCACCGCGCGGAGTTTTCAGCACGCTGCCCCAGTGGTTATCATCGCCAAAAATCCGGTTATAGGCGATATCGGGGAGCCCGTCACTGGCTCGCTGCCCGTAAAGCGAGCCGGCAAACAACCCATCCTTCGTCCAGACGGACGCGGGCTCGCATGCATCCAGAACGATAAGGCAATCGTTGACTTCTCCCAGGATCCCCCGGGCCTCAGAGAACTGCCCGGGTGGCCGGCTCTTCTCGGTTGTATGGCGACCAACTGACCATTCGAGCATTCCGGAAGCATTCCATTTGTGTAACCGGCTGGCGTGAGTGCGGTTGTTGGGCCAGGGCAAGGGTGGCACATCATCGAGCGGACGTGTTGAATTCGGCGTTACATATTGTATACGTGCTGCCCTGATGATCATGAAAGATTCCGAGTGGAGCCGATGCGCCAAGACTCCTTTCCCATTCCGCGTAAATAGCCGCGGAGAACCGCGCGTGGCTCCAGTCCCAGACGGGCAGATCCGGATCGCCTTCGTTTGGAATCAGCAGCCAGGCGGTGCGGGCGGCGGGAGAGCGAGAATTTCTGCCGACAAGGTTCATCAGTGGCGGATATTCCTGATGCAAAGGGTAATAAACGTTCCACTGGGCATCGATGAAAGAGTGCGCGGCGTTTCCGGTACGCCCGATGGAGGCGAGCCGGACCTCCTCCGCCTCGATTCGTCCGTTGTGGTTTTTGTCCGACCAGGTAAAGCCCAGGTGTTGCTGGTAACTCGTTTACGGGGTCGTAACCGGCGCTTTGCATTGCCCCCAGCCACCACGAGGGTGGGTTGGTTAGAAGGCGGTCAGGATTGTTGAGACGAATGGCGCCCAGAAAGGCTACCGGCGTCAGTCGATTCTGACTCTCATCCACCCGGAGCACTGCGGCGCCCCCGTTCTGCATACGTCCAGCGTTCACCAGGAATGTGGAACCAGCAACATGTCGCACCTCCCAAAACGACTACCCGCCGAACTGAGGAAACATACGCGCAGAATGACTTTGACGATCCCTTCCCGACAGTAACTTCTTCGGGCACATCGTAAACGTGGGTAAGCGTCCAGCTGCGCGTGGCGTAATCGATCCGTCCCCGAGCGCAGTGCTTATAATCCGGGAACAAATAGACCGTTGTTAGATCCTGCGGATCGAGCGCACAAAGCGTACCCCATTGCATACCCCCAACCCACTGCGCCACCAGTTCATGCCGCTCACGACCGCGAAAATGAGCAACGCGCCTGGGACATTCTTCGGCTGTAAAAAAACCGCCCTGACCGTCGGCGGCGATATCGAACAGGCCGCTGAAGTCGAGAGGATTGAATGGGCCCCATAAACGCCCTTCCGAGCGGCCATACGACGCGACCAGTTTCCCGCTCGGCGCATGGTAACGCCGCACATGATCCACCCCCGGGCCACGCTGCAGCACCAGAAGGTCGTCATTTGCCCGGTCCCAGGCCACGCGTACTGGTGATGTCAGCTCTGAGTCGGTAATTGCCGGCTGAACCTCGCCGCTTTCGGGATCGATGCGAACGACAGAGCGACCGGAAACCACGAATACGCGCCCGTCCGGACAGATACAACAGCCCTTTGGCTGACTCAGCCGTATGGATTTCCTCAGGCGTGCGCCGTCGGGGTTGAGTTGGAAAAAGCGCACTTCATCGTATGGCAGGTAGGTGACCATCAGGAAACCGGCGCTGCCGGCGAAAGCCATCGTCAGTTCGTTGTGTGGTCCAGGTTTTCGTTCTCCCGGTTTCTTACCCGCCTCCGGATCGGCCGGATGAATCAGGTCAGCGAAATGCCTGGTCCGAACCCGGCCGCTTTCCGCATCCAGAACGTCGACGGCTCCGTCCCACAACAACGCGTACACCAGAGACCCAACACGCGCCATGCCAATGGGCGGGTTCACAATTCCCCAACCGGCGCTCCAGAATTTCTGCCGGCCGTCCATCGACAATTTCAGAATGTTCGGCGGTCCCTCGCTCCAGATCGCTCCAATGTACAGGTTGCTGTCCCCATCGATCAGCAGCCTTTCGGGTCCGGTATGATTGCCGGGCCAGAGATCGAAAGGCGCCCACGTGATATTCGTCCCTACGCTGACCAGAAACTCCCGCGTGAACCCCGGCGTCCGAAGCAGCCGCCATTCATATTCGCCAGGTGGCGCAGGGTGGCCGTAACGGTCAAGGCCGTCCCAGTTCAGACGATGATCTCCGGGATCTAACTGCACTCCACGCGCAAGTTCACGCAGCATTCTCTGCTGCGAGTCATAGACAGCGACGGAAACACTTCCAGCCTCCGCGAGGTGAAATACGATCGGATACGGCGGCGCCGATTCCTGTGAGTGAAGCTGCTCGGACCCGCAGATCGAGACCACTGCGCCAGCCAGCAGTTCTCTACGCGTCATGAATACTCATGGGCTTAAATCGGAAGAGAGCAGGGCGCTTCAGGAGCGGCCAAAAGGATGGAAGCGGACTAGAATCGGAAGCACTTGACAAACCGGGTTCCACAGCGGCTGCACTCGAAAACCCTCACCACTCCGAGCGTAATCACGTCTACAGTTGACCGCCTGTTCCGGTGCACTGGGTTGATCCAGACGCGCCCCTTACATTCCGGGCAGCGCCAATGGACATAACGGTACCAGATCCCCCACAGCAGAATAGCAATACCTGCGCCAATGCCAGGTGCTATCAGCATTGACGGCTCGAACCCCCCGCCCCCGCCCCCGCCGCCCCCACCGGGTTTGGCCACAGCTTCGGAGGAAAGCTGCAGCAGAAAAGCACTGACGGTCACAATCCGCCGAAACAGTTTTGTTACTCTCACGTCCTGAGTAAGCCCCCCACTATCCTCACCTGAGGATTATAGCGTAGCGCCCGCACCGATAGCGTGCCCCTTCGAGCGAGGATGAGCGTCCGCGGGCAGGACCTCCAATTCAGCCGCCTTTGTCGCCAGCACGGTTCTGACAATCCGAACCAGGGCTGGGGTGGAAAGGTGTGCGGCATCCTGACTGCAGGCGAACGGGACGCGGAGAACGATCTCGTCATCCTCCTGAACGGGGACACGAATGTCCCAGCCCGGCTCATTTCCCGCTTGCAGCGTCTCCGAACGGTCGAGTCCGCAATACCTGACACGGAGATAATTAAATCCGAGTCGAGATCCGAATTCACGTAAACTTTCCCAGACCACCTCCGGCGTCTTCGCCTCGCGGAGCGCGTCTTCAAGAGATTGCAGCAAAATATGGGAATTGAGAATCCGCCTGAGAGAACCGCCTATTATCAATCGACCGGCGGCGCCGAATTCCGCGTAATTCAGATTCTGGATTCCGAACCAAGCCACCGCGCAGAACAGGACGACGACGATTCCGCCATAGCGGGCATGAAATACCGTCTCCAGCAGAGAAAACGCCGCGAACAGTCCTGTGCAGCCATACATGACGAGGACAACCCGGCGAGGCGTTAGTCCGCGGTCAAGAAGCCGATGATGGATATGGCCGCGATCGGCGCCGAAGATGGGCTGTCTCCTGAGGAATCGCCGCACGATCGACAAACCTACCTCCAGCAATGGAACCGCGACCGCCATCAGGGGAGCAGTAACGCCGATCAGCGTCGCGCTTTTCTGGCCCCAGACAACGCCGTAACAACCGAGCAGGAAGCCGATCAAAAGACTTCCGCAATCGCCAAGGAAGATTGTAGCCGGGTTGAAATTATAGCGAAGGAATCCAAGCAGAGCGCCGGCCAGCGGAACGGTTGCAAAAATCAGCACAACGTTCTGTTGAAGCACGGCTGCAACGAGAGTGGTGAGTGTGGCAACCAGACCGATTCCGGCGGCAAGGCCGTCAACCCCGTCGATCAGATTGAATGCATTGGTACAGGCGAGCAGCCAGAGCAGGGTGACAATCAGGCTGGCGGCCTCATTGAACCGAAAGCCGTGCACTCCCGCTACGCGCACGCCAAGAGCCCATGCGGTGGCGCAGGCCACGACCTGCCCCGTCAGTTTTGTCCATGGTCGCAGCGTAACGAGGTCGTCGATCAGGCCTACGGTGAAAATGAGGATGACGGCGGGGAGCAGGCGCGTGATCGTGCCTGAACTGTGCTCTACGATTCCGCCCCCATGAAGCCCGATCGCCAGCATCAGGACATAAGACGCCACAAAGGCAATCGCAACCGGAATCCCGCCGAGGCGGGGAATCGGTCGTGTGTGCAATCTCCGCCGCTGATCGGGAACATCCACCATGTTCCAGCGCAGGAAGAGCCCGCGAAAAAGTGGCGTAAGAATCAGCGAAAGAGTTACGGAACTGAGAGCCAGTACGATAATCGAATACATAGCTTCTCCTGCGAAATTACCCTGTCATCCTCTGGTTGGCTGCGTTACGCCGTCCGGGAGGTGTTTGTGAGGACGGCATAAGTCTCGCCGAGTGAGACCGGAATAAGGAATCGGCCCATGCGCATCTGTGCCGCTTTTCCCAGCAATGCTGCTCCGCGGATTCGATGTCGCGACAATCGATAGCACACATACTGCACGGAAAAAAAGGCGCGCCGGCGGCCGAAGCGGCGCAACTGCAATCCGCATTTTTGCGCGCACAATTTCAGGCTGGGTCGATTGAAATAATTCAGATGTTCGGGCAGGAGCAGTGGCCACTGCCGGCCCAGTATTCTCGCTTCGACGCTGTCCAGATCCGGCACGTTCAGGAACAAAGAACCGCCCGGCTTCAATAACGCCTGACATCTGCCCATCATGTTCAGCGGGTCGGCGACGTGCTCCAGCACGTCCCACAACGTAACGACATCGAATTGATGCTCGGGCAGATCTGACTCTTCCAGCGTGAGCGGGAGCACTGTGCCCCTGCCCGCCAATCGTTCCTGCGCTTCGCGATACAGAACTTCGGCGGGCTCCAGCCCGGTCACCTGCCATCCACGCTCAGCGGCTGCGAACAGAAACAACCCCGACGCGCAGCCCACATCCAGCAGGCGCCCGCAGCGCTCGTTCGCGTGGAAAATGCCGAGGTGCCGCTCCGCCGTACGCTTTCTTCCGCGAATTTCGGCCTCATACAGTTTCGTATCCATCTTTCGATACAAATCCGCAAGTTCCTGCTGGTTAAAACGGGTCTGCCGGAAGCCGAAGCTGCAATCGCGGCAGCGCAGCAATTCGCCGGGTGAAATCGTCTTTCGCGATGAACCTAAGGCCGAGACTTCAGATTGTCCTCGTCGTTTTTTCAGAAAGACAGCGACCTTGCCGCCGCCGCATAGCGGGCACGCCGTCGCCGACATCAGGCGCCTACTCCGACCCGCAGCGACCTGCGCCGGCCCCGCCATGTTTGCCAGACCACCTGCGCGAGCGCACCCAGATAGCCGGGGGCCATCTTCCCGATCCGAAACGAAGATGAGCCCATGTCGATGGTCCGGTTGATCCAGGATATGGGCACTTCGCGAATGTCATAACCATTCATCAACGGTTTCAGGCCTGTTTCGGCGTTAGCGGCGAAATGCGGCTGTTCTATATCCAGAGTCTTGAAGAGTTCCGCCCGGTACACCTTGAGGTTATTGGAGATGTCGCGCATCCTGCACGGCAGCAGAAGATTCGCGAGCAAATGAAACGCGCGGTTGCACACAATCTTCATAAACGGGTAGTTGATCAGCACCGATTCCGGCGAGAAGCGGCTGCCGATGGCGCCATCGCAGCCGTCGGCGATAACGTCGAACAGATCCCGGAGTTCAGGAAGAATCTGAACGAAATCGCAATCCATAGTCAGGATGTAGCGGCCCGTGGCGGCGGCGTACCCATCGCGCAGTGCGCGTCCGACTCCATTTGGCGGCTTCCGGTCGAGCAGCTTCACGCGAGGCTCCGCTTGCGCCAGCTCCATCGTGACTTCCGCCGTGCGATCACGGCTGCAATCGTTCACAATCAGGATTTCGTGAACGTACGGACCGTAATAGCGGAGGATGGCCTCCGTAAGCGGGCCTACATTCATCTCCTCGTTGTGACAGGGCACAACGAACGAAATGGAGCCGTAGAGGCCCTGATGGTCGGCCAGGCTCGGCCGCGGCCGGCGCGCGGTCTCGTCCCCGGGCTTCCTCGCCCAGATGTAGAGAGCGCCGCTCATATCCCGAATACCGGGTGCATGCTCCAGAACGAAGGCTAAAGACGTCAGCGCTTTTATCATGACCTTCGGCGTTCGGGGATGAACGATGTCATACGGTATGACGTCGATATCGATGAAGCCCTGCTGGGAAGCGATTTTCATCAAGTCATATTTGCGCAACCCGACCTGACACTCGGCATTGCCCGCCCAGCGCCCGAGCGGCCTGATGAAGTTTTTCACTGCTACCTGAGGATTCCAGTAATTTGCCTCAAAGAACAAAATCTGCCCGCCGGGCTTCAATAACTGATACAACGCCCGCAGATTCTGCGGATATAAGTCGTGGCAGAGTATAGCGGTTCCGATGATGTAGTCGAAGTGTTCGGACGGCAGATCGTTCAGGAGATCGCGCACATTTATGAATCGCACTCCGGGAAGCTGGTTCTCCGCAGGCGCAAGATCTTCGTTAAAAACGGCCGCCGTAATCTCATTACGGCCGCGGAGGACGCTTGCCAGATGCTCGGTCCACAATCCGGTTCCCGCGCCCAGTTCGAGAATTCGCTCGCCCGGAAGGACATGGAAAGAATGGCGCACTGTCAGCGCGCGCCAGCGCAGCTTCAGGGGAGATGTGGACGGGAATGCCCGCCAGTAATTCTCTCGGCTACGTTCCATCATTTTGAGATTAGTTTCCAGTTCAGGCACCTGCGGCAGCCTCCCGATAAGCGATGCGGGCCGGGAACAGTGAATACAATGTCGCCAGACAAACAGAAGCGAACAAGGCAAAGAGCAGCCATGACAGCACGCTCTCCACAGCGACATTCAGCGGATTAGCGGACCAGGGCAGCCACAAAAACGCCAGCAGAGTCAGCAGAACCACACGCCCTGCGCGCGCGTAACCCCTCTCGCTCCGCCACGACAGCGCGAACAGACCGGGCACTGTGAACAGCAGAAAGATGAGGCGATAATTAAAATTTGCCCCCATGACGAACGACGCCGAGAAGACCGCGGCCCCCGCAAGAAAAAACGCTCGCTCCGCTGCCGTGGCGCTCACCATCAATCCTTCCAGAACATGACGGTAACGCCAGGCGAACCCCACCACCAGGATGCAGAACGCCGCCAAGAACGGAAGCGCCAGACCCGGAGCCCGGAGCGCCGCGGCGCTCGCCCTGAAATGAAATCTGAGAAAGAGAAACGCTACGGGATAGCCATACGTTCCGTATGCAGCCTGCGGCGTATTCTGTGCCACCATCCGAAGATCACCCCTGAACACAATGAAGAACGCAATCTCCGCGACAACCGTCATCCAGAGCCAGGAAAGGCCGACCTTTGTTTTCTGAATAAGGCTGATGGTTATCGCAATGGGATATATCTTGAGCAGACCCAGCCCGAAGGCCGTGATCCAAGCCCCACCGTTGGTCCGTTTATTGATAAAGCCAAGGTTCAGAAACACAAGACAGAAGATAATCAGGTCGTAGTTCGCTCGTTCGAGCCCTTCCAGAACGGGCGGTGAGACCAGCAGAGCCAGCGCGAAAGCGATCTGCCCGAAGCGCTCGCCTCGCAGGAGGAGAGCCGCCGTCAGCAAAAATGCGCTATCAATCAGCGGCCCGATCCATTCGGCGTCGGCGAACATCCAGGATCGTGGCTCCAGCCGCCCGAGCCACACAACCGCCGGGGGGTAATTGAAAGGCACATTCCCGCTAACCCCTATCGCTGTCGCGCAGAGCGTGCATGTTTTCCAGACATTGACGCCGGTTCGGTGCTGTTCAATACCGGCCAGCAGAAAACGAAAATCGGAATAACGATAGCCCATCGGCCGTGCGCCAAGGCGCTTCAGCCAGGCCTCTCTGGGGCCGCTGGGGAGATCATTAATTCGAAAGAAGCCCGCACCCGTCAGCGCGACGAGCAGGAAGAACAGCAACTGCGTCCGCTTATTCCAGAGCGCCCGACTTCTCCGGGGCACGCGCGGGTGAACGGGAACGGTGACGCTTACAACTTCCATGTCAGCTCCTCCGAAAATGCGATCCTGTTTTGGCCGAGATGCTCGTTCTCAGTCTTGTACAGAATATGGTTCCCGATGGCCAGCACGTCCATTCGGGTCCTGAGGAAGCAATCGATCGCCTGGGCCGGGGTGTTGACAATAGGCTCGTTCTCGTTAAATGAAGTGTTGAGGAGAACCGGCACTCCGGTCAGGTCCTCGAAGCGGGCGATTAGTTTCCAGTAAAGCGGGTTGACGTCCTTCTCCACGGTCTGCAGCCGGCCGGTGCCGTCACCGTGCGTCACCGCCGGGATGCGTTCGCGTTGCTCCGGACGTATGCGATACGCCACCACCATGTAAGGCGAAGGATAATCGGTCTCGAAATATTCACCCGTTTTTTCAGCGAGGATGGATGGACAGAAAGGCCGGAATGGTTCGCGGTATTTGATGCGGCGGTTCAGCGTCTCCTTCATGTCGCGCCGGCGCGGGTCGGCGAGGATGCTGCGGTTCCCCAGAGCGCGCGGGCCAAACTCCATGCGGCCCTGATACCAGCCGACAATCCGACCCTCGGAGATCTCGTGGGCGGTACGCCGCACCAGTTCATCCTCATCCAGCGCATTCCATTCGACGCCCGACGTTTCGAGGTCCCGCCGGATGTCCGCATCGGTGTTTTCATTGCCGCAGTAAACATGCCGCATCACAAACTCCCGGGGGCGTCCGAGGATCTGATGCTGGACATACAGGGCGGCGCCGATCGATGTTCCGGCGTCGTGAGCCGCGGGCTGTATCCACGCGTCGCGGAAAGCGGATTTCTCGAAGATCTGCCCGTTGGCGACGCAGTTCAGCGCGACGCCGCCAGCCAGGCAAACCGTCCGCTGCCCGGTCATCTTCTGTACGTAATTCAACAGAGCGAAATAGTTCTCCTCGAGCACGGCCTGAGCGGACGCCGCAACGTCCATGTGCTGATCGGTGATTTCGCTGCGTGGCGTCCGGGGGGGGCCGAACTTCTCCACCAGCCGCGGAGAATAGACGAGGCCGAGCGCCGGTTCACCGCCCTGCCAGGTCATTTCCACTCCCTCGGTATGATGGCGGAAATAATCGAGATTGAGGCGGACCTGATCGCCATCTGTCCGCACCACATCGCGGACTTTCGCGGCCAGCGACGGCTGTCCGTAAGCGCCCAGCCCCATCATTTTGTATTCGTCGCCGTACTTGTGAAATCCGAGGAACTGCGTGAAAGCTGTATAGAACAGTCCGAGGGAATGGGGGAAGCGCACGCAACCGAGCACATCGATGTGAGAGCCCCGGCCTGTACCCCACATTACGCTGCTGAAGTCGCCAAAACCATCGATGGAAATGACCGCCGCCTCTTCGAAAGGGGAGCAGAAAAAGGCGCTGGCCAGATGGGCGCGGTGATGCTCAACCAGGTGTAACTGCGCATTCCGGACTTCTGGAACCCCGGCTTCGACGAGCTGTTCCTTTACCCTGCCGACATGGATACTGTTGGCAGCCCTGCCCGCAGCGGTGCGGAGTTGCCGTGGGTTTGTGGCCACACGCCACACCTTATGCAGCAGGTGCGCTTTCGGATTTCTCGACACCGCGACGTGATGGACCGGCTGGCCCTTTTCCATCGATAAACACCAGGATGCCGCGCGCACGGGAAGGCCGGCCCAGTGCTTGATGCGATTGAACCGCTCTTCTTCCAAAGCGGCGGCGAGCCGGCCGTCGACGAGCAGCGCCGCGGACGCATCGCCATGAAAGGCATTCAGGCCAAGAATATTCATCTCTGATTTAACGCTCCGCCCGGTTTACGGCCGGCCAGGATCATACTCTTCCACACGTACGGTACGTGACTCGCGCCAGCAAACCGGAGGTCCTCAAACCCCTTCTCCCTGAAAAGCCGTGACGGGGTCTCGCGCGACCAGAACTTGATATGGCCGCCATCCCGAAGCGCCGTAAAGTGCCGGTCCGTAGTCCCGCTCAGCGCCAGCAGAACGACGCTTTCACCGGCAAAGATACCTGAAGCGAGTTCGTCTTCCACGTCGCCCCGCCAGAACTGCACTCCCGGGAACGCTTCACGCGCGAACCGGATTCCCGATTCGGACCGGTCAACGCCATGTACTTCGAATCCGAGCTTTGACAGCGCAAAGCTCAGCGATCCGTTTCCGCAGCCGAGGTCCAGAACTCTGCCGTTCTTCCGTACATTACCGAGCATCCGCCTGACCGCCGGTAACAGGTACTCATGCGCGCACCTGGGCTCGGAGTTGTGAAATCGAAACTCAACGGACTTTCCGTCTTTAACTTCCGGCATGGTTCAGTTGGGTCTGGGGCGCCGGCCTTTCGCGAGAAGAAGCTCTGAGTTCATCCAGATTCCACGCACGTGTAAGTCGAACATTGGATGAATGGTTTCGTTTCAGAGCAGCACTATCGAGCCGCGGGAGAACTGTCGGTCATAGCTCCATTGTCGGCGGCCAGCGCTGTCGTGCAGCTTCCAGGCCCCTTTTCCGTGTCGGTCAGGCGGATACCAAGCAAACACTCAAAGGCCGCGCGCTCCAGCGCATACCTGCGGGCAGCCGCGCCGCGGAACGGTCCGCCCGCGCGTACCCAAGCGGCTGCGCCAGCGACAAAGGGCATGACGCCAGCGCGGCGCAGGCGGTCTCTTACTCCCGAGGCGGCGCTTCGCCTCATGCGCTCATACTCCAGAGAGGCGTACTTTACCTGTGCGCGCGCCCAGTGCTCCAGACCTTTTCGATCATCGTGCCTTATTCGGGCCCGGAACGTATAGACAGGTCCCTCGATGCAAAATTCCTGACTGTGCCCCGGCTGGATCACCTGCACGGAGTCCTTCAGGAACACACGCAGTTGAGCCGGATAAATCGAGCCCATCAACTGGCGGTCGTGGATGACATACCGAAACGGCACGATCCCGCCCGCAAAACGCCCGGCTGTGAAAGTCGTTTCGAGTTCCTGCACGAATTCGTTCGTCACCGTCATATCCGCATCGAGCGCCAGAACAAAAGGGGTATCGATGCCGGTTTGGCGGATTGCGTATCGCCACTGCGCCCCGTGCGTGTCGAAGGCGCGCTGGAACCAGCGTACGTTTGCAAAGACCCTTGCGATTTGTTCGGTTCCATCGGTGGAACCCGAATCGACAACGACGACCCGCTCTGCCCAGGTAAGCGCCGCAAGCGTTCGGCCGATATTCGGCGCTTCATTAAACGCCAGGAGAACAGGCGTTATCCAGGAACCTGCAGTTCTAATTGGCAGAGGTTCGGGCATTGTTATAGACGTCGATCAGCAGACGACTGATTTTCCCCAGAGAGAATGTCTCGGAAGCCATTCTTATGCCACGCGCGCCAAACAAGCGCCGAGCGTCCGGGTGGTCAAGGAGGGCGGCCATGGCATCTTCTATGGCGCGCGCATCGCACCGCGTCACGATGCCCGCGCCAGCGCTGACTACCTCTTTATAAATCGCCACCTGATCAGAGACAACCACCGGGACGCCGAACATCATGGCCTCAATTGCAGCCACACCGAAGTTCTCTGAGTAAGACGGCAGAACAAATAAGTCCGCGTCGGCCAGCGCCGCCCATTTCTCACGCCCCTCGAGAAAGCCGGTCCACACGATATCCCGGTCCACCCCACGCTGGCGCGCGCGCGCCTTTATCTTTTCGGTGAGTGCGGCATCACCGGATCCGGCAATCACCAGCACCGCTTCCGGCATACGCTCGCGCAACCCGGCATATGCGTCGATCAGGATGTCCAGCCCCTTCTTGGCGTCGATACGAGACAGAAACAACAGAATTCTTCTGCCGGCCAGCTCAGGGTGGCGAGAGCGAAACTCACCCGCCAGCTCCTGCCGTTCGAACTCCGGCGGCAACGCTGGATTCGGAATGACAATCGAGCGTTGCGAAGCTCCGAACTCGGCGGCCTCCAGCAGTTCCTGATCGCTTGTATAGTGCATCGCCGCGGCATTTGCGATGACCCGCTTTTCAATAAGCTGAAACGAGAGCCTCTTCAGCCATGGCCGACGGTTCTGTACGCCCCAGCGGTTCAACACGCCGTGCGGCTGCACGATGTAGGGGACTCCCCTCGAACGAGCGATGAATGCGGCAGCGACTGAACAGTACGAAAAAAGCGCATGGATATGCACAAGGTCATAATCCTCAATGTGCGCCCGCAGCCATTTCGTGAACGGAAGAGACATCAGGTAAAACGGAGTCTGCGCCCGAAAGTACCACCAGGTAACTCCCCCTTCCGGAATGGCAACCCCCAGCGGAACCCGGAGCCGCTCACCGCGATTATCGTCTGTCGCCGCAACATGGACCTCGAGTCCGTAATCTGCCGTGCCGCGCGCGAGAAGGTGCACCACCTGACTAGGACCGCCGCGTAAAGGTCCGGCGGAGGGTATGATGTGCAGAATTCGCTTACAGGCCTTTACTGGCAGGGGCAGGATGGCCGTCTGCTTTGTCCCGTGGCTCATTTTAGAGCCAGCGCTGCCGGTGACCGGAGATTGCGGTTCGCTCAACCGATTAGAAACAGCCGTCCTGAACCGGGCCTCGGTGTATGCCTCGATGAGCTTTCGCGTTACCTTTTCGAGCGAGAATGTGTCGGAAACCATCCTGACGCCCCGCGCCCCGAATGAGCGCACCGCATCGGGGTGAGCAAGGACGGCCGCCATGGCATCCTGCATCTCGCGCACATCGCACCTCGCCACTATGCCGGCGCCGGCGCGGGCGACCTCTTTATGAATCGCCACCTGATCGGAGACGACCACAGGAACGCCGAACATCATGGCCTCAATCGCCGCCACGCCGAAGTTTTCTGAGTAAGACGGCAGAACAAATAATTCCGCGTCGGCCAGCGCAGCCCATTTCTCACGCCCCTCGAGAAAGCCGGTCCACACGATATCCCGGTCCACCCCACGCTGGCGCGCGCGCGCCTTTATCTTTTCGGTGAGAGCGGCATCGCCGGATCCGGCAATCACCAGCGCCGCTTCCGGCATGCACGCGCGCAACCCGGCATATGCGTCGATCAGGATGTCCAGCCCCTTCTTGGCGTCGATACGAGACAGAAACAACAGAATTCTTCTGCCGGCCAGCTCAGGGTGGCGAGAGCGAAACTCACCGAGCAGTTCCTGCCGTTCGAACTCCGGCGGCAACGCTGGATTCGGAATGACAATCGAGCGTTGTAATACTCCGAACTCGGCGGCCTCCAGTAATTCCTGATCGCTTGTATAGTGCATCGCCGCGGCGTTTGCGATAACCCGCTTTTCAATAAGCTGAAACGAGAGCCTCTTCAGCCATGGCCGGCGGTTCTGTACGCCCCAGCGATTCAATACGCCGAGCGGCCGCACGATATAAGGAATGCGGCGGGACCGCGCTATGAAGGCGGCAGCCACTGAACAGTACGAGAAGAGCGCATGGATATGCACAACGTCATAATCCTCGATGTGCGCCCGTAGCCATTTCGTGAACGGAAGAGAAACCAGGTAAAACGGAGTCTGCGCCCGAAAGTACCAGCAGTTGACTCCGTCTTCCGGAATGGCAACCCCCAGCGGAACCCGGAGCCGCTCACCGCGGTTATCGTCTGTCGCTGCAACATGGACCTCGAGTCCGCAATCCACCGCGCCTCGCGCCAGAAGGCGCACCACCTGGCTCGGACCGCCCCGCAATGGTCCCACCGAAGGTATGACATGCAAAATTCGGTTGCACCTCCCCGCGGGCCGCGGCGGGGCAAAAGCGCGTAAGGACTCTGCCGGCATTGGAATGCTCATAGCGCCAGAGCAGAACGAGGCCGCGCCGGAAGACGCTGGGCAAGTGCGTTCAGAGAAGCGTATACTGGCGCTGCGGATCGGCGAAAACTGCCCGCGCCAATCCATAGCGCGATGCAAAGCCACCATAATGCCGTGGTGTTGTGGTCGTACCAGAGACAGGAGAACGTAAACCAGAAGGTGGGAACCCCGAACACGCAGGCTCCCGCTCGGCCGGTTCGATCCTTACCAAACAGGAAACGAAGAGAAAGATAAGCGACCATGAGCGTCGAAAGAGCCAGAGCGATAAGTCCGAGAAGTCCGGCTTCATCAGCCACGCGGCTGCGGGTGTCATCAATATATATGGTGTTCGTTGCCCCCGACGCCGCCTGTTTGTACGCAGAAAGCTGCGACTGCTCCCCGAGGCCTCGGCCAATCGGGTTGGCCATGACGATGTCGACAAAGGTCAACCCGCCCATCGTCACCCGGTCCTGAACGGTATCGCTGGCTGTCGTCCAGCGCGTCCACCACGACTGGATGATGTCACTCGTGGCCATGATGATGCCACCAAGCAGCAGCAATCCCGTCATAACCACGAGAGAGCGTATACGCGCCTTTGCGGATGTCAGCGTAAGCTGCGAAATGACTAACACCGCCACTGTCATTACAATTGGGGCCCGCGAACCCGAAGTCAGCATGATGACAATAGAACTGCCAAGGCCCATCCAGATGATCGGCGCACGATTCTGGTGTTCGCCGCTCAGATACCGCCAGTAGAGCCAGCAGAACGACGCGATCCCGAAAGCAGCGAACCCGGAAATATACGAGAATGTCCCGGTCGCTCTTACCTTACCGTGCGCAAACTCGCTGATATCGCTTTCCATCGAACTCCAGGCATAAGCGTTGATACGGGCAGAAGCAGGGCTGGAGTATTGCCAGGCGCCCAGGACGGCACTTATGATGCAGAGGCCAGCCAGCGTAAGTGTGATTCGTTTGAGCGCCACGGGGGTTAGATTAGCAGCCAGGCTCAACGCGAACACGGGCCAAATCACCGCATTCTTATAAGTGATTACCGCATTGGGAACAGATATGACCAGCCCCAGAATGGCCGCGGGCGCGAGCGCTATGGCGACGCACACCACCGGCCCAATCAGCCTGCGGGCCAGGCGAGCGCGCACAGGAATGCCGAAACGCACGATAAACGCGAGGGCGATGAAATCCTTTGCCAGATAAGGGATCGCCGCCAGCCAGTGCATCGATTCCGGCAGAATCCACTTTCGGACCGCCCCCTCCAGAACCACGCTGAGCAGCATCACGACGCACCACGTGGCTACGGCATCGCCGGAGCGGGCGGCCGTCGCGGAACGCGATGGAGCGCCGCGTGAGGGCAGAGGAGTCCGGACAGTGGCAGCAGTCATTCTGTCACTTTGCCGGGTTGGCGGCGCGCGACGCCTGTTCGATCAAACGCGGCCAGCGTGTGGAATTCACTCTCCGCCTCCGTTGGTATATGGGAAAGCGAGGGCAGAGTACGGGTTTTCGATCCATCGATCCATCCGCAGACGTGTGAGCGCAGGCAATTCTTCAAAGCGCTGAATTGTTTGGGAAGATTGCGGTGACGCAACAGGCCAACCAGAAATCCGACAAATCCCGGATGCGTCGTAGAAGAACCAACCAGCAGCAGGTAACACAAGCGAGGGCCTCGCAGCCACCAGGGGCTGTGTCGAGAAAGAATGAGTGCGTGATTATAGGCCAGATTGAAAGCATAACCCGCAGTAAGCCGCTCGGGTATGGTTACACGGTGACTTGGATAGTGGAATACGGGATTTCCAAAGTCGAACATGACGCGATAACCGCGTCGCGAGACTTGCAGGCATGCCTCCATTTCAAATAGCGCCCAGTAGGGCTTGAGCGTGGAGTCGAATCGATGAAATGCGCAACGCCGCAGACTCATGTTTCCACCAATCAGGTGGACCACGGGAATCGGCTGACGGTTTTTCCACTCCGGTAAATGGTCCTGCAGGTTTCCGTGGCAGCCACCGTACCAGGTAAGTTCCCCGATGCGCTTTGGGGCAACCGGCGGGTTGGGAGTATTGTCAGTACGGAAGTTGACGTAGGATCCACCAACCGCCCCGACAGAAACATCATCATAGAGAGCCAGATGCCTTGCGAGCCAGCCCTCCGGAGCTCTGGCGTCGTCATCTATCAAGAAAACGATGTCGCCCGTGGCTTCCGCCAGACCCGCATTTTCGGCCGGGACGATTCCCGGCTCTGGCTGATGAACTACCTTCAGCCGGAGAGTCGTATCCCCAGCGAACTGCTCGGCCGTCAACTTTGTTGCGAAGTCGTCTCCCTGCCAAACCACAATCACTTCGTCCGCCGGCCGACTCTGTGCGGCGAGGCTCTTAAGACAGCCCGTGAGCATTTCAGGACGTCGGTAACTGGGAAGGATGACGCTCGTCGAAAGGCGCTCCGAACGTCCACAGGAATCTCCGCTCATAGCGCGTGTAACACCGCAGATTAGTTGGCAGCTTCCTTAGCGGTATACTTCGAATAATATTTGTAATACTTTCCGTAGTAACCGTAATAGTAATATCCGTCAGTCGTGTCTTTCGCCATGCGGTTTAGCACTATCCCGCTGACCCGCGCGCGCACGCGACTCACGGATTCCAGAACCGACTGGAGTGCCTTGCGGTTGGTTTCTCCGGAGAGCGCAACAATGACTACGCTGTCAGCGAGGGCCGCAAGCTGGAGCGGCTCGGCAAAGCCGAGAATGGGCGGGCCGTCGATCACCACAAGATCGTATTCCTTTTTTGCCTCTTCGATGATCGACTGCATGGTGCGGCCAACCAAATCCGCCGCCAGCCTGGAAGCAACGCCGCCGGGCAGGACATGCAAATCGGGGACTCCCTCGATGCGTTGTATGACTGAACGCCACGGCACGCCATTGATAGCCACTTCGGTTATGCCAGGGGTGTCGGACGCAATACTGAAATACTTGTGTATAGTGGGACGCCGAAGATCGCAGTCCACCAGCAGCGTTTTATGACGTTGCTCCGCATGGCACAGCGCCAGATGAACGGCGGTTGTTGTTTTACCTTCTTTGGGAGCCGCACTGGTCACAAACAGTGAAGCGACCGACCGGTCGAGATCGCTGAGCAGGATGGAATTACGCAGCGTTCGAATAGATTCGATATAACCGGTGAGCTGCTTGTCGGAAGCGTTTTCCAGCCGCATGAGAGCGTTCCTGTCGCCGTCACCGTTACTCTTGTTCCGCCCAGACGCCCTCGCTTTGGCTTGTGGCAGAATTCCGATGACCTGAACGTTGAGTAGCCGCTGGACCTGTTCCGGATCGCGAACGGTGTTGTCGAGCAGTTCCGAAGCGATTGCAGCGCCCACCCCCAGAGTCAGCGAGAGCATCGCTACGAGTAACAGGTTCACGAGAGGCCGCGGGGAGACCGGACCGGCTCCTGGCCGGGCCATGTCGACAAGACGGATTTCACTGCTTTGGAAACCGGAGTTGATACTGGCTTCCTTAATCTTCTGCATGAGCTCGTCGTAGAGCTTCTTGTCTCCATCCGCCTCTTGTTTCAACTCCTGATACTGAAAAGATCGTGCGTTCAACCTGTCAAATTCGCTCTTGGTCTCGGCCACCGCGCTTTGCAGCATTTGCTCGCGTGAAAGCGCCTGCTTATAGTCCGCTTCTACCGTGCCCTGCACGGTCTGTTTCGCCTCCTGCAACTCGCGTGTTAGCTCAGCGACCTGTCCGGCGGCCTTCTTGTATTCGGGATGATTGACGCCATAGTGACTTGCTGCATCGGTGAATTTCTGTCTTGCTTCGTTCAGGTGCTCCTGCATTGTCTTCAGGGAGTCGCCTGGTCCGGAAATCTGGGTCACATCGGCCGACCCGTCACTGAGCGATTTCCATACCGCCTCCTTCTTGACCCGGTCCGCCTGGGAGCTCGTATATTCCGTATTCAGTTGCAGGAGGCGCGCGGACAGAATCGGTGTCTTGTCTTCCGGGTTAATCACGTTCAGGTCACGTTCGAATCGCGCAAGCGCCTCACCCGACCTCTCCATCTTCGCCTTTAGCTCCGCGATCTGCTTCTCCATGAAGCTGGACAACCCAAGAGCGGACTCGAACCGGACGTTATAGGTGCTCTCGATATAACTCCGCGCAATGGCATTAGCGACATCGGCCGCTAGTTGCGGATCCGTGGCGCGATAGCTGATCTGAATCAGATAGGTGGTCGGCGGACGAACTACAGTCAGCATCCTTAGCTTGATCGGGGCGTTCTCCTTGCGCAGATTTCCCTGCCGCGACAATCCGATTTGATGCTCCACACGCAGGAGATCGTATCTTTCCGTCACCGGGCGAAGAACCGCGTCCGACTGAATCAGGTTTGTCTGCGTAGTGAGAAAAGGCTCGTCATCACCACCCGTGGCGCCGCCGCGCGTCGCCTCCTGACCCACTACGGCCTCTGGCGTTCCCCGATCCACATCGACGGTCGCCGTAGACGCATACATCGGAGTCATGCGCTTAGTGACCACAAGCGCAGCTACCATGGATGCCACGACAAAGGCGGCGATCTTCCATCTGTGCCGGCGGAGCACCCACAGATAATGAGAAAAGGGCCGGGTTTGCTCCTCCTCCCTGGCAGCCGGATCGGGGTGAACACCCGTGTACGCCATCAGACTGGTATTATGACCATTATCTGCGCCGGGAACGGGAGAAAGGGGATTTAAGTTAGCTGGTAACATTTCACGAACCTGAACTTAGCAACTACTCCACTGAACAGCGTCCACTCGTCAACGAATTGCGCCGTAGACTATCGCCATCGTGCCTACAGCGGTACCGAAGATAAGCAACTTGTCAAGCGCCGACAAGGTCATTTTCTTCCGTGAATCCTCGGGAACGTAAAGAATATCGTTAGCCACCAGAGCCACATCCGGGGATTTACGCTGAAGCACGCTCTTCAGATTGACCGGAATCTCATTCTTGGAACCGGAGGCCTCCCGGCGATAAATATAAGCCTCTTTTCCGGTGACGCCATCGAGGCCCTCAGTTAGCGCAAGCAGTTGCAACAGCGTTGTCTGCCCGCGATCCTGAACAGGATAGACGCCGGGTTTCTTCACCTGCCCCACGACATAGATCTTGCCTGCCTCGGGCACCCGGACCTGCTCCCCACCATGCAGGACGATGTTCATGCTGCTGTCCGTGCCATCCTGGAGCGCCCTGATAGGAATCCGCTGTGTGAATTCGACTGGTTTGTTGTCGGCGCCTATTGTTGTACGCGTCACCAGAACCTCGGACCCCGCTTCGGGCAACGGCCCTCCAGCGTTCGTCAACGCTTCGAGCAGCGTGATCGGTTTATTGGCCTGGAAAGTGATCGGCGTCCTGACGGCCCCCACAACTGATACGGGATGGCTTTGATACTCGATGATCGTGACTGTAACAACAGGGTCCACCAGCAGTTGCTCGGTCTTTATCTCCTGACTGATTGCCCCTTCCAGTTCGGCCGGCATCAGCCCCTCGGCCCGGATCGGCTTCTGCAGCATCGGCATCCTGATGACGCCATCCGAACTGACACGAATTGTGCGGCTGAACTCCGGAGCGTCGTAAACCGAAACATCCAGAAGATCGTTCCCGCCGATGGGCTGGGCGGGAAGATTCGCGCTCGTACCTGGCTGCATTGTCTGACCCGAATGGGTCGGGGTGTCCGCCAGCGCCACACACATACAGCCCACACAAAGCACGGCAGAAATCAGTAATGTTCGCATACAAACCTCAGTGTTCCTCGCATCCGAATATGTCGGATGATCCGTTAACATTAACATGCAGCGCAGCACAGAGCATGCTTAATTTGGATTCCAACTCAGCAAGCCGCAGTTCGAGCCTCGATATCGTCTCGCCCGCCCCGTTTGTCGAATAGGAATGGCCGGACTGCACCAACAGGACAGATCTCGCAAAGTCCGATATGGTTCGGGCGCCATTCGCCGTTGACGCGTCGCGAAGCAGACGGTACTCTTCCTCGGTGAGGCGAAAATTCACAATTCGCTTTTTGACTTCGGAACTACTCATTGTGAGCGTGAAGGAAAGGAGAGCTACGGGGAGGCAAAGCTACCGCACAACGCGTCACATCGAACGTTTGCAGAGCCAAACTAACTGAATCATTGCCGCGTACGAAACGGCCTCAAGATCGGCCACCCGCAAACGCTTCTGTATTGGCGGTATACTTCGAATAATATTTGTAATACTTTCCGTAGTAACCGTAATAGTAATATCCGTCAGTCGTGTCTTTCGCCATGCGGTTTAGCACTATCCCGCTGACCCGCGCGCGCACGCGACTCACGGATTCCAGAACCGACTGGAGTGCCCTGCGGTTGGTTTCTCCGGAGAGCGCAACAATGACTACGCTGTCAGCGACGGCCGCAAGCTGGAGCGGCTCGGCAAAGCCGAGAATAGGCGGGCCGTCGATCACCACAAGATCGTATTCCTTTTTTGCCTCTTCGATGATCGACTGCATGGTGCGGCCAACCAAATCCGCCGCCAGCCTGGAAGCAACGCCGCCGGGCAGGACATGCAAATCGGGGACTCCCTCGATGCGTTGTATGACTGAACGCCACGGCACGCCATTGATGGCCACTTCGGTTACGCCAGGGGTGTCGGACGCAATACTGAAATACTTGTGTATAGTGGGACGCCGAAGATCGCAGTCCACCAGCAGCGTTTTATGACGTTGCTCCGCATGGCACAGCGCCAGATGAACGGCGGTTGTTGTTTTACCTTCTTTGGGAGCCGCACTGGTCACAAACAGTGAGGCGACCGACCGGTCGAGATCGCTGAGCAGGATGGAATTACGCAGCGTTCGAATAGATTCGATATAACCGGTGAGCTGCTTGTCGGAAGCGTTTTCCAGCCGCATGAGAGCGTTCCTGTCACCGTCACCGTTACTCTTGTTCCGCCCAGACGCCCTCGCTCTGGCTTGTGGCAGAATTCCGATGACCTGAACGTTGAGTAGCCGCTGGACCTGTTCCGGATCGCGAACGGTGTTGTCGAGCAGTTCCGAAGCGATTGCAGCGCCCACCCCCAGAGTCAGCGAGAGCATCGCTACGAGTAACAGGTTTATGAGAGGCCGCGGGGAGACCGGACCGGCTCCTGGCCGGGCCATGTCGACAAGACGGATTTCACTGCTTTGGAAACCGGAGTTGATACTGGCTTCCTTAATCTTCTGCATGAGCTCGTCGTAGAGCTTCTTGTCTCCATCCGCCTCTTGTTTCAACTCCTGATACTGAAAAGATCGTGCGTTCAACCTGTCAAATTCGCTCTTGGTCTCGGCCACCGCGCTTTGCAGCATTTGCTCGCGTGAAAGCGCCTGCTTATAGTCCGCTTCTACCGTGCCCTGCACGGTCTGTTTCGCCTCCTGCAACTCGCGTGTTAGCTCAGCGACCTGTCCGGCGGCCTTCTTGTATTCGGGATGATTGACGCCATAGTGACTTGCTGCATCGGTGAATTTCTGTCTTGCTTCGTTCAGGTGCTCCTGCATTGTCTTCAGGGAGTCGCCTGGTCCGGAAATCTGGGTCACATCGGCCGACCCGTCACTGAGCGATTTCCATACCGCCTCCTTCTTGACCCGGTCCGCCTGGGAGCTCGTATATTCCGTATTCAGTTGCAGGAGGCGCGCGGACAGAATCGGTGTCTTGTCTTCCGGGTTAATCACGTTCAGGTCACGTTCGAATCGCGCAAGCGCCTCACCCGACCTCTCCATCTTCGCCTTTAGCTCCGCGATCTGCTTCTCCATGAAGCTGGACAACCCAAGAGCGGACTCGAACCGGACGTTATAGGTGCTCTCGATATAACTCCGCGCAATGGCATTAGCGACATCGGCCGCTAGTTGCGGATCCGTGGCGCGATAGCTGATCTGAATCAGATAGGTGGTCGGCGGACGAACTACAGTCAGCATCCTTAGCTTGATCGGGGCGTTCTCCTTGCGCAGATTTCCCTGCCGCGACAATCCGATTTGATGCTCCACACGCAGGAGATCGTATCTTTCCGTCACCGGGCGAAGAACCGCGTCCGACTGAATCAGGTTTGTCTGCGTAGTGAGAAAAGGCTCGTCATCACCACCCGTGGCGCCGCCGCGCGTCGCCTCCTGACCCACTACGGCCTCTGGCGTTCCCCGATCCACATCGACGGTCGCCGTAGACGCATACATCGGAGTCATGCGCTTAGTGACCACAAGCGCAGCTACCATGGATGCCACGACAAAGGCGGCGATCTTCCATCTGTGCCGGCGGAGCACCCACAGATAATGAGAAAAGGGCCGGGTTTGCTCCTCCTCCCTGGCAGCCGGATCGGGGTGAACACCCGTGTACGCCATCAGACTGGTATTATGACCATTATCTGCGCCGGGAACGGGAGAAAGGGGATTTAAGTTAGCTGGTAACATTTCACGAACCTGAACTTAGCAACTACTCCACTGAACAGCGTCCACTCGTCAACGAATTGCGCCGTAGACTATCGCCATCGTGCCTACAGCGGTACCGAAGATAAGCAACTTGTCAAGCGCCGACAAGGTCATTTTCTTCCGTGAATCCTCGGGAACGTAAAGAATATCGTTAGCCACCAGAGCCACATCCGGGGATTTACGCTGAAGCACGCTCTTCAGATTGACCGGAATCTCATTCTTGGAACCGGAGGCCTCCCGGCGATAAATATAAGCCTCTTTTCCGGTGACGCCATCGAGGCCCTCAGTTAGCGCAAGCAGTTGCAACAGCGTTGTCTGCCCGCGATCCTGAACAGGATAGACGCCGGGTTTCTTCACCTGCCCCACGACATAGATCTTGCCTGCCTCGGGCACCCGGACCTGCTCCCCACCATGCAGGACGATGTTCATGCTGCTGTCCGTGCCATCCTGGAGCGCCCTGATAGGAATCCGCTGTGTGAATTCGACTGGTTTGTTGTCGGCGCCTATTGTTGTACGCGTCACCAGAACCTCGGACCCCGCTTCGGGCAACGGCCCTCCAGCGTTCGTCAACGCTTCGAGCAGCGTGATCGGTTTATTGGCCTGGAAAGTGATCGGCGTCCTGACGGCCCCCACAACTGATACGGGATGGCTTTGATACTCGATGATCGTGACTGTAACAACAGGGTCCACCAGCAGTTGCTCGGTCTTTATCTCCTGACTGATTGCCCCTTCCAGTTCGGCCGGCATCAGCCCCTCGGCCCGGATCGGCTTCTGCAGCATCGGCATCCTGATGACGCCATCCGAACTGACACGAATGGTGCGGCTGAACTCCGGAGCGTCGTAAACCGAAACATCCAGAAGATCGTTCCCGCCGATGGGCTGGGCGGGAAGATTCGCGCTCGTACCTGGCTGCATTGTCTGACCCGAATGGGTCGGGGTGTCCGCCAGCGCCACACGCATACAGCCCACACAAAGCACGGCAGAAATCAGTAATGTTCGCATACAAACCTCAGTGTTCCTCGCATCCGAATATGTCGGATGATCCGTTAACATTAACATGCAGCGCAGCACAGAGCATGCTTAATTTGGATTCCAACTCAGCAAGCCGCAGTTCGAGCCTCGATATCGTCTCCCCCGCCCCGTTTGTCGAACAGGAATGGCCGGACTGCACCAACAGGACAGATCTCGCAAAGTCCGATATGGTTCGGGCGCCATTTGCCGTTGACGCGTCGCGAAGCAGACGGTACTCTTCCTCGGTGAGGCGAAAATTCACAATTCGCTTTTTGACTTCGGAACTACTCATTGTGAGCGTGAAGGAAAGGAGAGCTACGGGAAGGCAAAGCTACCGCACAACGCGTCACATCGAACGTTTGCAGAGCTTAACTGACCGAAACATAGCCGTTTACGAACCGGCCTCAAAGCAGGCGGCCCGCAAACGACCTTAAGATTGTATCGGCGCGGCGGCCTTCTTGTCAATGGCCTGCGTTGACATGTTGGCGCAAAATGATAATGTCCTAATCGTGCCAGATAGAAATGTCCTATTGACGAGGTCAGTGTGGAGAGGTGGAAGCAGGAACACTTCTCATGACTCAACGGGACCGCGACCGGCTGGTCGCATTGAAGAAGGCCAGGAAGGGACTGATCACGCAGCGGCAGGCCGCCGAGGAGATCGGCCAGAGCGAACGGCATGTTCGGCGGCTGCTGAAGAAACTGAAGGGCCACGGCGACGCCGTGATCGTGCACGCACTGCGTGGCCGGAGATCCAACCGCAAGCTGGACGACAAGACCAGGCGGGCCGCGGTCGAGATCCTGAGCCGCGAGATCTATGCCGGCTTCGGTCCGACTCTGGCCGCCGAGTACCTGGCCGACCGGCACGAGATTCACGCGGGGCGCGAGACCGTGCGGACATGGATGATCGAAAGCAAGCTGTGGCGTGCCCGCAAGCAGCGCATCGAGAAGATCCACGAGTGGCGGCAGCGCCGGTCACGGGTCGGCGAGCTGGTGCAATGGGATACCAGCGAGCACGCCTGGCTGGAGGATCGCGGCCCGAAGCTGTATCTGATCAGCATGATCGACGACGCCTCCAGTCGCGTTCATGCGCGCTTTGTGATGCACGATTCCACCGCAGAGAACATGCGCCTGCTGTGGAGCTATCTGGAGCGTCACGGGCGGCCGCTCAGCTTCTACACCGACAAAGCCAGTCTGTTTCAAACCGCGCCGAAGATCGCCCGGGACCGCAAAGAACTGCCGCGCGACGAGCGCGAGCCGTTACCGCCCACGCAGATCGGCCGGGCGCTGGCGGAACTGGACATTGTCTGGATAGCGGCCCATTCGCCGCAGGCCAAGGGACGGATCGAGCGCAGTTTCCAGACGGCGCAGGATCGGTTGGTGAAGGGGCTGCGCGTGGCCGGAGCCAGCACACTGGAACAAGCCAACGCGTATCTGGAGGCGAAGTTTATCCCCTGGTGGAACCAGAAGTTGTCCGTCGTACCGGCCCGCGCCGACGATGCGCACCGCCCCCTGGCCGCGACTCATTCCCTGCCCGCTTCGTTGAGTTATGTCGAGACCAGGCAAGTCGCCAACAACTACACGCTCCAGTTCGACAACCAGACCTGGCAGATCGCGCGCGCCGACATCCGTGCCGGCTTACGCGGAGCCCAGGTGCGGGTCGAAGTTCGTCTCGACGGGTCTTTGATGGTGCGCTTCCGGCGTCACTACCTGGCGATTACCGCATGCCCCGCAAGCCCCAAAGCGCCGGTCGCGCCCAAAGCCCGGAAGGTGTCGGCGCCACGTCCGAAGAGCCAATGGATGAGGAACTTCTATCTGACCAGACCGGAAAAAGCAGCGCTGTTCACCACACCGGCTTCTTCCACGGTGCGCGGCGCAAAACCCATTCGGTAGGCCGGGCAAAAGCGGCCCGGCCATCTTCGCGCTTGATTTATCCGAAGACCGCTGCTCCGAGACTTCACCAAAGCAGATCTGTCCTGAAAAACCAAAACCCCCAGAACGGGCAGCATAAGGCCCGGTTTGACTGGGGGCTTGGCGCCATCTGCTTCGGAGCCAGCCCCGTCGCAGCGGTCTTCGGATCTGCCCCGGGGAGCGCGACTCCCCCGAAACATCGTCTCCACCTTAACCCCTACCTTCCAACTCTGCCCTCCAAACCGGACATTTCTACTTGGCAGAGATTAGGACATTTCTACTTGGCGTTGACATGGCCTGCGTTGAGCTATGTTGGCGCAAAATGATAATGTCCTAATCGTGCCAGATAGAAATGTCCTATTGACGAGGTCAGTGTGGAGAGGTGGAAGCAGGAACACTTCTCATGACTCAACGGGACCGCGACCGGCTGGTCGCATTGAAGAAGGCCAGGAAGGGACTGATCACGCAGCGGCAGGCCGCCGAGGAGATCGGCCAGAGCGAACGGCATGTTCGGCGGCTGCTGAAGAAACTGAAGGGCCACGGCGACGCCGTGATCGTGCACGCACTGCGTGGCCGGAGATCCAACCGCAAGCTGGACGACAAGACCAGGCGGGCCGCGGTCGAGATCCTGAGCCGCGAGATCTATGCCGGCTTCGGTCCGACTCTGGCCGCCGAGTACCTGGCCGACCGGCACGAGATTCACGCGGGGCGCGAGACCGTGCGGACATGGATGATCGAAAGCAAGCTGTGGCGTGCCCGCAAGCAGCGCATCGAGAAGATCCACGAGTGGCGGCAGCGCCGGTCACGGGTCGGCGAGCTGGTGCAATGGGATACCAGCGAGCACGCCTGGCTGGAGGATCGCGGCCCGAAGCTGTATCTGATCAGCATGATCGACGACGCCTCCAGTCGCGTTCATGCGCGCTTTGTGATGCACGATTCCACCGCAGAGAACATGCGCCTGCTGTGGAGCTATCTGGAGCGTCACGGGCGGCCGCTCAGCTTCTACACCGACAAAGCCAGTCTGTTTCAAACCGCGCCGAAGATCGCCCGGGACCGCAAAGAACTGCCGCGCGACGAGCGCGAGCCGTTACCGCCCACGCAGATCGGCCGGGCGCTGGCGGAACTGGACATTGTCTGGATAGCGGCCCATTCGCCGCAGGCCAAGGGACGGATCGAGCGCAGTTTCCAGACGGCGCAGGATCGGTTGGTGAAGGGGCTGCGCGTGGCCGGAGCCAGCACACTGGAACAAGCCAACGCGTATCTGGAGGCGAAGTTTATCCCCTGGTGGAACCAGAAGTTGTCCGTCGTACCGGCCCGCGCCGACGATGCGCACCGCCCCCTGGCCGCGACTCATTCCCTGCCCGCTTCGTTGAGTTATGTCGAGACCAGGCAAGTCGCCAACAACTACACGCTCCAGTTCGACAACCAGACCTGGCAGATCGCGCGCGCCGACATCCGTGCCGGCTTACGCGGAGCCCAGGTGCGGGTCGAAGTTCGTCTCGACGGGTCTTTGATGGTGCGCTTCCGGCGTCACTACCTGGCGATTACCGCATGCCCCGCAAGCCCCAAAGCGCCGGTCGCGCCCAAAGCCCGGAAGGTGTCGGCGCCACGTCCGAAGAGCCAATGGATGAGGAACTTCTATCTGACCAGACCGGAAAAAGCAGCGCTGTTCACCACACCGGCTTCTTCCACGGTGCGCGGCGCAAAACCCATTCGGTAGGCCGGGCAAAAGCGGCCCGGCCATCTTCGCGCTTGATTTATCCGAAGACCGCTGCTCCGAGACTTCACCAAAGCAGATCTGTCCTGAAAAACCAAAACCCCCAGAACGGGCAGCATAAGGCCCGGTTTGACTGGGGGCTTGGCGCCATCTGCTTCGGAGCCAGCCCCGTCGCAGCGGTCTTCGGATCTGCCCCGGGGAGCGCGACTCCCCCGAAACATCGTCTCCACCTTAACCCCTACCTTCCAACTCTGCCCTCCAAACCGGACATTTCTACTTGGCAGAGATTAGGACATTTCTACTTGGCGTTGACATGGCCTGCGTTGACATGTTGACATGGCCTGAGTTGACATTGTTGACATTGCCTGCGTGGAACCGCAGCCGTAGCGCGTTGCTACCTTGGCGCCTCATTGCTATCATGAAACACTTCATATTTGCTGAATCGGGGGGTAACGTAATGAACCGGCGCCTCACTACTGTGCTCCGGGGGTCTGTCTTTGGCCGGATGGCCCGGTCAGCGCACGAAACCGTCGAGCCTCGTGCTGACCTGCCTCGTTCCGGTCGGGACGGGGGAACGAGTGGGTTGAGCATATCGCTTACCCGGTTCTGGTTCCCTGCTCGGCGCGATCTCGGCGGCGGTGACCGGATTGTTGCGAAAAGGAGTGGCGTTCGATTACCGCGCTTCCGCAACCCTGAGCGTGTTCTTTTCAAGATATTAATCTGCTGGGACTCGACTGATCGACTCGGAAAAGATTGCCCTTGCAGTCACGGTTCTGGTTGCAGGCGCACTCGCCTCGACGATGGCCTCCGAGGCCTGGAACAGCCGTTTTGGTTTTCCAGCGAATCCCTGGATTACTCTTCTCATGCTGCTCGCTGCTCCGTGGATGAGTGAGGAGGGCCTGGTTCATCCACCCGGACGATCAAGGTCGCGGGATCGCGGGAAGTCGTCGCCGCAGTTGTAATCGCAGGCGCATTGCTTGACCCCGTTTTACCGAAATGGCGCGCACCCGGATGGAGTCTGGCGGCGCCAGTCGTCGCTCTGCTGTCTACGGCTGTCAACTATGCACGGCCGAAGCTCTCCGGCTTAATCGCCGAAGGGAGCTTGCTCAAGGGCGGAGATTGCCGAATATGTCGCTCCGTTTCTGAATGGCCAGTCCGCGCCGGCGCGGTAGAAGATTTGGCGGACTCCGGGACCGAGCACGATTGGCGCGATCGCGTTACTTGTCGGCGTTGCTCCTGAGGCTACGGCGGAAACTCTGCACCAGTGAGCCTTTTATCGCAAAGGCTCTCTGAGCGTTGCGAATGGTATTTACCCGCAGAGGATGGTAAGACCTGAATTCCGTATGAGCGATGACATCGTAGAACAAGTCCGCATTTCTGTGCAGCGTGCGTCCGAAGAGATCCCATGGCTTCGGGCTGCCCGCAAAATGATAGATCGCTTCTTCCGGGACGCTCACCCGCGTCGACCAGGTGTGCAGCAGATGGTTCCATCGCTTCTCCAGCGGAACAAATTGCCCGGCGAAAACCCCAACCAGCACCGTCTGGTCAGCGGAGCGGAGATCATCCGGGTGCGCGCGAGCGAACTGCAGGCACTTGTCGACAAGGCCGTTCCGACGCCAGTGGTCAAGGTCCATGAGAAGGACGCCTGCGTTGAAGGACGGCGTGTCCGGCGAGTATCCAAGTCTGCTCCAGAATGCACTGTCGAGGGCATGCGCCATATCTCCGATACCGCCGGCCGCGATCCCCGACATATTCAGATCTCGGAAGTACAGTTCGGCGACATCGCACAGTACAACGAGGTCGCAGTCAAGATAAAGCACGCGGTCGACATCAGGAAGCATTTCCGGCAGGAGCAGACGAGAATAGGTGAAGTAGTTTCCGTGTAGCGCCCGCAATCCCGAAAAACGACTCGTCTCCCCCTTCACGATAAATAGTTCAACAGGCATCTTTGCAGCGCGGAGAGTTCGCTCAAGGAGTTTGATTCGCGGCATTTCGAGACCACTCTGTACCAGGTGAATCGCTACGGGATGCGAACAGCTGCACAGCAGTGAATACGCCGCGGCATGCAGCGGAACCTCCATATTGGCATCCGTGCAAAACGCCACGTGAATAACACCCGCGTCCATGATCGGTTTATACCACGCTGAAACGTACGCCAGCGCCGGTGAGCATGTCTCCCGGGCGCTGCCGCATCCACCTTTGCGTGCGCGGAACTGCCTGCTTGGAACCGGTCGCGGCACGTCTGCGCCTCGGCCATCAGGCCCGGCCGAATCCCGCGTCGCCCAGAGACCTGGACGTGTGGCGACGGGCGAGAGCCGCGACGCGGTGACAGCAAACTGCGCAGAACTTCGCTACCGCCTCACCACCCGCAGCAGCAACCGCTTTGGCCCGTTTCGGCAAAGGTGTGCCCTTCAGATCGCGGATCTGTGATCACGCCCGCCAGTATCTTTGGGAACTTGTGCGGAAGCTAAATCCCCATGACGACGGCCGCAGCAGAAGACGTGGATGAAGGTTCATCAGAAACGTCTCCTCGCCACGGGAAAAATCGAAAAGCTGGTGACCTCGATCCGCTCCCTCTCATCCGACAATCCCGAGCAGATTCGTACCGAGCCGGACTACTTCGAAAGGAACGCCGATCGAATGCGCTATCCCCAGTTCCGCCGTCAACACCTGTTCGTAGGCTCCGGCGTCATCGAAGACCGATGCAAACAGTGATCGGCTCCCGGCTCAAGCGGTCCGGTATGTTCTGGACGGTTCGCCGCGCTAACGCCATCCTCGCACTGCGCTGCTGCCACCCTAATGGTCGCTTCGAGGATTACTGGGCTTCCTGGAGGGCAGCCGATTCTCACTCCTGCGTCGCGCGCCCGGCTATCACGATCCTGCCTCGCGATTCGAGACTCTTGCAGCTATACTCAAGAGGATGAAGGCGAAAATCAAAGGGGTCCTCCATAGGGCCGGAAGCAGGGCGTTTCCTATGCGCGGGGATGCTTAAGCTGGGATGTCAAGGCGCAGACTCTCACCTCGATCATGCGTTGGGCCTTGCGGCAGGGACCGAAACCAAACCTCCCGCCGCCAAACGTGCTGCGCCTGGAGCCTGCGAGGTGATCTGGAGACGGGTAGCGCAGCAGTCAGATTCGTACGTTAGTCATTGTACCCGGCCGGCCCTCGACCAGGACGACCCTTTCTATGAGGAACTCACGGCCTTTGTAGATTGTACTCACCCCGTCTGGGAAAGAACCACAAAGCTGTCCAATTAAGACAATCCACAATGAAGCGTGTTAAACGACTCCTCCATCCTTTAGTTCGTCGCACCCTCTCCCCGAGAACAGTACAAGTTCTCCGATTTCTATACTGGTGTCTTTCGTCCTACTTCCCCCGCCTACTCAGTTGCCGGGTTGTCAAACGTACGCCAGATGTCCGCGGCTTCGGGGCGGCGCTGCGCCCGTCTCATCTTGCGAGGCGACTTCAAGGCGTGAACCTTCTGGCTCCGACAGAGATGTGCCGAGTCATGACGAAGTGGGGAAGCGACAAAGGCTGGCACAACTACACGCCCTTGTATTCAGCACTCTTCAGGGATTTCTCTGACGAGCGACTCCGGATCCTTGAGCTCGGCCTGGGCACCAACAACCTGGACGTGTTATCGAACATGGGAGTCTTTGGGGCACCGGGGGCATCGCTTCGCGGTTGGCATCAGCTTTTCCCCCACGCTCTTGTTTATGGTGCTGATATCGATCGCGGGATTCTGTTTCAGGAGGATGGGATCAAGACATTTTATTGTAATCAGCTTGACCGGTCCTCTATCCGTGAGCTATGGTCCCACTCGGATTTGCAGGGAGGTGCGGATATTATCGTGGAGGACGGTTTACATACCTTTGAAGCCAACATCTCCTTCTTAGAGGAGTCACTCGATCACCTTCGCCCCGGCGGCGTTTACGTCACCGAGGATATTGGGTGCGACCGCTTCGACGAGTGGTACAATCGTTTCGAAAAGGTCTACTCAGGGCAGTATCCGACGTATGAGTTCGCGTTTGTGATCTTGTCGAACCATGGATCCAACAACTTACTAATCGTGCGCCGGCTGGAAGGCTAGTGTCCCGTCTCAAGTAATTATTTACAATCAACGAGGGTCGCTTTATACTTAGGCAGGTTCGCCACGGCACCTCCGCTGGCAGTGAATGCCGAGCAGAAACGGCAACTCGAAGCACTGATTCGCAACGGCAATTCCTCTCAGAAAGTGGCGCTCCGCTCCCGCCTTCTGCCGCTCGCTCATCAAGGCGTCGCCAATCAGGCGATCGCACAGCAACTGAATGTTTCGCGGCCTACTATCCTGGCATTGCGTGCCGCCTTCGCGAGGGATGGGATGAATGCGGTTCCGGGAATTCGCAGTCGCAGACGCCAAGCCGCGATTCTGACGCCTGAGCTGGAGCAGAAGATTCTGGATACGACATTGAAGACGCGCCCCGGCGACGGTAGTCCACACTGGAGCGTACGGATGCTCGCCAAACACCTGCGCGTCTCCCGCTCCCATCGTGCACTGCGTCTGGCGGCGTCACGACGTGCAGCCGCATCGTGTGGAACGCTTCAAACTGTCCAATGATCCGCAGTTTGAGGAGAAGGCGCGGGATATTGATCCGCCGAGGAACGTTCCACAATGCCGACGAATTGGATAAGGCTATCTACCAGTGGCTGGCCAACCGGAATGACGATCCGACTCCGTTCGTTTGGAAAGCCTCTGCCGATGTCATTCTCGATAAGGTCAGGCGGTGTAAAGAATTATCTAAGACGGGAGACTAGCCCGGCTTCAGCTGTCGAATGCAGTGAATGGTTCCTTTTCACGGCCCGCAGCGGCGAATACAAATGACGCGCCGCTAACGCCTCGGGACGAGGTCAGCATCACTCGCTGGCGAAGCCAGCCGAATCTCTTACGGGCCGGAGCCCGGCTCCTACGAAGTACCGGTGCTGACTCTCGACGAAGCGGTAGAGACGATGGAACAGAAGCCGACCTTCATCAAATGCGATGCGGAAGGCGCCGAGCCGGCAATCTTCTCTGGCGGAAAGAACTTTCTGCGGAGATCTCGTCCCCGACTGGCGATTACCACCTACCATAACGACAGCGACTACGCCGCACTGCACGATTTACTGACATCGGTGGGCTACAATGTCATGGGCAAGGGGTTCCTGCTCTCGGGTCGCGTTCTTCGCGTCCAGATGATACATGCGTGGTGAGGCGAGCCGGCGGGCTCCCCAGTTCAGAGCGAGCCGGAGCGCATCGACAATAAAGTAACGCCTGTTCCGGCGCTCGCTGTTTGCGGCGAAGATGTCATCGGCTTCCGCTAAAGTTTCTGACGGTCAGACCCGTGCCGCGGCAGCGGCCGA